>CP070658.1:2573941-2579037 GCA_020355105.1 Candidatus Thorarchaeota archaeon | reverse complement strand
ATGGATTTGATAACGACGGTGTCTTGGAAGTGGGTGCTGATGCGCCGAGCCATCCTGACTGGAGTGATGTGTACTCATACCAGGTAGGACTTCAGTTTCCTTTGAACGTGCCGAGAGGAGCCAAGATTACGGGGGCGCATTTGCAAGTCGAAGCAGGTGCAGATTCGGTGGGCCTCCCAGGAATGAGAATACTCGTTGCTGATGAGGATGACATTTCTGAGTTCTCAAGCGGAATGCTTGGAAATGCTCTTCTTCCGGATATCTTTGACTGGGTGAACACAAGCATCTATTGGCGTCCAACTACGTGGACCATTAACGGAAGGTATGACACCCCAGATTTGTCAGCATTAATCCAAGAAGTCGTAGCCAGACCCGGATGGCAAAGTGGCAACTACATCTGCATAATGATTGACTACGCATATTCCAACCAACAGTATGCATACAACGGGATCAAAGGGTCCAAAGGTGCAACATATAACCAAGCAGACCTGGCAAGACTATTCGTAGACTTCCTTGCTCCACAATCAGAAGACACTATTCCTAGTTTCAAGTACAACAAGGACATAATAATCGACCACACAAAGGTCGCTTCAAACCTCGTAAACTTCCCTGTTCTCGTAGACATTTGGGATGAGGACCTACATTTCAATGTCCAGCCTGACGGTGATGACATAGCCTTCCTCTACAATGGCCAATTCTTGAGTCACGAGGTTGAGTCGTTCGACAAGAAGGGTAATGGAACTCATGCGCACCTCAGAGCATGGGTCAAGGTACCAGAGGTTTCTTCTGTTATTGACACGACACTAACCATGGTGTACGGTGATGAGGACCTCGGCAGCCAGGAGAGCGTGCAAGATGTGTGGGATTCCGGCTACTCTGCAGTCTGGCATCTCGATGAAGACCCATCTCATCCTCAGTGGAGCTCCTCTGACTCCGACTTTCTTCCGCATCAACCTCAAGTGGCAGACAGCACGCTGCAAAACAGCCCTGGAACGACTTTCGGGTTTATGACTCCTACTGACCTAGTTGATGGTATGATTGGAGGGGCAATCGACCTAGATGGCGGGGATGACTACGTCGAATTTGGAAACATTCCGGAGTTACAGATGACAGGCGCGTTCACACTTGAAGCCTGGTTCTGTGCCGACTTAATAGAAAATGACTATCTACTTGTTAGATCCGCCGAAGACAACTATCGGGGATGGGACATAAGCTTTGACAATGATACCAGTATCAGTCCTGCTGGGTGGGTCATGTTTCGATACCGTCCGGACGGTGTAAGCAGAAACATCGTGGGCTATGAACGCGTCGATACGGGCCTATGGTACCATGTCGTGGGCGTGTTCTCTCCGTCGACCTATGCTAGGTTCTACCTGAATGGTGAGTTGATAGAAGAACAAACCAGTGGAGTACCAGCCTCTGTCAACAACCCTAGCCGACCAGTCAGAATTGGCTGCAGATCCGATGCCTCAGGAGGCGAAGATTCCTATATGGACAGCCTCGTCGACGAGGTCCGCATATCCAATGTAGCACGGTCGGAGGGTTGGATCGCTACTCAGTATAACAATCAGAAGAACCCAAGTCAGTTTCTGACTGTTGGAGAGGAAAGTGCCAACTTCCTCTACAAGAAGGACATCACTGTTGACCACAATGAAGTGGATGCAGACCTAACTGGATTCCCAGTGCTGATTGACATCTACGACAGTGACCTCTGGACGGACGTGCAGGAAGATGGAGATGACATCATGTTCACTTCTGGCGGCAAGAGTCTGCCTCACGAGATTGAGCTGTTCGAACAAACCTACAACTCGACACACGCCCATTTAGTTTCATGGGTTAGGACTGACCTCTCTTCCACCTCAGATACTGTCATCTCTATGTACTACGGGAATCCTGCGCTCGGAAGTCAGGAGAGTCCTGATGAGGTATGGCATAATCGGTATCAGGGAGTATGGCACCTTGGAAATGACCCTTCGGGGGCGTTGCCAGCCCCACAAATAACTGATAGCAGCTACAACGCCAATGGTGGAACTACCTATGGATCTATGATCCAGAGTAATCGTGTCCTAGGTCAAATTGGGAATGCCCTTGAATTCGATGGGTATGATGACTACGTAGATTGTGGAAATACAGGCCCTCTTACAGTAGGTTACAATGATTTCGTCATGAGCTTGTGGTTTGCCACACTCGATGTCGATGTGGCACTCGCTATCAAAGGAGCCATCGGTACAGATGCGTATAGATACATGTTTTCAATGACGAGCTCAGGGGAAATCAAAGCTGAGATCGACGATAATTCCGTTTCGCCAGGGAAAATCAGTATATATTCATCACCGGGACTTAATGATGACCTATGGCATTATGCTGTTATGGTAAGGAATGGTAGTTTACTTCATCTATACATCGATGGTTCTGAAGTGCCCACTTCACCTGTAGATATCACAGGATACGGAAGTATAAACTCCGTGGAACCTTTTCTGATGGCTGCATGTACCAACTATGAAAACGCTGGATCGCCCAATCTCTTCGCATCAACGCAGCTCGATGAAGTTCGAGTACTTAGTGACACAATTACTGCAGAATGGATTCTTACGGAGTATAATAATCAATATGATTCTTCCAGTTTCTACTCAGTAGGAGTTGAACAAGCACTCCAGTGGGACTTCAAGTATATGAAGAACATAGTCATAGACCACGACAAGATAGGTTCCGATTTGGATGACTTCCCATTCCTCATAGAGCTATACGATGCAGACTTGTACAGCGACGTCCAATCAGACGGTGACGACATTGCATTCGTGTGTGGCGATACGATCTTGGACCACGAGATTGAGTTGTTCGACCAGGACTATAATGCAACACATGCCCATCTATTGACTTGGGTCAAGACCGATATATCAGCCTCAACTGATACAGTCCTTTCCATGTACTATGGCAATCCGATGTTGACAAGTCAAGAGAATCCATCAGGAGTTTGGGACAATAGCTACATGGGTGTTTGGCATCTTTCGGAGGCAAGTGGCAACGCTCAAGACTCAACATCGTACGGAACACATGGAGCGCCCTCGGGAACAGTCACCCAAGGAGCGTCAGGGCAGATAGGTAATGCTTACTTATTCGACCGTGACGGTGTAGGTACCGTGAACATGGGAGATCCTGCAGACGGGCACCTTGATTTTGGCGATAACGAGGATTTCACAATTGGATACTGGTTGAACCTTGACTATTTCTACTATTATGACACTTTTGTCGTAAGCAAGCGGGCAGGCTGGGCATCTTCGAGTCAGGGCTATGCCACTGCAGTAACGGACGATAATAACGGAATTGCTACATATGGGATATCGTCCAACGGTCCCGAATTCGGCGTTGATGCAACTTCACCTTTGATGGATACCGGGTGGCGCCATGTTGTATTCGTATTCGATGATAGCAGTGCTTCTGCTTCTACGATATACATCGATGGGGTAGAGGACAAGCAGACAACTTACGGAGACATAAACCAAATAGATACTCTTCAGACTGGCAGCAATTTCAGGCTGAATGGTAGGAGCAGTCCGACCACAGATTACATGTTCGACGGCTTGTTGGATGAAGTTCGCATTTCGAGAGTTGCTCGTTCTTCTGATTGGATTCTAACCGAGTTCCAAAACCAAGACGACCCTCAGAGTTTCTATTCTGTTGGAGCAGAGATAGTTCGTGAGCCAATCGGATTCAAGTACGGAAAGAACATAGTTGTGGACCACACCAAAGTCGATTCAGACCTGACAGGGTTCCCACTACTTGTAGACATTTTTGACACTGATCTAAGAACTGATGTACAACCAGACGGTGACGATATTCTCTTCAAGGCAAATCATGTTCAGCTTCCGCACGAGATAGAACTCTTCGACCAGGCCTACAACTCGACGCATGCTCACTTGGTCGCGTGGGTGAAGGCCGACCTGTCTGCTACGGTCGATACAGTCATCACCATGTACTACGGGAACACCATGGCTGAGAATCAGGAGAACCCCGGCGCTCTCTGGGCAAGCTCGTATGTTGGGACTTGGCACCTGAGCGAAAGCGGGAACGGTGCCGCAGGTGAATACAGGGACAGCTCAGAGCAAGACAACCATGGCCAAGGCGGCGTTGGAATCCCGACTCAGGTTCCGACACGGATTGACGGGAAGATTGGCTACGGACAAGATTTCGACGGCACTGGAGACCTCATATCCGTCGGGACTTCAGACACCCTACAACCGTCGAGTCTTACATGGTCAGCCTGGGTAAAGAGAACCGCTAGCTGGACTTCGAAGAGAATGGCCCTCTTCTATGCCAAGGACTCTTGGAATGGTCCGGGCTGGTATGTCCAGATTGATGATGTGTCTACTGGAGGCCCGAGTATCCCCAGAGATTTGTTGATGGTTGTAGATGGCAGCAATTTCTTCACCTACACTGGAGTGCCCCTTAATACTCTCTATCCTCTGAACGAATGGGTATACCTTGCGGCATCGTTTGATTCGACCAGTAATGCCACGGCACTCTATGTAAATGGAGTTGCACAGACTTTGCAGACATTCGGAACTCCTGATTCCATCAGCCCGACTAGTGACGTTAAGTACATACCAAATGACGGGGAATTCTACTTGGGTTCCATGGATGAAGCCCATGTAGCTAGTGTAGTTCGCGCACCAGAATGGATTCTCACAGAGTACAGAAATCAGGATGATCCATCCAGCTTCTACTCTATTGAATCTGAAACATCTGTCCAACCTATTGAGTTCAACCACAGAAAAGACATAGTGGTCGATTCCAGCAAGGTCTACGCAGACGTGATGGGCTTCCCGGTACTAATCGACATCTATGACAAGGACCTACGGACTGACGTCCAACCTGACGGCGACGATATAGTGTTCGTGTCTGGGGAATCTGTACTGCCACACGAGATAGAGCTGTTTGAACAGGCGCATAACAGCAGTCATGCCCACCTAGTGGCCTGGGTGAAGGCAGACCTTCAATCATCCACTGACACAGTCATCATGATGTACTATGGCAATCCCGACGTAGGAAGCCAGGAGAATGCCGCCGGAGTATGGGATTCCAACTATTCAGGTGTT
>CP070658.1:2543176-2573841 GCA_020355105.1 Candidatus Thorarchaeota archaeon | reverse complement strand
TCGACCGAGGGCTCGATCACCTACGCATGTTCAATGTGTCACAGTTCATCGTGCGAAGCCCTGAGGTAAAGAAGAAGGTTGCCCTTCGCCCGGACCTGGTGCGTGAAGTCACGGTCGGCCAGTACGAGATTTACAGGGAGGCACTGAGAAAGCGAAGCAGGCCCTTGATGACTTCATCAAGAGGAAACTGGATGAATTCCACAAGTCTAGGAATGACCCCTCTAAGGACTTTCTATCAAATCTGAGCCCCTACCTTCATTTCGGTCAGATCTCTCCTCTCTTCATTGCCTTGCAGGTCCAGAGGACCGACCGTTCCGGTGTCGAGTCCTTCCTAGAGGAACTCATCATACGTAGAGAACTGAGTATGAATTTCGTCTACTTCAACAGAGAATACGACTCCATAGAATGCCTTCCTAGATGGGCACGGACAACGCTAGATGAACACAAGAGTGATCCTCGCGAATATAGGTACACTCTGGAAGAGTTTGAACTCGCTGAAACGCATGATCCGTATTGGAACGCAGCCCAGATTGAGATGGTCAAAACAGGGAAGATGCATGGCTACATGCGAATGTATTGGGGAAAGAAGATTCTGGAGTGGAGCCGCACACCCGAGATGGCCTATAGGACCGCGCTTCATCTAAACAACAAGTATGAACTTGATGGCCGTGACCCAAATGGCTATGCAGGAGTGGCTTGGTGCTTTGGCAAGCACGACCGGGCATGGGGAGAGAGGCCAGTCTTTGGCAAAGTACGCTACATGAGCGCAAGAGGTCTTGAGAGAAAGTTCGATATCGATAGCTACGTCCGAAAGACACGTCAATAACAATGGCGACCAATTCCATCTCTTTCACCTGTGCCGCTTTCCGCCATTTGATTAGGACAAGTCACGGAATCCTTGTATGGAACTCGCAACATTCGGAGCCGGTTGTTTCTGGTGTGTAGAGGCTGTGTTTCAGCAATTGAAGGGTGTGAAATCAGTAGTATCTGGATATGCAGGTGGCCATGTACAGAATCCCACGTACGAACAAGTTTCTACAGGCAGAACCGGTCATGCAGAAGTCTGCCAGATACAGTATGATCCGGAACAGATAAGCTATGCAGATCTGCTCGAGGTCTTCTTCAACACCCATGACCCCACAACTCTGAACCGCCAGGGAAATGATATCGGAACACAGTATCGCTCTGTGATATTCTATCACAATGACGAGCAGAGAGAAGCTGCGGAGAAAGCAAAGACTGAACTTGACGAAAGTGGGGCTTGGAAGAATCCGATAGTAACTGAGATTGCTCCTCTTGAAGAGTTCTTCAGGGCCGAGGATTATCACCAAGACTACTTTCGACGTAACGCAAATCAAAGGTACTGCCAGTTGGTCATCAGGCCCAAACTTGACAAGTTTGAGAAAGTCTTCAAGCTCAAATTGGACACATCAGCACTCTAGACTTTCTTCTCGTTGAATGGTCAGAAGAGGAGTGCGAGGAACAACTCAAGCTTCAAGATCCAACTAAGTACCTTCTTCGTAGGCCTTGGCGTAGGCCTCCTGCTCAGGTGTCCACTTGTCTATCTTGATGCCCATAGTTTCCAGCTTCGCCAAAGCAGTCTGCATGTCTAGCTCCTTCGGGAACTCGTATACGTCTGGTTTGAGATTCTTGCCGTTCTTGGCCATCCAGATCATTGCATTCAGCTGTCCTGCGAACGAGAGATCCATCACTTCGCTTGGATGTCCTTCGGCCGCGGCTAGGTTCACCAATCTTCCCTCGCCCAACAGGTAGAGTCGACGCCCATCCTTCAACTCATATTCATCCAGAGCATGACGCACCCTCTTCTTCGTCCCCTTGCTGAGCGCGACAAGATCGGGCTCGTTGATTTCTACATTGTAATGGCCTGCATTGCCAAGCATAGCACCGTCTTTCATTACCTTCATGTGCTCACCAGTGATGACATCCTTCATTCCAGTAGCTGTCAGGAACAAGTCACCTTCAGGAGCCGCCTCACTCATTTGCATGACTCTGAATCCATCCATGCGTGCTTGTAGTCCGCGGACTGGGTCCACTTCAGTGACAATCACGTTTGCACCCAGACCTCTTGCACGTTCGGCCATTCCTCGGCCACAGTATCCATAGCCACCAATGACCACTGTCTTTCCAGCAATCAATATCGCTGAAGCTCTCATCACGCCATCGAACACGCTCTGGCCCGTGCCATACACGTTGTCAAACATGTGTTTGGTGTCAGCATCATTTACAGCCATGATCGGATACTTCAAGGCTCCATCCTCAGCCATTGCACGGACACGGATCACACCAGTTGTGGTTTCCTCGGACCCTCCGTAGAGATTAGGTATCAGATCCTGGCGTTTGTTGTGAAGTGTGAAGATGAGATCTGCGCCATCATCTAGCGTCAGAGTTGGCTCCGTCTTGAGTGTCTGTTCGATGCACCAGTAGTATTCCTCGTTGTTCAGATTGTACCAAGCATACACAGGCACGTCATTCGCAGCGAGTCCCGCGGCTACTTTGTCATTTGTGGACAGAGGATTGCATCCTGACCAGGCAACCTCTGCTCCAGCTTCCCGCAGGGTTTCCACAAGCACTGCGGTTTCCTTTGTCACATGTAGGCACCCAGCAATTCTCATCCCCTTGAGTGGCTTGCTCTTCGAGTACTTCTTTCTAAGATGCATGAGCACAGGCATGTGCTTCTCCGCATACTCGATGAGCATCCTGCCTTCCTCAGCAAGACCAATGTCTTTGACCTTATAGTCAGTCATCTAAATCACGATTGGATGCAGAGAGTAGGACATATATGAATACTTCATCTTGACAAGGAATGAATCGCATCAAGATGGGGCTGAATTCATGCAATCCATTACGGAGAAGGAGCAGAGTCTTCTAGGAATCTTGCTGGAGAATTCTAGGTCTAGCCATGCAGTGCTAGGGGACGAGATTGGGAAGAGTCGCAACTGGGTTGCTAGGGCAATTCGGAAGATGGTACATGACAGAGTTATACTAGCTTATGTGACAGTCTTCGATCCAGCTCAAGTCTATGCTGAACGGAACACGATATTACTCATCAAGACAAACCCACGTGAGCTTGATGTTAGTCAGGGCCTCTTGGAAATGGTCGAGTTAGAGTCACTCGATGGAATCTCAGGTGACCACTCGCTTTTGGGTCTGTTCCGATTCCGGGGTGCCGGTACCTTCGAGGGATTTCTCGATAGGGTGGACCAAGTGGTCGCGAAATCCCGGGCTGAGAAGTATCAGCTTGTTCAGGTCTTGGCGACGTACAAGACCCATGGTTTCACTCTGGACAACCGTCCACCACGACCTCAACTCGTTTCGTCAAAGGACTGGGACTTGATGAGCACAATCTATCGCCAAGCTCCCAATGAAGAGAACCCCTTTCCACTGTCTCAGAGCGACATTGGTAAACTCATGGAATCTCGCCTAAGTCAACCTGCCGTGTCAAAGACAATGAAGCGTCTGGAAAATCGTGGAGCGATTCTTGGCTATTCAGTAGACATCAAGTTCGCAAACATCGGACTGCCAATCAAGTTCTTCTTGCAAATCAAGCCCACGTTGGGCTCGATTGCGCAAACGGCGCGCAAGATTAGTATGATGAATGAGGTCTGGGACCTTCATCGGACGAGTGAGGACTACAGTCTATTTGCCACGGTGCGTACGTCGAGCGTTGAGGCCTACAACCGGTTCTTGCGCCGTCTGTACGAGAATGGCGACGTCTTAGATACGCAGTCCCAGATTTCGCTTGAGGAATGGTTCGTTCCAGTCAGGAAATCTAGGTGATGTGCCAAGTTCTCAGAAGTTTCAGCTGTCACCCAGCCAGATTCTCTCCCAAAGATTCTCATTCATGTACAAGATTAGAATCGTCATTCCAAAAACCACCATGGTCACACTGAGCAGGAGATTGGCTCCACTGAACCCCATGAGTGGAACTAGGACGCCGACAATCTCGAATGGATTGACCCATGGCCATAGAACCGGGTTGTACGGATGCATCGGGATGTCCAATGCAATGTGGAAGACAGCCCCAAGCATGCATGAAAGTACTAAAGTTGGAGTGACTCTGCAGGCTTCGTTAAGTCGTTCTCTATCAACACCGAAGACTGTAGATATGGCTGGTGCATACAGAAACCTAGTCAATATGACGGCTGCCAGAGCCCCCAGAGTCAATGCGCCGACTAGACTGTGAAGCACCAGATGATCAGGGAGGCTTGGGAACAGAATCCACATTATCGGCACCTCAAGGTCGGGAATGAACGATCCCACAATGAGCCCTGGAAGAGATAGCCGCCTGCTTGATTCTGAGAGGGCGAAGCCGACTGGATAATGAAGTGGAGTGACTGGCAACGTTATCCGAAACTCTCCTGAAGACGCCCCTTTTCAATACTCTTAAGGACAAGGAGTTGTACGCAACCGAACGGTGCATCGAATGGGGCTCTATGAG
Source organism: Candidatus Thorarchaeota archaeon (assembly GCA_020355105.1). Lineage (GTDB taxonomy): Archaea > Asgardarchaeota > Thorarchaeia > Thorarchaeales > Thorarchaeaceae > SMTZ1-83. The sequence goes on along the minus strand of CP070658.1, from coordinate 2,569,382 downwards.
TTTGATGGAAAGAAGCCAAAAGTCCACCCCAAGGCGTATGTCTCCCCCCGCTCATCGGTCATTGGGAGTGTCGAGATTGGTGAAGACTGCAGCATCTGGGAGTTCGCGGTTCTACGAGGAGACTTCAACAAGATTACCATTGGCAAGGGAACGTCCGTTCAAGACAACTGCTCTGTTCATGTCACTCCTTTCTATCCTACAACTCTAGGTGACCACGTCACAGTTGGTCACAACAGTGTGATTCATGCATGTGACATTGGTGATCGAACTGCTATCGGAATGGGTGCCATTGTACTCACTGGTGCCAAAGTTGGAAAAGACTGTGTGATTGGGGCCGGGTCTGTTGTAACCGAGAATTCAGTTATCCCTGACGGCAGTCTAGTGCTAGGAATCCCAGGCAAGGTGAAGAGAGAAGTGTCCCCGGAGATGAAAGAAGCGTTCATGATAGGCGCGGAGCTCTACGTTGAGCTGGGACGAAAGCATAAGGAATCACCAGTTGGTCAAGGCTAGAACTTGTCAGATAACGTAGTATGCGGCGACTCATTCATAACTCGTGTTGGACTCACCTATTCATCCAATCCGATTTGATGGTGGTTGCTACGCCTGCAATCTTCTTGGTGCTATTTGGTGGTAGCTTGCATCCTCCACACAGACTAGAATACCTTCAGCAGCCTATATCCTTGGAATGCCGAATACAACACCAATGAATAGACTGCCAGTTTCTGCATTGCCGCGTTTCCGAACCCAGGAACTAAGACGTAAGTGTAGCAGATGATTGCCACTATTATGCCGATGAGAGAATAGACATTCTTGTAGTCCTTGTTGAGGAGGATCGCAATCGAGTAGATGATAATCGCTGAGGAGAACAACAGGAAGAAGTAGATAGTTGAGAACCCGTGCTGCGCTGGGTATACGTCTCCAGCAAAGATGCCTACTCCCGCAAGCAAGGGGCCTGCAACAACACCCAGGATAGTGCCTATCCAACTGAGTGCCTTCAAAGGTGTTGTTTCTGTGAAGACTGTGCGGATCGACAACCAGAACGGTATCGAGAGTGCCCCTGCAAGTGTAGTGGCGGTTGCAAACATGAACCAGTTCTGAGGCGTATCAATGCCTCGGGTCACAGACAGTCCCAATGAGCTAAATGAGTTCTCCAAGAAGGAGTATCCCTCAGGGTAGAACAACATTATCGTGAAGGTGATGATTACGAACTGAACGCCTGCAATTATGCCACACCATGCTCCAATTCTCTTCCAATTCAAACCTTTCACCACAATCTCGGCCAGTTCAAGCCGCAAATTCGGTTCGTATCATGGGTCCCTAATAAACGCGAGGGACTGAATGAATTCACTATGCTTACATCCCCGTCAAGTCTAAATGATAGAATGACAAGTCAGCCTCAAGGAGAAAGAAGGTTGAAGACTCGTCACCGTTTGACACTGGTCGTCTTTGCACTAGCCGTGACACTGTTGCTGCTTGCCAACTCAGTGGCTGCCCAGACTAGCCTGGTTTCCAACGAGGAACGAGAGAGCGAATTCATCTGGGGACGGGAAGACTCCTTCTATGATCCGAACGACTACGAAGTCACTCTCGCCGCAGGACACTGGACGGTGCTGGTAAGGACGTCCATGTTCTCGGACCTAGAGGTCAATATCACAGTTGCACGGGATAGTGCTTTCACGGACCTTATCGTTGCTAGCGGCACTGGCTGGGGCGATTTCCCCTCCGTAGACTTTGACCTTAGTACGAGCCAGACAGTCTACATCCGTGTTCACGAGAATTCAGTCTATGGCGATACGTCTGGTAACTATGATATAGGAGTGTATGATGATGCGCATGGTCCTCCCCCAGATGATTTCTTCCCCGGATTCGATCTCTGGGGCTGGCTTATGCCCTTCATGCTAGTCCCATTTGTATTCGTATTCTGCATCTTGATAGTAGTCTTCGGCTCATTGAGAAGACATGGGAGAATGCCGATTCGTAGAGCAAGGATGTTCCAGAGACGGCAGCTTCGCAGAATGAGACATTTCACCATGGATGCTCCAGACTATGCCATTCCTGATGAACATCGAGGACAGCGACGATCAGATGGCACCGACATTAGAACTGTTCGAGTACCCACCAACTGCCCCAACTGCGCAGCTTCGCTATCACAAGACGACATTGACTGGGTGGGTCCCCTGGAGGCTGAGTGCAAGTATTGTGGTGCCTCAGTCAGAGCCAAGTTTGAGAGGATCTAGGTTCAAACCCTAGCCCAGCCACATGGAGCGCCACTGGGAGCATCTCTTAAGCTCTTCTGACGCAGCATTGAACTGCCGTGCTCCGCAGCCTTTTATTCAGTCAGAAGGCGATACATCGTATGCCTGGCCGCAGAGAGCTTCTCTACAACTGTTTCCTCGTCATCGGAGTCGGACTTCTACTGATGGAGATAATCGAGGCAATCACCGGAATCCCATACTTTGCGGGAATTGGCATTCTGGGCTGGCCGTTCTTCCTAGGCGGCATAGCAGGCCGTGCAGACGAGTCCCGCAGACCTTGGTTCTCGGCAGTTTCAAGTGGGTCTACTGCAGGCCTCTCTTCTTTAACTCCTCATCCTTGAGTACCCTGCGAAGCACTTTGCCGACCTGACTCAATGGCAATGATTCCACGATGTCAACCTCTCGTGGTCGTTTGAATCCTGCCATTTTGTCGCGGCACCATTCTATGATTTCCTCTTGGGTCGCTTTTTCACCGTCCTTTAGAACTATGAATGCTTTCACGAACTCATTGGACGGGTCCTCAGGCCGAGGTAGGCCAATGACTGCAGCTATCTTGATCTTGGGGTTTTCGAACAGGACATCCTCTATCTCGCGTGGATAGGCTTTCAAACCGCCGACAGATACCATGTCCTTCTTTCGATCACTAATGTATGTGTAGCCTTCCTCATCCATATGCCCAATGTCACCCGTGAGGAAGAAGCGCTTCCCATCGAACTCTCTCATGACGTTGGCAGTTTCGTCAGGCTTCCCCCAGTACCCCTTCATGATTTGTGGCCCAGCCAGGGCTATCTCACCTGTTTCACCAATAGGTAGCTCCTTTGTCCCGGTTTCTGTATCAACTATTCTGCAATCAGTATCGGATATTGGCAATCCTATCGACCCGAACTTGCGATTACGCCTATTCATTGGATTAGTATGAGTAACGGGGGAGGTTTCAGTCAGGCCGTATCCCTCAAACAACAGGGTTCCGGTGACATCCTCCCAGTTCTTCGCCAGTTCGGGTGGGAGTGGTGCAGCCCCCGAGGTGCAGATTGTAATTGAAGTGAGGTCATACTTGTCAACATCTGGATGGTTGACTATTGCTGCGTAGAGCGCAGGCACACAGTTCAAGACGGTCCCCCTGTTATCATCTAGCTCCTTCAGAAGATCCGACAATGGTGGTCTTCCTGCTCTTGGGTCGGGGACGCAGACAAGTTTCCCAGCATGCCAAGTTGCCATCAGGAAAGTAACTGTAAGGCCATAGCTGTGGTACCATGGAACTGCCCCCACGTAGACTTCTTCCCCATACCTCACCCCGCCAGGAGTGTCAACATCTTCAGGCTCTAGGTATACCCATTCGGTAATCTGTAAGATATTCGATACCAGATTCGTATGAGTGAGTTCGGCCCCCTTTGGAGTTCCTGTTGTACCCCCGGTGTAGATGAGAATGGCTGTGTCTTCCGGGTCGGTTGTGACATCTGGAGCCGTGGGTTCGTACTGAGCAATTATGTCATCGAAGAAGAAAGTCTTGTCTTCCTCATAGTAGGGGCTTTTTGGGATTCTTCCGAGCAAGCCTCCGAGTATCGCCTTGACCTTTGGCAGGAATGACTTTACACTACATACAACAACCGTTTCGACGGAGGTGTCTTTGATAGCATCATAACATATCGGCGTATACACAGGATGGTCTAGAGCGAAGATTGCAACGGCATCTGTGTCTGTCAACTGGTACCTCAATTCACCTGCCTTATACATTGGATTGCACGTGACTACCTTAGCTCCGGCCTTCAGAGCACCGAAGAAGGCTGGAGGAAAATGAGGTACATTCGGAAGAAACAATGCTACGCGATCGCCCTCTTTTATCCCCCGACTAGCCAAGAAGTTGGCAATCCTATCTGCAGCATCTCGAACCTCTGAAAAGGTGTTCGACTTGCCCGAGAATATCGTATATGGAAGCTCACCACTTTTCTCTGCTGCTCTGTCCAACATGGCAAAGACAGGTTCCCTAGGATACTCCAACGTCTTACGCGCGTGCTCCGGCCATTTTGGTCCACTCTGCCAATACAATTCATCCATTCCATCTCTTCTCCTCAAACTCTCAAATGGACTAGCCCCTCACTATGGTGTAACCTACTCATATCTGTTGAGGAGAAAGGAAAGAAGGGGGGATCTTCCCCCCATACTATACTACTCGCCCTTCTTCGTAAGTTCTTCTTCCCGCAGCTCTCTTCTGAGTACCTTCCCTACAGTGGTCATAGGCAGGGAGTCGCGGAACTCGACCGTCTTAGGCCTCTTGTAGCCTGCCATCTTCTCCTTGGACCACTTGAGAAACTCATCTTCGGTGGCAGTTTCTCCCGGCTTGAGAACGATGTAGGCTTTCACAAACTCATCATCAGTTCCGTCTTCCTTCGGGAGTCCTATCACTGCTGCCATGGCGACCTTTGGATGTTCGAAGAGTGTGTCCTCAATCTCTCTAGGATAGGCCTTCAGACCAGAAACGTTGATCATGTCCTTCTTCCTGTCCGATATGACGAAGAAGCCCTCCTCGTCCATGTGACCGATGTCACCAGTCAGGAAGTAGCGCCGTCCATTGATTGTCCTCATGACTTCGGCAGTTTCGTCGGGCTTGTTCCAATAACCAGGCATCACCTGTGGTCCACTGATGGCAATCTCGCCCGTTTCGCCCTGTTTCAGCTCCTTCTTGCCAGTTTCAATGTCAAGGATTGTCAGATAGGTATCTGATATAGGAAGACCAATCGAGCCGAACTTACGGGTAGCAACCAAGGCCGGATTGGCTGTCGCTAACGGTGCGGTTTCAGTGAGACCATAGCCCTCGAATAGTGTCGCGCTCGTACTGGCCTCAAAGGCCTTGGCCAACTCGGGTGGAAGCGGAGCTGCGCCTGAACCACAGGCCGTGATACTGCAAAGGTCATACTTGTCAAGGTTTGGATGGTTCACGATTCCGGCATACAGGGCTGGCACACAGTGAAGTATGGTGCCCTTGTATTTCTCGATATCAGCAAGCAGGTCTGACATTGGCGGATCTCCTGCTCTTGGGTCAGGAATGCAAATCAGACTGCCGGGTAGATCGTATGAAGCAACCATTGTAAGTGTCAGACCGTAGCTGTGATACCAGGGCAGAGCACCAACGTACACTTCTCCGAGTGGCTTGAACTTCCCAGGTTTCCCGGTTTCCTCGTTTATCAGCTGAGACCACTCACCAATCTGCTTGATGTTCGCATACAGGTTCCTGTGTGTGAGCATCGCACCCTTTGGTGTCCCAGTAGTTCCTCCAGTATACAAGATGAGTGCAAGGTCTTCAGCGGCGTCAATCTCGACCTTTGGAGCCTTTGGCTCATAGTTGGCTAGGATGTCTTCATAGAAGACAGTCCCCTCCTCGTGATACGGGCTTTTTGGAATCCTGCCCAGAAGCCCTCCGAGTACTGCCTTGACCCTCGGAAGCTCGGTCTTTACGGTACAGACGACCACTGTATCTACATCAGTTCCCTTAGCTGCCTCGTAGGTAGTGGGTGTAAAGGACGGGTGATCCATACAGAAGACCGCCTTGACTCCGGCGTCCTTCAGTTGGAAGTTCAGTTCGCCAGCCTTGTACTGTGGATTACAGGTGACAACAACTGCACCTGTCTTCAGAATCCCGAAGAAAATCGGAGGATATTGCGGCAGGTTGGGCAGAAAGATTGCGACTCGATCGCCTCTCTTAATACCTCGACTTACCAAGAAGTTGGCAATCCTGTCCGCATGATCCCTGACTTCAGCAAAGGTCCGAGTGACGCCTGAATAAATCGTCGACGTCGCTTGGCCATAATCATCTGCTGCTCTGTCAAGGATTGCATAGAGCGGCTCATCAGGATAGTCTATCGTTTTCTCTACGGTTTCTGGCCATTTGTGTTTGTGCCAGAGCATTTCATCCATGGATTTATCCTCTCCGTTACTCTCTCAATTCATTCATCTACCGCAATAGGCCAGAAGCCATGCGGTTGACATGGCCGTTTTCTACTACAATGGTGTTGATAATTCCTTCTGCTGGCAAGATTTCTACTGTTGTGTGTCTTGAGAAGGCGATTTTGTTGCTCGCACCGAATAGTTCCTTCTAACACAACAAATAAGAAAGCTAACGGAGCAGTCTCTGCATTACTCGTTCGTCCTCGAATGAGCCAACTCAAGGGGAACATCAGTGAGCTACCCAATTCTGATAGAGCAGTCAAACCAGATTCTGAGAGAACTTGTCGATGCGGGCCAGCCGGTCTTAGGCTATATCTACCCGCACATTCCTCATGAGATAGTCATGGCCCATGGACTCACGCCGTCTTTGGTGCGAACTAATCCTACGACCGTAGGGGCATACGAGGACAGTCTGCAGACCTTCTCCTGCTCCCTCACGCGCAATCTATTCAGTCAAAGAGTCAATGGGAGCTTCCCCCTTCTTGCTGGAATCGTGTTCTCAAGCAACACCTGTGATGCGCTCCAGAACGTCGCAGACGTGTGGCGGTTGAGATTTCCTGAGGACAATGTGATTCGCTTAACCTATCCAGTGGGTGATTCAGGCAATCCTGCCGTTCAGTACCTAGCTTTGGAAATCAAGGCTTTCTCAGACGCGCTTGAATCGCTCACCGGAGTCGCATTCCAGAAAGATGCCTTCATAGAGGCGGCATCAATAGTTGGGGGGATTCGAAGGGGTCTCCAGCTACTGTACAGTGCCCGTCTTGTCAACCCGTCGTTGATTCCTTATGATACGCTATCTGAGCTTGTTGGGGAATTCATGACTGCTCCGACAAAGACGGTCCTGACCAGAATCGAGAAGAAGTGGGCAGAAGTACTTGATGGCCTGAAGAAGGAGAAGCAAGACGGCGTTGTAGAGAAGACTAGAACCGCCCTGTTGAGCCAGGACATGGGTGGCATTAATCTTACTAGTGACTCAGCAGTGAGAATCGCTTTCATTGGAGGGATGGTTGAACCGACTACGATTGCCGACCTCATAAACAATGTTCCAGGAATGAAGTCCAACACGGTCGTCTTGGACGTCCTGACCTTCGGCTTCAGGACAGTCTTCACACCACCGGTGGAAACCGAGGGGGATCCCTTTGAAGGCGCGGCACGATCAATTCTTGGCGCCCCCAGTGAGCCTACGCAGGAAGGCTTGTCAAAGCGAGTGAAACTCCTCAAAGACGTCCTGACCCATCTCTCGATAGGGGGGCTTGTCGTCTGCGAGCAGTCCTTCTGTGACCCTGATGAGTTCGAGGCGCCTTCAACGGAGAGGGCTGCGGCAGAAGTTGGGGTTCCGATTGTGAGGCTTCCCATTGACCCAGAACTCTCAGACAGGGCCCGCCTTGAAGGTCGCCTTCAGACGTTCCTGGAAACCCTTGACGCAAGCTAGTGGAGATGATAGAATGAGCGAAGAAAAGCCCTACCGACGATTAGAAAGCCAAGATCTGCTCCAGCAGATTGCGTTCCGTCATGGACTCGAGGCAATGGCAGCGAGCGAAGAAGGCAGACTAGCGTGGGTGACTTCAGGTTTCCCTGTTGAGATTCCAGTGGCCATGGATGTATTCCCTACCTATCCTGAACAAGCCGGCGCGATAGTCGGAGCATCCAAGATAGGTCCTGAAGTATGCGGATTTGCTGAGGACTTGGGCTACTCTCAAGAGCTGTGTTCGTATGCTCGGGCAAGCATCGGTTCAACCGACCGTCCTGATGACACTGCAATGGGGGCCCGACCAACCCCACAGGCACTTTTGGCCTGTAACAATATCTGTGGAACAGTGCTCAAGTGGTACGATGCCATATCTGAGATGACCAATGCACCCGTGTTTCTACTTGATACTCCGCCTCTTGAGCGTGAGCAGTTGCCCCACCATCGCGCCTATGTGCGACGCGGCGTTGACCGCTTGGTAGAGTTTCTAGCGGACACATTCAACACCAAGCTGGAAAACGAGAAGGCTACCAAAGTGGCCGACCTTTCAAGCCAGGCAATTCGTCTTTGGACTAAGGTACTGAAGGCCTGTGCCAACAAACCAAGTCCTCTGAACTGCGCAGACAGATTTCTGACGATGGCACCAGTTGTTTCAAGTCGCGGGATGGAACACTGCGTAGAGTTCTATGAAGCACTCCTAGCCGAGGTCGAAGAGCGTGTCAAAGGAGGCGTCGGTGCGATTCGTGATGAGCAAACCCGTCTACTTTGGGACAACATTCCTCCGTGGTTCACGCTCAGGTTCTTCAACCAACTGGCTGCAAGAGGAGTTGGGTTTCCTGCAGATACATACACCCACGCTTGGTCTGGAGCGGTCGAAGGTTCCGATATAGCTTCGATTCTCGATGGCGTCGTTGATGTCTACTCCAATGTCTATCTGAATAAGGGGCTAGAGGCGAAGGTAGACAAGATGTGTGAGCTGATCAAAGACTATGACCTAGACGGATTTGTGATGTTCTCCGTTCGTTCATGCAAGAGGTACTCTCTAGGTCAGCTTGTATCCAAGGAAATGGTGACAGAGAGGACCGGCGTCCCTGGTGTGGTGATAGAGGGTGACATGGTAGATAGTCGACTCTTCAACGAAGCCCAGGTGCAGACTCGTGTAGATGCATTGCTTGAGATGTTTGTTTAGGGTGACAAAGCGGTGAGCGAAGGGACTCTCGGAATTGGCATAGATGTCGGTTCGACAACGACGAAGGGAGTTCTCATAGACACCTCTGGGAAGATCTTGGCTTCGCACCTTCAGAACACAGGAGCATCGGCACTGAAGGCTGTAGAGCAACTCTTGGAGCAGCTCTCCACGGAGTCTGGAGTTGACCCCAGCGACTGTCCCATTATTGGAACTGGCTACGGGCGGAGCATTGTGGAACTTGCATACAAGACTGTCACTGAAATCACATGCCACAGCATAGGAGTCCATTCAATAAACTCGGAGATTCGCTTGCTAATTGATGTTGGGGGCCAGGACTCCAAGGTCATACGAATAGGACGGAACGGAAGGCCCGAAACCTTTAGTCTCCAGGACAAATGTAGCGCAGGTACGGGCCGATTTCTTGAGGTGATGGCTCGTGTACTTGAGGTGTCCATGGACGAACTTGGACCACTCGCTATGGAGTCGAAGTCGCCATGTTCAATTAGCAACACATGCACAGTCTTTGCGGAGAGTGAGGTCGTCGGGAGGATTGGCTCCGGTGACCGCCCCGCTGACATTGCGGCAGGTGTGCACCTTTCCATGGCGGCCAAGATTGCGAGCCTTTCACGGCAAGTAGGCGTTGCAGCACCTGTCGGAATCACTGGGGGTGTGGCGCTGAACCCTGCCTTTCGACACTACCTCTCGAAACAACTAGGTCAAGAATTGTGGGTGCCAGAGAACCCTCAGTTGACTGGTGCTCTAGGCGCAGCCCTCATAGCCCTGAGGGGCCAGAATGAGTGACGATTAGATCACTTTATCCGTTCCATGATTGTTTCGCCGCAAATGACGAAATCCTCTCCCTCATTGGCAGACTCCATGCCCATTCTTACCTCGTTATCTGAAATCTTGCGGATGTAGGATCGCCACTTCATTCTATCAAAGTTCTCAGGAGTCGGCTCGGATGTAACCTCAAAACGAATCTCAGAGTCGGTGCTCTCATACTCCACCTCGTTGTTCACAAACCCGTATGAGAAGAACGTCTTTCGGAGAAACCTACCGTTGCGCGTGTCATAGAACATGAGAGCCACGCTTTGATTCTCAAGAGAGCCCTCCCTGCGTGCCTCATGTACAGACATCAGGTATATTGCGTTCATCTCTAATGTGAAGAGAGATGATGTTTCAACCAGTCCTTCTCCGCCGAACTGGTCCTTGGAGTATCCTCTCCATTCACCAACCAGAAAGTGCCAGTTCTCTAATGGTGATGAAATCATGGCTTGACGTGAAGCCCGTTCTGAAATAAGACTGGTGGACCCGGCCTATTTCGCGGCTTTCAGAGCCTTCTTGCCAGCTTTCATGCCAAGGTCAAGAGCCTTAAGGTTGAGCTCTGCGAATCTCGGCCAACGTTCCTTGATTCTCTTCTTCAACCCACTCACTGACAGCGCTTTAGTTATAGCAGCAAACGCACCTATCATCACGACATTTGTCGTCTGCTTGTTGCCCACTTCCTCGTCAGCAATTCGAGTCGCGGGTATCTTGTAGACCTTGACTCCTTTTGGGAGATCCCCCTCAACGTCAACCAAGTCTTCGTCAACAATCAAGATGCCATTTTCCTTCAGACCTTCAATGTATTCGAGATACGCGGCTCGACTCATTGCTATGAAGACATCAGGTTCCAAGACCTTTGGATAGTCAACCTCATCATCACTTATGACAAGCTCACTCTTGCTGGCGCCTCCGCGTGCCTCAGGACCATAAGACTGCGTCTGCACTACATGCTTCTTGTCAAACAATGAAGCCGTTTCACCCATTACAACGGCCATGGTGACTACTCCTTGGCCCCCGAATCCGCCAATTCTGATCTCATATCTTGTTGACTCATAGTCACTCAAGTCACTCACCCCTTGAGCTTCTCGTTCATTTCCTTCAGTACTGCAGTGTACTCGGGCTTCACGATGTCAACAAACTCGCCGCAGACAATCCTAGTATCGTAATCAAGCTCTGCTTCGTGTGGCGGAAGACCATTTTGGATATCAGCAACTTCGAGAAGATGTCTGTGCATCTCCAGGCCATCACCAAGCCTATTCATTCTCCCATACTCGGTCGGACAAGCACCTACAATCTCCACGAAGGACAGCCCATCCTTCTGGATTCCCCTCTCAATGGATTTGGTCGCGCGACGGGCCTGAACAGCAGTCCAACGGGCGACGTATGTTGCTCCTGAGGATGCCGCAAGTTGTACAAGGTTGAAGGGATGCTCTGGATTCCCAATGGGACGCGGGCTAGTCTGTGAATATGCCTCATGCTCAGTTGTGGGGCCAAATTGCCCGCCGGTCATTCCGTAATTGAAGTTGTTAACGCACACAATCGTCATGTCGATATTGCGCCTGCAAGCGTGAATGAGGTGGTTACCTCCAATCGCCGCTATGTCCCCGTCACCACTGACCACGATGACCTCCAGTTCGGGATTTGCTATCTTCACACCTTGTGCGAACGCGATTGCTCTACCGTGCGTGGTGTGATATGTGCCTGTCTTGAAGTATCCTGAGATTCTGCCTGTGCACCCAATTCCGGAAACAACGACTACCTTGTGGAAGTCAATTCCTAGATTGTCGACAGCACGGGCAATCATTTGGGTGACAACTCCAACTGAGCAGCCGCTGCAAAAAATCCAAGGCTGACGGTCCTCCCGAATGTACTTGGACATGGGATGTTTGAGCGTGGGGACAGTTTCGGTCAAGGGCAGGCCTCCATTGCGTCCTCTTGACCTTCAGGATAAAAGAGTTGTTGATGTGGCGTATTCCTATCGTTGGAATTTCATCCAGTATTCGGCTGGTTCCGTCACCTACAAGACAACGAGAATCATTAAGATCATCTGGCTTGGAATCGCCGCCACTATTCAGTTCAAGGCGTCAATAGGACATAATGTGAAGTTCTTCCTTCTTCAGATGTGGTTACTCAGCCTTAGATGATGAGGATTTCGATCTCTCGAGTTTGAGGTGACTGCGTTTTTATGTTGCATTCCACATACTCAAGGGAAGATGGTTGATATCTTTGGCGAATGAAAAGGGCATTGACGACCTCCTCAAGAAGGCTAGGACTTTGCTGTCACAAGGAATATTGGATGATGCCCAGAGCACCGCTGAGATTGCTCTGAGCATGCTAGCAGAGCAGGACATTGAGAAGCTTGTGAGTGCGCATCTGATCCTGGGGGAGGTATACAAAGAGAGAGGGGAATGGGAGAAAGCTGAGGGGCATTTCAGAAAGGCCGCTGAGCTCTACCGTGAGAATCTTGACGCACTGTTTGGCCTTGTGAGGTCCTTGGAACCTCAGAAGACATCAGAGAAGAAGAGGGAGTAATATTAGAACTCGAGGCGGTTATGCCAGAGGACAGAATCATCGAATTCGCATTGGAAGATTGGCAGGGTAGGCATCAGAAGTCGCCAACTTTCCCCGAAGAATGCTAATATTCATTCTCAACATGGTTTTCGTACGTGTGGGTCGAATTGACGGCTACTGGTCATGCTATAGAAGCCATTCTGATTACTGATAAGGCAGGCCGTACCAGATTCTACATGCAGCTCGACCCTCGTGCATTCGGGATGGATCCAGGGCAGGCATCCATTTTCTTTACTGCACTGGACATGTTCTCTGACGAACTCTTTGAAGAGAGTGAGCCTTCTTTTCATCTCGACTACGGACCTCGAGTATTCTCTGTATTGAAGGGAGTAGAAACCAATCTGATTGCCGTTGGTGCCAAACGGTTGAGTTCGGAAATCATGGACTTATTGAACACCCTGCTTGCGGAGTTTGAGCTCGAGTGGCTTCCTGCCGCCAAATCCATCGAGTCCGGTTCATCTTTCGAAGATGCTTACTATGAGTCGTTTGGAGAGAGAGTCATGAAGAACCTCTCTCTAGAAGATCTCCCCGACTCATGGATACCATACTTCACAACCAGCCCGGATATGCTGACTACGATCAATACGACTATAGCACCTTTTATCGACGGGTCAAGAAGCGTGAAAGAAATCAGAAACGCCAGTGGGTTCTCAAAGACTGAGATGCTCACGGAAATGTCTAGGTTGTGGGCTCATAGGGTCATTCGATTTAGGAACATGCTCAGTTTTGATGACTTTGTGGGTGCGAAGACTCCCTTTTTGCGATATATTCAAGCGGACTCAAGGGAAACAGAAGCTCTACGACGTCTACATCCTGAGATGGCGGAAGTCTTGCCTCGCTTGGCCGGGCTAATGGATGGAAGACGAACTGTCCGAGAAATGGTGGCTGAGCTCGGAGGATCGTATGACGAGAGACAAGTACTCAGGATGTTGGATCATCTATTAGAGGATGACGTCATCGAAACACTCTCTTCAGAGAAACGTAGAATTCTTCTCGTCAAGCAGGCACTCGAAATATCACTGCGTGTGGCCGAAGACATCAACCGAGCTCAGGCTGCACAAGCAATGCGATCGGTCGTGGACAGGAGTGTCACTCCCGAAACCTTGGGTCAACTCCATTTCGTTGACAACAGCTGGAATGTCGACTTTGACTTCAAGCTACTGGAGGGTCTAAGCTATCGGAGACTCATGCTTCTCTATGGAGAATGGATGAAGATACTGGCACAGTTCGTAGCCGCATTAGATAGAGAGAATCTCTACGTATTCATCGCCATTGTGACAGAGGAATTCCATGATCGCATAGTCAACCGATATGCGGCGCGAGACTTGAGAGGGCTTGAGGAGTTCTCCTTCTGGCTGGAAACACTGAGCACTGAGATATTGTCTCAACCTCGTGTTATTAGAACGGGATCGTTGGAAGCATCGGTAAACGACGGCACGGAGGAGCTTGCGTACCTTCTAGTCACAAGGGGACAAGTCATTCACGGTCAGGAACGCATTTCCAGAATCTGCACGACGGCTGGGGTCCCACTGACAGATGTTCCTCCTGATTTCTGGGTTGGCTGGCAAAAGGCAGAGAGCATTGACCGTCTAATGGCAGAGTACGCAAAACTAGGACACGCATCCAAATTGACTCTATTACTTCTTTCAAGACAACTTGGAGTGTCGTTGCCCAAGGAGGTTGCCTTCTAGATGAACCTGTCCTACTCTGGCCAACAAAGAAGGTTCATCCGTCTGAACAACCATTATCTAAGTAATCTCAACATAGTTACAAGCAAATCAGTGGGGTGGCCAGAATGAGTCCGTCTTATCTTTTCAAAGTCGTCACAGTCGGTTCCGCGTCAGTCGGGAAGACAAGCATAATCATACGTTACTCGACTGGTGCCTTTCGTGAGCATTACTCCCCAACACTTGGAACGGGCTTTGCGTACAAGAAGATGAAGATTGACGACAACCTTGTTAACCTACAGATTTGGGATCTGGGGTCACAAGACTTCCTAGAGCGAGTTCGGGGGAACTATTACAGCGGGACTCAGGTGGTCATCTTCATGTATGATACCACATCTTGGGAGTCACTTGATGACGTACCCGACTGGAAGAAGGAGGTCGACAGACACGTCGATGAATACCAAGCGATTCTTGTTGGGAACAAGACGGATTTGGTTGTCGAGAGAGTCGTTTCCGAAGAAGATGGCCAGAATATAGCAAAAAGACTCGAGATGGATTATATTGAAACCTCGGTACGGCTAGACAAGAATGTAAACAAAGCGTTCGAGATGATTGCTCGACGCATCAGTGAATGGCTATTCTAGGATGCTCGGCTACAACGACTAGAAAACAAATCCCGGAACTGTTTACCTTGATTTGATTCTCCGAATCTCTTGTAGAATCTCATGCGGCAGTTGAGGCATCCCGGCGGGCTTTGTCATCAGGTGTACCGGTGTGGGCGAAGCCGCGGCTTTGACCATGTAGTACATCTGTCCTAGATTCTGTTCTGCCACAACAATGTTGTCAGCCTGAGAAGCCAATCGTGCTATATGTTCCTCAGGGAATGGCCAGACAGTCTTGAGCCTAAGCATTCCAACCTTGATGCCCTCCTCGCGAGCGTCCTTGATGGCTCTCTTTGCACTCCGCGAAGGAGTACCATATGCTATGACCACAATCTTGGCGTCATCAAGCATGAATTCCTCAATGTCAATTATCTTGTCAGCGTTCTTCAGAATCTTGTCACTTAGCCTCGTGACGAGCTCAATCTGTACATCTTCCTTGTCACTGGGATAGCCTCGTTCGTCATGAGTCAGACCAGTGGCATAGAACTCATACTCCGAACCAAGTAGAGCCATTGGTGGTACGAGATCCTTGTCGGGCTTGAACGGGAGGTATTCCGAAGGGTCTACCGTAGGCAGTTTCCTGTATTCAAGCTTGAGTTCTTTCTCGCTTGGAATCACCAAGCGTTCTCGCATGTGACCGACGGTTTCGTCGGCGAGGACGAATACAGGAGTCCTGTATCTCTCAGAGAGATTGAACGCTTGAACTGTCTGGTCAAACATCTCCTGAACAGAGGCTGGTGTGAGAGCAATTATCTGGTAGTCACCGTGACTACCCCATTTTGGCTGCATCACATCCCCCTGTTGCCCTTTTGTGGGCTGGCCAGTGCTTGGCCCTCCACGCATGATGTTGACCAATACAAGAGGTGTTTCAGTCATGACAGCAAGCCCCACAGCCTCAAGCATCAGGCTCACTCCTGGGCCTGATGTGGCCGTCATCGCTTTCGCTCCCGTCCAAGACGCACCGATTACGCTGGTTATGGAGGCAATCTCGTCCTCATACTGAACGTATGCCCCTCCGACTTCGGGCATTCTCATTGACATCCATTCAGCAATCTCAGTTGCGGGAGTTATCGGATACCCACCGAAGTAGCGACACCCGGCACTTAATGCACCCTCTGCGCAGGCTATGTCCCCCATTGTGAACATCACGCGCTTGGGCATCTAGTTCTCACCCTCCGCTGCTTCCTCAAACTCAGGAATTACTGTTCCATCTTCCATCGCGCCGGTATCGTATGCCTTTCTGGCTTCTTCCTTTTCTGTCAAGAATATCGCCATGTCTGGGCATATCCTCTCGCAGAACTCACAGTTGACGCATGCATCGATGTCACACGCAGTGACTGGATGGTATCCCTTCCGATTATACTTAGACATGTTGATACAGAGCACGTCCTTCGGACAGAACTCCACACAGAGGTTGCACTGTTTGCATTGTTCCTCAAGTATCACCAATACCTTCTGTCGAGTGCGTGGAGGTTTTGGTGTAATTGGCTTTCGAGCAGTTGCCATCAAAGCATTCTCCTGGGACACTGACGGTGGTCTATCGAACAGTTGCCGGTGATACTGTGGCTTGAAGAATACAGATTCTTGCCGCCCTGCGCATGGGCGAAGCGCAGAGCTATATGAGCCTTACCTTGGGGGACTCCAGAAAATGATGTATCATCCGCCTATTCTTGCCAGAAGAGGCTTGGTATCCACAACGTGCTTGCCCAAACCGAGCTCATCCGGTTCGATTCCGAGTGCAAGGCCCAACAGCTGAGTATAGTAGACTACCGGAATCTGGTACTCCTGTGTGCCGGCTTCATCATTGAGCTGCGGCTGAGCAAGCTCGAATTGCAGATGGCAGAATGAACAGACATTGATTATGCAATCAACACCCGCCGCAATCAAGTTATCAAGCTTCTCTCTCGCGAAGTCCACGCTCAAGGCCGCTTGTCCTGCTCTCACGCCGCCTCCAGCTCCACAGCACAAATCCTTGTCCTTGTACGCTACACTCTCTGCTCCTGTGGCCTCCACAAGCTCATCTAGGAACGAATGCTTCTGTGTCTGTTTCCACGGACGGTTCTTGCTCGGTTTCAGCAGATGGCATCCGTAGTGCACTCCTACTCTTATTCCACTAAGAGGCAATGTGATTAGTTCTCTAATTCTCTCCGGCCCAATCTCAGACAAGACCTCGATGACGTGTTTCGCGCTGGATTTTGCTTTGAATCTAACTCCCACGTCTTTGAGTATCTTCCTGACTTCTCTGAGCTTCTTTGGATTACTTCGGACCTCTCCCAGTGCTTCCTTGAACGTCCCATAACAGCCATTGCAGCCAGTGATGATGTCATTTCCCGCATTCTCCGCCAAGGCAAGATTCCTAGCGGCCAAGGCCAACCATGTTGGTTCATCGAAGGACCTAATCACACCGGGCGCGGGACAACAACTAGCACCCTCTAGATCTTCAAGTTCTACTCCAAGCCTAGGAAGTACCACTCTGATGCTCTTTTCCAGATTCGGGAATCTGTTGGGCATTACGCAACCCAGGAACAGTGAGTACTTCTGAACCTCGGTCATGTTAGGCTCCCTCCTTCGCTTCCCCTTCAATGAGGGTCTTGAACCCGGTCTTCTTCATGACCTTCTTGACTTCCTCTAGCGCCTGTTCATCGGAATGCGTCGTAGGAGGCAACTCATCAAGTCCAAGTTCCCTGCGTGCCCTACGGTTGGCTCTATCTATGGGTACAAGGTGACCGGATGTGAGTAGTTTCTTTGATGCCTTGCGATGTTGTGGAAGCATGTACCCCTCTTCCACGGCCATGTTTCTCATGACCACAATGGCATCTGTGACCTTGATTTCCCTAGGGCATCTTTCTAGACAGGTAAAACAGGTCGAACATAACCAGAGATCCTCACTGGACAGAACTTCGTCCTTGAGCCCGAGTACGGCCTTCCGCATGATCTCACGGGTCCGAAATGCAGTTCTCCTACCGCTGGGACACACGGCAGAGCATACTCCACACTGAATGCAGGTGCGAATCCGGCCAATGCCGGCATCCACCAGTTTGTCTGCAAAATGAGGGTCAATGTCTTCGGAATCTATTGCATCCAAAGGTGACTCATTCATAGAAGAACCCCTAGCTGCGTCGGGTATTATGGACGCCTCATTTCGGCGGATATAAGCCTTGGTTTTGCGCCCGATTTCGTCCGTCTACTCATAGGTGTAGTTGGCACTCGAGAGTAATCCAACGTTGCCGATTCTAACGTTGGTAAGTCCTGCTTCGATAGCAACGGTCTTTGCGGTTTCGGCGTGGGCCCTGCTTGTGCGGGGCAAATCAGACATTGCGTGATGAGGGCTGAAACCCAGCATTGCCGTAGGTATCGTGGGATCCTGACTGGCAATGAACTGTGCCAGCACTCTCAGTTCAGAGATTCCGATATATCCCGGCACCAGAAGGATACTCACGACTAGAAACTCACTCTCACGTTCTCTCCCTATCTTGGCAAGCTTCTCAAAGTTGGCAAGTACTGCCTTGTTCGATACGCCTGTTAGGCCCTTGTAGATTTGTGGAGTGACGGCCTTCAGATCGAATTTCAAGGTGCCTCCACTTTCTTTCACAATATCGGCAATTGGACCTAGCCATTTTGTAGAGATGTTCCCGTTGGTTTCGTAGCAGACCTTGACCCGTCTACTTTGATACAGTAGTCTTGACGTTTCCAAGGAGTGTTCCGGGTTGCAGGCAGGATCTCCACCGAAATAGCAGACACAAGCCGTTCTGTCGTTGGCAACAGAGGCGAGTTCCTCAGCCGTCATCAAGGGACTACCTCTTGCCATCATCTCCCTGTAGCTAGTGTTTTGGCAGAACAGGCAGTCAGAATTGCACGACCCATAGAAGACTGCCAGGTTGTTCAGTCTTCGAGAGTAATGAAATGCTGGATCCCTTTTCGTGACCGGGCAGACCCAATCAGCGACGCAGTTCGTGGGAAGCGGGTCGAAATACCACGACACAACAGCTTTCCTCCCAAATCTGTGTTCAACCTTCCCCTCTTTGGCGACTCTCAGATTACAGTAACCAATGTTTCCCTCATATAGTCGGCAGTGATTGCCGCAGTCTGGACATACTATTGCCCCTGCCGCTGGGATAGCAGGAACAAGTCCTTCTGATTCTCGCAGGCTTTCATGTTTGCGCACTGCAGCCTCCAGAACGGACTTGTCTGATTCAAGGCATAAGGAACAGCGTCCTATTGCCCTCGACACTATCCTCGCATTGTCCGAATGGTTGGGGCAGAGCATAGCATTGCCTTCGTCTGTTCTCGGATGAGTCTTTGCCTTAGTCTGAAACAACCAATTGACAACGGATTTAAGTCTGAAATCAAAGCGTCGCGACTGTCGGTGCACTACTTTGACCAGCGCAGAGCAAGAGGACTTCCACCTCATTGATGAGGTCGACACTGAGTTCGTCGACATGATAAAGAATACCGGCGGACCAAACATTCAGAGCTGCTACCAGTGCGGAACCTGTAGTGGCAGCTGTCCAGCTGGATCCCGAACGAACTACTTGGTCAGAGGAATAATCAGGAAGGCACTTCTTGGTCTTAAAGAGGAAGTAATCTCCGGCCAAGAACTATGGTTCTGCACCACTTGCTACACCTGCACTGATCGATGTCCGCAGGATGTCAAACCGACTGATGTGATTAAGGCAATCAGGAACGTCGCTGTCGCAGAGGGATACATGCTTGAGCCACACCAGAAAGTGGCACAAAAGGTTCTCGAGGCCGGCCACGCAGTCCCCCTGGACAAGGAGTCATGGGAGAAGTTGCGTGAGAAGGTAGGTCTTCCACCCGTTCCACCGAATGCCAGCAGCCATCCCGAGGCAATAGAGGATATCAAGAAGATTGCCAAGAAGACCGGTTTTGACAAGCTGGTCGCCGATAAGGAGGAGTGATTCGAGTTGCCAAAGAAACACCGCTTCATGCATTTCTTGGGCTGTATCATCCCTCACAGATATCCCAGTATTCAGAAAGCTGCTGAGCTGGTCTTTGAGGATTTGGGGATGGATCTTCTCGATATGGAAGGTGCGACATGTTGCCCAGCTCCAGGTGTCTTCGGATCATTCGACAGAGTGACTTGGGCAAGCATCGCTGCACGTAACGTTACGATAGCAGAACAGGCCAATGCCAATGTGACTACTGGGTGCAATGGCTGCTTTGCTAGTCTGTGGGATGCTGACTATGAATTGAAGCATGATGAAGAACTCAGGAAGGCCGTCAACGAGAGCCTCGCAGAAATCGGTCGTGAGTTCAAGGGCACAATTGAAGTGACTCACTATGTTGACGCCCTCTACTCATACGCCGGGCTTGATGCAATCAAGAAGCGGGTGACTCGTCCCTTTACTGGTGTACGAATGGCACTTCATCCAGGATGCCACTGGATGCGTCCCAAGAACATCAAGAAGAAGGATGACTCAGAGCGCCCCCACATCTTCAGGGACATCTGTGAAGCGGCAGGAGCCGAGTATGTCCCTTACAAGGACGAACTGATCTGCTGCGGGGCTGGTGGTGCTGTTAGAACGGCCGATGTGAAGACCGCCCTGGATTTCACTAAGCAGAAGTTTGACAGTCTTGAAGCCGTCGGTGGGGCTGACATCATCGTGACCCCTTGTCCTTTCTGCGAACTTCAACTGGACCTAGGGCAGGTGGAGATTCAGAAGCACTTTGAGGCTGAGTATCATTACGACATCATGCATGTTGTTGAACTGCTGGCTCTTGCATTTGGTCATGAGCCTGAAGAGTTTGGCCTGACAACCCACCTACAATATCAAATGAGAAAGAACGAACCGAATTGGGAGCAACTCGGCATCGAGGTCAAGAAGGCAGATGATGCGACGGTCACTGAGTAGTCTGTCCTGTTATGTAGTGGAACCACAATACACGTGAAGAAGAAAGCAATCAAGAGAAGCAGATTCTATCTCTTGATTCGATCTGGCAGAACAACTCTCACCTTTGAGAGATCACAAGGCTCTTCGCATCGATTCCTCGACTTAGTTCTGTGAAGAATCGCTCTTGTATAGAGTCTCGTGCACTTCATCCTGCGTCCCGTTTGGGACGTTGTCTACGTAATACATATTCTCATCGGTTCCAAAGCGTAACTTCCAGACATTGGCGCCAAATCTCCCCAGCTTCGCCACACGTTACTGATTCAACATGCTGAAATACCGCAACGGCTCAATAGTGATGAAGCGAGTTGTAATGGCAACCATACTGATGCGACTTTCAGAGGAAAGGGCAACCAAACAGTATGACAGATGGATATCTTTGCTCACACTTGGTCAAGACAGAAGACTCCGAAGCTATATTGTCAACGAGGTCCTACCAAGAAGAGGATCTGTTCTGGACCTGGGCTGTGGAACGGGTACGCTACTCATAGAGGCTGGCCGACGAGGCCTTCGTGGAGTGGGAGTCGACATGAATGAGCGGATGCTGGAGGTCGCTAGGGAGCGCTCCAGAAATCACAATCTTGGTCGACGTATTGACTTCCAGCATGGCGATGTCACTGAGCTGAAGCTCCACGACGATTCCTTTGACCTCGTGGTCAGTACGCTTGTGGCAAGCGAGCTTCAGTCTGACAAGCTGGCGAGGTTCTTTTCTGAGGCGAGGAGAGTGGCAGTTACAGGAGGAAGAATAGCTATTGGCGCTGAAGGGCTTCCTGCTGGAAGGACTATAGGTGGCCTCTTTTCCCTGATACGTGGACTAAGCTACAGGATTGCAGCAAAGTTCAGTCAATTGAAACCGCATCCTCTCCATGAGATTTCGCGTGCTATGAAGGCTGCAGGCATCACACCCAAATACCGAGTCCGGTTCCTAGGAGGCCTACTTGAACTCTATGTTGCAGAGGTGGCATGAGTGCAGAAAGGATGGAGATACTACGCATGTCTAATGGGAGCACAGCTGATGTGGCCGAAACTTGCAATCAAGTCAGAACAAGGTTTCTTCTCGTTCAATGAAGCAGACTCTGAGTCGCCTGTACTTGTCACCACTGACTACTACCTAACATCCTTTAGAGTTCGAGAAGCAATCGAAGAGCAAGGCCTGAGATGCCACCTACTCGTTGTCGACGGACGAGGTATCAATGTCTGGTGTGGGAGCAGAGGCGGACATGTCAACACTGATTCAGTACTCGATGCGATCGAACAGACCGGTCTAGCTGAATTGGTTACACATCGAAACATAATCCTGCCGCAGCTCATTGCGAGCTCTGTTTCAAAGGCGGTCTTGGCTGACAATGGTTGGAAGGCCATTTTTGGACCCGTTGAGATAAGTAACGTCGGAGATTTCATCGACAATGGGTTCGAAAAGACCAGAGAGAACAGCAACGTGTACTTCGACCTCAATGCTAGACTGGAAAACAACATAGCTCACATTGTCTTTGAAACTGTCATGTTCCTCGCGATGACACCATTCTTCTGGCTACTTGCCGGCTTTGATGGACTCCTTTCATCATGGTTTGGCTACTGGTGGAGCAATCTGCTGTACATTATAATTGGAGCCTGGACACTCGGAACCTTCATGGCAATAGTCGATCCCATGATGCCAACTACCTCGGGCTATGTAAGAGGACTTCTCACCGGTGTTCTGGCTCTTATTGTGTGGAAAGTGCTCCTGTTATGGCTGTCCATAATGTCGCCGCTGACATACGTCTATGAACCTGCGTGGCTCGACACAAGTGGGCTGACGATTCTGGGACTGTCACTCTTCGTCGGTTTCAACTGGGGAGGGGCAACACCTTACATGGGAGAAGATCAGATGATCCGGGATATCCTGGCCGGCCTGGGAACTCTTGTGGTTCTGTTCGCTCTGGGAGTCTACTTCCCATTGGGAGTGTTTTGAGGTGACATAGATGATAATCTACGACTACGAAGCCTGCAACGGATGTCAAGACTGTCTGAATGTGTGTCCTAGGGGAGTCTGGGAGATTGATGCGAGAAATAAGAAGGCGAAGATTGTCAACCCCACGCGGTGTATTGACTGTACCGCATGTGAGTTCCAGTGTCCCGTTCGCGCTATCAGAATAGAGAGAGCCCTTATTCCCAAGAGTCCACAAATCATAGGCGCACCGTTCTAAGGGAAGTGGAACTACTTGGTACCTTAGTCGTACAACAAACGTTTTATCATCCGTTTCAACCGAGGCGCATTGACACCGTGGAGTGGACATAGGAATGGCTGAGTCTACTACAAGACCTGTTGTCATAATTGGTGCAGGGATTGCAGGAATGCGTGCTGCACTCGATCTTGCTGAAATGGGCGTCAAGGTCTACATGGTCGAAAGACTCCCATCTATCGGAGGTCACATGTCCCAACTTGACAAGACATTCCCCACGTTGGATTGTTCCATGTGCATTCAGGGACCATGGATGGTAGACTGTTCACGCCACCCAAACATAGAGATTCTAGGCTATTCCGAGGTTTCTGATGTTGCCGGAGAGCACGGGAACTTCACTGTAGAGGTGTTGAAACGCACACGAAGGGTCGATTCGGAAAAATGTACTGGGTGCGGTGACTGCGAGAGAGTCTGTCCCATTGAGGTTCCCAACGAATATGACATGGGTCTCAAGATGAGGAAGGCAGCCTACATCCCCTTTCCTCAAGCTGTACCCAACATAGCGACGATTGACATGGAGAACTGTATCGAGTGCATGACCTGTGTAAAGACCTGCAAGGCTGAGGCGATTGACTTTGACATTCCGGATGAAACTGTCGAAATCAATGCTGGCTCGATCATTGTTGCAACGGGATACGACCTGCTAGATGCTTCAAGTATTCCTGAATATGGCTATGGCCGCTTTGCCAATGTGGTGACAGCGCTGGAGTACGAGCGCATGGTGTCAGCAAGCGGACCAACTGGCGGCGTGGTTATGCGTCCATCCGATGGAAGAGAGCCCCACCGGATTGCTTTCATCCAATGTGTGGGTAGCCGTGATGTGAACCACTGCGCTTACTGTTCGCGAATCTGTTGCACATACGCAACAAAGGAGGCCATTATCACAAAGGAGCATACTCCCGAGGTTCACATTGACATACTGTATAACGACATGAGGGCATTTGGAAAGGGATTCGAGGAGTTTATCGTACGGGGGGAAACTGAGTATGCCATCAAATACGTCAAGGGATTACCAAGCCATATAATCGAGGACCCTCTGACGCAGAACCTCGTCGTTCGGCACAGCGACGCAAAGGGACACGAGGTCTTGGATGACAACTATGACCTTGTTGTACTCTGCCCTGCGATGGTTCCTAGCAGAAACCATGAGTTGATGGAGAAACTAGGCATTGAAGTTGACAAGTACGGGTTCATCGCCGGAATCGGTGATGGACTGGAGTCTGTTCAGACTGGTGTACCTGGCGTCCATATGTGCGGTGCCTGCAACCAACCTAAGGACATCCCGGACTCTGTCGCTCAAGGAAGTGCTGCCGCGGCTATGGCTGCTCTTGATATCACGCTGCCTGAGGCTGTTGAAACTGAGGCATTGACTGAAACAGACTTTGAGCTTATGGCAGCAGAACCTAGAATTGGTGTCATCATCTGTTCCTGTGGAATCAACATCGCTGGAACGGTGGATGTGGCTGAAGTAACCGAGTATGCCAGCACACTCCCAGGAGTGGTCTATTCAGAGAATCTTCTCTATTCATGCTCATCAGATGCGCAAGATGTAATCAAGGAGGCCATCAAAGAACACAATCTCAACCGTGTGGTGGTGGCTTCATGTACACCCCGAACACATGAGCCCCTATTCAGAGCCACGATTGAAGAGGCTGGACTCAACAAGTATCTCTTCGAGCTTGCAAACATCCGAGAACACTGCTCGTGGGTTCATCAGGCCGCGAAAGATGAGGCGACAGCAAAGGCAAATGACCTAGTGAGGATGTCAGTCGCCCGTGCCAAGCTTCTTGAGGCCCAAGAGGAGGCTGTGACAAAGATAGAGCCCACAGTGCTTGTGATTGGGGCCGGGGTGTCTGGTATGGCTGCAGCCGATCTTATCGCGCAGAAAGGCTTCAAGGTGTTACTCGTAGAGAAGGATGACAAGGTAGGCGGCTTCCTGAACGAGCTGCGCACCGTCAATTTTGACCATAGATCCAGTGCCGAGATAGTGCAAGAGTTCGAAACGGCTGTCACCGGCAATCCCAACATCGAACTACTCTTGAATTCCGAGGTGGTTGACGCGAAGGGTTCCATTGGTGACTTCGATGTCACCATTAGAACAGAGAAGAAGAAGCAGGAAGTGAAGGTAGGCATAGTCATCGTGGCAACAGGAGCCACGCAGCTAGAGGAGAAGGGACTCTATGGTCTGAGTAAGCTTGACAAAGTGGTCACCGAGGCCGAGTTCAATCGGAAACTAGATGCTGGTGAGGGCATCTCAGACGGAGAAACCTTTGCAGTGATTCATTGTGTAGGCTCCCGCGAGGAAGAATCACTTGAGGGGGCACGGACGTGGTGCTCAGGCATCTGTTGTACAGTCGCAGTTGAGCACTCTCTTGAGCTGCTCGAAAAGTATCCGAATTCTCGAGTCTTTCATGTATACAGAGACCTCAGGGTATCCTACGATGGCGAAGACATGTATCGTGAGGCTCGTAGGAAGGGTGTTGTATTCATCAGGTTTGACAAGGACTCTCCCCCAGTCGTGAAGAAGGGCAAAGAGAAACCTCTGAAACTGGAAGTGATGGACCAGGTACTTGGAGCAGAACTCCTGCTAGATGTTGACCACGTAATCCTCTCATCAGCAATGATTCCGAGGGAGAAGAACAAGCAGGTATCCGAGCTGTTCAAAGTGCCACTGAACATGTCAGGCTTCTTCATGGAAGCACATCCCAAGCTCCGACCTGTTGACTTCCAGACCGATGGTGTCTTTGTGGCGGGAACTGCAACGGCCCCGAAGACAATCTCCGAGTCCATTGCACAGGGTCGGGGTGCCGCTTCTAGGGCTTTGGTGCCTCTCGTCAGTGGAATTCGCAAGGCTGAGGCAATCGTGTCCGTTGTTGACCCTGAGGTATGCGTGGGCTGCGGAACCTGCGAGATAAACTGTGCCTATAACGCGATTGAGGTAGTTCCTGGAGATGGCGGTAGCGACTACGCAGTTTCCAATCCCGTTCTTTGTGCGGGCTGTGGCAAGTGCGGAGCTGGATGCCCTGCTGGCGCCATTACCATGAAGCACTTCACTGACGACCAGATACTCTCCCAGATTCGCTCTGCCCTCGAAGATATGCCTGCCAATGAAGCCCGACTCTTGACGATAGTTTGTAACTGGTGTTCCTATGCCGGAGCTGACAACGCAGGTGTGGCTAGACTGCAGCAGCCCAGCACTGTGCGTGACATTCGTGTTATGTGCACGGGCCGTGTGAGCGTCACACACATTCTAGAGGCCTTCCGACTGGGTGCCGACATGGTCTGGATTTCAGGATGTCACTTCGGAGATTGCCATTATGTCGACGGGAACATCTCGTTTGAACGACGGTTTGCCATCGCGAAGAAGATCGTAGAGAAAGCAGGACTTGAGCCCGAACGCTTGCAGTTCACACAGATTAGTGCAAGCGAGGGGCCGATTTGGGCGGAAACCGTGAAGAAGCTGTCCGAGCTGGCTGACAAACTAGGTCCGAGTCCC
>CP070658.1:2536692-2543076 GCA_020355105.1 Candidatus Thorarchaeota archaeon | reverse complement strand
ATAGACTTCAGCGGCTTTTTCAGCATTCTTGCTGGCTGTTTGATGAAAGGCATCGCTGGCTTTTTCATCTCCTAGGCTCTTTGCGCACTCAGCTGCCTTACTGTAGTGTTTTGAACTCTCATCGAACTGCTGAGAAACCTCATACTCCTTGGCAAGACCAACGTAGATGTCGAGCGCTGTTTCTGACTGCATCCTGGCCTCCTGACTCCTTCCGGCCTCGTCTAACACTTCTGCCGCAGCTTCCAGTGCTACAGCCTGCGCTTCCTTGTGTCCGTTTTTCTCTTCAGACTCCGCCTGTTTGAGATAGTAATCCACGACCTCGTTGTAGATGCTATCTGCTTCTTCTTTGCGTCCCCATTTCAGGAGGCACATCGCCTGATATCTCAAGAAGCTTTTCTCAGGCTCTGTTTCCTCATTCTCTCTTGCCTTTGCAGCCAGTTCCTCAAAGAGTTCACTCCCGCGTTTGAATGCCCACTTGGCTTTCATGTCGCTTCCAGCATCCATGAAGAGATTCCCGGACTTCACAAGGAGGGGTGCCACTACTTCAGGAATACCTTCCATCTTCAAGTATGCCTCTGCGGCCTTGATCATGGCTGTTTTGCGGGCAGACGTCTGTCTCAGGAACTTGAATGCTTCCTGAGCTGCGTCAAATATGTTCCCTGCCTTCTCGAACAGTCCCACGGCCTCGTATAGGTCACCTGCTTCCATCATCATGCGCGTTGCTTCTGGCAATTCTCCCTGAGTCTGCACAATCTGAGCGGCTTCCGCATACGCATTTCCTGCTGAGAGGAGGTCACCGTCCTGTTTCGCCTTCTCCGCCCACTTCAATGATACCTTCGCCGCGCGGTCGCTGATTCTCCCTCCTAGTTCATTATCACCTGAGGCATAGTAGAGCCTGCCCACTTTTTTCAAAAGGCTTACAGCGCTTTCGAGGTCCTCTTCTTCCTCTCTGACGTCTGCAAGATTCTCCAAGGCATCTGCCGCTTTCAGAGTTATCGTGCGTTTCTCCTTCTCGTCCGCGCAGAAATCTGCAGCCCTAAAGTAGAAATCAGCAGCACGCTTGAAGTCAGTGGCCTGCTCTGCAATATCTCCAGCCTTTGAGTTGAGATCCACAATCTTCCTGTGTACCTCGTCTGAGGAGGGTTGTCGAATACGCATCAGAGTTGCATTGTCAAAGGACTGATAGGACTCGTATGCCATGTACAAGTCTCGAAAGATGAATCCAGCCCTTTCATAGAGTGTCGCAGCATTCTCGTACTCCTCTTGTGAGGCAAAGACCTTAGCAGCCAAGGTAATTGATTTTGCAGCGGCCTCCCTTCTTCCCTCTTCAAGGGCGGCCTTAGCATCCATCAACAACTTGTCTGCAGAGGTCACAGCACTAGCTCCTTCTGAAGTCTTTCATTTCTAGATGCTTATTAAGAATAGTCGTGTCCAATCTATGGTCAGAGAGAGGGACAAAAACTCAAATATCCTCGAGGCCATGCAGGCTATGGTAGTTGAGACCCGTTGAGCAAGGCGAAAACTGGCTTGGGCTTAATTGGAACGGGAAATATCGGACGAATGCATCTTGTTGCCATCACGGCATTGCGTGATGCTGGGCTCGTTGATGTGGATATTCATGCACTTTGCGATATAGATGAAGAATCTCTGAAGAGCGCAGCTGAGCTGTTTGAAGCAGCTAAGACCTACGAAGACTACAATGATCTCATCAACGATGACAATGTTGACATCGTGTACGTGTGTACTCCCACCAGCAAGCATACCGACATCGTGAAATCTGCGGCCAGGGCAAAGAAGGACGTCTTCTGTGAGAAACCCCTTGCACACAGCTGTCCACAGGCACGCGAGATGTTTGCAGTGACCAAGGACGCAGGTGTGAGAGCCGGGGTCGGTCTAGTCCTCAGATATGATCCATTCCTTCTCTACGCAAAGCATCTCATTGAAACTCGTGACTTTGGCTATCCTGTGTTGGCCCATATTCGCGTCGACCAGCACTTTCCCATAGAACACGGATATTATACTCAATGGCGAGGAAACCACTCCATTGCAGGTGGAGGCACACTCATCGAGCACAGCATCCACGATATTGACATCTTGCAATGGTTCTTTGGTGACATTGAAAGTGTCTACGCGAAAGTCGGCTTCTTCTCGGAAAGGGAGGTAGAGGACCAAGCATCACTGATTCTGACCCACAAGGATGGGGCTGTGAGCACGCTTGACTCAATATGGCATTCATTGGACCGTCCTAATGAGAGGAGGATTGAGTTCTTCTTCGAGAAGGGATACATCGGAGTCACTCTTGAAGCAGACGAGCGATGGCTGGAGTTTCAGACGATTGAAGAAGTACGCGTACGTGTGCATAGGGACAATGCGAACAACGCACTACTCGATACTCTCGGAGTTCGTGCTAAGAACATCGCTCCAGAGGCATATGATGCCCTGGCGACCGTTGGCACGGAGAGGTTTTCTGCAATCAGTTATGCATTCATCAAGGCGATTCAGTCTGATAGAGACCCCTCTCCAGGCTTTCTGGATGCCATTGCTGCGCACAGGATTGTGGATGCAGCGTATGAGTCTTCAAACAAGACGCGAACCGTGGAGATTCTCTAGCCCAATCAGCATTTGGCACACGTCCCAAGCGGACAGCCTTAAGTAGGAACGACCCAAGGCCAGTTTCGAGTCCAACATGCGTGAAACAACCCTAGACCGAGTTGAGCCCTCAGACTATGACGCTATTGTCGCTGGAGGTGGTGCAGGAGGTCTCTTGACTTCTCTTGCTCTCACTGCTGAAGGCAAGAGAGTGCTAGTCCTCGAGCAAGCGAAGCGGCTTGGCGGAGTATGGCATGGATACTGGGTTGGTGATTTTCGTGTTGATCAAGGCTTGCATGTTGTGACTCGGATTAGGAGAGGTGCCTTCGTCCGCTTCTTGAAGGCGCATCTGAATCCTCCTCCAGAGTTTGTCTTGCATGAAGGTTGGCATTTTCGAGTTTATGACAAAGTTGGAACAATTCCTTCAAGCATAGGTGAAACCCTGAGATGGCCCCTTACGGGAGTGCGTGGTCGTCTTGGTCTAGCGAGAATTGGAGCCAAGATCAAGACGATGAAGCTTGAGGAGATGAAACAGTACAAGGACATCACATTCCGAGAGTTCATGGAATCAAAAGGTGCAACAAACGAAGTCATGCTTGATGTGATGCAGAGTGCGATCTACATGGCAGCTGGGGTGTCAATCGACGAAGCATCAGCGTATGAGGCTTTGCGCACACTGAAGGATACAGACAGGGAAAGTAGTAGGCTCCAGTCAGCACGAAGACTCATCTTTGGGACTGATGAGTATGACGAGGGAATCGCCATCGGCGGAATGCAGAGCTTGGTAGACCGTGTTTGCGACGCCATCAGCGGCGAGTACGTTCTGAACGCCCCTGTAGATAAGATTGCCGAGAAGGGAGGGAATGTTCGAGGTCTTGTAGTTGGCGGGAAAGAGCTTGAGCACAACTTGGTGATTAGCAATATACCTCTCTGGTCAATGCCCAAGATTGTCACATCTAACCGTCCTGACGTAGTTCAGTTCTTTGAGAGATGGAGCCAGATGAGAGTCACTCAGGGCGTAACAATCTGGCTTGGCCTTGACGAGGTTGTGATTGGTGATCGCAAGTCACGAGTAATAGTGCATCCCAGACCAGAAACCTGGATGATATCACTCTCCTCGTTTGACCCTTCGTGTGCTCCTACGGGAAAGGAGCTGCTGGGCATTGCTACAATTCTGCATGAGGGTCGTACAGCGGAGGAGATGGTCAATGCCGTCAAGAGTAACGGTCTGAAGGAATACCATGAAGAGGTTCTGAAGCATATCGAGATGGAGCACGTGCAGACGTCATATGCTACAAGAGCCGCACTCATCCCTGGTCAGACTGATTTGGACCGACCAGGACCCGAAACCCCGATCAAAGGACTGTACATAGTCGGAACAGATACGTCTGGATCCGGCGTGGGACTTCAGCAAGCAGCGAACTCTGCCGAAGGTGTTCTTACGGCAATCAAAGCACAATCTTCGTAGGATTACTTCAGATCTTGCTAGCCTTGAGAGAGAACATCAAGGGGAGGCTATCTTGGTTTGAGGGGAGAACCCACCTTCCATCATCCCGCTGAATCATGAAGGGAAGCTCCCTCCAGGTTGTAAATGGAAACTCGTTGAAGAAATCCAGTCTCAGACCTGCATCTATTATGGCATTGATAATCTCAGACAGGCTGTGACTCCACTCATATGTGACTCTGCTCTTTACATCGCTTGAAGAGTCTGCATAGGTGCCCCCATCTTCAAACTTCATCGGACCAGAGGGACAGTAGGGAAATTTCAGTTTCAGTTCTTTTACTCCCTCATCATCATCAAACACGTAAGACGTAGGGTGGAACTCGCGGATGTAGAAGAAGCCGCCGCGTTTCACGTAGCGCGACACAACCTTCGCCCACTTGTCAAGGTCTGGCAACCAGGTCAAAACGCCACCGGATGTGAAGACGATATCAAATTCATCGTCGAGAACATCAGGGAGCTTGTATATGTCAGAAGCAATGAAGCGAGCATCTACGCCAATCTGCTCTCTCAAATCCTCAGCTAGTTCTATCGCTTTCTCAGAGAAATCCACTCCAGTGGCCACGGCACCAAGCCTGGCCCAAGAGAGCGTATCTAATCCGAAATGACACATCAGATGTAGGACTGACTTGTCAGTCACGTCACCCACCTCTTCCAACTCAATTGGGTCCAGCGTCTGGTTTCCCTTCAAGAATCCCTCTACATCGTAGAACTTGCTATCCTTGTGGACGTCAACTCGCTCATTCCAATTCTCCATATTCGCCTTGATGTGCTCGTCCATGACAAACAACCACTCCAACGACGCTGCTCACGGCGCTTGGAGTATCATATAGTATTAACGAAAGTCCTTTATCTTCCCGATGTGGGCCACATGTCGACCCGATGTGAGTATTAGGAGCTGGTCAAACTGATTGAGATTCGTTGGCATGGTCGCGGCGGACAAGGTGGAGTGACTTCAGCAGAACTCCTTGCTAAGGCCGCTTACATCGATGGCTATGAAGGAGTACAGGCATTTCCATACTTCGGGGCAGAACGTCGTGGAGCACCAGTGAAAGCGTTCACTAGAATATCTCATTCGCCCATAAATGTGCGAAGCCAAATCTATGAACCCGACATAGTTGCGGTGCTTGACCCAGGGATTATCGATCTCATCGATGTCACTGAAGGGCTCAAGGAGGAGGGCAAGGTGATAGTGAACATCTCGAAGAGTCCTTCTGAACTGAAGCTTCCTCGAGGACATATATTCACATACGACGGGACAGGAATCGCTCTGAAATACAATCTTCTCGTGGCTGGACTTCCGGTTGTTAACACAACGATGCTTGGCGCTTTCGCCAAGGCAACTGGCCTTATCAAGTTGGAAACAGTCCAAGAAGTAATCAGAGAGAAATGGCCTGGAAAGGTAGGAGAGCGAAACGCAGAAGGTGCCAAGGAAGCATATGTAAAATGCACTGACTAGGCGCCCTACACTCCTCAGCCTGAACGTATCGATTATTCACGCATACAACCGCTCATACCCTCTTTGGGATATGCTTGGTTGCTGTCGCCGCATTCCTTCCACTTGCTGAGCCACTTCTTCCATCTTTCTTCTGACTTGTTCCGCGCTTTCTTTGAGTTCTTCGACATTAACTCCCACTTTGTATAGTCTGTTGAGTGCTTCAAGTAGCTGGACCGCACCCTCAGGATCCGGCATCACTGGAATAGCAGGCGTGAGGAGCGCAAAACCGACCATCGCTCTGCACAAAGTCTCTGAGAGGATTGACCCTGCAATTCCTGTTATTATTCCCTTCTGAAGAATCTCCATATTCCCGTCCTTCTCCAACTCGGCCAGTTTCTCTTGTTCCGCAGCATACAACACCTTGCGGTTGTGAGGAATTCCCTGGACAGGAATGCCGTCCAGTACCACGGTTTCTTTGACTCCTACGCTAGCTGCCCAGTCCAATAGTGCGGAGCTAACAATGTAGAGGCCGTCCTCAGCCACGGGGAGTTCAGCTGTTACAACAACCAAGTTCCTAGCAGGTTCTGCATAGATACGAAATGGGTGTCTGAGAAGACCATCCATAAAGATGGCCGCCGATGGCATGTATCTCGACCTTAAGTGAGCCACTTCTTCCATCTTGAACTGTTCTATGAGGGTGTTTGCAGCGATTGTGCCTATTACACCTGCGGACGGAAAACAACACACGAGCAGGGGTTGCTCCATTTCGAATTCCTTTGTCTGAACAACCTGAGCGTCAGGTGAACCCAGTACTTTTGCGTCACACGTTTCATCCATGAGCTGCGAACCTCGAGGT
>CP070658.1:2523518-2536592 GCA_020355105.1 Candidatus Thorarchaeota archaeon | reverse complement strand
AGTAAACCAGATTATGCCCGGAAGTGCAGAAAAATGCCATCTGGGATTGGTTCGACGGAAATATGAGGATATACGAGGATTTATAATAACATAATATCTTCTATTATAACTTGATAGGAATGGACGTGGCACACTCCATGCAGATATCAAACAGCCTCAGAAGGACGGCATGCGGAAGAAGTGGATGTATAATCCTATACACTGGTCGAGCTTGCCTATTCTGTGATGTAGCAAAGGAGCTGCTTGGTGAGGCCATGTCTCAATTTGGGGTCTCCGATGGAGTGATCTGTAAGCTAGACGTCGACAAGGGCGAGGACAAAGGCAGTGGATGCAACGATGTGGTGACAAGTCTGCCCACGATACGAATCTGCAACGTGGTCATAGAAGGCATCCCTGATGAAGGCCAGGTAAACGATGCTGTCATCCGTGCATTGATGATGGAGTGCTTCTGTGACACACCAGCCATCTAGTCAGAGCCCCATCATCTTCAGCTATTTCGCTTCAAATCGGTAATAGGCGTGTCTGCATGTTTGATGACAATCTCTTCTTGTCCGTCAGTTTCTATGGCGCATGGACGGGATTTGCGAACTCGATCAATCGCTGACCTGCCATCAGTTGAGTCATACAGATAGATTTCAGCCAAAGCGAGCATTGTTCCAGTCCTTCCACATCCAGCGAGACAATGAACTAAGACAGGCTTGCCTTTCTCGAGTGAGTCTTTGACTATTGTCATAAATTCTCGTACATTGTCGGGAGAAGGAATGCCAAAATCTGGTATGGATATATGATGTTGCTCAAGTTCGAGTCCAGAGGAATCTGGGAATCCAAACCTCGATTCTAGAGAGATTACTACCTTTACTCCCGCATCCACAACTTCCTCAAGGTCCTCCCTAGTTTCAGGCAGGGCGGACCCCCACAGTTCCCCCGGTCTATGTTCGAACATATCAAACATCGTGTTCGTGAACACCTCACATGCAACAGTGGTCACACGACATTCTGACAATGTAAGTCTGGTGGAACAGCATGTAGTTGTGGACAATCGGTCGGCAATGCGCCAAGAACCAGAATGTTCAGAAGTCAAGTCGAATCGTTTCCCACTTGACTCTCCCGGACTCCACGGCCTCCATGATCTTCCGTTCTGTTCTGCTTAGACGAGCCTCGCCAGTCTTCACGTCAGCCAGAACGATGGTGATTGGGATTTCCGAGTTGCCATCCTTAACGGCGGTGTAGCCATCGAAGATCAAATAGTCTATCGGCGCTCCGATGAACCGTGCATCTGCAGGATTATACCTGAAAACCTCAGTCAACAAGGGCACCATGTGCTCGGCAATCTTGCCCTTTAGCACATAGCGACTACGCTTACTGGCGTCCCTTCTTATGTCGCCCTCTTGTTCAGCCCACAGAGTCCTAAACTCTGCTTCTACCATGGCAATTCGATGCCTAATCCGCCAACTCATTGCTAGGTAGACTATAATGGCAACAAGTAGACCGACGGCCAGACCTAGAAGAATCTCTTCAAGAGCCATGCTATGTTGTCCATGTTTCACAATATATGCACGGGTAATGGCTGGGTATTAGCACTGGGTTCGTCTGTTTCAGTGCAAAGCGATTGAGATGATTGACGTTTCTTGGAAAGGTTGATTAGAACTACCCGTCAGCATCATTCTTGCACATAGTCGCCTTGGGAGAATCAGGGGCAGATGAGAACCCAGACCAAGCTGATAGGCATTGGTACCATCTTGATAGCACTGCTTTCCAGTATCACATTGTTAGCGGTTCTCGTGGATGTTCAGAGGCCCGATATCTATGATGTCAGCATTCTGCCCGTCGCACCTCAATCAGGAAACAGAATTGAGATCGTAGTCTACTGCATAGATCCTTCAGGTGTTTCTCTTGCGCAACTCTCATGGTCAAAAAAAGGTGGGGCCTGGCAGACACAGGATATGCAGTTCATCGCATGCCTATGCGCCGCTGGTGGAAGATGGGTAGGTGATTTTGGCCCCATATATGAAGGGGACACCGCCGAGTTCTATGTCACAGCCTTTGATAGCTCCGTGTATAGAAACTCAGCTGACACTCAAGTGTTCACACTCGGCATATCTTCATAGTTGACAGACCTGAAACTACTTAAAACCAAAGAGTATTACTGAAGCCCCCATATTTCGGAGAGCATACTCACTGTGTGTCGCCGAGGTTGGATTCGGATATGGTCACATTCACAGCATCCAGAATACAATGCACACTATTCACCATTCTCATTCTGACGACGGTAGTCCCTGTCAACACTGGTTATGCGACATCAAGTCAGGAACAGGACGGGATTGTGGCATTCTCACGGAACATGCTCTTGTCCACAGACGACTCTCAATATGGCCATCATGTTGAGGTATCTGTAGCAATCACTGACAATGGCACCCTTTTCGCAGGATGGAAGAATTCGGACTTGCACAATGGCCCAGGGCTAAGAGTAAGCATCGTGAAGTCTGTGGATGGAGGAACAACATGGACAGACCCCTTCGACATGCCCATGTTTGGCGGAAAGTTCACTCACCAGTCAGACCCTTGGTTGTATTGGCATGACGGGAGCATATACTATGCGTACTTGGAGTTTGAGCCGGGTTATTTCGAACCCCCAGGCAATCCGGACTATTTCACTCAGATGACCGTTGCCAAGAGTGACGACTATGGCAACACATGGACTACTGCAAAGGCATCAAATGGAACATACTTCGCAGACAAGCAAACGATGATGGTCGGTGATGATGGCACAGTCTATCTAGTCTACGATGATGTCAATGTGGCCGTAGACAATGGAAGCTCAACCGTTCGTCTTACGCGGTCAACTGATGGCGGGGCAACTTTTCAAGAGATCTCAGTAATCGGTGAGGACCCAGGATACGTTGGGCCATTTGTTGCACAGAATAGCACCGGGGGGCTCTTTGTCGCATGGACTTGGCTTGAAAGCACGTACACACAAGGGGCGATACTCTTGTCAAGGAGTACAGATGGCGGCGCAACATGGGACGGCCCGAGAGTGATTGGCACAGGCGGCAACCATTCTGCCGCGACTGCCCCAGGTGGAAGACCTGGAAAGACCACATTGCCTGTACTAAGGTTTGACAATACGGACAGACTCTATGTTCTTTGGTCTGACTTGTATGAACCAGACGATCACTCGTGGGATGTTTATCTGTGCTATTCGGACGACTCGGGAGAAACCTGGAGCTCACGGATGCAGATCAATGAGGAAACCTCCGGAAATCAATGGAATCCTGATGCAGCGATTGGGCCTACAGGACGATTGCACATTGCATACTATGATGAAAGGCATGATGCGTATCTACCATTCTACCGAACGTTGGAATTCACAGGGGCAGAGAGAGACAATCCTGTCTTTGCTAGGGAAGTCCCCGTTGCAGACGATCTTACATCTAGCTCATTCACGAGACCCGGAGAATACTTGGGAATACAACTAGACGGGAATGAAGTTCCTCATGTGGCATGGAGCGATGCACGCGGTGAGGAGATGGACATCTACTATGCTCATGGATTGAACACAACGACTCTCCCGATCCCCATTGAAGTGATTGTTGTAGTAGGAGTTGTCGTGGGCGTAGTAGTCGTGGTTGCCCTAGTAGTATGCACTCGGCGAAGATAGACTCCTTCAGTCAAGTAAGCTGAACAGGAATGGGGGCATTCCTTAAGTAGAGTAAGCCCAGGAGTTCCCAAGAGCACAATGAAAGATAGAGTATTCCAGCTGTTGAAGGATTTAAGTGAAACTCCGGGACCTGTGGGCCGCGAAGAGTCTGTTCAGGGCAAGGTTGAGGAGCACTTCAAGAGAATCGGTTTCACTCTTCAACAAGACCAGATTGGCAACCTGGTTGCTACTCTAGAAGGTACAGGATCGCATTATGCACTCATATCGCATGCGGACGAAGTGGGTTTTCTAGTTAGCAATATCGACTCATCAGGATTCCTTCAAGTGAAGTGGAATACGACAGGCCACTTGCCTGATCTAAGACTTCTACCGGGTCAGCGTGTTTCAATAATGACGCAGGAGGGGCTCGTTCCTGGCACGTTCTGCGTCAAGACTGCACATATTGCTGGTGCTGAGGGTAAGAAGAAGCTGCCAAGTTACGAAGAGGTCTTTCTGGACGTTGGAGCCACCTCAAAAGAAGAGATTCATGAGATGGGCATTCACGTAGGCACTCCTGTCATCTATGATACGACTCTCACTAAGGTAGGCAAGAACGTAGTTGGCAAGTCCTTTGATGACCGTGTTGGTCTCACTATGATGATTCTGATTGCCGAAGAACTCTCGAAGACAGGAAAGAGCAAGCGACCCACGGTCACCTTCGTGTCTACAGTAATGGAGGAGCTCGGAGCAAAGGGTGCTGCGGCTGTGGCGAAGAATCTGGAAGTTGATGGTGCCATCATCTTGGAGGTTGGCCTAGCTGACGACTACCCGGGCACATCTGGAGAGGCTGGTGTTTCGTTAGGAAAGGGTCCGGTCATCGTGATAAAGGACAGTCAAGTGCACTACTCCCACAGACTGAACATGCAGCTAGTCGATACTGCGGAAAAGGCGGGGATCCCCGTGCAGAGAGCTGTATATCATAACTATGCGACTGATGGATCCCAGATGATATTGCAGGGACATCTTGCGGCAACAATTGGTGTCCCATGCAGATACTCACACAGCAGCTTTGAAACATTGACTCTCGAAGACGTTGAATCTGCAATCCGACTTGTGTTGTCTTTCTTGGTGGATTCGAAGTGACACAAGAAAAAGGCGTCTAGTCATTCTGTACTTCTAGTAGTTCAACGTGCACTGTCATACTCTCCCGGGCGACAATACGTACTCTAGCGCCGACGGGAATCTCACCATCTTTGCACCGAGCGTCCCAGATTTCTGCTCCAACCTTAATCTTCCCAGAATTGCTTGTCACCTTGTCGATGACCTTTCCTGTCATACCTTCGAGATCATAAACCATGTAGGATCCCTCCAAGAGTGAGTCATAGACGAGATAGTACTTGCCTGCTACGAATATGACAGCTCCGATAACCATAACCACTGCAGCCGGGACAGTCCATTCTGGAGCGAAGTAGTTGACTATGACGATGACTATGGGAACCAGAAGCAGCTCATCGAGTGTGATTGCTATGAATTTGACACGTGGAGATACCATTCTTGCAGGTGACCACCTATACTCGTGCTCTTGATAGGAACTTGATTTGAAAAGCCTTTGCTCGCAGCGTTCTAAGTAGACAGGTGCACGAGCTACAATATGATTAAAAGAAGGCACTTGGGCTCGAAATCCAAGTGACCGCCTTTTGAAGACTGAAACAATCCAAGTCATGTCGGGGGCAGCCATGCTCTCCGCATTTACATACATCCCCATTCTGGCAAGAGACACTCTGGGTGCTGACGAACTCTTTGTCAGTCTTCTCGTAGGCGCCTATGCTGCTGCTTCTTTTATTTCTAGTTACATATTCGGAAGAGCTGGGGATATCTATGGTAGAAGAATTGTTGTCAGGACGGGATTATTGGTTTCGACGGCAAGCTTTGGGCTTCTTCTACTTGCGAACAGTCCAGAGATCCTCTTCATGGTCAGGGTAATGGGTGGGTTTTCGGTGGGCATCTACCCAGGCGCTCTTGCGGCCTACGCCTATGAATCAGAGATGAAGATGGGGAGATTCGCATCGTTTGGTGCAGCTGGATGGGGGGCGGGCACTCTCCTTGCCGGCTTCGCTGCAGGATTCAACATATACTACGCCTTCCTCATGTCATCAATGTTCTTGGCAGTCGCGTTTGGAACAGCCATGACGCTGCCACGCCTTGAGAGACCTTCAGTCCATGTTCCCATGTTCCCGCTTGCAACTCTCAAACGTAACTGGTCTGTCTACCTCGCGATGCTAACACGCCACAGCAGTGCGTCTGCAATCTGGACTCTCTGGCCTCTCTTCCTCACTGACCTAGGAGGAGACCCCTTCATGGTCGCCGTGGTCCAAGCAAGTAATTCAGTCGCGCAGGTTGTCGTAATGATTGCACTGACTGACCGATTCGACTGCAGGCTTCTAATCTCGGTTGGAATGCTCTCTTCGGCTGCCACTTTCTTCTGGTTTACTCTCGCCACCAACATCCTGGAGATAATCCCATCGCAGCTTCTTCTGGGCTTTGCCTGGGCGTGTCTGTATGTTGGAGCTCTGAAGTACGTGACTGAACGTAACGAGGACAGGTCCACCGCATCAGGACTGCTCACTTCCACCATGTCTATATCCATGGTCCTTGGCCCAATCATAGCAGCCGTGCTCTATTCAATCTGGTCGGAGTACGTGCCAATCATGCTCTATGCTGTGCTAATGTCAATAATCGGCTTCGTGATATTCCAAGTTAGCAGTAGTGAGAATGACTCATGCATTGCTCCTGAAGCGGTTGAGTAGCACTTCATCGACAACATCACGCCCAAGGAGAGACTTTTCAGGTTCTCTGTGAAATTGCTTGTGGAAATCTCAAAGGAGAAAGCAATCCTTGGAAATAAGGGTGATGACATCAGCTGATTTGGAATTTGCAGTCAGCTTGACTGAAGCAGTGGGATGGAGTAGCATCAAGAGAGACTTCGAAGAGTTGCTTCTCTTCGACCCCCATGGCAACTTTGTCGGAGAAGAGGATGGAATCCCAATTGGCATGGTGTGTGCCCTTTCGTATGGACCGTTTGCATCCATAGGTAATCTGATTGTTGTCGATGAATTCCGAGGACAAGGTAAAGGCGCTGAACTGATGGAACACGCAATGGACTACGTGAAGAACAAGGGAACTGATGTCATGATGCTTGACAGCGTTCCCGCTGCAGTCCCTCTCTATGAACGTCTTGGTTTCAAGAAGGTCTGTCGGTCTCTGAGGCTTGCAGGCCGCGTTGAACCCAAGCTCTCTCAGAGAGTCAGACCAATGGAAGGAAAAGATCTCATGCACATACTGTCAGTTGATCGGAAGCACTTTGGCGCAAGCAGGTTCCTGTTCATCTCAAGCGGCCTCGCTGCGTGTCCGGAATTCTCGACTGTAGTTGAGGTAGATGGCGATATTGCAGGATATGCAATGGGCAGCGAACGACATGGTCATGTTAGGTTGGCACCTTGGGTAATGTCAGACCACACTGAATTCGCAAGGAGTGTCCTGCAGGATTTTGCCGTACAGGCGGGAGGCCTTGAGATTAGAGCGGGCGTGTTGGAAACCAGCCGAAGAGCGATTGGCGTCTACAAGGCCTGTGGTCTTGTGGAGAAGGGGCACTCTTGGCGGATGGTCAGAGGAGCAAAGGAGAGGATTGATTTCTCAGATGGGATCTATGCCATCGGTTCACCCATGAGGGGGTGACCTAATTCGTCCTCGTCGACGACGTAGCTCTTTGAGCCGTTTCCCAAAGTCCACTCTGCTCAGTCTATCAGCAAGTATTGGTGATATCAGAACGAACGCGACCGCGAAGACACCTACAACGGCGAAGTCGACTACAATCGTACTGTACGTTCCTTGGATAAACATCTCAATCAGCGTACGATAGGCATTGGAGAAAGGAAGATACTCATTTGCCGTCACGAATCCAATGCCTACCATCTCGAGTGGTGCGATTCCACCCCCGGTTAGCCAATAGAAGAGAGCACCGAGTGCGGCAACTGGGACTACATACACCGAATTGCGGAATATGGCTCCTAGAATAACTCCGATGCCAGAACAGAAGGTGGCTAGGAGTAGGGTCATTGCTGCGTAGACAAGAAGGTTTCCCATAGGCCACACACCGTATGCAACCAATCCCAAGAGGAAAACCACCGGTATTGAGAGGTAGCTTAGGATGACCGCACTGAACATCTTGCCAGCGTATATGGCATGTAGCGACTGGTTCGACAGAGTAATCTCCTCCACCGTTCCATGTTCAAACTCACTGGCTGTTGCCGAGCTTGCCAGGTAGAATCCAGCAAATGATATTCCGAAGATTGTCACAGTCCAGGCCATGAAGGCGAGCCTTGGTGGTGTATACGGGTTTAGCAGCTCAACTTCAAATGTACTGTTAGTCCGACTTGGAAGGTATGTCTGATAGAAGATGTCTAGCTTCCTTATCACAGGCATTCGGAGGTTCTTTGTCATGTCCTCATGAGCGTTGTTCACCCAAAGCTGTATACTGATTGACTCGTTATTTGCCAATGCGGCCTCAAATCCATCTGGTATAGTGATCACTATGAAGACGTTCCCATTCTCGAAGTGAAGGCTGGCGGTTTCTGAGTCCATCTCCATGAGGTTTAGACTAGGGGGAATCTCGTCAGGTTCTCCTAGAATCTCGATTAGGCCATTGGTGTAGTCACCAGGATTGTCCTCTTGAACAACGAGAGCAGCATCAACTCCAGGACCTGCATAGGCTCCGCCCATGAGAAGAAGAAACGCACTGTAGTACAACAGGGGGAAAGCGACGATGAATATGAGCCTCGACTTGTTGCGAAACCAAGTCTTGGTTTCCTTAACAAATGAGGCCTTGAATACTCTCACGAAGATGTTCAAGTGCGCTCCACCTCCCTCTTCATGAGTGTTGAAACAACAACAGTCAGAACCAGCCACGTCGTCAAGAGGAAAACGATACTAGGGAGAATGCCTGCAACGGTGTCAAGAAAGAACACCCGAGTCCAGAGACCTATGACATGAGTAGTGGGTAGCAGTAGTGAAACAATCCTCAGTTCTAGTGGCATCAGACCAATTGGAGCCAAGCCCCCACCAACAAGAAAACCAATGACGCTGAAGAGAACTGATCCTAGTATTGCAAGTTCTCTCTTCTTCGTCCTGATACCAATGAGCTCACCAATGGGAGCGAGAGACAGGATTGTGAGGAGCATAATCAGAGCGAGGACCCAGGTGTTCCCAACGGGTAGAGTCCCAGTAGAGAGGAGAATTACAGGAACCGTGATAAACAACACAACCAGAGAGCGTGGAATGGCAGACACAGTCCTCCCGATTACTATGGCGAGTCTGCTGGTTGGCGAATTAAGTAGGTCATAGATTGCTTGTGTTTCGAACTCTGTGGCTGTTGAAAGCCCTTGCCCCGTCACAGAACAGACGATTAGTGAGAGGATTACTCCAACCGCATACATATAGGCTGTATTTGAGGGTGTCATTGGTCGAGTGAGGGTTTCCTCAAGTGCAACGGGGGCATCAGACTGGTCAAATTCGGGGTATACTGCGCCTTGATTGTAGAGAAGCACACCAGCCTCAATGCGGTGTACATAGTTCTTCACAACGTCATCGTTATAGTTCGCAATATAGATGACGACTGTGGCCTCATTGCCTGTACTAACGTTCAATCCGAATCCATCAGGTATCAAGATGTAGGCGATCAGCAAGTTGTCTTGAAACATCTGTGCTGCAGTTTCTGAGTCGTATCTTGTCGTCTTGAACCAGGTGTGATTGGTCGTTGAAACCATGTTCTCAAGGATATCAGCCATCTCTTCAGCCTGAGGCGACTGATCCTCAACGACAAGTCCGCATACGAATGACTCACCACCGCCAACCTGCACCCATAGAATTGTGTACACAAGAGCAAGAACAAACGGAACTATCAGACTCGGGGCAAGGAATCGCGGGTCACGTCTTGCTTGCTTCAGGTCCTTCTTCACTATGGCCTTTATCTCTCTAAGCAAGTCTAGTCCCTCAGCTTTGAACCGGTGATGGCAAGGAAGACGTCACCCAGAGATGGTTCACGGAGTGCAACCTGAACGACTCTCAGGCCTTTCTCTGATAACCGTTCGATGACCACTGGCAGGTCAGAGTGCCCCGATTTGCTCTTTATCCAGGCTGTCCTCGGGCCGCCATTGAGCGGGTCAGAGAGCTTCTCAATCTCCATGCCAAGACACTCATTGAGCCAAGAGGCGCCCTGTTCTGACTCGAGCCCATCAATAAGGGCCTCAATCAGATAGTCACCAACATATCGACGCCTCAACTCGTCAGGTGTGCCCTCAGCAACCAGTCGTCCCTGATCTAGCACGATCACCCTATCAGCAAGTGCCTCCGCCTCGTCCATGTAGTTGGTGCAGAAGAGAATTGTACGACCCTCCTGCTTCAGCTTACGGACTTGATTCCAAATCAGGTTGCGGCTCTGGACGTCGACTCCAAGTGACATCTCATCAAGAATAAGCAGCTCCGAGTCGTGTAGGATAGACCTCACGAGAGCAAGCCTTCTCT
Organism: Candidatus Thorarchaeota archaeon; assembly: GCA_020355105.1. GTDB lineage: Archaea > Asgardarchaeota > Thorarchaeia > Thorarchaeales > Thorarchaeaceae > SMTZ1-83. The sequence continues at coordinate 2,526,376 of CP070658.1, read as the reverse complement.
TCATTCCTCCGGAATATGTCTTCACGAGGTCGTCCTTCCTTTGAGTCAGCCCCGACAGCTCCAGCATTTTGGCGATTCTCTTGTCAACCTCATCCCTAGGAACGCCGTACAAGTCAGCATGATATTCAAGAGCCTCTAGTGCAGAGAGGTCAGGATACAGCGCAGTTTCTTGGGGCATGAATCCGATTCTCTTTCTCACCTCATCGAGATTCTCAGACACCTCAAAGCTAGCCACTTTTACGTTGCCAGAGATTGGCCGAAGAATGCCAGTGATTATCTTGACAGTTGTTGATTTGCCCGCGCCGTTCGGGCCGAGAAGAGCGACGATTTCTCCTTTCTCAACAGCAAAGGAGAGGTCCTCAAGCGCTTTCAGATCCCCGCCGTACGTGTAAGTCAAATCGGAGATTTCAATCATTGAGGGCAATAGAACACCCAAGTAGAACAGTACAGACAACCGATATGAAATTCGTGTCACCCTAGGAGTTACATCGACTGATTCATATCGGTTCGCCGATCTCTCACTCCTGATGAGGAAATGAGTCTGGATTTCATTCTTCAGCCTAGCGTCTGGGGCATCCTAATGGAACTGAAGTGGGGGGATAGGTTAGAGAGGGACTTGAAAGAGAAGACTCCTCAGGAAGACATGCATTTTGATGAGATTAGGGATAGACTCTTGGAGTTAGGACTCGTATACAGATTTCGAGGCGGGCAGAAAAGCCCGTATCTATGTTTGACTGACAAGGGGCAGCTACTGGTGGACCGTCTAGTCCAGGCTCAAGATCTTCTTGATTCAGATGATTCTATCTAGACCCTCGTGTCACCTCTAAAGTGACAAGGCATTGAAAAGACTTCGGTGATATTGGCTTCATTAGTGTGCAAGATGCCCGGCGATGACATCATATCAGACCTAAGAAGTCTGGGACTCCATCTTAACGAAGCAAAGGCCTACAAGGCACTTGTAACATTGGGTCAAAGTACAGCAAGAGCCGTAGCAGACCATTCCGGCGTACCAAGAAGCAAGGTGTACGATGTTCTCTACTCACTTGAGGACAGGGGTCTTGTGAGGAGAGTGCTTGGCAGCGATCCTACTGAATTCCAGCCCTATCCACCAAAAGATGCCATTCCCTATCTTATTGAGAAGCTGCAGCACTCTGGGAGTGTTGTACAGACGGCACTAGAGAACATTGAACAGGAGAGGAATACCGAGAGTCGGGAACTGGTGTACACCGTGGAAGGGCAGGATCAAATCAAGATGGAGATGCGAGGAATCATTGGAGAGGCTCAGAGGGAGGTCTTCATAGCCACCCTCAATCCAGCAGTCCTGAGTGCCGTGCGTCCAGCATTGGCAGAGGCAAAGAAACGGGGGTTGAACATTCAGCTCTTCACAGCTGGAGCAAAGATGGAAGAATGGAAGGAGTTCACTCATTACGTGGAGATAACAAACGTTGAGGGTATTGGCCCGGCAGGACTCATCGAACAGATGAGTACGGTGATAGAAGATGTCGCCATTGTAGATGCGGGTTGGAACCCAACCCAAATGGGAATCATCATCGCTGACAATTCAGAGAGTATTGGGATGTTCGGAACTCATTCTGCTCAATTGAAACCATGGGCGCTGGTTGTTCGAGTGCCTCTGATTGCCATCCTGCAGCGACAAGTCATAACTGCAGTTCTTTCGCAGGTGCAGAAATTCATTGCAGCCATGGAAACATCATCATAGGGCAACATATCCTAGAATTAGAGGTGATTGTACTCCTGATTTGTTGGTAATCAGTCACATGTCGCGCATACATTTGTCTGCGTTTCACCCACTCCATCGATTCCCCTCAGCTTCTCCACAACGTATGCACTCATGTCCTCGTTGCTCTTGAAGAGGGCCTTGATTATGATATCAAACGCACCGAATATGATGTAGGCCTCCTCCGTTTCATTAAGGGCCATGATCTGCTCTAGTACTTCCCTATTCGTCATGCCCTCAACTTTGACCAGAATGAACGCCGTTAGAACCATTGGAGTCTGCCTCTGCCAGAAATGGCTAGACAGTCCAATAACACCACTTATTCTTTGCGCATTAAAGGCACATCGGCTATAGCCGGTGTATGAGTTGAACTGCTGTCTTGCTCAGGTCCAAGACTGTGAGTTCTGGAATGGAATCATGTGTTGCCCAAGCGACGACCCAGATATTGCCCTCAACCAGCGCCATAAGGAGGTGTCCCTGACTGTTGTCGGCAGTGGCGATGAAGGTTTCAGGGCTAGAAGTCACTCTCTTGTATGCCACACTATTGATCTCGATCATCTCTTTCATAGAGGTATAAGCCTCGACCAGTTCAGAAGCTGAGTCGACCAAGCCATGGAAGTTCTCAGTTACCCAGATTATCTCACCATCTTTGAGAACTGCGAATGCCTGAATCTTCGGGTTGTTGGCGTAGAGCATTCTCCACTCGTTGTCTACGGTCGTATCCATCTCTTCAACACCATGGTACCAGTGACAGGAAACCCGAGATTGTAAGGGGCAAGACTGTTGGTGACACGTCTACACGTTGATCTTCTAGTTCTTTTGTGTTAGATCTTGCCCTTGAGCGACTTTGCTGCCCTGTCGACATCAACATAGGTTCCGTCAGGCTGTGCCTCTGCAGCAGCCCAGGCAACAACGAACTTGTCGCCCTCAATCTTAGCAAGCACGAGAAGCCCATTGCCCTGCACATTCCGAGCAACTAGGCTGTCAGGAGTGGTCCGCAGTGTAGAGTACTTCACCTGATTCTGTACGACTGAGCTAGCTCCAGTACTGACTGCTCTGCCAAGCTGGGGAGCGTCTTCCACCAGGTTCCAGTTCTGAGATTGCCACAGAACCTGTCCGC
>CP070658.1:2514821-2523418 GCA_020355105.1 Candidatus Thorarchaeota archaeon | reverse complement strand
GGTTCCCTCTGGCCATGGGTCGGTGGTCTAGCTTGGTATGATTCTTGGTTCGGATCCAAGGGATCGCGAGTTCAAATCTCGTCCGGCCCACCACTCACCCCTTCTTCTCAGATGGTCGCTTCTTGGTTCAGCGGATGGCTTTCGCTCGATTAAACTGACCCCGTTTATTGGTGACAGGGAGGTTGCGTAATAGGGCACGCTTTTCTATTGAATCGGAGTGTGTCTTGAGCCGATAGGGGATAGACTTTGAACGTGGTGATATGGGTGATACCCAAGAAGGGGTGGAAACTGAACTGTATTCTGGCTCTTGTCCTAATCGTGAGTGTAGGATTCTTGGTCTGGCCTGTATCTGGAGCAAGTAAAGGAAGCCTTTTGCTGTCGAGATTAGCAGGTGTGCAGACTGGCGATGCCTATGATGTATACGTTGATGGCGAAATTGCATACGTTACGTGCGGTTATTCAGGGCTGAAGGTGTTCAACGTCAGCGATCCCTCAAATCCGTTCGAGATTGCACACATGCCTTCTGATCTTGTTGGTGGACAGCAGGCATATGCACACCAGCTCTTCATGAGTGATAATCTCCTATACATAGGGGACGGTCGTGGCGGACTCAAGATTTTGGACTGTACGACCCCGACCAGTCCTGAAGCTCTATGTCAGTACTCCGGTCACTATGCTTGGGACGTGGAGGTGGAAGGGGATGTTGCCTTCGTATCAAACGGTTTCATGGGCATCGGTGACAGACTTACTATTGTCAATGTCACCAATTCGACCTCACCTGCGTTGATTAAGAGCTATGTTTTGAGTGGCGATGGCACCGATCTTGAACTCGTGGACGATCTAGTGTTTGTAACAACTGGGGAAACAGGATTCATCGTACTTGATGTGAGTAATCATTCCAACCCAATTCAAGTTGGGCAGTACGTGGGAGAATCAGTGAGCAGCGCTGGAGTGGGCGATCTCGAAATCGTAGGCGATTTCGCATTTCTCAGTTATTGGGGACACAGTCTCGAGGTGTTGGATATCAGTGATATGTCAGATATTGGACTTGTGACCCGGTTCGATGAGAGTTCGAGTGGTTTCTCGGTGTATGTAGAGAGAGAACGAGATCTTGCCTTTCTGTGTGACTTTGAGATAGGACTAGTGATGTTGAATATCAGCGACCCGACGCAACTTACCGAGATAACCCGGTACGTTGATGGTGGAAAGCCTTGTCGAATTCACATAGTGGACAATATTGTATACATGACTGACCAAGACAACGGCTTTGTGATTCTAGAGATTAGAGAGATTCATTTGCCGGGTTTCGGTATTGAGATCATCATACTGGCTCTAGGAGTAGTTGTCATTATTGTCTTGGGGGTATGGGTTAGACAACGGAGAATGGTTGCCTAGGACAAATGTGCATTCATGAAAGTCCAGTTGAGATGGCATGTAGTACCACTGCTGCAGACCCTGATGAGCCAATGTCGACCTTGGCTTCCAAGCTGAAACAATCGCCCATGTCCATCTCTCTTCTAGAGAAGGACTTGTTGCTCCCGGAGAATGTGATTACAAGTCGTTCTTTGGACTTGACCCGGCTCACGACATCATCGATGTTTATGCGGTCCTTAGTGAGCACAGGAGATGTAATCAGTAGTGGACGTTCCACATTCAGAACATCTAGCACATCGCGGAGATCGGGCAGAACCATGAAGCTTCCTTTCATCTTCATGGCAAGACGGTTTGCCTCTGGCACGCCGGTCTGTGCTGCAGATCCTTCAGCTCTGGTGACAACAAAGTTCGGGAAACCTAGTCCATACACTACTTGTGCTGTTTCAACCACTTTACTGACTGCATGAACATCATGCAGCACAACATAGACATTCTTCAGTAAGTCACCCAAGATGTTTCTGTACCTCCTCTGCGATTAGATGGGAGATCAGTGGTGGAACACTCTCGCCCACTTGATTATACTGATTATCTGTTGGACCTATGAACACAAATGAGTCTGGGTAGCTCATGAGTCTTGCGTGCTCTCTAACCGTTAGAAGTCTATCCTCAAACGGGTGTATGTACCGCGATAGGCCGATTATCGATGTGGACACTTGGTCAGGTGAAAGTCGTACCCAGTTTGGCATCGTGCGCCTCTTTAACGCTCGAAAGTGCTTGACTCCGTGACGCCACCGGGTCTTTCTGACACGTTTCATCTTATCCTCGGTCAGAGGGTGAAGGTCGTGGTTAGCAACATGTTCACCTGGAGAGAAGAGGGCATCAACACCCAGCGGCGGGGGGTTTCCAATTGCCTCCATGACTCGTGGGGGGATTCCTCTCGGAAGGTTGAGTTTCAAATTGCTGATGAACACTCTGAGGCGCTTTGAGGGGTTGCCATGTTGATGAGCACGTACCATATTGAACTGGATATTGTCAATTCCCAGCCGTTCGAACTCCTGTCTGACAATCACCCCACCACCCCTATGTAGCAATGCAGCCACGTTCTCAACTACGAAGACTTTGGGCATCAGATCCCCAATTAGCCGGATGGTGTCGAGAAGAAGCCTGGCAGTTCCTGTGCCATAGATCCGTTCGGCCGCCGGAGTGTCACTGTCGGGATTTGCTCGACTGAACTCTTCACATGGTGGAGAGGCGATTATGATGTCAGGTTCGCCACCAAGCTCGCTCAGAATGCCATTCGAATGGGTTGTTCCTATGTCACATTGGAGTGTGTTCGCTAGGGGATAGTTTAGTGCGTAAGTGGCCAGTGCAAAGGAATCAATGTCCACGGCCAGATGTGTGTCACTGTAGCGTAATGCGAATCCCGACGAGAAACCACCTGCTCCAGAGAATAGGTCCAATACCTTCATGTCTGCTGGACATTCTGAGCATTGTGAACATGAGTCTTGCGCACAGAACATTCTCGCCACGCTTCGGCTAGGCATGAAGGAAGAGTTCAAAAGTGGCGATACGCCTTCGGGCTGCAAATCTCAGCGACTGAGTGTGAGATAATGGGAAGAGGCACTGGGCGCGGCAAGAGTATCTTGTTTGGAGAACATTTCGTTGTCTACGGCCTTCCCGCGTTGGCTGCAGGTATATCTGCAGAAACGGTGGCACTAGTAAGCAGATCCAAGGACCTAGGTTGGAGAATAGAGGACAGAAGGCCAGAGGTGCCTGGCTACAAGGCCAAGAAGCTTGATGAACAGACTGTTTCAATCAACAACGTGCTCAGGGCGGCAGGATTGGACATGAGTGACAAAGGCATCTTCATCGAATATGAGGGAGACTTGGTGTGTGCCTCGGGATTCGGAGCCAGTGCTGCAAGCTGTGTGTCCCTTGCGCGTGCTCTCAGTGATGAATTTGGGCTCGGATTTGATGACGATAAGATAAACGAAATTGCATTCGAGGGGGAGAAGGGGTATCATGGTACTCCTTCAGGAATTGATAACACAGCCTCGACCTTTGGAGGACTCGTCTGGTACGTGAGGGATCTTGCTGGGGGTGCCCCCACTTTTGAGAAGCTCAGCTCAAGAACTCAATTCATCTAACAATAGCCTCTACAGGCCTTACCGCAAGCACTACAGAAGTCGTCGGTGACGTTCGGGCCAAGAAAGAGCAGGATCCTAGTTGGTTCCGGGAGATTGCTACGGATTACGAAAGCCTGGTTCATCAGGCGAGAGATGCGCTGCTTGATTTCAATCTCGAGAGAGTTGGAGAACTGATGAACAAGAACCATGAATTGCTGCAGAATCTGACTGTTTCCTGTGAAGAACTGGACGAAATGGTTGAAATTGCAGGAAAAAGTGGAGCATTTGGAGCGAAACTTACTGGAACTGGGCGCGGAGGCAACATGATTGCCATCGCTCCAGATGGAGAAACTCAGAAGCGGATTGGTGATGCACTAGAGAAGAATGGAGCCCCTCTTGTCTACAATACTACCTTCGGGCTCTGATTGGGGTGTGAGAATGATACTTGAGAGATACATAGAACATCTTCTCAAAGATGGAAAACTCAGGAAAATAGACACTAGCATATCCAAGAATCTGGAGATTGCGAGTGTCTTGTATTCAGTAGAACCTATGCCCGCACTGTTCGAGAACGTCAAGGAGTCCGATTTCAGAGTTGCTGGCAACCTGTTCTGTACAAAGGATCAAATTGCTGACTACTTCGGAATCGATGTAAAGGATATCATTCCGACGCTGGCCAGTGCCATTGAGAATCGTAGCCAACCCGAAACAACCGATGATGCTCCGTGTCAAGAAGTAGTAAGGGGAGATGTTGACCTCGATGTGCTACCGATACTGCTTCACAATGAATTGGACGGCGGACCCTATATCTCATCAGGAGTTGTGGTGGCCGCAGATCCTGAGTATGGTCAGAATCTGGACTTCCACAGGGCAATGCAGATTGAAAAGGATCGAATGGTGGCAAGAGTCGTACGAGGGCGTGATTTCCACAAGTTCCTGGAGAGAAATGGTGAGGTGGATGTCGCATTCTGCATCGGTAATACTCCCGAAGTGTTGATTGCGGCTGCAACTTCAGTTGAAACAGGAGTAAATGAGCTGGAGATAGCCAATGCTCTGAAACCAATCCGAGTGACTAAGGCAAAAAGCGTGGACCTGATGATTCCCGCGGATTGTGAGTTCGTCCTCGAAGGAAGGGTAGTTCTAGATGAGAGGCACGATGAGGGCCCATTCATAGATTTGACAGAAACTGTTGACGTCGTCAGGCAGGAGCCAGTATTCGAGGTCAAGACAATCACTCATAGAAAGACTGCCATCTGGCAGGGATTGCTACCCGGTCGGCTTGAACACAAGATTCTGATGGGAATGCCTCGAGAACCCACTGTGTTCAGGAGTATCAAGGAACGTGGAGTTGATGTCTTAGATGTGAACATCACTCCAGGTGGTACCAGTTGGCTTCACATCGCTGTGCAGATTAGAAAGATGCATGATGATGACGGACTAAAGGCTCTTGAAGGTGCATTTGCAGGCCATCGAAGTGCGAAACATGTCTGGGTCTATGATGAGCAGGAAAGGGAGTGGGCGATGGCAACTCGATTCCAGGGAGATGTGAATCTACTCATAAAGGACAGAGAGCCAGGTAGCTCATTGGATCCGAGTGCCGAGCCTGGCACAAAGATGACGACAAAGATTGGCTTTGACTGCACCAAGGTCCTTGATACCAAAGGTAAGAGCTTTGACAAGGCAGGGTTTCCAAAGTTAGATTTGAGGAAGTTCTTGGGTGAATGAGATGGGACTGAACCTCACATCAGAAGAGCAGGATATGCTTGGGGGAAAGAGAGGTAATGCTACTAGGAAGGCCATGGAGATCATCACCACATTGGGCGAGATCTACGGCGCCGAACGACTGCTTCCGGTTGTCAGTGTTCAGATAGCAGGAGTTTCCTATCACAATCTGGGCGAGGCGGGTCTTGAGTACCTTTCAGAGATGGCAGAAGATGGTCGGACACAGGTTCTGACTACTCTGAATCCTGCTGGAATGGACCTTCTGGAATGGAAAAAGCATGGTATTAGTGATGATTTTGCTGTGAATCAAAAGAGAGTGGTTGATGCTTTCTCAAAGATGGGAGTGGTCACCACATGTACTTGCACGCCGTATCTGATTGGCAACCTGCCGCATTATGGCGAGCACATAGCTTGGGCAGAGTCTTCGGCTGTATGCTTTGCAAACTCAGTGATTGGTGCCCGTACAAACAGGGAAGGTGGACCGAGTGCCCTAGCTTCCGCACTCACGGGCAAGACTGCAGAGTATGGGTTCCATCTTGAGAAGAACAGGGTGGCACAGGTTGGTTATGAGATACGAGCAGAGCTGAAGACGACTGACGATTTCGGTCTGCTGGGAAAGGTCATGGGAGATCGCACTGGGAAAGAGATTCCCTACATCACCGGAGTCTCTCATGCTACAACGGACCACCTGAGATCGTTTTGCGCGTCAATCGCGACATATGGGGGAGTTGCTCTCTTCCACATGGAAGGGATTACACCCAACCGTACAGCAGTACCTGAGATTACAGAAACTGTGACCAAGGAGGACCTTGAGAAGGCTAGGCAGGAGCTAGATGACGAGAGTGCAGAGATTGACTTCATCAGCGTTGGATGCCCGCATGCAAGCATCGCTGACATAGCCAGAGTGGCTGAGCTGCTTGACGGAAAGAAGGTGACTGAAGGAAAGACTGTCTGGATAACTACTGCAAAGCCGACCAAGGATGTAGCCATTAAGATGGGGTACTATGACAAGATAGAGAAGGCCGGTGCATACTTGGTGAGTGATGCGTGTTGCGCGGTGGCACCACTGAAAGGACGTTTCAAGGGTCTCATGACAGATTCTGCCAAGGCGTGTTTCTATGCCAGAGGAAAGAATAGATTCGACGTTAGAATAAGGACGGTTGATGAATGCATCAAGGCGGCGATTTCATGATAGAACTACAGGGTCGTAAGATCTACAAGGGAAAGGTACAAGGAGAAGCGCTTGTGACAGCGGTGGACTTGAGTTTCTATGGGGGCGTTGATCCTGAGACCGGCGAGGTTGTGGAGAAAGACCATCCTCTGGAGGGACTGTCAGTTGCTGGCAAGATCCTAGTCATGCCAAGCGGGAAAGGTTCTACAGTCGGATCATATGTTCTCTATGCTCTCAGAAAGGCTGACAAGGCTCCGGCGGCCATTGTTAACAAGGAAACCGACCCAGTCATCGCAGTTGGCAGCATCATATCTGAGATACCTACTGTCGACAGTATCGACATCACAAAGATAGAGAATGGACAAACTGTGGAGGTAGACGCCGATCGCGGCGTCGTTTCCATCCACGAAAGGACCTAGAATCGCTGTATTTGAGGCTCGAAGTCCTCAGTTGTGAATGTGACTTCTCCGTCCTCTGGGACCTTTCCACGTTCGCGAAGAACTTGTCTAGTCAACAGGAAGTAGACCAGAGCCAGAGCTTTCCTCCCTCTGTTGTTAGATGGAATTACCAAATCCACACCTGTAGTGACATTGTCAGTGTCACATAGGGCAATGACTGGGACTCCAATCTTACCTGCCTCGGAGAGAGCTTGTTGGTCTGTCCTAGGGTCAGTGAGAATGACTAAGTCAGGTTCCACGTAGACACGAGGGCCAGCAATGTTAGGATTTGTCAAGGACCCAGGGACAAATCGGTCAGTGAAAGCTGTTGCACCAGAAAAGTAGGCAAAACTCTCCACCGGACGTTTACCGTATACTCTACCTGAGATGACAACAACCTTTGAGGGCTCGAATCGTGAAATGAACTTGGCAGCAGCTCTGATTCGTTCGTCGGTCTTTCTGACATCTAGAACGTACAGGCCGATGGGACGTTGTCTATAGACGAATGGGTCCATATCCTGAGTCTTCACCTGCGTTCCAATGTGGCATCCCGCAGCCAGATACTTGTCCATTGGAGTTAGGAGCTCAGGTTCAGGAATCTCTGTTTCGCTCATCACTGTTTACCCTCCACAACCTCGGTTGTAGCAAATGCCATGAAGCTGTCTATAATGTCGATGTGAGATAGTAGCATCCTTCTACAACAGTACCTATGAAGACCCAAGTTATCAAGGACCACTGCAGGGTCCTCTCCATCACGGACCTGGCGCTTGAACTGTTCGAATTTGTCAGCAACAACTTTCCCACATGTGAAACAACGAACTGGAATAATCATATTCTCTTCTCACCTGTATGATTTCTGGTAGCGGGAGCGCGCCGAGGGTCCACCGAACTTCTTAGGTTCTGTACGTCGGGGATCACCGACCAGCATTGTCCTATCGTGCTCCAGCATTCGAGAGCGTGCCTCGAAGTCTTGGCTCATCTGGAATAGACCAGTGGCAATTGCCATTCGTATTGCATCAGCCTGACTCATGAATCCACCTCCCTTGACACGCACTCTGATATCGTATCTCTTCCAATCATCACCGAATAGAACCAACGGCTCCATAATTCTCAGTTTGGCTATTTCGGGTTGGAAAACCTCAAGGGGTCGACCGTTGATTCTGATGCGCCCTTGGCCATTCTTAATCGTGGCCTTCGCTAGCGATGTCTTTCTCTTCCCTGTGGAAACGACAATTCTGATAGCCATTTTAGACGGCCTCCGGGTTTCTCCATCCGAGCTCGTGACACAGGTCTTGAATTCTGATGTGCTTTCGGGTTAGACTCTTATAGCGTGAACCCTCAAGCACAATCTTCTCCGAGTCTGCCAAGTCGTCAGGGACTCCGATGAAGACCTTCACACGCTTGTAGGCCGCCTTTCCACGGGGGGTAGGCCAAGGTAACATGCCACGTACTATCCGACGGACCATTTTGTCAGGACGTCGATGATGGAAGGGGCCCTTCCTAGGATTGTATGATGTACGAATGTTGAACTTCTCTTTATAGGCTTCAATGACTGTTCGACGGTCGCCAGTGATAATTGACTTCTCCGCATTCACGATTGCGGCAGTCTCACCAAGGAGAACGGCCTTGGCCACCTTGGAGGCCAGTCTTCCGACTACCATGTCCTCTGCATCATAGACTTTCACTTCTTGCTCGCTCATTGAAACCACCTATACGATGATTGTAACTCCTTTGCCCTTTGGGACTTGGTGGAGTAGTTCGTCTATG
>CP070658.1:2504206-2514721 GCA_020355105.1 Candidatus Thorarchaeota archaeon | reverse complement strand
GGACAATGGTATCGTTATATGATGCAAAAATGTGGGCAATGCCCCAACTACTGCGTTCGTCGCTCTTACTCATGGTTAGACACCTCAATCTTGACCTTTATTCTGGTTCGTTTTGGTTTCTTGTCCTTCGGCAGCACCAACGTCCAGATCTGCTTCCTCAACAGCCGCGACCGCTTCGGATGCAATCCTCTGGGCTGCTGCAGAAGCAGCTATCCTCGCGGGATGTGATTCATCGTTGAGTGGAGACTTCCCAACATAGGCCATGCGTTGCTCTTCGTCAAGGGTGATTAGCCTTGAAGGGGCACTCACTTTCGCTCCATCTAGAGCAATATGACCGTGTGTCACAAGCTGCCGAGCATGGTATGTGGAACTCGCCATGCCCTTGCGAAAGACTATCGTCTGTATTCTACGCTCTAGAAGGTCCTCTAGAGTCAAGTCAAGAACACTGTCCAATGTGGGCTCTCCAGTCAGGATTCCTAATCGAACAAGCTTGTCTACAAGTTCGCGTTCAAGTGTAGCCCTCTCTTCTGCTGTCAGCGCAAGCAGGTTTCGAGCCTGTCGTCTGTATCGAGAAAGCTCGGTCCTGTGTTTCCATAGTTCCTTCTTATTGCGGAGGCCGTAGGAGCCTATCAACTGGAGTTCGCTCTCGAATCTCTCGCTGTCAAAGGGACGCTTCGGCGTCACGTACTTCTTCTTCTGTCGACGAGGGTCTCCCATTCTCCAACTACCTCATTCCGCTATTTCACTTTCTTCCTGGATACGCCAACAGCTACTCCACCGCGTCCAGTCGTTCGTGTGTGCTGTCCTCGAACCTTCAGACCTTGGCTATGACGGACACCGCGCCATGATCTTATACGCTTCAAACGATCGATGTCGCTCCTGTGAGCAAACTCCAAGTCAGGACCAGTTAGGTGAAGCATTCTCCCACTCATCCTGTCGCGTGGCCTATTCACGTACCACTCTGGCATGCCAGCAGCCACCGGGTCCTTCATTAACTTCTCTATCTTCGAAATCTGAGCGTCTGTCAGATATCCCAGCCTGCTGTGAGGGTCAAAGCCAAGCTTAGTCAAGACTGCCTTGGACATTCTAAGACCTACACCGCTGACACGAGTTAGACCCTGGAGCAGATTCTCCTGGCCATCAATGTCACGGCCTGCAATTCGAACGATATGTCGATAATCCTCGGACATGGTGTACAACCTCATTCTGACTGGTCTGAGGCTTGTTCGCCTCTTGGAGATGCCTTATAATCATTCCCATAAAGACTTGGAGAGTTTCTAGGGTTGGTCATAGTCGGATGAGTCTGCAACAACAAGTGGAGCTGGCGCCTGGGATGAGATTCGAACTCATGCCTCCCAAAGGGAGAGCAGCTCTCTTGGGGCATGCTGAAGACATATGCCGTCTCCAGGCTGCCGCCGTAACCGCTTGGCTACCCAGGCTTAGCGTTTCACTGGTCGGTTGGTTCTGATTTAAGCATGACGCTGAAGAAACGGCTAGGATTACGTTCCTCCAAATCCAACTGCACCAGAAAACGAAACCTCACCCACATAGTCCTTGGCCATCATTTCTTCCACCTCATCGGCCTCACTTGTATGGCCTAGCACCCAAGCCAGTTTGACAAGTGCAGCCTCGGAAGTCATGTCGTATGCACTGATGGCACCAACATCGGCCGCAGCCCTACTAACCTCATAGACAGAAAGGTCAGCCTGACCAAATGCACATTGAGAACTGATTACCACGGAGCACCCTTTCCTGACAACACTCTGGATTGCTTCAGTGAGAGCGTTCTCTTGGGTTGGTAAGTTGCCTGAACCAAACCCCTCAATGACTATTCCGTGATATCCCAGTTCAGCGATTCTAAGGAGTATTCCTGGAGGAAGTCCTGGGAAGACCTTCAGAAGCCACACAAGATCATCTAGACGAGTGTCAAAAATCGGTTCAGACTCATGTCTAATCTTGCGTCCTTCGAATAGAACAATATCCCTCGCAAGAATCCCCAACGGCGTTGGGTCCATTGAATCAAATGCGTCATATGAGTTCGCACGGAGCTTCTTGGCACGAGTGGCTCTGTGAACTTCTCCATTGAATACGATGCAGGTTTCGCCGATGTCCCCAAATGCAGCGACCCTTATTGAGTCCAAGAGATTTCGAGGTCCGTCACTCCAAGGAATAGTAGCAGGTATCTGAGAGCCGGTGAAGACAATTGGTTTGCCGAGATTCTGAATCATGAAGCTAATAGCTGCTGCCGAATACACCATAGTATCTGTGCCATGAGTCACTACGATACCGTCAAGATCAGGCATCTCTTCATTTACATCTTTGATAGCATCTGCAATCTCTTGCCAGTGATGAGGTTGCGCGTTAGCTGAGTCTAGCTGGAAAAGCTCCCTCTGAACGACTTCAACGTTCCCCATGCCCTTTGGGAGACTCTCAAGTAGGGTCTGAACAGACATGCCCGGTCTCAATACCTCTGTCTGTGGGTCGTAGACACTGGAGATAGTTCCTCCAGTCGTGACTAGACATACCTTCGCTCTTTCGGTCTGTCCCAACGCCTTCACCAGAGGCTGTGTGATGGGCATGATTTATTGCTGTTTTGATTATAGGAGTGAGCGGCGGAGTGAATGAAAATGCACGACCTTGTGATTGTTGGTGGTGGACCAGCAGGAACAACTTGTGCAAGAAGGGCTGCCCTCAACGGGCTCGATGTGCTTCTGATAGAAAAGGAAGTCCATCCGAGGCAGAAGCTGTGCGGTGGAGCGCTTACACAACGAGTAACGGAACTCATTGACTTCAGTATAGAACATGCAGTACAGACGGATTTCTGTGGCGGCCGCATATATTCACAATCTGGAGAGTTTCTTGAGGGTAGTCTGAAAGACTACACTGGCTACCTTGTGGACCGAAAGGATTTCGACCTCCTTCTCCTCCAAGAGGCAAGAAAAGCCGGCGTACAAGTGGAGGAGGGCGTAGAAGTTGTGGCAGTCGAACAGACAAAGACGGGAATAAGAGTCCTAACGGTCGGAGATTCCTACAAAGCACATCTACTGGTTGGTGCGGATGGCGTGAATGGTGTTGTTGCCAGATTGACCGGCCTCCGGGACAGGTGGACATCCGAAAGCGTGGCTCTCTGCATTGCTACAGACATTCCGATGGAGCAAGATGAAATCGTCCGGACTATGAGCATGACTGATTCAGAGTTTCTAGGAATCGACCTTCACTTCGGAATTATCGACATAGGATACGGTTGGTGTTTCCCTAAGAAAAACAAACTAAACGTTGGTATTGGGTGCCGAATGGACAAGGCAGCCGGGCTGCGTGACCACTGGAATTCATTCTTGAAAAGGGTGGAGAAACTGAAGGATGTCAGCCTCAAAGTTCCTAGGAGAAGCGCATTCCGTGTTCCTTTTGGAGGGAGGACAAGAAGGCACGTGGCCAGAAGAACAATGCTGGTGGGTGATGCAGCCGGCTTCGTGTCTCCCGTGACGGGAGAGGGCATCTATTACGCCATGTTATCTGGATTGTTAGCTGCAGACGTGGCGTCAGAGGCGGCTGAGATGAAGATGCCATATCACTTGATGACTTATGAGAAACGGCTGAAGGAAAGCATCCTGTCCGAACTCAACATAGCCGCCGGGCTCTCTGAAGTTCTGTACAGATCACGCAAGAACGTGGAGCTGGTATTCAGTATAGCAAGAAGCGACCCCAAGATGCAACAACACATACTCGACTTCGTAGGCGGAGTTAGGTCGTACTCCCAAATTCGCAGGGACATGGTGCGACGAATGTTGAGTCGACATCCTCTGAAGACTCTGAGGCTAAGACTCTAACGTCAGATAGTGTGGTCGGGATGAAGAACTCTGTATGTTCCATCAGGATTCAGGATAATCCTCATGAAGTCCTCAGCAAGTACGGCGTCCGGGAAGATGGCACGAGCCTCATCTAAGATTGGCCCTCCAGTTTCGTATCGTGGACTGTAGTGCGTAAGTACAAGGAGTTTCACATTGGCCTCCTTGGCAAGCTCTGCAGCCGACGATGCGGTCATGTGACCTCTCTCCTCCGCAAGATCTGAGTGGTCAGAGGTGTACATTGCCTCCGAGATCAGGATGTCTGCGCTCTCAGCAGCCCTCCTAAGACTGTCACATGGCCGTGTGTCTCCAGTGTAGACAATCTTCAACGGGTGTGGTCTGGGGCCCGTGACTTCCTCCGACCGAATCTCTCTTCCGTCATCCAGGGCAATCGACTCACCGTCCGATAGCTTGCCCCATAGTGGCCCCTCGGGCACATCCAGACTCTTGGCCTTTTCAGGCAGAAACTCGCCGGTCGGTCGTTGATAAGACACCTCATATCCGAAGGCCAGGCCTCTGTGATCCACCTCGAATGCCCGAACAGCAAGATGGTCCGACTCGAACAGTGTGCCACTCTTGATTCCGTAGACTGTGGTCTTGAAAGTCGTCCCAAGATTGATGGTTTTCTGATTCACCTTGACATACTCGATAAGTTCTGCAGGTCCATAGATATCCAGGGGCCTAATCCGACCAAGTAGTGAGAATCTGAGCAATAGTCCGCCAAGTCCGAGTAGGTGATCCGCATGTGTGTGAGTAATGAAGATAGCCATCTTCTTATTCTGCCCCAATCCGGCACGTTCGAACTGTCTTTGCGTATCCTCTCCACAGTCGAACATCAAATTCCAACCTGTATGCCTCACCACAATGGACGGGTGATTCCGACCTAGGGAAGGAATGCTTCCACCACTACCTAGGATAACGATTTCAATCAAGATCTAGCTGCCACCGAGGTAGGCTGTTCCGTATCAGCTAAGATATGGATTGCGACTAGTAGATTTCTAGGCTAAATCGACCGGGACTTCTCTGTTCTCTGACTCTTTTCTTACGCTGGCATAGGACCGTGCATCGAAGAAGTCTCCATGACCCCATTTCCATGCTCTCTCACGGCGATTGAACATGGCGGCAGTCATGAAACGACTCTCAGCCCCCGCTTGTACAACGTCTGCCGAGTAATCATCAACTCTGGACATCCATGACTCCAAGGCCCTAATTAGACTCCTGGACGCTCCAGGTGGAAGGGCGGCAATCTGAAGAACCCTCCTTTCAGACGTTTCGAGATTCTCCAATCGCGTGACGTATGTGACTGGTAGCAGACTCCAAGCAGGAAGAATAGTACCTGCAGTGCTTACATCCGACAGTACAAGCACGCGATCTGTGAGTTGAGGAACCCTTGCACGAGGCCTAGGAACTACAACTCTTTCTTCAATGAGTTGCGCTCTCTTCCGAAATGCGGTGCTCTCTGAAAGGCCTGTCGCTTCTACAATTTCCTGAGCTGTGGCTTCATAATTGACTGCGAGCTGGTCAATTATCTTGAGATCGGCCGGTGTGAAATGGACATGCTCAGGCTTGCTTGAGGGAGGTTCACTTAGAATCAGTTGATTGTCACCCTTGCGCACCTGCGTCGACCAGTGGAAGATATCAATGTTCCAACCTGTCTTGGAGCTGTATCTGCCATCGAATGCGGGTTTGCCAGTTGAAAGATTCCACGCGGAAACCTTGGTGGATGTAGTCCTGAAGCCTCGTACTATGTTCAGCATGTCTTCCATTCTTTCGCCGGGAATGGTTGCGACATGCAGGACCTTGGGTTCTGCTCCATCTATGAAGAGAGTCTTCGTAATGTATACAGATGAAAGTACAAGTTCCGGGGACTCCAGAAGGATAATGACTCGCTGTAGGCCAAGCTTTCCGGTATTGAGCAGGCCCTCCATTCTCAGGACGCCAGCTCGACGGAGTCGCCGTATAGCACGTCTGGCCTGTGAGTAACTCAACCCACTCTTCTGCGAAAGGCTCCTTAGGCCGATTCCAGGTTCCTCAAGACTGCTCTTCAGTGCAGCCAGCTCAGTGTCTGAGAAGAGAGACACATTCGCTCTCCAGAGCTCCTCCAACAGCGACCAGAGGTCTTTCTGAGTTACTACTTCGACGTCGCCCAATTTGCGAACTCCATCTATCCTCCGCCTTATTGCGTTGAACAGACTGCCACGATAGCTTCCTACAATCTGTACTAGTCGCTCGATATCTGGATCCGGTTGGAACACATCGACTTCGCCGCCATCTTCGATTTCTCTGACGGATCGTAGGAGTGCCTTTGCATCAGCGGTGGGCAGGCCCTCCCAGTCGAGACTATCGTCGTCTGGAATGACATTATCCTCCTGTGACAGGACCATGAGGTGGGGGGCTCCTTTCTTACTTTGTGATATGCTTGGAGTAGAGTTCACATCGGTCAATAAAAGCCCAGAGAGAAACCTAAAGCGGAGAAGAGTCACTCCATAGACTCTCGAAATAGGCAGAAGCCATGGCTGCGAAGACTGGAGCCGAACTAAACACTCCGAGGAACCCTCCCTCTTCATCCCCACCGGCAAGCATAATGAGTGTTTGGCGAGCATCAATCACTAGGCCGGCACCGAACACTCGATCACGCATTCGTACCTCGAAGCCAGTCGGTATCAACGACTTGAACGAAGCATCAACATCGGAAGTCAGGACTCTGATTCTCTGTGCCTTGACCGATAGAACTCTCTCAATGATGGGGTTCAGCTCCTCGAGTTCCATTGTCAGGGCAGGTACAGACAGGATTACCTCCTCTCTGGCAGAATCAAGCATCTCCAATGCCTTAGCAAGGATTGCTGCCCGACCGTGCAAGAGCCATACATCACGTGTTGTGGCTATGGTTTCCTGTTCAAAGATAGCTTGGAGTTCGTCTACGACTAACTTGCTGGCATTCTCTATTCGCTGCTCCCAATCGAGTCTAACCAGACGAACTACCTCGGTTGGTGCTTTGGCAGTATACAGAGTGGGCCGGCCCTTGCTCACTGTGATGAAACCCTTCTCCGCTAGCCTACCGAGCACGTCATAGATTCTGGAGTAGGGCACTTGGGACCTAGTGCTTATCTCCGAAGCCGCCATCTGGCCCCCTTCAACAAGTGCAAGATATGATGAGGTTTCGTACTCTGTGAGTCCTAGCTCCTTCAGTGCTTTGAGAGTGGCGTCACTGACTGACATTGTCACCACTGAGAGTGGTGAACCTCGTGCCTATTAAGTCACCTATCACTTCTGGCGATTCTCAACATACCACTCTAGAAACTTCCGGAAAGCCTCCGAGCGATGAGAGATCTTCACTTTCTCATCAAGTGGTAGTTCTGCATAAGTGCGAGATTCTCCATCTGGAATGAAGATTGGGTCGTAGCCAAATCCACCCTTCCCGCCAGGGGCTCTGGCAATGTTCCCATACATTGTGCCCACAAAGTAGCGAAACACCCAGCCGTCAGCATAGCCAACTCCAGTATCGAAACGAGCATCTCGGTCCTCCTCGCCCTCCATAAGACGTAGAACCCCTTCCATACCTATCGTTTCGAGAACATAGGCCGCGTAGGGTCCTGGGAAGTCACTCAATGATTCAATGTAGAGCCCTGTGTCGTCAACCACCACCGGCCGTTTCAGAACCTTGTAGGCATGTTTTGCCGCCTCCATGGCGACCATGCCGACGCTTGATGCCCTAACTTCGTACTTCTCAAGCCCGGATGTTTCAAACGGAACGCCAAACTCCTCAAAAATCGGAGTTAATTCTTCGATTTTGTGCTCGTTCTTTGTAACGAGAGTCAGCTTATCCTTTGACATAGTTAAGGACCTCCTTCACGACTTTGTAAGAACTCTTGACACGCTCCAAGTCAAACATTCCTGTTACGTTCCAGAGAATCATGTGCTGAAGGCCGAATCTACAGTATTCCTCAAGCATCTTGATGATTGCTTCGGAGTTTCCAGAAATGTAGAATTCGTCAAGAACTTCCTTGGGAACCTGCTCTATGGCTTTCATAGTGGTCTTGCGATCATAGCGCATTGGCACGTAGTCTGTCAGTGAGTAGAAATCCTTCCCAAAGGGATGCTCGTAGCCAAGTCTTTCCCACCCGTCGGACGGCTGCAACAGTGCAAACGCCTTTGCTAGCGCGTTCTCCTTCAGCTTGTCACAGACGGATTCGTCTTCGTCCAAAATGCACCAGTTCCAAAGAGCAGCCGTAAACGGTCCAGTTTTGGCCAGCTTCTGCCTATGTTTTCCGATTGTCTTTAGGCGATCGCCGTAGATACTTGGAGGAAGGTGTGTCGGAATCCATCCATCTCCAAATTCGGCTGTAATCTTCAGCATCTTGGGGCCCATGGCCGCAATCCAAATAGGTGGTGGTCTTTCGGGATTCAATGGCCTCAATGACATGACGGCATCTTTCAGTTTCCAGAAATTCCCATCATAGTTGAATGGCTCGTGGGTTTTCCAGACCAGGTGGATTATCTCCAACGCTTCTCTGAGTTTTCCAACTTGCCCAGAGTAGTTCAGACCGTATGGTTCGATGTTCTCAATCTCCCCGGCACCAATTCCCAAGATTGCCCTTCCGTTGCTAATATGGTCAAGTGTCAAGAAAGTCTGAGCTAGTAGGACGGGATGTCGTCGGATGGGCTCAGTCACAGCAGATATGAGCTTGACTTTCTCAGTCACAGAGGCGCATGCGGCCATTATGCTGGCAAGCTCATAGTAGGTATGGGGGGATTGCTGCAGGAAAGACAATGGAGTGACATCTTGAGTCCACACACTCTCAGGGATGAACCCCGCGAAGTGGTCTGGGAAAGCCATGCTGTCATATCCCAGGGAGTCAATTGTCTTTGCGTTCCTGACTACATTCTCGTAAGGCGGGAGAAAAGGGCCAGGAGCACCAATCTCAAGGTCGTGTATATCAGTCACCTATTCGCACCTCTCAGCAAATGTGATCAGTGCACTCTTGACCTTCTCGAAGTCCTCCAGATGCATGAACTCATCAAGTCCATGGTAATTGTTGTCATCGCGTAATGTGCCGTAGCATGCGGTAGGTATACCCACTTCAGTGAAGAAGTGACCATCGTTCCCGCCCAAATCAGCTGCAATAGGCAGATCCAGATCCACTGCTTCCCGCACTGCTGCATGAAATGTCTTGACAAACTTGTCCTCTGGATCAGAGCTCCACCCATCCACTTTCATCTTGAACTCAATGCTTGCTTCTACGCCAGTTTCTTCCTTCGCCTTCTCAAGAAAGCTCTCAATGTCTTTTGTGATTTCGTTGGGCTTCTCTTCTGGTATTAGTCTGCAATCGAAGGTGATTTCAGCCTTACCTGGGATGACATTCGACTTGCTGCCAGCTTGAAACATCGTCATAGAGAAACGACCCCAGAGGGTCAAATGTGGAGATCCGGGAGGAGCAGGCAATTCCGATTCAACCTTGTGCCTCATGTCAACATAATCAAGCATTACTGTCATGATAGGAATTGATAGATGGATGGCATTCGCATATGCAAAGGGATAGCCGGCGTGGCCTTGTTTGCCATGAACTGTGATGGTCCCCGCGACAACGCCGCTTGCACCAATGCTTACATACTCAGGTCCTGAGTCAACGACAATCCCAAAGTCACCTCTGACTTTCGGCGGCCCGTTAATCAGATAGTCAATTCCCCACTCACCACCTATCTCCTCATTGGGTGAGATGAGAAGTTTCCAGTTGACCTTGGAGCTTTTCCTCTTTACTAGTTCTTTGGCTGCACTCACACAAGCGACAATGTTGCCCTTATTGTCCGAAGCACCACGACCATACGCCTTTCCTCCTTCAATAGTCAACTTGAATGGAAACTTCTGCCAAGCATCAACATCACCTGCAGGAACCACATCATAGTGTGTACATAGTAGAATTGTATCCTTAGCTCCAACATCCATTGCTGCAACGATGTTGGGCTGAGGCTTGTCGTCATGCTTCGAATCAAAGATTTCGACGTCTAGACCAGCCTCCTCACAGTACCTCTTGATGATGTCTGCGCACTCAGCGTAGTTCTTCTTCTCATCACTATTGGTGTCAAGTTCTACAATCTCTCGAAGAAAGCTCTCTTCCCACTTGTCCATTTTCCATCCACTCCAGGTGGCGAACGAACGGCAGTATCCCTCACAGATTAGTATTGCGTCTGCTTCTGACAAGACTGACAGTAGTTAGTCTTGAAGCGGTTGGCTGTAACCTCAGAAACACGTCCACCACAGAGAGGGCAAATGCCCCCACCCTTGCCGTGAATCATCAAGAACGTCCTTCTCTCACTTCCGAGTTGGCCTAGGTCGCGATCGGATAGAATATCGATGACTCTCAGGAGAACCTTCCTCATAGAGTGATAAAGGCGTTCGACTTCATCATCGGACAACGAACTGCGCCTTCTGAATGGCAGAATGCCCGCGTATAGCAGAATCTCATCAGCATAGGCATTTCCAATGCCCTTGACAAAACTCTGGTTGCGGAGAACGTTCTTAATCTGTCCTCTGCGTCGCCGAATCCTATCTTTGAACACGTCAAGAGTAAGCTCAGGGTCCAGTGGTGAAGGACCTCTGTCAGCAAAGCCCGCAACGCTAGAGTAGTCGCCCTTCGGAACAAGATAGGCCCGTCCCATCCTCTTTCGGTCG
>CP070658.1:2500556-2504106 GCA_020355105.1 Candidatus Thorarchaeota archaeon | reverse complement strand
CGAGTTCCTGGAGATATTGCTTACTGACATTCTTGGATCTTTCACCAACGATGAAAGCACGCGAAGGTGCAGTGAATTCAGCTCTATCTTCTCTCCAGGACTAGTAGTCGTCGGGTGGACCTTCACATCGCGCACTCCATTCACCTGACGGAGGAAGGATGTCAACTCTAGCAGACCCGGCGCACCTATGAACTCGGCATGGAGAACACAATCTCCAGTGGTCAAGGGAAGTACGACGAATACCATTTCATTGCTGCCCAGCGCTTCAACCAGCTTCTCGTCATCCTGACTGCTGTCAGTTGCTACTTCTATGAATGCAAATTGGGCGTCTATCATGGCAGGTTTCATTCCGAGGTACCATCCCTTTATGAAACCGGTATCTACCAACTTCTCGACTCGCTTCTTTGCTGCGTTCGCGCTGACTCCTAGTCTGTCACCCAGATACTGGTATGAGTAGCGGCAGTTGTTGGCTAGCTCCTGCCATATCTTCTTGTCAATCTCGTCCAAATCAAACGCCCACACGAATCTAGATTCCTTGATGTCAGGAGCCGCTATCCCGCTAATAAGCTCAGTGACGCCTTCCTTCTCTTGCAGCACGGCCTAATGGGCCGCGAGATCACGAACTCGGAGACGGTCTCTGGATTGCAGCGTCAACCATGGGCATTATCTGATCCCATCTGTAGTGTCTCATGTCGATGGCGTGATGTGGGCATCCCGCCGCACAGGTGCCGCATCCCTGACACAGCTCCTTTGCGATAACCATTTCTTCCTCTTGTAAACTCGGAGCTTCATATGGGCAGAGGTCACTACAGAGTTCACACTGAGTACATTTCTCAGCATCAATCTCAGCATAGATTGGCTCGATATTGAATTGACCGGATGAGATTAAGGACTGCGCCATCGCGGCAGCAGCCCTTCCTGTTGACACCGCGTTCCTGATGTCCATTGGACCTAGGCATGCTCCTCCAAAGAATATGCCGTCCTTGAATGATTCAACGGGACGGAGTTTCGGGTGTGCGCATAGGAAGAACCCTGACTTGTCAACGTTGACACCAAGTTTGCGCGCTAGGTCAACAGTGCCAGGTTGAGGTCGCGTTGCAGTTGCCAGGACAACCAAGTCATACGTGAACGCCGTATTTGTCCCAGTGTATAGGTCCTCTGCGAGTACACGGACACGTCCGGTAGATGGAACCTCCTCAAGCTCTGAGGCTCTGCCCTTAATGACTATGATTCCCATCTCAAGGGCTCTCTGGTACAGGTCCTCATAACCTGGTCCGTGAGTGCGCATATCGATAGCGTAAATGTTGACCTCAGTATCAGGATACTTCTCTTTGATCTGAGTGGCCTGCTTCAAGGAGTTCTCGCATCCATAGTAGCAGCAGTATTCACAATTCAACCTGGGGTCTCGTGACCCGACACACTGCAGGAAGGCAATACTCTTCGGGGCCTTGTGGTCACTAGGTCGCTTGACTTTGCCTTCAGTAGGACCGGCCGCATTAGTGATCCTCTCAAACTGGGCGTTTGTTATGACATTCGGAATCAAGCCATACCCATACTCTCTGGTGTCGTGGGGCTCATATGACTGACCACCAGTGGTTACGACGATGGCACCTACATTGAGCTCGATCGTCTCATCCTCCATCAGGTGGTCGATCGCATCCGGTTCGCACTTGTCGATGCACATCTTGCATTCACTGCAGACTGCACAGCTCAAGCATCGTTCGGCTTCCGAGGCTGCAGCCTTCTTACTGAATCCCAGCTCCACCTCATCGAAGCTATTCTTTCTCTTTGTCTTGCTTATAGTGCGAATCACTGCTCTGGGTTGTGGGTAGTAGTCCCTTTTGTCCACGTCATCGGGCGATACTACATTGAATTCTAGTTGACGGCCCTCCAGTAGGTCCAGTCCGCTCAGGTGTCTGTCAATGCTCTCGGCAGCTTCCTTCCCGTGAGCCACGGCTTCAACAACGCTTGAGGGACCAGTGACGACGTCTCCTCCTGCAAAGACACCTGGAAGACTGGTTTCCAACGAGACGGCATTAACCCGAAGCGTTCCCCATGGATTGGCCTCCAAGCTCTCAAAGCCGGACAGGTCCGTCCTTTGTCCTATGGCAATGATGATAGTGTCGCCGTGCACCATTGGACCTGATTCCTTTGAGAATCTTGGAGCGAATCTACCGTCTGACGTGTAGACAGATGTGCAGACGGTAGTGGTCAGTCCTGAGACTCTGCCGTTCACATCAACAATTCTGTCTGGGCCAAGCGAGCCAAGTATCTCAACTCCCTCATCCTCTGCGGCCTCGATCTCCCAGTCGTGAGCCGGCATTCTATCTCTTGATGTCAGGTTTCTTGTTTCTAGACATACTAATGTGACCTTCTTGGCGCCCAGTCTAAGCGAGGTCCTGGCACAGTCAATTCCAACATTTCCTCCACCGATTATCACAACGTTCTTTCCGAAGGCTTTGGGCTTCTTGCCTTGTTTTGCATCCCGCAGAAACGGGAGTCCATATAGGACCCCTTCATGTTCAGTTCCATCGAGGTCCAGTCTTGCGGGCTCCTGTGAACCCAACGCAACGTAGACCGCGTCAAAGTCCTTCCGAAGCTGATCAAGAGTGATGTCTGTCCCAATCCTTGTGTTTGTCTTCAATGTCATTCCGTGTCCTAGCACCCACTCGATGTCCTGCATGGCGACATCGCTTGAGATTCGGTATTCAGGAAGGCAGCTCGTGATCAGACCTCCAGGTGTGTCTGAGCCATCGAAGACTGTAACAAGATACCCCCTTTGCATCAGGTTCAGAGCACACGTTAGGCCTGAGGCTCCTGCCCCCACGACGGCGACTTTCTCTTTTCGCGTAGGTTCGAGCTTCTCTGGAATGTCATGTTCGTTCTCTGCAACATAGTCCGCGACATACCTCTTCACCTGCCTGATTGCCACAGCCTCATCTAGGTTGGCTCTTACACAATCAGTTTCGCAGGGATGGTGACAGACGCGGCCTAGAATGCGCTGAAAGGGTGCGCCATCCCGGAGGACATCGAGGGCCTCCTTGAAACGACCGTCGCGATAGAGAGCTATGAACCCTTGATTGTTAACCTTCGCAGGGCAGGCATTCCTGCAGGGCGAGATTCCTTTCTTCTCTATTGTGAACGTGTTGGGTACTGCTTGCGGGAAACCTCTGTATATTGCCTTGCGGTCAACAAGGCCGAACTCATACTCATTCGGCAGAGACACTGGACAAGCTGGAATACACTCACCACACGAGTTGCACTTGTCAGGGTCGATGAATAGTGCTTTCTTTCTCACTTTGAGTTGGAAGTTGCCGACGTAGCCATCTACATCCTCTACCTCACTATAGGTGAGCAAGTTGATCTTCGGATGGTGCTCGACTGAGGCCATTATCGGGCCCAGAATGCAGATTGCACAGTCATTCTGGGGGAACACCTTGTCCAAGAGTGCCATCTGACCTCCTATTGTCGGTCGTTGCTCGATGAGATGGACCTGATACCCTCCGTTGGCCGCGTTCAAAGCGGCTGATATTCCTGCAACCCCTCCTCC
>CP070658.1:2480797-2500456 GCA_020355105.1 Candidatus Thorarchaeota archaeon | reverse complement strand
CAGAGGATAGAAGTCGCCTGGAGGCATAATCAGAATGCCATCTTTCATCACTAATGATGTCGCTCCTGCTTTGCCGTAGCCTGCTTGGATTATCGCCTCATCGCGCTGTCTAATCCCGTCTCTTACACTGTCACCTTTCTTGCTCACTAGGTTCCCGTAGGCAACTCTGTGCATGACAAGTTCAGGAACGTCCAGAAACAGTCCAAGAGGAACGTCTCGGGAAACGGAGTCAAACAATTCACGTCCCTTTGAAGTGAGTCTTTGACCTTGCTTCCCCTCGGGCGCGAGGTAGTCGGCTTCCGTGAGTCGCTTGAGAAGAGTCCGTGCAGTGCCTTCCCCCACTGACAAGTTCTCGCACAGCTCGTATCGTCCCAACGGCTGCTCTCGACCAATCATGACAAGCGCTACTGCTGCATGATGTGGCCGGAATGCGGGGGCCACTCTACCCTCAGCTGCTCCAGCGAGCTGAACGAACTCATCCTTCCATGACAACCGATTCTACGCTCCACAATCTTCTACATAGTCCATCTTTTTACTCTTCGCTCAGATAATTGAAACCCGAAGTAGACTTCCAAATAGAGAACCTGAATTGGGTCTTTATGGTTGTATCAAGTTTCGGTATCACTGCTCCGAAGATCACTGTATTCGAAACCACGTGAACCACCATGAATGGTATACCAGTCACCAGTGTTACCCAGTATGGAAGACCAAAGGCTACTGCATATCCATAGTTTGTCAGCAGGTCAAAGAAGAGAGTCAGGAACAGCCCTGTTGCGGCAAGCTGCCATCTCTTGGCAATCTTGGTTCTCTCCATTGGATTACTTGACCCTATCATCGCACCAACAGCAACTATGTATAGCCATGCTATTATCTGGGTCACCAATATCTCTGGGATTGTGAATCCCCATGGATTCACGAACCCAAACACCACCGACATTATGAGTGCACACGGAGCTCCAATTGTCCAGCCGAACGTATATGCAGTTACGAAGAGTATGGTTGAACCTAGCTCCACATTTGGAATCATTACGAGTGAGTAATTGCCAACCAGTGCCAGAGCCGTCATTATAGCTACAATGGAAACACGTCTGCTTGTATCGATGTGGAACACTTCGGTTTCCAATATATCACCTCCGCATATTCCATCATTTCCTCCTCAGGACAGCTACAATGACAACTGCAAGGATTCCTCCAACTGTCAGCGCTAATGCTGCCAACCAGAACTCGAAATCCGCTGAAGGTGAGATAGAACTGAGTTCTAGAATCAGGATGTATGGTGTACCAAAGGAATAGCTCGTTTTAGCCCTTACGAGAACACCAGTTTCAACATCGTATGACAGGCTGGTCAGCTGAGGCTCTCCAAACAATGGGGGGTCCTGTACGTAGTCAAAGACTATGCAATCGTATTCCATTCCCCCAGCTACAACTTGCTCATAGCTGGATGTCATCGTGCCATTCATGTAGTTGCCTGATACTCTCGCAGCTGCGGCAAGGGCTGTGCTGTTTAGCTGGTCAAGATTGCTCTCTCCTATCTTCACTATGAATCCCGGTAGCCATGGGTTGGAGAGTGACCATACGCTGAGGGTCAGGTCCATTGCGATTTCTGTATCATTGGACGACCATGTCTTGTTACCCAGCGTCAGCGTACCTTCGACATCTTCTTCGACACCAGTAATCTCGAAGATCATCTCGCTTCCGTTTTCGGCCAACCACGCCCCAGTTCCTGACCAGTAGAGAGCAAACGCGTCGTTAGAGCTGTTCAAAACAGTCCAAGTGATCTTGGTGTTTCCACTTGATTTGGGCACTAGAACCGGATTGTAGCCGGTTGGAGTTGCAGCCACTGATGCTGACAAGAAACAGGCCGCGATGAGTGCAACAATCAACGCACGTCTTTGCATTGCTTTCATCAACTCCTTCTACTCGCGACAAAGAGTATTGCCAAGAATCCCAGTCCTAGTCCCGCAAGAATCAGAGCTTCATACAGTTGGGTCGAGTCTGGGCCCTTTTCTTCAAGGCCTTCTGCCTGCGAGTCAGTGTACCGCCAAACGATTGAGTCGCCGTCGCTAACCTGATAGGCGTTTGCTGCCACAGGGCCCAGTTCACCATTCACCCAATACTGCCACCATCGCCCTTCCACCTGACTGTTTACGACTCCTGCGATACTCTCCACAAATGCCAAGTTCCCGTACCAACTTACTCCGACAGAGAGAACGGATTCGGTGGTGTCGAGCACGTTTGAACCTGTCAATCCTTGGTGGTTCAGAACAGTCCCATTTCCGATGTCAACCTGCAAAGAAATGTTCGTCGCTGATGCGATGAATTCTGTGTGGTGTATCGGTGCAGCTCCCATAGTACGACTGGGGGAAACGGCCAGCAGAAACACAACCAGAGAGAGCAACGTCAGAGACCGCAATTCTTGACACCATAGGATAGGTTAACCTATCCTACGAAGTGGCCAAGTAATAAAGTTTGCCGTCCTGCTAGGCCGGGTCTGGACACGTGACAAAGTGAATCGGGGGCATGAGAACTCTGCAAGGGGACCTTGGCCCCCCTATACAGGGGACCCAAAGAACGAACGAACGCGGTTGGACGCAAGTCGCTATCGCAGTTTGTTACATGGGAGGGGGATGCCCTGCCGATTTCTCACCTCACGTGTCCACGCTGGGAATGACTCAAATCCCCTGGAGGTTCTCGCGTGCACTGCTGTGACTCTCCTAATAAACATTCTTTGAAGCATTCTGAGCCCGTTTCGAGATGTAACCATTTCGCTGCTTTCGACCTATGAACCGAAGGACCTAATACCAATGTGGTTCGGGGACAGTCCTGTTCTGATAGGAGACCCTAGCTGTTGGAAACTGTTGAATCTGCGAACCGAGGCAAGCTCTTCGTATTTGAAGGAGTGGATGGGGGAGGCAAGACATCAGTCTGTGATAGTGTTGCAGAGATACTTCGTAGTGAAGGCCACGAGGTTGTCAAGCTTACTGAGCCCACGCGTGAGAGTCAATGGGGCCGAGAGATTCGAGAGAGATCTGCATTTGGCGAGCTCACGCCAGGGGAGGAGCTTGAACTCTTCCTGCGCGACCGGGAGTGGCATATCAAGAACAGGATTAAGCCTGCTCTTGATGCTGCCAAGATTGTGTTGATGGACCGCTACTTCTTTGCATCAGGGGCATATCAGTCAACGAGCACAGGCCTGCATTGGAGGGAGATTCTCCGCAGAAACCGTGAGGAGATTCACGCACCTGAGCCAGACATCGTCTTCATTCTTGACCTTCCAGTTGAGGTTGGACTTGAGAGAGTTTCAACCAGGAAGCTGACTCTAAATCAGCAGTTCGAACAGTACGACCGTCTAGTCAAGGTCAGGCAGGCGTACCTTGAGATGGTGTCCGAAGACAGTGGACGCTTCTCCATCATAGATGCCACGAAGAAGTTGAAAGAGGTAGTTGACGAGGTACACCAGCAGATCATCGAATTCTTGGATGAGCCCCCGGCATGAGTACCATGCAAAAGAAAGTGCGCTTTTTGGGCGATTTTGACTGTTTTGCGAAGCCTCTAGTGACAAGCTTTTTTAAGCAGCCTCTGGAAACGTCTCAAACACAGCTCCACGACCAGTCAGAATTGGGACCGGAGAGAAAAACAATGCCAGTTGCAATGCTCTTGATTGACTGGGATAGTAAGATCGGTGCAGTTCTCAAAGCGAAGGTTCCTGCGGACTTCGCGGACTACTACCGAGAAGATCTCAATACAGAGATTATGAGGATTTTCACGTCGCATGCTATGGGAGATGCCACAGCCGGGTTCTCATCTCTTAGTATCCGTATCGGAGGTGAAGAATACAACGTCGCCTCCTACTATACCGGAATTGTGCGAGAGGAGGAGCAATACTGCGTTTCGCTTCTGCTCACCCCGTCTGAAGACCCCAAAACCTACGAGGCAGCGATAACGTCGATCGTATCGCCGCTGACGAACGCAGTCGTTTCCATGACCGATGCCGAGTTCCAGACAGAGCTCGACAACACATACCGTAGAATCATACGGCTGGCTGGAATGACAGACGAGTCTCGGCTTGCACGTCTGTTCTCTGACGAAATCTCACGTGCTGTATTTCCGAAGCTCTGGAAGGGTGGTATCTCCAAGGAAGACCTTGAGGAATGGCTGAAAATGGTCACTGGCCTGCCCAGTGTCAGCGTTGAGTCAGTTTTGGCGCCATTTGAGGAACTAGGACTTGTGAAATCTGAGTGGGTAGACGAGATTGGCCGTACATGTGTCTTCATGATAAAGGATCTAGAGGTGTTTCGCGCACCTCCACTGTTGGCCATGGAGTCCGCGAGTGGTATACTTGACCCTGAGTTGGCGGCAGAGTACAAATCTGAGGTCTTGGAGTTCCTCACTGAATGGCAGAAGACGCCTGAGGACACCGTTTCAGTGGCCTCGATTTTGGCTGATCCTGACTGCTACGACACACTGAATGAGCTTAGAAGAAGGCCTGTCAACATATCAGAACTCGAGGCTACTTTGGGAATTCCTCCAAAGGAACTCAAGCAGGCAATTCAAACGCTGAAGAAGTACAGAGTTGTGTCTGAGAGAAGGAGGAAGGGACCCTCTGGAGAGTACGACAAGTGGCTGTTCCTTCTCAACGATATCCGGGTCAGGCTATTCTTCCCTGAATACTTCCTACAGACATTAGTAACAGATTTGGAGAAGACCCCTGACGATCCCAAGGCCATGGAGATGGTTCACAACCATCTTCGGCTGTTGAGGGACAACTTCCCGCGTTAGAAATGGTCTGTTTCCGTATTCGTCTGCAGTAGCTAGACAACCCTCTTATTGGAGGCTCCATTTGCGCACTAGGGCCTTTTTTGACCGCCCTACCACTCTATGATGCGGCCATTCGTATTTTCGGAAACCAGAAAGCTTCTTATGTTGTCCCGGCAGTTGGCTTTCTGCATACCCCCGGTCGGGGGTGGGCAGCCTTCGTGAAGGGCAGGACGCACGACTTCCCCGTCACAGAACTCGCATTCGCAACACACGGTCCCTATTACGAGTTCTAGCATCGGACTCTCGGAGCGTATGCTTCGAGGGGATGAATCCCCTTGCAAACAATACTTGCGCAAACTGATTTCTGCGTGCGTTCGGCTTGAAGGCCCGACGGATGCGGAGGGCCGCGTAAGCGGGCCTCTGTGTCCAAATCTCTCATTGTAAGACACAGATTGGGCCCCCATCACAGATTGTCTCATATGGTGATTGTGCTTACTCATGCCGCCTTAGAATGTTGTAAATAGCTTCGAATGGTTTCAATTGACTGCGAATACCTGACGGTGAGTCACGTTTGATAATCTCCACGTATCTGGTTCGTACATCCACGGGCGACCTCCTCGCGTCATCCACGTATTGGCCCATTGAAGTTCCGTGGGAAGAAGTCGAGGAGTTCCTTGCCACTCGAAGTGAGATTCAAACCGCCTCAGAGAACGACTTTACTGAGCTCCCATTGATAATCGATGATGACAAGTTCATGGGCAGAGAGGTGATCGCGGATGTGCTTCTTGTCTATGCTACCGATGCTGGAGAAGACGATAGGGTAATCGCAGAGAAACTGAAGGACGGCGCCTCAAAGATACGGAAGAGAATCAAGAAGGCAGGCATCACCAGCGTGATTGAAAACTATGAGGAAGTGATTGAGGCCTCTGTCGTCACGAAGCTCAAGATTGCCCTTGTTGGAGAAGGTGGTGTCGGAAAGACAACAACCCTTCACCTTCTTCTTGGAGATACACCTCCTACCCAGTATGTACCAACTATAGCGCTGAATCTAGAAACTGTTGAGAACATCCGTTTTGGCAACTATTCTCTCGTTCTCTGGGATTTTGCCGGTCAGGAACGATTCAGGAAGTTGTGGCGCTTCTATTTCCATGGAGCAGATGTCATCTTCCTAGTATGTGATTCTTCGCTGCGCAACGTCATCATAAGCAAGGACATCCTCAAACTCATAAGAAGAGATGCACCAAAGGTCCCACTCTTTGCCATCGCCAACAAACAGGACAAACCGAACGTCATGAAGCCGGAGGTTGTCCAAAAGATCCTCGGAGTTCCTACCTATCCTATGGTGGCCATTGACAAGAGTCGCCGGGATGAGATGCTGCGAATTCTGATGAATGCCGCGGCGACATATGTAGGTGTCGCTCTTCCTGACTTACCAACCTCTCAACTCCTCCACTTCCCTGATCGGGCTACTGAAGAGGCTATAGCAGAAGTAGATGCAATGGCACGCGACAAGGAGGAAGAAGAACTCGAGGAGGAATTTGAAACAATCGAAGTTGTGGAAGAGGTCCTTGTTGACGAGTTTGGTAATGTCATAGAAGATGCTGAGGACTACGAAGTAGTTGAGGAGGTACTTGAAGAGGTTGAAGACTCGGTAGAAGCAATCTTCTTTGGTTCTGAAGAAGCTGTGGCTGAGGCTACATCAGATGCCTTCGAAGAAACTGAACCGGTTTCTGCCGAATCTCATGAAGAAATGGTGGAATTCGACATTGCTGTTGAACCGGCAGAAGTCACAGAATCAGACCCTTTGGACCTGGTTGTGGAAACGATTGAAGAACCAGAACCTGCGACCATTGATGCTGTATCCCCAGAGAACGAGGTGGCCGAGCATTCTGCAGTGGCCGCTGAAGAAGTGCCGACAGAACTAGAAGTAGTCTCAGCAGAGGAAGGTGGTAGGAAGATGGCAATCGAGCTCATTTTCGAGGCCCTCGAGGCGGATGAGAGTGTTACTGCTGAAATCGAGAAGGTCTCTCTGGAGGAGCTAGACACAGCTCTGGAGGCGTTGTCTAGCGACGAAGTGGTCCTTGTCAACGGAGAAACTGATACTGAACCAGAACTTGATGAGGAGTCTGTGAGAGAGCTCTCCATGATTTTGGGCGAGATAGACAAGTTGGAGGATGGCCCCAGCGAATCTGAAGAGCTCGGTTCGGTTGATTTGGAGGCAATAAGTGAGATTGACGCGATACTCGCGCAAAGGGCCTCTCAAGAAGAACCCGACGACTCGTAGACGTGCCACTGAACGCGCTAACTCAGGACCGGGCTTTACTCTGTCACATGTCGCGGAAGACTGATTTGCAGGTGTTTCTCAGTACACACAGCCATGTGAGCGTGATACACAAAGAGGTGGAGACTTGAAACTCAGCGAAGTTGAGGTTGGAAAAAATGTTTCGGAGATTGTCGTGCGAGTTGTATCCATTGCTCCACCTCGCATAGTTCAGACAAGAGGCGGTCGGAAGACGCAGTTGACAGAGGTCTTGGTTGCCGATGAGGTTGGCGATACTGCAATCATGAGCCTCTGGGGTTTCGGAGAGGGGAGCAGTCTCTCGGTCGGAATGGTCATCAAGTTGCTGGATGGATGGGCCAAGGATTGGCGCGGGAAAATGCAGCTCTCTCTTGGTCGATCTGGAAGAATAGAGGAAGTCGAAGATGACGGGACGATACCGTCCATATCCGAACTCAGCAAACAGTCATCATCCCGTGATCCAGATGAATGAAATACCCCGGTGGAACTCACAGAGGCATCGAAATGGTTCTAGCATACCTGTCCGGTCCTATAATCCACGCGAATAAGAGAAGAAACGACTTCTATCGTTTCGTTTTCAGCACTCTGGAAGAACTCGAGATTGAGGTGTTTGCGCCGCAATTCCTTCCTCCAGCTTCTGCAGAAGAGATCTACCGACGAGATGTTCATAACGTCAGGTCCTGCGATCTGCTGATTGCGGAAGTATCGAACGCTTCCCACGGCGTAGGCATGGAGATTATGCTGGCAATTGAGCTCAACAAGCCTGTTCTCCTGTTTCACCACTCTAGCGGTGAGAAGCTCTCTCGCATGGTGCTTGGTGCAGATGGTAAGGTTCTCTTCATGTACGATGAGCTCAAGGAGGTATCGAGAAGACTTCTCGGAACCGATTTGAAGAAGCTCACTGTTGCCAATTGCTCCAAGTGCGAGTCTCAGGTTGCAGAGAAGATTGACAACGAAGTCCGCTGTGTGGCGTGTGGGTCGCTGGCCTCAAGAAAGAAGGGATAGAGCCATGCAACCACTGTCGGACGAGGAAGCAAGTAGTCCTAGAGTTGTTCTGCTACTGGTTCTCTCTGTCACCATGGTTTCGAGTGCCAGTATTCTGATTAGATTCAGTATTTCACCTCCTCTGGTTATCGTCTTCTGGAGAACCCTCTACGGGTCCATCGTCATGGCGACCTTGGGTCTCGTCCGTGGCGACCATACTGCCTATCGTGGCAAACAGATGAAACGGACCTGGGGATGGCTTGTTCTGATTGGAATCGTACTTTCTCTTCACTTCTCGACTTGGTTCACGTCGCTGTTCATGACAACAGTCGCGGCCAGTGTTGTCCTCGTCAACGCATCTCCAATCTTCACAGCAATCCTCTCGACATTGGTCCTCGGCGAGGCCCTCCGTCGAAGGTCATGGATAGGTGTCGGAGTTGCAGTGACCGGCGCGATTCTCTTGGCGTGGAATGATCTCTCGTCTGTCGGTGCTGGTGCTCTTACGGGTGATCTTCTAGCGCTACTAAGCGCATTATTCTTGGCCATTTACTTCATCGGTGGACGAAGATACGCAAAAGGCCTCCCAATCACTGTATACACCTCGGTGATCTATCTTGTTGCTGCTGCTGCAACACTACCTCTTTGTGTCACACTAGGCCTAGACGTCTTGGTCTTCGACACACGCGAGATTCTCATCTTCATTGCCCTCGCCATCTTTCCCACAGCGCTAGGACATTCTGTGAACAACTATCTTTTGACTCTGGTGCCCGCATATGTAGTGTCATCTGCTGTACTTGGCGAGCCGATTGGGGCAACCCTACTTGCAGCAGTCTTCTTGCAGGAAGTACCGGTACCCCTCACTTTCTTAGGATTTGGCGTTATACTTGTTGGAATCGCCCTTGTGCTAGCTGACATCGCTTCAAAGGAACGGTCTTCCCGCCTACCCCTTGATGACTCCAATGGGGCGTAGTCTGACAGCCTTTGTGGCAATGCCCACAGCATCTGAAACCCTGACGACCTCGTCAACATCCTTGTAGGCACCTGGTGCCTCTTCTGCAATAACGATGGCCTTGGGTGATTTCACTATAATGCCCTCGCTTGCGAGGCGGCTCTGAACTTCCTTTCCAAAGAACTGTTTCTTTGCTCTGGTCCTACTCATAAAACGACCCGCTCCATGTGCCGTAGATCCGAAAGTCAGTTCCATGCTCTTCGGATTTCCCATCAAGATGTAGGACGCTGTCCCCATCGTACCTGGGATCAACACTGGTTGTCCTATGTCCTTGTATTCAGTGGGGGTTTCAGGATGTCCAGCTGGGAACGCCCTCGTCGCCCCTTTGCGATGAACGACGACTTTCGTCCTCTTTCCGTCTATATCATGTTCCTCGACCTTGCCCATATTATGGGCAACGTCGTAAATCAACTGCATCCCCAAGTCCTCAACTGATTGGCCCATCACCTTGGAAAAGGTCTTTCTTGTCCAATGCATCATAGCCTGTCTATTCGCCCACGCATAATTCGCAGCTGCACTCATAGCTCCTAGATACGCTTGCCCCTCTGGGGAGGTCGTCGGTGCGCTACATAGTTCTCTATCCGGGACCTGAATGTTGTACTTTCTCATGGCATGTGTCATCGTCTTGATGTAGTCACCACAGACTTGGTGTCCCAACCCTCTTGACCCACTGTGTATCATGACAGTGACTTGACCTGTCCTATCAATACCCATGGCCCTAGCAGCTACTTCGTCGTAGATTGCATCAACCGTCTGAATCTCAAGGAAGTGGTTTCCGGAGCCCAGTGTTCCAACCTGTCCCTCCCCTCTCTTCTTGGCATGTGGCGACACCTTTGATGCATCAGCGAGCTCAAGACTGCCTCCCGCTTCGATGTGGGCTAGATCCTCTTCCCATCCGTATCCTTGCTCAACGGCCCATTCTGCGCCCCTGTTGAGAACCTCGTCAACGCCTCTTGGTCCATGAAGCGATATCTTTCCTCTTCGGCCAACACCGGTAGGGACCTCGTCAAAGAGTCGATCGATAAGTGCCCTGATTTTCGGTCGCACATCCTTCTCGTCAAGGTTCGTTGTCAAGACGCGTACTCCGCAGTTAATGTCATAGCCAACGCCCCCTGGAGATATCACGCCATTCTCATAGTCCGTTGCGGCCACACCGCCAATTGGGAATCCGTAACCTTGGTGTCCGTCGGGCAGAATGGTGCTGTGAGAGTAGATACCAGGTAGACAAGCCACGTTTGTCCCCTGCACGAACGTCTTGTCCTGTTTCATCTTCCGGAGAAGAGCTTCAGAAGCAAAGATTTTCACTGGCACTGTCATGCAGTCGATTGTGCCCTTTGGGATTTCATACAGATTCTCGGACAACTTCCTAGCTTGCAAATTCAGACACTCCCACAGATTGGTTGTTTCTTGGCACCTGCTATAAGGCTTGTGAAGAGTCACGACCATGAGTCTTTATTACTCGTTTGTTGTGTGTAACACGGGCCAATGGCCACAAAGGAAAGGGAGGCGATGCACCAAGTGCGCGGAATGCGTCTGACTGCAATGGTAACAACCCATGGCTGAAGCTGTAAGGTCAAGCAGGATGACCTCTCTCGTCTTCTGCAGAATGCAGGGCTCGCGACCGAGGAAGCAATCTGCAAGGGAGAGATAGGCGACGACGCTGTGGTTCGCATTATCAATGACCAAATCGCCCTAGTCGAGAACGTTGACGTCTTCACACCCATCCATGATGATCCTCACACCCAAGGTGAGATCATTGCCTGCAATGCAACAAATGATGTATTTGCAATGGGCGCCACGGGAATCTTGTCACTTCAGGCCTTTATGGGCTATCCCAAGGGCATGGATGAAGAGATTGTCGTTGGTGTTCTCAAGGGAATGAATGACTTCATGATGCAGTTCGGCTCCAGAGTGGCTGGCGGCCAGACCATTACGAATCCCATTCCCGTCTTCGGAGGCATTTGCTTGGGCATCGCTCACCCCGAAGATATCGTCTACTCAAGGGGTGCACATCCTACTGATGCAATCCTGTTGACGAAACCACTAGGGATTCAGCCTGCAATGAGATCCTACAGAGATTTGCAGGATGACAAACGAGATGCTCTCCTTGAGAGTTTCGATGAGACTGAGCTCAGAGCAGTGCAGGATACTGCAGTTCGAGTGATGACTCACAGCAATAGGGTGGTCGCTTTGGCAATGAAGCGAGTTGGCGTCAACGCGGCGACTGATGTAACTGGTTTCGGCCTCATTGGCCACGCAGACAATGTAGCCACCCAAAGTGGTGTCGACATCGTGATTGAGGAAGTCCCAGTAATCAAGGGCACGCTCGAACTCGCGAAGTTCTTTGGCCACAAGCTGGAGCAAGGACATGCAGCGGAAACCGCGGGTGGAATGCTAGTATTCCTGCAACCCGACAAGGTTGAAGGTTTCCAAGAAGTCATGAAACAGCATGATCTGCCCTGCTGGCCTATTGGTAGAACAGAGAAGTCAAGGGCCACGCCGGAGGCTCGTCTGGCCGAAGGCGTGAAGTTTATCGAGGCCGAGTTCCCGTGAGAGCAATCTGAAACCGAACGGAAAGATGCTTGAGGACTGCTGCCGCAAGCGGCCGGTCTCCAATATTCAATGAATCATTCTCTTGAGAGCAAATCGCGTTACTTTGGGTTTAATACGGCAAACCATTTATCATCCAGAGGTTTACAGTGGAATTAGCTCTAAGCAGAGAAGAACGCAGGTGCAATCGCATGAAGATCATCGTTACCGGTCCTTACGAGTCCGGCAAGAGTCTGATGGTGCATCAAATTACAGATGGCGCATGCATCAACATTGAACGCAGTGGCACAACAATAGCGATGGATCACGGAATGGCCAACATAAGCGGCATGAGCGTATTCCTGTTTGGAACTCCCGGTCTGCTCCGATTCAGGACCATTCGTAAGATTCTGAGTGAGGGGGCAGATGGAATCATCTTTGTTGTGGACTCAGCGGATCCGGAGTCTGATGCGCGTGCAAAACTGTTCTTCAGAGA
Source organism: Candidatus Thorarchaeota archaeon (assembly GCA_020355105.1). Taxonomy (GTDB): domain Archaea; phylum Asgardarchaeota; class Thorarchaeia; order Thorarchaeales; family Thorarchaeaceae; genus SMTZ1-83. The sequence continues at coordinate 2,488,381 of CP070658.1, read as the reverse complement.
GATTGCATTCTTTTTGCCTGGAGTGCCTTGCGTTGTTGCAGCCAACAAACAAGACATCTCCAACGCACGTCCAGTCGATGAGCTTAGGAAGAACATGCGATTCTTGGCCGGTCAGGCTGTCATGCCCTGTTCCGCGGAAACAGGTAAGAATGTGGATAGAGTTCTCCGAACCTTGCTCTTCTTGTCTATGATGCAGTGGAGTTCCGTTTTCTCCAAGTTTGCAGAATTCAGCGGTGCATCAAACGGCCTGAAGAAACTCATGAAAAGTCTCAATATCGGCCGAGAACAAGCTGTAGGGTACCTTCGCAGATTTGAGCTACGTAAGCTCTTGGAGGTTCAAGTCGGCGATGAGCAGTTCGTAGTGAAAGATTCTATTAGGTCACTGCTCGAGAATCCCAATCTGATAATGGGACAATGACGAATACGCAGAAAGGCTCAAAAGCGAGATGTTCTGCCTCAGCTAATAACTGGAGATGTGTGCCCTGTGAGTGAGGAAGAAGCATCATTTGACGACATGGACCCTGCCGAGTTGCTTGAGGAAGCCGCCCAAGCCCTTGAAGCCGGCGAGAAGGATGTTGCGGCCAAGATACTGAACGCAGTCGGAAATATCTACATGGGAGTGGCAGAGTATGAAGAAGCCCTCAAATGCTTCCAACAGTCTCTGGGAACCTACAAGGAACTCAAGGACGAGACTGGAGTCGGGGATGCTCTGTACAACCTCGGGGTCGCCCAGATAAACTTGGAACAGTGGTCTGACGCTGCAGATACGTGTCTAACAGCAATGAAGATGTTTGAGAAGGTGTCCAACAAGGATGGCGCAGCTGACGCCATGTATGCTTTGGCCCTCGCTAAACATGGTCTTGGAGAGTTCGATGAGGCGCTCACATACTTCAAGAAGGCTCAGAAAGCTTACAAATCGGTCGACAATCAACAGGGTGTTGCGAGCACGATAATGGATGTTGGCAATGCTCATGCAGACAAGGAGGATTGGGAGCCGGCCGAAAAGGAGTTCAAGAAAGCTCTCAAAATCTACCGAGATATTGATGATAAGGCTGGAGTTGCGGATGCACTCTCATTGCTGGGAGACATAGCAGAAATGAACGACAACCAGAGGAAGTCTGCTGAGTACTTCGTGGAAGCTGCACAGAACTATCTGGATGCTGATATGACTGACTTTGCTCGAGAGGTAGTTGAACGAGCAGAACAGAAGCTCTGGGATCTATCAAGATCGACTAGACGGAGACTGAGAGGCCCGATTGATGACATCATCGATGCCCTTCCTGAGAAGGAAGAGATCGAGGACTCTGACGAGGATTTTGACGAAAGCCTGCTTGATGTCATCGAGTAGTCGGGAATCCATACGAAACGGCTGCTCCCTTAGTGCTCCCAGTGTGTTGTTACAGGGGAATGCCCGAGAAAGCTTGATTTGCTTCGACTTGACAAGTCCAGTATCCAGATGAAGGAGTGCAGTGATTGACATCTAGACTACATAAACCGCTCTCTATTCTCATTGTGACATTGCTTCTGGCCCCCCTAGTGACTCCATTTGTACCTGTAGGCTCGCCGCCATGGCGCGAATTGGCCAGAACACCCGTACAACCTGATCACGTAGCAGCAGGACTACCCGATGAATTCACAGCACTTCGTAGGGCTACTTTCGTCTACAACGACCCCTCATCTTACATGGATGACTTTTCGTACATAGCAGCAGTCCCCACTTCGGTCTTCTTCCACGGAGGGTCGCAGTATGTATCGCCATTGATAAAGGTGGACGGTTCAGACTCCGAGAGATGGTTTGTAGAGGACTGGGCCGAGTATCTAGAACCGGATGGGGGCGCCACGCAGGCAATTGGCATCGGACCTATTTCAGACTCTGCTGTAGAGGACATTGAGGAAGAGCTCGGAGTGCCAATGTATCCAATGATATCGGGCTATAATTCAACAGATATTGCAGCTCAATTGGCCCTCCTGGATTGGGATTCCTCAGATGTTGCGGTTTTTGCTCTCGCCGAGGATATTCTCCCTCCACCCACTGTCACTTCTGGTAGTGACACCTTCACATTTCTGAACTCTGCATTAGCACCGTATACGACAACAGTACCTGGCCCTGCAAATATCACTTTCGTGCCACATTCAACCGCAATGTGGCTGGAGGGAACAGTAGACTGGGCAACTCAGGACCTATATCTTCATGAGCTCAAAGATCCGAACGGGAACATCGTAGACTACTCTGTCGAATCCCAGGTCTTCTTCGAGCGAAGTCCAGCCTATGTTGGCACGCTGGTACCTCTTCACTTCTGGTACCCTTAAACGCTGGATGGCACTTGGACAATGACAGTCGAGAAGATTCTACCAGGCTCAAATTCCTTGGACTTTGAAGTCAAGTATCATCCTGGATTCTCGAGGACTGTCAATGTACCATCAAACGCCAAATGGCTGAATGCCAGCATAACGTGGGACAAGATTGCTACTGACCTTAATCTCGCCTTGGTGGACCCGACCGGTCGGCTAGTCCAGTGGGCTCCTGCAGGCAGTCTTCTGTCCGGTCCCGGCATTGAGAATGTTGAGATTCCCTATCCTATGCCAGGTCAGTGGACCATAATTACGGCTTGGATGGATGCCTCTGACGAGGAGAACAACGTTAACCTCTCTTGGCAGATTTCAGCCCTTCCTTCCAATCTCCAGCCATATCTGGAATCCGCCGCCAATGGAGCAGTCCTTGCATCTCTCTTGAACGTGCCACTGTTGTACGTCACAGAAGACTCTGTTCCAGAGTTCACGAAATGGGTCGCACAAAGGTTGGGGGTCAACACGAGTTATCTTGTAGACCCAGCTAATATCCACTCGCCCTCTCTTGAAACCGAACTAGATGCCTTTTCCTCAGTTGTTTCATTGGAAAACTACTCCATATTGGCTCAACAGATACGAGGAATATCTCAAGAGAACGATGTCGTCATTACAACTCCACGCGGAACAGGGGACGAGCTCTTCGCCCCTGCGGCATTCTCTGCGGCTGCCCATGGGGCACCTGTGTTCTCTCTCTGTGGTGCTGACAATTCAATTACGACAAGAGCTGAGGAAACGTGGTTTCCCTACTTGATAGGCCCGGAGATTGATGTCTACATAACAAGCCGATGGATAACTCGACGTGAGAATGGCTGGTACGATGAGAGAATACCGAACAGGAACTCAATGATGCAATCTGTGGATGACTTCGAGAGCTACCTAAGTGTCCGTGGTGCATATAACGCAAGCAGCCCGCAGTCTGTGATAATCCTATCCCCCCCAGAACTGATCAAAGTCAGCTTTGACAGGTCTCTTCAGAGTCACTTTCGACCAGGTCGGATTCCGGCTGCGGGCTCTGCCCTTGCTAGTGTTATGGTCAACAGAGCGATTCATCATCGGTTCCTCTTCCGAACTGCAGAGGCAGCAGATGAGGCATTGCTCACTATGTATGCTTACACGGATGGCGCGTCATATCCCGATAATTTCTACGACACACACGTCATAAGCCAGATTGATGATACGACCTCAGCTTTGGGGGCTGCAGGCTTCTCGATTGAGACCCATGTCGGATACAATGAGGTCTTCTCCGGAGTTGCAGCCCAGGTTGGCCTTTGGTCAATGAGCACACACGGAACCCTCACAAGCGTTCCTAGGGATCCACCAATTAGACCTGGCGGACCGGGGTTGTTCGCGCTAAGGGACACAGACGCCACCTGGGGCTTCGAGGAAAGCGTGGCCGTTAGAGAGAGTCCTGACGATTTCGACCAACTTGTGAATCCTGTGGCCTTTGAGGCAGAGAATGCTCACCACGTGATGAAGACTACAGACGAACTGGAAGCGGCAATAGACAACATAGGCTCTCCAATTGTCATAATCACCGCTTGCCTTTTGGGTGGATCGAGGCTTCCAATGATGCTCATGGAGCATGGTGCTGTCGGAGTTGTCGCATCTCCCAGGACTGTCTATTTCCAACCAGCGGGTCTTCTTTCGATTCTATTGGCTGAGAGCCTATGTGGTGGTAACTCGACTGGCGCGGCTCTGAGCAAGGGGTTAGTAATAATGGCTCCTGACTATTCAGATCCACTTATGGGACGTGACCCACGAGATTACGGAAACCAGCAGGTGTTGTATGGGGACCCTGAAGTCCATCTGTACTCTCCATCCACATCACCAAGACTTACGGCAGTCGATGCGGCCGTTGCCAGCTATGATGGTCACAGTCCCGGTAACGGAGTTCCTGGAGTGGTAGGTCTTGGTGCATCTGACTACCTCCCAACTGCGTTCACATCACTAGGAATTGAGTTTGAATACTATGAAGCTTCGAATCTAACCTACTTTGACAGATTGCTTCCACTTCGGAGCGTAGCCATTGTAGAGCCGGGTACTCTCTCTACATTCTCTTCACAACTAGAAGCGTCAGGTACGCTGGATGGTTATGTGCGGAATGGAGGCACGCTTGTCTTGATGGGTGTTTCTGGCAATTTGGACTGGCTACCTTGGCCAGCAGAATACCAAGCCATTGGGAGTGGCTCCTCAATTACGATTGTGGACGCAGGCCATCCCTTCATGTCCTCGCCCAATACGCTTAGCGGGATAGTGGACTATCAAGGACATCTCTCATCAGTCTGGGAGAATCTCACTGTACTGGCTACCGACGGAACTAATGCCGTGATAGCAGCTGGTGTCGTTGGCAAAGGGAAATTTGCCCTAACAACGACGCATCCGACAGGAGCGGCACGCAATGCGACAATTGAGAATGCTGTTCTGTGGAACACTATGCCCTCCCTGTTCCTACGAAACGTAATTCTGAATCAGGAGATAATTTGGGAGGGCGACAGAGTTGTACTTACACTTGAGATAACGAATCGGGTCGGAGTCGGCATAGAACTGGTTCAGTTGCAGGCTTGGTTCAATGACACTTCGGTTTCAGTAGCAGAGGCTGGTTCGGGAATCTATACTATCACCCTGACCGAGGACTGGACACGCGGACGCCTTGGTGATTTTGACTTGAAACTGACCGGTGTAAAGTCTGGGTATGACTCGTTGTCAATTGTGCTTCTAGATCTTGTCTATATCAGAGCATTCCCGCTTGTGCCTTTGCTAATAGTTGGCGGGGTGGTCGCGGTCATCTTGGCCGGATCGTTCTATATGCGGCGTAGGCGCGGTGGAAATCAGATCTCACTGAGGCGGGAGTCTGGCAGGACGAAGAAGGAACGGGAGCGACAGAGGAAAGAAGACGAGCGCTTCGATCCTAAGGAATACTTCGGTGTCTGAGAATTGCGCAAAAATCGTGCTCGCTGGCGCCTACAGTACAGGAAGCTTTTATAGCAACACGCGGCGACCTGAGTCTGATTGGACTGACTTGAGGCCCTAGAGATGTCCAGCCGCGTAGATACTATCAATAAGATCATTCGTGACTTCGAAACGGTGCCAGGGGTGGAGGGCGCAGCTCTCGTGTCACTCGATGGTCTTCCCATCTCCTCAGCCCTTCCCGAGAGCGAGCAGGAAACTGTTGCAGCAATCAGTGCCGCTATTGTATCGCTTGGAGAGAAGGCAACAAAGGAGCTTGAACGAGGAAACCTGCTGGAGATCTACGTCAAAGGCGACAAAGGATATACACTCATGACCTCTGTTGGAGTCCACGCGCTGATCTTAGTCCTAGCTAGACCAGATGCACAACTGGGACTGATTTTCGTGGACATGAGGCGCATGGCCGAAACATTGCTGGACATTCTATAGAAACAGCAATCTACTATTCTTGGTTCGGAGTTTGGTTCACGACATAGCTTCGACAATCGTGTTCACAATCTCTCTTGCTACATCTCTCTTCATTGAGAGCGGCACATGCTTGACGAAACCTCTAAGCCCAACTATGAGGACCTGATTCGTTTCAGTGTCAAATGCTACTCCTTCTCGCAAGGCGTCATTGGCGACCACTAAGTCACAGACTCCAGATTCAATCTTCGTCTTAGCCCTCTTCTCCAGCTCCTTGTCGGTGACTCCTGATTCCACCTTGAATCCAACAATGAAGAGTTTCTTGTGGTTCTTTCGAACCTTGTCGATGATCTTAACGGTAGGCTTTAGATTGATAGCAAGTTCAGCGGTCCCGGAAGGTATCTTCGAGTCAACCATCTCAGAAGGCACATAGTCCAGAACTGCCGCCGTTGAAATGAAAACATCCGCTTTTGATTTAGTCAGAATCTCCGTGACGGATGACAACATCTCATCCGGAGTTTCCACTTTCCGAACGTTCGCTTCGCGGGGCGGGCTTAGACTCACAGGACCCAAGACTAAGTCGACTGTCCCTCCCCTTGATATCACCTCATTGGCGATTTCGATTCCCATTCTTCCGCTTGACGGGTTTGTGATGAAGCGCACTCTGTCCATCCAACCACGAGTAGGGCCTGCGGTAATCAAGAAATGCTTCCCGTTGAGGTCCTGTGGTCCCAACAGAGATATCACACGACTGGCGATCTCCTCGGAATCCGGAATCTTGGCCTTGGCCTCCTCCATCCTCGGGCTCATAACATGGACTCCAATCTCTTTGAGCTTCTTGATATTCTCAACTACGGCTGGATGATCAAACATCGATTCGTGCATGGCTGGAACAACTAGAACTGGAATCTTCGCTCCAATTGCAGATGACACAGTGGTCGTAACAGCTGTATCATCAATGCCATTTGCCATCTTCCCTATCGTATTGGCGGTTGCAGGTGCTACCAGGACGAGGTCCACACGCTCGTCATGTTTCCCAGCCAATGTGATGTGTTCAATCTGACCAGTGAGTTCCACAATCACCGGGTTCCCGGTGGCCCATTCGAGAAGGTACGGATGGATTATCTTGTGCGCCATTGGGCTCATGACAGCATAGACTTCGGATCCGTGTCTCATGAGCAGCCTAGAAAGAGCAACGCATTCCACTGCGGCAACACTTCCTGTCACACACAGGGCGATTCTACGATTGCTCAGCGTCTGGCTCAGGCTTCCAATGATCAGCTTGGAGGTATGTGTGATTGAACTCACCTGTTTCACGTCTTTGAACACATGCTGATAAACTGAGCGAAGGTAGAATTCTCGCCTGGATTGAGTCTTATCCTCCAAATCGAAAGGCGAAGTAAAAGTGAACAAAGAATATATGAGAAGATTTGAAAGAGCGGGAGTGCTGAAACTGGACGCCGACATAGGAATTCAGTATATAAGGCATTTAAACTCCCATAGACTTGGGCCGTAGCTCTCTCAAACAGATATGAAACAGTAGATGAATAGACCATTGGCAGGTGCTTGAGGTTTGGCAGACTCTTCTCCCAATCATGATGACTTGTATAGCGAGCTCATCCCTGAGAAGAAGGCACGTTACCAGACCTATGACAGTGTTGTGTCTTCATTTGGCACCCCAAGTCAATCTCTGTTTGTGCTAGACAACGATAATGAAGTCGATACATTCCAGAGGGACTTCAACGAGTTCCTGAGCTTCCGGGGTCACAAGAGCGACGACTCAAGAGAACTGCCCTATCATGTGGTTCGTATCGGCTATGATGGGGATATGCTCGATGATATGTTCCGACTTGTCGTTTCCGC
>CP070658.1:2473760-2480697 GCA_020355105.1 Candidatus Thorarchaeota archaeon | reverse complement strand
GAGGACTGGGTTGTCAAGATCCACAAAACGTCTTTCTATTGACTGGATTTGGTTGAGGGTATCAACACCCTCGGGGATTCCTCCATGACACGCGAAGACTCCGTTCGTGTTGATTCCGGCCATGGGGAGTGACTTGAAAACCTCGCAGTATGCATCGAACAAATCCGGATTGTATTGCGTTCTGACGACGTCGAAGAACCCATACATTTTGGCGACTTTATTTGCCTCGTGGTTTCCACGTAGCATCAGTATTCGTTCAGGATATTGGATTGCCATGGACATCACCAGGTTGAATGTTTCAATCTGTTGAGGTCCTCTATCTGCGTAGTCCCCCAGAAACACGACTGAGTCGTCTGGAGATTTCATGAAGAAATCTTGTATCGCCCGGGCACTCTGGAAGTCACCATGGAGGTCTCCCACATAGATTGTGTCGTCCTCAGGTGTTCTCACAACATTCGGCTTCGGGTCGTATAGATCTGTGAAGGTAGCCACCAGTTCTCGTATCTCGGACTCTGTTAGGTTGGTCTTGCCTCCAACCACGTCCTTTGCGACTCGCAAGGTGCCGCCCTACCTCCATCCAAGAGCTTCAACCGCCTTCCGTACAGCGTCGACGGCGGTTTCTGCCGGAATCACTTTATCTGGCCTTCGGTCATCAATCTTCTTTCCAGCCAAGCGCTCTGCCCAGCCGCCCGAAGGGACCACTGCAATCACGGGGCGGTCCGAGAACCATGCAATCGCCATTTCGCTTAGAGTTCCTGCTGAGCCAGCCACAGCAATCACAGCATCTCCCGTCTTGGCTACCAGATAGTTTCTCGCATGCCCCAGTCCGGTGGGGATTACGACGTCTACATACTTATTCGCATGTTCTTTGAAGTCCGTTGGAATAATCCCGATTGTCAGACCGTCAGCCTTCTTAGCTCCTCGGCAGGCAGCCTCCATGACTCCGCCAAGTCCTCCACAGGCAAGAGCTATGCCGCGTCTCGCAATCTCCTCTCCAAGTTCCTCAGCAAGCTTCAATGCAGACTCGTCAGAATCTGAGCCGCCCACTACTGAGATGATCTTCAATGCCATCCTTGGACCACACCTCATCTCGCACTAGTCATTTCCTGGGTTCGCAGGAATTCTCGTGCGATGGCGTCACAATCTGCTGGGGATAATCGTCCTTGAAGGACCCTCCTACCTGCGGCCTCAAGTAGTGTCCATCTTCTTCCCCGTTTGACGTATCCCAGACGCTTGAGTCGCTCCATCGTTTCTTCGGATCGTCCTTCAACATGAGGAAGCTCTATTCTGTGGCAACGAGACGCTCTATGAAGCTGGGTTCTGACATGTTCAGGAAGATCGTCAGTGACTAGCCCGAATATCTTGGCCATGGTGAGCATTGCTCTCGGTCCAATGTCTTCATATGACCATCCGGAATCCATCCCAACGATACAAAGTCGAGGGGTTCTCACGCAGCTCTTCAGGCAGTGCTGACAGATGACCGGCTCCAACCTAATCTCGCCCGTGCTGAGCTCGACCTTGACAGTACCTTCATCGAGTTCGATTATGCAATGTGTTGAAGTACACGGGGCCCCCAGTGATTCAGCCATCTCCTTGATGTACGCAATCTCCTCTCGAGAGCTAAGAGGCATCGACGTAGAGTCAAGAATTGGTTCTTGGGGTGGACACTCACTGGCATCCAGCAATGTGACCACTGGGAGACATGTCCTACTCCCACCATCCTCGCTGAGACTCTGGGCAAAGAACTCAATACAGTCTTGGACGTTCGCTGTGTCGGCCACCGTGGGAGCCTTTCCAAGCACCTCGGAGATGTCTGCCAGCGCCCGTTCAACACTCGAATCAGTTCCTACGATGATGACCATCAGACGCTCTCGGGAATGGTCAGGAAGTAGTGAGAAGAGTTGCTCGATTATCTCAGTTTCATCTGGTCTCAGTACAAGGATTGCACCACGATGCCCTTTCATGAATGTCTGAGTGATTCCATTGAATCGTTCAACCAACGGCAGCGACCAGAGCTGGAGTACTGCTTGACATCCGTCTTCCAAGGCGCTTCTGGTAACTCCTATCCCCACTCCCAATGTGGAATAGAGCTGAAATGCTGCAGTCCCCTGAGATGCATGGTTTAGGAACCCCGTCTGCAAAGCTATGTCCGCACCCAGCACGAGAACCTTATGAATGGTCTTTCCCGGGATAGGTTCACACTTTCTTGAACGAATCACACCTATACTTCATCATTCTAGGACAAATAGCTATGGGTTTACTGTGGTTTGTAGGTGTACATATGGGTTGACGCTGAACAACACTCTATCCTTCCCAATGCATAGCTAGGTGTGGTCAAGTATGAAGCATGTCAGATTCAATCGTCACCTCTATAGACGAGCTGCCGAGAAGGTGTTCAATGATTATGATGACTTTCCTCCTTGGGTGCCGCCATTGAACCCGCATGAAGATTCCAATAGACGCAATGAAGTAGACAAAGAGTAACGTTCTTCAATCGGTTCCCTACGAACTGATTCTGATGGACATGGTCGAGATCTATAGGGCATCTGACGCGGAATCAAAAGAGCGGCTTGGATATAGGGCGAAGTACGTGGCTGACATTGTCTTCAAAGAGCCTCCGGACAGCGCAGGCTTCATCATAGTCAGGATACCACCTGAAATGAAGACTTCTCCTCATTCCCACGGAGTCCTCGCTGAAGTCTTTGTGATAATGGGCAAGACCAAGATGGGTGTAGCAGATACGCTTTATGACTTGGATGAGGGTGACGTTATTGTTGTAGAACCAGGTGAGTTCCATTGGTTTGAAACTCCGACTGGTCCTCATGTTGACGTCATTGCTATCAAGATGCCCAACCTAGAAGACGACAAGATTGAGGCCAAGTAGCACGCATCTTCAGATGTCGTCTTCCTCATCCTCTCCCTCGAAGAAGATGTCCAGTCTGTCATTATCGAAGGCTCTACGAGGTGTCTTCGGTACTGCACGTTGGAGAACGCCATCAAGCTCTTTCCAATCATTGTACCTCTTCCTTCTGCCGTATATCCCGGCAGCGGTGATTACTACGTAGGCAATGATCCCGATGAGATAGAGTTCGGTTCTTGAAGCAAAGGCTGACGACGCGATAGCCACAGCAACAACGAATATCCCCCCAACAATCATCGTGTTGAGGAAGCAATCGCATTGCAGTTGCATACCCTCCGGACCTATGAGGAAATCGTCAGGATCGGACCCAGGGGCACGATTGAGTATATAGTTGAACCATGAGACCGCTACGACCCCCACTGCTATCAAGAGGAGCACAAAAGGATCCAATTCACACACGTCCATCTGCCAAGACCTATACTTCAGGCTCTGGTTCTGCAAGCTTGAGCCAGCTGAAACCGTATTCGCCCTCGTAGGAGATCTCAGCGTTCTCTGACGGAGTCACGGTCAGAACCACGGCAAACTGCTTTATGACCTCTGGGCTTGTGTTTGCTACACTGAATTTCCCTTTCGTGAGCGCAACTCTGTGGCCCGTCTTGAGGCTCTTCAGGTCGATGTGTTCTTTGATATCGATTCCCACTCTAGCCTGGAGCATCTGATTGCGTACGACAAGGATTTCGGTGTCCTCAATCTTCTCAATTGACAGGACATCCATCCAACTGTGGAGTGCTTCAGGCAAGTCTGTCAACTCCACGGCCTCCTCAGTCGACATATTCTCCACAGGCTGGATGCTACCCTGTATCTCATTCAATATCGGCGTTATCTGGGCTGTGTCCCATCCTTTCTTGACAAACATCTTAAGCGCATGTTCAGCAATCTTCTCGAGGGCTGGCTTGAACCTGTCGTGTGACGAGGATGACACCTTGTACAGCATGAGGAATGAGGCGAGCGCTCCGTCTTCCTTGCCATAGGCAACTCCTATCTTGTAGGCTGTGACTACAAGCTGCCACGCGTTGTCATGTTCATCAAATTGCAGAGAGTGCTTAGCAATATCGTTTAGCAATGCTAGAGTTGCGTCCGGATACTGAAGCTTGCTCTTTGTAAGCGAGAATCCTCCCATGAACTCTCTAAGGACCTGCATGATGACATAGAGCCCTTCCGAGGTTTCTATCATGTCCTCAAGATTGACTCTTCTGATCATGCTGTCATATAGACTGTAGTAGTAGTCTATCTCGTCGTAGTCTTCTCGAATGAGAGCCAAAACTATTCGAACGAAGAACACACCTGCTTTCAGCTCGTCGTCAGACACTGCTGCAAACATGAGAAGTCGAAAAGCTTCCTCAGAAACGGAAAGGGCGTTCTCGACTCCCTTCCTGCTGCCTCGGTACAGGTGACAGATCATTTCTAGGTAGTATAGGAACAGAGTAAGGTCTGACGCATGTTCCACAAGCTTGCCATGTGTTTCTTCATCATTTGTCAATGTGGACATTATCAGAAGACGCTCTATCTCATTTTGGACCGCCTCAATCTCATTGGCCAGAGTGCTGTATCTGCCTGCTCTAAAGTCCTGAAACATCGTCGGAATGCCAGCTTTGATGTCCTCGAGAAAGTCTAGTACAAAGAGTGGTTGTCCTCTGGAGAGCTTCCTATCTAGACTCTCTGCAGGGGCCTTTACAGTCCGAATCACACGCAGCGCATGCTCCTCGATAAGACGAATCCTCGTCACTGGGTCGTAGGCTTCTTGTCTGGCAATGCTATACCTTACTTCCTCACCGTAGATTCTCTCTCTTATCACTGAGAGACTGTTCTTCAATTCCTCATCGTCAACGGACTCCATAAGTTCCAAGGCAAACGCAGAGCCTACAATCCCCTCAACATCTATCTTGATGTCTTGAATAGTGTTCAGAAGTTTGAGGTCACTTGTGACTATCTTTGACTTCTTCGAACGCATAGCTCCCAGTATCAAGGACATGTCGTTCAGTTGTGGCAGTGCTCCCTCAGGCTTCTTGATGCTCTCTATCAGTTCCTTGATGTCTTTCGAGAGGGTTTCTTCGATCTGGATTATCTGTTCGACTTCTCTCCGAAGGTACCATCTCAGCTCTTGAAATACCTGCCTTGTAATCCACAGCTCCATTCCTGCCCTCTCAGCGGCGTCTTTGATTATATTGACGTCCTTTGGTCGATCGCTAAAACCACTGATGAAGAAGTTCGCATCAAGGTATACTCGCATCACTTCTGACTCCATTCTTCGCTACTGCATGCTAGGTGGGGTGGTCGTGGACTACCGAGAAGTAGTCCTGCGTCTGGGCATCCTTCGACATTAAGGTCTTTCGCTGGGAGGCGTACTCTCTCTCCTGCGACGTAGGGCGGAAAAACGTTGTGCTAGATGCCATACTCAATTCCGGGTGCCAGGTCGCCTCACAAAGAAGGTAGGGACATAATGCCGGCGCGATTCTTGTGGCCTAGCTCAATGCGGGGGATACTGTTATATGCTATTTAGTCGTATTACTGAAGTGAATATGGAGACGCCGCGACCATCACTCCCATTCTTCTGTGGATGTTGTCGCAGACACCTAAAGTTATATTCGCTTATGCCCTAATGTCACCGGCGAGATAGTGACGTTGGAGCATTAGCGACTGTGACTGTCTCCAAAAGAAGGGCGCAGCACATCTTGCGTGGGTCGGCTACGGACTCTGGCGTGCGGTCCGAGCCTCGCATGTTGCCTCAAAAATGGGCTCTATGGAACATGACGCACAAATCATTAGGTGGTGGCGCGGCAAGTGTCATGTTGCCCACGGTGGTGCGCCCACCTTATTCTCAAACCTCTTGATTACACGCTCCAACTCTGGACGTTGTGGTGAACAGCCACTTTATATTGATTGAACTCTGGGGGAATAGCAGGGTAGTCTGAGAGATGTTCAGATACGCGCTTAAGAGAGTTGTCAGAGGTTACCGACTCTTTCTTGCGCTCACTGTCGGGGTTCTTGTTGCCACGACCTTCTTTGCAGGCATGGTCGTATCTGCTGATGTTACGTCCAGAGAGGCTCTGCTGAACGCCCTTCAAGGTGTTGACTATGACCTCCGAGTCCAAGCAAACAATGTCACCTGGTCGAACTCTGAAATGGCGGAGCTAGAGGCTCTTCTTCAGGGGCTGCCTGAAGTGTCATCAGTAGACGTATACTCCGAAGTCACCTACACACACAACCAGACAACCGGGACCTCCTTTGACGTCATAGGGCTGGATCGTTCAAGTTCTGCGTGGAGTACAGTCAAATACATCAACGGCTCAACAACACTGGGTGCCAATGAAACGTATATTGTTGCAAGCTCGGTGAACGCATCCGCTCTGTCTATCGGTGAGATTCTGCAATTCCCTGTCAGAGTACAAACGACAGAGTTCCCATTCATTGAGGAAATTGAACTTAATCTGACCGTTGCTGGTTTTGTGGACATCCCTGAGCGTACTGCACGCCTGCTGAACCCTCCTCGATACTTCAACCTAGGGTTCATCCAGATTGAGATTGGTGACTGGCGTGACTATAACCTCTTGCTAGTTGATTGGGAATCTACCCTGTTTCCATTCATCGATTGGTATGATGGATACGAGAATGGAACCCAGATGTTCATGACTACAGGCTATGCATGTCAGATTGACAGAGATATGGTCATCAACCCATATGACGTGGGCGGCTCTTCCGCGGCGGTCAATGATATAGTTGCAAGAATCGAAGATAGAACAGCTGTCTTCAACACTGATGTCACGAATCTGGTCGGTCCTACACTCTCCTTCGTGTCACTTATGTCCACAATCCTCATTCTTGCTTTCGTTAGCCTAGCGGCTCCTATCATCTTCATGTCTTGGTATTCCTCGACAATGCTCAGCGACGTAAGTTACAATCTCCGACGCCGGGAGTTTGGTCTACTGTCATCGAAGGGGTTCGGACCGAGGTCGATTAAGAGAATGCTTGTGTTGGAAGGGGTGATAATCGGACTGATTGGCGGAATCGTGGGCTTGA
>CP070658.1:2453865-2473660 GCA_020355105.1 Candidatus Thorarchaeota archaeon | reverse complement strand
TGGAACGTCAACGACACATATTCGGACCATATTGTCAGAGTCGTGAGCAGGACTGGTAGCAAGGTTGCAGTTGAAGTGGATGGTGAACATCACGACATTGAATGGTCTAGAGTGAGAAAGGAAGTGGAGGTCAAGGCCTCAACCAGCACCACCGCATCATCTGGGCCGAGAGTTTCAGGAGGGATCTATCCACCAATGCCTGGCAAGATTACAGAGGTTTCAGTCAAGATCGGTGACAAGGTGAAACCTGGGCAGACAGTATGCATCCTTGAGGCCATGAAGATGTTCAATGAGCTAAAGGCCACAAACGCTGGAGTGGTGAAGGAAGTGAACGTCGAAACCGGCTCAAACGTGACTCCCAATGATATACTTGTATTAATCGAGTAGGGTGGTCTGGTTTGGAACCCGTGTATGTCGTTGGAGTTGGAATGACCCCTTTTGGCGTTCTTGAAGACTCGATTCTTGAGTTGGCCGAAAGGGCATCCCATGAGGCTATAATGGATGCTGACGCAGCTGAACAGACATTTGATAGGTTTGTAGTAGGAAGTCAGAATCCTGACGAGTTCACAGGATTAGGGCACCTCTCGACGCAACTGGCTGACCTAATTGGTATCGTGCCAGCCGGCGCAACGCGTGTCGAAACCGGCCCCTCCTCGGGTTCCAGTGCTTTTGAGAGCGCATTCTCATTTGTATCAGCCGGACTCTCTGACCTTGCTCTGGTCGTTGGGGTGGAAAAGATGTCCAGCGTTGAGCGGAGCGAGGCCTCACGAATCCTGTCAAAGATGATGTCGTACGAGAATGAAACTAAGTATGGTGCAACACCTGTTGCTCTAGCCGCGATGGTTGCACGACGATACATGCATGAATATGGCCTAACACGAGATGAGCTATCACTAGTTCCAGTCAAGGCCCATAGGAATGGAGCTAGAAACCCACTCGCACACTTCCAGAAGGAGGTCACGGTGGAGAAGGTGAACACTTCCCGAGTAGTGGCTCACCCGTTGACACTGTACGACAGTTGTCCCACAAGCGATGGTGCCGCAGCTATTGTGTTGGCCTCTGAGAGAATTGTCAAGAATCTCGGTATCAGAGATAGATCGGTCCAAGTATTGGGCGTAGGCCATGCCACTGATTTCCACGCAGTGCAGCATAGACTCTCACTTACATCAATGAACGCGACGGTGGTCGCCGCTGAGAGGGCTTATGCAATGGCGAATCTGGGTCCATCGGACATTGACCTCTTCGAGCTTCACGATGCATTCTCCATACTAGAACTCATCAACATGGAAGATGTAGGAATGACCAACCCGGGAATGGCAATTGACATGATCAAGGACGGCGCAACCGAAGTTGATGGCATGACTCCTGTGAACCCCACCGGAGGACTCAAGGCCAGGGGCCATCCGACTGGTGCTACGGGCGTTGCTCAGATCCGCGATGCTGTAGTGCAGATCCGCGAGGAGGCGCCAAGGGGTCTCCAAACGGCATCCCCGGAGGTCGTGCTTACTCACAACATTGGTGGTTTCGGGAACAACATGGTTGTTTCAATTCTTGGAAGTAGTTCAAGGTAGAGCCAGTTTCCGAGCATTCTGTGCTTTAGTTCAATCGTCTGTCCAAGATTTTCTTATTAATTCCCAGCCAGTCTACGGTTATTATCTCGTTACTAGACGGAGACGGTTGCTAATGCCCGAAGGACTAGCTGTGCTAAAATGGGACAACGAGCTAGGTCCAGTTGTCACCACAAAGACTCCGAAGAAGCTGAATAGGGGTCTAGACCCGACAACTGCTATGCGCGTATACGGCATCGCGACCATGGGAGAAACGGAGGAATCGCAGAGGCCCGGGTTCACTTCACTTGTGCTTGACGAGTTCAAGCTTGCAGTCTACTACGGCGGCCTGAACAACCACTTGAAAGGACACCCTTCGATGGTGTTTCTAGTACTCGAACTTGAGGAAGACCCCGATGTCTACAAGGATGCTCTTCCTGAGATTGCGACTCAAGTCTTCCTACACGCAGAAGATGACGAATACATAGACATGTTGCCTAGGCTCTACAAGCAGATAGTGCGATACACACAGATGACTCCTGAGCAACGCCAAGTGTCAATCCTGAACGACCCCATCAGAAGAGGAATTCTTAGAATCCTAATGAGAAACGGAACCGTTGAATCATCAGAACTTGAACAGACGATATTCGAGGAAGTAGGAAAGGAGATAGATGCAGATATTGTGCTCCGGCCGTTAGTGAAGGCCGGAATCATTGCTACGGGTTGGGTTGAGGGGTTGTCATCGGAGGTCATCTATCTCACGAGGGCCCTCTTTCTTCTCAGAAACGTTTCCATCGACACTGTTCGTGCTGTCAGGTCTGGTGAGATACCCGGAGAGGTCGCTGGTCCATTCTTGGATGAAACAAAGGAATTCCACAAGGGCTACTCGGCAGGGCTAAGAGCAGACCTTCATGAAACTGTCTGGAGGGAAGCCGAAGAGCTTGCACAACACCTCTTGGACGTAGACTCATACGAGATACTCCAAATCCTACGTGAGGGTCCACGAGTTACCAGCGAACTACCCAAGATGCTAGACCTGCCTGAAGCGAAAGTCAAGAAGAAGATAAGGGAACTTGAGAAGGCTGATATTGCGGTCAGACTGAAGGATGATTCAGGTAATGAGCACGTTCTGCTGAAAAGCAACCCGAAGGTTGCGACAGTCTATCCCGAATGGCTGATTCAAAGTACAGTGGAATCCTACAACGAAGAAGACATCCCTAGTCGTCAAGCAATCCATTACCTTGAGGTGCTAAAGCACTCTCATCCCACCGTGGCTGCCGCCTTTGAGGTAGGAGCGTCGGACTAGTCATGATCAGGGAAATCCACGTGTTCAAAGACGGCCAGACACTGTTCAAAGATATCGTTGTCCCTAACAACGAACTTGATACAGATGGAGTCATGATGCTTGTATCCACTTCGACGAAGAAGCTACAGGAATGGACAATCGATAGCATGGAAATTGAGCGATTTCGATATGTCTACATGAATAGTAATGACACGCAATTCATCCTGACCATGGATAGGCAATCTTCTCTACAGAAGGTCGAAGAAGCCCTGATGAGGACCGTTTCGAAGTTCATGACTGCGTTTGAGAGAGACATCCTATCAGATAGGTGGACGTCGACAGACTTCTCACCATATGGAGTAGCGTTCAGAGACGTTGTAACAAGAATGCCTGTGAAGGTGTGTCTTGCTGGACATGGTGGAACTGGAAAGACGACTCTGCTTGAACTTGCAACAATGCCAGACCAAGCCCCTCCCTCTGAGTACGTTCCAACCTTCTTCGCAGACAAGGCCTTCTTGGAAGGGGACTTTGCCCCGTACGTCTGCAGCATCTTTGACCTGGGTGGCCAAGACCGGTTTGTCCAGGAGTGGAACAAGATTATTCGTGCGGGCAGTGTCGTAGTCATACTATCTGATTCTACCGAAGAGAACATAGAATGGACAAAGAGAGTTGCCTTTCCAGCTCTCAAGGCAGACCTTCCTTATGCTAGAGCAATCGCGATTGCAAACAAACAGGATCTACCAGATGCACTCACTCCAGAGGAAGTAAGCATGAAGCTGGATGTACCTGCATATGGCATGCAGGCCAATAATCCTGAATTCAGAGGTCGTTGGCTGCAGCTACTAAAGGGCTTAGTCTTTGAAACCATCGATTTCAGGATTGTGGGTGAGATTGCGGGCGTGCAGGATTATGACAAGTTGTGGTGAGAGAATGGACCACCAAGAGGTGACCTGAGTTGGGTATCTTTGATAGATGGAGAAGGAAGAAGCGTCCCGAAGCCAAGAGCATAGTGAAGGCACGGGAGATAATGACCTCACAGGGGCCAATGCCGCGAGCCACACCAGGGCCGTCTTTGGTGAAACCCGGTACGGAAGCGGCGTCAGAGGTTGATGCGCTGCTAGCCGAACACAATCGCCTTCTAAGAAGAAGAGAAGACCTGCAGAAAGAGAGAACTGAGCTGACAATGAAACTTGACAGCGGAGAACTAGGAGCTATAGAGTTTCGCAAACTGCTCATGGCCATGATTCAAGAGGCCTCTCAGGTTTCTGAAAGCCTAAGAGACAATGCATCCAAGCTTACCTCATTGGGTCACCCGGTAGGGGGTTTCTAAAGGACACGTGCGTCAACTAGAATCGGGGGCAGCAAGTCATTGGGCCGAACACTTGATGAAGCAATGAAGTTCTTACAGAATCACGCAGTGACTTGGCATCACTGGTTGCTTCTTCTCTCATTGCTTGATCGCGGCGGTTCGAGCACCAAGGCTGAGATATTCTCTGTGTACAAGATGGAGGGATTCTCTCCCCACGTAATTGATCAACTTCTCAAGACCGATCTCAAAGACCTGGGTGATGCCTTAAGGATTGAAGGTGACATTGATAGCCTCAAAGATGAAACAGTCATTCGTCTCACCGGAGACCCCGCCTTCATGAGATTCATCAAGAGGCAGAGAAAGTCTGCGCTTCGAAACTTGAAGGTCCGCGGCTAGAAGACGAATTCCGTAACACTCTTCTCAGGCATCACTTTCTGTACTAGAGCAGCTGAGTAGTATGATGATTGAGGCGTCGAAGTGTCGTCATTGTGAGAAGGTGATTGTGCCGCCGAGGAGAACCTGCCCCTATTGCGGAAACAAGACTGGAGAGATGTCCAGTGTGACTCTCGGCTCCCGAGGGTCTGTCCTTTCCTACACAATCTTGGAAATGCCTCCAGATGGTTTTGAGCGCCCTCTTGTCTTGGCCCTTATTGAGTTGGATCAAGGCGCCGTTGTACTCTGCCTCGGCCAAGAGATAGACATGGGAAGTGTTGGAATTGGGTCCGCCGTCGAAGTGAAACACATGACGGATGGAAGACTCTCTTTCACACTACGAAATGAGGACACATGAGTGATACCTGAATGTCGCCAATCCTGCTTTCAAGCACATCTAGCTAGTGATTTAAGAGAGAGCACTTCCTACCACAAGCAGGTATCAACAATGACTGACTATCTGAGCAGCGCGTTGTGGACAGAAGATGAAATCAAGTTCCGAAAGGAAGTCCGTGACTTCTGCCTGAAAGAGATAGAACCAATCGCCGACGAGATCGACAAAGGCCCATATCCCCGCGAGCTTCTTCGCAAGATTGGTCAAGCAGGGTACATGGGAGTTCATCACGAGAAATCAGTTGGAGGGACCCAACGGGGTCTGTCCTATGAGATAATCGTTGCCGAAGAGATCTCGGCTGTCAATGCAGGACTAGATATGGCGCGAATGGCATCAGCGACACTATATGGGATGCCTGTTAGCAAGTTTGGAACTACGGAGCAGAAGAAGAAGTACCTCACACCCATCATCAAGGGCGAGAAGATAGGTTGCATAGGGATAACTGAGCCAGATGTAGGCTCTGATACCGCAGGGATGAAGACGCGTGCCGAGAAAGACGGGGACGAGTGGATCCTCAATGGTGAGAAGCGGTTCATTACCAATGGTAGCCCTGCAGACTACATGTGTACCTTCGCGATTACAGACCCAAACGTGAAGGCCAAGGACGGGATGAGTGCCTTCATAGTAGACACGAAGACTGATGGGTTCTCCGTAGTACAGGATCACGATCTGCTCGGAATGAAGTCAGCGCGGGTCTCGTGGCTGAAACTGGAGGACGTGAGAGTACCGCCCGGAATGGTGCTGGGACAGCCTGGTCAAGGATTCCATATCCTCATGGATGAGCTTGACAGTGAGAGGACTGCCATTGCAGGTGAAGCCATTGGCTATGGTCGTACACCCTATGAAGTTGCCGTGAAGTACGCCAACGAGAGGCATCAGTTTGGCAGACCTATCAGAGCTTTCGAAGGAGTCAGCTTCAAGATTGCTGATATGGCGATGAAGCTTGAGGCCGGACGGGCACTGACTCTCACTGCAGCACGCATGTATGATAGAGGGGAGAACATCACAAAAGAGGCCTCTATAGCGAAACTGTACACCACGGAGGCGGCCATCCAAATCGCCAACGATGCGCTTCAGATACTCGGAGGAATGGGTTACACGACTGACTATCCCGTTGAGAGATTCTTTCGAGACGCTCGTCTAATGACAATCGGTGGAGGCACTGCAGAGATCTTGAGATTCCTGATACAGAGAGAAGTGTTCAAGGAGTTCAAGACTCTGAATAGACTCTAGTTCACAAAGTATTTGTGAAGACGCAGGTATCAATGAAGCTAATCATCTGGCGCAGGAGCCACCCTCTATGCCTGTACTCGAGTATCTGTTGATATACACGCAATCGGGGCTGCCCATATACAGCAAATGTTATGGCACTTTCTGCAGGGCGGCCTTCAAGAACCCCGAGCTTCTCACCGGGTTCTTGTCAGCTGTAGAAACTATCCCCTTGACAATCTCAAGCGACTTCTCCTTGCAGTCAGTGAAGATGGGCAATAGTGAGATGCGCTTCACTAAGACGACCCCTGGTGGTCATTCAGTCGTGATAGGTCTTGGGGAGGACGCACCGGACGTTGCCAACGAGGTCTTTTCAGCTGTTTCTGAAACACTTGCCTCAGAGCGATTTGTGAACCAAGACTGGAGCATTATTTCCGCAGAGCTCATGGCATCATTCGAGGACGAGCTGCTGAAGTCCTCCCTGCCAAGAGCGTTGCATGACTACGGGGGCTTTGAGGACCAATGCTCCATGGGCGATCAGTGTCTCATTCACACTAATGCTTCTCAATCTCGGGCTCAGAGAATCTGGGGCGCTATCAAGGACAAGTATGCGGTGCTAAAGAAGAAGATGAGCGGTGGCATTTAGACGCCACCACTCATGAGGGTTCTAAGTCTTCACTATTGCGATGATTTGATACTGTGCATCCTCTTCCTGAAGAGTGGCAATGAAGCTATCAGCTGGACTGAGATTCAGTAGAGTGTACCAATCCGTCAGGTTCATCCAAGCTCTTGCCCCCTCGACATATGGATAGGTGGAATTGTCAGTTCCCAATACGATATGTGTGTCGCCGTCTTCCACATATGAGGTCACGCTCACGACCGTTGCATTGAGTTCAAATGCTTCTCCCGGCCCCGGCCCAATTGAACCTCCGAAGAGCGCAACATAGCCCGCTCTCGTGGTCTGTACCAATGTGGGCCCGGATAATGCCCCTCCTAGTTCTTGAATGTAGAACTTGTCTATGTTGGATGCATCTACGAGGGCTAGTGCGTGTAGGCGCATGTCTGACAGAAAGAACTCGTCAGCATCAGCATCATAGGATCCTGTAGCCCAATAGATTGGTGTATACCAAGTCCACTTGATTTCGCTCGGACTAATCTGCACAGGATAAAGTAGTGGCATTGCGCCATAGTAGAACCCTGTGGCTGGAGGTGGGAGTTGCCCTACGACGTTTGCGGCTGCCGCATCTCCGCTTACATACCCAAACCCACTCAAATCATGGTAGTAGACAGTGTCCTGGGTTGCCCTGAAGACTCCGGCTAGGGCCTCAAGGTTCCCGACAGGATGAACGGCAATGAATGCCTCCACCATGCCCGAGTCCGGATTGGCGATGTATCTGGTATCCTCAGTCATCTCGAGACGGTCGTTGGAGGGTGGAATGAACCAGAGGAGTCCACCGGCGAACAGATCAAAGGAGGTTCCCCTTCGATAGCCGCCCCAGCGGGAAACCTCTCGTTCGAGCCATTCCTCGGCATATGCCTGGGTAATCCAGTCAGGTGTTTCTTCTATGCTGTTGTAAGAAACCACTGTTCCATTCTCAAAATAGACAATCGGACCTATGGCCCGCTCAACAAAATCGAGCCCCAGCGGCGTTCTTGTTTGTACATAGGCAAGTTCACCTAGCGGATCCCACGTAGGATATGCATACTGGTACGCTGCGGACATGTCGTTCAAGTAGTTCCTGAAGCGAATGTCCTTGTCCCACCAGAGGCCCTCTCCAACCGGTATGGTTGTGCTAGTGATGACCTCAGGTTCAAACGCTTGCGGGTCATTGGCGTCGACAACTATGAACCCCTTTACGAAGTTCTCTGCCAAGACATTCGTTGATACTATCGTACACACCCACACAAGCCGTCCCGCCCTCGTTGTTATATGCGCGGCAGAAACCTCTACATTTGAACCGAAGGGTGAGATGTGTTGGTTGGCAACATAGGCTGCATACTCTTCCGTGACCAATCTTACCATGTCATCGGGGATGGTCGAGTTGAACAGAGGTTCTTCGCTTTCGACGATCATGTTGTCGAAATACTGAGCGTTCGATACGTCTGATGTCCATCCTATGAGCCCTGAGAACATAGGCATCAGCATGACAACGAGTAGACCGAAGCAGGTCAACGGTGCTCTGAGCCCCCTCAACATCTCCTCCAATTCACCTGGACGAAAACCACTGGATATCATCAATAGTAGACCTAAGCTCATAATCAGGCTGAGAATAGCCCATGGCAGAGTCATCATCATGAATAGAACGATGGCCCCCCATGCAATAGTTCCCCAAACAAGCCGGAATGGTAACCACTTGATCAGCCTGCTTGGCTGCAGCATCTCAGATGAGAAAGGAATCGGAATTGAATGCACAATCAATGAAACAACAAGGAATAGCATGACATTCATGAACAGTCCTCTTCGCGTGTCTCCATTGATTGTGACCAGATTAACGAGGCTTTTAGCCCTTTCTTCCCGACCAACTCAAGACGAGCAATCTTATGCATCAACACGGAATGTGAACTTCATTTCCTTTTGAGGTACATTTGGACTGCTCCACCAGCATCAAGCATCTCTTGCATGAGCACTGGTATTGGCTCTCCAGAAAGGACTCTAGAGTCGTCTATAGTCAGTTTGCCCTCCGTGAAGTCCACTGTGACTATAGCGCCGTCCTCAATCTCTGAGGCTATACCGGGCACTACCATGAGCGGCAGGCCGATGTTGAACCCGTTACGATAGAAGATACGTGCAAACGACTCCGCGACAATGCAACCAATGCCGAGTGTCTTTAGAACCGCAGGTGCCTCCTCCCTAGAGGAGCCCCCGCCGAAGTTCTTTCCTGCGACGACGATGTCATTGGGCTTTGCTTCCTTTGCGAACTCAGGTCTCGGTATCTCAAAGGTATGCTTCGCCATCTCAGAGTAGTCAAGCATTGTCAGGTATCTTCCCTGGATAATCAGGTCCGTGTTGATATCGTCACCAAGAACCCACGCTCTGCCAGAGATACTCTTCAGGTTTCACACACTCCTCGGGTCTGATATCTCACCGCGCAATGCACTTGCTGCCACAGTTGCTGGTGACGCAAGGTAGACCATTGAGTCAGGGTGTCCCATGCGTCCTTTGAAGTTGCGGTTTGTGCTGGATACGCAGACTTCATTCGGACCTAGGACTCCAAGGCCTCCACCGATACAAGCTCCACACGTTGAGTTTGTGACCACTCCTCCGGCCTTGACCAGGGTTTCCACCACTCCTGTCTTCACGGCGTCCATATACACTTCTGTACTCGCTGGTGTGATGATGAACCTAGTATCAGGATGAACCTTCTTCCCCCTCACTATCCTTGCCGCCGTGGCCAGGTCCTCCAGTCTTGCATTTGTGCAAGATCCAATGAAGGCCTGGTCAATTCGTGTGCCTTCAACCTCCAAAACCGGCTTCCCGTTGTTAGGGCTATGCGGAGTTGCTACGATGGGTTCCAAGGGATTCTTCTCCAAATCGATAGCGATTCGGTCTACGTATTCTGCATCTGGATCTGGTTCCAAAGGGGACCATTTGGTATGAGATGCGTGACTCTTCATCCACTTTCGTAGTGGGCCGTTGACAGTCATGAGGGTGCATTTGGCTCCTGCCTCTACGCCCATGTTGCACATTGTCATTCTGGATCCCACGGACATCGAATCAATCACGGGACCATGAATCTCAATTGACTGGTAGTTCGCTCCATCTGATCCAAGATCGCCTATGATCTTCAGGATTAGGTCCTTGCTCATCACCATGTCAGGCATCTTGCCTTGGACATCAATACGTATCGAATGTGGTACCCTAAACCAATTCTCTCCAGTAGCAGCAATGAGTGCGCAATCGGTAGATGCAAGACCTGTGGAGAAAGAATTGAAAGCTCCGTAGGTTGTTGTATGTGAATCTGAACCCACAATGAGGTCTCCTGGTTTGACAAGACCCATCTCAGGAAGTACTTGGTGTGCAATCCCGCAGTTAATGTCACAGAAGTGAGTTATTCCATGGTCTTTCACGAAGCGCCTACTCTTGATATGCATCTCAGCACTTCTGGTATCAGACGCAGGGGCCCAATGATCATTCACTACGAGAATGCGGTCAGGGTCCCATACCTTCTCAACGCCCATATCCTCCAAGATAGGTATGATTCTGGTAAGAGCTTCATTCACCATCAAGAAGTCGACCTTTGCGACAACTATGTCACCTGCCGATGCTTCTCCTTCTTCGGTGTGGTTCCCCAGGATCTTCTCCGCGAGAGTCTTACCCACATTTGTCACCTCTCAGAGCCAATCTTCTCGATTGATTTGACTACAGCATCAGCAACCTTCGTTGTTGATGATGGAGTGACATCCTTCCACTGACCCAGACAGATATCGGGTGTACGTGTCTTTCCTTCTCTTAGAACTGATGCTACAGCCTCTTTGACTAGCTCTGCCGCGGCAAGGCCCTGCTCGTCCTTGTGCTTTGTCCCGAGCCAGTCATACAGCATAGCGACTGAGAGAATTGATGCAATCGGATTTGCCTGGTTCTCCCCCTCTATGTCCGGTGCGGACCCGTGGACCGGTTCAAACATAGCATTCTTGTTTCCGATATTGCCAGATGGGGCCATTCCCAGCCCTCCTTGAATTCCTCCTCCCAAGTCGGTGATTATGTCACCAAACATGTTGGGAGCAACTACGACATCGTAGTTCTCAGGCTTCATCAGTGCCCAGAGGGTCCAAGCATCTACGTAGGCATAGTCTGGCTCAATCCTCGGATATCTTGCCGCTGTTTCATCAAAGACCTTCCTGAACAGCTGACACCCTGCAAGTAGGTTGCTCTTGTCCACGCACGTGACGCGCTTCTTCCCAGTCTGATGGAGCTCCGTTTCGAGTATCTGCCAATTGAAAGGAGTAGTCAATTACTCGTTCAGCTCATTTTCGAGAGATTAGGCGTAGGTCGATGGCCATCTCAGTATCACTGCCCTCCGCTAGATGTCCCCTCGCAGGTACATAGAGGCCCTCAGTGTTTTCACGTACTATCACCATGTCGATGTCTTCATGGGTCTTCTCTCTGAGTGGCGTCGGTACACCCTCGTACAGCTTCACAGGTCTCGTGTTCGCATACAACTCTAGGCTGAGTCGGAGCCCAATGACAATGTTGTACCCAGCATGGTTTCCATCAGGCAATCTTACAGGCTTTCCGTCTGAACCAAGGGCGCCCACAGCGCCGAAGAGAATTGCATCCGCCTCATCCTTCGTGAAGTTCTCTGCTTCTTCCGACCATTCCCTACCTTCTTTCTTGTAGTACTCGCCGCCACATTCGAAAGTGATGTCCTCAATGGTGATACCACCCACAGCATCCTTGGCCGCATACATCACTCGTACGGCCTCTGGAATGACTTCCTTGCCAATGCCATCACCTGGTAGTACCGAGATCTTGTACTTCTTCGGCATCCCTACCACCTAGAAAGAACCGAGCCATCCTAAGTCGTTTCCCTTGTTATCCAAGAGACTCACCATTGTGTCTATTCGTTCTCCATCAACATACCGTATCTTTGCGCGAATAGTGAAGGGTCTCTTGCATTTATCACATTCTA
Source organism: Candidatus Thorarchaeota archaeon (assembly GCA_020355105.1). Lineage (GTDB taxonomy): Archaea > Asgardarchaeota > Thorarchaeia > Thorarchaeales > Thorarchaeaceae > SMTZ1-83. The sequence continues at coordinate 2,461,854 of CP070658.1, read as the reverse complement.
CTACCCAATCTTCAACTACGGGTTCGAGTCCTTTGCCAGTAATCTTCGCTGGTTCTCTTTTCATCTCAAGTAGTGTGAGTTCCTTGCCGTCACACGCATAGGTGCATTCTTTCAGAGGAATACCCTCCATTCCTCTTCTGCCAAGTGCGACGAATACTTCGTCCGGCAAATCGTCCAACGACGGGGTTTCTGGCATTTCTCAACACTCCGGGAGTGGGACTTCATCCATTCGGATAAATGAAATGGTCTGACGCTCTTGATGCCTTTCACCGCTAAACATTAATGCGTGAGACCTGAGCCTGTGCCCATGCGTCTTGTATCGTACTCCAAGGACGACATGAAGTCAATCGGTGCCGAGCTTACAGAAGGGGTAATGGATCTTCCATCAACGGCTGCCCATTTCGGTATTGAACATAGAGTACATGGATACAATTTCCCAGTGGTAATGATAGATCTCTTGAAACAGACAGACTGGATTGATACAGTCAAGGCGCTTATCGAAAACTACAGACAATCTCACTCTGATGAGCGACCGGAGCTTCTTCGGAAAGATGAACTAAGATTCATGGCTCCTATTCGTCGTCCAGGCAAGATAATCGGGTTAGGTCTCAACTATAGGGATCACGCGAAGGAAACAGGTGAGAGTGTTCCCGAGTTCCCGTCGATATTCGCCAAATTCTCGTCAAGCGTTGTCAACCCTGACGACGACATACCTATTCCCAAGGTGACATGCAAGCTCGACTGGGAGGTGGAGCTTGGCGTTGTGATTGGCAGAATATGCAAGGAGGTTTCAGTGGACGAGGCTCTCAAGTATGTGGCGGGTTACACCATCATCAACGATGTGAGTGCTCGTGATCTTCAGCAGGGTGACGGCCAGTGGATTCGAGGCAAGTCATTGGATGGCCTATGTCCGATGGGACCCTGCATTGTCACTACCGATGAACTAGGCGATGCTTCCGACCTCAAGCTCCAGACGAGAATAAACGGAGTAATCAAACAGGATTCCAGCACCTCCCATTTGGTACACAATGTTCCACAGGTGGTGTCTTACCTCTCCCAATCATTCACACTAGAACCAGGCGATGTAATCACAACTGGCACGCCTTCAGGAGTTGGATTTGTGCGAAACCCTCCGGAGTACCTTCAAGATGGTGATGAAATGGAGCTGTACATAGAAGGGATAGGATACCTTCGAAACAGGATTGTGGCTTGAAAGCAGACCTAGGAAGTGCCATGAGAGATTTCCTCTAATTTCTTCCTCCTGTGAACGTGTCACCTAGGAGTCTGTTTTCTTCTGTTTGTCACTCTTCTCTGCCATTGCCAAACGGTCTCTTGAAACGTGTATCCACTGCTTTACAAGCTCTGCGAGTGCAGGGTTGAGCTCTACAGCAAGTTCTGCATATGCTATTGCACGTTCGTCCTCACCTTCGATGAAGTGTGCATTAGCCTTGTTGTAGAACGCTTCGGCATAGTCAGGCTTCAGTGCAAGAGCTGTTGTGTAAGCCTCTATCGCCTTCCTACCGTCCCCCAGACGCGATTCAGCGTTTCCTAGGTTATTCCATGCCTCGGGATCGCTAGGATTCATGTCAAGTGCTTTCTCGTAGCATTCCTTTGCACTCTTGAAATCTCCCATGTCGTAGAAGACTGTGCCCTTGTTGAACCAGACCTCAAAGATCATGTTGTCGATTGCCAGGGCTTCGTCATATGCCTCGATTGCTTCGTCAGGCTTTCCTGAGGACGCAAGCGCAAGTCCAAGATTATACCACCCTTCAATCGAACTTGAGTTCTCCTTTACGAACTCGCGCAGGAAAGCAACTGCTTCTTTGTGGAGATTCGCCTCAATGAGGTCAATCGCACGCTGAAGCGGGCTTTCCTTCTCGGTGTTCAATATCCAACCATTCCTTCGCTACTTGGACTTCCTCGCAAACAGTCGGGCAGCGATGGTACACAAGACTCCTCCGCCGCTCGTTGTCGTAGCGAATGCCTTCAACCAATCGTACGCCACACCTAGACCAGTCGTATAAGCGACCGTTCCGATTTGTATGACAAGCCCGAATATCCCCATCCCGGCACCTAGCCCAATGAGAATCTTGCCAGTGGTGACTTTGTCAATTGTCAGTAGAAATCCACCGATGATTACTATGTTACCTCCTAGTGAGGCAAGCCCTCCAAGTGCGAACCTGATAATCTCCAATGTTTCAAGGAATGGTTGTAACTCGGGAATCGAGGCGACAATCACAGCAATGGTGTCCAAGAAACCGACATCTCCAGCGGCACTAGATACTATGAGCATAAGGCCACCGGCCACACTCAGAAGGAATGGAACCTTATTCCGCAAACAATCACCGTTTGTTTTGGTGTTCATGCGGCCTATATTTCTATTTGAAGACCAATTCAATAGAGCCTGATTGGACGCGGAACGCGACAATCGTAAAGCGACGTAGATTGGAAACCGCACTCCATCAGGATTGAGATGGCGCGACCAATCCCACTGCCTACCTCTTCCGGGCGGTGGGCGTCAGAGCCAACTGTAACAGTATCGATGCCTCCTTTCAGAAGCGCCTGGATCAGGGATGATGCAGGCATAGGTTCCTTCAGCCCTCTGCGCCATGAGGATGTGTTGACTTCGAAGCCGACTCTGTGGGTCTTCATGCTGTGCACCAGTTCTTCGAGATGAGGTTCCCACAGCTTTAGGATATCCTCTCCATAGTACTCTTCACCGTATCTTCGGTAGATATCGAGATGTCCAACTATGTCGAAGAGTCCGGACTCTATTGAATCAATGATCACTCTGTAGTAGCGATTACCAAGCTCACTCAGTTCGTACTCTCGGAAGATATCGATTGCCTCTTCCATGAGCGAGATGGCCTTGTGATTAACCAGATGCACTGAACCAACTACAAGGTCAAAGTCTGTACTATGGAACGTTTCAGGTAGTTGGTCAATGACGCCTGGATAGAGATCTACCTCAACTCCGAGTTTCACCTTCAAGTTCTGGTCTGCGAATGCATCACCTGCATTTCTTATACTCAACTCGTAGTCCTCAAGCCAGTCTGGTGAGTAAATGCTGACCTTCTCTCCCCGGACCATCACGAAATCCTCTTCTCTCACTGGATCTGCATCCAAATGAGTCGTGAAACAGATCTCTCTAAGTCCCTTCTGAACTGCCGCTTCGCAGAATTCCTCGATTGATCCACTTGCATCAGCAGAGTACGATGGGTGGACATGGTAGTCAATCATCGTCATACCTGCCTCAGGAAGACGCATTTGATATTACCTACTGGTCCGTTCTCGTACTAATGAGTCCAACCGTGCTGCTAGTCTGGAACCCGGATGAGATCGAGTGCGATTCCTGTGTCCCTCTTGGGTTCCTTCGTTTCTTTCAGCAAGGCCGCGAATATCGTAGCCAGACCAGTGGTCAGGACCAAGAACATAATTGACATCGGCAAACCATAGACATCTCCAATCCAACCAAAGACAATCGGGGACAACGACCCCGGTATTGCACCAATTGAGAACAGCAGACCAAATGCCAGTCCCTGTGACTGCTTCGGGACGACTTCAGTCTGATATGCTGTATTGGGCGGAACTCCCAGAAAGAAGAAGAAGCCTATTCCGATGAGTACCAATAGGAGCGCGACTTGGCTCAATGAGGCGTTGAGTAGCAGCAGGAACGGGGTTGATAATCCGGTAGACACAATGAGAAACGGAACCCGTCTTCCAACCCTGTCCGACAGGGGTGCAGAAACAATCTCTCCGACAAGCCCAGCCACAAGCATCACAGTTGTGAAGGAACCAGCCAAAATCGGATCGTAGGAGTACTCGCTCTCCACTAGATATAGAGGCATCAGGAGAGTGGTGCAACGGAAGGACATACCTCTTAGAGCCATTAGGACGACCAGCAGTGCAAAGTTACGTGTCCATCCGTCTGAGCCATCTCCTTCTTCGTGGCCTCTCTCCTCATCGAAATGCTCCTTTCGCGAGTATACCATTAGTGCGGTCACCGGAACAAACAGGGCAAAACCTGCTAGGGAAAGCAGGACAAAGGATTCTCGCCAACCCCCGAATATGACAAGCATAGTGACGCCAAGAAATGGTATGATGGCCATTCCCACAAGTCCACCAATAGCTTGGATTCCAGTTGCTGTGGCCCTCGAGCTCTTCGGAAACTTCTCTGCAAGTGCAGGAAAGACACTCGGATGGTAGCCTGAGGCTCCAACCCCCAGAAGCAACATTGCGGCTGTCAAGAAGAGAAACGTTGTGGCGAAGCTGGACACCAACATTATTGCAGCAGCCAACAAGATGCTTGCAGGTATGAAGATGTCACGCCAGCCTCTGTCTCCCAAATAGCCAACCACAAGATGTGATATGGTCATAGTCACTACTGCTGCACTTGTGACAATCCCAGCTTCAGTAAGGTTCAACGAGAGCTCATCACGTATGATGGGAAGAAAAGGCGACAACGCACCTGTGTAGATGTGATTGAAGAAATGAGCAATCGTTGATGCAACTAAGACCGCGTATGAAGATCTAGTCACTTTTCCCAAATCTAAGATTCACATCCAGGGTTGCCTGGCTGGGTGGCAACAAGACTCCATGTTAAGCATACTGATAACGTACAGCTGCACTACGGTCTAATGCTCTCATTGTGTAGTGCAGTGGCAACTAGGGCAGCCTCAACACCAAGCGAGTGGAGCTCGCGTAGGTCTTCACGATTTCTGACACCTCCCCCGGCAATGATTGTCATGCCGGTGTTGCGACACACCTCAACGAGTCCGGGATGTATCGGACCTCGGGCAGAGCCTACTAGTGCGAGTTCTAGGACTATCAGTTCTCGCAAACCTAATGACTCCATCATCCCCGCCGCATCTACGGGGTTCTTGTCACGGAAGTCCGAGCATGAGCCAAGCGTCTTCCCATTCATCAAATCGAGAGACCCGATAACCTCCTCTGGGTGATGTTCGGCGATTTCCATCATATCTTCGTAGGAATGGGCTGTTTCTGTTGCTATCACCACTCTAGGAACCCCGAACTCAACGAGTCTCTCCACATCTGCTTTGTTCCTCACACCGGCATCCAGCATGACACCAACTCCCACACTGTCAACTACTTCTGTCACCGATGATATGTTGTTTCCGGTTCCTGATATCGCATCCAGATCTGCAATATAGATCTCTTCAACGCCGAAGATGCGTCTGAATACTTCGGCCACGTCCGTCGGATTTGAGCCCTTTACGATTCTGCTCCTAATCGGCTCATACTTCTCTCTTTGACCTGCTACTCCGTGAACAACTTTTGCATCCATGATGTCCATGACCGGGATAATTCGAGATTCGTGATTCATAGCTTAGTTTCACAGTTTCTGTAAGAGTCTTATAGCTTACTGACTCTACTCAACGCCGGGCTGACAATGCGAGTATTCGTCTACGAGCACATAACCGCCGGTGGTCTTGCTGAGGAGAGATGGGACCTCAGCTTTGCCGCTCAGGGTTTTGCTATGTTGAGTTCGCTTGCTCGATCTCTAAACCATGCTGGTCACGAGATCATTGTCGCCTTTGATTCTAGAATCAACGAAATGCTCATACCCAAATCGGCAAGGAGGGAGCGAGTTTCAAGTTCTTCAGACTGGTCTGAAGTAGTCGACTCGCTTTCAGAGGATGCTGACTCTGCAATAGTCATTGCACCTGAGGATGAGGGCATACTCACTGATGTTTTAGCCAAGATTCGTGCAGACGGACTAGATGTGGTTGGGCCAGAGACTGAAACATCAGCTATCTGTTCGGACAAGGTGAGGTGCACCGAACTATATTCTGACCTCTCACTCCCGGTTCCGACTACAGTATCTGCAAACTTGGACAGAATACTTGACAAGTCCTCCGAAATCGACTATCCTGCAGTTCTAAAACCTGCAGTTTCCTCTGGAGCAATCCACACAAGTAGGGTTTCCAATGAGGCGGAACTCGAGTCGCTTGTTGATCACTTGAAAGGTTCCTTGCGCAGTCCTCGGTTCGTCTTGCAGGAGTTCGTTGAAGGAGTCGATTCTAGCGTATCATTGCTTGTGAATGACGGGCAGACGTACGTATTGTCAGTGAATCGTCAGAATGTTTCACTGGGCCGAGCGGGTTCCATTTCGGGATACCACGGCGGAGAATGCCACTTCGTTCACCCCGCAAGTGAAGAGGCTGTTTCCTCTGCACAGAAAATCGTAGAATCTCTACCTGGGCTCAGAGGGTACGTGGGGATTGACTTTGTCTTACAAGGCGAGGAGGCTGTTCCCATGGACATCAATCCTAGAGTCACAGTGTCTGCCGTGGGAATTGAACGCACACGAGGCCCAGACGCACTTGCGTGCATACTTGATTGTAGCGAAGGGCAGTTGCTAGAGCTTCCACCTAGCAATGGCGTTTCGATATTCGAGGAGTACCTTGATCTGCCGGCATCAGCGGATCCATCAAGATTGGAAGGTGACTACGCAAGAGTCATGGTGATTCCGGGCGTTGTGAGTCCTCCGATACTACTTCCAGGAGGTCGTGGGAAAGTGAGGCCCTATGTTTGTGGCTGGGGGGAGTCACGTGAAGACGCTCGTGTAGATCTAGCAGGTGTGGAGAGACAGATCGACCACCGACTCGGAGTTGTAGGTCCTTGAGAGTGGTCGGCCTAGATGTGGGAGGAGCCAACCTAAAGGGCTGCGGACTATCCCTAGATGAGTCTGCCACTCCACACGACATCTCCTACAGTTCTGCTCATTTCCCAGTCTGGCTTAGAGATCGCACGGAACTGTGGAGTCTGTTGTCACGAACCACTTCCAACCTTTCCAGTGGAGAAACTCCAGACCTCGTTTCTTTGGTGATGACCGCCGAACTATCCGATACCTTCGCTACCAAGAGAGAGGGTGTGACCACTATTGCGTGCGGCGCTTCTACGGTGCTTTCTGATGCCCGCATTGTCTTTCCTAGTGTAGACCTGAAGCTATTGCAGCTTTCGCAGGTGCTTGCTTCACCCTTGTCTGTCGCCGCAGCCAACTGGCCTGTATTGGCATGGACAATAGGTCTTGAGGTCCCTGAATGCATACTTGTCGATGTTGGCTCCACGACCACCGATGTAATTCCAATTAGAAATGGCCTGCCAACAACCGCAGGAAAGGACGATACTAGCAGACTTATTCATGGTGAGCTAGTCTACACTGGAGCACTTAGAACTGATGTGTCTGCAATTCTCAGAGCCGTTACAGTAGACGGGAGATTATGCAGACTGTCCTCTGAGTATTTTGCCACTTCAGGTGATGTTCACTTGGTTCTTGGTCACGTCACCGAAGATATGTACGCTACAGAAACTGCTGACGGTCGAGGGAAGACCCAGAAGGAATGTTTGGCACGACTTGCGCGTGTGATATGTGGCGATATTGAAACCGTGCAAGAGGACCTAATCGTCGACATTGCGCAACAGGCCTGGGAACAGCAACTCGATGACATTCGGAACGCAATAGACCAAGTGTGTACGACAATGTCCGTTAAGCCGGAGGATGAAACCTTCGTATTGGCAGGTCTAGGAGCGCAATTCCTTGGGAAAGAGGCAGTCAATCGCACTGGTGCCAGGGCCATTAGGACCCTGGATGAAGTCTTGGGTGTGGAAGGTTCGATCGCCGCGACAGCCTACTCGGCGGCGCTCTACGCAGGAGTCAATTGGAGGGACTTCCTGTGAGGGCGGTCATCAAGATTGGTGGTAGTCTGGCAAGCAGTTCTGAAGAGCTCAGAAGATTGATGCAGAGCATCGAGGATTTGAGCAACCATCATACGCTTGTGATCGTGCCAGGAGGCGGCCCTTTTGCGGACAATGTGCGCGAGCTCCAAGTAGCCCTAAATGCTTCTGATTCTTCAGCGCACTGGATGGCGATACTTGCGATGGAGCAGTTTGGGGAGTTGCTGTCCCAATATGCTCCTAGTCTTGATACATTCAGTGGCAAGGAAATCGTCGACTTGACGTCCAATG
>CP070658.1:2440967-2453765 GCA_020355105.1 Candidatus Thorarchaeota archaeon | reverse complement strand
TCGGCGCGGTTCGACGGCTCAGACCGTCAACCGTCGTGATTCTTTGGATTCACTCACAGTTACATCATGAGCGTGATGGTCAGATGTCCTCAAGAAGTAGACAGGCAGCGGCAAGGACCAGAGACAAGTGGCGAGAGAAGACTTGGTATCAGGTACTTGCACCGGAGTACTTCGATAGTAAGGAGATAGGCACCACTCCAGCCAGTAGTCCTGAATTGCTGATTGGTCGTACAGTACAGCCAACGCTCTATGATCTAACTGGTGATTTTGACCAGATTCATGTCAAGATTCGATTCAGAATACTGGAAGTCACGGGACAACAAGCCATGACGGTCTTTCACGGACATGAATGGAGCTCGGACTATCTTAGAGGCCTTGTCAGAAGAGGTACTTCGAGGATAGACTGGATTGGCCCGATTCTGACAAAGGATGACTTCCTCATGCGCATCTCGGTTATTGTCTTCACGACAACGCGTTCAAAGACGAGTCAAGAGCATGCTGTCCGAAAGACCATTGAACGCATCATTAGAGCTCATGCAAAGAAACATGTCTTTGATGAGCTGGTTCAGAAGGTACTTCTTGGGGATTTGGCCTCAGAGGTTCACGAAGAGGTCAAGAAGATCATTCCTGTTCGCGAGTGTGAGATTCGGAAGAGTAAGGTCCTAAAGGGACCGGAGGAAGTAAAGGCCCGAAGAGCCCGGCTTCGGAGAGGTACCAAGAAGGAGTAGGCAGCGCACTCAATCTGACATGTTCTCAAGTCTGTTCAGTGCCTGTAGAAGCAAGACCATAAGATTGGCGAGCTTGGTCAGTTCTTCAGGATTATCCTCAGATTCAAGGATGTTGGTCAGCGTTGAGAGTTTTCCGATTAGTGTTTCTCTGAGTTTGGGGAGTAGGACTTTGACGGCCTCAGCTTCGGCCTCTTGATCCGACTCTACGATGACTACCCTTCTGTTACACGTCGCACAGTAGATGTCATCTTCCACCTTCAGTAACTGTGAGACACAGTGTGGGCAAGACAGAGCTAACATTGTCGCTCCACGACGTAGAAGCTCAGCCATCTTCTTGATGGAACTCTCATTCTTCTCGGTCATAGTGGCCACAGATGAGTGAGAAGCGCAGTCTGATATAAGACATCCCCAGACGTCACGGACTCACTGCTATGCCAAAATCTTGATATGGTACGCCACTGTCTTCTCTCTTGTAGTTCGCACACCATCTGTGCGTAGAGACAATTCAGAGGTGAGTCCACATGGACCCCGAAGCACAAGAAAGCATGAATTTTAGCAAACAGCTTTTGAAGCAGATATCTGAGAACAACTCGGTTCCCCGCAACATCAGGCGGGCCGCCAACGAAGCCATTGCAGCCCTTGAAAACGAGGGTGATTCACCAGCTGCAAGGGCCCAGAATGCCATAGCAATCTTGGATGAGCCGAATCAGGACCCGAACTGTCCTAATTATGCTCGAACAAGAATCTGGCGCGTATTGAGCTACTTGGAGCCAATACGTGACGCATGAGCAGGACGTTCCGAATTCACGTCAGTCTTGGACGGTCGTGATGGAGAGTTGTCGCCTTTTCCTAGGGCCAGTGTTTGCCGATGATGAAAGCGCGGATAAGAGGAATCTACTCGCAGTCGTTGACACAGATTCTGCTGCAAAATCACTTTGAGATGGTTCAGCCAACTCCTGAAGTGGCAAGACGATTCGGGTTGCCATTCAGAAATGAGATTCCTGATGTGGACATCTGGGACCGAAGTGATCTGCAGGGTATTGTGGCGATTGCATACGAGTCAATCCTGAACCGGCTGACGGACGTCCTACGTAGACGTCTTGGATGGGTGATAACCCGCACTCCAAGAGTTGCAAAGAGTTCGATATACAAGGGATATGTGCTTGGCAGGGATGAGAGAACAGGACAGACCAGAATCGATCTAGGAGTCATCTCAGGACTACTTCCAGACAGGGGCCTGAAACGCGGGGATGACTTGATGGTTCAGATTCGTGCTCACGACTATGGACGGAAAGCACCAGTTCTCTCTTCAAGCATAACAATACCGGGACGCGCTGCGGTTCTACTGCCCGAACCAGTTGTGCGACTTAGTACCAAGATAAAGGATGTTGACACAAGGAATGACCTGTTGAATCTTGGTAGAAAGATTCGTGAGCACACTGAGAACTGGGGAATTCTGTGGCGCACCGCTGCCCATCGACTTACTGCGGAGGAGTTACGCAACGAGATTGACGACTTGCTGGACACTGCACAGCGAGTCTACTCAAAATACAATGATTTGGATAGAGCAAGTCTCCTCTTTGAAGGAACTAGCAACGCGGACATCGAGTTCCCATCAGAGGTCAAGGAAGTCTTGGACAGGACAAGGGCGAAAATCAAACCTACTATAGACAAACACCACTTCTTCAAGAGTGCCGGATATACACCCCTGGTGGATTTAGCCGAGATGGTAATTGAGGATCGTCCTGAAGAAAGGGCGTATATGACATCAAAGATTGAGAAGGTAGTTGGTCTGGACATGCCACAGGTTGATGACTCAATCAACATCGAGCATGTGAAACTGGATGGGCGATCAATACTTCTTACTAAAGGGAGAGTCGTAGAGATCACTCCTAAGGGCCTAGTGATTAGAAGACAGTTTCGTCACACTAATCGAAAGCTCAAGATAGTGCAGGACTATCCCGGGGATGTTGAGGTCCCCCGGGGTGAAGGTGATTATGCTCTGACGCAAGTGGTCCCAGGATCCATGACACTTGTCACGAGCTACTTCTCTGTAGACGGTCTGCTCAAGGGCACTTACATAAACGTCAATACCGGTGTCGAGCTCTATCCCAGCGATGGCAGTGGCCCAGGCCGCATCCGCTATATTGACCTGGAGATTGACGTGATAAAGACACCCTCAGAAGAGAACGAAGAGATTCGTGTCATCGACCAGCACTTGTTGAAGCGGGCTGTTCAGAGGGGGTTCATAACGAAGAAGATGGCAGACGAAGCAAGGGCAAAAGCCAATGCCATATACGAGAACTTGTTGCTCCAGAATGGCGGTCAGAGTTTATCTTCTAGTTAGGATGGTCATATGGCCCTACGCTCTATCTAGTCCACAACTTGAATTGTCCTTAGAGAGAGATCAATGGCGCTCATTATGTCCTCAATGGTTGCTCCAAGACTCTTCAGCTCCCTCGAACAGCTGATTCGGATGGACAACATGTTTCTGTTGTGATCTGTGTTGACTGCAAGACCTTTCGGCAGGGGAATGTTGTCGGGAGATATCGCCTGTGCCACTTCTGCTGCGTCTTTCATCGATTGAAGCTGAAGTTCTATTCGAACAAGCATCTTGCGTCGCCCCATCATAGCTCAAGGAGGATCTTTTGGATATTGTTTAGTGACTTCTCGGATGTGTCCTGTATCAGAATCGAATTTACGGAAGCAATAGCAGGGTGAATCTCCTTAGCCTTCATGGTGCGAAGCAGACTCTTTAGATGAACAAAACCGGGCTTCCAGGTGACACTTATCCCCTCTCCCTCTGCGAACATCATGACCATGTCAGCTGAAACAAGACCTGTTTCCAGAACGATACGAGCCATATCACCGAGTATCATTCTCTTGCCTTCTCTAGTCTGAATAACGGCCAGTGATTCCCTAATGTCGAGAATATCATTCTCTAGTGACGAGCGGAGTCCTTCAAAGGCCCTGATCAGTTCTCTAGAGTAGGTTGTGTAGGAATTCAAGAAGCTCTGTAGCTGTTGGGCACGATCACCCATGTATATGGCGGAAGAAGTGCCGATTTCTTGAAGAGTCAAAGCAATCTCAGCTATGGACCTTATTCCAGAAACCAGTCGCATTGGGCTCTCCTTACGTTCTTGAACGAGCGAGAAGTCTTGGCCTAGTATGTGGTGAGTTGTGTCCGTGTCGAGATTAGGGAGGAGAATGCCATTCAGCCTCTTCGCCTCTTCGTTTGTGAGTGAACTTATGGGCATTCGAAGCTTCGGGAATGGGACATCAGCCTCTTCCAAGGTTCGCTCACAATTCTCATGCCTGCCGCTCCAGCCTTGCAAGTATGGGCGGACACTGTATTCGAGGATCTCGTTGAGAGGGGTGAAGTTCGCTCCAAAGATTCTGTAACCTCTATGCTCCTCTATGAGTTTCTCTTTCTGTGCTGATGAAACAAGAGACTTTGCAGCACCTTTCAACTGGGCCAGGACATCAAACCCTTTGTTCCACGAGAAGTTGCTTACCAGTGTTGCTGCGGCTGCTAACTGCAGTTCTTGGGAGGTGGCAGACAGATTCTCCTTGGCAATGACATAGGCGGCTGCTGAAATGGTGCGGTCATCACCAATTCTTAGTGATTCGGCCTGATCAGAATCATGAGTGCCGCCGACAAGGATTGGATAACCGATCCCCTTTTTCACACGTTTCTTTCCTACTAGGTCGATACCGACCAGAATCACTGTGGATTTCGAGTGAGTCTTACGAAGAGCATTGACTTCCTCAACGGTCATGACAGGTTTCAAGAAGGTCAATTGAAAGAGTCCGCTCAACCTAAGAATTGACCTGCATATCAACGAGGCCGACATAGTGGCCTCGGGCAGGGTAGAACTAGCTACAAGGAAATGCTTCCGCTCGTCGATAGTCAGACTGTCTTGCTGTGTCGTGATGGTCTTAAAACTGAGAGTCTTTCCCCTTTTTCCACTCATCTCGGAGGTCCAAGTCATGCCCTTGATGATAAAGCTACCTCAAGAGAACGGCTGCTTGGTCAGGACTGTACTTCCAATCGGCTGGTAAAACGTGCTTCCTTCTGTAGTACTTGGACAGTCTATGAATCTTGCTCTCAACAAGCTGAAGTCCTCTTTTTGAAACAAAGTCCTTCTTGTTCTCCTCGAGATGTCTTCTTATTCTGACTGCCTTCGCAATCATATTGCGTAGGTCTTCTGGGACTTGTCGCTCGAGGCCATGCTCTTGGATGAGGGTCATTACGCTCTTTCCAGTAAGGACCTTCACCAATGGCACACCATACTGGTCTCGGAGAATCATTCCTATCATTGATGGAGCATTGCCGGCCTTCGCAAGCTCAACTACCTTGTTCTCCACCCACTCCGCGTTCTTCTCCTTGTCTATCCATTCAGGTACGCGTAGAGTGGAAGGTCGTCTGCTTCCAGACTGGCCCTTTCGTCTAGTGTGCATTCTGGCCATTGAGAATACCTCTAAGGTGTAATAGTCCCAAAACACCGGGTCTGCCCCATCGCCAATGGGAGTCGATATAAAGATTGTCTTCTGTCGCGTTCTTCTGTATCATTGCATCAATGATATCGGCCACGTGTGCGAATCTCGTTGGCCCTTGACAGGACCTCCTCTGCCTCCTCCCTCATCGTCCGTCTATAGCCGACTAACGCAGATTCCAGCATGGTATCTTCGAGGTCCCAATGAGTGGTTTCGAAAGCACGACGCATCAGATGGATGTCCACTCCCTTCATCTCAACGGTAGCGTTCATCTCAGCCAGTCCAAAGTCAATCAGCCACACCTTGGACTGTTTGTCAACTATCACGTTGCTTGTGGTCGGGTCTCCATGAACAACTCCGCCATCGTGTAAAAGACCGATTAGTCGTCCAAACTCCTCACACAGCTCGCGCAGCTTACGCTCAGAAGCCTCACTCACGAGTTGCTTCAGCTGCGTCCCATTGATGAAGTCCATGGCGATTGTGTGTTGTTTCCTGTCAATCCACAGTACGGCCGGTGTGGGAACACCCAGACTACGTGCCACGGTCAGCATCTTGCACTCTCTATTCGTTCTGGATAGTTTCAGTAGATCGTCAATCGCCTTCAGCAGGTACGGTTTCGGTGGTCGATGTTTGAGAATGAATTCTCGATCCCATTGGTCAAGTCTGAAGATTATAGACTCAGCGCCAAGAGTAAGCTGCTCAGCCATCAACCTCCCTCCAGACTATGTCTTGTTCATCAGTACGCCACTTTGGCAAGACGTGGGAATCAGAAATCTTCAGAGAATCCCCGGCTCTATGTTGCACCACTCCTGTCCAAGCAATCATTGCACCTTGATCGCCGGCGAGAGGTGGGGACACCCTGTGAAACCGGGCATCGTGCCTATTGGCCACTCCTTTCAGAATGTCTGTGAGTCGGTCGTTGCGGGCGACCCCTCCAGTCAGAAGAAGTTCCCTTTTCTTAGTGTGTGCAATGGCCCGCTCTGCAATCTCAGCAAGCATTCCGAAAGCGGTTTCCTGAACACTAAAGCAAATCTCGGAGAGAGGCGTTCCTTCAGAATGTAGTTTCCTCGCTGCAGTCAACATCCCGGAGTAGCTTAGGTCCATTCCTTTCACGGAATAAGGAAGCTGATGGTAACTGGATGCCTTCTCTGCCTTCAGTTCAATCTCAGGTCCTGCGGGAAAACGCATGCCTACTGCTCGGCCAAAGGAATCGAGCATGTTCCCGACAGCGATGTCAAGCGTTTCACCGAAGGTGCGGTAACGTTTTCCAGCATAAGCGATTATCTGAGTATTCCCTCCAGAAACATATACAGTGACAGGGTCCTCAAAGGCGGACTCAAGACAGCCAATCTCTATGTGGGCAATACAATGGTTCACTCCAACCAGGGGGACTGATAACCTGAGCGCTAATGTGCGTGCTATTGTTGCTGTAGTCCTGAGACAAGGTCCAAGACCAGGGCCTCTGGAGAATGCTATCAGATTGATCTCCTGGGGACTAATGCCTGCTCGCTCCAAAGCGTTTCGAATTACTGTTGGTCCCACGTCAGAATGATGACGGCTTGCTTCCCGAGGATGAATTCCACCTGTTGGTGGCGAGTACATGTCCCAGACGTTGGATAGTACGGTTCCGTCACCAGACACAATCCCAGCACCGAAGGAATGTGCAGTTCCTTCAAGACCCAGACAAATCAAAGGCATTTTGAACCGTTTCCCTGTGAGTAGGGGTCCAGTCCACACTTAACATTGACGAGTGAAGGATTCGACTTCTATTCCAGCAAAGGCTTTATAATGTGCACAACTGGCCCTGAGTTGAGGCGAAGCTCTTGTCGCAGAATATGCCCATCAAGACCCTGGAAGCGGTTCTCAACGATATCATCTCAATCAAGCTGAAGGATCAGAGAACATTCCGTGGTCGTTTGACGAGATGTGATATGTACATGAACCTGACACTTACTGATGCGGAAGAGCTGGAGAGTAATGAAACTAAGGCCAAGTATGGTCAGCTTCTTTTGCGCGGGAACAACATACTCTGGATTCAAATCCCTACATGACGCCACTCCACGGTCTAGAGAGTCCCTTCTGGCTCACCGTTCTACCTCTCGACGGTAGCGTTCAACAAGCTCAACGAGCTCGTCTTCACCCTTGCGACGAGCCCGCTCACGAACCTCCTTGATGAATTTCTGTAGCTGCTGCTCGAACTTCTTTCGACTGATGAAGGCAAACTCGTCAATTCTCTGTAGTTCCACTTTCTTGGCATCTATCACAGGTATTGTGGACTGAGTAAGCTCTTCCTCAGAGAGATGTGATAGCGGCGTGTCTACAATCACAGCACGTATCTCCTTCTCGACCAAGAGTCCCGCAGTCTGTGGACCACCCCCGCTTGCATCTTCAAAGAGTACAATGTCGCCTCCCTTGAGTCCAACCTTCTGGATGTACTCTTCAATACTCTCTCTTGTGAAGTGTGGAATTAGCTTCACAGCAAGCATGTCACCACGAATCTCAAGACGTTTGACTCCCACTAACAGTTCGAGGCGCTTCCTTTGAGCTTCTAGGTCCTTCTGGAGTTCCTGATTCTCTCGCCTAAAATGACTCAGTTCCTTCTCCTTCTTCGCCACCTCGCGGTCTCGTTTGACCTTCCAGTAGTTCTTACTTCTTACAATTTCAAGGCTGTCAAGCATCTCGCTCTCTCTGAACCTCAGAAACTCCACAAAGTGGTTCAAGTCCTCGATTTTCTCTAGGAGTACTGCAATCTCGGCCTGAGCATCTCTGTACCTTCCAAGAAGGGCATCATAACGTTCTTGGGTGAGAGGTTCTTCAGTAGGTGCAGGCTCTGGGACCAAGTCAGCCTCTTCTGACTCCTCATGAAGTAGACTGTTTATCGCCTCCTTCACGGGCATGCCCTTGATTACCAGAGCTTTTAGCTGGTTTCTGTCAACTGGAATCTGTTCCTCGCGTGTCTTCTTGTCTATCTGTTGCAGCTTTGATTGTATGCTTCTGAACGCGTACACTGCTGCCGTCAGAGCATCACGTTCATGAGCGTTCTTGATTCGTGTGCCTTCAGAGAACTCTCTTGCGAGCTCCTGCTTGTCAGCAACAGAAATCTCCTTCTTTGGCACATACAACTCTGCATTCACAGTGCTTGCTATCTTTTTCACAAAATGAGGAACGGGACTTACATCGGTGGCAATCATTATCGGAATACCATTCTCATAGACCTGTCTTATCATGTCAGTCCGGGTTAGAGATTTGCCACTCTTCAGAAGGTGGATTCTTCCTTCTAGGGTCAACAGACAGATTGCAGCAGTAGAACCTGGGTCTATTCCGAGTATGAAGTATCTGGGACGAGGCGAGCTTGGTGCGGGTTTGGGTTCCAAAGGGAGAAACTCGACTGTCTTCCTGACCGGGGATACTATGACATTGAAGTCTCCACCACGCTTCGGCTCTACAAGCCCACGAATTGCGGGTAGAGGAGCATATGCAATTATGCGAGCGCTGGCATATCCAAAGTCGGACTTTCTAACATCCAGTTCGTATTCGATATCCGAAGTCTTGATTTGTTCCTCGATGAAACGTGTCATCTGTTGAATCTGTGAATGTACCTTTCGTCTGAAACGATTGGCACTCTGACCACCACGTCCTGGTTTCCTACCTCGTGTAATCTTGATCTCTGTCTGCTCCCCAAAGCACTCGAGGCTGTGTCCAATGCCCAATGATGCTAGCTTGGCTGCAATCTTTGCGGATTCAAGAGGTCCAAGTCTTCCGCGGGCGTGTAGTCCATGTTTCTTTGCAAGCCTTTTCAGAGAGACCTGACGCGGTGGTATACCAGTAACCTGGACAACTCGCGTTTCTGAAGGGATTCGGTCTACTAGTTGAAACAGGGATTTGCTATCGGGGACTATCTCGAATATGTTGTCAGTGCAGAACCACTTTGGTCGAATCTCTCGAACAATCTTGAGAAGTGCTCCGCGTGAGATCTCAGCATACTCACTCAACACTACTCCATCATGCATCGTCACACACGCGAACTTCGGACTCTTCTTCGACTTAGGACTTTGGCTTGGCAAAATGTCGAATCCAACTATGAACTCGTGTTCATCGCCCATTGGCTCAGCACTCAGATGCGAGTTCGATGGTTTGGCTATAAGGATTGACCTCTCTCCAGAAGCGTACTAGGCAGAAAGACATCCCCAAACAACAAGTATAATAAAGACTTGCTTGAGCAACAGATGACACTCATGCGAGGTGTTAGAACTGTCAGAAACACTACAAATCAACGACAATGACACTATACTAAAGATTGGACGAGCACTTTCATCTGGAACTAGACTAAAGATCCTGCGTCTGCTTCTTCAAGAAGAGAAGGATGTTACACGAGTGGCACGACACCTCGGTGGAACAGAGGCGAATGCCAGTGCCCAGATCAAGATTCTGCATGAATCAAAACTGTTGGACTGCCGCTACGAACCTGGACAGCATGGTCTGAAGAAGATTTCTTGGACCAAAGTCAAGAGAATCATCATCGATTTGGAGTAGCCGACTAATTCTTGGTTTCATCCGGGATGCCGGATGACCTTTCTTGTTCGACTAGAGAGCAAAAGGCCAGTAGTGAAGCCTACTCTTGGAGAGATCAGGTTTCACCATAGGCAGATAGGTGAACCCTCCATCTCTTGATTCTCTTGAGAATGTTATCGCGTTCCTTGGGACGAATCCCTTTCTTTCCTCTTGCTTGGAGGAACTTCAATACGACGTCCATGTCGTGGGCTACCTTGGTGTTGGAGGATTCCTCCTTTATCAGGAAGTCCTTTGCTGCCTGAACATATCCAGCAATGACATCAGCTGGTGCGTCGCTTGCTTGGAGTTCATTTGTAATGGGGTCAAGAACAAGAGCTACTGTTTCATCTACTACGATTGGACTTCCAGAGTCTGGCAAGGGCTCCTCCTGATTTGTGTCTATATCTCCTGCTGCAGCTTCGGTTGGCGTGGATGACGAAACCTCGGAGAACAGGGAGGCGGATATGAGCGAGTCAGATACAGGAGATTCATCCGTCGACCCCAGAAGACGTCTCAGTTCGCGTAGCTGATCGAAAAGCTCCACTAATCCTGACTGCATACTGTCAATGAGTTTCTTGATTTCTGCCAGGTTCTCTTCCGACATCGACTTGAACCCTCAAATTCTTCGGTTTGATTACAAGAGGTAGCTAGTGGACTTTCTTTTTGACTGTTATTGCGAGAGGTTCCGTGTTTTGGGCTGTTGGTGGTGAGCTACTTGTCCGTCTTCTTCATGGCCTGTGATAGGTCTTGAATGGTTCCGGTGGGTTCGAAGTGTCTTTTACGTATCTTTACGAAGGTAGGTACCGAAACTGTTTCTCCTACAAAGAGTGCTTCACCTACCTCCAGAGTGGTTATTGTATCTAGGGCTTCTCGATCGATGCCTTCACTACTACGACCAATATGCTCTAGGTCGTAGGGATTAGTGGCCCGTAGAATGGCCTGATTGCTACACTGGCTTAGGACTGTGGTGGACAGTTTCACCGGTCTTTGGGATATCAAGCAGAGCAGCGCGAAGAATTTGCGTCCCTCCCTAGCAATTGTTTCGATACGACTCTTCGGAAGAGCAAGTTCATGGCGGCTCTCAGGACAGAACTGATGAGCCTCTTCAAGGACTAGTAGGAACGGGGGTATTGTCCCTCGACGTCGCAGGTAGAGGAGTTCATTGACCAGATGGGAAACAACAATCTGTTTCTTCTTGAGACTTATGAAGTCACTCAGATCGATTAGTGTGAGTTTCCCTGATTTCACTGTACTAGTGATATCTGGCAAAGCTTCTCGGCCAAACAGACCTGTGTCTTCCAAGTTGATGAGCCAGCCAACAAGCGCCTCTCGCGTGTTCTTACTGATGGTTTCATCATTTCTAACGTAGTCTATGATGTCATTGAGCGTGTAACCATCTTGTTTCGTCTTGCGCATTTCAGCAATTACTCTTCTCAGATCTCTCACTTGAACTGCACTCATATCAGCAACAAGTGCGCCTAATGCCTCTGCCTCCAGGGACTTCACGGGGATTTGAATATGCGATGCACGAATGTGCTCTACGTCAATGAGTCCATCTTGGATTTCTAGGGAGCTCGGAGTCAGGTTCTTGAGATACGTGTATTCTCCATGCACGTCAACCACAATTATGGCCAATCGGCCCTGTTCCTTCCTACGTTTCAGCATCTCTTCTAGTAGCACTGACACGAAATAGGACTTGCCGGCGCCACTCATAGCTAGGATTGCGAGGTGTTTGGAGAGTAGTCGATCAATCGACGGGCTAAACTCCAGCTCGTGATGAGCCAACTTGCCAAGTCTGAGTCCTTCCTCACGGTCCAGTTTCAGGAAGGCTGCAAGGATATCCTCTTTCACTCTTCGAACTTGTGCACCGGGAGAAACCGCGAAATAGGGTCGGAGGGGTCTATCTTCAAACCAGAGTCCCAAAACCTGTACCTTTGCAACGGTGTATTGCCATCGATCTGTGGGAAATATAGAACGCAAAGGCTCACCCCGTGATTGGTATTCTCTCACAGCCTCAGCATGCTGATAGTAGCGATTCACTCTCACAAGATTCTGAACTCTTGCTATGACTGTTCCATCCTTGGTATCAACAATAACGAACTCGCCTCTTCGAACAACAAGATCCTCAACATCGCCTTCAACGACGAAGGAGAAGTTCATGACGTTGGGCGAGTCATGTTCGCAGATGACGGTTCCAATCTTGGCATAGGGCTTTTTTTCGGTCAATGTACTAACCTCCAAACGGATTCCTAGAACGTCTTCTCTCAAGTGTGGCGTAGGTCAAACCCGACAATGCCATCAGTCTATCGATAACGATCTGTGTTTCGTTGTTACTGATTCTTGCCCGGGCGTCGGCCTCCAGGATTGGAGTTGGAACACCATACTCCGGGTGCTGCCAAGACAGTGGTAGTATCACGGAGAGTGCTCTGTCCAGTTGTGTTGTTCCATTGTCCTCGTCAACGAGAACTTCTATTCTGAGTGGCAAGTCGTCCCGTGCCGTCTTCAGATAAGTAACCAAGATTGAAGAAGCCCACGAAGAAATGTCATCCGAAGAGGCATTCGAGTTCTGTGGGAGTTCTGCCGAGTACCTGAATGCGTAGGTTCGTTCTCCCTCTTCTAGGAATGTGTCAAGCAAGTCGCAGTCTCTTGAGATCTTGAGTAGCCAACGATAATCAACCCCCTGCAACATCTCAAAGACAGAGGGGTCCCTCATGACATGTGGAAGGATATCACCCAAGGTGTTCACCAAGCGCGTTGAACGACTGTCCTTCACGATGCCAGCCAGGACTACGTTCTTCTTCATCGTTCGATTGTAGAGCAGCCTATACAGTGCTGTCACTTCTTGGAACTTCTCATAAGCTAGGGAGCCAATCTGAGGACGGTCTTTTGGATGGTGGAAGAGCGAACCGTCTACAAGAATGACATCGACATGAACCTCATCAAGAACCGACAGCGCCACTCTAAGCTCCGCTTCAACCCGTTCCAGTGATGCCAGTTGGTCCAATTCGGGTCCTGGAAGGGT
>CP070658.1:2430247-2440867 GCA_020355105.1 Candidatus Thorarchaeota archaeon | reverse complement strand
TTCAAGTAAGGAGGTTTCACCCAGCTCCCCGATGTATCGAAGTAGTGCACAGAGAACCGCACTACCCAGTCTATGATTGGCAAGGTAGTCCTTTAGTTCTCTATTCGATAACACACTTAGTCTGTGTTCAGCAAGCAAGTCGAAGAGGAATCTAGTCATACGGCCATCAACCGATGCCGATTTTGCCCATTCACGAAGAATCTCAGATAGGTCACGAGTGTCACGTGAGTTCCAAGTAGTACGAAACAGATGGGCAATCAGTGTGTCAATATATGGCGAGCTGCCAGCTTGATCGAGGAGGACTCTATCGAGATCAGGCGTATACGCCTCCAGGAGTGAGAGGAGAGCGATGTAGCGGTGGACTACAGTTCCGCCACTGCATAAGAGCTCTGCGCAATCTCCTCCTCCATGAAGGAACAGTAAGTCCCGAGCCCACTGTAGACCCGCCTCATGTAGGTCATGAATCACTTCTGGTCTTGGACTGCCAATTGCCATTTGTACTCGAAGCCTATTGACAAGAAAGAGACAGTATCGGAGTAGGGAGTAGGTGTCTGTCACACATGGAATAATCTTGGGTACAGATTCGTACAGGTGTTCTATTACATCATCTGAGGCATGTCTCTCTAAATCATGTTCTATCTCACTGAGTATCGAATCTACGTCTGACTCACTGAATGAGTTGATGACTGTCTTATAGTCGCTCGTACGCAGAACCATCCTTTATGAAAGGGCAGAGCTAGACTGCCGAGTCCTACCCATCCAATCAACTGGCTGTTTTTCTACGTTGTGGATTCACAGAAGAATGAGATTGATGCCTAGCTTCTAGAGTAACTCACAATATTAGGTTGTCCAAACTTGTGTCTGACCAGCACGAATTCTTCTTCATAGAATAGATTCCGGACTCAAATAGGCCTCTAGGCATATCAATTACTTCAATCATTTATGTTGACATTCGAGATGTGCTCCTCATAACACTTCTTTCTTTGAAATGCTAGCTGATAGCGGTTTCCAGTTCTATCATAATCTAGTTATTCTTCATGTGCATCATCTATGTGTCAAGAGTTTCGCTCACTAGTGGCCCAGCCTCACAGCGACACTCTTTACAAACCTCCGCGTTCACAGCCAGTCAATTCTTCAGAAGAGGGAGGGGGCAACAAGAAGCATGCCGTTGTCTGGACTGAAGAGCTGGATTACAGATTGAAGAGGCTTGTCGCACTCTTCAGAACTGCATTGGCGAAATCTCCTAGTTCCATCCCCTTCATTCGTGCCAGCTTTCCTGCAACTTCGGATACGTCTGCGGGCTGGAATTCGACTGAAGTGTCGGGGAATCTCAACCAAGCGGGTGCATCTGTTTCAGTTAGCAGATGTTCAGCGGGGGTCTGCTTAACCATTTCCAACGTTTCAGGCCTCTCAAGCTGGCTAGGTCCGAATGAAAGGAGGAATCCCATGTCAAGAAGTCTTTCCCGAGTTTCTCTGCCGCAGGAACAACCATGTATCATTCCCCCAATCTCTTCTGCATGCTGTTCTTCGAGAATACCTAGCAAGTCTCTGTCAGCTTCTGCAGCATGAATGACAACAGGGAGGTCAAATTCCCGAGCCATCAGAATCTGCTTACGGAATAGTTTCTGTTGTCGTTTGCGCACTGCTTCCCCCTTGGCTGACTCCAAATCCAGAGAAGTGTAGTCTAGGCCGATTTCACCGATGGCCTTGGGTTTGGTCAGCTCTATTTGCTCCTTCAGGCTTGAGAGCATTGTCGAATGTTCATCTTGAGCCAAGCCCCTTTGAATGCCGACCACACGGATTAGATTCTCAAAACACTTCTCAATGTCATAGAAGGTAAAGTAGTCTGGATTCGAGGATACACTCACAATGTGATGTACTTCTCTCTCTCTTGCAGCCGCAATAACTTCCTCGACGTCATCTTGCGTAATCGTGGTGAAGTTGAATGGATGCACGATGTGAGCATGGCAATCAATGAACACGTTGCTATCACCCCTTATCCAAACTGGAGTGAGCTTTGGACTTTACCCCTCCTTGATGCCTTGTGCTCATAATAAAGCACCGCCGCTAGATTCCGCTTTCCTTGGCTTCTCTGTAGATGCTCTCTGTACCTCCTATGAGTTTCGTCAGGATTTTGTGGAAATGACGAATCTCTCGTTCGCTGAGTGATGCGAACAGATCTTGCCTGGCTTCTCCATGTTCTTGTTCTCTAGAATCCCAGAAATCTTGGTTCTTCTTGGTCACACCGAGAAGCCATCTTCTCCTGTCATTCTCATCCCTTGCCATCTCCAAGAATCCCCTTCTCTCTAGCTGGTGAGCTATCTGTTTGACATTCTGATGGGACGTACTCAGTAGTTCTGCTACCTGACTTATCGAAGGCCTTTCATCGAATCCCCTATCGATAACTATCAACGCCAAGAGCTGCTTCGTTGTGAGGCCATCCTTCTTCAGAATGCTGTCCGTGATATACTCGAATCGTCGGGTCAACAGAAACAGAAGGCCGAACGAGTCTGCCATCTTTCTGTGGGGCTCCTGACTCAATGCCTCACCCGCTTGTCCTAGTTCTGCCGAGTTTCTCTCGAATCTTGTCCCTGACTAGGTAGTAGAAACCTGCCCATGCAAGGACTCCCAACACAGGGAAGATTACCAAACCTGCAGAAGCAGCTCCTGCAATCTCGGGATCGCCACTAAGCACTTGAACCAGGGCCATTGTGTTCACAGCAGTACCTAGTGTGACAAAGAATCCAAAGAACAAGAGTACAATGGGATATGCCCGTTTTGGTCTCGTGACAAGGAGGTAAATCGAGATGAATCCAATCGGAATTGAAACTCCAAGATCAAGGTATCTAATCACCCAGAACACGGTTGGCGATGACTGATACGAGCCACTTGCTGTGTTTCCAGTCGCTATCACTTCGAATACCTCACTAGACCACATGATTGCGAAGAACAAGAGGAAGATGGCCAGGAGAATCACGTAGATTCGAAGCCCTCTACGGCCAAACTCTGGCGCGTCATCTTCTGTGAACATTGACAGACTACTCATGCCAATGATGAGACCGCCCACTATCATAGCCCAGAAGAGCCAGAAGTAGTTCTCTATGTTGCCGGTGTATGCAGGGTTGCTCCATTCTTGTCCAATCCCATATGACAATCCAGTGTAAATCAATGTGATTGAGGTCAATATGAGGAAGTACTTCGAGCTATCTCGCTTCCTCAGATGGAGGACGCCCCCAATCAACAAGATAGGAGTCAGTAGCAGAAGATTAGCCAGGTCCTGACCTGTAGTTTGATAGACACCGGACTGTGAAGTCCTATGCTCCATGATGCCTAGACCCAATGGTCCGAGAATGGCTACAATCACAAGGACCAAGACACACAGTATTGCAGTAAATCCAACTGTATATCGTTCAAAGACCTCGTGCCTTGGTTCACTCACAGATTCTTCGGACAAGACCTCACACTCCTCCAATAGGTCCCGGTGCTTGTGCTCCGGCCCCTTCGCTGAGGACAGCAAGCCTTGGTTTCACAACCAGGAGATACCCGATGGTCATCACAGGGACAATGAATCCGAGTGCAGCTGTGATCTGAATAGTCAGACCCCAGACATCAAAGACTATGGTAGCCACACTGACAGCGAGGGTTCCAGTCAGACCCCGTCTTGTATTGAGCCATAGCCCAGCCGCGACAATCAGGCCGCCGACTCCTAGTGATATGAACATCAGATCCAGTATCTGGACCGTCAGCTGGGACACATGAACGTCCAGAAGCTGAGTCCCGGTCATTGATAGATACGCAAAATACAATCTGAATCCTGAGTTTGCTACCCATGCAAGAAACACGAAGAGAAACCAGAGATTGTGCCCGAAGACCGTTCTTCTTGGTCTTTTTTGTTCAGACATTATACACACCCAATTTAGGTAATATGTTATGTAATTAGGTAGTATGTTACCTTTTAAGTGTTTCGGATGGATAATATATTACCTATCTTGGGCCCCTAAAGACCGTTAAGACGAAATCTACATCACTCTATCAATCGGAATCAAGATGATTATACTGTCTAACTGGCTGCGCACATTTCTGAGATTCAAATTCAAGCCTTCAGTATCTCATGGAAGAATCTCAATGCCAAATCAACAAACTCATCATCATCGCCAAAATAGCCGGGAAAGATGATTTGATAGCTCATCAAGAGTCCGATGACTCTCTGGATTGTATTCTGTTTCTCCACCACTTTCCCTAGACCTGCCGCTTCAGACTCTGCTGCCTTCATTATAGCCTCA
Organism: Candidatus Thorarchaeota archaeon; assembly: GCA_020355105.1. GTDB lineage: Archaea > Asgardarchaeota > Thorarchaeia > Thorarchaeales > Thorarchaeaceae > SMTZ1-83. The sequence continues at coordinate 2,436,584 of CP070658.1, read as the reverse complement.
GAAAGTATGCCCATTGCCTGTTGGAGGCCGTCGGTGCTCTGATACTTCTCAACAAAGGCCATGTACTCGCCTGGATTGTCTAACATCTCACTCTGGATGGCTGATAGGAAGTATCGGTCTGGTCTGCGGAGTTCTATGACCTTCTTGAAGAACCAACGAAGCGTGTCATCAAGGCCCATTTCTTTCTCCAGGACTTTCTCCACTCCCACCTCACGATTGAACTCTACGACGAACCCTTCTAGCTTCCTTGACATGATTTCGGCAAGAATGTCGACCTTGCCTTTCGGAAAGTGGTAGTAAAGTGTGCCAACACTTACCTTGGCGACATATGCTATTTCAGTCACGTTGATGTTGGAGTAGCCCTTCTTCCTGATCAGCTTCTGTGCAGTGGCAATGATGCCTTGTTTTGCCTTCGATTTCCTCATCTTCATTGCGTCGTACGGGGCCCCTGTAATAACATTTTCGAATTCGAATCATATTCGAAAACCCTATAAGCCTCTGAACGAATATAGAATTCGAATTGAATTCGAAACTCATGGTGTAAGACAATGTCAGACGACTATGATTGGATTGACGTGCATCATCATCTCATTCCGAATTTCTATGTGAAGGCCCTTGCAGAGAAAGGTATCACTGAGCTCTCAGGAGTACCGATTCCCACATACAATCCTGATCAGTGCTTGAAGGATATGGACAAGGTAGGAATAGACAAGGCGATTCTCTCAATCCCTGCCTCGGGTCTACACATTAGGCACAACGAGTTCTTCCGACATCTGGCCAGAAACACAAACACCTATCTCGCAGATATTATCCGAGAACATTCGACCCATTTTGGCGCATTGGCATCCATGCCTCTTCCGAACATAGATGCGGCCTTTGAAGAGCTTGATTACGCGCTGGATGAGCTTCATCTTGATGGTGTGGTTCTGCTATCAAACTCTGATGGGATGTACTTGGGAGACCCTGAGCTTGAGGATTTCTTTGCCGAGCTGAACAGACGTAGGGCAGTTGTGTTTGTTCATCCTGATGATCCGCCATTTGCCGACATGAGGAAACCCGATGTCCCAGTTGTCCACATTGAGTGGCCCTTTGACACCACTAGAGCTGTTGCCAACATGGTATACAGTGGAGTACTTGACAGGAATCCAAGAATCAAATTCATACTCCCGCATGGAGGCGGAGCAGTTCCATATCTTGCGTGGAGAATCAGTATACTGGAATATCGACAACGTGACAAGGTCAAGAAACTGCGGTCGCTCTATGACTTGATAATCCGGAAACAAGGGCCCTCCACAGGAATGCGTCTCTTGAAGAACATGTATTATGACACCACCGCTGTTACTGCACAAAGCTCTCTGCGTACACTCAAAGAGTTGCTCGACCCATCTCATATTGTACTTGGGACTGATCTAGGAGCCGCGCCAAGGTTGATGGCCTCTCTTGTCTTGAACGACTTGAGATCTTTCGATGGTTTTGATGAAGACGACTTGAGGACCATCGCACGAAAGGGTGCTTCGGAATTGTTTCCGAGATTGGTTGCTATGTAAGCACTTTGCCATCGCACTGATTTATTTTGGAAAGTACTCGGATTCTCGTTTTGACCCTTATCCATCAATAAAAGGAGTAGAGGAGAGAGGGATGCCCTCTCTCCTAAAATGTCGAAACTACTACTGAGTTTCTTGCTCATATGTCAAGGACTCAGGCGCCGACACAGAAGTTGCAGTGGACTTCATTGGTTTCATCAAAGATGTGCCGTATTTCCTGATGACTATCGCTGCGACAATCCAGATGACTACTGCAAAGACAAAGAACCAAGCCGTTTCTGTCGCTGGCGTTCGCATCACAGGGGTGAGAGTCATTAAAAAGCCGGTGGAGCTTCCATGCATCAACTGTATCATCAAGACGCTGTCGTTCGTGCTGTTATACACCCAGACCTGAAGAACTCTCATGGCGACCATTGCAACCATCCACATAGACACGAAATAGGGGATGAAATACACCCCAAGCCATTGGCTAGAGCCAAGATATGCTGCCGCAAAATGCCAGACTCCGTGTATCAATCCAACTCCCAAAGCAGCCTTCAATGAACTAGTGTTTGCCTTAAGTGTTGGATAAAGGAATCCTATCCATCCGATCTCCTCAAAGAAGCCCGTTATCAGGCCGAGGACGACACCAATCAGAAGTAGCCCTGGAGCATAATCCGGGGAAACTAGGATTGACATAGATGTGAGAACGATCAGGATGAGGATGGGAGGGAGCAGGAGTGCAATTGCATACCATGAGATGCTAGTTCTCCATCGCCTCATTCGTGAGAACAGGTGACTGAGTCCGCTTCGTCCATCAACGACATACGATAATGAGATGCCTGCGATGCTTGGACCTGCTATCATTGTCAACCACATACCCATGGCATCAGCCAGACCAATGACTTCTCCGCTCAGAAACTTGGACCCTACAAGTAAGAAACTACCTAGCCAAGGTATTAGATATGCAACAAGAGTGTAGTAGGCTACAGGATGTTTCCTAATGTGATCGCCAATGCTCCTCGAGTTGTCTGCCGAATACTCATCGGGATCTGCAGCAATTGTGATTGTGCTTTTCTTCAATTTCTGATTCACCTTTAGTGTTAATCTAGTCAATAACATGAAGAAATGATAGAAGAAACCTTGGCCATCCAGGACTGAAGAAATCAACCCAAATTATAAGATGACCTTTCTGTTTATGGAGTGAAACCTTTAGATTCTGAAAAACTGGTGCGAATCTGCTATGGATGCCTTAGATCGGCTGATTCTGAATGAACTGTCATACCAGTGTAGAGTGTCGTTCTCGAAACTAGCTGAAAAGTTTGATGTTTCTTTGACAACGATAAAGAATCGAATTGAAGCACTAGTTGAGGAAGGGGTAATTCTAAGGTTCGTTGTGCAACTCCCCCTCGAGATATTGCATGCTAGCTTTGCAGTCGTTGCACTTGACATCAAGCCGAATACGATGCCTGAAGACCTCACCAGTCTGGGCACTCATCGTTTCATCATGGCTCTAGGAGTGGGTTACGAGCCACAGGGCTTTGCCGTTGCAGTCTACAGGACAAATGATGAACTCAGTCAAGCCATAGATCATCTACAATCTTCAAAGTATGTGGAGAGCGCCCAAGCCTTTCCTGTCGTTGGTCCGCCAATGCCAATCGATAGGAGCGTATCAAAGGGAATCGACGCCCTGAAGAAGATTGATTGGAAGATTCTGAAGTCACTCCGATCAGATGGGCGAAAGACATTAAGTGACATTGCGTTGGATGTTAGTGCCTCAGTACCAACAGTTCGAAAACGACTGGCTTTCATGAGAGAATACAACCTCATCCATGAGACCATACAGATAAATCCCGCAGCAACAGAGCGACGGTTTGTTGTAATGTTTGTGATGAGGAGTCCCGTCTTTGTTGAGATGGACTATTTCGAATTAGAGAAGGTGTTTCGAGAGAGGTTTGGCGAGAACTATTGGATCAGCTTTAGGATGGCTAACAGTCCTGAACTCATGCTCACATTTGTCGTTGACTCATCAAAGCAAGTGGTTCCCCTTCGGTCTGGTCTATTGTCATTGTTCGAGGGCACTGAGATTGCTGGTCAGATGATTATCCCGGAATGGATGTATTTCCCTGATTTCAGAGATGACTTAATTGATGAACGTCTATCTTGACTGAGTTCTGAATACGGACTCTGCTCTTTCTTGACTCTAGACTTAACGTGTCCATTTCAAATCCTTGATGATGAAATCGGAAATGGAATTGAGGAGTTTACCCAGTTTGGCTCCCTTCTTTGTAAGGATATGGATAATCTCCTTCCCCTCCTTCTCAACTTCGATCAGCTCGTTCTTCACTAGGAACTTGCGTGCACTTGCAACTCTCGCTCCATTGAGAGCTGGAAGTGTCCGTGTCTTCTTGCCTGCCTTAATGATTTCGTCAGCTCTAGCCTTACCGCGGAGTTTCGCGAGTAGAAGTAGTACAGTCAGCTCGTACTCGCCGCGTAGTAGCTTCACAAAGGGACTTACCTTGACCATTGTCTGACCACTCCTTGGAATGCAGCATATCAGACCCAATATCAAATCAAGTATTCTAGTTCGAAGTATCCCGTGTCATGATGACTAGTCCGATTCCTGATGGTTTACTCTCTCTACCTTCTGAAGCATTTCGTCTACTCTCTCCCTAGACACGATCTCTCTGATGGCATCAAGTTCGCTCTGGTTTCTAATGAGTGCCCCTACCTTATACATTGGATTTCCGCTGCGACCAATCGGGTTTATCTCAACAGCTAGATGGGCCGGGTCATTCTTTGATCGAGGTACCTTTCTGATGAAAACCCCAGGTTCGTCAGTTCTTAATCGTTCAAATCTCCTCCCGTGCTTGAGCATATCTCTCAGCGATTTTTCCATTCCGTTCACCCATTTGTCCCAGCTTGGCGGGCTAATTCAATCCCACTTCAAGTAAGAGTAGAGTTTGAACTCTTCCGAGTCTATCTCTGCGAGAACTTCACCTTTCAACATTGACTGATCTCCGACCGTAAGAGTAGCTCCTAGCATCTTCACGACCTCGACCTCATTCCAAGGGTCATATTCCGATGGCTCAAAGCTGATCTTTCCATGTCCTACTGCTACGGACTTCCGCGAGTAGGCCACGGGTCCACCTACTAATCGAGGCTGATAGTCAAAACCCTCTGCATCTTGCGCTGGAAAGTGTTTGAAGAGAAAGACTGGATTCTGGCCCTCATTCGCGCCCAGTTGCATCTCAATGGCTTCTTCTTCAGAGATGCTCTTCATGATCTTACTCTGCATCTCAACGACTTTGGTACCGCGTCGTCTTCCCCAGCCGCTGGCACCCATTCTTCCTCTCTTGAAATTGATCTCTGCCATCTTCTTAGGATACCCAAACATCTCCCTACCCAATGCCATTGCCATGTCGTTGTCAACATGCATGCCGAGAATGTATACTCCCACTTCTCCTTTATACTGGCATAAGAGCATCAGAGCAGTCTCTTGGTAGCTAATCCCGAAATTCGTTCTTGGAAACTTGCACACGTAGGCTCTGGCTATAGGTGTTTCAAACGGTTCGAGAGGAGGGGGTAGCAGTTTCTCGACAACCTCTTGCTTCGTTTCCCAAATCACTGATAGCATTTCTACATCATAGAAATCCGCGGAATCAAGTCTTTCAAAGAGTCGATCTTCCTTGGAGGGTTTCAGAAAACTCATCGAAATCTCCCGCCCTCATAGAGGTGAAATGAGATGTTAAGGATTCTGAGAACTTATGTTCAGCGATTACTGAACTCCCCTCAAATCAGATGTAGGGATTCTTCATGAGATAATCCCCCACAAAGTAAGCATCACATCCAAGATTGTGATGAATAATGGAATCAGTGAGGCCAACAGGATTCTCAAGACTAGTGGGAACTCAATTGGCCAAACTCGTTGTTGATCGGCCCTTTCCATTATCCGTTGTAAAGCTGATATCTCTGTTGCCAGTTCCGCACCCTCTTCCCCACGAGGACCCGTTCTTTCACTATGACGTAGCTCATTGAGTTTTGAAACGAATTTCAATGTCAGATGGTCGTACTCTTCCTGCAAGTCCTCCATCACAGCTGTCTTTGTTTCTACCATGACATTGTGCAGTGAATTCAGGGGGAGTGCGAGAAGCAGTACACCGACAAGTATACTCCATCCCGCGATTATCCAGATTGCGGGACCAGGGGGTCCGAAAAGTAGTTGGGAAATTGCTGCTAGTACCATGAGTAACACAATACGAAAGGCAATTCGGGAGAAGTGCCGGCCAATCAGTGATGTGCAATCAAAGAATTTCCAGAATGACATGAATGACCCGTCCGTTTCAGAAACTCCACGTAGATACCGGATATAGTTCCAAACAGCGAAGTCATCTCGGGTGGCACCCAAGTGGGATATCGAGCGTAGATACCCAAAGCCAAACACCACCAGGAGTGATATTGACAGGGTTAGGAGCAAGGTTGAGAGGATATCACTTGCCACCTCTAAGATGAGAATAGGGTATACTGAATGAGCTGCCCCCAGTATCTTGGGATAGATGCTGGTGGCGAATACAACTATGTACACGATGCCAATGGAAGAAAAGACCCCTCCTTCTACCCACTTCTCAAAGACTATCTCACGGACACCATCTTGGAATGTATCGTATGCTTTTTCGCTCTTGAAGAGATTCCTCATCTCTTCCTGAGTCTTTGAGGGGTGTCGATCCATACTCCGATATAGCTTCAGTTTCTTCTCGGTTCCTTCGTCAAATACATCGAAAAGGTCATCATAATCAGCCACGATGTCCCTTATT
>CP070658.1:2424430-2430147 GCA_020355105.1 Candidatus Thorarchaeota archaeon | reverse complement strand
CATACTCAGTTCTCTACGTATTATGAGCTCCTCCAAGAAAGACTCGACACCCGGATGGTCGGCCCTTTGCACCTGCAAAGCAATGAAGACAGGAGAAATTTGGCCGAAATGAAGGTAGGGGCTTAGATTTGATAGACAGTCCTTGGAGGGGTCATTCCTAGAGTTATGAAATTCATCCAGTTTCCTCTTGGCGAAATCATCAAGTGCCTTCTTCGCTCTCTCAGTACCACCGTGGAAGTCTGGTGCGGGCCCAACACTTCTGTCCATGTTAATCGATTGGAGCAGTCTGTCGGGAGTACTCAGATCCAGCGAATCGACCTCCAGATCTCGCAATGATTTCTCAACATGATTCTCGGCAATTGGGAACAGAAAACGATCTAAACTCCTCTGAATCTTTGGCCGTAGCGTTCCCGCAGAGTATTCCTCCTTGACAGAGGCCACTTCTATTGGAACAACGACATTCGTCTCTACTTGAATAACAGGGCACCTCACAGAATTCGAAACTTGCTCACGCCACTTCCTTTGCATCCTTTGGTAGTCTCTATCTACAACTATCAAGACGCACACACGAGACAGCTCTCTAACTCCTTGATACGGCGGCTCAAGACGGACAAGCAGACTAATGCCCCGGTTCTGGAGCGTCCTTTCTATCTCGACTAAGCCTTCAAGCATGAATGTGTAGCTCCTCTCATTGGCCTCAGGATAGTCAGGCGTGAGTCCAAAGTAGACAAGAAGCGGACAATCCAATTCATTTGCTGTTCGGATGGAATACTCGAGTGCATGATTATACTCTGTTCTCTGGGATGACTGCATCCAGTAGAGTACGAATCTTCCATCCTGCACCGTGTTCTTGTTGAGTTTCTTGATGCGTTCTGCTTGAATCATTGGCGCAGTCCTTCAGTCAGTGAGATAGAATCCTCATTCGTTCTCTTTAACGCGTGTTTCCAGGACCAAAGGTTTATCTGTCCGTACTTAACAATAGTTTATCTGAATTGTTGGTGTTTGAAGTTGAGAGGTGTTACGCACTTCCCACGGGTTTCTGGCAGTAACCTACTGGGAAACAAAGTACAGCTGCCTGAGCAGCTTGATGCAGACCTTAACGTGCTCATCGTGGCTTTCCAAAGATGGCATCAATCATTGGTCGACAGTTGGGTGCCCTTCTTGGAGAATCTATTGGAGAAGAATCCAGACCTAGACTACTATGAACTCCCAACAATACGAAGAATGAACTGGCTCTATAGAACTATGCTCGACAACGGAATGCGCGCCGGCATTCCTTCAAGGGAAACACGTCGGAGAACAATCACATTGTACATCGACAAAGAACCCTTCAAGGACCAACTTGCAATACCTGACGAACGTGATGTTCACCTCTTCCTAGTAACACCGGAAGGTGAGGTTTTGTGGAATGCTTCAGGAGAGTTCAACGAGGAAAAGGGGAAGAGCTTGTCTGAAGTCATAAGAGGGGTCAAAGGCCTCTGAGTTCATTCTTCCTGAGCGTTTCTCAGTTGAGCCACTATTGCGCTCATCATACTCTCGAGTAGATATCTTCTGATTGGGTTAAATGTGTACCACATAAAGAAGCCTGGAAGTCCATGCGGGGCGTATCTTATTCTTAGAGTGAGTTCTGTTCTGTGTTGCTCGGTTTGCTTCAAGATGAGATCCAGTGCAATTCTTGATGGGCTTTTCATTCTTGAGTAAAGCTGTAGATAGGTTTCAGGAGAGGCCTTGACTACCCTCCAGCAATCAATGGTAGAGCCTGGCAATAGCTGTGAGGCCTCGGTAGATGAGTTTCGCATTCCTGGACCACCCATAACCTCGTCCAAGTACCCTCTCAGAGGCCATAGTATACTCCCATATCTCCATCCTCTGGAACCTAGAACCCGAACCAGAATGTTCCAGATTTGGGCACTTGAAGCATCAATTGATTTGCGCATCTGAACGTGAAAGATGCCTCGGGCCCATTCAGGATCCCCCGTCTGCATCCATTCAGGTGGGGACTGCGGAGAACCAATGCGTTTGGCCGTCCCTGCGAGTTCCTGGCCTATCTGGCGAATAGATAGTCGAATTGCTTCTCTGTTGGATAGAAGCGTCTGTGGTACAATCTTTCTGATTTCGTCATTCTGGCATATGGCCTCATTCTTCAAGCCATCTACGAGAGGACGTGCAATTGACGATGAGATTGGTGTGATTAGGGAAATCCAATAGGAACTCAGGCGTGGGGTCAGTATCGGTAGGGGGACAACCAGGCGTTTTGTGAGTCTGGCCTCTTGAGCATAGAGTTTCATGAGATCGAGGTATGTCACAACTTCCGGACCCCCAATGTCATAAACGCAATCTGCTGTATCAGGTCGCTTGAGAACACCTACGAGATATCTGAGCACGTTGCTTATTGAAATGGGCTGGCTCTTCGTGCGCACCCATTTTGGAGTGATCATTGCTGGAAGTCTCTCCACAAGATATCGCATGATTTCGAAGGACACGCTACCAGCCCCTAGAATCATTGCGGCCCTCAGGGTGGTAGTAGGTACAGACCCTTGGTGAAGTATTCTGCTGACTTCAGCACGAGAACGCAGGTGCTTGCTCAGTTTCGCTTTCTCTTCTCCTAGTCCTCCTAGGAATATGATTCGCCTGAGATCCGCTTCTTCGGCAACCTCAACCATGTTTTGAGCTGCGAAACGGTCTGTTTCGGCAAAGTTTCTTCCTGCATACATCGAATGCACTAGGTAAAAGACAGCTGAACAATCAACGCAGGCCTTCTTCAACGAGGAGTGGTCTAGCACATCAGTCCTTACGAAATCTACGCTAGGATTTCCAACCCAAGGTCTACTTCCTAGCTTTTCAGGCGTCCTGTAAGACGCTCGTACAGCATAGCCCTCCCTTAGCAATGATGTGACAAGTCTTGTTCCAACGTAGCCGGTTGACCCTAAAACAAGTACTCTTTCCCTTGAAGACATGTCTTGTTCACCCGACCAATGGAATTAATGATTCTGGTATGATAAAACGGTTCACCTTGGGCCAAAACCATGAAATGCTTCTTTGCATATAGCTAGATGCTGGTTAGAGAAGAAGGAGAGATTCATTATGTCCGAACTCGAGGACAAGGCAAGACATCTAGCCGATTTTGGGCTTACGCCTTACGAAGCAAAGGTCTATCTGACCGCTGTCAGACTTGGCTTGGCATCTGCAAGCAGCATCTCCAGAGCGGCTGAGATAAGAAGGGAAGAAGTGTACAGAACTCTGCCTAGGCTCGAAAAGGCCGGACTGATTGAGAGGGTTCTTGGCAGACCTGTAAAGGTGAGAGCTCTCCCAGTAGACACTGCGCTTTCGATGCTAATCAAGAAGAAGGAAAGGCAGGCTAAGAGAGAAATCACGGATTTGAATACAAAGAGGAAGGACTTCCTCAATAGCTTCAGGGACGAAACCATTCCACTAGAGCCCACACCTGAAGAATCCCATTTCATTCTGATATCCGAAAGAGATGCAGTCACTAGTAGGATTACGTCTCTGATAGGAAGTGCGGAGAAGGAGATAGAAGTCCTGGATTCAAGCGACAATATCATGCGGTTCATAATGCAATACTCGGACGATTTGGAGAAGGCGCGGCGCAGGAATGTAAGTCTTAGAGTCGTAACGGAATGCCCTGAGGATGAGTACCTAATCCCGGAAACGCTTGAGAAACACATTCCGAGTGAATCATTCATGCTCAAATACGTTCAGGATATGCCAAGCCGCTACATCCTCTTTGACGGAAGCGAAGCAATGATTACAACTTCAAAGGGAGGGACATTCTCTGACAGCAAGTGTCTTTGGACAGACGATGGTAGCCTGGTTGGACTGATACAGAGCAATTTCCAAGAACAGCTTAGAAGCGCACAGGACTGGCAAACATTTGAGCGAACGCCATCTGACAGAATGAACCGTGTCTTGAACCAACTGAAGCCGAGAGATCATGTCATACTCGTGTACGATTCTCCTGAAGCCAAACGCGATACGCTCTTCAGCTACATTGAACAGGGACTCGAAAGGGGACAAGCCGCTAAGTACGTCTGTTCTGAAGAGAGTTGTCAAGCGATCAGGGAGGCAATGAATGACTTCGGACTGAAAGTTTCCAGATACGAGAAGACCGGAGCATTGGGAGTGATGAACTATACCGACATCTACATACGAGATGGGACTTTCAGTATTGAACAAACCATGGATTCGTGGGAGAGGCTCTATGAGAAAGCCATGGCCAATGGATTCAATGGGATGCGAGTGACAGGTGAGATGGCTTGTTTCATAGAACACTCACTCGTTGAGGATTTAATAGAATATGAGAAGGCGCTGCACACCATTCTCGATATTCCAATGACCGCTGTTTGTGCCTATAATGCCAACTCTCTGGCAAAGGTGGAAAACCCAATCGATGTCTATTCGGAGCTTGTGAAAGCTCACGGGAAGGTACTGTTCGCAGGTAAGGACACCACAGAGGGGAAGATAGAGATTCGCATGGCGTGAGTCTGTGTTGATTCCAGAAGCCCCATGCCATCCAATCTAAAGAGGTAGGTAGATCCACTGCCGCATATCGAGAAGACAAGGTATACGCCTTATCAGCTTGAACTTGAGGAGTTTACGGAGCGCATACCTTACAGTCCTGGGAGCAAAGGAAACCTCTTCTATGAGCTGTTTGGGGGTCACGCCGTTCTTACCTCTCTTTCTCAGGATGTCTAGTACTATGCCCTGGCTTCTCGTCAGCCGTACCTCTGCAAGCTTTTCACTATAGCGCGCATCAGTCATCATCAGACAATCACCCCTTAAACGACTCTTTGGATTACCAATTCGTAATTTAAGCATGTGTGACTGGGTTGCCACAGTCACATTCCCATGAGCGTTTTCTGGATTCCAAGACTGCTTCAATTGGCAGTTTCACCGGTAGGACTATGAGGTGGTGTTATACTCGAAATGGAATTGTGTGAAGCAGGTGCTGTAGATTGAAACTCAAGAAGGAGATTCTCGGGACACTACTCGATTCTGTTCATGTGGGAATCGTCGTGGTTGATTCTGACAATTGCATTACGGTGTTCAACCGAATAGCAGGAGAGATGCTGGGCCAAGATGCGGAAGGCCGAATGGGCACTTCGATTCTTCTTTGTCATCCTGAGCGCGCAGAGCCAGGCGTCCTGAAGATGATTGCACAGATGAAGAATGGCGAATTGAAAGAGTACGAGGGGTGGGTCAACTTCGCCGGTAGAATACTGTATGAGTACATCTATCCCCTGTGGGATGCTGATGGAAACTACAATGGCGCGGTGGCCGAACTCCATGATGCAACCGAAAAGTCAGAGTATCTCAAGAGTAAGGGCGACTGGAAGGCACCTGAGATGCACGGACTCGGAGAGAGTGCTCCTAGAAGCCCGCAATAGGAAACATTCAGCTAATTGATCACTCTCGCCTCTCACGTTCAAGAATGCCGGTCAGGCACCCAATTCCACCGGCTGCTTTTGCGAGTTCATGAATCTCTACTGTGTTGCACTTGATGCCAACATCCTCATAGAAGGATTGAGTCGTAGGATTTCCAGCGGCCATGAGTATGCGCCCGGGACCCAATGTGACAAAGTTGAGTGACATTCCTTTGGCAACCTCTTCCTCATCTGGTGCAAAGACTAACGAGTAGCCACGTTCACGTAGGGCCTGCATAGCACGATAAGGGGTCCTGCCAGACCTACAAACGGCCA
>CP070658.1:2409897-2424330 GCA_020355105.1 Candidatus Thorarchaeota archaeon | reverse complement strand
ACAGTGGAATCCGTTCTCCCTCGGGGGTCTTGAAGAACAGTCTCTCAACGGGCTGGTCCTCAATGAAATGTGATTGTACAATCTCTTCAATGTCGGACTCCTGAACCTGACAGTAGAAGAAACCTTTCGGTTCTATGGCAAGCACAGCCCCCTCTTGGCAGAGGCCATGACATCCGATTCTCTTCACTTTGACCTTCTTGTCGAGTTTCTTCTCCTTTGTCTGTCTTATCAGCTGATTGTAGAGGAGATCACCCTTGGCCGATTCGCATCCCGTCCCTAGGCACACGAGTACTTCAATTGTGTCCGAATCGACCAAATCTCTCACTCCATCATCTTGGATTGTTTCTTGTCTTCTCGTTCAACCTTGTCAAGAAGACGTTTGAGCGATCTCTGAGTCATCCTGCCATGGACCTCATCATCTAGCACAACAGCGGGAGATCGGGCACAAGCACCTACACAAGCGACTCTCTCCAGACTGTATTGTCCATCGTCGGTGGTTTTTCCTGACTCGATTCCTAGCTTCTCCCTAATGGTGTCCAGAAGCTTCTCTCCTCCTCCTACATGGCATGCAGTCCCAAGACAAACCCTGATTTCATGCCTCCCGGGAGGGTTGAGTCTGAAGTGGTTATAGAATGTGGCTACTCCGAATATCTCTTGGCTGCTGACTCTGAGTTGGTTTGATAGCCAGTCGACTGCTTCTTTCGGAATGTAGCCTAGCTGCTCCTGTATTTCTTGGAGCATGGGAATGATTTGATGTTGGAGTTCAGCGGCAGTAGGTTGTGACATGATTTCGCCGTCCCTGATATCGGTCATAAAAGGATTTGGAAACAGTGACGCTGCATGGCAGTATCCGGCGTTTCAGGTTCCCTTTTCAATGCAGCAGAAAAGACTAGATTCGTCAATCTCAATTAGGTGGGCTTCAAATTCGAGCTCAATAGCTAACTCGCGGAAGTCGTCCTCTCTGAATGTGGTAGCAGTGAACCCATCCTTGCACACGATAAGTCCCTTCTCCGTCTTCGTCCAGTCTATCTCACCCACTAGACCCGCCTCAGATTGTATTGAGAACCATTCGAGCCGTTCCTCCCAAATCTTGTCCGAGTAGCTTGAGAACAGACAGAATCCATTCGGGCGTGTCACGCGGAGACTCTCACGCACGAGTTCAGTGGGGTCCACGCCAAAGGCTGAGATACCGTTCTGTATGCAGAAGACAACGTCAAATATGTCATCATCGAAAGCAAGGCTGACTGCGTTCATTTGAGACAGCTGTACCGAACCATTACAATCAATGTACCTAACGGCATATTCTAGGCTCTCGCCCGAAACGTCAATTCCAACCAAATCGCCGGCTTCGCGACAAATCCTGTTCAGGACGCGTCCATAGCCGCAGCCCAGCTCAAGGACCAAATCAAATGGACCTACCTGATCAGCGACGAAATCGAGCTCAGCTTGGAGGTACCTTAGAATGCGAGGCGGGGCTAGCTTGTAACATCTCTCAAGCTGTTCTGCAGAGAGTCTGGTCGAATAGTACTCACTCACCGGTAGGACCCCATGTCTACTGTTATGTGCGACAGACCCAATCAGGGAATCAATCTTCCTGTGATGGAAGACTGCGCCAAAAAGGCACTGAAAGAATTCATTAGTCCGATGAAGCCCCACTACTACGCAGGTGGTGCCGCATGCAAAAGTCCCCATTGACGACCGAAGAAATGCGCATCGTTGAACTCAACGCGAACATGCTGGGTATCACACACAGCATGCTTATGCAGAATGCCGGAAGGGAAGTTGCAAGAGTTGTGGCCCGAAATGAAAGAGTCGAGGGCAAGAGAGTTGTAGTCCTCTGTGGGCTCGGAGGAAACGGTGGGGACGGCTTTGTTGCAGCTAGATATCTTCAAGAGGACGGCGCTGAAGTCGAAGTGTATCTTCTTGGTTCTGAGAATGATATCACAAACAGGGACGCATCTCTGAACTGGGATATCCTCAAGAATCTCCATGAGATCAAGAGAGAGGTCTTGAAGACAGAGTCGTCAGTGAAGGCATGTAAGGCCATCCTCGAGGCGGACATTCTAATAGATGCCATGATGGGTTTCGGCCTGAAGAATCGCGTTAGAGAACCCCTGCTTACCGCTGTAAAGGCCTTCAACAAATCGGAAGCCAAGAAGTACTCTGTCGATGTGCCGACTGGTATTGATTCGGATACTGGCGCCGTACTCGGAACGGCAGTTAGAGCTGATGTAACGGTTGCTCTTCACGCTCCTAAGAAGGGGCTAAAGTCTGCCCGGGAGCAAGTCGGCAAGCTGGTCGTTGTTTCAATAGGCATCCCTAAAGAAGCCACTAGAATCTGCGGACCCGGAGACCTATCGCTGTACACAGGGCCACGAAGGGCCGCAGCTAACAAGGGAGATTTCGGTAGAATCCTCGTGGTTGGCGGAAGCAATGTCTATTCTGGAGCGCCAGCATTGACAGGAATGGCCGCTTTAAGGACAGGTGCTGACTTGGTGAGTGTTTTGGTACCAGAATCTGTGGTCAACGCTGTCAGATCGTATAGTCCAAACCTTATGGTAGCTAGTCTCCGAACAGAAATCCTTCTACAAGAGAATGTTGACACCGTTCTTGAAGAATCCAAGAATCAGGATGTGGTTGCTCTGGGACCTGGTCTTGGAATAGACTCAGAAACCGTTTCAGCTGTAAGGACTATGTCGGAGAAACTGGGAAGGTCCGGGAAACGCATGGTGATAGATGCTGACGGGCTGAAGGCTCTTGCAGGTTCCGAGATTCGGTTCACATCTGAGAATGCAGTCCTGACTCCTCACTGGGGGGAGCTAACAATACTCCTTGAAGAGAAGCCAGACGAATCTCCTGAACTTCAAGATAGAATCGAAGCTTCTCTGCGAGCCTCCGTCAAATACGATTCGGTCATACTCCTGAAGGGTCCCGTTGACGTTGTTGCCAGACCTGATGGCTTCTACAAACTAAATCGGTCCGGAGTTCCTGCCATGACAGTTGGGGGAACGGGGGATGTCCTGACCGGAATCGTAGCCACATTGCTTGCCCAGGGCAAAGGCGCTTTCTTCGCTGCCACGGCGGGAGCATACGTGTCTGGACGTGCCGGAGAATTGGCATTCAAGAATCTCGGTGATCACATTACTCCGACTGACTGCATAGACAGAATCCCAGAAGCTATGCGACAGTAGCGTCACTGAATAGTGGGCATAGCGTCGAGCAGTGAACGTGCCAATGCCTTGTTGGCCTTATCTACTGGCACCCATACAATCCCTACGTCTGGCTGGCCATAGAGCATCACCGACCCATTTGGAGCCAGTAGGACTCCAGGGAAGCCCATGAGATCCTCTTCACCGTCAACTGTGACCAAGGACTTCTGCTTGTCATGAATGGCTGTATCTATTGTTGACCATGCTTCAGGGTACAGGACTGCGGCCGGGTTATAGAATGAATACTCACGGTCGCCTGAGAGCTTCTCTTCAAACACTCCCCTTTTGGTAATACCGTCTACAATAGAGACATCGGGGGCATGTCCTTGATGAATCAACGTAGCAGCTGTGACGTCACCAACCGCAATCACTAGCTTGGGGGTCTCACTTCGAATCCGTCCCACGACACGAATCTCAGGTGGTCCATCCTTCTTGTCATAGATATCCCCCTTTGGAGCTTCTAGGTGAGAACGGAGGGAGAACTCCAGTCTTCTTGGCGGCTCCTTTGTCCCTCTGAGTCGCTTCCCCTGGCGGTCTATCTCACCTTTTCGGATTCGAGCTGAAGTGAGTTTGTTTCCGTCATAAGCGCGCACAGGTTTCATGTAGGTCAGTTCATCATCGTGTCCTAGTTCTTCCTTTCTTCTGGATAATGCTCCTGACTTCACTTCATCACAACATGGTCCTTGGTACATTAGGAACGTGGCTTTGTTCTTGATAGCCACGAGATCGTCAGTGTATGACGCCGACAGCACGCCTACTGAGTCACTGAGGCCTTCGCTGGTAATGTACTCCTTTAGCTTCTCAACTCGCACATCCAGAGGCTGTATGATGTTCTCGAGGTCAAGACCCTTCCCGACTATCTCGCCATCGGTGACAACCGCGACAGGGTCTGGCATGTCACTGAGCTTGTCCACTAGGGCTTCATGACCAAGATGAAACCTGTCAAACAAGTTCAGAGCAAACGATTCACCCATGAGTCACACCGGCTTTCCCTGTGTTTTGAAACTTTAATATCCTTGTTTCACATGGGGCAGGACCTATCAAGTCAAAGTGTCACAAAGATGAAGATACTCGCGGTCGCAGATGTCCACAGCCCTAGATTCTTAGATGAGTTCACAGAAGGTCTTGCACGAGCATCGAAACCAGATGTCTTCCTGATGGCTGGTGACATGATTCACCGAGGCAAAGCTGATGAGATAGAGGGCGTGCTAGATGCTATCGAAACCCGGTTTGGGACGGACTTTCCCATCGTCGCGTGTTTTGGGAATGAGGAGTATTCTGAGATTAGGAAATCACTGGTCGGAATGGCAGGCGATCGCATCGAGTTTCTGGACGAGAAGTCGTCAATCATAGAAGCAGATGGCATGAAAGTGGGCGTTGTTGGTACTCAAGGGTCTCTGGACAAGGCCACCAACTGGCAAAGGCGCCATATCCCGAGTATCAAGAGGATCTTCCAGCGAAGGGCGGCAAGAGCATCCTCTCTTCTGAAGAACGTCCGTAAGAAGGTTGACCGGACCATCCTCCTTATGCATTATAGCCCTTGTTTAGAAACATGTGCCGGTGAGGAAACCAAGGCTTTTGCATGGCTTGGAAGTCGCAAGTTCTACAAGGTTGTTCAGAAGCGACAACCGGACCTAGTTATTCATGGTCACGTACACAACGCTTCCACTCACGAAGCGAGAATTGGCACCTCGCTTGTTCGAAATGTTGCATTTCCCGCCGTCGGCTCAGTCACTGAGCTGGAACTGTGGGCGTGAGCGGCTAATCAGGGATACGGATGACCTGTCACCTTCAGGACCGGCTCGAACTTGTAGCCGTAGACTATCAGCCCGCCTCCTCCATACTCTGTTATCTTTCGGAAGCAGGCTCTGACTCTCATTCCTATCTCTACATCTTCTGGGTCTACATTCACAATCTGCGCAGTGATTCTGGCCCCTTCGTCCAGTTCAACCTGGGCAACCACATAGGGCATCTGTCTCTTGAAATCCTCAGGCGCCTGCCTCACAATTGTGAAAGTGTGGATGTTTCCCAGTCCTTTGAACTTGTAGTCCTCAAGCTGTCCCTTGCGTCTGCAATTTGGGCACACGAGCCTTGGTGGGAAGAAGTGTGTGTCACAAGTCTTGCAGATGTTTCCCTGAATGTTGTAGATTGCCCTGATTTTCCTCCAGACCTGCGCGACTCCTTTCTCTGCCATCTTCAATCACCTTCCAAGAATATGCACAATCGATGTTGCACCAGTACCACCAATGTTGACTGCCATTCCTTTCTCCACTCCTTCAACCTGTCGACCCTCCGCTTCACCACGTAACTGATACACGAGCTCGACGATTTGAGCTACACCCGTTGCACCAATAGGATGTCCACGAGCCTTTAGGCCGCCTGAGGTGTTCACTGGAGAATTCCCTCCGATTTGTGTTATTCCCTCTTCCACAGCCTTTCCTCCTTCTCCCTTCTTGGCGATTCCGATGTCTTCCATCTGCATGATCTCGCTTATCGTGAAACTGTCATGCAGTTCGATAACGCCTATGTCATCTATCTTCAATCCGGCTTTCTTCAGAGCCTCTCTGGAAGAGATAACGACAGAGTCCATTCTCGTGATGCTCTTTCGGTCATGAAGTGCGAGTGTGTCGCTTGCCTGTGTCGACGCCTCTATGAATACCGGTGTGTCGGTCAGTTCCCTTGCCTTCTCTTCTGAACACATGACGAGTCCGGCTGCACCGTCGCTGATAGGTGAAGAGTGTAGAACTCTAAGAGGATCTGCTATGAAACCGGATTTCATCACAACCTCCAGAGGCACTGGACGCTGGAACTGCGCATACGGGTTGTGAGCTGCATTGGCATGATTCTTCACTGTGACAAGGCTTAGCTGTTCCTCTGTAGTTCCGTACTCATACATGTGTCGGCGCGCCATAAACGCATATAATGCAGGGAATGTGGCGCCTCCCAGCCCCTCCCATTCCCAATCGGAGGCCACACTCATCGTATTCATTGCCTCGGTCTGCGTAACATCGCTCATCTTCTCCATGCCGAGGACCATCATTGCATCGTGCTCACCCGAACGAATGGCCATGTACGCTTGGCGCACAGCAGCGCCTCCACTTGCACAAGCAGCCTCGACACTATATGATGGGACATTGCCCAAACCGCCCATGTCTGCGGCAAGTGCTCCCAAGTGCTCCTGTCCCGTGAATCTTCCAGCGCTCATGTTGCCTATGCATATTGCATCGATGTCTCCTCCTCTTATTCCAGAGTCGAAGATGCAAAGCATACCGGCTTCCAAGGTTATGTCACGGATGCTCTGTTCCCAAAGCTCACCGAACTTGCTTATTCCCACACCTGCTATTGCGACTCTTCTAGTCATTTGATCACCCTCTCACCCAAGTGCCACGATCTTGCGCCTGTACTTGGCATAGACCGAGTAATCTACGTACGTCTTGCGTTCTATGTAGTCATCAACCGTTGGGACTTGTCCACGATGTTTCTCAATCTCCTTTTCCACTTTGATGACGAACGCGTCACTTCCTGCTCCTGAGCCATAAGAAACCATGAAGATCTTGGAGCCAGGTTCAGCAATATCTAAGATTCTAGCCAATCCCATCATCGCAGAGGCTGAATATGTGTTACCTATGCTCCGGACAACCAATCCATCCTCGAGTTTCTCTGGCGGAACCCCAAGCTGTCTTCCCATGCTGATGGGGAATTTGCCGTTTGGCATGTGAAACACGAAATAATCATAATCATCTACCGTAGTCTTAGTCTTCCTGAACAGAGACTTGGCTCCCTCTCCAACGTGGCGGAAGTAGGCCGGCTCACCGGTGAATCTAGCACCGTGGCTCGGGAAGTCTTCGCCTTCGCGTCTCCAGAAGTCCGGCGTGTCGGTTGTGTAGGAAACTGTGTCTTCTATCGTTGCTACGGGTTTCTTGTCACCGACAATGATTGCAACACCACCAGCTGCCGCTGAATACTCCAAAGCATCTCCTGGACGCCCCTGAGCTGTGTCTGACCCTATTGCAAGACCCAGCTCGACCATCTCTGATTGAACGAGACCCATGCATGTCTGAATGGCTGCAGTTCCTGCCTTGCAAGCGAACTCATAGTCAGCGCATGTTATGTCTGCAGTGCAGCCTATTGCTTCAGCGACAATGGTTCCCGTTGGCTTGACTGCGTAGGGATGCGACTCGGAACCGACATAAACTGCCCCAATCTTGGTAGGATCAATCCTTCCATACTTGACCGCATTTCGTGCGGCTTCGACCGAAATAGTCGCTACATCCTCGTCTGGGCCCGGGACAGACTTCTCGAACACTCCTAGGGCCTTCCCAATATTGGGGTCCGCACCCCAGACATTTGCAATGTCCCCTGTCTTTATTCTATAGCGTGGAACGTAGACCCCATAACCTACAATACCAACCATATGCGTTCTCTCCATTCTTGGAATCGATGATTGTCGAACAATACTACGTCATTTCGTCTGCGATTTAGACTTGTCGACTCACGCCTCTTAAGAAGGTTGTTGTATTCGTTTCAGTCATAGACGACTTTCACCGAAGGTCCTTGTGGAATTCGAATGGTGCCGACGAGATTCTGCTTGTCAATCCCTATATATGAATGGCGAAACGACGCCGGTCAAGGACCAGCTTTGTCCTGTGAGCAGCTACAGCAGGGGCTGGATTAAGGATATAAGCCAAGGTCTCGATTAGGACGTGGTGAGTATCCTGTCAACTATCGATACAAAGGCAAGGCAAATCACGGTGGCTGAAACGAAGACCGTGAGAGAGTTGTTGCACGAACTAGAACTTTCAGTTGATCACGTCGTACTCATGGACGGCAAGAAGATGTCCCTCGATGATGTTATCGAGGAGAACGCCGTAGTTGTGGTGCTCCCACTTATCGCGGGAGGCTAGGGCCAAGTAGGTTCCGTTTTGAACTCTATCTCAGTAGTCTGCGTTTCAACAGGCATTCCCATCTCATGAGCGAATCTGTCCAGCACAGTCTGTGCAAGAGCCCTAATTCCTTTCCGGCCTAAGTCTGATGCTCCTTTGACATTTCTGGAGATTGCATCTTGAAGCACTTTGCTAGATCCAGAGCTGTATTGTGTTGCTCTCTTCGGGAGGAGTGCAATCTCTCTTGGAAGGCCAAGGACTTGTGCGAGTTCTCTGAAGAGAATCTTCCGTGAAGGATTGCTTTCAGGCTTTATTTTCCACTCACCGGGGGCTGCCAGTGCTAGTTCCATGAAACCAGGATTCAAGTACGGAAAGAACGCCTCTAGCTCGTGGAAGGCGATAGCCCTCTCATCTCTTTCTATATTGACCTCATGGGTTACAGAAACTTCCTTCCATAGTTGCTCGTTGAGGGCCATCGCACCCTTCTCCTCAAAGACCCTTAGATGGCGTGCGTAGCCGGCGAAGAGCTCATCTGGACCCTGCCCAGACACGATTAATTCCAGCCCATCATAGGCCGCCTGACGGGCCGCCAAGAAGAATGGAAGCGCAATCTCGATATCCATGACGCTTGAGCTCTCGATAGCCCAGATTACACTTGGGACTGCCTCCCACACTGTATCAGGCGGCATATCGACTTGCACGAGCTTTATCCCAAGAGACTCAGCCGACATCTCTGCCACTCTCTTGTCATGAGAGTCCTCAGTTCTCGTGGTATATAGGACAACGTTGCCACATACCTCTTGAGCGAGTTTGGCAGCAAGTGAGCTGTCGACTCCTCCCGAGAACAACACTGCGGCATCTCGTCCTCGTATTCTCTCAAGAGAAGCCCGTAGACGTTGTCCCAAGCTATCGATAACGAGCTCCCGTGAAGCTCGCCGGTCTAGTTGGGGTGGAAGCCTTTCACCAAGGGAGTTTAGCTGAAAGCCTCTTTTTGGATGCACCTTGCACACTTCTCCGGGCTGAAGCGCTGAGATTTCATCAATCCCGATAGTCCATAGGCACTTCCTCTCTGACGCGAACAGAAGGGATTCATCATCCAAGTGGAGATAGAGGGGTCTCATGGAGAATGGAAATCTTGTAGCGCACAATCCGGCCTCCCCGAGGCTAAGCACAAGACTTTCAGAAACCGCTCCTATCCGCGATATCTCTCCAACAAGGTCTGGAACGAATACAGCGCCTGGATGCAGTGCCTCGATTAGCTCCTCGGCACCCTCATCGTGCCTCTGCACTCCATCGACTACAAGCACGCCATCGGTTCTTGATGATATGATGAATCCTTCCCCATGCATGACGTGACATGCCACTAGTGTCCTGTATCCATCAGTGAAGGAGAACTCGTGAGTCCTTCTCATCCCCCGATGTTGTAGAACCTCGGACATCTGTTCAAGCCGCTGCCTCATACCATCAGGGCTTCCGCATGCATAGACACCAGCCAGACCTAACATAATGCTCGCGACTCCTTTACGGATACGAGTTGCAGAGCTAGACTACTCTCTGTGGGAAACCGGCTGCTGGGGTAGGAGAAGGATCAGCTGCATTGATGGAGCATCTATTACCCAACAGCCACTTGATGAAGCACGACCTTCTGAACGCCCTCGATGCCATTCAGATGATCATCAAGCTCCTTAATCTCCATGCTCAACTGCTCCGGTGTGAAGTAGCATTCATAGTAACACTGGTCGGCTGCCTGACAGATTCCACTTGTGAATAATATGTCATCAAGGCCGGCCTTCATGAAGATGGTTGTCAGATTCTCAAGAAAGCTCTTGCTGAGCTTCTCAATCTCAAGTTTGAGATACATAACTTCTTTCTTGTCGATGGGATAGAGTTTCACATTCTTGTCCTTCATCACAAGGATTGCAAGACCGAATGGCAGTCTAATCCCTTCAACGAATTCCTCCGGAAGTGTTATGGCATTACCTTTCTTTATCTCGAGGACTCTTGCCTTAGTCATGTCGGCTTCTTTCAAGTGCATCACCCTCCAAAAGGGTACTCCTGCAGAATGAAGTGCTCTGAATTTATCTCTTACGGGGCGTGGTAGTTTTCATCGTCTTTGGAACCAAGACCTCAACTTGGCTATGGCTGCCGGCTCAGGCCTCTCTACGACGTGTAGTTTCCATCGATCCTCCTTCATACTTTCATATTCCAGGAATGCGACCCCTCCTTCCCTGCGCAGCCGTTCCATTTCCTGCAACTTCTCGAGTAGCCATGCCTTCCGTGATACGGGCATTTTCGCTGTTGCGAGGTCGAAGAGGTGCGGATGAAGGTCAAAGACGAAAGCTCTCTCTCTCATGTAATCCAAGACTCCTTCCTCAAGGGCCTTGCTAATCCTCTCTCTATCAGTGAAGAACGAGGCTGCAACTGACATATTGGGATATTTCTCAGGCAAGTTCAATGCAAACTTGAAGGAGTTTGTGAACTTGGAGAGATGGGTGGCAGCATCAAGAAACAGAATCGTTTCCGGCTTCCCCTCAAACTCTTCCTCGGAAACATCAATCTCTGTGCGAACCTCTATGTCTTGCTGCTCAATCACTTCTTGGATCAGTTGGTCAGTGACAGGCGGAAGGTCACTCTCGCTGATCGTTGCTATGTCTTCGTAGGCCAGTGCCTCGTCCTCCCAGATTTCTTCCTTTGGCTTCTTCTTGGCATCTTTCTTCTCTCGCTCGGGTTCCCTCCTAGGGCGCCTATGAAGTGGGATATAACCGATTTCCTCCACGAGATGCTGGAGCACCAAAGGAAGGAACAGGTCATAGAGTGTACCCCTTGTTTCAAGAACAAGTAGCACTGGCTTGTAGTCCGAAACTGCCTCTATGAGTCTGGACTTGTAATCTGGATCCAGACAGAAGAACTTCTCGAGATTCTCCTTGGAGTAGCCCTCAACTACCCGGTTGGTCCAATCCTGATAGACATCCTTGACTTCCTGCTTTCTGCGATCGCGTACTAGGCTCATGAACTTCCCGAGGTACCTAACACCTCTTGAAACGGCCGTGGCAGGACTGACGAATACAGTCATCAACCCAACTGCTTCGCCGGCATATTCACTCCTCTCGGTGTCTCGTAGTTTCCCCATGACTTCTTCTGTCAGAGATGGAGGGCCTAGCTTCTCCACAAGCACTTCGATCATTCCGTCGATGGTTTCGAAAGACGCATCGCCTGGTCCTATCTTCTCTCCGACAGGTGAAGCGTCTGAGAGGACCTGGGCAAAGACGTTGGGCCTCTTCACAAGCCATTCCATTGGCATCCTCAACGAGGGATACTGGTGCAACCAAGTCCGCTCAGAGTCCTTTGGCCCGAAGTAGAACTTGACAGATTCTGGGAATATGTCATCAAACTCTTCCGTGAATTGGTCAAACCCGGGCTGCGTACTAAGGCCCATTTCGCCTTTCTCAAGGGCATCTACGACGAATACGAGCCCCTGCTCCTTCTTCTTTGCTTCACCTGCCATGGCGAGCATTACCTGTTTGGGCGATAGGTACAGGCGATTGCTTTCTGCATAAGGAGCGTCGTAGAACGACATAACACCCAGTCTACGCCAGGGTTTCCCTGATACTTCCTCCTTCACAAGATGAGAGAACCACTCAAAACCTCTCTTGTATCTTGAAATGCTGTCTTCATCTATCTCGGGACTCGACATTTACAGCACCAAATGCAACGACATACATTCCGTTGTCTGGAGGTTACCTCTTGTCTTCTGAGATAAACCTATTGAAGTTCACTAGTCCATTCTGATAGACAGGAACCCTCCAACAGCTGCCATTACAATGATTCCAATTATCAATGCGGTCTTCCAGTCAAAGAGCGGCGGGGGTGGACTATTGGGGTCCTCCTCATTTAACATGTCCAAATGGCCCAGAAGGCTTAGCGATTTGACAGCATAGTAGGCATAGTATAGTCGACATTTCTCAATACCAGGAACGAGGCCCCAGCTACCGTCTACTGCCTGACTGTCTAGGAGGAACCTAGCTCCAAGTTCGTCATCTACGCTCTCAGTCCTGCCGAATAGGTCTAGGACTTCAAGAGCCCAGTAAGTGCTGGCTACATTTGTATCATTAGACTTGAAGCTTTCTTCGAATCCTCCGACAAGAACTCCACCATCCGAGGAAACAATCTGCTTGGCTAGAACCCAGTCTGTGATACTCTGGATCTGCGAAGGTGCTGGAAGAGCCTGCAAGATGTTCAAGGACATCAAGGCTGCGGCAGTCGGTGTGACCCCTGCTATACTGGAGGCCGGACTGAGCTTGAAGCCATCACCTTCTCTGCAGCTCAATATCCACTCGATTGTCGCAGTTTCGTTCAATAGCCAGTCTTCAATGCCATCCGGGAGGTCACTAAGCACTACATCCATGGTGTGCAGTGCATAGAAGGTCGAAACCAAATCCGGAGAGGCACCCGGATGATCACCAAAACCTCCTGAGATTGTTTGAGTCCCGTTGATCCAAATGAGAACTGCTGTTTCATTTATCTCCTTGTCACTAATCCCGGGGATATCATCTTGAGCACTGAGCAGGTGAAAGAGATTCACAGCATTGTAAGTAGTATACTGGTCTACGACACCAAAACTACTCTCTCCAAACCCACCATACTCGTCATCAGTTTCATTGCGTTGAAGATCAATGGTGAAATCAATCATCTTGATGAAATCTTCAGGCGGCTTGAAAGGTGGCCTGATGCTGAGAACATCCAAATCATCCAGTATCGCCACGGCAGAGAATGTGGGCTCATTTCGTGAAAACTCTGACCCAGGGAGGTGGAAACCGCCTTCGACTGCATCATAGTGTTGATCAATGTACGCTCTCAGCGATTCTCTGCGAGTCCCGGGGTTGGCTGCTGCTGGTTGAGCGGCGACACTGAGCAGGACCAATGCTAGCACGACTGCTATTGCTGCTATTCTGCCGTATTTCATAGGGACATCCCGATTAGACAAGGTGTCACCGAGCTTTCTTGCTCTGCGCGTTCAGCCTCGGATTGAATGACGGTTATTAACGTTTCCCCGAATGAAGAAGCGTACTATCTCAACTAGTGTCCTATCCCTAGCTGTAGGAAACGAAGTCCATCAAGTCGGAACGGAATATCGATATATGATACCGGACGCAAGTATCAGTACGCAGGAGCAGGTCAACACTATGCCCGAGGGTTAGGAAGTGGATGAGAAGTCTGAACCCTCAGACGAAGAAACTGAGGAAATTGATGAGGCGGCCCTTGAGGTATTTGTAGGGCAGGTAGAAGATGTACTATCAAAGCCTGCAATCGACGGTGCACAAGAGCCAGCAGATGCTGCAACAAATGAGGGAAAGAAGATTCGCAGTATGATGTCTGATGCTTTGGGCAAATTGGACGAAATTGAGAAGTCCCTCACCAGGACCGTACCCATCACAAAAGAGGATTGGATTCAGGCTCTCCCATCTCATGTGAATGAGTTCTTCTTTGAGGAAGAGTTGAAACAACTTGGAGTAGAGGACCTTGAGGACCTCTCCAAGCTCACCAGGGATCAATTGGAAGAACTCGTTGGCTCCATGTCTTCAAAGGCAGGAACAGACAAGATTGATGTTGAAGACTCTGCCACCGCGATACCTGAAGCACTTCAACAGGTTTCAAGACCAGAAACGAAGAAAGAGCTAATCAAAGCACTTCCCAAGTATATCAGAATGGCCCTTCCCTACAAACGACTAGAAGCCATGAGTGAAGTCGATCTTGAGGAGATGGCGTTGCTCTCACCCGAGAAGTTCAAGAAGCTGCTCAAGATTCTCAAGGAACATCCAGACTGGAAGGATGTCTGGCCAGCCAAAAGCTAGAATGACCTATGAAAAGTCATGACTGCTTCTTTTCCTAAGGGCCGAATGCGAGTGTCTGCGTAAAATGTCATGCTGGCCCTCAGTGTAGTGCAATCCGCCTCCAAGTTTAGACAGAATATCGATAAATATCTCGGCCAAGAATGCAGTACACCATAGGCAGGAAGATGTACCGAGATTTGGGTGACGAGAGCCACCAAGCCCGTCCTTGACGTTCGCCCTGATTGAACTTCATGGAACGTGCGCACCTGGTCTCTACAATGTGACTCAACGCTGCGCCTGAAGAAACCGGATCCAGTGATTGCCTGTGGTAGTAAACGGCAAAGACGGAGAGTAGGATTTTGAGACAAGGAATACATGTCCGAAGACCCAGGAGCAGTCTGGTCCTTTCAGTATGCATCATAGCACTCTTGGTTGGAATCTCTCCAATTCTGTCTCAACCTACTCAGATCCGCACCTTAGAATTCCCAACCATTGAAGGTAGTTACACCG
>CP070658.1:2387880-2409797 GCA_020355105.1 Candidatus Thorarchaeota archaeon | reverse complement strand
GCAAAGACCGGAGTCCGTGCCGGCTTATGGTGTCCTCATGAGTTCCGCAGACGTGCACAATCCTAGTTCCTCTATCGACGTTCAGGCGTTCGATTTCTTTGCTGAGAGTCCTAGCATGCTTGGGGCTTCGGAACTTGGAGTGATTCATCATCTGGCATTCAAATGGTTCCAAAGCCATGCCCACATAAAAGAAAGCTCTTCTAGACTCTCTCTCATTCCTCTGACTTTGCATCATCCAGAATAACGATTGACTCCCCAAGAGTGACAGAGAGCCGACCAGCTAGTTCTTGCGGACTGATATCAGGAGTCTTTGCCAGTATGATTTCCCTGGTGTATCCTGTCAGACTAGCGTAGCGTGGGTTCTCTCTAGCAGTTTCAACAAGAATGTCCCAGAGTGGGTGAGTCTTGAAGTCAGCAAGGTTGATTTCGATGTGGCGTGTAGAATTGGTCTTGGTTCGGAGTGCTCGAGCCTTCTTACCAGAAACTGATGCATCTTCAGAAGGTTGTCGTGTGAGTCGCTCTTGCTTCAAGTCTGCTTCCCTTACCTTGTCCCGGCGTGTGTCTTAGGTAGAGGACTACTGGCTCATTGTATATATCAGTGATATAAGGCTTCGGACGATAATCACCTGTGAGTACGGTCTGGAAGTGTGAGAACGAATTTGCACGATGAAGAGGTCGCGCTAAGACCATGACTCCTTGAAGTGCTGAGACGTAAGGTTTAACAGGAGTCTTCTAGACGATGTGGCAGAGTAATCAGACCAATGAGTCAATTTCGGAGTATGGGATTATTGCCTCAAGGCATCAGAAGAATAGTTCTTGACGTGCTGAAGCCTCACACACCTAGGCTCACTGACCTTGCCCTCATGCTCTCAAGAGATGAGAACGTGAATGGGTTGAATATATCTCTGAAAGAAGTGGACCAGAACACAGAGAGCATCACCATCACTCTAGAGGGTGATGACCTGCAGTACGAATCTATCAAGGAAATCCTTGAACAAGCGGGTGCTGTGATCCACTCAATAGATCAGGTAGTCGCGGGGAAGCGATTTGTGGAGGAGGTCACTCTCCAGCCAGAGAACACCTAGACCGACTCTCTATCTCCTTCAAGCTGGTCTAGCAGCCGCTTGCTTTCTTCCTCTATCTTACGCTGTACAAGACGATGCAGCTCATGTTCAAAGGTATGAGGGACAACCTTTACGACACTGCAGAGCTTGTCAACAATCTTGTCAGCCAATGCGTGCGGAGACACTGCGCTGCTCTTGACGACTCCTTGGACAACCTCCTCACCAACACTGCCAATCACGATTGAATCGATAACACTCATTATAGTACCTTGAGGATCGACATAGAATGGATTGCGGCTACTATCGTATAGAACTACGAATCCAAGCTTCTCGATGATACTGTCGGTGTACCACTCAAGACTAGACTCCTTCATCCTGAGTCTAGAGGCAAACTCGGTCTTAGTAAGAGGATTTGGATGACTCCACGGATGCCGGGTCACTACATACAAAGAGGCTCCGTAGAGAGGATCACCCTCACGAGGCGTGCCTTCCTGTGACACATATCGTCGCACCAGGTCCAGCGCTATGTTCTGATAGCGCTCGTCAATCTTGTTCTCCACGTAGAACTCATGGGCATCTCTAATCACAGATACAATCACCTGTGGATTTACCACCATGCTCTTCTCAAAACGGGACAAGGTCCATGGCGCTCCTCAATAAAACCGCGGAAGACGAGCCAGTGGTGTTGGGACTCACATTAATACTTTTGCACCGGAAAACAAGGTGAGTTGACGTTGGCGCTCTCAACGTGCACGATATACCTTTTCCAGGGCCCATCTCAGAGCCCGCTGTATTTCGCCAAACCTGTCGTCATCGCCGTAATTGCGAATTGTCATCTCCTGAAGTATGCCATCCTCGGCACGAACCTCAAAGTCGAATGCCTGCTCCCATTCAATCTCTCCATTCTCAACTTTGTGACGGTCTTCCTCTTGCAGCTTGCCCAATATACGCTCTACAAAGAATCGGGCAAACGCGCCTCGTTTTATGTCATAGATGGCGTGGGGAGCAGGTATGATGGTGAGAGTCTGTCCATCCACATCAATCGTTGCCAACTCCAAGTCGCGTGCCTTATTCATTACAGTCACAGGGCGGTCGTACTCGATCTCAGAGGTGCTAGGAGCGGCTGCCGGGGACGTCTTCTCTTCCGCTCTTGATACAGCCGTATCTGCGGTGACGAAGCTACTCGTTCCAATCATCGAATCAAGAGCCTGAATGTATGCTTGGAGCTTCTCGACCTTCTTTGCTAGCTCTGACAGTTGCTCATCTAGCTCCCTCCGCAGCTCCAGAAGAACACGAATCTCTGGGTTTTCCAATTGCATACCTCACTCTGTTTCTGACTGGACTTCTTCATATATCGTTGAAGGCATTTTAGTTCATGTATTATGGAATCTCACGGTCCGGTTCGTAAAAGGATGGCCTACTCATCGGGGCTGACACAAATCGCGAAATCAGGGCATTCCAGCTCGCACAGACCACAGACTTTGCAGGCTTTCAGATCAACAACAACAGGTAGGAAGAACCCGCGATTGTCCATCTCACTCGACTTGTTCAAGACGTCATGTGGACACACAGAGATACAGATGTGGCAGCCCTTGCAAAGCCTGTAATCAATCACAATTTCGCGGGCCGACTTTGGCATAGGTGGGGTCTCCAAGCCCTCAACTTCACCGACTGAATATAACGATATTCATGTGTTTATTGAGAGTCGGTATTAAATAGCAAAGTGGGAAACCTATTAGAGGAGGCCCGTGGACTAATGTCGAAGCCGTTTCTTGTGTTCATGTGTCCGAAATGCAAGAACTTCACTTCAGCTCCCGTGACTCAGAAACGCCGGAGGTGTAGCTACTGCGGGCATATCATCAACATATCAAAGACCTCTCAGGCAGTGTTTGAATCCGGAGAGATTGCCGCAGGTGCCGTTAGAGAATTCAATGCTGCAAGAGGCGGTGACAAGTTCCATCGCGCTGTTGAGAAAAGTAGAGAGAAACTGCGCGAGCTCCTACCTTCCGAAGTGATAGACTCGCAGCGTCTGATGGAAACTGATGAGAGTCCATCTTCTGCGGGTAAGATGGGAAGACTCATGCGGCTACTAGAAGCAGAAGCAAAGGATAATCCGTGCACTCTTGATAGGCTGGCTCAATTGGCTCCAAAACACCAATTGAACTGGCAATGGGTTGAGGAGCAAATCAACAAGCTTTCGAACCAAGGTGTACTGATATTCCCCAAGCCTTGGACAGTCAAGCTCCTGCCCACTGCTGTAGAAGAAACTCAGATGCCGACTACTACCATTGATGCCTCCAAAGAGATCTTGGCTTTCCTTGACAGATTAGGCGGCAATGCAAGTGTCACAGAGATTGTAGAACATTTTCAAAATCAGGGGGTTTCAAAGAGCTCAATTGAGATGTCTCTAGACCGTCTGATGAAGAGAGGGCTACTCTATGAACCAAATCCGGGAAGGGTTAGTCTAGTGTGACTATGCGATTGATTGAATAGCGATTGGTCTATCTGAGGTGTGATGTGCATGCCAATTGTGGAGCTTGTCGCAAAGAGAACCCTTCAGAGTAACCCAGACCTCGGTCTCGAGGTTGTTGACCTCATCGTTCTCCTATGGCTTTACTCAAATCCATACGACAGCAAGAGAAGGCAGCTCAGTAGCATGAGAACAGTCTTGAAGATGTGCGAAACCCTTCAGACTCCAGGCAAAGGCATAGAACTCACCGACGACGAGATTACTCAGATCGTGTTGGCAAGTCTGGAGAATCTGAAGGGGAAAGGGCTTGTTTACGTGAGGTCTGCCGGGGTGCACTTTATCAAGGCGACAATGACTAGATCCGGAATTGACTTGATTGAGAGGTCCATTACAACACCTGTGCTGAAGCGTGTCACGGCCGAATTCGGTGACAACCCCTGAATCATTGACGAAAAATGATTTGTTTCGGAATGTTTAAATTGGAACTTCTCAGGCGGACATCAGTCGCTCTTGCATGACGACTGTTTCAGAATAAATGGATTCAGTGCAGGCCTCTAGTTCTACGCGCAGAGTCTGCCTGCAGACGTGTGCCGGTTGGTTCTGGAGTGGTTGTTGAGCGTGAAACAGAAACTTGACCCTTCGGGAGTCAGGTCACTGTAGTTAGAGCACTGGAAGTGAGTCGATATGCCAACGTATGGCTACTCAATCATAGGCATTGATCCGGACAAGACCTCAGTTGCTAGCGGCCGCAACATGCGATGTTCACCAAAGCATTGCCGAGAGATCTGCAATGCCATACGCGGCCTCATGCTAGACAAGGCCATCGGACTCCTTGAGAATGTCATTGAGGAGAAAGCGTGGATTCCATACAGACGCCATAAGAGGAAGAGAGGACACCACGCAGGAGTGAAATGGGCTGCCGGAGGACATCCCGTCAAAGCGTCTCAGCACATCCTGAAGGTTCTGAGAAACGCAGAAGCCAATGCCGACAACAAGGGTCTCGACATTGATAGACTCAGAATCATCCACGCCGCAACCAGCAGAGGACGCACCTACAAGAAATACATTGAGCGTGCATTCGGTAGAAGCTCCCCCTACTTCGAAAACACATCACACGTAGAAGTGGTATTGGAGGAAGTGATCTAGAATGTCGGCGGTCAAGTACTTCATTGATCAAAACTCACGCAGACTCAAGATTGATGAGTTCCTGGCACGAGAACTGAACTCCGCAGGATACGGCGGCGTTGAGATTCGCAAGATGCCAATGAAGACAGAGGTCATAATTCATGCCTCTCGACCTGGTGTCGTTATTGGACGCAGAGGATCAAAGATCAGGGAACTGACTGAGATTCTCGAGTCAGAATTTGGCGTTCAGAACGTCCAGGTGGAAGTAAGTGAGATTGAGAATCCGTGGTTGAACGCCCAAGTGATGGCCTCAAGACTGGCAAGACAGCTTGAACGCGGCGTCCGATTCCGAAGAATGGCGTATTGGATTCTCAGACGTGTGATGCGTGCAGGAGCTTTGGGCTGTGAGATAATTGTCAAGGGAAAGCTCTCAAGCAGGAGAGCAAGATATCAGAAGTTCAAACAGGCCACCGTTGCCAAGACCGGGGAACCTGCTGACCTATTCGTCGATGAAGCAGATGATATCGCGATTTTGAAACCCGGGGTCATTGGTGTCAAGGTAAGAATCATGCGACCGGACGCCAAGCTCCCAGGAGTGATAAACATCAAGCCGCCGAAGCCACGAAAAGTGGAAGAGCCGGATGTCCTCAAGAGGGTTGAAGAAGAGGAGGTTGTGATTGAGGAAGAGGTCAAGGAAGGACTCGAGGGAATCACGGATATTGAGGAACTTCGAGAGCTCGAAGAGCTAGATGGGCTCGAGCTAGTCGAGGAAGTCATCAAACCAGAGGATGTGCCTGAGGACGAACCAGAAACCGCTGAACCTGGCGAGGAACCAGTCGAGGAGAAAGAAGCTCCTTCTGTTTCTGATACTGAGGAGGCCCTGAAGGAGCTGGAAGAGATAGAGGATCTTGACAAAACGGAGGAATAGACATGGCACGACTCACTGCAAAGGACATTCGCAAACTTACTCCAGCGGAGCGTCAGAAGAGACTCGAGGACCTCTACAACGAACTCGCCGAGATCAGGATTCAACATGCGACGGGTGGAGGAACTCAGAACCCATTCAGAATCAGAAACGTTAGGAAAGCCATTGCAAGAATCCTGACCATTGAAAGCGAGATGGAGCGTGAAAGCCAGAAATGAAGATTTCCCCAGCATTTCTGACAAGACACGAAATCATAGGGCTTCACGCTCATGTCGTGAACTCTACAGACAAAGGGCATGTATCCAGAAGAGGTGTCATCGAGCATGAGTCAAGAGAGATGATACACCTGTCGACAAAGAGAGGGGTAATCAGATTGCCAAAGAGTGCCTGTGTATTCGACTTGAAACTCAATGATTCGACGGTTGTAAGAGTCGATGGACGCCTGTTGAAAGGGACTCCTGATGATAGACTGAAGAAGCGCCAAAGTCGGAGATGGTAGTCAATGTCTAAGACGAAAGTACGCAACATCGGCATACCGAATGTGGAACCACCAGAAAGAGTCTGTGAGGACTCACACTGTCCATTTCATGGGAACCTCTCAGTTAGAGGTGGAGTAAGGGAGGGTACTGTAACTAGTGTAAAGATGCACGGTACCATCACATTCCAGCAAGACTATCTCAGTCTAATCAAGAAATACGCGAGGTATGAACGACGGAGATCCAAGAAACACGCCCATCTTCCGCCCTGTATTGATGTCAGCGTCGGGGACACTGTCAAGACTGCAGAGTGTCGTCCCATAAGCAAGACCGTATCTTGTGTAGTAGTAGGCGTCACCAAGAAGAAGGAGGAGTAATCGTTGTCGAGAAAGGTAGGACGAGGAATCAGGAAGTTCATGCCAAGAATCGCAAGAGGTCTGCCAATAGGTGCCAAGATCCTCTGTACGGACAACTCAGGGGCACGAGAACTCCAGATAATCACGGTCTTCGGATACAAAGGAAAACTCCGGAAGCTCGGAAAGGCAGGTATAGGAGACAAGGTGAATGTTTCCGTGACAAAGGGCAAGCAAGACCTGCGGAAACAGGTGCTGCAGGCTATCATTGTACGGCAAAGGAAACCATACCGCAGGCCGGACGGTACATGGATGCAGTTTGAAGATAATGCCGCTGTCCTGATCAAGGCTGGAGGGGAACCTCAGGGTTCCGAGCTTCGAGGGCCGATGGCGAGAGAAGTGACTCTCAAGTGGCCACGAGTGGCGGCTATCGCATCGAAGATAGTGTGAGGTTGAAGAGATGACAAAGAAAGTTAGTTCGAAGTCTCCAAGAAAGCAGAGACGACGCATCCACAAGTCGCCGCTACACGTCCGCAAGAATATGCTGAAGTGTAGACTCGATGAGTTCCTTCAGGAAGAGTATGGGATACGTTCCATGGTAGTCAAGAAGGGGGACCTCGTCCGAATCATGAGAGGACAGTTCCGAGATACTGAGGGGAAGGTGACGGCTGTGGACTATCGGGCGATTCGAGTTCATCTAGAGAGTGCCACCGTGACAAAAGCTGATGGAAAGGAGGCAAACATCCCTATTCATACTTCAAACCTCATGTTAGTCAAGCTCGAACTTGATGATGATCGAAAGAAACTGCTCGAGAAGAAGGCAGTTGAGATTGAGGAGAGTGATTAGATGGCAAGAAGAGGGCAGAAGAGGCACCTGAAGCGACTACCAGCTCCCAGACACTGGCCAATCAAAAGAAAACACGGGAAGTTCGTTACGAAGCCTGTTGCAGGTCCCCATCCCAAGGAACAATGCCTGACTCTGGCCATTCTTCTTAGGGAGATGCTCGGCTATGCAGAGAACATGCGGGAGATAAAGGCGATTCTCTCAACAGGGCGATTGCTGGTTGATGGAAGACCACGCAAGGACCCAGGCTTTCCAATAGGCCTCATGGACGTAATCGAAATCAGAGATTCTGGTGAGCGATTCCGCCTGCTCCCCAAGACTAGAGGGGGCTTCCGACTTGTACCCATTGATGACAAGGAGGCAACCTTCAAGCTCTGCAGGGTCGAGAAGAAGATGATGGTTCCAGGTGGAAGACTTCAGATGACCCTTCATGATGGGAGGAATATCCTACTCCCCGAAGGGACCAAGGCGGCGGACTTCAAGACGCTTGACACCGTGAAGATGTCAATACCGGAGCAGAAGTTCCTGAAATCATTCCCTCTCGAGAAGGGAGCTTATGCTGTAGTCAGTCGGGGAAAGAACATCGGCATAGAGGGGAAGATTCTCGAAGTACAGAAACGCTTCGGCACTCATGCCAGCACAGTCACACTTGAAGATCCGGAAGGTAATCAGTTTCAGACTACGCTAGAGTACGTGTTTGTGGTCGGAAAGAAGACGTCTGAGGTAAACCTTGATGCAGGAGGCGCTGCAGCATGAGTGTCACCCCGAACGAAGAACTGTACCTTGCAGATTGGGAAGCAAATCCCATGAAACAACCCTACATCGCCAAAGTGGTGATAGACATGTGTACGGGTGGTGGAGAACCCCTGAATCGGGGTTCAACGATTCTGGAGCAGCTGACTGGTCAGCTACCTGTCCAGTCGAGGGCACGCCAGACAATTCGCGATTTCGGCATAAGAAGGAAGGAACCCATCGCTGTCCGAGTAACATTGAGAAATGAGAATGCAAGAGCCTTCTTGGCGCGGGCTCTTCAAGCGAAGGAGAACGTCCTGTTGATTCGGAACTGGGACGAGGATGGGAACTTCGCTTTTGGAATCAGTGAGCACATCGATATCCCTGATGTGAAGTACGACCCTCAACTTGGAATCCAGGGGATGAACATCACAGTATGTATCGAGCGCCCGGGATTCAGGGTGAAACGTAGAAGAAGAAGAAGGACAAAGGTCCCATATAGACACAGACTGACGCCAGAGGAGAGCATGGTCTTCGTAAAGAACAGTTTCGGCGTCGAGATTCTGGAGAAGGAACGCGAGCGCACGTACCTGTTCTGAGGTGAGGGATGATGAGCACAAAGAAAGACCGTGGCAAGAAGCGCAAGAAGAGGGGGAAGGGCAGCAGGAACTGCGTTCGATGCGGCACCCACCAAGCGATAATTCGATCATATGGACTCAACATGTGCCGTCGTTGCTTCAGGGAAACAGCTGAGAAGCTGGGATTCCGCAAGTACAGCTAAGGGAGGACAAAGAAAGATGACACTGCTAGATCCATTGGCTGATGCAATGTCAACCATTTACAACAGTGAGATAGTTGGGAAGCCCGAGGTGATTGTAGCGCCAGCTTCCAGCTTGATAGAGCGAGTGCTGCAAGTAATGCAGACTCAGGGCTACATAGGCGAGTTCGAGCGCATTGATGACGGAAGGGCAGGAAGATTCAGAATCCAGCTCATGGGGCGCACCAACAAGTGTGGAGTGATTAGGCCGCGATTTCCAGTGAAGAGAGATGGATTCGAGAAATTCGAGAAGCGCTTCCTTCCAGCCTACAACTACGGAGTCCTTATTGTTACTACTCCACGGGGAGTCATGACACACCGTGATGCCAAGAATCTGGGAATCGGAGGAAGACTACTGGCATTCGTGTATTGAGTGGAGGTTCAACAAGATGTCATCGAGTTATGTGTACGAGAAGCGGATTGAGATACCCAGTGATTGCCAGGTCACGCTGGACGGTAAGACCGTCACAGTAAGCGGTGAAAAGGGGTTTCTTCAACGGGAGTTCCCGGAACCTCAAACGACGCTCAAGATAGATGGAAATGAGTTGGTTGCAACGACGAATTTCAACAGAAAGAGAGCGAGAGCGTTGGTGGGCACAACCATTGCACATGTACGTAACATGCTAATCGGTGTGCAGCATGGTTATACCTACGAGATGAAGATTGTATTCAGCCACTTTCCTATGTCAGTTGAGGTTCAGGGTGATGAACTGTTGATTAAGAACTTCATCGGTGAACGAGGAGTCAGAAAGGCCAGACTCATTGGTGACGTCGAAGTCAAGACTACAGAAGATGAAGTCATCATAAGTGGAATGGACATCGAGGCGGTTTCCCAAAGTGCTGCAAACATACAGCTTGCGACCAAGATTCGGGGAAAGGATCGGCGAGTATTCCTTGATGGCATTTACGTAATCAGGAAGCGCAAGGGCGAGGAAGTGAAGTCGATAGTCTGAGGAGGCGAGATTCGTGTCTAAGAAACCTAAACTTACAGAAGTGCCAGGACTGGGTCCGAAGATGGAGGAGAAACTCGCTGAGGCAGGAGTAAAGACTGTGGCGAAGCTCTCCAAGTCCAAGCCAGACAAGCTAGCCGCGAAGGTCGAGGGGTTAAATGAGGCGGGCGCATCAAGAATGATTGCGGCGGCGCAGGAACTTGTCGGTCCACCACCGACAGAGAAGCCCAAGAAGAAACCTGTGAAGAAGAAGACGGTGGAGGAAGAGAAACCAAAACCCAAGCGAAAACCAAAGGCCAAACCCAAGAAGAGGAAAAAGAAGCCCGAACCTAAGGTCAAGCTAGTGAGGGATACGCTCATCGATCAAAGACTCCTCCAAATCGCGAAGAAGAAGAGAAAGAAACAGCCAAAGTTCCGACATGAGCAGGCACACAGATGGACACGAGTGAGCGATTCTTGGAGAAAGGTGCGTGGCATCGATAGTGCTACTCGCGAGAAGCGTAAGGGACGCATAGCGATGGTATCTTCGGGATATCGGAAACCGAAGTCTGTTAGGGGAATGCACCCCTCTCGGTTCACTGAAGTCTTTGTAGAACGTCCGTCTGATGTTGAGGGTCTTGACCCGGATATCCATGCAGTGCGTATAGGCTCTACAGTGGGTATGAGGAAGCGACAGGAGATAATCAGGAGAGCAGATGCCCTCATGGTGAGAGTTTTGAATCCGGGGGCTCCCGAAGCCGTTGTTGAAGAAGATCTCTTCACAGATCTTGAGGGGCTGGAGGTGGACTAGAAATGAAGCTCAGCACCCAGAAGAGGCTCGCTGCTGACGTCATGAAAGTGGGCATGTCCAGAGTCTGGATAGATCCTCAGTTCGAAGATGAGGTGTCACTCGCGATTACGAGAGAGGACATCAGGCGTCTTGTAGATGAGGGAGCAATCCAGAAGAAACAGAAAACAGGTGTTAGCAGAGGACGAGCGCGCTACATTCTGAAGCAGAAACGGAAGGGTCAGAGAAAGGGTCCTGGAAGAAGGAAAGGCAAGCATACAGCAAAGCTCTCAAAGAAGGACCGATGGATGATGAAGATTAGACCCATGCGGCGCGAACTCACAAGACTGAGAAACGAAGATAGGATAACCCGTAGGGTGTACCGAGACCTCTACCTGAAGGCCAAGGGAAATGCCTTCAGAAACACGGCGCACCTTCGTACCTATATTGCTGAACGCAAGCTGGAGGCGAAGAAGAGAAGATGAAAGAAGGTCCTACATATAGGGTGAAGTTCAGGAGACGTCGAGAAGGGAGGACCAACTACTACCGGCGACGGAGGCTCCTTCAGTCTGGGATTCCGCGGTTGGTCGTAAGAAAGACAAACACTCGAGTGATAGTACAGTTGACGGATGCCAAAGTGGTAGGAGATTCTACTGTTGCCACGGCGGTTTCTTCAGAGCTGAGCAAGTACGGTTGGAATGCAGGCACGGGAAACCTGCCCGCTGCATATCTGACAGGTCTGCTTGCTGGACTAAGGGCCGACGCCAGGGGTCTGAAGAATGCAGTATTGGATGTTGGTCTGCATCCTCCAGTTCGTGGTTCCAGATTGTACGCGGCATTGAAGGGAGCCCTTGATGCGGGCATGGATATACCGCACAATCCAGAGGTCCTTCCAGATGATGAGAGACTCTCGGGAGAACACATCGTTGCAGCATACAAGTACTTCAGTGAGAACCCCACGGATGGGCATCACTTCAGCGCTCTAGGGAAGAAGAAGACCACCTTAACGACGATTCCAACTCAGTTCAAGAAAGCGAAGAAGGCTATGCTCGCGATTCCAAAGGCAGAGTTGAAGAAGAAAGAGAAGAAGCCTACAGCGAAGAAACCCAAGGCGGCTCCCAAGAAGCCGGCAAAGAAGAAGAAGGAGAAACCCGTCGAGAAACCTCCTCGTGCCACTCCAAGAAAGCCAAAGCCCAAGAAGCTCATATCTAGAACTAAAGGGAAGAAGGGCAGAAGAGGTGCAAAGAGGAGATAGGAGCTGATTTGTGATGAGTAGAGGACAAC
Source organism: Candidatus Thorarchaeota archaeon (assembly GCA_020355105.1). Taxonomy (GTDB): domain Archaea; phylum Asgardarchaeota; class Thorarchaeia; order Thorarchaeales; family Thorarchaeaceae; genus SMTZ1-83. The sequence continues at coordinate 2,397,991 of CP070658.1, read as the reverse complement.
GCCGGGCACCACGACGTCAGGAAACGAGTCCCCTTGATGACTGGGTTCCTAAGACTGGTCTTGGGAAACTTGTCAAGGAGGGGCATATCAACAACATTGAGGAGATATTCCTCAACAACTACGTAATCCGCGAACCGGAGATAATCGATGTTCTGATTCCAGAGCTTAGACAGGAAGTTGTAGATGTAAGCATGGTCCAAAGGCAGTCAGACAGCGGGCAGCAGAAGAGTTTCAGAATCACGGTTGTGGTTGGAAACGGTGAAGGAGTCATCGGAATTGGAATAGGAAAGGCTCCTGAGTTTGTACCGGCTGTGCGTGCTGCAGAGGCGCGAGCGAAACTGAACGCAACTGTGTTTCGCAGAGGATGTGGCTCTTGGGAATGTAGATGCCATGACCCACACAGCATTCCGTTTCAGACCAAGGGAACATCGGGATCTGTTTCTGTGACGCTACGTCCAGCTCCTAAGGGGACCGGACTCGTCACTGCTGATGTCGGGAAGATAGTCTTGCGGATTGCAGGGCTTCATGACGTTTGGTCCATTACTAGAGGGCGTTCACGGACTTCATCCAACTTCGCAAAAGCGTTTGTAGATGCTCTCACACAGACCTACAAGATGTTGCCTCCACAAGAGTGGATATCTTCAGGGGTGTCAGAAGAATGAGTTCAGAAGAGAAGGTCATACTGGCAATTCGGGTCAGAGGACAAGTGAGCGTTCGTCCGCAGATAGAGGACACTCTGGACAAGCTTCTCTTGGGAAGGCTCCATCAGGCAAGAGTCCTGAAACTGAGTCCAAGTCTTCAAGGGATGATTACAAAGGCGAAAGACTACATCACCTGGGGAGAGGTTGATGCAGAAACCTTGACGCTGCTTCTCTCGAAGAGAGGTCGACTTCCAGGCAACAAGAGGCTCGATGACGGATACGTAAAAAAGAACTCGGGCCATAGTACGATAAAGGCGCTCGCAAAGGCAATAGCGGAGGGCAAAGCCTCCGTTGGCGACGTCACGGATTTGAAACCTGTCTTCAGGCTTTCACCCCCACGGAAGGGCTATCGCGGAAAGAAACATCTACCCATGGGAATGGGGGGTGTAACCGGGTACAGAGGAGCCGAGATTAACAACTTGGCTCGCAAGATGATATGAGGTGGTATGATTGAGTTGGGACGACCCATTTGATGATTCTGAAGATCCACGAAAAAGGATTCGCAGGTGGTTCGGCGACTTCCTCCCTGAGGATGTCTTCGATCAAATTGATGAGATGATGAGGCGAATGATGGAGGAGATGAACGAGGGCACCATGTTCGACACGGAGTCCCTCGAGGAGTTCATGAACCAGCATCCTGATGGCGCAAACCCCTTTGTGTTTGGATTCTCTATGCGCATTGGACCTGATGGCAAGCCTATCATCCAGAGATTTGGCAATGCTCCAGGTCCTGACGGGGCCCGGATGACTCCTCAACTGGAACCCTTGGTTGACATGATCGAGGAGAATGATGAGATAATTGTAGTTGCTGAGCTGCCGGGAGTTGAGAAGGATGAGTTGAAGGTCCGTGTGAAGGGGCAGATACTCACAATTGATGTCGACAATCCGGAGAGACCCTATCACAAAGAGCTCAGACTGCCAGCCAAAGTCAGCAAGGAAGAAGCGAAGTCCTCAATGAGGAACGGAGTCCTAGAGGTGCGCCTCAAGAAGGTCTGAGAAAGGAGATAGCTGCCATGCAGAAACGACGACCAAAGAAGATCAACAAGATGCGAGGAAGAAGGTCTGCCGGCTACGGTTTCAGTGCGGGCCATAGAGCCTCGGGCCAGAGAGGAGGCAAAGGAATGGCCGGCTCCAAGAAGCATCACTATATCAAAGTCATGCAGGAGAACCCTAAGTACTTCGGAAAGTGGGGTTTCAAGAGACCTCAGAAACTCATTGAAGGCCTTGTAGCCATCAATATCGGCGATATTGACGAGGCATTGGAGAGGCTGGTCGAGAGAGGCGGGGCGACCAAAAAAGGACGCAAATATACCGTTGATGTTTCTGCCATTGGGATAGACAAGATTCTTGGGTCTGGCAAAGTGACTCAGAAGATTGACCTAGTTGGAGTCAAAGCAATCTCTGCAAGAGCACGTGAAAAGATCCTTGAGAAGGGCGGTTCGGTAGATTTCGAGGAATAGATGTGGCAGGCCTCCAACTCGGTGTCCGTGATGTTCTCACTCATGTCATACACTGTCTGGCACTGCACATGAACCACTATCTTTAAAGGTGAAGCCAAACTGGCAGCCAAGAAAACTTACCTGCAGGAGAATTCGATTTGCCGTCTGCATTCCTTAGGGCTCTTTCACCATTCGTCAGGGTGATGCCAGAGGTAAAGGCACCTGATCGAGAGGTGTCCTTCCGTGAGAAGATGGTATGGACGGCTGTAATCCTCATACTCTTCCTTCTCATGTCACACATCCCCCTGTACGGCGTTGACAAGACGGTTGGAACTGACTATCTATGGGCTCTGCGAGTGATTCTCGCAAGTACGAGAGGAACTCTGATGGAGCTCGGGATAGGGCCCATAGTCACTGCAGGTCTGGTCATGCAGCTTCTCTCAGGCTCGAAGATTATCGATGTGGACTTCGGTGACCCTGAAGACAGAGCAATGTTCACCGGAGGTCAGAAAGTTCTAGCTCTGATCATGACAGCGTTCCAGGCAATTGCCTACATTGTTGGCAATGCGTATGGCCCACTGGGACCTGAGGCCGCACTGATAGTGTTCATGCAGCTATTCATAGCGGGAATCATCGTAATCATGATGGATGAGCTTATCCAGAAAGGATGGGGACTTGGTTCAGGTGTATCGCTCTTCATCATGACCAACGTCGCCGGCCAAGTAATGTTCAACGCACTCAACTTCGTTGACCTAGAATCCATTGCGCCCCCCTACTACCCCGAGGCCACTACTCAGCTTCCGAAGGGAATCATCGCGGCCCTTCTAGCAAACACTTTGAGATTCTTTGGAATCGGCACTGACGTTGGCCCATTTGTTCCGTGGCAGTGGCTCCTAATTCGAGATGGCTTCAGCCCTAGCTTGTTCACGTTGGTTGTGACCCTAATCATAGTGTTCGGGGTCATCTGGATGGAAACCGTGAGAGTGGAAATACCCCTACAATATGCCAAGTACAGAGGAATGAAGGCAAGATATCCAATCAAGCTATTATATACCTCAAACATACCTGTGATCTTAGCTCAGGCGCTTTTCGCCAACATCCTGTTCTTCGGGCAGATAATCTATACGAACTTCAACTCAGCTGGAACCAATCCCCTGTTGAATTGGATAGGTGTCTTCCAGCAAGACCCAGACAGTGCACGCATGATTGCCACCGAGGGCCTGTCTCGTTATGTCACACCACCTCAGGGACTGTTTGCTGTGGTCAACGAGGCGGACGGACTCATCCACGTGATTGTCTATGCGGCCTTGATGATCCTGCTGTGTTGGGGATTCTCCAAGGTTTGGGTTGATATCTCAGGCATAGCACCAAGAGACGTGTCCCGGCAGCTTTTGAACTCAGGTTACATCGTGCCCGGTTTCAGGAGAAGCGAGAAGGTTCTGGAGCGCCTCTTGGACAGGTATATCCCAATAGTTGCCAGCCTTGGTGGGTTCCTCGTTGGAGTTCTCGCTGCAGCTGCGGATGTCGCAGGTGCCCTGGCGAGTGGTACTGGTATTCTTCTGATGGTTTCAATCATCAAGCAGTACTATGAGCAGATAGCCAAGGAACAGCTCGCACAGATGGGCGGCGAAGGCGTCGCTGGACTTCTGGGAATCCTATAGAGTTCATGGGCGAGAAAGCCGCTCGCCGCTCACTCAATCGGGCTCATTTCGAGTTGAGTCGATAGCGATTGAAATTGAGGCAAACCTAAAATGGGTGTATGCATCTTCCAGTGGGTCTGAGAGAAGGAAAGGAGAATCGCTGGGGTATTACACAATGGTGTCAAGCAAGGTTAGGTATGCATTGCCCGTACTGTTCTTTGTTGTAGGTGTCTGGGCCGCCATTCAAATCATAGTGGATGTGACAGTGGCTGCTGAAGCGTCGGACATTCTATCTGTCTGGGCAGGATCCGCGTATGAAGACATACTCTTCGTAATAGCTGTGGGGATTCCCATACTTCTCGTAGAGTACATGGGGCTCTCAGTGCCGTTGGCAATTGTGTTCCTAGTAGTTGCTAGAAACTACAAACGCGCCTCTTACGAGATGAACATAATGAACATTGGCTCTGAATTTGGGGGTGCGCGAATGATACGAAGGGCTGTGGCACCAGCGCTCTTCAGCGTAAGTACGTCGGAGTTCCTGAAGGGATGGGTTCGGGGCAACGTGTTCACACTTACTGACTTACCGAGTGAACTGCAAACGTTGTATGGGCCGATCAATATGCAGGTCATGTATGAGATATCATTGACACTAATTGCTTCACTGCTTCTCCTAGTGGTGGTACTTCCTCTCTTCTCAGCTACGTGGGTACTGAACGACGCAGGAGTAGTAACGCATCTGAAGGAAGATAAGATGAGAATACGCCAATGTCCTGATATGCAGGGAGTGGGCCGCTGGGTCGGAAACACATTAGGAGGATACGCCTTGATAGCCTTCCCTGTGGCCATGTTTTTGACCCAGTTTTACCAGCCGTATCTTGTTGACCTCCGACCAATCACGCCGACGAATCTCCTCATCAGCTTCCTGTGGATTCTAGGACTACCGCTTCTTGTCATGGCTTTTATCATTCCGATAATTGTTCTAAACGAGTTATCCCAGAAGAGAATCAGGAAAAGAATCACAAGTTATGCCGTTCGATTGGGCGCAACTGTTGTTCTCAAGAGGAAGGTTGAGAAAGTTGAGAAACCAGAGATACTGGTGAAGAAGAAGCGCAAGGAGATGTGTGAAGGCATACTTGAGGCAGACGAGGTCGTCGAGATTGTGACCTCGGCAAAGGGAGTCAAGACGTACAAGAGGAAGAAGAACAAGAAGAGGCCGCCCAAGAAGGAATAATCGTCCTGTAGGCACGGTGATGTTTCTTGAAGATTCGAGAGAAGGTCTTTGCCTACATCACGAAAGGGAGCCACCTGCTTGTCTTCAGGGAACGTGGCTTCGAGGGTTTCGGGCTCCAGATTCCCGCAGGGACTCCGGAAGAGGTAGAGTCCCTCGAACATGCTGTGCTTCGAGAGGCTGTTGAGGAAACGGGACTAGACTCCCTCATAGTTGTTGGACACTTGGGCAGCGTGAGGGTCGACCAGAGTGAGTACGGAATCGATGAAGTACACCGCCGGCACTTCTACCGCTCATCTGTGAAGAAGAAACCCCTGAATCGTGGAATCATGTGGAGTCAGATCCAAGCATAGTTAACGAGGACACACCAGATACGATTGTCTTCGACATTGAATGGGCCTCTCTGCCCGACAAAGTGCTGGAGCTTGCACCAGGTCACGGAGTGTTTTTAGACCTTCTTCGGGAACGACTCGGATTCTAATTCTGTTGACCTCCCAGAACGTATATAACTAGTAGAAGGTGACCAACGGCCAGTTTTGCGAAGGGTGAGAGGTGGTCAGCCTCATGTCGGAAGCAAGGAATGTGGTCATTGTCACCGGTATCCCAGGCGTTGGCAAGACAACTGTGATCGACACTGCAGTTGAGATGGTCAAGAGTCAACACGGAGAAGAGGTGCTGGTACTGAACATCGGCACAGAGATGTTTGAGGTCGCCTTGGAGAAGGGGCTCATAAAGGACAGAGACGAGTTGCGAAAGATGCCCACGGCAAAACAACGAGAGGTTCAGAGATTGGCCGGCGAGGCTATTGCGAAGAAGGCGAAAACTGCGAGGGTCATCGTGGACACTCACACACTCATTCAGACCAAGAATGGCTTCCTCATAGGACTACCTGAATGGGTATCCAAAACACTTCAGCCCAAGACTGTAGTCCTTGTGGAAGCAGATCCGGAGAAGATTGCTGGCAGACGGAGCTCTGACGAAACACGAACGCGCGATGAACAGAGAGTGGATGAGATTGACACTCATCAAAGGATGTGTAGAGCCGCTGCAGTTTCTGTGGGGACCATCACAGGTGCAACCGTCAGAGTAATCAAGAACCGCGAGGGAAAGGTAGAAGAGGCGGCCTCCGAACTGGCATCAACACTCATGGAGTAGAAACAGATGCAGGATCCATTCGGCGACTTTATGGCGTGGTTCAACATCACCTTTGCCCTATTCAAGACACCTCCTTATGCGGCACTCTTCATAATGGTGATTTCACTCGGCATAACAACTCTAAGCAACCTAGCGATGAAGCGTTTTTCTGACATGCGGAGGTTGAATAGATACCAGGCGGAGATAAAGCAGCATCAAGAGATGCAGAAGGAAGCCGAGAAGACTCAGAACGAGAAACTCATGAGAAAGGTGAAGCGGCGAAAGGCATACATTGAAAGAATCCAACGTGAGATGCTGACTCAGAGGTGTAAGCCGTCTCTGATGTTCTTCATCCCCTTCATCTTGTTGTTCACTGTTCTTCGAGCTTTCTACTTCATTATCGATGATCCTATCACCGGTGCAGGTCACGATCAGGTAGTAGCAGTCATTCCATTTAGCGTACACAAGCTCCTACCGTTCTTCACAGGTTGGTTGGGTGTCCCGACAGCCTATGGGTTTGGGATTACCTTCTTCGGGTTCTATATGATGGTGGGCCTAGGACTAGGACAGATACTCCAGAGAATAATGGGAGTTTCACTGACTTAGTTTCAATCTCAATCTACAAGACACCGGTTTCCTTAAAAGAGAAGACCGAGGGCTCAGAGGAAAAGCCACTGACGGCTATTTGGGTGAATACTATGCCACGTCCCGGCCAATTGACAAAAGGAAGAGCAAATCGCAGCAAAAGGACGCCTGGTGGTAGGCTTGTCGTCCATCGCGAGAAGTTCTACAGGGCCAGAGGCACCTGTGCATTGACAAGCAAGCGAATGCAGCTCCCTAGGGGGACCAAGCAGGGACGGGTTGGAAAATCGAGTCGTTCCTCAAAGAGACCCAATCGCCCATATGGTGGCTACGCGACTGCCAGAGCAACAAGAAGAGGAATAATCCGCAAAGCGCGAGAATAGTAAGATGAAGCGCGTTGTGACCATTGGTGGTCTTCACGGAACAGGGAAGAGTTCCGTAGCAGACAAAATCTCAAAGGAGTTCAAACTCAGAAGAGTCTCAGCTGGCATCATTTTCCGTAGGCTGGCTGATGAGAGAGGGCTTACTCTTGAAGAGTTCAGCAGAGTAGCAGAGCAAGATGGGGAGATAGACAGGCTCTTGGATGACACACTGAGAGTGGAAGCCGAGAAGGGCGATGTAGTAATCGACGGTCAGTTGGCCGCTTGGATGGCTGGAGAACATGCAGACTTCAAGATTCTACTGACAGCTCCACTTGACGTTCGCATAAAGAGAATCTCCGAACGCGACGCCACTGACTACGAATACGCAAAACGAGAAACAATTGCCAGAGAAGGCAGCGAGAGTGCTCGATACAAGGAGTTCTACGGTGTTGAGATTGGCGACCAGTCAATCTACGACCTGATTCTGAGAACGGACAGATATGACCTCGATGGTGTAGTCAGGGTTTTGACCGCAGCAATTCGAACTTTCTTTGAGCAGCATGGAATGTAGTAGGAAGCGCAAGGCTGATATGGCAGTCAATAGTCGACAGCCTGTTTCTCCCAGTCCAATGGGATGAGACCGTGAGGCGACTTGCGGCCTCAGCTAGACCGAGGACCGGCGAGGTGCTCTGAAATGACTCTGTACAGAATTGGACGTGTGTGCATAAAGACAGTAGGACGCGAAACCGGAAGCTACTGTGTAATAATAGACGAGATGGAAGGCAGATTCGTTGTAGTGACCGGACCGAAGCATGTGAGTAGCGTGCGAAGGCGGAAGTGCAACATTCGACATCTGGAACCGTTGGAGATGGAGATTCCCATAGAAAAGGGTGCCGATGATAGTGCCGTAGAGAAGGCACTAGAAGATGCCGGACTGAAGGAGAAGTTCCGAGAGAAGATTAGACTACCTCAGTAGTCAGTACTGATTGTGGGGTGGCCCTTGGAGGATAGAACATGAAGGGCCTTCTGCCAGCAGACCAGCCCCGAGAGATTATTCTGAAGTCAAATGAAACTACCAGTTCAGACTTTGGCTTCTCATCATTGGAGAACCTCCCGATTGAATATCTACTTGGCAACAGTGTTATTGTGCTGGACAAACCTTCAGGTCCCACAAGTCATGAGGTGGCCACATGGGTACGCAGAATCCTGAACGCCAATCGTGTGGGCCACGGAGGTACTCTTGACCCAGCAGTTACAGGAATACTTCCTACAGGAGTAGGCAATGCCACAAAAGCAATGCAGGCTCTGCTACCAGCAGGGAAAGAGTATGTCTGTCTGATGGAACTGCATGGCCTGGTGGAGGACGACGAAATACTTCGAGTCATCAACGAGTTTGTTGGCAAGATCTATCAAAGACCACCTCTCAGATCTTCTGTGAAGAGAGTTCTCAGAGTGAGACAGGTTTACTACATCGAGGTGCTTGAAGTCAAGGGCCGCCTCGTATTGTTCCGAGTGGGCTGTCAAGCTGGCACATACATTCGGAAGCTGTGTTTCGACCTAGGAGAGGCTCTGAGTGTGGGAGCCAGTATGAGAGAACTTAGACGGACTCGTGTGGGGTCGCTTCGCGAAGATGAACACCTCTGCTCGCTCCACGATCTCAAGGATGCGTATCACTTCTGGAAAGAAAACGGCGAGGAAGTCGAGTTGAGGAAGTACCTACTTCCAATAGAGTTTGCACTCCGCCACCTGCCATCGATACAAGTGCGGGATAGTGCCGTTGATGCTATCTGCCATGGTGCGAACCTTGCCGCTAGTGGGGTTGTGAGCCTTGGTACAGACATACAGAGAAACGAACTTGTGATCCTGAGTACAATGAAGGGAGAGGCCATTGCGATAGCTAGGAGCACCAAGACCTCAGACATGATAGCGAAAGCGAAGAGCGGGATTATGGCAATCACTGAGAGAGTCTTGATGGAGAGGGGACGTTATCCACAGATGTGGAAGAAGCGTGTTTCAGAGTAGTAGAGGCAACACAGGAACTGACCAGCTTTTTATGCGAAACTTTCGACGTATGAACGGCTCTGGAGCAAGAGCGCGACTGACGGTACTCATCTACGGGATGAGAGCTGAGGAAGCTCCCAACTACGTGTCGACGCCGGTCCTGTGTGAACAGGGAGGTGAGAACCTCGCTCTGGGAACAGAAACGACACCCCCGAGCTAGAGATGACAAGGAAACAGCGTTTGAAGCTGTTGAGGACTAGCTCGGACCGGATGAAACGGCCCATCACCGGGTAGCAACTCCAAGAATACACCTGCGATGTGTCGGCCTGAGGTGTAGGGTAGGAGGCTTAGTCTGATGTCGCAAAGCTCCTTTCTGGTAACAGATTGGAGCAGAACAGAATTGGGGCTACTCCTTGCACCAGAGCCATTCCCGGTTCTTATTCCGCAGACCTCTGGTGTTCTTTCATTATCTCCTGCTGAACCGCAACTATCTCTTCACTTGTGGTGCAATCCGAATATGAGTCCAGCCACTCCTTGTTCAGTACAATGAACGAAGGCCCCCACTTGAACACCGACATGACGTTCTCAGCCAATTGCTTCAGCCCAGCGATATAGAGAGCCGCTGCAATCGCTTCAGCAGTGGATAGCATGATGGGCTTGTACGTGTTTGTCGGATTTGCAGCTAGAAGGTAAGGCAAGGCCCTCTGATTTCCAGTCTTGGACTGCGCGAAGATTGTTTCTGCCTGCTTCCATGAACAATCAAGGGCGACCAGACCAGAACGCAGAATCGAGTTTCTGTCCGAGGGAGAGAGAGCAATCTCGGAAACCGGATTCAGGACCACAGATCCAGAAGGAATTCGTCGGAAACTTCGTACCATGCGTGCCTTCTTCATTCTCCCTAGTCGGGTTCCGGTGCACTTCCTCGGATCACACTGTCCGGCATGATAGACTAAGATTCGGGGCTCCTTTGGGTTTCCAAGGTCCATGACGCTTTGAAGTACTAGACGCAACAGATTTCAGGTTT
>CP070658.1:2378119-2387780 GCA_020355105.1 Candidatus Thorarchaeota archaeon | reverse complement strand
TAGCAGGATGATTATCCCATCGTGAACAACATCCAGGAGCTTGTGTTGCCACTCTCTTTCCTCTCTTCCGACAGTCATCTGGATTCACCATTGTCTGCTATCTGACTGACAAGCCGGTTGTCCTATACGCCGCGCGTTAATAGTTCTACCTTGTCCAACTGACATACCATTTGTTGTTGTGGTTTATTAGTCCTCACAAGAAGCATGATTGTGGATGCCTATTGCAGGAGGGCTTTGGGATGGATGCAATCAGACTAGGAGTACGCCAGACGGAAGGAAGAAGGACATCTTTCGAGTTCGATGTTGACACAACTCGTTTGGGCTTGGAGCATCTCGCGATAACAGAAGTAGACCTCACTCCAGTACAGTATTGCGAGAACCTTGAGATTCTGTCTTTCTTCAGCAACTACATTAGCCAGATAGACCTGGAACCAATCTCGAAGTGCTCGAAGTTGCGCACGCTTCGATTGGGCATCAACTGCTTGAAGGACATGGACCTGACACCTCTAGCTGAATGTCAAGCACTTGAGTGGCTTGATATTGGAGCCAACCGTTTCACCAGAGTCGACCTGTCGCCGCTAGAGGGACTCACCAGACTACGTAAGGTGAGGCTTGATGGGAATAGACTGGCCTGGATAGACCTCTCGCCCCTTGAGTCATCTGAAGAACTAGAATACCTCGACCTCACCATGAATGAGCTCAAGGAGATTGACCTCTGGCCACTAGCGGGATGTCTGCAACTCAAGAAACTGCTCCTGTGGGGCAATAGGTTCAGGAGGGTCGATGTAAGTCCACTTCTACTCATCGGTGACCGACTCGACTTGCACAAGGATGGAGCGACATCGATAGTTGTACATCCAGATGCAAGCGGATTCATCACTGCTGAAAACAGCAGAGCGCCTACGACGTACGAGTTCCCTCTCAATAATGAGATATGGCAGAAGCTCCGTGGTACCATACTCTCGTTTGTTGAGAAGAACTCCCAATCTCGCGCGATTCGTTTTCAAAGGATCCTCCTGAAGCTCCTAGGAATGGATGAACTCGGCTTCTATGATGGGCCTTTGCACGATCTATGGACCGGCATCCCCAGCGACCTAGGCCTTGCAGAAACCAGACAGACTCTCTATGATAGAATGATTGAGCTCTTGGAACGACAGCTTGAGAATGCCGGACCAACGCTGTTCGTCGACATAGACAGACTTGCTCTCACGAGGGGGTGCAAGCTCATCCCAGGGTTGCTTGAGCAGAGGTCCAAGGAGATGGACGAAATAGTCGTCATGGCTGAAGGACACTCCGTCGACATCAGTCCTCTCTGGCTAACTAGCTACGGATACGCAGTTCTGAAATCGCTCGGAGTAGAATCTACAACCGTCACATCAAGCATGATGGCAAGGATTAGCAAGGGACTCGGCAAGGCAGGTTTCAAGGTGAGAACCACCAAAACGAAAGCAAAGATAGACGTTGCCTTGAAGGCCGGGCGGCGTTCGAATGAAATACTAGACTATGTCTTGGACTCGCGAGAAACTTGGACTGCTGAGAGCGTCGAACATCTAAGTCCAACAAGAGTGAAGGTGAATCCCGCGCTAGCGCCCACGATCGGCCCATCGAGTCTGTGAATGTCCAAGACGATTGTCAAGTCGGCCACAGTGGAGCACCCCTTCTTTCTAGCCATCCCGGTGTTCGCTATTGCACTTGGTCGACTACGCAATCCAATACGCTTATTGGAAATGCTGAGCGGCTGCCATATTGAGAAATGAGTATGTCGAGAAATCGTCAGGCGATGGCGATTCTTACAACGATGATTGTTGTAGTCAGTTCTATCGGTCTTCTTGGGTTTGTTTGGACTGGAAGTCCAAGCAGGATAGCTGTGGTGAAGCCAGTATTCTCTGCCACCGCATATCGAGATGCGTTCTATACATTCTATCAGCGGTACAGTTGGGTCGGCCCAGGAACCTATGTTACTACTGATTTGAACTACCTCAACATAACAGTGAAGGACAGCTGGGGTCTTAGCGAGGACCTCTCAACATTCCTCAACAATACAAGGACTACTCTTCCTTCATTGGTGTTTCGTCAGAGCATCACCTACATCAACGAGATCGATGTTGCGTTGGGCGCCCTATTCCGAGAGGAGAAACGGGCATTTGATGTCGTCATTCTTGGGTTCTCCGAGTACGTTACAGAAGACCAGTACTTTGAGTACAAGAAGTTCGTTGCAGAAGGGGGGACGTTGATACTAATGGATGCATGCACCTTCTTGGCCGAAGTAAGGTATTATCCTTCTGAAGAACCAGGCCAATTCGGTTACTTGAGCCTAGTCAAGGGGCACGGATGGGAGTTCAACGGTACCCACGCTTGGAAGTCAGTGTATCATAGGTGGCCCGAAGAAAATCGGAACTGGGTCGGAAGCAACTACTGGAGGTTCTGGGCAGGCTTTCATTATGAATCATTCATTGTGAACACTTCCCACCCACTCACCCAGAACATCAACAGCAAGCATGGTGAAATCGTGGAAACGGGGTACGGTGCACATGAGGAGAACAAACTGGAGAATCTCACAGGCACTGAGATTATCGGGTACTGGAACTTTGTAGACTGGACCGAAGCTCCGGACGACCCTGTCGTTGCCTATCAGCACTTCTACGTAGATGGTAGTGTGATTCACACCGGGATAATTGCGAGCAGACGTGTTGACGAAGAACAGTTCCTGATGGACTTATTGGTAAGTGCTATCAGGTTGGGACTTGCCGGTGAGGTAGGTAGCTGGAAGTGGATCTAGCATAAGGCCCTCCATTCATGATCATACAGATGTTATGTCACTAGACTAGCATTGATATTGATTCCAACTCTCAGGAGCTCAACGAACAGAAAGGTGAACAGTGATACCAACTGCAATCAACGAAGAATGCTGCAAAGGATGTGGCAACTGTGTCAAGGTGTGTCGCTACGGTGTCTACGAGAATCTCGATGATAAGCCACAGGTTGCCCACATAGCGTATTGTAAGGAATGCGGCGAATGCATAAAGGAGTGTCCGGAGGGCTGCATTCAGTTTCGTGATTCGCCCTGAACTAGTGTGAACAGTCTGCTGTAGATTCATGCAAAGGCCGTTGGATTACAGAGCCTTCTCAAACATCTCGATGAACTCGACATACTGGTCGATGCCCTTCTGCCAGAAATCTACTGTTGCGATGTCGAATCCTATCTCGGCTGCCAGTTCCCTCGGAGATTTGCTAGAACCCGCAGCCAACAGCTTCTTGAGCTTCGGTACGAATTCTTTGCCTTGTTCCTTGTACAGTCTGTACATGGCGTACACGAAGAGTTGCGCATAGACGTACGGATAGTTGTAGTAGCGGTAGTTGGGGATGTAGAAGTGCAGCTTCATTGTCCACCAATAGCGCATCTCTGACATCCAATCGATAGCATCCCCATAGATTCGGTTCCGTGCTTCAATCCAGAGGTCAGAGAGCTTCTCACCGTCGAGAAAATTCCCCTTCTCCATCTGCTCGTAGATGCTGGTTTCAAAGAACACCCTTGCTGACACCTGGAAGGCGGCCTGCCCGAACTGGTCAAGGATTGTTGCGAGGACCACCAGTTTCTCTTCCCGAGTGCTAGCCTGGCCCAGAAGCTTCTCTGTCAGTAGAAGCTCTCCGAAGATGGATCCAGTTTCTGCGATACAGCTCCCTATCTCATAGTTCGAAGGTTTCTGGGCGCGCGTACCGAGGTATGCATGTAGTGCATGGCCGAGTTCATGAGCCTGAGTGTAGACATCTCCGAGTACGCCGTTGTAGCTTTGCAGAATGTATGCACTCTTCCCTGAATTCCAAGTAGAGCAGAAAGCCCCAGAAGTCTTGCCGGGACGGACCTCGCCGTCGATATGTCGGCGCTCATACATCTCGTCCATCCACTTGCCGCTCTCTTCGTCAAAGTCCGTGTACGCTTGAACTATGATACTGCGGGAATCTGACCAGGAGTACTTCCTGTCCGGAGAGAACGGAAGCGGCGCAACCTCGTCCCAGTTGCCCAACTTCTCCAACCCCAAGACTTTCGCTTTGAGCCGTAGGTACTTTCTAAATGCTTCAACGTTGTTCTCAATCGTAGTGAGCAAGGCGGCAATAGTTTCTGCATCTACATCATTGGAGATGAAACTCTGGGTCATGGGAGTGGGCCAATTCCGAGTCTTGCTCATTCTCAGGTGGTCTTCGCTGATAGATCTCACAGCAGTCGCCCACAGCAGCTTGTCTTCTCCTAGCCCACTGAAGACCACCTGATGGGCAAGCTTCCTAATCTCACGATCAGGATGCTCATACAGTCCTATGATTTCACCATATGGCATCTGCTTCTTTTCACCATCAAGCACAATCTCAAACGTCCGCGTGGCTAGCCAATCACTCTGGAGTTGAGACCATGCTTTGATACCATTCTTATCCTTCAGGATTGCTAGCTGCTCTTCAGCCTCACTGAGCATGTGTGGAACCCGTCGCTGAACGCGCTCAAGCTTGTGCTTGTATTCGGATAGGACAGAGTCGTTCACAATGTCCGGCTTTTCTGCGATTAGTTGGCCAAGCTCAAGGTCCATGAAGGCAAGGGCCTGCCCTACGAGCATTGATGCGTTGCGTCTTCTATCGTTCAAACGCTTCGCGACTTCATCTGTCATGTCGGCGGAATACGCTAGGCTTGAGTACATGAAAGGACCTTCGTACTCCAGAGAGAATTCATCGGCCTCCTCAAGCAGTGACAGAACTTCTGCCGGTCCATAACCAGCCACACAACCTCTGTGCTTGTTTCGGAACTCTTCGGCCGCTGCTACAGCAGCACTCAGTCGCTCCTCAACGTATCCGGGGTCATTAAACTCCACAAGCTGGGAGAGATCCCAAACATCATCTGCCTCTGTCAAAATTCTCAGCCGACTGAACGGAAAGTGAATCTCTTAATAGTTCTACGAAAAGGCAGTTGAGATTTGAGTCAACAGAGCGTTGCTAGAATCTCAAGCTTGGTTCATTCCTATGACCAAGAAAGAACGCCGGACAAGTATAATGTGATTATGAATAGTACGATGACGACGACTAAGAGAACAGCCTTCAGAATCACACGCCTTGCGGTAACCATCTCAACCTCTCAGCTAGCTTGTCCGGCTTATATGAGCATCTGTTGGCGCTGAGAGGTGTAGACGTGTCGAAGAGAAAGACGCTTCTAATCTGCTTGAAAGAGTAGGAAAGTATAGTGACCGAGCCTGCTAAGTGACTCAACGGAGCATTCTGGGTCCAAACTTGTCACCTCCCTTGTCTTTAGGTCAACATCCATCCCCGAAATGAACCCGAAGTCGCACTTTCTGAGCACTTCGATGTTGTCAACCGAATATAGAGAGCAAGGTTGAGTGACTATGAGCATGGCTCCGTCCTTCATCGTACTTCTCACAGTCAATAGACTGCGCTGCGCGTCTGTATACGTCTTGTAGTATTCGAAGAGATAGCCAACCACATCATTGTTGAGGACACCAAACTGGAAGCAACCATCTGGAAGGCGGCCCTGGTTCATAATGTGGTCATCGAGCCATGTCTTCTCTTCCGGATGCGACTGAACGAACTCAATATCAGAGGGTCGCAGAGCGGCTTCAGTCGTCATTGCTTCCAACCTAGCGTGGACCCCTCTCGCTCGATTCTGGATTCCATTCTCCTCAAAGAGACCGAGAAGACCATCAAGTCTCAGGCCATGCAAGTCAGTGCTATAGGTCGTCAGACGCTTCAATCCATGATTCTCTTTGAGAGGAAACGTGTGATGCTTTCTGGACCATTCAGCAAGGAAGTCTGGTAACATCTTGATGAAGAACACCGGGATTTGGTCATTCTCACCCGAAGCAAAATCCGCCACAAAGAACTCATCTGCTGCTTGGGTTGTCCTCCTCTGTGCGGGGAGCACGAGGTTATCCCACAGGAACTCCATCAGTCCCGGACTCTCAGAAATCCAACTGATTGGATAGAGAGTTCTAATCGAACCATCGTTCAACGGTGTTTGCTCGCTCCAAAGCGCTGGCCATATGTTCTGTGTACGTCAAAGCAGAGAATGAACAGTAGGAACCATGGACCAGTAGTCACAATCTGTGACCCTGAATTGTGGTTCCGCTTTATATATCAGGGATTTCATTCCTAGCCTAGTTGAAAAACAAGGAGCGTCATCATTTGAGTGATTCTGAGTCAAGCAATGCCGGTTCAGAAGAGTCTGAAGCGGAAGATTATGATGTCTACGTTGACGTTGATGAACCGCCTGAGTTCGAGAGGCCTCCCAGACGTCGCGGAATGGGACGTGTGCGAAGGAAGTCATACGGTTCTATGGGCAGCTTCCTTGTATGGGCAGCTTTCCTGGTAGTCTGGCTCTTCTTCTTTGCAGCAGACTTTGGCATCTTCGAAAACATTGCCGTTGCCATTGCTTCATTCGTCCTAATAGGCGGCGTCAATGCGATTATCTGGATTCCACCGACTGCAGGTCCAGGGGAATCTGCCTGGAGAGTTAGATTCTCTACCGTGAGCGCAGTTCTGTTGGTGGCATTCATAGTCCTCTGGCTACCATTCTTCTCAGAGAACTTCAGCATCTACCACAACGTGGCCATCCTCCTAACATCGGCAATGATCTTCGTCGGCGCAAACGCCGGAGCGTGGGTTTCTGTCGCTGGAGACTTCCGCGAAGAGATTGGAAGAAGGCCCACCGTCGGCATAGTTGTCGGGGTTCTTTGGTTACTGTTCATCGACTACTGGATGTGGTTTCAAGCTGAAGCCTATGTCTGGGAACAGAACGTTGCCACTCTTATCCTGGCAACGATGATTGTCTTTCTGGTAGAAATAGCCATATTCGCTAGCTTGAGAGCTGGACACCGTGGCGAAGTCGCAGGCGTCGCCTTGGCGTTTGTGTGGATGTTTTGTCTCTTCATCTGGTTCTGGTTCTATGCCGAACCATTCAATGTCTATCAGAACCTAGCAGTCGTGCTAGTGTCACTGTTCATCTTCGTTGCCATAGGGATGGCACTCGGAAGGAGATACTGGCCAGGCATAGATGATATGGACTGGAAGGACGACTAGTAGACTTGACACTAGAGGGGGTCCACACCCGATAGGTGTAGGCATCCCCATTCTTCTGTTTTTACAGAGAGGTCAGCTAATCTCGAGCAAAAGACTTATAGATATTCTACTAATAGAATAGTACCATTACACCAGTGGAATACCTTTCGAGTTGAGTCACATGGGAAAGCCGAAGACGTTCTCAATTCTCCCACCAACGTACTTAGCTGTGTTGTCCCTGGTTGGTGCCGGGGCCAAGTACGGGTATGAGATTAACCAGATTCTGGAGCACAGAGGCTACCGCAGCTGGGTGGACATCAAGATGTCATCAGTCTACAAGGCTCTCAACGAACTTGAAAAGCGTGGTCTAATATCTGGCAGGAAGTTGGACAAAGGGCTTCAACCTGCAAAGAAGACCTATGTGATTACCTCGAAGGGAAGAAAGGAGCTGAAAAGACAGGTCACTCGGTCCTTGAGCAATCCGCCACAAGCTAACACCATGTTTGACCTGGGCATGTCTGCAATCTGGGCATTGACAGAATCCGAGGCGCTCAATGCTTTGAGGACCTACCGCGACCACCTGGAGCGAGCTGTCGGCTTTCTCGCGGCAAACGTAGAAGGGATTGTCAATATCGATGAACTCGCAAGAACTGATCCGAAACGAATGGTCGGTGGCTTGCCTGTTTCCGAGATTGATGATAGGACTAATCTACCGATTGTCAGGGCGCTCTTTGAGCGGCCATTGACGGTTGTAAGAGCCCAGCGGGACTACTTGAACAAGCTCATAGTAAGGGTTGAAACTGGCGAAGAGAAGTTTCCGTTTAGGAAGGAGAAGTAGAGGAAGAGATACAGATGACAAAGAGCAAGAAACAAAGAGAGTTCCAACCAGCAGGGATTGGGGATGAGAAGTTGGTTCTTGACTTTGACCACTTTGGGGATGGTAAGAACTGCCAAACAAGCGCGATGGTCAGATTGATGCACCATCTTGGCCATGACATAAGCGAGCCGATGTTAGTGGGAATCTCATCGGGCCTCGGGTTCATCTACTGGTTCATGAAGATGATGTCATATCCAGTGGTGGGGGGTATGAACCGATCTGACTGCCGCAAGTTCCCGGGCATCCTCGGCAAAGCGGCAAGACGATTGGGCGGAGATTTCGAGTCAATACTGACTAGAAGCGTCAAGAAGGCTCACGTGTTTCTGAAGGACACTCTCAGGAATAGACAGCCATGCCTCGTATGTGTCGACATGGCCTACCTTGACCACCTGCTGACTGGAGAGGATGACCATTTCGGAGAGCACAACTTCCGGGTCTACGGAATTGACGAAACCAAGAATGAGGCATACATATCGGATAGATTCCATGGTACTCACATAATGCCATTGACTCAGCTACAAAAGGCCCGGGCGTCTGAATACCCTCCATTCCCAGCAATGAACCAGGCAGTGAGATTCACTTTCCCTGAGAAGCTGACACCTGTTGAGGAGGTCATTCCTTCAGCCATCAGAGAGAACATTGATGCTCTGCTCAACCCTCCCATTAGGAACGCAGGTGTCAAGGGGATGGTCAAGTGGAGCAAGGAGCTTGGCAAGTATCCCAAGTTGATTCCAGACCCGAAGGAGCTTGTACATGCACTGGTCATGCACTATGTCTACATCGAAACGGGAGGTTCTGGAGGGGCAATCTTCAGACAGATCTACACAGATTTCCTTAGGGAGGCGGGAGAACTCCTGAACCATGATGGCATCTTGAGAGCCTCAGAAGAGTTCCGAGGGATTGTGGACACCTGGCATGAAATCTCGAAGGGGCTCCTTCCAGATGACTACCCCGCACTCCGACAACTCCGAGAAATCCAATGGGCAATCAATTCGGACCTTGAAACCAAAGGACTCAAGGCGTTGAGGAGAGTCGAGAAGAAGGCCGAGAGAGTCCCGGATCTGCTGGAAGAAGCGGCCAAGTCTGAGATTCAGGACTTCTTGAAGTTCATTCCTTCGGTGCAGAGTCTTCTGATTGAAGTTAGTGAGATGGAAACCAACACCCTTACAGCGCTAGGGACCACCATCTAGCGGGCAAGAATGAGAAACCGAGATGTGTAACCTTGGAGATCAAGATTCGCGGCGCAAGGGAGAACAATCTCAAGGGATGCTCCGTTGACATAGGCGAGGGTCTCACGGTTGTCACTGGAATAAGCGGCTCTGGGAAGACATCGCTCGTATTCGATAGTCTATACCGGGAATCACGACGACGTCTCCTCGAGGTCTTCAACGCCGGCCGATATGCCACGCGTCTTACTCCGGCGAAGGTCGACTCAATCATAGGCATTGGTCCAAGCATCGCTGTGGGACAGAACTTGCTGAATCGAAATCCGTTCTCGACCCTTGCAACCGCTCAAACGACCAGAATAGACCACTTAGCCCCCGTAGAATATTCGGGATCGTGGGGCGCGACATGGACAATCGGGAAGAAAGCCCAATCGAATGAGCAGTACCGATTCTACGTCAAAGCTTTCCATCCTCAACCATAGAAACTAGCTTTCTAATGGTGTAGCCCAGGAATACGTCACATGTCCCTTTCCACTTCTTCTCTGCAATGTACTCTCCTAGCTGCTCT
>CP070658.1:2372593-2378019 GCA_020355105.1 Candidatus Thorarchaeota archaeon | reverse complement strand
CTGCCACTGCTGCCTCAATTGGTTCAATCTTCACTGACATCGGCTATGTCCCCCTGAGTGCCTCATCCAGCTGAGAGTCCCAGATACCACTTCGGATGTCCTGTTGAAACTCCTTTGCAGACTTCCCTTCTATTGTTACACCCATCGAAACGCATGTTCCTGAAACTATCAGTACAGCGGCCTTCATGTTGAGCGCTGAGAGATCGTCTGCCTTTCCCTTCGCTATGGTCTTCAGCTGCTCAATGGTGAGATTGCCGATGATGCTGGTGTTTGGTTCACTGGAACCCTTTGGTTGGTCTATCTCCTTCAGGATTAGAGCACTTGTTGGTGGCGTTCCGACATCAACTGTGAAGCTCTTGTCCTCAGGATTGACAGTAATCTTGACTGGGACCTTCAGTCCCGCAAATGGCTGAGTCACTTCGTTAATCTTGGTGACTACCTGGAAGATGTTGACACCAGTAGGACCAAGGGCCGGACCAATTGGAGGGCCTCCGGATGCCTTACCGCCCTCTACCATTGCATCTACTATTATTGGCTTTGTTTCGCTCAAGCTTTTCACGACTCCTGATGCAGTAACCTCGACAACTCCGCAGAACCGTCGACTAGGGACGACCCAGTGGTACAATGAGTACTCTGTCCAGCAGGGTCTACTGCATTCACAATCACTTTCTTCACCCCTGGCACAACGTCTTGCGTATATGCCCGATTAAGGAGTTGGCAGTCCCGACGGGCAGAGTGTTTTAAGGCTTTTGGAGTGTGAAGGGGATGAGAGCAGATCGATTATGAATCGAACCGAGGATGAAGATCTGGCGCCTTCAGAAGAGGATGACGCCGACGAAGAACGCCAGCAAGAGTACGCCATCAGAATGGTTGAGATTATCCAGACTGTTGTCGAGGACCTAGATGAGAGGGGCAAGAGAATGTGGCGTAAGATGCTAGGTATGGAAACGATACCTCATTCGTGCGCCCAAAATGAGTCATCGTCGAACTCATCTTCCTCGAGGTCTTCTTCTTCAGATGCCTCCTCGACCTCGGGTTCCTCCCTCTGAGCCTTTTCCACAATCTTCGCGAAGTCAGCGTGCACTCTAATCGGGATGGTGTGGGAACTGTCCAACAGTTCGAGAATGAGTTCCTCCTTGGCCGCATCCACTCTGGCTACTTTCGCACGCTCGCCTTTGAAGGGACCTGAGATGATCTCCACGACGTCTCCCATGGAAAGGCCCTCGGCTGCTGGCTTAGGAACCAAGAACTTGTCTATCTCTTCGAAGCTCACCTTGCCTCCAACGCGGCCTCGAACATGTGGAACACCTGAGATTGCTATCTCTACATCTCTGAACTCTAGCGTTTCAAGGAACACATACCCACGAAGTGTTTCCGGAACCAAGATTGCCTTCACGCGGCCTAGTAGCTGATTCTGTGAAACGAGTTTGGGCTCTCCCTTCCTTTTCCGTTTCTTCTTGCAGCTGTCCATGTGTTCCTCAGTTGCTTCCTTGGCGGCGAACTGTTCTGAACAGAATGGACATTCCCATACATCAGTTTCACCTATCACTGCCGTCGTGATCAGGTCCGTGACGCCACGTTCCTGACCTATCGTCGTTCTAACTGCATAGATACTACTTCTTTGCTCCAAGTCGGAAGCCCCCGTGATACTAGAGCAGACCTAGTGGTCTAGTCTTTGAATGACCTCCTCCACACCCCATCCGGCTGTGACAACGGTCATGACTACTTGGATTATGTAACTGAGCATTCCAACAAGGATCATCCCTAAGATGGTGATTCTAATGCTCAACCAGAGTTCCTTTCTGGCGGGCTTTGTCGCAAGCTTCAGAATGCGCCTGCTCTCTCTGATGAAGTCACCAATACCCAATTTGGTTTCACGTCCTTGTCCCAGAATGCGTCAGCAATCTCAGAATCGACTGCTGTCAGTTCTAGTGTTCTTTTAACCCTTCCTGAAGGCCCAAGGATACGGTATCCAATCTAGGCAGGCCTAGGTCGGTTTTCAAGTCATCTGCGAGGGGCGTGACTCTCTCCGCATTGTCAAAGACGTATGGGGAGTTGACTCCGGAGGCTATGATTGTGACACGAAGCCGATCCTCAAGCTCCTGTGATATCAGTGCTCCGTAGATAATCTCAGCACCAGGGTGGACTTGCTCTGTTACGAGTTCGACAACACGTTTGGCCTCAGCCAGTTGAAGATCCGTGCTCCCACTCACGTTGACCAAGATGTTCCGTGCATTCTCGATTGACACATCAATCAGAGGATTCCTGAGCGCGTTTATGACTGCCTCTTCCGCTCTGTTCTCTCCTTGGCCCTCTCCAAGAGCTATTATCGACACGCCTCCATTCTTCATAGTGGTACGCACATCAGCAAAGTCCAAGTTGACAAGGCCCGGTTTCGATATCAGCTCGGCTATTCCCTTGACAGCTCTAACTAGAACTTCGTCAGCCACCATGAATGCTTCTGGCAATGACAAGTCCGGTGCAATCTCAAGCAGTTTCTCGTTTGGAATGGCTATTAGAGTGTCAACATGCTCCATCAGAGCCGTCAGGCCTCGTGTGGCGTTTCTTCTACGAGTTTCTCCTTCAACCTCAAAAGGTAGGCACACAATTGCAACCGTGAGAGAACCATTCTCCTTGGCTGCTTTTGCTATCAGGGGTGCTGCACCAGTACCAGTTCCACCGCCCATGCCTGCTGTTATGAACACGAGGTCCCCTCGAATCACATCCTTTATGACATCGTAAGTTTCCAAAGCAGCAGCTTCTCCAACGTCCGGGTCGTTACCGGCTCCAAGACCACCACAGGTTTCCTTTCCTAACAGCAGTTTGTGATTTGAGCTACAGAAGTAAAGATCCTGAGCATCAGTATTCGCCGCGAGAGTTTCGGCGCCTTCTACTCCCACTTCCATGATACGTGTCACTGCATTGTTCCCGGCACCTCCGACACCCACGACCAGAATCCTCGCAGTCACAGATTCAAGTAGATCTGCGAGCTCCTCGTCTGTCGTAGCCGCCTTTCGGCTTCCTCTTGATGTTTTAGGAACAGATGTGTCACGTTTCGCGCCTGGTTGATTACGGAGGACCTCTTCAAGCAATGGGTGCATTATCTAGCTCACACCTTCAGTTCGATGTCAATATCGGAGTATTCTGCTAAGAAAAACCGGAATACTACTCTGGTAATACCTACTTTGAGCGGCCTTTCCTGCGTTTCCGTTTTCTGAAGGTCTTGAGGACCTGTGGTATCGAAACCCCGTGCTTGCCCAGCAATTTGGAGGTCTTCTCAAGTGTTGGTTGGCCGTTTTGTGCGCCTCTCTCGGTTATGGTAAGAGCCGCAACAGCATTTCCGACATGAAGTGCCTGTTCAATGTTCTCTGATCGCGTCCATGCAGCGACGAAACCGGCTGCAAAAGCGTCACCTGCTCCCAGAGTATCGACGGCCTGAACCTCAAACACTGGTGACCTACAGAATTCGAACCCATCAGTCGCCACCGCACCCTGATTCCCTCTCTTCACAACAACTATGCCCGGGATTGATTTTGCAAATGTCCTGAGAGCTTTCTCGCTGGGACTGATTTTGAAGTAGTCTTCCAGCTCTCCTTGATTGAGGAACAGGAGATCTGTCTGCTTGAGGATTGAATCCATCTTCATTCCACCAGCTGCTCTTCCCGGGTCAAAGGAGAAAATGACGCCATTCGTTGTGGCGACCTCCAGCGCCCTGGCAGCCATCATTGGGAAACCACCTGCGACGTGGACTACCCTTGCACTGGCAGCATAGTCCTCATCCAGAATGTGCTTCTCCAGAAACCGATTTGCGCCCGGTTCTGCGACAACCAATCGCCCCCTGTCAGGCTGTTGCGCCAAGAAGAATATTCCAGTTGGCTGCTTCTCTAGCACTAGAACACAGCTAGTGTCCACGCCTGCATCGGATATTTGCTTCAGCGCCTGTTGCCCATAGAAGTCGTCGCCCACACACCCAACTATTCCTGTCTTGACACCAAGACGAGCAGACTGTGTGGCGAAATTCGCCGCAGATCCTCCGAAGGAGATGAACCCCTTCTTGCTGATTTCATGTTCATTTCGCATCGGAAGCCTGGAAACTTCCATGTGAACATCAACATTGATTCTGCCTATGGCGACAATCTCACTAACCAATTCTACGGCCTCTCAAACGATGAGTGCTAGTATTCCTTTCTGAGCATGAAGCCTGTTCTCCGCCTGGTCAAAGACAACCGAGTGCTTTGAGTCATCCATCATGTCCGAAGTCAACTCCTCATCCCTGTGAGCAGGTAAACAATGCATGACAATTGTGTCGAGCTTTGCCTTCTCTACAAGAGCCCTGTTCACCTGAAACGGCATCAATGCGTCTTCCTTTTCCTTCTCTCTCTTTTGACCCATGCTGAAGAAGGTGTCAGTGTAGATTACATCTGCATTCTTCACTGCAGCGGCTGGATCATTGACAATCTCGACAGTAGTCTTGTTGCTCTTGCTGAGGGCATCAGCTCTTTTCACTATGCCCTCGGAGGGAGTGTAGCCTTTCGGTGACCCGATGGTAACATCCATTCCCATGATTGTGCATCCTTGCATGATAGAATTACTCACGTTGTTGGAATCACCCACATAGGCGATTTTCAGCCCCTCTAGCTTCCCCTTGTGTTCTTCAATGGTCATCATGTCCGCCATGATTTGACACGGATGGTTGAAGTCGGAGAGTCCATTGACCACAGGAACTGTCGCATTCTCCGCGAGCTCAACAACCTCATTGTGCCCGTAGACACGTGCCATAATGACATCACAGTATCTGCTGAGCACCTTGGCCGTGTCACCGATTGTTTCCCCTCTTCCGAGCTGAGTACCACTCGGCTGAAGATACAGTGCATGACCTCCTAGCTGAGTCATTCCCACCTCAAAAGAAACACGTGTTCTGGTTGAGGACTTCATGAAGATCATGGCCATTGATTTTCCTTTCAGAATCTCATGCGGCTGGCCCTGTTTCAGCTGGCTCTTCAACTCATGTGCCTTGTCAAGTATGGACCTGAGCTCGGGTCTCTTGAAATCTGCAAGATCAACGAAGTTTCTACCCAATAGACTCATACTGCTAACCTCTGATGACTGAATGCACAACAGGTTTCTGATTGAGCCGGGTAATAAAACTGTCCACATTGCATTAGTTTGCCACGAGTCTCTGGGCAAACCATTCTGGCTCGAATCTCTGGAGGTCGTCGTACCCCTGTCCCACCCCTACATACAAAACAGGTCTGCCGGTGACGAACGCCACAGACAGCGCTGCACCTCCTGATGGATCTGCATCAACCTTTGTCAGTATCGCGCCATCTATCCCTATCGCATCATTGAACTCTTTTGCCTGTGATAGAGCATCATTTCCTGCGAGGGCATCGCCCACGAAGATCTTGAGGTCGGGTTGAGTGACT
>CP070658.1:2356984-2372493 GCA_020355105.1 Candidatus Thorarchaeota archaeon | reverse complement strand
TCTCAGTCTTGAAGACAAATTTCGCAACCGGTTCGCTATAGATTCCACTTGTGTCGGCGCCTTTTGCTGATTCTCCGTGATGGTCGAATGTGGCATATCCAATCTCAACAGGGAACTTCTCTCCTTCTGGCCAGAAGAAGAGGTCACACCACTTTATGTGATGCGCCGTAGTATTGGGATGGGCAATCTCCTTCCCAACCATGACATTGACGTAAGCTTTCCCATCCTCAATCTTCTTGATATCGATTGAAGGCACATGCTTCTCGTTCTTCCAGTCATCAGTTTGTATCCATTTCTTCGGCATCTAATTTCCTCCCTCAAAGCAATAGGATACTGAGGGCTTCACTTCGATGCCATAAAACAGTTCGCCTACGTACGATATCATGGGCTAGCGTTCGAGTTTCTCCAGCTGAGTCAGAGTCCACTTCCCCTTTTCGGTCAATGCATAGTAGTTTCTCTGTCGCTTCTCGTGTGTCCGTTCCGTTCGTGTACTGATTACGAGTCCACTTCCAGTGAGTTCTGTGAGGTGTTGGTAGACGCTGGGAATCTTGAGGGCTATTCCAAAGTCGTCCCTAAGTGCCTTCCATATGCCGTATCCGTACGATTCCCCCTTGGAAAGGACTCTAAGTATGCAGACCTTTGTTTCTCCCAACTTGGTCGTAAACTTTCGACCTTCGACCCTACTCAGAAGATGTTCAAGCTCTCCTCTGCCCTTCACGAAATCTCTAGCAATCTCGGGATACTTCAACCCCATTCCAGTGATCATACAGACGACCCTGTCGCTGCCATCTATGCTCCCTGATTCAACGAGTTTCTTCAGAACTGCAATTGTTGTCGCTGATGAAGGCTCTGCAAATACGCCCTCAAGCTTTGCCAAGGAGCGAACCGCTTCAAGTATCTCCCTGTCGGAAACAGCTTGGGCTGTACCTTCTGATAGCTCTATCGCAACCAGGGCGTTCTGTCCTGATGATGGACTCTTCACACCTATGTCAAAAGCGACAGTGGTCCCCACTTTCGCAGGGATTATCTTCCTGTCACCCCGTTGAAATGCATCTACTATTGGTGAACATCCGTCTGCTTGGACACCGACTAGTCTTGCTGTCGATTTGGAAATCAGACCAGTCCTTTCGAGTTCATTGAGGCCTTTCCAGATCATCGAGATATGCCCCCCGTTCCCCATTGGAACAATAATCCAATCTGGTGTGGTCCATCCTAACTGCTCACAAGTTTCATAGACCGTGGTCTTCTCTCCCTCAAGGAAATGTGGGTTGTGACCCATTACACAATGACTTCTTCCACTCTCTCTTTGCGCCCGTATCAGTGCATCTTCATGGTTCTTAACAATCTCAACGTCTGCCGCGTAGGCTAGGATTTGATAGAACTTCCCCACATCTACATTTCCCCTCTGTCCAATGAAGACCCTACTATTCAGACCCGCCCGGGCAGCATATGCCACCAACGATGCGGCGAGGTTGCCGCTTGAACCACAGCAGACTGACTTGAAACCCCTTTCTTTTACAGCCGAAATCTCTACTGCTGTGCCTCTGTCTATGAATGCACCCGTAGGATTTGTTGTTTCGTCCTTTAGGAACAGATTCTGCAGTCCAATCTCCTTTGATAGACGATCACACTTGTGAAGGTACGTTCCTCCCTCCCCAAGGGATATCATATTCTTCTGTTCCCTAATCGGAAGGAGCTCTGAGTACTTCCAGACGCCGGGCCTCCTTCTCTCCAGTTTCCGAGGACTAAGGGTGTCACTTATGCTATCTAGGTTGTACAATGCGTGAAGCACACCGTCGCACTCAGTACATGCTGTGACATGTGTCTGAGGCTCATGCTCCTGCCCACAACTTGTGCACTTCAGACTCAATTGAAAGGACATCTTAGACATCGCCTATATATAGGCTCAAAATTATATATCCTTTACTCGATACACTTCTTGCTGAAGAAATCTGGCTGTTCTACTCGCAACACGGTGATATTGACTATGATTGAGGTTGAGGACTCTCGTGAGCTTGGGCAGACTGGCCTGATATCGACCTTGATGAAAGTGAGGATTCGTGAAGCTAGACTCGACGATGCACCGGCTATTCACGACACCCTCAAAGAGGCCATGCGTCATCTTGCTATCACGGGATACTCCGAAGCCGCCGTCGAGGCAGCAATAGTCAGACCATGGGTGATACGAGATCGAATTCTCTCGGGATTTACAACGCTTGTTGCTGAGGCTGATGGCACGATTGTTGGAGCCGTTGGAGGCATCAGAGAATCGCGGAGCATGAGGGTAGTATCTCTGGCAGTACGTCCATCTCATCAACGCAGAGGAATTGGTTGTAGACTTCTCCTGAAACTTGAGTCAATAGCCACTCGGCTCCGTTGTCACAAACTCTTCCTGTTTACGGCATGGTCCATGATGGAAGCAATCAGACTCTACCTGAGTCTGGGTTATAGGAAGGAGGGATACCTCCGAAGACATTTCCATGGAGAAGATATGGCCATCTTCAGCAAGTATCTGTTCAAGGAAGGTGACTAATGTTGGAGTACTTCGTATCGAAGACATCAAACACATCTCTCTACGTAGCCCTTCTGGCAATAATGACCGCATTGACCACAGTCGCTACGGCTGTACTTGTAGTGCCGTTTCCCTCAACTCAGGGGTACTTCAACCTAGGAGACTCTCTTGTTATGATTAGCGGATTTCTGCTCGGTCCTGTTGGAGGTTTCTTCGCAGGAGGAGTGGGGTCCGCAATGGCTGATGTGGTCCTTGGATTCCCGGGATTCGCCCCAATCACTTTTGTCGCAAAGGGTTTCGAAGGCCTTGTTGTTGGCCTCTTGAGCTTTCGGACATCACGGAAGAAGAACATCAGCGTGTGGGATATACTCGGATTGCTTCTAGGTTCAGCAGCTATGCTTCTAGGTTATTTACTTGGAGAGATGTTCATTCTTGGCTACACATTTGAGGTGGCTGCACTAGAGCTCATTACAATCAACTCCATCCAAGTGATAATGGGATCAATAGCCACAGTCTTTGTAGGACCCCTGTTGAGAGTCTACCTAAGAGATGTGCTCTACGAGCCGTCTCTTGAGTCATCCTGGGAAACAGAGTCCTGATTGTCAGAATCGTTTTTTAGGACGGGCCCCTCAAAAAGGTTGGTCAGTGAATCTAGATACTTTCTTGACCAAAATGGGAGTTCACGAAATGATTGACAGGCAGAAGCTGAGAATCAATCCGAATCGGATTGACGAGATTAACGAGTTTCTCCTGAATGAGGAGAACCCACTGATTACAGGCTTGGTTGATGTCATCGAGAAGTATGGCGGCATCGAAGAGATAAACAAGAAGGCCGAGGATGCTCGAAGGCTCGATAGCCTGCTGGAGAAACTCGAAGAGAAGAAGTCCCCCTATGTGACTGATCTTCAGTGGCTCCAAGAGCAACGAGACAATGATGCATTCATCACTGTCCCTGACTACCGTCGGAAAATCCTCGGCGACAAAGTCGACTCAATGACCTGGGATGAGAGTTTTGCAGTCACTCTGGAGATCAGTGCATGTCAGTACTTCCCATGGGTCATAGAGGAAGCAAAGCACTCTATCAAGAATCAGGACCTGATGCCAGGACGCTTCATCAGAGTACGAAACATGACTGAGCAGAGCGGCGACAACGACGTCATCGCTTTTGCCGCGGCGATGCAGATAGTGGACGCGTCGTACGTCGAAACTCTAGACACGAAGGGTACATTTCCAGGACCTGATGGTGCGCCGGCTAACATTCACCTTGGCGGACCCGATACGATTACCGGCTATTTCGGTGGGGTGGGAATGCCTAACGAATTCGCACTGAAATGGGCGGATGAGTATCTACACTACTTCACCGAATACGGAGTCAAGCAAGTTCTGAACATCAACCCTGGCAGCGTATTGGTAGGCTACATGATGCACAAGCTTGGCATCGACATGGAGTTCAAGATAAGCGTCTTCATGGGCAACGACAATCCCTTTGCATGTCTCTGGACATTGATGACTGCAAAGCTGTTCAGTAGAGATGATGGAACATCTCCCTTGATTGGATTCAACCTGTCCAACAGCGTGAACAACGAAACAATCGAGTTGGGTGCCTACGTCAGAGACAGATTCGGGTTCGAGGACGTGGTTCGTATTGAGCACCACATCACTGAAACCTACAAGAGCATCGTACGGCAGCCCTATGACCGACTTGATGAACTAGTCGAGCTCGCTGACCACGTCAAGAACATCAGCGCCAAACACGAGGGCGGTGGTCCAGAAATCGATATGAAACGTGAGCATCCGAGCGACATCCTTGACTATTTCAGAGAGAAGGCTGAGATTATCGAGGCTGGAGAAATGCCCCTGCTGTTGAGGAATTACCTTGACAAGCATGATGCCGTCAATAGAACTGCACGTGCCTTGACAGAGAAGGGCCTCACCTTCATCGCGGCACAGAAGCTGCACAAGGAGTAGACTTAGTCCGAATTCGAAAGAAGAGGGCCAATGGCCCCCTCTACACTACATCCAAGGCTGAATCTGATCGTCGTATATGCTCTCAAGACGGTCCTTGTGGTCTTGCTCTTCCTTGGCTAGAGATTCGAAGACTGTCCTGTGGGAAGTGTTTCTCGTGAGTTCTGAGAGGGTCCTGTAGAAATCACGAGCCCCTTCCTCACGTTTTATCGCCACAATGAGAATGTCCTGAGAGGATGACCCAGGTTCAAGCGGTATATCGATTAGATACCTGGAGAGGTCATGTCCCTCAAACTCCTCAATCGTATCACAGGTGAACGTTTCACAGACGCCCTCGCCGAGAGCTTTCTGAAGTTTCTCCTTGTGTCCGGCTTCCTGCTTCGCCAGTTCCCTCAGCAACTGTTGAGATGAGGGCAGCTCTGCATTCTTGGCTGCTTGCATGTAGAAATCGTATGCCTCTTCTTCCTTCTGAACTGCAATTGAAATTAGTTTCTCGAAAGAGTCTTGAACAGCGGTCATTGGCTAATCCTGAGCTGGGGGATGCCTACCGTCGTATTAAGCATGATGATTGTGACTACAAATATACGCGCAAGACAGAAGTACTGAAGCTCCCAGCTCCTATCGGCTTTCACTAGAGGTGAGGCGGTATTGCGCATATGGAGTAACGACTTTACGGAAGGGCAACCAATTCCTGACCAGTGTGCCTTCGAGAATGAGAATACAAGCCCTCATCTTGCATGGGACGGTGTCCCGGCGGGGATTCGAAGCTTCGCACTAATCTGCAATGATCCAGATGCTCGGAAGAAGGGCCGGCTTCACTGGTTGGTCCACGGCATTCCATCTGAGGTTCGCGAGATTTCGTCAGGTGCACCTGTTCCAGGCACTGAGGTGGAGAACGACTTCGGGAAGGCGGCATGGTGTGGCCCGACGCCACGCTCAGGAACTCACAGATACTTCTTCACGTTGCATGCTCTTGCTGTTGCATCTCTGGAGGGTGTTAAGAAGACGAACTTCAAGAAGCTGTGCGAGAAGCACAGTATCGACTCCGCAGAAACCATAGGAGTCTTCTCTAAGAGGTAGGTCAAGCTCGACTGCTTAGGGCGCCCTTGGCAGAATCTCCTTCATGTCTGAAGGTAGGTATCTATGCAGCGCCCTCGGGATGGAAACACTTCCGTCCTCTTTCTGATAATTCTCAAGTATTGCCACAAAGTTGCGCGGATTCGCCATCATTGTGCTGTTCAGTGTGTGGAGGTAGTCCTTTTCAGTACCTCCTTTCTTGATTCGATACTTGATACCTAGACGAGCTGCCTGATACGCGGTGCAGTTGCTGCAGGAACCACCCTCACGATACTTGCCCTGTCCGGGCATCCAGAACTCTAGGTCATACCTTTTGGCAGCCACTGACCCCATGTCACCAGTGCACACGTTGACGATACGATATGGTAACTTAAGAGCTTGCACGAATTCTTCTTCATTCCGGATCAGTTCCTCGTGAGTGGTCCATGATTCGTCAGGGTGACTAAAGACGAACTGCTCAACCTTATTGAACTGGTGCACCCTGAATATGCCCTTGGTGTCTTTGCCGTGAGATCCCGCCTCTTTCCTGAAGCAGGCGCTGACACCTGCAAGCTTTACGGGCAAATCACCGGGCTCAAAGACCTCTCCCATATGCATGGCAGCAAGAGGGTGTTCAGAAGTAGCAATCAAGTACAAGTCCTCTTCCTCGACCTTGTACATGACATCTTCGAAGTCACCGAGGTCTACAACTCCCTCATAGGGTGCTCTTCTCATCATGAAAGGGGGATAGACGGGTGTATAGCCCTTCTTCAACAACATATCCAGAGCCATCCGCTGCATGGCGAGGTCTAGCAGAACCAACTCGTTTTTCAGGTAGTAGAACCTAGAGCCCGCAATCCTTGCCGCTCGTGGGATGTCAGCTATGTCTAGGGAATCCAGAAGGTCAACATGACTCTGTATTTCAAACTCGAACTCGGGTTTGCCACCCCATTCTCTGACAACCTCGTTGTCCTCGTCACTCTCACCATAGGGCACACTCTCATGGAGTATGTTAGGAATGCTCATCTGAATCAATCGGATTTCTTCATCAAGCCTGCCTGACTCTTCTTCAGCTTTCTTGATCTCCTGGTTCACTCGATTAGCTTCTTTCGTCAGAGCTCTGTCGTCTTTTCCAGCCTTCTTCAGCTTTCCAATCTCTCTGGATATCCTATTTCTTTGCGTTCTGAGTTCCTGGATTTTCCGCTTTAGGCTCCGAACCTTCGAATCCAGTGAGAGGAGCCTTTCAAACGCCTCCAACTTGGCGTCATCTCTTCGCTTACGAAGATTCTCTCGTATCAACTCCACATTCTCTCGAATGAACTTGATATGCAACACTGGAATCTCACCTGTTCGGTCAGTTGATATTCACTGGAATCCCTCTGGCCGCTTTTTAGACTCTTCGCTGCACAAGACACAGCTAGAGTTCAGCTGACGGACAAAGATGATTAAGCGTACAATCTGGACACTTCGGACGGCGTGCAATGCAGGTGCGTCGTCCGTGCGCTCCGACTAGGCGTGCGTAGTCATACCACTGCTCTTTGGGAAGTAGATTCATCAAGTCCCTTTCGGCCTTATTGCGATTCTTCATCTCTTTCGTAAGTCCCAGCTTCTGGGTCACTCGCATGACATGAGTGTCCACTACCACACCCTCATTGATTCCGAACACCACTGATAGAACAACGTTCGCAGTCTTTCTACTGACTCCACTCAACTCCACCAGTTCATCGAGGGTCCGTGGGACTTCACCAGAGAAGCGATCCATGAGTTTTGCTGCAGTGTCGCGCAAATAGGCCGCTTTGCGATTGTATGTCCCACAAGGTCGGATTAACTCTATCAGGTCATTGATATCTGCCATCATCATGGATTCAGGATCGGGGAATCTCTTGAAGAGGCCTGGAGTAATGGTGTTGACACATGCATCTGCTGTATGTGCTGACAGAATGGTTGCAATAAGCATCTCGAATGCATTCCTGTAATTCAAGTAGGTCGCTGGGGCACCAGGGTAGGTCGCTTCGAGGATTTGGATCACTCTTTGGATTCTCTCCTTCTCTGTCATTTCCAATTCTCCTTGCATATGTGCAGTAGATCCGGCCAGCGATTCTGATATTGGGACTCGACTTGTTCTGTGTATAAGGATAATCCTCCCAGAATGCAGTTCCGATAGTCATCATCTACAAAATCCAATCAGAGCTTTCTCCTGGATCTGAAATCTTCGATTTCGCGTTTGAGCTTGTCAACTCTAGACTCCAACACGTTTATTCTCTCAGTTAGAGTTTCTGGGTCTTTCGCCTTGAAGCCATACTTCGCTATCCCCCCGAGTATCAGCAGGTTTGCAAACATGATTATGATGAACATGTTCGCTGGTCCCATGAATTGGAAAATCAGTCCTCCCGCAAAGTACCCAGGTGATGTCACGATGTAAACAACAGTCCAGAATATTCCCAAAACCTTGGCTGTGTCTGTACGAGGCATGCTCTTCTGAATCAAAGTCATCAGGACTAGAGCCCAGAGGCTATCGTTGATTGCCTTGATGACGATTGCCAAGAATGGTGTGGTGAAGACGATTCCGAGTCCAATCACTATCGAGTCGGCCGCGTAGAAGATTGACTCTGGCACCCAGTACGGAACTTGCTGCGCTATGAGGAGAAGTCCCGCACAAATGGGCATAATGGAGTAGACCAGAAGTGTCGTCTTCTTCATCCCCTTCACGTCTGAGAAACGCCCCACTTTGATAAGGAGTGGAAGTGATATGACCAGCGGAATTAGCACCATTATTGATATGCTGGGAATAGTGAATTGCAAATCCTCATATGTGTAGATTAGAGCTCCGTACCTCCAGAGCGAGTCACTGATTGCGTCTAGAACAACTATCGCCAACACAGCTGGCATGTAAGAGAGTATCAGTTTCACGGCCTGTCTATTCTCATCGAGAAAGTCGCGCCACAAGGGTCTGTGTTTCGCTCTGCCCTTCTGAGGACTCGGGCTAAGGAGAACTGCTCTCGCGATGGCACAAATCAACAAGAAGACTCCAGAAACGACGTATATCAGCCGCATGCTCTCTGGGAATCCAAGAATCGGTACTACAAGTCCAAATGCTGCCAGAGTCAGAATTCCCCATGACCTCCCTGTCTGAAAAAGAGAGAGTGCGAAACCACTGTGCTTCTTTGGAATGTTCTCCATGATGTATGCTGTTGATCCCCCCGTTGCAAGGTCCATCGCTGCATAGATTACCAGTGCGCCGAAGATGAAAATGAAGTCCGTGGTTACTCCCATTATCAGATGATACGTTGCTAGCATTAGCATGGCCAATGCTGACAGATTCTTTCTATCCACGACATCTCCCACGTACCCTCCTACTAGTCGAGAGGCTGCACCTATTGCCGCCACAATGGTCGCCACCGTCCCAATCAGAACATAGTCCCAGTTCAAAGCTCTTAGATAGAGATTGAAGAACTCGTAGATCACTGCGAAACCGTAGTAGACCCACGCCGTAAGCAAATAGACGGTATAGTTTCGCCATGACAATATTGTACTCAGAGACTCCCGGATGCTCTTGCTCTCCTTTGCTTCTAGAGATGTCCCCGTAGGGCTTTCATCTGTTGCGGAATCTCTCGGGGGGCTTTCCTCCAAAGTGCTGCCGCCCCTACTATCAAAATCAGAAGTTGAATTCTCCCCCATATACAGGACCTCGCCATGTCAGCTCCTCGGCCTTGCTCCTATACCCGACCTTCCTATGAACCCTACCATCTAATCTGAGGTCGGTGTAGGCCACCAATCTGGATTCTACACGGGAACTGAACACCATGAGGTCTTCCTCCAATGTGAAGGCTTTGGATCAAGCCTTTGTACTGTCTAGCGCCTTTTTAGGTCATCAGACTCTTCGTTTTCATCTGGAACGTCCAGGAGGAACCTATGCCTCCACGAACGGGGCAGCTAGACACCTCGGCTCTGACCAAGCTTCACTCGAACAATAACACGCGTACGTCGCCATTCTCTGTTGGCATAGCGACGATCCTGTGTGTGCCAATGTCCGCACTTAGCGTCAGACATTCAGGTGGGGTGTTTGACCCGATCAAGTTCCTGACTGCCAGTTCCAGGTTGACTGCGACGAGTCTGACGAGCTGTGGGTCCACTAATGGATCGACTTCTCGTCCTTCATCTGGATTTACTACATCTGCGAATGTTGTCGCAACCTTTTCGCTTATCATTCACGTTTTCCTCCATTTCTTGTGTACTTCGTTTTTCTTTACCAGGGCTGGGGGTGTGCAAATGGTGCTTTTGTATTCATTTTCTTTCTCTCCTCCGAATCTATCTGATCTCTCTCATGTTCGGTCTATCCATACCAATCGTGCTCAGCTAGGGAGTAGATCGACTGTGAAACTAGCCAGTCGTCCTACCCTAGTTCCCACTAGCAGAGTGGGAGCTGACTAGAACGGCACTGGATCTTTGCAGGGCGGCTGTACCACGGATGATATGCCGCTCACTACTCCAATTGACAACAGCTCTAGTGCAACACGACTCTCAGTCATGTTCTCGTAGAGCGTTCTCATCTCGTCTGAGCTAATCGTTTTCACCTCCGATTATGGCCTATGGTATGGATTGGACTATGTCCCAAGCGAATAGATTTACTAGATTAATAAAACCTGTCGGTTGTTGTCTTATCCTCATATGTATGTGGATATTCATTGCCGGCATCTCTTGTCGTCTGGAGCAATGTCCTGGATGTCATCCAAGACTACCAGAACGAAATCCACATAATAAGAGGTCCAGTTTGAATATGCTTGCCCAGATTAACACTTGGGGCTTGGCACTGAGCGTTTTTTGGAATCGCAAGCACTTTTTCAGATTCCCTTCGTCAAAAAGCGGCCAAGAGTTACATTATTAACTAAACAAACGGTCATGTCGTATAGACGGGGAAGACTCCACAATGAAACCACTGGGAGCAGGTGCCCTCAAGCTTCTCAGGAAGCTTGCTATTGACCCATCATTAACTCAAGCTCAGCTGGCAAAAGAACTAGATGTGACCAGGTCTGCTGTCAATCAGATCTGGCAGAAGCTGAGGAAGGAGAGGAATCTGTCAGTTCGTAGCAACTTCGATTATGGCCAGCTTGGACTGAAACTTGTATTTGGTTGGGCAAGTGACAGAGAGGGATCTGACATCCTACCCAAGTTCTCCAGGTGGCTCACATCGAGCCCTCTGACCGTAGTTGTGATGAGGTCCGTTATGTCCTCTATGATGGATACGCGGGTATACTTCGAGGCGCTTCTTCCGCAGGGGCAGAGAGGAATGTGGTTTCTGGACCAGTTAGGGAGGTTCAAGAAGAGTCCGTACAACCTCTCTTTGGTCTACGGCTTTGCCTCACATATCGCTAATCACCTGAACTTGGGTCTCTTTGACGGACGCGGGTGGGATATGATTGACGGTTTCAGGTTTGGAGCAACCATCGACTCGGCAAAGGGATATGCTGATGTACTTCCCGATGTGAAAACTTCCAGACAAAGCGATCCAATCAACACCAGTCTAGACGATGTCATAGTTGCGTCATTAATCGAACAAGACTTCCATGCCACATCGCGGCAACTAGAGAGGAATCTCTCGGAGTTGGGCAAACCAGAGATATCAGAGAGGACACTCAGACGTCGTCTCTCATCTGTGCGCAAGAAGCACATTGTTCCTTATGTGAGAATCGAGAATATTGGTCTCACCCAAAGAGTAGCTATTAGCCTGGAGGAAGCAAAGGAGCTTGATGATTCAAGTCTCTCTCGACTTCTCAGAGTACAGGCAACCACGCTTCCGAAGGCAAGAGTGGTACACGATGGAAGCCTCACCTCTATGATTCTGGACCTTCCCGAGTCAGTGAGCTGGTTTGCCATATCACAGGTTCTCTCAGAGTCTGCAGGAGCTACTTCTAAGATATGCACATTTATAGCCGATGATTCTCAGATATGGACCGGGCTCTATAGTCTGCTTCAGTTTCTTGTGGAACACACAGGATGAAACAGTCACACTCGCCACCTATGATGCCAAAAGTGGTCCACAGAGGCCCAGGAGATGTAAGTCCGAGATTGAACAAGCCTGACAGCGGCTCCATGCAGATAAGAACCTCCTACGACGAGATGATTCCATCAGTGACAGAGCCGTCTGCTAGGTTCTACATCGACGTCATGAAGATATTCCTTGCTCTATACGAAGGTACCTTGTCATTGGAGGAAGCCGTCAGTGCCGCTGAAACTCTCAAGGAGAACCCTGAATACGCAAAGTACGCAATCGATCCTACACTGATACCACTCACCGAGGAGTACAAGGAACGGATTGTGTCGAATCTCCAGACACTGAAGAAGTTCAATCTCTTCACGAGAGACTCGGTCAAGTCTGCATTTACCTTCGCCCTCCTGACCCCCGACACTCCAATCAGCAAGACAGACCTCCAGATACTGAAGATTCTCGAGAAGAACCCCTTGACTACCCTCGTAGACGCAGCCGACGCAATCGGGGCAACTCCAAGAACAATTGCGAGGTCCATAGAACGTCTTGAACGGAACTACTTCCTTCGAGTCGCTGGCTTTGTTGACATGACATCCTTTGGTGCCCATTCTCACATTCTGTTCTTCACCTTGGCCGAGGGTATTGATTGGGAAGAGGTTGAGGAAGGGCTTGCGCTATATCCATTCACCAAGAACATTCTCAAGACCACAATGACTGATCTGGGTTACGCATCATTCCTCATTCCTGGCCCCGATGAGAACCTCTCACTCTTCGCCGACCACGTCAGTGACCTTTCCGCTATCCTGTTTGACTATTCGAGTCTCCATGTACAGGAAGCGACAGGGTCCAACTCCAATATGTATCTTCTAAAGAACGACCAGTGGCAGTTCTCAGATGCGATGCTGAAGATAGACGAAGATGACGAGGCTTCAGAGGGCGACGGACAGATGCGTTTGCTGGAGTGTAGGGGCTGGCAAAGGGGTCTAAACGCGAACGATTTCATCGTCACAGCTGAGTATAGCAAGGCACTTCGCAACCCACCCAGGGTTCTTAGAGAGAATCTACGAATGGAAGGCTGGGATTTCGATGCAAAGCAGATTGCACAGTCAATACGCAAATCTCACGACCGTGGTCTGATTCTCCCGTTCCTTAGCTACTCAGGATTGGGACTGCCTACCAACTTCTGTTTCGAGATAATCTGCAACAGAGAATGGCAGGACCGGATTCTGAGAGCAGTCGTCCATCTACCATCGGTCACATACTACCTGTCGGCCAGGGGCATAATCCTGTGGGTTCAAGTACCAAGTCACCAGCAGGTTGAATACTACCGTGCGTTCCGTGCGCTTGAAGACTTCGAAGGAGTTCGTTCTGTACAACCGATAATGACTATTCTGTTGAAGGGCTCTCGTTCTGAGCTCGATTTCGTTCGATACTGGAGGTTTGGCTCCAAGGGTTGGACTGTTGATCCCGAGCTCCTGAATCTTGGTAGCTACTTTCCATACTAGGCAACCATGCTCCCGTATCCAGACAGAGGCTATCGTCGTCTCTTTATCTCTTGGAAGACTTCAGTCATCGTTCCTCTCCAGTTACCTGAGAACGGGGGTCCCAGCACCACTTCAGTCAATCCCATCCTAGCAAGGGTTTCGAACCTATCTACCATGTAGGCAATCTCCCCACTGATAGAGAACATGTCGATGATCTCTTGGTTCACAAAGGGAATGCCAGCAGATGGTCCGGACTTCGCGACGGCTTCGCGAATCTGTGTCACACGCTGCGTGTCAACATCAAGCATATCAACTACCTGCAGCGGCATGTCTGCCACAACCAGAGCGACAACTCTCTTTGCGAGTCCTTCATCGCTTCCTTCGAAGGAAGGAATTGTTGGCAACCATGCCACCTTCTCGATATCCTTCGCACTTCGTCCTGAATTCTCAGCGGCTTTGTCCACCCTCCTGACTGCATCCTTCAGATAGTCAAAGGGTCCTGACAATATGACACCGTCTGCCACCTGCCCTGTGAGCTTCAACATCTGCGGCCCCCTGACTCCTAGGAAGACCGGAATCTGGAAGGGCTTCTTCAGTCCCAAGTCGAAGTCCTTCAGTTGGCCAAGCTCACTCTCAACGGTTACTGCTTCTCCAGCCCAGAGCTTACGGAGCACAGAGATCGCCTTTCTCAGTTCCGAAACCGGTTTTGTTAGCGAGATGCCCAAACTCTTGAGGTCCTGGATTCCACCGATTCCCGTCCCGAAGACAAATCTCCCGCCCCCTGTCTGGTACAACGTGACAGCCGCTCTCGCAAGTGTCTTGATTGAATGCACTGCAACAGGAATGATGGCTGTTCCGACACGAGTCTTGGAAGCCTGAATCAAAGTCGCGGCAGTGAGCACAAACACGTCTTGGCCCAGATCTATGTCTTCCCCTATCCAGATGCCTTCTATACCAAGACGCTCAGCATTGGAGGCAATCCAACCTGTGGCCTTTGGTTTCATATTGGTCGTTATGCCAACACTAGCTCTATACAATGCAGAACAACCTTCTTTGAGATGCACCGGGGATGCGCCTAATTAATCCGACTAAACTCCGCATCCAAGTACATATTTGAGTGGTAGACCCTACACGATGTTGAACCGAAATGAAGATTGCATGGGGAATCACTGGAAGCGGCGATCTTATCGTAGAGGCAGTTGAACTCATGATACAACTGCAACAAGAGCATGATGTGAAGATTGACGTCTTCGTTTCTAAGGCCGGACGACAGGTTCTAAACTGGTACAGACTGTGGAACAAGGTCAGCGACAATCTCAATGTCAAGGTTGAGGTGGACTCGAATGTCCCTTTCATCGCTGGTCCGCTCCAGATGGGTAAGTGGGACATTCTCATAGTCGCCCCTCTTACAGCAAACTCTGCTGCCAAGATAGCCTACGGAATCGAAGATACACTCATTACAAATGCAGTGGCTCAGACGTGCAAAGGTAAGACTCCTGTGCTTCTTCTACCTGTTGACCAGGTGCCGGGTGAGATAGAAACTGTAGCCCCCAACGGGATGAGGTTCAAGATACGAACGCGAAATGTGGACCTTGAGAATGTCGCCCGACTTCGCGAAATGGAAGGAATCACAGTAGTTGCGTCTCTTGATGACATAACACAGAAGATCAAGTCGATGATTAAATGACATGAGGGGAGAGCATGGGCGAAGGCCCGCACGTTAATGGGCACCGAATGAATTCCGTGAGAAGAGCCATTCTGAAATGGTTCCGAAGACACGGTAGGGAGCTCCCCTGGAGGCATTCAGAGAATCCGTTCCACATTCTATTGGCGGAGATTCTGCTTCGAAGGACCACTGCGGCAGCTGTCGCCAGAGTCTACCCTGGCTTTGTGCGGCGCTTCAACGAACCTAAGGATTTGGCAAGAGCCAGACTCCGCACGCTAGAGAAGAAGGTGGCTTCTCTCGGACTGCAGTCAGTCAGGGCACGGCACCTTCGCGAAACGGCCAAGAGAATACTGCTAGAACACAACGGTGCCGTTCCACAAGAAGACGTATCACTAAGAGCACTTCCCGGTGTTGGCAGATACGTTTCTGCAGCTGTCAGGAACTTTGCGTTTCGTATCGCTGACCCGATGGTTGATGGGAATGTTATCCATCTGATGAATCGTCTGTTCTCAACAGGTTTCACTGGCCCTAATGACGCGAAGGCATGGCTGTTCATGGGGCATTTTGGTGGGAGAAAGCAGCAGAAGCAGCTCTACTGGGGTATTATCGACCTAGTTGCGGCAGTATGTCTGCGAGGGAATCCACGCTGCTCCCAGTGTCCCCTGAACATGTACTGTGACTTTCTGAGGACCATCCCTAGTCCAAATCCGGGATAGATATCTCAATGTTGAACTGCGAGCCACAGGGACAGGCTGCAGGGATTTGGAACTTGTCCGGAGTATCTATGCTGATTCTTGCACCCTGTTGAGCAGCACGATCAATCATGGCCTGCATGTTGGT
>CP070658.1:2341728-2356884 GCA_020355105.1 Candidatus Thorarchaeota archaeon | reverse complement strand
CACAATCTTCTCAGCTGGATCGTCGCCAGACTCGCGGCTTTCGCGGATCATCTTTCCAACTTCATAGCTTCTTGAAAGGGTACCTGGGATGATTGCCTTGTGGAAGTCTGTCCCCTTCAATGGGAATGCAACATTCCCAAGTCGACCCCATGCAACCTCGCTTAGTGCCTTTGATACTCGCTCACCCATCTCGTAGTTGATGACATGCTCGACGATACTCTTGTTCCCGTACCAGTCAATTAGGGCCATAGGTGCCATGGAGTATCCCATCACACAGACAGTGTTCTGACAAATCTCCGGAACTGCTCTAGCAGCGTAGTCGCCATCGACACATGAGATTCCGTGTTTCACAGCTGCGTCAATTGGTGCGGGAGTGTTTACTCCGCCTAGCTCGAACGGTGCAACGGCCGAGAATCTCACGCCCATGTGTCCCTCTAGGGCCTCCAGCGCTGCGGCAAGTTCTTTCTCGTAGTAGTCCCAGGGGAATCGTGTGCGCAGGGCTTCTATTTCAGGGGTTGGTGGTGCGATTGTTCCCGAGTAATACGCACAGGCAACCCAGTCGTTGTCCTTCACTCTATCGACGCTAATGATTTCGATCTTCTCGCCTGCATCCATGTGAGGATACAGCATATTCAGCCCTAATTCTTTGGAACCGCCTCCGCCAGTTCCGAAGAATGTGCAACCGGTCGTGAGATCCTCTACATCTATTCGACTCTTTAACATCAACGACATTCAGACCCAACTCCAGTTTAACTTGGCAGAGATACGATATTGATTGCCACTATTTATGTCCGCTGGAGAGAACTAGACTATTCAGGCTGGTGCAATGACCAAGCGACTGTTGGACGTGACTCTTGGTGAAAAGAAGAGAGTGGATTGAGCCAAGACACAACCCACTACGAGAACTTGAGCTAGAGCTCCACCCGTCCTGCTTGAACCTTACCGTCTTCAATCGTGATCAGGAAACCTTTCAGAATTCCTTCTCTGTACTCGGAGCCGGGGTTGACACACAGCGTGCGCCCTATACTCCTGAAGCCAACAGATTCGTGGATGTGTCCATGCATTCCTAGCAGGGGTTGATACTTCTCTATTACTGCCCTGACAGACTTGCTGCCGACGGGAACCATTATCTCATGTGCACCTGCCTTGACTACACGATGGTCCTCTGTTAGCTGAGGAGCCACATCCAGGCCTGAGTTGTAAGGCGGATCATGGAAGTTGCAGAGCACGTTGGAATAATCATCTGTTTCCAAACGCGCGAACTCTGCCTCCAGCTTCTCCAAGAGTTCCTCGTCAGGACACTCTCTGTGTGTGTCCCATGGTGTAGAGTTGACCCATTCGAGACTAATCATCGGGTAGCCGCATACATCAACCACTTTCTCAAGGGGATAGATGACTCTGGGGTCTTTCTTGATAATCTCATCAATGACATAGTCGTCGTCATTGCCTGGATTGACGACAACCATTACTTCCTCTGGGATTCTTTCATTGGCCATATCCATCCATCCTTGGATCCTCTCAACCATAAGAGTCTGGAAGAGTTCACTGATTGCGCCTGGGGTGTTGCGAAGCTCCTCTAGCTCGTCTGGTGTAAGGATCCTAGGGTAGTAGCCCTCATCCTCGGTGAACTTGACGAATCTGTCAAGGTCCTTCTGTTTCTTGAAGGTCTTCTTACTACCGTGTGGCTGAGCGTACCATCGGTCTTCCTTCTCTTGAATAATCGGCATTATTGCCTTTCCAGTGAGATCTCCACACATCATGGCAACGTCAGCTTTGAATACCTTGGGGGCACGACACATCTTCTCCCATGTCTGCTGACTCCCGTGTGGATCTGCTGCCAGGAATATCCTCATTTCACTACCTCGTCTTGTGGTCTTGGTTATCTGATGTAAGAGCTGATAGACTTGACGATATCAGACTGTCGAATCGACGGTGAAGGTCAGTTTAAAATCTAATGGTATAACAGCGTCCTGTGTCTTTAACATACAAGTCAAAGCAACCTGCCATGGCACAAGATATTAATGCTCCATGGTCTCATCTTCAACGAACACGCTGACTGTCGTATTCAAGGTGAGAACTCTATTGGCAGGCAAGTACGGCCCGATTCTCGAGGACTTTCTGGAGGAAGCAATGCGACTCGAGAAGGCGGCCGAAGGTGTTGGCATCCCTCTCCGTCTTATCGGATGCCTGGCCTTCAGAATAAAGGCTTCGGAGTACGTAGATCTACATAGGAGCATGGGAAGAGAGGTAACAGATATCGACTTCATCAGCTACTACAAACATCACAAGAAGATCAGAAACTTGTTCAGAGACGAACTTGGCTATGATTGGGTACCCCCAGGCTTTGCACGTGCGACGACCCTGAGAGACCTCTTCATCGACAAGGAACGAGGAAGGAAGGTCGACGTCTTCTATGATTTCCTAGATTTCAATCATAATATCGACTTCAAGAAGAGGGACAGACTAAGCGTTGATGAGCCCACAATACCGTTGGCTGAGCTATTTCTTGAGAAGACACAGATTGTCGAGATAACCGCCAAGGACCTGAAGGATCTCATAGTGATGTTCCTTTCTCACGACGTGTCCGTTGAGGACGACGATAGTCAGGTGAATGGGCACTACATCG
Source organism: Candidatus Thorarchaeota archaeon (assembly GCA_020355105.1). Lineage (GTDB taxonomy): Archaea > Asgardarchaeota > Thorarchaeia > Thorarchaeales > Thorarchaeaceae > SMTZ1-83. The sequence continues at coordinate 2,354,258 of CP070658.1, read as the reverse complement.
CGAAGCTCTTGTCAGATGATTGGGGTTTCTATTACACAGTCACAAACAATCTGAAGAAGTTCGTCGATTTCGTGCCCACGGTAGACCAAATCACCCAGGAGCAGAAGGACTTGGTGATATCCCGCGCGAAGAAGTTGTGGGACCTGATTGAGGAAACACCAAAGACTAGGAAGTGGAATCGGCGTTCGTCAGTAGGCGCCAAGAAACGATGGTTTAAGGTCGTGCATTCAATGGAAGGCACTCGCGAGGCTGAGTAGTGTCAACATAGGTAGACCTTGGGTTGGAGGAGAGTAATTCGATGAAGATGTCCAAACAGAATGCATACGATATGTTGACAGGAGTAGGAATACTTGGGACTGGCGGAGGAGGCGATCCAGTTTCTTTTGGAAAGCCGATGGTTGATTGGGACTATGAACGCGGCCGTATCTATGAACTGACACCTCCAGACCGGGTAAAGGACGACGCATTCATCGTTTGCGGCGGCTATATGGGCTCAGTGATGGCGTTCACATCTATAGGTGACATGTTAGAAGCTTGGGAAAAGAGATACGAGCTGTACGAAGCTATGAAAATGTCTGAGCGGATCAGAGGCAAGAAAGTGGACCACCTTGTTCCATTTGAGCTTGGAGGGACTAACACCACAGTGATGCTCTCACTGGCAGCAAGAGCAGGCATTACCACTGTGGATGGTGATGGTCTAGGTAGGTCTGCCCCGGAAAGCCAGATGATCACATTCGTTGGCTATGGTATCGAGCTATGTCCCATGCCGCTTGTGACGAAGAATGGCACTACTGTCATAGTGGAGAAGACAACTTCACCAGCTCTGGCCGATGAGATAGGTAGATTCGCCGTGGTCCAAGACGGCGGTGCAGGAGCGAACAACCACTACCACCAGACCGGGGCACAGTTGAAGAGGTCTGTCATTCCTGACAGCATCAGTAAATCCATGGAACTTGGCGAAGCTGTTCATGAGGCGAACAAGTTAGGAAACGACCCGATTGATGCGTTCCTAGATGTCATGGGCGGGCAGAGGCTGACTAGTGGTAAGGTAGAGGAGGTCAAGGGCGAGGACCGCGCCGGTCACTGGCATGTCACTGTCAGAATCAAGCCGGAGGATTTGAAGGGCAAGTTCGAAGTCGTTGTCAAGAACGAATACATGCTCGCGATGTCTGACGGCAAGCCAGTCGTCATGTTTCCCGACCTCATATGCATTCACTACCCAGACACCGGTCATGGTGTCATGAGCGCCTCTCTCAAAGAGGGAATGGAAGTTGTAGTAACAGCTGTTCCAGCCCATGAAAGGCTTCGCTATGCCGGTAGCACGGAGATAGGCAAGAAAGCATTCTCACCTGAGAGATATGGCCACCCAGAGCTTGAGTACAGGCCAATGGAAGAGATTGTCGGCAACTTGAGATGAAGTGCGAGTCATCAGCTCCGAAGGATTCTTGTATAGCTTGCTTGACCATCTGAAGGGCGATATTGGAATTCTTGTCTACTCTCCGCGGCACGCATGCCTAGAATCTTAAGTCCACGCTAAGGAGAGTGAAAGAATGGGCGAAACTTACACAGATAGCACATGGAGCAAAACACCTTGGACAACCATGACTGTGGTTGTAACGATTTTCCTAATCTGCTTCATAGGGTTAGGACCATTGCCGTGTGCTGCCGACCTCATATGGTCGGACAACTTCAACGACGGGGATTTTGACGGATGGACACCGAAAGTTGGACTGTTCACTGCCGAGAACTACATGCTGGAACCCACCGGCAGTTTAGGTGCCGCATCTCACACTAGCACCAACACCTCTGGGACATGGAGCTTTAGTGTGAAGCGGACTGACGCCACTGAAATGACATTTGTCGGATTCATGGGAACGCTTCCAGTGGGGGGAATTCCAGGGGGCATTCCAAAAACTGGCTATGGTATCCTTTTCCAGGGCGCTTCCTACAAACTAGTAGAGGTTGCAGATTTTAATCCACAACATAGTGTGATTGCCACTTATTCGGTTGGTAGCGCGCTTGACATGGAAGGTTGGCACCACATCAACGTTACGCGGAGCCAACAAGGAACTTTCAATGTCTTCATCAATGGTACGTGGCGCATGGTAGGCACGGACACATCAGTCGATACTTCGGATGTTTTCGTGTTTATTAGTGGGCACGGTAAGTCAGCCTTGGACACAGTTGTTGTTGACGACGACATTCTCACTACACGCATAACGACCACGGACACGACAGGAGCTGACTCCCAAGGCGGATTTCCAATTGAGTTGCTGGCTATTGGCATCGGCGGCGCTGTGGTTGTTATCATCATAGCACTAGTATTCATTAAGCGTAAATGACCCATGAGGCATCCGGCGTTCTCTTGCAGAACGACATATATCATGTCGAAAGAGACTTATGGGATGCTCATTCCCTATCGTATCTCGTTGTTCGACGGTGATGTTTCATGAAGCTGATTGCTCTCATAGGTGCAACCGGAATCGATTGGTGGACTGACGAGAAGAAGAACTCCTTCGTCAAGCTGCACACCCCTCAGGGCTATAGGATAGACAACTTCACGCCCCGATACGGAACTCATAGCGTTGAATCTGAGGTGGATGAAGCTTACAACGCTCCGTTCATTCTAGAGCAAGTAGCAAAAGCCAGCCGAGGGGGCTACGACGCCATTGTCATTGACTGTGCCTGCGATCCGATACTCGACGCTGCGCGTCAGATTACTACTGTGCCAGTCATTGGTCCAATGAATTCGTCACTTCATTTCGCTTTGACACTTGGTACAAGGTTCAGCATCATCACCGTTCAAGGTCAGTCCCTTAAGCGGTGCATGGAGGCAAGAGTAAGAAAGGAGGCCCTTGATACATTCTGTGCAAGTGTCCGTTTCTTCACAATGCCGGTTCTTGACATTTCGAAGCGGTCTGAGGCTGCACAGAAGAATCTCTCAGAGCTCTGTAAGCGCGTGGTAGTCGAGGATGGTGCCGATGTCATCGTCCTTGGCTGCACAGGGCTTTCTCACGAAGTGGACCTCAAGCCCATCATGAATGAAGTGGGAGTCCCCATTCTCGACCCGTTTGTGATAGCAGTGCGCGCGGCTCGACTACTCGTGGAGTCCGGACTGACCCATAGCAAGGTTGCCTATCCCACACCTCCAAGAAAGAAGATTGCCGAAGCGCCGTCGCTCGAAGGTGCCTTCGATGACGTTCTGAAGGATTAGAATTACTAGGACTGCTTTTGTCGCCGCAACATTGGAACCATCAGGGCAAAGACGAGGACCGATAGGACTGTGCACATAAGGTATGGCAGATTTGCTCCTATGTCCATAAACCAGCCGCCAGCGATGGGACCGAGGAATAGACCAACTCCTCCCATACTCTCGACAAGTCCGGCATTTGCTCCTTTTTCTATGTCTGTTGCAGACACTATTAGATAAAGCGCCCCTAGGTAGTTGAAGCCTACTGCAACTCCTGAAACAATCATGGCAACCGCGAAGACACCTAGGTCCACAAAGAAGTAGAGCATTGCACTTGAGATGGCAGAGAGCACTGCGCCCACCATGATCACGCTGCCCATCAATTCCTCCGGCAGCCTCGCACATATTATGAAAGCAACAGTTCTCACACCGTTCCACACTAGCAGTAGATTCCCCCAGTCCTCGGGGACAAAGCCCGGAAGGTTCTCGACGAATGTGGGAAACAGAACGAGAACTACAGTAGATATCACTCCCCAAAGCATTATCGAAAGATAGGATGCAATGAATCTAGGGCTTGTTCTTGAGTGAGTCTTGATTTCCTTGTCTACAGTTTCTCTTTCTGTTCTGGGACTCGAGTCAAAGTCAGACTTTCTGCGATAACTCTGCATAAACGCACTGATGATGCCTAGTGATACAATCTCGACAGCTATGACCACGTAAATACTAGCCAACGGTCCGAACAGGCCTTCGGTGTATGCTATCGCCAGTGGGCTGAAGATCATTCCTGCACTCCACGAGGTTGAGAAATTCCCTAAGACGGCGCATTCTGCCTCCGGTGTTAGCTCTGCAACCATTCCCTCTATCGATGGTGCGATGAATCCATACACGAACCCCTCCAGTGCCCTTACTAGAATAAGATAGAGCGGTGAGGCAAATGGGTTCAGATACAGCGCAATGACTCCGATGTAAGCCATCGTTGCTATTGCGAGTGATTTCTTCCTACCCACTCTATCCGAGAACCTTCCGCCGATTGCAGGGGAGAACATATACACGACTCCGAAGGAGCCCATTGTCCACCCGAGCTCGAAACTTGAGCCTCCCAGGATGTCCGCATACCATGGAGCGAATATCTCTGTAGTGCCGAGTGTAAAGGTCACCAGGAAGGTTGTCAAGTATCCGACTAGTCGATTCCTTCTTTTTGAGGCAAATGGGATGTCCGATTCGCTGGAGTCACGATCTAGGCAGAAGGGTTCTCTTGTCTGGTGCATTGTCTAGGCTCCGTATGCTGTTGTCTTTTCTGATGTGTTCCTTGATTAGCCGATGTTGGGAGCGATTTCTTTACCTATGGTCTTTGCAGTTTCTATTGGGTCTGTGCCAGGCACTGGGAATGCCACAGGTGTGTTAGCGCCTGCATCGACGATTTCACTGATTTGCTTGATGCACGAACCCAGGTCTCCGACAACACATAGAGACTGAACCATTTCGTCAGTGATTAGCTCAGAGAGAAGCTCGTCTTTGCCCTCCTCTGAAGCCTTTCGAAATGCCTCAGTGTCTTCAGCATTTACACCTGCGTGTTCCATGAGAGGCCCTCCAGGTTGAGAGTGAGGAAGATAGAGCTTGGAAAACTCGCGTGCAATATTCAGGGCGTTATCAAGGTCGTCATCAATCACCATTGGCAGATAGACCACCATCTCAAAGTCATCCAGTTTGCGACCAGCCTTTTGAGCACCTGCCCTGACTCTTTCCCAAGCGAACTTGACGTAACTGGCCGTTGTGAATATGGAGGTGATAGCGCCATCTCCGATTTCACCGGCAAGTTTCAACCCCATCTTACCTTCGAAGGCTAGGTAGATAGGCACCTCCTTTCGAACCGGCTCGAAAATCAGCTGCACGTCCTTGCAGGTGAAGAACCTACCTTTGTGATTGATGTTGCCACCTGTCACTACCTTTCTAGTCACCTCTATGAACTCTCGAGTTCTGGAGAGAGGCTTCTTGTCCCAGAGACCCATCTGATCCATCCAGAAGGGCACTCCAGAACCCAGGCCAAAGATAGTTCGTTTGTCACACATCTCGTCAATCGTAGCGAATTCCATTGCGGCCAGTGCCGGATGTCGAGAATAAGGATTGATGACACCCAGTCCTATGCGAATCTTCTCGGTGACCAACGACGCTGCAGCTAGATAAGGAATTCCTCCTCTGAAGAAGTAGTCCTCAGCAAACCAAATAGAACCCATTCCATATTCTTCTGAGATCTTAGCAAGCTCAACGCCATCTCTGACCGGAAAGACCCCGGTCATGGCCGTTCCAAATTCCTTGTAACCTTTCAACGACCTTTCACCATCCCTTCGAGAAAGAAAAGAGAGAGGGGGAAGGACTTCCCTGGTCTAGGGCAGCTTCCCAATCTTCTCTAGGTAGTCACCTACGTCCTTGAGGCCGACCTTGTCATATGTCTTCTTGTAGGGCCAGCTGGTCTTTAAGTCCCACTCATGGAGTGCGTAGTACTTGTCCAGCATGTCATCAAGCTCCTCCTGAGAATTTGTTTCTCCCTTTAACGGGCCAGACGCAGCACCCTCGTTCATAAGACGCCATGGCAGGTTGTCATGCTCTCTAGTTGCTCCTCGAGTCACGTTGAATGCCTTCTCGAGAGTCACAACTCTCCGTCCGGTGAACATCATTTCGTCCTCGGTCATGGAGATGCCAGTGGCAGCCTCGTAGAGTCTCGCCATATTGTCTGGATTGACCCCGTATGCTGCAGTGGATGTGAATACACAGTATCCCAGTGCTTCGGTTATCTCATAACAGTCCTCGTGCCATCGCACGATTTCTGCTCTGTATTCAGTGAAGTGTGGCGATGCCCACTTCTTGTCGCCTGTGACTTTCTCAATGACATCGATGGCCTCAGGACTAGCTCCAAACTCGGCAAAGGTTTCAGTCATCAGGTGATCATTACCACGTGGATTCACGGCGAACGCCAGCGCATATGCCTTCGCTGAGCGGGTCTCAACGTTGGACTGTTCCAGTCCCTTGGCGTTCATTATCGCCCACTTGTATGAGTCGTGGCCTACCTTCTTAGTGGCAATCTTTAGACCGTCACCTAGGAGATCCCCAAGTTTGCCGGTACGAAGGGCAATTGCCTCCACTCCCTTGAGAGTCTCCTCGAGCTTGCCCCAGCCGAGCTCCATTCCGTCTGTGTCTTCTTTCGTGAGGACTCCTCTCTCATAGCTCTCAATTGCCCACTGTATTACGGTGCCTGCCGTTATCGTATCCAGGCCAAGACGGTTGCATAGTTCGTTAAGGAGGAGTACGCCCTCTGTGTCAATTATGCCCGGACCATTTCCAAGTGCACCGAATGTTTCGTACTCTGGACCTCCACTCGCAATACCCTTGTTGGGTCCTTTTTCTATCACCGAGTAGCGATGACAGCCTATTGTGCATCCGAAGCATGCCACCCGCCTCTTGAGGTATCCCTTTTCAACAAGCGCTTGGCCTGTGATCGGATATGGATTCTCGGTGTAGCCCGTCTGCCAGTTCTTTCCAGGGAACGCGTGTAGTTCGTTGACAGCGGCTATGGAACCCGCAGTCCCATAGTCGTGAAGTCCTACGGCACCACTGTCTGCTCTCAGGAGTTCTCTCTGTTCTTTGGCGATTTCTGCGAACTTCTTGGGGTCTTTCACCCTGACCGGCTTGGTCCCCTTGACGGAAATCGCTTTCAAGTTCTTCTTCCCCATTACCGCGGCTCCTCCACCCCTGCCGGCTGCATGGTACAATGAGCATTGGATTGAAGAAGCCCGAACGAGATTCTCGCCTGCGGGCCCGATGTAGAGTCCCTTGGACTCGTTTCCATGCCACTTCTTCAGAAGCGTATCTGTCTGGATGATGTCTTTGCCCCAGAGACCCTTGGCATCCATTATTTCCACTTGATCATCCTCAATGTTGATGAATGAGGGTTTGTCTGCCACCCCGTGCACTACCAAATGATCGTACCCAGCGAACTTCAGTTCAGCGCCCCAGTGACCACCCGTGTTTGTCTTCAGGTACAGTCCAGTTGTACAGCCAACTGTTGTGACAGACGTTCGTCCCGAGCATGGTGCGGTGGTCCCGGTGAGAGCTCCTGGAGCATAGATGACAACGTTCTTTGGGTGATCCCAGGTAATCTCGGGGTCCTTACAGTAGTCCCAAAGAAGCCTAGCATTCACACCCCTTGAGCCAACATACAGGCGCCTCCATTCCTCAGGGAAGTCTTCCTTCCAAATCTTGTCCTTACTAAGGTCAACGTGTAGTATCTTTCCTTGATGTCCGTACATCCTCTATGCCGCCTCCTTCATGATGTCGCGGTATGCGGCCATTCTGGCCGACCGCAGTTTCTTCTTTGATTTCAGCAGGTCGTCAGTAGCATCGAACCATTCCAACGCACCAGGAACACAATGGTATACGCAATAGGGGTCACCGCCACAAAGATCGCAGATGAGTGCCTTGCCTGATTCAGGATGCAGTCTTATTGCGTGGTACGTGCAGGCGTCCACACAAGTCCCACACTCATTGCAGGTTTCAAAGTTCACAGCAATGATACCAGTTTCCTCATTCCTGGTGAGAGCTCCTTCAGGGCAGGCCTCGATACAAGGATATGTGTCGCATTGTTCGCACAAGAGTTGTATCCCAAGAGCAATATCCTCTTTCTTGTAGACCTTGACTCTTCCTCTGTAAGGGTCGAAGATTTCCTCCTTTGTCAAGGAACAAGCCAAAGAACATTGCTTACAGCCCGTACACTTTTCCATGTCAACTAGCAACAATTTGACCATAGTTTCCAGCGTCCTCGTTTCCAATGTTAAAGTGGCGCTACTAGCTCGGAAACCGCCATTTTAATCCTGCCTTTCTCGTTCTGTCCGATTCAGCATATCGAGGGTCAGAATGTTGCAGTCTTCTCTCTATGACATTGATGCAGAACGGGCGTTTCAGTCGTGACAAGGTGTGTTAGACAGCAAGCTGTGACTATGCCAGTGCATCCGGTCGAAAGATACATCTTGCTGGTTGTGTATCTGATTCGTGGACATGAAAAAGCGCAAGATTCGGCTTAAGAAAGGTGGATGTTAGTTTAATACAGGCCGAGAGTTGATTCAAGGGTGACCGGACTACAGCAAGGCCCAACCCGAGCAATTCGTACACTAACGAAACTGAGGAATAGCCTTGTTTCCAGGATTGGAAACAACAGCAAAGCAGCGGCCCACTATGACATCATTCTTCAACGGTTGTTCTTCTTCAGACTACTGTCTGCTCTTGGCGTCGCACCATCTGGGTTGGTGTCAAATGAATTTTCTCAGGATGGTCAGAGTCCTATTGTATCATTGACCGTGCATGGGTCACGAGCCAAGAACGCTGCGGGCCATCATCAGGAAGAGATAGTCCGAGCTGTTTCATCCCTCGGTCTGTTTGAGTCTAGCAGCGACCAGCAGCTTGCCCAACAGGATATAGACCACGGCATTCTCCTGGACTTCGCCGGTGCTTTGGATGATCTGGAGATAGATGGTCCGACCACTACTGCTCCAATAGATAATCGAATTCTGCTCCTAGGACTACTGTACGAGTCCATCAAGAGTCGCAGATGGAAGAAGAGAGGCGGTGCGTTCTACACGCCATTTGAGATTGCCAGGTGGATCTGCAGTCGTAGCCTTGCTGTGTTTCTCGAAGACTGGACATCGGCATCTCCCTCGAAGCTCGTTGAGCAGATTCTCTCTCTACGCGTTTTGGACAACTCATGCGGAGGAGGAGCTTTCCTGCTAGCCATGCTTCAAAGATTGATGGAGCTGACTCAATCTTCATTGAACGACCTTGATTCACCTGACGGGTCAGTGACAATCCGCGGCGTTGATTGTGGAAGTACTGCTTCGGTTGCAGCACATGTTCTGAAACATCGCCTCTTCGGAGCTGACCTCGACCGGGGGGCTGTAAACATCACGGAGGCGCAACTCTGGTTGGTCACGGCGGCCCTCACCGGCGACTTGACAGGTGCCAATACCGGAATGAACCTGAAGACTGGTGACTCATTGTTCCCACTTTGGCCAGAAGAGCTTGTATTCGACATCATTGTAGGAAATCCCCCGTATCTGCGTCTTTCCACTCTAGACCCTTCATACCGTACGAATCTCAAGGCCAGATACAAGACCGCTCGAGAGTACAACATCCATGCTCTCTTCATCGAGGCCTCACTGCAGCAACTTGCACCTAATGGAGTCCTAGGCTACTTGGTGCACAAGAACCTCCTTACACTTGGCTCCTACACTCAGCTGAGGCGACGACTACTGACTAATCATAGACTCAAGCACATCTCTGATTGTGGTCCCGGAGTGTTCAGGGGAGTCACTGCTGAAACTGGCATCATCATTCTCAGGAAGGGGAATATGAAGCGAGAATCCTCTGTTTCTCTTTCCAGATATGACCCTAGAAGGGAAGACTGTGTATCAACGACAGCGATTCCGCAGGCGAACTACATGAATTTGGTTCAGCCATGGAACCATAGATTTCTCACCGGGATTGACAAAGTGAATGAGAAGCTGCTTAGTTCTCTCAGCAATCTCCCGCGTCTGGTTGATATTGCGTCCATCCATCGAGGAATTGAAACTGGATGTAACGACAGTTTTGTGCATTGTAGTCCGAAGGCAGGTGGAAACTGGAAACCTGTTGTTAGAGGGAGGGACATTGCCGCATACAGGGCAACATCTAGAGTTTTTCTTGACTACGACCGAAACCGTCTCGCCAAACCAGGAAGATTGGGGCTTCTCTCAATGCCCAAGGTCATAGTTCAGCAAAACGCCAGAAATCCGGTTGCCTGCTATGACGAAGGAAAACATCTAGTGCTGAATTCTGCCACCTACATATCAGAGGCGTCTAGGAACGTTCTGAAGTCGATCTGCGTCTTCATAAACTCGAATCTTGTGGCTCGGTTCTTCAGGACGGTCATGACCAATAATGCTAGGATTACAGTCAATCTCTTACCTAACAACCTAGGCTCCATCCCGATTCCTGAGTCTTTTGACGACTTATTGTACGGGAAACTGTGTGATGTTTTGACCTCTTTGCGATCATCTGAGGAGCGTTCACCTAGCATGAACGAGGTTTTCCATGTTTGGCACAGTGTGATAGCCGAGGCTGCAGTCCAAGTGGCATACTTTCCAGATCGGAAGGACTCGAGGAGTGTTGCAGAAGAGCTTCACACGATGTTGAAAGACAGTTTGGGACTGTCTAATCTGCTAGACATCAGCCACAAGTCGCTTCTTACGAGAAGTGCAATGAATGGATTGGAAGAAGCGAGTATGCTCCTTCTCGGAAAAGCATCCAGATGAGGAATGTCATGACGCAAAGACAACAGACATAAGACGTTATTCAGGGTCCTTCTGCGAGAGATTGCAGTGGCATCAGAACAGGAAGCAAGTATTCATCCAGATGAACTGGAGATTGACATGACTCAGTGGTCGAAGCGCGATGAACTACGCGAAACCTTGCACATGATGCTCTCTCACCATCCTCCCTCTTTGTTCGGTCACTGTCTCCGAGTATCATTTCGAGGACGTTCGCTGTATCTCTGCAGTCGGTGCACAGGAATATACACTGGAATTGGTCTGGGGATCGTGGTTCTTTTCCTGATAGGTTTCCCGCGTGAACCTTCTTGGCTCTGGTTCTTCCTGGCACTTGCGATTGGTTTCGCAACAGTAGTAGACTGGATTAGCCAGAGACTCACTCCCAGGAAGACCACCAACTTGATACGTGTTGGTACCGGCTTCCTGAGCGGCGTTTCACTTGCCACGATTCTGTATCTCGGGAATCTCGTCTACATGGTTGTCGCTCTCGTTGTAATGGGTCTGACAATAGGCGGCGTGGGTTACATCGAGGAGAAGAGGCGGCGGGTGCAGAAGGACCCCGCCACGGGCGACACGAGGTAGTGCACTTCTTCTTCTACCAAACCATTTTAACGCTGAGGCCTTTCATGGCGAATGTGGACGAGTATGATTCCAATAGTCAAGCCGATTATAGGTGAAGAAGAGATTCATGCAGTGAAAGAAGTCCTACAGTCAGGAATGCTTGCTGAGGGGAGAGTGTCCCGAGAGTTCGAGAAGCAGTTTGCAGGCTATGTTGGAGCAAAGCATGCAACCGTGACAACGAATGGAACAACAGCTCTCAGCACCGCCTTGGAGGCCATGGAGATTCAGCCTGGCGATGAAGTCATCACTACTCCTTTTACTTTCATTGCCTCAGCTAATACCATATCCATGGTTGGAGCTGTTCCGGTCTTCGTGGATGTGAGGCCGGATACTTACAACATGGATCCGACACTCATTGAGGAGGCAATATCCGACAAGACGAGGGCTATCATGCCTGTTCACATCTTTGGGAATCCGTGCGAAATGGGTCCAATAATGGAGATAGCTGAGAAGCACAATCTAATGGTGATTGAAGATGCTTGTCAGGCCCACGGTGCCACAGTGGACGGCAAGATGGTAGGATCAATCGGACACGTGGCCACCTTTTCGTTCTATGCGACCAAGAATCTCATGACGGGCGAGGGAGGAATGATCACAACTAACAGTCAAGAAATCCACAACCGATGTCTGATGATCAAGAATCACGGGAGGGGCCCTGAAGGGGGCTATACTCACTACAGAATTGGATACAACTACAGGATGTTAGACATTGTAGCCGCACTGGGTGTAGTGCAGATGGAACGAATGCCAGTGGTTGTGAAACGTCGAAGGGAGAATGCCAAGGCGTATGATGAATTCTTCCAGGGCATTGAGCAAGCTACACCGCAAGTCGTGCTCAGCGGAATGGATTCGGCGTATCATGTTTATGCTCCCAGGATTCTTTCCAAGAAGATTGTGAGAGATGAGCTGGTCGAGTAACTCAGACGTGAAGGCGTCGGATCGAGACCCGTCTACGCAATTCCATGTCACAAGCAAGGAACATACGAGAGCATCTCGGAGTGGCGTTGGGCCAAGTATGTAGACTATCCCGATTATTCCTCACTTAGCCTACCTAACTCAGAGGAAATTGGTGACAAGCACTTCGAGATTCCCGTACATCCAGGTGTTGGCAAGGAAGAGATGAAGCACATATTGGACGTACTCGGGGGGACTCTATCCTAGTCTTGGGGCATGAAGTGAGGCAGGATTTTTCTGAGGTCCTTGGACCGAATCGTCAGGTCAGCCGCCTTAGAAACCTCATCACTCACTGGATTATACGCGATGCTCAGAGCAGACACCTTAAACAGGTCTATGTCGTTCTCTCCATCACCAACACTTGCGAGCTCTGATCTGGAGTAGCCTTCATTCTCAATGTATTCAAGAACCTT
>CP070658.1:2335938-2341628 GCA_020355105.1 Candidatus Thorarchaeota archaeon | reverse complement strand
CAGGAATCGTCCTTGTTGTCTATAGTCATCTGTTCAGGATATTCCTTCTACGGTTCATTGACGATGGCATGCCCTTAGTCGCACTTGACCCTTCCCTCGACAACATAACTGGATTCCTTCCCTACTTCCTTCTTTACGGAAGACTGCCTGACCCGCTAGTAAACCCAGGTCAGTTCCTAGCTCTGGAAACCCTCGCCATGATAGGTTGGACGATAATCTTCATGTCGACCCTTCTTGGGATGTACTACAGGTGGAGGAAGTCAGACGACTCAAAGCTCATCTACTATGTCCTTCTTACTCTTGGTGCTGCGATTCTCGTGGTTTCGCCATTCTTGAGAACTGCAATTGGGGAGTGGAGCAACGATATAGTCTTGAGTGGCAACTATCTTCTTGCCTACTTCACTGAGCCTCTCACCAATGGTATGATGCCGCTCTTTCCGTACCTCGCATACGGTTGTTTCGGCGGCCTAGTTGGAATATCTATTGCTAGCAGAGAGAAACATCGGTACGTGCTTGGTGTGGTTGCAGTCATCACTATCATAATGTTGTTCTTGGGTGTGATGTTTACTGGCGACATCGAGGCCCTACCCGGCGCGGAGCCTTTCACCTGGGATTCTCACGTGAATCTATTTGGTAGACGGGCCCTCCAGTTGGGCTTCTTCTTCTTTCTGTTCTTAGTGGGTCTGGCCTTGTTGGATTTCCGCAGTGAGGAAACAAGGACTAGGTGGTCCAATCGTCTTGGAGTCGTATCTACTTTTGGCAAGTTGGCGCTTACGGTCTATATGCTAGAAGGTGTGATGGCGGTTGCTCTGGGTCTGCTCGTGGCCCCCTTGTGGCCGAGCTGGAATCTTGACCTGCTGAACATTGCCCTGTTTGGACTGTTCAATGCCGTCATCTGGTATGGCATTCTCAGAGTCTGGAAGCGATATCAGTTCAAGGGCTCAATGGAATGGGTGATGGTATGGACTGTGCAGAAGCTCTCTGGGAAACGTTCAGCCCGATTCCGGGAATGATTGGTCATCCTTCTTTTGCATGTCTGTCAGCCCACGTGGGTGTCCTGTCCACTGATGGGATCTCGTCCGTTGAATGGAAGATGACTTTGCCTTCTTCAGAGGCTCTTTCAAGTTCAATAAGGGCTCCCTTAGATTCGGCTAGCAGCAGAAGTCCATCACAATGGTCCAGCCACGGTGCATCCCACAGCATGTAGTCGTTCCAGCCCATTGGCACCCCGAGTTCCTCGGCACGCAAATCGACCCAGTGTAACAGATGGGGAATCAATGGGAAGTGACCTTTCTTCCACAACTCAATCCCTGCATCAATCGCCCTCCAGACATTCTCTTCCATTTCTTCCCTCGTAGGTGCTGTATAGGGACCTGCAACGTAGATCTTCATGCTCTGCAACCGTTCTCACCTTGTTTCGTAACCGTCGAATCGGAGTGGGATTGCTCCCATCTTATAAGCTGCATGTGTTGTGAAATGCAGCGCCCCTACGGAAATCCGCTCGCTGGGCCGGGAATCGGTAATGTAAAGAGGGACTTGTATCAGTCCGGTGGATGTGGAGATTATGAAAACAGAGGAAGGAGAGTATCTAGGGTACGATGGAAAGAAGATGTTTATGCGAGGCTGGCTCCCCGACGGAGAACCACGGGCTCTTGTAGTCGGTATCCATGGACTGGGAGCGCACAGTGGTACTATCTCATTCTTGGGCGAGTCTTTTGCAGAACGCGGCTATGCATTCATGGCCCCTGATCTCAGAGGATTCGGACACTACGATGGAATCAAAGGACACGTCGAGAGTTTCGGCGAGATAATTGAGGATGTGAACAACTTCGTTGCTCATATGAAGGACCGATTTGAGGGACTTCAGACATACATGTTCGGTCATTCATTTGGAGGTCTGGTCACGTCCCACTACGCCATGAAATACGGAAGCCAGCTCAATGGAATAATGACTCCATGTCCAGCTGTTTCCGAGCGACTGGAGATGGGAGCGGGGACACGAGCAATGGCCCGATTGCTTTCAAGAGCTAATGTCAAGACAAAGTTCAACATGGGCTTGAATCTTGACAATATCTCAAGGAATCCCGAAGTTGTGAGGAGAAACAAGGAAGACCCGCTGCGCATCCATGAGTGTACTCCAAGATTTGGGGCAGAGGGAATGAAGGCCCGTGAAGAAGGTTTCGACTCAGCCTACAAAATCACCATACCTGTGATAGTACAGCAGAGCGAGGAAGACCTCATTCTTATACCCGAGAAGAACAAGGAGTTCTTTGACAATATTGCATCCGAGGACAAGACGTTCAAGATGTACCCAGGTCTTTACCACGAGCCGTTCGAAGAGCCGGGCGGTGAAGAGCTCCTGGCAGACACTTTCTCATGGCTTGATGAAAGAGTCAGCAGTTGAGTTGGACCTTGCATCGAATTCAGGGTAGGACGAATCCAAGAAGAAACTATGGACTTCAAATCAGCAAGAACTAGCTCGAGTTCGTCGTGACTACACGCCATATTCTTATAATTCCACAATTCCGTGGGCTGGTGGTTATAGGGATGATTGCATCACATAACACCAAACTAGCAGTTACCTTACTTGTTGCATTCCTGATGATGTTTCCAGTTGTCTTTGGGAATTCATGGAATGACTCAAGCAGAGTAGATGGATCCTTAATCTCAGAAAGCAGCATTGCTTCCTTATTCGATTCATTTGTGATTGACGGAGATATCACAGATGATGAATGGAGTTCTCCTGTACACAAGATTCAATGGTACATGGATGCCGACCCTGAGAATTCAGACGGCTACAACTACATGTACATTGACGAAGATCCTTACAATCTCTATATCGCGTTGGATCTCTGTAGTGACCAGACCAACAATGAGAGCGGAGAGTGGGTCGGGGTATGGCTGAACGCCAATGAAACTGATGTCTTCAATAACGAATGGGATTATCCCGTTGAATGGGAGGCGGCACTGAACAAGGGGATGGAGTCTCTTCTACATGACGTAGAGAATGATAAGGCGATTGATTTCTTCACTGACGTTGGGCTCAGTCCGTGGACCAGTGTAAAACCCTCTGAGAGGATAGTTGTTAGTGGCACACTAGATGGAACTCAGAGTGACATTCTGTGGGATGATGATATATTCTTGAACATGGTATCGGAATTCAATGGAACGCACTACGTGTACAGATTAGATCTGGACATTGACTTCTATGACTCATTCCCAATCTTTGAAGACATATACGTTGAGCATGTACAGGAAGTCAGATTCTGGATTCGATCCAAACATAATACTACTATCGATGAGCATTTTGTGAGCGTATCAGACAATCTAGGTGCTTTGAACCCAGATATTGAAGAAGCAGTAGGAACTGGTGTTTCGGAAGCTCTCTGGAATGTTGATATCTTCAGGGAGAATTTCACATCCGGCACCAGTCTACGAATCTCAATGAATGGCGTAAACGACGCTCCCTTCAACACTTCCTTCGACCTCATGCAGTACGATATCTACATTGATCAGCCGACAGTCATTGGTCAGAATTCAGTCTATCCTTATGCATCAATCAGAAACTACGATATCGCATGGTCATACGGGCCTTCAGAAAACAATGCCAGCGACCATCGCCAGTTTGAAATCAAGATTCCCAAGAGTGAACTTGAAGGATATGAGATGGACACCGATCTCGGCATTATTGTGGGGGGCTATGGAACTCTCGCTTCCTGGCCCGGCACTCATCGATGGGTATTCGCCAACAGCAAGCTAACAGGAATACCTGAAGAGGACTCAGCGCAATACAACTACTCTTCAATGCCAATGAAAGGGTGGAATCCACCAGGACTTCCAGTATTGGATGACATCGCGCCAGACCCTGACCCGGATGGTGACATCTTTGTCAACTGGAACGATGATGTCGCAGTTGAGAACTGGACTATATATCGACATTCCAGCGAGATAACTGGGTCCAATTTGGACTCGGCGACAGCCATCGCCTCTGGCCTGACCGAAAGTCAGTACAATGACACTGGACTATCTGATGGAACATACTGGTATGCCGTTGTGGCAATAGATTCGTTTGGCTTCTCCTATCTATCGAATAGTGAGGGTGTGACAGTAGAGTTGGCTGCCCCTCCAATCGACCCAGTGATGGTCCTTCTGGTCGGAGGATCTGGGGCCGCGATTCTGTTGGTCGTGGGTTTCATCGTAATTCGCAGGCGTCAGGCTACATGAGAAGAAATGAAAGCCCCTGGGCCCCACGGGCTCAGGGCGCTCATTTTACTTCTAACGTCCAATCATCAACAAGGGGCCAGTCTTTCTCACTTCCATTCTCAGGACGCTCAGTTCCGGCCGCCTAGGCACATCGTGACGTCAATCGTCACTCTTATGAGTCAGACCACAACGATTGCCGCAGTTGGTTTGTATTCATGGCAATCAAGACGAACGAAGACAAACTTGTGAAAATCTCAGTCATGGGTGAAGTGTCGAGTCCTGTAGCGAGGTCAGCCTATCAAATATCATCAGACGGAAAGCCGGTGGTTCTACCTGGGGTAGGTGGAATAACCTACAACCAGAGAGTGGGAGA
This sequence comes from Candidatus Thorarchaeota archaeon, assembly GCA_020355105.1. Classification (GTDB taxonomy): domain Archaea; phylum Asgardarchaeota; class Thorarchaeia; order Thorarchaeales; family Thorarchaeaceae; genus SMTZ1-83. Next base: position 2,337,052 of record CP070658.1, on the reverse strand, counting down.
CCCCGCAGTCGGCCTGAAGGCCGACCATGTTGAGCCCGGCGTTAGCATCGAGAACAAGGAGAACGACCCCCGCTTCAAGCAAGCTCCTAACACTGCATTGAACATTCTTGCATGTGTCGGCAACACTGCTATAGTAGTCGGGGGCGACGCGAAGGGAGAGAAGGGCGTTGTTGTCGGTAAACACGGCGGGATAGAGCACGTTATGGTAGATTTCTCTGAAGAAACGATGGAGAAGCTTGTCATAGGCGACAAGATACAGGTGAAGGCCTATGGTGTGGGCTTGGAACTCCCTGACTTTCCGGAGGTCAAGATCATGAACACTGACCCCGATTTTCTGGAGAAGATGAAACTCAAAGAAAAGGACGGAAAACTCATTGTCCCTGTGACCCACATAGTTCCTGCAAAGATCATGGGTTCTGGACTTGGTGCAGATCAAGTGTACTCCGGCGACTACGACATCCAGTTGTTCGATGAAGAAACAAGGGAAGAGTACAATCTAGATACTCTAAGGTTCGGAGATCTAGTGGCAATCATGGACACTGACCATTCATTCGGAAGAATCTACAAGAAGGGTGCTGTTTCTGTTTGCATTATTGTCCATAGTGATTGCGTCATATCTGGTCATGGTCCAGGAGCTGCTACACTCTTCACCTCGAGTACTGGCATGATTGAGCCAGTCATTGATCCAGAAGCAAACATAGCCATGATTCTTGGGCTTAGATAGAATCACATCTTCCATTCGAGGAGGGGGAGTCTGGTCAGAACCGGATCCCGAACAGGCAACAGAAACAAGTGATTAATTAGATGGTAGACGCTCCTACTTCATAGTAGTCTAGCAAAGGAGTCTGGAATGATGGATGCTGACGAAGAGTTTCTTGATGAAGCCGAGAAGAGATTTCTAAGAAAACACTGGAGAATGACGATAGTGTTCGCTGCAATCTTTGCAGTGGTTGTGGCTGCAGCGATTCTTGTGTTTCTTTGGGTAGTGGCTGATGCCCAGGCAACAGCACTTGTGCCAGCTGTGCTTGGGCAATGGACAGTTGGTTATCTCATCACGTTCATTCTGCATGTGATATTCTGGGAACTTGTCCTTGTCGTAAGTTGGACAATTGTG
>CP070658.1:2322262-2335838 GCA_020355105.1 Candidatus Thorarchaeota archaeon | reverse complement strand
TTGAACGTCTTGATGTCCTCATCAAACTCGTAGGGAACTTCAAGGGACTCTAGCCATTCTCTGATTCTCTCGGTCGACATCTTGTCAGGGCTCCTGTATCTTTTGAGAATATCAGTCCCACCTTTGAGTCTTGTGTATCCCGGAGTGTGTTGGAGCTCGCCTAGCCCCCAATTCTCAAGGTGCGCACCTACTCGGAGTTTCCGAGCTTCAATGATATATCGGGGTTCTTCGGCTGCGTCTGTGGGCCCGCCTGATACTTTCGACCATCTCTCCGAGTTGCCAACGTACCTCTACGTAGACGACATGATGCAGTAAGTTCCTAGTGAAAGAGTTGGCTTCTCTAATGCCGCGAGGCACTTACCCAAACAGTTACTTGAGTTCAGGTGTGAGCCCGAACGAGGCGAGGCAGAGCAGATGGAAGACTTCAAGCTGGTTGCTCCTTTCGAGCCTACCGGCGACCAACCACAAACCATTGACAGATTAGTGGAGGGTCTCGAGAGCGGCGTTCAACATCAGACATTGCTAGGAGTGACTGGCTCAGGCAAGACTTTCACAATGGCGAATGTGATAGAGGCCTACAATAAGCCTACGATTGTCATCTCTCACAACAAGACTCTGGCTGCGCAGCTCACTTCAGAATACAGGCAGTTCTTTCCGGATGCTGGGGTCGAGTACTTCGTGTCCTACTACGACTACTATCAGCCAGAGGCGTACGTTCCTTCAAAGGACATGTACATAGAGAAGGAAGCTGATATCAACAGGGAGATTGAAAGACTCAGACACTCTAGTACACACTCGCTGAGATCAAGGAATGATGTGATTGTTGTTGCGTCTGTGTCCTGTATCTACGGGGTAGGCAACCCGTCAGAGTATGACCACTTCCGTACCATGGTCGAGGTGGGCAGCAAAGTCGAACGACGAACACTGCTGGAACGCCTCGTCGCACTGCAGTTTGACCGCAACGACATGGAGTTGAACTCTGGATCCTTTCGTGTCAGAGGAGATGTCATAGATGTAGTCCCAGCTGCCTGGGAGATCTATCTTAGGCTTGAGATAGACGGAGATACTGTTGAGAGAATCTCGGTCATGGACCGACTAACTTCAAGAAGGCTCTTTGACCAGAAGTGGACTGAGCTCTTTCCAGCTCGACACCATATTGCCCGTCATGAAAGGATACTCGAGTCTCTAGAAGAGATTGAGCAAGAGATGCATGAACGAGTTGACTGGTTCAAGAAGGAGGGCAAGCTTGTAGAGGCTGACCGTCTCAAGCGTCGGACGCTCTACGACCTAGAGATGTTGAGAGAGACGGGCATGTGTCAGGGAATCGAGAACTACTCTCGCTTCATTGATGCAAGGAGCAAAGGAGAGAAGCCCTATACGCTCCTAGACTACTTCCCAGACGACTTCTTGATGATTATCGATGAGAGCCATATGACTATGCCCCAGATACGAGGGATGTACTTCGGCGATCTCTCAAGAAAGCAGAACCTAGTTGACTATGGGTTCAGACTGCCTTCCGCGTTCGATAACAGACCTCTAAAGCTTGACGAGTTCGAACAGTACATGAAACACGTCATCTACACGACAGCCACGCCGGGCCCTTATGAACGGAAGGTCAGTCAACAGATTGTAGAGCAGCTCCTTAGACCTACAGGACTTCTTGACCCAGAGGTCGTGGTTCGTCCGGTCGTGGGACAAGTTGACAATCTCCTAGGAGAGATCAAGCGAACGGTTGCTCTGGGCAACAGAGTCCTAGTCACAACCTTGACGAAGAAGACCGCAGAGATGCTGAGCGAGTATCTTATTGAAGCAGGAGTCAAGGCAAGGTACCTCCATTCTGATATAGGGACGGTTGAACGAATAGAGATTGTCAGACAACTTCGGCAAGGCAAGTTCGATGTGCTGGTGGGGATCAATCTCCTACGAGAAGGTCTGGACCTTCCAGAAGTGGCCTTAGTGGCGATTCTCGACGCTGACAAAGAGGGTTTCCTACGGACAGATTGGGCCCTCATTCAGACAATGGGACGCGCGGCAAGAAACGTTCAGGGCCGCGTAGTGCTGTATGGCGATGCTGTTTCCACAGCTATGCAGACTGCAATCGATGAAACCAACCGCCGACGAGCCTATCAGTTGAGCTACAATGAGGAGCATGGAATAGTGCCAACCTCAATTGTAAAGACTATTCAAGATATCGCCCAAGGAATACAGACCAGAGAGTCCACGGTTCAGATGAAGATTGATGACTTCGAACCATTTGAGATTGAGGAGCTCGCGGACTACATTATCGATCTTGAGGAGCAGATGAAAGAGGCAGCGCGAAACTTGGAGTTCGAGGGGGCCGCGAAGCTTCGTGATGAAATCACGGAACTGAGAAAGAGGATAGAGGGTTACGAAGAGTGAAGGCAGCCTCCAAAGGAAAGACAAAGGACACTTCCGCTGAGTTAGAGGGTCCGAGGTCTATCACAGTTGTTGGAGCTGCCGAGAACAACCTGAGACACATTTCTTGTGAGATTCCAAAGAACACTCTTACAGTCGTGACCGGTGTCAGTGGTTCAGGCAAGTCAAGCTTGGTCTATGACACTGTCTTCTCGGAAGGCCAGCGGAGATTCGTTGAGTCGCTCTCACCATACGCTCGTCAGTTCTTGGGCATGCTAGAGAAACCGAAGGTTGACTTCATGTCTGGTCTCTCGCCATCTATCTCCATTGACCAGAAGAGTGTTGGTCGCAACCCTAGAAGTACGGTGGGAACTATCACAGAGATCTATGACTTCTTGAGACTTCTCTACGCAAGAGTCGGTGTACCTCACTGTCCAGAATGTGGGAAGCGGATTGAGCCACAGACCTCCCAGCAGATGGTAGATAGAGTTCTTCAGCTAGATGAGGGCACCCGCGTGATGATCATGGCCCCGATTGTTAGGGGTCGAAAAGGAGAGTACCGGAAGGAGTTCCGGGATCTAGTGATGAAGGGCTTCATTCGGGCCCGAGTAGACGGTGAACTCATGGAGATTGAAGAGGGTATGTCGCTGGACCGCTACTTCGAGCATACTATTGAGGTTGTCATTGACCGGGTTCGTGTCAAGCCCTCAGAAAGAGGAAGAATCTCGGAGGCAGTTGAGGCCGCTCTGGAAATGGCAGATGGCGTAGTGGTCATCGCAAAGGATACCGGGGACCTCACACTCTCTGAACAGTTCGCATGTGTGGACTGTGGTATCAGTCTGCCGGAGATGGAACCGAGAATCTTCTCATGGAACACTCCCCAGGGTGCGTGCCCACACTGCACAGGCATCGGAGTAGTCCGAGAGTTCGATCCAAAGAAGTTCATCCGAAGCCCAGAGTTGTCATTGAATGAGGGCGCAATGATCCCGGACAACTGGGTCCTTCGTAGGCGAATGTTCAGGAAGGTTGCAGAGAATTATGGATTCACTCTGGAGACGCCTTGGAAGGAATTGAAAGAAGAGCAGAAGCAGGTCATCTTCTGGGGTACTACTGAGAAGTATGAAGACTTCTGGGCCAGTAGCAATGAGAGCTACGAAGTGAAATGGGAGGGTCACTTCAAGAGGACATTTGAAGGTTTCATCCCTCGTCAACAGCGAATATACCGCCAGACAAGGTCAGAGGGTAGAAGGCGTGACATTGAACGACTGATGTCCGAGAGATCGTGTCCTGTCTGTAGGGGGTTGCGTCTACGTCCAGAGTCACAAGCTGTAACCTTTGGCGGCAAATCAATATCAGACATTGATGAATTGTCCATCAAGGAACTGGAGAAGTTCTTCAAAGAAGTCGAGATTGACCCGAGATTTGAACCAGTGGCGATCCCGATTCTTAGGGAGATAATGGGTCGAGTGGGTTTTCTTCGTGACGTCGGTCTGGACTATCTTACACTCAATCGAACGGCTCCCTCCTTGGCAGGAGGAGAGAGCCAGAGAATCCGCCTTGCCAGCCAGATTGGTTCGAACCTTGTGGGTGTCACTTATGTGTGTGATGAGCCAAGTGTGGGTCTGCATGCCCGTGACAACCAGAGACTGCTGCAATCATTGATGCGACTTCGGGACTTGGGCAACACGGTCCTTGTCGTTGAGCATGACGAAGAAACCATGAGAAGCGCAGACTACATCATCGACCTCGGTCCGGGTGCAGGTGCTGAGGGTGGGGAGGTGGTTGTGGCAGGCCCAATCGACAAGGTTCTGAAGTCAAAGAAGTCCCTTACTGCACGCTACCTCCGCGGAGAAGAAGAGATACCTCTGCCGGAAACGCGGAGAAACTCGAATGGCAGGTTTCTTGAGATTCGGGGAGCTCGCCATAACAACTTGAAAGACCTAGTCGTCAGGCTGCCGCTCGGGATGTTCATTTGTGTTACAGGAGTGTCAGGTTCAGGGAAGTCGAGTCTTGTTGTTGAAACCCTTCAACGCGAACTAGCCAACAGGTTCCACAACGCAGAGGCCGTTCCTGGTGATCACGATGAGTTGGTTGGGGCAGAACAGCTTGACAAGGTCATCGTGATTGATCAGAGCCCTATCGGTAGGACTCCACGATCCAATCCTGCGACCTACGTTGGACTCTGGACCCCGCTTCGGGAGTTGTTCGCCAGCCTTCCGGAGTCGAAGATTCGTGGATACAAACCGGGTAGGTTTAGCTTCAATGTGAAGGGCGGAAGATGTGAGAAATGCAAGGGTGCTGGTGTTGAGATAATAGAGATGCAGTTCTTGCCCCCAGTGCAGGTCACATGCACTGAGTGTAAGGGACGCCGCTATGACCGAGAAACCCTTCAGGTGAGGTTCAAGGGCAAGAACATCGCTGACGTCCTCGATATGAGGATTGATGAAGCAATCCACTTCTTTGAGGGAGTTCCTTCAATCTATAGACGACTCAAGACTCTTTGTGATGTGTCCATGGGATATGTCAAACTCGGCCAGCCGGCCACTACTCTCAGTGGGGGAGAGGCCCAAAGGGTCAAGTTGAGCAAGTTTCTCTCAAGACCTGCCACAGGTCAGACGTTGGTGATGTTGGACGAACCTACTACGGGATTGCATTTTGCTGACATCAAGAAGCTCCTTGAGGTTCTTCATCGTCTAGTTGACCTTGGAAACACCATACTAGTAATTGAGCATCAACTGGATGTGGTCAAGACCGCCGACTGGGTTATCGACCTCGGACCCGAAGGTGGCTATGACGGTGGATACCTTGTGGCCGAAGGGCCTCCTGAGGAGATAGTCAACTGCAAGGAGTCCTACACTGGACAGTATCTCAGAAACCTCCTAGGGAGCGGTGTTAGTTGGAGGTCGAGCGCATGACCAAGTACATCAAAGTGCGCAAGGCCGAGGAACACAATCTCAAGAAGATTGACGTCGAGATCCCTCGGGACCGTCTTGTAGTCATCACTGGGCCTTCTGGGTCAGGGAAGTCCACCCTTCTGTTCGATACGTTGTTTGCTGAAGGCCAGCGGAGGTACGTTGAATCCCTTTCCTCCTATGCGAGACGCTTCCTCGGGCGTCTCGACAAACCTAAGGTCGAGAAGATTACCGGGTTGCCACCTGCTATTTCGATAGAACAGAAGGGACGGACAAAGAACCCGAGAAGCACCGTAGGCACAAGTACGGAGATACATGACTACCTGCGGCTTCTGTATGCGAATGTGGGGATTCAACACTGCGTCCATTGCAGTAGACCGATGGAGGAACTCACTGCGGAGTCCGCCGCCACGCTTCTACTGGGAGAGAATGGCGGACAACGAATCCACATCCTTGCACCTGTTGTGAGAGGAGAAGTAGGAAATCACGATGAGATGTTGTCAACTCTGCTCAAGAATGGATTCGCCCGAGTCAGGGTGGATGGTGAAACTCGCGAGATAGATGATCTAGAGCTTGATGGCAGGAAGAAACACGACATTGAGGTCGTTGTGGACCGCATCGAGGTTTCTCAGAAGAATCGGGAGCGGCTTATTGGCTCACTCGAAACAGCTCTTGAAACCGGCGAAGGTGCGGCAATCGTTTCGAGAGAGGATGAACCTGACCTCGTCTTTGCTGAACAGTTGATGTGTCCACGATGTGGAGTTCAGTATGAGAAGCTTGGACCGAAAGCGTTCTCCTACAACAGGCCAGATGGCGCCTGTCCCACTTGCAACGGGCTCGGAGTGATAATGGCAATTGATCCAGACCTGATTGTTCCGGACCACAGCATGAGTGTGAGGGAGATCAGTCGGAGAGTAAATGGCGGTGACAGGTCATGGTTCCTCAGACGACTTGAAGCACTGGGAGATCTACTTGGCTTCACAATCCAGACCCCCTGGAAGGAGATGACGAAGCAACAACGTGATGAGTTCTTGTGGGGGAGGTCAGACCTGCTTCTGACCTACACAATGGTATCGGAATCCTCTAGGTGGGAGGTCACACGGAAGTGGAGAGGAATCATACCCTGGCTCAACAAGGTCTTTGAAGATGCAAAGGGTAGTGACAAGCGATGGTATCAATGGCGTGCACGTCATATCGCAAATGTACTCTCTAGAAAGACAACCTGCGAATCGTGTCAAGGACGAAAACTCAAAGCGGAGAGTCTGGCTGTCACAGTTGGGGACAAGGCCATTGACGAGGTGACCTCCATGACTATCGAGGAGGCATCGAACTTCTTCGAGAGTATTGAACTCTCAGAGAGAGACATGAAGATAGCCCAGCTCGTGCTGAAAGAGATCAGAGCCCGGCTGAGGTTCCTTCTCTCAGTCGGATTGGAGTACCTAAACCTAGACAGACTGTCAATGAGCCTCTCCGGAGGGGAGAGTCAGAGAATCCGACTGGCCACACAGATTGGGTCTGCACTTACAGGAGTTCTATACTGTCTAGACGAACCATCCATTGGTCTTCATCCTCGCGACATCAACCGTCTAATTGAAACATTCTACCACCTTCGCTCGTTGGGGAACACTGTTGTGGTAATCGAGCACGACAGAGATACAATCCAGGCGTCAGACTACATCGTCGATCTTGGTCCTCTGGCAGGCCTAAACGGCGGAGAGGTCGTTGCCACTGGTCCGCCTTCTGACGTTCTCTCGAACCCCAAATCGCTAACGGCACAGTACCTTGCAGGAGAGAAACAGATTCCAGTGCCCACTGAGAGAAGGCACGGCAACGGTGAGAAGATTATCCTGAGAGGAGCAAGGCAACACAACTTGAAAGACATCACAGTGGAGTTCCCTCTCGGCAAAATGGTCTGTGTGACGGGAGTGTCGGGATCCGGGAAGAGCACGTTGACGTACGAAACGCTGTACAAGGCCCTCGCAAGAAGAATGAACGATGCATCGGTGTTGCCAGGTGATCATGACGGTATCGATGGCATCGAGCTGGTTGACCGACTAATCCTGGTTGATCAATCACCCATAGGTCGTACTCCCCGTTCAAACCCTGCAACATACACGAAGACGTTCGGAGAGATTAGAGACCTCTTTGCTAGGATGCCCGAGGCAAAGGCCCGAGGCTACGGGCCAGGTAGGTTCAGTTTCAACACGCGCGAGGGTAGGTGTGAGAAGTGCCGAGGTAGTGGAGTCTTGCGTGTAGAGATGCACTTCATGAGTGATGTGTACATGACGTGCGATGTGTGCAAGGGCAAGAGGTTTGAAAGAGAAACCCTTGAGGTGACCTATAAGGGCAAGAGCATCACTGATGTCCTTGAGATGACGATTGATGAGGCATTGGAGTTCTTTGCGGACATCCCAAAAATCGCTGACAAACTCGCCACCTTGGTGGCGGTTGGACTGGGCTATATGGAACTTGGACAACCTGCAACGACTCTTAGCGGTGGCGAATCTCAAAGAATGAAGATAGCATCAGAGTTATCGCGCAGAAGTACTGGACACACATTGTATCTGTTGGACGAACCTACCACGGGGCTTTCGGCTTCTGACGTGCATGTGCTTCTCAGAGTGATAAACCGGCTTGTCGAATCCGGGAACACTGTTATCATTGTAGAACACAATCTCGAGGTTGTCAAGACTGCGGATTGGCTTATCGATCTCGGTCCAGAGGGAGGTGACCGGGGCGGTGAAGTGGTGGCGATTGGCACACCTGAAGATGTCTGTGATATCTGGAACTCCTATACTGGCAATCATCTCAGGGCTGCGCTTTACGGACCAAACGTCAATTACGGAGATGTGGCCTGATTTCGGCTGATTCCGTAATCATATGAGGAACGAGCGGTCATATCTGTGGAACCGCGCGTTTCACTACCGATTTCTCGTCAAGCTTTTCGTAATTTAGCTGGTCTCACAATCCTATATTAGAGGCATTTGTGAATTCACTCAGGCCCGCCGGGAGGACAGGCACCCTTGACACAACAAGACAAGACAACGAACATCGGACCTACCATGGGCAGTGCGGTGCCGACTAAGACGACTGCTTATGAGGCTGACTTGCGAAGACGCCTATCCGCCTTCCCGCGTGACTCTCAATCGTGGTACAATCTAGGCCGCTATCTCCATTCTATCGGTCGATTAAAGGAAGCTGAAGATGCACTCAGAAAGGCCATATCTCTCAACCCCCAACCACCTCATTTCTGGAGAGAATTAGAAAGCATATTGACATCCCTCGGACGTCCGACAAAGGCTAGGCCCGGCGACTCGATTCGCGACAGGCTCGCGAGCCTAAGAATGATGGAGAAGAGGACTGACGTAACTACCGACGACGTATCGCCTTGTGTTTCGTGCAAAGAGTACACGTACTACGGCTGCTCTCGAGGCAAGGCCTGCGACCTCATTCTGCGATGGCGCCGAAGACAAGTGTGAACCCGTCGGCAATCCTGCAACTAGTGGCACCTTCCGAATCACTGATTTGTGATGTTCTTATGAGTGAAGCAACATACACTCAAGGATGACTCAGGATGTCTGACCTAGCAAAACTCATAGATGACCTGCCAAATCTCCCTGGAGTATACCTCTGGAAGGACGAGTCGGGCAACATCCTGTACATTGGCAAGGCCAAGGAGCTGAGAAAGAGGGTCCTCTCATACCTCCGTAGCGGTCTCATGCATCGTACTGCCGAGATGATGTTCGCCGCGCGCGACATCGACACGATAGTCACCAACACAGAGAGGGAAGCACTCGTTCTAGAGGCCTCCCTGATAAAGAAGCACAAGCCACCTTACAATCTGGGGCTGAAAGACGACAAGAAGCATGCGTGGGTCAGAGTGGATTTGGAGAAGCCGGTTCCAGTCTTTGAAATCACTCGCGATGCAGAGAAGGACGGTGCGAAGTACTATGGGCCGTTCGGGGGAACCAAACGACTCGGTAGGTTCATGGACACAATCCGGAGATTCATTCCGATTGCTACATGCAAGGAGCCCGCCAAAGTAAAGCGAGAATGTATGGACTATCACCTAGACAGATGCGCCGGACCCTGCAAGCAGCATGCGACGCTGGAAGAGTATAGATCCCTGGTTGAGCAGATGTGTTTCTATCTTGAAGGTCGGACTGAAGAGCTCACCCAGATTCTGCAGCACCAAATGGACAAGGCCTCAGAGAGTATGGACTTTGAAGAGGCCGCAGAAATTCGAGACCGTCTCACTGACATAGAGATAATCATGAGTCGACAGAAGGTCGTTGAGGCACATGGGGCCAACAGGGATGTATTGGGTATCTCTAGGACAGAACAGGCTGCCCTGGTAGAGATGCTCATTGTCAGAAATGGACGTCTAATCGGCCAAGACAACTTCTATTTCGAGGTAGGTCTTGACGTCACGGATTTGGAAGTATTGACGGCCTTCGTTGAGCAATTCTATTTCACGATTCCACGACTTCCTGACGAGATTCTACTTCCGAGCGAGGTTCCGGACATGGACCAACTGAGTCAGTGGCTTGCCGAGTCCAACGGGCATCCAGTGCAGCTTCGAGTTCCAGCTGACAAAGGGGAGAGCGGCCTGGTGGAGATGGCCAATAAGAACGCGCACAGGGCACTTCGGAAAATCTTGATTCTGGGGGAGAGTGAAGAGGAGATTGTGCATGATGGTGTCAGAGAGCTGAAGGATGCACTTGGTCTGGCTCATGCACCTATGCTCATAGAGGGTTTTGATGTAGCGAACATACAAGGCACAGACCCCACGGGTTCGTGTGTCGTCTTCAGGAACGGCCTCGCTGACAATAAGAGATACAGGATGTTCCGAATACGCGTTAAGGAAACCCCGGACGATTACGCTATGATGGAGGAAATCGTCTACCGCAGGTATACTGGGACTCTTGAGAGAGGTGATTCTCTTCCAGACCTTATTCTGGTTGACGGCGGGAAAGGGCAGCTCAGTTCGGCACAGAAGGCTCTGAAGCAGCTTGGTTTGGAGTATCTACATGTAGCTGCACTGGCCAAGCGACATGAAACTCTGTATTCAAGAGATTTCCCTGAAGGTCTGGAGTTGGAACCAGACTCCGCGGCATTGTATCTGGTCCAGAACGTTCGTGACGAGGCCCACAGGTTTGCTCAGCGATACCATCACAAGCTTCGAGAGAAGAGGTTCACAGGGTCAATACTCGAAGAGGCTCCCGGTATCGGTCCTAAGAGACGAGCAGCACTGCTTGACAGCTTTGGGAGCTTTGAAGGGGTCAAGAATGCAACCGTCGAGGAGTTGGCACAAGTCGAATCGATGACAGCCAAGTCTGCAAAGGCGCTCAGGAACTGGTTGGATACTGAGGGGGCCTAGGCATACCGTGCCCTGAGGGCTATTCATCCTCATCCGGCTGAGGTTCAGGTCTTGACGCCTTGACAATTGTATTCGGTTCAGTTTCTGTAATCGGGGTCACCTTTCCGATCGTATTGTCCATAGTGAGCCTGAGTTCGAAGACTCGGACAGTTGCAGCTGTTCTCACGGGCCGCATTTCCTCCAGATGCCTTCTGTTGCGGCTCCGTCCGTAGGCGAGAAAGATGACCAAGCCAATGGCAGCAAGCCAGAAGCCCATCTGAAGAGCTTCAAGAGATTGGTTGACAATGAACAGCAAACAGACTGCAACTCCAAGAATCGGGAACGCTGGGTAGAACCGTGCCTTGAATGTGCCCGGCACGATGAGTTCGTGTTCTCTCAATCTGAAGACCGATGAGTTCACAACAGTCTGTCCCACTAGGTAGGCGAGCCCTGCCAGAGACGCTACTAGGTCGACTCTTCCAGTTAGTGCGAATGCACTCACTGCGACCAGTGATACAAAGAGGGCCGGAATAGGTGTCTTGAATCTGGGACTCACCCGCTCCAAGAACTTGGGCAAGTATCTGTCTCTCCCGAGAGCGTAGGCGACTCTCGCTGTTGAGAGGAATGTGGCGTTGAGGGCGGCGTAGTTCGAAGCAGCCATGCCTGCAAGACCGAAGTAGAACGCTCCGGGTCCTAACATCGTGCTGAATACATGTGCAACTGGCACTGGGGAATCAAGACCAGCAACCTCAAGGTAGGGGACAACGCCCACAATCACGAAGGCGGCTGTAACATAGATGCCGGTTGCTATGAGCAGTGTCAGGAGGATCGCTCTGGGGATGTTCTTGGCGGGTTCTTTAATCTCCTCCGAGGCTGTGGTTATGAGTTCGTAGCCGATGAAGCTGATATAGACGAAGGAAACTGTGGCCATGAACTCCATGATTCCGGTCCCTGGAGCAAAGAGCGGATCAAGATTGGTGGGTTGAACAGAGAACAGTCCTATTCCAATGAATGAGAAGAGCACGACCGATTGGGCTATGTTGAATACTCCAAGCACGCCGCTCACACTCTTCACACTGACAGTGTTTGTGATGAAGGTGAACGCTATGATTATGACCGCAATGAGTCCTACTGTTTCGGGTCCCGATCCTGGAATCAGAAGAGCAATGGTGTGGGCCACTGCCAGAGAGTACAATCCGCATGCAACGATGTTGCCGACAAGCAGAAACCAGCCGGTAAGGAATCCGGGGAATCCTCCATACGTTTCCTGAGCAAATGTGTAGCCACCACCTTGTTTCGGGATTGATGAAGCGAGTTCGGCATAGTTGATTGCCGTGAACACCGTGAGAAGTCCAGTCGCCATGTAAGCAAAGATTAGTGCCGGCCCAATCATCCCAGCTGCGATGCCTGAGATCACGTAGATTCCACCACCGAGCATTGCACCTAGGCCTAGATTCGTGGCTCCTGCGAGACCAAGACGTCTGGCAAACTTCTCCTCCGAAGTCTTCTGGCCAGACGTTTCTGTCATATAGGTCACCTACTAAGTAATCTGATTTCGCCCTCATTCTCTCTATTTGATTGTTCTCTGGGCGGCTCGGCAGTTCTCTTTTCAAAGTTCCGTATGCGCACATCCGGGTGGATTCTCTGCTCGATAGCAAGAGTTTATTAACCTACAAAGTACTTTGCCATACAGAGTACTTTGTCAAGTGATAAACAATGAATGAAGAAAAAGACTTGAAATCTCTTGAACAAGAGTCGTTCCGAGAATTGATGCACGATGGTTTCACCGAGATGCTTCTTGGTCTGATATTGGCTGCACTGCCGGTATTAGTCCTGCATCCAGGGATAATCTCCATCTTTGTGGTCTTTTATATCCTATTTCTTCCTCCCTTCTTAGAAGGGATTAGGAGGAAGTACATCTATCCCAGGATTGGATACGTGAAGCTGAGTGAGGATGAACCACCAAAGGTGACCGCACGACTAGTGGCTACATTAGTACTGATCATAGTGTTTGTGGCGGCAGTGATTTACTCCGTGGCAATTGGGATTATCGACCAAGACTTGGTATACAGATGGATTCCAGCCGCTTTCGGTCTAATCATGTGGGTTCCCTCTGTATACCTCGAGGAGAAGAGTGGACAGAATCGGTACTACCTCTTTGGTGCGTTGATGACAATCACTGGAGTTGCAGTTGCGTTGGCTCCCATTGCAGACTCGAACTTCGTAGGGTTTCTGTACTTCGTCTGTTGGGGCTTATTCTTCCTCGCACTGGGTCTAGTGAAGTATGCTCTCTTCGTCCGGAGGTTTCCCGTAGTCGACTTACCGGAGGACGTACAAGATGAGCTCTGAGGATGGTCGGCAGCCAATCGAGATTAACAAGCTTATCCACGAGCCGGGACGACTACAGATTATGACTAAGCTCTATGTTGTTGAGGAGGCAGACTTCATCTTCCTGATGCGCCAGACCGGGCTGACATGGGGGAATCTCTCTTCACACATAAGCAAGCTTGAGGATGAGGGATACATCGAAGTAAGAAAGGAGTTCTTGGGAAAGAAGCCTCATACGGTTCTGAAGATGACTCCAGGTGGTAGGAAAGCCCTCGAGGAGTATCGAGCGGCAATCAACAAGATATTCGAAGGTGTGTCAGATTAGAACGGTCGAGCAATGTCAGTTTCGTTAACGACTGTGCTTTTCTTGCCCAACGCCTAAGTTTAAATGTGACATTGGGCGGCCCAGCATCGTAGGACTAATGGATTAGTCCGCTAGGTGAAGTGACTGAACATGATGTGGAAAGTAACAGACGCATGCACTGCGTGTGGAACTTGCGCTGATGTCTGCCCGGTCGATCCAACACTGTATGTTGTGAACGACGTAGCGGTATATCAGGAGGCACGTGCCGATGAATGCACTGAGTGCTTCGCCTGTGTA
>CP070658.1:2314481-2322162 GCA_020355105.1 Candidatus Thorarchaeota archaeon | reverse complement strand
GCTTGTCACTACCTTCTTCTGAGCACGACAACTGCTATGAGTACGATAACGACTCCTCCACCGAGACCGATGACTAGTAGGATCTCCATCGGTATCGGGGGCGGCCCTGTATCTGTCGTTGTTCCCGTTGTTGTTCCTGTTGTTGTGGTCGTTGTTGGTGTCGTTGGTGCGAATCCACCTGGAACATATGGCTCACCATTCCAGACTGATTCAATTGGAGGTGCAACCTTGTTGCGGTCGAGGGTTTCCACCAATTCGGCAATGATGAGGTTCTCTGTTTCAGACCCTGGTCGCGTGTCATTCACAACTTTTGCGATGTACATCTCTGCAAGCCCTTGATGATCCTCTGGTCTCAAGTACGTTGGCCCCTTCGGAGTGTCGATGGTAACACCACTTTCGAGATAGTTGATCATTAAACCAGAATCCAGGTCCGGAATAGCGGTTGTTACGTCCACCAAGAACTGCGCTGTGGCAAATCCACTTGCAGAGAACAGCTCAGGCGCTCGAAATGTTAAGATCTCCGGACGCATACCTGGTGAAAGAGTCACGTGAGCATCAGTCTGGATGTCTCTGGCGATATATTCCGACACCATCCAGTCATTGGCAGTGTTGTTCGGCAAATCATAGCCGTACAGACAGAGCCCAGTGGCATTCACAAGGGTAGCAGGAGGTACCAAACTCGCTTCAATCTCATTCATTTGAAAGATGTCAATACTGGCTCCAGAGATATCCATATAGCTTGGGATGCTGAATGTTCCAAAAGCAGAGTACATCGAGGCGAAGCTTCCTGCCCAAATGACAAACAAATAGTCAACTCCACCCAAGAACTGGTCAGCATGTATTAGAGCGGTCATATATGAGTCCCAAACGGAAGTAAAGAGAGACGCATATTGAATCGAAACCACGGTCCCTCCCTTCTCCTCGATTACGCGGCTAAATGACGCAACACCATCCCTTCCAAAGGAATAGTCCGCGGCAAGGAAGGCGAATCTCGTATGATTCAGCGTATCCATAGCATACGTAACGCCAGCATAGGCATCGTGCCAGTTATTCCTGGCAATTCGGAAAATGTATGGATTGAAATTGGCTGCAGTCAGTGAAGCGCCGGCTGCTGGAGTCATGAAGTATAGTTTCTGGTAGTCTTCCGCAATTGGTGCAATTGCTGCGGCGCTGCTGCTATAGGTTCCTCCAACAAGGATGTCAATGCCATCTGTTTCGATTGCGGTTGTTGCCAGTGTTGCTGCGGTAGCGGGACCCAGTGCCCCCTGTGTATCATAATAATAGAGCTCATAGGGTCGACCTGCTTGAGTCTTGTTTTCGTTATCATACCCCATCATTGTGGTAGCATAAATCATTCCCAATTCGAAGCCTTGTTTTGTCCATGGTGCGTAGAAATCAAGCCCCCCTCCTGTGAAGGGAGCAAAGAACCCTATCTTTATGGGTGTCTGCGCCTCCACGAAAGTTGGCATAATAACGAAACAAGGTACGAATACGGATACTAGCAATACCACTGATAGAGACAGAGAAATCGATCTAGTCTTATTCATCTTCTGTCCTCCCAAAGCAGTACTTCTAGAATACTGCTTGGGTTGAACATGGAATGTTCAATACCCATCCCTAACAGGATGGTTACTGGCTATTTATCTCTTAAGGACAACAATATTACAGGGCGAACGATTGTTGCTGAAGGAGTCATTAGGAGCGTCTATTGGCGTTGCTTCCGCAGGAATCCGAGAACGATATTGTTGAATTCTTCAGGTTTCTCAAACGTAACGGCATGTCCCGAATCACGAACAATGGTCATTTCAGAATTGGGTAGACCATCATGAATCACTTTCGAATAGGGATAAGCCGGCTTAATGATGTCCTTCTCACCCCCAATAACGCAGGTAGGTGTTTTGATCCTTGGTAGTTGGTCTGTGATATCCAGCATGAGAAAGGCATCCATCAATCTTACAAGTGGTGGATAATCTAGATGAGCATAACGTGCCCTTGCTTGTTCCAGAATGGCAGTGTTCTCTCGGATGAAAGTTTCACCAAAATTCAGGGGTACAGTTGCGTGATAGAATATCTCAGGATCGCCAAGAACGCAGACAGCCCGCCATAGTTGAGCCATGCTGTCTAGCATTGGTCCCACATACGAAACCGCACTGCAGACAACCAAGCTCTTGAGCATTTCTGGATGTTCCAGAGCGAAGACTAGACCTAGTTCGGCTCCATAGCTAATCCCAACGTGGTGGACTTTGGATATGCCCAGATACTCGAGAAGCGCTCTTTGATCTTCGGCATGAATCTCAAAGGAATATGGAACATCAGGCTTTTCACTCTGTCCTTGCCCACGCATATCATACAGAATGACTTGATACTCTTTGGAAAAGACCGGAAGCTGATGGATCCATCCCAGCGTGTTCGAGAATACACCATTGCCGAAGATGACTGGTTCGCCTTCGCCATGCACTTCATAGTAGATGTCTATTCCATTCACTTTGGCGACTGGCATGGTGATTCCTCCTCATTGCCGAAATCTTCCCGTAGTTTTCGTTTTAGGATCTTCCCCGCACCAGAGGTATACTGAGTGAAACTGTCTGTGAACCGTACTGATTTTGGAATCTTGAATCTGGCCAACTTCCCTGAACAGTACTGGATTATCTCCTCCTCTGAGGCTTCCTCTCCTGATCTCAAAACGACTATGGCACGTCCTACCTCTCCCCATTTTTCATCCGGTACTCCTATTACCTGGACTTGAGCAACCTTCGGATGCTGCTCCAAGAGCTTCTCTATTTCTCTCGGATAGACGTTCTCGCCCCCAGAGATGAACATATCCTTCACCCGATCAACTACGAAGTAGTATCCCTCATCATCGAAATACACCATGTCCCCCGTCCTGAACCAACCGTCCTCATCTAATAGTGTTTCATTCAATTCTGGTCGATTCCAGTAACCGATTGTCACAGTAGGCCCCTTGAACAAGAGTTCCCCAACCTCATTTGCAGTGCAATCCTTCCCCGTTTCAGGGTCAACCACCTTCGCGTCGATGAAGAAGTTTGGAGTACCAATACTGCCTATCTTCCGTTCTGCATCCCACGGATCGAGAGCAAAGCATCCAGGTCCAACCTCGGTCATGCCAAATCCTTGTTTGAATTTGACTTTGTGAATCTCTCGAAATGTCTTGATGATGTCCATTGGAAGCGGTTCTCCCCCAGAAGTCAGGAATCTAACATTGCTGAAGTCGATTGATCGAAAGTCTGGATGGTTCATTAGCATTCTATATTGAGTGGGAACGGCAAAGAAGAAGTTGGGATTCTCCTTTTTGATCGCTTCGATTATTGTGTCAAGATCCCATCTCTTCAACTGGACTACTCTTCCTCCCAGAATGAAGAGGGGAATCGCATATACGTATAGGCCCCCGACATGAAAGAGGGGGAGATGGTTTATGTAGACATCACCTGGAAGGATGTCTCTGATTGTGCTTAGGGTATTGAATGCCACTTGTCTGTAGGTAATCATAGCACCTTTCGGAAACCCTGTTGTCCCTCCTGTAAACACGATGCCCATGGGATCCTCATAGGAGAGGTCTACTGGTTGGGGAGGACTGGTTGCTGCATTATCCACCACTTCTTCATAGACCAGGGAGCCTTCCACTTCTGTTCCCTTCGAGTCCAGTGAAACCCAGTGATCAACACTGACTTCTTTCTTCAGCTCCGAAACAACACTAGCTAATTCTGAGTCATAGAATAGCATCGAAGGAGTAAGATCATTGACCAGACCTGCCAGTTCTCGTGCGACCAAACGCCAGTTGAGCGGGCTAAAGATTCCTCCACACTTCTGACATCCGAAAAACGACTCCCAGTATTCCAGACTATTGTGAGCAAGAATGCATAGACGATCCCCCTTCTGAAACCCAATCTCGTGCTGAAGGAAGTTTGCAACTTGATTCGCTCTTCTGTTGAATGCTCTATATGTAAGCCTCTTACCAGTCGCAACATCAACTAGAGCTTCAACCTCAGGGGAGAAGACGTTTCTCTTGGATAGATAATCAAACTGATTAACCATTAGTATCCCCTCAATGGGAATTCGATAGTCGCTCAATCCAGGTGATCTCTTGCTGTGGTATCAATCGCGACCGGGATATAAGATTCCTTACCACCATCTCAGAACGGCAGCAGCCATGTTGAATCCACCCCCAGATGAACAGAGTGCAATGTGCTCACCCTTTCCCTGCCCAGGAGGCGGCAGCTTCCCTTGTTCAATGGCATCATACATCGCCAAGGCGATACAGGCTGACCCAGTGTATCCCCACTTATCCATTACATTGTGGGTCTTCTCAAGAGGCATTTCTAGTTCCTTCATTACCGTCTCGATTGTTCGCAAGTTTACTTGAGTGAAGAAGATCCAGTCTATATCCTCAATGGACAGATTCGCCTTAGATAGACAATCTCTAGTTAGAGTTGGCCAGTGTTGAAGGTTTGTGTCCGCTGGAAAGCGTTTGCGAAACGCTAGATGATGTCTATGATTCTGAATTGCTTCAACAGTCGGCGGTTCCGCAGTTCCTCCGACGAAGACTCCTAGATGGTCATGAAAAGAGCCATCTGCAATCAGTCTTGAAGCAATGAATCCTTCTCTATCATCACTAGCACGCAGTAGCATTGCCCCCGCAGCATCTGCAAACAATGTGCAAGTATAGTGGTCAGTCCAATCAACAAACTTAGTCATTCCATATGCTCCAATTACCAGTACAGAATTGACATCCGAGTCCGTCCTAATGTATCGAGAAGCTATATCCAACGAAGTAACCAAGCCTGCACAAGCGCAGTTGACATCAAATGTTCCTGCATTCTTCGCTCCTAGTTTGTGTTGAACCACCACGGATGTTGCTGGAGATAGATAGTCCGGTGTGTCCGTGCTCAGGATGATCAAGTCAAGCTCGTCAGGTTCAACACCTGCATTTCCCAATGCTTGACGACCTGCATGAGATGCAAGGTCAGATGTCACCTCATCATCAGCCATAACGTGACGTTCTCTTATACCAACATTCTCCACCAGCCAATCTGCCGTCCCAGGCCGGTCAAGCATCTGTTCTATCTCTTCATTTGTCAGAATCCTCTTAGGAACATACATTCCCAAACCTGCAACTACGGCTGAGCGAACCATCAGCAAAATCCCCAGATTCTAGTCATCTTGATGATCACATGTTTCCTTGCCTAAATCACCTGCTTCTTGGGCTTGGGGGTGAACTGACCCTTGTCCACTTCGTCGATGAAACTCAGAATCGCACTATTGATCTTGTCATGTTGTTCAAATATGACCATATGGGGGCCTCCCTCTATTAGGACGAGCCTTGATGTCAAGATACTGTCAGCCAGCATCTCAGCGTTCTTGGGTGGTATCATGAGGTCATCGGTTCCCTGCAAGATGAGCGTCGGTGCAGACACTTGTTTCACTTCAGCTTCAAGATTGAACGCTGAACCTACAGACGCTGAAGCCTGATGCAGTCGTGCATATACTGGTTGTGGATTCTGTTCAACCCATTCACCTATTTGCTGTAGGAATGACCTATTCTCTTGGACGAATCTTGGACTATAGGCAACGCTATAGCGCATCTCCAAAGCCTCTTCTTGAGATATCGTTTCAGTCGGGGAGGCAAACATCATAGCCAAGGTTCTGTTCTCTTGAGGAACGAGACTGGTTCCACCAAAATGGGTTGAAATAAGAACTAGACTCCGAACCTTCTCTGGATAGGAAACTGCAATCTGCTGTGCGATGAATCCCCCCATTGAGACCCCAACGATATGTGCATTATCAATACCCAAAGCATCCATTAGACCAACCGTGTCATCAGCGAACATTGGCATTGTATATGGATAATCGGGCTTGGAACTCCTTCCGGCCCCTCGGTTATCAAAGACAACACATCTATATCGTTCCTTGAAGGCCGGGATTTGTCGAAACCATAACCAATAGGAGTTCCCCCAGCCCGATATCCATACGATTGGCTGTGCCTCAGGCGGTCCATGAGTTTCGTAGTAGATTTCGATATCTCTTACAGTTGTATAAGGCAAGTCACTCACCCGCTTCTGCTTCTGCTTTCCTTCTTAACGAGATCTTGATCACAACTCCAACAACATTACTATTACCCAGTACTGATACCCAGTAAGAACAGGAACAGGCCTATTGTCATTAGTAGTGCAAATACCCAGTAATCAGAGTCCCCTATGCCAAACTCAAATCGACCTATTCTCAGTTGTTGCATTCTTTCTTTGAGTGATCGAGCTCTAGCACTAATCGTGCCAACAAAACCCAAAGGCAGAAACAAGACAATTAAGACATAGATCACTCCTAGTCCAACTA
Organism: Candidatus Thorarchaeota archaeon; assembly: GCA_020355105.1. Lineage (GTDB taxonomy): Archaea > Asgardarchaeota > Thorarchaeia > Thorarchaeales > Thorarchaeaceae > SMTZ1-83. Next base: position 2,315,814 of record CP070658.1, on the reverse strand, counting down.
ACCACAGTTCTCCGGGCAAGCCCAACCCCAGCGACACAAAGTCCACTAGATATAGCTCTGAGTATGCCACGACTCCTGCTCCAAACAATGGACCAAGTAGTGTGCCAATTCCTCCGATGATGGTGTACAACATAGCGTCTATAGTCACTCCGACATCTAGAACCTCTGGTCCTATAGTCCTCAAATACGGGGCATACAACCCTCCTGCCAGACCAGCGATTGCACCACTTATGACCAGCACAACGATCTTCGTACGGTAACTATTGTAACCTAGAGCTTCAGCCCGTTCTTCATTCTGAGCGACAGCAGCCACCATTCTCCCAAACGGTGAGGCAACTAGCCGTTTTATGAAAGAGTATGTTAACACAAGACAAGTCAGTACAAGATAGTATTCCACAGGAATTCTATAATAGATGGTGCCTGATTGCTCAATCCATAGTGAAACCATTTGGGCAATATTGGCTCCAAAAGACACAACCATACCAATGAGAGCGATGACTACGATACTGAGAGGAAAAATGTATGCAGTAAGCATACCAGTGGGGTTCATATCACCCGAGATTGGCTGCGTTTCTTCAGAGTATTGAAGAGGGTCACCAACGGTAGTGCTTCTTCTCAGCTCATGGAAGATTACCATTCCGAAATAGGCGATGATGACTAATGCAGGCCCAAAGATGTTGTTCCCAAATGCGAGTAGAAAGCCAGTGAGGGCTATTATGACTGAAGTAATCAATACTAAACCAAGAGACTCTCGTCGTTTCATCAAGTAAAGGACGACCACTCCAAGAAACGCAGCCAGGAATGCAAATGCAATTGTGACAAAGAAAAGGTAGGCAGGGGCAGTCCTAAGAATACCCGGAGTGTCTACTGACAATCCTGTTTCCCCGCCCGAGATCGCTTGATTCTCGACGAATGAGTAATAGATGAACATCGCAATGGCCAAAGCAACAAACGCAAAAGCTGTGCCTCTCATGCGGCTTGTCGTTAGCCCCATAACAAACCCGATACCCCCACCAACTATCATTGCTAGAACTAGAGTGATGGGATATGGAATAGCTGCAATCAGATTAAAGGGAGGAGGAAGAACAGAGGCATCCAGAGTAAATGCCATGATATAGGCTCCCAACCCAAAAAGAGCGGCATGCCCGAAATTCAGAAGCCCCGCTCGTCCCAACTGCAGGTCAAAAGACATTGCAAGGATTCCGAAGATCATTATCTGAGTGATGAGGAAGAGTAGGGCTCTCAATGGGGACAGGCCTGCTGATGTGGCCAATGGCAGTAGATACAAGAAGGCGACAACAGCTATGAACGTTCTATTCTTTGATAGGATGGA
>CP070658.1:2302807-2314381 GCA_020355105.1 Candidatus Thorarchaeota archaeon | reverse complement strand
GGGAGAACAGCCAAGGTGCGATTATGGGCCAGCTTACTACGTCACCTGTGGGGTTGAGGCCATCGAAGTAGAGGCCCATCAGAGCATACTTGCTGAAGGTAGGGTCCCAATTCGCTGAAACTCGCACCACCATCTCAGTCTGAGGTGTAATAGGAATGCTCACGTTTCGAGTCCACGTCACCTCTACCAAGCCCAAAGCAGTAGCATTTGATACACTGCTTGCATCTACTGAGAAAGCCCCTATTCCGTCGACAGACTCAGCGGTTGCAGTAATCTCTCCAACTGACAGGCCTGTGTCGGTAAGATCGACATTCACCTGCCATGCGTCCGTTGTGGAAAGTTCATCACTCCAAGTGGGGATTTCATCGTAGCCCAATGAGAGGAAGTTGTCGTGAGTGTAGCTTGGGTACATCAGAAGCATGCACGCCAGAATCAAGTAAACAAGTCGACGGTCAGACACAAACAGGATAGGCGGTACAACCCAGAGAAGGTACCAACCATAGAAGACTTGCTTGGAGAGTGTCAGAAGAAGCAGGAGAGCTACCGAAGCAGCAAGCATCAGCTGTGTCCTTGATAAAGGACGCTTGGGATTGTCTCTCCAGCGCCTCCAAGCCATCCAGACTAGTAGAAGTGTACCCACCCCAGTCGTTGCACCTCTGGCAAGGGCAACATCAACAGGATACCTCCAGTAGACACCTGAGCCCGTCGGAAGAAAGGGGTAGACCCACACCAGCAATATCATGATTCCGAGCAGCACAGCCAAACTCACTGTCAGAATATCATAGACAATCGCATTCCTGAATCGGCTCTCGGCAAAGGACCTGTGTACGAAGACGCCAAGCAGAGTAATCGTACCGGCAATGACCAAGGCCATAGCGACAAGGTGCGGAAGAGATAGTCTGAAGAAGAAACCTGTCAGTGCTTCAAGGAATCCAGTGGTCAAACCCGGCATGGCAGTTCCAGGAAAGAGAAGATCTCCTCTGAGCCAGACGGGGATGGAAAACGGAATGAAAGTGAGAAACAATGTTGACAACGCTATTATGAGAAACTCGGCTTTCTTCCTGTTCCTGTTTATGGCCAACAGGAAGATTGGTAGCAGGAATGCTGCGTACACCTTCGTTGCTGCACTGAGTCCCAATAGGATCCCGCTTGTCCTATACCTAGTCGTCACGACACACCAGATAGACAGAATCAGGAAGAGGTTTGCAATTGGCTCGAAGTGACCATTGAACCCGGACTCGATTATAGAGAATGGTAAGAGAGCGTATGCAAATGGCACAAAGTGTAGCCGATCTTCGATCACGCCGATTCTAACCATATGCCAGAGGACGGCCACTATGGCAGCATCAAAGACTACCGCCAATATTCGGAAGCTATCCACCACTGGCGCAAGAACCATCGTGCCATAAATGAAGTACCCAAAGACAGGGGGATAGGGGAAGTAGAAGTCGGCGTACGGCATGTCGCCCCATGACATGAACTTACCGAAGTCAATGTACCACAGGGCGTCAAGGGATATCAAGACTTCAGAACCTATCCATGCAAGACGTGGAAGTATCGTAATCGCCACCAGTATGAACAGAGATTTCACAGATTGTGCATTGACTTGTGGAAACAGGTCATTTGGTTTTGAGATACGCAGGATGTAGGCCAAGGTTAGAATATACAAAGCTGACCACAATGAAACTACAATGAAGAAGGGGTACATTGCCCCTCCAACGACTCGAAGCACATAGGCAAAGAGGATGTTCAGGATGACCAGGACGATGGCAACCGATTTCTGAAGGATTGCTTCAGCGTCGAGAGTCGGTGTACTCCCGTAGTCCATTTCATCCCCGGACTCCAACAGTGTCACTCCTGCTATCGCGTTGACTCTGTGGGACTTCAATGTGTGGCATATCAGTCTGCTGTGGACCGGAGGCATCTACTGGAAAGTCTGGGTCGGGCTCTTTTGCAGCTTCGTGGTCGGTAAGAAGTGAACGCCTGTCCCGCGTAACGAAGTGTCGAAGCACTTGGTTGATGTACCTGAGTGTGGTGGACACCGTAAGTTTGCTCTTTCCGTATTTCCGATTCTGAAAATCAATGGGAACCTCAGCTACCCGGAGTGATTCATCGGTTGCGAGTATCTCGAGTAGGAACTTGCAATCGGAGTGTCGGATTCCGCCGACAAGTATCTCGCTCGACTTGAGGGCCACGAAGCCGCTCATGGGATCTGTTACTCTGACTCCCAATAGAGCACTTGCGATTATGCCTGCACCTTTGCTCAACGCGACTCTGTGGCCAGGCCAACCTTTGATTCTGTTCCCGGCAGTGTATCGCGAACCTACAGCAACATCATAGCCTTCCTCAATCTTCTCGAATAGAAGGGGTAGGTACTTGGGATGATGTGACAGGTCCGCGTCCATAACCGCAACGGACCCATTACCTGTGGTTTCTGCAGCATATCGTACGGCACTGGCCAATCCCCGACGGCCTCTTCTGAGCAGTAGCTTCACGTTGTATTCTGATTCAAGGTTGCGGACCACTTCGCGTGTCCCGTCAGTGCTCTCGTCGTCCACGACTACTACCGATACTTCGCTTTCCACGTGCTCGTAGATGAGTCGAATCAGACGTCCTATGTTTTCCTCTTCATTCAGTGTGGGGATGATCACGCTCTTCATGAACTAAGATACCCCTCAGTAGGCACGACACGTATGACAGCGCAGAATGATTGGCACGGAGCATTATGAACGTTCTGGAATCCGGTCGTTCAAGGATTCGTTGACACGGCTCATGTCTTAAACTGCTCGAGTGCAGACTTGGCTCTCTCGATACCCTTCAGATCATTCACTGGAATCCAGGCTTCAGAAGGGATGTTGATTGCGAAGAGCCGGCCCTCTCTTGCAAGAACCGGGCTCACAACGTTCTCAAAGGAGGTTTCTCTTTCTAGGGTCACGAGCCTCCGGAAATAGTCATAGCATTCAGGATCGAACATGGTGATACCTGTGTGAGCCGGAATTGCAATTGGGGGATACTTGGTGATATCAGACACCTTTCCGTTCTCGATAATCATGCCAGAGTACTGGAAGGGGGTTTCTGGGACAACAACGAAGGTACTGATGCATCCGTTCTTTCTTCCTTTGATGTGCCCCTCAAGGAAGACATCGCCGTATGGGCGTTCCAAACCGACTATCATGTCGTCTGGGTTGTGGACTATGGAAACCATCATGTCATCCAGAATCCCATTTTCAAGAGCATTCAGAAGGGCTCCTGCATTACCAACTTTGCGACCTTCGGGATCCTCTGAATAGGCAATCTCAACACTCCATCTGGAACCGTTGCCGAGATGTTCCTCTACCTTGTCAGCCATGAATCCAGTCAATACAACGAACTTCTTGAAGCCAAAGGATGCATAGTCCCGTACGGTCCTCTCGATTATGCTTTCTCTACCATCTATGCTAATCATTACCTTGTTGATGCGCTTGTTGTCAGTTTCGGCGCGTATTCGCGTTCCCTTCCCTCCCGCAGGCATCACAACTACCGTCTCCTGTTTGAGGCTTTCAACCTCTTCCCTCGAAACCTTGGTAAATCTGTCCTCCGTGTTGATGCGGGACCTAAGCTCGGCCATGATTGATTCAAGTGTGTCTGGCACGATTCATCGACGTATGAGTTGGTTCTCTGCCTGATAGTGTTTTCTGATGATTGCCGGTACACATTCACTCGATTTCTTCTGCCGACTGCGCCATTTCTTCCCAGAGTTGGATTCGCTTCTTCGCCTCTTCGGAATCAATGCGTTCTATGGCTTATCCGGTATGGACTATCACGTACTCGCCCTCTTGCAACCCCGGAAGCAACGACACACAGACTTTCTTCTTGACATCTCCGAAGTCTACTTCCGCGTAGTCGCCGTCTATGTTTCCAACAAGACCAGGTACTGCAAGACACATAGTGGTGTTGGGTTTCAGAGTTACTCTTTATAATCTTGTGACCTGAACACCGCCGTGCCGTCAGCTAACTGGTCTCCAGCATATCCCAAGCTCGTCGGCCTTCTCAAACGCGAGCTGCATCTCTTCTCTACTGACTCCCCTTGCTATATCCCGAAATCGATCCGTATCCCACAATACCTTGTGCTCTGGTCGATACTGACCCATGATATTCACCATGCAGTCAGGCATGTTTTCAGCAATCCACTCAAGAATGGGGATTGTACAACACTCCAGATGACTAGGCAGGACCAAGTGCCGTACTATCACTTCACCATGATTGTAGGCTGTCAAATGGTTCCTTGAAACAATGTTGAAGTAGTCCTTCACCCCAGAGAGCCTTTCAGCACATTCGGCATTTCCATACTTGAAATCAGGCAACCACACATCGAATACATCGACAAGCAGATGCATAGTGTCTTCAGAGCAGTAGAGGTTCGAATTCCAGAGCTGCGTTACGTTCGAAGCAAGATACTTCATCGATCCAAGTATAGTGTGAGTGTTGGGGATAGGGTCACCGCCCACGTAGTTGATGTTGAGAGCGCCGTCTCTGAATAGGGTTTCAGCGAGTGCCGCGAGCTTCTTCACATCTACGACATGACCCGAATTTGGGTTCGTAGATATGTCGTTGTTCTGACAGAACACACAACCGAAGCAACAGGAGGAGAAGAAGATGGTGCCGCTGGGGACTAGTGGAGCTTCCTCCCCGGTATGTAGAAAGGCTGAGGAAACACGAGATTCGCTGCCAAGCTTGCACCATCCTTTCTCGTCCCGAGTCCTATCTGCACCGCACTTGCGCTCACAAAAGTGACACTCTGAGAGCATTCTGTTGGCAAGCTCAATCTTGAGGTCCAAAAGGGAGATTGCATTCGCCTTATCAAGCGAAACCGGTGAATCACCCGAGTCCACCTTCTCAATGTACTCACCATGCCTCTCAGATAGCCTAGAGTGCTCAGCCCATAGCTTCTCGTTGGTATCATCGAGCGCAAGCTTGCATTCGAGGTTTCTTGAGAGGAGGTATTTTGATACTCGTTCCTGATCAATTATCCCTCGGTACCTTCTCAGTCTACGAATCGTTTCCGGATCCTTCCAGACTCTGAGAGAGTCGGGTCTGAAAAACTTCCACATGGTCGTGCGTACAATGAGGACAGTCGATAAAAGGTCTGCGAGTTGGCTCAGAGCTAGACAAGAGTCGAAGGTTTCTCGCTTGTGGAGCGTTCTTCAACGTGTCTGATTGAAGCAATCAGACCCTGCACTCTCTTCAGAATCCAGCCCTTTGTCAAATTCCGATCGGATTCCCGGAGTCTTGTATCAAGAAGAAGATCTGATTGAACAGGAGGTTCGGTTAGAAACGCGCAATTGTGGGGAAGAAGTTCATCTCTGAAGTACCAGTTTCGGAACCGCGATGCATGATCTGTGCTTCTTTCAGGGTGGTTGAAGTCATCGAGTCGACACCAATTTGCTGCAAACACGGCATCTGCAGCTCTAACGACCCCCTCAAGATCCATAGACTCCTCAAAGTGGGCACCGGAAGCGGTGGCCCGCTTCCTGGAATCACGAATGACTCGTCTAAGCAAGGAGAAGTCAGGTGGCGTAGCAAGCACTACATCCGCACCCAGTGACGTGCAAATGAGAAGCAAGCTTTGTGCCGTGTTTGGCAAAACGAAGTTCGATCCGAATCCCCAGCAGATTGCGATCTTCTTGCCTTTCAAACCTCCTAGGTGTTCCCAGAATGAAGCTGCTGCACAGAGTGCGGGCTGCGGAGCAAACACTTCGTCAGCCAAGCTAATCATCGGAATTTCAGAGATTCTTGCGAATTCTTCTGTGATTGCACGGCCAGCTCCAAATGTTTCACAGTATGCGAAAACAGTCGCGAGGATATCAACAGCTTGGCTGAACATTGTGAGATCGCTGGTGAGGGCTTCATTGGATTTGGCCTTGAGATCATCCCATCCAAGGGCAACATGTTGATATCCAAGCCGAGCGGAAGCCAGTCGAAGCACTCTTGACTCACTGGATGATACTCCGTGCAACAACGAACCTACCACTTTCGTAGCCTGCACACTATCACTGGCCACTGATGATGTGAGTTGCTCCTGGCCTAAAGTAGCCCGAATGAGATCCTCCAATGCCTTGCTCGATAGACCGTGCATGCCGCTCATCTGATTGTACATCAGTATTCTCCGATAAAGGCTTCGCGTTCAATGCCGGGGAAAGTGAATCCCAACGGGTTTAATCGAAAGCCAACCAACCAAATCTTTAATCGGAGCTAGTGGTCGCTATCAATTGACTTGAGATGAAGAAACTCTTGGTCACTCTTACAGTTGCTGAAAGCAAACGACTCATCGCCAAGGGGCTTCTGGCGACAGAAGCTGTGCAGAAGGCCCTTAAGAGCGGGTATCTCTGCGTGACGCTTGGCACAACTTCAGCATATCTTGTTGAAGAATTGCTTGGAAACTACGACAAGACCAAACACATAGCTGGCCTCGTTGTCCCTAAGGGCCTTTCAGTGACGGAGAGGGACAGCCGGTCTTCTGACGCCATATTCCACAAAGGCAAGCATGTCAAAGGAAAGAAGGTGATTGATGTGCTTGATGAGCTGGGACCAAGTGATGTGATCATCAAGAGTGCCAACGCCCTTGATGCGAACTATGTCCCAATCGTACTGCTGGCCAGTCGTACAGGCGGCACTGTAGGAACCTTCATGAGTCCGGCAGCCGCTCGGAACATCACGGTGATCATGCCCATCGGTCTAGAGAAGTCAATCCCTGTGCTATATGATGACTTCAGTGGCCAGTTCGGAATGGACGATTGGGACTATTCCATTGGTACTCCAGTAGGTGCAATCTCAATCCCCGGAGCCAATGCGTTCACAGAGATTGAGGCTCTGGATGCACTTTTCGAAGTGTCAGTCATACCCATCTCTGCTGGGGGGATAAACGGGGCTGAAGGTTCGGTGACGCTGTTCATTTCAGGAGAAGAAGATAACATAGGAGAAGCATTCGAGTTCCTCAAGGGAATAAAGGGAGAGCCCCCGTTTCCCCACGTGGAACATGTGAAATAGATCAGATGGCCGTGCCAAGCGAGGAGCAAATGCACTATGACCGACACTGTGATTCGGACTGAATCTCTGACGAAGATCTTCGAGAAGGGCAAGAAACGGGAAGTTGTCGCCCTCGACAAGGTAAGTATTGAGATTAATCGTGGGGAGGTGTTTGGACTCCTCGGCCCTAATGGGGCAGGAAAGACCACACTAATCAGAATTCTAATTGGTCTACTTACACCGACCGCGGGAAATGCTTGGGTCTTGGGATGCGACGTCACACAGGATATTGACTATATCCGAGAGAGAGTGTCACTACTTCCTCAGGAGGCAGGAATCTATGACAGACTCACGGCTCGAGAGAATCTGGTCTACTACGGAGGCCTCTATGGGATTCCTGACGATGATCTTCACAACCGAGCTGACAGGCTGCTAGACACGGTCGGTCTTCGCGAAAAGGAGGACTATCAAGTCAAAGGATTTAGCGGCGGAATGAAGCGAAAGGTGCTGGTTGCTAGAGCACTGATAATCGAACCTGAGATTGTGTTCATGGACGAGCCGACTACGGGAGTCGATACGATTGGTGCGCGTGTTGTCCGTAATGTGTTGAAGAAGTTGAGTTCTGAACAAAAGAGAACAATCATCCTAACGACACACGACTTGAATGAGGTGGCCGAGTTGTGTGATCGTGTGGGAATCCTAAACGAGGGCAATCTCGTGGCAGTGGGGAAGCCGAGCGAACTGGAGGAACAATTCAAGGCAGCAGACCTAGAGGAAGTCTTCATGGGCCTTGTGACAGGTGAAGGGGTATACGGACAGTAAGAGGAAAGGTGATCAAACTGGTGCGGAAAGGACCTGACAGGAAGATGATCTGGCTGATCAAGAAGGAGGTCAAGTCCCTCTTCCGGTCACGATGGCTGATCTTTGGCCTTATAGTCAGCCCTCTCTTCGCATGGATGTTCGAGGGTGCGTTCCTCTCCTTTGTTGTGGCACAAACCAGTGCGGAGCCTGAAACTGTCTATATAACACTTGATGACGAGGGCATATGGGGGAACACGCTCTACAGCGCAATCGAGAGCGAAATGGACACACTCCTGATAGAGCAACTGCTGAATGTTACAAGATCTGAAGGCGACAACATGGTTGCCAATAGGACCCTATCCGTATGGGTTCTTATTCCTGAGAACTTCACTCAAGAACTAGAAGCGGCAAACAGAAGCACGCTGGTGGTCTGGGTAAACACCGGCAACTTCCGGGCTACGGCTGCAGCACAGAGAATTGACGCATTTGCGAAACAAGTCATAAACGAGATAGTAATCATCAGAGACCTTCGCGTTGACTGGTATACAATCACCCCGGAAGCCACCTATGGACATTCGCTGGCTGTCTTCCTTGTCATGATAGTGTCTGTGATGGCGCCGTCACCCTACGTTGGGCAGTCATTTGCAGGGGAGCGAGAGAAACACACACTAGAGGCGCTTCTTGTTGTTCCGATGAGTAGAGTCAGCATTCTCATCGCCAAACTGATTGCGGGACTTGTACTTACGATGCTCTACTCGATTTTTACAGTGATTGGTATCTTGATCTACAATTGGTCCATAGTGGTACGTGCAGTAGGCCTTCCCCCCGAAGTAATGGACTACTATATCAACCTCTATACCGTCAATTCGTCAGCAATCCCACTCATCTTCTTCTGTCAGCTTCTCATCCTTATCTGTGCAATTAGCATCGGGATTGTGGTGTCGAGTCTAGCTCGGGATCAGGCCACTGCAGAGTCCATCAACAATCTCATCCTACTAATCCCTACTATGGTGATAGGCATCCTGGGCTTCACCGGAAGTATACTTCAGTACGGGGGCGTGTTTGGTGTCTTCGTCCTTGCGATACCATTCAGCCATGCGATTCTGTTCCTCAATGGTGTGCTCTCGGGTGTGGCTACACCAGCCAGTCTTCTCGGAAACGTGCTCTACATGCTCGCGTTCGCGATGGTATTCCTGGTAATTGGTGCCAAGCTGTTCGAGCGCGAGGCAATCATTGCATAGTACGGAATCCTTGAACTACTCCAATGGCCACTTGGGTGTAATCTTAACGTCAGCCCTTTCCATGAGTGCTTGGTTACGTTCACGCGCCCGCTGAATCACACTCTCCTCATCGAGTGTGAGAAGCTTCTTGTCCTGCATCAAGAGACGACCGTTGACCATCACAGTGTCAACTGCATGGCCACTTCCCGAATAGACTAGGTTCGAAACCGGATTCACGTTGGGAGTTAGGCCAAGGTCATTCATGTCAACCAGGATGATATCCGCCAGTTTTCCTGGCTCTAGAGACCCTACCGTTTCTGCAATGCCCATGGCCTTGGCGCCTCCCAGTGTTGCCATCTCAATTGCCTGTTCAGCTGTCACTACAAGAGGATCATCGGCCTTGGCTTTGTGAATCAGTGCGGCCAATCGCAACTCCCGAATCATGTCATAGGTGTTGTTGCTGGGCCCTCCGTCACAACCCAGAGATACCGGCACGCCCAGCCCTAGCATTTCCGGGACTCTAGCAAAGCCTGAAGCTAGCTTCATGTTGCTTGCTGGACAATGTGAGATGTTCGACTGAGTCACAGCCAAGCGATTCAGGTCGGCATCATCAAGATGAATGCCATGCGCGAAGACCATGTCGGGCCCAAGTAGACCCATCTCTTGAGCAAACTCAGTGAGTCCCATCTCAAAGTTATCTCTGACAAATCGGACATCATCTACAACCTCTCCTAGGTGCATGGTCATCCGTGTGTTCTTCTCTCTGCTCAGCCGCACCACTTCTTTGAACAAGTCTGGAGTGACCGCACCCAGAGAGCGAAGTCCATACCACACCTGTAGGCGACCATCCGCTTTCCCATGCCACTTGGAATGCATACGGTCGGTTTCCTCCAGGCAAGCATCACGATCCTCAATCATGCCGGGATACATTATATCATCGCTGTCTGCGTAGCCCGTTGAGTCCATTACTATCTTTGACAGAGCGGCCCGCATACCCGCCTCCTCCACCGACTTTGCGATATTATCAAAGCCATAACGAGTATGTATCATACATTCTAGAAACGAAGTGGTTCCGGTTCTAATCATCTCTGCCATACACAGCTCTGCAGAAACCCTACCATCATCTCCAGTGAAATTGCCTTGAAGCACCCAAACATAGCTTTTAAGCCAGTCAACGAGAGAAACATCGTCGGCACAGCCTCTAATGAGTGCCTGGGCAAGATGAACGTGAGTGTCAATAAGCCCGGGCATGACAATCATGTGTTTCGCATCAAGAATGAGCTCCGCCTTTGTGCTTCGGAGCTCTTCGGTATTTCCGACACTGATGATTCTGCCATCTTCTATATGGACAGCACCATCAGCTATTATCCTGCGAGTCCTATTCAGTGTCAGAACGTAGCCATTCTTGATGAGAATGGATTTTGCGGATTTCAAGTCGATGACCTAAATGCACACATAACTCGTCTAGGTCATAATGGTTGTGGTCTATAGGGCGAACCTCTCATAATTGTGAAGGGTCTGCAAGTCTGAACTTGATAGTCACGTCAAGTCCCTGTTTCGGACGACCAGTTACTCTGTCAGCCACAGTCAGTTCCGCATCGTACTTTTCGGCAAGACGCCTTACAAGATGCAGGCCAACTCCTCCATATCTTCGCTCCGCATCAAGAATGGCCTTCTTCTTCGAGGCGTTGAGTCCAGGCCCGTTATCAGAGATGCTCAGACTGTAGCTATCGCCTTTCTTCTTGCCTATAATCCATAGACTGCGCTCCGCTTTGGAATTGTGCTTCACACCGTTCTCAAGCAAGTTCCACAAGAGTTGAGAAAGCGCACTGTCAGCCATCACCATCACTCGTTCTGGTACCCCAACCATGCTAGGAGCAACAGAGTACTGTTCGGATAGGTGTTTGACTTCCCTCTTGAGGATGGGGGAGAGATTCACTGGAGATACGCTCTCCTGCTTTGACGCCTCGGCTTTCCTCACCTTGGTGATGAGGTCAAGGCATCTGTCGGCGCCGTCGAGTATGTACCGCTTGGCTCTCATGACCTCGTCTGTGGTGCAGTCGTCCCGAAGAAAGCCGCCTCCTGCAATTATCAGTTGCATCTGGTTTCCGATATCATGCATCAGAAGATCCAGCAGAAAGCGCACCTCGTCTTCTGCAGACTTCAATTCAGTAACCTCAGTGAATATGGCGAAACTGCCAGTATACTTCCCATCAGGATTATGAATGGGTGCTGCAGAAACCATTACCGGAATCAACTCGCCGGACTTGTGAATCAGCTTCGCCTCGTAGTGCTCAACCTCACCCTTTCTTCTTGCAGCCTTCCTTTCTTGTTGTTTCTCCCTCGTCAGCCCGTGCATTATCGCTCTATTCTCGGTGCCGACTAGATCTCCCTTCTCGTATCCCAACATCTCGTTTAAGGCGGCATTAGTATAGATGATTATACCATCTTCGTCGTCTACGCCCATTCCAGCGGTCATGGTTTCTACGAGTCGGCGGTAGTTCCGTTCGGACTCCTCGAGCATTCGCTGGTGTACTTTCTGGTCTGT
>CP070658.1:2297968-2302707 GCA_020355105.1 Candidatus Thorarchaeota archaeon | reverse complement strand
GACTGTTGAGGGCAATAGCACAAATGTAGAGCTGGTCACTCAAGATATCGACCAGACCGAGGCCTTCTTTGGGATAGATGTAATGAGCGTAGACCAGTCAGTCGGAAACTGCTCAGTTTACCTTCTTCACCCTGACGAGTACGAGAAGTACCTGAACGGCACGTCCTTGGATGACATGGACGCCCTCTTGGAGATACGCCATAGTGGGAGAGGTCGGTACGAAGTAGTCACCACCGAACAAATTGAGCTCTACCTTGTGTTTGTCAACCACATCTCCGACACTGCGATGGTCAGCTATTACTATGTCTATGTCCCGAACAGCTACTTCGTAACTCTCAGTCTAGGATTCCTTGGTGTGTTCATTGTGATCTTCGGAACGGCGTGGTATTTCACAGGGCGGAAACGATACTTCATGCTGGGTCTCTCAGTGAACCTTGCCTTGTTTCTCATACGGATCTTCACACTGGCAACCTACAGTCTCGGTCTTCCTGAGGTCTTCGAGGAATTGATACATGTTGAGCTATACAACGACTACCAGTTCTTCTACCTCTCTTGGGTCCCTTCACTATGGGAGGGTGTATGGCCCTATTCGGAAGCTATGGCCGTGTATCTCTATCCACCTCTATGGATCTACACCGTAGGCGCCTTGGGTAGCACTCCATCCTGGCTTCCAGGACTGATACTCTTCGGATTCAATGCTGCCACGGGCTACTTGGTGTATGAGATTTCCTTCAAGTTAACTAGGGACGTCAAACGTTCAATCTTCGTTATGCTACTCTACCTGCTCAATCCGTTTACACTCTTCTACGGTAGTTTCATGTGGCTTAACCCAACTCCTTACGTCTTCTTCTCAATGCTTGCATTCTTGCTTGCTCTCAGAGAACAGGATTCCCTCTCCCTGGCTGCTTTGGCCGTTGCCACTCTTTACAAGCAGTTTGCGGTGGTGTTCTTTCCCATTCTCATCATTCTATTGATCCGGAAATCAAGTCCAGGTGTACGACGGAGCCTCCTACTCTTCCTCAGATACACACTTGTGTACGGCGGCATTGTCTTTCTTGCATCAGTACCCTTCCTCATCGCAACCCCGGAAACCTTCCTCGGTCGAATGTTTCCATTTGTTCTCGCGCTGGACAGGCTTACAACGTTCATACCAGACCTATGGATGACGGTGCACCTCAACACATTCTTCCTTTGGCTTTGGGGATCGAGTTGGTTCACCGATGCCATTGCCGTCCTGCTTGTCAACTATGTATTCCTTATTCTGAGTGGACTCATTGTGTATGGCACCTATGCTGTAACGAGGATTCAGGATCATGAATCCGATGAGCCCGCCGCAATCCGCGGAAGGCTGCTTGTCCATGCTCTAATGTGGTCGTTTGTGGCAGTGATGTGTGTGCAGCTGTTCTACCCTCGAGGGGCCTACAAGTTCTATCTGCTGGCACTTGCTCCTCTCTCAGCCCTTCTCTTCGACTACAGAGATCTTACATACTCCAAGGTCGAGTCCTTTGTGTTTCAGAGGCGCTACCTGTTTCCAATGATCATTTCCTGGGCCATTCTTCTATGCTATCGATTCGTCTATTTCTGGATTCTCGGAATCTGGACACTCTTTTACCTATGGAAGAGTGGAAATCTCTCTAGAATCCGTAGGGCTTTGATACGAATTGTGAAACCAACGTTGTCTGATGAAGATGCTGTATCCGTCTATGAGATGATATACGCAAGTGAAGACTGATAGCTGGGTTCACGAAACCGCCGCGCCGCTTGCTTTTGCCGGTTACTTCCTCTTAATAGGGACTAGTGAATGATTGTGTAATGTCCAAATGCCGATTTTACGAGGTTGAAAGAAATGATTGACTTGAAAGGTCTTGAAAGATGTGAATGTGACCACGACAGTGCAGAGCACCATGAGCAAGAGAAATCGTGCCGGTGCTGTAGTTGTATGCTGTTCGTGCGAAAGATGGGTCATCCCGGGAACCCAGTAGATAAGTGGGACATCGGCTCTGCCGAGAAGTGAAACCCGCATCGTTTTCAGCAGCAGACTATGTCCTTTGCGGGGCGGGTTACTCGAAACTGAGCCTGACCATCCTCGCTACATGATTGCACCTGTTTTTGACACAATCAGTACAATGCTAGGTACAACCCTAGAAGCGCCAAAGCAATTGCAACTATGAGTATAGGCACTGTCCCGTAGTCGCGCACAGGACCTACATCTTGACCCATTTCCTTTCTAGGTGTCACAATCTCGCTCACTACTTCTCTCTCGCTGACACGACTTGCCATCGCGGTTGCAAGTAGCATGGCCACTGTGGTCAGTGATACTGCTAGAGAAATCTTCTCAGCTATTGCACCTTGAGCATTGGCTTCTTGCAGCGTTTGGTCGATTTGGTACTGCAACACCTGTATCTGGCTTAGCAAGAAGTATTCACACAGAAATTCGATTCCGGCACTCTCTATGGTGAAGGTTTCCTCGCCCGTTTCATGGTCCATTGGTCGCCACCCGTACGGCAACGCCTGAATCGCTGGGTAGCTGAAGAAAGCTCCGTGGAATTGCAGAGTTGTCTGAATTGTGACAGGTGAGCCATGGTCACTTATGAAGGCCTGCCACAATTCCCATGTAATCGAGAAGTCGTAGCCTTCGTTATCTTCACTAGCTATCCAGTATGTGTTTGTTGTCCTATTGAAATGCCTATACAAATGTAGTATGAGTAGCATGTTCTGATAGCTCTGTAGTTGGCTAATCTTGTCCACGATTCGCCTGACGTAGACTTGTCGCTCTTCAATACTAAGACTACTGTTCAGAAACTCGAACTCCATGTCGATGGGCCAGATTTCTCCGAAGAGATTCCCGTACTCTCTTACCCTCGTGATATCCCGTTCCATCAGGTAGTATGTACGCGACTCCATTCGCTCGAGATCAGTTTGCATCTCTCGGGCTTCATCCTGCTTCTGCACAGCTGTAGAGGAGAAGCCCTCCTGGAGGGTTCCTGCGACGTAAGCAATTCCGGAGATTAGCAGAATCGTCAGAGTCGCAAGTATGTATGCTCTTCTCAAATCTTCACCTCCTAAGTGTCACATCATCCATCAGGATTTGCGACGCCCACAGTGTTTCCGAGGTTTGTTATGTGTGATACGATCTTCCTACACCGACTACCACAATCTCCTTCTCTGCACTGAGCTGGTCTTTACTCCACCCTACTGGCACCTGCCAGAAAACGTATCATATATCATGACTTATGAGTGGATTATCATCCCGCCAATGGAGTGGTTCAAATGAAATTCATTCTAGGTGGCCTTGGCAACTGGTACAGCAACTATGAACAGGTAGAGAAAGGAATACTCGAAGCAGACCAGATTGGCTTTGATGCAGCATTGATGCCAGACCATTACATGTGGGGTGACATGGGCGGTATGATGCACCGCCCGGACAGCAATGTGACAATGGAGAGCTGGATTACGCTGACGTACCTGGCCGCAAAGACGGAGCAAATTCATCTTGGCACGATGGTGACCCCAATCCCATTTCGACCTCCTGGGATGCTTGCCAAAATGATCTCAACGCTTGATGTCTTGTCGAATGGGCGAGTAATTGCTGGAATCGGGGCTGGATGGTCTCAGGCAGAGTTTGAGGGCTACAGCGAATGGAATGGATCGAAAACAAGGGTAGACAAGACACATGAAGGTCTCGAACTGATGCTCGAACTCTGGACCAAAGACAAGGTGGACTTTGAGGGCAAGTTCTACCAAGCAAAGGGCGCAGTACTAGAACCCAAGCCTGTCCAAAAGCCCTATCCAAAGCTGCTATTCGGAAGCAGGGGCAACAGGATGCTTGCACTCTCAGGTAAGTACGGTGATATCATCTACATCCCACCTTGGCAAATGGGTGGTGGCCCTGTTGACGTCGAAGCCGCCAGGACGAAGGTGCTAGAGGCGGCGAAGAAGGCCAACCGCGCCGACAAGGTCGGTTTTATGGCTGGGGCTATGATGGGACAGCAAGTTTCTGGAACTGATGAATTCATCAAAGCCATCGAGTCGGCCAGAGAGTCAGGTCATAGGTACTACTTGGTGGCTCTCCCGCGAGAGGGTGATGGCGCCGAGTTTCTCCGCAAGTTTGCAGAAGAGGTAATGCCATCGTTCCGGTAGCCGTGGGCATTGCGCATTCGAAGTACAGTTTCAATGAAGAGAACTGCTGGAATGTGCATTTGTTTCATTTCAGAGCCCGTCAGAAAGCATTTATCACAATTCCTTGCTTCCGAGTTGATTCGATTCCACAAGACGAGTTGACATTGGCGTATGTTGGATATCTTCATTCCCCTCGTCATACTTGCCTTCGTAGCTGAGTACTTTGCAGCCACACTTGGAATGGGCTACGGTACGACCCTTGCCCCCATACTCATAATAATGGGGTACGAACCACTCGTGCTCGTTCCTGCCATACTGTTCAGTCAGTTCCTCGCAGGGTTTGCGGCAGCTGCTTTCCATCACAGGTACCGGAACATGGACCTTGCAGAACAGAGAAACGAGCGAGAAGCAGCTGTCATCTTCTCGGTATTGGGAGTCGTTGGAGTCCTAGTGGCTTCTATCGCCAACGTAAACTTGCCAGCTCAATACGTGAAGGCATACATCGCTCTCACTGTGATGGCCATGGGGGTGCTGATGATTGCGAATGTCAGGCGAGAATCAGAGTACTCGCGTTCGCGCTTGGGGGTAATCGGGGTCTTCGCTGCTTTCAACAAGGGAAT
>CP070658.1:2288252-2297868 GCA_020355105.1 Candidatus Thorarchaeota archaeon | reverse complement strand
ATTGACCTATTTCACGGTCGAGAGCGACATCAAACAGGGAAATGTTGATGCCTACCTTGTTGTCGTGGACACCGAGGGAATGAGCGTTCAGTCTGCTGTAGCAGGTAGGAAACTGACCGCAGAGAAAGTCGCAGAAACCCTCGAAGAATATGGAGTTGCAGATAAGGTCAAGCATAAGACCCTAATTAGTCCCGGAATGGCAGCACGAATCAGTGGTGAGACCGAGGAAGTCTCAGGCTGGACCGTGAAGGTTGGTCCGCAGGACTCTAGTGGAATACCTAAGTACCTTCAATCCGGTAAATGGAAAGAGGACTGAGAGTAGTACACTCAGGCAAAGAAGGGTCGTGCAGACTCCCTTCAGAGTGTGAAGAGTATGAGAGAGCGTCTAGTGATTTCAGTATCTGGAAAAGGCGGTGTCGGTAAGACAACGACCTCCGCACTACTTACTAGGATCCTGACAGAGAAGACCAAGAGGTCACTGCTTGTAGTGGATGCAGACCCGGTCATGAATCTGCCCAGAGCACTGGGAGTAGAGGTCTCTTCTACTGTTGGGGAGATAGCCACCAAGCTCCGAGAGAACATCGACGAAGGTTCAATCTCTCGAGCAGTCACCAAACAGGACATTCTCGAGGGTGAGATCTACGAATCATTGGTTGAAGGTGACCTCTATGACTTCTTGGCCATGGGCCGTACCGAAGGAGAGGGCTGCTACTGCTATGTCAATCGTCTACTCACTCAGATTCTTGACACACTCAGCAAGAACTATGACTTCACACTCCTTGACATGAGTGCAGGACTTGAGCATCTGAGCCGTAGAACTGACAGGAATGTGGATATTCTCATTATTGTGGTTGACTCTTCACGCGCAGCCTATGAGGCAGCGTTGAGGATTAGAGACCTGGCCAAGGAAGTTCACATCGATTTCAAGAAGGTCGTTGTTATTGCCAACAGGTTCCCTCCAGGAATGGAAGATGAGCTTGCGACTCGACTGGAGGAGCAGGGAATCTTCTTTGGAGGCATGATACCAAACGATGATGAACTAGCCAAGTTGAACTACCTGGGGGCTCCATTGACCGAGCTGCCTGAAGACTCTCCTGCAGTGCAGGCCGTAGAGAAGATATCCGAGAAGCTCGGGCTCCTTAGTGATGTTACTCTCATGAAGCTCTTAGGTACAGGTACCTGAGCCTACTTCTCGGTGTCAATGGCAATCTGCAGACTCTCGAAGAGTTCACTTGCAGCAATCTGTAGTATCTCAGAGGAGTCTGATAGCACGTCTATGCGAAGTCTACTCAGATCGCCTTTTACATGGCCTACCGCTGTCATAGTCACAGTCACTCTCGAAGAAGTGTATCTCCCGATACCTGCTCCAACCACTACTCCCATGAACATGTCCTCCTTCCTCTCGGACTCAACGCGAAGTGGATGGAGATTATTCCTCTCGAGAATGTCCTTTGTCAGTTTGAACAGTGAATTCGGGGATGCTTCCACGACGTGCTCCCGGTTCCAATAGGCCTTCCCTTTTCTCATGTCTGCGAACTCGTCAAGTGACATCTCCAATGGGCGAAGTTGACTATAGAGGGACCTCACAAAGCAATTGCCGGCCTTGGCTGTCACCTTGTCGAATGAGCTGTCGAAGAAGGTCACTGAGGTGATGATCTCACCCTCAATCGCCTCGGAGTCAATCTCAAAGACGAATGTCTGCGTCCCATGATCCCCTGGTTTCAGAAACTCGATGGTCTGAGTCTTCTCCTCAAGTAGTCTCAGACTGTCTGCAGGAAAGGAGAGAACAGTAATTGTGATGTCAGTAGCCAATTCCTCACTGTCGTTGTTCACAGTGACTTTGAACTCTAACACGTTGTCCGATATCGATACCCCGCTACTTACGGTCACATCATCACTGGTACGCGTAGGTGTGGACTCTACCTCAAGTATCTCCGCCTCATCTACGACAGGACGTAGTCCGACTGTGGTGTCGGGAACTTCTTCTCCGTGTGCCTGAAGCCATCCAATTGAGTATTGCAGAGCTTCCCTCACACTCTCGTCATTGTCCGAAAGGTGGTCTTCAAGGGCCGCAATGGTGTTCTTGTTTCCCAGGTTTGCAATAACCCCTGCAGCAGCGATACGCACGAGCGGGGTGCCATCGTTAAGGCTCAGTTCCAGAGTTTCCCTTGCCGCTGAGCCAAAATCCCCAAGGCGGCACACTGCTAGGAGTCTGACATCCTCGTCCCCAGTGAGGGCAGCATCCTTGCAGGCCTGGATAGACGTGATCTCAGAAAGCGTCTTCTCTAGCACATCCTCTTCAGGTTTGAAGATTCTCTTCATAGCCTTCTTGAGACCGCGAAGCGCCTCTCCGCCTCCTAGTGCCTGTGTAAGTGTCCTTTCGTCCTTCTTGACCATGGCCCACCTTGCCCCAGCTTTGTTGTCAGAGGAACCCTCCTTAATAGTTACTGTGACTGACCTTGTTGCGATTCCCGGTTGCTCAGGGGCTCTAGTGATTGCCGCCCTTGGCTCGTTCCAATGCTTCTTCAATCATGGTCCTACAAAGCGATGCGTAGGCATCTTCCACATTCTCGCCTGTAAGAGCGCTTGACTCGACATAGAGTGATTTGTTCTTCTTGGCATACTCACTTCCATCGCTAGTTGGAACTACTCTGCTGTCTGCTAGATCCACCTTGTTTGCTACTACCACAAGCGGAATCTCGTACCCGAGGTTCTTGAAGCATTCTCCCTTCCAGTCTTCAATATTCAGAAAGGTTCGCCGCCTTGTAACATCGAATACGAGCAGGCCACCGCGCGCTCCGCGATAGAAACCTTGGCGAACCACCTCAAATCGAGGTTGGCCCGCTAGATCCCATACCTGGATTGTCACATTCGCATCAAGATCATCAAATTCGAGCTTCTTTATCGCAAAATCGCTGCCAATTGTTCTCTTGTAGTCCGCCTCAAACTTTCCCTGGGTGAACCGAGTTGTCAGAGCTGTCTTGCCTACAGCTCCATCACCCAGCATCACTACTTTGAAGCGGAACTCGGCGGACATCGGGTATTCTCCTAGTCAGTCCCAATTGCGGAATCCGACTTAAAATTGTAGTGCGGTCTGATTTTTGAGGACAGGGAATACAGACAGTATCGATCCTGTCGCACTGTCAATGCCAATAGTCTAGTTGTTCGAGAGCCCAACGTCCATCATGCTTAATAGGAGAATGCGCAAATCGAGTCAGGCTATGGGCCGGAGATACTGACCATGGAGCGACCCGACTACAGGGCATTGGCAGAAATCTTGGAAGAGATGAACATAGCCGGCGGTTTCTTTGCTTCCATCCTTGCAAGGGATGACGGTCTCCTGATGGCCTCCGCGGCCTCCCCTACAACCAATAGGGAGGTGGTCGCTGCGATGTCTGGCTACGTGGCTTCGACGGTTGAGAGAATGCGCGATGAGCTCTCTTTGGGTGAGCTAAAGGATATCTCTGTTCGCTGCTCTGCTGGCAAAGCTGTGTTCAAGAAGATTGCCTCACATAAGAAGCAGGCATTGATTCTAGCCGCCATTATGCCTAAGGCTGTACGCTATCATTCGAGAGTACTTGGTAAGGCTGCCACCAAGATACGTCGTGTTCTCGGATACCGATAAGATTCTGCAGCGTCAACAGCAAGACTAAGTCGTCAAAACATTCAAGTTACTTCTCCGGCTTCTCCCCAAATCATCCCCTAGGTACAGGAGTGCTATTGTTTGGCGGACAACGCAGAGTTAAAGGACTCTCCGAACAAGGAGGAGGACGACGAAGATAGTTCCCCCATCCCGGTCGTCCTGTTTAAGTCCGACACCTGCGCGTTCTGCCCCAGAGCCGAAGAGGTTCTGGTGGATACTCTTGAGAATCTTGGTGCTGGTCTGTTCGAATTGGAGATTATCAATGTGAGTGAGAATCCGGAAGCGGCTGAGGAGTATGGTGTCTTTGCCCTTCCAACGATTATGATTGGCGGCGTTTCAGTGACAGGAATCCCGGAACCTGACATAATCATGAAGATGTTCCTGGGAGCTAAAGTAAGTGCAAAGAGAGGTGCATCACAATGAGTGATTTTGAGATTGAAAGAGTGAGTACAGGAATACCGGGACTAGACGAACTGATTGAAGGAGGCTTTCCAAGAGGCGATATCATCTTGGTCGCTGGAAGGCCCGGAACCGGCAAGAGCATCTTGGCGAATCAGTTCCTATACAAGGGTGCCACAGAGTACCACGAGCCTGGAGTTCTCGTGACGCTCGAGGAACCTCCCCACCTGATCAGAAGAAACATGATGCGATTCGGAATGGACTTGGCTGCTCTAGAGAAGAAGGGCAAGCTCTCCATAGTTGACCTCTCACCCTCAAAGGAAGTGACGCCTGTCAAGATAGGAGAATACCCCAGTTTTGACCTGTCAGGACTTGAGGCCATCATCCTGAACCATGTCAACAAGATTAAGGCAAAGAGAGTGGTGATTGACACGTTGGCCATTCTTGCCTACAAGTTCCGAAGCAGAGACATTCTACGTGAGGAGTTCTTCAAGCTGACCGCGTCAATTACACGCACGGGTACCACTCTTCTTCTCACTAGCGAGATTCCTGCTCAGCATGATGGGCTAGGAGTCTTTGACATCGAAGCATTCTTGGCCTCGGGAGTCTTGGTACTATATAACGAGATGATCAGCCAGCAGTCGAGATCACGCTCCATCGAAGTGCTTAAACTGAGAGGTTCCAAACATAGCTCAAGAATCCATTCGATGAGGATTACTGATGAAGGAATCCGCGTCTGGCCTGCGGAGATAAGCCCTGGTGCTTGAGGCTCGATTATGGACGAGGTATGACCCTTGAGTGACGAAGCGATGGCGGGAACTACGGAACCCGCAAAAGCTAGGCCCATGATAGGAGACCTAGTCAGGTTTGGGCAGCTCACTCAGGTGTCCTACATGCTCCTTGGTCCTCTAGGGTCCGGGAAAACCACCTATGCTGAAGCGTTTCTCTATGATGGGCTTCAGCTTGGATTTCCGGCTGTATTCGTCACAACAGACGTTTCACCGCGAGTGGTCAGGAACGACATGAGTCGCCACGGTTGGTCCGTAGATGCCTATGAGAAGTCTGGTCAGTTTGTCTTCATCGATGGCTACTCGGAACGCATGGGAGCACCGACGTCCAGTTCTACAAGGTCGCTGTCCAAAGTCGATGACATCAGCGAACTCGGTATCGTACTCTCAGAGGTCTTGGATGACCTAGTTGTGGCCCGTGTTGTTGTGGATAGTCTCTCAACATTGATACTCCACTCAAGTCCAGTCACAATGCCAAGGGCAGTTCAGCGACTCAGCGGAAGGGTAACTCAGAGTTCTCATAGCATAATGTTCGTGCTAGAAGAGGGCGTTCACGACGAGAAGACCTATGCGACATTCTCATACATGGCCGATGCAGTACTGCGTTTCAAGCTTGAGGATTCAGATCCGGTCCCCATTCACAAGATTCGAATGGAGAGAATGAGGGGCACGGAGACCTCAAGAGTCTGGCACGACTTCGTAATTGAGTGACAAGCACCTTCCGTGAAGACTTTAAAGCGACTTGGACCCGATGTTTACTCAGCTATTGAGGAGAGGCTGAAGTGGAGTCGCTGCTGATTGTCATCTTGAGGGACATTCTATGTGCATCGCTCTCTCTTGATGATGGTCTCTCCGCCATACAGAATCTGGCTCTCGGCAAACCAAAAGACGATGAGCTTCTCTTTGAGATAGCTCGGTCCATTGAGGAGATAGTACTAAGAAGACCTGGTCTAGCAAGCGCAAAGCTAACGGAGCTCACAGTCAGGCTTTCGTTCAGTGAGAACCGCGTTCTCCCTGAGATGCTTACTCTACTTGACGTTCGATACACTAACAGCTACAGAAGAAGCGAAGCAGAGCTCCTTCCAGACATTGAAGCAATCCCTGAGCTCCTAGATATCCTTGGACAGCTATCTCAATCGGTCATCTCTACACTACAGCTCAATCTGAGACCCTTGCTGCCCTTCCTCGCCGATGAGGTCCTAATGACGCTCGAGGCTATTCAGTCAAGGAATCATGAGGCATCGACACGCTTGGCATTTCACGAGGTGCACTATCTTACATCTGTGTTGATAGATTCCGGATTCTTTGTGGGAGCAGAACTTCTTCTGAATAGACTGGTCCAACTGGCGTCAGAGATTCGCAATGAGAACCTTCTCTTTGAAGTCACATTTGACTACGCCTGTGTGCTGACAGAACTTGGAATGTTCTCAGAAGCACGCAACATGTTGCATGACTTAGAACGGAAAGCCAAGTCAGAGAAGGACGGTGGCAAGTTATCCGCAGTGGCACTTCAACTGGGAGTAAATGACACGCGAGATGACTCAGTCCCACACCAGGAGGCACGAGCTACAAGTGATCGTGCAGCGATGCTCTTCGAAGATCGAGTTAGGAAGAGAGAGGCCACTAAGGATGAACTGGGGTATGCTCACCTGGTGATTGGCACAAGCATCCTTGCCAACGGTTGGAGAGAGGGTGTTCCTGAAGCGATTGAGCGGCTGGAGAAGGGTTTCACGGTATTCGAGGAAATGGGAGACCTCAACTCTCGTCAGTCATTGCAGATGTTCAGAATCCTTGTTGGTTTGGGCTTTGCGCACGGACTGCTCGGTGACCATGAGAGCACTCTTACAAGTATGGAATATCTCGAGCGAGCGCGGTCAATCCTTGAACAGCTGGAATCTGAGGGCCATGATACTACTATAGACATGGCCAGGGCCGAGAACTCTCTTGGATGGGTCTGCCTAGGGACAGATTCCGATGAGTGCTGGGACATCGGAGTGACAGCGTTTCAGACAGCAATCCGAATGAGGGAGGAGCTTCATGAGAAGGGCAGAGCCTCAGACTTGGAACTGCTTGGTAGCAAACTAGGTCTTGCGCTCTCAATGATGAGAGATGAGGAATACTCTCAGAAGGAGGCTCAGAAGTCCCTTCGTGAGGTCTTGGTGAAGTTCGTTCCACTATTCCCAACAGACTCCCGTGCCTTCGTGGAAGTCGCCATTGCCACGTACAACGTGGTCTGGCTTGCTCTGAGACATGATGAGGAACTCCCTGAAAGAGTCACCCGGCTTCTTGATGACATAGACAGACTCCTCGCAGACGCAAGGGCTCAGGATGATTCAATATTCATCCACGGCGTATCTCTCGTCGTGCCGTATCTCAACCAAGACTGGCCTGTTCTGAAGACCCGTGCTAGCCACCTGACTTCACACAAATCCGGACTGTCGAGAATGGGAACTCTGATGACCGCTCTTGCTTCTGCCAAGATGAACCTAGAGGCAGTCAGTCTTGGCGCTACGAGTCAGATTCGGGACCCAGCGGATCTAGGAGTTGAGGAGATCGACCCTCTAGCTGCACAGTATTGGAGAGGCCAGACACGACTCGCCGAGACTGTCAAGTCGTTCTTTGAGAACCAGGATTTCAGTAGACTCGCTTCCGGACTCTACGGAGCTGCAGTATCACTGAGGACAGTGGGCCTAGTGGAAACAGAGATTCCAGAGAGTGCCGAGTTCATCCATGCGACCTGTGTTTCATTGGCTGACGTTCTTCTAAGATATGCCCTTGCTCTGGAGAATCAGTATGAAGCAGTGATAGAGCGAAGTCAGTATGACGACCTTCCAGAGGGACTGGAAGCGGGCCAGTATCATTTCATACTTGCTGACGATTGGCTCGGTCTCATGAAGATTGCAGACGCCTACCTTCAGATGGTCGAGCAATCAGAGATGGCGGGTGCGAAAGCCTACCTGAACGCTGTGTTTTCAAACATAACACGGGCGCTGAAGATAATGGACGAGGTTTCTATGATTGACCGGAGGCTATTGTCAATGCTAGGCGAAGTCATGAACCGTCGATACTACCTGAGGGGCTAGTAGGTTTCACCTTCCTTCGTTTCGCCGTATCCTCTCTCGCGATAGCCACCTGCTCGTGCGCCCCATGTTGCCCATCCTGATGTCGATGTCCTAATCTCATTGGCCAGTCCAAATGATTCACGTACCGGAATCTCTGCAATTATCCTGTAGAGTGACCTCTCAGAGTCTATCTCGTGGACCAGTCCCTTTCTTCTGGCCAAGATTGCTGTCAACTCCCCAACATGCTCCTCTGGCGTGTTAATCTCCAGTCTGACCCAAGGCTCTAGGACCTTCGGGTCACCAGTCATGATACTACCTCTAATTGCCTGAAGCAGAGGTTGAGTAACGTCCCTCCAAGATGTTTCCGGTGTTTCCATGCGTATGTCGGCTTTTTCGATGAGAACCATCAACTGGCGCATCCTCTCTCCGGCGACTGGACCCCTGCGAATGACTGACCTGAACGCTTCTCTGATGTACGCAAGCTCTTCACCGTGAGGGCTGATTCTCCCTGACTGGTCTATCAGGTAGCAACCAAGCTGAAGATCCGAGTCGAGTATGGTTCCTAGACTCTCGAGCTGCTGATCATCACCTCGAAGGATAGCTCGTACAGAGAAACTGCTGGACTCGCCCTCTCCTCCTGTGAATGTTGTTCCTTCGCTGGTCATCTGTTCCTTCAGCAGAACCATTGGAGTCCCAAGGATGACGTCGATACCTATTCTGGCCATCTTCGCCACACTAACCTCGATGTGAAGCTCTCCTGCTCCTGAAAGTAGCATCTCGCCGGTTTCAGGATTCACCTCGAACTCTAACGCCGGGTCCGTTGCAGCGAACTCCGTAATCGGTGTCTGAATCTCACTAAGCTGAGAGAGCTGCCTAGGTTCAATAGTATACGTGACAACAGGCTCCGTAGGATACTGTAGTTCCATCAGAGGAGGCACATCCGTAGTGCCCTCCGTGACCAGCGTATCTCCAACTACGAGGTCTCTGATACCTGTGATGAAGGCCAGATTCCCAGCTGGCACCTCAGGGAGGGCGATCCTCGACTTCGACATAAAGAGGCCAACTTGTAGTGTCTTGCCTGTAACCCCTGTTCTCAGATTCACAAGTGGCTTTGCTCTCTCTAGAGTGCCTGAGAAAACCCTGACGGCCGCAACTAGTCCGGCATGTCTGTCAGGTTGGATATCACCCACAAGAAGGACTGTTGGTCCCTTGCTGCTGCATGTTAGGAGATTCTTCTCCTGCTTGGTGCCTTGACCTGTCCAGAACAAGGGTAGGCGATAGCTTTGGGCGACAGACGGGTTCGGAACTATCTTGACGACTGAGTCCAGGACAACTTTCGCAATAGGGTATTTCTTGGCAAGGGTTTCTTCGGCCTCTTTCGAGTAGGTGTCCTCTATCTCTTGAAGAATCTCCAAGAATGCAGATGCTAGGTCTGAGGGTGTTTCGCTACCCCCTGTTCTGTCCTTGAGCACCGATAGGTCTAGACCCCACTTGTCCAGTGCTGATCCCACGCAGAGAGATGATTTGTTGAAAGAGACCTCCCACTCCTCCAAGAGTTCATCGCCGAGATACTTACCAAGCATCGCATTGAACTCTCGAACTGTCTTGTTGATCTCCTCAGCCACCCGCTCCGAGTTGAGCCTTCTCTCATTGAACAGGCGGTCGACCTTGTTCACTAGGAGCACAGGTCTGACCATCTCGGATATTGCCTGCCTTGTCACAGT
>CP070658.1:2285491-2288152 GCA_020355105.1 Candidatus Thorarchaeota archaeon | reverse complement strand
TTCCTACACCATCAAGAGGTCTGGTGACCTTCTTCTTGATCTCACCAATTCCGATGTCAGAATACAACGCATCGATGAAATGCCGTACCTTGATTGTCCCCTTCAGCTGGAGGCCTGATGTCTTCAACTCCTTGTTGACTTTGCTCATGTCCTCCTTGCTGTGCTTGAGATGGTGCAGGACATCCTTCAAAGAAGCAAAGCAACCGTTGCACGGTGTGACAATATCATGACCATTCTTCTCTCCGATTGCTAGGGTGCGAGCGTTGACGACAAGCCATCCGAAATAGTCGATAGCGCGTAAGTTGGGACTTCCACAACATGCGACGCCCTCCATGTAGACCAAATCCATTCCAAAAGCCTCGGCGACCTTGGTCATGGCCGCCTCGTAGTTCGGATAGTTAGCCGGAACGCTGCAACCCATGTACAGATTATAGGCTGGCATCTCATTCATCACCGCCCACAAGCTTGCCAGTCCTAGTGCCTTTCAGGATTGACTTCAATTCCTCAGTGGATAGACCCGGCACTTCTGGCTCAAGATTCAAGTCTTCGCGTTCCCAGTCATTGATCACCTCATACAGCTGGCCTTTCTCAATCAATGACCTAGCAAGTGCGAGGATATTCTCAGGTACAATACCCTCCTCTGCGGCGAGATTCTTGCAGTCAAAGAATATGTCTGTGACGCGGACTTTCTGAGGACATCGTTCCTGACACTCGAAACAAGTCAGACATTCCCATATCTCCTTACTCGACAAGACCTCAGCCCGCATCCCGAGAAGCATCATTCTAATCAGCTGATGAGGCTTGAAGTTCCACTGGTTGGCAATGGGACATGCAGCTGTGCATGTCGAACAGGCAAAGCAAGCAGAGAGCTCTTCCCCGTTTGGCATGCTGCTAATCTCTTCACGAAACTTGGGATCTAATTGAGACATGTCAATTGGATCAATCAGGGTGACTGGAGGACCAGTCTTCTCTTCGGTTTCGGCCATGAAGAATACACCGCCAAGATTTGACCGGCTGTATGGCTGGACTGGACAGCGGAATTCGGTCCCCATATTAAAAGTTTGCAGAGGTGACATTTAGTAGAAGATAGTAGGAAACGTGGATTCATGCTAGCTATCAGGGAGAGCCTTCTGGTGGACCAAGAATAGAATGCTAAATATGCCGATGAAGATTGCAGCCTCGTAAGCAATGATGGATGGCAGTTCCGCTCCACTCAAAGGGTATGAAATGCCTCCAAGTACGGCCAAGACAAGACAGACTATAGCTGCGAAGTAGATAAGCCACTGTGCTCTGGGGCGCATGAGATGGAACGGACTAAGCCCACTCTTAGGATTTTCTGTCTGGAGATTCTCGAATCTGGGAAAGGATTAGCTCTATCTGGGACTTCAGAAACTCCCACTGCCTTGCAGACTCTTCGCTCAGCTCAGTTGCTAGATTGAGAATGTAGCCCTTTAGCTCCTCTGGGGTCCCCTGAAGTCCCTTCAGCATTGCTTCATTACCAGTGAGAAGGCGAAGGACTCCAGTCAATGCTACTCTGAACTTCTCATGTTCGTGACCGGCAGCGCTACGGGCTGTGTCTAGCTGCTTCAGTAGCTCAACTAGCTTCTGTGCCACTGAATCTTCATTCATCACAAGCGAGCCTCACTCTCTGGCACGACTCTAATCACTGTACCATCTTGAAGCCACTGTTTCGCATTGGCAAAGGGGATTCTAGCCAAGTCCTGCTTCTTGAATGGCCCGTAGGTGGCTTCGTCCATGCCGAGAAATGCATCTTCAATCGGATTCACAAACTTGACAACGACGTACTCTACTTCATCATATACTTCCGATGCTCCGACTTCAGCTTCCGAGCGCTTTGACGTAGGTGATGGCATTCCTGTGAGTGACTCATTGACTGACTCCAGATGCCCATCTATGCCTCGCACGAGACGGTTGTAGAACTCCTCCTCTGAGAGTGTCAGTTCTCCGCGGAGTTTCGTCCGCGCCAATGCTGCCTTCACAATCTTGTTTCTTCGTAGCATTAAGAGGTCCCTAAGCATGAACTCGAGATTGAGTACCTCTTGTGAGAGTAGGTCGGCTTGAAGCTGATTCCCTGCAGCGGTTTCGGTCAGTTCGAATCGCACCTTGGAGAGGTATTCCGTCATCTTCGTTAGTTGCAGGTCATTCAGATTCTGTAGTTCTTCGTTCCCTGCTTCGGCCTCCCATGCAGCGCTAATTACATCATACATGGACTTACTCAATTGTTGCCACCCCCTTACATAGCATGAACACTGCTGCGGCCATGGGTAGCTCTACTGATTCACTGTGAAAAGGCCCTAAAGTATCATCGCCAATCCTGATCTTAGGGACGGCAAGAGGGCTGTCAGGAAACCTGATCTTCATTGTGCCTTCGGTTATTGCCAGGGAGTCGTTGAGCGGATTGAAGGCTTCAAGTCCGTCACGGGTAATCGGAATGACTGAGAAACCAGTCTTCCCATGAAGACTTCCAATCAGTCTTATCACTCTGTGAATGTCGTGAGTAACGGGAACGTCTATCTCTCCTCCATGAGTCTCGATTGCTCTCATCGCAAGTTCTTGCCACGACTTGTCCCCAACTGATTTCACTCTTGGGCTCAGGACAGGAGGGTCCCTCATCAGACCTTGAATGGCAAGCTCTCTGTT
>CP070658.1:2282729-2285391 GCA_020355105.1 Candidatus Thorarchaeota archaeon | reverse complement strand
GCATCACTCAAACTCTGCAGTTTCTCAGTGGGACCTGGGCCGATTGCATCGCCTGCGTCCTTCCATTCTCTCGCAGAAATCACAAGTACATCCACCTGTCGCAGAACAGGTTCAAGCTCGCTGAGGCCTAGCTTCCAATAGTGCGGAGAACATCTGTACACCACTGGAATATCGTTCGCGTTCGCGTATGAGGCGATGGAAACTGCAACCTCAACGAAAACTTCACCCAGGTACACAGCCTTTGCATCAACAATCTTGTCCCAGGGAACTTGAGAGGGAGAGGTTATTGAGAGGGCTGAGAGATCTCCAATTCCCACAAGGGTCCGAGTGCTACTTTCGTCTTGAATCGTAATTGTTCTGTTAGTATGCTTGCCGTCCTCAACAACGAAGTGCGAAGTGTCCACACCATGAGCTGCAAGGGTAGCAATCACGTTCCAACCATCCTGGTCATTTCCCACAGCAGAAACAAGGACGACTTCCTTCTCTTCCTCTGCAAGCGCCAGAGCCAGATCAAGTGTCGGACCTCCTGCATATCTCATCGGTGTATTGCATCCAGCCTCGCCATCCGGGGGCGGAATCGTTCCACACCTTATCTCTGTGAAGTAGGCTGCTGAGCCGAAGAGGGCGTAGTCTGGATGCTCGTATTCCACAGAACCCTTCAGAATCTCCTTTGCTCTAGTTCGAGTGAAGACATCGAAGATTGATGATTCATCAAGACCGAGGTCACGATATAATGAAACAAGGTTCGAAAGATAATCCTCAAGTAGGTGTTCAGTCAAATCTCCGAGGTCCGAGGGCAAATCTTCAGAGAAGAACCGTGCTAATCCCCACCCGTTCTTGGTCAGCTCATGATATACAACGCGTTTGCCTCCCCGAACCGCACTGTTGGCTGTTGCCAATCCAAAATCGCTCAGCGTCTTCAGGAAAGCCAAGATGCTCTTGTTGGAATGACTGAGTTGCTTGACAAGATCCCGCTGGAACACTCTTCCACTCTCATCAAAGTGGCCTAGCACACTGGGGGCAATCCTAGAAGCCAGCACGGACCTGATGAAGCTCAGTCTTCTCTCAAGGTTGTCGGGGAGGAATAGCACGTAGGGCCAAAGGTGTTTTCCTTCACTCAATGCAGAACATTCTCCAACATCTTCAAATAGCGGCTTTGTACGCAGGCGTAGTGTACATAACTGCCTATGTAGTTTACTGAACTACATCAAATGACGGAGGACATAAGTTGACAGAATTCTCGAGGTCAGGTGCTTATCCTTGGGCCCTGACCGG
Organism: Candidatus Thorarchaeota archaeon; assembly: GCA_020355105.1. GTDB lineage: Archaea > Asgardarchaeota > Thorarchaeia > Thorarchaeales > Thorarchaeaceae > SMTZ1-83. The sequence continues at coordinate 2,284,116 of CP070658.1, read as the reverse complement.
AATCTTTGCTGCTGTGCATCTAGTAATCACTCTCATTCCTTTCAGCCTGAGTGTGAGCGGTACAGGAGTAATATCGTTCGGAATGATTTCGGCCTCTATTGTTGGGTATTTGCTTGGACCGTTCTTCGGAACTGTATCAGTACTAATTGGGTCCTATCTAGGAATCTTCATCAATCCCGAGATTGCCGTTCTTGGTTTGACTACACCAATTGCCACTGCTGCAGGTGCATTGGCGGCTGGGCTCATGAGGGTCAGGAAGCCTATCTTTATTCCCATAATCTACATAGCTGCAATGATACTCTATCTTGTCGGACCTATTGGACCACAGGTTCCTGAGTTGCTCTGGTTCCATGTGATAGTCTTCATTCTATCACTTCTCTTCTTGGTGCCACAGATCTCAGGCAGACTCTTCGATGAGTTGGATATGAAGAAGGCAATTACCGCTAGAGTGCTCTTCCTTTTTGCACTTGTGGCCGTAACGCTGGACCAGATTGTCGGCTCTGCAATAGGGAGCTACTACTTGGTCTTTGTTGCGGGCATTGATGTTTCAACGGTAACGACGTGGTTCGTTGCGGTTATCTTCATATATCCAGTAGAGAGAATCCTCGGAGCCATCATCGTTGTCTTCATTCTCAAAGCGCTTGTAGAGAGTCTTTCAACGGCATACTTTGACTTGCCAACAATTCCGTTCAAAACCGCAAGCTCAGAAGAACTGACTCCTCAAGAAGTAGACTAGGTCTTGTAGATGGGGTCACTGGTGGCCCGTGTGCTCAAAGATGAGTCAATCGTGAGTCTTTGATTGAACGTCAGTGAAAGGGCTCCGCTCCGAGACGAAGCTTCATATACCTTCGCGGAGAAACTAGACCCGGAACGGGAGTTTCTCTACCGTTTCAGCCAAGACTTGTAATTGGACAAGGATAGGAGAAACAGAAGATTGCAATTGTTTGATCCGTATTGGGGTTGGGTGACCCTCATTGGGTTCCTCTTCCTGTTTGTATTGATGTTCGTTGCGAGCGGCATCAAGGTCCTGAAAGAGTGGGAGCGTATTGCTATTCTACGACTTGGTAAGTTCAGAGGTGTCAAGGGCCCCGGGATAACTTGGGTTACGCCGATACTTGACAAGATCGCAATGAAGGTTTCATTGAGGCTACTGACTTACGCTTTCAAGACTGAGAGGTCTCTGACGAAAGACAATGTACCTGTTGTTGTTGACGCGGTCATGTATTTCCGAGTCATAGACCCTGAGAAAGCTATTCTCAGTGTTGAGAGATATGCAATAGCTGTTGAGCTCGCGGCGCAGACCACGCTTCGAGAAACAATTGGGAAGGTCACGCTTGATGAGGTTCTCTCTGAGAGGGACAATATCGCCGCACATCTCCAGGAACTA
>CP070658.1:2269876-2282629 GCA_020355105.1 Candidatus Thorarchaeota archaeon | reverse complement strand
GAGTGAAACCTGCCGTTTCTGACACTCTACTGAATGCCCCATCTGCACCAACAGTGAGTTGGGCCTTTTCTTCGCCACTACTATGTTTGACTCCTACGATCTTGTCTGCTTCTCTGATAACCGACTGAACGCGAGTCCCATAGCGGAATTCTGCACCATCGGCCTCTGCCCGGTCTCTCATTAGTTCCTGACACTTGTCTTCATCGAGCAGATAGGAGTTGCCAAGAAGACCCTCGCCTACAACGATGTTAGCTCCTGTGTCGAGACTTTCTCCAATGATGGCTGTGTAGCGGTTCCCAACATACTCAGAGGTGGGCTTGACTCTGAGCAGCTTCAGTGCATTGTCAGTCACAAGCTCGCCCATTAGAGAGTCGGTGACGGACTTCCTCTTCTCCAGTACTAGGGTTTCCAGACCCTTGGCTGCAGCTCTCTCTGCAGTCATCAGTCCGGCCGGCCCAGTGCCAGCAATTATCAGGTTGAGTGGCATATAGTACTCACCATACTTGTCTGGAAAGCTAGGGCCCCGGTCTTGGATGCCTCTATATCTGTTTCTCTATGGAACGTGTCCCGAACCATGGCTATATTGCTACATTTAAAATAGGACCACATGTCCCTCTGCAATCCAAATTGTAGAAGGTCGAGTGATGAAGCTAAGAACCATCTTTTATGGTATCTACATGGTGGTTTCTATTCTAGTGAGCATCACTGTTGCCATAGTCCCTGCAATTGCTTCAGTCCTCATTGCATACGAGCACATAGACAGAATCGTGGGTTTATGGGGAGGGATCTTTGCCGCATATGAGCAATGGGTCAATGATGTTTTCGGATGGCTTCTTCCTCAAATCGTGTTCGACAAATTCTGGTTCATACTGTTGTTCCCAACGCTCATCTTCGTATGTTACGCAATCTTCCTTGCCGTTCTTGCGGTCATGTTCAGACTAGTTCGAAAGGGCATACCTTACGTTGAAGATGGCTTCCATCCACTTGAAACGGATGCTTGGCTTCTATACGAGTTCCGGGAAGTCTTCTACCTAATCTTTCCGTACTTTGCCTGGTTCTTCTCCATATTCTTCGATGTGAAGGGGAGGCACACCTGGTTTGGTGCCAAGCTCGGTAGCGGGACCATCGTGGGGAACGGCCGCATCATGACTCCTGAACGCATCACAGTCGGGAACAACTCTCTAATTGGCTATGGGTCGGTACTTACCGGTCATATGTATGAGGGCAAAGGAATCTACATGAATCAATGCAAGATAGGTAACAATGTCGTGATTGGGGGCTATGCGATAGTCTTCCCCGGTGCAGAAATCGGTGACAATGTGATTGTGGCGGCTAATTCTGTGGTGCCAAAAGATAGAGTGATTCCTCCAAACACTCTCTGGTTGCATGGAAAGGCAATTCCGAGGAAGAAACCCAAAGTGCCTTTTGAAGAAGCGCCTGTGCTAGGCGGTCCAGTTTCCCTTCACAAGAAAGAGCTAGTGGAAGCACCTGAAGATATGGAGAACTCCAACGGTACGAAATGAGTCGGAAAACGGTGAGTACTTATCCACCCAGAGCGACGAGCTAACAAGATGTCAAAAACAAGGTCACGATATACACCCAGAGGCTATCAGACCTACATACTCGACAGAATCAGTGAGGCGAAGGGAACTAACCTGCTTCTGGAGCTTGACTGTGGCTTGGGAAAACGATTTGTCACACACCAATTGGTCGCTGAACGGTTTGGAAACCTCAATTTCATAATCCTAGTCCATTCATCATCCTCTCTCGCAGAAACACTAGACTACCTGAGAGGCGAATATGGTGGACTCGAAGAAGACCTTGGTGAACTGTCTTCAAGAGTCCCTTCTCCTAGAAGGCCAGCTGTCCTCAGAGAAAGCCGTGTGGTGGTGTCGACCCCTCAGGTACTCGCGAATCTAGCGCAGAAGGATATGAGCCTGTTCGAAGCATTTGATGCCGTTCTCATAAATGAGGTCGACACTCTGGTCCGGCGAAGTGGGACAAGAACCTCACTAGTCTTCCCTTGGGCGGCGATCCTCAACCTCTTTGCTGACAAGTGGCTGATAGGGATGAGTGGCACACTTCGAGATGATCATGCCGTCTTCACAAAGGAGCAGCTCGAGATTCGTGAGGAACTGAACACGCTTAAGGAACACATACCCAATGCAGAGGTCATCTCAATGGAGGATCTATACGGCACCGACGTTGAGGAATATCTTGAACCTACTTTCTTGAAAGTGGTGACCGTGACCGACGTCAAGCTAAGGGCAACATCTTTGGTCTTGGACGAGTTGGTACGGAACACTCGCTCTGAAATCATTACGCAGTTGGCCGAGGACGATAACCTAGACCTAATCGACGGCGATGCGCGGCGAGTTCATCTGCTCTTGGAGAGGCTTCCTGTTGACGAGGAACTCAAGGGACGCTACTCCGGGTTGCTCATGCTGAGGAAGTATGTCTATGCCATGCCTCAAAAGCAGTTCTTGAAGATGTTTCGGACTGACTACTTGAAGCGTTATTTTGACGTCGGCCAGTTGCGCAAATCGTTGCCTTCGATTCCTTCGAAGACAACACGAGTACTCGAGATTGCATTGAGCTACAACAAGACCGTAGTTCTGACTTCATACCTCGAGATGGTCAAGATCATCTCGGACGTGCTCACCAAGGCCGGTCTTCAAGTCTTGATCATAACAGGGCAGACTCGAGATAAGGGTGAAGTTTTGAGAGAGTTCAGAGAGAACGAAGAGGCACGCGTGTTGGTGATGTCTCCTGTCGGTGAGCGAGACCTCGACATCCCCCAGGCCGAAGCCCTGGTTGTCTGTGATACAATAAACACGACCAAGACAATGTATCAGAAGATGAAGCGCACTCGAGGGGGCCTGGTCGTTCTTCTGGCCTATGATGGAACCTCAGAAGAGCGAAAGGTGCGCAGACTAATGCAGAGAGTTCTCGAGCGATACCCGTGGTCTACAGCAGTACTAGAACCTGAAGCAAGTTTCTAGGCCTATCTCTTCGCACCTGTGAATGTGTCCGATAATAGATCCAACAGTGGGCCGTGAATTGGAGGCTCCGTCTTACCATGAACGAATATGCACATCTCTATAAATCGATGCGTTCTAGCGTCCGCATCTTCCCCAGGTCCCATTATCTTCCTCGCATTCTTCGTAAGATTCCTTACTATGCTCTTTGCTCTCTTGTGCTCCTTCAGCAGCTTGGTAGCATCCTGTTCAATACGCTGTACTTGGCTCTTCACGCGGATATCGGCAAGGTCATCACTGCCTAACGACTTCACCACATCCATAACAACATCGAGAATCCCATTGTGCAAGCCTGCTATGAGAGCTTCCACTTCATAGGCCGTGAACTTCACAGTGGTTGACTTGTCGGATAATTGCCATTTGAGATCACTGCTTCTTTCCACTCTGAGTGTTCGTTCCCCGATTACCATTTCCTCGTCGAAGTACCTGCTGTCAAGGCTGTTCTGAACGGCTGTCTTCACTAGTGCCGCCTCACCGAGTTTGAGTCGCATTGCCTGTCCTGCATTGGTGACCTCAATACTGTACCCTTGGCTGGGCGTGATCTTCTGAGCATAGTCAGAAGCAGGTGCGACCTCAACTGGTGGGAGACGTTTCAGCTTCTCGGCAAGCTCCCTGATTTCAGACTCTGAGCAGTAGTATTGCTGCCTGTCGCCCGAGATCGATATTGTCCCATCTTCGGCTCGTTCAAACTCGATCTTGTTGCCTGCCCCCACGTCCGTCGTCTTATGGTAGACTTGCTTATAGCTACGGGCGGTCTGGGCAAGTTTCTCCAGCGCTGCCGCAATCATGTGGGCTTCACCGTAGCCCAATGTGATTTCGGCATCTCCTATGTTGGCGCGCCCAATGCCAACTGCTCCATCGCTCCTAATCTTCACGTACAATGCATCAACCACCATAGTGTGAGATGATGCAACGCAGAAAACTATTGTGGGTGGATTCCCAAGCGGCGCGTTGTCTATCACTCTCAATCGCGATACCGCTTCTCATCTTCTGAGGAGTAAGCTAGTGGATTGAATACAGTGTCCAAGGAAGGACATTAGGCGAATATGAGATGCAGAAGGAAGATTCCTTCTGATTACAACTCTCAGATCTCGTCGTCAACTTCGAAAGCGATTCCACCAATCTCTTTCGTTTCGAGTCCAATGCCAATCGTGTGTGGCCCGTCAGGCAGAGGGTCCGCTTTCACGTGGATTTCGACCTCTACTCCGACTTTGATTAGGAATGTGTTGGACTCTGTGACATCGCTCGCGTTGACCTCTCCATCCTGAGACTTGATCACAATCGTGTCGAGTGCATATTCGGTGCCGTCTACAGTGACGGGGGACATGCTTGTCGCCGTGCCGTTGGACAGTGAGTTCTTTATCTTGAAACTGAAGCCGTCATCTAGGTTGGTCAGGCTGTTCTTCACGTATAGTCTCTTTAGGATGCTTGCAGGAATCTTCATTGTTACATTTTACCTCCACGAGGTGCTGCCGACGGCTGCTCATGACAATCTTTTATAGGTTGCGAAGAGCCGTTTGAACCAGAAAGCTCACTTTCTAAGTTCCAAGTCTAGCAGACCTACAATCTCTGCGTGGTGAGCACAGACTCTGGACTGCTGTTCTTGTGACGGTGAGATTCAGGGCGGTTATTTGGATCGGACAACCATGGCAACTGACGAGGAATCATCTGGACTTGTGCAGTACCGCTGTGAGATGTGTAATGCCCCGTATCCCCTCGGTGCAGACGATGTGATATCCACATGTCCCTATTGTGGCTACACATTCACTGTCGGTGGCAGTGTGATGAAGGAACATCTCCTTCTCTCCAACAAACTCGCCGAGGATGAAGTAAAGACGGTTGTTGCTGATTGGATACGGTTTGCGGCCTCCAAATCGGTTGGAACCAGGTTCACAAGGGAAATTGAGATTGGGACACCCTCACTGCAGTGGATTCCGATATTCAGAGTGAATGCGCAATGTGATACGTATCACTTTGGAGCGGATCAGAAGGGAAGCGGCAATAACAAACGCTGGGAGAAGGTCGAAGCCAGAGATTCGCAACAGACTACAGAGTGGGTGCTGGCAAGGCGGCATGCTGCCACATTTGGCATCCAGGAGCTCATCGAATCCCTCGATGATTCTGGAACACAAGCATTCGATATCAAGCAAACTGGTCAAGCCCCTGTCCTGAACTCGGAGATTGGTGAGGACGATGCTCCCATAAGGGCGCGGCATCTGAAGTCCGAACGAGACCGTGCTGACTTGAACAAGAAGATGACCAAGCTTTTGGACTACAGACTCGACATGACGGCAGATGCCTGTACCTATGTTCATGCGCCATACTGGCTGGTCCGATACGAGCATCGCGGAGGTACGTTCCGTGTTGCCGTGTCAGGAGCAACTGGCAGGGTGGTACTTGGAGAACTTCCTGTGACCAAGAGATATCGCGTCAAGAACTGGCTACTCAGCTTCTTCATGCTGATTGGCTCAGCTTTGCTCTTCCAAGGCACTCCCTACGTAACTTACGCAATCTTCGCCGGAGGTTCATCTGATGGAGATGTCGCTCTGATTCCAATTGCCATGGTTGCAATCGGAGCGATTCTGTTCTTCATGGCTTACGTGTTCGTTGGCAAGGCACTTGGGTATGAGATAGAATTGACAGCCGACGCCAAGGAACGCGAGGAAGGCTTCTCGTTCACAGACTCGATAAAGGGACTGGAGGAGAGGATCAGATGAGTGATATCAGCTGCCCGAACTGCGATGGTCCGATCGAAGTGCCACATGATAGCAGCACAGTCGTGTGTCCGTACTGCAGCACAACGGTCCAGGTGAGGACGGGCGAGATTCTCAAAGAGAGCTACGTGATGCGTCTCCAGTATAGCCTCGATGATTCATGGGCCAAGATGCTGAGTTGGGCTTCAAAGCAGCTTGGAGCTCCAAAGGATCTAGAGCAGAAGGCAAAGATAGTGGAGAGCAAGCTTGTATACTATCCTTTCTGGGTCGTGGAGGTAGAAGCGAAGGCCGATTACATGGGGACTCAGTCGAAACCCGATTTTGAGGGGAAGGGACGGTTTAGTGGTGTAAAGTGGAAGGATGTTAGTGAAGACGGGCGCATTGATCTGGAAAAAGACGTGTTTGTTCCTGCCAACACAAGGATGCCCGAATCACTTCTCAACTATCAGGTCCCAGTGAAGCGAAAGGAGTTCTTTGACAAGGATCTTGTCGCCGAAACTGCTGGGAGTTTGCTGCCAACACAATTGGAGAGAGATGCGGCTATCGAATCTGCCAAGCGTGGAATGAACTCTTTGCTGCGGGAAGAAGCATTGAAAGAGGTCGACAGCATCCGAAGCCTGAATTCTGAACTCAGTATTCCCGCTGTGTTCTTGGTACACGTTCCAGTCTGGCACATCAAGTATGATTTCTCTATCCGCAAGTACGACGCAATAGTAGATGGCGCATCTGGAAGAGTCATATCGTTGAAGTTCCCACGCAAGCTGGCGTTTAGAGCCATGACAATGTTCGGCGGTCTCGTTCATCTTGGTGCTGGGGGAGGTGCAGGACTACTACTTGTCTATCTAGGACTCACTCGTTTTGATGGTATCTTCCCAACGGTAGCGGGTATAGCATTCGGTCTGGGTATGCTGGCATTCGCTTTCAGATTCATTTCCACCGCATTGACATTGGAAGCAGAGGAGGAGGGAGCAGGCTAGCCTCTGGTCTGTCAGATGAATTGGCTCTGAACGTTCGACAAAAGATAATAAGCCCTAGTCCCCGGACGTTATCAAACACGAATGCCCCATGAGGAGAAATCGTTTGCAGTTCGGAATTTTCGACAACTTGTTCGGGATATTTTGGGAAGTATTCGGTTGGTTTTCCGTGTTATTCTTCCTTATACCCATCATCTTCTGTGCCGCAATGGTCTTCGCCATGAGAAGTGCGTGTAGAGCAAGCTCTCAGGTGACAAGAGGCTTCAGAGTGGAGCCCCCCTCTTTTGTGATTCCCAATCGCTATCGCGGACAAACCAGGCGTGATGGCACTGAAATCAAGACTGTGCGACTTCCAGAGAAATGTCCATCATGTGCAGCATCTCTTACACATGAAGACATTGACTGGACTGGACCACTTGAGGCCCGGTGCAACTACTGTGGTGGGACGGTTAAGGCTAACTTCGAAAGTGTCTGAGATTATTTAATGTATCAAACTGTCATATGAAAAGATGGAGCGGCGAACCTGTATGGCCGACGGATTCGAGATGCAGGAGGACGGCACATTAGTCGAGGTCAATCTGTCTCGAGATAGGCTAGAAACCCACAGCGTCTACTGCATTGTCGATGAAGCAACCAAGAGCATCTTCTTGTGGAAAGGTAGACTCTCAGGAGTGCGGAAGAAGTTCATCGGCGCACATGTCGCAAACCGGATGCGTAATGAGCAGGGCACCACCTTCAGAGTTCATTCGGTCGATGAGGGTGATGAAACCTCTGGTTTCTTTACTGCACTCGAGAGATGCAACAGCGACACGCCATGATTCACCTCTTGTATGCAGTGCAATTTCGAGCCACAAGATTCTATAGTCCTACAGAGTAGACGCGCCACAGGTCTGGAACTATGAGAGGTCTAATGAAGACGGCCCGAGGCACAGGCAACTTGGAGATTAGAGAGGTGGATAATCCTCGCCCCGGCGTGAATGAAGTCTTGGTGGAGGTTGCTGCGGCAGGCATATGTGGAAGCGACATCCACATCAAACACGACCGTTCTTTCTACACTCCGCCGGTGATACTTGGCCATGAGTACTCAGGTACCGTGGTCGAGATTGGTTCAGGTGTCCAAGACATCGAAGTCGGCGAGAGGGTGGTATCTCCCGCCACGGCCTACTGTGGAAGATGCTACCAGTGTAAGACCGGTCACATGAACCGCTGCACGGCACAAGGAAAACGAATATTGGGAGTTTCTCAGGCCAACGGAGCCTTCGCGAAGTATCTCACAGTCCCTGAGTATATCGTGCATAAGGTACCGGAAGGAGTTTCCATGGAAGAAGCCGCCCTGGCAGAGCCCACAGCGTGCATCGTACATGCCGTGGCTGAACGGACATCGATTTGTCCTGGCGATACTGTCGTGGTTCAAGGGCCCGGGACAATGGGTCTGTTGGCTGTTCAAGTTGCAAAGGCGATGGGTGCTGGAAAAGTGATTGTGTCAGGAGTAAGTTCGGATCGATGGCGGCTAGACGTTGCTGAGAAAACTGGCGCAGACCTGACCCTAGACGTACAGGCTGAAGCCGATGCTGTTGAGGTTGTTAGAGAACACACTGGTGGACTCGGTGCTGATGCTGTCATCGAGGCTTCTGGAGCTTGTGTTGCTTGCAGCCAAGCATTGGACTTCGTGAAAGTAGCTGGACACATCTCACTGGTCGGAGTCCGAGGACAACCTATGGAGATAGATTTGGACCCCATGATTGATAAGGAACTCACCATGACTGGCACATGGGGCACGTTGCCCTCATCCTGGGTCACAACCCTTCGTCTTCTCAGTTCAAGAAAGATTGACGTGAGTCCCCTGATAACTCACAGGATTTCCCTTGATGAATGGGAGAAAGGGTTTGAGCTGATGGAGACCCAACAGGCAATCAAAGTCCTGTTTGCCGATCTAGAATAGAACTGAAACCATGGAGTGTTCCAATAGTGTATCTAACCAAGGATGTGCCGAACGAGGAATATGAGCCCTACAATGAGCCGGGGTTTGAGGGAGTCCTTAGACGGAAACTACTCAACCCGGAGAACTCGTCAAAGCAATTTGCATTGCGCACATACATCATAGACCCAAATGGCCACACTGCCCTGGATAGGCACTCACATGAACATGGTGTGTACATATTGAGCGGTGAGCTTGATGTCCGAGTGGGGGATAGACAGGCGATAGTCCGTACGGGTGACGTGCTCCACATAGCATCCGACGAGCCCCATCAATTCATTAATCGTGCGAACGAATACGCAAAGTTCCTGTGTGTTAGGGACTTCGCATAGCGCGATGAGTGACTTGGCGGTCTTCTAGACTTCTGATTCTTGTCTTGAATCGTCTCTGCTCCAATACTGCAGGGTTTCTCGATTCAGGTCAATGAGGCCAAGTATGACCGGAATCGCAATAGCAAGTAGGGGGACAATTTGAGATAGCAGCACGAAGGCGGTCATGAGAGGCCCTATGAATCCCCTCGAATCCATCACTAATAGACTCGTTATCCCCAAGATGAAGCTCAGCATAATCAGAAGAAGGGCTATCATCCAGAATCTAACAACGAATGAGTCCTTGTCAAGTGTTGACCTCTTTCTGCCTGTGTAACTCATGGTCTTCTCTAATTATAGAAACGTACATTTAACTAAAAACCTTTGCAGATTTCCTCCGGATTCATGGTTTCTCCGTCAGCTGAAGTCCTACCGAATGACTAACGTGAACGCAACCAGGTCAATCATCCGGGGGTTATCTGCTAGCTTGGAGCCCATTTGTCCAACGCATCTTGAACCGTAGCAACATGAGCTGTTGCAGGCCCTCCTCCCATTACTATCGCGACAGCAGCAGCTTCCATGATTTCTTCTCTGGTTGCCCCAGCTGAGAGTGCCTGCTTTGTATGATAGACCATGCATGGCTCACAAGGTGTGATAATGGAAATCGCAATGGCCATTATCTCCTTGAACTTGGCCGATAGTGCTCCGTCCTTGTGTACTGTCTTGAGTAGGTCAGTGAACGCATTCCGGGTATCAGGAATGTCTCTGTTGAGAGCCCCAAAATGCTTCTGGAAGCTCTTCAGTATCTTCTCTACATCCTGTTCCATATCTGTCAACTCTGATTTCAATCTGGGACACGCGTTCCCAGGTTCCAATCCGCCAGGCTGTAGCGGCACTGATATAAAGAATGCGCAGTGTCCCTTTCCTCCTTGGTTAGGGCCTCTTTGATGATGGATGTTCCAGACACCTCTTGGACGCTTCTGATGATAGCGGCGGCTATGTCCTCTTCAGAAGGGGCCTCTGGAACTTCTTCAATGATGTTCGTGACTGTGTCACGTTTGCTCTCTAGACAACGAACCTTCTTGCCGTTTCGCAGGTACTCTGGTTGATCCACAGGGATTTCGAAACACCTGTTGAGGACTGAGAGGTCTGCATTTACCAGCAGCGTCCCATGAATGAACGAGACCCCTTGCTTTATCCATCCAGCCGTTCCCGTAATCTTCTTGTCTTGTATTCTAAGACACGCCCTCTGAGGATCGAATCGTGCTGGTATCCCAATCTTCTGAAGTTGATAGGCAATCTCTCCAACAAACGCCTTGTAGAGTTGCGGAAGCCGTTTCGGGACATACGATTCCCTCTGGTCTGCACATATTGTGAAATTGAGATTGCCACTGTCTTGATACACAGTCCCTCCACCTGTGAATCGACGAGCGATGGATATGTCATTGCTCTGGCAGTAGTGAATGTTCACCTCTTTGTGGATGCATTGGAATCTACCAACAACAACTGCACGGTCGGCCTTCCAAATCCTTACCGTATTGGTCATCTCGGAAGAGTGTGAGCTGACCCTAGCAAGCGCCTCTTCAATTGCTAGACTCTGGTAGATGTCGAGATTTGGTCCCTCCAACAACCGCCAAGACATTCTGTGCCGCCACCATCGAGTAATAGCGAGTCTGCTTGCAATATGGAGAGTTGACCACCTTAAACATTGCCGCTTTTGTGAATCCTGCTGGTAGCAATAGGATGTGAAATGCTGGTGACAGAACAGCCTTCCGCCACCAGCTGGGAGCCCCAGAAACAGTCTGAGGCTCAGAGCAGATGTCGTGTTTTCGAGGCATGACGCAGGAGGGAACTCTGCGTCGGCATTAGATAGTGATGATTCAATTTAAGGGCCTACAATGGTAACAGAGTTCGGACTGAATTGTTGGCCTAGATGGCGGCTCCACACTCATAACACATACTATCGCCGGGTCGAATCTTTGCGCCGCAACTTGTGCAATATGCCAGTCTTGGTTCTGACTGCGCTAGAACGAACCTACCCGCTCTTCTGATATTATCGAGACCTCGCTTGTCACTGTAGATCTCCGTGTACCCGCAGTTAATGCATGTGAAAGACTCCAATGTCGCAGTCGCGAATCCAGGAAGGTCGACTGCAACGTGGTGCTGTGCCTGCAATCTGTGAGGCCCGGCTATTCTGTCATCACCACATTTCGGACACTTTCTCGAGATAATCATCGCTTCTCCTCTGTGATTGACCCTTGTCTGAAATCTCATAATCCTTTGCACCAACGCGACCAAATCTGAGTGGTCCGTCGTCACACTTTCATGAAGAAAGGATTCTCGAGGTAGTCCTTCAGCGCCTCCAGGAACTGGCCCGCGGGCGCGCCATCCAAGACTCTGTGGTCGACTGCACAACTAGCCATCATCATGGATCTAACTTCGACCTTGTCATCGACGACCACAGGTTTCTTCTTGATTTGACCTAGCGCAAGGATGGCAGTTTCTGGTGGATTTATCACGGGAATGAAGAGGTCAACCTTGAAAGGCCCCAGATTGGAAACTGTGAAGGTATTTCCAGTCAACTCTTCAGGAGTCAACTGGTTCTTCTTGGATCTCTGGCCCATGTCCTTTGTTTCCTGAGCAATCTGCGTTATTGATTTCTTGTTCGCTTGTTTCACCGTGGGCACAATGAGACCGTCCTCTGTAGCCATCGCTACTCCAATGTTTATGTCCTCAAACACTCGAAGTTCGTTTCCGACTAGAGTCGCATTGAACTTCGGGAATCTCTCCAGTATGTCGGCCGCACCCTTGACGATTATGTCGTTGAACGAAACCCTGAACCCCAGTCTCTTCGCATTGCGGGAGTTGATTTCATCCCTCAGCGCGACCACCTCTGTCATGTCAATTTCGGTGATCATTGTGATGTGTGGATTCTGAGCGCTTTGGGTCATTCTTCTTGCAATTGTCCTTCTCAAGGGTGTAAGCAGTTCAGACTTTCTGATTTTGCGGTCATCCAATCCAGCAACTGGCGCCGCCTGCGCCGCTACTACATCCTTCTCAACAATGCGACCTCCAGCTCCGGTCCCAACAACCATTGACAGGTCTATGCCGAGCTCTTCAGCACGCTTCTTCGCCCTAGGTGATGCCTTGATTCTTCCAGTCGGAAGGACAGAGGTAGATGGTGTTTGCGGCGCTACTGGTTCTGACATTTGAGAGGTCGGCGCTGGCGTTGTTGGTGCTACAGTCTGGGGGGCGACACCAGCTACATCCATCTTTCGTGGCTTCACATCAGGAATCTTATCACCTCTCTTCCCGATTATTGCGATTGGTTCACTAATTGGAATCTCATCATTAACATCACAGAGAATCTTCAATATGATTCCATCCGCCGGGGCCTCAAGCTCGAACTCGTTCTTCTCCCCGAAGATCTCTACTAGTGGTTCACCCTTATTGACAGAATCTCCTTCTTTCTTCATCCACTTGAGAATCACGCCATACTCCATTGCGACGCTCATGCGCTGCATTATCATAATAGTGACCAATGACTACACCTCTTATGCAATCTCCTTGATGGCTTCTGCAATGCGCTTGTTGTCAGGTATGAAATACTGTTCCAATGACGGACTGAAGGGCACAGGAGTGTCTGGCGCGTTTACTCTCTTGACGGGCGCATCCAACCAGTCAAAAGCCTCCTCTTGAACCATGGCCGCCACTTCTGCAGTGGTCGCTCCCGTACGTGTT
>CP070658.1:2263693-2269776 GCA_020355105.1 Candidatus Thorarchaeota archaeon | reverse complement strand
GCCTGGTAGATCGTTCGGTTCGCAAACCTAGTGGGTTATTCAATAGGTCGGATGTCCGAAAGGTCGCGAGTTCGAATCTCGCCCGGTCCACTTCTTCTCTAGTCCGGTGGCTAGGCAGTTATCAATACAATTAGAGGCCGGTGCGAGGCCGATAGATGATCTTCTTGTGTCTCAGGGAGGAGAAACTGTCCCTTGGGAAGACTTGAAAGCCCCCGACGTAACGCACTTTGCAGGCAGAGCCGAGAGGTCGATAGAGAATGGTGTTGAATCTTGATGACTTGGACTACCTTAGCTTGGGAAAGAGAACAAGGCTTCAGAGGCTCATGTACGAGCATGGCCCCGGCAATGGCCGCATGCTTATTCTTCCAATAGACCAAGGAATGGAACACGGCCCTTTGTCGTTCTTCCCAAACCCACCAAGTGAAGATCCTGAGTTTCAGTTTAGGCTCGCTGACGAAGGCGGCTACTCTGGTATTGCCCTTCATCTAGGTTTGGCGGAGAAGTACGGCGCCAAGTATGCTGGAAGAGTACCAATTGTATTGAAAGTGAATGGTAAGACCAAGATACCGTCTGATGCTCATGCATTGTCCCCCATGACAGCCTCGGTAGAGGATGCTGTGAGAATTGGTGCTGATGCCATTGGGTATACACTCTATGTAGGCAGCCCCAAACAAGTAGAGGACATGAATCAGTTCAGGATGGTGAAAGCCGACGCGGACCGTTATGGCATGCCTATCATTCTTTGGTCGTATCCACGCGGGGAGGCTGTGGATCAGAAGGGGGGCAAGAAATCACTCTATGCGGTAGACTACGCTGCAAGAGTCGCCAATGAACTAGGCGCTGACGCTGTCAAGCTAAACGTACCAGAGGACGACCCCAAGACGCGGTCCAAACAACCTGAACCCTATGACACCTTGGAACTTGACTATGAGGAGGGGGTCAAGAAAGTCATCAAGTCCGCCGGAAAGACCTTGGTGCTCTTCTCAGGAGGTAGCATGCTTAGCGATGAGGACCTCATATATAGAGCAAGGACATGCCTTGAACAAGGTGCAGCGGGCCTGTTATTCGGTCGTAACCTCTGGCAGAGAAAATGGGATGACGCACTTGAGATTACCAAGAAGATTACAAAGATGATGCTGGAGCTTTAGGCCAAGCACAATACCAAAGCCTTTTCCTATAGTTTCAGTAATTAACGGAGTGATACAAATGGGTGAGGAGCCGAAACTCTACGATGTTACAGTGGTCTGGGACCACAAAGAGGGCGGGGAAGTCCAACTCAAAGGTGGGTCGAGCATCAAAGTCGTGAAACCCAAGGGTGAAGAGAGCTCTCCGGACCTATACACGCCAGAGCATTTGTTCGTGGCCTCAGTCACGGTCTGCTTCATGAACTCTTTCATCTATTTCACAAGAAGGATGCACATCGATTTCAAATCGTTCGAGTGTGTGGGATCTGGTACGCTGGAGCAGATTGGCAAGAGCTTTGAGATCACGAAGATCGAGATTAGGTCAAGGCTAGCTATTGAGTCGAAGGAACTGAAACCGAAGTTTGAACGAGCGTTGTATCTCGGCGCGAAGTATTGCTTTGTTGGCAACTCTATGAAGTCCTCAATTGCACATGAGAATGAGATAATTGTAGAGTGAGTCCAGACCCAAACCCTTTTGCTAGTCGGTTATTCGTGAAACCTTAGTGATTGAATTGAGTGAGGAGTCACATGAGTACCACGTGAAGGTGGACTGGACCCACGGTAGAGAGGGAAATCTCACTGTTGAAGGAAAACCCAAGGTACTAGTCTCATCACCACCTGAGTTTGGAGGTCCAGAGGGAATAATCTCCCCCGAAGACCTCTTTGTGGGAGCCGCAACAGCATGCTTCATGACTACGTTCGTCGCATTCACAGACAAAATGCGATTCGACTTCAAGTCTTTCACATGCGAAGGCAAGGGCATCTTGAAGAGAGTTGGGAAGGGGTTTCAATTTACGAAACTTCACTTGACGACCACGGTTGAAGTCGAATCGGAAGAGTTTGTTCCAAAGGCTGAGAGAGCTCTAGAGCTTGCAGAGAAGTATTGTCTTGTGTCGAACAGTATGAAGTGTCCTACCGAACATGAGAATCATGTTCTAGTGCACTGAGCTCAGGACGAAGGTGCTCGAATGAAGATGACATCTTCCGACTCAGGTAGTGTCACCTTCACTAATCCTTCTTCTGTCGGTTCCCCAAGATTCAGCTTCTCAATACCATGCATTGCCTGAAGGTCCCTAGCCCATGGCTTCAAGTCCTTGGATATCCACGCTTCTGGAAGTCCTTGGCGTAGTGAGAGTTCGTTCTCCCGTTTGAACTTCCAGAAACCACTATTCGTCTTGAGCAACATATCTGTATGCTCTGTGAGCTTGGATTTCCATTCGTTCTGGACTGAGGGATACAACTCTCCGTGTATGCCCTTCTTGTCATAGAGCTCACGGTAGATCTTGTCTGTGATGTAAGGTGTGATTGGAGCTAGTGCCTTCAGGAGAACGTTGAGGGCTTCATGAAAGGCAAACCAGGCGGACTCCTGCTCTTCTCGAGAGAAACCGCCTTCGGTGTTGAAGCATCGTCCCTTTAGCATCTCAATGATGTGATCTGCGAAGAGATTCCACGTGAAACCACGAATCTCCATAGATGGCCTATGGAAGTCAAGCACGTCGCAGTCCGGCAGAATCTTCTCAATTAGCTGGTTGGTTTCTGCAAGAATCCACTGGTCAACCGGTGTGAGATTTTTGAAGTCTATTCTCTCTGGGACAGGAAACATAGAGATGAATCGTGCGACGTTCCATAGCTTCGTGATGAACTTGGATACTCCAGCGAGTCGATCCTCTGCGAATCTTATGTCACTGCCAAGTCCGGCCTCCATCACACCAAAGAAACGCATTGCATCGGCACCATACTTCTCCACAAACGGCATCGGCGGTGGCGAGTTGCCTTTTGACTTACTCATCGTCTCTCCCTTCTCATCTACCACATGACCAGAAATCCACATCTCCCTGAACGCAGGTTTCTCAAGAAGCTGGTAAGTTCTGAGAAGAGAATAGTATAACCAAGTCCGCACAATGTCCTTGCCCTGCGGTCTCATGACACTGCCGAACAACTTCTTGAATAGATTGTCATTATACCCATACCCGGCCACATACAGACCACTGATTGACGAGTCCATCCATGTATCAAAAGTGCGGACCTCACCAGTGAATCCCTCGTCAGATTTGCAGTTCGGGCATTTGGAGAAGGGGGGGTCCTCCCTCCATGGTTGATAATACCTAGGCTCGCCGGGCTCTGGCAGGACTGGCTCATTGCAGGAATTGCAGTACCAGATTGGAAGTTCCGTGCCATAGTATCTCCGTCTACTGACAGGCCAGTCCACTGTCACTCTGTTGAGCCAGTCAATGAGAACCTGCCGATGGTGTGAGGGGAAAAAGGTACCGTCTCTAGCAATCTCTAGTAGGTCCTCTACAAAGTCGGTCTGTTTGATGTAGTACTCCTCCATCGCGATGAACTCGATGGGTGTCTTGCTCCGCCAGCAGAGTGGGACTCTTTGAACTGATGCTTCCTCCTTGTATAGCAGACCCTTCTCCTTCAGATCTTTGATTATCTCCTTCCTGGCGTCTTCAATCCTCATGCCAGAGTACTCGCCAGCTGCATCTGTCATTGTCCCATCTGGAGAAATGGCTGCTATTGGTTTGAGTGCGAAATCACGAAATGCCATGATATCTGCTTGGTCTCCGTAGCTACAGACCATGAGGGCTCCTGTCCCAAACTCCATCTGCGCAGTGGTGCTCTCAATGATTGGCACGTCCAGGTCGAAGAGTGGGACCTTCGCTCTCTTACCTGTATATTCTCGATAACGTGCGTCATCCGGGTGAATGAACACTGCCCCACAAGCACAGAGAAGCTCAGGACGCGTTGTGGCAATCTTGATGGGGTCCTTCTCGTCCACATTGAAATAGAGATAGTATAGAGTCGTTGGACGTTCGGAGTACTCGACCTCTGCATCTGCTATGGTGGTTCCACAGTCAAAGCACCAGTTGTTCGGCCTATAGTCACGGTACACGAGGCCTTTGTTCCAGATTTCAATGAATGTCGCCTGCGTCACAGCTCTGTATCTGGGGCTATCTGTCCGGTAGCTACCCTCTTCCTCGTAAGTATTGAAGCCAATGCCGAGTCGTTTGAACCCTTGGACTACTATCTCTTCATCCTGGTCAAGAGTTTCTTTGCACTTCTCAAGAAAGTGAGCACGAGGTGTTTCGTGCATCTTGAGGCCAAGCTCTCGTTCCACTCTCACCTCTACAGGAAGTCCATTTCGGTCAATGCCTAGCGGGAAGTTCACCTCAAGACCCTGCATTCTCCGAAAGCGGGCATTGATGTCAATCTGCGTATAGTGAATCACCTGTCCCACATGCATCGGGCCTGAAAGGTATGGTGGAGGAGTGTCCACAGTATAGAATGGCTTCTCAGATTCTGGATTGAAAGCATACGTATTCTCCTTGAACCAGAGGTCAAGCATCTCTTCCTCAGATTCTGGTTTCCATCGCTTTGACTTGATTGCGGGTTCGAATTTGGACAAAACATTCATTCTCCTTGATGTCAACAAGGGGCAGACAGTTTCCGCTATTGAGTTCGAAATGCGATTGTCCTAAAAGACTTGTGGGCAACTTGGCTTATCCATTCCATTGTAAGAGGAAGTATCCTCTCACTCACCTTTGATTTGACCTGCACGCGTGCTTGCGCGCCAACAGGGACTCGTTATCCCCATCGCCGTTTACCTATGGCAAGGCCTGCTACAAGTGCAACTATCCCAGCGGCTCCAGCCGCTACAAGGATCGTACCAAGTGCAGAGTCAAATACTATCGGACCACCCAGACCGCTGGTCCTCGCAACTCTTGTGGTCACCGTTTGGTCGGATGTGTAGTTCTCGTTCTGTAGATTCAGCTGAGCGGAAAGTGACCAGGAGGACATGATTCCGTCGGAGTCGTAAGCACCAGAGAAGATGAATGTATGAGTGCCGTTCACATCCTGAGGTGTTCCGTCAACGTCTACTGTGTCTTCAACCTCAACAACAATCTGGAAGGAGAAGCTTCCATCTCCCATGTTGTGCGTGAAGTAGGACACTGTTGGATTTGATTCTACGCTCGTGGCGGCAGAGCCCCAGTCGGTTTCGTGAGTACTCCACACCGGGTTTACAAATGCATGGCGACCATGGTGCGTAAATGACCACGCCGGGTACACCTCAACATCTGCGGATTCAGAACGATTGTCTGCGTCACCATCGGTCGTTGAGAGGTCAAAATACACCTTGTTGTCTTGAAACTCAACCGTATCGTTATGGTCTACGTGCATTGCTATGCCAATCCAGTCAAAGCCATTGTAGTTGTACTCGTAGACGTCATCGCCGCCGACTTCAGTCACATTGAACACTGTAATCTTGAAAGCGCCTTCGGACTTGGACTGGTAAATCGGGCCGCCATTCTCTTGGAACGTCTGATCAACCCAAGTGGCCCCGAAGTAGTATACGTTGCCAACAATAGATGCATTTGCAGGTAAGGTTACGAAGGCAAACATCAGAAGACCCAAAGCGACCGACATGAAGCAAACCTTTCTACGTGTCAACTAGTCACACCACCAAGGTTACACAGGTACTCGTTCTGATGAGTGCATAAAAGACTTAGTTGGTCATCTACCTTGACTTTCCTTCCCATGAGGCTTGGATGAAGGGAAAGACTTAACTCGGCCGAGTTAACGATAGTTTATACATGAGGTTTAGGAATCTGGGACGAACAGGTCTGAACATATCCCGTCTGATCTTGGGAACCATGCAGATGGGGTGGATAGTCAATGAGGAGGATAGTCACAGGATACTTGATGCCGCGTTAGAAGCTGGCCTCACGACTATTGACACAGCAGACATCTACTCAAAGTGGGCAGAAGAATCCTATGCGGGAAAATCGGAGGATATCATTGGCCGATGGATAAAGGATCGTGGTGTGAGGGAAGACATCATTCTCGCAACCAAGGTAAGAGGAGAGATGAGTCAGAAACCAAATGACCAGGGCCTCT
>CP070658.1:2256696-2263593 GCA_020355105.1 Candidatus Thorarchaeota archaeon | reverse complement strand
GAAGAAGAGCAAGAAGAAAAAGAAGAAGAAGCGGTGATTGAAGGGCTTTTGGGAGGTCAATGAATGAAGCGACTCGGCAAGGTGCTTCACGTGTCAAAGAGGGGGTTCTTGATTGTAAGGACGGACAAGACACCTCCCATCGGTGAACGCTCAGTCGTCATGGACAAAAAGGCCGAGAAGGTGGGCACGATTACTGATGTGTTCGGCCCTGTGAACAACCCCTACGTTTCGGTGAAACCCATCGTCAAGGATGATATCCCAAAGCTTGTTGGTCAGATGCTATACCTCTACAAACGCCAAAGATGATGTCCACTTCTGTACATCACTCGCCGCTAATGAGTAGCAGCTTCCGAAATCTAAATATCAATCCGTGCTGAATGTTCGATGTTGCCATGTATTAGTCAAAGGTCATTTAGATGAAAGATGATTCGGATCGGATTCTGGAGGCTCTCCGAGCCGTTGGTGAAAGCGGTCTAATCATCGATGAGTTGACGACTGGACTTGGCATTGATTCAAGAAAACTGGTCAAGAGCATAAAGCGACTGAAATCTCAGGGGCTCATTGAAGTGCAAAAACAAGAACTCAAAGAAGAGAGATACATCATTAGAGCGGAGATAAGCGGCGATGCTGAGCCCGGAAACCTGTCCGACATGGATGGGTGTCCCTGCTTTCATTGTCTAAGAATAAGCAGATGTGGTGTTCGTCAACCCGACTCTCCGGTAAGTTGCAGGGATTTAGAAGAGTGGATGCTAGGTTCTGGGGCCTCCTAACCCTCGTTTCCATTAGACTTCTTCAGTGGACCTGTAGCAAGCAGATAAATCTCCGCACTGGTCTTTCGTGATGCATCGGGCTTGAGAAGCCTCACTGATTCAAACTCACTCCTGGCAGACTGCAGGAACTCTTGGAATCCACTACCTTGAAAGACCTTGGTCAGCACTCTCCCTCCACTTCTCAGTAGGTCAAGTCCGATTCTTAGGGCAGCTTCCGCAAGAGAGAGCTGTCTGGCCACATCGAGTTCCCAGTTTCCAGTGACTTTCGGAGCACAGTCAGATACCACAAGGTCGACAGACCCTCTGGTCATCTTCCTAATCTTGTCGACTGTTTCGGGACTCATAATGTCCCCCTGAATGAAGGTCACCCTTTCAATCGGCTGCATGGGATTGAGATCGACCGCCACAATCTCTATCGTACTGTCGAGTTCACGAAGGACTTGAGTCCACCCGCCTGGACTGCTGCAGAGATCAAGCACGCAGTCAACATCACTTAGCAGCTTGTGTTTCTTGGCAATCTGCTTCAGCTTGTAGGCACTTCTGGCTCTGTATCCCTTGGCCTTAGCTGCTCTGTAATAGTGCTCTTTCTTGCGTGGTTTCTTTGGCTTTCCCATCTGTCTATTTCACTCCGGCTAGATCAGTGATAGCTCTTACCAAATCGCTCACTGACGCTTCTGTGCGAATCGCAGTGGGTCTGAAGTGCGTGCGCGAAGTAGCATGTCCGCACTCCTTCAATGTCTGAATGACTGTATCAGTCTTTGGTGGTGTAAGGTTGTGAAGGTCACATACTTCATGAAGGTCGATATACGGAATCCCGGTCAAGCGAACCTCCTCCCTCATCAATGCAAGTAGCTTCGATACGCGCTTGTCAAAAGCCAGGTCATCATCACTACTGAGAATCTTCTGCGCCTCATGAAGCATCGAGCTGTCAAAGAGGTTTCCTGTCCAGAGAGGCCCAGCGACCGCAGGTTTTCCACCGCAGCCATCTGTTTCGTGGGAGAAGCCCGCTGCTTGCGCCCACTTTTTCACCGGCACGATTTCAACACGCATGCATGTCTTGCAGTATCGTATCAGTCCCATTCTATCCGCCTGCAAGTTTCCTTCGCTTCTGCTGCCTTCGACTCTGAGCCAGACACGGATGTAGTGATTCGTGCTCAATACCGCAAGAGGTACAATCGAAGAATCATTCATCCCAGCTACAGAGTAGGCAGATCCCATGAGAAGTCGAACAGCAAGCTCGTGAACAAAGGGCGCCCTTATCGACAAGCCCCCGTACTTTCGCAGTGCTACGTTAGGGTAGACTCCACAAAGGACCGGCATGTCAGTGGCAGTCAGAGCGAGTAGCCCCTCGCGTGGTTTCAACGACTGTATTGCAGCGTTCAGATACGGCGCAGGACTTCCAAAGGGGTCTACATCGACAAAGTCAAACCTCTGATTTCGCGACTCAGTGAGGAGCAGCACCTTCGCATCTCCTTTCTTCACCTGTGCTCGATCAGCGAACCTGTGCCGTTCTATGTTCTTCTGTGCCATCTCGACAGCAATTGGGTTCACATCAAACATTAGCGCTTTGAACTGTCCTGGGCATTCATTCAGATATCGAAGCGTTCTGACACCCGAGCCCGCCAAAGGCTCACACATCAACTCTACGGGTCTGTCTTGGAGATAGGTTCGAAGGAAGAGTACAGATAGGTCTCGATTGAGTCGCATTATTGGATTGTAGAAGACCGGCAGGTCGGTTGTTGGTTGTTTCTGACTCACACTGTAATGGTCAAGATCTGCACTTAGGAATGATGTCCTGCCTTCTGTATACTCCTTCTCAACAATCATCAGACAATTGAGTCACGCTATGTATCGCTAATAAGTGGACAGGCCCGGACAGATGTAGCAGCAAACTCGTTTCGACTACCTCTCCACAACTTCTAAGAGGGGGGCCGGATGCCAGGAACCAACCGACACAGACCCACTAGGTTGAATCAAAGGGTGTTGACTATTGACAACGAAAGTGAGGATTGAAACGAACAAAGGCACAATAATGGCCGAGCTATGGCCCGAGGCGGCGATTAACACGGTCAAGAACTTCGTTGAACTAGCAAGGAATGGATACTATGATGGTGTCACTTTTCACCGTGTTGTACCAGACTTCGTAGTTCAGGGTGGAGACCCGACAGGGACCGGAGGCGGCGGACCTGGTTATGCCATTGCATGCGAAACCGATGGCCCAAAGCAAGAGCACCTCCTCGGTGCACTTTCCATGGCTCATGCAGGAAGGGATACCGGAGGCAGTCAGTTCTTCATGGTCTTGAATCCGGACAACTGCAAACACCTGAATCGAAAACACACTGTCTTCGGCGGCGTGGTTGAAGGATTCGATGTAGTGCAGTCAATCAGACAGGGAGACAAGATGATTAAGGTCGAGGTACTAGAAGCCGATTCTGACGTTGATAGCCACGAGCTGAAGAAGCTGCCCTCAAGACGCTAAACAGTCATCTTTACATATACATCATCATCGTGACAGAGCCATCAGTCCGAGAAGACATTCTACAAGCTAGATGTCACAATCGCCAACCGAGGCATCCAAATGGTAGCTGAAGCATTCCTAGGCACGTCCATCCTATCAGGAATTCTAGCGATATTCGTTGCACTCTACACTTTCAGACAGGTAAACCAGGCAGACGAAGGCAACGAAAGAATGAGAGAAGTCAGTGCACTGATTGAAGAGGGTGCATATTCCTTCATCAAGGTCCAATACAGGAATCTCATGGCTTTCACGCTGGTTCTTGCCGTTCTTATTGCCATTGTGTTCTCAGGATTTGGGATTGCGATATCGATATCCTATGTACTGGGGTCCCTGGCAAGTATGGCTGCTGGATATGTTGGAATCATTGTGGCTACAAAGGCTAATAGACGCACAGCAGCAGCGGCGGCAAGTGGCGGATTGAATCCGGCTTTCAATGTTGCATTCAAGGCCGGCTCCGTGATGGGGCTCATGATTGCCGGGATTGCACTTGTTGGTCTTGGCTCACTCTACTGGCTATGGAACTCGCTTCTTCCGGGCGTGGAAGCAACCGAGCTCTGGGAGATAATCACAGGCTTCTCGTTTGGAGCAAGTACAGTCGCACTCTTTGCGAAGGCCGGTGGTGGAATCTACACGAAGACGGCCGACATGGCCGCAGACATTGTTGGGAAGATCGAACAACGCATTCCCGAGGATGATCCAAGAAATCCTGCAGCCGTGGCTGACGCCGTGGGTGATAACGTCGGAGATGTTGCAGGTACTGGAGCAGACATCTATGACAGCAACGTGGCCTCGATTCTTGCAGCATCTATTCTGGGAGCAGCAATCGATGCTACATACTCTCCTGCACTACCATTTGGTCTGCTACCGTTGGTGATTGCGGCTATGGGCACGATTGCCTCCGTTATTGGTGTATTCTTGGTTAGACCAGGACCATCTGGCGATCCGGGCCCTGCCCTCAACAGAGGCACTTACCTCACTACAGTTCTATTCTCAGTGTTAGTTGTACTAACGCTATCATTTCTGAACCTCGATTTGACAATAGCACTATTCGCGATAGCTGGATTACTAGCAGGGGTGTTCATAGGATTCACAAGCGATGTCTTCACAAGTGATCGTGGACTTGGAGGATTCAAGCCAGTTCCTAACATGGTGGTCGCCGCAGAGAAGAGTGCTGCCAACCTGATTCTCTCCGGGTACTCTTATGGCCTGCTCAGCGTAGTGCCTTCTGTCATTGGCATAGCTTGTGCTTTGGTGGCCTCATTCGTGCTTGGAGCAAATGCAACCTCTGTTGGACTCGGAGGAGTCGAAGGTGGCATCTTCGGTGTAGCAATCGCTGCAGTAGGTCTATTGTCCACAAATGGCATGATTATGAGTTCAGATGCCTATGGGCCGATTGTAGACAATGCTCGGGGGGTGATTGAGCAAGCCGGCGCGCCTCGTGAGGCGATAGCGGCGTGTGACAAACTGGATGCGAGCGGCAATACTGCCAAGGCAATAACGAAGGGCTTTGCAATAGGTGCCTCTGCGATCTCAGTCTTGGCACTCTTCGCAGCCTTCATTTCTTCGACCAGGCACCTTCCATTTCCGGAGCTTGTAGTCACTGTTGTGAATCTAGCTAATCCATTTGTAATGGCTGGAGCACTTATTGGTGCTCTCGTGCCCGTAGGTTTCTCTGCCATGTTGATTCTGGGTGTTGAAGACAATTCCGAGCGCATGATAACCGAGATTCGCAGGCAGTTTGCTGAAGATCCGGGTATTCTTGAGGGCACGTCCAAGCCCGACTATGACCGCTGTATAACGATTGCGACAACTGGGGCTATCAGAGAGTTGATGCCGGGCACAGTAATGGCAATCATGGTCACGATAATGACAGGCACCTTCCTTGGACTGAATGCTCTAGCTGGCTATTTGGGCGGCGCGGTGATCACGGGTCTCGTAATGGCGCTTCTGATGGACAACTCAGGCGGAGCATGGGATAATGCGAAGAAGATCATTGAGTCTCCTGATTATGATCACAACCGTCCCAGATATGAGGAAGTCCATGAAAACTCTGTGTTGGGTGATATGGTGGGGGACCCTTTCAAGGATACTGCCGGCCCGTCAATCAACACCCTTCTAGTTGTCATTTCACTCACTGCAACTCTCTTCCTGCCTGTCATTGCACAGATGCATGCTTGGCTGACGGGATTGATATGAGAAAGGGAAGTCATGTCAATGCGTTTCGGAATAGTCGCAATCGAATTCATACCTGCATTGAAGAGAGTCATCGCCGGAGATGCCCCGGATTTCTCTCGCATCAACATGGTTGAGATAGTACGAGAGGCAGCCGCGATTGAACACATCCAAGCAATAGAGATTCCCATGGAGATTGAGCATATGGTACCTGGCTCATTGACGCCTGATGTCATCTCAGAACTCGGAGAGCTGAAGGACGAGTTAGACCTCTCATACACTGCTCATCTGCCATTCTGGGCTGTCGAACTAACCTCGTTCAATGACTACATTCGTTCAGGAAGTGTGGATAGCAATGTTCACTCAATCAAGCTCGTCGAGGATCTTGAGCCTGAAGCGTACGTACTTCACTCTACGGGCGCATTGGCCGCAGAGTATTCTAGGCAGGGATTCTCAGAGAGTGTGAATCTTGTTGTACAAGGATACATGAACTCATTCGCCATGAGAAGCGTCGAAGAGATTATCAGCAAGTCAGAGGTAAATCCGCTCAAACTTGCAATAGAGAATGTTGAGTTCCCCTTCGATTTCACCCGGGACATAGTTGACGAGCTAAACACCAGCATATGTTTCGATACTGGGCACCTACTCACAAAACAGTGCGGAGATGAGTCTTTGTCTGAATTCTATCGGGAACACAGTGACAGAATCACAGAGATTCATCTGAATGACGGTCTGGCTCAGAAGAACGAAGCTGGCGGCCATCAAGATCACCTAGTGCTAGGGACGGGCGATATGCCGGTAAGAGAATTCCTATTGGAACTGGTCAAAGACAAGTTTGAAGGTCCTTTGGTATTTGAAATGCCGCACGAGGATGCAATCGAATCACTCAGCGCCATTCGCAATCTAGTACCAGAGGCTCTGCAATAATCCTGTTTCGATGTCACAAGCTTTTTATCGCAAACTGAATCCTAACGCTTCGCCGGACTCCTGGGCCCGTGGCATAGCCTGGTTATTGCGCCGCTCTGATAAGGCGGATGTCCGGAGTTCAAACAGATTGGCGATTGCCCTTCTGGAATCAATCTCCGCGGGCCCACCACATCTTCTTGAGAGTCAAATCTGATATGGGGCTGGTGACGAGAGAATCAAACACTCCTGAGTAACTGAGTCTTGCCACGCTATAGCGGACTTGGTCGGTGAATTGGTAATGCCATTCTGGACGCCTAGAAGGATGACAGCGTTTCTGACAATATGGACTCTCGTGATACCACTCAAGGTCATTGTGGCATTCGGAGGAAGGTTGGTGTCTGTCACTGGCATCTATACTGGTCTTTGATGTTCTCTATACTACGTTCATGATTCCCTTCTGGTTTCCCGGAATAGCTGTCGCCTGGTTTGTATGGCATGCTTCCAAGGATGGGAATATGACCAGAAGGAGAT
>CP070658.1:2245049-2256596 GCA_020355105.1 Candidatus Thorarchaeota archaeon | reverse complement strand
AACAATCTGGGCATTTGGTCCTCAATGTGGTATCAACGATTTGGAGTGGATTGCCGCCATCAATCATCAATGCAACCTCATGGGGATCGATACAATCTCAGCAGGAAGCACGATAGGTTGTGCAATGGAACTCGTGCAGAGAGGGAAGCTTGATGCGCCACTACGCTTCGGCGACACTGAGGGTCTTATTGAGCTGATAGATGACATCGCACACGTTCGAGGTCTAGGTGCTGACCTCGGCGAAGGGAGTCGCATTCTAGCATCTAAATATGGAGCTCCAGAGCTGGCAATGCAAGTCAAGGGTCTCGAGATGCCTGCCTACGTTCCACGTGGAGCTCAAGGCCATGCTCTTGGATATGCCACATCAAACCGAGGCGGCTGTCATCTACGGTCCTATCTTATCGGTCCAGAGATCTTAGGGTCTCCAGTTAGAGTTGACAGAGATCGACCTGAGGGCAAGGCTGACCTTGTGGTTCTATACCAGAACCTCTCAGCCGCTATGGACTCCATGGTTGTCTGCAGGTTCACCAATTTCGCATGGACTGTTGATGACTATGCTGAGATGCTCACAGCTGGGTCCGGACTAGCAGTCACTGGGCGCGATTTCCTAGCCATAGGAGAACGAATCTGGAATCTTGAACGACTATTCAACAACCGTGAAGGACTCACAACGGACGATGACCAGCTCCCTCCAAGATTCTTCACACCTCTCCCGGAGGGGAATTCTCGGAATCGAATTGTTCACTTGGACCAGATGCTTACAGAGTACTACAAGCTCAGAGGCTGGGATACAAAGGGACGGCCAACCAAGGACCGACTGAAGCGGCTCAATATCCCCGACTGACCCCTACATCGATTGAATGGAGTTGCGTTCCGCTGGCTAAAGGGAAACGTCGCGGGAAGTTCCGAAGATCTCATGCCCCGTATCTCACAAAGATTCGCCTCTATTGGTGCGACAAATGCAATGTTCCTAGGCCTTCAGACAAGGGGTGTGGAGTGTGTGGTAGCATTCCCAGAAAGGTTGGGATCTCGCCTCCTGGAGACCCCTATCCTGCTATGCAAGGACACATAGACCACGCAATTCGTGCTATAGATGATCAATTCGGGGCGGGCATAGGGGCAATAGTACTACCATCTAACAAGACGATAGTGCTAAACAAGGCTCCTTCCCTAGATGCCATGTTCGAGATTGTGGTGGATGGCCATATACTCGGAAGGCTTCGGTATGATATCCCAAAGGGCGGCTATACGTTCCTACTCACACTAGAAGGCGGCAGGAGGATTGGTCAGCACAGCAAGGAAAAGTGGGTTTCATGCCATGATGGTGTCCTTCAGTACCTCAAGAAGGGTGCTAATCTGATGCTACCGGGGGTGGCTGGATGTGACTCAGATATCGAAACGAATGACGAGGTATGGCTAATAGACACGAACAGTTCTGTCATCGGTGTTGGAACTGCCCGGATGAGCGGAAAGGCAATGTCCGAAGGAACCAAGGGGTTTGCAGTAAAAATCAGGGCAGTCGACGACCCAAAGGAACCAGAAATCAACCTAACGAACGCTTCATGGAACGATGCAATAAGGGCCAATCATTATGACATCGAACGTATAGAAGATGAAGCCGTTTCCTTCATTCGAAGGACCGTGGACAAGGTGAAGTCACCTGTTGTGGTTGGATTCAGTGGTGGAAAGGACTCTCTTGTCACGTACCTGCTTGTGAAAAAGGCACTCGATGAATCTCCCCCACTTTTCTTCATGGACACGGGGCTAGAGCTCCCAGAAACAGTCCAGTATGTGAGAGAATTCGCTGAACGACATGACACAAGAATCGTCGGGCAGGCGGCTGGTGATCACTTCTGGGACACAGTTGACACATTTGGGCCACCGGCGAGGGACTTCCGCTGGTGCTGCAAGACGCTCAAACTTGGGCCAGCTGCACTCTCCATTAGCGAGGAGATGGGTGGAGCAACCCTCAGCTTCATGGGACAGCGGAAACTAGAGTCCTTTCAGCGAGCAATCGAACCGAGAGTGTCATCCAATCCATGGGTTCCGGGACAGACATCAGCCAATCCGATACAGAACTGGAACGCCTTGGAAGTATGGTTGTTCATCTTCAAAGAGAAGGAGCCGTTCAATGAGTTATACAACGAGGGCTATCACAGGATGGGGTGCTACCTCTGCCCCTCCTCTCCATTGGCTGAGATTGAAAGCCTACATAACACCCATCCCACTCTCTACAGGAGATGGAAGGAGAAGCTGTACGAATGGGCCGACCACCTAGGCTTCCCAAGAGAGTGGGCTGATCAAGGTTTTTGGCGATGGAAGAAGCTACCCCCGGGACAACAAAAGATGGTGGAGTCGCTTGGGTTAGAGATAGAGGCTGATCGCCCAGGTCCAACTGAGCGACTGGAACTGGAGGTTGTGAAGGGGGTTTCTCCATGTGTTGACTCAGGCTTCAGTCTGGAGGGACAGTTCTCTGCCGGGATTGACATAAGCCGAGTTGCTGAGGTACTTGCAGTCTTTGGAGAGCCGAAAGTGTCAGAAGAGCTAGGGGCATTAAGAATCAAGGCTGGCGAGAATGCTATCATTCTCCATAGCTCTGGGTCACTGATTGTACGTGGCAAGACTGAAACTGCCGTTGAAAGACTGGCTGCGCAGGTTGAACGTGCGGTGGGACGCGCTCTGTTCTGTCAGGCTTGTGGATCATGCGTTCCGCAATGCGAACATGGTGCGCTCAACCTAGATGGAGGTAGGGTTGCTGTAGATGCAGAGAAATGTACCAACTGTCTGAAGTGCGACAAATGGCCCTGCCCCACATATCTGACCTGATGTATTGCTAGTCGTTAAATAGCCGGCGCACTCATTGACAAAACCTTAATTACAGTGGCCCAACGCGACCTTTCAAAGACACCTCTGACTACGGCCCGGGCGGCAAGAAACATGCTCAGCGCAATCTCGATTACCATCTGGCGGTTCCGAAAGTACCTCGTGCTGAGCCTTGTCATCTCAATGATAGCAATACCATTTGCCAACTTCTTGGTG
This sequence comes from Candidatus Thorarchaeota archaeon, assembly GCA_020355105.1. Classification (GTDB taxonomy): domain Archaea; phylum Asgardarchaeota; class Thorarchaeia; order Thorarchaeales; family Thorarchaeaceae; genus SMTZ1-83. The sequence continues at coordinate 2,253,557 of CP070658.1, read as the reverse complement.
ATTGAACGCGACCGTAATCGAAATGAGATGTATGGGGAGGCATTCTGGAGATTTGGCTTCAACGTGTACAGTATGACCGATCATGAAGTAGCTGAAGCCCTAGGTTATGATCCAGAGAATTACACTCTACCAGAATACTTGGGTAACGTCACATATGAGTATCCAGTGTTCGGGCTAATCTTCTTCGCGATAGCTGCTTGGTTGTTCCCAGGACAGGGCGGTGTACAACCACTATGGTTCAACTTCATCCTTGCCCTAGTGTTCAATCTCAACCTTGTCCTAGTAGCTATCCTACTTGGAGAGCGAATATTCAAGGAAAATTGGGCGCGAATGCTGTTCGGTGGATACTTCGTCTATGGTCTAGTAATGTCAGCTGGAGGTGGAAAACTAGAGCCAATTGTGGACTGCCTGCTTCTGATGGCATTGGTACTTAGTCAAGAGAAACAACACGGTAAGGCCATGTTTACACTCGGACTCTCGGTACAGACAAAGATCTACTCGGTCGTGGCCCTACCGCTCCTGTTCATACTCTCCCCTCTGTCAATAATATGGTTCTTCGCCTCAACGCTACTGACCGTGGTACCCTTCCTCTTCTTGGGTGCCGATTTCAGCACACTATTAGCTCATTTTCTTAACACAGCGGACTATAGCTCCTACATCGTGAACCCAATGTATCCCGGGCTATTCCTTGGCACACCTGAATTCAGCAATAATCCTGTTACCTTCTACATGTGGCCCCCTGCCTTGATTCCCCTTGTCTTATACGTGGCATTCATCCTCTTCACGTTCCGAATGTATCTGCCGGGCAAGGCTGACTTCATGAAAGCGACATTGCGTGAGAAAGTCCTGTTGTTATTCCCTCTGTACATCTATCTCCTTCCTGTAATTCTCTTTGTATTTAGGTGGGTCATGCCTTGGTACCTCTTCTGGCTGGGTCCCATGATTTTCCTGTTCAAGGAAGACAGACATGCAGTGGGCTATCTGAAGCAACTCACAGTTGTCGGCTTTGTCTATGCTTTTGGTGTGTTCTGCAACTGGCCCTATTTCATTTCGGGCCCCTTGCCCGACTTCATGATACACTTCCCCCTGGGATGGTATACTCTCCTTGGTCTAGTAATGCTGATAGGGTCCGCCGCAGTGGCATATGGGATATGGAAATGGACCTTTGAACGGCGTGAGAGAAAGGCCCAACTGATCCGAGAAGCTATGGCAAGAGGCGAGCTGATTATCTGATTCAGATCCGTGGTGTACCATTCTCGCGATAGTAGTCGATTATTCGCTTTCTAATCAACGTAGATGAGAACAGTCCATCCGCATCTCGTTTCTCGAGTCTGACTATCTTTGTGCTCATACCCAACTCTGAGAAGCGTTTCCCCAGAGCTTCGATGTCCGTCCACTGATCATACCCGAGCGCGATAATGTCTGGCTGTATGTCAACCACAATTGAGGTGTGGTCAGTTGTATCATAACCTAGAACTGCTCTGTCCACAATCTTCAGTGACTCTACAATCCGACGTCGCTGCTCTGCCGGGAAAACAGGGGGTGCACCTCTCTCATTCTCGATAGTCTTGTCAAGTGCCACGATGACAACAAGCTCCCCATCGCTGCCGGCTAGTTCTCTCGCTTGTTGAAGGTACGCAAGATGCCCAAGGTGAAGAATGTCGAACTTGCCCGCCGCCAGAACACGATTTCCTACCATCGACAACTCCCTCGGTCTAGTCCTCATCAACAGCCAGAAACTCTGTTCCCTCTTTTATAACCTCAATTCTCCGTTTTGTCTTGGTTATCTGGCTCACATGGACAAGACCGTTGATCTCCAGCTGCATCAAGGCCTGATTGAGCTCTGCATCACTGGGCTCATCACCCAATTCCTTCTTCAAGATTCTTACCAGCTCGTCATCAAGAATGACGCCTCGGCGCTTCTTCAATATATCAACAATGACATTCCTTAGTGGCAACACACTCCATGATGACATAGATTCCACGTCCTGGTGTTCATACGTAGTGCGGAGGTGTGGTTTCGATGGTCTGAGTTGATCTTCTCATCTCCCTCTCTATCTTCTCAAACCGCTCAATATCCTCCGGTGTCACTGAGGCGTGGATGATGGCCAGTGCAGACTCAAAGTGTCTCCAAGATACAACCTTTGCGTCCAAGTCCTCCCTGAGAGCACGCATTCCGGCCTCTCGGCAGACGGCCTCAATGTCCCCGCCTACATACCCCTCGGTCTGGTCCACTAGCGCCCCAATTGAAACGTCTGAGTCTAGTGGCATCTTATCTGTATAGATGTCGAAGATCTCCTTCCTACTCTTGGTGTCCGGAGCCCTTACGTATACAAACCGATCGAACCTTCCAGTTCTCAAGAGAGCCCTGTCAATCAAATCAGGGCGATTTGTAGCCGCTAGGACGATGATGTCCTTCATTGACTCAAGCCCGTCCATCTCTGTCAGGAGCTGACTGATTACTCTCTCTGTCACATGACTATCTCCACCACTCCGTCCCCGAGTCGGAGCAATGGCATCAATCTCATCGAAGAAGATGATTGCTGGAGCTGCTGTTCGTGCTTTCCTGAAGACCTCTCTTATGGCCTTCTCACTTTCACCGACCCATTTCGAGAGCAGTTCGGGTCCCTTGACACTTATGAAGTTGGCCTCACTCTCAGTCGCAACTGCCCTGGCAAGGAGCGTCTTTCCACATCCTGGAGGGCCCCAAATCAGTACGCCTCTTGGCGGCGTGATTCCGATTCGTCTGAACGAGTCCTGTTTCTTCAGAGGCCACTCGACTACCTCAATGAGCTCTTGCTTGACTTCTTCAAGGCCTCCCACATCAGTCCACTTGACATTGGGGACCTCAATGAACACCTCTCTGACCGCAGAGGGCTGTATCTCCCTCAGTGCCCCGAGGAAGTCATTATTGTTGACCTCCAATTGGTCAAGCACCTCTGGGGGTATCTCTTCCTCTTCGAGGTTTATCTTGGGCAGGTACCTCCTCAGAGCTTTCATGGCCGCTTCTCTACACAACGCATTGAGGTCTGCACCCACAAAGCCGTGGGTGATTCTCGCAAGATTCTGAAGGTCTACTCGTGTATCACCCTCAGACGTTAGAGGCATTCCCCTTGAATGAATATGAAGCACTTCTAGCCGCCCAGTTTCGTCAGGCACTCCAATCTCAATCTCACGGTCGAATCTTCCAGGGCGACGAAGCGCTGGATCAAGGGCGTTGACTCTATTAGTGGCACCTATCACTATGACTTGCCCTCTCGCTTTCAGACCATCCATCGTAGCAAGGAGCTGAGCGACCACTCTTCGTTCGACCTCGCCCTGCACATCCTCCCGCTTTGGTGCAATTGCGTCTAGTTCATCAATGAAGATTATGCTGGGAGCGTTCTCTTCGGCCTCTTCAAAGAGCTTCCTTAGTTTCTGCTCAGACTCCCCATAGAACTTTGACATTATCTCAGGACCGTTTATGTGAACAAAGTTGGCCTCTGACTCGCTTGCGACAGCCTTGGCCAACAGAGTCTTCCCTGTACCTGGCGGTCCATGAAGAATCAGTCCACGAGGCGGATCAATCCCCAGTCGCTTGAATAACTCCGGGTGCTTCATTGGCAGCTCAACCAACTCTCGAATACGTTGAATTGCGTCTGCGAGACCTCCAATCTCCTCGTAGGTCACCTGTGCCGTACCTATGACATCACCTGTCGGTTTCTCCGTTATCGCCAACATAGACGAATGTTGAACCACAACAGTTCCTGCAGGTTTTACAGATGTAACCTTGAATGGAATTGCTCTCCCCAGAATTGGGATGAAGACAGTGTCGTTTATCGTGACAGGACAGTTCAGGAGTTTCCTCTTCACAAACTCCTCAAACCTTGGTTCAGGCCGAATCGGTACAGAAGTGGGTGCAAGAGTGACATTACGAGCAGGCTCTTCATTTGCACGGGAAACAGTCACCTTCTCACTTAGGCTCACGCCAGCATTCCTTCGAATTCTACCGTCCATCCGGATGATTTCGCGGCCCTTGTCTCCCTGATAGGCTGGCCAAGCTATTGCAGCGGTTACCCTCTTTCCTTTTATCTGGATTATATCCCCAGTTCTAACACCAAGCTTCTCCATCGACACAGCATCAATTCTGACTATGAATCTACCAATGTCTCTGTGCTCGGCCTCTGTTACCTTCAGAACTATTTCGACCATTGCTCAGCCGCAGCCTCCTGCTCCTTCTTGTTCAGAAACGACCAATCGGTGCTACGTCCGCACCGACGTGTCACCCAACTTCTGGTTCCTGTACAAGGTATATCTACACCGAGATAATCTCGTTGCAGAGGTGTGGTTCTCAGGTGATTGCCTTGAGTTTGCTTTTATAAACTCTGAGTTCTCTACCTGAGTCGTCAATATGAACTTACTTCGTAGAGCGCGATTCCTACATTCTTGAAACGCGTTCTACCTCTACTTGGGCAACTCCTTCGAGAGAACTGATTGCGGACTCAACATCCTCGGTCCCTCCCATCGACTCCTCTCTTGCGATATTCATCCTGAGTGCCTTGAGCCCAAAGGCGACTGGAGCAATCTCCGTTGCCCGAATATCGGTGCCCTCTGGAATGATCTTCCTGATATGTTCGAGTAGGGCGTCTAGGTCCACATCCACATCATCTGGCATTATCTTCAATGTAACAACTACTCTTGCCATCGCTTGTCGACTCCTTAGATAATCAAGGCCCCTCAAATGAGCAGTTGGGGCACGTATACTTGACAGAGAAACGTCTACAGACCTCGCACCGCCAAATCATCAGGTCTCCGCACGACGGACACTGGAACTTCACGCTGTCCTCCTGTGGGGAGATTGAGCGGTGACATGATGTACATCTGATCGCTCTCATGTTGGACAAGTTATCACCAGAAGGTTTTTTCGAGTTGCGTTTCATGGGGCCATTTTTGCGGTTTTTATAAACCTGCCGAAGCGTATATTCCTTCAGACATTCTAGAATGGAGCATTTCGTGAGCAATGCTCAACTCATATATGGATGAACTGAAGAATTGAGCTTGACGTTAGTCAGGAGAGGAGCCCATGGGCACCAAACTAGGTGACATAGTGAAGGCTGAGGTAATCTCTCTTCGAAATCTCAGTGGACGTGCTATCGCAGTCGATGCTTTCAACACCATATACGCATTCCTAGCCAGCATTCGACAGCCTGATGGTACGCCGCTCATGGACACAAAGGGGCGTATTACCAGCCATCTTTCTGGTCTCTTCTACAGGAACTTGAACCTCCTTGAGCATGGAATCAATCCCGTGTACATATTTGATGGCGAGGCACCCACTCTCAAGGCTGCAGAGGTGGAACGAAGGAAAGAGATCCGTAAAACAGCAAGAGAGGAGTGGATTCGAGCTAAGGAGGAGGGACGAATTGAAGATGCAAGGAAGGCTGCTCAGGCCAGCTCAAGACTCACTACACCAATGGTGGAGGGAAGTAAGAAGCTACTCACAGCCCTGGGGATTCCTGTCGTACAGGCTCCTTCAGAGGGGGAAGCCCTGGCCGCTCAGATGACCAGGTCAAACATTGTGTGGGCCAGCGCGAGTCAAGACAACGACTCTCTGTTATACAATTGTCCCCGAATGATCCGTAACCTCTCACTGACGGGACGACGCAGAATCTCACGTTCGAGGACATACAAGACGATACACCCAGAACTCATCGACCTAGACATGAACTTGAGGTTCATGGGGATAACGAGAGAGCAGCTCATAGACGTAGCCATCCTCGTTGGGACTGACTATAACGACAAGCTGGAGGGTGTTGGTGCCAAGACCGCCCTGAAGTGGATCAAGAAATATGGGAGCCTAGAGAAGGTGGAAACTGAGAGGAAGATCAAACTCGAGTTTCCGTACGATGAGATTCGGGACATCTTCTTGAACCCTCCCAGAGTTGAGCTCGAAGAGCCCAAGTGGTCTAATCCAAGAGATGCGGACATCAGACAGATTCTCTGTTCTGATCATGACTTTAGTCCAAACAGAGTCGAGAGGTCCCTAGAACGACTTCATGGGGCTCTCGAAGAGGCAAGAGGGTCCACGCAGCAGAGTTCTCTTACCGACTTCTTCTGAACGTGATGTGAGGCCGAGACTCCGAGAATGATAAATACCTATGAAATCACAGGACAATTGAAGCAGGTGAACTGTTCACATGAGAGAGAGGATGACGGCTGTTCGAGCATCGGTGTCCGACATTGTCAATGGAACCTACAAGAAGGACAATGGTCACTATGTGGTTTCTCCTCACGGGGTAGAACTCAGAAGAGTCGTGCTCGTTGGTTTTATTGTGGAACAGTTCTCACGTAAGGATCTTGCCAGCATCACAATCGACGATGGCACAGAAACAATCAAAGCATGGGCATTTGATGACGAGGCGAAATCACTTGAGAAGGCAGCTTCTGACGCTCTGACCCTTGTTGTCGGAAAGGTGCGAGAGCGGGAGGGCGAGGTCTACATCATCCCTGAGATAATCAGGCAGATAGAAGACCCCAATTATCTGTCCCTACATCTATTGGAACGGTATTCAGGAATGATAACCGGGAGCGGGGTCACTCCTCAAGTGGTTTCGGATTTTCAAGAAACCCTCAGTGAATCTACACGTGCGGAAACTCCAGAATCTACAGAAAAGATAGGGTCTGAAGAGTCCCAGGTGTTGGGCAAGGTCAACAGGCAAATACTCCAGTTCATTGAGAACCACTCAGACAAGGGTGGAGTCCCAATTGATGACATCATCAAGTTCTTTGAGGAGCGCGGACATGCTCGTTCTGATATCCAGCTAAAGGTCATCAATCTTCATGGCAAAGGGAAGATCGTGGAAGTGAGTGTGGGCGTCTACAGACTTGCGGATACATGACTTGGTCAGAGCTGTATACCGAACGACAGCTTAATAGCGAAGACTGAGTGAGTTGACATATGGACGACTACGAGAGTCTCCTAGACAGAGCAAGATCACAGGTCCCAGAAGATGCCTTCAAAAGGTCTGGAGAACGGTTCAAAGTCCCCGACATCCAGCTCATGGTTCAAGGCAATAGGAGCTTCTGGCAGAACTTCCAAGAGATAATCAGCATCTTGAATCGACCCGGGAAGGAGGTTCTCAAGTATGTTGCAGGACAACTGGCTACCGCAGGGAACATTGAGGGTAGCAACGCCATATTCAACGGCAAATTTGCCCCTGAGCAGGTTCACGATGTCCTCAACCGATACATCGACTCCTATGTAATCTGCCCCGTATGTACTCGTCCTGACACAAATATGGCAAAAGAAGGGACCGCATACTATCTCGTTTGTCAAGCCTGTGGCGCTCGCACTTCAGTAAGACCTGTCTAGGGGGTCTCGTATTTGGTCAGTGTGTATCTAAGAGTCCGTGAAACTCATGATGGACACTACGTTGTGGCGATGTGTGACCAAGGACTTCTTGGAAAGACACTTGTGGAGGGAACAGTGAGATTCAAGGTTTCGAAGGACTTCTACGGAGAAGATCTCGCTGATCTCAAGACCTGTGTCGAACATCTCAACCGGGCTACGATTGCGAATATGGTTGGAACAGCAAGCGTGAAAGCTGCAATCAAGGCAGGCTTTGTTCATGAACAGGCCGTCGGCTATATTGACGGTCACCCTCACGCACAATGGGTCCGACTCTAGTGCTGGCCTCCTCCACCACATAGACCATCTGACCCCATCCTCGTTGAGTTTCCTCTCAGGTAGTTCTCAACTGCCTCAGCCACTGTCGTACCTTGTGCCCTAATCACCTCTATACCGACCTGCTGAGTCACCATGTATGGACGCATCCCCATACCACTTGCCAGGAGGATCTGCACTCCACTCTCCGCCAGTTTCATGACGGGCTCCGCACAGCTGGCGTGTGCCGCGTTTCTCAATGTTTCAACCTTCACTATCTCACCGTTTTCGACTGTAGAGATTATGAAGAGTGGACTATGTCCAAAGTGTCCGCTGATCGGGCTCTCAAGCCCGTGTTCTGTTTCAACTGGTACTGCTATTCTCCGGACGCTCATGTTTCTGTTTCACCGCTTTCCTTGACTCTCTTCATCCTGGCCAGACTGTTCGATCCGCAAGCAGGGCATTCACGCGGTCTTGGGACTCCCATCGGGGCTTCGGTTGACTCTCCACAGTCGTTGCACTGAAAGACCCTAACATCACAAGGAAGAACATACTCTCCTCCTTCAAAACGAAGTGCTGCCCCCTTGACCACTGCTTCTGCAATCTTGTTCCGTGCTGATGATAGTATTCTGTTGAAAGTGGGCTGACTCACGTGCATCACGGAACTGGCCTCTCTCTGATTCAACCTCTCGAAATCTGCCAGTCTAAATGCTTCGAACTCGTCAACTGTGACCAGTATCTCATCTAGTTCAACTCTGGGAATCCCCGCAGGTTTGAACACTGAAACTCGTGGTTCTTCGGCGACTTTTCTGAATTGCTTTGGCCGAGGCATGGGCGGAATTCAATCATGATTCAAAAAAATGTTG
>CP070658.1:2240320-2244949 GCA_020355105.1 Candidatus Thorarchaeota archaeon | reverse complement strand
TCTACCGCCATCCATGGGTCTACCACCACCAAAGATCACTGGCATGGCGTTTGCAATCCAAGCAGGTAGTCCCAGCCATAGGGAGAGTTCAAGCAGCGCCAACGCTTCATACATAGATGTGACTCCTGTTTTCAGAACGCAATAGACTTCTCATTTGTCCTTTTCCTTTGATTTGCGGGTGACCGCCAATCCTCTATCTGTCAGATACAGAACACCAGTGTTTGCTGCATCCTTGGGTCTTGTCCTTTCCAGCACTCTCTGCCCAGTCGCTTTTCCGAGGCGCACTTTAAAGACGTAGTCTGACCAATAGTCAATAACATTCTTCGCTACAGGTTCAAATCCGCCCATGTCATTTAGACTTCCACGTACTTGGTTGAGTACGACGAGTGCAAGATCGTTGTGAACCGCAAGTCCCTTGAGAATGCCCGCTTGGCGGTTGAGTTCACGATGATTTGCGTAGTTGGTCTTCTTGTCGTCTAGCACCGCTCTGTACAACCTTGTGAGAGTGTCAACAACGACTAATCTGGTACCCTCTCGTGCATAGAGCTCGATATCGTCCACTACAGTACCTTGTTCGCTGAAGCTTTTGGGCGCGAGTATTCGTAGATTCTCCTCCAGCTCACTGAAACTCTTCCCTGCTATCTGCTCAAGCCTCTCAACCGGAGAGGTTGCCTCCGAGTTCACATAGACAGTTCCCACACCGATTCTGCAAGCTGCACTGACGAACTGAAGGGCAATAGTGGTTTTTCCTGAAGCCGCTTCACCGTAGATATGAGTGAATCTACCGGTCGAAAGCCCACCGTTGAGGAGTCGGTCCAGAACCGAAACACCTGACGGAAGAATCAAATCGCCCTTCACCGGTTTCTGGTTGTTACCCTCCCTTTGATAAGCATAGCTCAGGAGGAAAGCCAAGATGTCTAGATGCGACGTTGCTGTGGCCACTAGAAACTCAAGAATCCACTATCTGATGGTAAGCCTTCTCAAAAGACTGGGCGTTACGTTTGTCCTATGTATACCTGATGACGATGAGTGCAAGAGTGCAAAGGTCATCGTAACGACAGAAGAAGAGTCCAAGAGCGTCGCTAAAGGCAGTCTAGTTGTGGTAGAAGACACCTTCAATCCCGATACCACGGCAATCGAAATCATGCTTAGACTGCTGGAAATCCCAGAGCCCACACAGGTAGTCGTGGGAGTTGATCCCGGGATGCGATTTGGCCTAGCCTTTGTAGCTAATGGAACCCCCGTCTACACAAGGACGGTCCAATCTCCCTCTGGAGCTGCAGAGAAGACTCACCAATGGATTACGCATCTCCAGCACAACCATCGAACCGAGATTCTCATACGTGTTGGGATGGGTTCACGTCTATACTCTGCACTCTTCCTACGAGGAATCCGGAGCATTCCCAAGGATGTCAATGTAGAACTAGTGGACGAGCGTCACACCACACGAGTCGGGAAGTCTGATCAATCCTCTGCTGTATTGATAGCGGCCCGAAAGGGCCGGCCGGTGACTGAAGATGATCTAGTCCTTGATGTCAAGCAAGGATATGTGAAGTCACTGAAGCGTCTCTTCACCCGCCTCACTGATGGTGGGAGGACCCTGTCTACGGCTGACGCTCGAGCAATCCTTCTCGACGAAACAACTGTTGATGGCATTCTGAACGAGTCTGATCACTGACTGGAGAAGAAAGTTTCCACCTGTTGTGCGACGATATGCGGGCTATCAGCAACCGTCTGGGCAACCTCTGCCAGCCATGAAGGGATGAATCTCTGAAGATACGGCGTCTTGAATCTCTGGTCCAGTAGGATAATTGCGCCTCTATCGTCAAGCTTCCTGACGGGTCTTCCGGCGGTCTGGACTGCTCGGGCCATAGCAGGAAGGACATATGCATAATCTCTTCCCTTCTGATTGAATCTCCTATCGTAATATTCTATCAGGGCTTCAATACGGGGCGTTGGTCTGGCGTATGGTACACCAACAACTACCGCACTCTCCATTGACGGTCCAGGGAAATCGCCCCCCTCAGAGTTACGTCCTCCTTGGACACCCAAGAGCACAGCACCTCCTTTCTCCCCCATCTTCTTGAAGCTCTCAATCATCCTGTCATTCTCAGTTCCCTTCATCCCTGGCTCCTCTTGATACAGCTTCACCTTCAGTCTCTCTTCAAGACCGGCCTTCAGGAGGGACTTGGCAACGGAATAGCTAGTTGTGAAGATTCCAGTGTTTCCCGGTGTCGCATGTGCAACTGCCACGCAGTGGTCTACGAATCTGTTGAACATAGCATCACTGCGACCTTGAAACGAAGTGTCCACACCATCAACTACGAGACAGAGTCTATTACGCACTGCGAACGGATTGTGAAAGGACATCCTTATCGAACCTTCATCGAAACCCAACATCTCAGAGTATGCATCTAGAGGGGATATTGTACCTGAAACTGCAATTGAGCTGTGTACAAGGTTCAGGATTGGTGCTGTTACGGTTGTGGGATCTAGTGCTACGAGGTCCAGCGATACCCTCTTGCTCTCCTTGAACTTCCTAGTTGAAGTCAGCATGAACGCGTAGTTATCGTGTTCACTCCATGTCGCCCATTTCTGCATGAAATCCGCCACTCGGTGAATTGCTGAGCGCGGAAACTTACCTGCTCTCAGAAGACTCCTGCGAATCTTGATTCCTAGGTCCTTCATGTGACCCAAGACATCTTGTTCCATGCCCGTGGCTGAATCTTCGAGGACTAGTTTGTATATCACATAGGGATCAATGGCCATCTCGTCATTGTCTTTCATGTCTGAAGAGAGATTCAGAACGTTCCTCTCCAGACTCTCTGAGTAGTCCTTGGATATTGAGTCGCTGTAGGTCTTAGCTTCTTGAATCGCTCGTCTCACGGTACCAATCGCCAGAGAATCGCTGGCTGAGTTGAGAGCTGTCTGTGGAACGTTGTGCGCTTCGTCCTGCACAAGAATCATCCTTGACATCGGGGTTTCCAAATCGGGAAGGAAGGTCTCCAGAATCCATGGATCGAAGACGTACAGATACGAAAGGGCGACGACGTCAACAACCTTGGCTAGACTCTTTGCTAGTTCATAAGGACATATCGACCTTCTCTTTCCAATATTAATCAACTCTGGAGCAGTGAGCACGCTTTTTGGCATGTCTTCAAGTAGGTCCTCAGGTAGTCCGCTATCTCTCAACTTCTCATAGTAGGAGCATTTTCGATTGGTCTTCAGTTGACTACATACTTCACTGATTGGGGCCACTAGGTCTGCATTCTCAAGAACGAACTGGTTGATACACATGTGCCGTCTGCCACGGAATGATACCCCCGTCACTTCACTCCTTTCTGAGATGGTTTCTAGCTCCTCCATGACGCGATCTAATTGCCTGTGCGTTCGTGCACAATACAGGATTTTACCATTGTTCTCTCTCACCCAAGGCATAGCACCACTGAGTGTAGCACACGTCTTCCCGAATCCATTTGGAGCCTCTGCACAGATGTGAGTCCCATTCCGAACCGCATCTTCGATACTGGCCATCATTCCATCTTGGCCCTTCCGCGGTTCTGGATACGGGAAGAACTCTGCGTAGGTAAGCCTCTCCGTCATATGTACCTCACAATTGTGACCGATGTTCACCTGATAACAATGTTGCCGCCTGCATGTTGGGTGCGCCAATCCGTTAGTGATTTATCGTACTCCTGAAACGACAGATTGGGTGTCGTGCATGGATCTAGAGGACATAAGACACTTTGAAACAGATACTAGTCTTGGCAAGGTCAGGGTACGAGTCATGGACCTTGACAATGGTACACTATTGCTTCTATCCGACTCGGAGAGATTCCGACTCGGTATCTCGGCCGTGGCAATTCCTCCCAGTCGGGACGAATCAGAACCCGCGTCTTCAGGACTCTTCACTACTGGTTTGGACACAATCCTAGTACGTACCCTTGCTGAAAGGATAGTGTCTTGGACTGGAAGAACCTGTATGGCGGTTGTCGCAATAAACGGATTGAACCAGAAGACCCTGCTTGAACTCATGGCGTTTCTCAAGGACTGTTTCCTGACCTAATGTAGTCAATTACCTCTCGAACCCACTGTCCCAGCTCATCTAGGGCATACAGATGGTCAAGATAGGAGTCCCAATCAATCTCCAAGGCCAAGTTCCACGTTTCTTGGCCTTCATGCAGATTGTCCATTGCCAACTGATGATACCCACACAGTTCCCCCCTGTGGTCACTTGGACGTCCGCAGATAGGGCATTCACTCATCCGTATCATCCTCCTTGGCTGAATTCTCTCCTGTTCCCCTCTTATTCTGAAGTGCCTTGAGGTCGTCTTGTCGTCCAGGGCACTCCGCCCAGTTTATGCAGGTTTCCCAGGGACGTCTTCTGGACGATACCTTAATCATGCTGTGACCACAATGAGGGCACTGTTTGTCTAACGGCGTAATCTCTCCCTTCTGAGGGAGCGGGAAGCTTTGATCGCAGTCCCCTTCTTTGTAGCGGGAGCACCCGACAAACCGTTTCCCTGTCTTCGGAGACCGGATGATGAAGAGAGTTCCTTCTCCGCACTTGGGACATGGACCAATCTCTTCCTTTGCCTTCCAGTAACGTTGAAGGCCACTGACCAGAGA
>CP070658.1:2230892-2240220 GCA_020355105.1 Candidatus Thorarchaeota archaeon | reverse complement strand
CTGCGGAGGAACGCCAGTGCCCACGGCTAGACACGAGAATCCTCCGCCACACCAAGTGATAGTCTGTACAATTTGTGCTGCCTCGGTACTGGCAAAGACCTTGTCCTCCCTGTGTGCACGGTAGTCTGCTCTTCGGACCTTGATTGAGTCGCTAAACCGTCCAAGGCGCTTGTCTACATCTGTAAGAATCTCAAGCTTCTCCTCCACAGGAACCTTGAACGGGTCCTTCTTGATCTTCGTCTCATACTTGTCCTCAACTGGTTCTGTGTTAACAAGGACGACTGGGTCCTTTCTAGTCGAACCCGAAGCCTTGGCGATTCTGACAGCGAGCCTGGCGGTATCTTGAATCTCATCTTTCGAGATCTCATGTGATCCTGCGAATCCCCATCCGCCATCTGCGATTGCGCGGATCCCGAATCCTCTCACTGTTGTCAGACTCAATACGTCTATGTTGCCATCCTTGAAAGTGATATCTTCCCCACGCACTGTTACTATTCTGATATCTGCGTAGGTTGCTCCCTCGCTACTACAAGTTTCAAGCGCAGTTTCTGTGAAGTCCTTCATCCTTCTGAAGCCTCTGGAATCTACGCGTCAGAAGGCCGATAATATTCTTCCGAGAGTCAGATGTGATAGGACCTTCCGTTATCGTCATAGTGCAGTTCACAAAGAAAGGGATACAGAGTGCGAGGCGATTACTCAGTGGCGCCTCGCACTGGAATGACTGATGTCTTGCTCGTCCTCTACCAAAGCTGGTACTGTCTCTTCACGAAACCTTCCCAAACCATCGGCAGTTTGGCAATGACTTCGTCAGATATGCTCTCGACAGAGCCGCGTACCTTGTCAAGGTCGCAATCTCCGTATAGTTCGACATTGATTGCCTTAGGTTCTGTGATTGGTGCGCCTATTTGGCTGACAATATAGCAGTAGACCTGCGTGAGGTCTGGATGCTCTTCTACAACCTTCTCAACGATCTCTCGGGCTGCAACATTGTATGTCTTGCCAACATGACTGACGGGGTTCTTGCCGGCTGCTGCCTCGAGTGTCATCGGCCTGTAAGGAGTGATGAGACCATTCGCCCTGTTGCCTCGGCCGACCTGTCCGTCATCGCCATGCTCTGCAGAGGTTCCTGTTACAGTCAAGTAGAACAATCCATCTTCCGGGCTGTCGGCAGTGTTTACGCTAACGTCAACAGGTTGGTCTGTTATCTTGACGGCCATATCTGAGAGTAGCTCACCTATGCCCTCCATGACACTGGCATATTCTTCTGCATCCTTCGTGTGGGTGGAGATGATTGCAGCTGCCACTTGCAAGTGGATGCTGTCTCCGACTCTTGTACCCATGACCTTGATGTCTTCCCCAATCTGGGGCCACTTCTTCTTGGTGTATCCATGATTGAGCAATGACTCGGCCTCCAGAACGAGGATTTCGGTTGGTGATAGCGGTGCATAGCTTACTCCAAAGGAAGTATCGTTGGCCCTGGGAATGTCCACCCCAACCTCAAAGTTGCCTACAAGATCTGTGCTGCCTGCTCGTATCTTGTAGTCAATTATGACATCTGAATTCACGTCTAGGTTTGGTAGGTCTCCGCTGAGCCACTCCCTGGTGTGCTCCACTGCGAACTTGCCTACTGGAACCTGACGCTCGAAATCCTTGTCAACTACATCAACAGCGCGACCACTCAGAAGGAGATAGATCGGCTCGATAACATCGCCCCCTCCGAAGCGAGCGTTTGACTGACCTCCGACTAGGAGGACCTTGTCAACATTATGGTGTTGTACCTGTCCGAATGTTTCAATGTAGTACTGGCTCAACCTCACCGAGAGTTCCTCAGCTGCCTTGTCACAAAGGGTGTCAGGATGTCCTTTCCCCTTGCGCTCAACAATCTCAACTTTTCTCTCTGGAACGGGTATGCCTTCGCCACGCGTGACTTCAATAACCATTCTAGTTCAACTCATTGTATCTTGTTGTTCACCCGGCGCCGATTGAAAGGCATAAAAGGCTTGGCATGCTAACGCTTTTGTAGTACTCTTAGGAATAGTGTAGTCTGGAATATGAGGTTAAGGAATACAACTCGTCGGATTTGGTGCGTGTGAAGGGTAGTGAGGCCAAAGATATAGTGAAGCGAGAGGGCGAGAGACTGACCCGGCTGAGAAGAGATGCTGGGCTCTCGCAGAAGGAACTGGCTGGCAAGCTAGGTGTGACACAGTCTTGGGTATCCAGAGTGGAGAAGGGAGCTCTGGATGTCAGTCATTCAATGATGGTAAGAGCACTTGAAGCAATTGAGCATCACCGAGTTGAAAGACGCTTCATCGGGCAGTTCCAGAAGATGAGATGTGTAGACCTGATGACTGAGAATCCGATTGCAGTCGATCCAAGAGACCCCGCATCGCGAGCTATGAGATTGATGCAGGACAATGGATATTCACAGATTCCCGTCGTCCGGGGAAACATGATCCTCGGGATGGTGACAGAGCAAGACATAATGAAGGAGCTACACCATGACCTGGGTCAGATATCTGTACAGGCGGTGATGTCGCCGGAGGCGCCGCCAATAGTTGACGAATCCGCCCCTGTTGTCCACGTCATCCCTCTTCTCTACACCTATCAGGCGGTCCTAGTTCAGAACCAGGGGAGGCTTACAGGGATTCTCGCAAGAGCGGACCTCCTCAGCCTGAAGTAGCATGTCCGTCTTCGAGCAAGGCTGTTCCATTTTCGAGCAGACCCGTCGATTGTTTTGCCTCTATTCAAGAATTAAAATGGTCTTCAGCAGGAACCTCTCAGAATGAGTTATAAATACCCGAAATGAAACTCTATTTGGAGACTTGGATATTGGCTGGGGCTGACTTCGAGGCATTTGAGGACCTTCGAGAAAGTCTTGATACTTTCATAGAGCGATGGTCGAAGATCCAGCGCAATTCAGTGAAGTCAATTCAAGCAGTCACAAACACGCTTGTACAAATTGAGCACATTGATGGGCCACTTGGCAAACTCGAGGGGCTTCAGAACATCAGAGAGAATGCTCGGGGGAAACTGCTCGTCAACCTTTTTGACAAGCTTGTGCCAGCATTGGAGGCCTCTATCAAGGAGTTCACCAAGCTGATGAAGATGTTCGAAACCCTGCGGCATAGAACCTCATCACTCCAGACAATCACTGAAACTCTCCGTGAGGAAGGTGTAGAGGACAAGAAGCTGGATAGTCTCGTAGGTTTTCTTGATCTGATCGTACTCAGCATTCAAGATATCCTAGATATGTTCGAGTCTGAGTGGCTCATCAAGGCCACAATATTCAGAGACCTCGAAGAAGGTGGCGTTGAGCTCGGTGTGATTACAAACTACCTCACTATGTGGAGTGTGGAGCCGAATATCGAGCCACATGCTCTAGAGAAGCTTATGAAGGACCTAGATGAGCACTTCGACTTGCTTAGGGACATATTCCAAGGGAAGACCGGAATACAGCTCCCGGATTTCTACCGCAAGGTTTCTTTCTAGTTGATTAGAGTAGAGATGGCTTCTCAGACCACGCTCCGGGACGGGAGTTTCCTCGTGATTCGTTTCCTTGCTTCTTCGACTAATAGCAAGACTACGCCGAACCCAGCAATCTCCATCCACTCCCAGAGTTCAAGTTGAACAAGCCCAAAGACACCTGTCAGTGGGGGAAATAGGAAAAGGATGCTAACAAGGAATATGTCAATCAAGTAGACAATTAGAATGACCCGGTTGCTCGTTATCCCTATCTCAGTAATCGTTCTTGTTGGTGATCTACAGTTCTGCACACTGTACCATTGAAGAACAATCAGGGACACAAATAGCATCGTACGTATCTTGTCTTCTGGTTGCCCGATATGCTGTGAATAGACGACTAGCACGAATAGGGCCATGACCACACCGTACAGAACCGCTCGCCCCAAGGTATCCCTTGACAGGACTCGGTCTCTAAGCGAGCCTGGCGGTTGGTCCAAGAGACCTTCCTCCTTTGGTTCTAACGAGAGGGCAAGGTCTAGCATTCCGTCAGTAACTAGGTTTATCCAAAGAATCTGCAGAGGAAGTAGGAGTATCGGATTCGGAAAGACTAGAAGAATGAGCAGGATTGCGAAGCTTTCCGCGAGATTCGTAGAGGTCAAGAAAAGAACGACTCTTCTAAGCGAATTGAGAATGTGCCGACCTTCCTCTATGCCATCAACTACGGCTTCAAATCTCTCGTCTTGGAGGACAATGTCAGCAGCCTCTTTGGCGATGTCTGTTCCAGTTATTCCCATGGCTACTCCTACATTTGCCTGCCTAAGAGCTGGGCTATCATTCACTCCATCTCCCGTCATGCTAACAAGCTGTCCCTGGTTTTGCAGTGATTTAACGATGCGAAGTTTGTGAATTGGTGTTGTTCTAGAGAAGACTCTGGCTCCTGCTGATAACGCGTTTTCAAGTTCCATATCATCCAATCCATCAATGTCATCTCCTGTCAAGCTCGTCTGCCCAGCATCTACGTCAAGAATGCCGACCTCTTTTGCGATTGCCTCTGCAGTGAGTGCGTTGTCACCTGTAATCATCAACACATCAATGCCTGCTCTCTTGGACTTCTCTAAGTAGTCCCGGACTCCTTCTCTCGGTGGATCATTGATTCCACACAAACCCACATATGTCATATCTCTGAGGTCTTCCTCACGTATTAGTGGCGAGTCTCTTGGCATCTCCTTGATTGCACAAGCGAGAACGCGAAGTCCTTGTGATGCGAACTCGGCAACGAAGTAATCTGCACCCGATGGTTGAGATAGAAATCCTTCGACTACTTCGGGAGCCCCCTTTACGATGAGCAAGCCATTGTCACTTGAAACGTCAAGGGAATCCAACCTATTCCCCGGAACATGAAACGTAGCCATGTACTTCCGATTGCTTGTGAAAGGAATCTCTGAAACACGCGGCCAAGCTTCATCCAAGACATATCGGTGAAGTCCGGCCTTCTCAAGGACAACCAGAAGAGCAGCTTCAGTAGGTGAACCCTTGATTCTCCAGACCCTGTCTTCTCCCGTACATTTTCGTATAGGGTCATCTTCTACGAGGCACTTGGAGAAGACATCGGAATCATTGCATAAGGCCGTTGAGCTTAGTAGGATCTCAAGGTCTGGGTAGTCTTTCAGTTGTTCACTCCCTATGGGAGTCCTTCGTGATTCGTCGCTCTCTGATTCCACGCCTGGCGATCTTAGGCATGCTTCTGGACCACATCCTTGAAGGAAAATCCCTCCTGTTTCTGGATTGAATCCATCGCCGCTTACCTCAAACATGTGATTCGGTGTTAGGATTCTTCGAACCATCATCTGATTCTTTGTGAGTGTCCCTGTCTTGTCTGAGCAAATGACATTGACAACGCCCAGAGTTTCAACCACACCTAGGTTTCTTACAATCACATTCTTGCGAGATAGCCTATATACCCCTACAGATAGAACAACTGTGACGATAGCTATCAAACCTTCTGGGATTGCTGAAACAAGGGCTGAGAGGGAGAACAGCAGAAGTTCAGTAGTTTCTATCTGCCTATAGACTCCCAAGACTAAGTTTAGAGCAACAAAGGCGACTGCTGCGACTAGAAAGAAGATGCTTAGCCTCTTCAAACGGACCATTACTGTTGTTTCTTCCTGTTCAACTCCGGCGAGCTCCCGGTTGATTTCTCCCAGGACCGTATCATCACCCGTCTTCTCCACTAAGACTCTCGCTCTCCCCTCGGTGACATATGACCCTGCAAAGACTTGGTTTGACTTCTCATAGTAATGTGGATTATCCACAAGACATGCGACATCCTTCTTTATCGGTATGCTTTCCCCTGTCAGAAGACTCTCATCTACATGCAGATTTCTCTCGAATAATACTCTGCCATCTGCCGGGACTCTTTCCCCTGCCTTCAGAAGCAAGAGATCTCCTGGTACAACTTCATTTGATAGAATGTCGAGCTCCTCCCCCTGCCGAATTACGAGAGATCGCTCTTCAATGAGTTGACGCACAGATTCTATCGTCTTCTCGGCTCTCCATTCTTGTACGAATCCAATGATGGCATTGATGAAAAGGATGATTGCGATTACAATGGCATCTATCGCATGGTCGGCAAGAACAGAAACTACTGCTGCAAGAATCAGAACATAGACCAAGGGTGACTTGAATTGCCGCAAGAACAAGAAGATTGGATTCTCTCCTTCTTCAAGCGTAAGCTCGTTTGGACCGTATTGACCAAGTCTTCTGATTGCTTCTTCTTGCTCTAGTCCTTCGGGATCAGTCCCTAGACTAACCAGGCATTCACTGTAGTCTAGCACGCCATCTCCTGAATCTTGTGTCGTCAATGTGTAGAATCCTCCAAACCTGAAAGAGTCTTGTTCACAGGCCGTATATATGCCTCGTCATAGTTACTATGCAGTTTGCACATCCCTACCCCGTTTCACTAACCTCAGTCGCGTGATGGTATATTCCAAGGAAGAATCGGAATACAGCCTCCGGACATGAATAGGAAGGTTACTCTCTAGACACAACAGCTAGAATAGACGTTCAATGGACATGCTTCTGATGTCTCTTCAGACTCTCCAATTCTTCCAGCTCTCGCTCAATCTCAAGCCGTTCATCGTAGTAGGAGATTTCCTTTAGTTTCCCCTGCTCGAACTCATTCCTAAGGTACTCAAGCTTGTTCAAGTAGATCCTCTCACGAGTCTGCAGTTCAAGCAGCCTTGCTCTCTTTTCTGCGACTTGCCTTCTCAATTCATCCTCAAGGCTGAAAATCTCCTCCTCCAATTCAGCCTTCAGACGCTGGTATAGCGACGCCTCAACATTGCCCTCTGTGTAGTCATCAACAAGCTTGAGTAGTGCATGTCTTGTAGCATCACGGTGTACAGTAATCTCTTCAAGTACATCGACTTCCTCTTCAAGGCCCAGACTTCTCGCGAAGTACGGCGCTGTCAAACCCTGTAGGACTAGACTAACCATGAGTACTATAAACACAATGGATGTGACAGTATTGGTGAGGTCAGAAGCACCCATATACTCAGTAATGATGGACACAGATATCGCTGCAAGTGCGGCGCTGGCAACTCCTTTCACACCTGCCCAGCTTACGAAGAATCTCTCCTGGTTTGATAGATCTCTGTCAGGTGCTGTGACCAGGAAGACTGCCGCTGGGCGCGCCACAAAGACGACTAGCATCGCCACTACCAAACCCAGTGGTAGCACGCCAATCATGCTTCCGGGGAGTGTTCCAAGTACAAAGGGGATGTTAACAGTATAACCTAACATAATGAAGACGACAATCTCGAATGCAAAGGACACGTTCTTTGTCGTATCTCTCATCGAGCGTTGTGGGAGCACCTCGAGACCAATCCTTCGTGCGTTTGCCATGAAGATACCTGTGAAGACCGCTGCAATAGCTCCTGGGTGCAGACCGAAACCGCCGAAAGCTTCACCCAGGCCGTAAGCTAGTATTGGCGTTGTTGCAGTGAGTATGGTTGTATTGGTAGAATCTTCACTTCTGAGTATCACACTTCCAATAGTATAGGCCACTGCGAATCCGATGAGGACGCCCATACCTAGGCTCAATGCAAATTCAGCTGCAGCAATCTCCAGTGGCACTGCGAGCGCTTCTACTATGAGTGGTGTGAACACAGTGATGACAAGAATAACTGATGTTGCATCGTTGAAGACAGCCTCTCCCTCAAGGATTGAATACACCTTGCGCTTTACTCTGACCCCGCCTGATTCGAGTACAGAGAAGAGAGCCGCAGGGTCTGTGGGAGACAGTATCGCGCCTATGAGAAGTGCCGTAGTCCAAAGCACTGGCAGAAGAAGCCCTATCGTGAGTCCAGCGATCAAAGAGGTTGCAAGGACACCGACTGAGGCCAGAGCTCCAACAACCGGCAACGATAGACGCAGCTCTTTGAGATTCATAGTAAGCCCCGCATAGAAGAGGACTGTAGCGAGCGTTAGCTGTGCAATGAAATCAAGCGGGATTGTCTCTAGGACTCCCTCTGGAGGGAGAGTCTGGCCAAGTACCATTCCTGCGACAATCAGCGGGATGGGGTACGGGAATCTATGCCTCTCTGCGATTCTTGCCAGACCTGCTCCTATAATGAGTATCCCTGCAATAAGATACTGCTCAGCAGCCATGGCATGAACACCTCAGAGCCCTTCAACCACTTCAGCAAGGTCCCGAAGGTAGTCTGTTATATTCTCGAGCTCTCCAACAATCTTTCTCATAACATAGCAGACAAAGGGAGAATCACCTCCCTCTGTCACTTCGATTTGACGGCTGATTATGATGTTCTCTTCGTCCACCTGTCTCTCTATCCTTGAAATTGCGATGCGGCCTTCTGTAAATGCATCTCGATTCTCTCCGTAGGAGGAAACCATTGTATGCAGCGCGTCAACTGCCTCATGGACCTTTTTCGAGATCGACCCAAGGGAGTCCATGTAGACCTGATGAAAGTCCACGTCCCTCAACATGTCTATCATAAGCACGATACGACGAAATGCCCCTCGTATCCTGACGAATGAAGACATGGCCTCAAGTGCTGTGATTCCCAACTCGTTGCTCGGGAGATTCACAGCCATCCTAAAATGAGGACTTATCGCCTGGAACTCCTCTCCTACAGCATCACGCGCTGAGTCCCAGTCAGACTCGCAGTCACCTTGGATAGTCCTGCAGATCTCGTTGTCAACTGCAGCGGCGATGTTGACGAAATGTCCGGCAATAAGAGCGAGCTCGTCAATTATCTGGGACTTGTCAAGAACCTCTTCACTCAACCTTCATCTCCTCCGAGCTCAATTCGTTCCCAACCGAGGGATACGGTCAACCGAATGGTGCTTTTCCTGATCCTCACTTCAATGCCCATCTCAACAGGCTCACCAATCGTTAGCTCGATAACTCCCTCTCTTCGGCTGGGCATGGGGAGCTCCAGCTTGTCGCCCTTTTTGATTTCCTCGGCCATCTTCTCCAAACGCTCTGCGAGAACGGAGTGAGTGACTTCTTCCTCGAACTCATATTCATCGATTTCCACGATAATCTCCTCATGGAACTCCTTCTATGAACCGGTAGAATCCTGCCTTTTTAGACTAACTCTTTGTACCAACATAACCAAGGGTTGCGATGAGAGATGGAACCATCACCCTTAATTGTGAACCCAAAGTCTGAGAATTCTGTTCGGAACCAAGCCAGATTCCAGAGGGATCCAGAAATGGGCAACGAAGATGAAATGGTCGTGACTCCTTGGGAAGTCAAGGGGAAGATAGACTACGACCGCCTGATCAAGGAGTTTGGAACAGAGCGAATCACTCCCAAACTCAAGCAACGAATGTACAAGATTAC
>CP070658.1:2225162-2230792 GCA_020355105.1 Candidatus Thorarchaeota archaeon | reverse complement strand
AATACAAATGGTTGAGATAGACAATGATAGAGTCTCCATGCCATACCTGCTCATCGTGAATAGTCCCATTCCTCGTCACAGTGAAGTTCTTGGGGTTAGGGTCGATAGGCCGCCATTCTATTGTTACTCCAATACTACCATTCTCAAGAGTGATGTCTGACGGACTGTCAATTGTTGGAGCCGCAGCTAGATAGTCTTTTGACTGTGAAGGATTGTACGCACCAATAGTCCCGCCAAGAATAGGCAAGAGCACTAGCCAAGCTAGAACTGCAATAGTGATTGTATTTCTGTGGCGAATGGATACCATAGATTCGACTTCCATCAAGAACTGCGACTGTGCTCAGTGCCCGCTCGAACTTCGAGGCACGGTTTTATACTTTGCTACTGGACAACTCATGTGCGGTCCAACTGCGAGTACATAAAGCGAATGCTGATAAGAGGGCTCGGTAAAATGGACACAGCGCATCATTGTTTGCAATAGAGGTCTGCACATGCCCAAAGCTATCTTTTCGATATGGTGGGACGACACGCTCGGCCCAATGGTCGGCAGAGCCTTTCCCGAGGACGACCCGTTGAAGAGTGAAGAGGCGCTAAGCATCTTCATGGGTCATGGTGTCAATCAAGAAGCACCAGTAGGTTACACGAAACTGAAGCGCGGGCTGATCATCTCCTATCTGCAGACCCCGAACTGCATCGCCCTATTGTTGGATGATGATGATGACTCAACCGTTGTGGAGAGGAATCTCCGTCGCCTTGTTCGAGAAATAGACATGGACTCCCATGATTGGGACAAGGAACTCCAGCAGGCTTTCAAGAGAATAAAGACGCTAATTAGCGAATCATCAGGTCCTGAGCTGTTGCAGAAACCCTCTGTGAGTCGTCTTGTCCAAGACATGCATGAGGGCAGAGTAGAGGCCCTTGCTCCCCAGCATGTCCTGAGAGGACGTGTGAAGTACCCCGCCGCAGCTGAGTATTTTGGCCAAGACGAGGAGGAGATTCAGAGAACCCTTACAGATCTAGTCGATGCAGGTGTTCTTGTACCCAAGACATATGGACGCCGTGTTCTCTGCCGCCACTGTGGGGGCGAGGACGTTGTTATCACACTCGTGTGCCCGGAGTGTGGCTCACAGAAGCTACACAAGGTCTACACTGTGCACTGTCCCATCTGCAAGGAAGAAACGCCGACAGTTATTGAGGATCACTTGACTGAGGTGAAATGTGTCCAGTGCAAGAATGCGATGAAGGTTTCGGACCTCAACGTATTGGATGTTGAACCAGTCTGTGAAGAGTGTGGCACCGCGTCTAATCAGCCGAAGATTCTGTTTGCTTGTGCGACCTGCGGAAGCGAACTAGAGGGTGCTGACCTTCTTGGCGGAACTGGTCTCGCCTACTATCACTCTAAGAGCCAGGACGTCACTGGTGAGTGAATCACCTCAATGGAAACCGGAACAGTTATGTTCCGCGTCACTCGGCGAAAATCGCAAACAACTGTTGAAGAGATGCACAGTAATGTCAGATGATGTTTTCAAACTAGGTGTTGTGAAGTTCGGCGCTATCGGGGCAGCTCCGTTGCTCGACCTGATTTTCGATGAGCGAGCTGACAGGAAAGACCTCGAAGTCAGAGTCTTTACAAGCGGAGCAAAGCTTGACGAGGATTCATGTGTCGACGCAACTAAGATGGTGATAGACTACAAACCTCAGCTTGTCTTGTCAGTCAGTCCTAATGCCGCTCTGAAGGGGCCAACAAAGTCCAGGGAGTTGCTCCACGAGGCTGGGCTCCCGACACTGACTATATCAGATGGACCCTCGGAAAAGGGATTCTACAAGAAGGGAGAGGACAAGAAGAAGGTCAAGACTGTCCTTGACAAGCAAGGGTTCTTCATTCTCTACGCGGATGCGATGATTGGTGCTCGAAGGGAGTTTCTTGATCCTACTGAGATGGTCCTGTTCAACTCTGACATAATACGCGTATTGACCAACACAGGAGTCATGAGATTGCTCCAGGAGGAAATCCACGCAGTCATCGATTCGCTAAAGGAGGGCAAGGAGCCAAAGATGCCCACCGTGAAGGTGACTCCAGAGAAAGCTGTTGCCGCCGCTGGTTTCGGCAATCCATACGCTGCTGCGAAGGCATATGCGGCTTTGAAGATATCGGAGGCTGTAGCGGATGTCACAACCAAAGGCTGCTTCGTGGAACAAGATTCTGCCAAGTACATTCCATTGGTAGCTGCTGGACACGAGATGATGAGGATTGCAGCTATCCTTTCAGACGAAGCAAGAGAGCTTTAGAAAGGATCAGACACTCTGCTGAGAACTCCGCATACCTCCAAGGGCAAGTTGAAGAGAAAGACGGCCCTCTCAGACGACTTGAAGTAATAGAGGCAATCTCTAACGCTTGGTCCTCTTGAGTTGTCGGATGGCCTTACGGGCGTTGAGCAGGATATTCTCGGCCTGCTTCTCGCCCAGGCCTTCAATCTTCTCTGAGAGTCTTTTGGGGGTCTCTCCAGCAAGCTGTGCCGCGGAATCATAGCCGGCGCGTCTAAGCTTCTGCTCCAAGGCTGGTCCTATACCTTTCACTCTCTTCAGAGGCAGTATCTTCTCAAGGTCGTTCCCAAGAAGATCGTCGAACTCACTGTCACTCAGTCCCTCAGCGGCATCTATTACGTCCATCTGAGTTCTTATCGACTTGAAGTCCTCTTCTTCCAGAAATGCAGATACTGTCCTAGCAACCATTCTTTGGTCAATATCCAGGGCAAACTGCTCCATCTCAATCTCTCGACCAAGAATCTGAGGAAGTGGAGCTGTTCGCCAGAGCGTTACCAAAGATAGGAACACTGCGAAAGGCACGCCAAGTTCACGAATGAGCACGGGAGGTCCGCCAAGAGGCACTTCCAAGTACGCCGCGAAGAAGAGTGCGACAAAGCCGGCGTAGAACCAGAGAATGAGTGCCTGTCGAAGTCCTTTCCTGCGAGGCGCACCAAGCTCAGACCATATCAGAAGAACGCAGAGCCCAAGAAGATAGCCCTCAAGAAATCGCTCCCAAGCAAGTAGAGGGATCGAGTAAACAATGACTTCTGGAACCGTTTCTGTTCCGGCTACGAAGTAGAACGTTTCACCGAAGATTGCGAGATTTCCGAGGATGAGAACTGCTGTACTGAACGCCATCTTCCGACCTCGCGCATCTGCAAGAACTCCCGCGACTACCACTCCCAGGACCATGAAGAGAAGATGGAATACTCCAAGTCCTGAGTGTTCCACCAAGGGCATATACGATTCTGTCGAGAAGTCCTCGAACAGCTTCTCGATGCGCATTGCGGTTGAGAAGTACCAGAGTATGTATGCTGCTAGAAGTAGAATCATTGGACCGAAGTATCTCCTTGCACTATCATTGACTGCAAGGGGATGAAGCTTCCATCTCCATGGCCTTGTCGAAACTCCAATAACAAGGGATACGATTCCAATGATTTCTGGAAAAGGAATCCCTAGAAAGTAGAGTGGTACACTTAGCTCACTCAAGCTAGCAAGGACCGTGTATATGATGATGCTAAATGAAAAGAAGGCCGCAACAATCCGGCCGCGGTATCGGACCACAACGGTCTGATTAAGTAGGACGCTCCAGCAGACCATTGCGCTTGCTAGTCCCGCGAAGAGAACTAGAGTGAAGAGGGTTTCTAAGTTGGGGGATTCAGATAGTGGGAATCCCAAGTAGTTCACATAGACAGCTAGGAACAGCGGCACCATTGCCGACGTGAAAAGGAAAAGCTGGCCCCTGCGAGTTCGGTCTACGACGGCGCCGCCTAGGAACATGGCACCTACACCGATGACCAGGCCCAAGCCGAGAAGAAGTGGATGATCAACACCCGGATTGGAGAAGAAGGTTCCAGAAACCAGTTGGCTTATGACAAACATGCAGTAGGCAACGAATGGAGAATACAACAGGTAGTACGACGCAGTCCTAAGAGGGAATTCCCGGTACTCAAGCATTTCTCCACCTGCCATTGTCTGACCGCAGCCAACAGAATATGGACCTTTCGGGTTTGTTCCAGATCTTTGACATATGCTTGGCCGGAGGTACGGGATACCTTAAATTGAACAGTGCCCCGACGATTTTCAATGGAGAGAAGATGATTGTCTGGACGACTCCAAGTGAATGAGTTCATGGTCATAACTCCTGGAGGAATCCCCATTTTCCATTATTCACCAGATGGCTCGCGGAAGCTTGACCAGCTACTGTCAGGCTTTCTAACAGCGATAACCTCGTTCGCGTCAGAGTTCGGTGAACGGTCAGTTCAGAGTCTTGCTTTTGAAGGGTCCGAGGTAATGTATGAACAGGCTGAATCAGATGTCATATTCATCTTTCTTGCCGACGCCGATGCCCCCAAGAAAGTCCTCAGGGCGGTCCTGAGAGATCTCAGTCGTAAGTTCATGAATCGATACTCAGTAGAAGTAGAGATGGACGTTCCACTTGAGAGTCTCTTTGCTGACTTCAAGGAGGAGGTCGAAATCTCTCTCAAATACTACGAAGGGGTCCTGAAGACAACCTCAAGTCTGAGTTCGTTCGTCGTACCTTCAATGAAAGGAGACATCTCTAATCTGGCATCCATTTCTCATGGACTCTTGGACCAGTACCACCGTGACTTTGGTGGGGTTGGGAACAAGATTCTTGAAACAATAGACGGAGAGAGCTCCATCTACGATATTGGTGAGAGACTCGGAATTGAAGAAAATGCAGTGCAGGAGGCAGTTGAGTATCTGGCAATCTGGGGAGTCTTGAGGATCTCAAGGATGTGCCCCGAAATCAAGGGAGCAGATGAAAGGTTCGACGCCTATCTTAGTCTCGTTGGTCTTCCTGAGAAAGAGTACCAACTCTTGAAGCGAGCAATGCCGCTCTGTGATGGTTCCCGTGCTCTGGCAGAGGTTAGTGAAAAGCTAGGTGTAACATCCGAGCGTCTTCATGAGGTGCTCTCAAAGCTAGGCGAGCAGGTTGAATGGAAGCTTGTCGATGTCATGGACTAACCGGACAAGGTCCGGACAGAAATTATAAGATGCTGAATTCCTTTTCAACACACATCCAGCGTTTCATGTACAATTGATTGGTTCGTGATGCTGGAGATGCTCGGTGATGAGTCATGGGTTCAAAGATAGTGAGCATACATAGTTTCAGAGGTGGAACTGGGAAATCTAACATCTCCGCCAATCTGGCTACTATAGCGGCCCTGAATGGAAAACGTGTAGCTGTTATGGATACAGACATGGCTTCTCCAGGTATTCACGTGATTTTTGGACTGGGCAGAGAGAAGATGAAGCGCACATTGAACGACTACCTGAGAGGGGAGTGTGATATCGCCGATGCTTGCATAGACCTGACCACGAGGAAGGAGTTCTCAAGCATCGATACAGGGAATCTGTTCCTGATTCCAAGTTCGATGACTGCCGCAGACATTACTAGGATCCTGAGAGAAGGCTACGAAGTTTCAGATCTGAAGAACGGATTCAATGAGGTAGTACGCGTCAAGGATTTAGACTATCTAATCATAGATACGCATCCTGGTCTGGATAGGGAAACCCTGCTCTCCATGGCGACCGCCGACAACTTGTTCGTCGTAGCCAGAGTCGACGAACAGGACCTC
>CP070658.1:2222448-2225062 GCA_020355105.1 Candidatus Thorarchaeota archaeon | reverse complement strand
TGCGTTTAGGAGGAGTTTCACGTTAACAAGATAGACATAGCTGTATACTTCTTCACAGCATTATCGGTATTCTTCATTCTGACTGGTGAACAGTCACTCGCTGATATTCTGAATATCCTGATTGTGATTCTAGTCATATTCAATCTACATCTGTCACTGATGGTTAATCCGACTGGTTCTCTTAGGTACGATTTCCTAGCAGCAACTCTTGGTGTTGGGGTATTCGCATCTTCTCTCTACAATCCAATACTTGGCTTCTTAGTCTTCATTTGCTTGGTGACAAGTCTCCCTTTCATACCGGCAAGTACTTTTGAAATACTATTTCCCAACTCGGAAGACGAAGAGGGGTGGTACTTTACTGGAGGCCTCTACATTGGAATGTCAGCCGGGTTCTATGCGTTCGTACTTAGCTTCATCAGCTTGTTGAGCATTGGCTTTGCAGCCTTGAACCTTCTGAATAGTATCAGAGGAAGAATGAGGAAGGATTCTAGAATCAGCATTCCTACGAAACGGGAAATGCCGTTTTCACGATTTCAACCGGAGATAATGGTACCACTGCTCGTTAATATCTTTGCCCTATTCTGGAGTGGTTTCTATGCAAACCTTCTGATTAGCGACTTAGCTCAATTGACTGCTGATTCTATATGGAGAATCGCATCCAATCTTCTGCTCTATCTTTCAGTTCTTGTTCACGTCTACTTTCTCACTCAAAAGACTGGCCCTACAATTGACATCCGTCGGGAATCAGTGGACGTTCGAGGATCAGCCTTTTCATTGCTACCACTTCTCTTTCTATTCTTAGCTCCGATTGCAGTGCCCCAGACTGCATGGGCGTTGTATTCACCATTCTTCGTGACACTCCTAATCGTACTCTGTGTCATTTGGACTATCACAATCACAATCAAGACATCGACAAGATGGACATTACATTCTGCGCGTAGTAGCGTTTTCCTTTTCTGTGCGATGACATGGTATGCGTTTCAACCTGAATTTGCCGAATTCGTATTGGGCTATCTACTCATCATGATGGTTATTGTAGTAGTCATAGGTCTCCAAATCATTTCTGGATACGAAACCTACCCATTCAATCTGATGGCAATTGTTGGGCTGAATCTGCCACAACTCAGCTTCCCATTTCAACCAGCATGGGCCGTTTTCTTTCTTGCTGTACTCACCGGCTACATAGTATTCTACGAGGGGTCATGGCTGTTATTCCAGAAGCACATGTCCAATCCGAATAGGACTTATGTTCTCATGGCACTTGCACTGAAGCCGTCTAGTCGAATAGACCGTAGGAGAAAACCGAAGATCAGAGCACTGGAAGAGCTAATTCAAGAAGGCGTTGTAGAAAGCATCCCAAGCACATCAGTGTCAGGTGAACAAGTCTATGTCATCAAATCGAAGAAATGGGAGCGCAAGCTCGCTTCTATGGCTGAAGACCAGAAATGGTTAGAAGAGATTCTAGAGTGAATGTAGAAACGACAGCATGAATCAATCGCACATCATGTGCAATCTTCGTTGTCATGACAACCTAGGATTGCTGCACTCCCCGTCACCAAGATTGCCAGTTTCCAGAGCTTTTCGGTGTGCCGACGTCGTAAGGAATACATTCGGCCCTTATCTCACAATTACATTCCCGTTCTTGTGACCATATACACGCACCTTCTGATTGGGATGTTGTAGATGTCTTGCTAAGATGGCGGCTGCCAATGCGGGAGCATTATCAGGTTCAATTGTGATTTCAACACAGAAGTCGCCTGAAACTGGTTTGTCGGGCACAATCCGATGATACGGTATCGATACTTTCACATCTACCATACGTTCACGACCCCTTGTATAAACCAGGATAACTTGAGTCCTAATCTGCGTTCTGGTTCATTGCCGGTTCAAATCCGGCCGTCCCGACCACTTGTTCTACAAGACTTTGTCCCATGCTATGATGGATGAAGCTACCTTCACGAATCAAGTTCTGATTAAGTGTGTGAAGACGTTTCGCTAGTCCTGCCAGAAGACAGTCTACGTATTCCTATTGACAGGATGTCTACTTAGGTTGCCAATACAGAACCCCCACATGGCTCTCCTCCCAACTTATCAGACGCTGATGTCCAACGGCATTCTCCATAGTCACTCGCTATGTCCCAATCGATATACCAAGAGAGCACACAAGATCCTTGTATCGATTACGGATGGTGACTTCCGTGACACGTGAAACCCGAGATATGTCTCTCTGGGTTCGCCTGTCCTCTTCAAGAATCCCTGCGATGTACAATGCAGCCCCTGCGATACCACCGGGGTCTTTTCCTATTGTAGTACCCTTCTCCTGGGCCTCTACTACTATCTCAATGGCCTTCCTCGTGGTTTCTCCCCTAAGCCTAAGATCAGAAGACAGCCTAGGTATCAAGTCGCGTGCTGACGGCAGCGGCACCCTTATGTTAGCTTGGGATATGACTATGCGGACAGATTGACCAAGCTTCTTTCTCGTGGCCTTAGACTCTGTCGAAACCTCTTCAAGTGATCTCGGAATCCGGTGAATCCGGCATGCGAGATATACTGATGCCGCAACAAAGGCGTCTGTGCTTCTTCCTCGCACTAGCCTCTTCTTCAAAGCCTTCCT
>CP070658.1:2217900-2222348 GCA_020355105.1 Candidatus Thorarchaeota archaeon | reverse complement strand
GATATCCCTGTACCAGGCATGGAAGTTGAGCACGCCTCCCCAGATGTAGACTATTCGCCCACACTAGCGCAGACCCATCAGGTCCACAAAGAGATCTTCGATGTTGAGTACGTTGATGCTTACGTCGCGCTTCTTCACGCCATCAAGGAAGTTGAGCTTGCAGAATACACAAGAAGAAATCAGCGTGGTTGCACCAACCTCGAGTGCCTGCTTTATTCTATCAGCGGCCACATTGACTGCGTTATCCCCGAATCCTGCCTTGAACCCGCCGCCGGCACCGCAGCACTTGGCGTTCTCGCGGCTTCGCTCCATCTCCACAAAGTCGATGCCCGGGATACTCTTGATGACCTCACGAGGAGCATCAAAGATACCGACGTGTCTTCCCAGATGACATGGGTCGTGGTAAGTCACTCTCTCATCAAAGCTCCCCTTCCACTTCAGCTCACCTTTCCTGACCTTCAGGGCAAGGAACTGAGTCAGATGCTGGGTCGAGAAAGGAAGAATGCCGTGTGTTGCGCGATAGAACTTGGGCCAATCAAGCGTGACGGTCCGATAGCATCCTGAACATGAGAAAATCACTTTCTTAATGCCTCGAGCTTCCATCTGCTCGATATTGTGCATGATTACCTCCTCGACCTTTAGAGTTCCCAAATCCTGCACCGAGCCGTCTTCAGCCTCTTCAAGTACCTGCCTTTCCAGTTGCCCTGTTCTGATCAGAGGACTGCAGCAACAGAACTCGTCGGGTCCCAGTATCTGAGGCTTAATGCCGAAGTAGTTTAGCATGCGAAGCGTAGAGTCCGCAATCTCCTTTCGCTTGAACGATGCAGTGCATCCAACGAAGTATCCCCATTCCGAGTCGGTAGAGGTTTCTGTTCCCTCCTGAATCCAGTCCCCTCTAGTTTGGGGGTCCTCACCGAACACATTTCGAACCTTTTGCACGAAGTCCCCCATCAAGTGGAGACGGCCATAGGGTCCCTTTCCCAGCTCCACAAGCTTCTTTCTTACGTCCTCGATGATTTCCACGTACGGCAACTTGATGGGACACCGCTCAACACATTGTTCACATGTTGAACATGCATAGACCGTCCTCACGAAGTCATCATCTATTGGGAGATTCTTCTCGACATAGGAACGGAGAAGCCGCAATCGGCCCCCGGCAAACATCGCTTCGGTCTGGAACTCCTCATAGCTTGTGCATGTCCATCTGCAAGTCGAGCAGTTTGCACAGAGTACTATCTTGTCTGGGTCAAAATCAATCTCGGGTCGGAGGAATCTACTCATCTACTACGCATCCTCCTGTCTTGGTACTTGCAGTAGGTTCTTCGCCCGACGCAGTATTGATAGGACACGCCTGAAGTTTCCATTCATTGTGAACATGAGGTTCATCCTTCTGTAGGTCATATTGGAGTGCGTGAGCTTGTCAGGATTCATAATGCCATTTGGGTCCCATTTCTGTCTGACCTCCTGGAATCTTCTGTAATCCTCAGGTTGGAACTTCTTGAGATAGACAGTGTTCTGTAGACCAAGAGTATAGAGCTCTCCTCCGTGGCGATATCCCAACTTGGCAAGTCGATGCAACATCGTCTTGCCAGCCATGAAGTGTGTCCAATGCCTATGATCTGACGGAGCGAATAGGCATAGGCGTGCCATGTCGCCCATCCCCATCACGAGGTAGAAGCAAGAGTTGATTCTGTACTTGCGCGCGATGCTGTACATCCTCTCTGTTATCGGGGCAATGTTGGATACGGGAATCCAGATATTCTGCATCGAGAGTGTAGGAACCTCGAGCTTTAGTTTCATCTCTACAATGAACCTGTCTGCCCAACTCTTTCTGAAGTACTCCTCTCCTAGGTCCTGAGCACCAGTCAGCTCAAAGATGCCCTTGGCTGCTTTGAGCGAGTCTTCTACGTCAAGCTTCTTCCCGTCAAAAGTCACCAGAACAAAGACAGATCCAGTAATCTGTGGGGGAAGACCGCCTGCTACTCGCCATTCGTATTCACGGTCAGTCATCCGAAGATAGACTGGCTTGTGTTTCAGCTTGCAAATCCTCTCGACTGCTTCAAGCGCACTCTGCAGGCTAGAGAACACAAAGATGAGTCCTCCTTCCATCTCGGGTATAGGACGAACCCTAAGCTTCATCGAGGTGACGACACCAGCTATTCCGGATGTGCCATAGAATACGTTCATATCCTCTCCAGAAACTGTATCTATCTCTCCATTGGGGCGTACGACTGTCATCTCACTGATATTCTCGAGAGCGGTTCCGTACTTCGGGGACCCTATACCTGCCTTCCCCCCAATTGCCAACCATCCAGCCAAAGTAGAAGCTACAGCGCTTTGAGGGGCAACGCAGAGTGTTAGGCCTCGCTTGCGCAGATAGATGTCAAGCACCTCCCAGACGGCTCCTGCTTGGACGTGGACCCACATTTCCTGTTCGTTCACCTCCAAGACTTGATTGAGGATTTTTGTATCAAGCACGATGCCGCCCCTGGTGGGACTGGCTGAACCATAGTAGCATGTACCTCCCCCTCTTGGTACAACAGGTATGCGTCTGTCGGAGGCCAGCTTCAGCAGACTTGAAACCTGCTCTTTCGACCGGGGCAAAGCCACATAGTCGGCTAGCCAGTTCTTCTTCCAGCGATAGTGATAGTAAGGAATGCCAGTCGTATCACCACTTGCTGAGAGTCTGTCTACCATGCTGTCAGTGACCCATTCGAGATCCGTAAGTTTCTTGACATCGGGTTTTGCCAATTCTGTCATCCTTCTTTACTCTCCTACATCATGAACTGGACATACCCCATTACGAACACCGTAGTCCAGCAAACGAGGGCAATCAGTCCTGGCCAGTGTACTCTGATTCCGCTAATCCCTGTGAGGAAGGCGAGGATGCCGAATAGATAACCCACGATTCCCAGGATTATATGGATAAAATGGAAGATATCTAGGAATGGGTTGGCTAGCATGGCTGCTATTCTGGGGTCTGAAAGGATTGCAACGATATTTACCGATGTGAGCAGCAAAGATAGACCAGCACAGATTCCGTGCGCAAAGGTGTACTTCTCCTTGGAATAGTAGTAGAGAAGAGTTCCGATTGCGAGGAGAACGATTGCTGGGAGACCCAAGTATACTGTCAAGTGCAGATTGGTGCCAGCTTGGAGAGGCACCCAGAGGGTTTGTTGACCGACCATACTATCACCCAGATTACCTTTGAAGGACGCGATTTCCTAATGCCATATCCGTCTACCTAGCCGTAGGAACGGACCACCTATTGCCAGCATGAATGAGATAGGTACCATGTTGGCTATCTCAACCACGACGGTACCAATTACAAGTCCTAGTCCGAATGCGAAAAGGGCGCTAACAAGGTCAGTCACGGCGAGCCAAGGTATGTACGCGTTGAAAACAGTTGGAACGAGAAGCGGTATTAACCAGAGAGCGATGGGCACTACAGCCGCCACTACAAACAATACCAGCAGATTGAATCGCAATGATAGCTTGAGCGGGCCCGAGAAGACCTTATGTGGATTCATGTAGCCCTTGGGGTCCGTCTGTTTCTTTATCTTCGCCATATTCGCGTATGTCTTCTTTCCGAAGAATGAGCGTGAATGAGCAACGTTCCACATGCCAATGGAATATGCTTTGCCATCGTATTTCATTCCAATGTCGATGACGTCAAGCGATCGATACCATCCCATTAGGAATGCAATCTTCTTCCTTTCATCATCAAGGAACCACGTCAATACTGCCACATCTCCCCTATCGGTGACAGCACCTTCCGCCGCCCAGCGTTCACGCTTGAAGTGTTTCTCCATGTGAACTAAGAATTCTCTAAGACGCTTGACAGGTACGTAGACCTCAGAGGGTGCAAGACTCGGACCCAACCGCTTTATCCGCATCGGGTAGAATCTCTCGTTCCACTCATGGTTGGCTATCTCTTCGGATTCCAAAGTTCCGTTGTGCCGCTGCACAACATGCTTGAGCTTCTCAAGCTCGGCAGCAATCTCGTCTTCGGTTCCCTCGAACGTGCAGAGAATCACCCATTCACCGCTGGTGTCTAGAGTCTGACCAACTTCTGTCAGCATCCGGTGAAATGTATCATTAATGAAATGCAAATAGAAGGGGCGTGTTGCTTTGAGGAGGTCTTGAAGCGCAGCCTGCATCAAGTCACGGCTGCGGAACGAGGCAACCGTCGGGTGAATGCTTCTAAGCGGGATTATCTTCAGGACTGCCTTGGTAATGATTCCGAGGGCACCATTGCTGTCAACCATCAGTGATTTGACGTCGTCGTCATCAGCTATCAGAGCCTGGTCTGAACTCCAATGATAGTCTTCGTCACCTGGATAGAATGAATAGGTGCGTCCCTCATCCCTAATCAAATCCGGAGGCGGGTCACTTGCCGTAATGATTCGTCCATCAGGCAGGACCATCTCAAGGTCCACAACCTGCTC
>CP070658.1:2212465-2217800 GCA_020355105.1 Candidatus Thorarchaeota archaeon | reverse complement strand
TCTATACAAACACCCCAAGATCTTGGAATCAGCAGTCGTGGGGGTCCCTGACGAGAAGTGGGGTGAAGTAGGGAAAGCATTCATCGTTGTGCGTAGTGGTGAGTCACTTACAGAAGATGAAGTCCGAGAGTATCTTGGAGGAAAGCTGGGGCGCTACAAAATACCCAAGTACTATGAGTTTCGTGACGACCTACCCAAGAGTGCTGCGGGTAAGATCTTGAAGAGAGAATTGGAGGACAAATCGTGAAACCTATTGGCATTGAGTCGATTGGGACCTATATCCCGAAAGAGAGACATACGGCTGAATTCATCTCCGAGCATTCTGGAACTCCTGTTGATATCATCAAGACAAAGATAGGTATGCTGAGCAAAGCAGTGCCTGGTCCTGACGATCATACCGTTGCTATGGGAGTCAAAGCAGCTAAGATCGCCATTGAGCGTGCAGGTGTCGATCCTGCCAAGGACATTGATGTGGTGATATGGGCCGGTGAGGTGTATGCCGAACACCCGATGCAAACATACGCGATAAAGTTTCAGGGAGAGACGGGTGCGGTCAATGCATGGGCCTTCGATGTCAACCAGCGATGCGGCACCCTGGTTGTTGCGATGATTCTTGCCAAGTCATTGATGCAGACACACGGATATCGTCGAATCCTGATTGGCAGCGGATATAGAAACTGTGACCTCATCGATTATTCGAACATTCGCACTCGTTTCATGCACGACCTAGCTGCAAGCGGTGTCGCGATGATTCTTCGAAATGACTATCCGCACAATGTTGTCCTTGAAGGTAGTGTGATCTCTGATGGTCAGTTTTCAGAAGATGTGTATGTTCCTGCGGGAGGTACAGTGATGCCGACAACTTGCGAAACCGTTGAGCAGGGGTTACACTATCTCGCCGTGACAGACCCAGCAGGTCTCAAGGAACGGCTTGACAGGCTCTCTATGAGTAACTTCCTAAAGGTAGTTGACGAGTCACTTGAGATGAGTGGATACTCAAGAAAGGATATCGACTATCTTGGTTTGCTTAGGATGAAGAGAAGTGCATTCGAGTACGTGGCAAATGAGCTTGGGGTTCATCCTTATGAGCAGGCAACATATTTCGAGGAATGGGGTCATATGGGACAGAATGACTCCATAGTGTCTCTTGAGGAAGGTCTCAAGACCGGGAAGATCAAAGACGGAGACGTTGTCGTATTGGCAGCGGCCGGAATTGGATGGTCGTGGAACGCAATGACCATAAAGTGGGGTGAGTGGGAATAGGAGAGTGACTAGATGAAGGTGGCAAAGTATTCAGAGTTATCCGTGGGGCAGTCGGCAGAAGTAACACATAAAGTAACTGAAGAGGACATCAAGATCTTCGGCGACTTGAGTGGGGACTACAACCCGCTACACTTCGATGAGGAATGGGCAAAGACCACCATGTTCAAGGGTCGGATTGCTCATGGGCTGCTTACAGCAGCCTTCATCAGTACAGCAATCGGAATGAAGCTCCCTGGTCCGGGAACAATCTACCTCGGACAGTCAATGAAGTTCTTAGGCCCAGTGAGAATTGGTGACACAATCACCGCTCGGGTTGAGATCGTCGAGCTGAATGATGAAAACGAACGCGTCACTTTGAAGACTACATGTACGAATCAGAGTGGGAAGGTAGTCCTCGATGGTAATGCAATGATCAAGGTCATGGACCTCTAGCCAGTAATCGTGCTATGTAGTCAACGTTTCTTGTCTATCGGCCCAAATCTCCGAGTAGGAATAATCGACCGTGGTATTCGATTCGAAGAAGGTAGAGACTGCAGTGGTATTGGTCACTAGCTACTCAACAAGCTCGGCCATAGAAGCTTGCAGTGCAGATCTGAGCATCCTGGTAAGATGCACAGTAATCTCATCTGGGCCGTTTGTGCCTGATGGGAAGTATCGTATGCGGAAACGCATTGATTTTGACCCGTTCCTGAATCTGAATGTGCAGACCTGAGAGTTTGACATCCTCTGTACCTCATAGACTCAATCTGTCTGGTTCCAAGCCTTGCGAGTCTTGGTAGACGATGTCTATATCATATGTTGATATCTTATAATAACTAATATTGTATAGCCTATACCGCATTCTCCCGGAAAGGAGTCAACTTCACATAATGCCCGTCTCCTTTGGAGCGATGAGATCACTCAACATAACAATACAAGGGATACTTCGGACCGAGATTTGATTCAGAGAGGTGAACGCTCTTCTCCAGAGGGCAAAATCCTGAATCTCTATATCTATATTAGGTGATTCAAGTCGGTGAGCCATCCGACTACCTCAATTCGAAACGGTGTAGGGAATGAACACGTTCAGTGAACGCATGCTACGTGAAACTGGGTCCAAACTGACTGGCTTGACTCATAAGACGCTACAGGTAAATGTGGGAAATCGATGCAATAACTTCTGTAATCATTGTCATCTACAATCCACACCCGAAAGTACGGATATAATGGATTGGGAGCTGATGGCGGATGTCCTTGGGGTTGCCGAGGAAATCAATCCAAAACTTGTAGACATAACAGGTGGGGCGCCTGAATTGAACCCCCGTCTCCCGCGATTTCTTCAATCTTTGGTCAAAAGAGATTACGAGGTTCAAGTTCGTACGAATCTCACCGTATTATTGGATTCCAGGGTGGAGGGACTCATGGAGCTTTATAGGAATCTGCAGATTCGGCTGGTTGCATCATTGCCATGCTACCTAGAAGAAGACGTGGACCGGCAAAGGGGGAAGAGTGTGTTCAAGAAGAGTATTCAAGTCCTGAAGAGACTCAATGCGCTGGGGTATGGTGTAAATCCTGAGCTAGAATTGGATCTGGTCTTCAATCCCGAAGGTGTCTTTCTACCTCCCAATCAATCCGAGTTGGAGAGGACCTACAAAGAGATTCTGTCAAGAGAATGGGAGGTATACTTCAATCGTTTGCTGACCATCACCAATATGCCGATTGGACGATTCAAACATATGTTGGAAACTGAACAACAAACAGAACAATATCGGCAGCTACTTGAAGACTCGTTCAATCCTCATACATTGGAAAAGTTGATGTGCCGGCATCAGGTATGTGTTGGATGGGACGGGTTGATTTATGATTGCGACTTCAATTTTGCTCTCAGACTCCCTGTCGCCACAACGCCACAGCACGTCCATCAGTTTGATCCCGCCGCCCATAGGACCCGTGAGGTTGTAACTGGGAATCACTGTTTTGGCTGCACTGCCGGATATGGATCTTCTTGTGAAGGCGCCCTCGAGTAGTATTCAGTACTAGAGGGGGGTATAGAGTTGGAAAGTGATACCAAAGTCCGTCATCTTGGTATATTCATCATGATGAAGTACCCTGAAGCTGGTAGGGTCAAGGTACGACTTGCACAGTCTGTAGGAGAAGAAGCTGCAGCCGGCCTGTATCAGGCGTTTGTTCAAGATACACTCGCAACTGTAGAAGCTATCGACATCCCCTTTCACATTGCTGTCCACCCTCCCGAATCCCAAGAGAAGTTTGCAGGATGGCTTGGACCATCGTATAGATACTTTCAGCAGAAGGGTGCGGATTTAGGGGAACGTCTCCATAATGGCTTCGTCACCATGTTTGACGAAGATTATCAACAGGTAATCGCTCTCGCGAGCGACTGTCCAGACCTCCCTGCTGAGATTCTGCAAACGGCAGTAGCTAGCCTAGAAGCTCACAAGGCAGTTATCGGGCCCGCACCTGATGGAGGGTACTATCTGATTGGTTTCAGCAGAGATCTGTTCGTTCCTAAAGCATTTCGAAACATTCCTTGGAGTACAGGAACGGTGTTTGAAGAAACCCTATCACGAATAGAATCAGAAACCAAACAAGTCCATGTGCTGCCAGAATGGCAGGATATTGACACCAGGAGTGATCTCCTAGGCTTCTACAAGAAATATCAGTCTCAGTCGAAGGATAGTCTACATTCTATGAAATACCTTCGCAGACATCCAGGGCTTCTGCACATCCTACTCTCTTAGTTGCGGCATGACGCAGAGGCGTCAGGGGATAATACCTTCAAGATTCACAGGTAGCAAGACTAGGCCGAGTACGACGGAGATCCAGAGAAACCAGAAACTGATTCGCGGCCACGGCTTGTTCTTTAGGTTGTACCCCAGCTTGAATTGTTCGTATCCAAACAAGACAGCAAGGATGGTCAAGTTGATGTCGAAAACATAGGTAACTAGATCATAACGCTCAGGAGGAAGATTGAGCAAGAACCCCAGACTCTGTCCTATGCCTGTACCGATGGTGTCAAGTTGAGCTTCAAATGGAAGTCGGCCGAAGAAGAACACAAGTCCCATATGTGCCAACAGCATCCAACAGACAACCAACGAATGCATCACGATCAAGTTCTGCGTACGCTTCGATAGGCGTTGATCAAGAAGGGGGGCATTTCTTCTTCGTTCAATGAATACGACGAGAATCCAGACTATGAGAATTAGCAATGCTGTTAGGGTCATCATGTTTGCATTAAAGGCTCCACTCGCAGTGAGAGGCATTAGTGACCCTTGGACCAATGCAATGAATCTGCTGGCAACAGTCTTCTGATAGAATGAAGCGCCTATTGTAATGATTATCAGAGAATATACCCAGTTGTGGGACCATCGAGGGTCCGCGACGTAGGAATCATAGGTTAAAGGTGATAGCCAAAAGGCGAGGTACAAAACGCCCATTAACAATAGTCCAAGTCCGGGACCGACTTGGTATTTGTTCGGCTCTGGTGTGGTGTCATTAGGCGCAGTATCAGTTGTCAAGGTATTATCCCCCTTCCATTACTGACGGGAGTGGCACGAACGTATTCTAGAGATAATGATATGTGTATCCATTCTTCATCACTTAGTAACATCAGAGTCACGGTGTACGCCATGGTGGGTTTGCCCTCAATCTCTGTGATCACGCCAGTACATAGTACAAACCATAGAATCCCAGAGATCAGGATGGCATTGTCTTCGGCAACCGCACCAATACAACTGATCTTGGTCTTGAACAATCCGAAACTCATAGGGCAGATTACACCTGAAGCCTCCAATGAGTCAGTAGTGGTTGCTCATCGAAAAGGTCGTGGTTTTGCATTTCTGGAGGGAATCGCAAACGCTACAGGTACTATAACCATGCTACTGCACTCTGATACAATTCCCTCCCCTGGTTGGGATAATGCGATTCTTGCCGCGTTGGAGGATCCCAAGGTAGTCGGCGGAGGGTTCTCCATGACCCATGACACCCCCACACCGTACTTGGACCTAGGCATCTGGGTGGCGAACCAATGGTTTCGAATTTCAGGCGAACTCTACGGTGACCGTGCCATGTTTGT
>CP070658.1:2209502-2212365 GCA_020355105.1 Candidatus Thorarchaeota archaeon | reverse complement strand
CGACCATATGAAGCGCCCAATCGTCACCCGTTCTCTTCCAGTATCTGAGGAGGAACATCAGGTTATGCGGGCTTGGAAACTTGGGCGCACTCCCGAAGCCTCCCTTCCGGTCATCGAATCTTCTAGAGAATAGTGTGAAGGCCATCTCAATATCATCAATGTCAAGGTCTCTTGTGACGCCTTCTGCCTTCTTCTGAGAAAGAGCATCTTTGATTCTTGACGTTACGTCACTTATGTTTGCACGATCTGATTTCCAAATCTCGCTTAGCTTGGGAATGAGCTCCATCATTCCGGGCTGACCATATCGCGACTCTTTCGGAATGTATGTCGCTGCATAGAACGGTTCCTTGTCAGGCGTCATGATGATAGTCAAAGGCCATCCGCCACGGCCGGTCATCATCTGTGCTACTTCCATGTACACCTTATCGATATCCGGCCGCTCCTCTCTATCGACCTTGATGTTCACGAAGGTGTCGTTCATCAGTTGTGCAACCTCATCGTCCTCAAAGGACTCATGCGCCATGACGTGACACCAATGGCATGTGCTGTATCCTATCGAGAGGAATACGGGCTTGTCTTCCTTCCATGCCTTTTCAAAGGCTTCTTCACTCCACGGATACCATTCCACAGGATTGTCCGCATGTTGGAGCAGGTACGGACTCTTCTCTGAAATCAACCGATTCTGTTTCCCCACTTGGTCTGCCATCTGGACGCCTCAGAATGCTATGCTCTAAGTTGATTAACAATAGTTAAAGGGTTTGTGGAGTGGCCCCTTCATGGCCCCTTATCAACTATCTTGGTGACCAATTCTCGCATTCTCAGGACCTGTCCTCTCACTTTCTCCACTCCATCAGGAGTGATCTCAATGAAACGAACTGGCTTGACCTCGATGAAGCCGCGCGTGGTCTTTATCAATCCCATGGACTCCAGCTTCTTCAAGTGACTGGCGAGGTTGCCGGAGGTGAGCTCTAGTTTTTCCTGAAGTTTGGAGAACCGAGCTGAGCCGGTGAAGAAGAGATAGACTAGGATAGAGAGCCTGGCTGGCACTAGAGTATCACGGTCTTCGTTCATGAAGCCTGTGAGCACCTCTAGGAGGTCTCTATCAGCTGACAAAGCTATCCCCGACCAGTACTCTCCAACAGAAGTCTTTCAGCAGTGATTAGAGCGTAGACCCCTAGAAGGTAGATTCCCCCAATATCCACAATAATCAGAATCAGATATGCCACTTGAGTGAGCAGAAGCATGAATGGAATTGACAGAATGGCTACAATGCCAAAGACAAGATTCTCCTTGACAAAGACACCGTCACCTTCTCGGGCAACATAGTACGTTGCTGTCTGTCCAAATCCTAGAAGAATCTGGACAATAACGGGAAATAGCCATTGATTGTCTTGAGTGAAGAGTATGACGGAGGAAATAGCCAAGACAACGCCAATGGTTCCCCACATCAAGTAGAAGAACCTGCCGTACTCATCCTCGGTTACCTGCCGCGGCATAGACTTGGTAAGAGGGCCGATCAACCGAAAGGCAATGAACCACGTTATCAGCAGACTGACACTAACAAAAAGGAGGTTGACAAGTGGATTCCATGGTTGTGGCTCGAGCGCCCCTGCAAGTGCAAACATCACCAACGTTGCAAGTGATATCCCGCCGCCAATCAGAATGTAGACAATTCCAGTGACTCTCCGTGT
Organism: Candidatus Thorarchaeota archaeon; assembly: GCA_020355105.1. Classification (GTDB taxonomy): domain Archaea; phylum Asgardarchaeota; class Thorarchaeia; order Thorarchaeales; family Thorarchaeaceae; genus SMTZ1-83. The sequence goes on along the minus strand of CP070658.1, from coordinate 2,210,674 downwards.
GATCACTCGCGGATATCTGTCAACGATATCCGTCAGTGCCAATAGTCTTCTGGCATCTGCTAGTTGATCTTTAATATCAGCATCATCGTTTTCTGCTTCAGGCATAATGCAGCACCTCCAAGTCGCTACCGAGAACCCAAAACATAGCCTGTATAAAGTACCTACTATATCGGTTCAAGCCTGCCCTTCTTCTCCTCCACGAAGCCCTTGGCAATCAGGCCCTTCACATGATGTTCAATCATCCAAATCTCAAACTGAAGTATCACTGGACTCGGAATTGTAGGATAGATTATTGGACTGAGAGTCAACTCGTCGATAGACCCAGCCCCTCCCATTACTGCAGAGAGCACTAAGTCGTCACGTAAATCGAATTGGCGAGAGTATGCAGTGAGCGCCGACCTGTAATTGACAACCAAAGGTTTCTCCAGGTGCCCACTGATGAGGCCTTCATAGTTTCGCTGCTGAACCAGACGGATTGAATCCTTGAATTCGTCAATGGATGAGTTCCTGTGGCCATAGAATGGTCCAAACTCTGTTAGGTCAAGATCTGCCCCGAAGATGAGTCGTGGTTCAAGTATCTCAAGACACATGTGATCGGGCAGATGCCCAGGCGTGTAGAGAACTTGAAGTGTGAGATCCCCTACGTTGTACTTCTCACCATCAGAGAGAGCTTCGTCAACACGTCCGGCATCCAGAGCACCATACATCCTATCGTTCACAAGCTTCTCCCAGCTCTTTCTAGCAGGTTGTCCCTTGTGAAAACCCAGGAACTCCTTCATCTTCTCCTTCTCGTTGAATAGGGGTGCTGTAATCTCGTTGGCTACAATCCTACACTTTGAGAGTCTGTTCAGTCGAACAGCATGAGTAATGTGATCGGGGTGAATATGGCTTAGAATCACAGAGTCTACGTCCCTCAACTCCAAGTCCTGACTGTGCAGCATCCTGCGAAGTGCCTCGACCGAGCATCCTGGGTCTACAACCACGACTTCGTCAGAGATGAGAACAAGTGTGTTGCATTTAGGGAAGTCACCTCCGATGACCACGTGTACTCCGGGGCTCAATTCAACTTGGGCCATTCTGCAAATCCTCTGTTGTCACTAGGGCAACACTCGCAACCAGTCTGGCTGCGCTGAGTTGGAACGGCAGCATCATGGTTGACGGTCTTAAGTCTG
>CP070658.1:2192121-2209402 GCA_020355105.1 Candidatus Thorarchaeota archaeon | reverse complement strand
GGAGAGTGCAGACCTCTATGGTTATACCTTCAATCCAATGCTTGGCATTTCCACTTGGAGAGGAGTATCTCTAGGATATGTATACAATTACTGGAAGCGAGCTCCAGAGCCGATGCCTTCGACTGACACAATCGTTTGGGAAACGACAGGCAGTCCCACCACTCTTGATCCGCACAGGGACTATGAAGCGTTCGGCATCGGAGTCATTAACAGCGTGTACGAAACGCTGTACACATATTCCTTTGATTCTGCAGACACAAGCACACCGATTCCACTGTTGGCTGAATCAGTAGAGATTTCAACTAATGGACTCGACTACACTTTCACACTTCGCGAAGGGGTCAAGTTTCACGATGGGACTCCATTCAACGCTTCATGCGTCAAGTACAATTTTGAGAGAGTGTTGAGAATCTTTGACCCAGCAGGTCCTGCATGGGAGCTGGGAGAAGTCTTGCTTGGAGCATTGGACATCGAGAACGCCGTATTCACATACGGACAAGGAAGCCCCGAACACATCGCCGCCTATGATACATGGGCCGCGATGGGTTCCATAGTCGTGCTCGATACATACCATGTGACGATTAGACTAGAGAAGCCATTCACACCGTTTCTGTCTGTGCTGGCATTCCCAGTGTGTTCCATGATAAGCCCCTCTTGGATTGAAAGGCATGGAGGAACAGACTATGGACAGTCTAATGCCTTCGTGGACGTCCACACCTGTGGAACCGGCCCCTACATGGTGACAGAATGTCTGTTCGGTGACCACATCACGTTGTCCCTGAACCCCGACTATTGGAGGGCCCCATATGCCCATGATTTGAACCCGAATGCGGGCTCAATCGAAACCGTGGTTCTCTGGGACAATGATGATGCTTTTTCGCGCGAACAACAACTCCTGTCGGGTAGAACAGATGGATGCTTCTGGCCTCGAGGTGATGCGGCTCAAGTCTGGGATCCAGCTACAGGAACCTCACTCGATCCCAATGTCAACGTTTGGGCCGAAGATCTATCTTACACGATATTTGCTCTTGGGTTCAACATGCGAGAATACGTAGAGCCGTACGGTGATACGAAGCTCAACCCATTCTACATGAAAGATCTCAGGATAGCATGTTCATACGCCTTTGACTACGCCCTGTTTATCGATTCGGCATTCAACGGACTTGCAGTAAGAGGACAGGGACCTATTCCCGCAGGCATGTACGGGCATGACGACAGTCTCTTCATGTACGAATACAACATCCAGCTTGCAGCGGATTCATGGAACACCGCGATGGCCTCGGGGCTTGATTCGATTCTGGCAGACAACTCGTATGTTTTGAATCTCTACTATCCTGCGGGCAACGAAATCCGGCTGCGGATTCTGACTGCATTCAAGGCAGGTATTGATGCCATACTTGCGCACGAGGATGCAGAACAGCCTAGCCAGGTGCTAGACGTTAGGGTCGTGCCAGTTGAGTGGTCGGATTACGACTCGCTTCGTGGGAACGGAGATATGTTAGTGCTCAGGGCTGGTTGGGCTCCTGACTTTGCGGACCCTGACAACTACCTCTATCCATTCTGCTATTCGTCAGGTCTTTGGACGGGGTGGCTTGGATATGAGAATCCTCAGGTCGATGCATGGTTTGAGGCCTCCCGGGGAGAACCGGATTCTGAAACAAGGCTGCAGCTAATTCATCAAATCCAGCAGGCAGTAATCGAGGATGTGGTGTACATCTGGCTGGCTCAGCTCACTAACTTCCATGTGGAGCGGAGTACTCTACGCGGATACGTATACAATCCGATGCGTAGTATCAGCAGCTGGAGCGGTGTGATCTTGCCATACTTCTATGACTATTGGAAGGATGCGGAACCCCCAGAAACTACAGTGACAGGCCCACCTGATGGAGCAACAGTTTCCGAGAGTTCCACGTATCATGTAGAATCAAGCGACCTAAGTGGTGTAAGCAGGACTGAGATATATCTGGATGGCGAATTAGTGTTAGAGGCCGAGTCCGATATCGTGGACTACACTCTCGATCCAACCTTGGTAGATGATGGTGAACATGTCCTCACAATTCTCGTGTACGACAACTTCGACCAAGAACAGGTCACTGTCTACGTGGTGTTCACTGATACGACTCCGCCTGAAGTAACGGTTGACTTGCCGCCGTCAACTAGTCAGCCAGTCGACTGTGTTGTGGAGGCCTATGATGAAAACGGCATCAATCGAGTGGAGTTCTGGCTGGATGAAGTACTGGTATACACCGATTACTCGATACCCTACGTCTACTATGTCTACACGCCTGATCTTGCCGATGGCCCCCATAGCCTCACCATTATTGTCTACGACAACTCAGGGAACCATCGCGTCGAAGTCTGCATCTTCATCGTGGACCAGACAGCTCCGCAGATTACAGTGACAGGAATCACTGAAGGCCAAGACGTCGCAGGTATGATCGCCATTGAGGCGACCCTTGTGGACTTCAGCGAAATAGACAGAGTGGATTTCTATGTTGACGGTTCTTTGTATTGGACGGACACCACAGAGCCCTACAACTACATGTTGGACACCAATTGTCTGGATGACGGTCCACACAGTGCGATGGTAGTTGGCTATGACGTGCTCGATAATGCAGGAAGTCTGCCCATCAACTTCAATGTCGACAACACTCCACCTGAAAGCCCTGATGCTTTCACTACGCCCAATGCTATCAGCTACTGGGCACCCGACAATCCGGTCTATGTTGAATGGTCTGGGGCAACCGATGAGGGGAGTGGCATCCACGGCTATGCCTATGCTTGGGACCGGAGCCCGACGTTCCTTCCGGATGGCACTTATTACACCACGGACACTTGGCTTAGTGATTCGCCGGGCTCCGGCGTCTGGTACCTGCATATCAGAGCTCGCGACGTTGCAGGTAACTTCGCCGAGGACGCTCTGCATGTAGGGCCGTTCAAGATAGACAAGACAGACCCGAATGTCTTCGGGGTAGCCATAGGACGAAGAGGATTAGGAATCTGGTACCTCGATTCAGTCATTGTCGTGTTCTATGGTTATGACTTTCCTGCGGGAATCGACCAAATCATGTACAGCTACGATGGAGCTTCTTGGTTCATCTATGAGGGTCCATTCGTTGTAGAGTCGGAGGATGCCTACAACATCAGATACTACGCTGTGGACTACGTTGGTCATGAGTCCCAGATCAAGGGGCTGCAGTTCTCGATAGACAGGACACATCCCTCAGCGATTGCGACGGTTCTAGGAGTCCAGAATCCGGAGGGTACCTATCTCGGTTCGGCTGTCATTGACATTGAGGCTTCAGATGACATGAGTGGTCCTAACTTCATCGAATATAGGCTGAATGATGGTCCATGGAACAGGTACGAAGAGAGCTTCAGCGTAGGTGTTTCTGGAACGTATACACTGGAGTATCATGCAGTAGACTCGGCAGGCAATGTTGGAGCTACTGGAACCAGAGATTTCCAAGTTGAATCCCAGGAATCTGGGCTCATAGAATTGACCTTGATTTGGGACACGGGCAATATAGGCATTGTACAAGATTTGGGAATTGGAGATGTTGACGACGATGGTGTCACTGAGGTCCTCACAGCCATTGAGCCAGGATACCAAGTTACGGGTCATGTGAATGTCTACAATGGTGTCACAAGAGTACTGGAGAGAAAGCTGACACTCCCAACTGGCTATGCCCGGACCGTGGCAATAGGTGACCCTGATCACGACGGAGAAACTGAGATCTTGGTCGGCGCAAGCGGATGGTGGCAGACTGGTGAGATTGCCAGGATTTACCAGTACAGCGGAGCAACAGGGACTCTCGAGTGGAGCAGTCCAGTGTACAATAGCTTCCATGGTCTCTGGGTTGCTGATTTGGACCTCGACGGACAGAGGGAAATCGTCGCACTAACTGACTATGAGCGTGAAGGCTCGAACATCGTTGAAGGCCGGCTCTTGATCTTTGATGGTTCCACTCATGCACTCGAATTGGACACCGGGGGATATGGTCTGGTGCTCGGAGGAAAACACTGGCTTGGAAACGCTGATTCTGATTGGAGTCCTGAGATTGTATTTGCCGGCAGAAACTCTCTCTACAGACCTTGTGATTCCACAATATGGGTAGTAGATGGAGCAACACAGTCAGTGCAGAACTCCCGCGCTGTTAGCGGCTATGTTGTGACAACACTTACTGCAGGCGATATCGACTTGGACGGAACTGTGGAGATAATTGCAGGACTTCGCCACAACACTGATGCTGCAAACTACATCCGAGTCTATGATGAGAATCTGAATGAACAGTGGCAGTACGGACTAGGAAGCAACAATGTCCCGTATGAGGTACGAGCGTGTAACGTTGACTCAGACCCGCAACTTGAGATCATAGTTGGAAACGCCTATGCTAGCGGAAGCTGGACAGGCGACTTCTTTGTGATAGATGGTGTCACGCGGAGCCTTGAGTTCACAAGGGCGGCGACAAATGTAGGGAACTGTATCGAGCTGGGAGATGTCAATGACGATGGCTATCTAGATTTGGCGGTAGGGTATCATGCTGGGTGGTCTACGGGGAGAATGGAGGTATACTCCACAGGAGTGCAGATGTCTGGTGAACCCTCGCTCTCTCTCGCTTGGAGCACTGGCAACATCGGAATCGTTCAGGACATCAAGATTGGTGATGTGGACGATGATGGCCATGAAGAAACCGTGCTTGCCATTGAGTCATCATATGGTGTGGGGCACGTGAAAATCTATGACGGCGCAACTCAGACCCTTGAGAGAACAATCAACATGCCAGACGGCTATGCTCGGAGTCTGTCTATCGGGGACTCAGACCATGATGGGGCAACCGAGATAGTCGTTGGCACTTGTGGGACTTGGCAGTCTGGTGCCATTGGGCGCATACGAGTCTTTGATGGAGCATCTGGCACACTTGAGTGGCAGAGCGGTCAGCACGACGGCATCTACACTGTAAGTGTAGCCGATGTAGACGCTGATGGCAGCAACGAAATTGTGGGCATAGCCCTTGTCGAGCGAGTAGGTAGCACCAGAGTAAGCGGTACAGTCATGATCTATGATGGTCAGACGCAGCTCCTAGAGTGGGAATCAAGCTCCTTTGGACTCTCGCTGGGTAGCTATACATGGATTGGCAACATAGATGGTGATGTCCAGATGGAGATAGTGTTCACTGGCCGGACTGCTTGGGATCCGCCCTACGTCTGTACTTTGTGGGTGGTTGATGGGTTGACTCATCAGACCCAGGCATCGCTGGCGCTAGGTGAGTACGACGTTAGGTCTGTCACTGCTGCAGATATCAACCTAGATGGAGAAGTAGAAGTCGTACTTGGAGCAAGAGAATCTGATGCGAGTCAGGGATATATACAAGCCTATGATTCAGACCTTAATCCTCTGTGGACTGTTTCCCTTGGACCGCTCCTTCTCCCGAATAGAGTCGAAGCTGCAAACCTTGACCAAGATCCTGAGTTGGAACTGGCTGTGGCAATTCAAGATAATCACGGCAATTGGTGGGGCCATTTCAGAATCATTGATGGTATGAGTCACGACGTCCTATTTGCCCGCAGCAACAAGAACAACGCTCCTGTAATCAATACGGGCGACCTCGACCACGATGGTTTCTTAGAGATTGCAGTGGGTTATCATGCAAGCTTCTCTTCTGGCAGTCTAGAAGTGTATGACACTGATGTTGTCGTTTCATATCCTGCAGCCGAAGACACTGCTTTCACAGCAAGCGGCTCTGATATCTACATGGGTGATAGCTACGTTGACTCGGATGGAACTATCTGGAGTGCTTGGACCTACGTGGCGTCCTATGATGCAATGCTGAGCTACAGTGAAACATTCGATTTGATGCCTGCTCCCATTGATATCTCTCCCGAGGCCGATGGTGTTGTTGACAATGATGCGCCATTCTCGATACTCCGCGCTGCGGATGGCACTCTTTGGATTGCCTATCGTGTGGGCACAACATGGACTTCAGAACGCAATTATGTCAGAAGCTATGACGTGACAACGGGTCTGGGTCCCAGGTATCTCGTGCCAGCTGCTGCTCAGTCCAATGCTGAATGCGACCTCGTTCAGTTATCAGATGGCACGTTTGTCATGGTGTTCTCAGCGTCTGACAGTATCTACTCTGAAACATCTTGGAGAGTATACGCGACTACTTCACTGGATATGATGTCCTGGTCGTCCCCAGTACTACTCACTTCTGAATGGGGACGTGAATGCAGACTGACAGTTGACAATAACGAACGTCTCTATGCAATAATAGACAACAATCACCTTGGCATGCTAGTTCTGACTTCGGATGATGGTACCACTTGGAGTGAGCCCGTCCTCGCCGCCCCAGGGCATTATGGGGACATCCATTACAGTCCTGCCCATGGAAGACTCTTCCTCGGATACTGCGATCCAGCTGACATGAACATCTGGATGAAGGAATCGCAAGATGGAGAAACATGGAGCACCCAGTGGATGGCAGTAGACAGGTACTCGTCTGCAGCAGGAAACTGCAGAGTATGCGAGGACCCTGACGGTCGTCTCATTGTGACTTACCGCGATGCGCCTGATGGTATACTAAATATCTATGCTCGAAGAATTACCTTGGAACCCGAACCAGTTCTACCACCAGTTCTGGCATACGAGCCTCCATCGACGCCAATACTTGCGGATCCAGGGTCATCTGTGGTGGATGGTATGTTCACAATCAGCTGGGGCACCAGCATTTCGGAGAACGGCCCAATTGAGTATTACGTTCTTCAAATGAGTGACAGTGCATCATTCACTCATATTCTGGGTGAGTGGTCAGATGTTGATACTAGCATCAATGTTGGAGAAATCTTCGCTGGAACCTACTACTTCCGGGTCAGAGCTGTGGACGTCATGGGTGCACATAGCTTCTGGAGTAACATCGAGGACATAATCGTTCTGAAGGACCAAGTTCCACCCACCGTTGATAGCCCACCTGACTTCATTTATGAAGCAGGAGATGTTGGCCATAATATTGAATGGAACCCCCAAGATACTAATCCGGCCAACTATGAAGTCTACTTTGACGGAGAGTTGATTGAGGCCTCTGATTGGATCGGAGATTCTGTTTACATAATTGCAGATGGATTGTCAGCGGGTGACTACTCATTCAAGTTGATTGTGTATGACGTCTATGGCAACTATGTTTCCGACACAGTCTTTGCTACGGTGGAACCAGCAACTGAACCTCTGATTGACAACCCCTCGGATTTGGCCTATGAAGCAGGTACGACCGGCCATACGATAACTTGGAATCCGGATGATTTGTCGCCAAGCTCCTATGTCGTCTATCTGGATGGTGCCCCATTTGTATCAGGAGATTGGAGTGGAATGCCCATTAGCGTTCCTGTAGACGAACTCGATCCAGGCGTCTACGTCTTCAGAATAGAGGTCTTCGACAGACTTGGCCTTTCGGCTACAGACAGCGTAGAGGTCACGGTGGTAGACACTACACCTCCTGAGATTCCCGTTGTTGATGTGTTCCACGCTGAAGCGGCAACTATAGGAAACTGGGGAGAGATTTGGGCCTATGACCTCTACCCGGGTATCTATGAGGTGTTCTTTGATAGCAGTCTGGTTTCATCTGGTCTGTGGGATGAAACAACACCAATAGCCTTCAACTATGATGGACATGACCCTGGAGAATATCTCTACAGCCTTTACTGCTATGATGGCTACAACAATCTACTCTACTTGCAGTTCTCCGTTGTCGTAGTAGACACTACTCCTCCAACAATTGATCATCCCGATGATTTGACCTACACTGGCGGCGATACAGGATACTCAATAACTTGGACACCAAGTGACCCATATCCTGACTCCTATGAGGTGTTTGTCGATGGCAGCCCCTTTGAGAGCGGCCTATGGAGCGGCGGACCGATAACTGTTGTAGTTGACGGAATGAACATCGGACCTTGGGAATTCACAATTGTCGTCTACGACGAATCTGCGAACTCTGTAACGGATCTTGTATCACTATTCGTTGAGGGCAACACACCCTTCGGCGAGGATGTGATCGTCGAAGACCCTGAAAGCGGAATCATCTTCGAGTTTGAAGAAACCACTACCGCGGGCTGGACCACCGTGACTGAGAGCGAACAAGGCCCGCATCCACCCGACGGCTTCAGAGTCATGGGCGTGTACTACGAAATAGAAACCACCGTGAACTTCGAGGGCATTATCACTATCGCGTTCCCGTATGACGAAACGGATGTGAGAGGACTAGAACAGAATCTAAGGATTTGGCACTGGAGAGAGATAGGGGGCTGGGAGGATGTGACCACCTTTGTTGATACGGAAGACAATATCATCTATGGCGAAGTGACCGATTTCTCATCCTTTGCCGTGATGGAAGACTTCGATCCTCCAACAACGTCTGCCTCTCTTTCGGGCACAATGGGTGGAAACGGGTGGTACGTTTCAGATGTTACAGTCACGTTGACACCAGAGGACACTATTTCACCCATCTTGTCCACGGTCTATAGCTATGATGAGAATACATGGTATGACTATTCGACACCTTTCGTTGTCAGCGAAGATGGATACATTGACGTCTACTTCTATTCTACAGATGTGGCGGGGAATGTGGAGGATGGTCAACACGTTGACTTCAAGGTTGACAAGACGGCACCAGTGACGACTCTTGCTCTTTCGCCACCTCACTATGGATTCAATCCGACATTCGTGAATCTAGCTACCATCTTCACCCTGGATTCTGGGGACGTTCTCTCAGACGTCAATAGGGTTGAGTATCGCATTGATGGTGGAAGCTGGATCGTCTATGCAGAACCGTTCACGTTGAATGAAATAGGATCGCATACCGTATTCTACAGGAGTATAGACTTCGCAGGGAATCTTGAAGACGAGAAGTCAATTTGGGTCGTCGTAAACGCAGTCGATCTCACCTATACTGGCGACATTGTGGGAACCTATTCCGACCCTGTGGAGTTGGGAGCTAGGCTGATTGAAGCGGCATCTAGGCAACCCATACAAGGAGAAATAATTGTCTTCACCCTCGGATCCAGAACGGAAACTGGAATAACTGACTCTGAGGGCTATGCTACGGTTGGAATCCTTCTGGATCAAGCCGCGGGCCTTTACACCGTTGTTGCCTCCTTCGAGCCTGAGGACTATTTCATCGCTGCTTCTGTTTCGCAATCCTTTACAATCGAGAAGGAAACTGCTCATGTCAGCTACACAGGCGCCTCTGTGGTTCCGACGACCGTGTACACTCTAACACTCAGAGCGACGGTCTTCGATGAAGAGGATGGCTATTGGGGTGATCTCGCACGGGCATATGTGACATTTCTGATCTACGATGTCCCTGTAGACCTCTCTAGCCCCTTCATAACAGTAGGACCCGTTGTCGTTGAACCGACAAACACGGATGGAGTTGGAACAGCCGTAGTCGAGATACAGAATCTGCCTGAGAATGGCTATGTGGTCCTTGTTACCTTCGAATCATTCGTCAATGGCTATTTCGAGGGCCCGAACTCCGACTTCGTCACAATCACAGTGTATGAGCCCAAGGGCGACTTCGTCACTGGTGGAGGATGGATATGGGACTCTGAAGGCAACAAAGGCAACTTTGGCTTCAACGTGAAGTACAAGAGAAACGGGCTACCTGGCGGGCAGGCGATATACATCTTCAGAGATGGAGATTGGGAATACATCATTAAGAGCAATGCATGGCTTGGAATGGCAATTGAAGGGAATCATGCATTCTTCGAAACAAAGTGTACGGTGCAGCAAGTGAATTCTGAAACAGGCGTAGTCATCTGGGATGAGGGCAACTACCAGCTCAGAGTTGACGTCTGGGATGGAGAAGAGGAGGGAGATGTCGACGTCTTCCAGATACGAGTGTATGACAAGGACGGCGTGGTCTGGTATGAGGCGGGCTTTGACCCCATGGGCTATCTAGAAGGCGGCACAATCGTGATTCACACAGACAAGGAGAAGTAGCATGCTTCGACTCATAGGAATCTCCTGATTGGTGTTGGCTGGGAGATTGACTTTCGCCCCAGCTCTTCACTATATCAGGGTGCATCATACGTTTCGGTAGGTAGGCGTTCCTGTGTTTCATGCCCATCGTTATTCTCAACAGCATCATGTATAATCTCGGCCACTTCGGTTGGAGTGGCATTCTCAAACGTTTTCAGTAGGTCTTCAACTCTGTTGAAGACTTGCCCTAATGCCTCCTTCTGACGCCTCAACCACTCGCTTGACCCAGACACAATTGTGGATTTGTCTATTCCATATGATCTGGGACGACCGAACGGATTCACGGAAATGAATCCCAATTCCTTCAGGTGGGAGAGCCGCTCATAGAGTTGGGTTCTTCTCAAAGGATGACTTGCCAGCATTTCCTTCTGAATCATTGAGGTTGTTGGATGTTTCTCACTCTTCTGATTCAGTCTGAATATCACAGAAAGGATGGCGATATCTGTAGTAGTCAAGTCTTGGAAAAGCTTCTCTCTAACAATGCTTGTTTCTTGGATATCGGGTGAACCAATCTCATTCGAGAGGCTCATTCATGTGCACCTCGCTTGGACAGGTGATGTCCCACATTAGCAGAGAGGGACTCCCCCCTCGCAGCATTTGTACGATGATGGAATGATTAATGATAAGCCTTTTTTGCGGTTGAAGGGAGTCTGGCTGCCAAAATTCCGGTGAGCGTCCGGAACAATCTCCGGAAAATGTCCACCTATTTGAAGCCAGGCGCACGTGATTTGACCACAGCCGCTGACAGCTTGTAGAAACCCTGATTTGGTGCTTCTCATCCAGAATGCCTGTCGGGTCATCTCTTTGTCTGAGGGAGCGCAATTGGAGGAACAGGAGCTTCTCTTCGAATGCAATGCAGAAGTCATCAATGATGAGATAGTCCTTACTGTTCGTGGACACTCGCGTAATCGAATTGAAGTTCTTTTTGACTCTGAAGAACTCTCCCTAGGAGGGTCGGATCCCGAAAGAGCGCAGCCGTTTCTGATAGACTTCGAACTCTCTGATTCACAGACGTTCCATGTCACTGAGATTCGGTCTGTAATGCCAACTATCACCTTGAAACGTATAGGAGACTCTCAAAGTGAAACTCAGAGGCAGGTTCCAGTGAACCTAGCAGAGATAATCTCCGGTAGGGCAATAGGCGCGAGAGATTTCCAGACTCTTCAGACTGAGCTTCCTCACAGCGTTTTGATAGACATGTCTGCATCGGGTTGCAGATTCGAGGACATACTGCCAGAGGTGCTGTCCAAACTAAAGATGAGTGTTGTAATCGACCGTCAGACTTCGAATTCGCGGACCTGCTGGTTGTCGGGCAGAATTCTGAAGCACCCGGTTCTCATTGTGCTTGATGTTCTAAGAGAGCGGGGGGCCGACTGGGTATCAGTAGATGTGTGGTGCGGACTGAAAGACATCGAAGATGCTTTGTTAGAAGTTATCGCAGACACTCGCATCGGTGAAACAGTCAGGGACTTCTCTGACACAGAGGTGTCTTGGGCGCTTGAACATGGGGAGGATGGAGATGCGTCACTCACAGTGGTCTTGTCACCTGGTTACAAGAGAGGTGCGCACGCCCAGAATCACGTCTTGTTCACGCTGGACTATCAGGGGCTAATCTCGGAGAGCTTTGAGGCATTCCTTTCTCAGGAGCAAGACCACTTGTCAGTTGCCATTGACCTCGCAGGAATGAAGGCGGAATGGACCGGTGACCTCGACAATCCGTACTTGATTGTCTATTTGACCGATAGTGCTTGGAAGAACATATCCAAATCCCATGTCCTGAGCATAGACTGGGAACATGCTCTAGTTCAGCAAATACAGCGCAGATTAGCTTCAGGCGCCCGCTTCTCCAATCTTGAGGAACTATCAGAAGTGCTGAACTTGGATTCGAAAGGTAATGGTTCACTGGATGTCTTCACAAGTTTCTGTCTTCAGAGGAATCTCACAGGCTGCAAAGGAAACAGGATATCAGGACATTGTTCCAGAGCGGCAATCCTCACTGGACTTGTCATTTGCTTCAATCCAGCAAGAGGGTTGTCGGGCTATCTTGAGATGGTTGCGGGTCCAACTAGCCTGCACTTTCTTGCGGACTATGGTACACCTCGCACATGGAGAGATCACATCACTCAAATCGTTCAGATGACATCCGACTTCAAGCCCCAACCTGTGAAGCTAGAGGAGCCAAGTAGGAGAAGGAGCAAGGGTCGTCCTCCAACACAACTCATGCCAACAACTCCACCCTTGGATCTCTTTCGTTTCTTCCTCGAAACTCCGGACAGAATAGTGTGCAGGTACTGTAGGTTCTCTGAGTGACTGTACGCTGGCAATTCACTTCCTTTTGACAAGTCGTCTTGAAGGGTCATATTCTGCCTCTAGCACTCCTTCATCCATGAGATTCCTGATTCTCTCTTCCGTTTCAGTTTCAGAAAGGCCAGCAAGCCGAGAAAGTCGCTCAATCGAGATTTCCTCATAGGACCTGACAAGTTCCGCTAGTCTTCTCATTGAATCATCGGGGACCATTGTTACATCTCCCAGCTCTCTGCGTCTGATGAGTACGTAGCTAACAGCCGCAAGAGCACCGACTCCCAACATGATTCCGAGATACAATTCCATTGGAAGCACGGCTGAAACCAATTCAACAAGTGCAAGCTTGGAGGCATTGTCCAAGGGTAGAACCATTGGATAGTACAGACTGTGCACCCCTAAGCCAGAAGGATGAATCATGACTGAGATTCCGAGTGTATCCCCAGTACTTGCTTGAAGTTCAGACACTGGCACCCTAAACTCATAATGAACGCCTCCTTCCACCTCGACAGCTCCGAAGACGAATCCAGGAGGAATCTCTGCTATCTTGTGGTTGCCGATTTGACCGTCTACTGTTTCATTTAGGAAATGAAGTTCAGAGTAGCCCTCCCAGGCATCCGGAGACCCCTTACAATAGAATGCCGTCATTATTGGTGAAGTCGCAGCACCATGATACTTCCCGTCAACAATGCCATTCAGTATGATTTCTGCCTTGGAATCGTGTCCTGAGGCCAGTGGCGAGTCAATTGCGACGTAGAAGAAGCTCTCATCGTGTCCTAGGAAGACATCCACGTCTTGTGTGAATCCGTCCGGCCTAATCATTCGAAGTGTTGTCCTAGAGGCCTCAGGCCACTCATTCTGAGAGATTGCTCCGTCCACAGTGGGAGTAGAAGTGAGAAATGGTGCGAACACCCTTGGAGGCTGACTAACAACCTCGAAGGCATATTGCACCTTGGCCCAATTTCCGAGGACATAACCATCTTGGCAGTACAGGTCTAATGTGTGAAGGCCTACGCCTTGAGGTAACGTAAGAACAAAGGGTGGACCAGTAGTCTGATTCTGAGCACCATTCCAAGAATAGAACAGCGTTTGATTTGATCCAACCACGACAACTTCTACTGGCTCTCTTGCCAGATTCAAAGTCCCATTTCCTGGGGATTTGAGTGCAATAATGGGAGGGTTCTCCCCCACCATTGAGCTGTGTGGTGATATGCTGACGCTATCAATCAGTATCCAACCTTCAGTAGTCATGTTTCGAAATTCCGTGATTGCAATCTTGAAGTGGAGTGGTCCGGTGGGGGTCTCCTCTCCAATTACACCTGCTCTTCTACCGTCCACGTAGGCAATCGCAGCCGTGTCGTTCCATACGATTCTATAGGTGTGCCACGAGGGTGTATCTACATCTGAGAGCATCACTCTTTGTCGCAGACCTTCGGCGGGAACAACCTCCAACAGTGCAGTCGAAAGGGCTCCTTGAATGTATGTAGAGTTACGGCCGAAGTGATAGTTCCATCCAGTGGTCGGTGTCTGGTTCGTCCAGCCTATGAAGACAGCAGCTTCGTCCTCCTGCATCTTCATTCTGATGCTAACTTCTTGCCCCACTTCGAATGTCATTTTCGAAGATAGAGTCCTGAAGGAGTGTCGCTCACAGGACATGTTGAGGTACTCGCCTGCGACCCAGCCCACGCTCCCCTCTCCATATGTTTCCAAGTCCCAAAGGGAGGCATTGAATCCAAGACCTGAATTGAACTGATCGTGGAATACTGGATTCGGAAACGATGAGGTCATACGCCTATCTTGGCGAAACTCCAAGGTGTGTGTGCTGAAACCGCCAATAGGAAAGAATGTTGCAGACTTGAAACCGGATGCAGTTACCATCAGCACGATCATAATCATTACGACTAGCGAACGCCTTCCCATCTGTACAATCACCCATCCGCAGAGATTGAGCTAAACCCCTTTTTCTTTCTTTTCGACGGGAGCCACACGGATAACATCACCTTCAGACTGATAGGCGGGGAATCCTCTGGACAGCAGCTCCACGATGAGCGATTCGGCTTCTTCTGAATCTGAGCCGATCATCCTTGAAACACGGTCTATGGATATTCGTTCGTGAGAGAAGAGCAAGAGCTTGACCCTCTCAAGCCTTTCATTCCTGAGAGTCTGTTCTAGAGTGAACGTTTCTCTTTTCATAAGGAGGTTTCCTATGGCGCCAGCTGTTACTCCAAGAGCTACGACAACGACCACTGACAATCTATACAAGATAATGGAGGGGGCTGTCAAAACCCCGTCATTCTTGACCACTAGAGGAGATGAGTGAGACAGCGAGTCCATCCTCGGAAGCGCCAAGTTGATGCCTCCATGAGAGATTCTGATGCCTAGGCCAATACCCCGGGAAATGTTGATACCCAAGGTAGAATGTGAAACCATGAACTCGTAGAAGACGACATCATCTTGCGTTGCAGAGGCTCTGGCAAATCCCTCAGGAGAGCGAAAAACCACGCTAGTTCCGTGCGGTCTTTCGACCTTGTCATAGAGTGGGTCCCCGCTTGGAGAGGGGCAAGTAACGCATGCATCTGAACTATTGTCATTCCAGAATCCGTCTGCGTTACCATCGATATACAGTGTGGCTCTAGAGTGATACGTGTCGGAAACTGGAGACTCCATAGCGACATAGAGATGGCTCTTGGTGAAGCCAAGCGCAATGCTAACTACTACATCTTCTCTGCACTCGTTTCTCAAGGTTACTTCGTATTGCGCGGCGCCACTTGCATCATCTGATTTGAAAAGCCCGTCGATGATGGGCTCGCTTGGCATTGAGGACGCCTCTAGAATCGGGGGATAGTTTCGAACATGGAACACAAAACGACCTGTCGACCATTGAATGCCATCATTCGTGGCTTTCACATGGAGTGTATGATCTCCATTCACTTCTGGTACTGGCACATCCCAAGGAGAATCAACTCCTACGTAGTCTTCGTCGTCCCACGAATAGTACAACGAACCTGATCCCCCAAGAAGGTGAAAGTCGATAGTGTCGTCTATGAATACAGAGGATTCATTATTGGGCCATAGGTGAACTATCTGAGGATCAAGTGGTTTCGGGCTTCTGTCGTAGTTGTATACTCTAACGTGGTCAAGGACAAGATTGTCATTTACCAGCATGTGGCGATGATTAGAGATGGCGATAGAGAAGGGCAACGGACCCAAGGGGACATTGCTTGACGTGAACGCACTCGGTTCACCGTCCACTTCTAGAATAACAAGCGACGAAATCCATGCTATTCTGAAGTTCGTGACGCGGGTCAAATCGACGCCATGTATTGGCGCAACCGTTCTTTCACCATCTAGGTAGCTCACCAAGAATAGCCCATCATCCCAATAGTCAATGAAGACACCATTGTTGCACTGTCTGAAGTCGACTATCCATTCACTGCCCTTGTCCTCCCATTGGTCGCACCAACCAATTGAGAAATAGCTAACCCCAAGGCTGCAAGAGAAGCTTACGTCGGCAATCACACCTCTGTTGAAAACTTGCATAGCAGTCAGGACTGAACCACCAAGCAAACATGCGCTAAGTTGAGTCTTCTCGTCATCAATCCAAAAGAGACTGGGATTGCTTATTCTAGTCAGATTCCAATTTGAATTGTTGAAACCAAGAGAAGGACTCTGAAACTCCTCTGAGAATAGTAGCTCGCCCATGCTATCCGAAATGTGGCCAAAGCTGCCAACAGCGGCACTCCGCAAGTTCATAGACGAGGTCCTGGAATCAGGACTGATGTCTGAAGCAGGTATGCTTGTCAGAAGAAGTGCCGCAATTACGAACAACACCAGTCTTCTCAATTTCGGAAGCTCCTAACCAACCAAAGGCTGGGAGCAAGGTAGGCAAAAAGCCTTGCCCACTGTTTCCAACATAGAGCTCTTTGAACATGAGATAGCTTGCAGCAAGTTAGCGACCCACTCATGTCAGCAGGAAGGGTAAGATATCATCCAGCATCTCATCAAAGTCTGGCGGGATGATGTGACCTGTGCCAGTCGATTCAATGAAAAGAGGCTTCGTTCCCAGCTCTTCCATTAGTCTGGTCAATTCCTGACATAGCTCGTAGCTGCTGTCCTCTGTGCCAGTTACTATGCAACAACGAGTCCTCAGTTCAGCCAACTCCTTTATTCTGTTTGATAGCACACTTATGCTGATACGATGTGGAATTACCGCAACGACGCCCTTTACAGGGAATCTCCTCTGAACGAATGTAGCTTCTAATGCCAGCATTCCTCCAATCGATGCGCCTCCCAGGAAGGTCATCTCTGAATCAATTGTCATGTTATCCCTTACCTCGTTGTAGCACTCCTCAAGATCATCTAGTCCCGACTCGACGTCGTGCCAAGTGTATTCATTGTGACCAATTACTTGAGAGGACTGGGGGACAACCAAGACAACGTCATGGCGCAATGCACCATCTCTCCAGTATGGTTCAAACTCCTTCATGTTACTACCGCGCCAGTGCAGAGCGAAGAGGACTGGATAATGCCTTGTTGAATCATAATTAGGGGGAGTGCGGACAACCCACTCCACCACTGATGCATTCCTCTCCTCTTCACATCTTTCCTGGAACTTCTTCAAGATTCTTCTGAATCTAGGATTTGTTCTCAGCTGCTCGATGCTAGGAAACTCATCAAACTCCTCTTCTGGCCACCAACCACCTTCATCATATGCCTCTTCCAGAGTAGTGATTGAATCTTGGGTATCGCCCAACAAGGCCTGTATGTATGCCATGTCGAAGCACGCACTGGTGTAATGCTCAGGAAAACTCCTGCGAATATCCTTAGTAATCTCCAGGGATGTGAGGTAGTCCTTCTTCTCAAAAGCCTTCCGCAGTTCTAGCGACTTCGCCTGGTATTCCTTTCCCATGCTGACCAATTCCAAGCTCCTCGAATCAGTTTCCA
>CP070658.1:2180573-2192021 GCA_020355105.1 Candidatus Thorarchaeota archaeon | reverse complement strand
CTATGCACAACAGTGAGTTCAGGGATGCACCCGGACGCAATCTCGCAGGAATCTACGTCATGGGATGTGGTGACAAGGACTTCGGCGTCTTAAGATTCTACAAGGCAGGTGAACTAGGCTTCTCGACCTTGTTAGGTCCATCTGCCGCTGTACAGGCATTCGAAACCAACGATGCAGTGCGGACTCAGCTGCAGCTTTGGGGTGCGCACAGATACGGCAATAGACTGCTCTACCATCTTGGTGGTGATCTATTCTTCGTTGTGCCTGTGTTCTTGGAGGTAGAAACTTCAGTCCAGAACATAGTCATTGAGAAACTAGGCGGAGTTGGCTTGGTGGATGCAAAAACCGGAGAGAGGGTCGCCCTAGGCAGCAATGTTGTAGAAGCATACTATGAGATGTTTGGCCTCCTTAACCAGACAACAGTTGGCACCGGTGAAGTCGGGTTTGAGAGCGTCATATTCAGTCCGGTGACAGTCGAATCAGGTGAGCACTCTAGTCTCGTCACGCTACTCAGGAACAATGACAATGTGAGTCATGATCTGACACTCGAGATGGTTGTCAATGCAGGCAACTTCTCGGTCAACTGGCACGGTGGAAACGTTGTTCCGGTGGAAAATCCCACCAACACGACGTTCACACTCGGCATAGGAACAGTTGGGCCTGGGGACCTTTATGGTACTTCACCGCTAGTTACAGCCCATCTACCTACAGGATTGGTTGTGGCTCAGTATCTGATACAGTTGATTCTGAAGACAGAGGAAGGGGCTGTCGACACAGTGAGCCTAATACTCACTGTGACGTGAAGCAGTAGATCTATGATTTCAGGAGATTCCTGTACCATTCGACGGTTTCGGCCAGTCCAGCATCCAATGACACGCTTGGAGTGAAACCAAGGACTTCGTGAGCTTTGGCCATTCTTCCTAGGCTGTGCCTGACATCTCCTACTCTTGCGGGTCCATGTACAATCTCTGACTTAGCTTCGCGAACAGACTTGACTACTTGCTCAGCTATTCTGTTAATGGACACTGACTCTTCACCGCATATATTCATGGTCACTCCCGCTGCGGCGGCGGTATCTCCGGCTAGACGAGTTGCTCTCACGGTGTCGTCAACGTGAAGGAAACTGCGTGTTTGAGTACCGTCCCCGTCGACGATGATTGGCAGTCCTGCTAGAGCCTGATTAATGAATATCGAAACTACACCGCTATACTCCGAATACGCCTGTCTAGGACCGTAGATGTTGAAGTACCGAAGCACAACCGATTCCAAGTCGTATGTCCTACTATATGCCCGCATGTAGTTTTCGGCTGCAATCTTCGATGCTGCATACGGGCTGAGAGGAGCTACAGGGGTGTCCTCGCTGATTGGAATCTCTGTAGGGTTTCCATATACTGCGGCACTAGAACTGAACAAAACCCTTCGAACGTCTTTAATTCGGGCCATCTCTAGGACATTCATAGTGGATCCTACATTGTTTCTGTGGACCAGAAGGGGATTCTCAACTGACAGCTTGACCGAAGAAATGGCGGCAAGATGATAGATGATATCGACCTCCGCCCTTATTCTTGAACCCCAATCCTCTTTGCAGATATCCTTCTCTATGAATTTGAAGCGCGAGTTCTTCACTGCCAGACTCATGTTGTCTAGGTTTCCAGTCCGGAGATTGTCTACACCAATCACAGTGTGGCCATCTTCCAGAAGATGGTCAACGAGAGTGCTTCCTATGAAGCCTGCACAACCAGTAACTAGAGCAGTGACTCTTGTCATTCGAGCTCAGCTGAGGATGAGCTAGTGATTTGTTATAGGCTTTCTCCAAGACTTAACCTGCCAAAAACATGCAACCTGACACTGTATTCTGCTGGTGTTAGCTAGCTATTAGAAAGGCCTTTATCTAATACAGATACCCAGCTTCCAAGGACGCTCTGACATGTACTTCGTCTACATAATCGAAACCGAGGATGGAACCTTCTACACAGGTCAGACAAACGACCTTCATCGACGATTCACTGAGCATCTCTCTAACACATCAAAGTCCGCCGCCTATCTCAGAATGCACAAGCCGCAGTACCTTGTCTACCTAGAAGAATGCTCTAGCAGAGGTGAAGCTATGAAGCGAGAGCGTCAGATTCAACGAAATCGCAGCCTGAAAAGGCGGCTTGTGGGTCCGAGAAGGCACTTGCTGGAAGTCATAGAGTCGGAAGCAAGCTATCGCTAGAATCAATCTGCACTTTCAGACTTCACGAAGGCTTCTTATCGTAGATTTGTCCCCAGCTGCTTTGAGTCCAGGATGAAGCAGCTTGTACTAGCCATTGATGCCGGCACAACTGGCGTTCGCTCTATGGTATTCAAACCCGATGGAGAAGTCGTTTCAAAGGCATATCGAGAGTTCCAGAACTACTTCCCACTCCCATCATGGGTGGAGCAGGATGCCGAGAGCTGGTGGAGTGCAACGTGCCAGACCTTAGCACAGTGCTTCAAGTCTGGTGTTGACCCTGATGACATCATTGGTGTTAGTGTAACGAATCAGAGAGAAACGGTTGTTCCAGTTGACGAGGACGGGGAACCTCTTCGGCACGCCATTGTCTGGCAGGACCGGCGGACCGTAGATCAATGCAATTGGATACGCGAGCAGGTTCCAGCAGAAGATATCTACTCCACTACCGGACTAACAGTTGACCCCTATTTCACGGCACCGAAAATACTCTGGATAAAACAGAACGAGCCAGACACCTTCAAGAAGACGCACAAGTTTCTCCTAGTGCACGACTACCTGGTCTACAGGCTGACGGGTCGTGCAATCACTGACCATTCGAACGCGAGTAGAACGATGCTGTTCGATATTTCCAAAGCTGAATGGTCCACCACACTCCTTGACTCCTTTGGTGTGCCCGCTGACAAGCTACCTGATCCTGAGATTCCCGGAAGCTATGTAGATATGGTTTCCAAGGAGGCGGCGAAGGAGTCTGGATTGAGCGAAGCGACTGCCGTGGTGGCCGGAGGAGGCGACCAGCAGTGTGCCGCTCTTGGCGTTGGCGTGGTCCGTCGAGGCAGAATCAAGTCTACCACAGGAACTGGTACCTTCATGCTAGCATTCTCGAATAGTCTGCGACTGGACCCACATCGAAGAGTACTCTGCAGTAGGCACGTAGTCCCTGGTGCATTTGTTGTGGAGGCAAGCATGTTCACAACAGGGTCCGCCCTGCGTTGGTTCCGCGATCAACTTGGAACCGCTGAGATTGGGATTGCCGAGGATCGCGGCGTTGATCCCTACGAGATTCTGACAGAGGGTGCCTCTGCGGTGCCTGCCGGATCCGAGGGCATCATCCACATACCACACTTGGCCGGGGCCGGCGCACCATACTGGAATCCTCATGCTCGAGGCATTTTCGCTGGTCTGGCCTTGGGACACACAAGGGCTCACATGGTGAGGTCCATTCTAGAGGGTGTTTCCTATGAGATGCGCACAAACCTAGAAGTCATGCGCGAGCTTGAGCTGCCGACCGAAGAGGTGAGGGTCACAGGTGGAGCCGCCAGAAGTGAATTCTGGATGCAGATTCAGGCCGACGTCTTGGGAATCCCCGTAATCAGAACAGAGATGGAAGAGGCTACGGCGCTCGGTGCCGCTATTCTCGCTTGTAACGGAGTTGGACTTTTCAAATCAGTTGCACATGCTGCCGAAGAGATGGTTCGCCCGTCTGAGCCTCTCAGACCTGCTAAGGAGAATCGCCGAGTCTACGATAGCGGATTCAAGAGATACAAGGAACTCTACAATGCAATCTCTGGGATGACCTGGGACTAGTCCGCATACACTGCTATCTTGTTGGCCTTGTCCAACACGAGAATCTGAGTCTTCGGGTTTGCTGCTATCCACTCATCAATCACGCTTTGAGGGTCTTCCACTTTCGTTATGTGAACCGACTCGACAGTTTCCCTATCGAGCTCGGTGTACATCTTGACCTCAGAGATACGTTTCAGTAGTTCAGCGAACTTGTATGCCTTGTGTTCATACAGGTGATACTTCCCGCTGATAGAGCTAATCACCTTGTCTAGAGGCGCTTTGAGTTTGCTGTAGAAGTTCTCGATTGCTTCTGGTGGTGCCACTCCGTCTCTGCATTCAGCTACGAATAACACCTCTCCTTTGTCTTTCACTGCATTCTTGGTTAGCTCCAGACCTCTTTGAGCGTGGTATAAGCTGATATCCTGAGGATATCCTCCAGGAGAGATGACGGTGTTCGAAACAGGCTTAACGGTGAAACTTGCTGTTTCATCCAGCAGTTCGATTCCTCCTGCAATAACTGGTTCCATGTGCCCTGCGTCGGCCCACACAAGTTTCCCACCACTCGAGATAACTGAGAGAGTGAAGACCTTTGCATCTTTAGTGATCATTTCTGCCCCCTCTCGCATATCATCCGCAAGTGGATTGTCCCTTCTATCAGGATCTGGATGAAACGGATGTCTTCCGAAGGTGGACTTTGGATCAAGAGCCATCGAGTGGTTTGCCTCTATCGTAGGGAACGCACAGATTCCCGGTAGAAAGTCCTTGAGGGCATTTGAGTAACCTGCGAAGTAATGGGCCTTCATGTCAGCCAAGGGCACGTAGACATCATGGCCCACTGCAGCCGAGTTCACAATCAGAGGAGTGCCCCGGCTGGTTTCTCCGAGATTCACAAAGTCCTCTCCGTGGCAGTCATTGATTGTCACATCATATGTTCCGAGGCCTGTGTCATCGGCTGCCCGTCTTATCATGTCCACAATCTCAAGGTTTCCTGGGTGTTCCACCTCATGAGAGCCCGTGGTAATGACAAACTGTAACCTGTTCGCATCAACAAGAAGAGGGACTACTGCACTAATCAATTCCCAGTGTGGTTCATTCCTGGTATGGTCCTCAACCAATACGCAGACGTTCTTGCTCTTGGCAAGATCTGTTAGAAGGGGGCCATGAGGGTTGGTGAGTGCGCGACCAAGCTCTTCTTCTACGTCCGACTTGGCCGTGACCTGTTTCGGGACTACCTTCCCCGCAAGGTTCTCTTCAGGGATGTCGAGTTCTATCTTGGATTTGCCATACGTCAGACTGACTTTCAGTGCGACCGCCTCATGGTGTGATTGAGGTTCCAGCACAAAAGCGTTGACCCAGCTGCACTTCAACAGGCTTAAGTCAGAGATTGCTTTTATGCGCGCCTGCTAGGTGTGCTGTAGATGAGTCAGTCGGACGAGAGTAAGCAGTCTGGTCTCGCCGGAATGGGACGATGGCTTGCGGTAGGTTCTGAACTACCGTGCTCTGTCATCATTCTCCTATACGTTGGCAGTTTTCTTGGATCATCGATGTGGGGGCCAGCAGGGGCTACAACGGGCGCAATCATAGGCGCTCTGGTTGGGTTTGTCTTCGGCGTATACAGCGTCTACGTCACAATTGGCTACTACGATAGACTAGAGCATAAGGTAACGGAGAAGCGGACATACGCCCCTCCTCCGGAAGAGATCTATGAAGAGTTTGACCTCCCAGGGAAAGATGAAACCGAGCAATCTACCTCATGAACTCATCATCGTCATCTGCGTCTAGGACTTCAATGATGATACGAGTGGCGCTTCGGCCCACTCCGGCCACGATTATCTGGACAAGAAGGGCTACCACAAATCCACCAAGCGCTAGTCCAAACAGACGCAGCGAAGCATGCTGAGCCGTGAATGGAACTAGGAAGTTCAGATCAACCAGATACCAGATGTACAATCCTGTAATGGCCATCAGCGTTACCAGGACTCCGTACATCACTACGACTGTCTTGACCCTTGGGGTGTTGAATGGCACCTTCTCAATCCCCGGACCAACAACTGCATTCCCAATCTTCCTCGAAAATCGGATGAAGACACTGATGGCTGCTAAGAAGATTACCAGAAATATTATGCTGACGATCAATAGCAGAAGTATCTGCAGGTCAGGATCGAGCGCGAGGAACAGGTCGCCAATTGCGTACGCAGTAAGCGAACCCACCATCAGAATCACTGCAGCTATCTGAATAACAAAGGTAATTGTAGCCGAGTTCCTGAAGATTGCTCCCAGATTGAAGTACTCATCTCTCGTGCGTGCTAGTTCTTCACTTTCTTCTGTCATGGCGACCAACTGAGAGTCAAGTGCTTGTTCCGTTATTTGAATTCTTCTACTATTCAGGGAGTTGGACGGCACACACTCTTCGTCAACCTTAAATGATGGCTGCATTGTGAACTCGTCATCCCCGCAAATGGATAACCAAGGTGTTTCATGATGGCCTCACGGGCTGCAAACGAATATGGCTACATAAACGCACGAATCAGAGGTCTGAAGTCGCGGTTCTTGACTGTTGGCGACTATGAACGGCTTCTGCAGTCTGCAACCTACGAGGATTTCATCAGAGGACTTGGCAGTACTTACTATGGTCCGCTAATCTCAAGCCAGTTCGCCCAACGAGTTCCAGAGCCGGCTGAGCTAGGACTTGTCCTGTCCAATGACTTCGCAGACGTGAGCTACAGACTGACCCGGACCCTGACCGGTAGAGTGCGGGATTTCACTCAGACATACCTGAACATGTTCTTGGCTGATAGCATTAAGTCAATTATCAGAGGACTTCACGTGGATTTGGACCGGGACGAGATACTGAAGTTTCTTGTACCTACGTCGCCAGAGCAGGCAACGGAGTTCGAGCAAATAGTTGATTCCGGTTCTGTGAGAAAGGCCGTTGACGTCCTGCCCTACTGGGATGTCAAGATTGCACTCTTGACTAGATTCCCAGCATATGAGGAGTTTGAATCTACTGCACCTCTCGAGGTGGCCGTGGAAGAGTGGTATCTTAGGACTGTGCTCGATGCTTTGGCAGACTTTCCCAGTGGAGAGAAGGAGCGAGTCTTGGGTGTCTTGGAGGCAAGGGTTGACCTGAGGAATGTTCTGACCATCATTCGGGCTCTGGCTCTCCTGCTTGAGTCACGGGTGGTCGACCTCTCTCTTGTCCGTTTCACCCGAAAGTCTCAGGCATTACTTGAGATCATCCAGGTCGGTGCCAACTGGCGCGAAGTGTTGAATAGGCTTGGGACAACAAGATACGCTCAGCTTGCGGGAAGGTTGGCAAGAATATACGAAGAAACCAATGATCTGTCCGAGGTCGAGCTGGCAATCGGGGACTACATAGCCAAGAAGGTGATGCTCCAACTGACCGCTTTTCCATTCCACATCGGGACTGTCTTGGGCTTCTTCAACCTGAAGTACTTCGAGATTCGTAACATCCGTTCCATTGCGGTAGGTTTAGAAAGAGGAGAGTCTCCCGAAAACATCAGGCGAATGATTACAATATGGTGACCGGAGGGCAACATTTAGAAAGAGGAGAATTACCCGAAAACGTCAGAGAATGATTACAGTTTGGCAACTGGAGGACAACATTCAGTGAAAATCAATACATGGACTACCAACATATTGATGCTAGGATTGGGAGCAGTTGTATGCGCCATCTTGGCAGCAGCGTTCTATGCACCTACCCCTGTCAAGGCGCTTGGTGTGCCAGGTTCTGGATTTGTGCCACTGCAAACCACTGAGGGTGCTGGTTTGGCCATTCTTGGTCTTGCAATCGGTGCAGGTCTTGCTATTGGCCTTGCGGGTATTGGCGCTTCCTTGGGTATGGGCACTGCATCTGCAGCAGCATTAGGCGCAATCACAGAGAAGCCAGAAACCTTTGGCAAGAGCATTCTCTATGTCGTGCTCATTGAGGCTGTTGCTATCTACGGTTTCGTCATTGCGTTTCTACTCATTGGGTCGATTTCGAGCCTCATTGGTTAAGAAAAACAACTCTAGTAGAGGATGGATGGGAGTAACCCATTTCCTCTACTCAGATCCCTTCTTTGGAAAGAGGACGGATGCTACTCGATCCCTCAATGAGTCATCAAACCGTTCTTTTCTGGCGTCGTATGTATTATCTACTGATTTTGTGCTATCTTTGGTTCGAACAATCACTCCGCCAGTGGCTCTGATGGTGTCCTTTGAAATGCTCACGTTTGTCTTGACGCCTGTTTCTTTCGAGATTGTCTTTGCGAGCTCATCCACACCGAGGCTGACCTTTTGTCCTACAGGTAGGACTAGCTCAATGTCTGGCTCCTGAAGAGAGCCAGCACCATCGACAGCTAGGTTGAAGACAGTCTTGTCGTATTTCTTTTCGAGAACACTCTTCTGAAGGTTGTCCCACGCAGCTTCGAAAACCTCGTTCATGATTGCCTCTTTGCGTTCAAGAAGGCGGTATTTTGCCTGGAGCTTGGCACTAGCGTGGTACTTGGCAACTTCTGCATCAGTTTCGCGCTCAGCTCTTCCTGCAATCTCCTCAGTGATTTTCTTGGCACGATTCCTCGCCTTCTCAAGGCGTTGCTTCTTGAATTCCTCGGCCTCAGCGATGATTCTGTCGCACTCATTCTTGGTTTTGGAATTGATTATCTTGATGATGTTGTTGACTCCTTCCATGTTATCATTCCTCCCCCGTAACCACCTTATAGACAATGTCAACGGCTTTCTTAACTTGGCCACGAGCTGAGTCCTCAATCTCTGAAATCTGCTTCTCAGTTTCTTTCTGGACCTTCTGTTCAATCTCCAATCTTCTGGCCTGGAGTCCATCTCTCGAACGCTGAGCAGCCATCTTCGCCTCCTTCTCCGCGTTCTCAATTATCTCCTTCGCTTCTTTCTCCGCGTTCTCTCGAATCTTTTTCGCGCGGGCTTCTGCTTCTTTCAGCTGCTTGTTCGCAGCTTCTTCAGCCTCATGGATTTGGTCAATCTCTTCGTGAGCAGCACTCATTACTGCATTCCTCACCTCTAGCAGGGTGTCGTTTTCACTTCTAATACCCCTGATAAAGATTGACCTTTGTTACAGAACACGACTTGACTATCGGCTTGCCTTTCACAACGTTTATCTTTGCCATGAAATGGCACAATCTAACTGGCTTCCTGCTAGATTCAGAAGGAGTCGACTTTAACCAAAGGGTGATAGATATGGGCTTGCTGAGCCCCGCAGAGATGATTGTTGCAAGGGTCGTTTCTCACAAGGACTATGAACGTGAAGTCCTCTTAGCCCTTCAGGCGTTTGGACTATTCGAGTTTATTGATGTCACTCAACACGCATCCATTGTTGATGTCAAGAGATCGCGCGATGAGGAAACGGTCTTTGTGGCTCTAGATAGGATCATGAAGATGATTGATTCTTTGGGTCTTGATTCATCCAGGCGGGCTGGGCCCAAAATCGAAATTGATGACCGCAAGATAACTGACTCAATACAATACGCTTCTGATGTTATTCAGTCCGTTGAACCTGAGCTGCTAGAGATTGACACTGAATTTGCGGCTGCCAAGTTCGAGCTGGACAAACAACAGGCAATCAGGGATGTTGCATTATCTCTCAAACCATTAGGGATTGATCCCAGGAGGCTAGGAGCGACAGACTTTACCTTCAGCACTGCTGGAGTGCTACCTACCGGTCGTGTTTCACAGTTGGAATGGAGCATCAGGGAGGTCACTGAGGATGCCTTCGCATTCAAACATCTCCCATTGAAGCGAGGCGTATCAGTAGCAACATTGAGTATTCCTATTGAGAGGAGAGATGCAGTTGAACGCATCCTCTCGGCGATGGAGTTCGAGTCTTTTGTAATGCCTGAGGGAGCCGAGGGACAACCAGAACGTGTTGTTGAGAAAGCAGAACAGAAGATCACTGAACTTGAGGAGGAGCTCTCGAGCTTTAGGGCACGTAAGAAGAACATTGCTCGTGAATGGGGACCGAAGATTCTGGCAGCGTGGGAGATTTTAGCTATTGAAACGAGAAGAGTTGAGGCTAAAAGGTACTTGGTCTACACAGAGCAGTCAGTGAAGGCTTGGGGGTGGATACCAGTAGGCACTGAGGAGGAGTTCGAGAGTGTTCTTCGTGAAACGACAGGCGCTGTTGTTGACATCAAATTCGAGCATCCAGACTTCGCAGAACACGAGGCGCCTACCTATCTTGACAATCCTTCTGCTATGGCCCCCACTGAAGACGTAGTGACAGCTTTCGGAATACCATCGCGACACGATCTCGATCCCACCAAAGTAATGTTTCTGTCATTTCCCATAATCTTCGGATTCATCTTTGCAGATATTGGGCAAGGACTACTGATTCTTCTGATTGGCCTCGCAGGTGTGCGAGCTAAGAGGCGTGGAGATGACTGGGGTCAGATTATGGGCTATCTTCAGTCTGGAGCTGAAGGGCTCATCATGATGGGCATCTTTGCCATAATTGGTGGATTCTTGTTTGGGAGCTTCTTCGGTGCTGAAACAGTATTCGAGCCATTATGGCCTACCTTCGCTCATTACATCGATGATGGGCATGGCCACATGATTGCAAATCCCTATAGAGCTGCACACATGCTTAAGCTTTCAATAGAGATCGGTGCCATCCACATCATGCTTGGCATTATTCTGAATATCTACACCAAACTCAAGTATCATGAGCGTCGTGAAGCAATAGTAGGCATTTCCTATCTTATCCTATACTATGGATTCATTAATCTGCTATTCGGCGTAAGCTACAGCAGTGTCAATAACTGGTTCAGCACTGCTGGCCAAGTGTATCTTTGGGTTCCGATTTCGGGCATAGGCTATGGCATTGCGAACAATGGAGTGTATCTGGCTTCTGGGATCGCACCTCTGTACTTCTCACTGTTTACATTCATTGCACCCATGATAATCATGGCTGTGGCATCTTTCAAAGGAGGCATGGACGGCGCAGTCCTGTTTTTGGAGTATGCAATAGGCATGATTAGTCATACCGTCAGCTATGCACGGATTTTTGCCCTTAATACAGTCCATGTGATTCTCAGCGGTGTTCTCTTCACACTCATTCCCGCGATAATATACATACCATTCCCCGAGCTATCACTCTTTGGAGTTGAATTGATTCCGCATGAAGTTCATCCGCAAACTGTTGGTGCTCCACATACACCACATCTGCCCCTGCTTGGCGCAATCATTGGTACCTTCATTGTAGGAATACTAGAGGGCATGCTCGCATTCATGAATACACTCAGGCTACATTTCGTGGAATGGTTCTCCAAGTTCTTCCATGCAGGTGGAGTGGCTTTCATGCCTTTCAAGGCGCGACGTCTGTACACGACATCAATGGCGGCAACTCAGGTTCAAGAAAGCTATGCAGTATCTTGACAAAGTGAGAGATCAGACCTGAACAATGATATGGAAGTCAACCAACAATGAATTGGGATTCCAGCTGCTACCGTGTGTCAGCGACAAGAAATGGAACAATGGCCGAGTGCGTATTGAAGAACAGAGCGACAATCATCTGCCGATCCTTGTTCGCAGCTCTGCGATCAGAACAGTCCCAGAATTGACGTAACAAGCAAGAGCAAGTTGTGAGGGACAACCACTGACAAGACAACCAGGTGCCGGTTTCGATTCGAATGAGAAGG
>CP070658.1:2176649-2180473 GCA_020355105.1 Candidatus Thorarchaeota archaeon | reverse complement strand
TATACGCGGCCAACCCTGATGCAATCATCGTCGCCGGTATCCTCATCCTTGCAGGATTCGCGCTGAGCATGAGACTGTTATCGAAGTTCCCAATCGCCCTACTGTTGGCGTTGGGATTGGCGCTATTTGGAACCTTCACGTTGTACGGGATCCTCGCTCCAATGGCAGGAGACCCCATTATTGGCGACATCATAACACAGGTCATCTCCTTCAAGTGGATGGCCGTGATAGCTTTCGTCATATTCGCAGTGGTGTATCTGCTTAGCGGTCTTCTGATCAAGCTGATTCAACTCATTGGGAAGGTCTTTGCCGCAACACCAGTCATTGTCTTGATTGGTCTTGCAGCTATCGGGATAGGTGTCATCATCTTCCTGAATCCGGCACTTGTTGGCTTTGGAGTTCCATGGCCATAGCCGCGCAACACAGAGGGGCAAACGGCCCCTCCATCTTCCTTTTTGCTTCGTTGCATGGACGAGTCAGAACAAGGCTATGCCGAACTGGCTGGTCTTATCTCTCTGAAGAACAGGAACTTCTCTGAGCGGTCGCTATAGAATCGTGCTGCACCATTGATTTGGTCCTTGGCCTTCGTAATCCCTGGATACCACTCAGACACATAGAGTATCTTTCCTGATGGGTCTGATGACGTCAGCAGACCGAATCCCTCAGGAATCTCAAAACCAACGGGGACTAGCAAGGCGACCCGAAACCTACTGTTGTCCGTTTCCAGCCAAAGCTCACAGTATTCCATGAGTCACAACTCTGGAAACCTCA
Source organism: Candidatus Thorarchaeota archaeon (assembly GCA_020355105.1). Lineage (GTDB taxonomy): Archaea > Asgardarchaeota > Thorarchaeia > Thorarchaeales > Thorarchaeaceae > SMTZ1-83. The sequence continues at coordinate 2,179,702 of CP070658.1, read as the reverse complement.
TGTTGGTTCCATGATTAAGGTTTCCCTGTACAAATGGAGGCAGAGAGCAACTCCCCAAAGGGTTCATATACTGGGTTGGATGTGGAACTATCAAGACCCCGTAGATGTGAATACACGATATGAATGTGAACACACCTAATTCGTAGTAGCAAATGGAGGATGCTTGGGTTTGTCGCTCAGATTAGAGGAAACCGTCCTGATGAAAGAGAAATCCAAACTTGAGGGCAAGGCGAAACGTACAGCTGCGGAAGAGACTCGGCTGACAGAGATTACCGAGCTTCTCAAGAAGAAGATTATCAGCGTTACAATGAGCCAAGCACTGGTTGCCCGAATCGATGAACTTGTCCATGACCGAGTTGGTAGATCAAGAGCTCAGCTGATTGAAGATGATGTGCGGTGGTTCTTAGACTACTCAGTCCACAAGTGGAATGAGCGTGGACTGTATGTCAGCGGTTTCAGAACTGCGCTTGAGTCTGAAACCATGACATCTCTCTTCTTCTCTAAGCTCACACCTTCAGATCAATATGAGCTTGGCGTCACTGCCGGGAGTCAGGCTGCTGTATCGGACGTTGTGCGACTGTATCGAGGAGGCGATCCGAAGGACGCTGAGAGCATGGAGCTGATCATTGGCCTGCTGCAGGACTATGGATGGGGTTCATTCGAAATGCATGACGACCTGATAGTCATTGGCAGCCCTTACTACCCTGCACCGTTTATTCAGGGGTACTTGGAAACACTTCTGAAGGTCAAACTAGAACTTGTGGACACAGCAGTCAAAGAGAATGTCGCCCTTCGAATCCTGTAATATCACTCGGTCCGAACCCTTCAGAAACTACTTGTTTATGTGTGCTAGATTGATTGGACTTACCACTCCACTCCGATCTCGAGGAGCTCAAACTCTGCATCATATAGGCCAGGGATGCTCTCAATTGTTTCGCGGATTGTGGGTTCCTTCTCTCTTATTTCGTCGGCGGCGAAATAGACTTCGTAGACGCACCGGTTCTCTTCAAAGCAGAATCCGGTGGTGAAGAGGACCTTCAAATCGTGCTGCTTGAACAGCTGAGTCATTGTCTGCATCAAGGCTGGATTCACTTTCTCGACTTCCAATCTGACACGTGCCCCGCCTTCCCTCATCATGGGGATGAGCCGTATCTCACCTGAACGCTCAAAGTAGATCACCATTGCGGCCCTCATGCCCTTGAGCTCAGGATTGTTGAAGAAGTCCTCGGGAAGTGAAATCGCCTTCTTCTTCTTGACGTCAGCAATCATTCCTTTAGTAAGCCCGGCCACTAGAATCGCCTCTTACCTCGCCAATGCATGAATGAACTGCCGTATAAGTGCATTGCCTATGAATTCATCGCCACTGTGCGGGACGCGGTTTCATGCTATCAGAAAGCCATAAAACGTGTCAAAGCCGTACACCGGCTACCACTTTTGGAGTGTTGATTGTATGGCAAAGGAAGGAGCGATCTACGTCTGTGACATATGTCAGCAAGTTGTGAGAGTTGAGAAATCTGGATCTGGCACACTCGTTTGCTGCAACCAGCCTATGCGACTGTATGAAGAATAGGTCCGTAATCTATGAGGTCAGTTGGCAATCTTTATATGTTGACTGGATTCGCCGACGCGTAGAGCTTCTGGGAAGGTTCCTTCATGGTAGAGTTGGCCAGCATCATACTGAAGACGAGAAACCTGCTGAATCTCAGATCCTACCGTGTCCATGAACTGCTGGAATACGAAGACAACTATGCAATGTACCCTGTCAAACATACTGACGACGGTGACATTAAGTCCCTAGTCTGGATATTCAAAGAACCACGAGTTGTGGGAGTGGCAATAGTCAAAGACCTCGTCAAAAGGATGGAAGAAACCACATCTCACGAGGGCATGATTGTGGGTGGAATGAGATTCACTCCAGCAGCTAAGAAGCTTGCTATGGAAACAAGGGTCGAACTCGTTGAGGGAACATACGCCTCGTTTGACCTGTTTTCCCATGAGCTTGTCCCTGCCCACAGCATTGCAGAAGAGAGAGAAGTAAGTCTACTCCTTGACTATTATGGAATCACCCGGGAGGAGATTCCGCGCATTCTCAGGTCTGACCCTGCGGCCAAGGTCCTCGGAGCAAGAACGGGTCAGGTTGTCCGGATTGAGCGAGAAAGTGAAACTGCTGGTTCTGTCTACTACTACCGGCTTGTGGTGAGTTCCTGAAGGACTATCGTCGCGAGTCTTGCCAGTTTCGTTCATTTGACTAAGTGATTCTTTTGGGAATCTTTATAACAAACGCTCCGGATTGCACTGTATCTTCGGGTGTTTGGATTTTGGTTGAACTTCCCAGCTTGATTCTGAAAACAAGGGGTCTTCTCACACTGAGAGGCTATACAGTGGACGAGTTCCTCGAGTATGACGACAAGTTTGTCATGCATCCCACACGAGAGTCAGATGATGTGACGATTCGGTCCTTGCTCTGGGTCTTCAAGGAGCCCAAGGTCGTAGGTGTAGCTGTGGTTAGAGAGCTCACCAAGGACATGGAGGAGGTAGCTGCGCAAGAGGGAATGTTGGTGGGCGGTTCCAGAGTGACACCTGCGGCAAAGAAACTAGCTCGTCAATCCAGAGTAGAGCTGGTTGAAGGTGGATATGCATCCTTTGACCTATTCGGGCATGAGCTTGTTCCTCAACATGTCATTGCGGACGAAGAAGAGGTGAGCTTGGTCCTGGAACACTATGGAATCGAGAAGTCTCAGTTGCCTCGTATCCGTAGGGATGATCCAGCCGCCAAGGTCTTGGGCGCGAAGGCAGGTCAGGTTGTCCGCATTCTTCGTCAGAGCGACACTGCCGGCTTCGTCTACTACTATCGCCTGATTGTTGAGTCTGGGTGATAGTATCAGAAGACTACTACGCCTACTGACACACCTGCGAGAAGAATCACCACACAACTAGCAAGTGGCAAGAACACATTATCAGTTCCCTTCGGACTCACTAATTCCACCACGGTCCCAGTGACAGCGCCTACTAGGGCGAGAACAACCATTGGGACCCATCTTATCTCGCCTCCT
>CP070658.1:2168546-2176549 GCA_020355105.1 Candidatus Thorarchaeota archaeon | reverse complement strand
CATCTATCGGAAAAAGAAAGGGGAGCGCTGTGGCAACTAGTGCCACAGCACAGTTCTGTTCACTCCTATGCCACTTCTTCTTCGTTATCAGGGGTTTCTGGTTTTGGCGGAGGAGCTTCCACTCCTTCAGAGTCAGACGGAAGGAACTCGTCTATCAGTTCATAGAGAGCTCTACCTAGCATGCCGCCAAAGCCGCCAAGCATCGCACCAATTAGAACGCTGATAACTATCACAATGATACCAAGTCCCTCAAGACCTAAAAGCCCGATGAAGATATTCGCCACTGCCATTGCCTGAGTGGTCATAGACAGATAGACAAAGAGAATACTCCAGGCTAGTCCTACACCCAAGAACCCGACAAGAAACGCCTTCCGAATTCTCCTTACAAAGAGAGCTCCCAGTGCACCAGCAATCAGCATCAGTATCCAGTTCCCAGCAAGTTGCAGTGCAATGCCAAAGACTATGGTGAGCACTAATGCTGGGATAAATCCAATGTCAGGGATTGTGTCATCAATTTTACCCATCTCATGACCTCCTAAGGAACAAAGGTGATAGTCTTCTCTATCAATGTACCATCAGTGTCTGCAGTCCTGAATGCCGCTGCTGTGGCATAGAAGTACAGAACATGGTATCCATGCTGTTCAGTGACTTCGTCAAATGAGTACCAGATTTCGAAGATGTCATCGAAGTGAGGGCTGAAGATATTCCCACTCTGGCCACCCGGGTAAGCCATGTAGGACATTTCGATGTTACTCATATCAGCAATCAGCCTTGTTGATGGACCGCTACCAGGCCTCCAACCTCCCGCTACATTGAGTGTGAGGTGACCACGGAGAGGTCTCTCGTTTCCGATAGTGGTGAAATAAGCCAAATGGTCAATCTCAATAACATGACGATTCCCATATTCCCAGTTGGGTTCATCAGCCCAGGCTGCAGAGAGTCTATCGATTGCTGAAACCAATGTTCTCACTAGAATCTCATCACGAGTTTCAACAAGCCCTGTAGTGTGGTCATCTAAGTACCAAGCATTGTTCGTCACAATGAGCTCCTCCAAGATTGGGGTCCGCGAAAATGGAATTGAACTATCAATAGTTCTGATCTCATCAAAGATTTCATAGTGGAGACCATAATCCTTCGTTCCGAGGAGATACATCCAGATGGTTGGTGCGACCAGGTCAGGTTCCATATCATATTCCCAGACTCGGAGCAGGTCAACAGCATCAGCAATGGTTGTGTTTCCGTCACCAACTGCATCCCAAGCATCGACAATATAGGGGACTATGACCTCTGCACTGACTTCTACAACATCACACTGGAATCGTTTCATGTCATCCACTGATATGTCATCATTGGTGTCCAAGAGGTGGTGGATACGCCTACCTCGATATCCATTAACATATGGACCAAGGAGGTCATATGCATATTTACCAGGAGCAATTGTACGCTGGTTGGCGGATGAAACAAATCCTCGAGATGGATTCACTTCTCGCGGGTTGTGGGCATATGGGATCCAACTCACCATTCCGACCGAGTCATTGAGAGCAGTCACAGGGTATTCACCTGTATATCCAGCTCGTATTGGTAAACGCCCAACCACCAGCATACCGATATTACCAGAGTCATCGCCAAGTACACAGTTCTGAGCTGCAGAGTCCCACCAATAGAACGCATCAATGGCATCATAGATGTCATCAGCCTGCATCAGTAGAGAAGTTGCGAGCATCTCATGTGTTGCACCTGAAATGGTCCAGTTCATAGCCAAGTTCACTTCCGATTCAGTATCTAAACCGTAGATGTTTCGCCAAGTAGAATCGATGCAAGGTCCGTGAACTGATTCCTTGACAGTGAACGGAATGACATCACCCTCCTTCGTGTGTATGTCCTCTTGATGGATGGTGAAATCTCTCCACTCTCCATTGTACATATACTGATCTGGATTGGCAGGGTTTAGCTGCTCAACGAAGACATCGTTTACATCAGCACCTACGTTGGTGAAGCTGTATGCGACGTGGTCATTGTGACCGATGAGAACTGCGGGAAGTCCTGGAAATGTTGTTCCAGTCACGTCAAGAACACCTGGCACAACGATGTGTGCCTCATACCATACTGATGGTGCTTGATGTCCGAGATGTGGGTCTCCGGCTACAATTGGCAGCCCTGTTGATGACTTGGAACCGTTGATCGCCCAATTATTGCTGCCAACGGACTCCATATCGCCAAATGGCTTGATGACGTCGTTCATCATCTTGATCAAACCCTCCAACTTGTCCTGAGGGATTGATGCTTCCTTGGCCAATGTGATGCTAGAGGACTGTTCAGGAGTGGCTGATACAGGCACCTTTCCAGGACCAAGTGGATACTCGGCAAGACTGAGGTTGACCTGCTCCTGAATTATGGGGACTATGTTCGGCATTATGTCAGGGAACAAATCATTGTACAGCGTGTCATTGTCCAGAGTTTGCCTAATCCACATCCGCCGAAAGTCTTCCAAACCTCCGGCAAGACCCCAGGCAAGCATCTTCGCATTGATGAAACAGTCAACAGGTGTCCAAGGTTCAGGGGTATATCCGAGAATCTTGAACTCGATTGGCATTGTTGCACTTGTCAGGGAATTGATGAATGCATTTGCGCCTTCGACTTCCGCATAAATGGCCTTGATTGCCTCTTCAATATCTGGGTCAGAATCCGCATTTGCTTCAAACCAGTCAAGTGAGTCTTGGGCAGAACGCGCCAGACCAATCGAGCGCCAGTACATATCTTCACTCGCTGCGTAACCACCCACAACCTCGCTGATCCTCCCAGCAGCTAAGAAGTTCTGCATAGTAATCTGGAACAGCCTATCTCTGGCATGCATATACCCTAGCGCCATGAAGGCATCGTAGGTGGACTCAGCATAGATATGGGGTACTCCCAGATGGTCGATAATCACCTCGACCTCGGCATCCAAGCCGGTGAGTTTGATTGTTTGATCACCAGGTTCGGGAGCGCCGTTGTCGAAGATTCCACCGACGGGCTGAATGATTCCAAGACCCCCAGTCAAAGGACCGATAGGCATTGATAGGATTATAATCAGTGCAATAGGTCCAATGAGTGAGAGGGCTAGGTTCACAACCTTCCGCTTCATTGTTCTCTCCAACCTTATTGTATCGTATTCAGAGTCTGTGTGCATGGCAGGTCTTAAGGGTTGGGAGCCACCTGTTGGGAAGCTTTTTCTACGAGTATCGTTCAGCTGAAGAACTTGTGAGTCACAATGGTGAAGACTGAGACATTTCGAAGTCGAGACTTCATAACCCTGCTCGACTACACTAAAGAAGAGATGGAAACGATACTTGATGTCGCAGTGGACTTGAAACGGAAGTTCGCAGTCGGGGAGCCACACAAGCTCCTGGATACCAAGACCCTGTTCATGATTTTCTACAATCAGAGTCTGAGGACTCGTAACTCGTTCGAGGCGGGGATGACACAGCTTGGAGGTCATGCTCACTTCCTAGACCCCAGTAAAATCTACGCTCCTGCTTTGGAAGGGGATGAGAAAGCCTACTCCACTGAACGCGTCAGCGATGTAGCACGCGTTCTGGCCAGAATGGGCCATGCTATAGCCATTCGGTGCTATGGAGACCCAGTGGGCTGGGTCTATGGCCGAGCAAACGAGGTACTCAACAACTTCGCTTATTGGAGCCACATCCCGATTATCAACATGGAGGATGATATCTACCACCCATGCCAAGGATTGGCTGACGTCATGACTGTGAAGGAGAAATTCGGAACCTTCAAGGTAGTCAAGTTCGTTATGAGTTGGGCATACTCACCCTCAGTACACAAACCTCTTGCAGTGCCTCAGAGCGCAATCATCGCAGCCACAAAGATGGGCTGTGATACTGTTCTTGCTCATCCAAAGGGGATGGAGCTTGACGACAAGATCTTGGACCAGTGCAAGGTAATGGCAGAGGAGAATGAATCTAGCTTTGAGATAGTGTACGACATGGAAGAAGCCTTCGAGGGGGCACATGTTGTCTATCCAAAAGCATGGACATGCAAGGAGTTCATTCCACCTTTCAACGACAAACCGGAGCTAGAGAAGTCCCAAGCTGTGTTCGACAAGAACAAACATTGGATATGCGATGAGGATAAGATGAAGATTGCAGGACCTAAGTCAATGTATATGCATTGTCTTCCAGCAGATAGAGGCTTCGAGGTTACCAACTCTGTACTTGATGGTCCGCAGTCCATAGCATTTGACCAGGCTGAAAACCGCTTGCATGGCCAGAAGGCTGTCATGGCTCTCACTATGAAATAGGTACGACCACATCCGACTACTAGAGTGGGACCCAATTCCCATCCACGGTGCTCTCTCAATTACTGATATAAGGCACAAGTCCAGACCGAGTTCCGGACGTGGCATCATGGAGGATCAGCTTGAGCTGATGGTCAAGTATCTTGTTCATCTTCAGTTCTACTCAGAAGAAGAGGATGTGATCTTCAGCCGGGACAAGAAGGTCCGTATTCACGTCCCCGGAGCAAAGCTCGTGGTCCATGCTTTTGAGGAATTCCTCAAACAGAGCATTGGCCTCATCAGAGAAGGTCAATATCTGGAGTATCTGGAGAGAGTGGCGGAAACTCTTCCGATACGAACCACTGAAGTGGAGTGGGAGTTCCAAAATAACGTCCGAGAGCTAGGAGAGGAGGGGCTCACAGATGAGCTAGCTGCCAACTTCCTCATTGGCCCCATCAGGTCTACAATTCAGGCGAGGGAGTTCGAGGTCTTGATGGAACGAGTCAAGCGCGAGGCGCGGCGAAGGCTACCAGAACCCCTAGAAGATACCACGATTGAGAAGCGATTGGCTGAACTATACTCAGTGAACGACCCAACAGTTTCACTTCTTTACAACTTGGCACTGCTACGCCTACTTACCTCTATCTTTGGAGGTACTGACCTTGTCAATAGAGTCGAGCATCTTGTCCAGCAACACTCTGATGAACTAATCTGCAAACTATTGTGATGAGATTTTTCATCAGGGTTTCGATAGGAATGCAGCAAGAGGTTACGAGTCAGATTGTGTCTTCTGAAGGACCAACTATCTCTCCTCATGGCGCGAGTTGACCACACACGATGTACGATTCATCAGGTGGGCAGGTCGGTAGGTGATTCAAATGCCTTGAAGATCATATACATTGAGATAGCCATGAAGAACAGAACCACCACAAGTGAAGCCACAAGTCCTCGTCCAACGAGTGTGTTGATGAACACGATATGATATTGTTCCCTGAAAGTGAACAGCCCGGTCGCAACCCCGACAACTTCAAGCACCATTACCATCGAGACTATGGTCAGTGCGGCCATGGTGAGATAGGCAATCCTCCTCGACCAAGGTGTCTTCGGCAGGGACAAATCGTCTAGTGTTGCGACCTTCCTTTTCTGAGTCACCAGTGCTTCTCCACTCCCAGTTGTCTGAGTAGCTGAGGAGTGCCTAGTGGCGGCCGATATCAGCCGTCTGTCCTTGATATTGTCGATTCTTGTTCGGAAGTATTGTCTAATGGACTGGCGACTTATGTCCGACGTTCTATTTAGCAACCTACCAATTCCAAAATAGGTCAGAGCAAACATGAAGGTGGAAGTCCAAAATGGCGGATATACTGCAATAAAGAACGGGATGTGGTAGTATGTGACGTTGTAGGTCGTCATTGCTACTCTAAGTGAGATTATTGCTGTTATCCAAGTAGTGTCCGGGCCTCCGTAAGTCTTCCGCGAGTGCAAATAGTATGAACCCGCTAGCATACTAAAGAGTGCGAATCCAATTATGTCGAGAAGGGCCCAGGGGAGCCACAAGTCGGCAGCAATGAGATAACGGGCAATAGGGTTGAACTCGACTTCAGGTCCTAGCTGCCAAGTAATGGTAATCGTGTATACGGCATCAATTATGCCTACAGGAAACAAGAGAAACACAAGGTATCTTACCCAGCGCTCAGTCCACCACAGTGTGCTCAGCTGTCTTGGAGTAATGCTATTCAGATATCTCATAGCCTTACACAACAGGTTCAAGGTTGCGCAGGAATCTCATATAGCGGTTATCTTGTCCGCAAGCGTAGGATCAATGTCGGCGTCTAGTCGCCAAGGGAAAAAAAACAAGGGGGCAGAGGGTCGAGCCCTCTGCTAGTATTCTGAAGTATGTTACTCGCTATGGCTGTTAGGTACCTGCATCAAAGGCTGCGTAGTCCTTGTAGACATGGTAGACGTATGGAGTGGCTGAGTACATCGGGTTGAAGTTCATTCCTTCACCGTGCATCCAGAGTCTCCAGGTTCTGAACTCCATGGCCTGCCCAATGTAGACATAGGGCTGGTCCTCTGCAATCAGTCTCTGAACCTCGTTGTAGTGCTGCTGCCTTATCGCCGGATCTGACTCCTGCTTACCAAGGTTGACGTACAAGTCAACTTCAGTGTTGTTGTAGCCTGAGAAGTACGGCCAAATACCGGTTGAGATAGCAAACGGATAGGCGTAGTTGTCAGGATCTGCGTAGTCAGGAAGCCAGCCAACAATCCATGCAAGCAGTTCTCCTCTGCCTCTCATAGCCAAGATGGTGGGCCACTCGAGCGCGACGACGTTCCACTCAGGCGTGGCGTCCAACCCAGTCAGATTGGCGCTCGCATGAGCCATGACCTGGTCAAAGCCGTCCGACATTAGGAGAGAGCTCTGCTCACGAGCAACGTTCCCTTCGTTGTAGTAGATTTCGAGCACGTTACCGGCACCGTTCATTGCTTCTACAAAGCCAGACTGATTCATGGCCTTGTTCCACCACACGACTGCCTGGTCGATGTCGAATGATTCCTTGGCATAAGAGCCGTTGAAGCCAAACAGGCCCTGCGGGAATATGCTCTTAGGTGTCGTTGCCCATCCTCTGTAGATTGCGTCGATTGCTGAGTCGTAGTCGAAGGCATAGGCCAAACACTTCCTGAACTCTACCCATCGTGTTGGTGGTACGATCTCTGTGGTTACCGTTCCACGTGTGTAGTTCATGAGGGGTAGCATGTTGAATGACAGGAAGGTCACGCCGAAGCTGAAGCCTCCGGTGGAGACATAGATGCCAGGATCGCTTGATCCCTCAGTTACGTTGTCCCATATCTCGTCACGGTTTGGCGCCGGCCAGCCGATGATGTCACTAAGTCCGGTCCTCAGGTTCAACATCCTGCCAGTCGGGTCAACGTTGAGTTTTGTGATGACGGTCTTGATCGAGCCGGCATATGTTGGAGGTGCAACGCCTGCTCCAGTCGCGTCCGCTCTCCAGTAGTCCTCGTGGAAGTCAATAGTCCAGAACTCACCCGCTCTCCATTCTCTTAGCATGTAAGGTCCGGTACCGCAGGTGTGGTCGAACATTGGGCTATTGGCGGCAAGTTGTCCTGTGCCGAAGTTGATACCATAGTGAGAGTCCATTGCACCAGTGTCGTTCACTGATTCCGTCAGCACATAGGTCGGGCTCATAAACGCACCAACACGATATGTTGTAGCTGCGATGTACCCGGCATACGCGTAGTCAAAGTTGAACTGTATGGTATAGGTGTCAAGTACCTTGATTGCATCCGACTGAGTCCAGGCTGTGAAGTTACTCTCAAAGGGCTCGCCCACAACACCATCATGGTAAGCGATGTCCATCAGGTTTCCTCCGCCCAGCAGCGGTTCAAGTATCATGAACACAGGACCATCGAGCCTGAACATCTTGACTGCTCGCTCAAAGTTCCACTTGACACAGCTGGCATTGAAGGGAGTGCCATCATGGAATGTTACTCCTTGCCTCAGTGTTATGTTATACTGCAAGCCATCCGATGATATGACAGGGGCCGAAGCCGCTAGGAGTGGCACTGACGGAGTAGTGTCCGCCGTACCAAAGGGATAGTAGTATAACGTTTCGTAGACTTGTTCCGCGACCCAGCCTCCGCCTGTTTCGTAGAGCCAATGCGGGTCCATCGACTCTGGCTCACCTATGGCCTCCCTGACCAGGGTGTCCTCAGG
>CP070658.1:2159807-2168446 GCA_020355105.1 Candidatus Thorarchaeota archaeon | reverse complement strand
CTACACGACTCTTTCCCGAAGAAGTCTTTCGAGCCGCTCAGATATGGCGTGTGCGGCTCCTATCGTCATTTCTGGCTGCATCTCAAGATCTGCTGAGATGTACGTTTCCCCCTCAATGACTTGTATTCGCACCTTGTGGGCTCCCAGCACCATAGGTTCACCACGGACAAGCTCGTGAAGTAGACCGTAGACATCCTGAGTGACTTCATCCTCATCTAGGCGAGACACGGGCTCTACATGCACCATACAGTCGACTCTCTTTCCGAGACCCGAGAGGACCCTCTCCACACGATCTGCTATGTGGTGGGCTTCATCAACAGAGGTGCTTTCCTTCACAGAGATCACCACGTCAATGAAAAGTTCGGGCCCTGCCTGTCTGGCCCTAATCTTGCTACAATCGACTACACCATGGACGCTCTTGCAGAGATTCTCGATTTCATCATAGATTCCTGGCGGAGCCGTGTCCAAGAGTGCATCAAATGCGCGTCTTGCCAGCCTATACGAAACGAAGAGGATTACTAGGGCAACGCCTATCGCAGACAGAGGGTCAGCAATGGGTACCTCGAAGAAGACAAAGATGAGTCCGACCAAGACAACAATCGAGCTGGCTGCGTCTGTGATGAAGTGGAGACCATCGGCCTCAAGTGCCTGACTCCCGTGTTTTTCTGCTGTAGAGTACAGAACTCGTGCGCGTTCATAGTTGACAACAATGCTCACTATCATGACAGCAATACCGGCCAGGGTCGGCTCCGGCCATTCTTCAATCCTTATCACTCTGATTGCTTCCCAAATGATCCAACCAGCTGTTATCCACAACAGAACTGTCTGCACAAACGCCGCAAAATTCTCTATCTTGCCATGGCCATAGTGATGCTCAGGATCTGGTTCTACTGAAGCCCGGTGCACAGCTGCTACCGTTATTCCTGCGGCGAGAAGGTCCAGAAAGCTATGTAACGCCTCTGAGATGACTCCAAGAGATCCGCTGATTAGTCCCACAACCACCTTCATAGCTGTCAATGCCAAGGCTACAATGAGAGAAACGAGAGCTACTCTGTTCAACTCTTCTCTTCGCACATTGACAGTTTCCATGGCCTTCACGTAGACGCGCCTCGACTATGATTGCCTTTAAGGATTCTCATGGCTCGAGTAACGTGAAGGCCTTTGTGTTATTGGAGAAAAGAAAGTGGGCAGACTGTTTCCCATGATTCCTTTTGACTCAGATTCACAGCCCAACAGAAGATTGAAAACTAGCTAGTGATGTCACTGCTAGACAGAACCGACAAGAGGCTCCACGCATGGCCAAAGACAAGTTCGACAAACTCACAGAGATGCGCGAAAAATCAAAGCTCGCAGGAGGAGAAGAGCGAATCAAGCGTCAGCATGAACGAGGCAAGTACACTGCCCGTGAACGAATTGAGAAACTCCTAGACCCAGGATCCTTTGTTGAGATTGATGAGTTCGTTCTTTCGCGGATTTCAGATTTCGGCATGGACAAGAAGAGAATACTAGGAGATGGAGTAGTTACTGGCTACGGCAAGATTGAAGGCCGGAAGATCTTCATTTTCAGTCAGGACTTCACAGTCTTCGGAGGGTCTCTTTCTGAGAAGTATGGGGAGAAGATATGCAAGATTATGGACCTTGCAATGGAGGCTGGAGCCCCGGTCATAGGGCTGAATGATTCAGGAGGAGCTAGGATACAGGAGGGAATCCTCTCTCTGGCGTCGTACTCCTTCATCTTCGAACGAAACACCTGGGCCAGTGGAGTCATTCCTCAGATATCGGCTATCATGGGTCCTTGTGCCGGCGGCGCCGTCTACAGCCCAGCGGTCACAGACTTCACGCTCATGGTCAAAGGTACATCTCACATGTTCATAACTGGCCCCGAAGTCATCAAGACAGTCACAGGAGAAGAGGTGTCCTTTGAAGAACTCGGGGGTGCGATGACACACAGTTCAGTGAGCGGCGTATCTCACTTCGCAAGCGAAGATGAGGACCACTGCTTTGAACAGATTCGAACTCTCTTGAGCTACATGCCGAGTAACAACCTGGAAGACCCACCAAGAGTCGAGACCGACCACGCGCCCGATGACGTTGATGAGTCGATTGATGAGATTATACCAGATGACCCAAACAAGCCTTACGACATGAGAAACGTTGTCACGATGATAGCCGACAACGGCGAGTTCTTCGAGGTTCATGAACACTGGGCGAAGAACATGATAGTGGGATTTGCCAGATTCGATGGGCGTTCTGTAGGGATTGTAGGCAATCAGCCCGCTCACTTGGCTGGCACACTAGACATTGATGCCTCAGACAAGTGCTCTAGGTTTGTCAGGTTCTGCGACGCCTTCAACATCCCAATCATCACCTTCATGGATGTACCGGGATTTCTTCCGGGTACTGCCCAGGAGTATGGTGGCATCATCCGACATGGAGCTAAGATTCTATATGCCTATGCTGAGGCGACAGTTCCCAAGATCACTATTATCACTCGGAAGGGGTACGGCGGCGCATATGACGTCATGTCATCTCGACACATAGACGCAGACCTTGTGTACGCTTGGCCGACTGCGGAGATTGCCGTAATGGGACCGGATGGAGCCATCAACATCATATTCCGGAAGGAGATTGAGAAGGCCAAGGACAAGGAGAAGAAGCGGGCGAAGTTGGTCAAGGAGTACAGGGAGAAGTTTGCGAATCCGTATATTGCGGCCGGGCTTGGCTATATTGACAAAGTGATATTTCCTCATGAAACGAGGCCTCTAATATGCAGTGGATTGGAAGTTCTCGCAAGCAAGAGAAAGTCCAGACCACCGAAGAAGCATGGAAACATTCCACTCTAGTGAGGTGTCTTCTAGGTTTCGTTCTTCAATCTAGATCGAAAGAAAAGGGGGAACGCTATCAACAGAGCAACTGATTTCCATGGCAATCAAGTCTGACTGCGCCTAATGCCGACCGAAAGCACTATATGGGCAAGTCTAATCGCGCGCGGAATCTCACGAAACTCGGAGTCCACGCCTCAGATGACCCAAGACTGCAACGATGATTTCTGCAAAGAGAAGATACGCGCCGTTGACCAGGCACTAGGACGAGAAGAAGAGCAGTGGCACACTCTCCTTTATTTGACAAAGGACCACGAAGATTTACGGAATGCTCTCCGATTCTGTGAGGTATTCCAACTGGAGGCCAAGGTAAAGGTCACGAATGATGGGTATTCAGTGCTGGTCCGAAACCGCGAAATCCAAACCCTCTAGAATCCGAAGAAGAAACAAGGGTGGGGAGCTGGCTCCCCCGAATCTGTCTAAGAGCTCAACTTCTGCCAGCAGCGTCTGCATATTCCTGGAGCTGGCATGGTGTTTGCGTTGACCCACTCCTTGCACTTGGGTGCAATGCGGGCCTGACAAAGAACCATGCGGCGCGGATAGACCTTGCTGTCAGCTTCTCGAACTCTAATCTTTTTCTGGCCGCGACAGCCTTTCTTGTGTGGCAAAACTTAGTTTGGCCTCGCGACGTGCCCGATGGGGCAGTATCGCTAGCCCTTCCTATTCACAGTAATCACTGACTCTGCAAATTCCTGTGTTTACGATGTCTTGGCCAATCTCTCTATTCCTTCATGCGTTTCATGAGCTCGAGACTCTTACTGACTTCCATGATTGGCTGGAAATCGAAGCTGACCTCTGGTTGATAGTGAAGAACGAAATTGGCCAGATGATCTTCATTCTCGGTTTCTAACAGTTGAAAACCACGTGGGCCCTCAAGCATTGCATAGTTCTTTGAGATGAACTTGGGGAACTTCTCGGGTTCCTTCTTTATCGATTCTCTGAACAGCTTGAGTTTCTCAATGACGCGGACATGGTCTTCGAAGTCATACTCCCAGAACATGATATACTTCATTCCTTCACCCCGCGAATACTAAATCATCACCTGCCCACCTGGCGATATGAATCCTTCGTGACCTACACATGACTTCAGGAGAGAGATAGGACCGAACATGGAATCTCTGTGAACTCATCTCGATGAATGATTGAGGTATTTACACAGCAAGTTGAATTCAAACGGAAACGAGCTTATCTTCTCGACATACCTAGGAGGGCCGGATGATGATGGCGGGCTTGACTTGGCACTCGGGACAGCGGGGGAGATTTACGTGTGTGGATATACAAACGGTGATGGTTTCCCCACGACGAATGCCTACGACGACTCATTCAACGGTGCCGGAGATGGTTGGATACTTAGGGCCACCGCCGATTTCTGCTATCCGACAGTCACAGGTGTCACAAGAACCCCTCAATCACCCACATCTGCGGATTCTGCTACCGTGACTGTCGGCGCAACTGACGACGTTGCACTAAACGAAGTCATTCTACAATACAGGACAGACGCGGGTTCGTGGACAGATATTGAAATGGCTCTGAGCGGAGTCACCTGGACCGCCATCATTCCTGCTATGCCTTCGGAAACAGATGTGGAGTATAGAGTATATGCCAATGACACAGCAGGAAACACAGTCTATAGTTCAATCTACGCCTATACAGTGACAACAGTGCCAACAACAACGCCCACTGAACCAGAGCCCTATTGGTGGGTTCCCCTTGCAGCAGCTATGATCACAGTAGTAGGGTCCATTGTAACGCTCGTTGCTGCTCTAATAAGACGCGGATATATTGGCCGAAGGGAGTGACATCCGTCTTCACGCATCGTGGATATTGTGAACCTTGCCCCTGAAGTTTGATACATCTTCAGCTTCAAGCGCTCAGCGATATCTCATCCCTTGAGCAAAGACTAGATAGTGGCAGGCAGTCTATCCACTGCCTAACCAATCCATTCTCTTCACTCAGACGTCAACAGATGTCGGAGAACATAGATACTCTGGCTTGTTTGCTACTCGGCCGCAATGCTCACACATCCATTTCGCACCTTTCACACGTTCTATGATTTGTCCAACACCATTATGTCGAACGAAGACACACATGTGTTCCTCATGATTCTCTTCCATTATGTCCTCTCCTTTTGGGAATAAAGGGTCCTACCCCACGTCGTGTAATTAAGCCTTGGGAAATGTCCATGAATTCCAATCCTTGCTAAGAAGACAATCTCTTAAGAGAGGTCACGACTCTTCTGTGACTCATGCCCGCTCAGAAGATCAAGAAGCAGAAAAAGGGCCTGACGGTTCTCATTATCAATGACATGGAAGGAATCTCTGGCATAGACCACTGGCATCAGATTTTCCACGGCTTTGAGGAGTTTGAAGAATTCGGTAGAGTGCAAGTGACTGAGGATGTCAATGCCACAATCCGTGGGCTTAGGGCCGCAGGTGCCACTGACATCAGAGTCGCAGATTCACATGGTTCCGGAGGTTCAAACAAGAACATAATCCCCGAGCAACTCGAGAAGGGAGTGATGCTGTTTCAGGAAAAGTCTATTCCCAAGAGAATGACAGAAGCTATAGACAAGTCCGTTGATGCCGCAGTCTTCGTGGGTTTCCACGCAATGGCAGGAACCAAAGATGGTCTATTCAGACACACCATAACTCTGGGTCCCACCATCAAGGTCAATGGTGAGCCCGTAGGCGAAACAGCTCTTGACGCCTACATACTTGCTGAATATGGAATCCCGGTAATCATGGCGACAGGCGACCAAGCCCTAGTTCGAGAAGCTTCAGACATCCTACCGGGAATCGAAACTGCGCAGGTAAAGACCTCAGTTGACGCCAAGACAACAGAATGCCTGCCGCTGTTAGAGGCTAGAAGCCTTATTCAAGAGGCAGCCTGCCGAGCGCTTTCTAGAGTTGATGAATTCGAGCCGGTGCAGATTGCCAAACCTATCAAGGTGGATGTTTCGTTCCCAACTGAGGAGCAGGTGGATCTCTGTGATACGATTCCTAGAGCTGAGAGGACCTCAAAGAATACTACCTCCTTCACCACTAGCAACTGGGATGAGGCCTATGGGTTCATACGAACCACGATTGGTCTAACGAGTCCTAGGATGAATGCACACCTGATTGAGAAGCTACTTCAACTCCCAGGCGCTGACAAGGTTAGGCTCGAATGGACTGAAAGCCTCGTCAACGTATGGTTGTCATAGACTGATATGACTTCAACCATTCATCGACCACTTGGGATACGGACTCATGCCCCAGGGCACACCGCTCAATGACCTTCCGAATATGCTAATGAACCTCTCAACCTCATACTTGTAGAGAATTCGCAAGTGGATAGGGCCTTTCGTCTTTATCTCAATCACCGCCGTTTTGTACTCAGCGTTGTAGTTGAAGCTTGCGCAGTCTGCCGTGGTTGATGCTAGGAGGACATTTTCTGTAGACCTCCATACTCCATCCATGTACATGAACCTTATGTCAGCCGTCCTGTTGAGCTCCACAGTAACCCAAGTGATAGGAGGACCGCCAAAGGCTGATATGATGTTGTGCCAGTCCTCAGGATTCTCTTCGTAGACTTCTGTTACCTCAACAGTCTGAGTGAATGGGATTGAGCAGAACAGAGTGGCTAATAGAAGCCCGATTACCATATAGTCCTCATTTTCGAGTCTTCTCACGACAGCTCGACTCCTGAGCCTCAGGCTTCTATCGAGTTACCTCGGTCATATTGTCATGAAGTCGCTTAAGGATTCCGACAATGCTTCTCACAAGCATGTAGTCCATAGTGAAGGTGTCTTGGGAGCCCATCTCAAGTAAGAAAGAACCACGGTACTACCCATGCCGGATATATCCTGACTCTATGAAACCCATCATTACTTGTCCGGATCCGAAGTAGCTGGTCTTCTGCTGAGGGCTCCGCCTCCCTAGTTCATTTCTCTTGGGCCGGCGTCAGGTGATGCTAGAAGAGATCAAGTGATATCAACAGGAGCCGCCGAGCAACCCTGAGGTGAACAGGCCAGTAGGCTGTCTCATCAGAACGACTAAATACGGTTTGAATCCTCATGAAACAGGCCTACGATGACAAAGCTCAAGATTACCGACACTGTCCTACGTGACGCACATCAGTCACTTCTCGCCACACGAATGCGGACTGAGCATATGCTTCCCATATGCGAGAAGTTGGACAAGGTGGGTTATCACTCACTTGAGATGTTCGGCGGGGCAACATTCGATAGCATGATGCGCTTCCTCGACGAAGATCCGTGGGAGCGTGTGGAAACCCTTCGTGACGCAATACCAAACACCAAGTTTCAGATGCTACTGCGGGCCCAGAATGTGGTTGGCTATCGCCACTATTCAGACGATGTTCTTGAGGCCTTTGTCACCGAAGCTGTGAAGGTTGGGATTGACATCTTCCGTATATTCGATGCGCTGAATGATGTTCGCAACATGGAAGCAGCAATGCGATTCGTGAAACGCGAGGGTGGACACGTCCAAGCAAGCTTCTGTTATACACTCAGTCCGTTCCACACAAACGAGAAGTTTGTCGAAAAGGCAAAGACATTGTATTCCATGGACGCCGATTCGATCTGTATCAAGGACATGGCCGGGCTGATCAACCCACAAGATGCCCACGAATTGGTCGCAATGCTGAAGGAGGAAGTAGACATTCCTATCCAACTTCACACTCATTACACAAGCGGCATGGGCTCAATGGCCTGTCTGAAGGCGGCTGAGGCTGGAGTTGACGTTGTGGACACGGCCATCTCATCTCTGTCTTTGGCAACCTCTCAGCCGGCCACCGAGTCTATTGTCGAGGCACTCAAGCGTACACCTCGCGACACGGGTCTGAACGTCAACCTCCTGGCGGAGATTGCAGACTATTTCCGGAAGATTCGGAGGAGATACGCGCAGTTCGAGGGAAGTCTGCAGGGGGTCAATCCGAAAGTGTTGGTGTTTCAGGTGCCCGGAGGGATGCTGTCCAACCTAGACAACCAGCTCCGGGAACAAGGTGCCTTGGACCGGTACGATGAGGTGTTAGAAGAAGTGCCGAAGGTCCGGGCCGAGCTTGGTTACCCTCCTCTCGTCACGCCTTCAAGTCAGATTGTAGGAACACAGGCGACTCTGAATGTCATCACTGGTGACCGTTACAGCATGATACCTCATGAAGTGAAGCAGTATGTCCGTGGTTACTACGGCCGTCCACCTGCTGAGATTGACCCCGAAATCAAGAAGAAGGCAATAGGTGATGAGAAGCCTCTTGACTGTAGGCCAGCTGATCTGATAGATCCCGAACTCCCCGCCGCAGAGGAGGCCCTCAAGGACATCCCACATGTACCTAGAGATTTGGTGTCCTATGCGCTTTTTCCGCAGTATGCCCTAGACTTCCTGAAACGGAAGGCGCAAAGAACGGCTCGAGGAAAAATGACGTCGGAACAGGAGGCTGCAATCATCTCGTCGGTTCTTCATCTCAGCATGCAGGTGGCAGGCGGCGTGGGAGCTCCACCTGTTGCTGGTGATTCGTGGGCTAGGGCCGGCGTTGACGATCTCCATGAGTCAAGAGTCGTTTCACACAGTTCAGCTCATTGGGAGAGATCAAGCTCTCAATGGGCATCCGCTGGACGCCGTGAGGGGATGCGCCGCAGACGTCAAGGAGGGCCTTAGATGAGTTCGGAGTATGACCTAACTCTTGGAGGAACTTACTATCGCGTAGAGGTCAAGAAACTTGATGAGGGGGGACTCTTGATCGTAAAGGTCGGTCCTG
>CP070658.1:2156509-2159707 GCA_020355105.1 Candidatus Thorarchaeota archaeon | reverse complement strand
GGTTGATACTGGCATCGATTCAGTCATTGAGCGAGTAAGATTGTCAAAGGAGTCTAGTGAACTCGTCAAATGCATCCAGGATGCTAGGGGGCTGGTTGCCACTACAACAAGTGTCGATGAGGTCACTATTCCGGGACTCGTGTCCCGGTCGTTGGCCACAGGCATAGCCGAAGTAATGGACCGGCCATCTAGGAGCTACATTGAACCTTATGCCATAATCCTGCCAGAAGTACTTTCGAAGAAAAAGGCGTTTGAATCCGCGAAGAAACTCCGCGTGACCTCTCTGGTTGCCGCAGCTGCAGACCGGCTTCTATCTGAGCTTCAAGATTCTGTTCACTCTCGGATCAGACAGATGATTGAATCTAGCCGGGCAGGTGTTTCAGATAGTGTAGAGAGGCTCCAGCAGCGGATTGATGTTCTGCGCAAGGAGGTAGAGAGCCTGGACTTCCGACTGGAGCAAATGCGGGGCGATGAGGCAACAGAACTCAGGAGAACCAAGAATGCCCGCGTATCAGCTCTCAAGCGGGACGAGACACGTCTTAAGAGTCTGCTTGGGCGCACAGAGAGAATATCTGGAGAGCTTCATGAACATCAGACATTGCTGAATGCCGACATAGAGAAGGTCCGGACTGAACTGGGTCGACAAAGAAAGAAGCTCGACGAGATTCTTGTTCCGGCGAGGGGCGTTGAGATTGACAGTGATACTGCGTTTCTGCTGCTACCCTTTATCATTGCTGGGTTCTCGAAGAAGGGCCGGTTGAAGATCTCAGTCTATCCCCCTTCGCGACTCATGGAAGGACCTCAGAGAGTTGGACGACGTCGTGAGTTTGTGGACGTTCTTAGATCTGCATCAGATGCCATGGACAGCATTGCAGGCATCCTTGCCAAGCGTGCCAATAGTGATGTAGACCTGAGAAAGACAATTCGCTCACACTCCAAGAAGAATAGCCTTCTGGCTGCCAAGAGTGCTCGCAGGCTAGTAAGGGAGGGAGTTGTGTCCCTGGTGTCAGACGGATTCGCCAAGGAGTCTGTGCTAGATGATGTCGAAACCTTCCTGTCAGGCATGCCAGAACATACGTTGAGAGTTAAACAGAGGATTCCGGCCCGTGTCGTCACCGCCGATGGTTTATGTCAGGTCAAGCTTCACATTCATGATGATTCCGGAAATCCAATAGAAGCGGCATTGGTTGAGCTTGGAGTCTTCAGGGCCGAATCAGATTCTAAGGGTGTGGTGAGAGCTTCTTTACCACGAAGCAGCTATGAGGGGACCGTGTCTTCCTCAGGATTCAGAGAGAAGACACTAGAGTTCACACTCCGTTCTGCGGACGATGTGGTAATCCCTGTGGTCTTGAGTCCTCTATCTAAGGAAGAATACTTGGACAAAGAACTGGACGGACTATTGAAGCGAGCAGAACGCATTGAACAAATCCGGGAGCGACTCTGGGAAGCCTTTGAGAAACAGGGGACTACCCTCCTTACAATTCCCGTCTATCGGAGTGCCCTTGTGGAACTGCTCTCTGAGCTCGGATACGAACCTGAAGCTTGGATTGCTCAGGCCAAGAAGAAACGCGGAATGGTGAAGGGCCTTCTGAAGCGTGATGACCGGATCGAGGGCATTCGAAGAGACATCTTGCGTCTAGCTGAAGAATCCAAACAAGCGGGAGGAATCATGCTATTCTCCGAACTCCTTGTGCATCTGGATGATATGGGATGGGCCACGAACCGCGACGAGATTCAACATATTCTAGGAAGTATGTCAAAAGAGGGACTTGTCCAGGGCACTACCAAGCTGGAGAGTGGTGCTCTCTTGGTGCAGTTCGTTCCCGTGTCACTCACGAGTGACCCCCAGCAGATATTAAGCCTTGCCGCAGCTAGTGACGGAAAGATCACCATTGAAGATGCAGTTGTCCATCTTGGCTGGACCGAGGAACGTGTGAGTATCGCGCTTGACTTGCTGGTGGAGAATGGCGTCGCCAAGATTCAGAAGAGCTACTCGAAAAGTACTCAGTACTGGTTCCCCGGTCTTCGGGGAAAGAAATAAGTCGCCGTCACATCCCCTCTTTCTTGTTGAGGGGTATTCACCCTAGGATAGGAGATCTCTTCATGAATCGGCTCTCACACATGGTCTTCGCCTTCTCAATGTTTGTCGGTCTCTATACACTGATCTACGCATACAGTGTCTGGCTAGATTTGTCGGGCCTATTGATGGATCTGTTATTCTATTACGTAGCGGGTGGCATCATTGTCACCTTCGTGGCTGTGCCACTCTTGTATTGGAGGGCTCCACATAAGGAGAAGAGTGGGCGTACCTTTGGCAATCGTGGTGCAATTGGAGCACTAGCGTTCGTTACGTTCTGTGTTGGTTCACTCTGCGGCGCAATACTCTATCAGTGGACAAGTGGAATCTTGTTCATCGGTGATTTGAACATCTTCATAGGCGCCCTGATTACTGTTTCAGGAGCGCTAATGCCTGATTGGGACATCCCATTCCTAGGCATTTCACGACACCGCAACATCATCTTCCATTCTCTAATCCTGCCATTCCTCGTAGTGTTGATGACTCTCATCAACGTGGCTCAGAGTATCGCCTCGTCATATTCATTGGCAGTCGGTGCCCACATGGAATTGTACGAGACTGCACACTTCCTGCTGGGCTATGCATCCCACCTGTACCTTGACATATTCCCGAGCGACGCCAACCCTCTGGAGATTGTCTGGCGAGCCGTTGATGTCACAAGTGATGCACCGACAGGGCTGAAGCCTATGGGGCCAATCAAGATATCAAAGAAGAACGCTAGATTGTGGCTAGTCGGCAATGCCACCCTCTTGATGCTGGTCGCGGCGGGACTCATGGGTTTGTACTTCTATAACCTCACGATCCTTCCTTAGTCTACCACTATCATAATGAATGCAAGGAAACAGACTCAGTCCCAATCATCCAAGTCGTCTTCAAAATCGTCAGGGCTTTCCATGACATCTCTCTCTGGAGGTAAGTCGCTCTCGTCAAGGTCATCGTCATCGTCTTCAAAGAGGAATGTATCTGGGTCGACATCCTCTTCTATTGGAGTTCGAGTCTTTGCAGCCTTCTTCTTCAGGTGTCCTGCCATGCACAGATTATCCAAAGGGTCAAAGTGTTCGCACTCAGGACAGCATTCTCCCTTATTGGTGCAGGTGTAGAAGGCCCCGCAAATCTTACAG
>CP070658.1:2149013-2156409 GCA_020355105.1 Candidatus Thorarchaeota archaeon | reverse complement strand
TCATGGTTCCGTAAAGGAAGTCTACCTCTTCTCCGGTTTCCTGCTTGAACTTCTCGTATAGGGCCTCCACTCGCATCTTCATATGTTTCAGTTCAGCGGACCCTATGGTCACGGGAATCATGATTTCAAGCAGTACTTTCTTGCCTTCTTTCTTGAGTTCGACCGCTGCATCCAGAATAGCACGGATTTGCATCTCGTATATTTCAGGGTAGGTGATTGCCAACCTCACTCCCCTATGACCCATCATCGGATTATTCTCGTGAAGAGCCTCACCTCTTGTGCGAACCTCGTCCACGCTAATTCCCAATGAGTGAGCGAGCCTGTCCTGTCCAATCCGGCTTTGTGGCACGAACTCATGAAGCGGAGGATCAAGTAGTCTTATCGTCACCGGGAGCCCGTCCATCACTTCCAGTGTTGACTTGATGTCACGTTTCACATAGGGCGATAGCTCATCCAACGCGGCTCTCCTCTCCGCCTTTGTTTTACTCAGAATCATCTTTCTCAGAAGGAACAGAGGTTCATCGGAGCCCTCTCCATAGAACATGTGTTCTGTCCTGAAGAGGCCTATCCCCTCAGCACCGAAGTCAAGCGCAATCCTGGCGTCTTCCGGGGTTTCAGCGTTGGCCCTGACCCCCATCTTTCTGAACCCGTCAATCATTTCCATGAACTCGAGAAGCCTGGGGTTTCTTGATGAATCCATCATCGGCAGTTCGCCTTTGTAGACGAAGCCCCTGGTACCGTTCAGCGTAATCGTATCTCCCTGGCGATAAACCACTCCATTGACGGACATACTCTTGTCGAATGGGTCAATCTCCAATGCTGACGCACCCACAATGCACGTCTTACCCCAACCTCGCGTGACGAGTGCCGCGTGACTCGTCATTCCTCCTCGTGCGGTAAGTATGCCTACTGCAGCCCGCATACCTTCAATGTCTTCTGGACTAGTTTCCTCACGAACCAGTATGACCTTCTTCTCTTGATTTGCCCATTTGACAGCCTCTTCCTGTGTGAACACTATCTGGCCTACCGCCCCTCCTGGACCTGCTGGAAGCCCTTGGGCAATTGGGATTTCATCCTTCTCTGCTTCGGGGTCGAGGATCGGATAAAGGAGCTGACCAAGCTGTTCTGGGTGTACTCTCATCACAGCGGTCGGTTTGTCAATCATGCCGCTGTCGAGCATGTCCATTGCGATATTCAGAGCGGCAGTCGCAGTTCTCTTGCCGACTCTGTGCTGAACCAGGAACAGTCTGTTTCGTTCAATTGTGAACTCCAGGTCCAGCATATCTCTAGCATCGTCTTCAAGTGTATCTCGAATGTCACAAAGCTGTGCATAGAGCTCGGGCATCCTCTCTTGAAGAGTAGGCAGATGCTTGTTCTGCTCGTTCTTGCTCTCTTCGTTCATCGGATTAGGTGTACGGATGCCGGCGACGACGTCTTCTCCTTGCGCGTTGAATAGGCACTCACCGTAGTATAGGTTCTCTCCAGTAGCCGGGTCTCTTGTGAATGCAACTCCAGTGGCCGAATCCTCTCCAAGGTTCCCGAATACCATGGACTGGACAGTGCAAGCCGTTCCCCACTCATCCGGTATATTCTCGATACGCCTGTAGGCAACAGCGCGATTGCCCCACCAGCTCTTGAAGACTCCTCCAATTGCTCCCCAGAGTTGGTCATAGGGATCATCAGGGAATTCCTTTCCGAGCGTCAGTTTAATCCTCTCCTTGAACTCAACACACAATTCTTTGAGGTCCTCGACGGTAAGATCAGTATCGCTGAGTCGACCTGATTCTCTCTTCTTCTTGGCCAGTATCCACTCCAGCTGTTGCCGGACGCCTTGGCCCTCTTCGGGTTCTATCCCCTCGGCTTTCTCCATGACAACGTCGGAATACATCATGATAAGACGACGGTAGGAGTCATAGGCGAATCTCTCGTCTCCCGATGCCTCAATCAATCCGGGGAGCGTTTCAGTGGTGAGGCCAACATTCAGGACTGTTTCCATCATCCCGGGCATACTCTGTCTTGCACCAGACCTACAGGATACAAGTAGGGGGTTCTTTGGGTCACCGAATTCCTTTCCAAGTATCTTCTCCACCCATGCGAGAGCTTTCTTGGCCTCAGACTTCACCTCGTCTGTCAGCCCTCCGGTCGCGAGGTATTCATTGCAGACGTCCGTGGAGATTGTGAATCCTGGTGGGACTGGCAACCCCAGCAGCGTTGCTCCTGCCAGAGAAGCACCCTTCCCCCCCAGTTCGTTCTTCATGTCGGCTTTCCCATCAGCCTTCCCTTCACCAAACTTGTAAACGCGCTTTCCCAATGTACATACCTTCTTATCTATCGCGAGTTTCAGAGTGTCAAAGCCCTATTGCCCCAGCCTTCGCGACTATCGAAGGGGCTGAATTACTCCAGGCGTATTGAATACCGGCTAGTCTATACGAGTTGTCGCTTGCTTCTTTTTCATCCGTTTTTAATGTGTTCCTCTGGCAAAAAGAGCAACTGCTTCCTGAGGTAGGTGCATAAGTTCCCTAGAGTTAAAAGGAGAATGCTCACCCTCTGGAGTGACCCGTTACACCTGCATCGGAGAAGCGGCCAAATCTGAGGCAAGAATGATGATCGACCTCACAATGAATGAAGACCAGCTGAAGCGTACTGTTCAACGCTGCAAAGAGAGAAACATTGTGATTCCTACCTTCGAACAGCTAAAGGAGCCTTCCAAAGCGCCAGAAAGAATAAAGGATGAGCTCCGGGATATCGGGCTCTGGGATATCGTTCCTCAGAACCTGTTTCGAATCACATAGAAGAATGAGCCCGAGGTGAAGGGGGGTCTCTTCCGGTCCCTGGCGAATTACATGGAAATCCCAACCGAGCTTTCAGGAGTTGAGGCTCGGATAATAGCACTTGTAGGCAAGTGGTTCCCTACCGGAGCGCATAAGGTTGGAGCCACATTCGGTTGTCTTGTTCCTCCATTGGTGACTGGGCAATTTGACCCAACTAGACACAAGGCTGTATGGCCATCAACAGGCAACTACTGCCGCGGTGGTGCCTACGACGCGACTCTACTAGCTTGCGAGAGCATTGCCATCCTCCCTGAGGAGATGTCCCAAGAAAGGTTTGACTGGCTTGCCACTGTTGCAGGCGAGATCATCAAGACGCCAGGCTCAGAGAGCAACGTCAAGGAGATATATGACAAGTGCTGGGAGCTAAGACGAACGAGGGACGACATCTTCATCTTCAATCAGTTCTCTGAGTTTGGCAACAGCCTCTATCATTATGAGGTGACCGGAAATGCAATGAAAGAATTGCTTGAGAAGGAACTGGGCAGTGACAGGTATGCCGGTGTCTGTCTGACCACTGGTTCCGCAGGTACAATTGCATGCGGCGATTTCATGAAGCAAGTCTTTCCCACTTCAAAGATAGCGGCAGGTGAAGCAGTACAGTGCCCAACCCTCTGGCTCAATGGCTACGGCGCACATAGGATTGAGGGAATTGGTGACAAGCATGTCCCGTGGATACACAATGTACGAAACACCGACATGATTATCGCGATAGATGATGAGGATACAATGAATCTCATACGGCTCTTCAATGAGCCTGCAGGCAGAAGCTACTTGATTGACGAAGTTGGTGTTTCACCAGACTTGGTCAATAGGCTTGACCAATTGGGCATCTCTAGCATAGCAAACCTATTGATGTCAATCAAATTCGCCAAGTACTATGAATTGACCAAGGATGATGTCGTTCTTACTATCTTTACTGACTCAATGGACATGTATCAATCCCGCCTTCGCGAGGCAAGGCAATCATTTGGAGAATACACAGCAGGGAATGCCATCAAGGACTTTCACAGATACTTGATGGGTCAGAAGACCGACGCCATGATCGAATTGAACCACTACGACCGAAAACGAATCCATCACCTCAAGTACTTCACTTGGATTGAGCAGCAGGGTTTTGACCTCGATGAGCTTAACGCGCAGTGGTATGACTACCCTGGCTATTGGGAGAGAGTCCAGGGACTAGTACCGAAGATCGACGCACTCATTTCTGAGTTCAACCAGAAGGTTGGCCTTCTCTAGAAATGGCATTCTAGTAAAGACTATCGCCTATCTTGAATCTGTCCAGACTACAATTGCTGAAATACAGATGACATTATCTAGTCAGCGGAGAAAGTCGCGCCGTCGCTGTCTTGGGTTTCTTCGTTTGGGAATCCAATGATGAACTCTTCCAGTTGACGGCGCCTTCACTGTCATCTTGGAGGCGCAAGATTGCCTCAAATCCGTGCAGTCGTTATACCGTTGATGGCACTCATGCTAGTCTGGATGCCGTTGGCGATTCCTATGCTGCAGGACACTGGTTTTTCAGACCTACTAGATTGCGGAGAATCCACGAACTTGCCGCATGGGGAGCACATTGCAGCTGACACGGAAACTGGCATCCTGAATCCGGTCATCGTTGAACATACCGGTGAGGCATCTGGACCCACGCAGTACGTGAATGGAAGAACTGACGTTGAATCAACACCGGGTTCTGAAGCATGGTTGCCAGCTGGAAGTCCTGGGAATAGTCGTTCTGCGGACTGCAGCGGAGGGTACTTTCTAGTTGGTGTGGGTGGCTTGGCAGACTTTGGTTCTCCAGAAGGCACAATCTCACTGTGGATCAAATGGGATGACACGGGTCCCCATGGACGGTTTTGGGGGCAGGACTTTGAATTTGAAACACGATGGTCGGCCAACAGACTCATACTTGACTGGGGTAGTGACAACACTCTTCAAGGCTCAAAGACCGACTGGACACCTGGCCATTGGTATTTCATAGCTATTACATGGGATGAGGACTCCGACACAATCGAGATTTTCTGGGGCGATGAAGCCACAGAGCCAGTCGAGGATGCATCCACTAATTCGTGGACCGATTCTGTTGTGGGTTTCCATTCTGAAAACAACATAATGAACTCGGCAGGGAGGACTGCCCAGGTTGATGGGCATGTAGACGACTTCAGGTATTATGATGCTCAGAGGGGTCGAAATGAACTCAGGAGCGACTACCGGAAGAAACTCTCTGGAACTGAACCAAATCTCATTCACTACTATGAGTTTGAAGATGACCTATCAGATTCCGCAGGTACTACGTACTTGACCCCATCTGGTAGCTATTCCTTCAGTAGAGATGTTGCCGCCGCTGAGAACGGATGGAGAGCAGAGCAGATTGAAGTCAGCGTCACAGACTTGAGGCACCTAGCTGCCCTGAATGGAACATTCGAGAATGGAAATCCTGGTGTCAATGTGGATTGGATCGGAGATGGTGTCTACAGTGCATCTGGTTGGCTCGCTCGCCGAGAGGTTCTAACATTCTATGGGAGGCAACGTGCCGCATACGTTGACACTGACCCGAAGTATATAACTCTGGAAAACGAAGGATACGCAGTTTCAGGCCCCGACGGATATCGTCACTACAACGGCACCAGAATCTACTGGTATCAGAACATCATGAACCCCGGAATCACCGAGGACTTTGTGTTTGGCATGGATTACTATTATCAGCGAGGTCCTATCGGACTCAACTACAGGGGAGTCTTCGAGCTCAAGTTTGAGATATTCGATGGTCCCTCACTTCTATGGAGTTGGTCCACAGATCCAACAAACATCACGCAAAGGGGGGTCTGGTACAGCTTGGCACCGACAGACGTCAGCATTCCGGGAGCTCCAGCTTCATTTCAGGTCAGAGTGAGCCTGGATGTACAAATGAACTCTAGCTATGTTGAGATTCCTGAAACAGATCCTGACTTGGATGGTGATTCCGCGAACGGCCAGTTCGTGACTTTCTTGGTAGATGATGTTTCACTCACTGCGGCAGAATCTCCAACCTATGAGCGTGTTGACCTGAAGGTCAGCTCTAGTGAAACAGGCCCTGTTCAAATCGTGGAATTCATGGATATGGGGCGCGCACTGCTCAACTACTCTTTCTGGCACCATTCTTCCATACCCATAGGCTTCACAGCCAACTCATCGGTTTCGTTTGATTACTCCGCTAGAGTAAGTAGAATGTCTAGACTCTACAACTCATCGTTTTCCACAAGCTTGGATGATCTGGGAGTTGCATATCGGGTGGACCTTGACCAGAGTTCCAACCTATCCCTCCTAACGTATATTCAGTCATACCCCGAAGCGGAGAACCTTGGTTTCATTGTCCACCATCCATCAGATTGGGATAACGCTTCAATCAGAGACCCCTTTGGAACGGATTTCACTGGCCAGTCCCTTCTTAGTCCTGGTTCGGTAGCGATTCCTATGGGCTCGGTCGGTTCAGTTGGTTGGTGGACGGTTGAAATGAATGGACCTAACTATGCCAAGGTAATCACAACTCAGGTGTACAGATCGGGCTATTGGGAAGACAACTCCATCTTTCGGAGCGGCGAGAGAATGAGATGCATTGCGGATGTAGGCACTCAATCTGAGTTTCCGTCATCTGTACTGAATATGGAAGTCACTTGGTATAATCCCTCTGAAATAGTGTGGACCAGTGAAATAGATTCCAACATGACGGGCTCCGTGATAGTAAGTGCAGGACGTACATTCGGACCGTTAAACGCTACACCAGGAGAATGGATGACTAAGACATTCTGGACTAACGGAACCGAAGTTGCATTTGGCTCAGCGACCTTCGAGGTGCGCCATCAACTGATTGTCTTTCCTTACACTCCACATGTTGAGGCTGAACTTGATGAGAACTTCACTGTCGCAGTTCACCTTCATGATCAAGACAACGGGAACCCAATCCTAAGCGGGGCCAGCCTCGTAGGCAATTGGTCAGGAACTGAAACTTACTTCAGTCCGAACTTGGCAAAGGGGTGGTATGAGGCCGACTTCGATACGTCTCTTACAGGAGCCGGCAGCTTTGTGATAGTAGTCAACGCAACGATGCCCTACCATTATGAATCTAATTGTACCATAACCGTGGATGTTGTAACTCTCACGGTGATGCAGTCTTTTGGCGAAACCGTTGTCCAGATCAGCCCTGGAGGTTCATATGAGGCTAAATTCAGATTCATGTTCCTTGATGGAACAGGAATAGATGCTGCCAATGTGACTGTATTCTCATGGACTGGAACCCCCGGAGGACTCCATTACAATGATACGGAACCTGTTCCAGGTGAAACGGGCAATTACTCGATAGACTTCAATGTCGAATTCGGTGGTGACTACTTCATAACGATAATCGGTGCAAAGCAGAACCATGCTACTTCTGCAACATCTCTGTTGCTCAGTGTGGGTCCGGCATCCACAGAGCTTGATGCTGCGGGAGGTGGACTTCCGGGGGTTTTGTACTACAACAAGAAGTACACCTTCTCGTTATTCTATTGCACACGCGACTCTGTTGGAATTGAAGGCGCGACAGTGAATGT
>CP070658.1:2143281-2148913 GCA_020355105.1 Candidatus Thorarchaeota archaeon | reverse complement strand
TTGATCCAACTCTATGGCCTTGTTTAGAAGGGTTTTCAGGCCTTGGTCTAGCCTATCAGACATCCGAGTTCAGGTCTATTGGAGCCTATCGACGTTAATAACTTCTGTGTGACGCGACCCTATACGCTGATATACTGTTGTTATGGCCGCCAGCAATCTCCAAGTCGGCCTGTCCTGCGAAGGTTTAAACGCTGAACTTCCAAGCTAGACTCTAGGGTTTACCCCACAAGCATGGTGAGCTTTTTGGATTCGCTTAGGAAGGCATTTTCATGGGGTCGCAAACGACCTGACGTAGGAGAGGTCTCAAGCCAGCTCCGAATCCTAGCCAAACAGCTAGAAAGACAGAGGAACAAACTGGAGAAAGAGGAGCGAGACACGAAGAATCGAGCCGTTAAGGCCAGACAGGCCGGGCAGGTCGATGCGTTCCGAACGTATGCGACCGAGATGGTGCGCTTCCGAAGGTTTGCTCTCTCAGTAGATAAATCGCGTCTACAGATACTGAAAATCTTAGCTCATCTGAATCGCGCACAGACTTCTGCAAAGACTAGCCGCGCTCTAGAGGAAGTCGGGAAGATTCTCGGTATGTTAGGTGACACTTCAGATGCGAAGAAGCTTGTAGAGAACGTTGATGAGATTGCGCGCCGCCTAGATGAGTTTGAGATTGAGGCGGAGATATCTGGTGACGCCTTGGACATGACCATGGATGTGAGTTCTGACGACTTGGCAACTGCAATGCAGGAACTGGATGTAGAGGCAGGACTGGTGGAGGCTTCGGCTGTGGCAAAACCAGCAACTGAAAGCGAGTCTCTAGAAGAAGACATCAAACAGCTGGAAAGAGAACTCGGGCTCTGACTACCATCTGTACCTGCTCATCTTTCGAGCAATACGCTCAAGCTCGCGTTTAGTGTTGTAGGAGTCACGCATTAGGCCGCGATAGCGTCTGATGAAGTCCTCGGTTACTAGATGGCCATTACGCATCAACCGTATGGTCTCATCAATGGCATCATCAATCTCTATCGCATCTCTTCTCAAGGTTTCCAATTCTTTGTCTGGGCCGGGATATCCATATCCTGTCCGGCCATATGTGTCCTCTAGGTGGTCCCTGAACCTTCTTGAGTTATCGTAGTAGTCTTTTCTGAAAGCATAGTTCCGGAACCTGTCGGGATCCAGATCCCTTGACACACCAAACGGACGCCTTAATGGTGGTTCCTCTTGAGCCCAATCGCTACCGCCCGACAGGAGTGAATAGACAAGCCCTTCAATCTTTAGCCGGACGTCGCTAATACTAATGGACTTCTGTTCTATCTTCCTTACTCTCTGCAGATCGGTCTGCATGTACTTCTCAAATCGTCTGGCGATTTCGAGGTAGTCTGGCAGGACTTCTTTTGTTTCTTCATTACAGGAGATCCTCACATTCCCCTGCTTCAGTCGAAGCACAAGTTTCTTCGTGAGTCGACCAACCTCTTCTATCTCCTTGAGGTAGACAAGTGGAAAGTCGAATACTGTTTCAGTCTTCTTACGAAGCCTGCCAGTTTCGGCGATGAAGATCAGTCTTTTATTGGTGATGAAGAGGGTGCCATCAGCCTTGTCATGCTTCAGGAAATTGCTGCCTACTACTTTGACCTCAGGCAGAGCGCACACAGGTAGCTCGTTTACTGAGAGTTCAACATGCTCATAGAACCCTTTGAACTCCGTTCTGTGGTAGCTTAAACCGTCAAGCTGTGTACTCACATCAGTCAGTTTTGGCATCACTTCATTGAGGGCATCGTCTACATTCTGTTTGTAGTGGTTGCTGATCTCGGCCACTCTGTTTGTAACCCCTTCAATGAACGGAAACTGTTCTGGAGTCCACCTGTTGTAGTCAATCAAACCGGATGTTTCCGCGGCCATCTTTCGGGCTACTATCTCTGCTTGATTTCCAATCCTGTTCTTTATTGCAGGAAGCTCCTCTTGGATTGACTCAATCTTCTCTTCCAACCAATGATAATGCAGGAAATTCGCCATTCTCAGAGAGATCAGTATTCTCTTCGCCGAGTCAAGCCTGTTTGCGAAGTCACGAAGCTTCGTGTGGCCATACTGGATGTTCATTATTGCATGGCGAAGTTTCTGCGCTAGGCTTCTCCTCTTCTCTTCCAGCAGAATGATGCGGCCCGAGTGGCACCTAGGGCACATGTCCTCCGTTCGGCGACCGCTGCCAATGCTATCTGATTCGCATTCGGGACAGACCTCTATCTTGTGGCCCAGATCTGAACGGGCTATTGGTGTGTGGCAGTTCTTGCAGACCTGATATTCACTTGACCTGGGTTCTAGGCACTCTGAACACAACACAGAACCACAGTCTTCACACATGTGGCTGGCAGTGTTGCGTTGGCATGACGGACATCGCTGGGAAGACGAATCTAGAGTCAAGTGTGCACCTCCTGTGTCCTGTTCTGTAACACCTCTCAGCTAAGAATAACCCGTGTATCACGTCGGTATTAGTAGGTCACAGTCCACATCAGTTATAATGGAAAGTCCCTCTCAGCGGCGTCAATCGAGTACCGAGTGATGCCAATGGAAGATCTTGCGCAGGCCGCGATTGAGGCGGCGCTGGACGGCGGTGCAACTTTCGCCGATGTGAGAATTGAGAACACAGTCACCGCCATAATTGAAATGAGTGATGGAGTGACAAAGAGGTCTCTTGCCTCCCGTCTTCGAGGCGCTGGAATCCGTGCATTTGTCGACGGAGCCTGGGCATTTGGCCAGACAACTGACCTCACCCCGGATGGAATGCGTGATACTGGAGCATCATTGGGGCGGTTAGCTGTTGCAACCAAGTCGAGGGTGGTGGAGAGGTTCGATATCGACGGTCCAACATTCAAGGACCGTGTCGACTACAAGGTCAAGACGCCATTTGAGGACGTATCATTCGAGGATAAGATGGCCTTCACAAAGATGATCGATGACCAAGCTAAGTCCTTCGACACCCGAATTGTGAACACCAGAACAATCTACGGCGATCTTTGGACAAGGATGTACACTGCCAATTCTCTCGGTACAAGTGTATGGAGCGAAACGTCGTTGCCTCGTATCATCTCGGTGTCTTATGCCAAGGATGGAACTAGCAGACAACGCGCTTTCAGGTCACATGGAGCACGAGGTGGCTACGAGGAAATGGAGAAAGAGAGGCCTCAAAACATAGGCGCCGAGTCCGCAGAAATGGCAGTCAATCTTCTCTCATCTGAAGCAGCGAAGGGTGCGACCTATGACGTAGTAATGGATCCGGTGTTGAATGGTGTTATGGTTCATGAGGCCTTTGGACATGCTTG
This sequence comes from Candidatus Thorarchaeota archaeon, assembly GCA_020355105.1. Lineage (GTDB taxonomy): Archaea > Asgardarchaeota > Thorarchaeia > Thorarchaeales > Thorarchaeaceae > SMTZ1-83. Next base: position 2,145,605 of record CP070658.1, on the reverse strand, counting down.
TGAGGCAGACAATTGGCCCGCACATACAACTGTCCTAGAGGGTCTGGTCGGGAAGAGTGTCGGCCCTGAACATCTCAACCTGAGCGACGACCCAACAATGCCTGGTGAACGTGGTTCGTTTGAATATGACGCTGAGGGAACCAAGACAAGGAAGAGGCACTTGGTCAAAGATGGTGTACTGACTGACCTCCTTCACACTCTAGAAACCTCTGTTCGCTTGGACATGGAGCCCAATGGGTCTGCAAGAGCTCAGTCTTTCATGTATCCTCCCTTGGCCAGGATGTCGAACACAATAATGGAGCCTGGCGATTGGAATGTCGATGAGCTGATTGCTGACACTAAGAATGGTATGCTACTATGCAGTTTCAACTACGGTTATACTGACCCATCAAAGGGCCAGTTCCAGTTTCAGGCCAGTCACGGCTACCTGATTGTGAAGGGTGAGATTGGTCAGATGGTGAGAGACGTTTCGCTTGCTGGCCAAATCCTGGAGGTACTTGCCAAGATTGATGCAATTGGCAAAGACTTCGAGATGGACGCCGGTACATGCGGAAAGAGTGGTCAATCGGTCCCTGACATGAGTGGAGGTCCTCACGCTCGCATCAGAAGCGTTCCTGTGGGGGGAATGTAACATGAAGAGGCAACTCATTGACATAGCAGAGAAGACAGTTCGGAAGGCTGAGGACTTTGGGGCCGACCAGGCAGAGGTCTACATATCTTCATCCCGTTCTTTCTCAATCGATGTTGAGAATAACGCCGTCAAGGGCGCCTCTGACAAGCGAGATGCCGGCTGCGGAATTCGTTCTGTGATCGGGAAGAGCAGTGGATTCGCCTATGTCACCACAGTATTGGAGGCAGACCTAATTGAAGCCGCAGAGAAGTCTGTGAAACTGGCAAGGGCCTCTATCGAAGATCCCGACTTCGTGAGTTTGCCGTCGGCACAAAGCAGCTACCCCAAGGTGAAGGGGCTCCTCGACCCTGTAGTCCAGGAATTGGGGTCTGAGGATGCAGCAAATCTGATTGTCAGAGGCGTCGACGCCGCCCAAGATGCGCTTGAGAATCATGAAACTGCAATAGAAGCGAAGTTCTCTGCTTCAACGGGCCTCACTGTGATTGTCAACTCACTGGGTATCTCTTCCTCAGCTGAATCGACTTCTACGTGGTTGTATGTTTCTCCCACAATCAAGGATGGCGAAGAACAGACGTCCAGCTATGAATTCCAAGTTTCTCGTGCACTCAAGGAGATAGACCCGGAATGGGTTGGTCGGTCCTCTGCCGAGAACGCACTGAGCAACCTTGGGGCCAAGACGGTCGAGGGTGGTGATATGCCACTCATACTCAGTCCCTTGGCAGCAAGCGCCATAATTGGCGGTGGTTTTGCAGGTGCCATCAATGCGGAGGAGGTACAATATGGCCGCTCCTACATTTCGGATGCGTTTGGTGAGGAGGTCGCTTCGGGAGAACTATACATCGTGGATGATGCACTACTTCCCGGAGGTGTAGGCTCACGCCCCTTTGATGCCGAGGGGTTCCGTGCTCAAAAGACTGAGATACTGGAGAACGGGGTCTTGAAGAGCCTGCTTCATAACTCATACACTGCCAACAAGGACGGAGTAGAGAATACAGGCAACGCAAGCCGTCCTTCTTACTCGGGTGTCCCTTCCATCTCAACTTCGAATTTCGTTGTTGCTCCTGGCAAGGGGTCTCTGGAGGACGTTATCTCTGAGGTTGGGAAAGGTGTTTTGTGCCGCTTCACAGGTGATCGTCCCAACATGGCCACCGGAGACCTTAGTGCAATGATAATGGAGGGTTCATACGTCGAAAAGGGGGAGATTCAACATCCTGTCAAGAACACACTTGTCGGCATAAACATGCGCGACCTTCTACGACGTGTAGAGATGGTTGGTGCCGACACAAGAGTGGCTCTGGCAATCATAAGCCCCTCAATAGTGATTTCGTCCGTCAAGATCACGTCGGGCTAGCCTACATTCGCTCCACAACTGGAATCCCAATCAGATTCAGACAGTTCGCCATAGCAGTCTTGAAGGTCTTCACAAGTTCGAGCCTAGCAATCCTGAACTTGGGGTCCGCCTTCAGAACCGGGCATGAGTCGTAGAACTTGGTGAACAGTGTTGCCAGTTGATAGCAGTATGACGTTATCCGATTGGAATTGAAGCTTGTCCCCCAAACCTCCTTCTTGAGACCTCGAGCAACCTCGAGAATCTCGTCCGGCAATCTGGCAATAGCCTTCACCAGCGCAAACTCTTCTTCTGAGGCCAATAGAGTGAGATCGACATTCGTCGGCTCTCCTTCCTCAGCCTTCT
>CP070658.1:2140397-2143181 GCA_020355105.1 Candidatus Thorarchaeota archaeon | reverse complement strand
GATTCGAGGTCTATCTTGTTCTCGAGAAGGACCAATGGTATTTCGTCTGTCACGTCATAAAGACTCTTCAACCACACATCGATTCGCGAGAGCGTTTCGGGACGAGTGCAGTCGTAGACGAAGAAGGCTCCAGAAGCGTTCTGATAGTAAGCCTTCCGAAGTATCGCAAAGTCATCTTGTCCGGCGATGTCCCACACGACCAGTTTTACCGCGGTGTCTTCTAACTGAACTGTCTTGACGTGGATGTCGGTGCCTATGGTGGCAAGATAGTCCCCCTCAAACGAATCGTAGACATATCGACCCACAAGACTAGTCTTGCCTACAGCTCCCTCTCCGAGGAAAACAAGCTTGAACAGGAAGGCAACGTTCTCCGAAAGGGTCCATACGCTCCAAGACTAGTATGTTGTACGACGAGACGTGATGAGTCTAATAACGATTACGGGCGTTCAAGAGGTTTCGCCCTTCTGAGAGATAAATCTGTCTAGGACCAAGTAGACTGGGCCGCTATCCAGACCAAAACCCACAAAAGCCGCACAGGCCGAACTCGAGCGAGGTGGCGACAAGTGCAGATTGGAAGTTTTGCCAGACATACTGAACAAGTCAGGAATGCCATTCCGCACGAACCAGACTTCATAGACCTACGAATGGACTTCGACTATAGCCTTGATTTCAGGGAGGTGTCGCGAATGCTCTCAGACAACGGCATAGCCTGTACTCTGCATCTCCCAAGCGACCCCTCTTGGAGACCTATGGACATTCCCAGAGAGATTGTACCTTTTATCGACATAGGTTCAGAGATTGGAGCAGAACTGGTGACATGTCACACGGCTCTCTCGACAATATTCTATAGCGACCAAGAGATTGATGGATTCTTGGATTCGATAACTCTTGCATGTGATACTGCACAGGAACGAGGAGTCAACCTTGCTGTGGAAACACTTGGGCTCTACTATACTGAACTGACTCTCTTGTTTGACAAATGCTCTCAATTGGGAATCTCACTGGACATCGGGCACGGTCAGATCATGGCACTGAGGAACAGGGCCAATGACATTCTGCAGTCTTTCTATGACAGAATCAGAATGGTCAATATCCATGACAACCACGGGATGAAGATGGTTGATGAAGTACGTCAGCTTCGCGGGGAAAGAAAGTTACCTCGAGAGGAAATGCTCGTATTGGCAAGGAAGTATGATGAGCATCTCAGCATAGGCGAGGGCTCAATAGACTTCGAGCCGATTCTAGCGGAAATGAAACAGCGTTCATACGACAGCAGGTTCTTGATGATGTGCAAAGACCCTGAGAAGTTTCCCGAAGAACGTGACAAGTTCATGGATATATGGCTGGAGGCCTAGTCGCTCCTAGCCAGTGAATCCATTAGGCGTTTGGTTTCTGTGAGACCATTCTCATCGTTGGCCTTCACAAACAGTCCTCTCGCAATCCGAACGACCCTTCTGGCTTCGTCTTCTCTCCCTTGTACCACAAGGAATCTTGCTTGTTTGAGTCGAGCTGCGCCCATGGCGCTGTAGACCTCAGGGGGATACTCAAACATATCAATGTTGACGGCTTCACCACATTTCTGGCAAATTGTAACCATATCGATCTCAACCTCTGGACTGGTGACCTTTGGCTCAACTGGGACCTCTTCCGGAGTTACTGTCTCGGCTTGCACTACCGGGACTTCGGGAGGCTGGGGAGCTGTTGGATGGGGTGCTTCCCATTCAATCGTTGGATCAGCGGCTGGTGTGCTTGTAGGAACGTGTCTGTCAGGAGAGGCGCCGAGAGTTGGTCGGGGGTCCTCGCCTGTTGTGACAAATGCTGACTTGGTACCGAGAAACTGTTCCTCGACCTGTTCCGGCTTTGGTACTGAAGGAGTCATCAGTTCAGCTGCTTCCGGAGGAAGCGGTTCTGAACCCTCCATCATCGTCGGTGGCGGTGCTTCTGGGACTGGAGTTTCTGCCTCCGCGCCTCCTGATGCTTCTAGAAGCTCCCTGACTTCGCTGGCCCTAAGCATTCGGGTCTCTATGACCCCTGTGCCTTCCTCATCAATGCCAACTTCTTCAGCACGAGCAAAAGCCTCTCGTGCCTTCTCAAGCTCGGTCTTCCGCCCTGCAGTGGAGGCAGTGCGCATCCGGTCTTTGGCCACTTCACTCGGCCGAACCCAACGGTCATCAGTCGTCACTTTGGCCGCTTCGCCCGCGGGTGAGGATGGCGTTTCTTCTACTGGAGCCTTGGGTTCAGGAATGGGCGTTTGCGGAGCCGATTCAGGGCGTTTCTTGGGAGGGGTGATGAGCGTATTGCCGCAACGTATACAATACTTACGCGTGGGCAGATTCGCCTTGTTGCACTTAGAGCAGACCCTCATGGAAATAAGGCTCCTCGATACTGGCTACTGGTATGCACCTGACCTGATATACATTTGCTGAGTCTTGAAAACACCGAAACTCAATCTAGGAAACCGCGAGGCCTGCTTCTATTGCCTTTGAAGTCTCAATGGCTCGATTATAACATGATTGAAGAGAACCTCCACTCTCGATTATGCTACAGACTGGGTCGCCTCTCTTCACTCGCACACCCCTGGGAGTTCTGTCGACTGTAGCCGGAAGAAGTGAGAGGTCAGGAGCGATCCCATCCCTCCTTGCGAACACTACTAGTCTGACTGCGGACTTGAAAGTGGGACGTACCGTGGGCAACTCTCCTCGGCAGGCCAGAGCATGCAATTCTGTTACCGATACCTTCCCCGCATGCTCAAGCATCTCCAGCGTACCTTGGAATCGGGGATTG
>CP070658.1:2136761-2140297 GCA_020355105.1 Candidatus Thorarchaeota archaeon | reverse complement strand
GTGCAGTTGCCACAAGAGGCACAGACGTACGGGTCACTCTTTTGTCCGCTTTGTTCTAAGGGCCCTATCTTGGTCATTCCGAGCTTCTTCGAAACTTCCGCCTTAAGACTCTTGGGCTATGTCTTGTGCTTCTAGGAGAGGTCCTCAATCATCTCGCCGGCACATGCGATGCCTGACCTAGAAGCTGCCTCCATTGACGCATAGTACATTCCACAGTTTGCATGTGAGCCTGCGACATAGAGACCTTCAACGCCAGTTCTGTTCGTCTTCAAACGATCCTCCATGATTCCTGGGGGCTGTGAGAGAACCGACCTCCAAATCTTCCAGCTCTTCTTCCATGTGACCTTCTGTTCGACGCCTGGGATTAGCTCCTTTAGTTCATCAAGGACAACTTCGGTAGCCTCCTCATCGCTCATCTTGAGGAGCTCCTTGTCGATGCTTGTCACCGTCAGAAGCGACTCACCGATAGGCGCAAGTACACCTGAAACTCTCTTGGCTTCGGCAACGATGTTGATTTTCTTCCCTGGCACAAAGGCACCCACATTGAAGTCGAGAACACGGGACGAAAGCCCGAAGTAGGCGACAGTTGAAGGCGCATAGTTGAATTTGCCAATCGCATCTGCAAAGTCGCTCGGGAGCCTACTCATATTCACGAGGTTCGGCAATAAGTCCGCCGGAGTGGTCACGACCACGGCATCTGCGTCCACGTGCTGGTCCTTCCCGTCCTGTTCAAAGTCTACGCCTTGGACTTTGTTGTCTTCTATGATGATCTGCTTGACCGTGCAGTTTACCTTTGGCTCGACTGCGAAGTTGCGCGCTTGTAGCATCAATGTGTAGGGCACACTGCCAAGGCCACCTCGTTCCGGGTACATGGCCTTGAACCCGTCTTCATAGGCAAACCTAAGCTTCTCAGAGTAGAGGTACTGCCCTGCGGAAACCTCTTCCGGGGTCATGAAGGTGACTGTGCGGATGAGAGGGTCATAGAAGTCTCTCACTATGGTTTCGGGGATTTTGTCCTCTGCATACTCTGCGAACGTCATCTTGTCGAGCTCGAGGAAGTCTTCGTCAGGCCGGTTAATGTTCTCTTGAACCTGCAATCCAAGGCGTGCTCTATCAGGTACGGGCAACAAGCCGAATTTCGCCAAGTCCACGGCGGACTTTCGAACGATGTGTCTCTCTCCGCCCTTGAGCCATACGGCTCCCTCTCCAACCGTTGTCATTCGGATTCCGCTTCTCTCAAGTATCGGGATAAGTGACTTGAAGCCACCTACGAAGAAGTGAAGTCCTTGATCAAATACATAGCCTGACTCTGTGAATGACCTTGCTCTTCCTCCAACAGTCTTCTCTTTCTCCAGAATTGTACAACGTGCCTTCAAACCCTTCAACTCAAGAGCGCAGCTAAATCCTGCAATTCCGGCCCCAACTACGACAACTTTCGTGCCTTTTCGTGATTCGCTCATCTTCATTTCACTCCTCTACGAGAGATGACTGTGCAAGGTCCAGTATCAGCTCATCAAGCTGAACGACCTCAAGGTCCGTTTCCCGTGCACAGTAGCTCAGATTCTTGTAACAGCTGATACAGGTAGTCACCATTCCATCGACACCTAGTTCCACAGCCTCATTAACCCTTCTTTTTCCGACTGACTCCGACAGGTCAGGGTCTAGGACTGTCAGGAATCCGCCGCAACAGTTCGAATTCTCCTTGTTGTTAGGCATTTCTACAAGTTCCAAGCCGGGGATGGCGTTTATGATCTCTCTTGGCTCTCTGTAGATGCCAAGAGCTCTACCGAGGTGACAGCTGTCATGAAACGTGTACCTCCCTTCCTTGCCCTTGAATGTCAAAACACCATTCCTTACCATGTCTGCTAGGACCTCAACAGTGTGATGTATTTGAACATCAAACTCTGGGATGAAGTGAGAGTAGTGCTCAGCCAACGTTCCAAAGCATCCGCCACATCCAGTTACGATGTGTTGGATTCCAGCCTTCTTGAACATAGCGTAATTCTTTCGTGCTGTTTCCTCAAAGCCCTTATCATCACCGGCCCAATAGGACATGAGCCCGCAGCAGACTTCGCTCGGTACATATCCGGCGTTGACCTTGAGCTTGGTCAACATATCAACCACCATCTCTGGCTGATCTGGATACCAGAATGATCCCATGCATCCGCTGAATATTGCAGTATTCGATTCAGGGGGCAACTCCAGGTCTTCAGCCCAGACGGTTCTGTCCTCAGACTCGTATCCTATGAAGGGAGTGCCCTCCTTCTCCAGCCAATCAATCACCTTGACGAGATTCTCTGACATGACGCCGCCCGTGTTGAGCAGTGTTGCCTTAGCATCATGCCAAATGCTAGTAACAGGGACGCCTGCAGGACAGATTGCCTCACACCTGCGGCAATCTGCACAGTAGAGCCTCTCAAGCAGTTCCTGGGGAGGCTTTCTCATCTTCTCAGCATATGCGCGTAGAGCCCTAATCTTGCCGCCAGGGCTATCCAACTCGGATCCCAGCTCTATATACATTGGACAAGTGTCGCGGCAGTAGTTACAGGATCCACAATGACGCATAATCTTGCTTTCGATGTCGACTCTCATGCTATCGTAACTCCTTTGCAGATTCTCTCATCCAGAGGTCCAACCATTTGAAGAGCCAGTGGGTCCATTCCTCTTAGAAAACGAAACCCTACAAAAGCCTTTTCGGTCAAACTTGTAATCATCTTGACATAGTCCCCTCCTATCTCCCGACATACCTCGACAGTCTACGTATCGCTGCAGCCATTAAGAAGAGAACATTCATTCGAAGGTGCGAGGTCATGCAACTTGTCACCCGGTCGGGGTTCATGATGTTGTCAGAATCCCATTTGGACTTTGCATCTTGCATCTGTAGAAGTCTCTCAGGGTATGCGCTTTTCATGTAAATTGAGTTCTGAAGCCCAATTGTGTAGGGGCCACCACCAAGGCTTATTGATTTCTTCATCATCTTGTGAAGGATTCCCTTGGAAGCAATGAATTTCAAGTACTGGTCTGGATTCAACATGGCCATGAGTTCGACTCTCATCCACCCTGGAGTGGCCAGCATGCCAAACCAGATTGCAGGCACTCTGTGAGATCCCTTGTAGGACTCGTACTGCTTCAGGACGTCATAGACCTTATCAACCTCAACCGAAACCTCCTGAAACATGAGCGTCTCACAGTGTTCCTTTGGGTTGAACTCGCAATCGTATCGCAGAGTCCACTCGTGAGCAGCATACTCTACGCCAAGGTCGATTCCTCCATTGTCAGCCATCACCATCTTGAACTCATCAATTGGAACAGACTGTGGGTCTTGGTCATAGACCACCGTGAGGACGTACTTGCCTTTCTCCAGCGGATTGCTGTAGCCTTGGAAGTCCTTGTCAGCAATCTTGAGGTACGTCGGAGATTGGTCAAGCTTTGCGACATGGCGCATCGCATTGCACAAGTGCTCCAAATGGTCGAAGGCGTAGCTGAACGGGATGAAGCCCTTGGGTGCCTTGTGAATCTTCAGCTTCGCCTCGGTT
>CP070658.1:2132943-2136661 GCA_020355105.1 Candidatus Thorarchaeota archaeon | reverse complement strand
CATCTCTCTCTGCTGAGGTGGATTATCAATCTATGCCAATGTAGTTGGTTTGTAGTTGACCCATAACATGTGTTTGTGATTGCTCCGTTTCATATTCATGTCAGTTAAAAGCACGTCAATAAGACATGCGAGTGATTTCCAGGGGCGATTCATCTTGAAACGTGTCCTCTTCCTCTGCACTGGGAACTCTGCACGAAGCCAGATGTCTGAGGCTCTTCTTAGGACGTTAGGCGGAAACGACTACGAAGTCTACAGTGCTGGAATCAGTCCCAGCAATGAGGTCAATCCCTTTGCCCTCGAGGTGCTTAGGCAGCGAGGCATCGACACGAACGGACTTCATCCAAAGAGGCTCGACCGATTCTTGGATGAGGAGTTCGATCTGGTAGTGACAGTCTGTGATCGTGCGAAAAAAGAGTGTCCTGTATTCCCTGGAGCGAAGAATCTGGATCATTGGTCTCTTGAAGATCCCGCATCATTTGAAGGAACGTATGAAGAAATACTCACCAAGTTCATAGAAACAAGGAATGAGATTGAGAGCAGGATAAGGGACTATCTACTTCATGGAAGACTCTACAACGACCCCTTGAATTCACTTCATCTATAGTCATGATCTCTGCAGGAAGAACGGTCCGGTCAATTACGAATCCTCGACCCATGCGAATTTCCTCTGCAAAGTCTTTGGATACACCTTACGCCATGGATAGTCTACCCTCTCACACCACCTATACACCACCTTGGGGTGGACATATGATTTTAGAGATGTGCCGAGATTCCATGTGCGGCATGCCCTGGCCAATGCAAAGTCAGTTTCCACCTTTTTCTTCGCGAGCTTTGCCTTCTTGACACGCTCTCTTGTAGTTTCTACTGTCTTCTCGCCACGAACGATTCGGGCTGCAGACTTCTCCTTGAAGACAGCCAGTGCGTGCTGTTTCGTCTCAAGTGACTTCTTGCTCTTGTTGTGTCTTTCACGCGCCCGACTAAGGCTGTACTCAGTCCTTTCCAATCGCTCTCGGGTTCTGTCTATACGGGCCTGTACTTCCTCCAGACGGCGCTTCTTGGTAGTCTTGCCCTTGCGACGACTCGCTCGAGTTCGACGCTTCTTGTCCCTCGCATTGTCCCACGCGGTCTTCGCCTGATTTCTCTTCTCACGCCAGTCTGCCAAAGACTTGCCATACTTCTTTGTGACTTCCCTCTGCCTTGCAAAAGTTGCCTGGCGCTTGGCTAGATTCTCCTTCTCTTTCTTCTTTAGGGCACTTAGTTTCTTCCTCTTATCTCTGAGCTGGTATTCTGCTCTCTTGACTCGTTCTTCGGCCTTCTTGATTCGCTCTTCGTAGCGTTTCGCTGTACGAGGCCAGCCCTTGGGTGCTTGTTTCGTGTGGTTCATCACCCTGGCAACTTCAAGATTGGCTCGTTTCACTGCTTCTTTCTTTATGAAGTCAGGATCAGTTTGCTTTGTCTTTCCCTTTCTAAGCTCATCTTGCATTGTTAAAGTTGCATGAAAGGTCCTGAAGACCTTCGCTGTCAAGTCCTTGTCAACCTGACTTAGAAAACGATTGACATGACTGCTTCCAATGCCTGGGAATATCTGGGCGGGTTTCTTAGGATCTACGCTGGTCCTCTTGCTCCTCCGGGAGTTATAGGATTCGACTCTCTCCAATGCGTTGTCATACAGCTCTTGAAAGACTTCGTAGACATCTTCCGGCATCTCTAGTTCCTTGTGCCAGGCGACACTGTCTTTCCCAAGGAAGTCGAAGACAACTGAGTCCTTTCTGAAAGTGAGATGTTCCACTCTGAGTGTGGTCGCCCCCACGGTATCAGCTTCGTCTGGGTCCTTCTCATCACCCACTCGTAGGTTCAGTCTGTCTATTAGGTAGCAGGCTGCAGCAATCATCCGTTTCTTGGGATTCTGAGAATGAATTCCATCCATTATGTGCTCCCGAATCGCATCCAGTCGTTTGGCAACCTTCATGGCCTTATCGAACTTTGCAGCTTCACGTTCCTGTTTTATCGGTGTGCTATCGTGGAGCCAGATGTATTTCGTCTTGCCTGTCAACTCATCAGTCCATTTAGCAATCCACATGTAGTCTGGACCCCATACTATCTCTCCCCAGTCACCCTCAGGGACCGGGACTTCGGGGCTGAGATTTAGTGTGATGTCCCTCTCTGTCGCACCCTTCTTCCAGCGACCTCTAAGTGGATGTTCCCCACGACCCATGAAGATGCCTGATGGCTCGGTCTGATAGTTGCCCAGTTCCATTGGTTCTCCATCAACTAGGGCATGCCCGAACTTCTCCCTCAATCGCTCTCGCCCGATTTTTCGTTCCTCACGAGCGGCCTTCTTCTCTTCTTTGGTCATTGCTTCCTTGGCGGCACGTTCCCCCTCCACGAAAGTGATTACCTCTGAGAAGTCGACTTCCTCAAGCTTCAGGGCGGGTTTCACACAAAGAGCCTTGCTGAAGTCTGTCATGAAGTTCTTGATGAAGACAGGGTCTTCGACATAGGGGGTCCCAAGTTTCCTGACCCATGCGAGAGCCATCTCTTCCTGATTCTGATCGAGAAACAAATCCCTACCGCGAACGACAATCCGGAATCCGTGCGGCGGTGGAGCTTTGAGAACGATGATGCCATTGTGTTTCAGAGAGTCCATCGTATTGCCTCTTGGGTATTGGTTGTCTTTCAGGAAACAGACCTTAAGGTGGAACACGCAGCCTAGTGCCGAGTTCAGAACATGGCAAACAAAAGGATTGCGTTGAGGGAGTCTTCCGTAGCGATTACTTTAAATCAACACCACGCAGTCTGCGCTGTAGAACTAGCGACCGTTGTCTAGGGGTTAGGATTCAGGCCTTCCAAGCCTGTGGCCCGGGTTCGATTCCCGGCGGTCGCACCATTCATTTCTGATTAGTTTCTGGAAGTGAGATCTGAGCATAGCGCGACTTGACAACGCCGACTCTCCAGGAATACATCCAGATTACTTCTGCACAGATATGCCAAGCCATCATCATGTCCTTGTCAAGCTCAATGTGCGCTTCGAATTCGTCCTTTAGTTCTTGACTCAAATCTCCGTGGGAGAAGGCCCCCACTCCAATCGTCACCGGTACGGACGCATCGTCAGGAAGGATCTTTGACAGTTCGTCAATAGAAGTACGTTCTCCACCCAACGTGAAGAGAATTGAAACGTTCCTATCTGCAGCACCCCTAAGACTAGAGAGGAGCTCTTGGAGTGTGTGGTTTGTGATTGTCAACAGCGGCGCCCCATCCGGAGGGACTCTTCCCTCTTTCAGGAGTTGTTCTATGAGACCAACGAAACGGTCGTAATTGCGTGGGAGTCTGACGCTCGGATTCACTTCCACTATTCTTCCATCCTGGAGATGAACATTGACGGTCAGAAGCCCTTCTTTGCAGAGTGGAGTTTCCAACAGCGAAAGAAGGCAGTGATAAGCTATGTCGGGTCTGCCACGCCTCTCGCTATTCTCGAGTTTGGTCATTGCACGACCATGATGAGTCTGGTCCAGTAGCATATGAATTGGCTTCTTTCCTCGTCTTCCGGCATGCTTCTGGATTTCTTTGGAAGAGGAAATCTCGCTAGGAATCAGCTCGATTGCGGAGTCTAGGAGAATGACATGGAGCATAGTGTTGACTAGATAGCACGAACGATTTAAGATGTATCGGATGGCCTTCTGTGACGAGGCTTTCTTGTGGGTAAGAGAAGAGCGACTCG
>CP070658.1:2104453-2132843 GCA_020355105.1 Candidatus Thorarchaeota archaeon | reverse complement strand
ATCTTTGCACAACAAAAGCGCCCCAGCTCTTCTTAAACATCGGATTCAATGAGATTGATTTGGATGAGGTGCCAGAAGAGATTCAGACATCTGAACTATTCATGAATATCAGTCCATTTGGGGCTGCATACCTGAAGAAGAAGATCTACTGATTGTACCGGTGAGTCCACTGTTCTCGCGGCTTTCCGCACCAATCGCAATGACTCCGTCGAGTGACATTTCCCTGCGTCAAGAAGCCGCCTCTCCGCTCTCGACTGAGTTCACCCATCGGCCAGAATAAAGTCTTGCAGCGTTCCCGCGAGCATTATCTAGTTGTCAATCTGGTCATAGCATTCCTATTGAAACTGGCTGTTGTATATCGGATTCCTCTCGGTGGTGCAGAGTAGTATCCTTAAGTGCAACAGCCGCCCTGCGATGAAAACCAGCATTGAGGAGGACTTGCGATGAACCTGATCAAACCTGGTAGACTGTATGAGGGGGACACAGTGGGGGTGTTCTCTCCGGCCTGGCCGGTTGACAAGCGCGGGCAGTTTGACCGTGGGATTGAGAAGCTCAAGTCCTTGGGCCTCAACGTAAGGCTTGGGGAGCACACCCTCGCCCAACACTATTACAGTGCAGGCACTCGCGACGAGAGACTTGAGGATTTCCATTCCCTCTGGGCAGACCCGGAGGTGAGAATGCTGCTGATGTCCCAGGGTGGGAGCACGACGAACCAGCTTCTGGACGGTATTGACTATGACCTGCTTCGAAGTGACCCCAAGATACTTGCAGGGATATCCGACGGGACCACTTTGCTGAACGCAGTCCACGCGAGGACTGGATTGGTCACCTATCACGGGCCTGACGTCATCTGGACTTTCGGTCAGAAGATGACTCCTCAAATAGAGAGGAACATTGTGAGCACGTTCTTTGAAAGGAAACCGATTGAGCTTAGACCAAATGAGAACTGGCAGCACCAGTTGAAACCAGACTTGAAGTATCCCGGTTGGAGATGTCTTCGGGAGGGGAGGGGCACTGGTCGACTGGTGGGCGGTCACATCAGAATCCTTGCCAACACGATTCTCGCTGGCTACGGCCCGGACTTCGAGGGGACCATCCTCTTTCTCGAGGGCACAGACGATGTGGCCCGCACACATAGTTTCATCACTGCACTGAGGCTCCATGGAGTCTTCGACTCGGTCGCAGGCGTGATTCTAGGATGGTTTGAGGGTAGCGAACTGGAGGAGAAGGAACTAAGCCGTCCTGTAAGTGAGGCTTTTCTCGAGGAAACGGAAGACTACGACTTCCCTGTTCTTGAGATTGGCGAGCTTGGACACTACGTCGAGAACTACGTGCTACCTATTGGTTGCAGGGCGACAATGGACGCGACAATGAAGCGCATCTCGCTGGATGAGGCCCCTGTCACTTGAAGGGCGATATGAGACCACACAGCCAACAACAGCTGAATCACGGCGGCATGGCTCACAGCTCTCATAAATGGGGTTCAGCGGTAGCCTTGCTGTTCAACGCATGACTATCTCGTTTGCGACTCCACAGTAAGCACACTCGGCCGTGGACATTCCGACCTCGACCTCCAGAGCGCCTCCACAATTCGCACAAAGGAAGCCGGCGGTATCAAGGGGCCTACCAGCGCGTCTGGAATAACGCGGTATCTGCTTTCGTGTCTGCAATCCCGACGTGATACTTGACCCGAAGAGCACGGCAGGACAAGAGAGGAGGAGGAGGGTCATGATGAGGCCAGTGGCGACATCCAAGACCATGCCCCTCTGGATCGATGTGGAGAAGATCAGCAGTATCGAAATAATGCAGAGAAGTACACCGCAGGTGTCGTTCTCTAGTCGACTTGCTGATTGGCAAGCCTTAGAGCACCATGGTCCTCCCTCGTCCCTGATCCAGTGTCGGCTCTCTGCTGTTCCACACCATTGGCATCTCATCACGCGTGACTTGTCAACGGCAATATAGCGGCGACTTGATGGAGCCAGACTGTGCATCCTCAATTGTCACTTCTCTCATACGAAGATAAGAGCTTGCTCAGGCCTTTGTCATAGCCAGTCGGGGTCGCTCTATAGGCCTAGATTCCTCTCAGATTGCCACCCCATTCCGTGCTGCGATTAATCTATCTCATGATTCCATATCGAACAGTGGAAACTAGTGCACTCTTGATCTTGTCCCAATCTAGACTCATGCCCGTTGTCACTAGAAGGTTCGATAGGCCTCCAATCGTACTGACGAGTATTGCTGCAATGTTGTCAGCATCCAAGTCCTTTCTGAATTCTCCAGCTTCAATTCCCTCAGTGATTATGTCAGATAGTAAGGTGATTATCACCATCTGCTGTTTCTTGAACTCTGTTCTCATGTTTGGCATTCTGGATGAAGCTAGCTGAAACTCCAGGTCCATTCTGCAGACCTCATCGGAGACCTCACACATTGATGCAAACACCAAGTCAGCAGCCCGTTCCAGTTTGGCAATGGCAGCTTCTTCTTGAGAGACCATTGATTTCAGTTCATTCAGACTTAGAGTGGCGCTTCTCTTTTGAAGTTCAAAGAACAAGTCTTCTTTGCTCTTGAAATAGCCGTAGATCGCACCCTTGCTGAATCCACTCTCCTTTACAATATCATCCATCGATGTTTCATGAAATCCCTTCCTGGAAAACAGTGTCATAGATGCAGCTAGGATCTTCTCTTGCATCATCATTCTGTGTTCTTCTGAAACCTTCGGAGACAATGTGCTCAACTCATTGTTATCTATAATAAAACTGACTGGTCGGTTTAATATAAGCCTTTTGGAACAGAGGGTGTTGCCCTAGATTTCTCAAGGGCAACAGGAGCCTAGTCTACTCTTACTCGGAGTCAGACTGGATCTCACCAAGCGTCATTATGTGCTTGTTAGTCCCACCGATGATACCAATTATCGCCAATACAATGCCTCCCAAGAGATACCAGGCCTGGATACCGAAGGCTTCGGCCACAGCTCCAGCCATCCCCAGACCAATCGGAGTCATTGCAGGCCCAAGGCTTATCAGAACGGTGAAGACTCTTCCTTGGATATTCGGTGGTACAGTTGATTGCACTACCGCCATTATTGAACCGCTTGCCATGGGAATCATCATACCAGCAGCGAACATTCCAATGATAGCCAGCTGGATTAGATTAGCTGGTGCCAGTCCGACTACCGAAATGCTAACAGAAGCTGCCAAGAGAGCAACTAAAGCAGTAATCATTCTTCGTCTGAAACCTCCCCAGACTCCCAGTGTGATCCCGCCTAGGACCATCCCAATACCCATCATTGATTCAACCCATGCTAGTTCGAAAGCACCTCCTGAGAAGTGAAGCAACACAAGAAGTGGGGTCAATGCGAATGTGGGTATCAAGATGAAGTTGGTTAGCATCAGAGCTATTGTGATGAATCTACCACCCGTCCAGTTCTTCATATAGGAGAAGCCTTCCCTAATGTCCTCGATAACAGACGATGCAGTAGAGTCCGACTCAGTTTCTGACATGGGCTGAGGTATGCGTATCATTAACAAGGGCAACACAGCCATTGCAGCTGTCCCAATATCCACAGCAAGGACAAACTGCATCGGCAACAATACCAAGAGCAGAGCTCCTAATGCAGGTGCAGCGATCTTTGCTAGTCCCGAAAGAGCTTGATACATTCCGTTAACTCTAGAGAGATGTTCTTTTGGAACCATCAATGAAGCTGACGCTTGAAGTGCAGGCCATTGAAAACTCCCAAGTGTTGAGCGCACCGCCATTGCCATGAACACGTGGATAATATGAATGACACCAACTGCCCAAAGCAAAGCCAGTCCTGCAACTACCACTGCAGACAGTGTGTCTGCAGCAATCATCACATTTCGTCGGTTCCATCTATCGACTAATGCTCCTGCAAATGGACTTGCCAAGACCTGCGGCAGAACGACCATCATTGTCGCGAGGGAAAGAACAAGAGCGCTTCCGGTGGTATAAGTAAGCCACCATACTAATGCAAATTGAACAAGAGCGCTTCCTACAAGTGAGAACCCTTGTCCACCGAATATCTTCATGTAATCCTTTAGTTGGTCATTCTCCAACTCGGAAGTTTCAATCGATTCTTCGACAACTATCGATTCAGGGGCTTGAACAATTATGCTTGTCAGACTATTAGTTCGAGTGTCACCATCTGGTTTCGTTACAGTCTTCGAAAGTAATGCCAATTCATGTTTCTCCATAAGTTATTAAACCGACCGTTCGGTTTTTATTAATAAAATAAACTGACTGGTCGGTTTATAAATGTTATGGTGAGATTTGCTCAAGGTTCTGCGGAGGGGTTGACGACGGTAATGAGGGCGATCCAGACAGTACTAAGAGTACAGTCTCCGACTTCATTGATTGACGTGAATCGGGCATCGATGTTTCTATGGGGCCATCTGCAAATCTGTAGGGCCCGACTAGATCGACTTGGCTCCTTCTATCTCTCGCCAAAGGGTTTCCGATTCAACGTACTCGATAGATGCGCTCTGCAACATGTCCTGAATCCTATTCATCAACAGAGAATTGACAGGAGTCTTAGTACCAACCTGAGCCCCCAGCCGAATTATCTCCCCGGTCAAGTAGTCACTCTCGTCGGTGGACCCCCGAACCAATCCCTGATGGGTCGAGGGATGAACTCGGATATCGGGCGAGAGCTGGCTCAGCCATGTGGTGCGTCTGGCCTCGTCTTTGAGAAGTCCAATCCACGTGTCGAGGTCTTGGAAGTCAGCCTTGATCCCGGCGGCCCTCACAACGGCGTACCCCTCACTCCACGCGCTCTCCGTGATGCGCCGAAGATGCTCATCTCTGAAGCCGAACGGGAAGCTCATGTTTGTAAGAGCGAGGGGGATGTTGATGAGGTTCAGGATGAGTTTGGTCCACATCTCTCCCTCGATATTGACGGAGGTACGGGTTTCAACGGCTGGGGACACGTATTCAGAGATCTGCTTGATGCGGTCGGTGACTACTCCAGTCGACTCACCGATTATGCAGTTGCCCTTCCAGGTATACTCCACCTCTCCAGGTTTCAGATAGCTTGCCATGAAACGGACAACGCCTGGGACCACCCTATCTTCTCCGATAGCGCCAGCGATGAGCTCAGGGTTTCGAACCCCATTCTGCAGCGAAACAACGTGTGCAGAGTCCCCGAGATAGGGGAAGAACTCCTCAGCGGCCGTCTTGGTGTCCTGAGTCTTGACTGTGAGAAAGACCAAGTCTGCATCTTCTACAACGGACGGGTCCGATGAGGCAGCGACCTCCACTACATATTCCTCGATGCCGGATACACTCAGGCCCTTCTCGTTGATTGCGTTCACATGGTTTGGCCGGGCAACAAGTGTCACTTTCCTTCCTGCCTGATGTAGTCTAGCACCTAGAACACTGCCTATTGCACCAGCACCGTAAACAACAGACTTCAACATCTTCACTCTCACGGCGACAAAGCCTTGCAAGTTATTGGTGAAGTGGCTGAAATCAGTTTTGCTCAGCGAATTGGGCCCTTCGTAATGGTCATCTGAACGGGACGGCGATTTCCGAATGCGCCTCTACCCGCGAAGTTTCTCTAGCCGCTTCTCAAGGTACGCAAGCGGTACATACTGTTGATGTATGGAGAATGTCATTGACGGTGAGAGATACAGATTCTTGACTGCACCGACTGAGCCAGAGAAGCGTTGGTCGAGCTTCTCTTCCCACGTGAGATGGTCTCTGAGCCTGTAGAAGCTGCTTATTGTGAGAAGATTGTATTTCCCAGCACTGTTCAGTACCATTAGGGAAACATGCGAGTCCTTCATGAGAGCCTTGGATATGCGGTCCTTCTGTCTTTTGAGCTCAATCAACGAGAGAACAATGAAGTACTCAGGAGGAGCCCATATCCGTGGGAAACGAGAAACTGGGCTTGAGATAATGCCCTCTTGAAGCAGAAGGTCTAGCCTTCTCTGAACAGTCACGCGATGGACATCAAGTTCCCGAGCCAGAGAGTTCGGATTTGTCCAGACCCCGTTGCCCAATATGAGAGCCTCCAGGAGGTCCAGATACGTTTGATCCATCGTGAGTCCGTAGATGTTCATTTGCGGAAATCTTTGGAAATCTGCCTTCATAGTCTCAATCGGAGCAACAAGGTCGTTCTTGATTATTGTCTTCGTGCTGAGATAGATTGCCTCAGAGGAGACATGCTCCTGTCCTGGAGGCAGTGAGGCCGACTCACCGTTGTAGTTGTGCTCTCGCCACAAGTGGTAGGCATGAAGGCCCTCATGTAGTTCAATCAACAGAGTGTTGTACTCCTCGTCCTTGACAAAGAACGCAGCCCAGATATTCGGATCCTTCTCAATCCATGCGTTGGTCTTTCGGTTACGGGGCAGGTTTGCCTTCTCAAGAACAAGAAGGGGGTATTCTTCAAACATATAGGTAAGTGGATGAAAGGGCCGCTCGATGATTCTTCGGGAGAAGAGCTTCTCCACTCTTGAAACGATTGTGTTTCGGTGTTTGTCTAGCCGCTTGGAGAGCTCACTGATATTGATCTCAACGCCTGTACCGGAACAGATGAGCCGAAGCAGTTCAACATTCAGCGAATCATCCAGCAACCGACTCAAAGACATTCCTCTTGGTGGGTAGTTCCTCAGGATCTCTCGTAGGCATCTTGACTCATACAAATGTCAGTTTGCCTGTTCTACATGACTCTAGAATGTACATAAATGTCACTCTCAGGCCAAGGAAACCTCTCGGTACTACACAGAACGTACATGAAGAGCACATATCATGCACGCCTTGTATACATTTATGTCACCCAATTATATAATTTCATGACATTACGATGGTATGTTGATGCCACAAAGTTATAATATGAATTCTTCCAAGTATAAATCGTGATACGAATGTCTGGAGCAACAAAGAGTAGCGATTTGCCAAGCGACCCAGTCCTTCGTGAAACTTGCACGAACTCTAAACAAGGAGGTGTTAGAATGAGTGGAACTCCAAAATGGCGAAAGCACGCGTTCAGAGTAGTCCTTCCGAGAAGACTCTCGGAAGAAAAGGAGAGCGACCTCAAGTTGATGCTAGTTTCATTGAAGAACACAAGAGTCGCAACATCTGTCCACATTCAAAGGATTGAGAGAGAGCTGAAAAGACGTGGATGCAGTCTGACGCTCTTAGGAAGGAGGTAAGTCATCTTCTTGGCTGTGGACAGGGTGGAGAAGGAACTCCAAATGAATGATGAACTGGATCCTACAGAGGTTGCCCTACTATCAATAATCGAAGTGAGAAACGAGGACGCTGATGGATGTATACTCTGCGGGCTATGTGCCGATCTCTGTCCATGGGATGCACCTGTGATAATCGACAGGGCCTTGCACGTGCGGCAGGAGAGGTGCAGAGGTTGCGGTGTTTGTGTTGCAGCGTGTCCAAAGAGGGCAATCGACATGAAAGTCTACGGAACAGAAGAGCTACTTGACCTGATTAGGTTCGTGCTAGAGGAGAAGCGGACAACCGAGTACCCGCACACAGCATATGACGTGATTCATGAGGCAGAGGAGGCGCTATTGGCCGTTGAGAGAGTCTTGTTTCACAGTGAACTCGACAGTGATTTGGAGGGCATGCTGAAGACTCTCAAGAGAATAATAGAGCGTATCGCAAGAACTGAGACGAGAATCCGAAAGGAATCTGCTCAAGTCGTTTTAGAGTTGGAATCGTAGACTCCTTCGATTCCTTCACAACCAGCACGATTTGCATAGCCTGACAAGGCCATTCGTTCTATCATGGCAAGCTTGATGGACTGTCTACAGAACGCGCTCAAGAAGCGTCAGTGCGAACTCTTCACCTTCATCATCATCTTCGTCTTGTGCCCAGTCAAGAGCAAAGAAGGTATGAGAGAACTCCTTCTGAAAGGCTCCAAACATGGATGTGCACTCATTCTCTGTTGCCATACCCACGTGGTGTGACAGGTGGTCAAGAAACCCTGATTCACTACTCGCGTATACTGTGAACGCCCATTGAGGTCCTCCAGAGGCGTCACGTTTCAGGCCAAGAGAGAAGGACTTGATGGCACCATTCTGCAATTGGACCCAGAATCGGGCCGTCTGTCCAATCTTATCCAGAGCATCTGGTCTAGCATCGAGGGCTTTCCAGTCGTATATTATGACGTTGTAGGGGAGTAGCCCAGAGCTAACCAGATTGTGGTGTAGCTGAGTTGAAGCCACCTCTCTGATGGGGTCCGTTGATGAGCGCCACGCTATCTCCCCGGGATCTGCGTGCCAGGATACTGCAAGATCGAACTTCCGTTCCATCCCGGCCTTTTGACCGATATGGAGCGATTCGACATTTACGGTGGCACTGGTGTATCGGATACGCTCCAACCGTAGGTCAATGGCGGTCTGGACAACATGATTGGTGAGTGTGTTTGCGAAGCCCCTGCCTCTATAGTCTGGGTGGACTCGAAGGCCCTCCATCCACCCAGTCCTGCCGTTCTCGATGACCCTAAGGTTTGCCAGAGCGATGACATGGCCTTCCTGTTCAATGGCTGCAGTATGCGAATTCTTGTCCTTGAGCCAAGCATCGAAGGAATACGGAAGATAGTCGTGCCCGCCCCATGTGTGCTTTGCAATCTCCAGTATGTCATCTCTGTCTGATTCGCGAAGAGGTCTAATCTCTGGCATTCCTTCTAGTCTCCTGTTGGCGTCACGGTGCTACCTTCAACCATCATGATTGCCGTTCTCTTTGGTGCCCTTGTCCGATGCGTTACTCCCATTGGTACAACAAAGCCCTGGCATGGTCCCAGCCCAACCGTGCGACCCTCCAAGTCGATGAGAAGCTGTCCCTCAATCACATAGAAGAACTCGTCCTCTCGATCATGCTTGTGCCAGTGGAATTCCCCCTTGATTACCCCTAGTCTGATTACACTGTCATTGACTTGACAAAGGGCCAAATTCTGCCACTGCTTGGCGCATCCTTTAATCAGTTCAGGAAAGTCAATTATCTCCATTGGATTGAACTGTATCTTCGCATCAATGTTGTATTTCGATTCGAAGTCCATGGTTCTCCTCTCCCAGAATTCTATCGAGGTCAGAACTCACTCGATTGGTTATCCATGTAAGAGAAGAACGCAGATAAAGCTTGAAGGAAAGCGATGTGGAACTTCCCGCAATCCTTCATTCATTTTGAGCTATATGGCCAGAAGGCATAGACGCGTTCTCTAGTGGACTTGCCGTGGTGCTTAGCAGCCTCCCTTTCCTTTCGGATCTCCATAGCTCTTTCTCTCAGGACTCCATCAAGGGTAGTGTCAAGCTCATCTTTTGATACAGAAAGCCGTATTGTATTCTCAATGGAAGTTATGACGTCGCTTGGCACGATTATGTCAACATCTTCCTTCAGGCCAATGGCTTCAAGCTTCTCTTCTATGAAGCCGCCTCCAGCTATGATTGAGACGCGTCCATCAACATCGAAATCTACGTCGATAGCTCGGCCAACCTTGACATTGTCCTTGTCAATGATGTCAAGGGTTTCCAGTTCGGAGAATCTTATCTCATCCTCCGAAACCAGAGGCCTATCTTCAGCAGTCATGAGTTTGTTTGCTGTAGTGTTTAGATGAATATGGGCATCTACCTTCTTGATGAGGGTGGAGTCGAACACAGGGTCGTGGTCAGGCTTGAGGTTGAGGGCCTCAAGGAGCTCTTCCCATCTGGATCCAGTCATCATGAAGTGTGAGAACTTCAGCTCTCCATCAAACAGAAATGCAAAATCGCCGATGCGTCCAATCTTCCTGCTAGAAGAGTCCACAACGTCTTTGTCCTTCAGCATCCTGCAGCAGAATGGTTCATGAATCTCCATCTTTCATTCACTATTGTTAATTCATGTTTGGGAATCTTATAGGCTTTCCGGAAGGAAATGTGGTCGAGTCGCAGGACTACTCGTCCTCAACTGTTTCGCGCCTAATCCTGTATACTACCTGATGTTTGTGGTCACTACAGCCCACGGTTGTGCTATCTCCACCATCATCATAATAGTAGAAGCTCCCGCCAGATAACAGAGTAAGAATCCGCGGGTACAGGATATAGAACGACCAGGGACACATTTTCCCAAAGTCTTCAGGATATCGATATTTGTCTCCGACCTTCTGTCCCATGGAACACTCTCCACTCCCGAGGATATCTTCCACTTCGATTGTCACCTTGTAGGTAGGCATCCTAATCACCCGTTACTACGTGCTTCATTGAGGAGATTGGACCCGCGTAATAAAGCCAAGCACCAGAGCATCCTCGAGAATCTTCCGCACTAATCACACAATGGATATGTTACGAATAGACTGATAATTGACTTCAAACTAGGCGTGGTGACGAAGAATGAGTGGCAAGGGTCCCGACTCGACACCAATGAACGTATGGTGCCCTATCATCCCGGCTGAGAACATTCTAGAGTTCTCTAGACAGGAAAAAGGACTGCGGAGAATCACTGATGCATATTACGACTGGTGTGCAGCAATGAGACCCAAGCCACTGGTCGGAACCACAGTTGGAGTATTGCTGGACCGAATCCGGATGTTGATGATAAACATGGGTATTGCGGTCGGGCAGAATCGGGAACTTGCTGAGGCGGTTCAGAAGATTGTTTCTGAGAAGCTAAGGACAGGTGCAGCAAGCATTGTTTCAATGATGCCCACAGAGTCCTCGGAGAAGAAGGCAATCAAGAAGACTCTGGCCCTCTTCTTTGCCCGCGTGAAGTTTACTCGGGACATCGATCCCGCGGAAGAGATACGGATGTCGATGCCTGATCCTGCTTCTCTTCTTGCAGACCAAGGATCCGACTCCCAGATAGACTTCATGGAGTTGAGGCGAAGCATAACCAAGAAATCCCTCGAAGAGAGTGCAAATGTGATCAAGCTTCTCTATGTCCGGTTACTTAGCCCAGACCCGTGGGGAAACGAGTAAAGAGGCAATCTAATACCAGTGTGAATGTCAAAAGCGGACCATTTGGCCCGCCACCTTCTGAAATCGGGCTTCTGACCTCTTTACGACGTGCCAGTCAGTATAGTGTAGATTGACGGTCATTTTAGACTGGGAAACCTCAATCTCCATGAAACTCGCATCTTGAACTCCTGCCCAACCTCCGGTGGCTCCAGAAATCGTCCCGGGATTCAGGATGAGTCTGCCTTCATATAGATCGATGCTAAGCTCGTGAGTGTGACCGTGAACTCCAACATCTGCGCCCACATTCATAATAATCTCCCAGAATTGCTTGACATTGCCCCGGGGCCTGAACTGTGTGCCGTGTAGTAGAAGGAAATTCAGCTCCTCAATCTCAACCTGTTCATGGATGTTGAAAGCACGGCCATAATCCATGTTGCCCTGAACCATGTAACACTTAGGTAACTCAGGCATCGCGGCCCTCATCTCTGCCTCTCGGACAAGGTCGCCCGTCACAAGAGCCAGGTCGTACTGTGAGTTCTCTATCTGACTGTAGAATTGGGATGGAATCGAATCGCGACGTGATGGGATATGTGCATCTCCGAACACAAGCACTCGGTTCAATGCTCAACCTCCTGGACCGGTATCAATTGCGCTGCAGGTGAACCCTCAGGTGCGATGTCGAGTCCCAGTGAGATTCCCGAGAATTCTCTCATATACTTCCCGCTTCTTGCCCTTGGATAGCTTTGTCAGGCGCTCAACGATTAGCTCGGGAGTGCTTCTTGCGAGATAGCCGAAGCGTGGCGTTCTGTCCACAACAAGCTCGAGATTCTCATCAAGTCCCTGGGCCTCAATTCCGTCGATTCGAACGGGGGTGTCGGTGACTTCCTTGATTTCTCGCGCCATATGGCTGCAGATTACAGTGCAGCTTCTGGTATCACGCTGTAGAATCTCAATGAGTCCTGCAATCACGTTGGCTGCGCTACCAGGTTCAGTGATAGCCTCAACCTCATCAAAGAGGGCCAGTTTGGGCTTTTCCGACGTAACTATGTCAGCAAACTGCTTTAATGTGGTTTCGAATGCACCAGCACTCACCACTCCTCTGCTCTTGTAGAAGAAGTATATCTCCTCAAACGGGGGCATGTATGCCTTGTCTGCCGGCACTGGCAAACCGGCCTGTGCCATGGTGGCTATCTGAGCAAGTGTCTGGATGGTTGTCGTCTTGCCACCACTGTTTGCACCTGAGAGGATTGTACAGTTCTCCTCGTTCGTACCTGCTGGTTGGAATGGGGTCTTCCCGATGGCATAGTCTATGGGTTGAACCTTGCCGTGTTTGCCTCTCAGCATGCTTTCGGTAAGAGCCACGTTTCTGGCTCCTTGAACGCCAACACCTGCGTATTCGGTCGAAATAGTAGGCGTTTGCAGATCATACTCCTTGCTGAACAATCCAACAGCTAGGAAGAGGTCGAAGTCCAGGAGAGTACGCACGGCTTCAGTCACTGCGGGGGTTAGCTTCTCAAGCTGGTTGGACATCTTCTTGATGAGTCGGAACTGCCGGTCTGCAAAGAGCCTCCTGAGTCTGTCCTCAAGGTCATTGATCTGGGTTGAGACCATCTTTACAGGTAGAGCAATCTCTTCACTGATAACACCAGTAGCCCAGTCAGCCTCTTTCATGGTCAGACCAAGCATCTCTACTAGCTTGTCCTCAGCTTCTTGTATGGTAGAACTGAAGGTTTCCACAATCTCAGCAGGAAGCATGCTTCTTAGCGCGCTTCCCTCTGCTCCTTCTAGTTCGGCAGATTGCAGAATAGAGATTATCTGTTGGCCTCCCAATGTCACTTCACTCTTTGAGATCCTGGTCTTTATCTCCTCATTCAACCACGCCTCAGTTTCAGCAACTGCAGTCGGAAACGCCTTGACAGCTCTTCTGTACCGATCAAGCTCGGCATCAACATCCTCAGCAAGATCGCCCTCCTCATTCAGGTTCTTCAGAAGTTCTCCGACCTCTTTGAGGCTATCAATGTCGATGCTCTCAATGAATCCTCGGACAGAGTCGTTCATCGGTAGTTTCCCAAAGACATTCGCAAGCTTAGAGGCCGCATCAATGACTCGGTAGTTTCTGGAGTAGAAACCTATGGTCTTCTCGGGCAGGACGTCGTCAATCGTCCAGTCTTTCCCAAGAATCTCCACATTGTCCAGCATGTCGACAGAATCGTCATAGACTCCAAGAGGCGATATGTAGATGACTAGGTCATACCCCTTTGCGTAGTCTACCGCGTTCTCACCCTCGGATATGACATAGACTTGACACCAACGGTCAACACCCTCACTCACTAGCTTGTCAAACACCTTCTCATCATTTGTAATTATGACCCTTCCCTCGATTCGGCGGGGTTTGATTCTTCTGTAGAGACCTCGAGTTTGACTCAAGTTTGTACTGAGAATCTCCTTCTGCTCTTCTGTGAGGTCATGCGCCATTCTGGAAGCGTCTGAGAAGTACTTCTGTCTCTCGTGAATGGTGTCAAGCTTATCTGGTGGCAAGGGGAAGTACAGGATCAGCTTGTCCCTAGCATAGCTAGTGTTGGTATAGCCACGGATGATACCTATGACGGAGTCGAATATCTTCCGGGCGTCCACACTTCTCAAGATTGTATTGGCACTAGCGCCAAACTGGACCTCAAACGCAGCTTTGACGATATTGACTGCTTGTTTGTCACCAATCCCTTGCACAGCCGAAACAAGGTCCAAACGGGAATCCGTGATGACCTTGAGAGCGACTGCCTCACTGCCAAAGTGGTCAACAAGCGCCTTCTTGACCTTCTCACCTACACCTGGAATGTCCGAAAGACTCTCTAGACTCAATCTTGTATCCCCTGAGTCGTGGCTGTTGTCTGCTGCAATGTACTCCTTAAAGACCTGACTCTCAGTCAACTCTAGTCACCACCTCGCTGAACTAGACCCTTTAGGCTCCGAAGACGGAGATTCTCCCTCTATTGTCTACACGAGTTCATTGAAAAGCTCCTTCAAAACCACTAGTTTGGCGCGCTCAGGATTCCCTCCGTTGGCCACTGCATTGAGGTGCTCAGGCTCTTGGAAGCCTCATTGCAGGGTTGAAGAAAAAGGTGTATTCTGGTCCCGCCTTTGAGACCAGAACAATCGGCTAGTATGAACGGGCTATGTAGACTATTTCCTTGGCGACCTTACCACAGAATGGGCATATACCTTCAGGAACCTCCTCTATGTCCATTCTCGTTCCACGTATCTCGCCACCAACCCTATCCTTGAGCTCTTCAGCACAGGCCAGTCCTTCCATCTCCGTAGTGCAGAAGGGGGTTCGAGCGATTTTGCGCTTCTCCAGGATGTCAGCAATCTCTCCTTCGCGTTCTGCATCTACCACTAGGTCTTCCAACTTCGTCTCTGCTTGGGATCTCAGGGTCTGGTCTATGTCCACTCCAAGGCTCGCGACTCTCTTCTTGAGCTCCTTAAGGTCTACAGTCGCTCGTTTCATGGTGTCTCTACGGAAGACCACGGCTGTGTTCTTCTTGATGTCCCTAGGACCGGCTTCAATCCGGAGAGGCACACCCTTCATCTCCCAGTAGTTATACTTCCAACCTGGAGTGGCGTCACAGTCATCAAGATGGACACGAAAGCCCGCCTTGTTTAGCGTGCTCTCGATCTTCCTGCAGTATTTCAATACGTCATCTGCATCCTTGTCCTTGAGTATAGGCACAATCACCACTTGGTAGGGAGACAGCTTGAAGGGCAAGCGAAGACCCTTATCGTCACCGTGGATTGATATCATTGCCCCAAAGATTCTTGAAACGGCTGGACCGTAGCAGGTCTGCCAAGCGTAGACCGTTTCATTCTGCTCATTGAGAAACTTGACGTCAAACGCTCTGGCAAAGTTGTCACCCAGATCATGGGTCGAGGGTAGCTGAATCACCTTTCCATCGGGCATCATGGTGTCAGCTGCGTAGGTGTTTAGCCCGCCTGGAAATTTGTCCCACTGAGTTCTCTTGAAGATTAGGACGGGGACTCCATAGTCTCCCATCACCACATCCTTTGTGATTTCAATGTCTTCCATGACCTGTGCAATGGCCTCATCATGAGTTGCGAACACATTGTGACTTTCAATCCAGAGAAACTCACGTCCCCTCAAGAACGGGCGAGTGCTCTTGACCTCGGACCTGAAGATGGAACACCGTTGATATCTCTTCAGGGGCATATCACGCCAGCTTCGAATCCAGAGCGAGTACATAGGATAGATTGCAGTTTCGCTCGTAGGCCTCAGTGCCAGTGGTTCCTCTAGCTTCTCGCCGTCGCCAATCTCCTTTATCCAAAACACCTGAGGAGAAAAACCCTCTACGTGTTGAGCCTCTTTCATAAGATTGCTCTCAGGAATCACGGTAGGAAATAGCATGGGCAGGTGACGCTTTCGTTTCAGAACCGTTTCCAGTACGTTGAACATGATGTCCATAGTCATGTAGCTCCATGGTGGAAACGGAGTGAAGCCCTTGACACCGTATCGGATATCTGCAAGCTCTGCGACTCTGCAGATCTCACCATACCAATCAGGGAAATTCTTCTCTTTGCTTATGTTGAAGATGACCTGTGCATCTTCTTTCTTGTCACTGTTGCTCATGGTATCTACTCCTGTGATTTGATTGCGATATAGAGCACTGGCTAGGAGAGAGAAATAGCATTTCATTCCATCGGAACGCGTTCACCTAGCATTTACGTTCACCAACAGACAGTCGTTCTGTGTCCGTATTTAAAGTCTGCTGTGTACTGTCACCGTTTCGTGGTGACCTCACCGACTTCTCGTATCCTCTCGTCCAGCTTGTGTTTCTTGATTAGCTTCGCAACCGAATCAGGTACCAGAGTTTTCCATTCAGGATTGTCCCAACGGATGAGGTCTCTAATGTGTTTGGCACTGTAGGTGTTTCTCTCAAGAAGCTCTGTTTCGTCCACCTTGATTCCAGCTTCCTTCAGTAGACTTTGAACAAGCGGGTTATGTGTATAGGCCTTCTCGAAGTATGGAACGAAGCTTCTCATATGGGAAACCCACAATGGATGAATGTTGATGTCTGCGAGGGGAATGATGTCAATGCGGTCAAGTGGAAGCCCCTCCTCGATGAGAGCTCCCTTCATGAACATAACCCTCTCCCCGCCTGTGAATGGATTATGTGGTGTATGAGAGTATTGAGCGCTGCCTATGACAATGACCAGGTCCTCATTCTTGTCTAGAATCTGCCTGACTGAATGGACATGTCCTTTGTGGACCGGTTGGAAGCGCCCGATGAATGCAGACCTCATCTTTACCGCAACCGAACGGGTGGTGTGACGTAATAAGGCTTCGGCACCGGTACGAGGAACGGAAGTCCTTAACTGTTCAAGCCCCACCGAGGCTGCAGGGTTTCCGCGATGATAGAGATCGACGGCTCTCACGGTGAGGGAGGAGGTCAGATACTCCGCACATCGGTTGCCCTGTCAGCACTCACGATGCGTCCGGTAAGGATAAGCAGAATACGTGCAGGTCGTCCAAAGCCAGGCCTCAAGAGACAACACATGGCGGGCATCGACATTATCGCTCAGTTAGTGGATGCAAAGGTGAGCGGACTCGATATCGGAAGCACAGCTGTGGAGTTCTCACCACAAGGCAGGAGAGGAGGACACTACAGCTATGACGTTGGAACAGCTGGGTCAATCTCGCTAATACTTCAGGCCGCTCTGCCTACTGCGGCTCTTGCCCCAGAACCTATCACATTGAGCCTCACAGGGGGAACAGATGTTTCGTGGAGTCCACCTATAGACTACATGCGGGAAGTCTTTGCACATTCGCTTCAGAGAATGGGTCTGCATGTTGAGGTATCTTTGAGGAAGAGAGGACACTTTCCTAGAGGCGGAGGAAGAGTGTCGTGTACGATTACGCCAGTGGAAGAACTCACCCCACTTGAGCTTGTGTACTTCGGTGACCTTGTTGGAGTCAGCGGCATCTCGCACTGTGTAAGACTGCCGCCACACGTTGCAAGGCGACAGGCCGACTCAGCACAATCAGTATTGCGTGAGAACGGAATAGAGCAAATTGCTATTGACACAGAGTCGTATCAGAAGAATGAGGATAGACACCTAGGACCGGGAAGTGGAATTGTCATATGGGCGGAATCTGAGCAAGGTGCGAAACTTGGCGCTGACAGACTTGGAGAAAGAGGAAAGCCTGCGGAGGATGTGGGTTCGGAATGTGCACATCAGTTGATTGATGAACTCTCCACAGGAATGGCGGTCGATTCTCACCTATGTGATATGTTGGTTCCCTACATGGTGTTGGCAAAGGGCACAAGCATGATAGGCGTGACCAAGATCACATCGCACTTAGAAACGAACCTGTGGGTAGCTCAGATAATGCTCAGTGTGGATTTTTCTCTTGAGGGGGCAGTTGGTGGTCCAGGTAAGCTAACTGTCAGAGGGGTCGGATTCTCTCTGCGAGACTAGGGCAACAAACTCATCCACCGACTCTTGGAGAGAGGTCAGGTCCACCTCCTCAAGGGCATCGTTCATCAGCTCCTGAACGCCTTTCCCCTCGATGGCAATCATCTCATGAGCTCCTGGCATCTTCTTCCTCGCCAGCTCAAGCTGCTCGGATGGAGTGATGTCAATCTTGTTCAAGACAACAAGAAGGGGATTCAATGGAAACATCCTTTGAACCTCCTTGTACAGATTGAGTTGATCGTCGAAACCCCAACCGCAAGCTTCGGAGGGGTCTATCATGAAGATGATGACATGAGCCAGGTACTTCAGTGCGGCAATGGCCTGTTTCTCAATCTCATTACGTTCTGACATAGGCCTATCCAGTATTCCAGGCGTGTCAATAATCTGGACGCTCTGGTTTCCGACAGTCAGATGACCAATGATTACCTTCTTGGTAGTAAAGGGATAGTGTGCAATCTCCGGCTCGGCCGTTGAAACCGCCTTCACAAGCGTTGATTTTCCGACATTGGGGAAACCTGCGCATACTATAGTGGGAGAGTTGGGAGTTACGCCAGGAAGTCGTGACATAGTCTGCTTGGCCTCAATGATGAAATCCAAGTTGGAGGCAGTTCCGCGTACAATTGATGAGATTCTGCCTTTGGCAGCCCTACGCGTCTTCTTCATCTGACGAAAGTCCTCTGCTAGCTTCAATGCCTCAAGATGGTTGTTGGTGATGTCGTCAATTGGGGGCGTGCAGTTGTAGACAGCTCCAAGAGCCTGTTTCAGTCTATCAATCCCGACCAGAATCTCGGCAAGCTCATGATAGAACGGATGTAGATGGTCTAGAGAGGGAAAGTCCTCCACAGCCTCCTTCAGTTTACTCTTGATGTGCTTGGTGAACTCCTGAAGTCGTGTTATCTCCCGAATGCGGGTTCGCTCTACTCTCTTTAGTCTAAGAGAGCTCTTCATGCTCACACGTGTCGACTTCTTCTGTGCAAAGTCGATAATCTCCTCTGCAGTCAGTATGGTAGGGATCTTTGTAAAGGGGTTCAGCCACTGCATATCTCTCAGTCAATTCCTGCTTGGTCTTTGTCTGCACAAAAGGAACAGTTCAAAACGTTTTAAAAAGAACCTACATGACCGTAATTCGGGCCAGAGCGCCCTACGGAGGACCTCTTGTAATGTCACTTCCTACTGGTGCGACCGTTGTTGGTATAAAGTGCAGTGATGGAGCTATCGTAGCTACCGACTCATTGATCAGCTGGGGAACCTTCATTCTCACAGACAAGGGTGTCAAGGCATTCAAACTATCTGACACCATAGTCCTAGCCTCTGCAGGACTCACCTCGGACTATCAGATGCTTGTGAGTAGACTTCAGGCAAGTATCAAGCTATACGAGCTAAATCAGAAGAGAGCCATCAGCGTGAAGGCGCTGTCTAAGATGGTTTCTAACACCCTGTATCAGCAGAAAATGGCACCTCTCTACGTACAGACCGTCATAGTTGGGTTTGACACTGACGGCCCCGCACTCTATACACTAGACATGGGCGGATCATTGATGCCTGAAGACTATACAGCCGCCGGAAGTGGCACGCAGACAGCCTTTGGTGTCCTTGAGAAGGACTACAAAGAAGGTCTGACGGTCAAAGAGGCAGAGAAGATTGCAGTTGCGGCAGTTAAGGCTGGAATATCCAGGGACGCCCAGTCTGGCGGTGCAATCCGCATCATGAGTGTCACCAAGGACGGTGTCGCTGAGCGAACGGTAGAGAACTAGAGCGTGTGCCTTGCGTGGGGCCTCATCATTTCATCTTCCGTACCCATTCTTCTTCGAGGTATAGCGTAGCAGCTCTTCTCGGCGCTATTGAGATGGACAGTCGATTGACTGGATTGGAGCTAAGTGCGCCACTTGAGATGTCCGACGGCCTCATTCGGAGGGCGACCGAGAAGGGATCGGTCATAGTCGCACATTCTGTAATGAGTACACAGACAAATCGGGTGTTCCATGAGAGCAAAATGATCAAGGCGCAGTTCGGCGACGCAGTCACGTTGATTGGAGGCGGACCTCACGCCAGTGCTCGCCCAGGAGAGCTCCTAGACGCTGGGTTTGACCATGTCGTAATAGGTGAGGGAGAGAAGCTCATTACAGACCTACTCTGGTATTTGATGAATGACAAGGACCCTCGAGAGATTGATGGTGTTGTTTCTGAGAAGAGAGATTCCTATCCTAGGCCGAAGGGGCTTCCCAGGGTAGATTTGGATGGCTATCCTCCATTTGCCCTTGATATGAACGTACTAGGGCCAGTCGAGGTGACGCGCGGCTGTCCGTTTGCCTGCAAGTTCTGCTGCACGCCATTCTTGACTGGTAAAGGAGTCAGACATAGATCCGCGGATTCAGTCGTCAAGTGGCTGAATCGTGCGGCTCAACAAAGGGGATTTAGACGCACTTGGTTCTTGTCCCCGAATGCCTTCTCCTATGGTGGAAAGGGGCGTGAGATGAATCTTGACAGACTGGAGAATCTGCTCAAAGGAGCCGCCTCGGTTGACGGTCTTGAAGAGGTCTTCTTTGGTGCGTTTCCCTCCGAAGTGCGACCCGAATTCGTCACTAGGGAAGCCCTAGATTTATTGCGTAGCTATGTGGCCAATGAAACACTCCAGATTGGACTACAGTCAGCAACTGACAGGGTCCTAGATCTAGCAAATCGGCATCATACTGTGGAAGAAGGACTAGATGCAATTCGAATGTCGTTCGACTGTGGCTTCACACCACACGTCGACATGATGTTTGGGCTACCTGGAGAAACCAAAGATGAACTGAGGGCCAGTATCGAGATGTGTGAAGAGCTGGCCGAAATGGGAGCGATGGTGCACGGACATGTATTCATGCCGCTTCCTGGCAGCGCCTTTGAGGCCATGCCCCCGGGTATTCTTGACCCAGAGAGTCGTAGTGCATTGGGAGAACTCTCGAGAAAGGGCGTGCTTACTGGTTCTTGGAGTACACAAGAGACTATGGCTGCTGAACTGGTATCTGGCAGGGAGTGACACTGCCAAAGGCTCATAAGAAGCAACGCAGTCATATGGCCGACGACGCCATTGAGTTCGGAAATGCCAACAGAATTGAGAGAGAAGCTCAAGCGGCAAGGGTATCACCTACTTGGACAGCGTGGAGCATTCAAGGCATGTCAGTGGCAGAAGAAGAGTCTACTCCATGGAGATGTCTGTTACAAAGAGCGCTTCTATGGCATTGAGAGTCACAGATGTCTGCAGATGACTCCGGTAGTTGACAAGTGTACTCAGAGCTGTGACTTCTGTTGGCGAGTGACTCCGTCAGATATCGGGATGATGTGGAATCAGACTAGCGTTGCTGAGAGTGGAGTTCTAGCCCCATCTGACCTGCTCGATGAGGTGATGATGGCCAACCTACGGTCACTTGGTGGATACCATCCCAAAATTGCAACCAGTGTGACCGAGAAGAGATATTATGAAGCCAGGGAACCTCGACATCTAGCGATCTCACTAGCTGGTGAGCCAACACTATATCCGTTCCTGAGTGAGCTGATTGAGGAAGGGGGTAATCGGGGGATGACAACATTCCTAGTGACCAATGGAACACGACCAGACGTACTAGCCGATATTACACCTCCCACGCAACTCTACGTGACGCTCTCTGCACCGGATGAACAGACCTATCGTGCTCTGTGTAAACCAATAGTAAGTGATGGCTGGAAACTGCTGAACGAGTCACAAGAGACCCTCCATTCACTCTCATGCAGAACCGTGAATCGACTTACAATGGTCGCAGGTCGCAACATGCATGAGCCCCGTTCGTTTGCTAAGCTGATTCTATCAGGTGAACCAGATTTCGTAGAAGTGAAGGGCTACATGTTCCTCGGTTCATCTAGGGGTAGAATGAGTAACGTTAATGCTCCATCACACCGGGAGATTCGTGCATTCTCCAAGAAGCTATCCGCGCTTACAGGGTACTATCTCCAGGAGGAGCAGGTCGAGAGTAGAGTAGTGCTCTTGTCAAGGAGCAAAGACATAAAGAAGATACAGTAGACGGGGGGGTCGGGGACGGACATGAAGCTATCCGAGATTCTAGAGCCTCTGAGAACCGAGATTGAAGGAGATGATGGAGTCCGTGAGAAAGTACTTCCATTATCAAGATCAGCCGTCAGAAAGTGTAGTGAGTCAATAAAGGAGAGCCATAGAGGAAGCTTCGACACTGCTGCTGTACTGCTGTCAGAGGCGCATGCAATTGTGGAGGGAGCCCTCAAAGAGATCGCAGGGAGTGATTTCATGGCTCGTTCAAGGAGTCTAGATGTCGCATATCAGGAGATAGCTGAGGCTGCAAATCTGCTCTCACTACTGAAAAATGGTCGATTCACACCCCCTCAGCAGTACGGAATTCCTGCGAGAGCGTATCTGACTGGTCTTGCAGACACAGTGGGAGAACTCAGGAGAGCCGTTCTGGATAACATTCGTCAAGAAGACGTTGATCGAGCAACCAACCTGTTGGGATTCATGGAAGAGATCTTCGATGAGATTCAGACCTTCGACTTTCCAAATGCCCTGGTACCCGACCTCAGAAGAAAGTGTGACGTTGCTAGGTCGATAATTGAACGCACACGTGGAAGCATAACCTCAGCCATCCAGCAAGAGAATTTGGTGAGAGAACTCAGGGTCTTCGAAGACCGCATGAGAGATAACCAATAATAGGACGGAAAGTGGAGAACAGACCGCCATGATTAACCCTGAAATCTGGTTTACACTGTACGCTCTGGCTCGAGAAGGGGCAACTCATGGAAAGACCATTCTAACGACCCGAAGACTGGGAGAGATTCTTGGATTAAGCCAGCAGACCGCATCTCGAAGGATTTCCTTCTGTGTCGAGGAGGGGTATGTGACCCGGACTCACACGGTCAGTGGCATGGTGCTTCAACTGACAAGGAAGGGGATCAAAGAACTGAGCCAGATAATGATTGACTTGGAGCTTGCTCTTACACCACGTGAGGAGGAGATTGTGATATCCGGCCGGGTGGTGCATGGCCTAGGCGAAGGGGCATACTATGTGGATGTCTATTCGTCAAGATTCGCTGAGGCTCTTGGTTTCACACCCTTCTTGGGTACCCTTAATGTGAAGATTATTGATGAGGGGTCACGCAGCGCCATAAGTAGAATGAAACAATCTCCACCCCTCATTGTTTCAGGCTTCACTCTTGAGGGGCGAACTTTCGGGGATGTTGTCTGTTATCGTGTGAGGGTGAATCACAAGGTTGATGGCGTCGTAGTAATTGCTCAGCGAACACATCATGGACAGGACATTCTGGAAGTGATTTCGCCCTTAAATCTCAGAACGAAACTGAAGCTAAAAGATGATGACCTGGTGACACTTTCAGTGGTACCTCTCCACAAGGTGAAATGAGCTCAGTGACCATACTCACCTGTCAATGGCACAAAAGCAACCCCGCCCCACCGTTTCTTAGTCACTTTGGAGTCTTGATTCTTCTCAACCATCATGAGCTCCTGATAGAAGCCACGAGACCCCACAGGGATTAATAAGATGCCACTTGGAGCCAGCTGTTCAATCAGAGGGGGAGGAATGTCAGGAGCAGCTGCGGCCACGAGCATTCTGTCAAAGGGAGCTTTCTCTGGTAGTCCTACTCCACCATCACCATGAATTACGGTAACTCTATCAGCATATCCGGACCGCTCTAGATTCGCTTTGGCGAAGTCGATTAGCCCTTTGACTATCTCTATTGTGTATACGTGGCCTGGGTTGGGAGATCCTTTTGGCGCAACTATCTCTGCACATAGAGCAGCATGATACCCCGACCCAGCGCCCACCTCTAACACATTGTGTCCCTCTTCAAGGTCTAGGCCTTCGCACATTATTACACACATGTGAGGGGCCGAAATCGTCTGGCCCAACCCTATTGATAGAGGTGAATCGCGGTATGAGTTCCGACGGGACTCTGGAAGTACGAACTCCTCTCGAGGAACGGTTCTGAATGCCCGTTCAACACTCTCGCTCTTTAGATATCCTCGGCGGCGAAGATTCTGGGCGAGGGTTTCGGCTTGTTTCTCGAAGGAGCTGTCGCGCATCACAATCACTGCACAATGTGACATGCATTGATAAAAGCGTTGAGCGCAATCATTGAAACATGCACAGAGTGCAGTTCCAAGCCTATGGACATGCAAATGTGATTGGAAATCATAGAACTACGGTTGAGATTACATCAGAGTCAGCTCTGACGCCAAGAGGTACGTGTATTGTTGGCGTTCGAGCCGATATGACACTTCAAAGCCTTGATTCACAGCTCAAACGACTTGCCAAATCCCCGAACACGCGTATTGTACTGAAACTCACTGTGGAGGACCTGGTCGAGGAGATTGAAGGAAGAGGGGACCCCAGACTGACATATTCTGATTTGGTCAGCATGGTGGCTCGAAAGAGCTCATTTGTGTGCGGACGAACCTTAATGATCGAAGCTAACAAGGCGGCCTCAGACCTGAATCGTTCTCTCATAGAGAGGCTGAAACAGCCTGAAACTGCCATTGATTGCGAGCTGCTCTTCATCAGCGAATGACCAGATCAACGACCATCTGGTACTCGTAAGGGGCACTATCACGAACCCTTCGTATCACGTCAACGCTCTGTACTTCTCTGCCCGACTCTCTCACAAGATCTTCTATCTTCTCCTGAACGCTGCTCTCAGGGTCTTCTCCACCTGCGAAGTCGTAATAATGCAAAACTCCGTCCTCCCTCAGAGCTTTGCATGCATCCCCTACAAACTCGAATGCACCTGTTGGATGATTCATTATCACACGGTCAACATCTGCATCGAAACTGCTCTGAACGTAGTCATGCGCATCTCCCAGTATGGGGATGACCTCACCTATCAGTCGATTAAGCTCAATGCTCTCTCTGAGCAAATCAATAGCATCAGCGTTGATGTCGATAGCATAGACCCTTGCACTGTGTCTTCTGGCAATGTGTAGCGCGAAAGGGCCGACTCCAGTGAACATGTCAACCACAGTTTCGCCATCCATGACCAGATTTGCAACCCTGTTATGCTCCTCAAGCAGTCTAGGACTGAAGTAGGCCTTTGCGACATCTACTGCGATTCTGCAGCCGTATTCTGTGTGAATGGTTCGGGTCTTTCTCTGACCAGCAAGCAGGTCATACTGACGAACTCTTGTAGTTCCGGTTATGGCACCTCGCTTGCCCAGGACTGTTGAGAAGTTCTTGTGTACTGACTGAAAAGCTGACGCTATCTCCCTCCCAAAGTCAGCTAGCTCATCAGGTAGTTCAAGAACTGCGATATCTCCAATGAGGTCATAGGCACGTGGCAGGTGTTCGAACAGTTCTGGGGGTAGTATTCCTTCAAGAGCATCAGACAACGTCTTCGGCCCTATATGCGCCGTGACAAACTCTCTCTTGCCGGTTTCGAAGTCTATGCCGGCCAGTATCTTCTTCAATTTGGCCTTGGAAGCCTTGCCTGATAATGGAAAGTATAGGTCTTGGTATTCATCTACTATCTTGTATTCTGTGTCTAGGAGTTTGGCCTCCAGGAGGGCCTTTCTGGCCGTTTCGCCATCGCCGGCCTTTGTCTTGACATATGACCTTCCGGACGACACAGGTATCTTAGGGCGTCATTTCCTAATGAGTCTGGTTGTCGAGAGGAAAGATTATCATTCAGCTTCTTTGGCGTATCTCAATGGACTGGGATGCGACAATGCCTGAAAAGACTACTACGCTCAGAGACCGGGACTTGATTCTGACAGAACCAGGCATCTTCTTCCGCGTCTACGGATACTGGCATCCCTCAGAGGGATACGTGTGCGACCCTGAATACGTGCCTATGTCCATATTCAAGTCTGACACTCTACTGGATAGACGAATACGGAAGAAGGGATACTGCAAGTTCTATGGGCCTGAAGGTGTCGAGTTTGTTAATGAGAAGTATCCCCAGTTCACAGTCCATTATCCCCCTCTTGACACCAACCTTGTTGGAGTAAGACATCCTGACATCAGTGAGGTTCTCAGAACAGACAAGGGTCTGAAGAAGATGCTTGCTTCCCCACCTGATGACCTTCTTGCAGACCTCTTGGTTGAACTCATTGGTTATCTTGTAGAGAACACATCGATAAGACAGTCGGATCTCGGTATATTCGGTAGCCTCCTTGCGGGGATATACCATCCACAATACTCGGATCTGGACATCACTGTCTACGGAAAGAAGACTTTCGAAGAACTTCGGCCGCTTCTGCTTGAATGGTATGCTGAACCAGACGGGTATCTGGCGAACGAGTTTGTAGTGGAAGTGGAACAGTTCTTGGAGAAGCCGTCTCCTTTTACTGCGATTACCCGTGAAGAAATAATTGCGCACCATCGTCGAAAGGGCATCTATGGTATCCTGCCAGGGGCAAGAGATCCCTTCCTCAAGGTGGAGTTCGAGCCTATTCGTAGATTTGACGAGATTGACAATCTTGCTGAGGATGCAATAATGACTCCGGGTGACCGAATCACTGTCAGGGCTCGCATCACTGAGCATGATGATGGTTACTACATGCCAAGCGAGTATGGAATCGAAACGCTTGAAGTGCTGAACGGCGACGCAAGCGCATCACCCACCAGAGTTCTCAACTACATAGAGCAATTTCGAATGATGGCCTTCAGAGATGAGGAAGTATTGGTTTCTGGCGTTCTTGAGAAGGTAGAGCGAAAGAGCACAGAATATGAGCAGATAGCGATAAGCTATGTACCTGGTTGGGAGGCCAATGTTCTCAGGACCATAGATGCCGTCGAGTACTAGGCCTTACTGACAAGGCGAATGAACTCCTTACCTGCCCCCACCTTCGAACCAACCATCATCTGGTAGGAGAGTTCACCCCTGTTTCCTGTTGGTGCAACTCTCTGAATTATGCCCGACACCTCTACTCTGTCTCCTTCTCGTATGAGTCCTCTGAACGACCCCTCATACACCATTATCCTTGATACCTGGCCCCCTTCTATGACATCGAGCGGGTCAGAAAGACCTTCATAGATTGCGGGAAGAAACAGACCATATCTCTCGCTTGTGACCTCCATTTCGACGCGCACAGGGGAGACGGTCACGGTTGTGTATGACTCACTTCCGTGTATGATTGGAGTTTCATCTGGGAGAAGAATGGGCATGACCCCGATACTCCGTTCGTTGCAGAGAAGCCCTTTCCTTCTTGTGAACAGCGTCTTCATGTCCTCCACAGGGAGTACTGGGATACGAGCAACGACTCGGGACATGGTGCGTTCCCATTCATGCAGTTCCCTAAGACGCATGTGTGGGTTCTTTTCTGCAACCTCATCGTAGCAATTCTGAAGTTGCCACGAGGCTTGAAGGCCGTAGATGTTCATGTTGATGTCAGAGAAGGACGGGTCGTGTGCCTTCCAAGCGATGCTGCCCGTGACTCCCAACCGTTCCAGAGGGATTCCAAGTGTGTCATGGAGAGTTTCAGCCATCTCACCCACGCTCTTCTCCAATGGATCCTTGGCTCCGTCGTCAATGATCTCCTTCAGTCTGATTTCAGGACTGAAGTATTTACCAACATCATCTCTGGGCACCTCCAGGAGTTCTACACCGAAGTGTTCGTCGTATACTAGGTAGTCATCAGGGGCCTTCGCCATGCCCTCGGACGCTGATGCTCCTCCACCCCAGAAAATGCGCTCGTACCGCTGTTCTCCTGAAACCCACTTGCCGTCAGGATGAGGTGCATATTTGAAGAAGGAGAGAATTCGATTCGTTGGTTGGATATAACCGAGAGTGACAAAGACCCTCCCATCCTTGTCGTGAAACACGTCACGGTCACGGACACGGTCTGGGAGACTGACCAATGCAGGTTCTTTCACATCTCGTCGATTCACTGGCGTGTTCCTCGATAGATAGATTAGACATCCTTGATTGAGTCTGCAAGGCCTGAGTATGAGGATTCTCCACCTTTGTGATAGCCTTAACCCTGCCGGTCTTGGTGGGTACGAAGCAATACTGCATTACCTATCTGCGGAGCTCGTTTCAGAAGGTCATGAGTCGTACGTAGTGACTCAGGCACCAGCTCGTGAGTTCTCAGACAAGATCGTTCGTTCTCACTACACACTCTTTCATCTCCCCGGCAATCTGTTGGAAGCACGCAAGTGGGAGTTTTACGCACTGTCTGAGGACGAAAGGTCTACGGCAGCGGAGCAACTCTTCGCACCAGGCGACTTGGAACAGAATGTGTGGTTGTTGGCAGAACAACTTGGCAGACTGCTTGTTGATGTCAAGCCAGATATGATTCATGCGCACAGCACCTACGTGGTGTTCAACCGCGTCTTGGAGACTCTACAGAAGAGCGAAGAAGTGACAAGCATCCCAGCGGTGGTGTCCATTCATGGCCTACCCAAGCCACTAATACTGCCAAACGGGACCGACACAACGGACTACGAACAATTTGCTTCGCATATGCCATTCGACTTGGTGCTTGCAGTTAGTGAGAACGTCGCCAAGACCCTTCGGGAGCACCTAACTCCCGAGAATCTGGCAGATAGAGTGACTACTCTTCAGAATGCAGTGAATCTCTCAGTATTCAGTCCCAGACCTGATATCCATAAGCAGTGGGATATCGCATTCCTTGGCAGACTTGAAACCATGAAGGCAGTAGACCTGTTTCCTGAGATGCTTCTTCAACTCAAGCAGCATTTTCCAGACCTCAAGATGCTCATGACCGGGGATGGATCCTACAAGGACACACTGTTCCAAGATTTCGAAGAGAAGGGCGTATTGGAGATGGTCGACTATCTCGGAGTGGTGGAAACCGAGAGAGTACCGGACCTAATCAACGGGAGTAGAGTCTTCCTCTACCCTTCAAGGAGAGAGCCGTTTGGTCTTTCAATCATAGAGGCCATGGCCTGTGGGGTTCCGGTTGTGACCACAAATGTGTACGGACCAGGAGAGATTGTCACTCACGGTCACGATGGCTTGGCCGTCCCTCCAGGAGATGTTGGCCC
>CP070658.1:2100857-2104353 GCA_020355105.1 Candidatus Thorarchaeota archaeon | reverse complement strand
ACAAACGTGACTGTTTTAGTTGCTGGTGTCTACCCATGTGAGGTTTGGGTGTATGACACTTCCGGGAATTCACTGAGTGGAATATTAACATTGACTGTGCATGCTGCGTCAGCTCCAATATGGATTGCCGATCCAATGGACCAAGTGGTAGAATTAGGAGAGGCCTTGATCTATGACCTGGATGTGACAGACATGTCAGGCATTGGTTCATGGTGGTTGAATGACACGACATATTTCACAGTAGATCAAGATGGAACAATCACGAATTCCACTCCTTTGGCAGTAGGGATCTATGGTATATTGATATCAGTGAGTGACACGTTGGGCAATATACGGAGCAGTGAAATCACTGTCACGGTTGTAGACACAACTTCTCCAACCACAACTCCTACGACCACAGATACAACACCTGAAGGCCTACACCCGATGGTAATCATTGCCCTTAGTTTAGGAATCGGAGGCGCAGCAGTGGTCGCCATCGTCATTGTATTTCTAAGGAAGAGAACTTGAGTCCAAGAAAGAACCTATCTGACAACAATCTCCAGAATCTCCCCTTATGTACTCGCAGAGGATTTGGCCCTAGGCCAATATGATATAGCTTTTGGACTTGGTCAGCCTGTAATCAAATGGATTGATGCCTGTCCCAGTGGATGGAAAGTCATAATGAAAGAGTCCGAAACGTACCGTCGAATGGTCCTCTTCTGATTCGACGGACCAGTCTAACAGAAGCCCGCTCGAGAGTTTCTCGTTTTGGGACCTGACGTGAATCAGCGGCCGGACCAAGTGATGAATGCTGAAGCCCGACAACGGAGTCTGATACGACGACTGCCTTGCCGCAAGAACCACAATGTGCCGGTCAGATTCCAAGTAGCCGTCGGCCTCGGCCACCGCATCAAGAGGAAATGTCTGCCCGAGTATCTTCAGCTCCCCCTTGGTTCTTGCCTCTAGTCGGCCACCCAGCGTGAAGTTCTCAAAGGGAGAGAAACACTCCATGAGAAAGGACTGCAGCACGCCCATGCTCCACGCCAAGTTAATTCCATCTTCTCCATTAACAAAGCCGGTCGCTCCCTTCCTTAGGTAATTGTGTCTTGGTAAGGTGTAGAAAGGCATACCGACGTACTGCTCAGTAGGCTGTTCCAGTTTGGGATACAGGGTCGGAAGCACCGTGTCCTTCCTCTTTATGAGAACATAGCCCCCCGTCAGATTCCCGAACGGCTCGACATCCAGTTTGCTCAATGCTGCAGGCAGCTCGACTGCTGAGTAGTTTAGCGTCATCTTTCCAGGTTGCTGACCGGCCTCGGAGAAGTCCGACATTGTGAGTTGCAGCACCTTCGATGAGTCATCGGCCAGCCAATCTTGGACCTTCTTGGTGGCAACTACCTTCTCCCAACCATATTCCAGCCTACTCATCTCAGTCCGGCCATCCGTGGTGTTCGTGAGATAAAAGTAACACGCTCAACGGGTTTTGAGTGCCTCCTCTCATACCCTGCGCAGACCATCAATCTCATATCGGTCGTCCAATACTCTTCGCCTGTGAACATCATGACACAGTCGGAAACACCAACCATTGATGACATAATCACCATTGTCGCAAACCTCGTTCCTGACATACCCAAGCCCAGCGAGATAATAGCAGAGATAGAGGGCAAGGACAGGTTGCTGTGGCTTGAGGGATGGTGCGACGGCTGCATAGCGAGTCAGGGATTCCCACTGAAGGGCGAAGGAATGCTGAAGGAGAAACTGGAGTACATAAGGGACAAGACACCGTGGTTTCTGGAAGAGCGAGCCACCAAGAGGGGGATGAGCGTCCAATGGTCAGGATTTGTCCCTTTGAGTGACAAGGAACATCTATACGGAGTGTCTTGGGCAATCTTCAGAAAGACCACCTAGGAGAGCGACACAGCAGAGAGAGCCAGTGTGTCAATCTCAGAGGGAGGTGGGCCCCGCCTTGAAGGCGGGGTCAAGGCACTATTCTGGAGCTTGTTTTGGTCTGATGACTTTCAAGTAGACTATCACGACGACAACCACTGCTGCTGCAGCTCCACCTCCAGCCACCAACAAGAGCCAGCCAGAGTCTGGTGGGGGCGTCGGAAGCGTGTAGTCGAAGTGCTCGCTTTGAGCGACATTCTCAAAGGCGTCCGCCGCCTCGACGTAGTACTCGACCATGGCCCCTCCGACCTGACCCGGAATGGTTGCGTTGTAGGTCCCATCAATCAGTGTCATCTCGATGTCTGTCCAGGTTCCTCCATCTACCTGATAGTACAATGTGACAGTGGCAAGGCTTGGGTCGTAGACTTCAGCCGCTACATTGACATCTTCGTTCGCCCCTGGCTCT
This sequence comes from Candidatus Thorarchaeota archaeon, assembly GCA_020355105.1. Lineage (GTDB taxonomy): Archaea > Asgardarchaeota > Thorarchaeia > Thorarchaeales > Thorarchaeaceae > SMTZ1-83. The sequence continues at coordinate 2,102,018 of CP070658.1, read as the reverse complement.
GATGGACTCTGTTCGACGTTTGAGATTTCAGGGGCAGGGTCGTCGTAGAAATAGACATCGTCGAATAGAACCTCAATTCGTGCTCCCGGATAAGCTTCGGCGATTATCAAAATCTCCTCGAGCGTTGTATCCGGTTCTGAGCCGAATAGTGTCACATAGTCATCGTGCAAATTCCTCACAAGATTGTTCCAGACGCCGACAGTATTGACCTCGGGCACTATGATGTAGTGATCCCACCCATTGGCCGTTTCCACGTTCGTACCGTTTGCAAGGATGTAGGCCATCCCTTCTCCTCCTGAGAAATACAGCTCTATGAGGAGCACGTTGACGCCAGTCAAGTCCTCAATCCGCCAATACATGTCAAGAAAGGTGTCGGTGTACCTGGTGACTGGCCGATACGGGAACGACTGAATGCCCTGGAATTGTGTTCCATCGATCAGTGTCAGGTTGGCCGCCTTCGAGCCAGTGCGCGCAGAGTCAGTGACCGTGAAGTACGGACTTGGTCCATAGGTCATTCTCCAAGTCCAAAGCTCTTCTCCGACTCCAACCTGGTCCTCATAGCTCATGTCATCCAATGCCGCAGATGTGAAGGTCATGTCATCGAAGAGTATGCTGATGCGTGCACCAGGTGTTCTCGTGTAGACATAGAGTTGGATATTATCAACAATCAAGAAATCCGTCTGATTCACAGCGTTCAGGTCATCAAATATGCTACGCTCAAGAGTGTTCCACTGGCCGGTGACGTTGAAACCGGTAGCATTAATCATGGGGGCACCTGGGTACCCAAACTCATTCGTCGTCCCCCCCCGACATAGCACATAGTAGACATTCCATTCAGTCGTGTCATTCATGCAGTTCACTGACACAAAGGCATAGGTGAACTCTGAAGCCTGACCAAGATCGTCAATCATCCATTGAAAGCTGAACCGGTCCGGGTTAAGGGATGAAACCCACCTTTCGATTGGGACCGTAATGCTGGCATAGCTGACATTCCCGTTGGAAATTGAGGTGGCATTCAAACTCCAATCTCCCTCTTGCCTTGCTGAGCTCTGAGATATGTCCGCAGGGTCATTGCTTGAGTAGAGATACCAGCTTCCAAACGAGTTGAAGTCCCCGTTCTCGGTAGAACCGCCGATGATCACAGTATCGTTGACCATCCAC
>CP070658.1:2080752-2100757 GCA_020355105.1 Candidatus Thorarchaeota archaeon | reverse complement strand
CGGTGAAATGCTGGATGTCATTGAGACATCAATGGACGTGTACGAAAGAAAAGAATTCCACATGCCGCAACGGCTCCACATCGACGATGAGAAAAATACGTTGTTGTTGATGCCCTGCTTCATGAGGGATTGCTTTGGGACCAAACTCGTCACTTTGTTCCCGGAAAATCCCGCCAGAAATGTTCCCGTCTTAAATGGCATTATGGTCCTCAACGATGCCCAAACGGGTGTCCCGGTTGCAATGCTGAATGGCCCCGCCCTGACGGCTTTGAGAACCGCGGCCGTCGGCGCCGTAAGCATTCGGCACTTAGCTTCGGACGATACCGACGCCATAGGGATAATCGGAGCGGGAGTCCAGGGATTTTATCAGGCTTGGTTTGCGTGCAATACCCGACCGGTTAAAGATATTCTCATCTTCGACTTATTTGCGGACAAGTCAGCGATCTTGAAGGAGAAGCTATCCCTGAAGGTTCCTCATGTCAGAGTGCATCAGGTCACTCGTGTTGAGGATTTACTGGAAAAAACGCAGGTTGTCATTACGGCAACAGATTCACTGGAGCCGGTTCTACCTGACGAGGAGGAATTACTGGCCGGCAAGCACTTCGTCGGCATCGGTTCGTACAAGCCGAACATGAGAGAGTTTCCAAGGGCGTTGTTCAAATTGCTAAAGACGGTCTTTATAGACACAGAACATGCTTTAGAGGAATCGGGAGACCTTATCACACCGCTGCAAAACAATTGGATTCATCAAGATCAAGTGATGACTTTGGGACGATTTTGGGCCGAGAATAGATCGAAGGAGCAAGCCAAGGGAGAAACCACATTATTCAAGTCCGTCGGCATGGCTCTTTTTGATGTTTGTGCATCTAAGTTCATCTACGAGAGTGCAATCCAGAAAGGTCTGGGACAAAAGATCAATTTGTAGGAACGTCAGGTCACTCTGCTTTTTCAGCAGGCTCCGGGCCGGCTGGTAGATTCTCCTTTAGATACCGGGTGAGTAACTCAAAGAGATGTCGTTTCGTGTTCTCGCCTTCTTTGATCGAATGAGAACGGCCCGGATACGCCATCATCGTAAATGGCTTATTGTGCTTGATAAGCTCATTAATGAGAGCTTCACAACTTTGATAGTGAACGTTGTCGTCGCTTGTGCCGTGAATGATGAGAAGATTTCCCTCGAGCTGATGGGCGAATGTTATAGGTGAGCCATTCTTAAAACCTTCTTCATTATCGTCTGGCAATCCCATGTATCGCTCTTGATAAATAGTGTCATAAAACCGCTGATTGCTGACGAATGCGATGGCCATAGCGGTATGATACAAATCGGGATACCTGAAAATTGCATTGAGACTCATAGAACCGCCGCCGCTCCAGCCCCAGATACCAATTCGGTCCGGGTCAACATAAGGCCGATTCTTGATGATGGCTCGCGTCGCGGCAGCCTGGTCGGCAGAGGCCAAAATGCCAATCTGACGATAGATACACTTTCGCCACGCGCGACCACGAGGCGCCGGTGTACCCCGGTTGTCCACACTGACCACAAGATAACCCTGCTGAGCCAGCATCAAATGCCATAAGTACTTTTCTCCTCCCCATCTATCATCTGAATTCTCCGCCTATATGGTTTGACCTCAGAAGGTCTGAGCGCAGAGATTTCAACACCATCAAACCAAATCTGCCCATCTGTCAACTGTTCAAGCTGCACAATCAAACGTGCCATTGTCGTTTTGCCACAACCACTCTCCCCGGCTATGGCAAAGACCTCGCCCCTTTCAATGCTGAGGTCCACACCATCCACCGCTCTGATGTAGGTGGGTTCCCGCCTTGAGAATATCGATGAGAATAGGCCACTTCTTATGGTGAAGTACTTCCTGATATTCTTGGTTTCTAATACCACATCGGACATCAGATATCATGCCTCCTCCAACAAGCCACTCTGTGACCCTGCTCATCCTCCAGAGGAGGGACCTCGTGACGACATCTATCAATCACATAGTCGCAACGTTCATGATAACGGCATCCTGAGGGAGGATTGATCAAGTCGGGAGGATTGCCAGGAATGAAATCGATTCCTTTCTCTGTCAGAACACTAGGGAATGACGAAATCAGTTTCATCGTATAGGGATGCTCTGGCTCAGAGAAAATCTTCTTTGTTGTCCCCATTTCCGCAATACGTCCAGCATACATGATGATTGCATTGTCACACGTTTCAGCAATCACAGACAAATCATGCGTGATAAGAAGTAGAGATAGGCTTGTTCGTTCTCTGAGTTGGTTCAGAAGCTCAAGTATTTGGGCTTGAACCATGACATCGAGCGCAGTGGTTGGCTCGTCTGCTATCACGAGTGCTGGATGACAGACCAGAGCAAGGGCAATCATCAGGCGCTGCTTCATCCCCCCACTCATCTCATGTGGATACCCATCAGCTCGCGAAACATCGATTCCCACGGAATCAATCAGCTCAAGTGACCTCTCCATGGCCTCTTCTTCAGAAACATCTTCATGAATCCTAATTGCAGTTGTCATCTGATCGATTACCTTATGAACGGGGTTGAGAGCGTTCATGGCTCCTTGAAATATCATGGACACGTCACGCCAGAGATACTCGAGCACCTCGTCATCGGTATACTCCAGGATATTCCTGCCCTTGAAGAATATCTCTCCACCCTCAATGATACCCTCTTTCGGAAGCAGATGCATCACTGCTAATGCAGTTGTCGTCTTGCCGCAACCCGACTCGCCACTAAGTCCTACAAACTCTCCATAATGTATCTTGAAGCTGACATCCTCTGCCGCCCTTACTTTACCTTGCTTGGTAATGTAGGAGATACCAAGTTCCTTGATTTCCATGACAACCTCGCTCTGTGATTCTGTCAACCTGTATCTACCTCCTCCTCAGCCTTGGATTTGCAATCTCATCCATAGCATAGCCAACCATAGACACACCCATTAGAAGAACTACTACCGCTATGCCTGGGGGAAACACCAGCCACCAGAGGTTGCTGGACATTGCCCCGGCTCCAAAGGCTTGATAGAGCATTGTGCCCCAACTTATCATACTTGGATCACCGAGTCCAAAGAAATCCAGGACCACTTCCGAGAGGATTGCATATGCAGTCACAAGAACTGTGTTTGCCACTATAAGGGGGGCTACAGCGGGAAGAATGTGTTTGCCCATAATATATGCATCACTACCTCCTACAGACCGTACCCGTTCGATGTACGTACGTTCTTTGATTGTCAAAACCTGTCCACGTACTATCCTAGCTGTTGATGGCCAAGAGAAGATTCCAATGACGAATATCAGTGTGTATACAGAGGGTGGAAGTATTGCTGCGAGGATGATCATTATCACAAGAGCAGGGATGACAAAGAAAACGTCAGTGAGTCTCATGAGCAGTGAATCAGCAAGACCTCCATAGTACCCCGCAATGAGTCCTGTCAGGGATCCAATCGACATTGTGATAATCGTAGCAACCAAACCTATGACTAATGTGATTCTCACACCAATCACTAGCTGGCTGAAGGTATCTCTTCCCAACTGATCTGTACCAAGAATATGGAATCCGGGGTAGGTAGTTGGATTGCCAGTGACAACCAACATTGCCGATGCAACGAAGAAGACTAGTCCAACTGCAATCAAGCAGGCAGATAAAGATGACAAATATGAAGTTCTCAAATCACCAAGGTGTGTCCTCAGAGGTTGAAGAACTCTCCCTAGAATGTAGGAACCGACCAAAGCGACAAATGAAGAAGTGATCATTCCTGGGATATGATTTTCAACAATGGAATGGTATCCCAATATGATTCCAATAGAGACAATGACTATGCCAAGCAATGTTCTGTTGAAGACACTAGGAGTCTTTGTCTTCTTCTTTATATGAACGAGGGTGTATGTAGCAATCCCAATAATCAATACACCTACACTGAGAGCGAGTAGGAGGAATTGATCGAATGGCAAAGGACTTGGTCGTCTATATGGTAAGCCAGTTAGATGTTGTTCTGGATCATATGGTGCTATTATGTCACCATAGATAGCAAGACATACAAAGAAGGCAACAAGGACGGTTCCCGCCTGACCCAAAGGGGTGCTGATATACTGCCGGAGCATTCCTTCAGTCTTGGTTCTTCTTCCAAGAACCCAGCTGAGAAGTATCAACACAACTGATGCTTGTATCAGATAAGGATGAGCAATCACTGAAAGAATCACCATGATTGTAGAAGATATTCCATCAAGTGCAATTGACGGTGGAAACTCGTCAATTCCAATGAATGCGCGACCCCATGAAAGTGTCCATTCCGTGCCAAACAGATTCAGCAGTACGACGGGAACGAGTACGGTGAGACTAATTGTGAGAACGAGTTGCGTGAGGTGCCTAATTAACCGAAATCTATGGTACTTCCACAAGAATGCGAGATTTGAAAGAGAATACGATCTCAGACGAACCAGAATGAACTGCCCGATTGATTTCCACTTCAGCAATGCGAATATTAGAACGCTGATTCCCAAAGTAAGACCCAGATAGCTAGGATATGCTAGCATTGTTCCAAGATTCAGAAGGATGAGAAAGAATAGTAGCATACGGAGAGGTCGCAAGAAACTCCTGAGATAAGAATCATCTTTCCCCTCTGATATGACAATCTCCGCTCCGATTCGTATTCTTGGATCGAGGACATAGTACAAGAAATCTGCAATCAAGTTGGCACCAATAATAACCACAGAAATAATGAAAAATGTGGCTTGCAGTAATGGATAGTCTCTGTAGAGGATTCCATCCCAAAGAAGTCTTCCAATTCCAGGATATGTGAACACTACTTCAACCTGAAGAGCACCTGAAACAGTAGCTCCGATGTTTAGAGCTACTACCGTGGCAACAGGAATCATCGCATTAGGTACTGCCTCCTTATTGAGCTGTTCATCCTCAGTTCGTCCTTTTGCCTTTGCAGTAATCATGTAATCCTCGCTCAGAACATCAAGGAGTGAGCTTCTCATGATCAGTGCGAAGAAACCTATCAAAGCAATCCACAACACGGTCCAAGGTAGCATCACATGGCGAATCATATTGATAGTAAAACCCAATGGATCTTGAGGACCTAAAGCGGCGTTCCATGGCGTCAGAGGAAAGATGTGGAAATTCACAGAGAAGATCATAATGAAAAACATCGAAAGCCAAAATGAAGGAATGGAATAGGTTACTAATGATATCAAAAGGCCAATGACGTCCTCCCTTTCACCTCTTCTCCAGGCAGATTTCTTGCCAATCCAGATGCCCGTTATAATGGAAACAATCGTAGCAGGTAGAACAAGCAATATCGTATTCATAAGTCGCGGGAAGATGACATCTTGTACAGGCCCCATGAAATGAAATGATACGCCGAGATTTCCAGAAAGAAACTGTATGACAAAAAGGCCATATTGGATATGCATGGGTTGATCGAGTCCGAACTCACGGATGATTCGCTCTTGCACCAATTCTCCAATATTCGGATTAGTAGCCAGAAGTGAAGCTGGATTACCTGGAAGTAGGTGAAAGAACACAAAGTCAATCGACAAGGCAATCCAGACTGTGATGACAGCTTGAATGATTCTCTTAGCGACAGTTCCTCTCAGGCCCATAGCGTATCAACTCATTATCTATGGCACAAACGAAGAAAAATGTAGGGAGGAACAGACAGCACTGGCTGTCTGTTCAATCTCCGTATCAAAGACTGTTATCCTCTTCTTGACCTCCAGTATACCAGAATTACAACAACGACTAGGATTCCAACACCTGCGGCGACAAGCTCCATTGGGATTGGCAATCCTGCAGCAGGGGGTACTGGCGTGGCGTCAAGCCAAGATTCCCAGTTCCACATGGAAAGGATGCCGCTCAACCAGACAGTCTTATCAGCTGGGAATTCCCATCGGTCGTTCCTGTAGATTTCGATGTCGCTGATTTCAGCCAAGACGCAGATACTGGCTTCATCATAGATGAGCTGTTGCATTTCATCTATCAGAGCCTCTCTAGCAGTATCAACAGCTAGCTGTTGCTCTTTGTAAATCTGGTCTACTCTGGGAACATTGAGACCTGTTGGATTAATCCAGCTAGTTGAGGTCATGTACTGTGCCATACTGTTGGGATCTCCAATCTGCGACCAGAACCCGAGGCCTAGTTCGTATTCGTAACCAAGCAGTCGCGCTGTGTATGTAAGGAAATCAAGTTTCTGAAGGGTTATGTCGAAGCCAGCAGCTTCGAGGTCTGCCTTTATCAACTGCGCTATTTTGTCGCTTATCGGGTCACCTGAGTCGTATAGGATCGAGAACGAGAGTGTCTTCATAGACCCATTCAGGTTCTTCTCATAGACATTCTCCGCATTCAGAACCCATCCATCTGCCTCAAGGGTAGCCACTGCTTCACTGGTTCCAGAATCACGCTTCACAAGAGCGTGATCGAACCACTTGAGCTCACTATGAATCACAGAGTCTGCCACTCGTGCATGGCCAAGATATGCTGTGCTTACAATCTTTGATTTGTTTACTGCCTGGTTAATCGCCTCTTTCACAGCAGGTTCACTCAGAGCAATCACGTTAGGGTGAACGGTTACATTAGCAGTTACCCAATCTTGGTTGAGCAGTAGGGCTTGCCATCCGAGAGAGCTCACCTCATTGATAGTCACTTCTGGACCGAAATCTAGGAGTTCAATGAAATCAGCAGTTGTTTCGCAGAAGTCAATCTCACCTGCTCTGACAGCTTGCGTCATTGTTTCGATATTTGCATAGAAGAGAACTGTCAGATTGTCAATTGCTGGTGCACCCCAATGGTAGTTATCATTACCCTCAAAGACAGCGTATTCACCAACCACATAATCCTTCAAGATGAATGGCCCTGTACCAATGTCAGACCTATTATATGGCGGAAGAATTGTACCCCATGAGATACCATCCCAATTGTAGTAGGCCCAGTATCCATAGTATACCCAAGTGCCGTTCTCGTCATATACTCCATATCCGGTACCACCGCCTGGAGTCCACTGTGGACCAATCGGCGCTCCCCAGACAGGATGACGCCACATTAAGGGATCCCACTTATGCGCAGGTAATATGGGCACATATGTGAGGCCGGTCAAGAAAGCCTCCTTATTGACCTCCACAGAAGTATTGTCATATGACGCTCTCCAATACCAGTAGGGCGGAGCAGCTTGCCAAGCTGCGATATCCTCATAGCCACTCTCAACGAAATTGAGAACGACAGTGTAGTCATCAGGACATCGAATATTCCTGTGATCTATGCGAGGAGTCTGAGCAACCCACCAACCCAGCCATGTCCACGTAAATAGTGTCCAATTGACATCTTTTGAAGTAAACGGGACTCCATCATGCCACGTAGCGTTGTGCACCAGATGGAGTGTCAGTTGTGTGCCATTGTCAGCCCATTCCCAGCTTTCTGCAAGACCTCCCTTTATGCCCCAGTCGTCGTCCCATCGAATTAGCGGATCATACATCCAATTGAGGAACTCCCAGGCCGCAATTGATCCTGCCATCATCGGACCGAGATAGTCAGGCTGTTCAAACATGCCTACGACTATCTTGTTTAGTTGCCCTTCATCAGTCGTTTCTGCAGCCGCAAGCGGCGCAAACGATACTAAGGTAACAACAAAGAATCCGATGAAAAGCAGTGAAAGTATTTCCTTCCTTCTCTTCACTCTCTTCACATCCTGAGGATGACTCTCAGAGAATAGGGTGTACACCGATAAAAATCCATCCTACAACTATGTTCATGAATGCCCATTAATGAACATCGTCATCTTTAGACTCCTTTTACACTATCCTTGACATAGAACAGTAGAACTACTGTGGTTCCGGTAGCACCAATTACGATTAGAGAAACTCCAAGCAAGTCTGGTGGAGGCGCGGAACCATCGGTACGGCTGGTTGTTTCCGTAGTTGTTGCATGATTCTTAACCAACCAGAGAGCAACTGACAACATCATATCCCATTCAGAGCCCTGATCATCAAACTCATTCTCCCACGAACAGTTATCCCGGTTTGAGTCCTCTTCCCGCTCTGGGTGAGGACCGGAGAGAAACACTCTTCCTTCCTCATATTCAAATGCAATCATCGCAGACTTGTTGTTTGCTGCGTATGAGGCCAGGGTGTGGATTCCCTCTTGGTTGGTCGTATCAAACCATGGGCCTCCATAGTACATTACGGAATGGTTTGCTGGCTCTCCGGATAGATCAATGAGAGGAGATGTCCTGTTTATCACAATCTCAGCCATGGCATAGTTCGGCCAAGCAGCTATTTCATCTACGGGACCTATTCCGTAACCATCGTAAAGGTCCAATTGATACTCGAGGAAGCCGCCTTCCCACTGCAACTTGTCACATGCAAAGTAGGCTCCGGCACACACTCCGAAGAATGCTCCGCCGTTTCCGACAAAAGTCCGAATCTCAGTTATTCCAGCTCCCGCAAGGTCCACATTATACGTACCGGCCCAACCTCCAGGAATCGCAATCATATCGTAGCCGGAAAGGTCACCATCGCTGATGTCTGAAGCATATAGGATGTCCACGGAAGCGTTCATCCAAGAGAACATGGATTGCAGTGCAGTTCTGCTACTTGTACTTGAAGATGCATCTCCATAATAGAGGGCAATGTTGATTCCGTTGAGGTCTGTTGGAGGAGTCTGGCCAGCCGTCTGTGTTACATGGATCAGATTCAGAATGAAAAGGGTCACAATCGCCACCCCAATGAGCGCTCGTGGTTTCTTTGCATCCATCCTTCAGCAACTCAAGAATCTACTGAATTCTGTTCTATAGATTCGAGGAGATTTGGCTTTTTGCTTGCGCCTTGTTCACTCATGTACACTGTTGTTGCAACGTTTCTTAACATTGTTCACACTCCTCATGAAACCCTCCCCTGTAGACACAACGGAATCGGATTCAGTCCTCACCGCAGGAGAAGAACAGAATGATTATAGAAAACACCTCGATTGACGAGATTCGAAAGACTGTGGAGGATCTCTGTGCATTTGGTCAGAAGGTTGCTGGAACTGAGAATGAGGTCAGAGCCGCCAACTATATCTATGAGCGACTTATCGACTTCGGTTTCTCCGAAGTGGAGAAACAACCATTCGAGGTACACGGATGGGACCCCATTTCATGCACTGTGAGAGTAACTGAACCTATTGAGAAGGATATCGAGGCGGCGCTTTTTCCCTACTGTAAGAGCGAGTCGGTTCAAAGACCCCTCGCAATCCTAGGTCAAGAGGATGGTCCCAAGTCGGCTATGGGAAATGGCATGATTGCTCTTTCTGAATGGGGGGAATATCTATACTTTGGCCCAAGATTTGCCTACTACCGTGCATTAGCATTGGGATATGAGGGTCTGATTGTTGGGTCCCAGCACGAGGGTGACCTGCTGAAAGTTGTCGTCATCCCTCGTTATCTCGAGATTCCGGTGGTGTGCGTCACGAAGGAGGAGAGCGACTCTCTCCGAGCAATGATTGAAGAAGGCCCAGTAGTGGCCAGCATCGAAACACAGGTCGAGGTTACCTCTGTTGCGCAGTCTTTCAATGTAGTTGCTACCCTTGAGGGTGACGGGACTCATGAACACGAGATTGTTATTGGCGCACACTACGACTCTTGGTTTCAAGGAGCAGCTGATAACTGCGCACCAGCGGCCAGTGTGCTCGAACTGGCCAGAGTCTTTCAGGCCTATATGGAGGCTGGCGGACGTCTCAAGAGAACAGTGAAGTTCATCTTCTACGGGGCTGAGGAGAGTGGATCAAACAACTTCCATTTCTGGATCAATGGTTCAAGGGCATATGTTAGAAACAACCAGGAATCGGTATCTCGAACTGCGGCTGTTCTAAACCTTGACTCGACAGGCTACACAAGTCCTGCCAGGGACCATATCTATGCCACAGCCGACATCTTTGAGTTCGCAAGATCATTGGAAGTCAGTACTGTGAACACCCCGCCGCTTTCGTACTTGGACCCGCCTTCCTATGGTGGTGATCATTGGTTCTTTGAGATATCTGGAGTGCCTACGATTTTCGGCGGTGCTTGGCCAAGTCCGCTTTACCATACACAGAAGGATGACCCTGAGCATCTATACTTTCAAGCAGTCCATTTCTATGCCGAATACATGAAGGAGGCCTTGGCATTTCTTACGAGTACAGATCTACTGCCCATTGATGTTTTCCTTCCTCTGAAACACTTTGAGAGAATACTCTCCAAATACGAAGAGATGGAGGGACACGGGTTCAACCTTAGGCTAGGACTTGAAAGGCTAAGTAGAATCATGGCGAGAAGATCCGCAGTAGAGGCGCATCTTAGTTCCATCATGAGAGAACTGGAGGCAGAACGTGTCAACGAAGCAAATCGGTTTCTGTTGAGGGCAGCTAACCGGTTCAATCGAACCATAGGGTGGACGACGAGGCCTCTAGACACATACGAGAACGTCGACTATCTCTCTAGGCTGGAGTTGATAGAGGATCACGTTCATCTGACTAAAGCTATCGAGAGCCTTCGAAACATTCCCATAGCGACTATCAATTCTGCGTCGGTAGAGAGGATAGAGCAACTGTCAGACAATGCTTACAACTGGATTTACCTACATGAACCACTTGCCAAGCTTGAAGAGGAACGTGCTAGGATTCGAGGAGAGATTGAAGACGAACTCTCTTCACTGTTCACAGATTTGGACTCATTGTCATCCGACATCTCAGAGATGATTGACAAATAGACTTGCAGCCATTCGAACCCGATTTGGCCGCGAATGTTCATTGATGTTCAATGATGTTGGGACTGTTCTTATTGTTGTTCATTCCTCCGTAAGCGTAGTCTTTGGCAGACTGCTCGTGCACGAGCTGGTAATGATTCACGTATCTAGGAGACTTCCAGAAATGCTCGATAGAGATGATATCATCAAGAAAGAGAAAGAGTTCATGGTTCCTGCGTATGCTCGGAAAGAGATTGTCGTCCACAAAGGCAAGGGCACATTGCTGTGGGACCTTGATGGGACTGAGTATATCGATTGTCTGAGTGGAATCTCGGTTGTGAATGCAGGTCACAGCCCTGACCGCCTCGTCAAGGCTGGATCTGAACAACTTTCAATGCTCCTTCATTGTTCAGGGCTATATCACAACGTCCCACAGACGTTGCTAGCAGAAAAGCTCGCGGGGCTAACGCCTTCAAATCTCAAAAAGTCGTTCTTTTGCAACAGTGGGGCTGAAGCCGTGGAGGGAGCAGTGAAGATTGCCAAGAAGTATTGCCTTACACAAGGAAGGAGTGGTGCGGCTGTAATCGCGCTGGAAGGCTCGTTCCATGGCAGACTTGCCTTGTCCCTTACACTGACTGGCCAGGCCAAGTACAAACAGGGTTTCGGGACATTCGCGAATGCACCTGGTGTAGTCCACGCTCCAATGCCATACTGCTATCGTTGCCCGTTGGCATATCCCGACTGTGGCATAGAGTGTGCCCGACGCGTAGAAGACATAGTCAAGTACCATACAACGGGCGATGTTGCTGCGATGATTGTAGAGCCAATCCTCGGTGAGGGCGGCATCGTGGTGCCTCCTGATGAATATCATGCAACAGTTCAGAAGATCTGCAAGGACCACGACATTCTCTACATTGCAGACGAAGTTCAGACTGGCGTGGGCCGGACCGGAAAGATGTTTGCGATAGAGCTTTTTGGTATCTCACCTGACATAATGACAATGGCCAAGGGCCTCGGAGCTGGCATGCCAATTGGAGGTTACATAACAACAGACGAGATAGCAGGTTCACTTGTGTCGGGAGACCACTTCTCCACATTTGGAGGGAATCCTGTTTGTTGTAGAGTTGCAGCCGAGAACCTGGATTACCTGCAGGAGGAGGGTCTTGTCAAGAACTCTGCCCACATTGGTGATAAGATGATGAAACAGCTACTTGAGCTGCAAGAGAGCCTCGAGGTGATTGGTGAAGTAAGAGGAAAGGGTCTGATGATTGGCATTGAGCTGGTCAAGGACAATGGAACCAAGGAGCCCGCCGAGAAAGCAACTCAGTCTGTCGCCAATAACATGGTGAAAAGTGGCGCCTTGGTTGGAACTGGCGGGGTCAAGAAGAATGTTCTCAGAATCCAGCCTCCGTTGTGCATGACTGAAGAACAATCAGAGCGAGTCTTGAACCTGCTTGAGGCTGCATTGAAGGGAATCTGAAGATAGACCATGTCTGGGGGCAATGATTTGGAACGACCCTCAATTGAGAACATCAAGGAGGACTTGACCGTCCTCTGTTCAATTGAGAATAAGATAGCTGGAACTCCCAACGAGAAACGTGCGATGGAGTACGTGGAAGGACGTCTCCGTGGCTACGGCATTGAGAATGTAGAATCTAGCACATTCGAGGTGCAGAGTTGGAAACCAATAAAGTGCATTCTGAAAGTAACGAAGCCAGTGAAGAGGACCCTTAAGTCGGCAATGTTCCCCTATTACCAAAGTGCCGAAGTTAAGGGTGACCTAGTATCAGTCAACAACTTGAGTGAAGGCCGCGCCAGTAGAGAAACAGGCATGGTTGGGCTTGCGCCTTGGGGCGATCAACTCTATCATTCGCTAAATATGACCTACTACAGAGCCACCGAACAGAACTTGAAGGCAATACTGATTGCTTCTCGTGATGAAGGCGGTCTTAGAAAGGTCGTAGTAGTAGATTCAGGGAGGCCTTTGAAGGTCCCTGTGATAAGCATCTCAAAGGAAGACGGTGATTATCTCTTTGCACTCCTTGAGAAAGAGCGTGTGACGGTCGAGATTGAAGCAGAGGCAGAAACCACAGCGGATGCCGAGTCAATGAATCTCGAGGTGAAGATTGGTGGACAGGGAGATGTTGATCATGAGATCATTGTCGGCACACATGTTGATAGCTGGTTTGTGGGAGCGGCCGGGAATTCAGCATCAGTGGCAGTCCTGCTAGAGCTTGCAAGACTTCTGAACAGGCACCTAAGAAATGGTGGTGTCCTCAAGCGAAGAGTGAAACTACTTTTTTTTGGGGCACAGAATTGTGGAGCAGAGCGTTTCTATCACTGGTGCATTGGGTCGCGTGTTTGGGTAGAAAACCACCCTGTTGAAGTTGAGAAAGATGCTGCGGTGTTATCCCTTGAATCAATAGGCTTCCCTAAGCCCGCCCAAAGATGCTTGGTTACAACGATTGACTTGTCGAATTTCGTGAGAGGCCTCCCGGTGAATGAAGAGGCTGGTCAAACTGTGGAATACCTAGATCCACCTCCCGCGTATGGAAGCGACCACTGGTTCTTTCAGATATCCGGTGTCCCAACCATAAACGGCATTTCATATCCAAGTCCTCTTCATCATACGCAGAAGGACGATCTTGAGCATCTGGACTACGATGCCGTACAGTACTACGCAGAGTTCACTCTCGATGCTGTCTTGCATCTTGCCAACAGGGAGCTTCTGCCAATTGACCTCTTTGGGACACTCGAGAGGTTCCACACTATTGTATCAAAGTACAATGGAATAGATAATCCATTTGACATCGATTCTCTCTTAGTCAAGATAGAGGGTATCCGAGCCATGAGGAATGAATTCCAAAAGGCTCTCAAAGGGATTACGGGTGCTGGTGATATTGAGTCCCTACGCAAAACAAACGACTTCCTAGTATCAGCAACTCATTTCTTCAACAAGACGATTGGCTGGCTGTGGAGGGGAACTGATGATATCGAATACTATGATGTCGGCTATTTGTCTCGTCTGGAGATGATTGAAGACTACATGTCCCTAAGCACCTCCATTACATCACTGAGAAGCACACCTCTTGGCATGCTGGGGCCTGAACGCGTGGAACGATATGAGAGTCACCCGGACAATGCCTACAATTGGATGTACATTCATGAACCTCTCTACAAGCTTGAGAGAGAGCGTTCGAGGGTGTTTAGACTCATAGATGAGGAGATTAACAACCTATCTGGGATTCTTGACCGAGTTGCGAAAGGAATTGGAGATATCATAGGAGAATGAAGACATTGAGTAGACGTTTGGGAGTTGCTGGACTGCAACTGAAGAAAGATCCGCGAGATCCGGAAGCGAATCTGGAGAAGCTTGAGAGGAATGTGAAGCGTGTGAGGTCACTCTGGCCATGGGTCGATCTTATCTTCACTGGAGAGTTGTACTTGCACCCTTACGAGGTGATTAGCTACAAGGACCTTGCCGAACCTATACCGAATTCTCTGACTGACAAACTCGGAGAAATCGCTGCCGAGGCTGAACGCTGGTTTGTGCCAGGGTCACTCTATGAACGGGATGGCTCACGCATCTACAACACTGCGATAGCAATCAATCCAGAGGGCGAGATTGTCGCAAAGCATCGGAAGCTTTTCCCATGGAGACCATCAGAGGGTGCAGACTATGGTGAGGAGTTCACGGTCTTTGAAATACCCGGGATTGCCGAAGTCGGTCTAGCCATATGTTACGACCTCTGGTTCCCGGAGATCTTTCGGACACTGACATGGATGGGCGCTGATGTTGTGCTGCAACCCTCTGCCACCTACACACCGGACCGCCCTGCGGAGCTCATTCTCACACAGGCGCAAGCAATCATGCATCAGTGTTATGTGCTCAACGCTAACGTGGTCAGTCCAACGGGAGGAGGCCTGTCCATTTTCGCTGACCCCGAGGGCCGCATACTCCAGCAAGTTGGAACTCATGAGGAGGTCATGACAGAAGTGCTTGATATAGACAAGGTTGCATGGGTTCGCCAGAATGGGTCATTTGGGATAACCGCTGTCTGGAAGAGCTTCAGAGATTCCCCACTTGGCGGGAAGTTCCCTGTCTACGAGAAGCTGGGAGAAGGCGAGATTATGAAGCATTTGGGGGAGCTAAAGGTCCAGAAGAGCATTAGAGAGTGGAAGGTGTAAGCACTGTCAACTGTTTCTGAAAGAGAGAGGGCCCTAGAATGGATACGTGAGAATCAGCAGTGGTTAGTTGAACTGACCCAGAGTCTGGTCCGGATTCCTAGCGTATCAGGAGAAGAGGGTAAGGTTCAGGAGTTCGTGGCGAAGATGCTGAGTGAACTACAGTTGCAGCCGAAGCTCGTGGTTCCTCATGTGGACATTCTTCGCAAGAGCCCTGACTTCTTCGAAACCACATCGTATGCTAGAGTCGGCTACGAAGGTAGACCTAACGTTGTGGGGGTTCTCAGAGGACGGGGAGGTGGCAGGTCAATCTGTCTTAGCGGACATGTAGACGTCGTGAGCGCTGAACCGCTTGAGAATTGGAGCCGAGACCCTTGGGGCGGTGAGGTTGAGGGAGACCTCCTCTACGGCAGAGGGGCTGGAGACATGAAGGGCGGGATTGCGGCAATGATAGCTGCAGTTCAATCCATCAGAGAGAGTGGCATCAGGTTGCAGGGTGATGTGATCATCGAAACCACAATCGAAGAGGAAGACGGCGGTATCGGAGGCAACCTGTTTATGCGACTCACTGAACCCAAGGCAGATGCAGCACTCATTCCTGAGTCTTCAAACCTGCAAATTGGGGTTGCTAGCTCGGGAGTGATGTACTTTCGCGTGATTGTCCCAGGCATTTCGGCACATGCGGCCACGGCGCATTTTGGAGTGAATGCAATCCACAAGATGATTCCAGTAATCGAAGCTCTCAAGGAACTGAACGAAGAGCGACAGAGAACGATTGGTTACGAGTATGCTGAGGCATCAGATCCACGGATGAAGGGACATGTCACTACAATCAATCCGGGTGTCATAAGGGCCGGAGATTGGCCATCGACAGTTCCGGGTGCCTGCGTGCTTGAATGCAGAGTGGGTTGGCCTCCGGGTGAAACGAGGGAAGAAGTCAAAGACCAAGTAGAGAGAGCCATCTCGGCGGTTTCAGACAATGACGACTGGCTGAAGGACAATCCTCCGCAAGTCGAGTGGTTTGGATGGTATGCTCGGCCACATGAACAAGATGTCAAGCACCCGTTCATTCAATGTCTGAAGGATAACATAACCACGGTTTCAGGGAAGGAGCCGCTCTATGGAGGAGGCTCAGCAGGTCTTGATACCCGCTTCTTTGCTCATCACGGTATTCCAGCAGCGGTCTGCGGGCCCAGTGCAGAGCGTATTCATTCCCATGATGAGTGTGTGAATATCGATTCGTTGGTGAAGCTAGCTGAAGTGATAGCCTCGACGCTGATAGAATGGTGCGGTGTCGAGTGAGTACTTCATCTGTGAGAACGAATCCAGCTCAGCCTGGAGTGTCAGCAACGAAGGAACGACACGATAAAGCTTCATATGCCCCTTCCCCAATTGGGAAAGAAGCGAGGCCATTGGATGAGAGACCCTCAGACTGCAATCTTCAAGACCGTCCTCATTGGGGATGGTGGGGTCGGAAAGACCAGCATTGCCGTCCGCTACACAGAGGACCGGTTTGACGAACACATGAAGATGACCATTGGAGTCAACTTCGCGTCCAAGAAGGTTGAGATTGCGGGCAGTGAGGTTACCATGCTCTTGTGGGACTTGGGTGGTCAACCCCGGTTCCAGGATGTGGTGGATGGATACTTCAGGGGCTCAAAGATGGGCATTGCCGTCTACGAGGTTACTCGACCCTTTACACTCTATCGGCTCGACAGCTGGGTATCTCGGTTGAGGGATAATGTCCCCGAATGCCCGATCATCATCGTAGGGAACAAGATAGACGAAAGAGTAGACGGAGAAGGAGTCACTGCAGAGGAGGCCAGTGAGTATGCCTCGAAATACAGGTCCATCTTGTTTGAGGTTTCTGCCAAGACTGGTGAGGGGGTGGCAAACCTCTTCGACGCAGTTGCACGGTTACTCGCTAAGGAATATCTAGTAACGTGAGACTCTTCAGAACATGGGGACATCATTAAAAAGCACCAAGGCCGCCCCTGTGAAGATGGGGCAAAGCGCCAAGGAAGACGGTGATTGGACCAATGACACAAGTCGTACTTAGCCCGTTCGCGTGTCCAGCGTGTGCGAAGGGCACACTCGTCAAGGTCGAAGTGGAAGAGTCAACAATCACTGATGCAAAGCGCCATCCGGTTATCATCACGGCCAAGTGCCCTAATGACCACTGGTTGGTGGTATTCGTCGACAAGAACTTCCAAGTGAGAGATGTCGAAGTTGCAGCTTCATCCACAGATACTGATGAAGATGCAGTAGACAAAGCAAAGTCTTGGTTTGACACACTCTAGTATCTTGGCCCCTCTTCTGTGGGAAGTGAAGTGTCCTGTGGGAAAGAAGCCAGTTGATATGAACTATTATAACTTACGAGAAACGCTTATTAAATGGCTATCTGGACTTTCTTTAATAGCAGGACCAAACAGGCCCTATCTTGAAAGCCGCGTGGTGCAATTTGGCATCAATGACCAGACTGAGGCCTAGAGAACCATGTATGGAATCTTCTTGATCAACGACGCCGGCGAAACCTTAGCATCCATAGGCTGGGAGAATCTCAGAGGAGACTCTTCACTGTTCGGAGGGTTCCTGTCAGCAGTCCAGATGTTCATAAAGAAGATTTCAGGGACTGAGATCGATGAGCTCCGATTCGGTGACCTTAAACTACTGATTGGTCGTGCCCAAGAGAATTACGTAGTCACTCTTCACGCATTCGACGATCCGAGTGCGGAAGAACACAATCGCAAGGTCATCAGTCTAATCACAGAGGATCCTGAAGTGAGGCTCGACAACGGCTTTCTGGGACTTGTTAATGAGATGGTGACCCACGAGGAAGCTGATGTTGAGAAGGTGCGTAGCGGAGTCAGGGGTTGGATCAGCGGAGACTTTGATGAAGCCAAGAAGGCGGCGAGAGATTGGGGAAGCAAAGTGTTCTAGGAGGCAGACCTATTGCAGTTGGAACTTGAGATCTATGAGGTTGCTCAGTTGTATCTTGGCTTGGCCGCAATCGTGGCTGCGGGGACCGTCATCTTGTACAGCAGGAAACGCTCGGCAGGACAGGACTCCGAAACCCGAAAGGCATTCAGACCTTTGTACCTGTTCGCGCTCGCTCTTCTAATCTATGCGGCAGGCACGCTAGTGAACTACTACGAGGTCTTGACTAGTTCTTCATTCATTCTGAACTGGATGGGGTTCCAACCAATTGTAGGATTCCAGTCTCTGATTCCATACTACACCCAATACCTCTTCCTTGTTGCTGAGATTGTGGTGCTAGGGGTTGCAGCCTCAATGATTGTGAGACAAGTCTACATCGGTGTATTTGCCGCCCTAGTGTCGATACTATGTCTATGGCTCTTCTACAGCTCCGCTAGCATCGTTGTAGTCGCGCGAGTCAGCTCTAGGGCAGATATGTGGTTCAACCTCGGTTCCGTGATCCGTTCACTCATGATGGGTGGTGTCGCAGCAGTCTTCGTTTGGATTGCCTACGACACGAAAAGAGGTCCCACGGCTGCCATGGCCTTTGCCTTGGTAGTTGAGCTTTTCAACATACCACTTCTCTATACTGGTATCAGGGGTGCGGGTGCGTTCGAAGGCATAGTCCTACCGTATCCTCTCATAGTGGCGATGAAATTCGTTGCTCTTATGGGGCCCGCAATGATTGCATTTGCCTTCCTGAGGCCTGGGCAGGAGGCTACGTATGAGCTACTGGGCTACGGCGCGAGTTTTGGCGGACCAATTCTCATAGTTTCAGCGATTCAGACTCAGGGGTTGCTTGCGGACATCAATCTGACAGTGATTGCCGGTCTGGCTTCACTTGCCATTGCAATGGCTGGAGGGACAGCCGCCTATCTGTACGGGCGATGGAGAGAATCAAGACAGATACCCACTTTCCTTCTCATGGTTTCGTTTGCACTCTTTGTGGTCGGCCAGACAGTGGGAATCCTTGGCAACTTGGGCAATCTCCCCACGATTGAGTCACAGTACTTCGAGTTGCTAGTTGTTGGTTTGTCTCTTGCCATCTTCTCTGTCACGGGGATTTTCGCCGCTGGGTACAGGAGTGCTGGTCTTGTCCCGATGCTGTTGTATATCCCCTTGGCAATCTTCATTGTCCAACAGTATCCTGTGCGAGTCGAGGACGCTTTTCTTAATCTCCTTTGGCTTGTTGCACCCCTTCTCATTCTGTTCTTTTTGCCGGTGTTCCTTTTTGGAGGTGTCTGGTGGCGGATGCGTTCCACAGACTTGCCTGGTCGACTGAGACCGCTCGGACTTGCCCTAGGAATCCTTCTCTATATCGCCATCAGGATTCCAATATTGCTGATTCAGATGCCGGGTGTGGACCCCGGCTATGCGCTTGCCACAGGAAGCTTCTTTGTGTCTTGGCTTGCAGTTACCGGTAGATTGGACAGATATGCCGGAACAGTCGTTCAATGAAAGCATTACGTCTATTCCTGCCTCCTGAATAGATGGGGATTGAGGTAGTCTGCGTGGGAACACCATTTCATGCCTGATCAAAGATTGGATATGCGACGATGACAATGTGAACCAGTCCGTCACTAGTGATGATGAACGTGACCTCCATCAATTGGAGCCAAGTTGCCGTAAGCGTTCCTGACTACCTCGGACAAGGAAGGATGGATGTACATTGCTCTCCGTGCGGGTATGAAGGATGCATCATCAGTGTTCATAAGAGCAATGACCTCATGGATAAGCATAGGTGCATATGGCCCAATGATCGATGCACCAAGAATTCGTTGGGTGTCCGCGTCGGCGACAATCCTGGCAAAACCCTCTGGATCTCCCATGGCAAAGCCCTTGGCAACGCTGGAGTACTCAGCCTTTCCGACAAGAAGACGTTTTCCAGATTCCTCCGCTTTACTCAGTGTCATGCCTACAGTTGCTATCGGAGGGTATGAGAACACTGCCCACGGAACGGTACTGTAGTCCATCTTGATGAAGTCCCTCTCATCTCCTCCCTGAAGGGACCTCCTCCAGTTGTACCAGACTATCCCGCTCTCTTCGTTTGCCACATGACGGAACATGTATTTCCCTATCGCGTCTCCGAAAGCCCATATTCGCTTCTTGCTGGTCCTGAAATAGTCGTCAACAATGACAAAG
>CP070658.1:2074045-2080652 GCA_020355105.1 Candidatus Thorarchaeota archaeon | reverse complement strand
AGGCACGTGAACGGTGTCCTTCCTGACCACTCTAAGACTAAGAGAGGTGGGCTTTGCACCATTCTGCAGGGCTTCTAAACCTCTATGAACCAATTCGATCTGCTCTTTGGCCACTAAGGTGTCAAGATGTACTCCCTTTCTAATGTCGGTTTCATCCATTCCAAAGAGCTCTAACGCACTGGCATTGACATATTCAACATACAAGTCAAGATTGAAGTCCAAGACGGGAATCAACATGGAGTCCGCGATTTCTCTGAAACGCTTCCTATCTTTCCCCATGTCAATCACATTTCCCGAGATGTGGCAATGCCCATCACGTGATTCTTAATAGTTCCTAATAAGTGTTCATAATTCTTATGTCTTGTCTGAGGTTCTGTTCTTGGACCCATAGACCCGGGTCATCAAGAATGCAAGGCTATGATGTTATTATACCTGAGCATTGCCAAGTTTCTTCGCAGCCCCCTTCAGCACGGAGCAATTCGATTGTGTCCTTAGTCAATGGCAACAACTTAAAGGGTCGAACTGAAACACGGTGAAGGGCCACGAACTAGGAAGGAGAATCCGAGAGGTTTGAAGAGCATTCTATCTATCGACGTGAACACTTGCACAGGTTGCCGGAACTGTGAGATTGCATGTTCGGTATTTCACACGAAATCATTCAATCCTGCCAGGTCGCTTATGCGGATACTGAAAGACGAAACTCGAGCCCTGATAATGCCCATGGTCTGTCTACAGTGCGAGGACCCCCTATGCAAGGCCGCCTGCCCAACAGACGCCATCGTTGAGAACAAGGATGGGATTCTCTATGTAGAGAGGGATGAATGTATAGGCTGCATGAACTGTGTCACAGCCTGCATCTATGGAGGGATTGAGATAGACCCTCTGAACAAGAAAGCAGCAAAGTGCGATTTGTGTTGGGGCGATCCAGCATGCGTGAAAGCGTGCGACTACAGGGCAATTGCAGTCATTGAGGCAACAGCTGAAGGGCTCAGGCAGCGGAAACAAGGCATCGAGGTGCTCGCTCACCTCTACGATCACGAATCACAGGAGGCATAGAGATGTCGTTTCCATACAAAGGGTACGCAGGTCACTATGCAGACATTGACCTCACGAAAGGGAAAGTCCACAAACGCGAGATGGAAAAGGAATGGGCGAGGCTCTATCTTGGCGGTTCAGGAGTTGCAGCCAAGATTCTGTGGGAGAGTACTGGACCAGACACAGACCCTCTGTCTCCT
The DNA here is from genome assembly GCA_020355105.1 of Candidatus Thorarchaeota archaeon. Lineage (GTDB taxonomy): Archaea > Asgardarchaeota > Thorarchaeia > Thorarchaeales > Thorarchaeaceae > SMTZ1-83. The sequence continues at coordinate 2,079,417 of CP070658.1, read as the reverse complement.
GACAACGTCCTGGTCTTGGGCACGGGGCCACTGACGGGAGTGATGTTCTCGCCCTCAGGGAGGATGATGTTTGCAGCCAAAGGACCACTCACCGGAGTCTGGGCGGAGTCTCATGCAGGTGGATTCTTTGGACCAGAGGTGAAGTATGCTGGATTCGACTTCATCATATTCCGTGGAAGAGCACCCACCCCAGTGTATCTGTTGTTGCGAGATGGAGAAGCGGAGCTTCTAGATGCGTCAGACCTGTGGGGTCGCGAAACCAACGTAGTCACCGACATGATGCGAGAGGAGCACAAGGACCCTGAGTTGAAGACCGCAATCATCGGTCCGGCTGGAGAGAATGGTGTGCTCTATTCTTGCATAACGGTTGACATCTACCGCGCTGCCGGACGTGCCGGTTTGGGGACCGTAATGGGCTCTAAGAACCTGAAGGGCATAGCAGCTACAGGATCCTTGGGTATTGAGGCCTATGACCTGGACAAATACCTAGAGGCCAATGACAAAGAGATGGAGAAACTCAATAATCCCCTCTGGACTGACTCGCTGGGGTCACTCCGGAATTACGGCACGACCGATCTTGTGGCCGTAATAAACGAGATCGGCAGATTGCCTACGAAGAACCACTGGACCGGATTCTACGATGACGCAGACGATATTGGCCCAGAAACTATCGCAGAGAACTACAGGATTGGGCAGGAGGCCTGTCACGGCTGCTCAATAGGCTGCAAATACATATACCGTGTGAAAGACGGAAGATTCGCATATGGCCCTGCCGGAGGTCCAGAGTACGAATCCCTGATGGCATTTGGATCGAACTGTCTGAACAATGACATCGAATCAATATTCCACATGGGTACAAGGTGTGACCTACTTGGAATGGATACGATATCATGTGGGAAGACTATCGGATTTGCCATGGAACTATGGGAAAAGGGCATCATTACCGAGAAAGACACAGATGGACTGGACCTCTCATGGGGCAATGTGGACTCGATGGTGGAGTTGGTTGAGAGGATAGCCAAGAGAGAAGGTTTCGGTGACGTGCTTTCAAAAGGCGTCAGAAAGGCTGCTGAGATAATTGGAGGCGATGCTTGGAAATATGCTGTGCATGTAAAAGGCCTCGAAGCGTCTGGCCAAGACCCGCGAGCTCACCAATCGATAGGCCTCACCTACGCCACCAATGTGCGTGGTGCCGACCACCTAAGGAGTCTCTCAAGCCTTGAGGAATTAGGCTACCCAGATATCGTCGAGAGGAGGTTTGGTAAGGAGAAGACCAAAGCCATTCTTGACATAATGTCACCCAAGCACAAAGGGGAAGTTGTCAAGGACATCGAGGACCTATACGCGCTGGTGGATAGCGCAGTAATCTGCAAGTATGGAACGATGTGGCCTCCCGTGTTCTACTTTGATACCTTCGAGAGTGTCATAGCTCCGCTCACAGGTATGCAGGAATGGTCCAATCTCAGGTTTGTCAAACAGGCCGCAGAGCGCATCTCCCATTTGCGGAGGGCGTACAACCACAGACTTGGAGTGACTCGAAAAGATGAGAACCTTCCAATCAGGCTCAAGGAAGAAGCGATGCCAACAGGACCAGCAAAGGGAGGGTTACCTGACATCGATGAGATGCTTGATGAGTACTATGACTTCCGGGGCTGTGATAGAGAAACAGGATTCCCCAAGAAGTCGAAGCTCAACGAACTAGGGTTGGAATATGTCGCGAAGGATTTAGCCAAGCGAAACATGATTGCAAAGGAGTAATCTCGATGGCAGATCTTCGGGTTGAGATAGCAGGTTTGAAGTTTCGAAACCCTGTCTTCACCGCCGCAGGACCTACCTCTAGAAACGGAATGACTCTGCTCAATGCGGCGGCGGGTGGAGCGGGGGGACTAGTAGCGAAGACTGTCAGCGTTAAGCCCGCAGAGGTCCCAAAGCCCAATATGGCAGCCATGGGCCGCGGGAGGATTGTTTCCAGACGGGGGATTCTCAATGCAGAGCTATGGAGTGAGTTGCCATTCGAGAGATGGTATGAGAAAGAATACGAGATTGCGCTTGGGACAGGTCTTCCTGTGATAGCCAGTGTGGGCTATACTCCAGAAGAAGTTGCCTCTCTCGCACCGAAGATACAGGAGAAGGGCGTGCATGGAATCGAGTTTAGCACACATTACGTCGGGGGGCACACAGAGATAGCCAAGTCACTCAAAGCGTCAGTAGACATCCCAGTCTTTGCAAAACTGAGTCCAAAAGTCAATGTGGCAGAAGTTGCAAAGTCACTGGACAGACTTGTCGAAGGGATTGTGGCTATCAATACATATGGACCCTGCCTGAGAATAGACATCGAAACTGGGAAGCCAGTGCTCGGAAGTGAGTTGGGGCAAGGATGGATGAGTGGTTCAGCTCTGAAACCGATTGCATTGAGGTGTGTTGCAGACATTGCAAAGTCCACGAAGAAACCTGTGATCGGGGTTGGGGGTGTCATGAAAGGAGAGGACGCAATTGAGTTCTTCATGGCTGGTGCCTCAGCGGTTGAGGTCTGCACAGCAGCAATCCTAGAGGGCGACACAGTCTATGGACGCATTGTATCTGAGATTCAAGATTGGCTTGACGAACACGGCCACAGTTCAGTCGAGGATGTGAAAGGGATGGCACTTCCACATCTTGAGAAGGGCATCGTCCTAGAACCACCGCCCAAGATTGACCGTGAACGCTGTACACTATGCGGACTCTGTAGGAAATCGTGTGTATACCATGCAATCTCAATAGACAAGGCGAAGGGCCTCTTTGAGATAGACAAAGAAGCATGCGAGGCATGCGGCATGTGTATCTCAGTCTGTCCACATGATGCGCTTAGCGTTGGCTAGAGCTTGTCAGATGCGACTAAAGATAGAGCAATTCATCAAGTCCTGTTGTGAGTAACTTCGCCTTGCCCTTGGTCACAGCGTAGTCATTCTCAATCCGAACTCCGCCAATCTCCTTGAGATACACTCCGGGTTCTATCGCCATAACGTTCCCTATCTTGAAATAGTCCTCTCGTTGAGACATGCTTGGACCCTCATGCACGGCAAGACCGATACCATGACCTAAACCATGTGTCATACCTTCAGTGGCCGCAGGGTTCAATCGGCGAGAGTCATAACCGGCCCCCTTCAGAGTTTCAGCACAGGCGAGATTGACATCGTCAATCTTGGCTCCATCCGTGAGTGCATCAACTGAGGAGTCAGCCGCCGCCTTGACGGACTCAAACATGTGGCGAATCTTCTCACTCACTGAGCCCTTGATGAAGGTTCGAGTCACATCCGCGACATAGCGTTCCATCTTCAGCATAGGAAACACGTCTAAGATTATGGGAACCTCAGCCTTGAGCTCGTCCCCCGGGGCACCAAGATAATGCCAGTCAAAGCCCTTGTCACCCACAGCCAAGATTGTATCCTCGGAAGAATGAGTACCTTGATCCAACAAGAAATGCTCGAGTGTCAGCTTGACATCCTTGACAGTCAGCGGCTTGCCCTCGTACATCAATGTCTTCTTTGGGCCGACTTCTGAGTCCTTCACAATCTCCAGAACTTCAGATATTGAGCCTGTCGTCGCGTCACCAGCACTCTTGATCGCGTTTATCTCGCTCTCAGACTTGGTTGCCCGGGCATCCATCATGAAATCAGAAACGACCTTTACGTCGTAGCCGAGCTTCTGAACTGTTTCAAACACCTTTGCAGATGCGTCCTCTGGAATTCCAATCGTCTTTCCTGTAAACACACTGCGCAGTATGTCGTCAAAGATCACATCGAGGTTTTCTGCAACTCGTTTGTTTTCTCTCATGAGTCTGAGATATACCCCAGTGAGGTCATGAGTGGTCTTGATTCGAGTTTCTTTCTGCACACGACTAAGTGTGTGGAAAGCAGCTGCAACAATCGGTTTGTCGTTTATGTTCTGGATGAATACAATCTCATCACCAGATCTGAATCCCGTAAGCCAAAAGAGATCATTCAACTTGAAGGGACTCCCTGCTGTGAGGAGTGCGTCAACCCCATACTTCTCCATGAGGGCATTCAAGTCGTCAAGCACTTGGAGCACCAAGATGGTGGAACTAAGTGCATATGAAAAAGCCTTCCCTCAAGCTTGCGCATAGGGCTTCATTCTTCGCAGCACCTGTTCCCTGCTGGGAGGATTGTACGGACCAACGGTTTCAACGTTGAATGACGAGCATGTGGCTCCGAACAGACCTGCACGCCTTACATCACCGGTTCGCATATACTCAAGCAGGAATCCAATCGTGTAGCTGTCACCACATCCTGTCGAGTCTACCTGAGCATTAGCAAGGACCAGAGGAATATCCACCTGGATGTTTCGCGTGTATATTGTTGAGCCTCTCTTGTCACGTGTGACAACTACCATTCTCGGCCCCAGAGCAAGCAGCTCTGTTGCCGCGGAGAGCTCGGACTTTGCGTCTACTGCAAGCTCGAGTTCGCTGCCGTCGAGCTTTAGAACATCCGTTAGACTAACTACCTCATCACGATTTGGCCAGTCCCTCTCGACGACTTCTTCACCCTCAACAGCCCTCAGGTACCCCTGTGCGTCGAGAGAAATCAAACCTCCGCTCGATTTTGCAGTCCCAATCATGGAGAGTGGTATCTCCTCTGCGGTCAGTGGGCAGAAGTGGTATATGCTAGCCCCAAGGTACTTCGATTTCATGTCATCAGGTTTCAGGGGAGGAGCCCTTGCCTCAAGTCGTTGTGTACGCACTCCCTTCTCATCGTATTCATTCACAAAGCGTGTGGATTTGCGGCCTCTGTAATGAAGGCCATCAATATCTAGACCAGATTCCTGAAGAGTCTGTACATAATCCTCCTCGAAGTCAGTACCTATGCAGCTTATGATTCCAGCCCCGAAAGCTTCAAGGTTCATCGCCAGCATTGCGTAGGCCGTACCACCTCCAAGAACCTCCCTTGTTGTTTCCGGCGTGATGATGAGATCCCTGCTCAGATGACCAACAACCACAATCTCCATTCTTAGAACCTCCGGCACTAGCTACGCTGCGAGGACTGGACGCCTGCCCTTCAGCAATGTCACCTATAATTCCTCTGAATCTTCTGACCATGTCACACTTCGCAACGGTTAAAATCCCTAGTAGCACGTTCGTAGGTTGAGTTGACGATTTTGGCAACAGTCACCGTGAAGTTCTTCGCAACAGTTCGCGAGGCAGTCGGCAAGAGGAGCGCTGAGATGCAGGCTGCAAACATTAGAGAACTGTTGGAGCTTCTAAAGCAGACATATGGGAAACGCTTCATCGATACAGTGATTGACGAGGAAACTGGTGAGCTGAAACGGTTCTACCAGTGTATGGTGAATGGAAAGCGCATCGAGCTTCTGAACGGTTA
>CP070658.1:2070711-2073945 GCA_020355105.1 Candidatus Thorarchaeota archaeon | reverse complement strand
ACAAGGGAAGCCCAGAGTAGACTCTGGAGGGATTGAAGGAGGTAGACCCGGTGGATGCATGGATTAAGGTCTTCGTAGTATTGATGATGATGTCACTACTAAGTGTCCTCGTAGGATACGTGTTCTTCGATCCATATGTTGGCCTGATTCTAATAGCAATCGTACTAACTCTCATGGTAGTGGCAGTGGAGCCTGCAAGCGGAAAGGCGATGGCTCAGGTTGTTGTACCAATCATCCTGATTCTGTTCGCCATGCAGGTATTCCTGTCGCCAGGTTACTCATTCAATGTCCTCCAGCTCATCGTGGTTGCAGGCGTACTATTCCTGATGTTGGCCATTTTCACCGGAGGTGGAAACTTCGTAGACGGCGGTTTCATAGATGCGAAGGTGTCCATGAAGCTCTTCCCGTTCTATGGTGCCGCCATACTCGTTTCTGCGTTGATTGACCCAACAAGAACTACGACTGTGTATATAATGATAGGCACTGTCATGGGGTTGATGGCACTCTACGCTGTCTTCTTACGAGGCTACGATGACTGGCCGAGCTTCTCGGAGTACGGGAAGAAACACGATGTTGTGGCCATTACTGACATCAATCCAAACGGAAAGGTGAAGGCCGGAGCTGAGATCTGGTGGGCCAAAGCACGCGGACCACCGATACGCGAGGGAGAGAGGGTAACAGTAGTAGCCATCACAGGCCTGACGATGGTCGTTGACCGCGAGGGTAGTGACCAGCCGCCTCAGCAGTGAATGGTGAGAAGGAGCCGGATATAGCCGGCCCTTCATTTCCTATTCTTGATTTCCTGGACCAGAACCCACACAAGCGATAGTCCCAGGATGAACCCAAGAATGGTTGTCAAACCCCATTCTATCTGGAAAATCTCTGGCATGAGAACTGGGTCGTGCGGGAAGATTGGAAACAGAACGAATGCGACTACGTTCCACGCGAAATGAAAGCCAATGGGTACCCATAGTCTGTTCCCGGACATGTAGTAGCTGAGCCCCAGTACAATTCCTCCAAGAGTCAAATTGAAGGTGAAAATCAGTATCAGATGCCAGGGGACGGAACCAAGGGGAAGCCACCATCCGAAGTGCAGCAAGGCGAACCAGATTGAGGTTCCTAATATGGCAATCGTGCGGCCGAACAGCCGCTCAACGCGCGTCATAAGGTATCCTCGATAGGTCAGCTCCTCAACCACGGCGACTGGGATTGTGAGCAGAATCTCGTTGGCGATGAGGTCTGCATCTATCTCAGCAGCCGGACGCAGGGATCCGCCGAAGTACACCGCAATGAAGTAGACGAGGAGTGCGCCCACACTTCCTGCTATTAGTCCCACAATGATTTGAGAAGTAGTTTCTTTCTCAACCCGGATTCCCAGTCCTGCAACATCCCCACCATTCTCCCATCGTAGAAATACTACTACACTGACATACATTAGACCTAGTGTTCCGTAGAAAGCGCCAGTCACGATCAGGGCGCGGATGGACATATCCAATGAGGCCGTCAATGAGGAAATGACTTCGTACATGATGTGGATTGCGAGAAGTGCAAGTACGAAGATGAGAACTCGCAGCCGATTCCCGCCGTCTTGTTGCGCCATAGCCGCTCCCCAGAGGGCACAGCATTTCACGCCTAAATCTCATCCGGTCGGTCCAAGACAGGGAATACACACACAAAAAGGGTATACATATTGCGAAGTTTAATATCAGAGAGTGGGAATCGAACGTTAGTCTGAAAAGATGACTCTACATTCGGCCATCACAGAGTATCTCCAGATGTGTTTGGCTATTGACCCACGGAGGATCTCCCATGTCTGAAACTAGGCGCCTGCTACTGGAGTTCGAAACCGAAGAGGTCGGGATTCGCGCGCAGAAGAGCGAGAAGGTGAGAAAGGCACTTGTTTCTGCGTTCTCGGATGCTTCAGACGTGGTAAGAGAGAGGGCGCTTCTAGCGTCCATGGATATCGGGGACCCAACGATTGTGGTTGATCTTGCCAAGGCCATGAATGACGAGGAAGAGAGTGTCAGAATCGCTTGCGCTCAGGCACTTGCGTTCTACCATCAACCGAGAACGGTTCCAGATCTCTTACGAGGACTCAATGACGAAAACACATGGGTCAGGTCTCACTGTGCAGCGGGACTCTCGAAGCTCTTGAGAGGGCCGATATGGGCGAGAATCTCTCAGGAAGACATTGAGCAGCTTGCTTCGAACTTCCCGGATCTTCCGGAGGACAAGATTCGAAGACGTCTGGCCGGAATCAACCTGAACTCTGAGGGTATTGATAGGTTTCTGAACTGGCGTTCCCAAGAATTCAACATAGAAATCGATGTTTCTGATTTTGTACGAGAGCTCGAGGAAACGCCGATAGTACTCGCAGGTGCTGAAGCTGTCGCGGCAACGCCCGTCGAGGAGGAAGCTGCCCGAAAGATGCCAGGAATATCGGCTGAAGTTGAAGAGATCTTGAACGAAGTTCCAGACGAGCTCAAAGAAACTCTCCCAGAAGAGGACTTGAGAAGACTCACTCCTGAAACTGCAAGAGAGCTTGTTGACTCTCTGAAAACATCATTCGAGGTCAAGGTAGAGAAGCCCAAGCCAAAGAAGAAGAAGGCAGTAAAAGTACGAAAGGTAAAGAAAGTTCGAAGGAAGAAAGGAGCACCCTCAAGACAGGAACTGATCGAGAGGATTCCTGGTGAGGTCCGGGAATCGATATCAGATGATGTGCTACAAGGTTTGTCCTACGACGAACTGGAGGCTCTAATCGCATCCACCATGGAAGCGGCAGCCCCTGAGGTAACGGCAGAGAAGAGGCCCGAGGAAGAAGCGGTAGCAGTCGAGGCAGAAGTTTCTGTAGACGAGAAACGCCTAATGGAGTACACAGGGAAATACGGAGAGGAGAAAGCACAACTGTTGGTGACTATCCCTGAGGACATGTTGGTGGGCATTCCTGAGGAGCAGATTGATGAAATGGACCTGGAGACCCTCAGGGCACTACTGCAAGCTCTCGAGCCCACTTAGACGAATCAACTCGTACCCCGAATCACTATTGCAAACTCACTAGCCAGCTTTCCATACCATTCCAGAAGATCTCGCATATTGTCAACATGACGATAGTTGCCATTGCCATAGTGTGCCATCGCCAGCATGAGCTCTTCATCTATCTCACTACGTTCTCCGAGGCCGATGCAGTAGATGACAAGCCGTCCTCGGTCGGTGAACCTTTCCTTCAACACTTTC
>CP070658.1:2067253-2070611 GCA_020355105.1 Candidatus Thorarchaeota archaeon | reverse complement strand
TCGACATAAGACTTCCGAAGTTCAGAAGAAAAGCAGCTGGCACTAAGTGATAAGCTCCTACGGCTACGTGGTAAACTTCGAGACTTGGCAGTGAAAGTGAACAGCCGATAGTCGTAGGCTAATTGTTGACAAATGAAAGAGATCAACCCCCCTTTCTCTCAAAGTATGCAAAGAATGCGAAGAGCGTCAGAAAGAGGAATGAAATGAAAATCAGTGGTGGGGGAAGAATTTCAGACCACTGTATTGGTCTGGGAGGAGGTTCAGGAAAACCGGAACCCTCTTTCGTATATTCAATCCTCCCGCCAACCATAGTCAGCAGCACCTCAATGTCAGCCAAATCGTCTTCTGAAACTGTCAGTGGATTGTCGGAGAGAATTACCAGGTCTGCCAGTTTCCCAACCTTGATGCTCCCCTTTACGTCCTCTTGAAACGTGCCATAGGCCGCGTCGATTGTTATGAGCCGCAGGGCTTGTTCTACACTGAGACTCTGATTCAACATCCAATCGGGAGGCGCGAGCCCTAGGTACCCAGTTTTAGTGACTGCCATAGAAATCGCATCCGTAGCAGATCCCACAGAGTCCGGAAACAAATTCGTGAAATCAGTACTTCCAATTGAAGGCATTCCCGCTTGAACAATATCTCGCCATCTTCCTACAATGTGGGAATAGTCCTGATAAAACTGGGTGAAATCTGGTATGGAATCTGAGTTACACCAAGGAAGTTGGAAGGATGCGATAATTCCAAGGTTGCTCATTCTCTGTATCTGATCGTCTCTGAGTAGGACAAGATGTTCGATACGGTGACGGTAAAGCTCGTTCGATTGCCCTTCTAAGACTGATTCAAGCGAGTTCAGGACGATATCTGTGGCATTGTCAACTACACTATGAATTGCAATCTGGAACCCTGCTTCATGAGCTTCCTGTACGAGTGTATCCAGTTCAGTCTGGTTGAAGTAGTGGACCCATTCCATCCACCAATAATCCATGAAGATCTTCACTCCTCCAATCCTCAGCTTTGAACTAAACTCCTGTCCAGGTTGGTAGGCTTGATACCAATCTCCAAGTCTGTAGAACTCCCAGCTCAGTTGAAGGTAGGCATTGACGCGAATTCGAAGGCGGTCTTGCTGATCTAGGGTTCTGAGCTCTTCCAAGAAATTAGGATCCACACACATAGAAGAATAACTCGTCCATCCACAGCTTAGCGCAAAATCGACAGCTTCATCTGGCGTTGAAAAGCCCCCGTCCGACCACCACTGAACATAATGGGCATGGGAGTCAATGAAGCCCGGTAGAAGTGTTCTTCCTTCAAGGTTAATGAAACGGGTGTTTCGTCCTGCCATTGCGAGGATATCACTCTCATCACCAATAGCGAGGATAGACCCGCCTTGGATGGCTAGTGCCTCAACTTGTGCGGGGGACTGCTCCATAGTGAGGATTACACCGTTGTGAATGATTGTGTCAGGTGATGGTTTGGTTTCTTTGTCACGAAAGCCCTGTGAAGCGACAAGCATGGGAAACAATAGCAGAAGCGTGAGAACAGTCAAAACAGCAACATTCAGTGTGCGTTGGTTCATTACGATGAAACCTCTTTGCCAGCCTGTTTTGAATCGTGTGTTGAAATATAGAAGTCGATGCGCTCTCTCATTTGTACTCTGAGAGTCTTGAAGCTGTGTCACAGATATGACAACACTACAGACCAGACTTTGTCCGGAGCCTCAACATAAGGTCTCCGCGCCTCGAAATAGACTGGGTCGTGACCAATCTCGGTGTTCTTGTCAGAAATATCGAGAGCCTCTGGCAACTGGACAGGCGGCCTATCTGTGTTTCTGATAGGTCTGCTGGAGAAGACTCTTGGGACTTTCCACGGCAAAGATGAGAGCCTACGTCTTCCCTTAACGTTTTAGGACTCAAGAATCAAACAGAGAAGTTCTACCAACCCGTTCATGATGCCGAATCAGAATTCAAAGTCTGATTGTGAAGTACGAAGACCTTTCATAACTCCAATTGGAAGAAGCCAAAGCTTTCTACGCCGAGCCTTGAAACCTGGTTTCAAGTGCATCAGCCCTGAGTGCTAGACCTTCCACGCTGCTTAGGGTTTTGCTGATTGGATTGCTCTTCTTTGGAAGACAAAGCCAACCAGGATGAGATACCAGCCTATTGTGGGCATGCTGACTATCGTTACACCTATTTCACTGAAGAACGACAGGTAACCCGGCCACTGCATAATCACCGAAAGGGCGACCGTTGCCTCTCCGAAGAACCAGAATAGGAGACCGATCAGGACTACCCATGTCCATTTCACCAGTGGGGACCCGCGGATTCTGTCCTGGCGAGTGTAATGAAATGTAGCATAAAGTGGAATCACGGCCATGTAGAGCACAGCGAGGATCAGATACGTAGCTGCCCATGCCAGACCCAAGTCTGAGGAGAGCTCTGTACCGCTCATGAAGTGGAGTAGCTCGTAGACAATAGGTCCGATAAGGGCAACAATGATTGCCCACTTGTGCTCGCTGAAGAAGTTGGGAAAAGCCCAAATTGTCACATATATGATGAGCAAGGCCAGATAGATCCCTATCATGCCGCCACCGACATAGCTGCCCCAATTTACCCAATCAGTCATTGTGATCCAGTCCATTCGGATTGCTGAGACCGAAAGCAGTGATATGGCGTAGCTCAGGGCAATTAGAAATGACAGAAGTGATAGATTCCTGCTTCTACCAGTGCCGGCGAAGACGCCCCACAACATTAGAAGCATGACTAGGATAACCGGAATCATCTGCAAAAGTGTCAGACTTTGTACCAAAAGTTCAAATTGCATCGAAACATCCTCCATGTAGGCATGTTGTTGTTAAGACTTTCAAAACATGTAGGAATCGGTTTGATAAAAGACCTTTGAAACTGATTATAACTCGGTTATAGCAAACGGTGGCTCAACAAGACTGTGGATTTCTCAGTCGCAGATACGCGTATTGGCGGCACGCTTACTCTTCCTTGGCCACCATAATCGAGCGGCCTATCTGTCTTTCCGAACAACTAGCTCTTCATGAATCACTTCAGATTCCTCTAGTCGACGTCCACATATGGGACGGGACACGACATTCTCTCGCTCAGCCCTGTCACATAATATGCAGAAAGGCCAAGTCTTGATCTTCACCATCCATATCTGCAGTTCTTCTTCCCAAGCAATATGTCGCGATCAATGCTTGGGAACAGCCCCTATGAAAGGAAAGAGAGCACCAATTCACATATATCCTCCCTCAATAAGAGCCCCAGAGAGTGACCCGTTACTCTTGGGACACAGACAAGCGTTCTTGTTTAGCTCTTCGAGCAGGGCATAGAAAGAGCCCTGTTCACCATTT
>CP070658.1:2062808-2067153 GCA_020355105.1 Candidatus Thorarchaeota archaeon | reverse complement strand
TACTTCATGTTCCTTGACGGCTGCCATCTTCAGAACCTCTATTCTTCCACTATTGAGTAGTCTGTCAATCAATATGAATAGACGCGGAAACCCAGTTCAACAGCTACAGGGTAACTGCTGTTTATCGAAATGTACATATACGTAAAGCGGAGTTTCCCTATTCCTGATGAGGAACCTGCAGTCCGTGGCAAAGGCACTCTCAAATCCTGTTAGAATGCAGATCTTTGAGTACTTGCTGGAGAGGAGGGTGGCCAACAAGAGTGACCTACTGGCTGAAACAGGTCTTGAGAGAGCCTCGCTGAACCATCACCTTAGGTCGCTTGCTGAGGCCGGTCTGGTCGTATCTGTGGATGTGACAATTGACAAGGTGAGAAACTCACTCTGCTTCCTAAGCGCATCTGTTAGTCTTGAGAGTAGGTCCGAGCTATCGTCACAGGGGGTGAGGGCACTCCTTGGTTCTGAGGTTGAGAGTGACGTCGACCACACAGAGATCGAGGAGAGAGCTCAAAGAGCAATTGGGAAAGGGGAGCTTGCTCGCGATGATGCGAAAGCAATCCTTAGGACATTGTTTGAGCACAGAGGCAGAGGTACAAAGAACACCTGTACATCTTGTGGGCGGATAAAGCGAATGTCTGACCTGGCGCTGTGTGACAACTGTCTTCGTCCTGCATGCCAATCCTGCAGGCAGAAGGTGGACAAGACTGAAGGTGGAGCAGAAACTATCTGTGATAGATGCATGAGAGAGCTCTTCGGGTCATAGTCATTAGTCAAGTTTCAGATTGTTTGCATAGTTGAAGGCGCTATGCACTATCGCCAATAGCCCTTTTGACCCTGCAGCGCTACCGACAACGTCGACTGATAGACCTCTTTCCTCAGCTTGTTCAGCGAATCGAGTATTCGGCAGAGGTTCAGCAGACACTACCACAGTTTCAGCCTCGATGAGTGTGAGGTCCTCAGGCGTGTCAATCTGGACGTACTCGCTAGTAATTTGTGAAATCGAAGTATCAGTGTGAATCTTCACTCCCCTATCCTGAAGTGATTTCAATATCACCCAGCGGGTCGTGCGACCCAAGTCCGTTCCGATACGATTTCCCGACTCAAACAGCTGAACTGAGTCAGCATAGGAACTCAGAAGGATGGCAGCGAAGCAACCTGTGGAGTTGCCACCAATCACTGATACGTGGCCCGGCGTCTTCGGAATTGATGCCACTGCATCTCTTGCTGTGGTGACATGAGAAAGCTCTGTTCCTTCGATTTGTGGAGCTGTCGCAATTGTCCCTAGGGCCGAAACGACTCTATCATAGGATTGGCCAGCTATCGTATCGACGTCAGCCTTGGTATTCAGTCTCAAGTCGACTCCTAGCCGCTTCATCTCATGCCACATATGAGTCACATACGCAGCAAACTCTCCCCTTCCTGGGATTCTCGCAGCCAAGTTCAAGAGACCCCCAGGGCGCTTTTCCTGTTCGTAGAGTGTGACCTTGAATCCCCGCATTGACAGGATTCTTGATGTTTCAAGCCCCGCAGGACCCGCACCAATGACAGCAATCTTACCATTGCCCCTGGGACCTAGGTGCCTTGTGTCCTCGTATCCGGCCTGGGGATTGATAGCGCAAATGACCGGCTGTAGGAGAAACACCATGTCGAGACACCCTTGATTGCAGCCAATACAAGGTCGAATCTGGTTCCCCTCTCCACTACGTATCTTCTCTATCACCTCATGATCAGCCAGAAACGCTCTCGACATACCGATGAGTTGAGCTTTGCCTCTCGCAAGGATACGCTCAGCCACAGTGGGACTGTTGATTCTATTGCAGGCTACTACAGGTACATCGACGACTTCGGCAAGTCCTTCTGCCAAGTCCGCATAGTGGCCTCTGGGCACATCCATGGTGATCTGAGGGATCTTTGTTTCGTGCCAACCTCCGGTCACGTCTAGGCAGTCCACACCCGCTTCGACCAACCAGGGAGCAAGGATTTTGTTGTCCTCGAGCGTGTTCCCTTCGGGCACAAAGTCCGCGCCGCTGATTCGATACATAATCGGATAGTCCTTGCCGACAGCTCTCCTCTCTGATTTCACTACTTCGAGAGCAAAACGGGCCCTATTCTCAAGGCTTCCGCCATATTCGTCTTCTCTCTTATTGGTAGCTTTTGCGAGAAACTGGTTGATGATGTAACCTGCCGAACCGATGATCTCCACAGAGTCGAATCCTGCCCTTCTTGCCCTCGCAGCTGCCTTCCCAAAATTGGCGGTTGTTTCATGTATCTCATCGACAGTCAGTGCACGTGAGGTTTCTCGAGTAAGTCGACACGGAACTTCTGAAGCAGAAACAGCTTGTTCTCCGAGGAGAATGGAATGAACATATCTGCCCGCATGGTACAGCTGAGCTGCAACAGGGACGTCAAATGAATGAATGGCTTCGGTGAGCTTCGAGAGACCTTCAATATGCTCGTCCCGACTGATTCCAATCATAGTGGGGCCGCTTGATCCTCGATGCTCGGTATAACATCCACCAACCACAATCAAACCCGGACGGTGTCGCGCTCGTTCGCGATAGAAGCTAATGAGTCGGTCCGTGACCACTCCATCCTCCTCACAATATCCAAGATGGGTGGCCAACAGCACGATTCGGTTATCCAGCCGAAGGTTCCTGATGCTTGTGGACTCCAAGAGCTTCATCGTGGATCATTTTCCGTAGAAGGAGTACCAGTGTGTTAGTGCTGACAGGAGTCTGTCGCCTCTACCGTCAATGCTGGGGTCTGGGTCCAGCCCTCGTTCTATGAACTCATGTTCAGAGACCCCATCCTTCAACGCCTCCTTAACGCTCGTCCTAAGCGCTCTCAAGAACTCTAAATGGTCCTCAACATCGCTGCCCTCACACAAGGGACCGTGCCCAGGAATCACTTCGACGAAATCACGTCTCACGATTTCTTCTAGGGCTTCAATCCATTTGTCTGGGTCTAAAGTAGGGTCTCCTGCATAGGGTAAGGTCCTGTTGAAAATCAGGTCGCCCACGAAGACCACGTGCTCAGGCTCGACAACCACAATTGACGAACCAGCAGTATGACCCCCCATATGGGTCATCGTGATGTCGTTCTTGGGCCCCAATGTAATCTCATTCTTGAACGTTTCACTCGGAACCAGTATCTTCAGGTCTTGAAGCGCCTCCCAAAGCTCCGGTCGCTCGTTCTTCACCTGAGAGTAGTCATGAAGCAGCGTTTCCTTTCGCCATCTACCTTTCAGATTCTCGGCACAGATGTCCTTAGTTTCTGGAGAACTGATTATGGTGAGCGGTTCAAACGCTTGCGCTCCGAAGATGTGATCACCGTGGTAATGAGTCAATAGCATCCTGTTGATAGGAAGACCATGGTCCTGCTCGAGCAGTTTCCTAACATCCAGACTCTTGGTGTGCATTAGGCCGGAATCGACCAATACAATCTCGTCACTGAGTACGATTGCCCCGTAATGGCCCGCATTATCTCCACTAGTATCGGCGTAGACTCTCTCTGCTATCCTCTTGAGTGCCATAGACAACCACTAACTGGCGTATCTGATATAGTTGACCTTTCTAGCCGCAATCCCGGACACCTAGACCATATCATCATCTTTTAGAGGATTCCAGCGGACGGAAACAGAAGTGGCTTCAATGTCAGAAACAAGAAAGGACCTCGCAGCACTCACCTGCGTCCCATGTCGAGGCGGCACACCTCCGCTTGAGGTGTTGCGTGTGAACGAACTGATGAAAGCAGTACCTGGGTGGACACTCAAGAAGGATGTTGTAGACAAGATAGAAAGGATGTACAAGTTCAAGAACTTCAAGAAAGCAATGAAGTTCGTCAACAAAGTGGCTGAGATAGCAAACGAGCAGGACCACCATCCTGACATTCTGATTCACTGGAATGAAGTGACACTCACCTTCTGGACTCATGCCATCAATGGGTTGTATGACAACGATTTCATAATGGCAGCCAAGGTCGATGAGGTACTGGACCAGCAATCCTAGTTCCAAACCTCATCCGAATGCCCATAGCATTGTCATGAGTGCGGTAGCCAGTGTCATCAGCACTGCGACTACAACTCCATAACGAATTACCTCGCCCTCGATTCCAATCTCATCGATTACTGCTGCAGCATTCTGTATCTTCGCCGGGCTTAGGACACTAGCAAGCCCGCCTCCTACTCCATTTGATGCAGCGACAACCATGGAATTCGCACCAATGAGAACGCTTGTTTCATGATGGTAGCGAGTGAACCTGGCTATAGCTGAGGTTTCGGATTATATGATAAATCTAATCAAAACGGATGGTTATTGAGACTAAATGGTACATCTTTTCAGTTTGTAGT
>CP070658.1:2045656-2062708 GCA_020355105.1 Candidatus Thorarchaeota archaeon | reverse complement strand
TGGGCTGCAACAGCCGCATTTCCTCGATTACGTCCAGAATCTGATAAGTGACCTCATTGACGGCGTCGGAACCGCCCTCTTTGACGCCGCCAGTATTGATCTGGGCTGCTGGGTTCCAGCTTCGGAAGTCTCTCATCTGGCACAAGGTCGGGAAGAAGAAAGAGATCAAGTGCCCGAAGTGCAAGACGGTCGTCTGTGAGCAGCACAGCCCCGGAACCCCTGGCATGGGGTATCCGTACCGCTCCTGCTACGAGATGATTCTGCTGGCTCAGAAGGGCAAGCGGAAGCCACCCGAGAACAAGGGCGTCCGCAACGTCTTGAACGTCCCGTGGATCAAGAGCAAGACGGCGTATCCGACCGAGAAGCCCACCGAGCTGCTCGAGATCCTCATCAAGCAATCCAGCTTCGAAGGTGACCTCATCCTCGACCCCTTTGCAGACACGACAACAGCCTCCGCGGCAGTTGCTGCAGGAGCAGCGGCAATTCTGTTACAGGCATTTGACAGGGCCACGCCGCTGGTCCTTTCGAACGTTCTGAGAGATACGGCCACTCCCATTGGGTATGGAGCAAACGATGGCGGTGCTGGTCTGTTGAATCTGCCCGCCGCCTTCCAGTATCTCCTTACTCAACAGACTCCCATCGACCCACACAATAGGACTACAGGAACTCCGCTTTTGGCCCTTGGCATAGTTGCTGCATCTGGGAACAGCGCTTCAACCATCTTGCTGATGAGCAGCTATGGCACAACTGTAGCAGGCCTTGACACACGCACAGGTCAGGAGCCCAGCATACACATAATGATGGGCATGTTCGCACTGAGGTGGGGAAACAGAAGTCCTACGAACCTGATGGAGTTTGATGTCAAGAGTGAGATGCATCAAGTAGCCCTGGGTGCTGGAGAGTATGGCTATTCCCGTTATGTTGGCGTCCTCTCATATGATGATGAGATCTATGTCACATTGGTCTTAGAATCCTACAATCTCACTGAATACTCGGACCAACCCCTCACGGGCTTCAGGGTGACGCCCTATGTCTTGAACCTCGGACATGCTCCTGTTGAGAATGTAAGCTTATTCCTCTCATACAGTCTTGACCTATTCGGGGATGGAGAAGACGATCACGGGAAGTATGATCTAAACAGTCAGGAGCTGTTTGCGTATGGTGTGAACGAGAATCTGGACAGCTTCTACTTTGGTTTGAACTCTAGTATTCCACTCGACTCTTTTGAGGTAGGTAACTCGTCGGATATCTCCTCACATATCGCCGATGACAATCTGACTGACTCAACTACATTCGATGGCTCAGTTGGTCTGGCCATGGAATGGGACTTCGGCATTCTGCCATTCAATGAACCAGCTAACGTGACAATAGCCATGGGCTTTGCTGAGAACAGGACTGTACTGGATTCCTCAATCGATGCAATGTGGGACTTGGATCCAACAACAACTGGCGCACCTGAAGACGACTTAATAGTTGTAGAAGCTCAGATACCACGGATTGCCGAGATGGGAGAAACCTACGAATCCCGGGCTGTAGTGATGAATATCGGATGGAACACTAGTGACGTGACCGCAGCCTTGCTCATCATTCATGGTGAGGATGATGGCGATTCATTGTATGGTAGGGTCTTCTCCTATGATGGTGTCGAACCGTTTCAAGCACAAGTTATGACTGCCGAATGGAGCCCTGAAAAGATGGGGATGAGCACTGTCTACTGGGTCACAGCTGGCAATATCGATGACGTACTATCTCTCTCTACTGGTTCCCTCCTGGCTCCTCCGCTTGACTTGAGTGTGATTATTGGATTGCTTGACAATCTCATCATGAGGGACCTATTCGTAGTGACTCCCATTCCATCAACGTCGGTCTATCCCAAGCAGATTCCATTTGCTCCCTTTGACATCCGCTTTCCAGCCGACTTTGGGCTCTATACTTTCATTGTATCTTCAAATGTTCCCTTGGGAAATCTAACAGTCCAAAAGCACGGCAATGCAACCGATTGGGGAAACGTGACTCTGCCGAGCGTTCAGAGTGTTGAGGGATACTACAACTTCTCCCTGTTCCTTCTGGCGCCCCCAATCATGATGGACGGCTACCGTCATTGTGATTACATGATTGTTACTGATCAGGGATGGACATCCAATATCACCCTAGACAGAGTAATCGAGTACCCGAGGGCAATGCTCCTTCTTGACACTTCACATGGGGGAGGCCTCAGTTTCATGGGAGACTTTGGCGACATTGGTGGCTTTGGAGAAGACCTTGGAGGTGACGGAGGCTTCCCAATTGTTCTGGCGCAGGATTCAGATGACGGGCCGTCCCTGGAAGGAGGCTTCAGTTTGGGAGATCTTGGTGACCTGGGTGCCTTGACCGGCCTTCTAGACGCATTTCGGATGACTACCTTCTCAGGACTCTCAGGCCTGAAGAAATCTATGGCCGATAGAGGTCTGGATCTTGTGGAAACCCCGGGCATGCCTCTCAACGAAGAGCTCCTTACACAGTTCTCTGCTGTGCTGATGTTCGGACCCTCTGAGGAGTTCAATAGTACCGATATCGAAATAATGAGGGACTATACTGCGGCGGGCGGCAAGCTGGTCATATTCGGAGACCACGACAACCGAGCGAACACGACGGTTGTCAATCAGCTTCTGGCACCCTATGGCTACTCGATGCAAGGTAAACACATGGAAGAGAACACGACAGACATCATGACCAGCACTCTGTTAGGCGCTGGTGTCGAATCGCTTTGGCTCGGGGAAGGCACGTACATCCTAGAGAACCAGTCCTTGGCATCGGCGTTCCTGGATGGAAAGCCAGTTGTCTTGCTTGACCGCACCAAGCCTGAGCTCGCTCTCTTCGGCTCCTCACGCATCTTTATGAACAAGAATCTCGTCAAGTGCAACAATAGCATTCTTCTGGATAACCTGAACGACTACCTTCTTCTAAACACATTGACCGGAGTTGCCTCTCTCTCAGAGGACGCAACATCCTATAGAACCGGAATCAGTGTCTATCTGAATCTGCATGTCACGAACTACTACGGCCAACCTGTAAATGACCTGTTCGTTGCGATAGTATTCGAGCTACCGAACGGGTCGCTAGCGTTCTTCATCGCTGGGTTTGTCGAGAACGGACTCTATTCATCCCAGTTCATTCCGGCCTACTGGAACTCACCAGGCAGAATCAATGCCATATTCATCATGCTCGGAGATGAAGACTATGCCACGTCTTACGCAAGTGTAAGCTTTGACCTCTATTCGCCTGCCGTTACCACAACGACAAACACAGGGCCAGACATCTGGTTGACAATGGCCCAGATAGCTCTCATATCATCCGTAGCTGTCTTTGGTGGTCTCATTGTCGGGCTGATGATATACAGGTCGCGAAGGAGGAGGAAATTGAGAATCGCTGAGATTGATACGGAGCTTGTGAGAGAGATTGACAACACTCTGAACACGCTCTTGGCAGCGTTCACGCAAATAGAATACCTGATTCAAAGGGAGGACCTCGACCGGATTCAGAAAGTGGAAGCTCTCCGCGGGCTCATGGTAACCTTGGAGCAAGGTCGTAAGATGTTTGAGAAGATAAGCGACAAGGTGGGGGGTGTCTGACGTGACCGATGTAGACCTGAAGTCCGAGCAGGAGATCGATATCAGGGACCTCAAGGTCGCGTTTGGTGATTTCTATGCACTCAAGGGAGTGTCTTTCTTTGCGAACAAGAAGGAGTTTCTTGGAATCATAGGTGCGTCTGGTGCTGGCAAGACGACCGTTCTCCGAGTGCTCACAGGCCAAATAGGTCCAACAGCAGGACAGGCATTTGTTGGAGGATACGACGTCACGAAGGAAAGAATGCTCATCAGTCTGCTCGTGGGATATGTACCCCAACTTGAGCACCTGAGTCTCTACTATGATTTCACCCCACTTCAGAACGCACAGTTCTTCGGAAGGCTCTTTGGTCTCAGACCGAAGGAGATTGAAGAACGAGCACGCGAGGTTCTCACGATACTTGGATTTGATGAGGAACTCATTACCAAGCAGGTGAAGAAGCTCTCGGGTGGGGAGAGAAAGAGGGTCTCCATATGCCTCGGGATGATTCACGATCCACCTGTGCTGCTTCTTGATGAACCCACAACGGGACTTGATGCGCACCTGCGCCATGAAACTCTGAACTACTTGAAAGAACTGAATTTTGAGCTCGGTACAACAATGGTCATCATCTCACACGATCTCGAGATTGTGGACTACTGTACCAGAGTGTGCCTGCTGGAGCACGGACTGGTGAGCCAGTTTGGCACTCCAGAAGAACTTATTTCCACACTACCCGGAAAGGGCGAGAGTATACGGGTTGTTCTGCCCGTTATGTCCAGAGAGATTGTGGACCGGGTAGAGAGTGCCCCCGGGGTGCAGTACACTGCGATGTCGGGGAGAAACGCGATGAAACTTTTCATCGATGACCCGGCTGATCAAATTCTGCCGCTTATCAAGGCACTCAACGAGAGAAAAGTACCATTCGAAGAGATATCTCTCGTTGAAGCCGATTTCTTTGACTACTTCCAGGTCAAGCCTTGGAAGACGAATGAAACAGGAGAGAATATCACATGAAACCATACCAGCTTCTCCTAGCGCTGACGTTTGTCTGTATTCTGGTAGGGCTCCAGACGGTAGCCGGAGATCCGTCTGTGGAACCGTTTGGGATATTACCAGAGCAAGGCCCGGCTTCCCTTTCAGACCTTGCCCCGTTTGACACATCTATGGCATGGTCGGAGAACATCGGCTCTCAGGTGCTTGATGTTTCAGTGGCAGACTATGATGACGACACTCGAGATGAGGTAGCAGCAATAACGCAGAATGGCACCCTCGTTCTCTATAATGAAGATGGAACTCTTCAGTGGAGCCTAGACCTCGGGACAACCGTCTATGCTATTGATTCAATGGCTGCCAACCCTGGTTCGGCGATGGAGATTCTCGTCGGGACTGAAGATGGCTTCCAAGTCATAGCATATGACCAGACAGTAGTGACCAACGTTGCTCTCGCGTCCGCTGTGCAGACAGTTACAGGAGCCGACCTGAATGGAGACCTCGTTGATGAGATTGTGGTTGGCTCTGATGACAATCGGGTCTACGCCTACAACGTGGACACTTCACCACGATGGAACTATCCTAGCAACAGCCCAGTGAGAGTAGTATACACAGCCGATGTTGATGGTGATGGCAGCGATGAAGTGCTTGCAGGCTCTCAAGCCGGCAGATTCTCTCTGATTGAGAGCAACGGCGCAATGGTCTTTGAGGACACTGATATCTACACAGTGACGTCGCTGAGTGCAGCGAATCTAGCTGGTGGTGCTCAGCTAGAGGTCATTTTTGGCAACACAAACGGAGACCTACACGTGTACACAAACACGGGGACTTCTCTATTCAACGTAAGTTTCGACGACAGCATCGGTTCCCTCGTGACAGGAAACTTGGTTTCTGGTGGGTGGCCTGAAGTCGCGCTTGGAACTATGGGAAACGAACTCCACGTTCTTAATTCCACTGGACACACTCTTTGGAACAAGACTCTCGGCGGCGATGTTTCAGTTGTAGACTTGGCCTTCGTAGGACCCTTGACCGACAATCAACTCATTGCTGGTGACAACGGAGGCGTCCTTTCACTGTTCAACTCTTCAGGACTCCTTATCTCAGAAACTAACGTGTCTGGATTTGCTGGTGTGCTCGATATAGGCGACTTGGACAACGACGGGCAAGACGAGTTTGCAGTAGGCTCAAACGCGGGACTGCTTTCAGTTTACGGACTGGATACTGATAGCGACCGTTTGGCAGACGCACGAGAGAGGCTCATCGAGGGTACAGCGTACGACAATCCGGATACGGATTCTGACCTGCTGGATGATGGCGAAGAGGTGCTCGATTACGATACCGACCCCAACTCAGCTGATAGTGATTCTGACAAGCTCAATGACTTCGCTGAGGTGATTACATACGGGACCGACCCCAACTCAGCTGATTCTGACGATGACCTGCTCACTGACTGGCAGGACGTATACATTGGCACAGACCCAAATCAAGGAGACTCAGATTTTGACCTCTTGGATGACTACGAGGAGAACAACATCACTCTCACTGACCCTCTGACAGCCGACACGAATGATAATGGCATAAATGATGGGCAGGATGACAATGACGGTGACTTCCTCACAAATCTACAGGAGGTCAGGCTTACCAAGACCGACCCCAATGATATCGATTCGAACAACAATGGAATTACAGACTATAACGACGACGAAGATTCTGACAACCTTGCCAATTGGAAGGAGATTCAGGTCGGCTCAGACCCACTCAATCCCGACTCAGATTCCGATTCCCTGCTAGACGGTGATGAAGTGAAGATTTGGAAGTCGTCACCAACTTCAACGGATACGGACGGAGACTCTCTGAGTGATTGGGATGAGGTCATGGTTGTTGGCTCATTGCCCTACAAGGCAGATACAGACGGAGATACTCTGGACGACTACGAGGAGTATGTCACTCATGGTACGAACGTGACCAATGTGGATTCTGACTACGACTCACTGGACGATGCTGAGGAGATCGATATCTACAACACAGACCCGCTGAACGCTGACTCAGACCTAGACTTGCTTGAAGATGGTGACGAGGTGAATATCCACAATACGGACCCCAATTCCGCAGATACAGATCTCGACCTGCTTAGCGACTATGATGAGATTGTGACTCATGGAACCAATGCGACGTTAGCGGACACAGATGGAGACACCATCGATGACGGACTTGAGGTGCTGACCTATGGTACCAACGCCACTTTAGTTGACACAGACGGTGACGCTGTTCTAGACCCCGACGAGGTTAGATTCCTAGGTGCCGGTTTCGATCCCACAAACGCAAACTCATTCCATATCACAATAAACGACTATGACTACGATTTGGACTCTGACAACCTCTCCAATGGCGACGAAATCTACCTAACAAGAACTCATCCCAACAACTCGGACTCAGATGGTGACCTGACAACAGACGATTTAGAAGACTCGGACCTTGACGGGCTAACCAACATTCAGGAGTTGACTATCACAAACACGTTTCCACGGAAGCCCGACTCTGACTCGGACCTCGTGAAGGATGGCGATGAATGGGATATACTGGGCACAGACCCCAACGACAAAGACAGCAATGACAACTCAATAAGTGACTACGATGAAGACTTTGATTCAGACAATCTTCCGAACGGAATCGAACTATACGTGACGAACACAGACCCTCTTGATGCTACCACATACGGCTCTGTACGAGACGACTACTACGACAGCGATTCTGACTTCCTCACTAACTGGTTCGAGGTATACAGAAGCGAAACAGATCCGTTGTACAACGATACAAATGACAACGGGACATTTGACTGGGAAGAAGACCCAGATGGAGATGAGCTGACGAACCTAGAGGAGTACCAATATGATTGTGATCCATTAGACGCCGACTCAGATAGCGACCTCCTTACCGACGGAGAGGAAGTCTTAGACACCCATACTGATCCCAATGACAGTGACGATGATGATGACGGTATAATTGACGGGAACGACGACGTAGACAATGATGGTTTGAGCAACCTCGAAGAACTCAGAACCTATGACACTAATGTTACACTGTGGGACACAGATGGTGACATGATTAGAGATGGCCTTGAGATACAAATGGGACTCGATGCCACTGAGGTCGATAGCGATGGTGATTCTCTATGGGATGGATGGAATGACATCAATCCCAACGGGATCTATGAGCCACACTTGGGCGAACGAGGTGAAGATGTCGATGCCGACGGCGTTCTTGACCCGAATGAAACCAATCCGCTTCTTGCCGATACAGATGATGACGCGTTGGACGACGGTCGAGAACGTGATGAAGGCACCAATCCTCGGAAGCAGGATACTGATGGAGATTAACTATTGGATGGCGAGGAAGTCGATGAGCATGGAACATCACCTCTTTTGAATGATACTGATGGAGACCTACTAGACGACTATGTCGAGGTCGAAATTACTGGAACTGACCCGACACTGGTTATGACCAATGGTACTCACAGTGACTACCTGGTTGATTCCGATTCTGATGGAATCTCTAATGGGGATGAAATCTACATATGGGACACCATACCCGGAGACTACGACTCAGATGATGACAATATCGGCGATGGTGATGAGATTCTTGTCTACGGTTCTAATCCATTGTCGGAGGATACCGATGGAGACCTTCTACTTGACTTCGACGAAGTAACATATGGTACGAATCTCACAGCGCAGGACTCCGATCAAGATTCAATGGACGACTACGTGGAGGTGGAGATTCTTGGTACAGACCCCAATCTATGGAGTACATCACTCAATGCCACATCAGACTTCTACCTCGACCATGACGGAGACGGATTGGTTGACGGACTGGAAATCTATGGATACCACTCAAATGCCACATCCAAAGACACTGATGGAGACCTCCTATGGGATGGGATTGAGGTCTACCTAGCTGGCTCCAGCCCGACCGATAGAGACACAGACGACGATTCTGTATCTGATTACCTGGAGTATGCTGTATATGGAACAGACCCCACCGGCACAGACACGGATTCTGATGCCCTGTCTGACTACTACGAGATCTACGTGTCACTAACATCTCCAACAAGCTGGGATAGTGATGGAGATCGAATCGAGGACGGCACAGAAGTGAATGAGTATGGCACGAACCCCAATTCTGCGGATTCGGATAACGACCTCATCGATGACAGAAGAGAGGTAGAGATTCTCGGTACGGACCCGCTCTCGAATGATACAGACTCAGATACACTTTCTGATTGGGAGGAGTGGGCAGTATATGGCACGGACCCACTCAACGCAGATATTGACGAAGACATGCTGAATGACAGTGAGGAAATCGAGGAAGGAACAGACCCAGAGAATCCCGACACAGATTTTGATACACTATCAGATTATGATGAAATCCACATCTTTGGAACCTCGCCCTTGAACGCCGATACAGACTCAGACAATCTCGCGGATAATGACGAGATCTACAACAGTCATACTAATCCGACACTTGACGACACAGACGGCGATCTGATTCCAGATGACTTGGACGATCAGGATGCTGACACCATTACGAATGCTGATGAGATTTACAGGTATCAGACCAACTGCACTCTGCTGGACTCAGACGGGGATTTCCTTTCTGACGGATATGAAATCTTCACTAGCCTTACCGACCCTAATGCAATTGATAGTGACAAAGATTCCCTCAGTGATTGGGATGAGATATTCATATGGTCAAGCAACCCCAATCGCAAAGATACAGACGGAGACCTTCTTCAAGACGGCGAAGAGGCGAACACTTGGCATACCCTATTGAACAACGCAGATAGTGATTCGGACATGGTCAGTGACTATGACGAAATCAAGGTGTTCGAAACGGACGCGTTAGAACCGGACACAGACTCTGACTCTCTGAGTGATGGTGAAGAGCTCTTCGTGTACAATACTGACCCACTTAAGGAGGACTCAGACTCCGACCGGCTCACGGATGCTCAGGAAGTAGCAATAGGCACCAATCCCCTCAGGAAGGACACAGATCTGGACTCGCTCACTGATTATCATGAGAACAACATAACCATGACCGACCCACAGCTCTACAGTACAAAGGGCGATGGCACCTCCGACGCTGATTGGGACATGGACAATGACTTGCTGTCCAACATTCAGGAGATACTCCAGACTCTCACTAATCCGAACCTCAACGACACAGACTCCGACTCGGTAATTGATGGAGAGGATGACGAGGACCGGGACCTTCTTACAAACTACGAAGAGTGTGTGCTGACGCTCACTGATCCGCGAAATGCAGATTCAGACGATGATGGTATGAGTGACCTTAATGATGATGAAGACGGTGACTCGCTTACAAACGGCGAGGAGGTCCACACTTACGGCACGGACCCAAACCACACAGATACAGACCGCGACTCACTTTCGGACTCAGAAGAAGTGGAGGACTATTTCACGGACCCACTTCTGAAGGACACAGATGGAGACTTGCTTGAAGATGCAGAGGAAGTCCTAGACTACGGTACGAATCCTCAGCTTAATGATACCGACTCTGACCTGTTGAGCGACTACGAGGAAGTCAGGTTCACCGACACCAACCCCACGAAGAACATGACTCACACGGGCGTGCTTGACTCACTGTGGGACAGCGACGGCGACACCATAAGCAACATCGATGAACTCAGAGTCTATGGCACTTTGGCAAACGACCCGGACTCAGACAATGACGACGTAGAAGACGGTGATGAGATTACACTAGGAACTGACCCTCTTAACAGGGATACAGACTTGGACACAATAACGGACGGAGCGGAGCTGCTCATATATGGCACTTCACCCTTGTCAAACGACACAGATGGAGACCTGCTTCTTGACTACGAGGAGATTTTCATCTACGGCACTTCAGGGAACAATTCAGATACTGATCTTGACCTACTCAGCGACTACGATGAGGTAATGGTCCACGGGTCGGACCCAACCAATGCTGACGTGGACCTTGACTTTGTTGATGACTATGATGAGATTCTTGTCTACTTCACAGACCCCTGGCTTGATGACACTGACAACGACACATTGGACGACGGATTCGAGATATTCCAGCTGGGGAGTGATCCAACAACCAACGACACAGACGGAGATCTCCTCCCTGATGGTATGGAACACTTCAGGTACGGCACTGATTTGAACAACGCCGATACAGATTCTGACGGTTGGACTGATTATGAGGAGGTAGCCATCTACGGTTCCTCACCGACTAACGCAGACACTGATGGAGACTCAATCTCCGACCCATTGGACTTCAACCCCAGAACCCACTGGTTGATACCGATGGCGGGTCTCTTTGTTTTGGCTGCAGTAGGCATCATAGTCTATAGACGAGTCAGGACCACCTACAAGAGGGAATATGTCACGCGGGCAGAACCAGCGAGTCCTGGTTTGGAGCCCGGAATGGATGTGGTTGTAGAGTACAAGATTCGTGATGGAAAGGTCGTCTTCGGAGTGGCAGTGCGCAACGAATCCGCAAGTCCGATGAGCAATGTTCAGGTTGTCCTCGGCATTCCTGACCTCACAGAAACCATCAAGAGTGAGAGTGTGGGAACTGTGGAACCGGGTGACTTGGCTGTTGCCATGGTAGAGTTCGAGCTTCAGCCTGGTGCTGAGGGTGAACTCGTGGGCATGGTTGAGTACGACGCGGCTGATGGTGAACATCGAATCGTGAACCTCAAGCCAGTCAAGATAGTGGCCTAGAATCCCCAAAGTTAATCTGGCCGAATCTTCGTGTAATGAGTCCTCGATTCAGAGATGCTTCGACTGTTATACAGCTTATTAAAGCGGCTCTGAATCAGTAGTTCCAGGGATATAGGGGAAATCACGGCATGGAGCCAGAAGACCTAATCGGCAGAATCGAAGAGAAACTGATAGCTGTGGGGGTCCCTAACGAGGTCAACCCAGAGCTTATCCGTCCGAGAGGGCTCCTTTCCGTGCATCGAAAAGAATTGAGCGAGCTTGAAACGCTGCTTCAGAACGCTGTTGAAGCCTTGAAGGGAGACTCTCGTTTACCCGGAGTGCTTCGAGCACTGGCTGATCTTCATCTCTCAGAGGGCGTATATGGCAAGGCCATAATACAGTACGAGATCTGTCTAAGTCTAAACAGCAAACAGGTCGAGGCTTGGGTTCACATGGGTCTAGCCTATCTGTTGGCAGGCTCGGCAAAAGATGCAGTGAGTTGTTTCGGTAGCGCACTAGCGATTGACAAGAAGAACATCAGGGCCCTAATCTACATGTCCATGGCCCAGCTAGAGGTGGAGGAATACGAGGAGGCGCTGAAAAGCGTCGAAACAGCGTTGAAGTTCAACCCGCGTCATCCTAGAGCATTGATGGCCAAGGGTTTCTACTTCAAGAAGAGAGGGAAGAAAGAGGGTGCAATCACGTGGCTCAATAAGGCTATTGGGAGCGAAGGGGAGTTTATTCCGGCCCTGATGGAATTGGGAGCACTGTATCTTGAAACTGAGAAGTACGATGATGCAAACCAAGCACTTGTGAGAGTACTCAAGAGAGATTCGGAGCAGCCCTATGCGATTTCAATGATGGGAGACGTGGCTTTCGCACAGAAGGACTACAATCAGGCGCTCTTCTATTATGACAAGGCCGTGAGTGTCAAGTTTGATGACGCGAATCTCTGGATTCGGAAGGGCGATGTACATAGGATTATGAAGTCATACAAGCAGTCCCAGAATGCATACCAGAAGGCAATCAACGCGGATCCTGAAAACATCGAAGCATGGGCGAAGAACGGGGACATCCACCTTCTAATGGATGACGAGAATACGGCACTAGAATACTTCAATACTGCTTTGGCCCTGAAGCCGGACAATGCTGAGGTCGCTCACCGCCGAGGATTGGTCTATGTTTCGCAGGAGAGGTATGACGAGGCGCTTGTAGACTTCGATGCCGCGTTTTCAGTTGAACCAAGTAATCCTGAACACCTCTATCATAGGGCACTCTGTCTCGAGAAGCTGGACCGATTTCCAGAGGCACGACGCACATGGCAGATAGCAGCCTCACTCTTCGAGCAGGAGGGCAACGAAGTAAAGGCTGCAGAATGCAACGCGAAGGCAAAGCGAATCGGCAAGAATGAGTAATTGTTCCCTCAGTCTGGCAGATTTCAGATGATTTTCTCAGGAAGATACTTCAAGACCCCAACGTATGCGGCGTCTTTACTCATCATGGACTGAGCTATGTCACAGGTGCCAACGATTTTGTCGCCAGAGTATGCAACCAATGATCTGAAGGTCTCGCGCTTCTTCCTATCATCCAGTACTCGTTCGGCGGTATATGGATTGCCGTGAGTGAAACCACCCGGCCAGCTATCGGAGTCGTCAATTGAGTTGAAACACTCGGCCAAGCGAGCCGCGTCCTCTGTGGCAATCTCGAAGTCGCGGACGTTTCCCTGTGTACTTCTGCTAGTCATCTTGGGGGTTTCCAGAAGAAGAGATGCAGCGTCACCGTCTATTATTGATAAAAGAATCATGTCTACTCCAGCAGAATCCCTCCCAGAATCGACTCTCCATGAGTCAGAGGTGCACTTCCTAGCCCTTCCTTAATGCAAGTCTGGTATAGAAGGTAAGGCCTATTGTATCATGATCGACTACTTCGAATCCGTGCTTCTCCGCTGCACTAACAAAGGAGCCCATATCTTGGTTGCGCATCTTAGACCCGTATCCGGTTTCCTTCTTGGTTCCATCCGGGAATGTGACTGTGAGCGGGACCATGAAGTACTTCTCTTCTGTATCCCGAGGAACCTCCACGTTGACATCCCAAATCAGTAGCGCCCCTCCCGGTTTCAGAACCCGAGCCACTTCAGAGAATATGGTGTCCAGGTCCCCGAAGGGAATGTACATGAGAGTGAAGAACAGCGTCACTGTGCCGAAGGAGTTTTCCAGAAACTGCAGCTCACGGGCATCCATGACAAGCTTGAGAGCCTCATTTGCGGTGCCCTCTAGCTCAGGTCTTCGTCGGTCAATCGCAACAACCTGTCTTCCCTTCATCCTACCGATGATTCCCTCTCCACCGCCCCCCACATCTAGAATCCATTCTTCATCTGCAGGAAAGTCAGCAAGGTTGACTTCCTGAGGAGGTAGCTGGTAGACTTCCGACATGTCGATTTCTGGATGATGGTCGGACATTACAGACTATTCAGTAGAGCATCGGGTTAAAAGGTTCCCGTTCACTGTCGGGGAGGGCTTCAATCGCGTTCTCAGAGTTGAGTCAGAAACAGATAGGTGGCTAGGAGGTAGGCTGCGAACTGAAAAAGGATGAGGCAGAGGAGGTTGAGGTCCTCCTCTACTACTTGGACAAGCTAGCTGATGTGTGCCTCAATGGTACCCGTATTAGACTGGGCTACTACAGTGATTTTCTGGTCTGCTGTATCATAGTCACTGGACTCATAGTGATTAGAGGTCACTTCCGTCCATCCAGGTGCATCAATGTCCACAGTACCAAAAGCAACTGCACCCTCGATGCTTCCACCTATTCCAACAGGAAGATTGATGATCAAATCAACCAGTCCAGCCGTGCTTTCAAAAGCAAAGTCAGGACTCCCAAATACAGAAACTCCGGAACCCATTAGGAATTCTATTGACCCCGTGGTCGTCGTCAAGCTCACGTCACCAACGTGCGCACCGTGAATAACATCACAATCTATCAGTCCTGCACCTGCAACCACATTCAGAGTGTAGTTGAGTCCACTGCCTAATGTGACGTTGGCTTCCAACGCCGTGTAGTCGAGGGTGATAGTGTTCGACGAGAAACTGACACTTGGTGCACCTGTTTCTTGGACAGTCCGGTTACTGACTCCGACATCAACCCTATACAGCAAAGTGGTGTTGTCTTCGAAGTCAATCTTGACGGACCCAGCCTCAATATCAATATCAAGATTGACTGTGCCACTGGCGGAGCCCACTAGACTATCGAAGCTATAATACACCGTGTCAGTGGGACCCCAGCTCCAGGCGGGTCCGAAGTACGAGAAGGCTCCAACGAGAATCGCACCAACCACGATCACACCAATTATACATACTACCATTCCAGTATTTCTTTCGTAACTATTCATTTCATGTACCTACTTTTCTATGCGATCGGAGGAGGCGCTGCCACTCTTCTCGCAATCTTTGATATTCCGAATCTTCTTCCAGAGCGAAACGACGCATGATTCGGGATGCATCGCCTCGAACAGTGGGAGGTAGCTTGCGATGCCTCTTCTCGTCTGCAATGGGCAGCTCTGAGTCCACAGCATTCTCCCGTTCAATCAACCTCCTCAGAACGTCCATAGCCTCCTCGACCTGAGCCTCTGGAATCTCGATACCATAGACCGAGAGGCTTGATACAATGGACCTGAGGCGGTCCTTGGCAAACTGCGCAACTCCACCGTTTGCTTCTATCATTCCACCGATGCCTAAACGGTATTCTTTGGCTGTCGCGCGATAATACCTTTGAACTATGCCAGTCGTGGTCATCTCAGTACGTTCTTGAACTACAACACCTATGTCTTGCAGCTTCTGAATGTGGTGTAGGATCGTACCCGGATTCCGATTGAGCTTCTCCGACAGCTGCTTGACCGTCATCGCCTCGTTTACCAGATACTCAAAGACAATACTTGCTCTAGTCGGCTCAAAGAGAACCTTGATCTTGTTAGTGTCCATGATGACCTCTAAGTCCTTCATGGGCACAGTAGTTGATCCGTTCTCCACGGTTCACATACCTCCGACAAGACTTACGTTAGGCTCAACCTTGGGCACATCTGAAACCTCGATACCACTGAGAATCATGTAAAGTCTACTTAGAGCAATCACCAACGCAGGGAGCACAATCAGTAGCAGAACAAATGCAGCAATGACGGCATAAGCTGCTGGAGCTATGAAATCAATCCCGAAACTAGGTTGTAGGAAAGTAGCCACTGCAACACCAAGTGGTGCGAACATGGCGATGATGATTATGATGAACGCAATCCATGTGGAGTACACTCTGTCAAAATACCTAATCGAGAGGCGAATTGACTGACGAGTTGCGTTCACAACAGAATGGTTGTCAATAATGGCGGGGAATACCATCGTCATCATCCCCGAGGAAAGAAGAATCCAGATTGTGCTTAGGAAGGCAAGAACTGCTGCAGGAAGACCTGTGACCACATAACCTCCCAAAAAGAGACCACCATATACTAGGAAAAGCGGCAAGCCGATTATAGTGAATATGACAATTCCACCACCGGCGAGAGAGAAGAACTTCTTCCGATACCAGACAAAGACACCTTCAGCTGTGGTTCCTGCACTCTCAACAATCTCTCTGCCCATCCCGAAGACTACGCCTATAGCCACAAAGAATGGGGTTACCATGAGAACGATTGCAAACAATCCAACACTAGCAGTAGCGGGATTTAGCGCAGGAGTGAAGGCACTCTCTAGTGCTATCCCCAGGTATTCAAAGAAGGCCACAAATCCCGAAGGTCCACCTAGTGCAAAGAGAAGGGGAATTGATACTATTGCGAATCCAATGATCATTACGATCAGAGTCACGATGATAACACCAATCATCCCGAGAAGGAAAGACAAGAAGTTCTTCACGGCGAACCTGAAGCTCACCTTGAGGTCCTCCAGCAATACTCCAATGCTTGCGTTCTTGTTGCTCATTGTATCACCCGACAAAATGGTAGAGAGTGCCTCTTAGAAAAGTCATTCGAGGCACTCTCAAATCAGAAACCTCCTAGACTAGGGGAATTGGCAGAGGCTTCTGGGCTGCCACCTGACCACCGGTCATCTCGGCATAGACTTTCGTGAATGCGATTATCGTCGTGGGAAGTAGGACCAACAGCCACAGGAAAGTCACCAGAACTGTCCAGACCATGATTGAAATGGACACCACGTCAAAAGGAGGAACCACACCTCCAATAGGTAGACTAAGACCCCAGATAATCACTGGTCCATAGGACGCAACACCCAGAATGACTATTGCGCTCAGTAGTCCGAAGACATGGTCAAAGCGCTCTCGTGCCAGCTGGAAAGACTCCTTGAAGGCATCCAGAACTCCCTTACCATATGTAATGGCGGGGAACACCATAGCGCAAAGTCCGACCGTAAGGAAGACCCAGACGAATGTAGAAACTGAGAGGAGAGGCATGAGAGAAGCTGGGATTGTGTAACCCATGAGTATGGACACGGAACCCCAGACAACCACAGGAGGTAGAATGATGATTACGGTCAGAATGACTCCTGCACCAGCAAAGGTCAGGAACTTGTGCCTGAACCAAGAGAACGCTCTCTCGGCCTTGGTTTCACCATGAGCGATGAGATCCTTGCTCATGCCGTAGATTGAACCGACCACAGTCAAGAAGAGTGCTAGAAGCGGAATGACAAAGAGAATTGCCACACCGCCAACAGCCCAAGGGTTGCTCTCAGCC
>CP070658.1:2033204-2045556 GCA_020355105.1 Candidatus Thorarchaeota archaeon | reverse complement strand
AGTTCACACAAATCAGTGCAAGCGAGGGGCCGATTTGGGCTGAAACTGTGAAGAAACTCTCCGAGCTCGCTGACAAGTTAGGTCCTAGTCCCCTGAGACCGAGGAGGCGCTGAGATGACGGAAATATGGGGTCAGTTCAAATCCTTTGATGGCAAGAAATTCGAGGCGCTTGACGCAGAGTTCACTAGGGAGGTATCCAGTCTTCTAGGAGGAAAGGACCTGACAGCATGCTTCCAGTGCTCTAAGTGCAGTGCAGGGTGTCCAGTCAGCGACAAAGTCAACATCCAAGTTCATGAACTGATGCGAATGCTTCTGTTTGGCATCAAAGAGGTTCTAGAAACGGACATGGTCTGGTTATGTACCACATGTTACACGTGCCAAGAGCGTTGTCCACAGGGGATCGACATCACAGACATTATCTTTGGACTGAAGAACATGGCCTTCAAGAAGGACATCAGCCCTCCTGGATACATTGCAGCCAGAAAGTCACTCTATGACCAAGGACGATTGTATGAGCCTACCGAATGGGAACGTGAGGATTTGGAGCTCGGTGATGTGCCTGAGCTCAACGTCGAGGACACAAGGAAGATGCTCGACAAGACCGGGCTGATGAAACTCAAGGAGGGCGATTGAGATGGTGCAGAGCTATGAGGTGTTCCTTGGTTGTGCCATTCCCAATAGGTTCAACAACTATGAGTCCTCGATGCGTGCCGTTGCAAAGGAGCTTGACATCAAGCTGATTGACTTTGACGGGGCATCTTGTTGTGGAACAGTTGTTCTGAAATCTATCGATGAGAATAGCTGGCTGGCCCTTTCCGGGCGCAATATAGCCCTCGCCGAGAATCGTGGACATGACATATTGACTCCCTGCAATGGATGCTTTGGCTCACTCAAGGACACCGACCATGTTCTCCATGATGATGAAACCTACCGCAAGAAGATCAACGCAGCTCTGAAGGGCCTAGGACTTGAGTATACAGGGAAGGCGAAGATACGACACCTTGTAGAAGTCCTTTATGAGCTAAAGGATGAGATTGAAGCGAAGATCCTGAAACCACTCAACGGGCTACGTATTGCGTTTCATCCCGGCTGCCACCTGATTCGCCCCTCAAATGTCGCAGGCTTTGACGATCCGGAGCTCCCAAGGAAGGTGGATGAACTGCTTGAACTGACCGGTGCAAAATGCGTGCCTTGGGGTCTCAAACTTTCATGTTGTGGTTCCCCACTTCTTATTACTAGCGAGGATATTGCTACGAATGTACTAAGGGACAAGATGATCTCTGCAAGGGATGCATCCGCGAACTGCCTAGTGACGAACTGTCCAGCTTGCCACACACAGTTTGACGTGCAACTCATTGGAATGAAAGATGAGAACGGAGAGTCCCTTGAACTTCCTGCCCTGTTTGTCACACAAATCCTTGGACTTGCCATGGGTATAGACCAGGAGCCTTTGGGCTTAGAGCTTAACAGAATATCACTGGACCCAATTGCCGACATTCTGGGAATCTAGGTGGAAGGCTTCTCTTCCGTGAATCTGCTCTTCCCATAGAACATCTCGCCAAGGCGCTGCATGGCATCGCGGACACAGTCCTTCTTCCCGCTAACCTGAAGATGTCTGTCACCGTCAAGTGAAATCAGAACCTCACAATCCTCAGCAATCTCAGAAACGACCTCCACTAGGATATCCTCCGGGAGTCTGATTCGGAAGAAGCTGACATCCTTCTCTCGCGGGATATCTGATATCGGAGTTCTATCTGTGACCTCAGTAGGAATTTGCCCCTCAATAGCTCTCTGAAACCGCTCCTCCCATTCCATTCTGTAAACCACGCCTGACTGCTCTTCAGCCCAGACCAACAGAGTTTCGCGGAGACTGAGAATCTTGGTTTCCATCTCCAACCTCAGTTTCTCGTCTGCATGGTCTGTGACCTTGATGTCATTCTCGAAACTAGACAGATATTCAATCACCATCTTGGAGTTGCGGAGGTCTGCGTAAGTAAGATCAGGGATGAACACGTCTTTGGCGCGCAGTTCACCCAAGAGGTCGTTAAGCACAGTCCAGCCTGCACGAAGGCCCTGAATTGTGACCATGCAGCTCACTCCTTGAGCATTTCTTCAATCTGCTCCAAGAAGCTATGCTCACGCCACCATCTGAGATCGCGTGCGCCTGTTGGACAAATCGCAGTACAAGCGCCACAACCTTCGCACTTCATCTCATCTGTAACGCTCTTCTTGACTCCCGGTTCGACTTCGATCATGGACACAGCATCATATGGGCATATCTCAGAGTAGTGGCATAGGTCACATCCCACGCAAAGATCTTGATCAACATCAGCGGTTTCGAGTTCAATCTCTACTGTCCCGAGATTCAATGGCACCGCGGCTTCACTAGCCGCACCTCTCGCTTGGTTTACAGAATCAGCCACGTTCTTCGCATAGGTTACACCGAGAAAGACGCCCGGCACTGTGGTTTCCACCGGTCTGTACTTCATATGCATCTCAGCAAAGAAACCATCTGCACCCCTGTTGATGCCCAACGCCTTTGCCAGCTCGTCCGAGTCACTAGGGCTTTCCAGACCCAGTGCCAACACCACAAGGTCTGACTTGATCTTGAAGGTCTCTTGGGCAAGAGTGTCATAGACAGTTACTATGGCGTCGTCGCCATCCGGATCTTTCTCAACTGTGACTTGCCTATCTCGCACCCATCGGAGATAGGCGACTCCGTTTTGACGGTTCTCGCGCCACATCTCCTCCATTCCATTCGCATAAGGTCGGATGTGTTCTTTGTAAGCAGAATAGACTTTGATATCCGGGAACATCTCCTTGAGCTCGTGTTGCATTGTTACGATGGCTGAACAACAGACTCTAGAGCAGTGCCTATTGCCCTCCCCCGGGTTCTGTCTTGAACCCACACAATGGATGAACACAGGATTCTTTGGAGCTTTCTTCAGCTCTCCTTTTCTGAGCTTTCTCTCGAGCTCCAGTGTAGAGATTACTGCCGGGATCTCCCCGTAGCCGTACTCTCCCGGTTTCGGTTCGTAGATGTCAGTACCAACCGTGACGACCATCGTGCCTATGCGATAAACATCACGTCCACCAGACTCGATGTTCTCAATCTCAATGTCATAGTTGCCATAAGAACCGTCGCGCCCAACAACCTTTGATTTCAGAAACACCTTGATGCGCTTCTCTTTCTCAACCTTCGCCACCAAGTCTTCTACGATGTCCTTCGCTGATTCCATTCTTGGAAAGAGGTGATGTAGTTCGTTTAGTCTTCCGCCCAAGCGATCCTGTTTCTCGACGAGTATAACGTCGAATCCCTTCGTCGCCAAGTCGAGAGATGCGGTCATCCCAGAAACACCGCCACCAACAACCATCGAAACGCGTGTCACCTCGAGCTCTTCTACCGGAATTACCTCCGCATTGATTGCCTTAGCGACGGCACTTCGCATCATGTCCTGTGCCTTTTCTTGTCGCTCGTCCGGAGGTGCATTGGCATTAACCAATGTAAGATGCTCTCTCAGGCACACTGGCCCAATGAAATAGTACGGGGAGAGACCTGCTGCTTCCAGTGCTCTCCTGAAAGTTTCTTGGTGTTGCAGGGGAGAACAGGAACCAACGACGACACGGTTCAACTTGTGTTCCTTGATGGCTTCCGTAATCATCTCTTGGCCCGGATCACTGCACATGAACAGATAGTCTGTTGAATAGACTACGTTCGGGAGGCCATTTGCCCACTCTGCCAGCCCAGGAGAGTCTATCACGTTTCCAATGATTCCTCCGCAATGACAGATGAACACGCCAACACGCGCCTCATCACCCACTTCTGCTGGAGGTATGGGCTCCGGTAAGGAAGGTGTGGGGATGGGCAGTTTCGAGTGAGCAGCCATTCCTGCTCCTTTGCCCTCGTTGACTGTGTCTGTCCCATCCTTGGGACCGTTTGCGCAGCCCGCAACATAGATGCCCTTTCGTGTGGTTTCTAGCGCACCAGAGTTCGGATGCGCTGTCTTTACCCATCCATTCTCATCAATCTCAATCTTCAGTGTCTTCGCTAGCTCCTCTTGCCCTTCATTAGGCCTGAAGCTGGCATTCAGTACAACCATGGAGATCTTGTCAATCTCGATGATCTCCCCCTTCTCAGTGTCCTCCATCTTTACGAAGAGATCACGCGTATCTGGATCCTCGCCGACCTCGGATACCCTGCCCCTGATGAAGTCAATACCATGATTCCTCTCAGAGTCCCACAGAAACTCCTCGAGGGACTTCCCTGCAGTGCGCATATCCATGTATGTGTAGATTATCTCGCAGTGGTCCTCAGGATAGTGCATTCGCGTGACCTGTGCGAGCTTTAGTCCAAATGAGCAACAGACTCTGTTGCAGTGGTCGCTATATCCTCCAATGTTCTCTCTAATATCTCTACTACCGACACAGTTGACGAAGAGTATCTTCTCTGGTTCCTTCCCATCGGAGGGGCGAATCATGTGTGCATCAGTGGGTCCCGTAGGATGAGTCATTCTGTCGTATTCTAGACTGGTGACCACGTTTGGATAGATGCCATAACCGTACTCCCCGTAGTCGACAGGCTTGTACTCCTGAAAGCCAGTTGCTACAACTATGGACCCCACATTGAGATCAACAAGCGTGTCCTCGTCATCATAATCTATGCAATCTTGGGGACAGACCGCCGCACAGGTGCCACAGCCAATGCATGATTCTCTGTCGATTGTGGCTACCAGTGGCACTTGCTGAGGGAAGTTCATGTAGATTGCTTTGCGGAGTGAGAGTCCATGATCGAACTCTGATGGGACTTCCACTGGGCAGTTGCGAATGCATTGTTGGCAGCCAGTGCAGGTGTCCTCGTTGACATAGCGTGCTTTCTTTCGCACGGTGACAGTAAAGTTGCCTTGTGTCCCCGTGACCTTCTCAACAGTTGAGAGTGCGTAGACCGTGATGTTGGGATGCTTGCCAACATAGGAGGTGAGTGGTGTCATGACGCACGCAGAACATTCGAGCATAGGGAATATCTTGTACACTGCCACATAGTTGCCTCCGATGCTCACTGTCTTCTCGATTACATGAGCATGATGCCCGCCTTCGGCCAGCGACAGGGCAGCATTGATTCCGGCCATTCCAGCGCCAATGACTAGCACATCAGTTGGTTTGCTTGCAGGTTCTGCCTTCTTTGCTGACGTTGAGGCCATCTCGGAGTCTCCAGACTGCGGTTGTACTGGCGGCATCAGGGGACTGGCGATATAACCTTTCTGTCATGGACCCTTTCCATGCTCGCTGTAACATGTCATGGCTTGTCAGTCTTTGTCGCTTTCAGATAGACAAAGGCAATACCGGCGAAGATCGCTGCCAGCAAGTATAGGATAATCGGTATCCATAGCATCTCCAAGCGGAATAGATACGAGATATCCCTTCCATATCCAAAGGGTGTCGGAAGGTAAATCCAGGTTAGGAATGCGAAATAGAGTAGCGTGACTAGAACCTTCACCTCTCTTTTCACATTCAGTGCGTACATGTAGGTGAAGACCCACATGAATACGAATCCTGACAGGAACATCGCCCACATGTCAGTACTACCATGGTCAAGTGTGTTGAACACCGCTACGACCAGTGCGTGCACACCTACAAACCCCTCGACAGTTATGACCCACCTCTTGTCAACATGGACCGATGTGTAGGCCACCGTCATTTGTGTGAAAAGCAAGAACATGTAGAAGAATCCAGTGAGCAACTGTGGGTCATAGAACATTGGATGGAACCAGAACGTGTAGACTAGAGCCCATGCAATCGGATACATGTGAATACGTCGCACAAGTCCAGACACGCGGGCGGTGAACGGTTTTCCAACTCTCTTCCCAAGAAACAGACCCCTTCTCGGATTCTCGATAACAAGTATTAGAACCAACATCACTATAACTGAGCCTTGGCTGGTCCAAATCGGAACATCTTGTGCAAGACCGTCAAACCAGATTTGAGTCTGGATTAGATGCAATGAAACGAAGAGTACATTGATGACTACCATCGCCCAGTTGTACTTGGTCAATGATGTGGTTGGATTTGTCTTCTGTGTTATCAGATTCTTCTGAGCCCAGTAAATCGTGAACCAAACCACGAACTGGTGGGCAAGATAAAAGGACCATACAATAAACTGAGCAACTGAGTCAGGGGATGGAAGCTGCCAATAGTACCATGCAGGACCTTGGTCTGGACCCAACACGAATCTGTCAAGCAATGGGCCGAATAGCCAGATTAGGAAGGTGAATACAAATGCGAATGCGATTCCTCCTATCCAGAGGAAGTGAGCAGCCCTTGATTTCTCCCCCCTTGATGCTGGCTCAGCTTCTATGGACTGGTCATTGGTAGTCATTCTTCTATCGCCTCTTGTTAGGTAATGGCATGAAGTTGTCTTCTAGATAAAGCCTACTCTTCTTCAATGAATCCGAAAAAAAAGGAGAAGAAGGGATAAAGTCCCTTCCGCCATTGACGCCTTATCTCGTTCCGTATCGACGAAAGAGGAGTACACCCATCAAAAGGACTACGACCCCGATGACTGACACTAGTGCCAAATCCATCCAGACCGAGAGAGTTGTCACCGGTGCGCCCCGTAGGAACAGCGTCGTCAATGCCTCAGTCACGTAATTACTTGGCATTATTCGTGCGATAGTTTCTGCCCCGCCTCCAAGAGGCATGAAGGTACCAAGGAACATCTGCGGCATTATGAAGATGAATGACACACCAGTTGCTATCTCGGCTGACTTGGAGATTGTGGCCGCAATCAAACCAAATCCCACGTTGACCAAAGAGAATGCCAAGAGCATGCCGAATGCGAATACTAGACCAGAGGCATCTGTTGCAGGTCGATATCCTATCACAAATGATGTGGCAAACACCAGAAGCACTTGGATGACTGCGATGATCATGTACGAGATCACTTGGCTTAGCATGAACTCATGTGACTTGAGTGGAGTCGTGCCCAGCCGCTTCAAGAGGCCGCCATCTCGCTCCACAGTCAATGATTGTGCAACAATCATTATCATAAAGATACTGGCGAATGCGAATATCCCTGGAGCCATGAACTCCCATTGAGAGAAAGTGCTGGCTTCGACCATTGCAGGACTTCCGATATCAACTGGTAAGTCAAGAGTGGTCGCCTCGTTTCCAAAGATGGTGCTTAGCACGACCTGTTGTACCAGAGGTGGCATTGCACTGCTTGCAATCATTGACCCGCTATCTACATAGAGTTCCACAGTGGTGTTGGTCCACGTGCTCCCGTTGAATGGAGAGTTCCAGTATGAGGTACAGCTATCACCGAAGCCCTCTGGAACCACGATGAATGCATCTAGATTCCCTTGAAGCAGCTCAGACTGACCGGATTCGTTGGCATCAAAGTAGAGTACAGTGATTCCTTCCAGCTCAGTGAGGTTGCCTTCAAAGCTCTCAGCCCACCTAGGATCTGCTGCAGTAGTATCTAGATTCAGAAGACCCACATCAAAGTTGGTCAGACCTCCCTCGCCCATGCCCCCAAAGGCCAGGCCAAAGGTGGCCGTGACAATTATGGGGAACAATAGAAGTAAGAACACTACAGCAGGCTGTCTTGTGAACATCTTCATATTCTTCATCACAAGGCTTCTTGTCCGTCGTAGACCCACTTAGACCGCCTCCCTTAGCTTCTTCCCAGTAAGCCTGATGAAGACCTCTTCGAGGTCCTTCGCGTCATGCTGTTCCATCAAATCCTTGGGAGTGCCTAATGCTATCAGCTTGCCTTGGTCGATGATTCCGACTCTGTCGCAGATTTCTTCAGCTTCTTCCATGTAGTGCGTCGTGAGGACGATAGCCATCCCGTTGTTCTTCAGCTCACGGATGAAGTCCCAGACCGCACGCCTGGACACAGGGTCCATTGCAACGGTAGGCTCGTCAAGTAGAGCAACCCGAGGGCTACTGATGAGTGCCATGACCGTGCTTACACGGCGAATCATTCCTCCGCTATACTGACCAGCCCGCCGATCAGCATCGTCTTCAAGACCAATCTTCTGGAGCATGATGTCGATACGGTCCTTTAGCAAGTCTTTAGGAACTTCATGAAGGTCTCCGAAGAGCTCGATGTTCTCTCTACCAGTGAGATGCTCATAGAAAGATGGCTCTTGA
The DNA here is from genome assembly GCA_020355105.1 of Candidatus Thorarchaeota archaeon. Classification (GTDB taxonomy): domain Archaea; phylum Asgardarchaeota; class Thorarchaeia; order Thorarchaeales; family Thorarchaeaceae; genus SMTZ1-83. The sequence goes on along the minus strand of CP070658.1, from coordinate 2,037,405 downwards.
GGACAGACTCCGATGATCCTTCGTACCTCATCAGCGCTAAAGATCACATCATTGTCGGCAACAGATGCAACACCATCACTAGGCTCAAGCAGTGTGCTCAGAATATTGATTACTGTCGTCTTCCCTGCGCCGTTAGGGCCAAGAAGACCGAACAGCTCACCCCAACCAATCTCAAGGCTAAGGTCATCAACAGCCGTGATTTTCCCAAACCTCTTGGTCAGGTTCTCTATCTTTATCGCGTGTTTGGATATTGTAGATGACATGTATAGACAAACGCGTAGAATGCATATAATACGTGGATTCTTTTTGTCGGTCAAAGCAGTTTGCGCGGCAAACTCACATTCCCACAAGAAACAGCCATATCGCGCGCAGAAGATTTATCGTTCACTACGATTCAGCTCGTGTAGGTGCTACCATGACAAATGAAGAGATAAAGGCCCAACTCCGTGAACTGGGGAAACGGTTCGAAGATCCCAAGATTCAGCGTCGTTTCAAGGAATTCAACAAGACTCTACAGTTTGTGTTTCCCGACATCGATATGCAAATCTACATGCGAATTGGTGATGCCGAACTGCTCGAGGTAACCGAGGGAACCACAGATGCAGAGATGACTGTGACTATGGACTCGACTGTCTTCTTTAGAATCATGGACAAGAGTGAGAGTCCAATGGCAGCTTATCAGGCAGGCAAGCTGAAGACGAAGGGCGAGGTGCCGGATCTGCTGAAGCTACAGAAATTGATGCTATAGCTAGTATATACGTGCATCAACCGGATTCAGGTGGAAAGAACATGAAGGTCCTCATAACCGCCCCCTTTTCTGACTCAGGACTAACAACGCTCAAGGAGGCAGGTCTTGAGGTTGACCATGAGAGCTGGCTGGAAACCGGTAAGCTCTACCTCGGTGACAAGATCCTCAACGTCATCAAGGAGGGGGGATATGACATCATCGTTGTAGAGGGTGATGAGGTCAAAGACGAAGTCATTGAGGGAACAAATCTCAAGATTATCGCTTCAGTTAGGAACAACCCTAACAACATCTCAGTTCCTACGGCGACAGCGAAGGGAATCCCTGTCATTGCAGCACCAGGAAGAAACACTGTTGCGGTTGCCGAATTGACCATTGCGCTGATGCTAAGCCAGGCTAGGAGGATCATCAAAGCAGAGAGGCTTCTCAAGAATGACTTCATGATTGACGACTTCTCAGATTTCAGCAAGATGTACAAGATGACGACTGGTTTCGAGCTACAAGGAAAGACGGTTGGAATCATTGGACTTGGCCAGATTGGCATTGAGGTTGCAAAGAGGCTGAATGCATTCGGAGTGAATCTTCTTGTCACAGATCCCTACGTGCCATCAGCAAGGCTAGAGGAAGTTGGGGCGATAGCTGTTGAGCTCGAGGAACTCCTACGCGAGTCTGACATAGTGTCCATCCATTGTCCGCAAACGGAAGAAACCATGGGAATGCTGGGAGCTGACCAGTTTGCCATGATGAAGAAGACGGCCATCATCATCAACACCGCTCGTGCATCGATTACTGATGAAAACGCCCTAAAAGCGGCTCTTGAAACAGGTGTAATCGCCGGTGCTGGCCTCGATGTATTCTCGATGGAGCCTGTCGACTGTGACAACGAATTCCTAGAACTGGATAATGTCACAGTAACACCGCATATCGGTGGTAACACCACTGACACAATTGAGAAACAGTCCCGGATGATTGCAGAAGACATCAAGGCACTTCTCTCGGGAGGCAGTCCAAAGAACATACTCAACCCGGAAGTTCTGGATGTGGGAGGGAGCTGAATTGGCCGTTGTTTCTATTGATGCTGGCACCGGCGGTATACGGTGCATGGTAGTTGGAAAGAATGGAGAGGTCTTGGGTCTGAGCAGACGTTCTTGGAGCTACGAAACCCCTCCCTCTCTAGAGATTGCAAAGGAGTTCCAACCGTCTGAGTTCTGGAACTTGGTATGCACTGTCACTCAAGAAGCGTTGAGGATTGCAGACATCCCTGTTTCGAAACTGGAGGCTGTTTGCACCACAAGTCAACGCCATGGAATAGTCCTGCTTGACGCTGATGGAAGAGAGCTACACGGCGGACCAAACAGTGACGCAAGGGGCGCCATGACACAATACATCATTGAGGAGGCTCTCGGTGAGAGATTCTTGGAGATTACAGGCTGCTGGCCTCCAATGATGTTTGCAGCATCAAGACTTGCATGGTTTGAAGAGGAGGCGCCCGAAATCCGTGAGGCTGTGGCACATCTACTACCCATCAGTGACTGGATCACATTCAAGTTAAGTGGAGAGTTCGCGACTGAGCCTTCTTCGGCAAGTGCCACTGGTCTTTTGGACATTAGAACTCGCAAGTGGAGTGATGAGATATTGTCTGCGGTTGACATTGATAGAAACATCCTTCCCGAGATTCACTGTGCGGGTGATGTCGTGGGCGAGGTTTCATCAACAGCTGCAGTAGTCAGCAATCTGCCTGAAGGCCTTCCCGTGGTTCAAGGGGGTGCTGACACTCATTGTGCATTGCTGACGTGCCAGGCGGAAGCCGGTGAGGTCGTGGTGGTTGCTGGCAGTACGACACCTGTCATGATGGTTGTGAGAGAACCAGTCTGCTCAGGTGAACAGAAGATATGGTCGGCGCCTCACATAATTCCTGATTTGTGGACACTCGAAAGCAATGCTATGCTGACTGGAGCCTACATAGAATGGGTGATTGACTTTCTCTGTGAACGAGCAGAGAACCCAGAACGTTGTCGAGAGGAAACCTTCAGCAGTCTTCCTGAGATACTGAAAGAGATTCCCCCAGGTAGCTACGAAACTTACGCCGCGCTTGGGCCAAGGGTCATGGATACTCAGCGAATGACTGACATTCCCTTTGCCAGGATGCATTTTCCACAGCCTGCTCTGCCAGGGGTCATTCCACTCAATTCGGCGAATCTGATTCATGCTGTGCTGGAGAACATCGCTTACTCTGTTAGAGGTAACTACGAGCAACTGAGCAGCTTCAGAGAATCCTCCTCTGTGAAGGCAATCGGAGGTGTGACGAGGTCAAGTGTCTGGCTTCAGATTCTGGCAAATGTCCTATGTCATCCAGTCAGAACCCCAGAACAACCAGAAGGCACTCTTCTTGGTGCTGCGATATGCGCAGCTGCTGGAATTGGCTGGTATTCAGGTATCGAAGAAGCAGCCAAGAACATGGTGAGCTGGCAGCCCGCCTTCGAGCCGGATGAGCGCAAGCGTGAATACGATTCCTACTACTCTCGTTGGAAGGAAATATGGTCGTTGGGTGAGGAATAGTGTACGATAAGAAGAAGAAGGAACTACTTCAAGTCTGTAAAGAGATGGTGGAAAATGACCTAGTTGTCGGGTCCTCGGGCAACGCCAGCCTGAGAGTCGGCGACCACATTTTAATCACTCCAAGTTCTGTTCAGTATTCTACGATGACAGCAGAGAACATTATGGTTCTCGACTTGGAAGGAAATGTAGTTGAGGGAGATCTGAATCCCAGCGTTGAATCCCCCACCCACCTTGAGATTTATAGACAGAGGGAAGATGCGGGTGCGGTGGTTCATTCTCACAGCATCTACACGACAGCTCTTGCATTGCTTCACATGCCGCTTCCCCCAGTGCTTGATGAGGTCGTTCCGAAACTTGGAGGCGAAGTCAGAGTCACTTCCTATGCCATGCCTGGCACGAAGGAGCTGGCCAAGAACGTTGTTGAGGCCATGGATATGAGAAGTGCAGTTCTGATAGCGAACCATGGTGCTGTATGCTGCGCAAAGACGATTCGAAAGGCCATGGAGAAGGCCATTCTTCTTGAAAGAACCTGCAAGATCTATCTTCTGGCTAATCAGATTGGCGATCCGATCCATCTTCCGGAAGATGTTGTTGAAGACGAATCAGACCTCTGGGAGATTATGCGCGATTTCTAGAAGGTGAGCCATCTGAAGGGTTACATGGGCAAGATTCTCGATGTAGACCTCACAGAGCAGACCGTGTCCGTGATTCCACTCGACATGAAGATTGCGAGTCAATTCGTCGGAGGAAGCGGTTACGCCAGCAGACTACTCTATGAGCTTATTGACCCCGGAGTGGACCCCTTGGGTCCTGAGAACTTGCTTCTCTATATGACTGGTCCCCTAACGGGCACTCAGGCCCCAAGCACCGGCCGTCTGGTGGTGTGTGGAAAGTCCC
>CP070658.1:2016681-2033104 GCA_020355105.1 Candidatus Thorarchaeota archaeon | reverse complement strand
TACTGGTGTGCCGAACGCGGATTGGATACTCTTCCAGTCCCAGCAGGGCGGAATGCTCTTCATCAAAGGCTCTGAAACAGCTGGGGCAAGGAGTGATTATCTCCTTCACACCTCGCGCATTCAGCTTCTTGAGGTAGTCCTCAGTCCATTCTTTCGCCATCTCAACCTTTCCTGATACCCACAAAGGAGTACCACAGCATGTCTGGTCATCACCCAGGAAGTCAAGCTCGTAGCCGGCGACCTGCAAGACTCTGACCAAGATGTTGGTCTTCTCCTTGAATCTATGACTGGCCAGACATCCGGGATAGAAGAGAGTCCCTGAGCCCTCCTTGAAGGTCAGACTGTCAGCCCACTTCATGTGTACAGCGGGAGGGTCGGCGAAGATGTTGCCTGATTCTACTGCGGTATCCGCCATCTTAGAGCCGCCCTCGGGAATCTTCACGCCTCTGTCCACAAAGTCTGCTCGCATGGCCCTAGTGATTGCAATCGCATCTATTTGGGCGGCTTTCTTGCACTCCTCTCTGCACCGCCCACACATGAAACATCCGAAGATGCGCTCAGCCATTTCATCTGAGTAGTCCAACTGACCCTCTAGGATTCCCCGTGCTATTGCCATTCTGCCACGGAGTGTCGACGATTCCCACATCTGCGTGAAAACCTCTGGGCATCGCTCGTTGAAGTCAGTGCCCCTGCAGAAGTTGCACCTGCCGCAAGCATAGATCATATCCTTGTATTCCTCGATCTTCATCGCAATTCCTCCTCAGGGATGAATATTCCACGCTGTAAGATGTTCTTGGGGTCCAGCGTCTTCTTCAGGGTCTTCAGCAACCGATAGTAGCCAGTATCATGCGATGCCACAATCTGTCGAAGCCCGTCTCGTCCGCCTACTCCGTACGGGACTACTGGACCCTTCAGAGTGAGTTCGTCAATCGCGTCGGCCATTTTCACCAGGCCCTCCCACTCTTCTGGCTCTTTGTAGTTGGTGACCATGAATGCCAGCGACCTTCTAGGAAGAACCTGTCCACCGAATCCGGCCTTTGTGTATCCGCGTTTCTCGAGAAGCTCCTCTCGCCAGATCTTGTATAGGAACTTGATGTCATCTATTCGGAGAGAGCCAGCACCAAAGAAGTGCCAGACACCTGCGGTGAAGAGATCCGTGAGTCCTGTTAAGATTCGGTCATAGTAGTCATCCACGGGTGCCCTATCTGCCATTTCTCCACCAAGTTCAGCAATCTTCTCCAGTATCTTCTTCTTGCGGTGTTCTACAATCTCCGCTTCATATCCAAAGATGTCCATCATTATGAAGAAGAGGTCCGGATTGTCTGGAGCCACCCACAGGTAGATGCCCTGCAGGTATTCGTCACCCACATGCCTGTTTATGAAGTGGCCGAACTCAACAACATCATCCAGAGTGGGCAGGATTGCGCTCATCCGTTCTCTGAAGTCCACAGCGGGTCGAACTCTCAGAGTCAACTCAGTACAGATGCCGAGGATTCCTTCAGCTCCCAAGAACATCCCGGCCAAGTCGGGACCTAGACATTGACGCTCGAACTTGCCTGCACTGGGCCAGGCTGCAGAGCCGGTCTGCACGATGTCACCGTTGGGTAGAACCATCTCCAGTGTTATTACATCTTGGTTGCCATGGAAGCCGAACTTCGCTGTGGAGTGTGGTCCGCCACCTGCCTTCATGACAGAACCGCCGACGGTCATGGCTGGGCCTCCCGCCTCGCTGCACAGATATGTAAGACCTTTCTTCCGGAGCTCTTTATCCATCTTCGCCCATGTGCAGTTGGGCTGTACCGTCACGACCAAATCTCGTTCGTTTATCTCGAGGACCTTGTTCATTCGTCCGAGGTCAAGCATAATGCCCGGTTCTTGGGGGAGAAAGGCATCCCAATGAGAGGTCCCTCCTCCTCGGATGTAGACGGGAACATTGTGCTTGTTTGCTATGGCGAGAATCTCTTGAATCTCCTCTCGCGTTTCGGGTAGTACGACGTGAGTCGGGAGTTTTTGTTTGGCAGGGCTCAGGTCTCTTCCATAGGAGACCAAGTCAAAGTCCTTGTCAGTGACTCTAGTTGGGCCAACAACATCGACCAGGGATTTAGTGATCTTCTTCGAATCGACCATATCCAGACACTCCATCTTGAGTCCGCTAAGTGGACCTCTGCATGCTCGATTTGCAGGTGATACGTGACGTGTTAATTAAGCACTCCGGTTGCTGTTCTCTCTTAAAGAGCGTTAGACAGTCACATTGTGAAATCTTAATTCTCAGTTTCCTCTGCGTTCGCGAGTCCTGCCCTTGGGACAATGAACTACTTCTCATATCGATAAATGCAGTAGTCATCCCCGCGCATCATGCACTTGGGAACTGTCATCCTGAGGTCAGGGTCAACGGCCTGTCCGATACCCTCGTCGATCTTGGTGACCCAGTGGCAGATATCTTCGTTGGCGTTCTTTGCTCGGAAGGTATCAATCCACGGACATCCTGTCACCGTCAAGTCTATTCGCCGATCAGTCACCTCGGGCTCCTGTATTACGAAGCCGAAGAAGGGAAATGCTGCTTGAAAGAACTCGTAGATCGACATCAGGTCGCCCTTTCTAAGGCCTCCATCCTTGACTCCTTGTTCTCCAAGTTCGAGCCCATGCAACCTATTTGCTTCGGCCAATGCCTCGAGACCCTTCTCACCGAACATCTCCCTTACAGTTTCCACATAGACTGTATGAGCAGCTGCTACGGTAGACATTCCTACTATTCTAACTTCATCAGGAGTTGGTCCTTCCATTCATTGCACCTCTCATCGCTCAACTGCTTGCCTTTGCTCGTTTCTTGATTATCTTTCTCATCGACGCCTCCATGCCCTTTGGAAGGGGTTCAATCTTGTGAGTCGAGAGAATCTCCTTGACCTTCTCTTTCGCAACCTGAGCAATGTCTTTCGACCCTTGCTTCTCCCACTCTGGGCGTGAAGTCCTGTTGCTAATCCATGGCTGCCATTGTTCCTCCATCAAGTGCTTCTTTGTAAACTTGAGTGCCTCAGGAGTATTCAGATGATTCTTCTCGTGTCCGACCTGTTCTATGAGGTCAACAGCCAGAGTTTCAGGTGTAACGCGCATACCTTTCCCAATCCGCTTTATCGCCCCGCATATGTCATTGCTTATTGCAAACATCTCATAGCTAGCTGTGACCCCTGCCTCCACAATTCCGTAGACTGCGTCGTGAACCACATCGGCACCCGAAACGGTAGCCAGAAGCGCGTTAATCGTGTTCTCATATGCAGCTTGTTGATCTGGCACCTTTGAATCAATCACTCCAGCAGCACCATAGTATGGGATTCCGTAGTAATGAGCCATTTGGCAGAAGGCCGCATGGATGAGCCCATTCTCCGGAGAGCCGTAGGCTGCGGTGCCAAATCTCTGATCTAGAATAGTTGCGCACGACCCCCACATGACAGGAGTACCTGGGCCTACGAGCTGAGTCAGAACAACTATTGCGTGATTCTCGGCAATCCCCTGTACTATTGTTCCAGCGAGTGTGACTGGTCCACTAGCACTTGCGAGAGCACCAGTGCTAATGTCAAAGGGGATTCCATACTTCGCACACTCCAGAATCATATCTATGATTTCCTTGGTGTACATCAGTGGCGGCACATTGTTGAACCCTGTGTCGATTATCGCTGGGTTCTTGATGAACTCCTCTTCTCCACCAGCATAGATCTTGCCCATCTCGATAACATCTCTCCAACCATCTGGAGTCAATGCAACCAAGCTGAGGTGCTTCTCGGCACTCTTGAACATCGCGAGAGCCATCTCTTGTTCCCATACTGCCTTAGGAACATCTTGAGGCAGTATGTTTGGTTTGATGTAGTCGACCGTCGGAAAGTAGTCGGCAAGGAGTGTGAACTCCTCCAGATCCTTTATTGTTGAGAGCCGACGTTCTCCTGTTTCAAGATCGATAGTGTAGTGTGCCCCAAACGCGTTTGTGAACACAGAGCCTCCATCTCCGATGACGAAGTTGTGTTTTGGATTTCGTGCCAGCATTCTGTGTCTTCGTGGGGACTTCTGAAGCGTATCCTGTAGAAGGTATTCTGGAATCTTCGCAACCTTGGTCTTCATGTCAACGGTTGCACCAGCTTCCTTGAGTGTCTTCAACGCTTTGTCGTGTTGAATCACAACTCCCACTCTTTCGAGAACTTCCATAGCTGCTCCATGTATAGCAGATATCTCTCCACGACCTAGCAATCGGTACATGTAATTCCTCCTTCGCTCCTGTTTTCACTTCGTGAGTCGCTTCACCAAGTCCACCGCACTCACGGCGTCGCCTGCATATCCGTCAGCCTCGATCTCGTCCGCCCACTCTTGCGTTGTCGGTGCTCCGCCTATTATCACCTTCACCTTACCGTCGAGCCCGGCAGCCTTCAGCTTCTCAATCACATCCTGCTGCATAGGCATGGTTGCCGTGAGAAGAGAGGACAGGCCGAGGATGTCCGGGTTGTGTTCTTTCACCTTGTCAACAAAGGTTTCTGACGCCACATCCTCACCAATGTTGATGACCTCGAAGCCTTCAGCCTCGAGCAGTGTCGCAACTATGTCCTTCCCAATGCTATGGATGTCACCCTGTACTGTGCCAAGTAGCACCTTGCCAAGAGTTTCGACCTCCGCTTTTGAGGCCTTTATCACTGGTAGAAGGACCGACATTCCGGCCTTCATGGCATCACCAGCCATTATCAACTCAACCAGGAACACCTCACCCTTGCTGAATCTATCACCGACAGTCTTCACTCCTTTCGCCAATCCATTGGTGATTGCCTCGAGGGGAGGGGTGTTAGATTCTAGGGCTTTCTTCGCGGCTTCCTCAGATTTCTCAGAGTCTCCTTCAATAACTGCTGTTTCCAGTTCCTCAAAGATTGAGGGGGTCATATCAAATCTCCTCCTCGACATACTCTCTGTAAAGCCTTCAGTGCATAGAGCAGCCGAATAGCTCTAGCGATTCAGGAACAGTCTAGTCTTCTTCCCTACAACGCTCCGTCTTATATCTCTCTTGGAAATTAAAGTTGGCAAGCTGGAGTAGGCTTTAGCTATTATAATACTCTATTCACTATGTCAATGTAAGATTGTGAGGGGAAAAAAGAAGGGGGGCCTGAGGATAACCTCAGGCATTAGCGTTTCTACTCCGGTGTTAGCGAAGTGTAAATCGCGTTCATGTCTATGTTTTGTTTCTCTAGTCGCCTTGCGAAGTACACAAACCATAACGCCGAGAAGCCATACTGCGCGCACATAGATATAATCGACAGGAATGCTGCTCCTTGGAAGAATCCAATTAGGAGGAACAGGGATACTGGCAGTATTATCACTCCCAGTAATGATACCACTGCATATCCTGCGATTTCCGGTTGTGGCCGGATGCTTCCTTCGTATAGTCCGCGTCGTAAGAAGGGCAACTGTAACGCTGCCATCGACTGGAATAGCATCTCGATGCCCCAGAGACCCACGAGTGACGTGATGACTCCTAGAAGAGCACCATAACCTGCTGCATAGACAATTGCGAACGGAGCTCCAAAGATGAGGTAGTAGAGGATCGAATAGGTTGGAGTGTGATACTTCGACAGCTTCGCAAAGAACGATGGCATCATCCTGTCAAGCGAGGCTTGGAAGAACCCTCTCGTTACCCAAGCCATGTTTATTGGAGTTGCAGTCAGGCCAATCACCACAGGCGATAGCAGTATCCAACCTGAAATGAATGCGTTGTCCGTTAGAACTGCAGTCATAGTGCCGAGGCCCGAAGTGAAGACCGAGTTTACAGCAAATGATTGAGTCCCAGCCGTAACTGCTCCAGCAGCCATTGCGTACTGACTGGAAAACGTACCCCATACACCTTGGAATAGTCCAGCGCCAGCTGTGAGCATCCCGGCCAGTATGAGACCACCACCTAGCTGAGTGATGACCAAGTTCTTGGCTGGGTCAGACACTTCGCCACCATAGAGCAGAATCAGGTACGGCCACGTTAGACCTATCGGCCAAACCGTGGCCAGCAGTGTTAATTCTAAGCTCACTGCTGTGGGCGCCACATAGCCTGCTGCTGCTGCTACCGTCGTGACCTCAGTATAGGCTCCCGCGCCCCAGACGGTGTCCCAACGACCTTGCACATTTGCCGCTGGCGTCCCGACCAACACGAATAGAGCAAGAATCCATCCGATAGTGGAGAAGACACCTCCTGCCATCTGGATTCGAGGTTCCATCTTTAGTAGTGGACCCAAGTAGGCAATTATCGTGAACAAGACCATGAGTGCTATCGAAACTACTACAAGAACCACAGGCTCTTGCATAGAGAGCGTTCCTCCGAGTCCTGTCATTGCTGCATTGCCGGTAACGGCACCCCACTGCGAGAATGCAGCGCCCAAGAAGACAAGGAATAAGTAGAATTCAGTTGTCTTGATAATGGGATTGGCGACGATTCCACGCCATACTGCGATGGTCCCCGCCACTGGGTTAAAGCCACGCCCTGAAATCTGGTACAACCCTGACGAACGGGGCATAGCCATCGACAAGAATGTCATCATCAGCGTATAGAGCAGCATGAAGACCATGCCGATTCCCCACGTCGCGCCAGCATTGATTGGACCGTATAGATCTTGGAGCGTACCAACAAAGAGCCATTGCCAGGTACCCAGACTCGCGCCAAGGATAGCGAACAGGGATGTCCAAGTACCGAAGTATTTGGTCAACCCTGAAGTTGGCCTCAAAAAGAGTACTTCTGACATTTATCTCTCCCTCTGTTTTGCGTTCCCTTCACCGATGAAATTATCGGAGAAGACGAATCACCTATGCAGTTGTGCCGTGATATAAGAGTTCCCGTTTGTGTTTAACAGAATCTTAGCTGAGCTTAAAGCGGAGTACAAGGATTGGCAAATGAAAGCATCAACGTGGATCTGTCTTCAGAACGTGACTTTGACCAAGTAATACTGTCGCCATGGTCGTGGCTTCTTCACAACTTCAATGTATTCATAGTCGAGGAGAGCAATCCCAACCAGATGGTCTTCTGGGTCTTCACTTGAGGAGTAGAGGATTCGCCTTAGTTCGTTTATTAGACCCTGAACAGTGGTTCGCAAGTCCTCTACGCGCAGCTCTTGTGCTTCAGGGTTCTCCGTGAAATACGCCTCTATGTTGCGTGCAATCCGAGCGCCCAAGATGAAACGCCCTAGGAGACCTACAATCATGGCGCTGAACGCGACTACCATAATGTAAGGAGCTATAGTGCTAATGAATGGAAGGCCGGGGGCAATGAGAGCTGCAATCATTAGCACAAATACAATGGGTACGGCGATTTGCCAGAAGGCTTCTGTAAGTGATTGATACCTTGCCAGGCGTAGATTGGCTGGATTGGAGGCTGTGGCACGTGCCATCTTGATCAGTCTGCGGCGCAGCTTCTTCCAGTCTTTGCCAAACGTACGACCAAGGCTTCCGCGTTCCACCATGTCATCCACAAAACTGAGATTGTAGAAGACATGGGACCGGTATGCCTCTATGTGATAGATGGCCTTACGAATGTCGTCTGGATCTGGCTCTCCGGTATCAACCCCCCTGTCACGACTCTTTCTTCTACTCTGTTTCGACATCCGACTCATCCTCGCCTTCCTTGTCACGCTGTCACGGCGACAGCCACCACCTCTTCCCCCGGCGTTTCCGGCAAATCAATCACGAAGGCATTGAGCATTCCCTGGGTATATGCGGAACCAGGGTTCACACAAAGTGTTCGTCCTATATGCTCCATTCCTGTCGACTCATGGATGTGACCGTGAAGACCAAGCAAGGGCTGGTACTTCTCGAACAGCTCCCGAATGCTCTTGCTTCCGACAGGAACCATTTCAGGGGCGCCATAGCGCACATGAACCTGAGCTTTCTCGTCTAGTTTTGGTGCAAGATCTATTACGGTACCGAAGGGAGGTGCGTGGAAGTTGCACAACAAGTTGTCGTAGGATTCTACTCGTCCAAACTCTATCTCCAACTTCTCCATCAATTCTTCCTCAGGGCACTCTCGGGGTGTGTCCCACGGAGTCGAGTTTACATACTCGGAGGATATCATCTGGTACGTATTGTCGACTTCTACCACGCGCTCCAGAGGAAAGATGATTCTGGTGCTCTTCTTGATGAGTTCATCTATGTCCTCCGAATCATCGTTTCCGGGACTCACTACGACATCAATGCCATCAGGAACTTTCTCCTCAATCAGGTCAATCCAGTACCTCATACGCTCAAGCATGAGCTCTTTGAAGAGACTCTGGACTCTATTAGGATCAGATTGGAGCTCCTCAAGCTCTGGTTCTGTAGTCATAAACCAATAGAAGCCCCGCTTCTCGTAGATGTTCTTTGCGCGGTCGACATCCTTCTCGGACTTGTAGGTTTCTTTGGTCCCCCAGGGTGAAGACCACCATCTACCCGGCTTCTCCTCGACAATTGGAACAATGGCCTTGCCGGTCAAATCGCCACACATCATCACAACGTCGCAGTTGTAGGCCTCATGGACTCGGACCATCTTGCGAAGCACTGGAATGCTACCGTGAGCATCACAAGCGAAGAATAGTCGGGTCAAAGTTAAACCTCCTCAGGCTGGCGACCGAAATAGATATTTAAACGTTACAGGACCCGCCCTATAAACTCGCGGTCCCGTGAAGGTCTGAGAATGGAAGGAGATGCTGAGTTTCAGAAGGGCTTTGTCGTAGAAGCGCTAAGAATTGTCGAAGAGGCGGATAAGCAAGGCATCATCCTCAGGTTGATGGGGGCAATCGCAATCAGGCTTCACAGTCCTGATTTTGCCCATCTCCACAAGAAGCTCGGAAGAAAGATTACGGACATAGACTTCGTGGCATATGAAAAGCAGAGCTCGAAGATTGAGAAGTTCTTTGGGAGCCAAGGCTACAAAAGGAAACTGCTCTCGTTCAGCTTTGCAATGGGAGGCCGCATGATATTTCTGCACGAGTCCAGTGGACGCCACGTCGATGTGTTTCTGGATCGACTGGAGATGTGTCACAAGATAGAGTTCAAGAAGAGACTCGAAGTCGACTCTCCAACAATACCGCTCGCGGAACTTCTTCTGCAGAAGATGCAGATTGTGAAAATCAGCCAGAAGGACATTATTGACACGACAATGTTGATTCTGGAACATGATATCGGCGACACGGATGACAACATGATTAACGTGGCCTATATCTCAGGCATTCTGTCGAAGGAATGGGGATTCTATCATACGGTGACCACAAATCTGAGAAAGGTGGCCTCTCTTGCTCAGGAGTTCGAAACACTGGGCGAAGAGGATAAGCAGACCGTTGTGAACAGAATCGAGAGGATTCTTGAGAGGTTTGAGAGCCAGCCCAAGAGCCGCGGCTGGAAGATGCGGGCAAGAGTAGGTACGTCCAAGAAATGGTACAAGGACGTTGACACGCCAGGGATGCAGTGAATCACGGATTCATCTCTTCTTCATTATCACTACCTTACAGAAATCTCCATTCTTCTGAAGGCCGGTTTCTCCGGTTTCCGGAGGTGTCTGAGTAGTCAAATCGGGATTGAAGCCTTCCACGAACCCGTTGTCAAAAAGCTCTAGAATCGGACATACTGTTTCAAGATAGTCTTCCGAGAGACCCCATTCCTCGAACGTAGGTACAAGGGTCGGCACTGGACATGTGCGCCAGTGTATAACAGCCCTCTCATCTTCGAGGTAGACGACCTCAGGATTGAATACCTTGGTGCCGCCGAAGAGAGTTCCCAAGGTCTTGAGATCATTCTTGCCCAGGGCTTTGGCTGCATTCTTTCCAGCCACGAATCCGGCCTCATAGTTGGCCTTCTTTATGTCTTCCAGTATTTTCTTACCGTACTTCTTAGGCAGGTTATGAATGAAGTATGATACTATCAGGCATCTAGTGGCTATCTCACCTGCCACCCACTCATTACACATCTCAACTGGGACATGTTCATTCGCCATTCTCATCTGACTCCTTTACCTTTCCCTATTCATTCTAGAACACAATCTGAACCTTTATTGATTCACTCTTCTTCTTGTCTAGCGCGACTTCGAAAGCCTTCGAGGTTTCTTCGAGAGGATATTTGTGAGTTATGACTGGCTTTGCATCGATCTTGCCTGTTGCCAACATCTCCAAGGAGAGGGCGAACTCCTTCATGTGAGTCCAATATCCATAACCCCAAGCCCCCATGAGTCGCACCTCCTTTGTCACGAGGCTGAACATGTTGATAGGCATTGGGTTGAGGAAGATGCCAGTTGCCACTAGTATCCCACGACGTCTAAGCATGTTGACACCCTCATCGAGGACTGGGGCATCTCCTCCAACTGCTTCAATCACCTTGTCCACGCCTCGGCCATTCGTAAGCTCCATTATCCGTTCGACTGTGTTCTCCTTTCTAGCATTGATGACAGCTGTCGCCCCAAACCGTTCTGCCGCCTTTGTCTGGAAGTCGTGCGTCCCCGTAACGAAGACGTTTCTGGCGCCCGCATGGAGTGCACCCTGCACAGCAAAGAGTCCAATGCTTCCAGCTCCAAGAATGGCAACTGAGTCCTCGCTGGATACCTCAGCCCTGTTGATTGCATGCTCTGCAACTGCGATACAGTCCAATGTGGCCGCTTCTTCGAAAGATACGTTCTTCGGAAGCTTGAAACACTTGTCCTCCGGGACCACGCAATACTCTGCCAGGCCGCCGATGTAATAGAACCCAATTAGCCCAGAGTTCACACAGATGTTGTACCATCCAATCTGGCACCAGTTGCACCTACCACAGTTGACGGTCGGTTCGACGGCTACACGATCTCCCTTGCTCAGAGTCGTGACTCCCTCGCCAACTTCGTAGACCTCTCCAGACAATTCATGCCCAGGAACGTATATCCCCTCACCGAGAACTGAGTTGATTGGAATGAAGGTCTTCTCTTTGTAGAGGTGCAGGTCACTACCACAGATTCCAGCAGCCTTGACTTTCAGCAGAATCCAGCCTGGATCAGGTTTGGGAATCTCTATTGTGTCGATTCTAAGGTCTTTGGGACCGTGAAGCACTGCAGATTTCATCTTTCCCACCATGCGCAACCTCCCTGAGAAGAAGCCGTGACGCCACGGCCTACATAAGGATTTCCGCTGAAGGTTTAATTAGAGGTTGCGCCCTCAGGGAAATGTTAAGCAGCGCATCAGAGGGAGCGTAGTCCAGCGATGAAGTCGAGAGAAAGATTCCACAAGGCTGTGAGTCATGAGGAACCGGACAGAGTCCCAATCGATTATTGGACCACTTCTGCCGCGTACATAGAGCTACGAGACCATCTGGGAATAACAGCAAAGGAAGACCAGGAGTGGGGGATAATGGAAGCCTGGAAGATCTCTGAGGAGATGCTTCGAAGACTCCATGTGGACTTCCGGCGTGTATACATGAATCTGTCATCGAGTTTTGAGATGAAGACCTATCCTGACGGTTCCACTGATACTGAATACGGATTTCGCGGCAAATACATAGGTCTCTATTGGGAGGTTACGCACTTTCCTTGGGCAGACTTCACGGAAGTGGAGCAAGTGGAAGAGTACGAATGGCCTTATGCCGACGACCCTTCAAGGATGGAGGGGGTCGTGGAATGGGCGAAGTACCTTCATGAGGAGACTCCTTATGCTGTGGTCGGAATGGTTGGAGGTCCGTGGGGTGTCTTCGAGATTTGTGAACACTACATGCGCGGATTTGACAGGTTTCTGATTGACCTAGTGGAGAACACGGCATTGGCGGAGGCCATGATGGACAAGGCAATGGAACTAGCCCTTGATATGAACCGTGTGCTCCTAGACGAAGCCGGTGACTACCTGGACCTAGTGCAGGTGGGCGATGACCTCGGACACCAAGATGGACTAATCATGAGCCCGAAGATGTACCGCAAGCTTGTGAAACCACGACACAAGAAGATCTACGGTGACATACACAAGAGGACACCTAATGTGAAGATTCTCTTCCACAGTTGTGGGGCAGTCGAGCCTCTCATTGGTGACCTGATAGATGTGCACGTGGATATTCTGAATCCAATACAGCCCCTTGCGAAAGGCATGGATTCCGAGGTCCTAAAAGAGAAGTATGGAGACCGCCTGTCGTTCCACGGAGGCATCGATTTGCAACGTGCAATGTCTGAGCGCGGCACTTTGCAGGACGTTAGGTCTGAGATTGACACAAGGTTGAAGGCACTTGCCCCCGGCGGTGGGTACATCCTTGCACCGGCACACAACATTCAGCCAGATTCAACGCCGGAGAAGATTCTAGAGATGTTTGACTATGCTGAGAAGCGTGGCCAATACCCAATAGACTTCTGAGTGTCAACACTACGGTATTGGTTTCTCTTTGTGCAAGTCGTGCGGGTCTTCGCCATCATCGAGTTTCTTCGCCCACCAGTCGTCAGTGTTCACGACTTCCTCGGCATGCAAGAGCACGTCGTGAATCTTGTCTTGGGGAATGACTACGACACCATCTGCATCACCAAAGACTAGGTCTCCTGGATGGACGGTCACACCGCCACAGACTATTTGCTCGCCCACAGACTCCATGTCCAAACGACCCCTCATGGTCCCTGGATGTAGGCCGCGTGCAAAGACAGCGAATCCCATTTCATCTATCTCAGCGATGTCACGTGAGGTACCATCCACTATTGCTCCTCGAAGGCCCTTGGATATTCCTATCTTGGTTAGAATCTGGCCCCAGACAGAACAGTCATCCGCACCTCCCGAGTCAATCACAACAAGGTCGTCTATCTGAGCTTCTGTTGCAAGACTCATGAAAGTGTCTAGTTGTCCTTCATCGTATGGTCGTTGAGAAGGAGACCTCACAAGTTTACCAGTCCTTGCGAAGCCGGCCATTCTCTTATTCTCTGATAATGGAACAATGCCCCGGTCCATGCACACTCTGCCAATACCGACCTCATCGGCAGCGTCGGAAAGGGCTGCCACGTACAGTTTAAGCGTGCGTTCAATAATCTTGGTCCTCTCGCCTGTCACCATTCGATCTCCTTATCCCTAGAACACCTTCGTTCTGTGTTGCTGATGACCTCAATGAGGTCTGAAGCATCTTAAATCTCCTTGGAACCGTCGCCTAGTACTGAAACTAGTGCGCATGATTGACACATTATTTAAAGCAGCGAAGTCCTGCGTGGTCGAGGAGATGGCACATGCTCGCGAAGAGAAACCAGGTGATCACCCCTAGCGAGATTCGCAAGATGTTCAACATGGCGAAGGGGCGAGAGAACGCACTAGACATGACAGTCGGCCTCCCAGACTTCGAGACGCCGCAGTACATCAAGGACGCGGCCAAAAGAGCTATAGATGAGGGGTACACGAAGTATACACTAAATGCCGGGATGATAGAGGTCAGAGAAGCACTTGCCGAGAAGCTCAAACGTGAGAACAACATCGAAGCGGACCCCAAGACTGAGATTGTCTGTACAGGAGGAGGCATGGGCTCTCTCTTGCTGGCGAATCTGGTTCTAGTTGACCCAGGAAACCAAGTGATATACCCAGACCCCGGTTTCGTGAGTCATCCTGCTCATGTTACTCTGTGTGGCGGAGAGGGAGTCGCGATACAACTGAAGAGAGACCTGGGATTCTCATTTGAGGCAGACGACCTGAAGCCTCTGATCACTGACAAGACTAAGCTCTTGGTGGTCAACTTCCCCAATAATCCAACCGGAGGCACGATTCCCAGAAAACAGCTTGAGAAAGTAGCTGAGATTGCAATAGAGAATGAACTCGTTGTGCTGTCAGACGAGGCCTATGAGAAATTCCGTTCGGATGGTGAGAAGCCCTTGAGTATCGCCTCTCTGCCCGGTATGAAGGAAAGGACTGTCACTCTCTTCTCATTCTCGAAGACATACGCGATGACAGGATGGCGAATTGGCTTCTCCGTGGGCCCCTCAGAGATCATCTCACGAATGGTCAAGCTTCAGGAGCATGTCATATCTATGCCGACGTCGATCTCTCAGAAGGCCGCTGAGGCGGCGGTCAATGGTCCTCAAGACTCAGTCAAGAACATGATAGAAACGTTCAGAAAACGTCGTGACATCATCACCAAGGGGCTCCAGTCTATTGAAGGTATTGAGCTGACTCCACCGGGAGGCGCGTTCTATGTGTTTCCAGACGTTTCGGCCTATGGTATAGCAAGTTGGGACCTTGCTGTCAAGCTTCTTGAAGACACCGGCGTCGTCACCGTTCATGGCTCTGCGTTTGGCAAGTATGGAGAGGGCTTTCTCCGCATCTGCTATGCAATGTCCAACGAAGTGATAGAGGAGGCAATTCAACGATTGGACTCCTATCTACCGAATCTTCTGAAGTAGTCATTTGACCCGAAGGGGAAGAGTAAATAGCTCATCGTACAGTAATGCAGGGGATGAACTCTCGGACCAGTCGCTTACGCGATAGAATGTTAGAGGCTCAGCCGACCATATCATCTGAGAGAGCCAGGCTATTCACTGACTATCTGAGAGAGCACGAGGAGGAGCCAATCCAAATCCGGCTCGCGAAGGCATTTTCACACGTTCTCGCCAACTTGACAATCCGTATTGAACCGGAGGAACTCATTGTTGGGAGTCTGGGTCCCCCACCACGTTCATGTCAAATCTTCCCTGAGTATAGCTGGGATTGGATCAGCGACGAACTGGAACGCTTTGACAAGAGAAGAACCGAGCGGTTCGAGATAGGCGAGGAAGACAAGAAAACTCTGAGGAATGTCTTTGCGTACTGGCAGGGGAAGAGTACGGCAGAAATCTCGAAGGATAGAATGCCGCAGGAGTCCCAGCTCGCCTCAAGGGCAGGGCTCTTCACGATAGGAGCCCCAGGGACTGGGATAGGGCATCTTATCGTGGACTATCGGGGAGTCATTGAGAAGGGTATAGAGAAGATAGCTCAAGAAGCGGGCAAGAGGAAGAAGCAAACAACAGATCCAACGAAAATCGAGTTCTACGAGGCTTCCGAGATTGTGATTGTCGGCATCATAGACTATGCAAAGAGGTTCGCAGACTTGGCGGAGAGCCTCGCGAGTCAGGAACGGGATGCTGAAAGGGAAGAAGAGCTACTACAAATAGCGGAAGTGTGCCGGAGAGTTCCTGCTAAGCCTGCAAGGAGCTTCCACGAGGCTCTGCAGTCGTTCTGGTTCATTCAGCTGCTTGTGCAGACTGAATCAAACGGTCATTCCATTTCAACTGGAAGATTTGACCAATACATGTATCCCTTGTTCAGGAAAGATCTTGAGTTGGGGCGCCTGAGCAAAGATGAGGCAGCCGCTCTGCTGGAGATGCTCTGGATTAAGTTCGCATCAATCATCAAGCTGAGAGATGAGTACTACAGCATTGCGTTTGCGGGCTTCCCGATGTTTCAGAATCTGACAATCGGAGGTCAAGATGC
Organism: Candidatus Thorarchaeota archaeon; assembly: GCA_020355105.1. Taxonomy (GTDB): domain Archaea; phylum Asgardarchaeota; class Thorarchaeia; order Thorarchaeales; family Thorarchaeaceae; genus SMTZ1-83. The sequence goes on along the minus strand of CP070658.1, from coordinate 2,017,700 downwards.
TGAAGGAAAAGATGTCTGCAATGACTTGACAGAGATGATACTTGAGGTCACAGGGAACGCAAGGGTGACTCAACCGACGGTTTCATTCAGATGGCACAAGAGCACACCTGAAGAGTTCAAGCTGAAAGTGGTGGACCTAATCTCCAAGGGGCTCGGCATGCCGGGAATCTTCAACGACGAAATCATAATCCCAATAATGCTTGACAAGGGGACAGACCCCAAAGAAGCACACAACTACTCCATTCTTGGTTGTGTTGAACCAATCATAGAAGGTAAAACAGACCCTAGACAGAACATAGGATATGTTAACCTACCGAAAATACTTGAAATCACCCTGAATAATGGCACTGATCCGCGGACTGGCACACTCATAGGTCTGGAAACCGGAAACTCTTTGGAGTTCAAATCGTTCGAAGAACTCTGGAGAGCTTATGAAAACCAAATAGATCACGCCGTCGAGCTTCTTGTAAGAGCAGACCGAGTTGCAGCTCAAGTCCTTGCAGAAAGGAAGCCAACCCCTTTCATCTCTTCACTTCTTGAGGGATGTTTGGAGAGTGGGAAGAACATGCAAGATGGGGGTGTCACATACAACTCAGGGGGAATAATGGGAGTTGGTGTTGGGATAGTTGCGGATTCGCTCTCGATGCTCAGAAAGCATGTGTTTGAGGAGAAGACCATCTCCATGGAAGGGATGCTGAAAGCTCTCTCTGAGAACTATGAAGGACACGAGGAGCTTCGGGTTCGACTCCAGAACGATCCAGACAAGTATGGAAATGACATAGAGAGAGTTGACTATCTGGCACGGGACACTGGCCGTGCGTTCTGTAACTCGATTCAGAGGAGAATGACGACCCGAAACGGACCATACCATGGTGCCCTATTCTCCGTTTCGATGTACATTCCACAGGGAGAGGTCCTAGGAGCCACTCCAGATGGAAGAAAGGCAGGCATTATGCTGTCAGACGGGGTTTCACCCACCCAGAACCAAGATGTGCATGGACCAACTGCAGCCATGAAAT
>CP070658.1:2007989-2016581 GCA_020355105.1 Candidatus Thorarchaeota archaeon | reverse complement strand
TGTGGCACGGCTTGATCACAGACTCTGTTACAATGGGACACTGTACAACATGAAGTTCACTCCTGACTACTTTGAGAACGAAGCGAGCCGTAGGAAGTTCATCAGTCTGATTGAGGGCTACTTTGAGTTGGGTGGCCTTCACGTTCAATTCAATGTTGTCGACAAGGAAACCCTAGAGGATGCCAAGGTCAACCCGCTCCAACACAGAGACCTCATCGTGAGAGTGGCTGGCTATAGTGCTTACTTCATTGAGCTTGATCCATTTGTACAAGACGAGGTCATAGCACGCACAGAGTTCTCAAGAAGCAGTTTATTGAAGGGTCTATGACGACAGATTTAACATTCAGGCCATTCAAGTTCAATCCTGTCAACTGACCTCCAAGGTGTGCCCAATGGGATATGATGTAGTTACTTTTGGTGAAGTGATGCTCCGCCTCTCACCACCGAACTTCATGAGGTTCGAACAGACAACAAGCTTCGACGCTCATGCAGGTGGAGCAGAGATGAATGTGGCCGTCGCATGTGCCAGACTAGGACTGGATTCGGCATATGTCACCAAGCTGGGTGACAACTCCATTGGTCATTTCATCAGAAACAAGGCCCGAGAACATGGAGTCGATACTTCCCACATACTCTGGGATTCCGAGAGCAGATGCGGAGTATACTTCGTGGAATTCGGAGCAGCACCAAGAACCAACAGAGTCATCTACGATCGTAGGGAGTCAGCTGTCAGCAAGACAAGACCGGGAGAGTTTCCATGGAAGGATATACTTGGCGGCACGAAGCTGTTTCACACTAGCGGAATCACGCCAGCTCTCAGCAAGTCCTGTGCAGAATCCACCAACGAAGTGTTAGAGGTCGCGCAGGAGGAAGGATGCAAGGTATCGTACGATGTGAACTACAGAGGCAAGTTGTGGTCACCTGACGAAGCGAATAGGTTCACAGAGCCCGCATCAGAGTTCATTGATATTCTGATCACCACAGAAGAAGACACTAAGGTAGTTTATGGGATTGAGGGAAAGGACTATGAGGACGTGGCAAAGAAACTGACTGACAAGTTCGGCTTCGAGGTCGTTATCATCACTCTACGTGAAACTCCCTCCGTCTGGCAAAACAAATGGTCAGTCTTTGCCTACTCTGACGGGAAGGTATTCAGAAGTCCAACCTACGATGTTGAGGTTGTGGATCGCCTCGGAGGAGGTGACTCGTGCAGCGCGGGGTTCATTTACGGCTATCTAGTTCTCAAAGACCTGCAAAAGGCCGTTGACTTCGGTTCAGCATTCTCAGCTCTGAAACACTCTGTTCCTGGAGACCTGGCGTTCGTATACAAGACGGAGGTCGAGAAACTGATCAAAGGTCGTGAGAGGGGTCTACGAATAGACAGGTAGGTGCGATCCTGATGTGGAACAAGAAGAAGGCCATGGATTTGATATATCAAACAGGTCTCATCCCTATCATTAGGGTGGACTCTACTGAAACTGCATTTAGGGTGGCGGAGGCCTTCATCACAGGAGGAGTCAGCATTATAGAAGTCACTTTCAGCGTGCCAGGAGCCACCGACGTTGTTCGAAAGCTATCCCAAGAACTTGGTGACAAAGTCCTCGTCGGGACTGGGACCGTTTTGAACGCTGAGATGGTGAATGAAGCAGTGGAAGCAGGGAGTGAATTCATAGTCAGTCCAGGCTACTCTGAAGAACTGATCAAGGCGGCTCAGAAACACTCGAAGCCATGCATACCGGGTGCAATGACGCCCTCTGAGATTCTCGACGCGCACAATCTGGGTGCTGATGCCGTGAAGGTGTTTCCTTGCGGCAACCTTGGCGGTGCAGCATATATCAAGGCGGTGAGAGCTCCGCTTCCTCACATTCCGCTTGTGCCAACCGGCGGCGTGAATCTCGACACTGCCGGACCCCTTCTGGAGGTAGGTTCGTTTGCACTGGGGGTCGGAAGTGCTATCACTGACAAGACAGCAATCAAAGAAGGTCGCTTCGAAGTGATAACAGACAACGTGAAGAGGTTCATCCACGTCGTCAAGAAGTACAGATGAGTGTAGCCCTTCTATCTTCTTCCCACGACTTGAGTGAAGCTACTGGTTCTTCTCCTTGAATTCTGTCAGGAACGAAGAGAGTTTCTTGACACCCTCCAGGGGCATCGCATTGTAGATGGAAGCTCTCATCCCGCCAACAGAACGGTGTCCCTTCAGACCAACAAGATCTCTCTCTATTCCTTCGGCAACAGCCTTTGCCTCAAGATCTGAACTCTCCATTGTGAATGTGACGTTCATCAGGGACCTAGAGTCCGGACGCGCGTAGCCCCTGTAGAAGCTGTCAGATGAGTCAATCACATCATAGAGGATCTTGGCCTTCTCTTGGTTTTGCTTCTCAATCTTTGTGATACCGCCAAATTCCTTCCAGTATTCAAGCGCTAGTTTGCAGATGTATATCGCAAAGCAGGGAGGTGTATGGAACAACGAGTTCTTCTCGACCTCTGTCTTCCACTTCATCAAAGTGGGCACGTCATCAGGAACACGGTCAATCAGATCTTCTCTTACAACCACAAGCGTGACACCCGCAGGTCCAAGGTTCTTCTGCGCTCCTGCGTAGATGACTCCAAAGTCCTTCACCTTTATTCTCCGGGCAAGAAGGTCTGAGGACATGTCACACACTAGCGGAACTGAGTCAGGTACATCCGGCCATTCTTGCCACTGAGTGCCGTAGATTGTATTGTTGCTGGTAATGTGCGCGAAAGCTGCGTTCTCACTGAAAGTCACTCCTCTGGGAACATAGGAGTAGTTGTCGTCCTTGGAGGATGCCACGACTTCAACATCACCGTAGAGTCGCGCCTCCTTCAATGCCTTTGACGACCAGGTCCCAGTGTCCACATACTGCATGGGCCGCCCAGGCATCTGCAGGTTCACTGGTGCCATGAAGAACTGCGTTGAGGCACCTCCCTGAAGCCAGAGGACCTTGTATTCGTTGGGAATCTCCATGAGTTCCCGTACAAGCTCCGTAGCATCATTGTGCACCTTATCGTATTCTTTCGATCGATGCGAAATCTCAAGTATTGACATACCTGTCCCTGCGAAGTTCAGAAGCTCCTTCTGTGCCCTTTCTAGGGCCGGCAATGGTAGCGTCGCAGGACCTGCATAGAAGTTGAAAACCCTCTTTGTCATATGAACCACCTAAAGTTTGTTAATCGTGAATCCCGTCCAGACCTTGGGATAGAAGAACGTGCTCTTCTGCGGCATCACCTCGATATTCCTAGATACCGACTCGACCTCCTCGATTCGCGTAGGATTCATGAAGAACACCGCCTGAGAATCACCCTGCACTGATTTAATGGCTTCCTCCACTGCGTCGCCTATTCCTTTGACGTAGACAACATACCCTCCACCTTTCATTGTGCCCTGTGCCAGTTTCTCCCGGTCAATTCCGAGAATACCATCGAGTATGAGTGAATGGAGGATTGCCACATCGAGCCTACGGTGCTCGGGAGATTTGTCAGGAAGAACCTCATCCATCACTGTGGGGTCTTTCAGTGTCAAGCAATAGAACTTCCCGTCATCAAGATAAAGGCCGAAAGAATTTTCGTCGTTGCGGAACTTCTCACTCATAAGAGAGAACATCTCGGCTTTGTCGTCATAAGCTAGTAGATAGAAGTGCTCGTGTAATCTCTCCAAAAGCTGCTCCTTTGAGAACTCATCCAGATTCTGAACAACACGATGAGTCGGGAGGATTACCAAACCCGGGTTCCGAACGTTAACGAACGTCAACATTCTGTACTTTGCACTCTCTAGCTCCGGGTTCTCCCTGGAGAGTGCAAGAGCCGTCTTGTACCTATGATGCCCATCAGCAATGATAACGTACTTGTCCTCCATGTGCTTCGAAACAAGACTCGTGTCCTCTGGGTCATCTACTATCCAAAGTCGATGTCGAACATTGTCGTTGTCCGTGATGTCAATCACTGGCTCATCCTTTATGCTTCGTTCAAGCACTCTGTCGACACTCCCTTCATGATCCGGATAGACTACAAATATCTGGCCGAATTGCGCCATACAAGCCCGGCATAGACTTAGCCTGTCCTGAATGTCCTTTGGTAGAGTTTCCTCATGCTGCAAGACACCTGCGAACCTACCTTCTTCTCCAGCAGATGATGCGAAGTCCTCAAGATGGATCAGACCAATGAAGCCGAATCTGAACAACTCTTGGTTGTTCACATTGAAGTTCTGCCCGTAGATATAGAACGCATCCTTCTCGTCCTGTTTCAGGACACCTTCGTCCATCCAGTTCGCTAGAAGGTCACGTGCCCGGGTGTATTGATTGTTCTCGGGAGTGTCGCCTGCTTGTGGTTTGTTTTTGATGATCCATGAGATGCTGTACTCAGACAGAGACTGCAGCTCGTCAACTTTGGCGCCCTTGATTATGTCATATGGAGGGGCGACAACCTTGCCGAGGGGCCCCACTCTCGATTCATCGAATCTAAAGGCTCTGAAAGGAATGACTTGAACCATGTTTCGCTACTCCCTGGAGAACCGAGCTGGAAGCGGGATTGACTGGGTCGCCGTTGCCACTTCATCATAAGTGTTTCTTTCAGGCACCATACGTAGTATGCTCGGAAGAGAGCCTTGAGGATGAACAGTCAAACTTAAATGAGTAACATCAACGAGCATGCGGACCATAACCTATGCCGGGGAGTGTAACATGGAATTTTGCGAGAAGTGTGGTGCACTGATGCTTCCGAAGAAGCAAGAGAAGAAGCTGATTCTGAAATGTCGCGAATGTGGTCATGAGAAGGCCACTAAGTCAAAGCCTGAATACAAGGTGGAATACAGAATCAAACACAGTCCTCGAGAGAAGATTGTAGTGGTCGAGGAAGAGGGCCGCACGACCGAAGAGGTTTCTGAAGACGAACGCAGAGAACGAAGAAAGGCAATCTTGGAGCATTTCGAGTCTGATGATTGAGTCACTTCGAGCAATCTTTAATATGATAGGATACGGAAGGTACCTGCATTTGGGTAGAAGAGTGGCTACGTCGCGCGCATTATTACGGAGGTGCTCTTCTCAAGTCAACCTTCTCAATCAAAGGTGGAGTTTTCATGAGTGATTCCAGTGATAGTCATTTCTACGACCTTCAAAGCTACATAGTGAAACACGGGAATATAGCTGACAGGATGCGTCTCATTTCTGCTGGCTACAAGCTGCCTAAGGACACTGTAGACACCACGCTCAGTGCTCTGGAAAAAGTCCTGAACAGAGATGGCGGGGTTCCAATTGACCTCATCAAGGGGAATCCAAGTTCTGTGAAGGAAACCGCAGAGATGCTTCCTCTCTTAGGCTCTTTCAAGAAGACGCACAATGAACTGATACAGAAGATGGTCAAGTTCCTTGTATCGCGGCAGAAGGCAGATGGTGGGTTTGCCGAAGCTCTAAACCTCGACCCATTCATTCAGGATCGATATGGGATAGCATGGGGAAGGAGATGGTATCCTGTTGGTAGGAGCATAACATGGCTCACCGGAAAAGCCCTCGAGGCCCTATGTCTGGCCGACTTCGATGACGAAGAACGTCTACGAAGGGCCCGGGATTTCCTAGTTCATTCACAATATGAGGACGGGAATTGGCCTGATTTTGAGAACATGGATGAATCAGACCCCATGGCGACGGGCAATGTCCTCTCTGGACTCAGAGCGATGGACATCAAGGAAGAGAGCAAGGTCTATCAAGGTGCTCGCGCAGCCCTTTATCATCACCTCCAGGAGGCCTTAGAGAACAAGTCCACGTATGACATGATAGACCTGACTGCGGTCTGCCCACCTGAAACAGAGAAGGAGAAGGAAGTTGTGAGAAACGGCTTAGGACTCATTCTTGAATCCCAAAACAGTGATGGTGGATGGTCGCAGTTGGGATCGAAGAAGAGTGACCCCGAGTTGAGCTCGATACTCGGTTTTGTCCTGAAGAAATGCGCCAAGTACAAATAGGATTCAGCCCACGGTCAGTTATGGCAGTCAAGAAACTTGCTGTAATAGAGATTGGAAACGAGTGGGTGGCGGGCGTGTTCACTTCATCAGGCCTCTACGCCACTTGTTTACCCCGAAAATCACGTAGAGAGGCCATTCGAGCAGTAAGCGGTGATGGGATGGTAGAGAGTGATGAACCGAATCTCAGAGAGGTCCTAGAGGCCGTTTGCGCTGTGTCCAAGGGAGAAGACCATCCAGCCCTGAAGAGGATCAATCTGGATTTTTCAGGTTTGACCGAGAAACAGAAGAGAGTAATGGAAGAAACCCTTAGAATCCCCAGAGGCAAGACGGCAACCTATGGAGAAGTGGCGAAGCGGGCTGGAGTTCCTGGTGGTGCCAGGTTCGTGGGGAATGTGATGGCCACCAACCGGCTCGGACCAATTGTGCCGTGTCACAGGGTCGTGGCCAGCAATGGCATGGGTGGATATGGACCCGGAATTGGAAAAAAGATCGAAATTCTGACGCTGGAAGGCGCCTTCGCGGACTAATGTATCATAACGCTTTAAATAGGTACTAATAGTTCTAATTGCGGGACCTCTACGGAAGTGTGTGTGCTTGAACCTCAAAGTTCGTAGAAACGGAGAAACTGTGGAGCTAAGGAAAGTTGAGCTTGAGTCATTGAGCCCTCCTTTGTTCAGAACGTATATTGGTTACAACTCCTTGAAACGTCTAGGATACTCTATCTCCTTCATTCGACCGAAGAAGAGCTCATCTGGAGACTTCGAACGGATCCGCTACAATTTCATGGAACGCGGAGTGATGACCCGACAGCTCGAGGATGAACTCGAACCAGATATGAAGCGGGGGATTCTAAATCAGCTGCCGAGAGGAGATTTCAGTATCGTGCTCCTTCTGACTCAAGTACCCCGCCGTGGAGTCAACATCAGACTGGACAAGTTTCTGTATGACTTCCTCGGATGTATTCTGATGAGGAATGAAGAGGTTCTTGATGTTGTAATGAACACAACACCCACAAGGGACATACTCATGCCCGCATACGAAACCCACATGGAACCAATCGAGGCCATGTAGGCAGTTCCAGACGGACAATCACATTCTGGAGTCTGGTTTTGGATTCCATCCTAGTTTGCCTCCTCTCCAGCGCAGTGTTTTCAATGTGCAATCATTCTTATCAGATAGGATACTCAACGGTCCTTGTGGGTGATTTGGGCGATGCCTCGTAAGACTCGTGATGTTCCCAAAGAAATCGCCTCGTTTGGAGAGCGACAATTCGAGGAAACGGGAGCCGAGAAAGTCGAAATACTGCGAGTCAAAGCTGCCACAATGAGGAAGCACTTCTCAAAACTTCGAGGAATAACATATCTTGTTGGTGTGGTCAATCTCGACACTGCACGAGTCTACTTCTTTGACGCTAGAGGAGTGATGCTCGTTGGAGAGAACGTTGAGCACACGCAATACAACAGGATCAGGAAGAACTCACGCCTTCTGGCGAAATTCGAGAAAGTCAAGCCGCCCACAGAAGAGGAACTCCGAATCGAGGCAACCGAGGAATTGAGAAATGATCTGGCCCGTGAGATGAAGAGAGTAGTACGAGGCTTGGGGAGCAAAGAACCTGAGTTCCCGACAATCTTTGTCACAAGGGGAAAGGTGGAGTCAACAAGCCAGGGATTCGGGCTCGAATTGTCTGAAGATGGTACCCTAGTGTTTGAACAGGCGACTCTTCAGTCCACGGGTGGACGGGGTGTCATCACCAGAGCAGCCTTCTTACAGCTTCTGGAAAGTGATACTCAATGTTTGGAAACGAGTCAGGCAGTAGGCAATGCCATAGCACTAGCCCTGCTTTCTCCGAAGCTCAAAGAGAAGTGGTGGGAAGCGTGGTCCGAGTCCTCCAAGGAAACACCGATTCAACCTCTTGTTCGCCATCTTAGGAAACACATAGACTGCTACTCCTGGCGTGGTTTCAATCTACTACTTGAGCTTCTGCAGTCGCTTCCCACTTCCCTGGAGCTTGAAGAACACCTCGAGGCCTTCAAGCTGCTTCACGACACTATTGAGGTTCCACTTGGAACCGAAGAGCACATCACTATGAAAGGGTTCTGCAGTTCACTCTCCAAACCTCGAAAGCTCGCATCCCGTCGTCATCTTCTCGAATCTATTCATCTTGCTCCCAGAGCAATCTGCGATCCGACGCCTCTGGGAGTTCAATTGTCGTTCAATGAGCCTGCCAGCAGTAGTGAATCAGAGAGCTGGCTAGAGGTAGAGTGCGCGAGGGGTTCAGTGATTGACCGACTGGTGCTATGTGAGGGCGGCAAGAATGTCTTGAAGGCTATTGACTATCACTTAGACATTGGAGACATCTTCCCCAAACCAGGGGGTATAGCGGCTCATGGAAGGTCCGTCCTGACGTGGATTCTCCACAGACTCGGTATTGATAGGAAAGAAGACAGAACCTTTGAGAGTCACATTGAATTCACCCAAACCACGCTAGATGCGGGTGAGAGTGCAGTCTTGGAGCGATTGATGCACGGTGGTCTGAGTGTGCTCTCGGACACTCTGATTGGGTCTCCACAGAGGATAGACTCCCTTGTGAAGAAGGGCCGAGTCATTCTGCTTCC
>CP070658.1:1993351-2007889 GCA_020355105.1 Candidatus Thorarchaeota archaeon | reverse complement strand
GATGGTGGTCGAGCCAAACGACTCGGCATCCCTGAGAGGTTGCTCGAGAGAGACCATCTGAGATGACGGGAAGTAGGTTGTCATCGACGCTCAGGTCAGTGACTATCACTAGGGTATCACGGCGCTTGGCGACCCTAGAGAAAACTGGTACAAGCGAGCCATAGTCTGTGAGCATCACGGTGAAATCCATGTTCTTTGACTTCGCGTATCGCCAGACGATTGCAGCCGAGTTCAGTCCATCTACGTCTTTGTCGTGAGAAATCGAGAGAAGAGATTTCAGCTTCTTGGTCTTCACGCTGCTATCATTGCACATGGTCCGTCCTGATGGTCACCGGTGCGGACCTTTTCTTTCTTTCTTTAGCGTACAGAAACTACATACCGGAATTCGGAAATGTTTTGTGTGGGAGATTTGGATAGTGCGCTTGAGCTTGGCGGAGATGGTTGAACAGGAATCTAGCAGGGTCGTGATGAGTGGAAACGAAGCCTTTGCCAGAGGCGCCTTTGAGGCGGGGATACGTTTCTGTTATTCATATCCTGGTACTCCATCTACAGAGATTACCACTGCAATCATGAAGGAGGCAGAAAGCAGAGGAATCTACTCTGAGTGGAGCGTCAATGAGAAAGTGGCGTTGGAGGCCGCGGCCGGGGCAAGCTGGGCTGGTCTTCCGGCAATCTGCCCCATGAAGTCACTAGGCTTGAATGTCGCTTCTGACTTCTTACTCAATCTCAATCTCTCGGGCTCGGGACACGGAGGCCTTGTGATTATTGCCTGTGACGATCCACGCGGGCACTCGTCAAGCAATGAACAGGATTCAAGATTCTATGCAAAGGCTGCAAGTGTTCCACTTCTTGAGCCTTCCAGCTACCAAGAGGCGAAAGACATTGTCCCACTAGCTGTTGAAATCTCCAAGACACATGAAATCCCTGTCATTGTGCGGAGTACTACCAGGCTTAGTCATTCTCGCGGCCTAGTAGAACTAGGAGAAATCAATGACAGGAAATGGGAGAAACCACTCAAACTTGCCGGGAACCTGTTCAACATTCCCAACCCCCATCTCCGACATCGAGATCTACTCGAGAAGATTGACAAGATTGCTGAAGAGTTCGAATCTAACCCATTCAATCGCTTTCAAGGACCTGAAGAACCGGATCTGCTCACCATCTCCTCAGGCATCTGCCAGAAGTACGTCGATGAAGCCTTGGAAATTGTCAACGTCCAGAACTCCGGAAGACTCGGACTCGTGACGGCCTTTCCGATTCCTGCCGGGCTGGTTGGCAGGACCATAGGTGAAGCACGGGATGTCCTTTTCGTGGAAGAAACAGACCCATTCCTAGAGATTGAGATTGGCGCTTTATCAACCGTTAAGAACTTCGGGGGAGATTCAAGACTTCACGGGAAACAAACGGGGGTTGTCCCGAGTTACGGGGAGATGAACGTTGACAAGACAGTAGCAGCCCTAAGAAACGTCCTGGGGATTCAACCCCGGACATTGGATGAAGACTATGAATCGAAAGTTGAGAAAGCAAGGCAGCTGCTAGTACCAAGGGCATTGACCTTCTGTGCTGGGTGTACTCACAGGAACGTCTACTGGGCGATTCAGAAAGTGAGAGAGCGCCTTGGAGGAAATCTGATTGTTGCTGGAGACATAGGATGCTATTCCCTTGGGGTCTTCTACAACGAGTCTATGCACACCATGCACGCGATGGGTTCCGGTATCGGCGTCGCCAACGGCCTTGGGCAGCTTGAGAGGTTCGGTTTGGACTCGAAGGTAATAGCCGTCGCGGGTGATTCCACGTTCCTCCATGCATGTGTCCCAGCACTTGTGAATGCCAAACACAAGAAGGCAGACTTGACTTTTCTAATCCTAGACAACTCCACGACAGCGATGACAGGTTTCCAGAAGCATCCTGGATCGGCAGATCAGGATTCAGGCCTTGAGAGAGTAAGCATAGAGAGAATAGTCCGAGCTATTGAACCCGACACAGTCCTAGTTGGCGACGCAGTGAAGATTCCTTCGACAGTTTCCCAAATAGAAGATGCAGTACAGAAACCAGGACTAAGTGTCATCATCCTTGAAAGTATTTGCAGACTCGAAGAACAGAAATCGGGTTGGATCTACGATGACCTTCCGAAGATCGTAATCGATCCTGAAGCGTGTCTCGGAGAAGAATGCAGAATCTGTGTCAGTGAGTTCAACAGTATGGGCTTGGCCTGGGACAGTAAGTTGGAAAGACCTGTGACCCTCGAACACGTCTGCACAAGATGTGGTGCCTGCATTTCTGTCTGTCCACAGAGGGCAATCAGGAGGAGCCGAAAGTGAAAAGCAGCTTCGACATCGTAGTTGCAGGTGTTGGTGGTCAGGGCAATCTCGTATGTGGTAGAATTCTAGCAGAGGGTGCAGTGCGCAGGAATCTGAGGCCGGTAGTAGGCGACACGTTTGGTGCCTCCAGAAGAGGTGGTGCGGTACTCACCCACCTAAGAATCGGAGAGTTCGATATGGGGCCTTTAATCCCTCGGAATCAAGCCGACTTAATCTTGGGACTTGAGCCTCTGGAAACTCTTAGAGCAGCTGTCAAATTCGGAAGACAGGACACTGTTGTCATATTCAGCGAATTGAAAGTGGACACAGCTGATACGCTTGGGGGGAAGACTGAGTATCCAGACATTGACAAAATGACCGAGGCACTGGAGTCGATCTCGGGAGTAGTCTTTCGCCTTGACCCAAAGGCATCACTAGATAAGATTGGCTCAAGCCGAGTCCTCAATTCGTATATGATAGGTGCCCTAGCAGGCTCAGGCAAAACTCCACTTAATCCAAGTGAATTGAGAGGGCTAGTGGGCGAAACCCTGAAGCCAAAAAAGACCAACATCTCGGCCTTTGACGCAGGTCTGAAATGCGTTTCAGAACTGATGAAGAGTAAGGGCGTCTAGGTCTGCTATCCCGCCTTCTTTGCCTCCATGGCTTTCCTTGCATCCCGCCACATAAGTTCTGCCAATACTGTGAACATGTCAGCAACTCCATCACCGGTCTTTGCAGAGGACTCCATGTACAGAAAGCCCTGATCTTCAGCCCATTTCTTGGCCTCGCTGGAGGGTACAGCTCTATCTGGTAGGTCAATCTTGTTGCCGACTACAACCATGGGGACCCTCATACCTATTGACTCATCAGCTTCTGCAACCCACTTTGACAGTTCTGTGAAGGAACGCCTTCGCGTCACGTCATACACCAAGATAATGCCGGCTGCACCGCTGTAGTACATCTTTCTGACAGCCTTGAACCTGGCCTGGCCTGCCACATCCCAACACTGTAGTTTGATGCCTACGGAGTATTCCGGTTCAGGCGGCGAGATGTGAGTGAGCTTGACCGCAAACTGAGAGCCAATTGTGGTCTTGTAGTCACGCTCGAATACTCCCGTCACATACCGATTTACGAGCGTGGTCTTTCCGACAGCACCCTCTCCAGTCACCATGGTCTTGAAGAGGTACGTATAGCTATCAGCAGGGGCACCGGGTCGTGGTGGCTTGAGCGACCTTGCCCGCATCTCAGTGACAAGAGCGCTTTCGTCAGGGGTTTCCTCGATAGTCACTACTGGCTCAGCAGGAACAGGTTCTTCCATCATTCCTGCGACGTCATCGAATGCTGCAATGTCTGGAGTGCCTGCATCCTCCATCCCAAACAGCTGGTCCAGGAGCTGTTCAGCCTCTCTCAAGGATTCTGTTGCCGCTTCATCCGGAGTGGTCATTTTGAGGATTTCAGCGGCCTTGTCACGATCAACTGAAACGAAGCCGGTTTCATCAGCTGCCTCTTCAGGAACAAGTTCTCGGGCAATAACGACCGACTCTGGTTCAGGCTGAAAAGTCACAGAAGGCATGGCTGCTGGAGCTGCCATTGCCACTCCCTTCTCAATAAGAATTGCAGTTTCCGGAGTCGTTACTTGTTTCACATGCCCTGTGGCATCCGTCCACATCAGCACAATGGGTCTCACTATAACATTCCCTTCGGCCGTGGGCATCAACTCAACCTCGACACACTTGCTCTCTCCAGGGGCGAGATCAAATCGAAGTTGCGGATTGGCTACATCGAGGTGGTCCTTCGGGAAGTGGTAGATCTTGCCAGTAACCCCTGAAACAGGTTCGTCACTAATGTTTGACAATGTCACTCTGCCGATGAGATTGATTCCTGTTTTGGCTTCCGGGCTTACCTCGAAGCTAGGAATCAGCTGGTATAGACCTTGGATTACTCTCAATGGTCCGTTCGCAACTCCAACGAGAATTTCCTTCCTGTTATCGCCGCCGGCGTCGCCGACGCTGAGCGCGAGAATCTTCTCGCCTATGTTCACGGTAGCAATCTCTTGGAGCTCTGCCATCTGCAGACTGTAGAACTTCACCTTGTAGTCGGATGTAGCGACAATCACCTCATCCATATGATCAGCATTGATTTCTTCCATCGATATTGCGAGCGCATTGATACCTTCCAATTTGGCGAACAGGTCAAGTTTGCTCTCCTCGTTACGATAGATTCGAAGTGAGCCATCTCGTGTGACGACACCAAGTTCCATCTTGCGGTCACCCAGAATGTCGCCAGCCTCTACAGAGATTATGGGCGAAGGTAGGTCTAGCATCTCAATTTGCTTGACTGTTTGGTCCCTGACCTTGAAGACGCGAAGAGTTCCATCCAAGTTTCCTGTGACAATCTCGTCAATCTCATCTCCAACTACATCACATACACCGATTGTGATTGGCATATCTTGCATTTGGTGCCGTGCGTATTCAGAGAGTCTGTCCTCTGCGTCCATTTGGAAGACTCTTAGCGTGGAGTCGCTCCCGCCAACCAGAATCTCATTCTTGTGGTCACCGGTCACGTCTGTGACCATAACGGTGGTGATAAACCGATCCACAGGAAATTCAGCAAGCATCTCCAGTTGCCCACTAGGCGCAAATCTGTAGACCTGAAGCGTACCGGATTGACCTGGAACCTCTCCTGGCGCCAAGCTGCGACCTACAACGATTTCCATTACGCCATCGTTGTTAGCGTCTGCGATATTCACTGAGAGAATACTGCCTTCAAGATCACGCTGTGCAAGGAACTCAATCTCAGGGGTGTTTGCGTCGTATAGTCTAAGGACACCATCCCTGTCTCCTGTACACAGCTCTGAAGTGCCTGAGCCTGTCACATCACCCACAGCAATAGCTGTAGTACTCTTGTCATCCTCTATTTCAAAGAGGGTCTTGGGCGTGGTCAAATTGGACTACCATCCGCACGACATGAACATCTGCCATCCAAGCGCTGCAGCGCTTGATAAATGGTGGTTCATCTAATGACTCATTGAGTGGTGGTGGCCTTTTTGTACTTTGTTAGCACAAGTGCCACCTGCAAACATCGCTTCGCGCAATGGCACAGTATTTAACGATGGCTGGCGGCCTATTCTCAAGGTAAACCCTATGCCCGAACTCTCTGTCAGACAGATAGTGAAATCTTACCACAATGGCGATGACGGAGAAACGAAGGTCCTAGACGGCATCACCTTCGATGTTAAGGACGGCGAGTTCCTTAGCGTCGTTGGACCTTCAGGTTGCGGGAAAACCACTCTGCTGAAAGTGATAGCGGGACTTCTAGAACCCGATGAAGGGCAAGTGTTGATTGATGGTGTACCCGTGGGACCGGGCCACAATAGAGTGGGTTTCATCTTCCAACAAGAGTCATTGTTTCCGTGGAGGACCGTGAGAGAGAACATCGAATATGGTCTCGAAATCATTGAATTGCCTGAGGAGAAAAAGAGAACCCTCTCGGATGAAATCATCTCTCTTGTAGGAATGAGTGGCCTCGAAGATAGCCTGCCACATGAGATCTCCGGAGGGCAGGCGAGGAAGACCGAGATGGCTCGGAGTCTCATCACCAAACCAGACATCCTTGTTGCTGATGAGGCCTTATCTAATCTAGATGCTCAGACAAGGAACTACCTCCAGACCGAATTCCTACGAATAAGTGAGGAAACAGGCTCAACTGTCCTGTTTGTTTCGCATAACGTGGACGAGGCTGTCTTTCTCTCAGACAGAATCCTCGTGATGAGCAACATTCCATCATCTATTATTGCCGAGTACGAGATAGACTTGGCGCAACCGCGGAACAGGACATCTCCAGAGTGTCTTGAGTATCGCGCAAAAATCCTTGATGTTCTTAGAGTTGAGCAGGAGAAAGCGATGAGCCGTCAGACTAGACAGCGACCCCCTGTCTCCACCTAAGAAGCCTTTTCTCGACCATCAGGAGAACGTAGCTCACCAAGAACCCAATCAGACCAATCACGAGCATACTTGCGATTACTGCGCCCGTCCAGCCAACCTGTTGCATTGTCCATATGAGATATCCGAGACCTTTGTTGCTGCCAATCATCTCAGCTGCTACTAGGCACATCCAACCAATGCCAAACCCAATCCGCATTCCGGCAAACATCTCCGGCGCCGCCGAGGGGATAACCACCGAAGTCAGGATACGTGATTCAGAGGCACCGAAAGTCTTCGCTACGTCGATGTGGACGGGCTCAGTACGCTTGACCCCCGTAGTCGTGTTGATTAGGATTGGAAAGAAAGCGCCTATCCATATGATGAAGACTTGGGCAGAGAGGAGACTTGTGAATATCAGAAGGGAAAGAGGAATCCATGCTATCGGTGGGATAGGACGTGTGGCTTCCACAACTGGCCCGAAAACAGAATCAGCGATGCTGTAGCGCCCCATAGCAATGCCCAACGGGACTGCAGTTGCGACCGCAACACAGAATCCAACCGTCACAATGAACAGGCTCTGGGCAGCGTGATCTGCTAGAACGAATCCACCACTGTCACCTTCAGTGGAGAGTATAATGAAGGCCTCTAGCACCTCAATGATGGTACTCCTTGAGAAGAACGCGATTATGACCCAGAGTAGGACCAGAATAAGGCCAGCCAATGCCCAACGAATGATATTGGACTCGAGAAACCACGGTAATTCATGAGGACGTGACTTCTCGACAGCAGCATTCTCTGCATTCTGCTCTGGCGATGACATCATCAAGCGAATTCAACTTCGGGTCTTTCTTTTGTGTCTGTCGCTTTTGAGAGTCTAAGTACTCTCAACGAATGTCGTGTTGATGAAGCTGTCTAGGAATGCCTCGACATCAACAGGAACCTTGTGAGGAAGCAGAATATCCTGATCTATGAGGTATGAGAGGTACATCTCAATCCCAGTGCGATTCACATTGTAATCGTAGATGATTCTATTGAAAGCGGTTTCAACTGCAGAAATAGCATCTTCCATTTCCAACCACTCTGCAGCAATTTGGATTGCAGCTGTTGGGTTTGACACAATCCATTCCTCGGCACGAACGTGGATGTCGATGACCGTTTGAGCAATATCAGGATGAGCGGCCAAGAAAGAGTTCGACGACGCGACCACGCAACAGGGATGGCGTGGCCATATCTCGCCTGAGAGCACAAGTGGGACTGCTAGGTCATCATATTCAGCCCTCGCATTGAAGGGCTCCCAAGCGACAAACGCAGGTTCTGCCTCAGACAGTGAATTAGCCATATTGGCAGGCGATGTGGACAATGTCGTAACATCTGAAGAGCTGAGTCCTGACTGATTTAGAGCAAGCCGCAGAAGAAAGGCCTGAACAGTTGATGGTCCAGGGATGAAGACTGACTTACCTGTGAGATTGGCAATCTGAGTTATAGAACCACCATCAAAGTCAGCCTTTCTAACCATGATTGCGGATCCCTCAAGATTGGCGGCTGCGAGAATTGTCACCATTATGTCTTGGTTGACTCGCTTCGTTAGAGCGGGAGCAGCTCCAAGGTAGCCCATATCTATCTCGTCCCCCAAGAAAGCATCCATTTCCAAGGCTCCATTACCATAGGACTTAAGCTCCACAGTTATCCCCTCCTCAGCAAACCATCCATTGACAAGGGCCACACGAAATGCAAGTTGATGGAGATCCTTCTCCAGATAACCGATTCTAACGTCAGGTCTACTCAATGTGGTCCATGCCGCAACGATTATTCCCGAGGACACGACGATAATTACAATTGCAGCAGCGATTGCCCTGTTTCTATCCATTCTGAATTATCTCCTCTCTTGAGAGGTCGTACGGTTCATACCAAATGACCACCGCATATGAGGATTGAGTTATGTCCACACACTTTCACCAAGTTGATTAGACGCCCTTGGCAAGTACATCTACTATGGTACTTCGCGACCGAATTCCTGACCAGCTGAAACTCAGGGATGAAATGATATCGGTAAATCTGGAGGATGATGTAGCGGTCTTTCCGACCAATGACTATGTTCTGCTGGAGATATCTCACAAAGCTGGCAAGATCAACATATCGAAGATTGCCGCGACAGTGAGGGATTTGGTGAGAAGTGACCGTAGGATGGTGGCAATAAGAGGTTACGGATTCAAAGGCGTAGGTCTTTCTGTTCGTGTGGCTCACGAACTGAAGAAGCGAGAGCAAAGATTCGAGTACGAAATGGCGTTTGACACCTTCGAGGCTACAGAACCTGAAACAAGTAACCCACTTACCAGCGTTCAGATAGTGTTCATGCCTCCCGATTGATTTCTAGGGATCTCTGCCGTGGTAGGAAACAGTTTTCTTTGTGGGCGTTTTTCATTCAAGGGTGGTGGGTCTGTCTTGAATAGGGTTCAGAGTATGTCAAGGAGGATTCAGCTCGTCCTTCTAGTCATTATGCTCTTTGTCCAACCCGCCCTTTTGCTCGTGATATCTTCGAATGTGCCATCTACCCGCACCGTCACACAGGTCCAATCCTACAAGGTCCCTTTCACATCCGCCCAGACTACTGCAGACCCCCCTTTGCTAGTTGACAGTGATAGTGAGATGGCGGATCTTGGACTGCCAGGTGATGGGTCCCGTGACAATCCGTATATCATTGAAGGACTCAACATCTCAACGGGAAGTCCTTGTATTCGAATTAGGGACGTTTCTGCGCACTTCGTTATTCAGAATTCTATACTCCGCGCCTTGGCGGGCACGTGTTTGAAACTCATGAACGTGAGCAACGGTCAAGTGGAAGACTGTACCATGATCGGCACAGAGTACGCAATCTACTGTGAGGGGTCTTCGGGCGTTCAACTATCTCGAAACACCATCTACGATACGGGCGATGCAATCTACTTCTTAGATAGTCATTCCTGCATAATCTCCGATAACACGATCTATGCATCCTCGGCCGGAATATCGTTTCAATCGGCCCGCAATTGCTCGTGTGTGGACAACACAATCTACGGGAATAGTGGGACGGGAGTAGACGTATCTGGAGACTCGCTGAACAACACGCTTGTGGCCAATATTATGGGGTGGAACTCTCCCGGAATATGGAGCTGGGGCAATTCGATAGATAGGGGAAGTAACAACACTTGGTCTGGCAACTTCTGGTCGGACTACTACACTCCAGGCCCCTACAATATATCCGGTTCTGCAGGTGCTCAAGACCATGACCCTCATCGACTCATTGACAATGATCTTCCTGTTCTCAACCATACCAACCAGGTTCTAATGACCGAGGGTGATGATTTTCAGATTGTCTGGAGAACGTCCGATCGATTCCCCCTGGAGTATCGCATTTCCGTGAATGGGAACCAGCAGACAGCAGGAACATGGACCCAGACAGAAATCACATACGACGTGAGCTATCTGCCTGTTGGATATCACAATGTCCAACTGATTCTCGAGGACGCCTCTGGACTCGAGGCCTTTCACACTGTGGAAGTTGCGGTGCTATCCATCTTTCTTTCAGACATCGGCACTGAGCTAGTAGTGCTGGCATCGATTGTTAGTGTCTTCTCGGTCGCATTGGTCCTACTAGCTGTGAAGAAGAGGTTGTAGGTCAGAAGTCACACCAAATGACTTCGCCTTGGCCAAGAACTCATGATTCCTGACATGGCCAAGCCACTAAATACATAAGCAGGGCACAAGGAGCCAGCTCAGAAGCTTCTCCTATGTAGGTGAAGAGAAGAGATGGCGCTCGATTTTGCACGTGGTGTGATTGAAACAAGATGGCATGGACGCGGCGGTCAAGGAGTCGTCACCAGCAATCAAATGCTGGGAAAAGCGGCTCTGGAGGAAGGCAACTATATCCAAGCCTTCCCCGAGTTTGGCCCTGAGCGGACTGGCGCTCCAGTGAGGGCGTTCCTGAGAATCAGCAAGAAGCCCATCCAGGTATATGCTCAGGTCTATGACCCGGATGTCGTGATCTGTATAGATCCGACGCTCCTGGAAGTTGTAGACCCCACTGACGGCCTGAAGAAAGATGGAACTCTTGTTCTGAACACGACCATGAGCCCAGAGGAGATACGGAACAAATACGGATTCAAAGGCGGGAAGGTCGTGACCGTAGACGCGACTGAAATCGCGCTTGATATCATGGGCAGGCCATTCTACAACATGCCAACCTTGGCAGCCGCTGTGAAGGCCACAGGGATGGTCAAAATCGAAACTGTAATTCAAGAAGTCATGGAGCGGTATCCTGGAAAGGTGGGCGACCTAAACAAGGCAGCCATGGAGAGAGCAGTCGAGGAGGCACGAATCGGATGAGCGAAAAGTTCGACGAAATCCCAATGGCAGGAAACATAATCGAACCTGGCAATGCCATGAAGTACAAGACTGGAGGATGGCGTGCACAGCGCCCAGTACATAATCCTGAGAACTGCCTCTGGATTAAGAATGGAACTTGCGGGAGATGTTGGATATTCTGTCCTGACATGTCAGTAAGGCTGGTTGAGAAGGACAATAGTCGTTCCTACGAGTATGACTACGACTACTGCAAGGGCTGCGGGATATGTGCCAACGAATGTCCGACCGACAGTATTACGATGGAGAGTGAGTGAGATGACGACGGTTGAGAGAGTACCAAAGGACAAGATTACGGTAGAGGGTCTCACAGGGGACGCAGCAATCGCTCACGCTCTGAAGCAGAGTGACGTCGATGTACTTGCGGCATATCCTATCACACCACAGACAATCATAGTCGAAGACTTCCAAAGATTCGCGGCAGATGGCGAGGTACACACAAAGGTCATTCCGGTAGAGTCTGAGCACAGCGCGATGTCAGCATGCGTTGGTGCTTCGGCTGTTGGTGCAAGAGTCGCTACAGCCTCTGCCTCTGCAGGTCTTGCGTTGATGTGGGAGATACTATACTGTGCCGCTTCGATGAGGATGCCAATCGTCTTCACCGTAGCAAACCGTGCCCTCTCTGCACCCATCAACATCCATAATGACCATTCAGATGGGATGGGTATGAGAGACAGCGGCTTCATTCAGCTCTATTGCCAGAGCTCCCAAGAGGCCTACGACACTACTCTGATGGCTTTCAAGTTGGCCGAGGACCACGATGTATTGCTACCGGTAATGGTTGGCATTGACGGATTCATTGTTAGTCACAACGTAGAGAGAGTGGAGATGCTTCCGGATGAAGCAGTTCAGAAGTTCCTTGGTGTCAGAGTGCCAGTTCAGCCTCTTGATCCCAAGAACCCAATCACAATGGGACCGCTGGCTCTCACAGACTACTACTTCGAGTTCAAGGAGCAGCAGGACAGGGCGATGTGGAACGTTCCAAAGGCCTACAAGAGAATAGAGGCCGAGTTCAAGAAGTTGACTGGACGGTCCCACGGAATGTTTGAGGAGTATAAGACGAAGGACGCAGACATCATCATCCTTGCAATGAGCTCCATGGGAGGAACAGCCAAGGCTGTTGCAGATGTGCTGCGTGAGAAGGGAGAGAAAATCGGAGTTGTCCGACTCAAGATGTTTCGCCCGTTCCCAACCAAGGAGATTACCAAGGCTGTTGGTGGTGCCAAGGCCGTGATGATCTTTGAGAAGGCGATGTCCTTTGGAGCAGTCACAAGTCCACTTGCTCTGGAAGTGAAGAGCGCCCTATATGATCTGGAGAAGAAACCACTTGTAGTTGACTTCGTTGTGGGACTGGGAGGTCGTGACGTGCCTCCGGAAACATTCGTTGAGGGAATAGAGAAGACGAAGAAGTACTTGGAGAAAGGAAAAGCTCCAATGTACGAAACATTGGGGGTGCGTAAGTAATGGCTGAGCCTGCTGCAGTTAGACTGAAAGATATGTTGCAGAAAGACCAAATCCTATCCGCAGGACACCGGATGTGTGCAGGATGTGCTGCACCCACAGTTGTGAAGCTTATGGGAATGGCACTAAGAGGACCAACCATTGTTTGTGAGGCCACAGGCTGCTTGGAGGTGGCCACTACCATATACCCCTTCACAGCTTGGAAGATTCCATGGATTCACGTTGCATTCGAGAATGCTGCGGCCGTGGCATCGGGTGTGGCAGAAGCAATGACTGTTATGCGCGAGAAAGGACGTTCTGAATACGAACATGTAGACGTCATTGCGGTTGGTGGCGATGGCGGGACCTTTGACATTGGGTTCGGCGCGTTGAGCGGTGCCCTAGAGAGGGGGCACGACATGGTCTACATGGTGTATGACAATGGCGCATATCAGAACACAGGAATCCAAAGATCGGGTGCCACTCTGCCCGGCCAAGAAACCACCACTTCCTGGGCAGGCAAGGTAGAACCTGGAAAGCGGCAACGCAAGAAGCCTCTGGCAGAGATTGTTGCAGCCCACAAGATACCATATGTTGCAACGGTGGACCCGTACCATTACAGGGATTTCGTGCAGAAGTTCAGAAGGGCATTGGAGGTCGAAGGACCAGCGTTCATCCACGCCTATTCACCATGTCCCAGAGGATGGCGATCAGACACATCCAAGAGCATTGAGCTATCCAAACTAGCAGTGGAGGTAGGAATCCATCCGCTCTTTGAAGTGATTGATGGGGAAGAATGGATAATGTCCAGCCCCAGCAAGAACCTCAAGGAACTCAAACCGCTCGAGGAGTACTGGGCGTTTCAAGGTCAGTTCAGACACCTCAAGGATCCGAAATGGGATGACTTCAAGAATCAGGTGCAAGACCAAATGAATCACGACTGGGAACTGCTGAAGAAGCGCTGTGGTATTGAGTAACCCATTGTGAGAGGGACTATGATTTCATTCCTCTCTACCCGGAATGCATTGCCATGAAACACTCTAGGCAACCACTCGTAATTGATAAATCGAGCCGACTCACAACATGATAATGTTCTCTGAGAGAGGAGAGAATTGTATTGACGATGATGACTGGTGGCGAAGTACTTGCAAGATGTTTGATTGAGGAAGGTGTTAAGTATGTGTTTGGTATTCCTGGAGACCAGCTCTATCCACTACTTGACTCCATTTACACATCAAAAGATATCGAATTCGTGACATTCCGGCACGAACAAGCGGCGGCTCATGCTGCTGATGCATGGGCAAGGACCACAGGTCAGCCGGGGGTCTGCTTGGGCACAGTGGGCCCCGGAGCTGCTGATCTTGTTCCCGGCGTGTATACAGCATTTGCTGATAGCATACCAATGATTGTCTTGTGTGCTCAGAACCAGTCATGGAGAATCCATCCAGATCACGGAAGTTCTCAGGGACTAGACCAACTGGAGATGTTCAAGCCTATCACCAAGTGGGGGGCAACAGTGTCACACTGGCAGAGAATTCCACACTTGGTGCATTGGGCATTTCGAGAAGCACTGTCAGGGAAACCAGGACCTGTGTTTCTTGACTTTCCATCGGACGTCCTCTTCATGAAGTGTGACGAGTCTACCTTGGAAGACGGCATCGTGCCAGCTGAGAAGTATCGCATGACCCGACCTCCAGTAGGCGACCCTGCCCTGATAGCCAAGGCTGCAGATATGTTAGTGAATGCCACATTTCCACTTGTTCATGCCGGAGGCGGCGTCTTGGCTTCGGACTCAGCCAAAGAACTGGTTAAGATTGCCGAACACCTCCAAGCCCCTGTGACGACTTCAGTAGGTGCCCGAGGCGCGATTCCTGAAGACCACCCATTATCGCTCGTACCAGCCAGCTTTGGAGCCATTGGGGCGCAGTGTCAGTCTGACCTAGTTCTACTTGTGGGGGGAAGATTCGGTGACCTTGATTTCTGGGGGAGGGCGCCAGGGTGGGGGGATTGTGCTGAGCAACAGCTAATACAGATTGACATAGCACCAGAGATGATTGCCCACAACCGGATTGTTGACCTGGCAATTGTCGGCGACGCAAAGAGCACCCTAACCGAACTGCTCAGGGTTCTGAAGAGCAAACCCAAGGCTAAGCCAAAGCCTGAAATGGCGGACTGTCGAGAAGCTCAAGACCAATGGCTATTGGACTTCGTTAGTCAGGGCCAATCAGACCAGGTCCCGATTCACCCGCTGAGAATGGTCCAGGAGGTGCGCGATTTCTTCCCACGAGATGCAATATCCATTGTCGATGGTGGAAACATCGCTGTCTGGTCAATCTATCTGAATAGGGTATACGAACCAAGAAGGTATCTTCAGGCCACAGACTCGGGTCACCTTGGTGTTGGAACTGGTTATGCCATTGGGTCCAAACTCGCGCATCCTGATAAAGACGTGTATCTACTCTCAGGTGATGGCGCCT
>CP070658.1:1986781-1993251 GCA_020355105.1 Candidatus Thorarchaeota archaeon | reverse complement strand
CTTTGAACTAGGTGTCAGTGGACAGGGATTCAAAATCTCTATTCTTTCTCCTTGACCCATTTCAACCGCCTCGTTATCTTATCGAACAAATAGGTGGACAGATCAGTAGGAGGTCTGTCATCTGGAATGGGAATCTCCCATTCCTCAGCAAGCTGTTGAAGTGTGTCTACGCATTGGTTGATGTGGTCACATGTGCCGCATTCACCCTCATGATTGAACCAGGTCTGGACCCCAATCTTTGGTGAGTAGAGAATATACGTCTCCATGCCGTAGGCTGGACAAAAGCCCGCGGCGATACCATAGCGTGTGTCAATGTGTCTTATCTTGATCCGGTTTATTGATGCTGCATGGCGAAGTAGTTTGTCGATTCGTTCTTCTGCAATTCGTTGAGCCTTGCTCACAAAAGGTCTTGATACGTTCAACTCATCGGCTATCTTATAGGGACGGACATTCTGTCTCCTCTTCAGCCAGATGAATGCCTGTTGTTTTGTTGGATAGACCAATGGAGTGAACGTGTCGCTTTCCTCCTAACTTGAACGTTAACCTGACTCTGGCAACTATATCCTAATAGCTCTTTGATATATAAATTAACCGGTCAATGGTTAATTCATTACTGACAACTTAAAACCCTTGGAATTCTCGGAGTTATGGGAGAATACCCGTTTCATTGGGTTCGAAGAGAAGCGGTCACATAGAGTGCTGCAAATCTGCAAAACGGCCTTTTCAAAGGTGAACCGCGTAGGGATGTGATTCGCCCTTGGGCTCCCATACGATCTTAGAGTGCGTCGCTTGTCCGTTCTTGCCCCTCCGAGACAGCCACTGCGTCACACGTCTGTATGATACAAATCAGTGTAGGTTTCTTGACTCATACTTGAATCAGCATTCCCCGATCTGGCGGTGCACATTCGACAGTACCTGCAACGCTGACGTTCTCGAGTCTCACCCAGAAATGCCCTGTTGACACTTCACATCTCAAATCTTCGTAGATCACCGAGTTCGTTATGTTGATTCCATTGTTGCCAGGGCAGTTGAGACCATGATGAAAGTAGACAGTGTCAAAACTTGCGTTGCTGGCGGTCATGTTGATATGGCCGTGTCCTGCCAACGCTTCGATATCGATGGTATAGGCGCTGTTGATAGTGACGTTGACGATCGCCCTTGCATCTCCTTTGTTCAATGCACAGACGTCAGCGGGGTTTTCCTTCAATATCTGGATGGTCATGTACCTGCCATACGCACTCTGTGTCACCTGGAGGTTGGTGTTCTTCCCCATCGCCCCCTCTACCAGGATCTCGAGCTTGTAGTCGATCTTGATCATATACCCGGGATCATCAACTACGTTGAAGGTCGCATTGTGAAAACATACATCATAGTAGATTGAGATGTTCTCAGCTTCAGTATAGGTGGTTTCATAGATGACCACTGTTTCATCATACGGAGTTATTGGCTCCAGGGTGAGTAGGACGTACAAACCCCCGATGACTATGGCAGAAGCCAATAACACGCAAAAGAGGATAACCATCGACCTTCTTCTCATTTTCCTCCCTGCTCGCATGTCATTTCTTAATTAGTATCTATTGCCGACGTGTATAGTCATCGACCTCATTCTAGGTTACTACTGCTGTATTCTAGTTCTACTCAGAAGACATCGTTACTACTCTTCCCCATAACTTATTAACAATAGTTAACTATATAAAGGTCAAACCATGATTGATAGCAGAGAGGGTTGAAGTCCTATGTCATCAGAAGAGAATCTGGAAATTGGTCGCAAGATGATGGAGATCGTGAATATGCAGGATCCAGAGTTGCTTGATGACTTGCTAGTGCCAGACTATGTGAACAAGCAACTGAAGATTCAAAGTCGGGAAGACTTGAAGGAGGTCTTGAGAAGGCAATACATCGGTTTCCCTGACATCCACCGGACTATAGAGGATATTGTCGCAGACGAGAATTCAGTATGGATCAAGGCAAGAATCACGGCTACACACACGGGTGAGTATCGCGGAATAGCCCCAACTGGGAAGAAAGTCGTCATGGAAGCAGTTCCACACTATCGCATTGTTGACGGGAAGATTGTAGAGGGTTGGTCTGTCTGGAACCCTATAGACTATCTCGGAAAACTGGGTGTTATCGAATACAAAGGATTTCCAGATGAGATTGTGCAACCAGTTTGACCTGATGAGGCGCGATATCATGACGGTTCAATCATCGAAGTCTAGTAGTTCGAACAAGGACCATCTGTTGGAAACAATGGCAGAATTGGACTCGGCCTTTTCTGAGGACCGTGCTCTGGATGTTAGCAACATCTTTCGTGAAGATGCACGATTGATGTGGCCACTGACGGAGGACATAGTGGGACGAGACTCTATAAGAGAAGCATTTGTTGAGTTCATGTCGATGTATACTACAGTATCTTGGAATCCGAACAGGGAGTTCATTGATGTTTACGAGAAACGTGCCTATTCGCTTGGAAGCTTCACTGAAACGCGTACCCCACGGTCTGGAGGACCGACTGAGAAGGTGTATGGACGCCTCCTGGAAATCTGGCAGCTATCGCCCGATGGTAAGTGGGAGATTATTCGCCTGATGACTGGAAGGTACGCAGAAACCGAAATCTTGGAGTAGGCTCATTCCTCACACTTCGTTATTCCAGGAATCTTACAATGTCCAGACTGGCCTATTGAGATATACCTTTATGCACACAGTTGAAAGCAGCAGACCCCGTCGGTGAAAGACCGTGTCAGAACATAAAGAAGGATTGGAAGCCCTCGGAGTGACTCCGGTTCCGGAACCTGATGATGACGTATCTGGGCTTTCATGGTTTGAGTCTGTTCGACGCGTACTCAGCAACCGCAACTGGGCCATCTACTTGGGAACTGTTTGGATCTACAGCAGCATGGGTGTCCTGAACCAGTACTTCACGCTCTACTTCCGTGACATTGGCGTATCATATGTCATGGTAGGAGTCCTCATCTCACTAATGTTCGTCGTCAACATGATTGGTACAACATTCTCGGGCTACCTCGCAGACAATTATGATCGCCGCAAGCTATCGGCTGTCACGATGATTGTGAATGGAATTGCGTTTCTGATGTTAGCCGTTTCAACCGATATGGTTGCCATCGCTGTTTCTATGGTTATCTTCGGATTGTCGTCGTTCACTGGCATTGCGGGTCAGGCCTATGCCATGGAACAGGTCGACCGAAGACTTGGCGGTGTTGCCAATAGTCTGTTCACGCTTGGTACTACTTGGGGGCTTGTTCCTCTGTTCCTTGTTTCAATTCTGCTTGGAATGGGGACGGGCTTCATCGAAACCATGCAGTTTCTTCTCTTCATTGCAGGGATACTCTACATGATTGCTGCCGCGATCAGATTGACAGTCCTGAAATCTATCCCACAACCAGACAGAGCAAATCGCCATGGAAATGTCCTGAGAGACTTTCTTGGAGAGAACATACGCGGCCTGAAGCTTCTAATCAGAGTTTTCCCAATCTTTGTCGCTGTGGTCAGCCTAGATGCGTTCAGTGATGCATTCTACCGGTTTGCGAGTCTGTACTACGTCAACGAAACTTTGGCGTTCACAATAGGTGAAATCAATCTCATGATTTTGGTCACGCTCATGTTCTCAGTTCCACTGACTCTCTATCTTGGGAGAGTATTCGATAAGAGAGGCGGGAGAGGTCTCACAATCGCTGTCTATGCCGTGATGCCAATTGCTGTTGGGCTTCTCATCTTGGCTGAGCAGATTCCGTACATAGCTCCAGCAGACTGGCTAGCTGGACTTGACGCCCTCTATCCGGGACTCAGCATCTTGTTCTCTCTTGCCTTCCTAGCTACCGCGTTGAAGTCAATCAATGATACACTCTGGTTCTCCATATTGGGGACTTACATATTGAAATCATTGCCTCGCCCAGACCTTGGAAAGATGTTGAGCTTGACAATGGTGGTGGTGTTCCTCTTTGTTTCCATAGGGCCAATCCCGGCAGGATTCATCTACGATGCTTGGCAGGGTCTTCCTCTGCTATACTCGGTTGTCATTCTGAATGTCATCATTCTTGCTGTGTTGACAACAAAGAGCATCGAGCCACGAGTTGATGTCGAGGAGCTTGAGCTTGAATCACTAGAGCAGTAGGCATTTCGCAACTCTCTCTTGCAAGATTCTCTTTCCAACATGTTCGCCATAACGACACCCTTATGACCGTCATAACTGAAACCAAAGTGAAGTAGCCATGAAACGCCTTGCTCTTCTCATCTCAGTGATTCTGTTGCTCACTGCCACAGTCAGTCCTAGCGGCACGGCGGCGGCCACGATGGATTCAGGGTCCTATCTGCCTGCAGCAACAGAAGGGCTTGTCACTGGCGTCCCCTACGTTTGGCAAGAGATCAACGGGCTATGCGCCTGGGCGGCAACATCAATGGCCTTCCAGTCAGCTGGCGTTCCACTTGACCTTCATGACGTTCTTGCCGTCACAAGTGTAGGATACTCGTTCGCTTACCTGAACTACAATGATACCATGGTGATGTATCCAGGGGCTATCTACATGCAAGTGGAACCAACCCAATTCGCGGCAGACCTTTACGGACTGAACATGACTGTGTACATGGACACAGCCACCCCTGGTGTCGAGCAACTAGTCGAAGTTTGGGAAGGCCGTGGCATTAGCGTACACCTTCTTGACGGAGAGGAAGGTGCCTTTGACCTGATGCGGTCTTCGATTGATGCAGGATATCCCCTCCTCCTGAGTGTGGACCCTGCATGGCTTCCAGCAAGAGACTATGATTTCTTGAGAGCGCAAGGCCTATCCGGGGGAGGTCATGGGATACTGGTGGTAGGCTACGATGATGCCGCCGGAAATGCAACCATAGTTGATCCTGGAGTAGGCTCTTTTGGCAACGAATTCGGTTATCCAGCGGATGGTCGAGGGAACTACACACCGATATCCTACACTGCCCTATCCAATGCATGGTCTAGACGGTACTTCATCAGTATGCTCTTCAAACCTGGAGGCGACGTACCAGATGATAGGAGTGCACTGTTGGGCCCATATATCCGAGACCGTATCCTAGGTGTACCTGCGGCCTACGAAGCATCTCCCGACACAGCCGTTCTGTGGAACTTTGGAGAAGCCGCATTTAGGGCGCTCAGCGTTGACTACCGTCGACAAAGGTTGACTGAATACTTGGACATCTTCACGGGCATGGATGGGGAACGGGAATTCAAGGCATCTTTGATTCTCTTCCTTGGGCTGGGTCTGGAGGCGCAGGTCAGTCTTCAGTATCTTTCTTTCCGAACTGCCCTGCAACGCCTTCCTGAGTTGATGCCTGATGTAGAGTTGTCGGATTTCGTAGATGCGGGCGAGGCATCGCTCCCTCATTTCGAGGCACTGGCAGACAATGGCACGCTCATATACCCAGGGAATCTGACACTCTACGATGGTTTCGTCGCATCGACTTTCCAATCAATGGCGGATGAATTCAATTCGACAGGTGACATTGAGTCGGTAATGAATCAGTACGAGGACGAGCTATCTACAATAACGACTCATCTTCTGGGAATTGCTGACTCTTGGCTCGCGGCAGGGAATGCCTTGGCCGAGATCTGGCCGAACAACCCGTTCATTGTCTACGGTCCATGGATTACCATCGCCGCATTCGGAGTTAGTGCTTTGGTAGTAGCTGTAATCATCTTGATTCGGAGGACACCATCCCAGTGACCCCTTAGAGAAGGGTAGCTACTTGGATACTACTTGGTGTTCGCCAAGGAGACTGAGAATTCGTCCAACGTCGTTGGTCGGCAGCTTGCAATTGTGATTGGTGCAGACATGAGCAGTAGCTTCGCCATTCACGGTGTCCATGAACTTGGAGAATGGAGCAAGACTGTCTAGCTGTTTCGAGACCTCTCCGCCTGTCCTGAGAAGGACCACTGTGGACGGCAGGAATCTCTCTCTCAAGGACCGCAGCATAGCCATCGTATCCTCACTATTCGTTTCCCCGGCTACTACAATCTCATGAGACGGGCCAAGTGCGTAGTCTAGCGCAACCAACATGAAAGAATACGCTGTCTGCATTCTTGAGATCTCATGGGAGAATGCCTTCCCAATGATGTCTGCTTTGCTCTCAAGTTCGTTATCGCCAAGAAGTCTGGCGAGACGAATGAGATTAAGCATCGACACTGAGTTGCCTGAGGGGATGGCTCCGTCGTACACCTCCTTCTTTCTCACTAGCAGGTCTTCTGAATCATGGGCTGTGAAGAAGAAGGCGCCCTCAGATTCGTCCCAAAAGTGGGTGATCTGGTCACCGGTCATTTCTCTGGCCATCTCAAGGTACTTCGGATCAAACGTGGTTTCATACAGCTCCACTAGGCCCCAAACGAAGAAGGCGTAGTCCTCCAGAAATGCATTGACTGATGACTCTCCATCCCTGAATCGGTGAAGCAAACGTCCTTGGCCATCTTTGAGATTCGAGAGGAT
>CP070658.1:1979744-1986681 GCA_020355105.1 Candidatus Thorarchaeota archaeon | reverse complement strand
TGGCGGTCAATTTCAGGAAGAAGGAACTAGATGTGACCAAACCTGAGAACCGCCTGAACCAAGAACTCGTGCTTCCAAATACCCTGTATCCCGCTACGAAAGTCTGCGCTTTCGGAGATGGTGAATTTGCCGAGAATGCTGTTGCCGCAGGTGTGCAGAGGGTCGTGCCAAAGGAAGAGATTCCGAAACTGAGCGAAGAGAAGAAGGAACGAAAGGCACTTGCCAAGGGTTTCGACTTCTTCATAGCAGCAGTCGATGCGATGCCACTTGTCGGTCGCTACTTGGGCCAAGCACTTGGACCCAGGGGAAAGATGCCAAGACCATTTCCACCTCAAGCTGACCTCACCACCGCTATCGAGCAGTATCAAAGGACTGTCCGCGTAAGAATGAGGAACACACCAACATTCCATGTCAAGGTGGGTCATGTTAGGATGGGTGACAGAGAGATTGCTGACAACATTCTTACAGTCCTCAACTTCGTAGATAGCAAAGGCTTGTTGGACCGCGTGGGGAATGTTATGGTCAAGAGTACAATGGGTCCTTCAATATCGGTTCCCATCGAGAGGTGATTGAAACGTCAGTTTATGAGAAGACTATTCCACAGTGGAAGATTGATGCCGTGGAAGAACTGGCCTCAAAGATTGCAGAGAGCGAAATGGTGGGGCTGGTGAATGTGGAAGGTGTCGGTGCAAAGCAGCTTGCAGGGATTAGGGAGAGCCTTAGGGGCTCCGCTGTAATCAAGATGGCACGTAACACCATCATGATAAGGGCCCTCGAGTCTGCCAAGAAGAAGGGCATCAAGCAGCTGTCTGAGTATGTTTCAGGTCCAGTGGCCTTCATGTTCAGTGACCAAGACCCATATGTGCTGACGAAGTTCCTGAGGGAGAACAAGGCAGCAGCTCCTGCCAAGGGTGGTCAGATAGCACTGAAGGATATCCTCATCCCAGCAATGAATACCGGCGTTGCCCCAGGCCCCTTCATCAGTGAACTCGCCGGGCTCAAGATTCCTTCACGGGTAAGAGGGGGTGTTATTCACATCACTGAGGATACTGTTGCTGTGAAAGCTGGAAACATGATTTCCAATGCGATGGCTCAGATGCTAACCAGGCTAGGAATCGAGCCAATGGAACTTCAACTAAGGCTTATCGCAGCCTTCGCTGACGGATCTGTGATAACAGCAGATAGTCTTGAGATAGACTTGGAAGGGATGCTCCAAGAAGTCCTCTTGGGTCATCAATATGCAGTGAATCTCTCAGTCAACACAGGCATCCCTACGGAAGAAACGATTACGATGATAATTGTCAAGGCGAATGTCGAGGCCAGAAGCCTAGCTCTCGATATTAGTTTCTTTGAGCCGGATTTGCTCGAAGATTTCTTGGCAAGGGCAAACTCGGAAGCCTACGCTCTCGCAGCGGCGATTTCTGAGAAGGACCCAGAAGCAATACCCTCGGATGTTCTCAGCCAGGTCCGGTCTGTTGCAGCAGCTGCTCCAGTGGCTCCGACCACAGAAGCACCTGAGAAGCAAGATGAACCTGAAGAGGATGACGAGGATGATGAAGCAGTTGCAGGCCTCGGTGGCCTGTTTGGATAAGAACTAGCGAGGTAGATAGGAATGGAGTACGTATATTCGGCACTTCTGCTCCACAAGGCAGGCCAGAAACTCACCGCCAAGAAGATGGAGGACGTTCTCACCGCAGCCGGTGTGACAGCCGACAAAGGCAGAATCAAGGCACTTCTTGCGGCCTTGCAGGACGTTGACATCGACGAGGCCTTGAAGAGCTCATCAATGCCTATGGCAGTTGCTGCAGCTCCTGGTGGCGCAGCTGAGGCAGCACCTGCTGCTGAGGAGAAGAAGGAAGAAGAAGAAGAGAAGGAAGAGGAAGACGTAGCTGGACTTGGAAGTCTCTTTGGTTAGAGTCGGTCCAAGACCCAGGTTTGATTCCTCACATATGAGAACGGGCAGGTCGCGAGCCTGTCCGCTCACTACTGTTTTTGATGAAAGCAACCCACACACAGATATGTAGCGTGCTCTAGAACGGAATATGTGAAGATTGTATATCATCCTTTGATGAAACAGTCATATGATGGTACTCCAGCTGGAGCTTCGGGGAGGCTAGATACCGCAGTAGATATTCTCTCAGAGCATCCCTTGTATGAACTCATGGAGCCAAGTCCTGCAACGGATGAGCAAATATTGCGCGCACACGGACGAGACCATCTTGAGAGAATCAGAGGGGGCCGAGGTTACAGGGAGGAGAGTCTGCTGTTCGACGTCTCGGCGTTGGCAGCTGGCGGAGCAATCCTCACGGCCGAGATAGCTGTTGAGGGTGAACCAGCGTTCGGTCTGATACGTCCTCCGGGACATCATGCATCATCGGATAGCTGTTGGGGGTTCTGCTACTTCAACAATGTAGCTGTGTCTCTGCTGCATCTGAAAGCCACTGGACGAATCAAGTCTGCATTCATCCTAGACTTTGATCTGCACACTGGCGATGGAAACATAAACATCCTCGGACATGACGAAGATTTCGTGATTCACAATCCGAGAGGGTACGGTGACGATGCATATCTGGCCGACGTGAAGAGGACGCTAGATGCTAGTCCCGATGTTGATATTATCATGGCCTCTGCAGGATTTGACCAGTATATAGATGACTGGGGGTCGAACCTCTCCACTGATGCCTTCAAGAGGATAGGAGAGCTCATGTACGAATTTGCTATGAAAAGATGTGAAGGTCGTCGTTACGGACTTCTGGAGGGAGGCTACAATTTCCAAGACCTAGGGAAGAATGTCCTAGCCTTCTGCGACGGTTTGAGAGAAGGGAAGTTGTAGAGGAGTCCAAGAATGAACCGTTTCTTCTGGGGTTTATGGGGACCTTAAATTGGACATCCTCGGACTGAATACCGGTGAGGCCTGTGCAGGCTTTTCAGCTCCTAAGTCCGTTGACTGACTTTGTTAACATGCTAATCATGTATTTCGTTGAGATCTGGAACTTCCTGATATTCATCGGCAGAGTGTCTGGCGTTGTCGTGGTGCTGGTAGGAGCAATCCTATGGTTCACCGATGTCAACCCCGGGAGGGGAAAGGGGCTAGTCGCGAGTGGAATACTTCTCTCGATTGTGGTCCAGTATTTTGTAATCTATCCGCCTTCTTTTCTAGCCTAATCGGTAAAACCACGGCTTCACACACCCCGGTTCGGGGACTCTGGTAAGTTCCCGGAACGCTCTCTATCAGCGTCGAGGCCTGAATGGAACTATGTCGGAAAGCTTATTTACTATTGTTAAGATGTGGATTTCATGTCTTCTAAAACTAATCCATTATCATTTCAAGTAGCTAATGTAGTGGCAATAATAGGCACTGTCATCTTCAATGCCTTAGTGAACATACTCCCTCTCAATGGTGTTACCTCCGGCGAGGTTTCCAACGCATATCCAAACCTATTCACACCAGCCAACTATGTGTTCTCAATATGGGGTGTCATCTACACGCTCCTTTTCGTCTTCACTTTCTATCAGATAAGGTCAAGTCAGCGAGATGCCCAATATCTGCGTGATATCGGCTTCCTGTACTTGATCAGTGCTGTGTTCAACATTGGATGGTTGACAATCTTCCACTACTCCTATCCCCCTCCAAATGATCTCTTCCTACTCACAGTAATCCCGATTGTGGGATTGTTTCTAACTCTGCTCTGGACGTACCTGCGTCTTGGGATTGGGGTGAGAGAGGTTTCTAGGAACGTCAAACTTGCTGTGCATCTTCCACTGAGCGTCTACCTAGGTTGGTTGTCTGTGGCCACCATAGCCAATACAGCCTCAGTATTAAACTACCTCGGGAGAAGCCCAGGAATTCCATCGGCAGTACAAGAAACTTGGACTGCAGCCATGATCCTTGTCGCGGTTCTAATCACTCTGCTGATGTTGGTCAGAAGGAGAGATTTCGCATTTGGTCTAGTAGTGGTTTGGGCCACTGCTGGTATTGCAGCCAAGCAGGCTTCGATTCCTGTGATCTACTTCACTGCTTTAGGAGCTGCCATTGTGATACTGATTGCGATTGTCCTGCTGCCCTTACTAAGACGACAGCGATATTCAGAGTTCTATCTACTTCAATGAGGCAGATTGACGTTGGGTGACAATGTCACCCAACACAAACTCTTGTCTTGAAAGACGATAAACAGTGACTTAATGAGATTGCAAGATAATCTAAAGCCTAGTCTAGAAACGAGGCGGAGCTAAAATGATGTTCGATGAGATGGACGATGTATTGCGCGAACGGCTTATGGAGCTCTTCAGTTCGCAGATAGTTTCAGTTCTGGGAACTTCAGCGAGCGACGAGCCCTATTCCTGCTTGGTTGGTTTTGAGTTCACACCGGATTTGAGAGAAGTAGTGTTTGCAACAATGCGGAATCGACTCAAGTATCGCCAGATTAGCGCCAATCGCCGCGTTTCACTGATGATTGATAATCGCAAGAACACACCGTCCGATTTCGACACCACGACCTCGGTGACACTGATTGGTGATGCGGTAGAAACAGAGTCCCCTGAGCGGGAGAACTTGGCAGAGATGCTAGTGAAGAAGAACCCTTTCTTGTCAGACTTTGTGAAATCACCAGATTGTGCAGTCTTAAGAATCGTGATTGAGAAGATGTATATCGTGGACAACTTTGAAACAGTGAAGAAGATTGAGTTTTAGTTGCTTCGGCGTGCAAGGAGGGTCAAAGTAGACCAATTCTCTTTTAAGAGAAAGAAGCCGAGGAACTCTCAGGGCCCGTTGCCTAGCCTGGACCCTCTTGGGAATCATCCTTTGGGACGCAAATAGGGCGCTAGCCTTCTAAGTTAGAGATCGCCGGTTCAAATCCGGCCGGGCCCGCCATAGAATCATTCTGTTTCGGGTTTGTCGAAGTTTAGATTCCGTGATAGCCATTCAGGGAGCTCTGTTTCGAGTAGAGTGCTAAGACGTTCAGAGCTTTGAATCGAATCGGCGGCCTTTATCCTAGCAGCTCGCCTCGCTCCTATTCCGGGGACAGCCTGCCATTGAGATATTGAGGACCCACGAACCTTGAAGGGGTGCGGTAGGACAGTCAGAGACCTTGGACCATGATCCACTACAAAGACATCTACTTTCGCCTGGGTACTTTGCCCATTCGGCATTTGGCAGAGAAGTGGGTAGGTCCCTAGAGGGCGGTAGAGATTGCTCTTGCCCCTCTGTTGTTCAAGGAATGCAAACCGAATTACAGTGCCATAGGGTGCGACCCTCTTTATCATTTCAAGGTCAATCGTTTCTCTTACTCGATTCTTGTGTTTGACGAACTGATGTCTTTTGACGCCTCTGCGTTTCTCACCTCTTAGCCGGGTCCCATCGAAACCGATTACTTGCCTTATGTTGATGCGGCGCACAATGAGGTTCTCTTCCAGAAGGCGTTCTAGAAACAACTCATTGTATTCAAGGGTCTTCTTACTCTCACCCAAAAGGCCGTAGAGAAGGTTGATGCCTGGTAGTAGATGAGGCAGTCCCCAGAGAGGCCGCCGGCTGCCAACCTCATTAAGTAGACGAACTGCATTCATTACTTGATCCTCGTCCGCCTTCAAGTTGTTGCGTCTAACTACCTCGGGATCTAACGATTCCACTCCAAAAGCAGCGACATCTCCGGGTGTGTGGTGCCTTATGATTGTCTTGGCAATCTCTCTGCTCTCTTCAGGATGGTGAGCAAGGGTGCCTGGGTTGACGTTGTCTATGTGGAGAACCTCCAATTCTGGAGCGACAGAGCGTATCTTCGTGAAGAGCTCACCAATAGCGGCCGGATTTGGTTTCGGAAACTCATCATCTCCAATTCCCTCAGACCCATATGTGAACAGGTCTGCTTGGTTGCCAATGCGAAATGCCCGGACTCCCTTTTCATATAGAGCCTCGACTTCTCTTGCTACATCAGACGCGGCTCGTTGTGCTGGATGACCATAGAGAGGTTCAGTGCAGAACGAACACCCACCTGTGATGTAGCGTGGGCAACCGCGATAGGTTTCGATTTCGCAGATTAGATGCCCTTTCGTGTAACCTGGATGTTGTAAGATCACATCTGCTCCTCGAATGGAGTACTCCTGGATTCCATCAGGAGTTTCCCTCACCTTGGAGAGGTCCACGGTAGAAAGGTCATAGCCCGCTTTCATTATGTCAGCAAGGACTACCTCGGAGTCCCCGGAAACAATGTAGTCAAATGGTGGAGAGAGTACATCAGAACTAAGTGCAAGACGTCCTCCTTCAAGTCCACAACCAAAGCGTGCCCATGGACCAACCAGCAACTTAGGATGGTCAGCAATTCTCTCATCTGAGAAGAATCGCTTGGCCTCTTTGACGGATATGGGAGTACCGCCAATATACTTTCCAGGCACTATCATTCCTGCAATCAGGAGTATCATGTCAGCACTGGCCCAGTTGTCCTGAGGGTTTCTGAGCAGACGAACTTGGTCTATCGTCTGGTAGACTACCTCCGTACCAGGAGATTCTGTCCAGATGGCACCAGCCAAGTATCGCGGATAGGGACTGATGTAGGGTGGGACACCGAGACATGTAGGCTCATCCACATAGCCATCAACAATCACTACCCTGTCCAGCTCATTCCCACTCCCTGAAGTTGTCATACCCTCTTGGTGGAATCTCAATGTCCCCCTCTGGGGCCTTCAACCGTACACCCTGGCCTGCACTTACCCGACCTATCTTTTGTAGAGGCACATGCAGACTTCGTGTAATCTCAAGTGCCTCGTCCCAGCGGTCTTCTTGAATGGTGAGTACAATAGCGAACTCCTCTCCCCCCTCCAGTACCATCTTTCTTTCTTGGACGCCGAGGGCTCGGGCAAAGTCTCCGACGCCTTCGGCAATGGGAAGGTCATGTAGCAGAAAGGACAGTTCACTGTGCGATGCCATTGTGTTCAAGGTTATCCCAAG
>CP070658.1:1977112-1979644 GCA_020355105.1 Candidatus Thorarchaeota archaeon | reverse complement strand
AGAGGACTGCAAGCGCCATCCACTGGAAGAAGGCGCCCGCACTCAGCCATGGAGTCGCTTCCGGAAGTAATGGGGTAAGACCGCCCTCATACAGAGAGGTGGCGTCAGCATAGAAGTCTCCAACGAAATAGAAGCAGCGGCCCACAGCGAGCAATAGGAAGAACAATGCCATAGCAAGTTGGAACGGGTTCCGGGTCTTCCGATACCTGAAGAAGAGAAGGAAGAGGAATATGAAGAAGTAGTAGCCAACTACCAAGAACCATAGTCCAATGTGAACTTCTCTAATCGCCATATCGACGGTCTGAAACATACTACTCGCTCCTAACGATTCTATCTCGCGGTCTAGTAACGTTCTGTTCCTTCGGTGACAAATAAGTCTATTCTGCATACCGCGAAACTGTAAGGACATGTCTTGGAGAATACGCCAAGGATGGCCCTATTGCATACGACAAGGCAACCTCTATATTGTCAGACAGAAGTATCTCGGAATGGTGGTTCCTTGAGTTCTCGATCTGCTTGGAAGCTGAAAGCATCCGATGGCGCGATGATTGAGTTCCAAGATATTCGACGAACGGTTGGCAATCAGATCATAAGGGCGTACCTCTTGGAAGGCCTACTCTCAAGCAATCAAGTACTAAGAGAGAAGGCCATTCTGAGAGGTCCAAAAGACGAGTTCAAGGACTTTGATGACTTCTTTGTGATGAGACTGACCACCGAGAATGTAGTATACAAGGTGCTGGTCGAGGCGAATGTGTATCAGAACCTTCGAATTGTGGGGACTGATAGCAAGGACCTAGCGCAGAAGGAACCTGCCTACATAGTTGCACTTGTGACAGATGCACTGACTCAACCGGATAGATACGAAACCAAGTTGTTACTGAGTGACAATTCAAGAGTCCGAGCGAAGTAGAGAAAGCATGAATGAAAAAGAGGGAAATATGATGCTCAAGAGATATGCAGACTGCCCTGTGTGCGGTCAGAAGACTGTTCTTTCAGTACCACCTGATGTTTTGGAAAGTGCCACAAGGTTCCCATTCACCATCAAAGTCGTCCACGAGGACCACTACTTCTACATCAATATCGACTCAAAGGCACATATTACGGACATTCTCAGCCCTGAGCTCGTAGAGTAGTCTATCCGATGTACCGGTCGCTGGGGCTCTTGCCATCTTCCTCTGGTGCGCCTTTCTGAGAAATCTCACTCTTTGCCCACTCGATGAACTCCAAAACCTTCGTGACGTCATCATCGAGTATGTCGAAAGCAGCCTTCAGGCCGATGAGAGAGCGTATCTTCTCCAGCACAGTCCTGGCCGCGCGATAGTCCATCTTGATCATACCTAGAGTTTCACCAAGCAGACATGCGCCTTCCATGTTGTACATCGATGCGGCCCAAGCAGGAATGAATCCATTCGCTCCATTCACTACACCCTCTTTGGTCGCTACAATCCCATCCATGCCAGATATTCTCTCCAGAAGTACAGAGGAGCTTGCAGATACGAATACACGGGGAGGACCAGGGTAGAGCTCGAAGAAATCTTGGTAGCTAGTTTCGTATGCCGCCAGAGCGAACACCTCCTTGACCCCCAAGGACGTGAATTCTTGCACAACAAAGTCAGCATACTCAAAGACTCCGCGTCCCGAAGCAGGCTGAAAGTCAGCAGTCAGAATAAGGATATCATGAGGCTCGTCAGGAGCCGCCTTGTAAAGTGAAATGGAACTCTTCGGGAAATGGCTAATCCCATCCTTTACGAACACTCTGGGTGGAAAGTCGTCGGCGAAGAAGTCCATGATTGGCTGAGCGTTAAGCACTGCAACTAGCGTTTCAACTGCGATTCTGCCAACACTTGCGATTCCCGGAAGACCCAGAATTGCCACGGGGTTCTTCAAGGAGTTCTCCTCAACGTCAATGAATCGTCGTGTATACATCAGGGCATTCCTTCCCAATGAATCAAGAAGACGAACGCATTAAGTCCTATCGGTTCTGATGTCACAACCTGTAGAAACCAAGAGCGTTCTGCGTTGTCACCTCTGCCACATGTTCCATTGTCAAATCCAGAACTTCTGCAAGCGATTGGCAGCCTATGGTTAGGTTTGCGGGTTCGTTGCGCGATTCTGTCGGCGATAGGTATGGGCCATCGGTTTCGAGCAGAATATGCTCCAGAGGCACAGTTCTGGCAGCGCTAACACGGGTCCTGTATCGACTGAAATTCGCGGGCAGTGTGATGTGCCATCCGTTATCAGCAACTCTCTTGGCAACATCAGTGGACCCGTCGAAGCAGTGCATCAGAACGCCGTGTGCAGCATGCTTCTCCAAGATTGCAGCTGCCTCGGCCTCGGCCTTTCTTGAGTGAATCACTAGAGGCAGATTCAACTCATTGGCTAGTTCTATGAACCTGAGGAAGATGGGTTCCTGAGCTTTCCGTTTGACAGAGTCCTTGACCCAATGGTAGTCCAGTCCGACCTCTCCTACAGCCACGATGTTCTCGGTGTATTCCTGGGTTAGTGCTATGATCTCCTTGGCCACGTCATGCG
>CP070658.1:1970747-1977012 GCA_020355105.1 Candidatus Thorarchaeota archaeon | reverse complement strand
GGGGACGTCCCTGACCCCACTAGACTGCTTGTGGGGCTTGTCACTGAGAATTCAAGACAGGACCACTTGGGTTTCATATGGGGTGATTCTGATATCGACAGACAAGAAGAGTTAATCAGTGAAGATTTGGATTCACTTGCTTCTGATGACATACTCATTGTTTGCAAAGGCGACACAATGGAACGTTGGCAACTTGACCCGGATACAAAAAAGTGGGTGCCAATCGACATCGTGGAGATAATTGCGGGAAACCGGGGCCGAATCAGTTTAATCAGTGCAATCAGAAATAGCCCACTATCAGAAGCATCTCCCGTACCAAGAGAGGATCCTCCACGGTCCTTCAATCGAAGAGTCAAGTTGGGGCTCAAGAGGTTGGTTGATGAACGGAGAGCTCTGACTCGGGTACGAGTAGCAGTTCACGATACGGAAACTGGTTGTGAAGTCAGATTCGTGGACGACACTAATGATGTAGTTGTGCATACTGTTGAGGTTGAAGGGACTCCTGATTTGGTCCGCCTCCTTAGACGGCCCTTGGCTATCGAGAGGCCACTACGAACTGGGAAGAGTGAATTCATCATCTGGGACCCATTCGCTGACATCAGCTACGGGGAGTTTGAATCGATTCGCCCATTTGTGGAAACGGGGGCTCCTAGAGGTGTAGGGAGGACGCTGTTATCAAGAGTCCATGAAATCACTGAACCTCGTGAAGAGATTCCTCTAGAGCTAATCTTGAAACATGACCACGAGAACTGTCCTCTGGTAGCGAATTCGGGCACTGCTCACGACCGTTGCTGGCTTGTTGTTTCAGAGGTGGAAGAATCATTCGTTGAGAAACTCCGGAAACCAATGACGGGGAGGGAAGTCTGTGGCCATCTTGCTCCCGGCAGGGTCGAAACAAGGGATATGACATACAACATTCGACTATCTCTTGGTCATAGGCCTTACACTAGGGAGTTCTATGTCTATCATGAAGATAGATGGATTCGTCGACTACTCCAAGAGGAGGAAATGCACCTGAGAGCTCTGCCGCCGGGCACATTTCTTAGGGATGATGAGAGGTGGATGGTAACCTTCACTGTACAAGGCAACGATGTTGAATGGAGTGGTATCTCAGATGCTTCCAACCTTCATTGGAAGGGCAGGGTATTCAGATTCAGACTGGATTCAACACTCAACCTAGAACAGGCCCGGAATGACTTCCTCGGTAGAATAACTGAAGAGATTCCGTTTGACAGTATCCTCAATCTGGATGATCTCAAGGAGAGAATCCACAATCTTCTCTCTAGTCACGGCTATGGGGAGAAGGGGCCAGAGTTTCATCTTGCTGTTTCGCGTGAAGGTCAGGTGTTTACCGTCACACTGACACAGATTGGTGAGGGACGACGCATCGTTGTCAGTAAGAACTCATTTGCGGTTGACAAGAGTCTACACAGAGAAACCATTATGGAAGACTTCTACTTTCAGCTGGATGATGGCGAGCTGTCCAAATTCAACATCATGAATCAATCAAGATTTTTGGAAGACCTTCAGACTCTGCTTGACGAGATTGATCTAAGAGATTAGAGTGGAGCCCGAAGGATGAGAATCAGGAGGATTACTCAGTAGTCAGAAGCCCTCACGGAATATTGAAAGGGCTGGATGTTTACAGCGGAAACATCCCAGTCTGAGGAGGCTCGACCCTGGCAAAGCGGCCGATTGAGATCACCTTCCCCATTTCCGAAGTCAACAGGATTGCAGAGAAGGAATCAACTGGTTTTGGTAGACGGCACTATAGACCGGTATATGTCATGCACAAGTGGTGGGCTCGAAGACTAGGTTCGGTATTCCGGAGCATCCTCTTGTACTCACTTGCAGATGAGGAGAGGGTCGGCACTCTCTGGGAACAGTATCCAGGTGTGGTAGATTTCTCAGACAAGGTGGTCCTAGATCCAATGATGGGGGGAGGTACAACGGTGGTTGAGGCCCTCAGGTTTGGCTGTAAGGTGATAGCTGGCGATCTCAACCCTGTGGCTTGGTTCATTGTCAAGAAGGAGGTTGAGGATATCAACCCGGACTTGCTACGAGATGCCCTCGCTAGACTGAAGAGTGAAATGGGGCCCGAGCTCAGCCAGTACTATCGAACAACTTGTCCCGACTGTGGTGGAGATGCAGAGGGGATCTACTACTTCTACTACAAGAAGGTGACCTGTTCCGAATGCGCAAGAGAGATACCGCTAATGCGCAATTTCGTTTTGGCCAAGAATCCTTCAAAACAGGGAGATTTCGTGATATGTCCGCAGTGTTGGAGCATCTTTCACACAGAAAACCCCAGAAATGAGGTGAATTGTAGGAATTGTGACCACATATTCGTCCCTCTGAAAACGTCACTTACGAATGGACGTGAGTATCACTGTAGCAGCGAAGGATGCAAATCAGGCAAGATTATCGACTATATCAGAGAAAAAGGGCGTCATGAGGAGCAGTTGTATGCTGTAGAGTTCCATTGTAGAGCTTGTGAGAGAGGCCATAATCCTCGTCTCAAGAACGGGCGAGGGTACAAGACTCCAGATTCTGGGGATTTCGAGCTTCTGAGATTGGCTCAGATGGAGTTCAAACGAATAGAAACGAACCTGTCGATTCCGGATACGCAGATACCAATTGGCGTAGAAACCAAGCGTGCCATGAATCATGGTTACTTGAGATTCAGGGACATGTTCAATGGCCGACAGCTCCTGAACCTAGGCAAAATCTATCGCTGGATTCTCAAGATAGAAGATTGGAAACTCAAGGAATTCCTCGTACTAGCTTTCTCAAACAGCCTGAAATACAACAACATGTTTGCCAAGTACAATGCGACCCGGGGCTTCATCACTGACGTCTTTCGGACTCACTCGTTTTCTCCTTCAATGGCACCGGTAGAGGCCAACTGCTATGACACTCCAAGGGGAAGAGGAGCATTTACGGCATTCTTGAACTTGGTCATTGAGGGAAAGGAGTACTGCAGGAGTCCATTTGAAAGATTGGTTGAGGACAATTCCATGACCAAGGTTCAGTCGGGACTTCCTATTGCCGCCGCACTGGCACCAGACTACGAAAGACTAGGAGATGAGAGAAAGGTTCTGTTGCAGTGCGGATCTTCAAATCATATCTCCGTTCCTGACGGGGTTGCAGATGCAGTCATCACAGATCCACCGTACTATGGCAATGTAATGTACTCAGAACTCTCGAATTTCTTCTATGTCTGGCTGAGGTTAGCTCTCCATGAACGGTATGAACATTTCAAGCAAGAGCTTGTACCGTGGGAAGAGGAGGTCATTGAAAACCGGGTTCAGAAGAAAGGTGAACAGGAGTTTCTCAATGGTCTCACAGATGTTTTCTCAGAGGCAAATCGAGTTCTGAAGGATGATGGTGTGTTGGTTTTCACGTTCCATCACAAGAAGGAAGAAGCCTGGGCGGCCGTACTACAGGCCATACTAGACTCAGGATTCTATGTCACGACAATCTATCCGGTCAGGAGTGAGATGAGGGCCTCTACTCATCTCTACGACATGTCAAACATCGTCTATGACATGGTCATTGTGTGTCGGAAAAAGGATGAGGGGGCGATGCCCACTGAATGGAGCAACATCAAGAAGATAATATCCAGAACTACACGAGAAACCCTGGACCATCTTGTCAAGAATGGTGAACGACCTAGCCCGCTAGACATCTTTGTTATGGCACTCGGTAGATGCTTGGAGCACTACTCCAAACACTATCCGAACGTAGTTGATGGAGGGGAAAGAGTCGGAGTCCGTGATGCATTGGACTCTATCAGGCACATTCTGGACTCTGAAATCCAATGAAGAACAACTAATGACTCTGATTTTCTGGTCCTTCTACTCCGTCAAGCCACCGACCAGACCAAACAGGTTTTAACCGGGACTGTAAGGAAACCACCGGGAAATACAATGTCTGGCCGTATATGTAACGTAGAGAAGAACAAGGCACGCTGCGGATGCAGCTATCCCGGTTGTTCAAGGAAGGGATATTGTTGTGATTGCCTCGACTACCACTGGAGGCATCGAGAGCTGCCAGGATGTTTGTTTCCACCTGAGGCTGAGAAGACGTACAACCGCTCTCTGGAGTATTTCTTGGAAGTTTGGAATGAGAAGATGGGGAAGAAGTAGGAGCAAACTAGCTCAGTTTCAGGACGCCCCTACTTTGATAGACTGATTTTACCACTCGAAGAGCCTCAAGTGTTATCCATTTGCTTGGCTCTCCCTTCTGTTCGAGATTGGTCTGCATTCGACCAATGGGCGAGCTCTCAAGTAGCCATCTGCCATCAGCCAGTTGTTTATCTAACAAGACCTTCAGAGCATCATCTATACGCTCATCGTCTGCATAACCGAGCTTACATACAACAGACAGTCCACGCAAGATGTCGTAGAAGAACTGAGGGAATCCAAGCTTGAGCCAGGATTCCTTTATGATCTTGAACCCGTGGTGATCTGCTTTGAACAGTCTGTGCATCAGTAGAAACTCGACACCGGCCTCAATCGATTTGGTCATTGCAGAGGGCCTGCTACTAACTGGCAGTTCAGAGAATGCATCCAAAGGTGCGATTGTGCCCATGAAACAACCGTGTTTGTCGTTCTTGTGTGAGCTCCAGTAAGGGCAGAGCCATCCTCCGTCTTCGTTCTGTACCTTTACAAGCCACTTCAATGCCTTCTTGACACGCTTATCAGAAGAGTAACCCAGCCGAGTGAGTGCCAGACATATGTTTCCGGTGAGACAAGTGAATTGGGTTTCATGTACCCTCTCATGAATCCACTGACGTTCATGAGGCGGCTCTTGTTCCCTCTCCAGTGCCTTCTTTCTTCTGTACTTGTAGTCTC
This sequence comes from Candidatus Thorarchaeota archaeon, assembly GCA_020355105.1. GTDB lineage: Archaea > Asgardarchaeota > Thorarchaeia > Thorarchaeales > Thorarchaeaceae > SMTZ1-83. The sequence goes on along the minus strand of CP070658.1, from coordinate 1,972,156 downwards.
TTCGCGCTCCGTCCTCCCCATACTTCGCAAACCCGCCTTCCTCGTGTTGGAATTGGAAAACGTGTTCCACAGCCTTTTCGGCCTCAGGAATGGTTCGGTCCACACCCAACATGCCCAGTATCATGATCTGCCAATAGGATGACTTGTATTTTGACCGATAAGGTTCTGTGGGTGATTCCCAGTGTCCCTTGGAACTCTGTTTACTCAGTATCCTGGCCACTTTCGGATTAGAAGCAATCGTACTTCGTATGTCAAGAACGTCACGATGGGTAGGAGGACGGTCAAGAAGATGGATGAGTGTGTGATAGCGGACTGAAGGGTTGTCTTCACCTGCCAGCCACTTAAGTGGATTAGCCTTTAGGACCTTGATCCATTCGCTCAAGTACAGGACCCCGAGATTCTCAGATTGCCGATGATGTTCTTAAGCAGTTCCAAACTGGGCACTATGTAGAACCAAATGGCGGGCGCGCCAGGATTCGAACCTGGGATACCCAGCTCCGAAGGCTGGTGCCTTATCCAGACTAGACTACGCGCCCCAGACGGTTCTGATTGGTTCTGCTCTTAAGGACTTCCATAGGAAATGACTATGACTCACGTAGGCGAAGCATCTTTTCTTCGTCGGGGCTTTCCACTACTCCCTTGTCTGTGATTATTGCAGTGATTAGCTCGGGGGGAGTGGTGTCGAATGCAGGATTGTACACCTTTGCATCAGGAACTGTGACGTACTCGCCATTGATAACGCGAATCTCGTTCGGATCCCGCTCCTCAATCACGACATCTTCCGGATCGGTTTCCCAGTCAATTGTGGACATAGGAATTGCCACATAGAACGGGATATTGTGATACTTGGCCGTGATTGCCATGGTGTAGGTACCAATCTTGTTAGTGACATGACCAGTTCTGAAGGTTCTGTCCGAGCCAACCACACAACAGTCGACCCGACCTTCTTTGAACACAGTCCCAATCATTCCATCTGTGATCAATGTTGTATCAATACCGTCTTCCATGAACTCGTAGACTGTGAGACGTGCGCCCTGCTGTCTTGGACGGGTTTCCGCTGCATAGACTTTGATGTTGCCATTGTACTTCTCGTGAGCAACTCGAACCACTGCGCCCACAGTTCCCAAATGGACTGTTGCCAGTGAGCCAGCATTACAGATTGTTTGGATTGTGAATCCGGGTTTTATGTAGGCTAGAGCGTTCTCCCCCATGCTCCTAGACATTCTGACGTCCTCTTCAGCGATTTCTTTTGCTTCGTCAATTAGCCTCTGCACAATCGCATCCGCGTCACCCTCAAAACCTCGTGCTACATCCAACATCCTTGCTGTGGCCCAAGTCAGGTTCACTGCGGTCGGTCTTGTATTGAGGGTCACTGCCGCCTTTTCGAGAATGCCAAGTAGCTCCTCCTT
>CP070658.1:1965507-1970647 GCA_020355105.1 Candidatus Thorarchaeota archaeon | reverse complement strand
GTGAACAAACAGAACCTCGAAGTACTGGAGCGAGTGGAACACGAGGAAATCAGCTTCATAGACCTCATGTTCTCGGACCTGTACGGCCAGCTAAAATGCGTGACAATCTCGCCTAGGGAACTAGCCGATTGTCTGGAATATGGCAAGTGGTTTGATGGGTCCTCAGTGGAAGGATTCACTCGGATACACGAGAGCGACATGCTGCTGCTCCCAGACCCGACGACCTACATCAAGCTGCCGTGGCCGCGACACGGGAAGAATGCAGCGAGAATCATCTGCGATGTACATGAACCCGAAAAGGTTCCCTTCAAGGGAGCGCCCCGCAACATTCTGAAACGTATCTACAAGAAGGCCGAGAAAAAGGGGTGGTCGTACCAGGTCGGGCCCGAGATTGAGTTCTTTCTGTTGGGTTCAAAGACCGAGGTCGACTATCATGACCGAGCTAGCTATTTCGACTTCTCGCCAATGGATCTGGGCACCGACATAAGAGCAGTAATGGTTTCCACGCTCGAAGGTCTAGGCGTAGAGGTTGAGATGACACATCACGAGTGTGGACCTAGTCAACACGAGATTGACATTGGATACACAGATGCCGTGAAAAGCGCAGACAATATCCTTGTTGCAAAGCAGGCTATTAAGACTGTAGCCAGTAGCAGGGGCCTGCATGCCACCTTCATGCCCAAGCCCAAATCAGGTGTGGCAGGTAGTGGAATGCACATTCACCAGTCGCTATTCAATGGTGACGGTGAGAACCTGTTCCATGACGATAGGGACCCGTATCAACTGTCGACTCTGGCCTACCACTTCATGGGCGGACAGCTCGAGCATATCAGAGAGATGGCAGCCATCCTTTGTCCGACTGTCAACAGTTACAAACGTCTGGGCGGTTTCGAGGCGCCAGTGCATGTATGTTGGGGGCAACGCAATCGGTCTGCTCTAATCAGAGTGCCCAAGTATGGCAAGAATCGGCAGGAGTCTGCAAGACTGGAGCTTCGCTGTCCAGATCCGAGCTGCAACCCGTACATCGCGTTCGCTGTCATGCTGGCTGCAGGGCTGAGAGGAATCGAGAAGAAGATCGAACCTCCGGAGCCAGTGGAAGAAGATGTCTTTGACTTCGACGATGCGAAACTTGCAGAGTTCTACATCAAGTCCATGCCGTCTGACCTCGGAGAGGCCATAGCGGAACTTGAGCAGAGTAAGTTCATGAAGGCTACTCTGGGCGAACACGCGTTCGAGAAGTACTTGGGACTAAGGAACGCAGAATGGGCTGACTACAAACGTAGTGTCACTGATTGGGAACGTGAGCATTACATGGACCTATGAGCCGTTTGTGCATTATCCCATCTCTCTGGCTATTCAACAATCTGCTGAGTCACAGTTAGAAGATTTCATGCACGAGTTGTTCGCTGGAGAAGAAGCCTCTTATGGAAGCTTTGTGTGTTAGTTGTCTGATTGTTCGCTGGGGAGTGTAGAAGAGCATGACGGACAAGGTCATCGAAGAAACGCCGCGCATGTGTGACCATTGTGGAGTGAAGAAACCATTCAGGGCGTGGGGTTACGGGAGAAAGAAGTACTGTTCAGTGGAGTGTCATGCAGCTGATTTCTGGCGGTACTACATTCTCATAGCGGTGTTCACTGGGACTATTCTAATATTCGGGGTTATCGCTCTCATCCGCTGGGCCATGGAAGGCAGCATGCCACCTATCGATATCTTGGGGTGGCTGCAGTTCACTTTCTGGATTCTCACCACTGTGTACTTTGCGTACTACGCCGTGATTGGCTACAGGAAGGTGAAGAGCGAGCACAGAGACACAGCTGTCGATTGAAGGGGCTTCTAAGCTTCTCGACTCTCGCCAATGTCTTGTGCTAGTCCATTCTAAACCGCTCCGATTCCCTTCCACGTTTCACCTTGTCCCATCCAATCACAACAACGACGATCAAGACTGTCAGCATTGCTGTACTAGGTAGCAGAAGCGGACTGATAGGTGGATGTGCCATGACTGGCCCATCTTCTACTGCAGGAATAATGTAGTCCGCAACCAGACCTGGGAACGGCCATGAACTGTCCTGAATGCTGGCTGTAAACACAACGACCAGGTCATGTTCGGGTACCACCATTATGTGCTGACCCCCGTAACCGAGTGCAGTGTACATGCCGATCTCTGGATAGACCCACCATTGGTATCCGTACTGTGCACCGCTACCGGTCGAAACATGGCCTGTACTGGATGCATTCACCCAAGAATCTGGAATGACCTGTTCTCCATCCCAAGAGCCGTTGTTGAGATACAGGAAGCCAAACTTGGCCAGATCACGGGGATATGCCTTTATCCCGCTTCCACCAAACAAGACGCCCTGTGGGTCGGTCTCCCAGTCAATATCTCCGGCTCCAATGGGTTCACCGAGTCTTGTTGAGATAAACTCAAAGTATTCCTCAGGCGAGGTTCCAGTGGCGTTCTGAAGGATCGCCGATAGAAGGTGAGTAGTCCCTGAGTTGTAGTTCCAGACTTCCCCAGGATCTTGGTCCATTGGTCTGTCCAGTACGTACTGGACCCAATCAGCACTGTTGGACATTAGATTGAAGTCATTGCTGGGACTGCCATAGGAAACATCGAACTCGTGCCACTCAAGACCCGAAGTCATCGTCAACAGGTGCTCTATGGTGATGTTGTCCTTGCGAGGGTCGGGGTTGGCGATGGTCATGTTGGGGAAGAAGCTGAGGACCTTCTCTTCAACTCCGGCGATTCGGCCCTCCTCAATTGCCACTCCGACGAGGGCTGAGATGACGCTCTTCGTGCACGAGTAAATCTCATGCCATGTGGTCTCGTTGTACGCGGGGTTGAGATACTCTTCAACGACCAAGTATCCATTATGCACAATCAATACAGAGTCGATACTGTAGCTCTGCACTGCGATGCTGGCAAACATGGAGTTGAGTCTGTTTTCGTTCATGCCTACATAGTGCGGTGGCAGTTGTACCCATGTACCCGTGGGCCAGTAGTCCCTTACCGGCCCTGTGGCTGATGCAGCACACGCAGTCGGTCCGACGATTGGCACCAGTAGAGCTAATGCGATGAAAATGAGTGCATAGGCGTGCTTCACTATCATTCACTCCGCGTGAAACATCCATCCCGCCTCATTAGGTTTGTCTATCACAGCAATCTTTCATCTTGCTCGCGACGTTGGTGACTGCTGAGCCTGCAACTGTTGTAGTACCGACATATGACGGCTATAGAGCCAAATCACCCGCGGCCTGTCACTCGGACATGACATCATTGACTGAAGAGCTGAAGAATAAAGCGCTCAGCCTTGGCTTTGTTTCAGTTGGAATCTCCAAACCAAGCATGCTACGTGACTTACCCTACGGACCTGTACGCCAGATCAAGGAGCTTGTCGCCCCGGCTGATGATATGCCATCAGTCAAGTCTGTGATAGTAATGGTCTTCCACGTCTGGGATGACATATTCCACACATCACTCGATTCTCCAGAATGGCGCGGCTATGGGTTGCACTCGCCTGATGAGAAGATCGAGAGCTACTTCTTTGGCTCCGCGATTATGAGAAACATGGCATGGGAGATTGTTTCCTTTCTACGGGCTCGAGGTTTCAAGTCAAAGATCTCCTTCAACATCCCGCTGAAGACGACCGCTATCAAGTGTGGGCTTGGAAGTCAGGGAAAGAACACGCTGCTAGTGACTCCGACGCACGGGCCAAGAGTGAATCTGGTGTCAGTTCTCACAGAGGCTGAACTTGAGTTAGATAGACCGTTCGAGTCTGACCAGTGCGGAGATTGCCAGCTATGTGTTACGGCATGCCCCACGAAAGCCCTTGAACCCTACAGGCTGAATATCGAACACTGCATGACATATTCTGCAGAGTCCCCTGATACTGATGATGTCCCACAGCATGTGAGGGAAATGGAGCGAAAGCTCGTTCGCAGGCCTACCGCAAACACCTACATAGAGTGTTCAAAGTGCATGGATGTCTGTCCCATTGGGCGACAGACGAGCTAGTGTAAGTATTCCGCATTCTTCGGCCTCGAACTAGCCTGTTCGCTACTTGCGGATTCTGCCGATTACTACGACGGCAATGGCCGCACACAGAACCACCATCGCTCCTGCGAAGACAAGTACGACGTCAATCCTCCCTGCTACATGAACTGGATGTGACAAATACTCAGTTTCAGCAAATTCCAGTTCAACCAAGACGTAGCCCTCATACTCCAGGCGCACCTCGTCAGGGGTGCCCGGAATAGTGAAGGTAAGGTCAACTGTGCCGTTTATCCATATATAGTCCTCATAGAGAATCTCACCAAGGAGTCCCCCAAAGTGAGTGTCTAGGTCCGGATTGCTACCGGCGGCCAAGAACTCGGAACCAAGAACTGTAATTGGCACACGCTGGGAATACGGATATGGGTTCGAGTCTTCATTCCTGTCCTCAATGGTCAGTGACAGAGTACTGTCAGCAGCATCGTAGGCAACATCGGAGAAAGAGTAGTCAGGAAGACGTGGATTGTCAAAGTAAGGCAAGAAGAACCAGTCAAGAGATACGCCAGTCGATGTTTCCATTGACTCTTGCAGCGAAGACAACGTACCAATCTTGAAGTAGTTCACTTTGAAGAAATGACTGAGCCCTGCCACAAAGGCCTCATGGCCTATCTCCAGTCTAAGTTTCTCCAGTATCAAAGGTGTCTTTGTGTAGTCCACATAACCAACCAATTCAGGTCTGTCATAGTTCGACTGGTTTATCGCGGTGTCCACTCCGTTTTCAGCATAGAACGTTCTGGTGACGTTGATATATGTGAAGTACTGGAAGTGTTCCCAATCGCCGTGGTAGTACTCGCCGAAGTAGGAGTGAGACCAACAAGCCAGACCTTCGTCAAGAAAGCCCCAGTCAATTGCATCACCACCCACTAACTGGGACCACCATTGATGGGCCACCTCGTGAACTACGACAAGTTCGAGAAACCAAGGAGGGCGTGATCCCTCTCTTACCATCTTGAGAACCTGATTCGTCATGTATACTTGGCAAGGGTACTCCATTCCCCCATAGAATGCGTGCTGTTCAACAATGTTCAGTGTTGAATACGGATAGATGCCATAGGTGTCGTTAAGTAGTCTGAGAGTCCTGTTAGACCACT
>CP070658.1:1958145-1965407 GCA_020355105.1 Candidatus Thorarchaeota archaeon | reverse complement strand
TAGTGGATAGAACATTGTGTAGCCATGGCGCTCCCACGAGGGCTCAGCAGCGATCCCGAGCACAGTCTTCCCTAAGTACTCCTTCTTCTTGGCTCTGTTAATCTTAGCCGCTTCTTGTTTGATCAATGCGTATAACGGAATCTTGAGTGAGGGCTCGTGAAAGTCTGCGAAGGCAGAACCAGGGAGTGCCCTGAATCCGTATAGGATTATGCGTTCGGCGCCAGCTTCAGCAACTGCGTTCATGAAACGAATCGACTCTTGTATCGTTTCCGGGGTTTCTCCAGGCAGGCCGTAGATCAAGTAGACGAAGGGAGCCATACTATGCTGAACGGCAGTCTTCACAGCTCTGAGTACGTCCCCTGTGCTTCCACACTTCCCAATTCTCCGCAAGTGATCATCCGACCCGGTTTCAACGCCTATGTTAGGAGATATCCCCTTCATCGATTCTGAAAGTGCCAAGGCTACTTCATCAGTGAACAAGCAAGCTTTGACGTTCTCAATAGATATACGGGCCTGGCCCTCGATTATCGGCGAAAGGGATGAGAGTCGTTCAAGAAGGCCGGAGATGGCATTGATGTTAGCTTCAGGTTCACATGGGTGAGTCAACGGCTCCGAGCCCCGATAGTAATCCAGGAAGTCTGGAGCTTCCAGGACGATCTTATGCACTCCTAGGTCAAGAAGACTCTTGGTTTCATCAAATATGGAGTCAGGAGTCCGACTTCGAGGGGGCCCCCAAGTATGGGGCACACTGCAGAAACCACAGCCGGCAGGAATGTCTTCTGGACAGTCCAGTCTATCATCAGGGCGGTCGGACTCACAATTGCTACAGTCAGAACACGCACGTCCATCGGGCAATTGGAGAGTGGTTCTCCTGAAGTTCGAGCATCCTCTAACCGCTTCCACGTAGATTCTGGCTGCTTGGTAGGCTCTATAGTCCACGATTCTTGTCGTCGAGGGAACGAACACCTCTGAAATCTCAATGGCCGTCAAGGGAGGACGGGCAGCATTCACAACAGGCTTCTTGTTGTCCAGAAAAGCTGCACCCTGAACATGAGAGCAATCAGTCTTTTCTTCCAAGAAATCAGCGGCAAGAAGACTGTCCAGAGTGCCTTCCCCCTCACCTATCACAAGCAAGTCTGGCCCTAGCTCGCCTAGTACAGTGATTGGGTCTGAACTAATTGGGCCCCCGACGAGGACTCTGCCGGAGGAGTTCGTGTGTCGCCACTTCTTGATGATGGATTGGGTAACAGGAAAGTCCATGGTCATTGCACTTATGGCAACATGCTCATAGTCACGCAGTCGTCGTGGAGTAGCCACGACCTCTTCGGCCCGGAGTATCCTACAAGATATATCGTGCATCTCTAGGACACCAGCGATAGCGCGAGGACCACAGCCGATCGAATCACGGGAGCTGGTACGTCGACCACTCCCTGCACTCAATGCATCGACAATCAGGATTTTGGCGACCATTATGCACCACAGTCTGTGGTTTCGGCTTCTTTACTCTTGCTTAAAGGGTCCTTTCGCTTCACCCTCGGAACCCTCTTCAGAGAACTTATATGCGTGACAGGCCCCAAGGTGCTAAAACCAACATCAGGAGTAAAACACTGCGTGAGCGATGACGAAGGCGGAATCTGTGGAACATGCGGATTGCCTCAAGACCTGTGCGTCTGTGAAACCATAGCACAGGAAGAGGCCCGTATTACTGTGACTGTAGAACGAAGAAAATGGGGCCGTCTGACAACTGTAATAGAAGGCTTCGACAAGAATATTGAACTTGGTGACTTGGCTACCAAGCTCAAGGGCAAGCTTGCTTGTGGGGGAGCTGCAAAGCACGGACATATAGAACTCCAAGGGGACCATCGTGGTGTCATCAGCGATGTCCTGGCCAAAATGGGCTTCCCGGAGGAAATGGTCCAAATAGACTGGACATTCCAAAGCCGTGGGAGAAGGTAGCGGTCATTCTAGTCTGACATGCCTTTTTCCATGAGATGATTGCGCGCTAGCAGACAGTAGGATCTATGCCAGACTCATTGTGTCTATGCCAAGCTTTCGCACAATCTCTTTGTACCTGTTGCGCACAGTGACCTCAGTAACCCGCGCCACCTCAGCAATCTCGCGCTGCGTTCTTCTCTCGTCTAGCATTATAGACGCGACGTATATGGCTGCAGCTGCTAGGCCAAGAGGATCTCGTCCGATTGTCAGACCTATGTCTCTGCTTCTCTTCAATATCTCAACAGTCCTGAGCTGAACAGGACTTGATAGAGACAACTGAGATGCGAAACGAGAGATGTAGTCGATTGGGTTGCTAAGCGGAATCTTGATGGCCAGTGATCGAAGCAGAAGCCGGTAGCACTGGCCTAGCTTCTTCTTGTCAACCCGGGAAGCGTCAGCCACTTCGTCAAGAGGTCTGGGTTTCTTCCGGATTCTGCAAGCGGCATACAATGTAGCTGCAACCATGGCTTCTATGGAGCGACCACGAACAAGCTTCTTGATTATGGACTTCCTGTAGAGAAGCGCAGATAGCTCCCTTATTGGCTTTGGAATCCCTAACTGAGATGCAAGTCTTTCTAGCTCGGACATTGCCTGGGCTAGGTTTCGATCCATCGAGCTGTGAACTCGAGACCGGATTTGCCATTTGCGCAGTCGATATATCTCCGATCTTCTCGTAGGAGTCAGTTTTCGGCCAGATGTGTCTCGGTCACGCCAGTCGATGACGGTGGAGAGACCCTTGTCGTGAACAGTATACCTTAGTGGAGCACCTACGCGGCTTCGTGCGTCAGCCTCTTCAGAACTAAAGGCTCTCCATTCTGCACCGGAGTCAATGCGGTGGTCAGAAAGAACTAGGCCACAACCACCACAAACACGTTCTCCTCGTGTCAGGTCCTCAACCACAGAGTTTGAACCACACTCCGGACACATCCGTATCTCAGAGTCGACCTTGGCGACACTACTCCTTTCTGGAGCATCACCACGCATATGATCCAAATCTGCTCCTCCCTGTGACGATAAGGACCTGTAGGATACTGCCAGATATCGACGGCCTAGTCAGTGTCTAGAGGACAGTCTCCCGGGACCCACATAAACCAAAAGCGAAATCACACTTTTAATTGTTCTGAAACTAATGGATTATTGCGCCTAACTTCAGTGGAATGCTATAGAAGGGACATTTCGAACGCGCATCGCAGATGGGAACCTTGGGCTACACTCTACGTTGTCTTTTCGGCGCCATCCGCTGTGATGATGACTGTATCCTCGGCTTGAGATACAAACTCGCCCTCTTCCTCGGTGAGAATGTGGTGAGCAAGAAGCGCACCATTCTTCTGAAGCTCCCTGATTGCAAGCTCAAGCTCGGCTTTTCGAAGTTGTTCGGCCATCCATCTCTTGGCAAATGGAAACTCGTTGAATTTCTTCCGAGCGATGCCCAAGAATCGCTTCGTGCCCTTGAAACGAACTGGTACTCTGATTGGTAACAATTGGTAGATTAGCGGGTCCGGAAGGTCTGTAACGTTACCAGATCCCGAGCTCTCGAAGGTTTCAATGGCGTAGACCTCACCCTCCTCGACTAGAACCTCAGACATGCCTGACACACACGGAACCTGTTTCTCTCCATGCAGCTCGTATTCCCGTAGCTGATGACCCGACAGCTGTTTGATGGGCTCGAATCCGGCACTCTTAATGGTGTCTTCAATCAATGCTCCAATTGTATTCAGCTTCGCACCGGGCCGCATCATTCGAATGGCAACCTTGGTTGCATCCTCTGATGCCTTCACAAGTGCCTCATGATCAGGGTTGAGGGCGATTGTAAACGCACTATCAGATATGCATCCATCAACGTGTGCACCACAATCAACTGTCACTAGGTTTCCCTCTTCAATCGCGGTTTCGTCATCTAAGGGAGAAGTGTAGTGGGCAGCTATGTTGTTAATCGCAACATTGCAGGGGAAAGACATTCCAGAGCTATTCTCGAGAATGTGTTTCTCCACTGCTTCGACGATATCTAGCACCTTGGTGCCCGGCTTGACCATTGGTCGGGCAATCTCAAGTGCCTCTCGAGCAACTACTCCAGCCTGTCGCCACTTTGCCCATTCATCCTCTGACTCTTCCGAGTCCTCGGTCTTCTTGGATTCATCATCAGGCATGTCCTTCACCTGTCTGAGCGCATCTAATGCACGCAGTCAGTATCGATAAAAGAGTGCCGGAATGAATGCGCTCACAGAATGCTAGCAATACGCCTTGCGACTCTTGCCATCATGAAGAACATATAGCCGATATTGGCACCCTTGGTTGTTAGGACTGCTAGGATTGATTCTTCGCCTGCGTCACAAATGATGACGTAGCCTGACTCGCCTTCAATTAACATCCTAGCAAAAGGCCCACGTTTGAGTTGTTTGAAGACCTTACGAGTTTCTGACTCTATCTGTGTGCTTCGGCCAGCAATTACATCTTCCTCTGGTACGACTGAAGAATCATGATCTGGTGGAAAATGAGTGCAAATGGGGAGTCCTTGGGACCTCGAGATGATTACGCTCGCTTGAACATTGCCCTGAGAGGCTCGACTCAGGTCTTCGAGGAGTTCAGTGAGCATTTCCGTCTTCGAGGACACCGCTAGTATTCCTCCGTATCGAGGCCTTCCGGTGAAAGAACAATCTCAAGTATTTAAGGTTGCTTTCGACAGGTCCGCTAGAGCCTCTTCGAACCCGCATCTTTGAGTGCCTTTACTATCTTCTTGAGCCCGGCACCCTTGTCTTTCTGAACATTCTTCTCGAGATACGTGCCTTGAACCACGATAGATGCCCCTGCTTCCACACCACGAACGACAGATTCAGCGTCATTGAAACCTCCGCCGGCTATGATTGGTAAATCGGAATACTGGGCAACGACCGATATTATCTCTGGAGGCACGCCCCCACCTTCAGCGCCACTGCCTGCCTCAAGGTACACGAGCTTGTATCCGAGCAACTCAGCTGCCAGCGCATACATGAGTACAAGCTTGGGCTTCTCACGTGGAAAGCACTTCGCCTCGCCAACCCAAGCTGCTGACTTGCCAGGCTCTATGAGCAGGTAGGCCATCGGAATCGTTTCTATTCCGGAGAACTTCACTCTGACCGCGGCGAGTGCCTGAGCCCCGACTATGTAGTATGGGTTCGAGCTGTTGAGAAGGCTCATGAAAAACATGGCATCAGCGTGTTCTGTGACTCCAGTGATATTGCCCGGAAAGAGAATCGTGGGAATGTCCACAGCCTCTTTTATGGCCTTCACGGCATCATCGATGCCACCAAAGATTGTACTGCCCCCAATCATGATTGCGTCAGTACCAGCCTTCTCCGCTAGTTCGGCGATACTCACAATGTAGTCATTGCTCGCGCTTAGAGGGTCTGGATCTAACAGAGAGAAGTGACAAGCCCCCTCGCTCTCAAGCTTCTCTGTTATGTATTCCCACACTTTACCAGTCATTGCAGACAGTCTCCACCGGGTGAAACCTCGGCATGGTGCGATGCTTTTTACGGTTTTGGTAACTGAACAATACTGAATTCAGCACCCAGATTTGTAGCTGGCGTTCCTTAATGCTTATTACCCATTCTGTTCGAACTCCACAAAATCCTCATGGAACAGAGTGAGGAGGATTACCCTTGTTTGGGGATTGAAACTGGATGACCACAAGTGACCACGCAGAAGGCGACAGCGTGGAAGTCGCTGAGCCTGAGGTTGTATCAGGAACTGAAGAAGTTCGAATTGGAGTGTTCCCGTGCATGTGCGGGAAGAACATCGGCGCAGTTGTTGATATTGAAGCGGTTGCCGAGTTCTCAAAGACCCTACCCGGGGTCGTTTTCGTTCAGACCAACAGATACACTTGTGCAGACCCGGGACAGAAGGAAATCCAGGAAGCAATCAAGGAACACAATCTGAACAGAGTTGTCGTCGCATCTTGTTCACCTACGATGCATGAAGACACGTTCAGAAAGACTGTCAAGGCCGCGGGTCTAAATCCATACCTTTGTGTCATGGCCAACATCAGAGAGCACGTATCTTGGGTTCACGCACATGAGCCTGAGTTGGCCACATTGAAAGCAAAGGAACTTGTAGCAATGTCTGTGGCGAAGGCCATGACCTTAGAAGCTCAGCCTGAACTGGACGTTCCTGTTACTCAGGCAGCAATGGTGGTCGGAGCTGGTGTGGCTGGAATGCAAGCTGCTCTTGATCTGGCCGAGGCAGGTTTCAAAGTCCATCTGATTGAACGCCAGCCAACAATAGGTGGAATCATGGCGATCCTCGACAAAGTATTCCCACAGAATGACTGCTCAATCTGCATCTTGGGCCCGAAAATGGTCGATGTGGCAAAGCACCCGAATATCAATCTGATAACAATGGCTGAAGTTGATGAGATATCGGGCTATGTGGGCAACTTCAATGTCCGAGTCAAGCAGAAAGCTCGCTATGTTGACATTGAGAAGTGTACTTCATGCGGAGACTGCGTTGAGGTGTGTCCCGTGGATGTTCCAAGTCGGACAGATCAAAACCTCACATGGAACAAGGCCATCGGTATTCCATTCCCTCAGGCAGTCCCCTCTTCTTACTACATCGACACTGACGCATGTTTGGGGATGGACCTCATCCGGTGCGGCAAATGCATTGATAAATGCGAACAGGATGCAATCGTTCCATCAGACAAGGATAGGATAATCGAGTTTGATGTTGGGGTCATCATCCTTGCAACTGGATTCTCACCAGCAAATCCGAACAAGATTCCGCGTCTCGGTTGGGGCAGATATCCAAATGTCATAACGTCGCTTGAGTTTGAGAGACTCATCAATGCCGCTGGGCCCACTGAGGGCCACCTTGTGAAACCATCCGACCTCACCAAGCCCAGATCAATTGGTATTGCTCAATGTGTGGGCTCTAGACACTTGAGTACTAGAACCGGTTGTTCCAACTACTGCTGTGCAGAATCAGTGAAGTGTGCGCTCTTGGTGAAGGAGCACTACCCAGACACCGAAGTTACTATCTACTATCAGGACCTTCGGATGCACGGAAAGTACTTCGAAGATCAATACCTCAAAGCACGAGAAGAAGGCGTCAACTTTGTGCGGGGCCGAGTCGGAGAGATACAGCAGTATCCGGATACAAAGAATCTCCGGGTGAGTGTCGAGGACACAACTCATAATCAGCTCATCATGAAAGACTATGATATGGTCATCCTCTCGATGGGGGCAGAGGGAACAGCAGGCGACTTTCCGTTGCCAATCTCATGCACTGCGGAC
>CP070658.1:1941191-1958045 GCA_020355105.1 Candidatus Thorarchaeota archaeon | reverse complement strand
GGAGTGAGTCTTCTAAACTTTGGCGAATTCCTTAGGATGACGAGCAGACCATACGAGGCGGAAGAGGCACACAGGGAAGTCTTGCAGTTGGCGAGAGAACTGGCCAAGAAAGAACCTGAAATGTCAACGTGGGTGGCAATTAACCTGATAAACCTGGCACTGCCTCTCACACAGACAGGCAGATATACTGAGGCGGAAGAAGTCTACTTGGAAGCCCTTGATACGTTTAGAGAATTCACTGAGAAGTCGCCTGACGCTTTCCGGAGATCTCTCGCCTGGAATCTTCTCGATTATGCCGTTCTGCTCAGGCATACTGGAAGAACGGCTGAAGCCGAAGAGGCATGTCGCGAGGCCCTAGAGGTCCATCGAGAACTTGTCGCCAAGTCCCCAGGCAGACATCTGAGCAAGTTGGCATGGAATCTCAATAACTTCGCCGTTCTTCTCAGGCAGACCGGCAGAGCATCAGAGGCCGAAGAAACATACCGAGAAACGCTTGATATTGCAGGACAGCTTGCTCACAGTGCTCCAGAGTCTGTCTTCATGACAGACCTATTGGCCACCATTCTCAACAACCTCGCTATTCTTCTAAGACGTTCTGGGAGATTGTCGGAGGCGGAAGAGGTCTACCTGGAGGCACTCGAAATCAGAAGACAACTTGGTCAGAAGTCTCCGGAGCTCTTTCTCTATCGTGTTGCCACGTCATTAAACAATCTCGGTGTCATGCTGTTCGAAACAGGCAAGACGTCTGAGGCTGAGGATGCACTCAGGGAGTCGCTCCAACTGCGCAGAGAACTTGCCGGCAAGTCGTCAGACCAGTATCGGCCAAGTGTTGTGTCAACTGTGTCCAATCTTGCCATCCTGCTCAGAAGAACTGGTCGACCAGCAGACTCAGAAGATGCATATCGTGAAGCAGTCGAGATCGGTGAAGAACTAGTCTTGAAGGCACCGACAGCCTACCAAGAAGGACTGGTAAGGACTCTCTGCAATTTCGCACTTCTCCTGTCAGACCTCGACGACAGAGAGAATAATCTGCAAAAGACCATCAACAGACTAAAGGAGCTTGGTGTCGAGAGTCTGCCTGAGAGTGAGGAGTGGTCAGAGGAAGAGGAGGATGAGGCCAACCCTCCGGGGGGCGTTTGAAACACCTAGGGACTTCTCGACGATCATCATCTGACGAATAAACCACATGCCAGAGAAGAAGCGGAGTGGGAATCTAGAGAATATATGCTCAACTGGAATCAATCATCAACGAAGATGTATCCATCCTTCACCCTCACTGGCATCGACTTCAATCCAATCGCCAGATCTGATGACCTTGGTTGGGTCTTGTTCCGGCCTATCAACAATGGGAATGATACAATCATAGAGTTTCTCAGCGATGATTGCTCCAATTACAAGAATTGGCTCCGTCTTCAAGTTCACAATCGCTGCTGGCGCAGTTCCACGTCTAACAGATTCCAAGAGAATAGCTGAGGTCGTGCTGGAGCCCTTTCCGGTTGGAAACACAAAGACAGTTCCAGCAACATTCTGACCCTTTAGTTCATGTTCTCTCTCCGTGATGGTTCCAGTCTTGGGATCGAGTCCGCCCCAGAAGCAGATGGGCTGAGAGGTCACCAACGCGGTGCCCCTTGCAACGCCAGGCAACAATGTGTTGCACCGGATTCGGGATGATTCCATTTCTCTCACCAACCATACCTCATTTCGTCACACTCTCAATGCACTGTTCCTTGTCTAGGAAACTAACACAAAAATCTCCAAGGCCCGGGGCATAATGCGCCATTTTCGCTGAATCAGTCGCAATAGAACCCAATTCCCACGCTGGAGTTGGAAAGAGGATAAAACAGGTGTCACAGATGACTTTTGCACCGCTTTCAGCGATCTTCTCCAGGATTCCCTTCTTATCTGATTCTTGCTTGCCACACTTGTTTGTAAATACCCAGAGCTGCTTGTCCGGTGATACTTGCTTGTTCTTGAGGATCCGTGCTACTTCGTCAAGCTCTTCCACCGAATAGTGGGGACAGCCAAGAATCGCAATCTCGGGATCTGCTCCATCTTGAGTCGCAAGACTGTGTCTAGCTTCACGAAGTTCATCTTCTCCAAAAATCACTGTTTCTGAGGGCTTCTCCCCACCAAATGCTTCGTCGAGATTCTTGGCCTCCGGTGTGATCTCAGAAATGTGGAACAAACCAATTGAGCCAGACGTTGATGCCGCAGCAGAGAAGGCCTTCAATTGGTCTACGGAAACAGACTTTGACACACCCTCCAGTACAGGAACGAGAGAGTCTGCCACCCCTCCCACATAATAACCCAGAGCCGCATAATCAGCAGATGTGAATTGACGGGTGTCTAGGTCTTCTAGTCTTACGAGAATACTTCCTTTTCGCTCATCATCAAGATAGAGGCCAAATTCGGGCATCAAACCGGCAATTGCCGCACAAATATCAACAAAATCAGCACATCTGATAGTCCTAGCACCAATCACCGAATTGACAAAGGCAATAGCGTTTGACTCACCCCACGCGATTCTCTGTCCAAACTCAACTGAACTACCGCACTGATAGGGAGCACAAGTCCAAGTAGGGTCTGCTCCCATCGTTGAATGAGCTTGAGCGATTCTCAACTGTTTCTCGACACATTCCTCCGAAACGCCAAACTCAGAACAGCTTTCAAAATCAATGGACGCGATACAGAGTGTTGTGGGAACCTTGTAGGTTGCCCCTGTTCCTGCCAGTTTCTCGACGAACTCCATCCCTGCATCAGAAATCCCATAATAGCTGGAGGCATCGACGTGAACATTCTCGATTTGTATCATCCTGTCGGCGCCGTACATCTCCCCTAGCTTCACGAGAACCGACATTGCGAGCTGTATTGCTTCGCCGTTCTCTCCCTGAAGTGATTGTTCTTCTTCCGTTGTAAGGAACATCCTAATCCTCCAGCGGACAATCCGTTCACACTGACTATGATAAATGGCATGTTTCTGAGCAACTTTATCATGAATGCCAGATCAGTGAGAAGAGGTGTTAGCGGGTGAGTCATTCGTTTCAGGCACTCCCAGAGTCTAGAACTCGCGCCAACTCTACGGACTACACTAGCTGGATTTGTAGAGATCCGTGCTCAAGTACTTCAGACCCGAATCAACCAACAACGTCACGACTGTTGCATCTGGGCCCAGATTCTTGGCAACTCTGATGGCTGCTGCCACATTTGCCCCTGAAGACGTGCCTGCACAGAGCCCCTCTTCTCTCGCTAGCCGTCTAGTCATCTCTTTGGCCTCAGTGGTTGGAATGCGCACAATCTCATCAGCCACGCTTCTATCCCAGAGTGGTGGGACAAACCCCATCCCGATACCCCCTATGCCATGCGAACCGCTCTTTCCCTCCGACAGGACAGGAGACTCGTCCGGCTCAACGGCGACAATTCGTATCTTTGGATTGTGCTCCCTCAAGACTCTTGAAGTGCCAATGAGAGATGCGGCTGACCCAACAACATGCACAAAGGCATCGATCTGCCCGCCGGTCTGTTCCCATATCTCCTCACCCAATGAGAAGTAGCCAGATATGTGGTCGCTATTGCTCAGTTGGTCTGTCCAATACGTGCCAGGTTCATCACTTAGCTTTCGGGCGGTTTCTATCATCTCTTCAACCAATTCCTTTGTGATTCCACGACCCCTGCTGGGGACAATTCTCACCTCCGCACCTAGAGCCCTCATGTGGTCACGTTTGTCTCGACTAAACTCATCAGAGGAAACAATACGGAGACGATACCCCTTGATAGCACAGATGAGCGCCAGCGATGTTCCCGTGCTCCCTCCGCTATACTCCACGACAGTCCCACCAACATTAAGTCGCCCATCCTTCTCTGCTTCTTCTATCATGGCTTGAGCCATACGGTCCTTCATGCTCCCCGTGGGATTCTCCCACTCCAGTGTCACCAATACTCTTGCGTGGTCCGGCGGAACCACCTTATTCAATTGCACCATGGATGTATTCCCAATCGCCTCTAGTGCATTCTTCGCAATCTTCACGCCTACACCCACCCAGCCTTAGGTCCGTCTAGGACTTTAACACATTCGCTTCATGTTCCGGACTGCAGGTCGACCAGAAGATGGCAAGACTACAGCGCACGGGATTCCAATCTGTACAATTGGATGGCTCGAATCTCAAGTCTAATAATGGGCGTACAGTCCTCACTCGGCGTAGATGGTGGCTATGAAACTACCAAGAATGAAGATAACCGTGGTGAGAAGGTACAGCCCGGAAGAAGTCTTCGGACATCCGATAGTTCAGTCCTCATCAGGCAAGGAGATACCGACCTGCCAATTCTTCGAGGATGGACAGGAGTTCATTGCCGAAAACAGCTTCAAGATGCCTGACGGTTTCTGTGGGTGGGCTTGGAGGGACCTAACAGTCCGACTGACTAAGTTTGATCTAATCGATATGGACTGGCCGGGGCCCGATGTGACGTACGTAGCCTGTGGCGACGGTGTGAGGCCGGTCATATTTCGGTTAGAGAAGATCAATGATTGAAACCTATCACCAAACCAACTTACGGAAGGCAATCAGAAACGAACCACGAGATTCTTATCACAGTCCAAAACAGTGTTTGCGATTATTATGACGCAAGCGGAATCTATGGGAGCCTCCTCTGGCTCACCGATTTCATTTCCGTATCTGAAGAGGTTCAATCTCTACGCGGGAGTTCTTCATCTAATCACTGGAATACTAATGCTCTTCTTGGGTTTGACCATAGAATGGGAACAGGACGTCTACACAATCTACCTGGATTTTCAAATCATCAGCTTAGATCCCTTCGAGATACTTGTGCAACCGACACCTGCTGTATTGTTCACGTTGACCAACATCGGAGTTATTCTTGCATCATTCCCACTGATGTCTGCACTCGCTCATTTCCTGATTGCTTATCCCCTGAATGACAAGTACGTAGCTAATCTCAAGAAAGGGATGAATCCCTACAGATGGTATGAATACTCCGTTTCGAGCTCTGTGATGATTTTCCTGATCACATTTCTCTTAGGAATCTGGGACCTTTGGTCGCTGGTCATGATCGTTGTACTGAATGCCATGATGATAATGTTCGGATATCTCATGGAGATAGTCAATCAATACACTGAGAAGACCAAGTGGAGCCCTTTTGTTCTTGGATGCGTATCTGGCTTCACCCCATGGCTTGTGCTATTTGGCTATTTCACTGCAGCAATCAGCGTGGCTGAAACTCAACCACCAACCTTTGTCTACATTATCATCTTCATGTACTTCTTCCTGTTCAACATCTTCGCATTGAACATGCTTCTACAATACAAGAAAGTCAGCAAGTGGAAGGATTACCTCTACGGAGAGAGAATGTACATCGTTCTGAGCTTGGTGGCCAAGACCTTGCTTGCTTGGATTGTCTTCGCTGGGATATTCTCTCCCTTCTAGCACATTTGGAAAAAGAGTGTGATGTAGGCGTCTGAATTCATCATACTCTTTCTCTGCTTTAAGAAACTTGACTCCATACAATCACTAGTACCGACGAGCTTATGTGACACCCGTTCGATTGCACTTCATCGCGTGATGTAGGGTCCAGAGGATGTACGAACACTTCGAGCCTTCTGAGAGAATCTTCGTCGACCGAGAGGAGTATCTCGACTGGATGGCAGAAGCACTTGAGCGCTGCAAAGAACAGAGTGTCGTTCTCCATCTACGTGGGATCGGGGGAATAGGGAAGAGTTCACTCTTGGACCATTGGAAGAACACAATCGATTACACCATCCGCCTTGACTGTGAGCAATATGCGGATTTCTATGGCCGTCTGAATGTTATTGCAAAGGGGGCAGTCCTTCTTGGTGCTAATCTGCGAAGATTCGACGTTCTCTGGCAGATTAGGCAGCGGTTCGTCGAGGGCGTAGAGCCAGTCAAAGAGAAGGGTAGAGAATGGGCAAAGGAAGTCGTGATGGCCATTCCATTCATTGGCTCTCTGGCAAGCATCGGTGGTGCGATTGGTGCCATTGGAGCGAAGGTGAGTCCAAAGCTCAAATCGAGATATGGCGACTTGGGCGGATGGCTACAGACCCGTCTTGGCAAGGACTACATCCAGCGATTGCTTGAGATACTCTGGAAAGAGCCAAGGCACGCTGAGTTCTTGTATCTCGATGCTCTCCTTGAAGATCTGAACAAGCGCAAGACCTCCGAAAGGCCGATTCTGTTCTTGCTCGACCAGTTCGAAGATGTCGATAATGAGAAACGCCGATGGCGCTATCGAGGTAGAGAGATCACTGAGGCCGAGCTCTGGTATGTGTTTTTGAGTTCGCTATCGAATTGTGTCGGAGTCTTGGCAAGCAGACAGGCCCTGCCCAGCAAGACAATCGAGGACATCAAGATTGAGGAATCTGAGCTGACAGAGCTTGATAGAGATAGTTGCATTGAGCTGCTTGATCAACGACAGATTGAGACTCCTGAACTTCAGGACAGAATCGTCAGTGTGAGCGGCGGAAATCCGTTTGTAGTGGGCGCAATATGTGACCTCGCAGACTCCGGAAGCCTATCACTCAGTGATGTGGAGGACCTGCGTGCAGACACGCTTGAGGCAGTGCGCCTTAGGACTTGGAGAAGACTGTTCGGCCAAGCCCATGACCTCTTGGATTTGGTTGAAAAGGCCGGTCTTATGCCCTTCTTCGATAGAAGGATAATGACCGTTGTTGCACCGGGCATGAGGACAGACCACTGGGACAGGCTAATCAGTCTGAGCTTTGTCAGAGAGTGGGGGGACGGAACATGGGTACTTCACGGCCTTGCGAGAGATCTTATCGTGGCTGAGCTTGGTCAACGGCTTCAAGAATCGACAAGTGAAGTGGCTGAATCCCTCGAGAAGGCCTCGACCGAAGAGTCGGACTATGCCCTACTAGGATTGGCCCTATCAGTTCGAGCACTGTCCGCAGAAAGGGGCGCATTAGCAGACCTTGGGTCCATTGTTTCTGACCTTATGTGGAGAAATGAGTTCTCTAACGCGCTAGCACTTCTTGATGCTGTTAGAATCGACACTGAGGAGAGCCATGTGGTGATGCAGGGTCTGAGAGGATGCGTCTTCACCCACATGTTCAGAGTAGCCGACGGTGAGCATGCTCTAAGGGAGGCGCTTGAGATATCTCGAGAGCTCGGTGAGAGGATTCCAAACGAACTCTTGGTCCACTTTGCACGAACGTTGAGCTTTCTTGGTCTCCTACTCTACCGGACCGATAGAGTGCGCGAGGCCGAGGAATCTTACCGGGAGGCCCTCGCAATCTATAGGAGGCTGGATGAAACAACACTGGGTTTCCGTCCTCAGGATGTGGCTTGGACATTCTTCAATCTCGGTTGGCTCCTGATGGCTGTCAATAGACTGGAAGAGGGCGAGAAAGCATCTCGAGAAGCACTTCAACTCTATGAGAAGTCCGCCCCGACGGAAATGTACGACCCTATGAGAGGAATCACGATTTCCCTACGTAACATCAGCACAGCACTTTTCCTCACAGGAAGGGGTCCAGAAGGGGAGAGGACCCTACGAGAGGTTCTTGATATCTGCAAAGAGCGTGCCAGTAAGAAGCCAGACAATCTCTCTGACGTTCGTGATCTCGGTGTCAGCCTTCTCAATCTTGGTGAAGTTCTGAGATACACGAACAGACCACTTGAAGCGATTGACCATTTCGAAGAGGCACTTCAGTTGTGGCGAGGACTGGCAAAGAAGGAGCCCGAGGCATTCTTGCACACGGTCCCATATACTCTCAACAGCTTAGCGGTGCCATTCACACAGACTTGTAGATATTCAGAGGCGGAGGATGCATACCTAGAGGCATTCGACATCTTCGGAGAACTTGCTGAAAAGGCACCTGATGCATTTTCGAAGGAAGTCGCTTGGACTCTCCATGATTTCGCAGTTCTTCTGAGGCGAACTGGCAGAGCGTCAGAGGCCGAAGAGAAATCCCGCGAGGCTCTTGAGATTAACAGGAAGATATCCGCCAAGTCTCCGGATAGATACGACCACATGATGTCCTGGAATCTCAACAACCTTGCTGTTCTTCTCAGACAGACTGGGAGAACCGCAGAGGCCGAGGAAGCGTACCGAGAGGCACTTGATACTGCAAGAGAGATTAGTCACAAGGCTCCAGAAGTCGTGTTTCTTACCGACCTTGTTGCCACCACTCTCAGCAATCTTGCAGTCCTTCTCAGACAGACTGGGAGAACATCGGAGGCGGAAGAGGCCCTTTTGGAGGCCCTCGAGATGAGGAAACAACTCTCTCACAAATCCCCCGAACACTTTCTCTATCGTGTTGCCACGACACTCAACAATCTTGGCGTCCTGCTGGCTGTAACAGATAGGCCATCAGAGGCAGAGGACGCGCTCAGAGAGGCACTCCAGATTCGCAAAGAGCTTGTCAAAGAGTCACCAGTTGCCCATAGTCCCGGTTTTGCATCGACCCTCAGCAACCTCGGTATCATTCTCACCCGAACTGGTCGAACATCAGAGGCAGAGGATGCTTTTCGTGAAGCCATTGATATTGGAGAAGAACTGGTCGCGAAGGCACCGACAGTCCATCAACATGTACTGGCAACGGCCCTTTCCAACTATGCACTTCTACTCTCAGACACCAACAAAACAGACAACCTCTTACGGAGTACCATGGCCAGACTCAAGGAGCTTGGTGTCGACAGTCTACCTGAGAATGAGAGGTGGTCAGAGGACGAGGACGAAGAGGTAAATCCTGCGGGGCCAACGTAGTACAGTCAGTGGTTTCTCCAAGCCCATCATCAAACACACACTTGTACGCCAGAGAAGAAGTAGTAGTTTGCGAATCGTGGAACTTCGGAAGTCTTATGTCGAAGCTCCGGACATGATTCAGTTCACGATGCTGTCATCTCCTGCTCAAGACTGATAGTAGAGCGTTGTTTGAGATGTGTATCAGAAGGGATTATCATGACCAAAGATGAAGCTCCACCAACTCTAGTGCCGACCTCTGGTGTTCGATTCGAAGACCAAGTAAGAGTCGTCAGGGCCTATGTTATCCTGAGCAACAATGGAACTGAACCTGTTCATCTCAAAGAGGTCAAGGGGATAACAAGATTGGCACGGTCCCAAATCTCCGGTCTCAACTCATACATGGTTCAACTTGGTCTATTAGAGCATGTGAGCAGAGGACACTACAAGCCAACTACGGCCGCAGTGAACTTATGCAGCAGTGCCCCTGGAGAAGAAGACTTCAGTCAAGTCACAGCGGTCCTTGAAGGATCGGCTCTGTTTTCACTCGTTCAGCAGTACTTGAGAGTCCATGGCGGCGGGTCGAGCCCAGGACTAATCGAGTACATCATGGAGAAGGCAGGAACAGAGGAAACATATCGAGTACAGAGCGCAGTGGAATGGCTCATCAGGTCCGGATTGGTTGAACGGGGCCAAGACTAGGACTTAGGAAAGGAGAGTTTTTACCCAGAGAAGCCAAGATGTCGGGAATCATCGAAAGGGGGAGTCAACATGAATTGGGACATATTCCTAGTTGGTACACTATATAAATGGATGCCGAATTAGTGAAAGAACCGTTAGGCTAATGTTAAGGCTCAGTCGCGACAAAACTGGGAGATTGTAATGTAGGCAAAGCCAGTCTTCTTGTTTACCACTATAGTGGGTCTGTTCTTTGGAATTAGCCTAATGCTATTTCCAGAGATGGTTTTGGATACTACAGGGGCAGCTTATCTCAGTGGAGGTCTAGCCATGGCTCGACATGCAGCCTCATGGATACTACCAGCAGCCTTCTTTGCCTTCCTTGTTCGGGATATGGAACATTCAGAAACAAGACAGGCGATATTCATCTTCTTCGATCTCGCGTTCTTCCTGATGGTCATTGTTGAGCTATACTCATACTTCATAGCCGCAGTCAATGTCATGATATGGGCCATTATTGCACTTCATGTGCTCTTCGTGATTCTCTTCACGTATCTGTGGATTGAAGATCGCTAGATTTGAAGACAAGTATAGATGAACCAACCAGCATCGGTATCATGCATATTCTAGGTGATGGAATATGAAGAAGCGGTAGTGCCAAGCTCGCTCGCCGTTCCATATTCATATGTATTCTGTGAAGACCAATGACGGCATCGGAGGAGAATACGGGCCTTACAGGTGAGATGAAGCCTCCGCGAGACCTGCGGAGATTCCCTTGGCCAATTAATAGAAGACTACTCCTCAGGCTCCGGCTGGATGGCCATGACCTCGCTGCATTGATGGCATGAGATTGCTATTCAATTCTGAGCCGTCTTGAAACCGTAAGCGACGGCTGCTTAGGTTCTTCGTAGACCTCTGGGTCCCAATACAACTCGTCGCAGAAATCTCCGCTGAACAATGTCTGCGTTCGCCTTATCTGGAAATTCCTGCTTCTGCGGTTGGCAATTATCAAGTTGGTATAACACGTGGCATAGTAGGCAAGCTCGGGGTCACTGACGTGCTTCAGAGACTCATGCACAACGCACTTGTCGAATTTACCCAGAATCATGCTATCATCGAGGTCAGCAACGGCGAATGCGTATCCACCACTGTCTGGTAGACTGCTCGTTAGTTCCTGTCTGAGCTGCTCTATCTTGGTGGCGTCCGGATCATCCCTTGCGCGCCTATCTGCTATGTAGTCAACCGCATCTTTGTACAGACTGACTCCTTCTTCTCTCCCCAAGAGGTCAACAAGGACCTTCACCATACTGTAGAAGAGGATGTTCTCCGCCCTCTCCCGGTCAATGTACAACACAGTCGTCTTTCCAGCCGTTTTCAGCCTTGGCCTCTTGACTTCTCAAGTGACTGAGAATGAACCTAAGAGCCGGGTGAAGAAAATCCGTACGTTCCGTGAGATTAGGAAACTCTTGTTCAATCTCACCAAGACTAACTGAACTGTAGTCAATATCTCCCATTCCCTCGCTTTCAGACCATGCCGAAATGACACGTTTGGCGAAATCCCCGAAGATGTCTTGTCTTCTCTCTTTGATAGACTCCAACGTGTCATCCAATCGAGTGAGTATCTTCAGCGTGAATGCGCGCAGGTCAATCTCAATCGTTGCCTTGGGATTGTATGCATTGAAGATCTCGTAATCAAGCTTCACGGCACAATCGATTATGGCCTCAGCTATTAAGGCCAATGTCTTACGCAAACTCGAGTTGGAGTATTTCGCCAACCTGCTGCTTTACTCTACCTTTCTAGGTAGTTTCTTAGCCTGACCTATCCAGTCTTTCAGGAGGTCCACGGAGGGTGGCTTATCAACGAGATTCTTGGCCTCATTCACTTCCACCATCTTTGAGTACAGGTTCTCTGGATTCCTTCTTGCGAGTTCAACCACAGTATCGACTCCAGACTCTTCAAGAAGATCCGAGTACTGTTCTCCAACGCCCTTGATCCTGAACAGATCAGCTCGATTCACCCATTCCAAAATGAGACTTGTTGAAATACCTGTCTTCTCACTCAGTTTCTTTCTATCCCAGTAAGAAGCACCGGCCTCTAGTAGTTCATCGGTAGTATCTATACCAACCTCTTTGAGTTTCTCTGCATATGATGGACCTATGCCTTCAATATCTACTATTCTTGCCATTTTCTGTCACCAAGACCGCAGTGTATAGTGACCTCCAATAACAGGCATTTCAATAAATCTCTATTTCTCATGAAGTATCTAATTCTGAATTCTCACGCGAAAGGACCCACTTCTTCTGCTGCTAGATGCACGCCGTACTAGCTTGAATACCGACGTGTAACTAGAGGTCCTGAAACAGCCCGACTCTCTTCTTCGTCCTCAGAAGTGGTGGACCACTCAGTCATGAGATTATCCAAGGCGAAATGAGTTCCCTGTCCCCTTTCGGACATGCTTCACCGTTTCTTTGCGTATGCTAGGACAACGATAACGGCCAGAAGAAACACACCGACAAGGGCAATCACGACTTCGGCTGGAAACAATTCCGTGGACTCTGCTGCGAGTCCGTGGGCGTAGTAGATATCCATCTCGTCATTCCTGCCGTCCGACCAAGCCACATGCGGAATCCCATCTTGGTCAAGTTGAATAGAGAAGTACTCTCCTGGTCTGGTGAACGAGCTTGAGGTTGTGGTATCAGCTATGGCTATGGGATCACCAAAGACTGGAGTATTCCTTTCAACACCTGTGAAGTTGACTGTACGGTAGTAAGGTCTGTATTGCTCCTGCTGTTCATCATAGTATGCAATGTGAAGACGCCCACTAGAATCAATAGCCATCTCAGGGTTCCACTGGTTACCTTCAGTAGTTGGATTGACTCGGAAACGGTCACTCCAGGTTTCGCCGTAGTCGTCGGAATAGCGAAGATAGACGTCAAAGGAATGTGGACCGTACTCAAAGCCATCTGCCCAAAGAACGTAGACCCGATCATTGTTGTCAAGCCGAATGACTGGAATTGTGAATTTGCCTGGGGCGGCTGTCGAGTAATTGCCGTCATCGTTTACTAGGCGCCACTCCTCAAAGGTTTCGCCTTGGTCCAAGCTCCGTGACAGGTAGAGATTGCCCCATTCCATGCTTTCGGGCTCTATCCACAACCATACGATGCAGACGTGTCCTTGATTGCTCAGAGTTATGTATGGACCATGATGCCATCTTGACGATTCGGTGATTTCGGAGATCTCCTGGAAGGTGCTGCCTCCGTCTGTGGAGCGCGTTAGACGTAGAGTACACTCTCCCAGCCCGGTGGGGTCGTCTGTATCACTATAGATTACATATACGGTGCCATCGTTGCTGATTGCCATAGTTTCTTTATCAGCAAAGAAGCCACCATGTGATGCAGTCACAGGTGTCCACGAAACACCATAATCATCACTTCTCGCAACGGTGATTTGCGATAGATCCGGCCCCTCAATCGAGTACTCGAGATACGCATAGTAGATGCTATTGCCATACCAAGCCATCCAAGGGTCTGATTGTCCAGTTACTCCACTCGTGAACATTGGCATGTCGTATGGTTCAGTCCAGGTAGCGCCTTCATCAACTGACTTTGACACACTTACACGTACGCCTATCCCGTTGTGTGTATATGCGTTCTTCCAACCTGCAAAGATTGTGCCGTTGTCACTGATAGCCATCGAAACCTCAACATGATGAGGATATACTGAATCATCTGTCGAGAGCAGCATGTTCTCAGAGAAACCCACGACTTCAGGCAGTGGTCCTGTGGTCCCATTGGCACTCGACACAACTAGCCAGCCTGTCTCGAGAGGCAATCCGGATATTGTGATGAGTAGAAGTGAAACAGCTAGCGACGAGAACTTGTATGCTGCTCGCATCAGGTCCACGCTCTCCCCAAGATAATGGCCACTACGATATACTTCCAGAAGGACTTAAGCCTTGCAGAAGCAGAGTTTGGAAGCATATTGTGGCTACTTCTTGTGCGATGCGGTGGGTGTAACCTGTGGCTCTTTCTGCTCTGTGCATGCCCGTTTAGCAATAGCAGGCCCTCCTATCATTCATCTGCCCGTCGTCTGAGAACAGCTAGGACAATCACGATGAATGCCCCCCCTCCCACTCCTGTCCCAAGGACAAACATCAAGACTGGATCAAGTCCTTCTGTTCCTGTGGTAGTCGTCATTGTGGCTTCGAGAACTGTGATAGAGAAGACAGCAGAGATGGAGTTGTCATATCGGTCAAAGACTGTGATGCTCAGAGGATAGACGCCGGGTTCCAAAGCAGTTGCATTGACCAAGCGAGCTGTTCCTCCTTGATTATAGAACGTCGCAGTGATTGTAAAGTGACTTGTGTCATTGAGTGTCCAGTGGTCGATTCCTGAGAGGTCTCCTGCTGGTAACTGATAGTCAAGGCTCTCACCGTGTTGAAGGACCTGATCAGAAGGCTCGACTATCCAGTGGGGTGGACTTGTGTCCTGAATGGTGACTCGGAAGTTGCCTGTAATGTTCTGGTCACGCATGTTGGTACCTACTACCTCAAGTCGGTATACACCGATGGGGAGGGAAAACCAAGAAGTGACCACGCCTTCGTCGTCAATGCTGAACAGACTACTGTTCAAGGACCATGTCAAGGGAAGATGTGTTGTGGCATTCAGGTCGCAGACGATGAGGGAACCGAACTCTAAGACTCGGTCCACCGGTGACTGAGTCCACGTGGGTGGAGTCGGCAAATCGACAAGAGGATGGGGGTCAGAGTTGCCCGTGAACGTGTAAGGCGTATCACCAAGACCGTCCTGATTCGCATCAGTGCCCGTATAGTCCGACCAGTAGTTGTATTCGAAGACATTGCCAGTCCCCTTGTCATAGCCATTTGTAGAACTGTCCGCAAAGACGTTCCACAGGATGTCATTGAGGTCACTGTCGTCATTGATATAGATACCATAGTTGGTGTTGCTGGTGAAGACGTTGTCGGACAGAGTGTTGGAGTCTGAGCGAGCGATGTAGATGCCGATGTTGGTGCTATCTTTGCATGTATTGTTGACAAGGGAGTTGGAATTGGACCTGTAGAGAACGATACCAGCGTTGGAGTCGCTTGTGCAGGTGTTTTCGGACAGAGTGTTGGAGTCTGAGAAGGAATAGAGATAGATGTTGATGTTGTTGCCTGTGCAGTTGTTCTTATACAGACTGTTTGACGTTGAGAAATCGAGGCGGATGCCGATGTAGTTGTCGATGCAGGTGTTGTTGATGAGTTCACTGTTCGACACGTTGTACAGGTAGATTCCACACCCTGGGTCCACACTGGCACCGGTCAGATTGCAATCGCGGATCACAACGTGCACTCGAGTGTTGCTGATGCTGATACCATGACCGGGGGCCCCACCAAGGTCAATGTCCAACCTGTCAATGATGTACGGGTTCAAAGATGAACCATTACCGGACCATCCTTCCGCTGAGGCCGTGGCAGAGAAGTTACCATCACCATCGATATAGATTGGACTGTGGGGGGTTCCTGCAACAGTCGAGCCTTCGTTACCAGCTGATTGGCTCGGTTCCACAGCTAGATATGAGGCAGGCAAGGAGCTCAAAGAGAATATCATGAGCACTGACAGGGCAATAATACAATAGACTCCACCTATACTTCGCATGAACCCACTCTCCTCCGCTGCGACGAATGCGGTCCAAGTTTCTTCATGCCAATCCAGAGTCTGGAGTCAATGCCGTGCTACTGTATTCTCTCCCTCGCAACACTCCTCATACCATGCCCGGGTTTGCTTATTAATCAGAGCAGAGCGAATTGCTGTGCTGTCCCGGAGCAGTTCGGAAGTCCTACGTCAAAGCTCCGGACATAGTCCAGTTCACAGTGTTGTCGCATCTATGACCCGCCAATCTAGTGCATGTTTCATTCCTAGGTTGCTGTGAAACGACGGCTTTTATTCCCAAAGATGGATGACTATATGGGTATCCAAAATTGGCCCAGATAAGCACGCTAAGGAAGTTTGTATGTTCACTCCTTGTCATATTCTTGCTGGGAGCAATCCCACTCTATCCAGATCCAGCCATTCCTGATATGCCGAGGTCTATGAAGGCCGGTCTTGCATCTGTTACACGAGATTATTGGCCCACAGATGACTGGATACCGGACGTTCCCGAGAATCATGGGATGGATTCGGGAAGACTAGAAGAAGTTGAACGTACCATAGACCGCATGGATTACGCCATTGATTCTGTGAATGTAGTCAGAGAGGGATATCTTGTCTACGAGTACTATGGAGAGGACTGGGATGCAGACGACATCCACATGATTCAATCATGTACAAAATGCATCACCTCTACACTTGTCGGAATCGCCATTGACCAAGGCCTCATCGAGAGCGTGAATTCGACGATGATGAGTTTCTTCAATGACTGGACGATTCAGAATGTTGACGACCGAAAGATGAGCATCACAATTGAACATCTGCTCACATGGACAGATGGAATGGAGTTTCACGAGAACGACTATCCCTACAATGACCCAAGAAATGACCTCGGTCAGATGTGGGTGAGCGATGACGCACTCCAGTATTGCTTGGACCGTCCAATGTGGAACGACCCTGGACAGAGTTGGTGGATGAACTCAGGGACTCTGATAATCCTTGGTGGAATCATTGAGATCCAGTCAGGCATGTCAATCTTGGAGTATGCGAATCAGTATCTCTTTGGACCCCTTGGAATTGACAATGTCTATTGGTCGCAGATTGGTGGTGGGGCAGCCGGAGGTTGGTATCATACTGATGGAGGGCTCTATCTCACGGCGCGCGACTTTGCCAAGTTCGGTTATCTGATGCTGAACAACGGGACCTGGGATGGAGCTCAGATTGTATCCGAGGAATGGGTCACTGAAGCCACTACCCCTAGAATCACTACCGGTTGGGGAGGCAGCTATGAACTCATGGGATACCAGTGGTGGTACTGGCCCAGTCAGAGTATATACTCAGCTCACGGACACTATGAGCAGGCAGTCTATGTATCACCAAGACATGACCTAGTGGTTGTCTTCAATGGAAATGTCCCGGATGGAGAGTTCTATCCGGCAGACTCACTCATAAGAGAGCAGATCATTCCTGCAATTGATGGGGAGTCATCCCCCCTTCCCGGCTTTGTGTTGGTTCTTTCTGGATTTGCCGTACTTGCAGCTACAACTGTTATTGCCGCTCATGTCATTAGGAAACGGAAATAGGAACTCCAGCTAGCCTTACGTGAGGACTGGTGAATAGAGGCTAAGGAGAGCAGGGGATTCACTCGGGATTTGGACCACGTGTTCCAAGGCACATGCCTTCTATGAGCGGCTTGGATATGAAACGTTTGCAGTGTTGGCCGACTATCCAGAGGGGCACTCAAAGTGCTTCTTGAAGAAGCGACTAGTTTCATAGTCAAGAGAAGGACTCTGTTCC
>CP070658.1:1920829-1941091 GCA_020355105.1 Candidatus Thorarchaeota archaeon | reverse complement strand
AGGCAGAAAGAAGAGGTGTAGAGCCCATGGCACGGATTGTTTCCATGGGATGGGCGGGCGTTGACCCCTCTGTCATGGGTCGTGGACCTGTACCTGCCACTGTGAAGGCCCTTGGACATGCGGGGCTGAGAGTTGAAGACATCGACTACTGGGAGATAAACGAGGCGTTCAGTATTGTACCTCTCAACTGTATGGACAAACTGAACATTCCTGAGGAGAAAGTAAATGTCATGGGGGGATCAATTGCCATCGGGCACCCTCTGGGCTCTACCATGATCAGGTTGACCGGAACACTCGCAAGAATCCTCAAAGAAGAGAAGGCGAGATATGGAGTTGCCAATGCCTGTGTTGGCGGTGGACAGGGCGTTGCCACCGTCATTGAGAATCTAGATGCTTAATATAGTCCTCTTTTGACCCCGAATCAAAGGAAGTAGAAGTCATGAATCTATTCCATCTTCTCGCAATCTCTGGAATGCTCAGTCCAATCATCTATACTGTAATGTGGATTCTTGGAGGAATCTTGCTGCCGGACTATAGCCACATCAGAGATGATGTTAGCACGCTCATGGCAGTTGACGCTCCTAGAAAGAAGCTATTTGACAAGTTCATCATCTCATCGAGTACTCTGTTGTTCGTCTTCTATTTGGGGCTGCATTGGGGAGTGAATAACGGAGAAGGATCAATCATTGGTCCTGTTCTGTTTGTAATCAGCGGGTTCCTTGGAATGCTTGTCGCTCTGTTTTTCCCTCTTGACGCCGGTGGTGAAATCACTACCACCCGAGGAAAGATGCATCTAGTTCTGATTTCCATATCGGGAATATTGACAACTGCAGGAATGGTGGCAATGTGGTTTCGACTGGAATCTGTAGTAGAATGGAGTACATTTGCGACATTCTCATTGATTACTGCGATAGTTTCATTGATTCTCGTAGTTGCTTCGTCATTCACCGCCACAAAGAGCTACTTTGGGCTGGTTGAACGATTCATGGTTAGCACCTATCAAGTCTACTACTTCGTACTGGCCCTAATGGTGTTTCTCACTAACTAGAAGTGGCGCCGAGGGTTTGAACTAGCTGACTTTGTAACGTGCTACACCAGGATACTGAAGGAACTCCCAGCTACCCTTACTGCCTGCTGTAAGTGCACCCAACTCAAGATGCAGCATGGCGATGCCACAATCGAGTTTCCTTGAAACACCTAATCCTTCTCTCCTGCTATTAGCTAACACTGTAACTGAGTCATTGCTGATTTGGAATCTCCAAGGTTGTCTGTTAGCAGCTGATGGAGCAATCCTGACGGCCTCCAATGCAGTTTCGATCCACTTGTTGTCATCCAATTCTCCGCTCACAATGAGTCTGTCGAGGCTCTTTCGTCTATACCGTTTTGATGAACCACCAACTCTGTCAAGTTTCTGCTTGGAGTACCCAACAGGTGTGATGGCCAGCACACGTTCATCGTCATGGAGATCGATTTGTTTCAAAACAGCATTTCGGCGGAAGAAACCTCCAACCCAGCAAGTATTCAAACCCAGAGATGTGGCCTCAAGAATGACCCCTTCGCCTAGATATCCTGTGATGGCTTGGATGTTTGGTGCGTTCATGTTGGCTACGAATGCGATGTAGTATGGGGCTTCTGTGACCCTGAGAACATACGGGCCTACTGCCCCCTTGAATACATCATTCGCAGGCTCTTTCACAAGAACAGCTCTAGCACCAGAGAATGGCCTGAACTCGGCGCAGACTTCTTCAATTCTTCTTGTAACTTCATCATTCGGAACTTTACCAGAGTACTTTCTCTGAGAATGACGAAGGAAGATTGCATCGTACCAAGCATCGATAGGAAAATCCAAGATTATTGCACCAACTAGCCTGACTAGCCAACGAGAATGAGATTAGTGTCTGTTGTTGCGGCAAAAAGTGGCGCCGAGGGTGAGATTTGAACTCACGCTTCCGAAGAAACTGGTTTTCAAGACCAGCGCCTTAATCCGGGCTTGGCTACCTCGGCATGGATTTCTGTCAAGCCCAAGCGACAGACGGCTGCTCTCGGTTGGAAACGCCTTTTAAGCTTCCTGCAGTGGTTGGCTGATGAAAGAGAATGACCCCTGAACGTGGCTTTCGATATCATGAGCATACGGCAGACATAACCATTGAGTGTTGGGCACCAACACTAGAGGCTGCCTTCGAAGAAGCAGCTCTAGCTACATTTGAAGTCATTCTCGATACTTCAACAGTCCAACCCAGGAACTCGGTCGAAATCAACGTTCAGGGAGTGGATCTCCCGGAACTCTTGGTAGAATGGATTGGGAATCTTCTATCACTCATCGACATCAATGTGCAATTCTACTCGAAGTTTGAGATACTTGAGATGGGCAATGACTCCGAGGGGTTCAAGCTCAGAGGTCGTGCCTGGGGTGAGGAAATAGATCTTGAACGCCATGACACACGAACTGAAGTAAAGGCCATGACCTATGCAGACATGAAGATTGAGAAAACATCTGAAATCACAACCATGTGGTTCACGGTTGATCTCTAGGAGGTCTTCATTTGGGACTTCAAGTAGCAATACCGGACACATCACTGGTCGACTGCTCCGACCTTCGTCAGAAGACGGTCAAGGTCGGCTCACTCGCTAGAGCTATGGCCGTGTTTCGAGTTGACTCTGTTATGGTCTACCAGACAGGCCAGGTTCCAGCAAGTCAGAAGAAGGACGTGGGCCTGCTTGTTAGGCTCCTTGAGTATATGGACACTCCACAGTATCTGCGAAAGAAGGTCTTTCCCATTTCCCCCTCTCTAAAATACGCTGGACTCCTGCCGCCTCTCAGGACCCCAAGTCATCCGTTGATCACGACCCCTGAGGGCCTGACCGAAGGGATGCACAGATGGGGCATTCAAGTAAGAAACGGGAAGGTAGACATAGGCATTGAACAGCTCATCGATCATCCGGAATCAGTAAGCGAACGTGAGTCTACTTTGTTCCGGATAACAAACACGAAACCGAAGATCCGACTAGAGGTGGCCAGTCGTGATGAGGTTGAGGAGTACTGGGGTTACAGAGTAGCGAGAATAGACAGTCTTGTTGAGAAACTCCGTGAGGTCTCTGAAACAACTAGAGTTGTCTTTTCCAGAAACGCTCCTTCTTACGCCAGCTTGGAAGATGAGATTATGTCCACAGTAGGCAATACCAAATCTGTACTCGCAGTGTTTGGTGGCCCGAAACGTGGAGTAAGCGAGTTGCTTTCTGAGGAGAATAACGAGCTGAAGAAGCATGTCGATTTCTGGGTCAATACCATCCCCGACCAAGGCACCGAAACAGTCCGCCTAGAGGAGGCCCTATTTGCAAGTCTTGGGCTACTCAACAAGTCTGTAGGACATATAATCGCAAGACCTGGGTTCCATAACTAAGATGATAGTCCGTCCATACCCGTGAGCTTTATAGAAGAATCATCTCATGAGTGGAAGACCAGAATCTGCAACTAGGGGGAACAGGTTGATATCTGAAAGAGTCAGGCACCTGAGAGAACAGAGTGTTGGCACAAGGCCCTACATATCTACCGAGAGGGCTGAGCTGATGACCGAGTTCTATCAGAGTGGCGCTGCAGACAACGTTTCCGTTCCGGTTGCCCGTGCTCTGGCCTTCAAACACGTCTTGGAGAACAAGACGATCTGCATCAATAGGGGCGAACTGATTGTCGGTGAGAGAGGCCCAGCGCCGAGAGCCACTTCCACCTATCCTGAGTTATGCTGTCATTCCGTTCAAGATCTAGACATTGCAGATTCGAGGGAGAGAACTCCATTCTCGGTTTCTGATGAAACTAGAACCACCTACAGGGACAAGATTATCCCCTTCTGGAAAGGCAAGACCATGAGGGAACGTGTCTTCTCGGCAATGTCTGATGAGTGGAAGGCCGCTTTCGAGGCCGGAGTCTACACCGAGTTCATGGAGCAGAGAGCACCGGGCCATGCCATTCTAGACGACAAGATCTACCATAGGGGCCTACTTGACTTCAAGGAGGACATCAGACAGAGGCTCTCAGAGATTGACCACAAGAACGACCCCGATGCTAGCTCAAGAGAGGAAGAGCTGAAGGCCATAGAGATTGCAGCTGATGCTCTAATCGTCTTTGCAAAACGACACGCAGACAAGGCTAGTGAGCTTGCCAAGAAAGTAGAGGATCCTATCAGGAAGAAGGAACTTCTTAGAATAGCTGAAATCTGTACGCATGTACCTTCTAACCCTCCCAGAAACTTCTGGGAAGCACTCCAGATGTACTGGTTTGTACATCTTGCTGTCATAATCGAGCTCAATGTCTGGGACTCTTTCAATCCCGGACGGTTGGATGCCAATCTCTACCGGTTCTACAAGAAGGAATCAGAGGAAGGGACGCTTAGCAGAGAGTCTGCGAAGGAGCTCTTGCATTGTCTCTGGGTGAAGTTCAACAACCAACCGGCCCCTCCAAAGGTAGACATCACCGAAAAACAGAGCGGCACCTATCAGGACTTTGCGCTGATTAACACGGGAGGGCTGACTGAGGAAGGAGCTGATGCTGTAAACGACCTGTCCTATCTCATTCTGGAAGTCCTGAACGAAATGCGGCTGATTCAACCAAGTGTCTGTATCCAGATTAGTGAGAAGAATCCCGAACGGTTCCTGAAGGCGGCCATAGATGTAATCAAGGAGGGATTCGGACAACCGTCAGTCTTCAACACTGATGTCATACTTGAGGAGTTCCTCCGTCAGGGGAAGTCGATTGAGGACGCACGCGCCGGAGGTCCAAGTGGCTGCGTAACCATAAGCGCATTTGGTAAGGAGAGCTGCACTCTTACTGGATACTGTAACTGGCCAAAGATACTCGAGATAACTCTGAACAATGGAATGGACCCCAAGACTGGAAAGAGAGTGGGTCTAGAAACTGGCGACCCAACCACTTTCAGATCGTTCGAGGAACTCATGGAGGCCTACAAGAGGCAGCTGAAGTACTTCATTGACATCAAGATTGAAGGAAACAGCATCATTGAGCGACTCTATGCAGAACACATGCCGACACCAGTAATGTCGCTATTCTTTGACGACTGCATAGCAAGAGCCAAGGACTATCATGATGGAGGCCCAAGATACAACTCCACGTATATCCAAGGCGTTGGCATGGGGACTCTGACAGACTCATTATCAGCCGTGAAGTACCATGTCTTTGACAAGAAGAATCTCACAATGGAGGATCTTCTCGTCGCAATCAAAGATGATTTCGAGGGCCACGAACTAGTTCGCCAGATGCTTGTGAACAAGACGCCGACATACGGCAACGATGACGACTATGCTGACAGTCTTGCGCAGGCCGCATTTGACGCATACTTCGATGTTCTTGACGACCGACCCAATACCAAAGGTGGAGAATATCGGGTGAATCTTCTTCCTACAACCGTTCACATCTACTTTGGACATGTGACTGGAGCCACTCCAAATGGACGTAGGTCCAGAAGCCCACTCTCAGACGGGGTTTCGCCCTCCCATGGTGCAGATACAAGCGGCATCACGGCGGTAATCAAGTCAGTTTCCAAGATTGATCATGTTCGAACTGGTGGAACCTTGCTCAATCAGAAACTCATGCCTGACATTCTCGCTGACGAGCAAGGTCGCACAAAGCTCGCTCATCTTGTGAGGGCGTACTTCAAGCTGGGCGGCCATCATATCCAATTCAACGTAATCAACAGGGGAACTCTCTTGGAGGCTCAGAAGAAACCCGAAGAGTACAGAGATCTCATTGTACGTGTCGCAGGGTACAGTGACTACTTCGTAAACATCGGCAAGGCGCTACAGGACGAGATTATTGCCAGAACTGAGCAACGTCGTTTCTAGTCGAGGTGGTCGAGCCTACTGTGTAAAGTCAACACGAAAGACGCTGCATAGGACTGTCGTGACCTAATGAAATGGCAATTTGGTCGGTGGGCAAGTTTTAAAAACGAACTTCTGCTTGGCGCGCGCAGTAGTAAGAATAGCTCGGTCTTGACAGTTTAGCTATTGAAAGCCAGATTGACTGGGCTGCAAAACTGCTGGTGATTTCAGATGGCTCACAGAAAGAAGCATGCTCCAAGGAGAGGCAGTCTGGCCTATCTCCCAAGAGGCAGAGCGTCCAAGTTCTTGCCACGAATTAAGAACTGGCCCTCCTGGGACGGCGAAGAACCCAAACTTCTCGGATTTATCGGTTACAAAGCAGGCATGTCACATGCTGTGATGAGCGTTCAGAATCCAAATAGCCCTTTCAAGGGACAGGAGAGAGTTATTCCCGTCACTATCCTTGACACACCACCAATCAGGCCGTTCTCCATTCGTGGATACAAGACCACGCCATATGGTACAAGACTAGTCACTGAAGTACTGGCAGACAACCTCTCAGATGATCTACGAAGAGTGAAACCCCTGCCCAAGAAGTACAAACACAAAGACAAGATGAAAGAGCTTGAGTCAAAGCTTGATTCAATCACAGAGATTCGGATGCTGGTTCACACGCAGCCAAGAATTGCAGGAGTTTCCAAGAAGAAGCCTGACATCACAGAATACAAGGTGGGTGCGCGCAGCGTTCAAGAAGCATTTGAATACGCCAAGAGCATACTCGGTAATGATGTCCGTGTGGCTGACATACTTAGTGAGGGTATTCTGATTGACTCGATTGCTGTGACCAAGGGACATGGATTCCAAGGTCCTGTGAGGCGATGGGGGGTCAGAATCCTTCAGCACAAGTCGCGCAAGACCAAGCGAGGCGTTGGCTGTATTGGTCCGTGGTCGCCCACGAACATACGCTACAGCGTTCCCCGACCTGGTCAGACAGGTTTCCATACACGCACCAGCTTCAACAACGAAGTCCTGAAGATGGGTGAGAGAGGAGAAGAGATCACTCCTTCCGGAGGCTTTGTGAATTATGGTGTGATACGGGGTGACTATGTCATTCTGTGGGGGTCTGTTCCAGGCCCTGTCAAAAGACCACTTAGAATGAGATTCGCGATTCGACCAAAGAGATCGCACCTTGGTCAAGTGACCCAAGTCAGCTACATCAGTACCACGTCGAAGCAGTAATGGGAGGATGACGACTAGTGACAAGCGTGAAGACATATTCGTTGAAGGGAAAAGCCGGTCCCAAGATTCAACTCCCCGGACAGTTTGACACTCCATACCGACCTGATGTGATTAAGAGGGCTGTGTTGGCGGTCCAATCCAGAAGGCGTCAACCACACGGTGTAGATGAGCTAGCAGGAAAGCGTACTACTGCTGAGAGTTGGCAGACAGGTCACGGTCGGTCTAGAATGCCTCGCGTAAAGGGTTCTGGCACTATCGCAGCGAACAAGGCTGCCTTTGCCCCAGGAACCGTCGGTGGAAGAGTTGCACACCCTCCCGAGGCAAGGAGAGTCATTATTGAGCGAATCAATAAGAAAGAGAATCGATTGGCCATCCGATCTGCCATTGCGGCCACTGCAGACAAAGGCATGGTCAGTGCCAGAGGTCACAGGATTGACTCAGTCCCCGATGTTCCTCTAGTTGTTACTGATAAGCTTGAGTCGTTGCAGACGACCAAGAAAGTCCACGAAGTAGTGACTTCGTTAGGGCTTGGAGAAGACCTTGACAGAGCAAAGAAGGGTCGAGGAATTAGAGCCGGCAAAGGCAAGATGCGTGGTAGAAAGATGAAGACTCCCAAGTCCTTCCTTATAGTAGTAGGACAAGACATGGGGATTGGAAGAGCCGCAAGGAACCTAGTCGGCGTGGACGTAACAGAGGTCCATGGCTTGAATGCGGACCTGTTGGCCCCCGGAACACACCCCGGGCGACTCGTATTGTGGACTACTTCAGCGATTGAGCGCCTCGAGAAAGAGGCCCTGTTCATGTGAGGTGAAATGGAATGGATCCGAATCAAGTAATCATTCGTCCTGTAGTGACGGAAGCAAGCCTGGAGGCTGTTGACAGTCACAATAAGCTCACTTTCTTTGTGGACAGGAAAGCGAACAAGAACACAATCCGCTGGGCCGTGGAGAGCCTCTACGAAGTTGTTGTGGAGAAAGTCAACACGATGATAATGCCCGATGGGAAGAAGAAGGCATTCGTGCGACTCGCGCCGGACTACAGTGCAGCAGAGGTAGCAACAAACCTCGGGATATTCTAAGGAGGCGGTCATTTGGGTAAACGAGTCTTAGTACAGCGCAAGGGTCGAGGCACAACTCAGTGGAGAAGTCCTAGCCACAAGAAGATCGCAAGAGCTAGACATCCCAAGTGGGCTCCTGACAAGACGTATGTTGGCAAAGTACTCAACCTCTATCACGAATCAGGAAGAGGCGCCCCTCTTGCTGAGCTACGGTACGAGGGTGAGCCCAAGCTTCACTACATGATTGCTCCTGAGGGAATCCAAGTTGGTCAGATTGTTGAATGCGGCGAGGATGCTGCACTGCAGAATGGCAACACTATGATGCTACAACACATTCCTGAAGGCACACCAGTCTACAACATCGAGGGCAGTCCTGGAGATGGAGGCAAGTATGTACGTTCATCGGGTCTGACGGCAACCATTGTTTCCATAGATCCAAGCAAGGCTATGGTAAGACTGCCAAGTGGCCAACAGAAAGCCTTCAGTCCTAGGTGCAGGGCCACCATCGGTATGGTTGCTGGCGGTGGTAGGACCGAGAAACCATTCCTGAAGGCCGGCGCGGTCTGGCACCACACTCGAGTGAAAGCGAGGAAGTGGCCTGTGACCAGAGGCGCTGCCATGAATGCAGCTAGTCACCCACATGGTGGCGGTTCACATCAGTCTCCGGGTAGACCCAGCACAGTTAGTAGACATGCTCCACCTGGCCGAAAAGTGGGGAACATAGCGGCAAGACGTACTGGACGCAAGAAGTAGAGATGTAGTCCTCTCCTCGATGCACGTATTCCTGGCGTTCTTTGCGGGTCAATCAGTCCTAGGTAATATCCACATTCATATCTCTCAAGTATGTCCTCTCTCAAGAGGACTAGTAATGCGTCTCATTGCTGTTCATCTCCCTGAGAGAATAATCTCTGACATACAGCGCCTAGTGGACCGTGGTCTTTATCCTAATCGCTCAGAAGCGATTAGAATCGCCATTCGGGATCTACTGAAACGTGAACTGTGGGAAAGAAGTGTTCAGGAGACCATCACCGGCGGGGAGGTAGCTGAGTAGTGAGAACTCTCATTGATTCGGCAAGAGAGCATAACCGTACCGAGAGGAGCGGCTTGGTTTCGCGTGACATGGGTCAAGCAAGAATCGTGGTTGTCGGTTGTGGCGGAGCTGGTAACAATACAGTAAAGCGGTTGATGACTATTGGGATTCAGGGAGCCGAATGCATCGCCGTGAACACTGACCGTCAGCATCTGGCCGTGACTGTGGCTCACAGGAAACTCCTGATTGGTGAGAGAATCACGCGAGGCCTTGGGGCTGGAGGATATCCCCACGTGGGCCAGGCGGCCGCAGAAGAGTCCGCACATCAGCTTACAGAACTATTGCGGGATGCTGACTTGGTGTTCATTGCGGCCGGGATGGGTGGAGGCACAGGGACCGGTGCTGCTCCAGTGATAGCTGAGATAGCAAAGAGGAATGACGCAATAGTAGTTGGCGTAATCACTATGCCCTTCAGTCTCGAGAGGACACGCGTTGACAAGGCAACTGCAGGTTTAGCCCGTCTTCAAGAGAATGTTGACACTGCTGTCGTGATTGACAATCAGAAGCTCATGGAGTTGGTGCCCGACCTACCACTTGAAGAGGCATTTGGAGTGGCAGATGAGGTTCTTGCCAACATGGTCAAAGGAATCACTGAAACAATCACAATGCCCAGTCTGATAAACCTCGACTACGCAGATGTTCGAACCATCATATGCAATGGAGGTGTTGCCCTTGTGGGCCTGGGTGAGGCCACTGGCTCTGAAAGGGCAACCGAGGCCATCAAGAACGCTCTCAACAGCCCCCTCCTGGAAGTGGAATGGCGCGGGTCTACCGGAGCTCTCATACACATCACGGGAGGTCCTGACATGTCTCTTGCCGAGGCAAACAGAGTGGGAGAGCTTGTATCAGAGAAGATGAGTCCCGATGCAAATGTCATCTGGGGCGCCCGCGTAGATCCAAGACTGAGTGGTGTTCTTCGTGTCATGCTTATTCTTACAGGAGTGAAGAGCCCCCAGCTTCTTCCCCGGTCTAAGGACGAGGTCACCATGAAGTCAAGAAGAAGGGCCCGCCTATCAGAGCTCGGGATTCTCGCCGCTCAAGTGAGCACCTCTCCATCTACTTCTGTTTCACCAAGAGCAAAGAGCCTAGGAAAGTTACCTCAGCAGTCCTACGAAGGCTCTTGGGAGGACAGGCTCAAACCACTTGAAAGGAAACTCATGGAACGCAAACCTCTTCCAGCGGAGAAAGAGAGAAGTGTGAAGGAGCTAGGTCTCCGAAGGATTCTTTGAATGAGGTCTTTCGATTCAAGAGTCGCAGCAAGAATCTAGTCTGACCTATTCTGGACTGTTCTAGTCTTAGGACGTTCAGCTGTGTCTGTACTTCATGTCTAAGCACTAATCGAGCCCATGTTCTCTGAACCATTCATCGGCAATCTGTGCTACACGTTCGTAGAGTGGTCCGGTTCCCTCAACACCCTCTGGTGTGATGCGAATCTTGTTCATCACGAGGATCAATGGTTGCTCTGCGAAGTACTGCACACCACCTGGTGGGAATGCCTTCTCAAGCTCTTTCACCAATCCCTCAAGGCTGACCTCTCTCTCTGCAACTGAGAATGTGGCGATGCTGCTGCCGTAAATGAACATTCTCGGAATGGGCCCTTTCTTGGTTTCCACATCTGAGAGCACAATACTAAGACTGGTCTGGTCGATACCCCTCAGGGTACCAACATATGTGTCACCACCTGTTGTGACGACTTCCACTGTCGCGCCAATAACCGAGGCAAGCTCACGGTTGAAGGCACGCAATGCTGCGACTTCTGACATCTAGTATCACCTTACAGTGTAATCTGTGCGATAGAGCCGTTTTCCATGCTGTTTTAAAAGTGATGCTCTAGCAATGGACTGTCGGCTTGCCGCCTGAGAATCACATATTAGCCATGAGGCTCGCGACTCTCTTGCCACTGATGAGGTGTTTGAGTTGGAAGTGTCTAATGTTCATTTCTCTCGAAGATTTCTTCGAGAAGAAGTACTTCCTACTCCTTTCTGCCCCGGCTGCGGAAATGGAACAATCGCCAATGCATTTCTCAAAGCGGTGATGGATTTAGGTCATGAGGACCTTAGCAAGTTCGCTTTTGTTTCCGGAATTGGCTGTGGAGCATGGATTGTATCTCCGCACTTTCGTGCGGACACGCTGCACACCACTCATGGTCGTGCAATCGCTTTTGCCACAGGTCTGAAACTTGCTCAACCTGAGCAAAAGGTCGTGGTGATAAGCGGTGACGGAGACCTTGCGGCCATCGGCGGGAACCACCTTATTCACGCCGCACGACGCAATCTGGACATGACCGTGATATGTGTCAACAACTGGATATATGCAATGACTGGCGGTCAAGTTGGGCCGACCACTTTCACTGGGGACCGAACGTCCACTACGCCTTTCGGCAATCCCGAACGTCCCTTTGATCTCTCACGTTTGGTAACTGCAGCAGGAGCAAACTACGTGGCAAGATGGACTACCGCCCACCCCGTTCAGATGTCGCGGGCAATCAAGACTGCTCTGATTCGCAGAGGTTTCTCCTTCGTTGAAGTACTAGCCCAATGTCCCACTGCATACGGTCGAAGGACAGAGTCAGGTGGTCCAGTCGTGATGCTCGAATGGCTGAAGAAACTCCCTGTCCGCAAGAAGGACGCCTCCATTGAATGCAAGACTCCTACACGTGATGAGATGGACCTGGGGGTCTTTGCCGACAGAAACGACCCAACCTTCTCAGACTCTCTAAGCGAGATTGTTAGCGATATAGAGGACTGAGGGCACATGAGGAAGGAGATTCGGATTGCCGGTACTGGTGGGATGGGTGTTGTACTTGCAGGAGTTGTACTAGGCCGAGCAGCAGTCGTGTATTCAGGACTCGAGGCAGTTCAGACTCAGAGCTACGGTGCCGAGGCGAGAGGGACGGCCGCAAAGAGTGAGGTCATAGTCAGCGATGAGCCAATTCGCTATCCAAAAGTAAGAGAGGCCGACTTCAGTGTCCTGATGTCGCAGAAAGCCTTCGATCTCTACCTCAGTGGAGCAAGGAAAGGCAGTGTTTTGATGGTGGACATGGAC
Organism: Candidatus Thorarchaeota archaeon; assembly: GCA_020355105.1. Lineage (GTDB taxonomy): Archaea > Asgardarchaeota > Thorarchaeia > Thorarchaeales > Thorarchaeaceae > SMTZ1-83. The sequence continues at coordinate 1,928,831 of CP070658.1, read as the reverse complement.
CTCTGTGACTATGGCGAAGCAGAGGCCGAATACGAAGTCGTATGCGTTCCCGCTATGAGGACTGCAGACGAAATAGGGATGCGACTTGCTGCAAACATGGTCATGCTTGGGGCTTTGGCAAAGAAGTCTGATCTGCTCTCCATTGAGGCATTGGAGAAGGCATTGGAGGACATGATACAATCCAACGCCCTTCAGACTGACATTGAAGCCGTTCGTAAAGGAGCAACACTTGTCTAGCCGCCGTGTACAAGTGGCAGCACAACTAGCTTGTCGCCATCTTTCAGCGCCGTTTCGAGACCACCTGTTAGTCCAATGTCCACCTCGTTGCACAATATCAGCGCCTCTCTATCCATCGTTTCAGGGTCCTTCCAGGTTCTTTCAACAGCTTTCTTCCTATCAACAAGAGTCTGGAGGGCCGTACGGAGGCTTGATCCCTCCTCAACGTCAACGCTATACTGCTGGTTTGTCATCTGGCTAGCCAAAGGCCCTCGAAATCTGACTGTCACTCTCATTACGACCGCGGTCCCACCATTCCAGTTTCCAGATAAAGGAACCGGACTACATGCCGAATGACTGCTTCAGCACATCGGCGTTGAGTGCGCCCGCCTTGTAGGTCTTGCCATTTACGATGTCATTGATGGTTATCTCTGCCGGACTGAAGAGATGCGGATCGACCTTGTAGAAGTCGAACTCAACACTCTTGAACAGCTTGTAGAAGGGCTGTCCATACTGCTTTGAGGCTGAGGATGGTGCCTTCTCAGTCAGTGCTGCGAGATCATCCTCCTCATCAGGTCTGATGAAGTAGAAAGTCCTCCCGCCGTAAAGAATGCAGTCGTTTGTGACGCCCATGGCTCTATTGTCGTTCTTGGCCACAGGGCCGATTGGAGCGACTCCATGTCCGGTTCTAACCTTGTCGGGGTCGAATTTGAGCTCATGTAGTTTATGCACACCGACTTCGACGACACGTGCAGATATCTGCACTGAGCCCGCGACACAGGCCGTCGGTGTAAGTACACAGTATAGGTCAGAAGTTGACACTCCACACTTCTCAGCGATGAACTCCGTAGCAAACTCAGGAGGTGGTGTTCTCGTTTCGAGGACAATCACGCTCATCTTTGCCTTGTCCTTGTAATCGAGCTCCTTGTAGAGTTTCTTCTCAACTACAGCAAGAGCTCTAGCAGGGCCAGACCCCATTGCGAAGTACTTACCCTCGTCACCCTTGACGTCTATTACCCATCCAGCATACTGGGATCCCAGGGTGGCAATCTTCGGATGGTCCGTGCTGACTACCACAGCAGGCAGAGTCATGTCGCCGATGTGCATGTGTGTGACTCTGACCACACCGAGACCTCCCAGACATATCTCCCCGACGAGCCTTCCTGCCTCGACGCCTCCAGAAACATCAATACCTGCATCAATCAGAGTGGCTCCATTGCCCTGTTCTGTCACGGCGCAATGCAGCTCATCCTTCTTGTCCAGCATCTCTTTGACAATCTCAAATGCCTTCTCGTTTACGCTTGGGTTCATTTCATTCTCTCCTCAGAGCAAATGCTCATTCTTCGATGCTTGAAGATAGATTTCGACTTTCGGGTCGCCCTCTGCAAAATCACCCATGAACTTAGACCATTTCTCACTCATGTCTATGTCCTCAGTAAGGAAATCCGGTCTTCGAGATTGGAGATATCTCAAGTAGTAGTTTGTGAACTCCCTCTCAGACTTCCCACTGAATTTGTAGGTGGGGAGTAGTGAGTCCATCTTCCCAAGGCAGAGTATCATTCCTTTTGTGGCTTCTACGCCCACACGCTCTGCCATATCGCCCACCACAATTATTGTCCCCCCCTTCATTCTGACTCCGGCCAGAGTATCCACGTTCCCTTTCACAGCAACGAAACCCTTTCGCATATGCGATCCCATTTCTCTACCCACATTGCCGGCAACGTAGACCCGACCACCTTTCATTCCATCAGGACTTCCACGATAACCCGAACAGAGGTAGTCTGCTGCATCTCCCTCAATCTGGATGTTACCTCCCTCCATCTCTGCAGCAGTCCATGGTCCCACTGAGCCCTTGACATGAATGCGTCCTGCAATCATCTCGGCTCCAAGATACATCCCCACATCACCCTCTACGGTTATTCTCCCACCATTCATGCCCTTACCAATCATCTTGACATTCTTCAGGTTTCCACTCACGACAATCTCGGTTTCGTCAGGCGAGCTACCTGACTCTCCAGAAACATCAAAGAAGGTTTTCAACTCGAGCGTCTGGTTCCCCTGTAGAACTGGCAGACTTCCGATTTCCACAGCACTCTTCCCAGCAAAGTGTGAAGGAGTTATCGTGTCAGCCTCTAGAGGAATGTCTGGTTCCTGGGTCAGTTTCAGATACACGGTCATCTGTCAGACCTTCCTAGTGTCGCTTTTTGGAAACTTACCACCTGATAAAAGCTCTGCACGACTTTCGTGCAAACCAGATGCGGCTTGTAGTAACAAAGAAATAGCACATTGCCGCAGCAATCAACACGACTCACAGCTACTATTGTGGTGTTCGAGATGGAGATAAACGGTGTACCGGTAGAGGACACATTTGCAGAAGCATTCAGCATGCACATGAACAGGACGATAATCACAGCCTACGATCAAGAGTGGGCATACACGACTGCGACTGAAGCCACTGGTTTCGGCACATCCGTAATCATGGCGCCTGCGGAGGCGGGCATTGAGTATCTTCTCGGTCCAGATGAAACTCCCGACGGTCGACCAGGTGTGAGGGTGATTTTCGCAGTTGGCTCAAAGAAGAAACTCGAACCGCAGTTGTTAGCACGTCTGGGTCAATGTGTTCTGACAAGTCCAACAGCAAGCGCTTTCGATGACACTCCCAAACCCAAGGACTTGTATGAGATTGGAAAGAAAGTGGCCATGTTCGGTGATGGTTTTCAGGTCAAGAAAGGACCAATTGATGGAAGAGTCCTGTGGCTAATCCCAAGGATGAGTGGCACCTGTGTCATGCAGAATATGTTTGGTCGAGTGAAAGGTGTTGCCGGTGGAAACATCATCTATTGCTGTGAAGACGTCAAGAGCGGAATGGAAAGTGGAAAGGCCGCAGTGAAGGCAATAGAGAAGGTTGAGGGTGCATACACACCATTCCCGGGAGGCCTCGTGGGATCTGGATCCAAGCCATCGTCACGGTACAAGGTGCTGTTTGCCTCAACCAACGAGAAATTCTGTCCAACCCTCCGTGCTCTGGTGCCAGACACCGAGATTCCAAAGGGCAGTGAGTTTGTGCAGGAGATTGTGATAAACGGCCTGACCGAGCAGGACGTTGCCAATGCAACGAAGGTGGCTATCGAAGAGGTCTGCAAACATCCAGGTATCACAAAGATGACTGCCGGAAACTACGGTGGCAAACTTGGACAGTTTCAGATTCGGTTGCACGACCTGTTCAAATAGATGACACTCACGCCACGTCTTATCCTGAAGATGCACTAGAGGCTCTTCATGACCTTCCTTGCTTTCTTGACTACTGACTTGATGTCACTCTCTAAGAAAGGTTCCACGAAACTCTTGACTTTCGTCGCAAACATGGGATTGGTCACGAAGGGTTCCATGGCCTCTACAATGAAGCCGACGCGATTCCCCGGAAAGTATTCAGTGTGAGTCAGAAGAGCTTCAAGGATGTCTGGAGCTGTTTCTGGGAAGGTCTTAGCAATCTTCGTTAGAGCACGAACCGAATGTCCTTGAAGAACGATACTCTTGTCACTCAGAAAGTCCATGAACCTCTCTATCAGTTTCGGAGTCTTCTCAAGCTTGTCAACAGATGCAATGTTACCCAAAGTGCATACGGCTTCCCAGCGAAGAACAGGGGCTTTGGCTTCAAGATTTGAAACAAAGAGCTCTACATGGGGATACAACAGGTCTGGCACATCCTCAGAGAGAAGAGAGGCCAGCTCTGCACACCCGCTCTGCACTCTTCTCTCTTCTGATCCGAGCCCTTGGATTATATCGTCCAGGTACGCCGAAGGGTCCTCCGAGATATACATCTTATAGAGGTCCTTGGGTCTAGTTCCATCCTCCCACTTCCCGGCAAGCGTCCTATGAATGTCGACCTTTTTCATATGTGCGCTAACCTCTCTTGTCTTAGTAGTTGACAGACTTGATATGGTGTCCTTACATATAGAGGGTACCGTTGCAGAACCGAATCTGAGGCTAGACAAGGTGGAACACAGTCGCTGCACACAGTGCAATCTGAGAAACGCCGAAGTCCAATGCGATTCTTGCAATACGCCACTTTGCCTTGATTGCGCTAGGAAGATTGGAGGGACACTGACATACCCCAGATACTACTGCGATTTCTGTGCAGAAACCGTGGCGTTGGATGTGTTTGGCAAAAGGAGCATATGCTACATTCCGCTCTTGGTACTCTTGGCCGCATTGTTGATTCTTGCAATTGCATGGTGATTTCATCTTGAGGCAAATGAAGGCACCAGCCACAAGACTCACACCTACACTGTCGAAACCTTTATCTCAACTTCAACTGCGGACTCCAATCTGACACCTTTTGGTGTCGTCACGGAAGCCCCAGTAGCTCAGACCGGTTAGATCGCCTCCTTGGTAAGGAGGAGGCCGCGGGACTCTGTGGACATCTGCGCCACAGAGCGCGAATTCGAATCCCGCCTGGGGCTCCACTCTATCTCCTAGTGTACAGTCCTATTCAGACTGATAGTAGACTACTTCTACAATCCTGCTCATTGGAATGATTACCCGTGCCTTATCGATCTTGTACTTGGATTTCTCATCCTCCGAGGTCGACCTATCGACTTCGATGTAGTTCCTGCCGACATGTACGATGACGCCCCTAATCGCCTTGAAGGGCGTACCATCTGCAGTTGTATCTACCACAACCTTTACCGGAACTGCTGCCTCCATGAGATCTTGGAACTTGTTCATCATAGCTTCTTCACCTAGTCAATCCTGATTATTGTCGAATTCCGACTTATACTTTGACCAAGGTGCACTGACAGAACTGGATTTGGACCATTTCAACGGATAAATGACTTGCAGACCTGATGGCATGTGATGAGAGGTTCACAGGCCATTCGCTTTGGTCCAATCTTGTACAATCTGCTCAGTATGCAGGCTGCTGTTGTCTTTCAGCTTCTCGTCGTGGCGGATTCGGGTCAGAGACCTGATTACGAGATACATACCTATTGTCGCCAGCACCACAATGCCAATAGATAGTCCAATGATAAAACCTAGCACTTCCTGCACGGAATAATAGCTTGAGGTTGCCACGAGAATCGCCAAGAGCGACATGGGTATTGTGAGAATACCGATACCGGTCCGGAGTTCGGCCAGGTGGGTTCTTTTCTCTGCCTCGATGGTCCTGATTATTGCAAGTGCAGTCGTAAGGTCCAATAGTTCGTGGTTCGCTAATCCTGAATCCAAGTAAATCACATTCTGTCTATGTCTTATGGCTTCGTCGTCTTCGAAGGAGCCGACGAGCCTCTTCAGGTCCGACCAAATTCGAGATTCTCTCGAGGGCCTCGCTTTCATCCAGCTCGTCAAGCCATTTGTCTATTTCTCGTCGGACTTCAGGCGATAGGTCCTTGGCATGCTTCTTCAGTCTGCCCTTCCTACCCTTGCCAAAATCTTCTGGTCCTAGCAGGCTCAATGTTTTCGCACCTGTGTCCTCTTTTTATTCATTCGATATGACACTTAGTATTTCGGCGCAACCATGAAAAGGGGCACACGGTTCTCCAATCCGAGGCTGTTTGTCATGTCCAGCTCGATCGGTGCGGTCAAGGAGTTGCTAGTGAAAGACAACGAGTACGAGTGCATATGTGAGAACGGTCGGGTCAAGATATCCATCCTAGGTCCAAAGATAGTACGTGTTCAGGCCACACGGCGTTCTGAATACAGAGAATGCGACTCGTTTGCCAGAGTTCCGTACTATGAGGAAAGCCAGATGGAACATGCTGAAAACCAAGAAGGATGGCTTCTGAGGAACGAGAATCTCAGTATCCAGATAGACTCCAAAACGTGCGGGTTGAAGTTGTTTAGAACACGTGTTCCAAATCAATGCCTTTCCGAGGATGAATCCGGCCGTGGAATAGAATGGATGGAAGATGGCTTTGCATGCAGGAAGAAACTTCCCAAGGATGCCCACATCTATGGCCTTGGAGAGAAAGCTTACGGTCTCGACAAGAGAGGTTGCCGCTTTGATATGTGGAACACGAACGCTGCCTTTCATTCTCCACAGACAGATCCCCTCTACCAAGCAATTCCGTTCTTCATAGTCTTTCAGAATGGGGCTGCACACGGAGTCTTTCTTGACAACACTTATCGAACGTTCTTCGACTTCGGAAAGGAAACTGATGGCGTCTATTCGTTTGGTGCCCCGGGTGGACCTTTGGATTACTACTTCATTCTTGGCCCAACAATAAAGGAGGTCGTCGACGGCTACACCAAGCTTACAGGAAGGCCACATTTCATTCCTCTCTGGGCTCTTGGCCACCAATGGTCTCGATGGATGGAATATGAAGACGAGGAGGATGTACTAAGTGTCGCCCGCGAGTTCCGCAATCGGCGAATTCCATGTGATACGATTGTGCTTGACATTGGGTACATGGACGAGTTCAGAGTCTTCACCTGGGATCCCGAGGTATTCTCTAGCCCAAAGAAGTTCACAGAAAAGCTCACCAGACTAGGATTCAGGACCATGGTGATAACAGACCCTGGCGTGAAGCTTGAAGACAGCTTCGACATCTACAGGGAGGGCACAGAGAAGAGGTACTTCCTGAAGAAATCTGATGGATCACAGTATGTTGGCCAAGTGTGGCCTGGTGATACAGTCTTTCCCGATTTCTCGAAACCTGAGGTTAGGGAATGGTTTGCATCCAAGTACAGATTGCTATCTGAGGCTGGGGTTAGTAACAGTAGCTGGATTGACATGAACGAGCCTGCCAACTGCATCTTTCCCGGCCTAGAGGAGGAGTTCACAATGTCCGACGTTGTGGATTCAGAAGGCAGTCTATGGGCGCCTAGACTACACAATGTCTACGGATTTGGTATGTGCCAGGCTGCTTACCTTGGTCTCAAACAGTGCTTTCCCAAAGAGCGACCATTCATTCTCACAAGATCCGGATTCTCGGGTTACCAGCGATATGCCGGAATGTGGACCGGCGACAACACATCATCTTGGGAGCATCTTTGGTTCTCGATTCCTCTGTGTCTGAGCCTGGGGCTGTCAGGCATACCAATATGCGGAGCAGACATAGGAGGATTCCATGGAGACATCACGCCGGAACTGCTTGTCCGTTGGTATCAGCTGGGAGCACTCTACCCGTTCTCACGGAATCACTCACAGATTGGGACTGCACGCCAAGAACCATGGCTTTTCGGTGAAGAGATTGAGAACATTGTCCGAACCCATGTTTCATTCCGCTATCAGATTATGAGATATCTTTACTCGTTGACTAGAATCGCCAGCACTACAGGTGTTCCCATAATGCGTCCTCTCGTGATGGAGTTCCAACACGACCCAGAAACCTACACTCTTGATGATCAGTTCATGATTGGGCCATACTTGATGGCTGCACCAATATTGGAAGAGGGTGCTGTATCACGAGAGGTGTACCTACCGAAGGGAATATGGTACGACCACTGGACAGGCAGAGTATTGGAGGGTGGGCAACGAATCCAAGTAGACGCTAGGCTTGAACAGATGCCAATCTTCTTCCGTGCCGGCTCAATAGTTGCCACTGGGTGTTCTGTACAAAGCACGAACGAAGACCAGGGTGACCTCATTCTTTGGGTGTTTCCAGGGGCAAGTTCGGAAACGATACTCTACGAAGATGATGGAATCTCAGACTCTGGACAATCTGCCGAAACCAAGCTCACACTGCGAGAAACAGAGGACTCGTTAACACTGCAGATTCATAAGAGGGTCGGTGATTGGAAACCGTCATCACGACGAATCAAGATTGAGTTCCGGGGTTTAGACACG
>CP070658.1:1901760-1920729 GCA_020355105.1 Candidatus Thorarchaeota archaeon | reverse complement strand
ACCTTCTGGATGCAAGCCAGACGATGCTACCAGGCTAATCTACCGGCCCATTGCTAGTCGGAGTCGCTGCATTGACCTTTTAGCCCTTACGCTCATCAAGGTCTTGACGAGCAACTTCCAGCCACGCCGGGGCACCCTTCAATCTGGAGGCTTCCTCCTTAGTCAACTCTTCTCTAGAAACAAGGCTTAGGTTGTCAGGCAATATCGCACTCACTCCGGCAGGGTCCTCTATGATTAGGGTGAATGGCATCTCTCCGTTCACTGCCTTCTGAAGCAATTCGAGGACGTCTGTGCCTTCTTCTCGTTGACCATCGGTTTCAGCGAAACGAATAGCAGTCTCGACAACCGAGATTGTTCGCTGCAAGACTCCTTCGATATTGCTGATGAAAGACTCGGCATTTGGACCAGGCTCAACGTCTATTCCAAAGTCCGGCATTCTGATTGTGCCAGAACCTGAACGAACCACACGGGTCTGCATGAGGTCCCTTCTGTCGACATTCAACACCCGTCTCATGGGGGGCCTCTGCTCTGCGGAGAAGACATCGTTGTGACTGAAGTTGCACTTGGGGCACGTCATTGTGAACATGGCGAGTTCATTGAAGTAGGGCACACTATAGAGAATCGACTTGATGTCCAGCAATCCTTCTTCACACGAGGGACACGTCACACTCAAGTCTTCAGTCATACATCCACACCAATTTCTTATCCTTATAGTCCTAGTGAAATGTCGGGCAGACTCCTACAGTTTCACTAGAATCCTCAAAAGGATATAATCTACGTTTGCCGCCTACACGCCATAGGGAAAGCAGACCGCAGAAACAACATGCCGTCGGCCAAGAGAGGGAACAGACAGATGCAGATTCAGAGTGTCTACATCATCAAGAGAGACACAGGAGTCTGTATGTACCACCACGACTTCGTAGAGTCTGATTTCGACCCAGATCTTCTGTCTTCATTCCTAGTAGCTATGACCTCCTTCTTCGACGAGGCCACTTCATCTATCACTTCCAGGGCTCGTGCGTTTGAAGGTACTGATCACAAGATAATCGTCGAGTTTGGAGAATGGACCCTTGGCGCCGTTGCAGCCGTGGAAGACACAGAAGATGTCAGGACTAGGATGAGACGACTCCTAGATGCATTTGAAGACCAGTTTGCCCTACTGAGATGGGTAGAACTCGACTTGGCCGTCTATACACGATTCGAACGAAATGTAGTGGAGGAGTTCGTCAGAGATCAGATAGCTCCGGAGACGCAAATGGAACTAAAAGATCATTGGGAGTTCTATACTTCGAGACCAGATGTAATCTCCTTTCTCAAACTCATTCCAGAGAAATGCACGGTTCAAGAGGCGGCGGAGTTTCTCGAGGTCCCGTTGGAGCTCGCAATGAACATGGCCGCTGAGGCATATTGGGAGAAGGCTATCTCTATCACCGAATCAGCCAAACCTGACGATATCTATCAAACGACATCTCTGTCACATTCCAAGGAAGAAGTGGACGGAATATCCCCAGACACTGCAAAGGCACTGAGTGAGCTAGATGGTCAGACACCACTCTCCATAGCAGCAGAGCGTGTGAAGACTGCGGACCTAAGGCGCTTCTTGGACGATATTGCAGTTCTCGCACACCGAAGGACTGTGGAAAGGGTTTCACCCTCTCAAGCCACGATGGTTCTGTACACTTCAGTACTCCAAGAATTGCTCAGCAGATGTGCAACCATACTTGGAGTGAAACCTGCCAGGGGAGTCTTCCTGAAAGCTAGAAACGAGATGGAAGAGGCTCATTCATGGCTCGTATACGTCGGACTTGAAGAAGGAATTGATGTTGAGGTAAAGAGTTCCCTAATCTCGGCGACAATCAGAGGTAGCATCACTCCAGAATCGATCAGTGAAGGATTCGGAGCACTATTCCTTGAGTTCGTTCACAGGCTCAGTTCCCTAGTGGGTTCAGACCCTGTCAACAGCATCCTCGTCAAGACAAGGAACCACGTGGAGAAGCAATTCCCACAAACGGCCTATGATATTCACTGGGAAACACTGGAAGTGAAGTAGTAGTAGACTTCCGGAATTCATTGATAAGCAAAACAGACAAATCATTGGAGAGTGGACTTCAACCTACGTGCAGGAGACTTGGAGAAGTGTCACTACGAGGACGATACAGCACAATCCCATTCCTAGTTGTAGGGTTTCTCATCCTCGTACCGCTTCTGTTACTCTGGTCTTGGGGAGAGTTGGTTCTACTCGAGTTATCCAGCGCGATTCTTGCTCCAATCACTGCGTTTCTCATGGGGTTGGTCGGACTCTACTATTTTGGCAGGGAGAGCCTCGCAAAAGAAGACAGGTTCAACCAGATGAATGTCTTCTTCTCTCTTGGTCTGGTTCTCTTTGCAATATCTGAGGTGGCCGGCGGCTTTCTGGGAGAACAGGAAGGCAGTGAGTTGTTTCACTTCATATTTGGCCTGGTTCAACTGCCAGGGTTACTTCTTTGGGCGATAGGGGTTCTGGGATACCTAAGATCTTCAAACACCGCCCTAGGAGTCGCCAGCGAAACGAAGCTCATAGGTAGTCTGATTGTGGTTCCAACTGTCTTCGTGACCGTTGTTGCCTCGGTTTCCCTCTTAGTTGCACCTGCGAGAAATCCTGTAGAGGTCTTGGCAACCGCCCCACTAGCCATTGGATTGGGATTCGTCATGTGCGCACTTGTGGTCATCCTCTGGATCTTCAGAGAGGGGAAGCTAGCACAGCCTATCTTCCTAGCATTCCTGACCCTTGTTCTAGTCTTCATACGCATCGCCGCCTGGTGCTTCATCGGATTTTCGCCTCTGGAGCCGGTAGGAAGGTTGCTTGGTGCTGAGGCGTATGTTCTCTTAGGAGCTTCAATAGCTGCGGCGAAAGGGATTGAACACTTCTGAATCGTTTCGACTAGTCACTTCCACCGGATGTCGACCCGACTTCTTCCCGCATCTTCTTAATGCGCTCGCGCATCTCAGGGGGAAGACTGTCGAGGTGCTTCACCATTTCCTCCCTCATCTCCGGTGTCATTTGCTCCATCATCTTCTGCATCATTTCGGGGCTCGGGGAGCCATGTCCGCCACCGTGTCCGCCCATTTGACCCATCGTTCCCATGCCCATTCCCGTGGCTTCTTGGACGGCCGCAGAATCCAATTCCACTCCAGCCTTGGCAGCTTCCTCCTCAGCCGCACGCGCAGTTTCCTCTGTGAGTTCTTCAAAGCCCTGGTGTGCATAATACGTGTCATAGAGAGCCTTGAACGTCCCGTTCAGAGCCAGAAGCTCTTCATGAGTGCCCTCTTCGACTATCTCACCATGGTCAAAGACCAGAATCCTTGATGCATTCGCGATTGTAGTCAGACGATGTGCTATCACCACCGTCGTTCTGTCGGAGAACAGCTTGGCTTGAGCATCTTGAACGAGAGATTCGCTATAAGCATCAAGTCGGCTTGTGGCCTCGTCGAGAATCAGAATCCGCGGGTCGGCAAGCATAGTGCGGGCAATTGTAATCATTTGCCTCTGGCCCGCACTCAGGTTCTTACCACCCTCGATTATTCGAGTGTCGTAACCATCAGCCAAGACCTCAATGAACTCGTTGGCTCCGATGATTCTACAGAGGTCTGCGATATCTTCGTCAGTTGCATCGGGTCGACCGTATCGGATATTCTCCATGATTGTGTCATCGAACAGATATGGTTCCTGAGGAATAAGAGAAACCGTCCCATGAAGCGACTTGAGAGTGATGTCCCTTAGGTCTTGGTCCCCTATCAACACCTTGCCTTCCTGAGGGTCATAGAACCTGTTGATCAGGGCCGCAAGAGTCGTCTTCCCAGCTCCGGTATGGCCAACGACTGCCACCATTTCCCCGGATTCAATTGTAAAGTTCACCTTCTTCAGAACAGGTGTATCCTTGACGTACTCGAAGGTGAGGTTCTCAAATGATATCCCGTCACTCTCTTCCAAAATCGGCAGAGCATTAGGTGAATCAACAATGGCGCGCTTGGAGTCAAGGACATCCGAGAGCCGGTCCATGGCTGATAGTGACGCTTGAACCTGGGAGGACATCATGGCCAGAGATAGTAGCGGCCACATGAACCGGCTTATCAGCATTATTCCCAAAAACACCTCAGCAATGGTCAATGCGGGGAGAGTCCCCACTGCCAATGATCCGCCAACGAAAAGCATGGCTGCTATTGCGAACTGACCTATTGATCTGACCAAGGGCTGCATCGCGCTCATGAGAATCATGAAACGAAATCCAAGTCGATAGGACTTCTGATTGAGATCCATCATCTCTGCAGCCAGTTCGCCTTCCCGATTGAACGCCTTCGCAACATGAATGCCACTCAGATTCTCGGCAATCTGGCCTGATACAGCTCCAGAGGCCCTTTGAGAAGCCAGCATTATCCTCTGTCCGACGGTTCCAAAGAGAACTGCAATGACTGCGACTCCCGGTATCACGATCAGCGACGTGAGTGCCAACAGTTCCGAGGTGAAGAACAGTATTAGGAAAGTGGACGCAAGCATAAGTGCCTGGCTCGCGAATCCGATTATGTACTGTATCCCGGTTCCTAAGCTGACCGTGTCCGAAGTGACTCGTGATGTCACGTTGCCGCTCTGCTCTGCTTTATGGTAGGACAGATCTGCACTCACAAGATGGCCATACACATCCTCTTGGATGTTCTGTACGAAACCAGCTTGAGCACCTACCAGAATCCATGTGTTTCCGCTGAAAAGCAGCCAACTGGTGATCTTGAGCACCACGTACAATGCAATGAGGGTTATCAGGGAATCAAACATTGGCGTAGCCGTGACATTCGGATCTATGCTATCGATTCCCGCTGTGAGGACCAGAGGCTCAAACACAGATACTACGGTAGCAAGGATGGAGAGAATCGCGCCTATGGCAACGATTCTACGGAAACGACCTAGGTAGTGGACCATGCGTCCTAACAGAACGCGAATTGGGCGGCTTCGCTTTTCCTTGGTTCCCATCATTCTCCTAGGTCCGCCGTGACCTCGCATTCCCACTATGACCCACCTCCCACTACTGGCATTGTGTCAAGAAGCGCCTTGGCACCTGGCAGACGTTCGAAGATCTTCCTGTAATGTTCCGAGGTTCTCAACAGATCATCATGACATCCTGCAGCTATTAGCCTGCCTCGGTCTACAATGAGCACCATGTCAGATTCCATGAGTGTTCGAAGTCGCTGAGTAACCGTGATGCTTGTCCTTCCGACCATCACCTCATCTAACGCCTTCCTCATCAAGAATTCTGTTTGCGCGTCGACAGCGCTTACCGAGTCGTCAAGGAGTAGAATCTTGGGGTCCTGAATCAGTGCACGTGCAATGGCCAGGCGCTGGCGCTGACCACCACTGAGGGTCATACCACGTTCACCAATCATTGAGTCGTATCCTTCTGGCAGTTCTACAATGAACTCATCAGCTTGTGCGCGCATTGCCGCATCAACTATCTCCTCGAGAGTGGCCTCTTTCCTACCGAATGCTATGTTGTCACGAACAGTCATTCTGAATAGGAAGATATCTTGCTCAACTAACCCAACTACGTTCCGAACACTTTCAGTTGTAACATTCCTCAGGTCTACTCCACCTACACTGATTGTACCCTCTGACGGATCATACAACCGCAAGAGGAGTTTTAGAAGAGTACTCTTTCCACCTCCGGGACCACCGACAAGTGCCACTTTGGACCCTCCTGGAATTGTTATGCTGAAGTCATTCAGTGCATAGTGGTCGTTGTTCCCGTTTTCATTACTATACTTGAAGCTCACATTGTCAAAGACGATATCGCCCAACCAGTCAACCTCGGTTATCTCATACTCAGGTTCTGAAAGCGGATCTTTCCAGCTCAGAATCTCAACTATTCGCTGCGCGTTCACATATCCTCCTCTCAGCATCAAAAGCATCGCTGGAAGGTGGAAGTTCAGACCTTCTAGGGCGAGTAGAAGACCGAGCACCTCAATCATCGCACCCTGTGTCAGAGCTCCCGCCAGTACTGCATACCCAGCATATGCAAACGCAAGCGTCGTCATGCCGGTTAGGACGAGTGCGGGAATATAGAAGGCGGCCAGCTTCCCTTCCTTTGCGACCATCTTCTCGTAGGCCTTGCTTACATCGTGGAACTTCTCTTGTTCTCTATCCTCGGAACCAAACGCCCGAACGACCTCGATGCCCTGAAAGACGCCTTGGGAAACCGATGTCAGCGTTTCCATGTCTTCCGCTCGTTGTCGGCGGACAGGTTCAACTGCATTGGCGTATCTGTAAGCAAAGGCCAAGTATATCGGCGTGCCGAGTAGCATTATGACTGTGAGAACTGGAATTGGGAATCCAAAGATAGTGACCAGACCTGTTAGGCCCGGAGTCTGATCAACTAGCAAGAGGAACACTCCAGTCAGAGCAAACGATATCAGACTCCCAATTAGGTTCCTCAAAGCGGGGTTCAGTGACATGCGGACCCAACCAATGTCTTGCATTGCCACTGAGAGCAGACGTTTGCTGTCGACAACATCGTGGAAGGTCATGCTGTAGTCCTGAAGCTCTTCGAAGAACTCCTGCCTAGCATCTCGTTCCCATCTTAGTGTGACAATAGCCCAGACGTAGCCGACGACGAAGTAGAGAGCCATGTATATCAGACCTAGGCCCACAATAAGCCATACAAGGAACGTGAATTGTCCACTAAGTCCGGAGGCGGCCAGCTCATCCACGGCCATCCCCACAATTACACTTGGGACTGTCACCAGAAACGTTGAAACTAAGGTAAGCAAAAGTGCGAACGCAATAGCTCCTGGATGTTTCCTGAGCCCTCCGAGCATGTAGCGGGCAGCAGCACTTCGACTTGCACCATTGCCGTCTTCGTTGATCATTCTATGTATCTCCTTTTTGAAGTGCCCCAAGCAATGAAGATAGTTCTTTGACTCGATTCTTCACGGAGGTCTTGAGCTTCTTGCGTTCAGAGGCACTTAGTTCTTCGATGGTTTCGCTGAGGTGGCCAATCGCATGCTTCATGCCCATGATATGGAAATGTGCTCGATCAGCCGGTTCCAAGAGTTGAATCCAGATCATTCGGTTCAGTCGTGCCTTGTGCTCAACATCGTGCTTCATTCCCAGAATCTCTTTGATGCGGGTCCGACCACCCTTTGAGAGACTGTACGTCTTGCTCCTTCCCTCAATCTTCACTGCTTCAATGATCCCTTCTTCTTCAAGACTGGACAGGAGCGGGTAAATGGACCCAGGGCTTGGACGCCAGAAACCCTCGCTGCGTTCATCAAGCACTCTCATGATGTCAGAACCGGTCATATCACGTGAGAGCAACAGCCTGATGATTACGTGCCTCAATAGCCCTCTTGGTATTGAATGAGGCATCCTTATTGGTTCGCATTCAGCTTCCTGGAGTTTCTGTGTTGGCAATCTAGACACTTCCGATTGTCGATGTGATAAGATGGTAATATCGAATGCGATTATCGAATGTGATATAAAGCTTATGTTGACGACACGGGAGCTCTCACATGTGGGAACTTTGATAAGAGAGGTCAAAACTGGGTACAAAAACACCGGATGGGACTGTATTGGGTGAGAAGGCCAAAGTCAAGGAAACTGTGAGTCTCTACTCCAGAGTCTGGCGTCTTCCCACCTTCCAAGGCATCGTACTCAGAATCACGGCGACTGTCCTTCTCGGTGCTTTTCTGTCCTCGATATTGAAGTTCCTCGCAAACCCCGGAAGCGACTTCATCTGGATTCTCGGTCAGTATCTTGTGCTCACTATTGTACCCTCCTTTCTTGGAACTGCGCTACTCTATACAATCGTAAGGAAGAGGGGATCTCCCTTAGACGCAAGACGCACGGCAGGTGCAGTGCAATTCGGCATTCTCTTCTGGATGATTACTGGCGTATTAGGAGGACTCCTGGACTACCTGCTTGTTTCAAGCCACTACCAGGTCCGGTTTTGGATGCTCGGACTCGGCATCGCATACACTGCCTTTGCATTCTTAGTGACCGGATTAAGTGACCATCATCCTATTCGGAACTTCATCGCAGCGCTGATGATCCCAATACTTTGGTATCTGGAAGCGTTTGCCCTGAGGGGAATCCCGGACTCAGTGATGGTTTTGCCACCTCTCTGGTTGGCTGTTGCTGCCGTGACGATGTTAGTGTATTCACTTGCAGTTCACTTCATCTTCCGCTCGGTTAGTGTTCCTTTTGAGAGAGACCTAGGTATCAACGGACCTGAGCTGCTCCGTGCTTTCGGATACGACTATTTGATGAACAACTCAGATCCAATAGAGAGAACGCTCACCCAAATTGGTGAGAAGCAGGATGTGCCTGTCGAGGTTGTTGTCTTCAAGAATGATGATGGGCTTGCAGGCGTAGGAGTAATCCAGTATGTACATCCGGGTCCATTTCGACAGATTGGGAGTAGCTCTCTTCCATCAGTCATAATGGACCACATCAAGCACAATCATGGTGTACCAGCCTTTGTGATGCATGGAAGCTGTACTCACCAACAGAATCTGACAACAAAGGAAGACTTCCCACACGTAATGACAGAGATTGACCGACTCATCGATGAAACTGAAGTGCACAACACAGCCTCAGGACCTCACTGGTCAGACCTTGGTAAGTTCAAGGTCTGGACACTGTTTGCTGGAAAGGATGTTCTCACGATAAGCACAAGCGCGCCGGAGTTCACGGATGACATCTCGCTAGATGTCGGAAAGGAGGCGGCCAGCGTTGTACGTGAGAGAGTACCGCAGGTGAATAGTGTAGCAGTCGTTGACGCTCATAATTGCATAGACGGTGATGCAATGTCTGTTATGCCGGGAGACCTAGAGGCCGGCGAGTATGTAGGAGCGGTTTCCAGTGCGGTCTTCTCGACCTTTGATGCACCAAGATCCAAGTTCTCTGCAGGGTTCCACCAAGTCATACCTGAGAATATCAGTCCTGAGGAGGGAGTAGGACCCGGAGGTGTCACCGGGATGGTTTTGATGACTGGAAGTCGTGAAGTCGTCATGCTCTCGGTGGATGGAAACAATATGGAGTCGGGATTTCGCGAAGAAACAATCAGAATACTGAAGACACAGGGGTTTGATGATGTAGAGGTTCTGACAACAGATACTCATGTTGTCAACGCGATATCAACATCCAGTAGAGGATATCCTCCTGTTGGTCAGCACAAACCTCGGGAGACCTTGGAGGCCATGGTCCTCGCTGCAAACAAGGCTCGAGAGCAAGTTGCAGAAGTCAGGATAGGGCTCGGTTTCGGTGAAGCGAAAAGTCTTCGGACATTCGGAGAGAAAGGGTTTGACATCTTGACTCAGGACATCACTGAGGCGGCTGGTATCGCAAAGCGTGTTGGAATCCGAGCTGGTATTGCAGCGTTTCTACTGGCCGTCCTACTCACTTTCCTACTTTAATAGGGAACATTGTCACCATAGAAAGGCAAATGAGCAATCAATTGATGCCACTAGACCAACATGGAGTGTCCGAAACATGACGAAGAAGAGAATCCTTGTCTGTCTCACAGGTGCGAGTGGCGCAATCTATGGTGTCAGATTGATTCGCAATCTGAAAGAGCATGGCCACGATGTCCACCTCATCATATCAAAGTGGGGAGAAGAAACTCTCCAATATGAAACCGGACTTACAGCCAAGGAACTCAAGGGAGAGGTGAATAAAGCCTATGACGAGAATGACCTGTATGCCGGGCCAGCCAGTGGAAGCTTTCACATAGATGCCGCTATCATCATTCCATGTTCCATGAAGACAATGGCTGGCATTGCTCATGGATATGCAGATAATCTGATTGCCCGGGCCGCCGACTGCGCATAGAAGGAGCGAAGGACACTGGTACTTGTACCCCGAGAAACCCCACTCAATCTAAATCATATCCGCAACATGGCTGCGGTCACTGAGGCAGGAGCAATTGTACTCCCGGCCAGTCCAGCATTCTGGCACAAGCCGGAAACTGTTGATGAACTTGTAGACTCCGTTGTTGACCGAGTTCTCACTCACATTGGTGCCGCTGAGAAGCCATCGATTGAATGGACAGGCTCCAGATAGAGAGCTACCAGTGCAAGGGGACTCCGCAGTGTCCGCAACGTGTGGTTTCGCCGGGCAGACCTCTCTTGGACAAGGCTGCATTGCAGTGGACACATTGGACAACGAGGGGCTGGATGTCATCGGCTTCTTCGTGGACTCTCAGCAACACTTCTCGGAGATTCTCACGCATGTGAGCAACAAGAGAGGACAGGTTCTTCTCGTTGTCAGAGTAGCCATTGATCTCTATTTCTCGCATATCTCCTGATACCGACCCTTTCACTACAAACTGATTGCCCCGAAGTGCCTTTCCATAGTACCAAGCCAGATTGGCATCCTTTGATTCAACGTCAGCAATGAATTGCACGTCATGTTGCTCGATGACACTCTTCATGATGTTGAACATTTCTTCCGAATCTAGGCCTGGGTCAAACTGGAGCTTGAAGGAATCCTCGCTCCCAAGTGTAGACTCAGTCAGAGCTTCTACCTGTGGAAGAGTCATCGAGGCGGTAAATGCATCTCTCACTAGAAGTCCGTGTGTGGAAGGTAATTCGAAACGCCTGTCGCCATGTTTCTCACACGAGATAGTTACACGGCCCTTGTCCTTCTCTTCCTCGAAGCTAATGAACTCCATCCGCTGATGACACTTATGGCACTCAAACATCCGGTCGTAGACCATTTCCAGAACCTCAGGACGGAAATCTTCAGCATAGTAACGGTTGTCTCCATGACCCTTCTCACATTCGACTTTGGTCTCAATCACACCCTTATTGAATCCTGAATCTCGGATAACAATAGGGGTGCCACACTTCACGCATTTGAGGCTCTCTTCGATCGAGGGCATACGATCTATCTCGTCCTCTCGCTCTTCGATGCGTTTGTATGAATCGACAGTAAGCCCTTTGCGATTTATCTGGTGGACAGGGCAGACTATCTCTATCTCAGCCCCTTTACTGTCAACCTTTCGACTTGTGATTTCACCTAAGAGATCACACTCGTTGCACTTGAAGACAGCCTTTGCAATCTCGTCTATGACATCAGGGCTCCAATCCAGATGTTGAATCAACTCGTAGGAGTGTCCGTTGGCACACCTGGTCTTTAGCTTGTAATCCTCACGAGCCTCCTCAATGCTACGAATCGAGAGAGGCTTTCCGCAGTCCTTGCACTTCAACACAGACTGCAACATAGCACCTTCAGAAACTGATTGGGAAACGGCGTCGAGGACACCAGCGAATTGAGCAGGTATCTCCTTCTTGCTAGATCCGTGGACAGGACAAGACACCTGCAGTTTCAGCTTGTCGCCCTTTATGGAACCGTCGTCAATGTTGACGGGCAGGCCACAGGAATCACAACTAAGGAACCTTTTCATCACTTTGTTCGTGATGCCCTCCTGAGTTTCTCTAGGTATAAAGCGAGTTGTCTTATGACCCCGCGGGCATCTTGATTTCAGAATCAGGACTCCGGCGCTATCCTCGATTTCATCTACGACTAGTCCTTCTCCGCACCGAGGGCAGTTCATGGCGGTCGTTACGGATTTCGCGGTTTCCTCCTCAATGTCCATCTCACTCACGGCCGAATGATACTGAGCAGGAATGCGCCTTTCCTGTGGGCCGTGAATTGGGCACAAGAAGACATACTCCATACGGTTCTTTCGAACATCAGTGGCAACGAGACCCATAGTCAAACCGCACTCAATGCAAGTAAACAACCCCTTGAATAGCTCAGGGGCAGAGTTCTTCGCCTGCAATAACGGAATCTCTCTCTTGCCTTTGTGACCATTCATGCATTGCACGTAGAGACGCAGGTTGCTCCATCGCTCTTCTGCCTCTTGGACGTAGAAAGGTTCTCTGCACTTTCTGCATGTAAACATAAAGCTCCCTCTCCTAGGGCGTACGGGTGGCGAACCTACAAGTCATCCTGCGACCCCTCTAAAAGGTATTTCGAAACTAGTTGCTAAGTAGGCCACACGGAGATTGCGAAAACAAACCGTCTATTGGTCTTCAGATTCTTGGCTTTCATCAGGTTCCCCGGGACTTTCCTCCTTAGGTGTCTGCATCCTCGCCTGCCACAGCTTCTGAAAAGACTGGAGAAGAGACACGCCGCCCTGTTGAATTGCAAGAGGTACAGCAAAGAACAAGACTAGGACACCCCCGGAAACAACAAAGAAGGGAGATAGCAGTCCAACCAAAGGGATCCACCAGATTGAGTTTCCCACCAAGTAGAGTGCGGCACCCAGAATCAATCCGGGCCATGCATTCGCCACTGGTCGCTTGAGCGACGTAGCAGCAGTTGCCAGACATGTCAGCACAAAGCCCCCAGTGACAAACAGAGGCCCTAAGGGACCCGTAAAGAATCCCAGTAACCAACAAAGTGCGCCCACTACGATGAGAATGAAGTTCGGGTCGCTCGTGAAATCACCAATTGCACCTTCAACTATGACCTCATTCAAAGTCCATACCCAATGCAGCCTACTTTCTTACCTTATATTACTCTTTTCAGGCGGCAGAGGTCTAACCCACTGTCGAAAATGAAGACAATGCCCTAGGTTGGACTCCCGGGAGCATCAACGCTCTCAAGTAGACGCTCGGCGCACTTTCTCACCTTGGCTCTGTATCCTCGGGTTGTGTAGACACGAATGAGTTTCATCTGTCTTGCAAAGCTTCGGGCCAGCAGACTGATGTCTTCTACAGGCCAGAACTCGTATCCTTCTGATCCTCGTTCGAAGAAAACTAGGTCATCCAAAGAGAGCATTCCTGGATAGAAGCTTACGGAATCCCTGTTGGGGTAATCCACGTACACATTGCTGGGGTCGATACCAGCTTCCTGTGCGATTTCTTCCTCGACCTTGTATAGACCATCAGGAGTTGTGATGGATGTGAGAAAGCTGTCGTCGGATATTGCCCTCTGAGCAGCCATCTTGATGAGATACCTGTTGTGATAGTCTGTGTACTCGCGATGAGCCCTCCGCATCTCATCTGACGCATCATCTTCACAGTTCAGCAGTTGGTCCATGAATGTCATGTCATCCAAGGTAAGGAACTCGTCCAGGGCATCTCTAGGAAACTGCATGAGCTGTGAGCCAGCCTCATCGAGTGTCCTCAACAGCATGAGTTCAGCAGCTCTTACAGTCTTGTGATAGTAGACCGCGTCAAACATGTTCGCGCCGGCCGACAGGTATGACTCAAAGGTGAACAGAGACCCCCGTTCTACGGCAATCTTGTTTTTTGCCACGCGAGTCGCCTGGAAGAGTCGGCGAAACTCAAGCTGAGCATATTCCACGCCTGTAAAGTACGAGTCGCGTTCAAGGTTGTCCACAAGTTCAGGATTGATCGGCGCATTCTCAAGATTGAACCGAACGCCCTTCAGTGACACACCACGTCTGAGTGAATTGACAATCTCATCACGTGAGTAGCCAGAGTCCTGTAGCACATCTCCGGCTGAGGACTTCTTCGCTATTAGTTCCGCAAGTTTCAGCCTGGATAAGCCTCGCACGGACAGGTATTCCCTTGTGATATTTGCCCAAGGTCCTGATGTCAGTGACAGGAATAGAGTCGTTAGCCGTGCGCGTTGAATTTCATCTGGGTCAGCCTCCAAGTCGTCCATGAGTATATGCGTCACATGGAGGAATCCAAGCATCTTTCCCATCAAGGAAGTGTCCGCACCGGGAAAGACTAGGTATGCGCCGGCAGGAGACCGTATCTGCCTGAGCCGCTGCGCCGCTCGAAGGTCTATCAAGGACTTCTCTATTGCTGAGAGGGGTATGTACCCGTGAAGCGGGTCCTTGATTTCAAGCACACTTTCGAACTCTTTCAGCGGCATCTTGAACACCTTTTGCGCGCCATAAGGGGTCCAATTCAGGTAAGTAACCTCGTATTATTCAAGATTATCCCAAACAATAATCATCACGCGGTATCTCACCATTGGGCCAACTCCACAAGTCGTAGCAATACAAGAGCCTTTGCATTATCCCCACGACTCCGGCACCGGACCATCTTCATTCTAGTTCCACACCTTCTTGCCTTTCTTGTAGTAGATGTTCTTGCGGGCGACCCGGATATGGTTAACTGATGGAAACTGGGTGTGCCGTGATGAAATGCGAGAAAGTTAAGGAACTCAAGAGGTGCTTGCTGTGGGATGACTATCCTGAGTGTCCCAAAGCTGAATTCCAACGTGGTAGGTATCCATTTGGACTTGACCATCAAAAAGGGTCAAGCAGACGTGGGGCAACACCTTAAAGAAGAAAGACAGAGAGCCGAGGATGGCATGTTGCTCCATGACGTAGGAACATATCGATTAGTAGGATGTGAATATGTGGAACCAAGAACATGCACGCGCTGGCAAGGATTGAAAGTACACGATGGCTGATGCGCTCATTGTCAAAGACGTCATGACAAAGGAAGTTAAGGTGACAGGACCAGACTCCAACGTTAAAGAGGTCGTTGCCGCCATGAATAAGTTCGACATAGGCTCGATAATTGTCGTGCAAGACAACAAGCCGGTCGGTGTGATATCCGAACGCGACGTCCTCAGGAGGGTGGTTGAGCCTTGCCTATCCCCGGAAACCATTGCAGCGAGGCAAATCATGACCCACCCCGTGATAACGATACACGAGTCCGCGAGCTTAACCGAGGCAGTCAGAATCATGGCAGAGAAGCGGGTCAGGAAGATACCAGTCATGAAGAAGAAGAAACTCGTAGGCATAATAACCTATACGGACATCCTATCTAAAGGATTGAACATGATATCTATACTGGGAGAACTAACAACAACATCGCATACGCGCTCTCGCAAATCGAGATAGACAAAACACAAGATGAAATGATGGCAAACCAGGAAGCATTGTCAAAGAAGGGATTATTGATAAAGAGAAAACCACGCATTTCTTCGACCACTTGGAGAGAGTCCTGAGAACAACCTCGTATTATGATTTGGGTAGTAGCCCAAAATGCGCAAAAGCATTGAAAGTAACCTTCTTGTGGCACCAAGACTGATAGTGGAACATGAAACGAACGTGGGCGCTCGCTCTTGTTCTTGGTCTTCTGCTGACCACGGGCGCTCAGACGCAACAAAGGACTTTGGCCAAGGACCTGATTTTGAGTCCAACGTTCCATCGCGCTGCCGAGAGGGTCTACGGAGTGGACATCTCGGGTGAGGTTCATTCAGAGGTTTCGCAGGATTCCTACAGGTGGTTCGTCAAGAAACTTACAGAGAATGGCTCACGTTGGATAAGCTCGCCCACGGCGTATAGTTCCGCAAATGAGAAAGCTAGAGAATGGTTGATGAGTCAACTCACCAATCTCTCCAATGGAAGAATAGAAACTGAGATTATTGGGGAATACAAGTCGGTAGTTGGACGCTTGCCCGGCTATCTCAACACGGGACCTGCGCTGATGGTCGGGGGTCATTATGACTCAGTCCCAGCTGGTCCGGGGGCAAATGATGATGGAACTGGAGTGGCTGCTGCATTGGAGCTAGCAAGAGTCATGTCACAGTATGACTGGCCTCTCGACATATACTTCGGATTCTGGAATGCCGAGGAGATTGGTTTGCTCGGAAGCAGAGAGGTGGCTCAGGAATTTCAGAGCAGAGGTGTGGACATCCTAATCTACTACAATATCGACATGTTGTTGGTCGTGGACTCAGGGGCGCCTTCAGATGAACTTGTGTTGATAGTATACAATCACGACGTAGAAGGAGGCTACCACGTGACTCAATTCTGGGCCGATCTCACCAAGATGATGAGCCATAACTTGGGAGAGGGAATCATCAAGCCAGTGCCATACTTGGATTTCCCACTCTGGCCGAATTCTGATCACGCTTCATTCCTAACGGAGGACTATGAGAGAGTATTATTCGCATTTGAGAGCGGTTTCTTCACTGATGACACCGATTACCATCAACCGACTGATGTTTGGAACAACACAGCCTACAATTACGAGGTCGCCACGGAAACAGTCGCCAGCATAGGAGCCAGTATGGCTTTTGCGATGTCACAACAATATGGTGAGAAGACAGTAGTAGAATACACTGGAAGTGTATCAGTGGGCGACTCTGAAGAGTACTACTTGGTTATGAGCATGCCCACAAGCATAGAAATCGATGTAGCGGTGAATAATGAAGCAGCGATATCTCTGCTCGATCCGGATGACCTGTTGGTCGTCAGTAATTCGGAATTGGGGACCGCCGGTATTCTCGAAGCCACTGTCGACACTTCTGTTTCAAGGATGGGACTACATCGACTGATCGTTGACAATACAGGTAACTTCGAAGTAGCCTATACTCTGCGCATTGAGTACAACAGCGATATCGATGGAAACGACGTTTCGGATAGCGAGCATCTATGGTTTGATACGGCCACAATGGCGCTGGATAGTGACTCAGACTCATTGCATGACATTCTTGAGATAATCTATGGAACAGATAAGAATGATCCTGACACTGACGAAGACACCATGACAGATGGGTGGGAGATTGAAAACGGACTGAATCCACTCTCAGATGACTCTTCGCTAGACCCTGACGATGACATGCTCAGCAACCTTCAGGAGTTCCTTCAAGGCACAGATCCAAACCTCAACGACACAGACTCAGACTCAATGCCGGATAACTGGGAGGTCCAGAACGGACTGGATCCACTTAGTGACGATTCATCGCTTGATCCAGATGGAGATACGATGACAAACCTGCAGGAGTACCTCTCTGGCACCGACCCTCACGAGTATAACGTTCCTTTCACGCTCGTTGCTCTCGGAGGTGTGGGTGTTGCGGCCGTGCTCATCACCGGTGGTCTTGTCTTCATCTGGAGAAGAAGCAGGTGAGATGACCAAGCCCTTCTACGTGAAGGTCTTCATGACAAGGTCCCATCTATGCTGGACGTAGTCCTGCAGCTCCTGTATCTTGGCCTCATTCCTCTTTGGCTTGAAGAGTCTTGAGAATCGCCCCTGAATCTTCAAGAACTCCTCGATGGGCTTCCTCTTCTCAGGATCTTGGTACCTCTTACTATACTTGCCCAGAATGAACTCATCGCCTACTCGTTCCCACATTATCCAATAACCAGTTTCAACCGCCAGCTTCCCAATCTCCACTCCCTTTTCCACGGGGTAGTTCCACGCCTGAGGGCATGGAAGGAAGATGTGGCCGAATTTTGGCCCTTCAATCTCCTGTGCCTTCTTGATCTTGTCATAGAGGTCTCTCGGATAGGAAGAGTTGGCAGTGAATTGATATACCGGTTCATGGGCGGCAACAATAAGGTCCAGCATCTTCTCGGGCTCGGTCTTGCCGTACCAAGTCGTGGTAGTCTGCGCATGGAGTGGAGTGGCCCCCGACCGCTGAGTGCCAGTATTGCTATAGACTTGGTTGTTGTAGCAGATATACAGAAAGTCTGTTCTTCTCTCGAGTGCCCCACTGAGAGCCTGCAGCCCGATATCAAAGGTGCCGCCGTCGCCTGCCCAAACCATGACCTGAGTGTGGTTGTTTCCTTTCGCCTTCAGAGCGGCCTTCACTCCTGACGCTGTTGCTGCTGCCGCGGGAAAGGCTGTATTCAGGACCGGGATACCAAGGCCTGATTTGGGCCAGAGTGATTGCACTACACTTGTACAACAAGCGGGAACGACCTGAATCACATCACCTTCGAGGGCTTTGTGAGCGTGTCTGAGAGCGACCATGTCCTGGCAGCCCGCACAGGCAGCGTTACCCTTCAGCACGTATTCCTTCAGTGGTAGTTCTTTTGTGGTTACCATCCTCATCACTCCATAAGGTCATGCCAAGTTTCTTCGGGGCCTAGCTCCCCGCTCTCAACAGCACCAACTGTATCCAAGACTATCTCTTTGATGTCATCAACTGTGATATCCCGACCGCCAAGGCCGCCAATGTAACTCTTGATTAAGGGGCGGTATTTGGTGGCGTACAGTGAGGCTCTAATGTCATTCACAACATGGCCTCCGAAGCCATAGGACGCGCCTCTGTCAAATGCCGCAATACCTTTGACCTTTGAACCCAATTCGCGCATCTTATCAACTGGGAAGGGGCGAATCATCCGCATTCTTGCGTTACCTACTCTATACCCCTCATTCCTTAGTTCATCGATAGCATCCTTGGCTTCTGCCCCCATTGAGCCCTGAGAAGTGAAGATGACATCAGCATCGTCGCACTTGTAGCAGTCAATTGGTCCACCAAAGTACTTGCCGAAGAGCTTCTTGTAATCGCGTTCTACCTCTTCGAATACCTTGTGTGCGTTCAGAATGCCCTCATGCATGGAGTAGCGGAATTCCTGGTAGTATTCTGGAAAGACTATGTTCCCGTGAGAAACAGGTTTCTCAGGATCCATCTTCCAATGTGGTGGGTCGTAGGGAGGCAGAAACTTGTCCACCTCTTCCGGCTCTAGGTAGTCGAAAGTTGAAAGAGTGTGGCTAAGCACGAATCCATCTGTGTTGACCATCACGGGCATCAGAACTCGCTCATCCTCACCCAGCTTGAAAGCCTGAATTGCAGTATGATACATCTCGTCAACGCTTGAAGCATAGAACTGGATCCAGCCAGCATCACGAAAGCTCATCGAGTCGTCGTGAGTGACGTGAATGTTCCAGCTCGGTGAAACAGACCTGTTGATATTATTAACAACGATGGGCAGTCTTGCGGCTGCGGCCCAATGGATTCCTTCGGCCATAAGAAGAAGGCCGTTCGCAGAGGTCGCAGTGAAAGTCCTTGCACCTGTCGAACTGGCTCCCACACACGCAAAAATGGCAGAGTGCTCTGATTCTACACGAATGAACTCACCCTTGTATATGCCATCTTCATATAGCAGGGCAACCTGCTCCGGCACCGTTGTAGCGGGCGTGATAGGATATGCGGCTACAACTTCAACCCTAGTAGATACCACAGCGCGTGCCGCTGCATAGTTTGCACTCATC
>CP070658.1:1892199-1901660 GCA_020355105.1 Candidatus Thorarchaeota archaeon | reverse complement strand
CATGGGCTCAATAATGGTGTCTGCTACAACTGTCGGTAATAGCCAAAGGATGGAGTATCTTCTCACAATGCCCGTAGCGATGCGCACGGTCTTCCTCGAGAAGACCATCGTCGTGATTCTGAACAACGCTGTGTTGTTCCTAGGTATTGGCATCCCTGTCTTCATCGGGCTCAGCATTGTGTCCGCTGCACCGCTTGCGGGCCTCTCGATTCTTGTCTTTTCAGTTCTCATTCTATCTCTTGTTACAATTGGGGTCTCATTTGGTGGCCTACTTGGTCTGCTCTTTTCTCGACTTCTCGCGGGTCGTCGAACTCTCAAGCAGGTTGGCTGGTTCCTCGGAAGTACCCTGTCCATCCTCGTTGTTGCAATATACTATTACACACTCTATACGTCGAATGGATCGGGAGTATTCGAATGGTTGTTCGAGCTCGCGCGTTCCCTAGGACTCTCTTCCCGCTTCTCCCCAGGTTATCCTGTGAGCACTCTATCACTTGGGATTCTGATAGGGGTCGCACCCAATCCTACTGATGCCCTCATAGGTCTAGTCTTTATTGCATTCGGACTTCTGCTTGCCTACGCGAATTCCTGTGTCAGTGAGTTGGCGCATTACAGCGGATGGTTGGCTTCTGGTTCCAAAAGAACGGATGTGAAAGATGTGCGCAAGACCCACGCTTCGTGGAATCCTCAGCCAATCCCCGGCATGAAGTTCAATCAGACTGTGAGTGTTTCAATATGGTACAATATCTCATCAATTCGTAGAGAAGGAAGAGTCCTTGCGCAATACTTGATGGGACCAATCAGGTTTGTCATCTTCCTAGTCTTGCCTTTCATGGCAGTAGGAGAGCTTGCTATGGGGTTAACGCCCTATTTCATCTTGGCGGCCGTGGTGCCATTTGCCGTTTCATACGGCGTATACTTCGCTGGCTACGAAACCGTCTACGAAGGCAGGAATCTCATGACCCTACAGTTGGCCGCTACGAATATGGCGGACTACGTGAAGGGAAAGGTGATCAGTGCTATACCGTTCGTGCTCATAACCAGCATCGCCATCTCGGTAATACTGTTCTTTGTGGGTCCTGTCATACTGCCCTACCTGTTTGGTGTGCCCATCGCTTGTGTCTTCATCTGCTTGGCGGCCGGTGCCATTGCTGCCAACGCAGCGGCTATCGGGGGTGATTTCCGGGCAGAGCGGTCGGTCCTGAGGCAGAGGGGAGCTGCAGTCCAGATGCCGATAAGAGGCTGGTCGATGCTGAGGGCCCAGCTCATCCCCTATGTTGTCGGGTATGTAGGAATCTATTCAATGGTCGGAGTCGGCGTGCTTGTTACGCCACTCTACGGTGCTGCCGTTGGTTTGGTTGCTGCATACGCCATTCTCGGCCTGTTTGGCGTAGTCTGTTACTCACTCTACAATCACTACTCCCATAGTGCTGGTGTCAAGTTAGCACAAATCGAAGCCTCAAAATATCTGTGAGATTGTCTTCAACACGAAGATAGATGCAGGAAATTCTTTTCTGACATGACTGGCCGTTCTAAGACTAAGCAACGGTGTGGAGAAAGAGTTGAGCAGTTCGGTTGACGTTTCCCCAATTCAACATATCATGTTCCTTGGTCTGGAAGCGGGTGAGCTGTTACTCTATGTCCCATATGACGGCTCGACCGACGTCAGCCACGACCTCAGAGCCGCTCTTCTTAGGGCCGTCATGCATTTCTCCGGTGATGACATCCGATCAATCCGCTGGTCAAACTTCATGTACGTGTTCGAGCCCGGCGAGATTTCGATTGCCATAATGGGACTCAGGATTGGCTATGATGAGGAGCTCTATCGAAACAAGCTGCTGAAGATACTCTCTGGGTTTGAGAGGGAGTACAAATTGGCTCTGAGGCAAGACACAGGTGACATCCGTCGCTACAAGAACTTCGCTCTTGCAGTAATCTCAGAGATGCCTCTTGTTAATATCGATCTTAGATCAGTTCCGAAACCCAAGGACAGTGGGTATCCTATACCTTGGCGAGTGGGAGAGGTTGATGTGAAACTTGAAATCCTCCAACAAAGCGCCAATGGCAAGCGTACCATCCGTGAGATAATCGAGTTGACTCAGATGCCTAAAGAAGAGGTCATTGCCCTGAGCTCAATACTTGCATACTTCGAGTGGATAGAGTTCTGACTCAGAGCTTCAGCTCCCCAACAACCTTGGCAGGCGGCACAACAAAGTCGCAATCGAAGTACTGTGCCAACATGATTGTATCTATTTCAACGGCACTAAAATCATCCTCAGGGCCACTTGTAATCTCTATCTCAACATCACCTGATCTGCCATCGTGCACGTCGATTGTCAGGTATGCCGCCGTAACCTCCGCAATGTCGTGAGTTTCACCCGACGCATTCGGAATCACCTTGAAATTGATATTCGGCCCGCTGTCTATCCATGCTCCCTCCTCGTCAAGCAGACAACGTGCTTTCATCAGAGAATGCCCGTTCCTGACTACCGAAGCCTCAACTCGGTTCTTCTTCAAGGTCAATGATATATCCGCGTTCTTGCGTGCATAGCCCCATATCTCTCGTCCCGAAGCCAAGGCGATGTCAGTGTCGACATAGACGTGAGAGAAATACGCTCCGACCTCCTCTTCACCAGTAATCTGGTTGTCAAAGAGGCATTGGACTATCAATGCGGCTTCCATGAAGGTCCCAATCTCCTGGCAAGGATGCTCACCTATGAAGAGAGCTGCTAGAGGCATTTGTGAGGACCTTAGAGGTGCGGGAAGCATCTTCTTCACAGAGCTCTCTGTGGGATTAAACATGGCGAGGAGTATCCTCGAGTCCTTGTAGTGGTAAGGGGGTGGAGGGTAGAATGGACTTGCCAAGGGAGTACTGAATCTTTTTGGCATAAGGAGCACCGTAGTCTCTGGGAATAACTGCTGTTATTGAATCTGTCGGGGTCACTGAACGCGGTTCCCTCATTGACTTTCGAATATGTACTCATGCGCGTGGGTCTCATATTCAGATGGTATTGCCTTCTTCACAAGAGCCACAATCCCGTCAGATTGTCTACTCTTCTTTCGGAGCTTGTGAACAGGAATGTCGTAGGATATGTTGACCTTCGACGTGGCAGAAACCAATATGTCCTGTGTGACATTCAAAGGCCCACTTTCTTGAATATCAGAGGCCAGATGAAGATGCCCAGGACAACGACAATGAAGTAACGCAGGGTTCTAAGCCAGATTTCAGCTGTCGGAAGGAATTGGGAAAGGCCCAGCATCGCTCCCAACACCAGCATCACACCTACTACCACTCCAACCACAGCGATAGTGCTTCTGAAATGAGATACCGACTCGAAATCTACAAATCCTTGTTCAAGCGGCACAGCAATTCCGAGCCCCATAATCATCCCCCCGTAGGCACCGAAGTTGTCTCCGGGCGGGAAGGGGAGAAAGCTGCTGGCGAATGTGACAATAAATCCGAATACGAAGAGTGCCAACCGGAGGTATTCTGACTTGTACCTTGCTGCAAAGCTTGTCAATTGGGACTCGAGCTGAAGTGTAACGAGCACCAGTACTATTCCTATGCCCCACCCTGGCAGCACGTTTCCTAGGTAATGAACGCCCAGGTATACCCTAGATATACCAATCAGGAACACGAGGACAGTGGAAAGAAGCAACATCCACCACTTTCTCAATTTACCAGAAAGCCAGCCATAGAACGTCGCTGAACTCTGCGCATGTCCACTTGGAGTGCCGAAGTTTATTGCCTCCACACCTTCATACCAGTAGTTATTCGGGGGTGTGTTCGAAGGTCTCGGATTGGCAATGAAATACTTCAGCCAGTAGTTGACAAAGACTGAAGCAACCATCACCAACGAAGTTAGGATGGCTTCTCTCTTTCCGAAAGTCCAGTACGCAACGAAGATGATCGCAACATAGAACGGGATATCGCCGACCTCGCTGATGATCTTGAAGAATCCTCCAGCCCAAGGAAGGAGGTTTCGTAGAAACAGTGTGATGTTCGGGTCAGAGAGCATATTGCACACCTTCGAAGTGGATGACCGCTTTGCCAAATGGGAGTAGAAAGAGTACGGACGAATTCCCATCCACAGACTATCATCTTCCCATCATAATCTTAATAGAGCGCCGCATCTCTCGAAGGTTGTGTGGAGAGATGGACCATGGTCCTTGAGAATCTGGAACCGAAGCTTGTCTGGGAGATCTTCGAGAACGTGTTCATACAGACCCCTCGCGAATCCAAGAAGGAGGAGAAGATAAGAGCGAAGATCAAGGGGTGGGTCCTTGAGCAGGTCGTATCCTTGAAGTTGGACGTCACAGTCGCTGAAGACTCAACCGGAAACCTGTTGATCAAGAAGCCTGCAACCAAGGGAATGGAGTCAGCGCCGCCAATCCTTCTCCAAGGTCATATGGACATGGTATGCGAAACTGACCGAGAGGAGGGATTTGACTTCGACAACGAACCCATTCCTGTTCGAATACAGTACAAGGGGGAATGGGTTGATGCAGATGGTACGACTCTGGGTAGTGACAACGGAATTGGACTCTCACTAGCAATGGCTCTCTTGGTCGACCCCAAAGTTGTTCACGGTCCCCTTGAGATTCTTGTTACAGTCGACGAGGAAACCGGTCTCGTTGGTGCCTTTGGCCTTGACCCTGACGCTCTTGGCTTGACAAGTAAACTCATGATTAACATCGACTCGGAGGAAATCGGAGCAATAACAATAGGTTCCGCTGGTGGCGGTGACCTGCTCTTCGAGAAGAAACTAGAGCGCACAGACTCAGGAGGCCCCATCACGTTCTTTGAACTCACCGTTAAAGGGCTGTTTGGTGGTCATTCTGGAGTTGACATTCACCGTCCAAGAGGCAATGCCAACAGACTGCTAGCCAGGACTCTCTCGAAACTACTGACTGAAATGGGTGTTATGTTGAGTGAGTGGAATGGTGGCAGCAAACCAAACGCAATCCCGCGAGATTCAATCGCCAAGTTTGGAGTTCCGGCTGACAGAGCCGCACGGGCTGAGGATATTCTAGTATCCGAACGTGATTCGGTGTTGGCCTACTACAGGAATCCCGCTTCGGGACCGAACGTTCTCGAACCCAATCTTGAGATGACGTGGACAAAGACTGAGGCTGCTCCTTGTTTCTCCGTTGATGAAACCGCCAAAATCATCCGGACAGTTCATTCACTACCCCATGGCCCAGTGCGATTCTCTCCAGCTGTGGAAGGTCTGGTCGAAACTTCCAACAACCTAGCAATCATCCAAACTGCGGACGATACTATTACCATCCATCTTTCACCAAGAGGAAACGTAGATGATGAATTGGAGGCATTCCGGCGTTCGCTTGCAGACCTTGGGCGACTTGGTGGCTGGGAGGTTACCTTGAGACCAACCTACCCGGGCTGGGCGCCTGATCCAAATACCCCATTCGTAGAGTTTGTGAAGAGACTCTACGAGGGGGAGGTCGGTAGTAGTGTTACAGTTGAGGCGATACACGCAGGACTTGAGTGCGGGATTGTGGGAGCAAAGATTCCTGGAATACAAATGGTATCAATAGGTCCTAGTCTCAAGAACGTACATACTCCGGACGAGAAGCTGAAGATTGCTGATGTAGGAGTACTCTACAATCTACTGAAGTCCATTCTGAAAGACATCAAGGACCTGTGATTGTCCTCTACAGCCCTCCAAGATTTAGCGTTTCGATTTTCTTCTTGGAGGGTTTCCCCGTTTTCCGACTCCACCCTCGAAACTTGTACCATGTGTCTAGCTGCTCTTCCACGTTCGGAACGTGCCCTTCAGTTGCACCTTCAAGCGGCCTCAGGACTATATCTGGCAGCTTCTCGTTCTTGACATCATACCCAATCTTGAGATTGAACAGCCGCATCATCGTGAAGATTCTCTCGCCTGTCTGCGCAAGTTCTTCTACAGTGAAGTCCCAACCAGTCACAAGCTTCAGCAGCTCAGTTAGCTGTTCTACAAACAGGGGAAAGAAGTTGCATATCAGCGCTGAGTTCGTCAGGCACCTCCAATCCTGATGCCTGGCAGTTATCAGAGCCTCGTTGTCGAACCTGTGGTTGCTTTCAATACCAAGAGACTCATTGATCTGCCCCATCTGTACCGTGTACATGTCCGCAGTCATGTGGCATGCACCGCGCGGGGATGTCGCATAACCCACTGCTAGTCCTGAGAAGCCTCGTGGATCATGCATTGGCAGTTCTAGGCCGTTGACCTGAGCCGCCAGACTCTCAAACCCAAACTTCGCTCCGAACGCCCTCGAACCCTCCCCAAGCAGATTTCCCACGCCTTCCTGTCGTGCAATCTTCTCCAATAGAATCAGCGCTGTGTCGATTTCGCCCCACTTCGGACTCAATCCATCCAAATCCTCAGAGGATATCTTGCCTTCACTGTAGAGATAGTACGCGAAAGCTATTGCGTTTCCACTGCTAATTGTGTCGATGCCCAAGAGGGCCAGTTGTTTGTTCGCGAATGCCAAGGCCTCTAGGTTGTCATTTAGAAGAAGAGAACCCCAGGAACCAGTGACTTCGTACTCAGGCCCTGCGAACTTCCCGGTTGCATACTTGCCTTCCTTTACTTCTATTACCCTGCCACAGGCAAAGGGGCATCTATAGCACGCCGATTTTCCAGCAAGGATTGTTTCACGAACGGTTGTGCCACTTAGGTTATATGAATCAAAATCCGGGACGGTATAGTATCCTGCCGGGAGTGAACCATACATCCCGCTTGCCATGTCCACGTAGCCTGCAGTACCCAGTTCCGTATACATCAGCACAGTTGGGTCATCCATTGCATAATCAGTTGTTTCCTTGGCGTACTCCTGAAGCTGTTCAGCTTCCGCCACGGGAACCTTTCTATCACTGCCATGTACTACGATTGCCTTCAATTTCTTGGAACCCATTACCGCGCCCAAGCCCGCGCGTCCGGCTGCCAGGTGGTGATCCACAATTATGTTGGCCAGTTTCACTAGATTCTCCCCGGCCACTCCTATTCTTGCAACCCCAGGGTGTCGGAGTCCAGTTTCCTGTTTCAGGGCCTCCCATGTTTCCTCCGTATCTTTTCCCCAAAGATGTTCTGCACCTCTGACCTCAACACGTGAGTTATCCACAAAGAGATAGACCTGCTTGTCCGCAGCACCTTGAAGAAGGATGCCGTCATATCCCGCGAACTTGATGTCTGCGCCAAGATGACCCCCGACTGTGCTGTGTGCCCAAAGACCAGTCAGTGGGGACCTAGAGCATACAGATGTCTTGCTTCCCGTTGGGACCATCGTCCCGCAGAAAGGACCTGTCAGGAAAAGCAATGGGTTCTCAGGACCGAATGGGTCTGTACCCGAGTCTATCATGTCGTAGAGAAGACGTGCCGCTAGCCCCGCACCTCCTATGAATTGGCGGGCCATCTTGGGGTCAATAGGCATTTCTGAACCTTTGCCTGAGCCCAAGTCTACTCTGAGTATCTTCCCACGATAGCCAAACACCATCCTCACTCCCTCAGAAGTCGACAGGATTTCCCTCGAACATATACTCGTAGATTCTGCGGATTATTCCTGAATCCGTGTTTCGAGGATTCATCGATATAGCCGCATCCATCATCGCGTACTGCACAAGCTTGTCAATACTGGCTTTGAACGCCTTCTTGGTGACCTTGGCGGCCTTCATGTTTGTGGGGCTTCCAATCCTCTCCATTAATTCACGAATGGCCTGAGCAAACTTTCTCGAAACATGTTCATGCCTCTTTCCGGAGATCCCTATTAGGCTAGCAAGCTCGGAGTAGTGTCGAGCGGCGTCTGGTTCACCCTTACAACTATACTCAATTGTATATGGAAGGGCCATGCCTACGGAGAGTCCATGTTGGAGTCTCAGTACTGAGCCCATACTGTGACCAAGTGAGTGCGCTAGAGCGGCTTGAGCATTTCCGAATGCCATGCCGGCGAGGCTGGCTGCAACGAGCATCTTTTCTCTGGCTACAAGGTCTTCTGGATTCTCGACTGATTTTGGGAGCCATTCAAAAATCATCTTGACGGCCTTCATTGAACATCCATCAGAGATATCATTCTTCCAAGATGATACGTAGCCTTCCACAGCGTGAGTCAGCGCATCCATGCCCGTGTATGCAGTGAGGTTCTTCGGAAGGTCCTTCACGAACACAGGTTCTAGGATTGCTATGTCAGGAGTCAACTCGGGGTTTATTGTTGCAAACTTGCGTCCAGTCTCGTCCTCTCGAATCACAATAGCCCGAGTCACCTCCGAGCCCGTGCCCGCGGTCGTGGGGATGCATACGAGCTTTGCCTTCTCTCTCACTCCGAGCTCATCAAACGGTGTAAGAGCAGTCAAATCCATGTCTGGCTTCGCATAGAGCACCCAGGCGGCCTTTGCTGTGTCCATGACACTGCCTCCTCCAATGGCAAGAATCGTGTCGGCACCGAAGTTCCTGATTCCTTCTGCTGCCTGACGGACAGTTGATATCCGTGGGTCCGGTTCCGCACAGTCCCAGACTGCCACGCTCCACTGATTGTCAGCAAGTATCTGAGTGACCCTGTCTACAATGCCTAGCTTGTTTATCACAGTGTCTGTGATAATGAAGGCACTCTCGCCTGCTAGAAGTTCGAGCTCCTCTATAGAATCCTCACCAAAGATGACTCTTGGTATATCAAACTGCCATGACATCTCGCCTCACCTCATCGTAAACCGTCTACTCGGTATGCGAAACAGTGAAACAGATTGTGAACGCCCTCTTATTTCTGCTGTCCTACTACTTAGAAAGCACTCTGCCAGGAAGAGCACCAATTGTCTCAGAGGACTCGTTCACGATACTGTCAATAACATCCTGCACGGTTGGAAGGTCACCTATTCTTCCAGCCACCTCTCCACCAAACATCAACGCTGTGTCGGCCTTTGAATCGATGAGGTCATCGAATCCAGTCCTTTCCAGCCTGAGGATTTCCTCGTTTGAATCTAGAGGCTCGCCAAGATAGAACCTAGGAAGGTCCTGAAGCGTCTGTTCGACAATCTCCTCTGCTCTCCTATTCCTCAGGAACCGCATCGGACCAAAGAGGCCTCTAGCCACGAGTGTCTGTCGCTCTTCTCTTTCTATAATCGCCTGCTTCCAAATCTGTTCGAACTCAGCGTCCTTTGTTGCGATGAATCTGGTGCCCATCTGGATTCCCTTGGCACCAAGACAGAATGCTGCTGCAAGAGTTCCTCCGTCGCAGAAGCCGCCCGCGGCTACCACCGGCGGCTTCACGGCTTTGGCGACGGCTGGAACGAGAACCATCGAGTGAACAGGGTCCCATGAGACGTGAGCTCCTCCTTCATGACCAGAGGCCACGATTATGTCGGCTCCTGCCTTCTCTGCCTTCTTTGCATGATAGACTGAAGGGACGACGTGAATCCAAATCAGCCCGTGCTTCTTCAGTTCTGCCCAAGGCGTTGGATTCCCGGCTGATGT
>CP070658.1:1870241-1892099 GCA_020355105.1 Candidatus Thorarchaeota archaeon | reverse complement strand
AGGCAGAACCTCAGTGCGCCCTCGTGGACGGGCGTTTTCTCCTGAACGGTACAATATCTGAATCAATCGTTATTAGCCTTATCAATTGGCGCCCATGGATAATCACTTGGCTTCAGCAGAAGGGTCCTATCAGTGCGTAGACGGTGCTAACGACATGTTCAAATACGCCACACACGCAGACAGAGCATGTAAGGCAGCACTGAACAGGATTCAGGCGCACTTTACAATTATCAAATCATCAAATCATAAGAGCCACGGGTTCGCTGACTCCAGTCCCAACAAGTCACCGAGAAGCCGTCGCTAATGTCTTCGGACACTTATCATTCATCAGATCATCAGAATCACAGGATTATCATTACGAATGCATAGGACAGACTCATAGTCAGACTCAGCTGGTATATCACTGGTCGAAAATGAAGAGATGGGAGATAGCTCCAAGCACGTGACGAGTCAAATAACGAAGAGCTGTGTCAGAATGACATGAGAGGGCACGTGGCACTACGTCATAGGAGACACCATCATTGGGAACAGACTTTGATTCAAGTACTGCAAAATACGTGATAAGAGCCAAGATTGAAGTTGACGGAGTAGTTGACAAGCCAGACGTCGTGGGAGCATTGTTCGGACAGACAGAGGGGCTCTTGGGCGAGGACCTAGACATTAGAGAACTCCAGCGCACAGGGCGCATTGGAAGACTCCAGATTGCAATTACGTCAAAGGGCGGAACTAGCAGGGGTGAGATTGTCATTCCCGTTTCCCTGAACAAGACTGCAACAGCAATTCTTGCTGCATCTATCGAAACTGTCGACAGAGTTGGACCTTGCACAGCGAAGTTCACTCTTGAGAAGGTAGAGGATATTCGAGGAGCAAAGCGTCGAAAGGTTGTGAGCAGAGCGATTAGTATCCTAAAGGGATGGGAGGAGGAGATAGCGCCCGGAGCAGGAGAGATTACGACTGCTGTCACAAAGGCGAGAAAAGGACCCATAACCAAGTATGGCGCAGACAAACTGCCTGCAGGTCCCGAGCTCACTAGCAGTGACGAGATAATAATCGTCGAGGGTAGAGCCGACGTGCTCAACCTGATGAAATGTGGCATCAACAATACTATCGCCGTAGAAGGGACTCGTGTTCCAAAGACGATAACTGATCTGACTAGGAAATCGAAGAAGAAGGTCATAGCATTCCTCGACGGGGACAGAGGTGGAGACCTGATTCTGAGAGAACTCATGCAAGTGGCTAGGGTTGACTATATTGCGAGAGCTCCTGAAGGCAAGGAAGTGGAGGAACTTAGTAGACGAGAGGTCATGAAGGCCCTCCAGACACAAATACCAGCCGATCAAGCACTGGCTCTAGTGAGCGGTAGAAAGCCGCGAGAAGCCAAGAAACGACCAGTTAAGGCCAAGCGGGAACCTAAGCCACGAAGAACTGAAGCTCCGGTAGACAGGAAGCCGAGAAGGACCCCACGAATGATGCGGGAAAGCGTGGACGATGTCTACATCGAGAAGATAGGAGAGATCAAGGAGGCCTTCAAGGCCACCATATTCGACTCGAAAAAGAAGGTCATCGTGGAGTGTGGCGTTGCTGAGTTGGCAAAAACTCTCGAGGGTCTTGA
Organism: Candidatus Thorarchaeota archaeon; assembly: GCA_020355105.1. Taxonomy (GTDB): domain Archaea; phylum Asgardarchaeota; class Thorarchaeia; order Thorarchaeales; family Thorarchaeaceae; genus SMTZ1-83. Next base: position 1,890,487 of record CP070658.1, on the reverse strand, counting down.
TGAAGCCGATGCGATTGTCCTCGATGGAGTGGTAACACAGCGTCTGGTAGACATGGCCAGTGCCAAGAAAGCGAAACTCCTCATCGGAGCGGCCGTCGCAGACATCGAGAAGAGACCCCCAGGCCTAGGGATTCTCACGTTTGATGAACTAGGTCAGTAGACACGTGAAGCTGGAGTCCAGTAATACTCACAGTTTCATATTTGGGCCGAAACGGGCTTACGAGAGACTTGAAGCTCGATAACTCAGATGCGATTATAGATGATATAGAATCGACAGCAGAAGTACCAATCTCAGATGAGCCATTTGAGATGGTTGTTGGTCAGAAACATGCTGTCGCAGTAGTCCGTTCTGCGGTAGAGCAACGAAGACATGTATTGCTATGTGGACCTCCTGGAACTGGAAAGTCTCTCATTGCAAAGGAGGCCTATACTCTTCTTCCAGAGCCCCAGGAACAGATTCTCATAAGCCATAATCCATCGCAACCCAATCGACCAAAGGTTATCGTCAGGCAAAGGGGTCAACATAGGAAGGAAGAACCAGAGGGCATACCCGATACGGTATATGTCAGGCCGGACGACCTTCCTTTTGATATCGGTGTGCGAATGGGATATCGCTGTTCAAAGTGTGGAAGCTACTCTCTGCCAAGTCAGTACGTCTGCATGGAATGTGATTCGCCGAAAAGATGCGACTGGACTGCAGAGGGAGCGGAGGAATATGCATCCTTCTCAGGGCTCTTCCGAACTCTTGATGTGATGAAAGAGCCGGCGCTTAGGAGTATCACCAGACGCGAAGAGATCGATGGTACTCCCCACACTATTATCTACGACAGAATCGGTGAGGATACGATAAAGGTGGTATGCCGTCGTAGTGACGGAATGAAACCCATAGTTTCACGCAATCAGGAGAACCCAGAGCTTGTTCTGGTCTCGCAGAATTCTTCCAGATTCATTAGAGTAAGCGGGGCAAGCCCGGTAGAGCTTCTCGGTGACGTGAAGCATGACCCTTATGGAAATGCGGAGCCATTGGGAACAGCACCCTACTCAAAGGTCGTTCCGGGAGCTATCCATGAGGCGCATGAGGGATTTCTCTACATCGATGAGATATCGGCCCTGGGGACCCACCAGAAACACCTTCTCACTGCAATGCAAGATGGCTTCTATCCAATTGTGGGTCACAACCCAAGCAGCTCAGGTGCGGCTGTACGTGTGGATGATGTGCCGTGTGACTTCATCCTGTTTGCGGCCTGCAATCTTGAAGATGTGCTCAAGATACTTCCTCCGCTGAGGTCACGAATACGCGGGTATGGATATGAGGTGATGCTCAACTCGTGGATGGAGAAGACAACTGATAATGCCAATGCCCTCGTGCGATTCATGACCCGGACAGTAGTGGAGGACGGTAAGATACCGCATCTTGCTGCTGAGGCCGCTCAGAAGGTCTTACAGACTGCACAGAGGATGGCCCAGAGATTCGATGGAGAGCGTAATGCATTCACTCTGAGGCTCCGCGAGCTGGGAGGGCTAGTCAGGATTGCGGGCGATTTGGCAGTACAGGAGAGGGCCGAGCTAGTTCTTCCTGAACATGTAGAACGGGCGGAAACACTGAGCAGAGGGATTGAAATGGACGGTAGTCACGTTCCTTGTGCAACGAGAGAACAACTATCTTCCAAGAACTACGGAGACTATTTCTTCTGAGACCAATGCTTTCCTGATGGTGTCACCTTGAAGGTACTCAAACGAGATATGAAGGGTGGAAGAATCGTCATCAAGATTGAAACTCTCGATGACCTCTGGCACCTATACAATGTAGTTGGACCGGGTGACACTGTAGTCTCGAGAACTACCAGAAGAGTCAAGGTGGGGGATGAGGACGCAAGAAAACAGGATAGCGTTCGCAAGCCGATGACTCTCAAGCTCAAAGTAGAGGATGTTGCTTTCCATGCATTCTCAAATCGCGTGAGGGTCAAGGGAGTTATCCTGGAAGGGCCTAGTGACATGGTCAGCTTGGGATCGCATCACACGTTCAATGTGGAACCGGGGTACACACTGACGATCATTAAGGACCATTGGCCGAGATATATGCTTGAGCGTCTAAAGGAAGCCGAGAAGGCTGAACAGCGACCTGTCACGCTGCTCGTCACTATCGAAGATGGCCTCGCAGAACTCTTCCTGGTTGCGGACTTTGGAATCCAAGAGGCAGTGCGTGTGCGAACGAGCATATCCCGGAAACGAGGTGATCAAAAGTCCTACGACGCAACGATGCGTGACTTCTTCTCTCAGGTGGTCCTCGCAGTGCGTTCACAGTTGGAACAGAACGAAATTGGGCTAGTCGTTATTGCAGGTCCGGGATTCGTGAAAGACCACTTCAATGAGTATCTTCGTAACGCAGGTTTGAAAGATCTCCCCTCAGTAATTGTGGAAAGCACAAACTCAATTGGCGTTCCCGGCGCAAAAGAGATCCTCTTCAGGGGAGTCATATCCAAGGCAGTAGAGAGTCTGAAGCTAGAGAAGGAAACGCAGCTCATAGAGAGCGTCATTGAACATATCGCCAAGGATGATGGTCTAGCGACGTATGGCGATGACCAAGTCGCAAAGGCCGTGCAATATGGTGCTGTCGAGCATCTGTTGATAACAGACAAGAAGCTACGTGAAGGTGACGAACAGCAGCGGCGTAAGATTGACGGCCTGATAAGGAACGCAGAGAAGACACGTGGTGCGTTTCACATAGTATCCACCGACCATCCCGCGGGCGACCAACTACAGAGTATCGGTGGCATCGCTGCGGTTCTGAGGTTTAGGGTGGAGCAGTAGTCACAGTGGGTCAAACTGTGTCTGAAGCCGATCCCAAGACGGATACTCAACGACAATCCCCAGTTCGTGGGTAATGCGGTCTTTGTTCAGGCTTCCTTTCAGCTCCCCTGCAATCTCAGTCAGTATCCAACCTGCAATCTCAACGCGGTTCCTTGGTATGTCCACATTCATGAGATCCAGGGGAACATCAAAGTCTGCTTCAAGAGTGTGCCTGATGGTTTCTAGCTCACGAAGACTCAACTCGGACCCATGAGGTGCTCGAATCAGGCCCAAGATGATTAGGGGCTCATCGTCAGCTGGTACCTCAAACTCGCGTATTGTCCTCTCAAGACGTCGTTTCAGCCTATTTCTCATCTGGACAGAGTCCTTGAACTTCGCAGAACAGTAATGGACTGACAGAGTGTCCAGATTCTCAGAGGCCCATTCTACAATCTCTCTTGCCAGTTCTGCGCTGCCCATTATGGCAGATGAGTCTGTGCTCCTGAGTTTGAGTCCCTTTGACAGAAGAGTGTCGAAATTCGTTTCGCTGCTCTCCAGCTCGTTGATGTTGAGAAACGACACGCCCATCTTTTCAGCTCTCTTGGCTACTTCCTCGAGAGTGTCACGTTCTCCGGGGATGGCAGGAACCTCTACTCCCACTGTCATGCCAAGTTTGATGGCAGCCTCAATGCCTGACCAGTCGTCACTCATGGGATGAAACCTAATCTCATCCAGCCCGGCATCGCAAAGCTGCTTGAGGACTTCCTTTTCTACATCTGTCTGAGAGGTGTATAGGTGAATATGGAACTGCTCTCCATGAGTGTTCTTGAGAAGAGCCATGTAGTCCAGAGTCCTCTCAAGCGTACAAAGCGGATCTCCTCCGCTGAAACCTGCACCCTCGGCGCCTATTGACTCTGATTCGGTGAGAATGTCCTCATCATTGCCCACAATCATCTCATCGGCGTATATCACGTCCTCGTTGGACTTCTCCTGTGAGAGTGGACAGTAGAAACAACTGCTATCACAAAGACCTGTCACAAATAGGACCATCTTTGACCCCGTGGCGCAGAAACTGCAACCAAGTGGCATTTCACCGACCAGGAGTGAGTTTCCTTCGACCTCTTGGACTGCTCGAGCCAATTTCGCACCTCTAGTTCTCACGTCGACCAATTGTACGGCGTATCGCTGGGTCACTGTCCTTTAGGTTCTTCGCTACGACCTCAAAGCTCTCGTCCTCTGAAAGGACCCTTGTCAGGTATACACCTGTCCGGCCAACACTATCACGGCGAGTCAATACTCGGACCCGTTCCTGCACGATTCCAGTGCTCACGCCCAGTTTCTTGGCAACAATATGTTCATACCCAATGACTCCGTGCTCGATATGGCCATCTTCAGTCGGTTCAATCAGTATCAGCCTCTTGTCCACACCTGGAACTCTAATTTCAGTCCGAATCTGTTCTAGAGTGACAGTACCACTCCATCGATAGAACTCCTCCTCTCGTGGCATGAGCTTGAAGAGAGGAAACGTCACAACCACCTCGTTGTCTAGATGCATATGCCCCTTGAGAACTGTTGAGGGTGTTGCTTGTACGACCTCCCGGTGAACTCCCTTTCCCAGGATCACCTCTAGCCTATAGCTGGAGATAGGTTGGAGAACTATGAGGTCGATATCTGAGGTCTTGGTCACATCTCCGCGTGCTAGAGAGCCATAAGCGAACGTGGTTATCCCTGATGGCTCAAGGAGGCTCATTACGTCCTTTGCTCTCTGTCGCAAATCACCCAGTCGTGCCCAGTGACTCTGGTCATAAACGACCTCTCTTGACTCATGCAGGGTCTCAGGTCGTTTTGCCATCTCAATCAGCTCCTAAGTCAGCGAGCATGGAGCAGACTTTACAGATTCTACGAGAGGCGGGATCTCCACATCTCTCACAACTCAGTAGTTCATGCGAGGACTCGCTCTGTTCAAATGCCTGAACTATCGCTTCAGCCGAACGCATTATCGCAAGGAGGGTGCCTGGACGCTTATGCTCCATATCATTCAAGAACAGACGTAAATCGTTTCGAAAGGCCTCGACAGCGTACGGACAGGGAATATCGTGATATGGCAGAGATTGCTGATGTGTGTAGGCCACTATATCTCGTTCTGAGAGTTCTTTGACGGGTTTCACACGGGGTATCAGGCCTTCTATCGGTTGTGCACGCGACCGGTTCGTTCGTGCAATTCTCTGACTGTCACCACGCATCATGTTCATCATTGCAGTCTGCGCCTCATCATCCAAGTTGTGACCAGTCACAACAACATCCCCATCAAGCTCTCTTGCTGCAGTGTTTAGCGAACGTCTTCTCAGGACACCGCAATAGGAGCAGGCACCGAGCGATTTCTCATCACGCATCTTGACTATGTCATCAAGTGGATGGCCAAAGAGGTCGCTAAACGTCCTGACTTCCAGTTTCATTTGCAGGTCTGAGGCCAGCCTTCTCGCAGCCTTCAGCGCTTCATCACGATAACCCTGAATCCCCTCATCGATTGTGAGAGGTATCAGCTCGGCTTTCGGAAAGTCCTCCTCGATGCGATAGAGAACATCGAGAAGTACGGCACTGTCCTTTCCACCAGATATGGCAACCATAATGCGATCATCATCACGAAGCATCTTCTCACGATTGATTGTGCGCCTCACTCTCTGGATTGTGGTGTCGATGAAGCATGTCCTGCATAGTTGTTCTGCAGTATACCTTCTCAAGTAGACAGCAGGTTTGCCACACTTCGAACACTGGATGGACATGTAACAGATACTCCGTCCGGCTCCTGATATGATATGCAGTTAAAAGCTACCATTTCGCCAGAGAGGAAGATACCTCTCACTACCATGTGATACTATCGCGAGAGGAGCATTTGGTAGGGCCAACTCTACTTTTGCGGTTTCTTTGGCACTTTCTCCTTAGTTTCATCCATGATTTGAAGTCGGGTCGTGTGAAGTGAGGCTTTTGAAACTCTGAAGTTGACGGCGTACACGATATCATCGACTGCCTTGTGCCACTCTGCTGGTGAAAGTGTCTTGTGAACCTCCCTGAATGCGTCGCTAAGACGCTCGACTCGTGCCAGACATTCCACTCTATCATTCGACAGGCGTTTCTCATCAAAGAGTATGAGTGCGTGTCCCTTCAGTGCCTCCCAGTCAATGTCAGGATCCGACTGGACAAGAAGCTTGAGTCTGGCAAGAGGTTCCGTCCAAGAACCCGGGAGGAACATTGTCAGGTAATCAGTGAGTGCTCTACGGGCCTTCTCACGAACATCATGCATTGTGCCAATCTCTGGGGTAATCATGATCCATCATTGAGTTGTACAAATGATGCCTTATTAGGTCCCACACGGAGTGCTTGTGCCCAACTAGCCGAAGATGCCCTTGCCTAGGTACAAGCTGAGCGCAATACTCCCAATCACAATCACGAGTGATGCGATTCGAAGTGGCCACATGATGTACCTTATCTTCTTCTCATCGTCTGTGACTAGGCTGAGCGCATTCTTGAGTATCCGGTCTCCATCTAGAGCAGGTACAGGTAGGAGATTGAGCAGGCCCACAGACACAAGGACTATCCAGAGCCAGAGCAGAATTTGCTCCACATGAAGCACGTAGAGCGGACTGAGAAACAGGTCCCACCCGGGCTTCGGTTCCCAGTGGTCAGCTCCTAGAATCCCAATGTACCCTGACGTCGCATTGTTTGGACTCGCTGTTAACACTATTGCTAGCGGTGAACCGTCCAGGGTATGTATCGTCAACTGAGAACCAGCAGTGGCGTTGGCCATGAAGAGAATGACATCAGTCCAAGTATTGATATCAGTATCATTCAGGCCTACAATCACATCGCCAATCTCGAGTGCCTCGGCCCCCGGAGAACCGGGTACAGTCTCATAGACATAGGCTCCGTTTGGCTGGTTGAAGGCAATCGACATTATCGGGTTGAGGTTCATCATCAGAATGAATACGATGAATGCAGTGATGAGATTCGCATATGACCCAGCAGCAAACAGACGCATTCTGCTCTTGGGACCCACCTGGTTCTCAAAGACCTCTTCATCAGGTTCCACAAATGCTCCGAAGATTACAAAGAAGAATAGGAGCCCAGAGCTCTTGATTGGGACTTCATCCTTAGACGAAGCAAGACCGTGTGCGAACTCATGTGTTATCAGGGTCACAGCCAAGCCGATCAGCATGTAGACCATTGGCAGACCAGTGATGGTGACTCCAGGGATTATCGGTACCACGCCCCCTGCCTGCGCTGGTGCAGTGAAGAACCTGAGGAAGTTGTCGGCGAATATGTAGAAGCCGAATATCATCCCACCAAATGCTACGACGATGCCAACATTCCAGAATGCCCGTGGCAACTTCTTCCCCATTCGCGTCAAGAAAGCGTTCAGTCGCGCCGTCTTAATCATCAGAAAGAATGGCGTACCGGCATCTACACCCCTCTCACTAAGTTTCTCAACACCCGCCCAACGTGTAACAAGGTAGAGTGCTAACCAGAAGCCCAATATGAGTATTAGAATAGTGACGGGATCCATGGTCATTCAAGTCCGGAGAGAGGAATAGCTAGCAGCAGCAGGAAAGTGGAGATGTTATAATGGTTGTGTACTCGGCCAATAGGATTCTAGGACTTGACCACGTTTTGGTTTCTCAGCTGGACCACAATCCTCATAAAGTGATTAACTTTGGCTACCGCCTGCGTCCAGAAATTGGACCAGCAAATCAATTCCAAGCAGGCGGTTCGATAATTGCCGTTCAAGCTAGTAATCTCAGATCCCGAAGAAGGGAAAGCAATCCAGTATGAGCTAGATGACGTGAAGACCAACGCCTTGGTTGGTAGACGCGTGGGAGAGATTGTAGAAGGTGATGTGCTTGGACTGCCTGGATACAAGCTCAGGATTACCGGCGGAAGTGACAAATCGGGCTTTCCAATACGTCCTGACGTGCATGGTAGTGGCAAGAAGAGGGTCTTGATTCGTGGAGCCCCTGGTTTCAGACCAAAGAAAAAGGGCAATGCGAAGAGAAAGACCGTCCGGGGGAGTGAGCTTAGCCTTGACATCTCTCAGGTCAACATGAGAATCGAGGAGAAAGGCAGCACTTCGCTCGAAGAACTTGTCATGCAGAGTGCATAGCAGATTTGAGCGGTTCCTCGAGGTTTCTGCCCGTTTTCGCGGCAGATTCCGTAGGTCAACCACAGACTTCTTAAACGTCATCAGATGCATCTTTTACACTACATAGATGCCATGGAGACCCCCTATGTGTACGAAGGACAATCTGAGGTAAGCATTGGTACATTAGGTCACGTAGACCACGGAAAGACCACACTTGTTGAGTACCTTACTGGTGAGTGGACTGACCGCCATTCGGATGAAGTGCGCCGCGGAATCTCAATCAGGCTCGGCTACGCGGCGACGACGCTGATGAAGTGCACCAAGTGTTCTGAACCCGAGGCGTATACAACTTCACACCTTTCAAAGGATGATACATGCACAAAATGCGGAGGCAAACTGGAGGTATTGAGAGAGATATCCTTCGTAGATAGTCCTGGTCACGAGTCATTGATGGCTACCTGCCTCAGCGGTGCCAGCCTCATGGATGGTGCAATACTTGTGATTGCCGCCGACGAACCCTGTCCAATGCCGCAGACTTCCGAACACCTTCGAGCCCTTGAGATCATCGGTGTCAAGAACATAATAGTCGTCCAGAACAAGATAGAGCTCGTGTCTAAGGAGCAGGCTGTCAAACACTACAAACAGATCAAGGATTTCGTCAAAGGCACCACTGCTGAGAATGCGCCAATTGTGCCGGTCTCGGCGGTCTTTGGAGCCAATACGGACCTTCTCATCCAGAGAATACAGGAGGTAATCCCGACCCCAGATAGAGATGAGGCCGCGAATCCGAAGATGTATGTTGCGAGGTCCTTTGACATCAACAGACCCGGCACTCTCCCAGACCAACTTCGTGGAGGTGTGGTTGGCGGCTCAATCGTGCGCGGTGTGCTGAAGGTTGGGGACGAGATTGAGATTGCTCCCGGGGTGAGGACGGACAAGGGATTCAAGTCGATTAAGGCGAAGATTGCGACTCTTCTCTCTGGCAGTGGGAACGACCTAAACGAGGCCCGTCCGGGTGGTCTGATTGGTGTCGGAACAGCGCTGGATCCAGCATCCACCCGTGCAGATCGTCTAGTGGGAAGTGTTGTTGGCAAGGCAGGGAAGATGCCTAAGACGATTGATAAGCTCATGATTACACCCATACTCATGGAGAGAGTTGTCGGCATGGAGTCAGAGAAGGAGGTAGGGAACCTCAGACTCAATGAGCCGCTCATGCTTGTAGTTGGAACTGCTGCCACTGTAGGGGTCGTGACAAGACTTCATGGAAACGAGATTGAGCTCGAGCTGAAGAGACCCGTGGCCATAGAGAAGGACCAGCGTGTTGCAATCGGTCGCAGAGTAGAGAACAAATGGCGACTAGTTGGGCACGCACAAATCTGAGACCAGTTAGTGAGCAAAGTGGTACTGCCTGTCGTTGTTGACACGAACTTCATGACCATACCTGCTCAGTTTAATGTGGACATATTCGCCGAGGCAGAGAGGGTACTAGAACGCAGAATCGAGTTTGTCATATTGCCGTCAGTAGCTGACGAGATTGAAGCAGGGGCTAGTGAATCCAAAGGAAGGAGTAAACGGCTCGCCTTCAGGATTGCCAGAGATTTGACCCGTAGGTGTAGAGCTGTTGAAACTGAGAAGTCAATCTCTGAGTTGCCAGTCGACGATCAGCTTCTGGAATATGCAATCCAGGTTCAGGGAGTCTTGGCTACCAACGACAAAGAGCTTCGTAGTCGAGCAAGAGAACGAGGAGTTCCAGTTCTGTTCCTTCGTGGGAGAAAACAATTGAGCGTGGAAGGCACCCTGACATGAATCCTATTCACAATGTTTTTCTGACCTGAGACTTGCAGCGAGATTGAACTCAGACTGAAAGTGACTTCTGTGTTCCACCCTTCCCCTGCTCAGTGTCACCACCTTGCATATCCGGATGAATCTGCAATCAGCAAGGGCTTTGTCTGTCATCATTGGGATGGAATCCCTCCGCCAGACCTGGTTTTCTTCTCCTGCCCAATTGTTGGAACATCACATCCAACGACAGAGAGTCTTTCCACAGTTCTTGCCACGGCGGGGTCATCATCATCATTTTCAATCTCGTCGCTAAGATTGAAAACACTCGTCTGAGCATGATGAACAGCCGCGGACACTCCAGAGCTTGATGATGCTCTCTTCTTGGGGTGTAAGGGCTTCCGTTTGGAAGAAGTTTTCTTCCTCCCGGCTTTTGGGGCTGGGGTCCTCTCAGGGACGGCCCAACGCCCTAGCCCTTTCTCATCCCGAAGTGAAGGAATGAGCGTGATTAGGCGGCGTGCGATGTTCAAAGATCCGTTTCTATCTGCATGGGTACGGAACCCGCAGCTGCACACGAACAATGACTGTCGAGGACGATGGCCCTTTCCTCCGCATTTCCAGCACACTGTTGAAGTCCAGTTCTCGGGAACTACTTGGACTCGTGAGTGTTTCCCCTTGACGGTCCATCCGAGTTGAGCCAGTTGGTGTCTTAGAGTCCGAGTAATTCGTCCAAAGGCCCATCGGTGTATCATTCCTCTGAAGCTACGCCCCCTATAGTTGCCGCGTCCTGCGCGCACTCGTATGTTCTTGAGTCGGCCAATCGCAACATACAGTGTATACTTCTTTGATAGATCTTGGATGTAGTTCTTCATTTCGCGGACAAGAACACGGTCATATTCTTGAGAGATGTTCTTTCGCTTGTTTCTTAGTCGCCTGAGCTTCTTTGCAGCCCTATCATGAGATAATCCAAGAGTTCTCCGCAGGGCCATCTTTTGTTGAATGTCTGCCATCAGCCGATCGTACTTCTTGATGATTGCAACCTTGTTCCTCTGAACGAAGTATCTTGTTTCGCTTACCTTTTCAGAGGTGACAAGCGTTGTACAGGCTGCCTTCTCGATTCCTAGGTCAACTCCGAGAACCGCAGGTGGAAGAGTTTCAATTCTCCGTATTGTTGTGGCCAGTTGCACTGCAAAGGTCACCCACCACTTCTTGTTGCAGTCTGTGAAGATCTGTAATGCCTTCACTTCCCCACGGACTAGCTGATTGATGTGAAACGATGATGTCTTCAGAGGGATAATTAGTCTGTCATGGACTCGCTTCCCTTGAAGTGTCGAGTCGAGAGAGTCAAGAAGGTCCAACCACCAACCAGCAGTGGTTGTTCGTTTCCTGACAATTCGGAATCTCCTGGAGAACACCCATCTGGGCATTCTACGTGTTGATTTGACGTTGCGGGGACGTGATGCTTTTCTGCCCTTCATTTCTCGAAGTGAAAGATAGCTTTCGTAAGTGGCAACGGCAGTCTGACGGCATTCCTGCATTTCGTTCTGCGAGATTCGGGGAAACCGAAACTTGAAATCATGAGGAACGATGAATCTTTGACTGTGGCCTGCCCTCTTGGTCGTAGTCATCGTGAGTTTCTCGAGTTCTGTTTCGTCAATCCGGTTCTTATTGTGCCCTGTCAGCAATTCACTTTCGTGCTGCTTGATGATATTCAGGAAAGCACGGATAACTCTCGTGTCACGACCGACAGCCTGCCTTAGTCGTTGTCTCGTCCTCTTGGTCATCGCTTCCCAATTGATGGGAATCTTAACGGAAATCATGACCCCCTTGGACCGAGCCATCGTCTTTCGTCCTCTGCTGATGAATCTCTGACCTGTTTTAGGTTCAGTCGATGTCACTCGGCCACTTGTTCTTACGATTCTTAATGAACTCATACAAGAACCATTGCGAGGGGCTAGGACAAACTCCTGCGTGTAAGCTAGTAGTGGCAATAGACCATGTCATATGACATCATTCTCTCACCCACATTGACAGTTACAGGCCCTCTAGGTCACGGGCGAATCGATTCTCTGCTTTTGGTCGCCGTCAACCGTTTGGAAACGTTTTTATGGTTTCCAAATTGAAGCACCGCTGAGCCGTCGGGTCCAGACCAGCGAAGTTCGACTTGTGGTCTGATTGTTCTAAGATTGTCCTGTCAGGCGAGGAGCGACTGTAATTGTACTCAGTGGTAACAGTAAGGGATGTTGTCCGAATTCCTCCCAAGGAGTTTGGCGCACCAATAGAAGAAGCCGCGATGGTTCATTTGCGCAAACAGCATGAGAATGTCCTAGACAGGGATATAGGACTCATGATAGCTGTCATTGGCATAGATGACATAGGTCAGGGCCGTCTCATGCCTGGAGATGGTGCAACCTATCACTCTGTGTCCTACCGGGTTCTTGTCTTCAAGCCAATAAGAGGCGAGATCGTGGAAGGCAATGTCGTTGAACTGATGGACTTCGGTGCTTTCATTCGCATGGGACCCCTCGATGGGCTATGCCATGTGAGTCAGATCTGTGACGATTTCATCACCCAGGACTCAAAGGGCAACGCCTTGCTGGGCAAGGAGACTGGTAGAACCCTCGCCGAGGGAGACAAGGTGCGAGCACGAATCACATCTATCAGCTTCGAGTCTGGAAACCGATCCGGTAAACTTGGCCTCACTATGAGACAACCGTTCCTTGGGAAGATTGGACCTCAGCACTCCTGGGTAGAGGACGATGTGAGAAGCGCTCGTGGGGAGAAACCGAAGAAAGAGAGCAAGAAGAAGAAATAGTGTCGGAGGAATTACATGGCGAAATTGAGGGCCTGTCGAGCATGTCATTACCTGACTACTGAGGATCAATGTCCTAACTGCAGGGCTACGAGCATGTCAACATCATACACAGGAGTAGTCGTGATTCTTCCGGGGCGCAATCCGAATGACGACCCAAGGAGGTCCTCCTACATTGCGGAGCGCCTCAATATTGACAAACCAGGCAAGTACGCCTTGAAAGTTCGATAGGACTGCTTGTCTGTGGTGAAAGCTTTATTAGACAACCCAAGGTCGGATGGCTGACCCATGCTAGAGATTGGTCTAGCTGATGCACGTGATGCCAATGAAGGTAGAGATTCTTCAGGAAAGAGAAAACAAGCCTCTTGCTAGGAAAGAGATCGAGTTCAAGGTGGAACATGTTGGTGGAACCACTCCTAGCAGGGCGGATGTGAAGGCGAAGATTGTGGCGCATTTCGACGCTGATGCATCCACGGTGGTGATTCGAAACCTTGTCACCAAGTTTGGTATCGGAGTGACAGAGGGAACCGCCAGGATATACACAGACCCTGAACGGATGAAAAAGGCAGAGCTTCCATACGTCTTGAAGAGGCATGAATCGAAGAAAGAGGGAGAATCATAGATGGGAAACAAACTCTACAAAGTAGACCCGAAGACAGGCGAAGTAGCTACCTTGAAGAGGACATGTCCGCGATGTGAGAAAGGGACATTCATGGCTGAGCATTTTGACCGATTCGCGTGCGGAAGATGTGGCTATACCGAGTTTAAGCGCAAGGGAACGAAACAGAATACTGATTGAACGGTTCTCTTCAACAGTTTCTAAGAAGCGTCATTTTGTGCCGACTGCAACGATGAAAGTGGCCTCATTGTCGTATGCAGCGCCATCTAGGTTCCCGTAGACTCGAGCCTCTGAGAAACCTGCGTCTATCAGCATGCCCTTCATCTCTGCAGCTGAATAGATCCAGTGCTGGAACTCCCATGTGTGAATCTTTCCTTCTCTTTCAATGAAGTGCCACTTGTTGTGCATCATTGACCAGTCATTGATTGCCTTTCTCTCGTACAGTACGAAACCTTTGTCGTATTCTTCCCAATCCTTAGGGAGGAATATCCTAGCGAGTACTTCCTTGCCAAACGATTGATAGACGAATCTTCCTCCGGGTTCTAGAGAAAAGTGGATGTTCCTCAGTACTCTCATCTGATCCTCCGGGTCCTCGAAGTAACCGAAGGACGTGAACATGCTCAAGGTGACGTCGAAAGCACTCTCTCTGCGAAACGATCTCATGTCCTCTAGTACGAATTCAATGTCCAGATTCTCATCGGCCGCGCTTGCCCTTGCTCTTTCCAGGTAGGATTTGGTACGGTCCACACCTACGACCTTGTGACCTCTTCGAGCGAACTCAAGTGAGTGTCTGCCTACTCCACAACAGAGGTCAAGGATTCTGTCATCGGGTTGAATATCTAGGAGTGATGTAAGGCTGTCGACCTCTCTAGGTGCCTGGGCAAGCCTTGTTTCGTTGAACATAAGTGGAGCAGCCACCTCCCACATCTCGTCGTTCTCATGCCAAGGAGTTTCACTCTTGTCTGTCAAACCGACCCACCTTCTCTGCACTGTTGCATGAGCGCAGATATGAATCAATGGGCAGGTTCAGTTGACTACTACTCGCCAACGATCGCCATCACCCATCTCACAAAAAGTAGGATTCCGATGACGGCTGTTAGGAGGATGTCAACACCGAGGATGCCTGGGATGAATACCTCCGCAGCCACTGAGAGAAGTAGTGCAATCGGAAATGTCACTATGAACGGAAGAGTGGCAATGGTGAGAGAAATCTCCTCTGTTGATACCATTGCATTGACCAGAAGTAGTATCCAGATTGAGTAGATGGCAATTAGGAGCGACACTTCTACAATCATCTGGCGTTCATCTCGATTGACCTTCGTGGCTAGAAGGATGTGTGTATCATAAAGTACTGCATCTTTGTGTTTGGGGTTGTAATGATTTTAGTTCATATCGACTTGGATTGAGATGGTCTGCCCTCACTACTCAGCATGTCAGATGCAGGCAGGCGACGACTCCATCCTCATCTCTGCACGAGTTGTAGACCTCACAGGCCTCCTTGGTCTTTTTCGCTACCAGTTCGCAGCCGATTGCCCTCAGTCTGTCGGTCGTTTCATCCAGCACCTTCATTCTGCCATTGTGTCCAGTGCCAACAATCAATGTTCGTGGTCCAAAATCAAGGACAGAAACAAGGTCCTCCACACAGAGCTCGTGCCCACTCCTCCGCCACCAATCACTCTCGACATGGTCGGGGAAGATGATGACATCATTCTTGTACTCTCGGCCATCGACTACAATGCTGCCAAATCGATAGTTGTCTATCCGCATGTTGACCCATTGGTCACAGGTCAAGATAAGGTGCTTGCTAGTTGCTATCGGTTCGACCCCCAAATAGGAGATAGCGTGGGACTCGTTCCATATACTCCTGATACGAGTCACCATAATACTCCAGGCATGCCTGTTCTTCTGCCCTATCACCAGCGCTGTTGAGCAGCCGAGAGAGAATCAAGGCCAAGAATGCTACCCATGATCCAATGGCAATTGAAATGCCGGTGAAGATGGTGAATAACGACACTTGCTGAGGATGGCGAGAGAAACGGTAAGGTCCAGTGGTGACAGGTCTGTCTGGGGACGTCCTCCTGAACGTAATCACTGATGCAGCAAGACCTGTGAGACCAATCGCGAAGATAGCAATGCCCAGTCCAAGACCGATGGTTCCTAGCTTCAGTGGAGTGAGCACGATTAGTATGATGCAGATGAGCGAGAATGTCTTTCCAAGGGCAAAGGATATTCTCTGGCTCTTGCTCCATTTGGACCTGTCAAAGTCAGTTAGCCTTGAAACTACATCTCGAGGGAATAACAAGAACATCAGAACCTCTGCGGCAACAAGTATCACGAACAGAATCCAGCCGTTGTATAGTCCCAGTTCAAGTTCGGGAAACAACTCCATCTCGATGGTCATTTCATCAGCGCCCATCAACCGAAATGCCTCTGAACCTAATAAATGTTAGAGGCGTCTAACTTTCCGCTTCGTTGCTTCCGGCATCTGTTCTCGCAGCAATCCTTTCTTGTCTTGTCGAGATTCCGACATAGAGGACTATTAGAGTCAGGATTCCGACTGGCAGACTCCAGAATAACCAAGACACCCATTCAGGGAGGTATGCTAACGGAGAGGGTGGTCCCCCTCCACCATAGCCCCCGAGAAGGGAGGTTAAGACGATGAGGAATGCTGTTTCTACTATAATGGTCGCCTTTGCATACCTCTTGGCACTTCTCGGACCCTGTTTGGAATCGAAACCGGCTCTACTAGTGACAAACAGGGTTTCGACTTCCTCGGCAATCCCGACGACTAGAAGGTTGAGGATTGGAAAGAAACCCAGCAGCACCATGTCATAGTGCGGGGGGACTGGTGTGAGTCTGAAGCCGAAGACCACGATGAAGTCATTCTCCTCCCAGCTCCATGAACTTGTGTGACCTGCGATGACTAATCGATCCTCATTATCGAATGTGCAACCACAGGGCTCGGTCATTCTGCCCTCTACTAGGAAGTCAGTCCACTGAAGAACGCCGTCTAGAGAACAGCTGAATACCAAGATCTGTGGGGGCTGAGGACCCGAGAATTTCGCGGAGAAGGACCTAGTTACCGGCGAGCCTGCAAGTAGGCTTGTGACTCTGCCCCACCCAATCAGGCCATCTGTCCCATTCAGACTGAATCCTCTGACTATGACAGAATAGTGCTCTCCTGGGTCAATGTCAAACTCCCAAGTCTTGTTGAGGTCGTAAGTATAGCAGGCTACGCGTTCTATCGACATCCCGTGTGTCGCTGTTACAAACCGATCCTCGGCAATCTCGTAACTACCCCAATACTCGCCTGAGGTGCTGTTCCAGATCTCCGTTCCGTTGAGGTCGAACTCGGCCAGGAATGATCCTACGTAGGGCCAGTATGGGTCCTCTGTCCCGTATATCAGACCTGTAACCATGATTGTATTCCGGCTGGTTAGCCAAGAATCAGTGGCCCTAGTTCCATTCTGATGTGCGGGGCCAAACCACTCATTCTGCCATGTGACAGAGCCTGAAGAGTTCAGGCGCATCACCAAGGTCTTGTGGCTGCTGTCGTCAATGTTTCCTATCATAAAGATGTCATCAGTGTGAAGAGCCATCTCTAGTCCTAGGAAGTCTGCCGCTTGGCTGTAGGCGATAGGCCATCCGTCATACCGGAGACCAGGTATCTCAAACGACCACAGCTCATCCCCGTCTGGACTCATCTTGATTACAATGCCCATCTGCTCCTCTAGGTCAGAACTCCGGACAGCTCCTGCGACAATGATGTTGTCCAGTGAATCAACAATCACACTCACGAGCACGTCATTCATAGATTCGTTCCAGATCTTTCTCCATAACTCTTGACCCTCGGAGGACACCTTCACCATGAAGAACCGACCAGTTTCAAAATCAGTTTCACTCCTACCTACAACGATGACATTCCCCTCACTGTCAATGGCCATGTCTTCTGAAACATCGTTGTCCGGAGTGCCGAGTATGACCTCACTCTCACTCCGTGGAACTGTCAGCAATCCAGGCACGTATGCCACTAGCAAGTAACTACAGAGTAGTAGTGCCATGAGCAGTGTGACATATGCTCCGAGATTTCTCATCTCCCTCGTTGATGTCCTCGATGCGTTCCCTAATAATACTCTCCACCTTGGGTTCCATTCCTAGTCCTTATATCGGTAGACACAGAAGATATGGTTGGTTTCACCAATTCTGTAGTCGCCGGGAAGTCGTAACTGACGATGAGAGAAGCCGCTTCGAGTTCAGCCTCATCTTCGAAGGTGAAAGTCGCCGCCGCAGGGGTGGCCCTTGTGGTGTTGTCAATCTCAGTCGTCATCATGCTGAACGTGCCATCCATAGAACATGTTCAGAGTGATCCAGTCAGTTGGGATGACGTGACTTTGGGACAGTATGTAATTCTCTATCACAGAGTAATCTCAGATGACAACATAACTGTGGGCACAATGTCATTCACCTGGGAGGTTCGCTTTCCCAACGACTCTTTGGATGGATATGACTACTACGAGTTGTATTTCCACGAGATGGTTTCAGGTACAGAAGAAGGAACGAGAATACTAGGTGGCAACTCAGTCCTCAATTTCACCACTAGAGACCAGATGCTAGCCACTTGGAGTGAATACCATGGAGCTGGTGCTGTGCTGATGACTACTTCCTTCAACAACTCATGGGGTGGGGACTTTCAGTGGCGCTTTGAAGTGGCCCCGGATTCTGGGGAATTCAAGCCACAGCTTTACTCGAACAAGCTGGACTTCGAATTGATAGTGAGAACCATACCCGGTGCAGACGTGAACCTCACCGTGGTCTTGGTTTCTGAGTGGCTTGTTCATTATCAGGGAGTAAGAAAGATAATCTGGACTGAAACACTCAACATATTTGTCAATAGAACAGCCCATTGGAATTCTTGAGAGGGTGAAAGATGGAGCAAGAAGAGAAGAAGAGGTATGGATCGCTGATGGTATTGGTGGGTGTGGTGTCCATTGTTGTCGGATTCTATGTCTATCTAGAACTGCTGGCAACGGACCCTCTCCCTCCCGACTATCTATCTCAGGTGATCGTTTCTTCCGGTGTCTTTGTGGGCTTCTCAAGCATAGTAGTTGGCTTTGTAGTGAGCCTGATAGGTTTGACCTTGCTCATCGATTGGTATAGGTCCAAAAGGGGCTAGATATCGTCACTGGGCTGGGTCTGGGCTTGATTGACGGGCTTCCTCTCGTTCCGTGTAATAGGCAAGTAGACCAAACAGGACAAGTACAATCCCAATCGGGACTACAAACGTCCAGCCTACGCCACCACCAAATGGGTACATACGACGGGAATGCCATGGAAAAGCCCCTATGATAATACCGCCTGCGATGAGGATGAGTCCAAATAAGGTCCAGGCAAGGTAATACCTTTCCATGGTGCATCCCGCCAGTACAGATAGTCTTCATGAGTAATAGGCATCTTCCGTTCATAAACCGTTACAATGAGATTTCTCGACTGGGAACGAGTGCTATCGTCAGGTTGCCCAACGCCAATTTGGCACTTGCAATGGCCGCTCACTGTTGAGCGCCTCTTCATTCTGCAACAATCGATCATGAGCGAGAAGACTCTCTGTAAAATCTGAAAGTGACAATCGGTCCAATTCCAACGAGATTATAAGCAATTATCAATATTATAAGTCATGATAGATATGGGCGAAACGACTACAATTCCACTGACAAAAGAGACCCGTGATCTTCTGAAGAGATATGGGCGGAAGGGAGAAACCTACGATGAATTGATCCGCCGCCTCCTCAAAGTTGCTGAACAAGTCGAATTCGCTAGAAGGCAGAGACGAATTCTCGAGGAAGAGGAGTTCGTTCCAGTTGACCAAGTTTAGAGTCCTGCTCTCCCAGACTGCAGTTTCACAATTGAGTCTGCTGAACTCTAAACAGAAAGAGAAGGTCAAAGATGCTCTAACGAGGCTCGAGGATGACCCCTTCCGAAAAAGGTCTAGTGTAGACATCAAGAAACTTGTGACTCCGGATGAACCACCTCTCTTCAGATTGCGAGTTGGTGACTATCGAGCAATCTACTTTGTAGTAGATCATGAAGTCAGAGTGACTGAGATAATCCATAGAAGCAAAGGATACAGATGGTTGGAGTAGTCCCTCTAGATTGGTAAGAGGTCCAAAGCTTGCGGGCGGGGTTGACTCATGGGTGAGTTGAGTACCGACTAGCTTATGTGAAACCCCTTCTATTGCCCGCTATCGCGTGATGAAGGGTAGAGAGGATGTACGAGCACTACGAGCCAACTGAACGCGTGTTCGTGGACAGAGAAGAGTATCTAGAGTGGATGGACAATGCACTTGAACGCTGCAGGGAACGAAGCGTTGTTCTCCATCTTCGCGGGATTGGCGGGATTGGAAAGAGCTCACTTCTCGACCACTGGAAGAGTACGATTGATGAAACCATCCATCTCGACTGTGAACGGTACAGTGAGTTCTATGACCGGCTCAATGTGATTGCAAGAGGAGCAGTTCTTCTCGGTGTGAATCTGAGGCGTTTCGATGTTCTCTGGCAGATTCGGCAGCGGTTTGTCGAGGGAGTAGAGCCGGTCAAAGAGAAAGGCCGTGAATGGGCGAAGGAAGTTGTGATGGCCATACCGTTCATCGGCTCTCTGGCAAGTATCGGCAGTGCTATTGGTGCAGTTGGGGCCAAGGTGGCCCCGAAACTGAAGGGAAGATACGGTGATCTGGGAGAGTGGCTACAGACTCGCCTTGGTAAGGGCTACATCGAGCGACTGCTAGAGATATTCTGGAAGGAGCCGAGACATGCAGAGTTTCTGTTTCTTGACGCATTGTTGGAAGACCTGAACAAGCGTAAGGCCTCTGAGAAACCAATTGTATTCTTGTTGGATCACTCCGAACATGTTGACATTGAGAAGCGCCGTTGGCGATATCGTGGTAGAGAGATCACCGAAACCGAGCTCTGGTACGTATTCTTGACTTCGCTATCGAACTGTGTTGGAGTCATGGCAAGCAGACAAGCCCTGCCTGAGAAAGCAAGAGAGGAACTCGAGATCGAGGGGTCCGAGCTCACAGAGCTTGACAGACAGAGCTGTATCGATCTCCTTGAACAAC
>CP070658.1:1850543-1870141 GCA_020355105.1 Candidatus Thorarchaeota archaeon | reverse complement strand
TTCTTGTGCATGACATAGGCATCTTTGGTTCGAGAGACCCACTGGCCGTTGACCAGGCAACACTTGAGGCCATCAACAATGCTCCGGCGAATCCCGACTCTATGGTTGGGGAAATCGAGTGCGGAGCCTGCAAGTTCGCTATGGCCCATGCCTGTAAGGACCCCGAATCGGGAGAGATACTTGAACTCGCGGAACGACAGATGGCCCATGCTGAGAAGATGGGCCTTGGGTCAAGGAGTTTCGAGCTTGTCACACTGACCAGAGAACCGCCCGATGAGGTCGGGCATGGATCATAGGAGGAGAATGAGTTTGATTCCAGAATGGTTCAGAGGGATGATTATTCAAACACATCATAATCAGCGCCGTCACATGCACCGAGTCATCTCGGGGTTGACTGAGGAACAAATGCTCAAGAGAGTCGTAACAGAGAAGGACTTCGAGGACATGATGAGCATCCTGCGCCACATCATAAATGCTGAAACCTACTGGTTTCACAAGCTTGGGCAGTCAATCGGTCCTCCTTCGAAGAGCCAGATTCTATCTGAGGTCCTAGAGAAACTGTCTGAGAATACTCAGAAGATTGTTGAGCGAGTCGAAGGCGCTACAGAGGACCAGCTCAAGATCGTAGCACCTCGAGATGGAGGCCCTTCGGTTTCATGGGCAGTTCTTAGGACCGCCCAGCATGGAGTGTATCATACGGGCCAGATTGCCAAATTGAGAAGGGTGATTGACGCTCCAGAGCTCCTTACGGACGATTCGGACAGGTGGGGACACGCCGTAGACTCACTGATTGAGATGTTAAAGAGATTCATTGAGGAGGAGTAGGCCAGATACAGGGACTACAGAACATGAGCAGGCAGTGACTGCTAGCATTCTGTCCAAGCTTTACTAAAAAGGACTGCATCCAATCTGTTTCTGAAAGCTTCACGAGGGGTGCCACGTCACTGCCACTGTTTGATCCGGGTGATCCAATCCGAGACCTGATTCTGATATTGGACAGCGCAGTCATCTTCTATTCATCCCTACTCTGTGCAGTGCTTTTCGGACAATGGTATCGGAACAAGTCAAGAAAACTGGTTGACGTTAAGTTTGCCTGGAGTGTCTTCTTTCTTGGAATGGTCTTCAATACTTCATCATTCATACTTGCCGACTTCTACATCCCAGACGAACCGTACAACACACTATTCGTCAAGGCCGGCTATGTCAGTCTGATGTTGGCATTGGCAGCATTCTTCTTCACCGTTGAACGTATTGTCCCCTATGAAACACATCATGTCTTCTCACTAAGCGGTTTTGGCATAGCTGCACTTACTATCCTTTCCCCGCGATCACTGATGGAGTTCCTTGCCCTCTCCATCGCCATGGTCACATTTGTTGGTATCATGATGTTCTTGGTCTATACCCTCCGGAACACAACGGGAGAAGTCCGTCGCGGAATCGAACAGCTGGTGACAGGCTTCCTGATAGGTTTCGTCGGATTCTTGGGACGTAGCGACTTTGTCTTCTACAATCTTGGAACGCCCCTCTACATCTTAGGGTCGGGCATGCTTGTGGGTGGCCTCATGATCTTCGGATATGCTATCGTCGACACACCTGCCCTTGACGAGCTAGATTGGAAGCGCCAGTTGGTAGAGCTGTATTTGATACAATCCGGGGGTCTTCTGGTCTATCATCGTCAATTCTCGGAGAGTCGTGACGTCGATCAGGTGTTAACAGCTGCCGGAATCTCAGGAGTACAATCCCTATTTCAAGAGATTACAAGCAGCGAGAGTGGATTGAACGTCGTTTCGATTGGGGACTATGAGATTCTCTTCGCCCACGGAGTAAACTTCACTTGTGTCCTCATCGCCAGGGCCGCATATCAGGTGCTTCTTGGCAAGGTGAGGGAGTTCACAGAGAAGTTTGATGGGGTGTTTGGCCCAATAGTGGAGAGCTTTGAAGGTAGTCTGAAGGAATTTAGCTCAGCAAGAGAGCTTGTCGACTCCTATTTCTAATCAAGGTGACGCCTAGGATGCAGTGACAATTCGGCAGTGATTGTCCTGTCCACAAGCGTTAATACGAGTTTCTTGAGGCCTGCTGTCCACCTCAGGAGCATCGATTAATGGGCCTACGTGACAGAGCAACCATCGCCGTCTACGTGGTATACGCACTACAAGCGACTGCCATGGCCATAAGTTGGCAATTCGTCACCTTCTTTGTGAAACATGAACTTGGGGCTCCCGATTTCATCACACTCACCGTCGTATTCTCTGCTCCTGCTTTCATCAACATAGTCGCAGTCAATATCTGGGGTTCCTTCTCTGACCGGGCCAAAGCGCGAAAACCGTTCATGATGGTGGGCTTCTTTGGCTATGCGATGACTTTCTTACTCTACTCGTTTGTCCAGACAAGCCTCCAATTCTTGGTAGTGGCCGTATTGGGAGCGCTGCTATCTTCAGCGTCACTACCTGTGGGGCAGGCATACCTGACAACTAAGACCGAGAAGAAAGGCGAACGACTGGGTTTCTTCATCGCCATCCAATCGGCCGGCTGGTTCGCCGGCGCACTGTCTAGTCGTATACTCTATGACATCATAGCAATGTTCACACTCTACAGGATTGCAGCAATCGTCTGCATAACTGCGACTGCATTGGCGGCGGCTTTTGTACGCGAGCTCCCCATAGAGGACGATGCTACTCCAGACAGTATAGGATTCCGAACAGTCCTGCGAAGACCTGGAATGTCCAGACTGACACTACTTGTTGCCCTCAGTCAGATTGGTATGAACGCTATCGCTTTCATGTTTGCCATCATAATTGTGGACGAGCTAGGTGGTCTTCCTGTCTACGTTGGCTTGTCGAACTCAACGGCGACTCTGATAGCAGTTGTAATCACAGGATATATCGGCCGAATAGTGGACCGACGCGGTCCTGTTAGGATCCTAATCATCGCTATGAGTTCATATGTTGTCTTTGCTTTCGCATTCGCGATCGTGACTGATCCGATAACTGCAACGGTGATGTGGGCATTCCCGATATACCCACTTTCTTCCACCGCCGCGTATGCACTCGGCTCCATTGTGTCTGGTGAAACTGAAAGGGGACGGGCCATGTCACTAATCAGTGCCGCCCACAACTCTGGGTCTGCTTTTGGTCCGATTGTCGGGGGTCTCTTCGCGCAGTTTGTCTTTGGTCGTGTACAGCCTGTCTCATGGGTCAACATGGCGTTCAATCTGGTAGCTCTATTGCTTGCAGTTTCGCTCCTCGGAGTCATAGGTTCTATGGCAAAGGACACGAGGACCAAAGAAGAGGTTGCCCAGCTAGTAGACAGTTGAGGTTACCCGATACCAGCAGTCTGAAATAGCAGAGATGGGATTATATCACCATGAGCGGTGGTTGCACGCTTGGTGCAAAGATTGTGGGAAATCGCTACTTCCTCTTGAAGAACAGAGACCTCGTTTACAAGGACTTCAGGGACACGGTTGTGTTCGATGACACAATCTTTGGCGTCACTGGTGTCAAAATCGGCACTGGGGAGCCGGCTGGAGTATCAATTGGATTCAACAAGTGGGGTCTATCCGCGTGCAATTCCACGGTTCTTGCTACCTCCAACAAGGCCTATGACGTTCTGATGGAACGCGTGCTGCGCGAAGCGAAGTCTCTTGACCGGGCGTATGAGCTCGTAACTGATGATTTGCAGTCTGGAAGCTGCTACCAATGGGGGAACTTCTTGCTGGCAACTCACGAACAAGTGTGTGCCATTGAGATTGGAGATGGAGTTTGTGAGATAGAACGCAGCCCCATGATGATAACTCGAGCAAATCACCATCTACGACTTCCCACCATGGAGGCACTAAAGAAGGCCACCGACGAAGAGCGTGAGGCTGGAGGCCCGATTCCGACGAGTCAGAGGCGTCGTCAACTTGTGTCCAGAATGCTTGAGGATGCAACATCCCTTGGAGACATGATGAAGATTCTCTCCTCTCACAGTGAAACTCGAGGCTTCGACTCCATATGTAGGCACAGAAAGACGACTCCTGATGAGAGTCCGTTTCTAGGCGAAACCTCTTACAGCTACATTGTGGAGGTTCTCAAGATGGGTCCTGACAAGTTTGACTTCAGGATTCACGCTGCAAGAGGGACCCCTTGCAGCAACAAGTACGATGAAACTGTGGTTGACTTCTCGTCCTCTCCGGCTGAACGATTCGCGACTATCAGGGGGTTTCCCTAGAGGACTTGTCTACAGTAGGTCTAGAGGCCATCCAGTTCGCTGATTTCTATGATCCTACCACAATTCTTGCACAGAAACGCAGTTGGTCCCACCCACTCTATGTTTCTGGTGAAATCAATGTCATGCCCACACTCCGGACACTGACAAGTGTCAGGATGGAGCGGGTTTAACAGCGTTCTTGTGAGCGATTCAAACCTCACGCCCTTGACATAGGTCTGCGATGTGCGTTTCATACCCTTCACTACACGAGCTAGTGTATAATCTATAGTATCACCTATGTTATACAACTCAGGATGAATCGGCGGGTATATGAGATAGTGATGCCCGCATCTGAATCACTCGCTCTTTGGGAAGACATCGGCATGACGTCCACTCGAATTTCCGCCTCGCTCAAAGGAGTTTCAGTTACGACGACTACTCCCTTCGCGCAGAACCTTTCCGAGATTGACATTCCAGCACTGACTGCTAATCTGGAGTACCTAGTTCGTGAAGGAATTGAGATGGTTGTCCCTTGTGGTAACACAGGTGAGTTCTACTCCCTTTCTGAAGCTGAGTGGAACCAGGTAGTGGAGGCAACCGTAGACGCAGTGTCTGGCAAGGCCGCAGTCATGGCAGGAATCGGTCACTCAACTACGACTGCGAAGAACATGATGCAGCAGGCTGAATCGTTAGGGGCGGATGGGGTGATGGTCATGTACCCTCAGCATGTCTTCAGCTCAGAAGAGGGTCTTCTCAATTATGTCCGGGAGATACTTGATGCTGCGGGAACACTCGGAGTTGTCCTCTACAAGAAGGGGCCACTTCTAAGCGACACCATCCTGGACAGCCTCATCGGCCATGAGAGTCTGGTCGGCGTGAAGTATGCATTCGGTCGCATCGTTGATTTCGTTCGTACAGTTCAGAATCTGGGGCCTTCGATTGTGTGGTCTTGCGGTACCGCCGAGCGGTTTGCTCCATTCTTCTGGTTGGCCGGTGCTAGTGGATTTACTTCTGGACTTGCGAACTTCGCTCCCAAGGTTTCACTATCAATGTTTGATGCACTAGAACAAGGGAACTACACCAAGGCCATGGAGCTGCAGGCTCTAGTCAGTGAACTTGAGTTCCAGAGGGAGGGCCGAGGAACCGCGAGCAACGTTCCCGTGATCAAGGCGCTGATGGATTACATCGGTCTCAAGGGAGGGGACTGTAGACCTCCTATTCATCCACTGAGCAGGGTCGAAAAGGAACTGGCCATTCAAGCAGTTACAGATTGGGGACTGGTTCGACTTTAGCTAGAAGTCCTCCGAGGTTGTCACTTCAACCGCGCTGAGGCATTCCTGACACACAAGCGTCTGTGGTCCGCTCCAATGCACCTTGTCCAATTCGAGACTCGACTGGCAGTGCGGACAATAGACAGGAATCGTGAAGGTCGCACCGGGTTGGTACGTTCGAATGTAATCTCCAGCTCCAAACATCTGAGCCTCGTATCCCAATTGAGCGGCTCTGTCGAATTGAATCCCTCTCCGAGTTGCAGTTCTGGATGCAAAAGCAAACACAACTCCAATTATGATAAACGTCACTGTAATTCCAATTATGATCGGCATCATGATAGGGGTCACAAACTCTCCTAGACCAAGAGCCTCCAATATGATCATCACTGCAATCATCGGAACCGCAAATGTGAGGCACATAATGCCAGCAATCTTGAGTCCGACGTTCTCGCTCAATACTGATCCCTGACAACAAGCCACCATCTAAGCCTATAAAGAATCTGAGGAGGTAGTAACAGCAAGCTATGCATATCTGTCTGGTTTACTGCGGCCATCTACATTATAAAGACGCCAGCTGAGTGTCTAGCCATGAGCAAAGGCTTTCGAGTTGAGGAAGCAAGCGTGAAGGACTTTCCGGGGATTGTCGCACTTCTGCAGGACACGGGCCTGCCACCGGATGGCATCGAATCGCACGTGGACAACTTCCTTATCATTCGAAGTCCTCAGGCTGTGGCTGGCCCGGAGGTACTCATCGGGTGTGTGGGTCTGGAAGTCTATGAGAACTACGCTCTTCTTCGGTCACTCGCCGTGCATCCAGACTTTCAACGGAAAGGTATTGGCAAAAGACTGGTGAGTCAGATAATCGACACTGCCAAGGATCGAGGAATCAATCAGCTCTACTTGCTAACGGACACTGCTGAGAAGTTCTTCCAGAGTATCGGTTTCGATTTGATAGAACGGCAGGATGTCCCGCCAATCGTGAAACAATCAATTGAATTCACAACCCTCTGTCCAAGTGCTACCAGCATGACAAAGAGAATCTAACTCTGACCGTTATTGCCACTCGCATATGTGCGCGGCCCAACCTGCAGAGCGAGCGATGGCAAACAACTCCGTGTTCAGCACATATGGAATTTCAAATGACTCGTACACGGCCGCGTTGTACAGGTCTACGTTTGGATGAACCACCTTGCCTTTTCTCTCCAGAAGCAACTTGCTCCCAAGTTCTGCGATTTCTTCTATACTTGCAAGTCGCTTGGCCGAACGCACATCAACGATTCCCCTTCTCTTCAGAAGTTCTCTGAGAAACTTGGCCCGAGGGTCAATAGTTCGGTAGATTCTATGTCCTAGTCCGAAGAGCTTTTCTCCTCGATCAAGCCTATCAGCGAGAAGCCTGGAAACTTCAGGATGCCCTTCAATGTCTATAATCATTCTCATTGCTTCAGTCCCAGCGCCATGATGAAGGGGTCCAACATGCTTGTCTAAGGCTGCCAAAATCGCCTTTGAGATTGACCCTGATGCGGCATAGGTGCTCTCCAAGGCGGCAAGTGAAGGATTGTCTGGATCATCCATATGAAGAATCAAGCAGCTATCCAAGTCCTTTGAGTCACGGTCATTAAGAGAGGTTTCATTTAGCATCCACAGGAAATTCGCCGCGTGACGGCAAGAATCTCTTGGTGCAATCCGAGTCTTGCCATGTATGATTCGCCACTCCGCAGCTACAACTACGGGTGCAGTTGACACAAAGAGGAGCATTGTGTCCGGCGCGCTCAACCCTATGTTGTTTCTACAAGTGTCGAGTTTCTCAGCGAGTCTTTTGAGTCCACTTGTTTCCAAGACCTCTAGTCCATCAGCCTTGAACGAATCAAGGTGGCTTTGTATCTCGGAGAGTACTGAGCCAATGTATTGATCTCCAATCTTACGCAGTTCGGCCAGTCTCTTTCTGAACTGCGTACTCTCTATTTCGCTCGGAATTCGTCCGTGCACTAGGAGAAATGCCACATCTTCGAATCTCAAGGTGGCTGCTAACTCTGTGGCTTTCAGACCCCTGAAGAAGAGTATGCCTTGATCCTGGTCTATGTGACTTATCGGCTCCATTCTGAATCTGCCACCCAATCGAAACTTCCAGAGTCTCTAGACTCTTGGCTCACACGATGGAAACCTGTGCCTTGTAGGGTACTCAGAGTTTACCTGCAATTACGGCCGTGAGGTCTGCAAGTCGCTCGCTGTATCCCGCCTCGTTGTCGTACCATCCAAGTACTTTGACCATGTTGCCAATAACTGCAGTCGTCAGGGAGTCAAAGCTGCATGAGTGTGGATCTCCAATGAAGTCAGAGGAAACAAGAGGTTCGGTCAGATAGGCTAGATACTGCGCCAAGGGCCCAGAGTGTGAGCCCTTCTTGAAGGCCGCGTTCACGCCGTCAACATCAGTTTCCTTCTCGACTACTACGTTGAGGTCCACGACTGATACATCCATGACGGGCACACGGAGAGCCATTCCATCAAGCTTGCCTGCAGCTCTCGGATAAACAAGACCGATTGCCTTCGCAGCACCTGTGGTCGTGGGAATGATGTTCCAGCAAGCAGCTCTTGCTCTTCGTAGGTCCTTATGGGGTCCGTCGAGCATCACTTGGTCATTAGTAACAGCATGAATTGTTGTCATCAGTCCTCGTTCAATTCCAAAGCTCTCATCAATGACCTTCACCATCGGTGCCAGACAGTTTGTTGTACAGGAGGCATTCGATATGATGTCATGTTTTGCCGGATCATAGCTACCATCATTCACTCCAGGCACTACAGTGAGCATTTCTCCACCCTTTCCTGGGGCACTTAGAACTACCTTCTTGGCGCCAGCAGTAAAATGCTTAGATGCATCATCTCGCTTCCTGAACAGACCCGTGCATTCTACCGCGATATCAACGTCAAGTTCCTTCCACGGTAGATTCGCCGGATCTCGTTCTGAAACCACCGTGAGTTCGTCTCCATCGACTTTGATGCTGTCATTACCTGCATCAACAGTACCGTCGAACTTCCCCATTACGGTATCGTACTTCATCAAGTGTGCGATGGTTGTGACATCCATGAGGTCGTTCAGTGCAACGACCTCGAACTCCTTCTTCGGCAGTGCCGCCCTGAGGAAGCCGCGCCCTATTCTTCCAAAACCGTTTATACCAACTCGAACTGTCATGACAATGCACCTGCTATGCTTGCCTCTTGACGTTGATGGCTAGGGCCTCCGCTATATCTCTTACGCATGATTCAGTCCAATACTGGTGCTACGCCTCGATTGCCCTCTGATAGTTGTGCATCCCAAAGGCGTAGATTGGTATCAGGAAGAGACCCACCGCCCCTACCATCAAGAAGGGAGCTATAGGGTTCACGAAGTCCCACAAAAGACCTCCTACAATTGGGCCTGAGAACCGTGAGAATCCCATGGCAGCCTCAAAGAGGCCAAAGCCCTCACTGGCTCTGCCTTCATAGACTGTTCCAAGGACGGAGGACATCACTGTGTAAGCCATCATCCCTGTGACGGTTCCAATGCTGAAAAGAATCGCAATGGCCAGCAGACCGTACTCCGCGACAGGGAAGAGGGAAGGTACAAAGGCCAATGTTAGAGTACTGATTGAACCTACAAGTACTGCAGCAGAAACTATGACTACCTTGTTGGTCCTGTCTGCATATCTACCGAGTGGAGCTCCGAGGACTCCCGACAATATGCCGCCCGGCAGGTAGACCAACGCAAGCACCTCGACTGTAAGATATGGGTACTGATCCAAGATGAATATCTCGACAAAGGGAGCCAGAAGTGCCGAAATGAATGTGTCAAGGGCCGCCGCGGCAACGAGAGCCAGCACTCCAAGGCGGATGACCGTTCGGATACCTGGCAATGAAGGGCTACTGGGTCGGAATTCTAGTGGTGGTCTCTCCCTGATTACGATGAAGCCGCCGATGATGTTCATTATTGCATAGAAGATGAAGACTTGGCCTAGGCCAAATGTGAAGTATATAACGAACCCCAGGAATGCACCAATGACGTTCCCACGGGCTACTGCTGCCTCCCTATGTCCAAATGCTTCCGCTCGGCTGTCCCGATAGACTCGTTCAGATATCTCTGCATCACTTCCTACTCTGTAGAGAGCTGAACCTACTCCCCATACCAGGCTGTTCAGAATGAGGAGATTGATGTCAGATAGCCATATTGACACTGTCATCCCAGTGTAGGCCGTTGCACGCACTACTGCCCCGCCCAGAATGGATTCGCGTCTGCGACCAGTCTTGGCAATCTTCCCTGCAACTGGAGAGAACAATGCGGTACCTAACGTGAGCATAGAGAACACGAGAGCTACTTGAGTCGCCGTGGCTCCCATTGAACTGTAAGCAACAATAGGAATCAAGAAACTGACCATGAAGAAGCCGAGGCTGCACAGGAAAGCTGAGTTGTATACGGATTTGAGACTTGCCCAGTCACTCTCTGGCGTGCTCTCCATTGAAATCAGTCGAGCTACGGAATTGTCCCTAAAAGCATTTGCGAGCACTCAATCGAAGGCAGGATATATCACTGGGTTGGTTTCGCTCCCATCCAGTTGATATAGATGATTGACGAAGTTCTTAGCTTCCTTGATTCCAATGGTGAGCGTGCATTGGCCGACTTGAAGAAGATAGCGGGAATCCCGTCTATAGCCGCAAAGAACGAAGGCATTGAGGAGTGTTCCGAGATGGTTCTCGGAATGTTGGAAGATATCAACTTGGAAGCAGCATTGCATGCAACTTCAGGCTCTCCGGTCGTGACTGGCCTTTATGACGCTGGTGCAAGCCGAACTCTGATGTTCTACAATCACTACGATGTGCAGCCGGCCGAACCATTAGAACTCTGGAAGAGCCCTCCTTTTGAACCCGATGAACGCGATGGACGCATCTATGGAAGAGGTGTCGCCGACAACAAGGGTGATCTCGTCACACGTATCTGGGCGATCAAAGCATTCTTGGAAACAGGTAAGAAGATTCCAGTGAACGTCAAGTTTGTGGTCGAAGGAGAGGAGGAGATTGGAAGCGTCAACCTCCAAGATTTTACCAGCAAGAACGAGGAGTTTCTAAAGGCTGACGGTGGAATCTGGGAGTTTGGGGGCTCGGACTATGACGGAGTCCAACAGGCCTGGCTTGGACTCAAGGGCATCTTCTATGTCCAGCTTGAAGTCGAGAAACTCTCTCGAAACGTGCATTCAAGTATGGGAGGGATTCTCCCTTCTGCACCACAGAAACTTGTAGACGCGCTGAACTCGTTGAAAGGTCCAGACAATCAGATCCTCATCGATGGATTCTACGATGGTATACAGCCATTGTCAGAAGCAGAGTGGGAAGCCATTGACAAGATTGACCTTCACGAGGAAGATATGAAGGAGGAGTATGGGATAAGTCAATTCCAGAATGGTCTAACTGGTCGAAACCTCAAGGAAGCTGTCTACGGGGCTCCCAGCAGCTCCATCTGCGGGCTCACGAGCGGCTATCAAGGAGAAGGTTCGATGACTGTCCTTCCTGGGAACGCGTCTGCCAAGGTGGACTTTCGACTCGTTGAGAATATGAATCCCCTAGATGTCCGAGAGAAACTACGTAAACACCTTGATGCCCATGGTTTCACAGATGTAAAGATAGCTTGGTCAGAGGGATATGCAGCTGCGAAGACTCCCATCGATCACCCCTTTGTGGACGTTGTGAGGAGGGCCAATGATAAAGTGTTCGGAGACCTTCGAGTCCATCCCACAAGTTCAGGCTCAGGACCTTTGTACCTCTTCAAAGATCATGTCCCCATGGTTTCAGTCGGTGTTGGTGACGTCGAATCTAGATCTCATTCTCCCAATGAGAGTATCAAGTTGGAGAACTTCTTCAAGGGAATGGACCGAATAGCCCTGATAGTGGATGAGATGGGCCGCTGGTAGTTGCTGTAAATGCGACCGTTTTCGAGTTTCAGGGAAGAGGCGGCTGGATTTGCACATCCTTCTCCCACTCTACTTCGAATGCATACTGAATCGTGAGCTCCTTCTCCGCCTCCACCGTGACTTCCCACTCAAGCACACCCAACTCACTCTTCTTCGTAAGAATCTGCATTGACTTCAACTCCACCTGGATCTTCTCAGAGTTGCTGTGTGGGATTCTATCGACGACTCGTATCTCAATGGGCTTCTTTGAGAAGCTCTTTATCTCTAGCCGATACTCGTATCCTCTTCTCCGCTTTCCTCGCGACAACCCAGCCTTTTCGGTGTCCTTGCTAGCCAGCTTCTTCTCTGCCTTCACATCGTAGGCTGTTCTTGTTCCAAGCCTGAATGTTTCCCTAGGAGCAATCAGACCAACGTTTGTTTCTCCGAGGAAATCGCCTGCCGCGTAGACCTTGACTGTTCCGGGCAGCATTACCGACTCTGCGTTTGTGATTTCATCTTGGGCAACGACTTCCGTCATCGCATACGCATTCCAGTAGTAGCGCCTTAGCGAGTCAAATGATTCCTCAGTTAGTGTTATGGGCTGGGGTTCGTCGCCATAAGGTATAGAAACCTTCCCTGGGACCTCGTAGATTATGGTGCCACTCAGCGTTTCCGAAGCAGTAGCATAAGTCTCTTCAATCTCCGGTTCCGGTTCATATACGATTTCTTCTTCCTCTCTTAGTAGGTCAAGACCTTCATCTTCATCGTAGTATTCAGCTGCTTCAGGAGTACCCTTAGCGACGACACCCAATCGACCTCCATAGCCGACTGTAGGAGAGAGCGCGTCGACATAGAATGGAGATGCTTTGACCGCCTCTACTCTGCGGGCAGATGCGGTTGACACAATCAAACCCACGTCCTTCCAATCCTCAATTGTCTGGTTGTATACCAATGCAATCCTCTTCAGGTCCGAGGTTTCATCTCCGATGTCTACATCGTATGTGGGCGACCAACCCGCCCTTCCGAGCTGGTACGTGACCTCCAATTCTACGTCTGAGTCTTTTTTGACATCAAGGGTCACCTGGACTTCCTTTGTTGCGACGGTTCTTCTCTTCCCTTGGACTCTGTCAATGTTGGCATGAATCACCTGGATCTTGACAACTACTTCTTCTAGTTTCTCGTTCAACTCTCTTAGTTTCTTTCTGACATCATTCAGCATCTTGACCATGGTCTTGTCCATCTTGTCGAGATTCTCTATACTAGACTCACCTGCAGCGTACCACTGTCCAAACTCCGTTGAGAACTGCTCTGCTATTGAGGTGAGATGCACAAGCCTTGTTTGCTGCTGTTCGATGTCATCGGTGATCCGTTTACGCTCCCTCTCAAGCTCATCGAGCTCCTCTCTCATCGAGGCGAGGTCGCCTTCCGGTTCGAATACCTCAGTTCTACTCTTGACATCAATGCCCTTCAGGACAGCTGCTCCACGGCCTTTCACTCTGAAGCTGTCGCTGTGTGCGTACTGGGAGATGCCTTTCACCAGCACGATCTGCTCTCCAGCAGCCAGATGATCCTTTCCAGAGCGTGTGACTCTTGCTCCATCGCGAAACACAGTGACGTTAGTGATTTCTGCTTCTATCTCAGTTGTCATTCCAACTCCTCCTTATGGCAGCGGGGGTGTAATCACAATATCCCGATCCCATTCCACGACAAAGTCGTAGACTATCTCCTTCTTCTGTGTAGGTTCGATTTCGAGAAGCCACTCAACGACGCCCAGCTCGTGCTCCTTCGCATTTAGTTTGTCCCAATCGATCTTTACCTCAATTGACGGAGTGAGACTATGGGGTACCCTGTCGAACACCTGCACTTTCACTGCACGTTTGGAGTAGCTCTCGATCTCAAGTCTGTACTTGTAGGCCCTCTTCAGTTTCGATCTTGTGATACCCGCTTTCTCGACTTCACGCTCTACAAGATTCTTGGAAGCCTTTAGATCATATGCAACTCGCGTACCGAGCATGAACTTTTCCCTCGGACTGACAAGGTCTATGGCCGACTCGCCTATGTAGTCACCCTCAGCATAAACGTTGGCCTTCCCCGTAAGAAGAACAGTGCTTACGTTCTCTATCTCGTCTTGCGCGACCACCTCCGCCATTGCGTCTGTGTACCAGTAGTGAACAGTTGATGAATCAAACTCCTCGTCTATCAGTGTGACTGGATGCCTATCGTCATCAAAAGGGATTGTCACGGGCTTGGTCATCTCATAGATGGAGATGCCTGACGCGGCTTCAGTAGCTTCCGCGAATTCCTCTTCTATTTCAGGTGGGGGCGCAGGAGGAGGTGGGGCAGCCAGTGCCGCAGCCGCTTTCATTGCGGGCCGTTTGTCCCTCTTAGCTATACGTATACCAGCCATTCTCTCAGCTCTCCTCCTTCTCATCATCTCTGGATCGTATGCACTTATGATGAAGGGAGTTCCATCTACTGCCTCCACTGGTCTTGCAGTCGCTGTAGAAACTGTCAGATCGACTCTCTTCCAGTTCTCCCTGGTCTGATTACCGACCATCGCAATTCGCCGCACCTTCGCTCTCCCGGGGTACAGGTCAACATCATACGTCGGGTTCCAACGGGCCCCATTCACCTGATATGTGATCTCCAGCTCGACTTTGCCTTCCTTCTTGCAGTCTAATGAGATCTCAACATCAAAGAACGACGCCATTCTTCTTTTGGAAGCGATGCTTCCTATCTTGCTTTGAATCACCTGAATCTGGTCGTCAATCTCCCCCAACTTCTCTTCCAACGCTCGCAACTTCTTCTTTGAGTCTTCATGGAGCCTGTCGCTCTTTTGGTCCATAACGTTGAGCTGCTCTATGTCGGCCTCATTCGCTGCATAGAGCATGCCAAATGTATCAGCGAACTTGCCCATCATCCTAGTCAAGTTCGAGAGTCTGTCTTTGAAGGTTTCAATCTCATCTGTGACTCTTCTTCTCTCCAGCTGAAGCTCTTTGAGCTGCTCATGAAGCGCCCTACTATCTTCCTCTGGATCGAACACCTCTCGCCTTCTTCTAACGTCTATAGTAGACAGAATAGCTGGCCCCTTCCCCTTGACTCGGAAGCTATCTTCGTGAGCGAGCTCAGTAATTCCTCTGACACGCACTACCTGGGGTCCTTGTTTCAGTGGTGTAGCTCCGCGACGAGTTACTCTGGCACCATCTCGAAAGACGGTGACCTTCTCTATTCTGGTTTCCATGATTGTCAAGGTGTTCTCCCGCCAAGTCGATGGAATCCAGCCATTTATCCTTTGAGTAGACAGTTCGCTCTATCAGCAGTCCGTGCTATCTCTGTTCTCGCAGAATTCTACTAAGTTCTGGTTCTCGGCCGGTTATGGTTTCAGCAGGAAAGACGAGCTTGAACCTGCTGCCTGACTGTCCCGGAGTGTTCATCAGCTTGATTGTTCCTCCTAAAAGGTCCATGATCTTCCTCGTCAGATACAACCCCACTCCTGTACCCTCAGGCGTAGCTGAGCTACGTCCAAAGATTCGGCTCTTCATCTCAGGGTTTACGCCTGGCCCGTCATCCTGGACAATAACCTCAAACAGGTCATTGTTAAGACTCATTGCAACATCTACAACTGGTGTTTCTCCAGCGTGTTGAACTGCATTCCTGAAGAGATTCTGGAATACTGACCCAACAAGCCTACTGGTCACAATGTGACCTCTTGTGTCATCGTCTGCATTCACCGTTATGGTCAATCCAATGGATGTTTCCTCAGCTCTTTGCGCAATCCTCTCCACAATTGTCACGAAGTCCATTTCCTCTTCTGGGGGCGGAGCGGAGAAGAGCCTCAAGAGGTTAGACATTCTGACACTTGCAGCATGAGAGACTTTGAGCTGGTCTTCTACCTTCCCTTCGTGGGGGGGTAGCATGAATGAAGCGAGTTCCAGTCCTCCTAGAACCACTTGCAGGTCGTTGCTCAGGTCGTGAGTGAGAAGTGAAGTATAGATCTCGAGTTCCTTTTGCTTCTCCTCCAAGTCCAAGTGTCTCTTCTCCAGCTTCTCGATGTAATACCCAAGAGTCCAGCTCCCGAAGAAAAGGAGCACACCTAGGGCTATTGATACTGCGATTGGCTCGGCGGCCATCTCAAGTCCGATTCCGGGATGAGCAATGGCCACTACTATGAGACCAACGCTTATTCCGAAGACCAGCATTCCCTCGCGTCTTGGCGTGAGCAGTTGACTTCCAATGACTACCGCCAGTACAGGCCAACTAAGAATCTGGAATAGAATCCGCGTGCCAGTCCATACGGGATTTGTCATCATTATCACGAAGGGAATCAGTGCCACAGTCGTGACTGTGATACTCGCCACATAGTTCACATACTTCGTCCTGCTCAGGAGATAGAGCGCGGCGACAAAGAACGACATGAGTGAGTAGATCGGCCGGTTGCCAACGGACTCACTTGCTATCTGAAGAAATGGGAAAACGATACATGCAGCGAACAATGCCGTCGACAGATACCTTGCCTTCAGAGTTGCGCCTCCAGATTCCACCTCAGGTGCTGGCTCTGTCAGTCGGAACGGCAGTTCATACACTCTGGATAGTATCTGTCTTATGGTGAAACCCCCGTGGCTTTGCAGTATCATGCGCCTCCAACTTTGCAGGAATTGGGAATCTCCCCTTTCTGTCGTCAGTTGATATATGGAGGTTTCTAGGCTCTGTCCGAAAAATGCTTTAGACCCATTTAGGAGAAGTGAGATACCACCGTCGGCAACTTGATTGCGTGGCTTATAATGGAGTCGAGGTCTGTTTGAGTCTAGAGATCGCAGAGATGGGTTTCAGGAACGCCTTCCGCAGAAAGAGGGTGGCGCTGTTCACCATAATCTCAATCGCGATCTCTGTCGGCCTGCTGTACACCGCGATGTCTGCAAGCGCAAGCCTCCAAAGCAATGCGAACACATTCCTTCAGGACACACTATCTCCAGTCGATCTAGTAGTATCCAATGGGGGTAGGTGGGGAGTACGAATTACACCTGAGATGCGTGCTCAGGTGGAGTCGATTCCTTCAGTTTCCAATACAATTCCACGCATCGAGGAATATGTCTGGATAGAGAATGGCACTGAATCGATTTACTTGTTCATTGTGGGACTTGACCTGACGCTGGAGAATCATATCGGAAGTCTTGATGCGACAGAGGGGACTCTGGATCTAAACGGAAACGGTTGCTTCATTTCAAGAGAAGCGAAGGCTCTTCTCAACGTCACAGTCGGAGAAGAAGTAGAGCTATACACCACGGCGGGTCTTCAGTTTCTGAATGTGACTGGTGCCGGACTTTCTGTGGACAAGGGAATAGCAGGTCCCGTGGTGTTTGTTTCGCTTGAAAAGGCGATGGACATCTATCATCTTAGATATCCCGACGGTTCAGTTGGCAAGCTTCTCGTAGAGGTGGATGACATCTTCTCGACACCCTTAGTGTCGAATCAAGTCCAGATTCTTTTTGGAGACGACTTCGTGATTACCAACCTCAAGATCTATCCCCTTCAGCTAGCCACTCTCTTTCTCACGCAGGCGCGAACCATCTTGCTCTCCTTGGTTCTCGCTGCATGCTTCATCGCCACATTCAGAGTCTTCTCTGCCTTCGCAATGGTATTTGGGGAGCGGAAGTATGAAACAGGCGTTGTTCTAGCGTTTGGAGCTTCTCGCACAACCGTTATCGGACTGCTCCTAGCAGAAGTCGGAACGATTGGGATTGTCGGCTCAATCGTAGGAGGAATCCTAGGGATCGGCATGGGGGCCGTCGTTCTGGACTTCATACTGTTGGTGCTCAACATTACAGCAATTTCACCAACGACTCGGTTCCTGAGTACGACCTACATCGTTGACATTTGGAGTCTGGCCGGCGCCGGGATACTCGGTGTGGCGCTTACGCTTCTCGCTGGCTATGTGCCGGCATGGAGAGCTGTTCGCGAGTCGGTTGCATCAAGCTTGGCATCAGGACCAATACCAGTGATCAGACGAAGAGGTGCAATCTCAGGCAAAGCAAGAAAGCGAATCCACATTGTACTGAGTATCGTTGCAGCAGTCCTAGCATTACTAGTTGTGGTCCAGGTCGTGTCCGACATCTTCAGCCTATACCTGATTTCTGAGGACTTTCTGAGAATCGCCTCGATTCCTGCGTTTCTTCTTGCCATTGTTGTTATTTCCCCCAAGCTTGCTCATACTCCAAGAGTCGTCGAACCATTGCTCTCACGGTCCGCGGCGGTCGTACGTTCCCTGTCTAGCAAGAACATCCGAAGGAATACTCTCAGTGGTCTGGTAGTGTTCAACCTCTTTACAGCAGTCACAGTGCTATTCTTTGCTTCCACAAACGTGGGTGTGGCAATCACTGAATCTTGGAAGGCGAATGTTGGAGGGCAAACAACCTCAGCCAATATCGTGATGTACATGGATCCTCCTGCAACTTTGGATTTTGTGCAGGAAATTGAGAACGTTGTCAATGTGACGAAGGTTGTGCCCATGAACCAAGCCCTTGGCGATATGAGAAGCCCCTCGGATACTGAATACGGGCTCATTATGGGCATCGATCCAAGTGGGTTCGAACGACTGGCTTCACTAGGTCTGACTGAGATTGAGAATCGAACTCTGGGTCTCTTGTCGCTAAACAGTCCGGGCACCTGTGTCATATCTGAGCATACTGCAAGGACGCTAAATACCCATGTTGGAGATAGTATTGATATCGGTGCCGCCACGGGAGTTCGAGTTGTGGGGATTTGCAGTTCGTCGGTTCCAATCTTTGTGGTGACTCTTGTGAATCCAATCTTCTCAATTGTGGGAATCGAAACTTGGGAAGAGGTGAAGGGCGAATCGTTTGTCATTGGCGGGATGCTGATTGAGTCGACGAGTCCTGAATCATCCATCGCTGTTCTGGAAACGTTTGCTGGAGCTCACCCTGTCCTAGTATCCGCCGTAGCAGCTGACTATCAGGCGGCACTGAACTCGGTGCAGCTGATTGTCGACGCGTCGCTTGTGGCTCTCTTCATTGCTACTATGGCATCAGCTTTTCTAAGCAGCTGGTCAATCGCGTCAACTCGGCGAAGAGAAATAGGAATGCTATCAGCCCACGGAATGACAAAGACAGAGATAGCAAAGACTCTCACTGCCGAGAGCGCGAATGCCATGATATTGGGAGTGATTGTGGGCACAATCGGTGGCATACTTGTTGAGATTGCTCTCTCTGAGATAGTGGTTCGTTTTACTGGAGGCGCCTACGCACTCTTTGACCCAAGAATCGTATTGCTTGTTCTGTTCTCCCTCTTGGCGTCGATAGGGGCTTCATATCTCGCCATTGGCAACACGACGAAGACTAGAGTCATAGGCCTACTTCGAGACCTAGGACGTGCAAGATAGAACCTCAAAGTGGCACCTTATGGGCGTCGTGGGATTCCACAGCCTACCTTCTGATTGCGATGCACGTTTCTGTCTGGCTAATGTCGGAAATCGCATGCATGTCATCCAGTAAGAGTCTGAGGTCCTGATTTGAAGGGAGCTCAGCGTGGACAATGATATCATATGGTCCAGTCAAGATGCTGATGCTTTCAAGTTCTTCAAAGTCCTCAAGAGATTCACTTACTTTCCAGACCGTTCCTGCGTTTACTTTGACCAAGACGTAGACTCCAACCATCGCGCGCGACCTCGTCTGAATGTTACTGACAAACTCAGTAATGAATCTGCTCGTTGAGACAGTCAGATGCATCAATATGGGATGGAGATGAGCAGATCCCCATATTCACCAGAATTCACTCGATCTGCTCAAAATCCTCTTTACTCGCGCCACACATGGGACACACCCAGTCATCTGGAAGGTCCTCGAACTTGGTGCCAGCCGAGATACCACTGTCAGGGTCTCCAACATCCTCATCGTATACCCATCCACATACGACGCATTCCCACTTAGCCATGTTAGTAAACTCCATTTCTTTACGACCTAACTTCCACGACCGTCAAATCATGCTGTTAGTCTGTCGATTTCTGCCTAAGCCAGATAAAAGGCTTCGCCTGTACCGAAATGAAGTATGAAAGAGAAAGAGAGAGAGGGGGCTCGCGCCCACAATGGGCGCGAACCTTGTTCATAGACTGTGTTCGAATCTAACCCCTGCGACGTACTAGCAGGATTGCGACACCGATTACCGCCGCACCACCAGCGCCAGCCACGACATAGAGGGTTGGGATTCCGAGAAT
>CP070658.1:1842594-1850443 GCA_020355105.1 Candidatus Thorarchaeota archaeon | reverse complement strand
TCTTCTCAAGGGTCTTCATTGTGAATGCCCAGCCCGTCTTGGCACTCCCAATTGCTACGGAACCGTCTTGGAAACTGACTCGCCACTCCTTTGCGTAATCCTTGGGGGCTACCTTCTTGATCAGCTCGTTCACTTTGGCTATGATGATGTCGATGCGCTCGTAGACCTTTGCAGGTGGCAGCTTAAGCTCATTGATAAGCCGGTCCACTTTGTTTACGAACAGTACTGGCTTGCAGGCTTCTCCACCCACTGCCAGACGGATGTTGGTTTCGGTCTGAGTCATTACTCCCTCAAGGGCGTCAACAAGAATGACTGCGCCGTCGCTGGCTCTTAGGGCACGGGAAACCTCACCAGTAAATGAAAGGTGTCCCGGAGTATCCGACAGTTGTACCAGATACTCTTCTCCGTCAACCTCGAAGTTCAGCAGCACGACTGAAGTGAAGATTGTGATTCCCCTTTCCTGTTCCTCATCATCACTGTCTGTCATCAGAGCTTGACCTGCAGCGGCATCGCTCATCAAACCGGCACGACGCATGAGATAATCTGTTGTTGTAGTCTTCCCATGGTCGATGTGAGCGCTAATGGAGATGATTCTCTTGTGCTCATAATCATCTGACATGATGAGCCTCTTTATCGCATCTGGGTCCTTTATCTTGACCAATAGTTTTCACCTTACTTCCAAATAGTCTGACCCCAACTCCACAAGTCAAAGTTCCGAAAGAACTCGGTTGGGGTCACCGAAGGCCTTCTCGGTGGCTTGGCGGACCACGCTTATAGAATCTTAAAAGATTATCGTCATGGAACCTCTACTTTGTGGCTACGACAACCATTCGTTCGGATTCTGACGCGTAGGGCGTCCGAGGTAGCTTGTTCTGACCATATAGCTCTGTCTTGTTGAACCCGACTTCTTTCAGCATTCTTGTGATTTCAAGAGCTGTGTACATGCGGATGTCATTATTGGACAGGGCGTCCTCATTCATGAGAACGATTCTTCCTGATTCTGTATCGACGAAAGTGGCGGGCCGCCCTCTCAGGACTCCTGAGGGCGCATCAATAACATGAGGTTCGCTCAGGAGATAGCCACCCTCTAACTTCGTCCACGTCTTCTGGAAACGCGGAAGATTGTAGGGATTCATGAGGTCCAGAAGAAGCCTGCCACCCTTTACAAGAGCCTTGTGGGTGCCTTTCAGAACCCCCATGTTCTCCTCATGGTTGAAGAACCCGAAGCTATGACTTAGCAGGACTGCAGTTTCGAAGCGCTCTTCAAATTCCATCTCACGCATATCTCCTGGTGAGAAGTCAACCTTCAGACCCGCCTCCCCAGCGCGCTTCTTCGCTACTTCGATTAGGCTTCTAGATAGATCAAAGCCCGATACACTCAGCCCACGCTTAGCAAAGAGTAGACTCTGATCACCTGCGCCACAGGCTATGTCCAAGACTGATTTGCCTTTTCCAAGACCAAGCACTTGGATGCAGAAGTCCACGACCAGCTCATCGTACTGTTGGATACCAGGGATCGACCCACGGTGTCTGACACGGAAAACCTCGGCCCAGAATTCATCCCAGCCGAGCTCTACGCGGTCCATCTTAGCACACCTCTTGATGATTCAGACTCAGCGATGATATGAAGCTTGTCATGAGACTTAGAGGATCAGAAGAAGATGGAGAAG
Source organism: Candidatus Thorarchaeota archaeon (assembly GCA_020355105.1). GTDB lineage: Archaea > Asgardarchaeota > Thorarchaeia > Thorarchaeales > Thorarchaeaceae > SMTZ1-83. The sequence goes on along the minus strand of CP070658.1, from coordinate 1,848,773 downwards.
ACCCGCTACCTGTTGATCTCCGCCGGGAGGGACGCAGACTGAAGCAACAGGAAACTCAAGTTAACGAACGTGAATACGCGGGTCTTGCGTCTCCGACCTAATAGGACATATTCGACCTATAAATCTATAGGTTCCCGCTTAAATGCACAGACTTGTCGAAAAATCGAATGACCTTTCTCTTAGTCCTAATTCGCAAAAATCGAGACCTAAATGACGGAAATCGTGCAAGAAGGAATCTTGGGAGCGGAGAGCGCAAAAGAGAGGAATAATTCAAAATGGATGTCATTCGACGCCAGATCTCTCACACACTTTGGCAGAGTTCTTGCGTGGACTTGTACCTGCGACGAGAGAAAGAGGGATGGTAGCCCCGCCAGGATTTGAACCTAGGTCCGGTGGGCCAGAACCACCGATGCTTGACCGCTACACCACGGGGCTGTTCTTGAACCGGAGTCCTCCGGCTCGAACTTACGGCACCCTTGGAAGCCCAAATTACCTTTTCGGTCAGTCCTGCAATTCGGCACACCAGACCACCCACAGAGAGGGGTTGGGGAGGTCTTTCTCAGATGCCAATCTTGAATACTATCGCGTCACGAAGCATTCTTTGCATCATGCGCAGAAGATTCTTCCCTTCTGTGGCTATTGTGGTAAAAGCCGGATAGCCATGAAGATCCAGCATCTGTAACATCCTATCAACAGGCATCGCGTTTGGAAGATCTCTCTTGTTGAGAGCAACAACAATAGGCAGAGTTGCCATTCTGTCTGTTCCTAATGCAATCCGAAGCTCTTGAATAGAGGCCAGATTCTCGTTCATCTGTTCAGGTGCAGAATCGGCCATGAAGATCAGACCGTCAACTCCTCTGAGGACGTTGATGCGTTGAGTGGCATGCCTGCGCTGACCGGCAACTGTGAACACGTCAAAGACTACACGTTCTCCGGCGGAAACAGGGATGAAGTCGAAGTAGGTTGTGCGTCCGAGCTCATCTCCAATCTCAACAATTCGTCCTTTGCCCAGGGATCTTACATTCGCAAAGAGCCATCTCAACGCAGTGGTCTTGCCGGAAAGGGAAGGCCCGTAGAAGACGATTTTGATTCTGATTCTCCCTTCTTCATCACGCCTCAAGTCAGCGCCAGGTACAACCTCAGTTACTCGCCTGGGGTGTATTCGAGCAGCCCTCGCGATATTTGAGGTAGCCTCGGCATCCATCCTTAGTTCTGTAGATGATGCAACAATGGTCCCTGTAGGCTCAGGCTCTCGTGCTCCTACTCTAGGTGTTTCACGTGGGAGTGTGAATGGCTCTCCGGGTTCAACAGAAACCGTTTCTGGAGGAGTCACTTCTCTCGGAGGTACGTCTATGCTACTTCGCGCCTCAGAGCTGGTACTTGAAATAGCTGGGGAGCGCTCTTCTTCAGACTCTGCCTTCTTCTCGCGTCTGAATCTTGACCTTAGCCTCCTAAGCAAGGACAACCCGTCTCCGAAAGACTACGGATATCCAACCAGTCTTAAATCTTGGGGGGATAATCTCCGCAGTGAACTTTATCTGCTAGTTCAAATCCGATGGCTCGTCATGCCTGACATCATCTCTCACGAGTTCATTCAACAGAACTTCCCTACACTCTCACAAATGACCTATCTGAACAATGCCTCAACCGGGATACCACCCGCGTCATGCATCGATGCCATGAAGCAATACTTGGAAGACCGCATCAATGTTAGGCGCAGTGTTGAGGATATAGAGAAGCAGCTCGAAGAACTTCTAGAGCTCCTAGCAAAACTCCAGGGCGGCAAGAAGGAGCATTATGGTCTCGTTCCCAACACATCCTCTGGAATAAACTCCTTCGCTCATAGCATAGAATACCCTGAAGGGTCAAACATCGTTCTGTGCGATCTCGAGTTTCCCGCAAACTACGTGCCTTGGCAGAATGTGAGCAGGCATTATGGACCAGAGCTTCGTGTGGTCAGATCCAAAGATGGTGCTGCGTCGCTTGACAGCTTCAAGGAACAGATCGATGAAGACACAAGGGTTGTTGCGATCAGCCAGGTACAGTTCAGTTCTGTGTACAGGATGAATATAGGGGCACTAGCAGAGGCAGTCCACAGTGTAGGTGGCTTTCTGGTGTCAGACGTGATACAGTCAATTGGATGGGCCGAAACCGATCTTGAGAAAGAAAACGTCGATATCGCTGCTGGGCATGCGGCAAAATGGTTGCTTGGCCCAATTGGGGCAGGCTATGTTTATGTCAACAAAGAGGCGATTGACACGCTCACACCACGTTTTCTGGGTTGGTGGGGAGTGTCGAAGATGGATGACTACAGCTACTTCGAACGGGAGCCTTTGCCTAATGCAAGGAAGTTCGAGATTGGTTCTCCCTCACTCGTAGGATATGCAGGTATGACTGAGTCGCTCAAGACGATGATGGAAGTGCCTGCTAGGAGCAGAGAGCAGGCGGCCATGGAGAACGCCGACTACCTAAGAAAGAGGCTCTCAGAGGAGGGATTGAGCTGCTACGACTTTGGCAAAAAGAATAACTCTCCAATTGTGTCCTGTGCTCTGAAAGACGCCGAGGAAGTGAACAAGAGCATCTCGAAAGAGAAGATATACTGCTCTGTTAGAGATGGCAGGCTCAGAGTCTCCCCCCATTTCTATAACACGGCAGAAGAAATAGACAGGCTTGTTGACCGTCTGAGGTGAGGCTATGTTCCAACAAGTATCTCCCAATCTGTACTTTCTTGTAAGCAGTTCATTCGATTCCAACATAGCATACATAGATGGAGGAGAGAAGCAGGTTCTCATTGATACGGGAACAGGCATCTATTCTGAGAATCTAAATAGGGACTTGGAGAAAGTTGGGTCCTCAATCAAGTCAATCACAGATATAGTTCTGACACATTCGCACATAGACCACATCGGAGGGGTCCTTCCGATACTGAAGGCCTGTAATCCGAATTTGCATCTCCATAGGTCAGAGGGAGACATGATTAACTCAGGGGACATGCGACTCACTCTCTCCAACACCTTTGGTGTCGAGCTGCCCGCGATGAAGATTCAGGGATTGCTGGAAGAGGGAAACGTCCTCAGTTTTGGCGATATTGATCTCAAGATATACAATACACCAGGGCATTCGGTAGGAAGCATCTGTCTTCACATAGAAGATAGAGGGATACTAATCACAGGGGATACGATGTTTCCAGGCGGAAGTTTCGGAAGAGTGGACTTCCCAACGGGGAGTCCAGCTCAGCTTGTAGAGTCTCTAGGACGAATCACCGAGTGGGAGTTTGAGATTGCACTGCCCGGCCACATGAATGCCATTCTCGGAAATGGCAAGAGATATGCACAGATGTCATATGAGATGGCTAGAAGCATGTTCATGCATTACTGATAGCCCTCTCGACTTCTTCGACGGAGAGGGGAGTAACCTTGGGACCATCCACGTCCAGTTCAACCACCTTGGACTCCAGTGCCTTGACAAGTGCATAGACGGAATCACTGTAGGGAGTTTCGATACCATGTTCCCTAGCCAAGCGGACAACTTCTCCGGTTATTGCGTCTATCTCTGTCTGTTTGCACATTTGGATGTCCTTGAGCATGGAGTTGATATTGTCACCTGTTGCCTTTGCAGTTCCGAGCGCGTATCGAATAGGGTCATCAGCAGTTAGAGACACTCCAATTGCTTTGGCCACGTCAACAGCCTCTTGGACAAGTTTGACAACTAGGCTCCTCAGGCGCGTATCGTTGTAGATTTCACCATTAGTCATGCCAGTCAATGCACCTATCGGATTGATACCACAGTTGACGATTGTCTTAGTCCACACGACCCCCTCGATATTATCAGACGATCGCACATCGAAACCGGCGTTTCGGAGGATGAAGACCACCTTCTCTACCATATCCATGTTCTCAGGGTAGTGTGAGCCAATCTCGGTGATGCCACATCCAGTAACGGTGACCTCTCCGGGACCAGACATAATCGCACCCATGCATGTGGTGGCTCTGAGTACCCGGCGCGTTCCGAGAATCTCTGCGACCTTCTTCTCGGTTCCGATGCCGTTCTGGAGAATCAGGATATAAGCTCCGTTGTCCGTCAGGTGCTTTATTCTCTTGGCGGCCTCCTCAGAATCGTAGGCCTTCGTAGTGATAAGGACCAAATCCGCTTCATCAATCTCTTCGGCATTCTGTGTGGCTCTCAGACGAAGGATGTGTTCTCCCAGAACCCCCTTAATCCTAAGACCACGAGTGTTGATAGCATCCACATTGGGGGCACGTCCAACAAGCAGATGTACGTCTTCCCCTGCATGACTCAAGAGACCTCCGTAGAGGCCTCCTATAGCTCCAGAACCCATTATCACAATTCTCATTATTCATCCTCCTCTACACGGCCTCTCACGGCCTGAGCTGAAAGATGGTCTATCATCAGTCTGAGAGCTTTGCTCAGGTTTGTAGCATTGTCGAAACTGGCAACTGTTTCTCGTAATTTCTCCCTCGACCAGCCCTTCATCTCGCGTGCATATTCCACCATGAGCGGAAGGGACCGGACAACATTGTCAACAATGGTGATATTTGAAAGAACGGCTGTCCGTGACATCGGATTGAGGTCAATTGTGACCACGAATTTGTCAATCTTCCGAAGTGCCTCCGTGCGGTCTCCGTCTTCAAGAGGTACCAGCACTACATCGGCCTTGGCAATCCCATCGGAATCAACCTTCCTTCTGTTGCTGCTGAGCTCGGGGATTGTTTCGGAGGGCCGATCGTGAGTACCGAGTATCTCAGTAGCACCAGCTTGCCTGAGTGCGCCGGCGATTGCTTCTTCTCGCACCGGTCTGTAATAGAATAGATTGATTTCAACTGGTGCATCGGTCAATTCAGAGAGTTCAACGAGGTTTCTTGGGACTAGAGCGCAGATATTCCCGTTGACACTTATCACCGGGTGCTTGGCTGAAAGCAGTGCTGCCACCGCGGCTTGACAGGCCATCCTTGCCAATTCAGTCGTCTGCTCCCCCAGTAGATAGTCAAAGGCCTCTCCACGGCCATGCGCCAGAAGTCCTGCGGTGGCCACGATGTCATTCTCATGCCCTTCAATTATACGCTCACGGATGTCAAGTGAGGCTTTTCGCGGGTGGTCGGCCGGGACATGAATCTTCGTCACCTAGACCAACCTCCCACCTTGAGCAGAGATCGACGTCACGAGTATCTGAGTGTTGTCCCAGTGTGTTTCCAGAATGGAAACAGCGTCTTGAGTCGCCTCCCTCTCGCAGAAGCAGAACGCGGAGTCACCGAGCATCACCATGCTTGAGTTGCTGAATCCTGCAGACTCTAACTCATCCAAGGCGGCACCTACACGATGCGTCATAAGATTGGTCTTGCGTGAGAATTCCTTCGAACATATAATGAACTGGTTGAGTGTCGGATTCTCGATTAGCTCGCTCATAAGTCCATCAGCAACCCTCTTGATATCATCTCGATGATTCTCGTCGACAAGCACGCTTCGCGTTTCCAGACCGGGTGCTCCAGCTAGAATGACGCTAAGCCCCTCAGGATATGGGAAATTGACTACTTCTCCGATTCCAGGTGCTCCCGGGCGAACTCGTATCTCCATTCCTCCCGCGACCTGAGCAATGACGTCCCCCAATCCGGTGTGATTCACTACTTCTGCGTAGTGTGCGTGTGACGCGGCACTCTCTGGGTCAGTGCCAGTATGAAGAAGATGCGCCAGTGCGATTGCAGTTCCCAATGCGCCGGCTCCAGAGGCGCCGAACCCCACTCCAATCGGCAGTGAAGATTCGTGCTCCACGTGGACCCTGTAGTCTGCATCGTTGTTCTCGAGCAATCTTCGAATCACCGTCACTGTAACAGGTGCATCTATCCTGGAACCGTTGTACTTCACCGAGATCGTGGGGGGCCGACTCACCTCGAGGGTCACAGTTGTTGTGGTCCCGATGTCCAGACAGAATCCGGCACCGGTGGAACCACGGTAGAGGGGATTCTCATGTTCATCATGGATTCGGAAGACTCCGGTCACATGCCCGGGCACGAATGCACGAGTCGAACGTGGCATATTATCTACCTGTGAACTCAAGGTGGTCATTCGAGTGCTTTTCTAGCGTATATATATACTCAACCATAGAGAAGTAAATGGTGTATATACAGGTATATACAGAGAGGCCCATAGGCGGGTTCGGGCAC
>CP070658.1:1790687-1842494 GCA_020355105.1 Candidatus Thorarchaeota archaeon | reverse complement strand
CGTATGTCTTATGCCGCCCTCCAGGACATCATGCTGAATATCAGAGAGCATTTGGTTTTTGCTTTGTCAACAACATAGCTGTTGCTGCACTACACCTGATTCAGCAACACGGGCTAGAGAGGGTGTTGATTGTAGACTATGACGCTCATCACGGAAATGGCACCCAGAATGCCTTCTACTCCAGCAATAACGTGTTGTACATTGGACTTCACCAGGATGGAAGGACTCTCTTTCCAGGCTCGGGGTTCCCAGACGAGCTTGGTTCTGGGGATGGTGAGGGCTATAATGTCAATCTGGCAATGTATCCCGGAGCAGGCGACACCTCCTACGATATGGCGTTCTCAGAGGTGGTCGAGCCGGTCAGTAATTCATTTGAGCCAGAGTTCGTACTTGTTTCAACAGGATTTGATGGGCATTTCAGTGACCCTCTGACGGTACTAGGACTGACAACTTCGGGTCTTGCAATGATGAACTCTAGACTCAAGGAGGTTGCCAAGAAGCACTCCAAAGGAAGAATAGCCTTCTTCTTGGAAGGAGGTTATGAGCTCGATATCGTGGGCAAAGGATCACAGAACATAGTAGAGGAGCTCTCTGGTTCCAAAGTCACGGAATTTGATGACGCCCACACAGAGAGTCAGAACTGCACACAGTATACAGAGTCGCTGATTAGTAGAGTCAAGAGTAACCTGAAAGGGATTCACTTCTAGTCGTCTTCCGGCTCAAAGTCTTCAAGAAGTGTCTGTATTGAGAACGAGAACTCTTCGTCATCAGCTTCGATGCTGCGCTCTTGGCCTGGCTTGACATCCACACCAAGTTGTCGCTTTATCGACTCTGACAGTGTCGTTCCAATGGCTGGAATGGCTCCTATCCTCTCAATGGGGGCTTGATATAGGTCGGCAAGGCTCTTCAATCCATGATTGTAGAGCATCCTGCCGCGGATGCGCCCGACTCCTCTCAGCCTGACAAGCTCAAGTAGTTCGGGTTTTACTCCATACTTGAGTCTAAATCGGAGATTGTGTAAAGTTGGTATGTGTTGGCCAACCCCTATTACTCTGGCAATCTCCGATGCAGAGTATACCAGCCATTCTGCAGTCCGTACATATCGATGAACATCGCCCATGCCAACGTTGAAACTGTCGGTGATGTCCTTCTCACGCAATTCGGATATCCAATCTTCAAGAAGTCTAGCTGTCTTGACCTCGGCGAGAAATCTGGCATGGTCATCCAGGTCGTCCCATTCCGGAGGATCGATTAGAAAGATGTCCTGGTTGTCCTCAACGAAGATCTCGTACTCTTCAAAATCTCCTCGTGTCAGGTAGGTTATTGGTTGATCGGGGGAATGACACACAAGATGAAAGACACCTAACTCAGATAGTGACTCTGCCTTGGAGAGCGCATCTCGAAACAGTATTGCGGTTTGTGGTTCAATATACAGTCTTGAAGTTCTATGACCCAGCGGTGTAGCAGAATAAGTATCGGAGTCATCGCTCTGGATCAGGTTTCCTTCTTCAAGGAATGTGAGTGCCGAAGAAACGTGGTGGCCTATGTCGTAGCTGTCAAACTGAGATGAGAACAGCGTTTCATCTATGAGGTGGTCGACTTCCTCTCGATTACGCGTCATATCGGTGGCTATGGATGATAAGATGTGTGAACGTAGTGCTGAAGGAGATGCAAGCTTCGATGTGATTCTCTCAGGTTCTGACAGAAGGTATTCGTCCATGAGAAAGTCGTACTCTTCATCGGACTTGGCAATTAGCACTGCCTCTCCATACTCGTCATACTTGGGACGTCCGGCTCTACCAGCCATTTGCTTGTACTCAAGGACAGGAATCGGGTAGTTGCCTCTACCTGCCTCGTATCTGCGGTAGTCACGGACTATTACCCTCCTAGCAGGAAGATTCACTCCAGCTGCAAGTGTGGGTGTGGCAACAATCACCTTGAGTAGATTGTCCTTGAAATGGTCTTCAACAAGGGCTCGTTCTGTATTATCAAGGCCGGCGTGATGAAATGCGACTCCGGATGAGATTAGACGTGCTAGTGTCCTTGATGATTCTGGAACAGAAGGCTTAGAAACCACCTTCCTCGCTACATTTGCCAGTTGCTCTTGGGTTTCCTTCTTGAGATAGGAACCCACGGATTGTGCAGCCCTCTTTGCTACTGCAACTGTAGATCGTCGACTTGAAACGAATACGAGAACCTGTCCTCCTTCATCCAGAATGTCGCAGATGGCATCTATGACCGCCTCGTGTTTCTTTCTCACAATCGATCGTGGTTTGCTGCTATCACTGAAGGCTATCTGACTGTCGAGGAGTACACCTTCCTTCAGTGGTACCGGTCTCCATGTACTCTTTACAAGCTCAGCATTCAGCCACTCAGAGATTTCGTTTGCGTTGGAGATTGTAGCGCTCAGAGCGACAATCTGAACACTCGGAAGGATCTGCCTCATCTTTGCAACGACCATCTCAAGAGTTGGTCCTCGCTTGTGGTCATTTACCAGGTGAACTTCATCGACCACGATGATACCGACTTCGTCCAGCCATTCAGCTTTGTGTCGTACCAATGAGTCAGCTCTCTCTGTGGTCAGTACTACGATGTCAGCTTCCTTCAGCCTCGTCCCTGGTGAGTCATAGTCTCCAACTGACATAGCAGTGGTCATTCCAAGTCCTTCATACTTCTTGAAGTCTGAGTATTTCTCCCTCGCAAGTGACCTTAATGGAACGAGATAGAGTGCCTTACCACGACCGGCAAGTATGGTCTTCAGCATGCAGATTTCTGCTACAAGGGTCTTCCCTGCGCTGGTAGGAACCGCTAGGACCAAGTTCCCCCCGTCTAGTACGTTAGTGTTGAAGGCCTCTACTTGAGGTGGAAAGAAGCTCGAGATACCAACATCTTGAAGCAACCTGATGATTCTCTGGTTAATCGGAAGGTCCTCGAGTTGCGTTGTTTTCAACTCCATTGCTGTCGTTGACGAGGTTCAGCCCTGGACGCGTCGTATCTTTCCGTCTCGGGGGGCATAGAGAACTCCTTCATTCACCAACTTCTTGATTACCTCTTCAATACTCTCGCGCGCCTGAGAAGTGGCTGCAGTGACTCTCTGAATTAGCTCCTCTTCATCTATTGTGGTCATGCCCTCGTCCTCCAATTCCCGGACTGTTCTTCGAACTACCTCAGATAGATTTCGTTGTCTGGCGCCCATAGGTGCGTAGGCGCTGTCCCAGTCCACAAGACCTGAAATCGGGTCAGTTGCAACCATACGTAGTGAAGATTCCATGAGTTTGACAGCCGCTTGAGCATCCTCCTTGCTTACCTCATCTTCCAGAGACATTCTTGCTCTTGCCTCTGCCAAACGGACTAGAGATTCTAGTTGACGTGCTGTGATTGGGATGGTGCCGGCGGGTGCGTTCGCCCGGGTTTCAACATAGTAGTTCTCTATCTCCTCAGCCGCCTCGACACTGAGCACCGGACGAAGTTCTAGGCTAATGGCATGGCTTATGTATTTCTTCAGAAGGTTCGGATCAATCGGTGAAACCTCATCTTCTGTCGGGGGCTGCTGATCCTGAACCATTCTTAGAATGAACTCTGCCAGTTTCCTATCCTTGGTTTCATCAACGGTATCAATCATTATCCAGACAAGATCAAACCTTGATAGTATTGTAACAGGCAACCTAGTGTTGTTCTGCAAAGACTCATTGATGTTATATCGGCCGAGTATTGGATTCGCGGCTGCGAGAATTGAGGTTCGCGCATTCAATGTTGCCACAATGCCAGCCTTAGCTATACTCACGGTATGTTGTTCCATTGCTTCATGAATAGCTGTGCGGTCATTCGGATCCATCTTGTCAAACTCATCAATGCATGCGATGCCCTGGTCTGCCAGAACAAGGGCCCCTGCTTCGAGAGTCATAGCTCCTGTGTCCGTTTCGTGAACAACCGCTGCAGTGAGTCCTGCTGCAGTAGTACCCTTTCCTGAAGTGTAGAGGCCTCTTGACGCGAGACCTGCGACGAACTTCAGAATTTGGCTCTTACCTGTTCCAGGGTCACCAATCATAAGAATATTCGAACGGCCTCTCATCTGGGTGCCGCCAGGAAGTGGTCTATCACCCCCTCCGAAGAGTAGCAGAGCTATTGACTCCTTCACTAGGTCGTGGCCTTGAATCGATGGAGCAATGGATCTGAAGATTCTCTTATGAACGAACGGGTCTTTGGACAACTCATCAATCTTCTCTCTATCTTCAGGAGAGAGCTCTTGCATCTCGTATTCCTTCTCGGCAATCTTCACTGAGTTAGCTTCGATGAAGACTCTAAATGTGGCCAGTCTTCCTCCGCGTCGTGTGAAATCAGGAGTCGTCTTGAGAAGCCCAGTAATCTTTACCATGTCACCCGGGCGTGATATGTCCACAATATCACCCATGAGTACTACATCCACAGACCGAGGCATCTGTCCTGCAGGTAGCTCTTCGGGGCGCTCCTGTATCCTGACCTTCTGCCAGTCTGTGAATTTGGACTCCTCAAGTAACAGTTTCATCGGTGTCTTCTTGCCACAAATCTCACACTGTGCGGGTTCAGTGTATCTCCCCTCCTCCTGCTCATGGGGTGTCTTGGTCATGCACAGTCTACACTGAAATGTTGCAGTTACTAGTAACGGTTTGACTTCGCTCGCACGCATCATTATGCCGTCGACACGGATTAGGCGTCCTATGTGTTTGGACCGTATGTACCTCAGCTTCACGCGCATATCTTTATGCAGTTCTTCCTCGGCGAAGTTGACAAGGCGGACTCTAAGCTCTTCTCCAATATCCTCCACTAGCTCTTTCTTCAAGGTTCGCAATACTGACCGCAGAACTCGGTCTGCCATTTCAAAGAATGATTCGGGATCCTCGGTGACAAGCTGCATAAAGACCGGTTCGAATCTGGTTAGGTCCCCAAAATCCACAGAGAGAGAGGTTTCCTCAGTGGATATCCTCTGTAGACTTCTCCAATAGACCAGCTCATCATGTGTGTCCTTGTAGGTTCGCAGGAACTCTTCGAACAGTTCCTCTGGAGACCCTCTTTCAATTGTCATGATGCTTTTGAACTCTCCAAATCTAGTCTGCGAGATTTGTGATTCAGCAATTCCGATTGAAACTTGGGTTTCAGTCGGGCTCTCACAATGTCTTTGTCGGGTCGGATATTAAAACCCGCTCTCGTTTCTTACGAGTATGCCTTTTTAACTCTGCCAGAGCACATGATGGCTTCATTAAGACCAAGGCGATTTGTCCACCAATCACTTTTTCCAACAGTTTACTCTGTAACTATTTCGCGCCAAGAAGACAGTAGCATTTCGAGTTCATCGCACAACCATCTCTCTTCTTGACTCATTCTTTCGCGCTTGTCCTGATCAGCACCAGACCTTGCAACCTGTATGATGCTGGTCAGTCGCATCTGAATCAGCTTCTGCACAAACCGTTGTCTGTGCTTGATTTCGTCACGTATTTCCGGGTCCAGAGAGGTCTTATCCCGTTGTATCAATTGCAATCTTCGACTCAATCCAGAATAAAGTGCATTGGGAAATTCCTTTAGTATGTGTGGGTTTCTGCGTTGACGCTCGTAGTAATCCTGAGCCTTTGCGAGCAATTCGTATGCTTCGTTTGAATCCAAATCCGCCAATCCGTGTGTCATCAAAATCTCTATTGCCCAGTTTGGTAGGTCCTCTGTTACCCCGGCCTTGTATGGACCTATCTTCTTGCCACCAACACTGATTTCCGGAACATCCTCTCGGAAGATGCATGGGCGAGTTTCATTCAAGAAAAGCGTTCTAAACCGGCCCCTTGCTTCTTCAGAACTCTCTCGAAATATCATTATTCACACTATCTTCTCCCGATGGCTAGGAAACCATAAAGGCATTGTTCTTTGTCTGAGAGTCATACACGTTTCGATTCAGGGACTCCTTGGCTTGAGATTGTTGAATGTACGGACTTACAACCATTTCTGATCCATTGCTTGTGCGAGTGCTCCGGAGAATCTATTAAGGTTACAAGAAACGTGGCATTCATCTACTGAAGGTGTAGACTCAAAATACACGAAAAGGGACGGAAACTAGAATGAATATGGAGCTCTGGACCGAGAAATATCGTCCTCCCACTCTAGGCGGAATCATTGGACAAGAGTCTATCATTGAGAGCTTGACAAAGTTCGTGGAAACCAATAATGTCCCTCATTGTTTGTTTGCAGGACCACCAGGTACGAGCAAGACCACTGCTGCGATGGCATTGGCCAGAGATCTCTTCGGCGATACATTCGGACGAAACTTCATGGAACTGAATGCAAGTGATGAGAGAGGTATTGACGTAGTTAGGAATCAGATCAAGACCTTTGCTAGAACCGTGCCGGCTGGCGATGCCCCATTCAAGATTCTGGTGTTGGACGAGGCAGATCATCTCACATCCGATGCCCAGCATGCCCTCAGGCGTACAATGGAGTCATATGCAGCGTCCTGTAGAATGATTCTAATCTGCAATTACTCTAGTAGAATCATTCCTCCAATCCAATCAAGATGTGCAATATTCAGGTTTCCCCGTCTGAACAATGATGCAATCGGAGAGAGGGTCCAGTTCATCGCTAAGAAGGAGAAGGTAGCTCTTGATGCAACTGGAAAGGATGCTATCTTGTATCTTGCAGAGGGGGATATGAGATTTGCAATCAATCTCCTTCAGGCGGCTTCTTCGGCTGGGGAAAAGGTTACAGAAACAGTGGTTTACGCAATAGCAGGAAAGGCGAATCCAAAAGCCATCAGAGAGATGTTGGACCTTGCTAGTGAAGGAGATTATGAAGCGTCACTTGAAAACCTCAGGAGTTTGGTCTATCAACAAGGAGTTTCCCCCGTAGATTTGGCCAGACAGATGCACCGAGAGCTGCTGCGAATGGAGATTTCAGAGTCACAAAAGATGGCGATTCTGGAAAAGAGTGCAGAGGTTGAATTCCGAATAGGAGAAGGAGCTAGTGGTGAGATTCAGATATCCGCACTTCTAGCCCATATGGGACTGGAGCAAGGTCAGCCATGAAGAATGAGAAGCTTCCTTGGCCTGAGAGGTATAGGCCGGAGTTTCTGAAGGAGATAGTTGGTAACATCGTATCAGTCAAGGGGCTGAGAAACTGGATAGAGTCTTGGGTCAGAGGAACACCTAGTGTCAAGGCAGTATTGTTGATTGGTCCGCCTGGTGTTGGAAAGACGGCATCCATCGGTGCGCTCTCCCGGGACTACGATCTCGAACTAGTGGAATTCAACTCGAGTGATAAACGAAACAAGGGCGTCATTGAGAATCATGTATGGAAGGCGGCAACTCAGCAGACATTAGATGGACGCCTTCGAATAATCCTCTTGGATGAAGTTGATGGTCTGTCGGGCACGAGTGACAGGGGCGGAGTCAATGCTATCCTGAAGATTATAGATGAAACAGGCCACCCAATTGTGATGACTGCAAATGACCCTCATAGTCCGCGTCTACGAAGCTTGGTCAAGAAGTGTAAGGTGTTCACTTTTACTCATATTGAGTCCAAGCATATGCTAGACGTGTTGAGAAAGATTGTGGCGACACAGGGACTTGAGTTGTCTGATGAGAAAATGGAGGAGATTATAGGACAGTCTGGTGGTGACCTTCGTGCAGCAATCTCTGACCTTGAAACTGTCTTGGTAGGGGAGCATTCGCCGGAAGAGATACTGTCATCCAGAGACATTCGACGTGATGTGGAAGAGGTCCTTCGTCGACTCTTCATGACGACAGACCCTGGTGCGGCCAGACAAGTGATTTCTGAGCTGGATGTTGATCACAGAGAGCTGTTGTTGTGGCTTGAAGAGAACGTTCAACTCCACTTGTTGACTCCGAAAGAATTGGAGCTCGGACTGGAGTTCCTCTCCTTGGCGGACTTGTCCTTAGGAAGGATAATGAGAGGACAGAACTGGAAGCTGCTTGCATACATCTATGACTTCCTATCTGCTGGGATTGCTACAAGCAGAACAGAAACGCCCTATCGAAATGTCCAGTACTCTAGGCCAACTTGGCCGTTGTTAATGTGGCAAGGTAAAAGAAAACGCGATAAGCAGAAGGACCTTCTCGCAGCCCTATCAGCAGTTGCAGGGGTTTCAAGAGATAGAGCCATTGGAACATACGGGAACGCTATATCCGAGATTGTGAGGCGGAGTCCAGGACTCAGAAAGACTTTCTCCAGTTGGCTGGGGGTCAAGGGAAGTTTCTTAGATTAGAGAGATAGTCGTTGGTGACAGCTGCAAGCGTCAGCTTGAATCTATCAAGGGATTTCAGATAATCACCAACATGCTTGTGGATTCTCTTTATGGCGAACTCACTGGGTTTCATCCGAAGTGAAATAACAGTTTCCACCAGAACAAGGTTCTCAGGTGGTGCTGGTCTAATCCCACTAGGAATCACACTATGTCCCGCAAGAATATCAGCTATGAGAGAAGGGCTCGATTTCCCTTCTCCAATCTCCTGCAGCAAGGACACTGTCTTTCGTACAAGTTTCCATAGGAAATTGGTTCCGAATAAGTCCAGCACGAGTGTACCATTGTGTTCAATCAGGCACGCATTTAGGATTGTTGCTGTAGTTGGCCGGTTTCCATCTGGTTTCGCGAGCTGGTGGAAGTCGTGAGAACCTAGCATGAGCTGCAATGAGTGACGCATGGGTGGTATATCAAGGGTAGACGAGGGGGAATCAAAGTAGTATCTGTAATGACGCATAAGCGCATCGAATCGTGGCCGGAAGTTGCTTGGGGCTGGTGCATATGCCCAAAGTGTGATGTCCCGTGGGAGGTGTCTGTTAATCCTATCTATGTCGAGACTCTTCTCTGTGACAATTTGGACAATCTGACCAATGCTATGGACGCCCCGATCTGTTCTTCCCGCTAGTTGAATTGTCTGAGTAGAATGAGAGTCCCCGCTCCATTTGCTCACGGCCTCGATTAGTTCACTTTGTATGGTGTCAAGTCCTGGCTGATACTGCGACCCATGGTATCTCCCTCCAAGATAGCACACGCGGGCAACATAGGAAGTCAAACACGCGACCTCTCCGTTATGACTGCCAAAGGCCGAACAGGTTTCTGAGTGCCCGAGCCCGATGGTCTTCAATGCGATATCGATAGATCTTGATTCTTCCAAACATCTTCTCTTCAACGAGACCTGATGCAATTAGCACCTCAAGATGCGATTTGGTTGAGCTATGGTTCAAGGAAACTCTCCTACAGAGCTCTGATATGTTCAACTCACTGGAGGTGGCCAGCTCTTTCAGAATCTTGATTCTCCCTCTTGACGAGAATATCTCCTCAATGGAAACACGCGATATGTTTGCAGAGTCGCTGGTAATTGTCAGAAACCCCCTATCTCCCGAGCAACTCCAGTAGGTAGTGCTCCAACAATTCCGCAGGTACATCGGACAGCCCTATGAGTGTTGTTTGGCCTCTCTGCCCGACGCCTGAACGTTTTGTGTCAACCAATCCATGAGAATTCAAGTCCTGAACCCACTCCCAGACCTGAGTGTGAGCTCGTGGTTCCTCATTGTACTCCTCGCATACAGATTGGTACATCTCCTCCAGTTCACCCATTGTGATGTAGGCTCCTCGATTCTCCTTCAATTGGCGCGCGGCCGCTAGAAGAAGAAGGCTATTCTGTTTCGGCAGGGTGGTGAATATCTCCTTTCTCAACTCTGGATGAGTGTCAGCTTTGGCCTTTCTTGCGTAGTCTGGAATCACCTTTCTGGAGTTTATACTGTCAGCTTGTTTTCCTGCTCTCCATAGAAGTTCAATTGCGTAACGAGCGTCTCCTCGATCTGAAGCGATATCGCAAATCAGCTGGAGTGTTTCATCCATAACCGTGTTCTCTTCAAATGCCATGTCTGACCTTTCTTTGAGAATGTCATAGAGTGCTTCGGAACTGTACTGCTCGAAACGAAGTATGTTGCGCTGAAGTGTGCTAAGTGTGCTTGAATCCAGTATGTCTTCGCTCAGAGAGACCTTTCGTCCAATGCCAATTATTGAGAGACGCTGTGGGGCGTTCAATCTGTCGTCCATGAGTCTAGTGAGATCATAGAGTATGTCGGCCCCCCGCTGACGGATGAAGTAGTCAAGTTCATCCAGCATTAATAGAAGATAGCGGTCTTCTTCGTCCAAGACTTCGACGACCATCTGAAGAAGTTCTTCTGGTGAGTGTCCTCGACGAGGAAACTTTGGCTTGAACTCCTTGAGTATTCTCAAGTAGACCAGGTATGCGCTCTTACTCACACGGCAATTGATGTGGAGCTTATGTAGTCTTATGCCACGCCGCTCAGCAGCTTGAATCATCTGGTCTGCAAAGCGCTTAGTGACAGCAGTCTTACCGGTCCCAACGGGCCCCTCGATTATGAACTTCTGACTCGTACGGCCAGGAGATGTAATGAGTGTCTTGAAGCTCTGCGCAAGGACCTTCAGCTCCGATTCCCGATGCGGAAGCTTTTCGGGCACATAGTCTATGGAGAGTAGCTGTTCAGACTTGAATACACTTTGCCGACTCAGTTCATCTTCAATGTAGTCATGAGTCACGAGTCATCACAGCCCAAGGATATCTGGTCCCATGAGCCTTAAAAGAGTTATGTGGAGTGTTCGATTAAAAGTACATTGGCAGGGGAGGTTGCCGAAAGTAATAGTGGCGAGTTCTTAACTCAAGATCCATATCATCGTCCTATTGGACTCATTGGGGTCATGTTAGTCATCACTCGCCGCTGAAGTATGACATAGCTTCAGCCTTAAGTTTCACTGAAGACGTGGTGCGACTGCCGGGATTTGAACCCGGGTTGGAAGCTTGGGAGGCTTCCGTCCTAACCAAGCTAGACTACAGTCGCCGGACGCCTCACTCAGATGTCTTGATAAAAGAGTATCGTTGTTCTCTTACGTCAAATGGCAATCGGGTGGTGTCGAATGTCAATGCTTATCTTGAACTTGGGACACCGCGCATTCCCTAGAGAGATGTTAAGTGATGTCCCCTGAAGGCACAAGAATAGACTTTTGGCAGGGAAATCAGGCGTGTGCAGAGGCTGCAATTGCGGCAGGTTGCACATTCTTCGCTGGATATCCAATCACACCAGCCTCGGAGATTGCAGAGATTATGGCATCTCGACTTCCGCGGGTTGGAGGAACCTATCTACAGATGGAAGATGAGATAGCAGCGATCTCTGCGGTCATCGGTGCTTCGTGGGGAGGGGCACTCTCAATGACAGCAACGTCGGGGCCAGGCTTTAGCCTTATGCAGGAGAACATCGGATATGCAATAATGACTGAAGCCCCCTGTGTAATTGCCAACGTGCAAAGAGCGGGTCCTAGCACTGGACAAGCCACAAAGGCAGCTCAGGGCGATTTCATGCAGGCCGGATGGGGAACGCATGGGGATCATGAGAGTATAGTGCTGGCACCTTATTCGGCCCAAGAAACCTATGAGCTCACAATACGTGCATTCCTCTTATCAGAAAAGCTTAGACATCCAGTGATATTGTTATCAGACGAAATCGTGGCACACTCCCGTGAGAGGGTCATGATAGACTCTAACCGGGATGTCGGGGTGAAGCGTCGTTTCGCTAGAAGCGGAGAGCCACCTTATGGCGGGATTGACAATGGAGTGTCAATAATGCCTCGGTTCGGCGATGGACATGACTTGCTAGTCACTGGGTCCACGCATGACGAGTTGGGTTTCAGGAGAACCGCTGATTCTGAAACTCACAACAATCTGATTCGTAGAATCACTGGAAAGGTTCAGAATGAACGAGAGCTCCTGACTGATGTAGTGTTGTCTGGACCTAAATCAGCAGATTGGGGAGTTGTTTCGTATGGGTGTACGTCCCGGTCTGTTGAGGAAGTCATGACAAACAGCTCTGTAGATATCAGGTCTCTCAGGTTGAGAACGCTCTGGCCGTTCCCTGATGCCGAACTGGCAGAGTTCGCGAGGTCCGTCGAATCGTTGT
Organism: Candidatus Thorarchaeota archaeon; assembly: GCA_020355105.1. Classification (GTDB taxonomy): domain Archaea; phylum Asgardarchaeota; class Thorarchaeia; order Thorarchaeales; family Thorarchaeaceae; genus SMTZ1-83. Next base: position 1,830,518 of record CP070658.1, on the reverse strand, counting down.
TGGTACCGGAACTAAGTCTGGGCCAGCTCTCTCGAGAGGTTTCGCGGGCGGTGGGTGGTTCAGTGGATGTTGTATCGTTGACTAAGATCGGAGGAGGACGGATGATAGAACCGGCGGAAATCGTTGAGAGAATCACTGGTTCTGTCTGAACACTCGGCGGAAGTTGGTTGGTTCCTAGCATCTGTGGTAATTCATGGTCATATCCTACAACGACAAGAATGCTGGTGCGCATCCAGACCACTACTTGCGTTGATACGTTGGTTCTTCCACACCAAGGACTCTCTACATCCAATACCATTTCATGTAAGCCTGGAGAAACCCAGCTTGGTAGAAGAACGGTCACAGGAGATAGGGTGCCTACATTCTCGATATAGGCTGCGGGAAACGTGAAATCATCAACCCATAGACTGAGATTGGTCATGCTCACGGATTGACTATTGTCATCTGTCATATTCAGGGCTATGCTGAATTCTTCTGCATAGTACGCTACAGCCATTTCAATTTGGGCATTGATTGTGCCGTATACAAACACCTCGAAACTGGAAGCATCCGTAAGCTGAAACGACGTGTCTTCGATCTCAATTGTAAATGTGTGTGGACCCAGAGATGCGCTTTGCTTGATGTTGAGGAGAATCTCAGATTGTGTGTTGGCATTGACTGAAGTGTACGTGTCGAGTTGTCCTTGTGAGTCTGTGAGCAATATCGGAATAGACTGGTTGAGCAACCACATGGAACTCACATCGACAGCAATGGATACATTGCCTCGCCGTTGTGCGTCCCAATCCGACTCTGTCGATGTAATCTGTAGAGGCCGAGGTAGGACTTGGATTCCAATGCTTTCATACTCGGTCATGTAGAGAGGGTTGTTTGCAGTGAGGTTGACGTGAGAAAGTCCAGGCTGTGTTTCAAATGAGATAGATGCGTGATAGACCCCGCTTCCGATGTGAGTCATGGTACCTGCCGAGAAGGTGGTTTCCCACAGGATTGTGCTATCGGTTATGGGTCCTCCTTCCTCGTTTCGCTGCTCTGCAGAAATGTCAATGGATTCCACTTGAGCCCCGTCAGGAGTCTGACAATATACCGACACTGGCGCGCTAACCACTGTCAGATTGGAAGAAGGTTGTGTTATCGCGACTGGAAACGACTGTGAGAACGGAAGGAAATCCTCAGTTCCATTGCTCGATAGCGTTAGAGTGTAGTCGCCAGGAGATGCCATTGAAGAGTTCCAATTGAGGTCAACCATACCATCTGAAGAGGTTGTGGTGTGTTCTTGGAACAGTTGAGCCATGAAGGAGTCGAGTAGTGTAACTGTTACGGGTGAATCTGCGTAAGTAATGATATCATTGTGTACAGAGGTGACCTTGAAGACTAGGGTCGTATTATCATCGAATTCTAAGCTTAGTGGTGAAAGCGAACTCACTTGTACAGATCCTCTTGTGATGTTTATCTGGACTGTATCACCGTCCCCCTGTGAGTATGAGTCATAGATTTCAACGGTGAATATCACGTATGCCTCTGTGCCTCCAGAACCTGGAGAGGTGTCTTCAGGTACTATTGTGTAGGATGAGTTGAAGAGTCGCGCTTCGGTGGATGAAGGAATGAAGTAGCTGTTGCCAAACACCGGCCCTAAATCGGTTGTGACACCAAAGGAAACGTAGCACCATCCTTGAGGGCTGAAATCTGCTATCAACCTGGCGACCATATTGATTGTTTCTCCGACCTCGTAGACAAGCTTGTCCGTTTCGAAGTAGTCAAACTCGAAGTAGTATGCGGATACTGGTGTGACTAGGCATAGCAGGACAGAAACCGAGGCTATGAGTGCAATCAGTGGTCTTTTCTCCAAATGGCCCACCGCAACTTGGTGCTTGTATTCCCTAAAAAACGCCACATGATTACAGCGACAACTTTAATTCAAGACTGACTGCCCTCTGCTTCTGAGGAATTGGAGCGTCTGAATACTATGGTGGTCAGACTGAAGAATGCCATAATTGAGTCCATTGAGGACACTGAAACAAGGAAACTGAAGGTCTTGAACATGGTCAGCAAGGAGGAGGGGGCCAGAGTGGTTTTGGAGCTTCCAGAAGTTCTCTGCGACACAATGAATCCCAAGGATGAAGTCACCATAGTGATAGACTCTAAGCCGATTGCAAGAGGTCCTAATGCGAAGCTGTATGCGGAAGGAAAGGTATTCCGCATCAAGGAGGATACAGGTCTGGAGGTCGTTGGTGCAATTGGAGGCCTAAGACTGGTTCTTACAATCAGCAAGCCGGCCGCATCTCAGAGGAATACGTTCGACTCGGACAAGTTTCTCCTAGCAATCATATGATTGGTCCATCCGGACTAGTCTGACCAGTCAGGATTTTGATTGAGCAGCCGATTATTGGTACCAGTGGAAGATACAGAGGCCATATGAATCGTGCATCGAAATAGGCGAAGAACAGACCGAGAAACGCCAAGGGGAGAAGTGATATGAATCCTAACAGAGCGTCTCTCTTTGCTATTCCCCATGATTGGCATTTCTCTCTCCTGATTGTAATCAGGAGGATTATCATCGGCAGAACGAACGTTATTCCGATTCCTCCTGCCACTTGAATCATTCTCAGCGATGACTCAAAGATGCCGAGGTGGAAATGAAGTGAATTTGCCAGCCCACCGAATATTAGAAACCTGAGAGTCAGGTGGAGTATAGAAGCTGGTATTAGTATCCAAAGTTTCTTGACTCCTACCAAGAAGGCGGTCTTTAGGTCAGATTCTGCCCTCGACTCCTCCATCTCCCTCAGCACATAGTACAGCCCTATGAATAGAACCACTTCCTTCACAATAACTCCTAGAAGAAGGAAGGTCATTGCAAACCAATCACCCTTCCCTTCGATCTGTCCTATCACAACGACCAGCATTATGAGAATGGCGAGTGCGTCTACCAGAGGTACAGCACCATAGTAAGCAACTGGGAATGACACGGTGCAAATGGCTGCTGCGACAAAGGCCGTCCTTTCATCTAAGTGGTAGTTCTTCACATACCTAAACAGTCCAAGACTGATTAGGCACACGAAACCCAAGTTCAGAATGGAGAGTATCAGAAAAGAGTCCAGTAGTCCATTTAGCAGTGACACTACCACGGGCATTGCAGGTCTCAATGCGAACGGAGTAGAAACGTCTTCGAAACTTCCGATGCCATCGAAATAGTCGATATAACTGAGATAGGCATAGCTATCTGGATAGACGTGGCCGAATCGTACCATAGACGTCACGCAGGCAAGGATAATGAGAACAATAGCGTATTTGTTCATGGTAGTATCAGTCTGTTTCCTCCACCTCATCCTTAAAATCGTAACCTTAGAATGTGAGGTCGATTCTCTCGCGTGTTAGTCACCGAATAGTTACGGTGACCCCTCTTTCTGTCAGTCGGGGCCAGAATCGTCGACTGTGAGATATCAAGAATCCATTTCAACGAACATTGTTTCCTAGGGAATGTACTGGCATCTGCCTGAAATCTAGTTAGCGGTAATGTGCCTGTTCTTTTTGGGTGTGGTCTTTGATTGATGAAACATTCGAGACTATTCAGAGCTCATCGTGGTCTTGTCCTGACTGTTCAGGACTGCTAGTGGTGAACCAAGGGTACATAGTCTGTGCGGAGTGCGGTCTGGTCATTTCCAGAGAGTATGTCCTGCCCACTTATCAAATGGGTGAGGAACGGCACAGTGACAAGCCTGATGCAACTGTCTATGTTTCCTTGGGTAATCGGATGCACATTGTAGATGGACTTGGAAGCTACATTGGTTTTCATAAAGAGAAGTACTTTCAAGATGCGCAGGGTCAGACTCTATCAGCGAGATCGCAAAAGAGATTCAAGCGTCTAAAAGTAGTCTACAGTACACGAGTAAGGATAGGTAGGAACGAGGCAAAATACAGGGCTCTCCGAACACTCAATCATGTTTCGAAGCTGTTAATGCTGAGTGAACAAGTGCGTGACCGTACTGCATACCTCTACAAGAAGATAGTCACGGAGGCGTCCACTAAGATTACGAACAACATCCTACTCATTGCAGTATGTTTGCTTATGGCTGTTCGCGAGTATAAGGATGGTGCACCGATAACGTTGGATGAGATAGCTAGCACATTCGAGAAGTGTGGTCATCGAGTGAATGTCAGAGCTATAGTCAGAGAAGCATTGAAGCTCAAATCACTGACAGGGATTGCTCCTCAGATTCGTCGTCCGGAGGATTATGTGCCAAGAGTTCTCTCGATGTTGATGAATAGTGACAAAGTCGTCAGAAAGATACGGGCTCGTGGTTGGGACTTGAGAACCTATGAGAACGCACTAAGAAACAAGATGCTTGAGATTCTTGGAACCATACCGGCTTCGAGAAGGGGTGGTCGAAATCCATTCATATTCACAGTTTCTGCGGCTTATGCTAGTGACCGATTGATTGCAGATGAACACGGAAGACGCTCTGTGCTCACTCAGAAACTCACGTCCAACGCGACCAAGGTAGCAGAGTACAGTATCCGTGATCACTTTGGGATGATGAAGAAGGAGATTGTGGTGCTCACTGAGCATACCTAGGCACGGTTCTTGACCGATTTGCAATGTGTCATTCTGTTTGAGTTGTGAGAGAAAATGTCGAAATGTGGTGTGGTTGTATTCAGATGTCCGGAAGAAAGGTGCAAGAAGTGTTTAGACTCCTCTTTGTCCACATGTTCTAGGCTTGTTTCTTTCATGAATGATGATTCATCCAAAGCGGTGATACTAGAGCCAGAGAAGAACTTGGTTCATGTGGGGGGTCTTGAGGGACAGGTTCCGATTAGGCCGCCATGGAAGGGGGGCGATTGGGAAACAGTCTTCATTGATGACTATGCTCAGCTGCTTGATTCTCGTTTCAATCTACTAGATGTCTATACTATTGGTCCCTATCTCTCTCTTTTCTTTGACAGGACTGGTGAAAGCAGCATCCTCCATAGAACTCACCCCTTGGTAAGAAGCCCCCTTGAATTTGGTCTGCTAGACAGGCTTAGTGATGATCTTCAGAAGCTCACAGAAGACATGCCGAGCGTCAGAATGGAGCTATCAGACAGACTTCAGCATGTGTCTGAGTGTGTTTCGGCAAGAATCGAGCAGATATTGCCAGAAATAAGCGATACTACACGAGGAAGAATAGCTGATACTGTAGCTGGTCGGACATCTGTGATAGGACCGTTTCTTCCAATCTTGTTGGATGATGGAGTGGAGGAGGTCTACGTAGATCGACCTGGAGTCCCAGTCTATTTTGACCATCAACATTTCGGGAGATGCTCTTCTAATCTTGTCCTGGACCAAGACGACGTCGCAAGTCTGGCCACCCTAGTAAGAGCTGAAAGCAATCTACATCTGGACAGAAGAAATCCTTCACTCAAGACTAATCTTCGACTCTACGACATAGATTTACGTCTAGCTATCAGCATGCCTCCACTAAGTCCCGACGGTGTTAATCTGGAGATTCGACGAGCAAAAGAATCTCCATTCTCGATTATGGACTTGGTGCTAAACAAAACCCTTAGCCTGAAGGCTGCCGCGGCCTTGACATTGGCTGTCGGTTCCAGATTCAATATAACCATAACAGGAGGTCCAGGCACAGGAAAGACGACCTTGCTGAACGCTCTGGATATGAGTGCGCCATCAATGTGGAGGAAAATATACATCGAGGATGCGATTGAGAGTAGAGTCTTGACCAATCACCATCAAGTTCGAATTCGGGTCGACCCTGTTGATGAGATCAGCACCAGGTTTGACAAGACCTCAGAGATAGTGAAGAGCCTTCATCGATCCCCCGACTATCTTGTTCTCGGTGAGATACAGACAGCTGAACACAGCAGAGCACTCTTCCAAGCTATTGCAGCCGGACTTAAGGTACTGCAGACGTGTCATAGTGATTCTGCAGCAAGTCTCGTGGCTCGATGGACTTCGGGACACGGGATAGAGAAGACGAATGTGGCTCTGCTAGATCTCATTGTCACAATGGAAAGACCGGTACCCGGTAAGTCATATCGGCGAGTGAATCAGATTGTTGAGATTCGCAGAGAGGTTGTCGATGGGTTCCTTATGTTCTCTGGTCTCAATACACTATACGATTGGCGGAATCCTGAATCCGTGAAATGGGCGCAGGATGGTGCGTTCATGTTCCATGCACATCGGATGGGACTTGAAAGTCATGTTCCTGCCTTCGAAACAATCCTAACGTGTCTGGAGCATGAGAAGAGCTCGTCATCTACAGGGTCGAATCCTTCTTTGAGTGACCGCTTATGGGGAGAAGGCCATCCAATGCAATCCTTGGGGACCTAGATTCCTGTCGCAGCTTTTTGGGGCACTTAAAATACGGTTTCGGGGATGTCAGTTCAGGTGTAACTGTCAATGAACGAGAGAGACCTCATCGCAGATGAGTCAGGTGGCCCTTTGGTGGAGGAGAGTCTCCTCTTGGGTCTCGCAGTGGTCACTGTATCGATAGTCATCGCAGTTATCCTTCAGGCTACTGGGTGGGCACAAGACATCATAGGAAGTCTTCTGCAGCTGCTGGAGGACAGTTGGAGTAGTTTCACCAGTCTTTTTCCATAGTGCCATTCGATTATGACCAGTAAACTGCCCCAGAGAGGCCGTCTTTGGGAAAGCCTTATTTGCGGTCTTGAGGGAGCACTCCCGCTCCGGACTGGTTCCCGTTAGCTCCGGTAGATACGTCGTGAAGATTCTCGTGATGTAGCCGTGTGTAGTCCGGCCCAGCATGGGGGACTCTCGATCCCCCGACCCGGGTTCGAATCCCGGCCGGAGCACCAGATTCATTTCTCTAGCTAATTAGATGTTTCCGATATAGTGCTGGAATGCCGACAAGACTGACTGAAACACAGAGAGTCAGCACCAGACCAAGTATTCCAATGCCTTGTGCCGCTTGAACATCTGCTTCAGATATTGCAATAAGAGAATGTCCCGAAGATGGATGAAGATGTTGAGTTCCGTCTGTGTAATGGTGAAGTCTATAGAAACCAGCACTTGGGGGCATGGGGAGAATGAGTTCGGCTAGACCGGATTGTATGGCGATTGCGGATGTGCTGATGTCCAGCCATTCGTAGTTTAGTGTGACTCCATCCAATGGTGTGCCATTCAAACATCTTATCATGAGATAAACCCGAATCTCTTTGAGTTCCGGGCTAATGATGTAGTATGTCAGGTCAACTTGGACAGGCATCACTCTGCTCACAACGAGTGCATATTCAAGAACTGCTGAAAGCTCATACGAAACGGAACTGCCATTGACCTTTAGGACCAGGACGTATCGTCCTTCGGCTTCGGGAGCGAACAGTGTTACGTTCGCGAACCCGTATGAATCAGTGATTTGAGATGGTAAGACTGTTTCGTTTATCCGGGCATCGACAGGTCGGTCTGGAAGGCTGGTTCCACTCGAGTTCAGTTGGGCACGAAATGAGAGCCTTTGTCCAGGGGACGCATAACCGAGAATGTTGGTTTCGATCATCGAGATTGTTGGCTTGAGCCAAACAGTCACCGAGAATAACTGGGTTGTATTTGTAAGGTAAGGATTCCCTGATACTGTAGTCAATAGACCTCTGATACCGGTTGGACCTGTGAAGACATGTTGGAATTCAGTGCTTGTGTGGCCCAGGGGTACAGGAATGTCCATTGTTTCATTTGTGGATTCATCATGGATTGTGACATGAACTCCTGGAATCGGTCTACCAAGTGAATCATGAATCCCCAACTGTATCTGAGATTCATCTCCAAAGATTGTGTAGTCCGGTAGCATTATAGATATCGTGGCCGGGCTTGTCACCACGATGTCTACTTCAAGATGAGCGGCCGTATGACGATCTGTGCCACCATACTCTATTCCTACTCTATGTGGACCCAATCCAAACAAGTGATCAATGTGCATTAGATGCTCAGTAACTCCAAATGGGTCAGTTGTGGTACTCGAAATGAGGTATCCGTCCAAAAGGACACTCAGGTTGGCGTTAGGAAGACCCTCGCCGTCGGCACTCACATTCAACTTCAGCCATAGAAACTCGTCTAGCTGAAACTGGGTCCCATTCATATCCTCCAGTTCAATTGATGTCAGAATCTGTTGTACTTCAACCAGAATGGAGTGCTCAGATTTATTGTGATATCTTGACGTAGCTGGTTCATAGACCACTCTGATTTCGTTGTTGCCCAAGGAACACCAAGATGTGTTACAGCCTAGGTTGAATGTGACTTGACCTGTTTCATTTGTGTAATCTTCGGCAAGTAGAATATCATCATGATAGACAGCTATCGATGCATTCGGAATAGCTTCACTTTGATCATCGGAGAGTTCAACCAAGAATGAGATTTGGTCTCCAGGGTGGTAGGCTTGTTGAGTGTGTTCTAGGTCTATGTGCGTACCCGAAACAACCGTCACGGTTGTCCATTGGCAGGATGGAGCAAGAGAAAGCGTATCGTTGCCTTCGAAGGTCACATTGAGCAGAGTAGGACCAAGTGGGTGGTCGAAAGTGAGGTTCCAGTATATCAAGGCGTAGCCATCGCTGTCTGTAAATGAGAAGCCTATGAACGAGTTCAGCAGACAATCATAGAAGTCCAGACGCTGCTCACTCACAGGATAGCCGTAGGACCCATTCTGAAGGAGTCTTGCATTGATAGGTACTAGGCCTCCTCTTAGTACGATAGAATCCTCCTGTGCAACGGCATTCTCTGCATCTGCCAGTGAGATGATGATTGACAACGTAATTGCAAGAATTACAGCTAGAGTAAGCCTCCTCAGGGGCAACACCTCAATGATTTCGCGGGTTTCATGAACCGTTATTATCAGATTGTGGACTCACGGCGCGGTAAGAACAGGTTTCTGATCTGTTCATGAGTCCACTCATTGGTTTTTAATCTCCTACCGATGGAGGAGGCTATTTCTAGTCAGTTTGGGCATTGATGGATATCGGGGGGAGTTCATATGTCAACAAGGAATACGAGTAGCTAGACGTATAATCGAGCGGAAATGCTTCGTGCCTTGCCCTCGGATATGGTGATAATGAATGTCTAGTGAGAGGCTGCACAAGGAAGACACGAGAGATGCAGCTCATTGGGAGATGCATCCAAGACTATGGCGTGGGATAGAATTGACTTGGATTCTGGGAGTTGTGTGCTGTGCACTCTATCTCCTTCTTGTGTATATACTCCCTCTGGCTGGCTTGGTGGATTCTGTGCCGATTCCGTCCAAGTTTCTGGTGGAGGTCTTTGTCTGTGGAATGCCTCTGTCTATGGGTTGTCTTGTGCTGACACGGAAGCTGCTATCAGAACAGACTCTAATGGAGATTGTCAATGACCTACTCGTGCTGCGCCTGCACCAGCATGTGGTTGCGGTATGCTGCCTGGACATCACTTCTGTCCCGGGCTCCGTCCGTACAGGAGAGAATGAACGTCCTGAATACGACACGAGCTTCTTGCTGGCACTGCGTACCGGAATGGATGGGCGCGTGAATATGACTTACGAGGCGGGGGTCTTGAATGGTGAGCCCTATCTGCGCATCTTCATTACTGCATCAGGTAGGGCGATTGATGAGATTGGTGAGTTGTTGAGGAGAGAAGCTACTCGGACGGAGGCAATTCTCTTGGCCTCCTTGAGCAATATTGAACTACATCAACTCAAAGGTGATGAGCTTAGAGAGGCCTCACTGGGACTGATTGATGCCGAGTTCGATAGTGATTCTGGCCTTTCTTTTGAAGCGGATAGAAACGGCTTGATGATGCTCACGGGAGAGCCGCGTGTCCTACCCTTGGCAGAGAGTTCTCAAGTGGGTACATTCATCTCAACAGCCTTGAAACAAGGATGTGACGTGGTCTTCTCCTGTGTCTTCTCAAGAGCTAGACCAGGAAGAGAACAGAGGAGAATGGAGAGGCAGTGGAGCACGATTCGTGAGAGAGAGAAACGGAAAGAAGACTCGCTGGCTGATCAGTCTAAGAAAAGGAAACTTGTACAGCATTATGAAGAGATTCGAAGCAGTGCCGGTTGGTTTGACACGACTGTCCACATCTTGATGAAGTCTGATACCTCAGTACGCATGCGAGAGATTCAGGAACGGATTGTTGGACTTGTTCACTCAATATGGGGCGATGATGACAACATCCGTTTGAAGAGAAAGGCAATTGGAAGGAAGACTGCCTTGAGAATGCTTCTGCGTCGGCACATCACACGACAGAGAACTCATGTTAGTAGGTTAGTGGCCTTTGTCAATACACCTGTCCAGCAGTTGCCAGTGATAGCTGCTTCTCAGATTCCTGACTTCCCAGTACCTGCCAAGGAATTCGTAGACAATGAATTGAGAATCGGTCAGGCCGTCTTTGGTGGTCGACGTTTGAACATCGTCGGGCTCAGGACGGAATGGTTGCGAGAACATGTAGCTGTCCTTGGAGCAACAGGTACTGGAAAGACGACTCTCGTCAAACACCTTATGGCGGAATTGAGTAGAAAGTCGAAAACGCCTTGGTGGGTCTTTGATATCAAAGGGTCCGATTATGTGGACCTCTTGGACGAATGTGATGAAGAGATACTTGTACTACGACCTGGAATCGATTCGTCGTTTGTGATAGACTTCATGGATTCTGAGGTTGACTCTCTTGAGAGGCACGCTCATACGACCTTCACGATACTAAGAGAAGTACTTACTGAGAGAGGACCCGCCTCGGAATTATCCCCGGCAATGGAAAGGCTCCTGCGGGAGGCGGTTCTCAGAGTTGCAGAGAGGCAGGAGAAAGGACGCTCGGTTCAGAGTCTCCTTGAGGCAATCTCCGAATTGGCAGGCAACGATCGAATTGGAGGGATGACTCGGGATGCATTAACGAATCGTCTGGAGATACTCTCACGGGAACCACTAGGTTCGATACTCGGTGGTGGGCCTAATGCAGTGAGAATCTCCGAGTTGATGGACAAACGTGTGATTCTTGATCTTCAGTACGTAGCAAGAACTGGCGGCATGGAGGCCGCTAGACTGTTGTACAACCTAATTGCAAAACGTATCTTCGACTATGCACTCCAAAGAGGCATCAGACCCGGTCTCCATCATGTGGTTGTACTCGAAGAAGCCAGCAATCTTGTACCAGAGAGCTATGCTAGACATTCAGCCGCAGATGTGACTACAGGTGAGTCTATGGTTATGCTTCAGAGAGCAACCGGACAGGGGGTCATCGTTGTTTCAACAAGACCCAATGTTTCCTCCAACATACTTGCGAACACTGCTACAAAGGTGACATTTCGTCTCCCATATGATAGCATTGTGGGTGCAAGATTCATGTCCCTGGACGGTGGTCAGGAGAAGTATCTGAGAACAATGAAGCGTGGGAGAGCACTCATCGTCATGCCTGGCATTGAAACCTTTGAGCTAGCTACTTGGCCCTTTATTGCAGAGTCACACGAGAAGGTACTGAGTAGAGAGTCACTTGACTTGACGGAACGAACGCACTACGAAGATACAGCTATTGTTGTATCAGAAGAAACAGATTTGGAAGAGCCTGCAGGTGCCGTGTTTGATAGATTGGGAGAGTTGGGATCGCATGTCGTAGCGTTTCTTGCATCAAGGAACTTGGCCACTCAGACAGAGATACAAAAGCTTCTTGGGTCTATTGATACAAGAATGGAGGAAGAAGACATCCATGAGGTCATTCGAGATTTGGTATCCTTGGGAACTGTTGATAGAGAGGCCCTTTCCCTAGTTCCCGGAGGTTTTGTGTTCACATTACCAGGCCGAGGCCTGCAGGCAGTAAAGGATGCAATTACTGGCTACATCATAGAAAGACTGGAGCTTTTCGGAATCACTCGGGAAGAAGACATAGATGATGGGTCTGGGATTCTGATTGAGGACAAAGCGATTCTGATACTACCTGAACACGTGAAAGCATCATCTATGGAATCAATGCTGGACAAAACTCGTGAATACATGACAGGTTTGGGTAATAATGTAGCTGAGCTTATCTTGATTGTGAGGGGGAGTGTAGCAGCTGCGAAGCTAAGAGAGATTATGAGTGGCTCGGAGGACTTTGATACGGTGACAGTCGTGTCGGCCTTTCCGAGCTCACTGGATGCGATGATTGAGGGTCTGCTCCCCCGGACACCTTCGAGTTCTGAATCGGCCTCATTATCTGAACAGGCGAAGCTCGATGATGACGTTTCTGAAACTCAACAGGTAGGCTTGATTGGAGCGATGCATGATATCGGATCAGCGACAAATCGTGCTATTCAGATGCGTCTGTGGTTTCAGCTGATTCAAGATTTCGTGGATTTGTCAGATGGCAAGATAGAATGGGACATCTTGTTGGAGTTCATTGAAACAACTGCAATGCAGTCTGTCAAGGGGAGCTCAACTCCACTTGGTGTTGACGAGGGGACGCGTGCACTGACAGAATTGCTGGCCGATGAGGTCCTCATAGCTCTGCGCGTAGGTGAGAAACCTGGATTTGTGAGTCTGCATGAAGGGCTTTGGATTGTGAACTCTGCCATGTTGAAAGAATTCAAGGATTCGGTCATAGACGCTCTGGAGAAGGATCTTAACGGACGGGGAAATGAAGTCGAACGGAATCACGGATACTTCGATCTGTGTAACAATGATGTTTCGTATGTCATATTCCCAAACCAACAACAGCTGAATACCCTGCTTCATATCCACAACGAAATGGCATGCAGAACATGCAAGTCAACCCGAATAATCGGGGTGTTGACTGCTGCGGAATACCTAGAAGAGGACATGGTGATGCCAGAGAACGTCAAGCTGTATGACTTCTCCGAATACCTCTCCGTCACAGCCGCCGCTGGTTAGTAGACTATACGGAACAGGAGTTGAAGCGGTCTTTCTGCGCCTAGATTTGGATTCTCGTACACAAGGTAGAAGTTCCAGAGAGTAATGAAGAAAGACGGTTGGAAACACCGAGGTTGAAGATAGCAATATCGATGCCTAGTCCAGCCAGTATGGAGATTTCATCGAGTTTCTTCTTCATTCCTCCAGTCACATCAGTAGCTGATGAGGGTCCGGTCTTTGCAACAATCGCATCCCATGTAGAAGTATCAAGGACTTCGATATGTTTGGTATTGGGATTGATTCGGGGATCGTCCTCAAGGACTCCATCCACATCGGTCCCAATATAGAGTGCCTTTGCCTTCATTTCTTTTGCAAGATACACTGCGATTGTGTCTCCGCTTAGAATGGAAGCACCAAGTATGTTGTCGAAGCAGACGTCACCATGTGTCAGCGCAACCAGCCCTGAGTCGAGCGATCTCTGAATCATCTCGGTTGGAAAATCTGCAATCTTCCGGTTCTGGAGTGTCGCCATGGTGAATGGAGGCAGTACGACCGCTTGGACTCCTTCACCGTTCAGGACCTGCTCAATCTCAAGAGAGAGAACTGTCATGCTATGACGGATTGGAGAAACTCCTTCCAGCAGGATTTCTCTGGTTGTTGAACTCTTTCCGAAACCATGCTTGTGAGCCGCTTGGTGGCCGTGAGCACCTCCTCCAAGTACAACAATGAGCTCACCATCGTGACTTCCCAGTTCACGAGCAATGCGGTATAGGTTGTCCTTGTTAACTGTTGGCGGGGAAGATTCTTTGTGGGTTATGACCGATCCTCCCAGTTTCACAATCGCGAGGTTATTCAAGTCTGACACTCATTCGCGTTGTATTGTGCTGCCTTATGGACATTGCCTTTGATGTTGTCAGATCTTCTCAGGTCAACACATAAGACAACCTTTTTATCCGAATCTAATTCCGTTGCGATGTCCAGCCTGCCTACGGAGTGGACTTGGCTATGACTCAGAAAGCACGGATTAGACTGTCAAGTACAAGCACCGAACATCTTGATGGTGTCTGTACTCAGATCAAGCGTATCACCCGCAAGACAGGAGTCCGTATGTCTGGTCCAATACCTCTACCTACAAGAAGAATGGTCATTCCCACACGAAAGACTCCATGCGGTCAGGGTTCCGAGTCTTGGGACAAGTGGGAGATGCGAGTTCACAAACGACTTATCGATATTGATGCAGATGAGAGAGCGATTAGGCAGATTATGCGAGTACGGATTCCGGATTCTGTCTATATCGAGATTGAACTTACGGGTTAGTACAGTCCTGACTGAACACAAAACCCTTTTTGTGAATACTTCCCAATGTGGCTTACCTATATGCAGAACTAGGAGTCCTTAGAATACATGTGCGGAATCATAGGCGTCGTTCAAAGACGTGGTGAAGTTGCATCATTCCTGCATCAAGCACTCAAGAGACTAGAGTACCGAGGTTACGACTCAGTCGGCGTGACAACCATATCCAATGGTCAACTCCACATGAAGAAGGACAAGGGAAGGATCGAAGAAGTACACAAGAAACTCAACCTCGATGAGATTCCTGGCTGCATAGGGATTGGACACACTCGTTGGGCCACTCATGGAATACCATCCATGTATAACGCACATCCTCACTTTGACTGCAAGAACGAGATTGCAGTAGTTCATAATGGGGTCATTGACAACTTTCTTGAACTCAGAAAGGAGCTGAAATCAAAGGGGCATGAGTTCAGCTCTGACACAGACACCGAAGTGATTCCTCACATGATTGAGGACTATGTTTCTGAAGGGCTAACCCTTGATAATGCTGTCACAGAAGTCACCCGTCGGATTGAAGGAACCTATGCAATAGTCGCCATGACATCAAGAGACGATGGCAAGATTGTATGCACACGTGATGGTAATCCACTTGTGATTGGAAGAAGAGAAGGAGCGACGTATGTATCTTCAGACATCCCGGCATTCTTGCCGATGACTAATGACATGATTCTGCTTCTGGATGGTGAAGTGGCGACCTTGACCGCCGGAGGAGCAGAGATTCGAAAGTTGTCTGATGGGTCAGAGGTAGAGAGAGAAACCATCAAGGTAAGCTGGACTGCGGATCAAGCCCAGAAAGGTGGCTTCCCACATTTCATGCTGAAGGAAATACACGAACAGCCCGAAGCAGTTAGAAACACGCTTAGAATTCGACCGGAAGTCATCCAGGAAGCAGCCAAGTTCATCCATGAGGCAAGGAATGTCTACTTTCTAGCTATGGGGACTTCTGGTCATGCTGCCATGGCAGGGAGGCATATGTTCGCCTCACTTGCGGGCGTCCTGCCCATTTTTGAGCTTGCCAGTGACTTTCCTGATACCGTCTACAATTCACTATCCAAAGATGATCTTGTGATTGCAATCACGCAGTCCGGAGAAACAACCGACACGATAATGGCAGTGAAGCATGCGAAGTCGTTTGGTGTGAAGGTAGTAGCTATCACGAACGTCATTGGTAGCTCCATTACGCGCATGGCGGATCACTCAATCTTCACTCAGGCAGGACCAGAGATAGGAGTAGCTGCCACAAAGACGTTCATGGTACAGTTGACTGCCCTGGCTCAGTTGGCACTGGCACTTGGTGAACTTACTGGTTTTGTGGATAACGAGATGCTTGAGAAGAAACGACAATCTCTTGAGAAACTACCTGAAATTGTGTCCGAGGTCATCTCTAGGAATGAGGAGAAGGCCCGGCGATTGGCCGGACTTCTCTATGACAAACCAAGTCTGCTCTTCTTGGGCAGAGGCGTATCCCAAGCCACTGCTGAAGAGGGCGCTCTCAAGCTCAAGGAGATATCCTACAATCATGCTGAGGCCTATTCTGCAGGACAGTCAAAGCATGGACCCATAGCACTTGTACATGACGAGTATCCTGTGATCTTTGTGGTACCCAGAGATGAAACTAGATGGAGAATCGTTGGTAACATAATGGAGATGAAGGCACGTGGGGCATCGATTATCTCCGTAATTGCTAAGGATGATGAAGAACTCAAGGGTTTCTCCAATCATTGGTTCACTATCCCTGAAGGAATTGAACCTGAGTTCTCAACCATACCCTATGTGATACCGCTTCAGCTGTTCAGTTACTACATGGCACGGAGGAAGGGTTTCGATCCTGATAAGCCGCGTAATCTGGCGAAATCGGTCACGGTTCTCTAGGGACTTTATATCTGAACCTAGAGGATACAACTAATATGTGAAACCAATGTGGCTGGTTCTTCTTGGTCCCCTAGCAGACTTCGCTAATCTCATAGCGGCATACTTTGCTGAGATTTGGGAGTTTCTAATATTCATTGGAAGAGTATCTGCAGCAATTGTGGTCCTCATTGGAGCCATCCTTTGGTTCACTGAGGTTAATTCCAAGAGAGGGAAGGGGTTGGTGCTGAGTGGAATACTTCTTGCAGTCATCGTTCAGTACTTTGTGACATACCCTCCCGCCTTCGTTATGGGCTAGTACTCAAAGAAGGTCTCTAATGATGGTTTGAAGTGAGTCTGCAAGTCGATCAATATCCTCAGTTGAGTTATACACATGAAGGGATACCTGAATGAGGCCTTCCTCGGATAACGGCTTAACGAGCGGATGAGCACATACAAGCCCGCTCCTTACTGCGATGTTTTGATCATCGAGGAATAGGGCAACCTCATGGCAGTTCATACCATCCTCTGCTCCGACGTTGAACCCCAAGATTGTGTTTGTACTGTCTAGATTGCCGTAGAGAGTTAGAGTTTCCATTTCGCTCAGACGATTTGCCAGATGGTGCGAGATATGATTCATGTGTTTGATGAGATTTTGAGATTGTAGACTCCGGAGATATTCCAGCGATGCTCCCAGACCAGCAATTGCGGGCACATTCAATATTCCTGACTCGAACTTGTCCGGGTGCAGAGCAACCTCGAAAGACCCATGCATGACATCTGCGACCGCCGAGCCTCCAAGTATTCCTGGTCGATGGGTTTCTCCTATCGAATCAGAAGTCCACTGGATAGCAAGACCGGGTGGTGCCAGAAGTCCCACGTTGGCAGAACAGAGGACAATGTCTGCCCCAAGATTCGCCGGTATCACCTCTGAAACTCCTACTGACTGAGTGGCATCCGTGAGTAGCAGTGCACCTTCATCGTGTGATATCTCTGCGATTTTTCCAATGGGGTTTCTCGTTCCGATTCCTATGGCCACGTGGTTGGCAGCAACAATTCCAGTCTTGTCGTCTACAGCCTCTTCAAGGGCGGTGAGGTCTAAGACTCCTTCCTGATTGACTGGAACCAACTGCACTTCAAGTTCCAACACCTGGGCTGCTCTGAGAAGCGCGACCATCACAGAGTGCTCTTCGCTCTGAGCAATGACCAACTTCTTTCGTTTGGAGGCTCTCCAGTCAAGACCATAGGCTAATGATGCAACTGCAGAAGGAATGGACTTCTGAAAGGAAACCTGTGGCCTGTCAGTCTGAAAGTAATCGGCAAGCGAATTGCGGACATGCTCGACCATACTGCTTGCCTTCACTGTAAGATGATGGGCACCGCGTCGGGCTGATGCTACTGTCCTTTCGAGAAACTCAGTGGTTGCATTGACAGCAACCTTTGGGACTAGACACGTACTTGCAGAGTCAAAGTATGCGAGTTGAGGCTCGGTTTCGAAGATGCTGAAGTCAGACTTCACTTCCAACGTGGCAGTCATGGTGCAATGCTATTCGAGGGGGTCTCTTTAATTGTTGGCCTTGTGCCTGTATTCCCGTGAACTCCCTGACTTCCCAACCTGTTGAGGGATACTTCGTTGTGACCAGTGAAGGCCTTGTATTTGAAGTGAAAGGGGTCATTCAACCGGTGGACCGGCTGATTGCCTACCTAAGATACATTCCAGATGAAAGTGGAAACCGCCAATCAAGAGATGGATCACGATTCTCGAAAATATACGATCTTGACAAACGTGAGAAGTACCTTCGTGAGAAGCACCCGCAGTATCTCTGGAATGATGAGAAACGTGGACGAGTTCTCCAGGCTGTTCCGAATGATTGTATATCCTATGTGCTAAGTCCTATTGAGGGACTGCGCCAGCTTCGTGACTTAGGACTGCACTTGACGGCTCTTGAAGAAGCATCCCGGTCTCTTGCTCAGACCATAGTTGACAATGCAGACATAGAGTGGTCAGAGATTGGGCTCACTGGTTCTCAGCTTGTTGGACTCGGTACCTCTCAATCGGACATTGACCTTGTTGTCTATGGATCGCGTCCAGCAAGGAGAGTTCATTCTGTACTGAGAGATGGCTCTCTCCCTGGAATCGAACGATACCATGGTGAAAGTCTTGAGAAACATCTGGACTTCAGATGGAAAGCACATAGTAGATGGAGATCCGTGTTAGAGGAGATAGAAGCTAAGAAAGTCCTGCAGGGGTTGTATGATTCAATTGACTTCTTTATCAGAGCAGTCAAGCTACCAGATGAGATAGGATACGGCTACGATGATCTCACATTCGAGTGTGAAGGCACCCGGGTGGTGAAGTGCGTGGTGACTGACAATTCTGCTTCGATATTCACTCCATGTACGTATCATGTTCAGTGTGAAGAGCTGCCAGACCTGTCTAGACTCGTTAGCTATCGCGGCCGTTTCACTGAGCATGTTCATAGGAATGCGTGGGTTGAGGCGAGAGGACGCTTAGAATTAGTATGCAACGTTGCCAAGAAAGAAAGCTTCTACCAACTCGTGCTTGGAGAGGACTACTTGGACTACCTTGTACCAGTCATCTGACCCTAAAATCTAGTCAACAGATTCACGGTATTTACAACATTTCACAGTCCTTCTCTGTGAATGGCGCCCTTTCTGTGAACAGTCCCTACAGAAAAGACCCCATATCACCGTATGCAGTCTAAGAAGGGCTCATAAAGGTCTATTATGATGTGAATGAAGCTACCCCTTGGTTTCCAGTGGAACGGGATAACAAGAGATATGAAATACCCTTTGGATTGTTCACAAACTACATAGTCTAGTGAATAGCAGAAGAAATGGACAATGGTCCCTTTTTTCGATTCTGGGCGTTCATAAACCTTTTTTTCGAGTTTGGGGCGCTTACAAGCTGCCAGCACACTCTTCCCATGTAGGACGTGTTCTGAATGCCCACAGACGCATTATGTAGCTGTTATCTTGGTATTGGTAATTCACATACTCACACTTATTTGCCGAAATCTGGTAGGCTGTTGTGAACACAGTCTTATACAAAAGTCTGAATGGATGTCAGATGTAGTCAAGGTGAAGACTTTGAAAGCCGAAGATAGAACGGGGTATCTGTACGAGTTCACGTATAACTCCGGTCCCGGGTTAAGAGAAGTCTTTCAGTGCAAGTATGTCAAACCTGACGAGGCATTGACTAGGTTTCGGAGGATCCTTGCACTCACTGAGGAGCCATTTGATTTCAGAATCGTGGTGCGTGACGAGTCAAAGAGAGAAGAGTCTAGTTTCCAAGTGGAGGGTGGCAGCATTGAGGAGATGTTTGAGAAGTTCAAAGTCTTCTTGGAAACTAGTACAGGGTATTCATTTGCACCAGACCGCGAAGAAGTCGTGGATACTGAGATTGAGGAGATTAGCTACGAGTCTATGAGTAGCTACGAGAAGATGCACATAGTGATCTATGCCTCTTTCAAGCATGGCAAGTTCTCATCCTTGGATGTTGCTGAAATCTATCAAGCTACATTCAATGATGATTTGCCTAAAAGCACTGCTTCCACCTACCTAGCTCGAATGTGGAATGATGGAAAGGGACATCTCGAGAGATACGGGAATCGCTCGGGGTACACATATCGGCTCAAGACAGAAGTTCCGGATGTCCAGAAGGAAGCTGAACGAGCAGAAGAGATTCTTGCTTCCATTCAATTGCATGTGGGTAAGTAGGCTCAGTACACCTCGTATGTAGCAGTCTGGTATATCAAATCAGAGTGGCGTTACACGGTCCTCCAGCTTGATATCTAGATTCTCGAGCTCATTGAGAATCGGCTCATACACGTCTGGCATCACTGGTCGGTGAACTCCGACAAGATTCATAGATCCATCAAGAATCATTCTGCTTGCTATGGCTACCGGCAGTGCAACGGTTCTAGACATTGAACTGTCGCCATTCGGTATACCAAAGTCAATCATTGTGGATGTAATCTTCTCCTTCCTGTCCGGGTATTCAGCTATGAACTCGTGATGCATCACTATCATGTCCCTCTCACTAGGAGCGTATTGCAGCTTCTGTTCGAACAGATTGCAGAGGGCATCCAGATGTGTGTTAATGCCATCTGGAATCTGCTGGTTACTGAAGAGTCCAAGCCACTCAAGTCGTGAAATCACTGGGTCGTCGCTCTTGAGTCCGATTTTGCCCGAAACCGCTTCACGAAGGGCTGCTTCTTTGTCATTGACTAGATTGTACATCATATCAGCGAAAGTCATTCCGTCAAAACTCTGTTCGTCAAGAGATAGAAGACCAAGGTCGGCGATTTTCTTGAGTGTGCCACACCAGCCAAGATTTCTGAAAGTCCCTCTCAACATGGTTTCTGTTTCCGGGATTCCATATGTATCGATGAATGACATGCTGTCACGATTAGGATAACCCTCAAACTTGCCTATTCCAGGAACTTCCATTATCTTGTAATTGTCAAAGAGTTCAGCTCCTGGAATCTTGACTTCTTTCCCGTCACGGAGGAAATGAGCGTCATTACGACCTGCCAACAGGACTCCTCTAGGACTCCAAGAGAGTTTGTATCCAAAGGGATTGTCATTGGCTTCGGGAGCAGGGAGACCTCCAGTGAAGGATGTGAAACTCCTAATCTTCCCATCGTGATTGTGAACATGATCTATAATCTTCATAGCACTCATGTGATCTATCCCAGGGTCAACGCCACATTCGTTGAGAATTGGAATTCCGGCAGATCTGGCCGCCTTGTCTAGTTCCTTCATCTCTGGTGAGATGTACGATGTCGTGCAGAAAGGAGTTGCGTGTTCAATCGCAATCTTTGCTGCTTTCACATGGAAGGTGTATGGAAGAAGGGAACATGCTAGGTCAGCTTCTGCAATCAGCTTGTCAAGAAGGTCATCATCGGTCTTTATGTTGAAGGTCACAGTTTCAGTGTTCTTGCAGCCTTCGACAAGGCGGTCTGCTTTACTCTTGGTTCTGCTTGCAACCTTTACATGAAAACCGCGGTCACTGAGGTAATGGACATAGGGACGGGCAACTAAGCCTGCACCCAAACAAAGCACTTTCTTCATTGTCATTCTCGCTCCGTCACAAGTATTCCTTGAGGTACGTGTACTTCTCCGTGAGTTCTCCCTGGTAGACAATTACAGCGTCCTTCAGCTCTTTGGGAAGATTGAGTTGTTGGAACGGTACTGTGAAGTCTGCTTTCGCTAGCGCAGGTATGTAGTCCAAAAGCGTTTCGCTAAAGGAGGTAGATGATTCGCGTGGCAATTCACATGGGAGATTGTCAACAGCCATTACGACTGGGCCATCACCTTTGACCCCTAGTTCTGCACTATCTTGGTGAACGATGTAGGTAAAGGCCGGATCTCCAGGGGTGGTCGTTCGAACTGTAAACTGGATAGCCCCCTCCACATCACACGAGATGTCACCAACTACCTGGAGTCTTCGATTGTCGGCGAGCCAATGCTTCTTAATGAACTTCTTGGTAACAAGTCGAGGGTATTTGTGTGACCAGTAGATGCAGTTGAGAATCACTGCTAGATGAGGAACGTACTTCTCAAAGACTCCTCTATATTTGGTCGACCCGGTCTTGTAGTAGTCCTGAAGATCGAAATCTGCCGCGGAATCCTTGGGTTCGACCATATGTTCCTCCTTGAAGACACACTTGTAGAGGACATTGTCTTTCGGCTCTGAGATATCGGGAATCCCCTCGGGCTCAATCTGTACATGCGGAAGGAGATCAAACATCTCCTGTGCACCACGTGAAACGTTGCCATATCCCGCAAAACCAACGACAAAGGGGACTAGGTGATTCGGTAGTCCTTGTTCGGATATTCGACTCCCTAGAGCTTGAAATTCCTGTTTTAACTCGGCAAGGCTTCTACACTGTAGCGTGTGTTTCATCCCTGCGAAAGGATTTGGTTTGACACCCTTGGACTCTAGCCGCTCTCCTAGGACTCTAAGGGTATTAGATACTCCAGCCATCCCCGCCCAGTTTCCAAAGAAGATCAGTCTTCTACCCTTTTCATCAATGACCCGCTCGTAGTCTATTAGTGTAGCACCTACATCGAGGATTCTCTTAAGCATCGGCATGTTGTACTTCTGGCCCTTGATTGTGTGACTGAAGAACACATAGACTATGTCTTTCTCGAAGAAATCGACAGGCATCTCCTTAATGCCAAGAATCACCGGGATGTTGTTGCCCTTCAACGATTTCATTTCAGCTCCGACTTTGGTGAACTCCTCTGGACCAAACGCTCGTTGGTCACTTGGTTCGACCACAAATCGAATCTGATGTGTTTCGGAGAGTTTCCTTAGGTGATCAGGTACAACAGGCACTCTCGTTTCGAAGGGTTTCTCTTCTCTGCGCAGACCGATGGTGTTCATGCGATCTCTCCCGCCTCGTTTGTGAATCGATGCTTCGAGGCACGCCGTGTGGAATTCTTCGTACGCTTTAACCTTTCCATCCTTTATTCAGGTATTACTCAGTCTAAAGAATCAGAACATGTGTTCCAACTATGGTCGATTGAGTTGGCACCGAGTTTCCTCTACATCTATGACTGCAAGCGTGCGCGCCAGACTAATGCTCGGAGAGTTTGTTTCACGAAAGAGCTTCACGGGTATGTGTACTCTTGGAAGACAAAGAGTGGAATTCGCCAAAAGAAGAAGCCAGGACTTATTGATCAGTGCGAGGGGGCTGAGGCAGTAGCGGATTCAGCGATTCTTGTGCCCAGTACCTTCAAGTCGTTGTTCGATCAGCTCTTCTTCTCCTACACAGACATTCTGGTTCTCCGCGTCTACGAAGTCCTGGGCGAATTACCGGAGTATTAGAACACGTGTTCCAAAACAACATAACCCCTTCGTTTCCAGTAGAAATTCATTTGATTGGCGATACGTTTCGATGTCGGAAAGTATAAATAGCTGTTTCGTAAGCTGTGGTTTATCTCCATTTTTTATGGTATTGGTAGTACCCGCCGTGAAAACACCATAGATCAGTTCCAGTGGAAATGAAGGGGTGTTGTCCCATAATATCTGAGTATGACTGGGGCATGATTAGAACACGTGTTCTATAGTAAAGGCATCCGCGTGTGGTAATAATTGTAATACAGAATTTGTGTTTCATTGGTCTATAATCAGAATCACTACGTTTTCCAATACCACAAGGTTGATACACGATACTCTCTTCGGTCGATTTGTCCTACATGTCTTGGAGAGATCGGAGGCTAGATACTTGACAAAGGCTGAGGAATTGCTAGAAGACACCATCGGTAAGAGAGTTCTACTCTTGGCAAATGAGGCTATTGCACGGGGAGTCCTTGAGGCCGGAGTTCGGCTCGTTGCATTATATCCTGGTACTCCAAGTAGTGAGATAGGTAACAATCTCACCTTCATGGCACCTCACATCCCCAACTTCTATTTCGAGTTCAGTGCTAACGAGAAGGTGGCACTTGAAGTAGCAGGAGCCGCCGCTGTGGCAGGTGTGAGATCCATG
This sequence comes from Candidatus Thorarchaeota archaeon, assembly GCA_020355105.1. Lineage (GTDB taxonomy): Archaea > Asgardarchaeota > Thorarchaeia > Thorarchaeales > Thorarchaeaceae > SMTZ1-83. Next base: position 1,806,996 of record CP070658.1, on the reverse strand, counting down.
ATGGTCTGCAAGGGACCAGGTCTGAACGTCGCTGCCGACCCGTTCTTTTCACTTGCATACACTGGCGTACGTGCTGGTATGGTAATAGTGGTTGCTGATGATCCAAGCATGTGGAGCTCTCAGAATGAGAATGACAGTAGATACTATGCTCTAATGGGAAACATGCCAATGGTTGAACCGGCTGACCCAGCTGAGGCTAAGTCAATCCTACTGGAGGCCTACGAAATCTCAGAGAAGCTCGAACTACCTGTACTTCTCAGGACTACCACACGCGTGAATCATACTAGAGCTCCGGTCGACTTTGGAAGAATCAGAGAAAGACCGGACACAGTCGAGTTCGAGAAGGAGCCGTATCGGTTTGTACCAGTTCCTGCAGTAGCAAAGAAGCGACATCCGATACTTCTGGAGCTAATGAAGAAAGCTGCGAAGATATCCGAGTTAACGTCTTTGAACTTCCTTCATGGCAAGGGAGAACTTGGAATCATCACGAGCGGTGTGTCATACAACTATGTGCTTGAAGCTCTCACTACACTGGAACTGGACGCAGAGGTTCTGAAACTTGGCATGACACATCCGGTACCTGAGAAGACAATCGCCAATTTCCTGAAACGTCACAAGAAGACCATTGTAGTTGAAGAGCTCGAGCCCTTCCTAGAAACACATGCGCGACGCATTGCTCAATTGAAGGAGATTGACGTCGAGGTTCTGGGAAAGGAACAAGGATACTTTACACGTACTTACGAATACAGTCCGCGCATTGTAATTGAAGCTCTGTCGAAAGTGACTGGTCGTAGTACGAGTATCAACTGGACGGCCATAGACAAGAAGGTGAAGGAGCTTCCAGAACTACCCCCAAGACCTCCGCTACTCTGTGCAGGTTGTCCCCACAGAGCCACTTACTATGCCATCAGATCAGCCACGCGTGGCAAGGCAATATACCCCTCAGATATAGGTTGCTACACTCTGAGCATTGCACCTCCTCTGGAAACGGCCGATATCCTATTTGACATGGGTTCATCGATTACCACCGCATGTGGCATAGCTCGCGTAACAGACCAGGATGTCGTGGCTACGATAGGTGATAGCACCTTCTTCGCATCCGGACTTCCTGGGATAGCCAATGCAGTGTATAATAGACATCCAATCAGTTTAGTTGTACTTGACAATCGAACCACTGCAATGACTGGCCATCAGCCCCACCCTGGAACAGGGGTCACAGGAATGCGGGAAGAGGTGCCTCCTCTGGACATAGCAGAGGCTTGCAAGGGACTTGGCGTGGAATACGTGAAGTCCGTAGATCCATTCGGCCCGATGGCAAAGTTAGTAGCTGATGTCCGAGAGATGGTAACTTGGGTACGAGAGAATCAGGCCCCAGCAGTAATGGTGTCGGTGGCACCCTGTGCCCTTCTAACGGCAGCCGAACGACGCAGGACGGGAGAATACCCGCCGAAGTACTATGTGGACTCCGAACTGTGCAATGCATGCAAACGGTGCCTGAATCGACTGTCTTGTCCTGCCATGTATCTTGAATCTGAAACTGAGAAGGCTGTGATTGAAGAAACCCTGTGTAATCTCTGTGGAACCTGCACAGACGTTTGTCCTCAAGGAGCAATCAAGCAGGAGGATGCATGAGAATGTCCGGTAATAATAGTAATACAATCACCGTAGCCATTGCTGGTGTTGGAGGTCAAGGTGTCCTGACTTTGGCTGAGATACTCGCCAAGGCCGCACTAGCTGCAGATTACAATGTACGTGTCGGCGAGATTCATGGAATGGCCCAGCGGGGCGGACATGTGATGTGCACAGTCAGGATTGGAGATGACGCACGAGGACCGATTGTGGATCCAGGTTCTGCTCATCTACTCGTTGGCTTCGAGCCGATTGAAACACTAAGGGAGATTCATATCGTTGCAGAGAACGGATGCGTTCTGATGAGCTCGCATGTCCAATATCCAGTAGCCGTTTCCATGGGTAAGGCAGAATACCCACCACATGAAGAGATCACCAAATCCATGAAGAAGTTCACAGACTGCATCATGGAGATTGATGCAATGGAACTTGCAAAACAAGCAGGAAGTTCTATGGCTCTCAACATGGTCATGCTCGGTGGAATCCTTGGGACAGGAGTGACACCAATAGACAAGGATACAGCTGTCAAGGCAGTACGTTCAGCATTTCCAAAGAAGTACGAATCAACCAATATCAAAGCGCTCGAGCTCGGAATGTCTACTGTTCAAGAGCTGATGTGAGATCCCTTCCAAGCATGTAACTTAGGCTGCTATTGTAGATGAGCATTGCAGACAAGGACTTGTCCAGCAGATATGCCTCCATCTCCAGGGGGAGTTTGCCTGTGAATGAGTGGCTGTAGTCCATGAGCTTGAATCTCATCGATGACTGCCCTTGTGATAATTCGATTCAAGGCAACGCCTCCCGAGAATCCTACATAAACCAGCCCTTCATTCTCAGCAGTCTTGCATGCTATCTCTGCAAGTGCCGTTCCTACATGGTGTTGTGCTGAATATGCAATCTCAGGAACTGAAGCACCCTGCTTCTTGAGATTGAGTACCTGCATTAGTGACTCAGTAGTATCCAATTCAAGAGTGCCATCTGTTGAAAGGTAGGTCCTGTCCATAGAGATATCCGTTTTTCGAGCTACAGCTTCGAGTTTCATCGGACACTCAGCATCGTATGAGTTCTCAGAACAAATTCCCAATACCAATGCGACAGCATCCAGAAACCTTCCTGTGCTTGTACTCCTGAGCAAGTTTACTTCTCGTCTTCTAGCGTCGAAGAGAAGTGAAAGCGACTTCTCGGTCGCACTGCTGTTCCTAGATAGGTAAGAACCCGATGCAAGGTCTGCAATGTCTTCCACCTGCATCGAATCACCCAATATCCCAACAAGGGATCGTGCGGCAAACCTTGCTGAAAGATCTCCTCCTGGATACTTCTTAGTAGTCAGACCACCTTCTCTAGAGAAGTCACGCATATCTCCGACGAGCACATCACCTCCCCAACCATTTCCGTCAGGTGCGTACCCATACCCATCCGCTGTAATACAAACAATACGAGTATCGGGATTGAGTTTGGAATCTGCAATGATACTTGCTAGGTGCGCATGATGATGTTGGACACGAACTAATGGAATCTTCATCTTATCGGACAATCTCTCTGCCAGCTCAGTGCTCAGAAACTCGGGATGCAAGTCACAGGCTATGCCGTCAGGACTCGTTACTCCAAGTAAGTGCATCAGGTGTCTGATGGCGTTCTCCAGGAATTTGATGTTCTCAACTCGGTCAGTATCCCCGATATACTGAGTTAGGTATACATTTCCTGACTTCAAGACCGCTCCTACTGACTTCTCCTCAGGTCCAACCCCAAGGAAGTTCAGGTCGGAAGAGATTCCTTCTACTGGCAAAGGTTCGGGTACCCACCCTCTGCTTCGCCTAATGAACACAGGGTTCTCTTCGGTCACGAATTTGACCACAGAATCATCAACCCTCTGGTGGATTCGTCGGTCATGGAGAAGGAAGTAGTCTGCAATACCCTTGAGCTCACTAGTGATAGTATCAGGGTCTATGAACATGGGCATTCCAGTGGGGTTGGCACTGGTCATTACTAATGCAATCTCATCAAGGTTGTCGAACAAGAGATGATGTAGTGGGGCATACGGAAGCATGACTCCTACTGTGTCCAATCCTGGTGAGATTTTATCCAGTGCTGCAACTGGGACATTCTCACTCAGTGAGCGTTTCTTCACGAGCACTATTGGCCGGCGCCAGGACTTCAGGAACTGAAACTCGCTTTCTGTGAAAGCTGCAAACTTGTTCAAAGAGAGCTGATCTCGTACCATAATTGCAAAGGGACGTTGAATTCTTCTTTTTCTCTCTCTGAGAACCCGGATCGGATCTGAGTCACTTGTCTTTGTGACAAGATGTGTTCCCCCAATTCCTTGGATTGCGACTATTGCTCCTTTCTCTAAGAGTCGTGAAGTATGTTCAATCGGATCCTTCTCTATTACAGCGTCGCCGGAAGAGTCTAGCAGTCTATAGCTTGGGCCGCAGTCCTGACATGCTGTTGTCTGTGCATGATACCTTCGATCCAAGGGGCTTGTATAACCCGTATTACAAGTATCACAGAGAGGGAAGTCTATCATTGTGGTGTTTGGACGGTCGTATGGAAGGTCTGTGATGGTAGAGAATCTCGGTCCACATGCAGCACAGGAAGTGAACGGATACAAGTACCACCTGGATTCCGGATTCCTCATCTCTGTGATGCAATCATCACATATGACTACGTCCGGTGGCAATTGTGGTGCTGAATGCGAAGCTCTAACTTGGGAGGACTTCTCGATTGAGAACGAGCTGAAGGCGTCACTGAACTTGTCCCACGCAACATCCACGTAGTCAACTCGTGAGATTGATGGAGGGCTCGTACGAAGCTGTTCGATTAGTCTGTCGATATCCTCACGTTCTCCTTCAACTACTATGCGAACCCCGGCATCACCAAGATTCAGAACGTATCCTACCAGGGATAAATCACAAGCCAGCCGATAGACGAAAGGCCTGAATCCCACTCCTTGAACTATACCCTTCACGTGAATGTCGGCTCTCTGTTTCAAGGAGTCTAGGCCCCGTCGTGTCCCGTGTTGACTCTCAATATTAATCCAATGAACTAGCACGTGCCAAGCTCATGTTTCATGGTACCAGGTACCGTGGAAAAGACTGGACTGTATAGGACCTCTTAAGCAGAACTGGCCGACAAATCAGTGAATCAACTTGCACGCCTTTGACGATATCCCACCTAGGCTCTTCGAGCCCCATGTGACACCGTCCATTCTCGCTACCGTTCCTGATTGTTTCAGAAACATACTTCTCGATTCAGCATCCAAACTCAAGAAGAAGCAAAACTCAATTCTCATCTCGAGTAACAGTCTTGCGAACAGATTCATCCTTGAGAGGTGGGGAATAAGACCGTCACAACGCAAACGATACAGGAACCTATTCACAAACGTCCGAAAACGGTGTCGCGCTATCTTTCAGCATTACCTCATGAGGGGCCGTGTAGAATGGGAAACCATGAAGAGTAGGCATGTGTTTGGGGTCTTCAAGTTTGACGAGATCCGTGGCAACCTGATTCTGGGATTCGTTTTGATGTCACCTGAGGCACAATGGAAACTTCGATCGAGATAATCCCCGCTTTTCCCCCTAGGAGAGCATTTAAGCCACCTATTACATTGTCGTGTATACAGAATTGTATCCGTACAGCACCTCCGCGCCCTCTCAAAGGAAAGAATCCTCATAACGCTCCTTGGGCGATTTCCGGAGTTATGAGGGCTTCTCCAAAGAGCGCCAATCTAACGGATTCAATCTCATGCAGGACCTTGGAGGAATCATAGAATGAACCCGACAGAATCCGGTTCACAAAAAGACGGGGCTTCAATCAAGCGACTTGCTAGCTCTACTCGTCAAGTCTTGAAAGAACCGATATTGAAGGCCTTACTTGACCAGTCAGTCCTGACTACAGTGCAGCTTGAAACTCTTCTGATCGATCTTGTTGTAGAGGGGGAATATGGTGACCATGTTCCATATGACGACAAAGCCACATTTAGGTCGAGGTCAGGAAGCAGAAAGAGTGGTGTCACTCGAGGTTCATTCAATCGAACTCTTAGGCAGGCAAGAAGGAATGTGACACGCTGTTTCTATACAATGCTTCTCCTAGCTTACCTTGGTCTGTTTGATCTCACCCTTTTCCGTCCTTTCGAGGAGATAGCATCAAGGATAGGCGACTATAGGAGGGTTCGCGAAGTACTCTCTGGTAAGAAGACGCTTTCAAAGGAGGACATGGAGAGCTACCGCTTGGTTGAGGAAACTATACTCTCTGCACTAGAAGAACTCACCTCGTCAATGGCTCTCAAATCCGAGCTCTCAAGACGTAAGCCTATGACGGAGCGGGGCTAATCATTCTGTAATACAAACAATACGAAGACTCACAAACAAGTCTTATCGGTTTCATTGGGTTCTAACTAGCTGTCCAGGTGACACCTTTGGCTGACGAGAAGAATGACAGATGGTTCGTAAAGGCTCTCCGAGAAAAGGCGGCTGAGAGTGAGAAGGAGCAGCATGTCATCCAGTTCTCTGACGCCATTGGAGAACGAAGAAGCAGAGACCTGCTTGACATGGTCGCGACCGTCGAGAGTGAGGAAGGGTGGGACGCTGTAGTTCAATACTTGATCATGGCGGCAAGCGCGGAGTATGTCACCCCCGCAAGCTTCGGCAAGATACGAACACAGGTTGAACCCATCAAGTACCGAGAGATGGTCTTTCATCTTCTTTCGGCCAGTGGCTTCGAACCTGTCAAGCCCGACACAGTGAGCCTTCTACGAAGACTGGAGAAGGAAGAATCATTGGTCACGGCATCTCAGTCCTTCATCAGGCATATCCAAGAGCTATCCTTGAAACAGATTGATGCAGGCGACACACTCTTCTTTGACTTTCCGGCGTTTCCCACTCAGATATCTGAGGAGCTAGTTGCAAAAATCGAGTCTGTCAGACTCAAAGAGATGACAGGCCTCAGGCTCAGGAAGCAAGAAGACAGAATTGATGTCACATCACTGTGGCATTCAGACTATGGCCGGAAAGCCCTCTCAGAGCTGGGAGTTCAAGCATCAGTTACTGAGGATCAACTCGACATGGTATTATCAGTAATACAAGTATCACCGACAATCAAAAGGGGAATCCAGCTCTCTGATGATGAATCACCTTCTCCCCAAGAGAGTCCTACACCGTCAAACTCTCTGTATGCGAGTCTTCTGCAGTTCATGATCAAGCAAGACTTAGAGGGCCTATGTTCACTTGCCAGTAGACATTCGGTTCCCAATCTGACTGCCATGCTCGAGAGCTCCGTAGGCCAGTATCAGGAGTCACTATCTAGTGAGGACTATCGCTACATGCTTGAGTGCATGAACACTCATGTCGCAATTCGCACTTTGGACTCAATAATGGCTTTCCAGAAGCTGGTGAAGCTTGATGATTCTCGGATAGTAACACCGGCCATCAACTCTCTTGGAAACTTCTACAACGAGTCTTCTGTTCTAACACTTGCAGAAACTCTATGTCGACGAAAGGATGAATGGGTAGTCCGTTCTGTCTTGGACGCCTTGGACAACGTGTTCAGTAAATGTCCTGAAGCTGAGCCAGCAATCAGACGGACAATAGAATCTGACTGTGTCAACTCGACCCCTTTGAAGCACTTTCTCCGTCGAGTTTCGAAGTAAAACGAAGCACCCCGCCAAGACTCTCGACAGACATAAATCAACTACAGGCCGCGTAAGAATCATGACTGACTCGCAGGTGGATAGATTCCACGAGATTGACCTATTCTTCAATCCCGAGCGAGTAGCCTTGGTCGGAGCTTCTTCCGACTATCGTAAGCTGGGCAATTCAATCCTGATGAATCTCCTGACATCCCAGGTTGAGGTATATCCAGTGACACGAAACAGGAATCACGTACTTGGAGTCAAAGCGTATCCTAATCTGGGAAGTCTACCAGAACCCGTCGATCTTGTCATAGTGGCCGTTGCAGCCAAGTACTGCTCAGGTCTAATGGCGGAAGCGCGGAATGCTGGGGCTAGGACGGCGGTGATAATATCAGGTGGCTTCAGCGAAATCGGTGCGGAAGGCGCCGAGCTTGAAGAGGCGCTTGTGACCGCAGCTAGAGAAGCTGGTGTAAGAATCATAGGGCCAAACTGTGTTGGTGTTTCGAATACCAGGCTATTCAATGGCACCTTCACCATGATGCCAGAACGAGGCAACATTGCCCTAGTGTCTCAAAGCGGTGCACTAGGCGGAATAATCATCTACACAACTCGGACTAAAAGAATCGGGATTAGCAAATTTGCGAGTCTAGGGAATGCCGCTGATGTTCAGTTCTCTGAAGTAATCGACTACCTGGGCAATGACTCGAAAACGACAGTGATTGCAGTATATGTTGAGGGTGTTGATCAAGGCAGGGCTTTCTTCACGTCACTTCATAATGCGGCAAGCAAGAAGCCAGTTGTTGTGCTGAAAGGCGGGAGAAGCGAAGCCGGCGGAAAGGCCACCCTGTCACATACCGGATCCATCGCCGGTTCAACGAAAGTATTTGATGGCATGGTTCGCCAAGCACGCTGTGTCACTGCTCCAACTCTGGATAGTCTACTCGAAGTGTGCAAGCTTTTTGACTATCAGCCACTACCAGCAGGTCGTAATATAGGTATTATTAGTAATACAGGCGGTGCCGGAGTTCTTGCAACGGACGCGGCCACTGAACTAGGTTTCAACATCCCTCCCCTTGAGGAAGAAACTAGACAAGAGCTTCGTCAGATTCTGTCCCCAATTGGATCAACTGAGAATCCCATAGACGTAGTTGCCAGCGGCGGACGAAGAGAGTATCGTGTCAGCACTGAACTAGTGCTGAAGGATTCGAATATCGACATGTTGTTAGTCATTTGTGGAGTTCCAACATTTGCAGGAATGACACAGACCGAACATGCTGCAGGAACTCTGGAGGGCATTCGCACCGCAAATCAGGGTAAACCAGTGGTTGGAGTATGGCTGGCCGCAGATGTTGGAAAACCCGGAAAAGATCTGCTTGAGATGAACCGTTTTCCGTGCTATGATGATCCATCTATGGCAATTCTTTGCATGGCACGTGTGGCCGAGTATGCGGAGATGCGCAGAGGTAGTAAACTCACATAGAGATCTATCTCATACGTCATCTGTATTACAAAGGAGAAGTTCAGATTCGAGGCATATGGTATCACTAGTCGAGGTACTTATCAGCTATGTCTGGAAATTCATCAGACAGGGCTTGGCGTAACTTCCGTTCAACCCACATACTCAGATTGATCGCTTTCTCGTTTCTTACATTCTGGAGGCAGGACCTAAGCTCAGTCGTAAATGAGAACGACACGATTGGACTCTTCCGTTCCTTATTGGGCACCGCCACTACAGGTCTACTCATGGACTCCGATACTCTGTGTCTTTCCACAGCAGATGGTCTTGCATCCCTATCTTCTTCAGAATCTCGATACTTCTTAAGAACACTCAAACCTAACGCACCTCTCTAAGCAATTCAGCATATGCCTCTGAAACTAGTCTGGCAATCTCTCTATCCACCTCTGGGTTATCCCTCCGCCTGAAGTTCTCTGCCGCTACCTGTTGGCATCCCCGTGACAACATTCGGATATCACGTGGATTACCCTTTGCAGCTTCGTTGATGATTTCAACGGCGGCATCATCAAATGGGTATATCTCGAAGTTGTCAGGATTGAAGCTGTCTATGCGTCCCTGTGCATAGTAAATCCTTCTCCCAATGAACTCCTTTGCCTTCTGGTCATCGAACGGAGGAACATCAAGGGGCTCAGTTCGGTCTGCAATCTGCGGAAGGAAGGAAAGCATTGCATTCCAATAGATGGCAGTTCCAGACATTATCAATGTGATAATGGGTTCATCAAGCACATCCGGATAATCACTCTTCATCTCCTGTGTTGGAAGGTCTGCCAAGTATCGCAGTTTATGGAATGCTGACTCTTGATTGTCTGCAACATCCTCGAGAAAAAGCGCAGTGCGGGAGTTCTCCTGGATGTACCTTCTGACAGACTCTTGAGCAACAGCTTCTACAATCTGGCTCGACTCCCATGACCTCCGGTACTTGATTCTCAGAGAGTCGGAAATAGCCGCGGCCATCTGTTTCTCGTAGAGCCCTGTCATTCCAACATAACCAGTTACAAACTTGTTTCCCCTGCGGTCTGCCAAGGTCGGCAGGTCTCTCAACGCAAGCAACATCAACGTACTCTTCCCAGAACCAACCGGGCCCCTGAGAAAGATGTGGCGCTCATTGGTGAGAATCAAGTCCACCAGCTGATCTAGAAACTCTGGCCACTCAATATACAACCGAGAGTCTGGCATCTTGTAGCCGCGAAAAGGAGAGAAGCGAGCACCGATTCGTTCTTCCCATGCACGCAAGACTTCCTTGCGAGTATTGAAGTGACGAATCAATGCACTCTCGTGAATCGCAATTGTCATGATGTGTACCCCGTGGTATCACATGTACTGCTTGTAATACAATTGCCTGCTGGACCTCACACTCCTAATAAGTGGTCCGGTGAGTTCGCCAAAGCTGATTCATGTCTGTCACTGAGACACAACCTTTTTGAACAGGATACAGCAGCGAGGGGACAAGCCCGGGAATGGCCGGTCAAGAAGAAAGGAGCAGCTTCTGATGGATGTTGATCGGATCCGACACATATTGAATTCGTTGACTATACTCAGCTTTCTCATCTTTGGTGCACTGTCCGCAATCATCTTGATCACCGACACACCACTCACTAGCCCGACAGTCGCTCTTCCATTTGCCTTTCTATCCATCTCCTTCATGACACTCATTGTGACCGGACAGATTAATGACCGACCTAGGCTTGTCAGCAAGTATCTTCGTGACTGGCTCATTGTCTGCGCTTTCATAGTACTCGTAAGTGCACTGGTAGTGACTTTTGCATGATGCTCATCACAAGAGTTTTAGGAACTCATGATGTGACACGACTCCACATCCGAATCTCAGATTCAGCCCTTCAGTGTGATTGACATGAGTAAGATTCTACCAGGAACCAAGACAACAAGGATGGAACTCCTCCGATTGAAGAATCGGATGAGACTGGCTGAACGAGGTCATGATCTATTGAAGGAGAAGCGTGACTCTCTAATCATGGAGCTCTTCAACGTCCTTGCTGAGGTGAAAGAAACTCGCGAGAAGGTTGAAACCGCTCTGTCAGAAGCATTCTCTGCGTTGACAAAGACGAAGATGATAATGGGGCCTTCAGAAGTAGTGGAGTTTGCCAACGCAAGCAGAGTTCTGGCAGACTTGAGAATCTCCACGCGGTCAATGATGGGTGTCCTAGTTCCCGTTCTATCAGTTGAGCAACACGTACCAGAACTCCCGTACTCTTTGCCAGATTCGAGTGTTCAGCTTGACGTGATGGCATCCAAGTTCAAGGACGCTCTAAACGCAGTGGTGCGTCTTGCTGAAATCGACTCTACAGTCAAGAGACTTGCGATTGAAGTCGAACGTACCAAGAGGCGAGTGTCAGCCCTTGAAACAATAGTAATCCCCCGACTTGATGCCACTGCAAGATACGTGAAGCAAGCCCTGGAAGAAAGAGAGCGTGAGGACTTCTTCAGACTCAAGTTTCTAAAGGAACGGATGGAATCAGAGTAGTGTTTGAATGCGTGTATTATTTGTATTACACTACGTCTGCCTTAGCTTCAGGATTGCGGCCGCCAAGTCACCTTCGCTACTCCTCAGTGCCTCCTTCGCAGTTTCGATATCAACACCAGTCTGACTGGCCACAAGTGCAGCGTCTTCCATGGGTATCTCAAGCTCTTTCTGAGGTTCCGGGTCCATTCCCTCTGAAACATCCGTTCCCGTGGTCAGTCCCCTTTCTGATTTGGTACCTGATACTTGGAATGATTCGCTGCCCGCCTGCTTGATCATCACAACCTGAGGGTCGGTGATTAACCACTCCTTGTCTTCGAAGCGGAATATCACCTCTGTTACGCCACTAACATCCTTCTGTTCTATTCCCATCTGTTTCATCATTCGAGCAATTGCTCTTGGTGACATACCGCGTCTACGACTCATGAATCCCACCCGAGTTGAATGAGGTTCTTCCATCCTGATACCCTGCGACAGGGATAAAATGGTTGCGCTCTGTGAGTTACTTCCCTAGAGCTCTGCCAATTCGATATCAAAGACAAAATGCTGAATGCCGGGCGCATACATCTTAATCCGACGTATCGAAACGCTGGGCGAGAATTGCTGTTCCGAACACAGTCCCTTGACCGCGTGGGTAAGTTGTTCTAACTCTCTTTCTGGCACAGCGATATGCATGTGGACAGTTCCTCCTTCAGCTACTAGTGCTTTCAAAGCGTACGGAAGGAAATGATGCGTATCATGTAGATACCCCATTACGACTCGATTGACCTCGCGCACCGGATGAAACTCTCGACAGTCACCAAGGATTGGTTCAACTGTGTCTTGAAAACCATTAAGTCGAACACTGGAAACAAGAAACTCGTACGCATCTGGGTTCAACTCGATTGCCTGTACTCTTGTTTCTCTGTTCTTTGCCATATGCAAGGCAAACTGACCTACACAGGCGAACATGTCAAGAACACGCTCTCCAGGTTTGACTACAGATCCCATGCGAAGTCTTTCTGTCTTGTTTCCACCTGAGAAGGTTATGCGCGTGGGATCTAGTCTAAACTGAACCCCATCCTCAATGTGTGTTGTAGTTGTCTGACTCTCGCCAGCAACGACAGTATAATTAGGTACTCTCATGACTCCTGATGTGGCTCCCACTCTCACTGCAACTGAGGCAATCCGCGAGTCGTACTGAAGAGTGGTTTCTCCCACCAGTTCCAGATAAGGATGCATCCTAGAATCAGCGTGTAGTAGGGCAACATGTCCTACGAGATGAAAACCACGGGGAAGCGGAATATCGGACAAAATTCGACCTTTCAGTCTGCTCCTAAGGAACTCCCTATATCTCATGACAACTCACGAGGCGCAATAGCTGTATTACAGACGGCGTACTAGGCATAAAGGGTACTTGGTGCACCATCGCCCTTACCTCGATCCCGAATCTTCGAAACAGCCTTGGTGAAGTCCTCTTGTACCACACGGGTTCTGTTATCGCGGATGGCAAACATGCCTGCCTCAATACAGATTACCTTGATGGCAGCACCTGTTAGTTCTGACGTTGCAGATACCAGCCTATCATAGTCGAGCTCAGAATCGACATTCATTCCGCGCGTATGAATCTTGAAAATCTCCTTTCGACTCTCCTCATCAGGGACAGGAAAGTCGATTATCCGATCAAAGCGCCCTGGTCTCAGAAGAGCTGGGTCCAAGATATCTGGTCTGTTGGTAGCTCCAAGGACAGCCACCTGTCCACGATTCTCGAAACCGTCTAGTTCACTGAGCAGTTGCATCAGTGTACGCTGAACCTCTCTGTCACCTGAGGTAGCTATGTCTAGTCTGTGTGAGCCTACCGCATCAAGCTCGTCAACAAAGACGATAGCTGGTGCCTTCTCCTTGGCAAGCAAGAAGATTTCCCTTACAAGTCTGGCTCCTTCACCAATGAACTTCTGAACCAACTCAGAACCAATGACCCTGATAAAAGTCGCATTCGTTTCATGAGCCACAGCTCTTGCGCACAGGGTCTTTCCTGTACCTGGGAAGCCGGTTAGCAAGACGCCCTTGGGAGGTTCGATGCCAACTTGCTCGAATAGATCAGGTTTCAGGAGTGGCAATTCCACTGTTTCCTTTATCTCACGAAGCTGCTCCTTGAGGCCACCGATGTCGGCATATGAAACATCAGGAGCCTCTTCAATCTCCATTGCTCTGATCATCGGATCTCTTGGTGGTGGCAATTCCTGTGTTACTGCAAAGGATCTTTGATTGAGGGCAACTCTCATGCCAGGTTGCAGCTTATCTTTGGGAATGGATGAAGAGATATGCACAACGAAATTCGGACCTGTGGAGCTTTTCACAACCGCTCTTCCATCATCAAGTATCTCGATGACTGTTGCTGTAATAAGCGGAGACTGCCTCAGCTTCTCGAGTTCAGTTCTCAGAGTCTGAGTTTCCTTCTCAAGTCTAGACCGTTCAGCTTGGAGTATCTGTTTCTCTGTCTCGAGTGCACGAAGACGACGTTCCAGATGTCTAGTATAGGTTTCAGTGTAGGTAGAATCATCGATGCTGTCTTTCTTTGCATCAGCAGTCCCTGGCAATCACTGCACCTCGAAACCCCATCCTCTACTAATGATTTAAGGATTCCTTTGAGGCCCAACGATTCTGTGCCAGTCGGCAACTTTTATCAACACTACCGGCTCAGAGTGACACTGAAGAGGGATGCTTTGTGCCTAGCTGTGAGTTATGCGGCCGAAACATGAAGGGTCACGGACGAAACGTCGAGATTGAAGGAGCTAGAATGAACGTCTGTCCCCAATGCGCCGCGAGATTCGGACGGGCACCGTCAGGCATGGACCAAAGGGGCTCTCCAACACCCAGCGTACGCCCTTCTTGGGTTGGCGAGCCTAGAAGACCAGCTCCGCAAGTTCCTCGACGAGCCACGTCCCGCAGACCGAAACCTCGTGCAACAACTGGAACACGTTTAGAAGATATGATCCTCATCGAGGACTATGCAAGTATCATCCGGAAAGCCAGGCAGAAGAAACAGCTAAGTCAGGAGGAGCTTGCTCAGAAGGTAGGTGAGCGGGTTTCGACTCTCCAATCAATAGAGGCTGGACGACTGAAACCCACTGGGAAGACGATTAGAGGCCTAGAAAGAGAGCTTGACATTTCACTTCTGGAACCAATTAGCTCTACTCCAATTCGGACCAGCAAAGGAGTATCTCGCGGCGGACCTACATTGGGAGACCGAGTCGTTGTGAAGCGAAAGAAGTCGCAGAAGTCAGATTGAGAAAGTGTCCAAACGAAGTGAATATATACTCTCTTAGGTAATAATAGTGTAGTAAGTGCAAGTTCTCAAATGCAGGGCTTTTGGTTACGTTATAAATCAGTGGACTGACCAGCTTCCGGATACGCTCAGGTGATTACTTCAAAATGGTACATGCGAACATCAACCATGACCTTTTCCGCCTTGTAGTCGAGGAGATAGCAGGCAAAGAAGGAGTGGACATCGCAACAGTTCTTGTCAATGCAGAGGAAACCACAGATGAGGAGATTGCCACCAAGACCGATCTGAAACTGAACATAGTCCGAAGAATCCTGTACAAACTCCACGACAATCACTTGGCCTCGTACCGAAGAATCCGAGATACCAACACTGGTTGGTTCCTATACTACTGGAAGATAGACCCGAAGAAAGCACAAGCCCTCGTCAATCGCAAGAAACGACTGGTTCTGAATCTCCTTGAACAGAGACTTGAGCATGAGAGCAACAATGACCTGTATGCCTGCGTAAGCCGTGATTCCTCACCGGTTCCTTTTGAAGAGGCCATGAACCTCTCATTCCGCTGTCCAAACTGCAATGAGCAGTTGGAGTATGTAGACAACACGAAGGCTATCAGTTTCCTCCGCAAGAGAGTGGAAGAACTGAAAGCTGACCTTTCGGCCACCTCCACATCATAGGCACGCAATAACCTAGCTAAGGAAACCTACTTAGCACGCGAAGCACAGCATCCATCGAGAGGCAGACTGTTGAAGCATCTCGTTCTATACCCTAGTGCATATGGATCCTATCGTGGACAAATACTCAAGCACGTAAGAACAGATGCCGCTGAGATAGTCAGAGAGCTGAGTGCATCTGTTGTCAAGCTCGGAACGGACAAGAGGGGTCACATAACGATTGACATTGAGGGTGAGGACGAGGAGTTTGTCGGCAACGTACTGAAGCAACGATATGGAAGTGTTTCTAAGTTTGGCGCGCTTTCCACCGATTCGATATTCAACGGTCAACTAGTCGATGTCGGAAAGGTGGGGTACGGATTGTACTGTGACATTGGAATACTGGGACCACCCAAGGTGGATGTGCTAGTTCCACTTCACAGTCTTCGAAGTCAGCTATCAATGCACAAGTCATCACTGAGAACAATCTCAAGCTCTCTGGTGCTGGTAGATCATCTTCCAGTGGAGGTACACATCACAGAATTGGACTCAGCCAATCGCAAGATTACAGGAGAGCTTGCAGAGTCAACTCTTGAGCGAATCAACAGATGGGTCAAGGACGACCATCAACGGCTGCTCGTCTTGGGATGCACTAAGGAACTCATTGAGAATGCACTAAGAAAATCTGGCCATGCTGAGGACATCTATAGAATAGAGAGGCTCGGCCACTTCGAGTTCTCCCTAAGGTGTAAAAGGAGCACTCATGCATCAGGCATTCTTGCCGCAATTGGTCCAAAACTGAAAGGGGTACCAATGCATCTGTTCATCCCGGAAGAGGTTGGAGAGAGGTACAATGTCAAGGCTTGACATCTGGTTGGTAGAACAAGGTCACTTCTCATCTCGTCAAGCTGCAAAACGTGCGATTCGAGCAGGTCACGTCAAGGTCAACGGCGAACTGGCAAAACCCTCGAAACAGATCAGGGGGTCAGAATCTGTGACCGTTTCAAAGGAATCACTGGACACACCTGTCGGATACATGAAACTAAAACGGATTGATGACTCAATAGGAAACGTTGTCACTTCAGCTACGCTAGCTCTTGACATCGGCAGCTCGGCCGGAGGCTTTCTGAGGTATTTGGCT
>CP070658.1:1778481-1790587 GCA_020355105.1 Candidatus Thorarchaeota archaeon | reverse complement strand
CATTCAATTGCCAATTTTGATAATATGATAAAATCGATTGAGGCTTTTGTTGAAAATACTGAATGGGAGTTTGTTGGATCGATTTTACGGCCTCACGCAAGATTTCCGTTTGACCATCTAAAGTCTGCTTTATTTGAGTTGGGAAGAAAAATCGTGGAAACGGGAAAATTGGAACCTAAATTCTTAGATATTATTGGTTCAGAATTAATTCCACTTGGAGAATATGTAGAAATGTGTAATCAATAAAATGGATAATAACTGCTTACTGGGATATCGGTCTAGTACTATACTTAGACGGCTCATGTGAACTCACACGTCCATGTTATTGCGGCATTTATGTTAAGCATGCACACTGATTATGAGAGAGTATTATCCACCCGTGAGTTATGGAGTGATTCTATCTCTATCTCTGGGGAGAAGCGTTGCCTCCCTGATGTTCTCAATCCCAAGCAGCTGCATTGTCAAGCGTTCTACACCTAGACCGAGACCACCGTGGGGTGGTGCTCCGTACTTGAAGGGATCGAGATAGAAAGCGAAATCGTCAGTATTGAATCCCTTCTCCTTGAACCTCTTGACCAGAAGGTCGTAGAGATGAATCCGTTGACCGCCAGTGGTAATCTCCATACCTTTGTACGTAAGGTCGAAACTCTCCGTCATGCCCTCGTCGGTAAGGCTTGGCATCGTATATGCAGGACGCAGTTCAAGCGGATAGTGTGTAATGAACACCATATCAGTCCCAAACTCTCGAGGGAATATCTCTCCTAGAAGACGCTCACCTTCTGGGTCGATATCGTCTGTGATGGATATCTCCTTACCTTCCTGATTCAGAAGGTCGACCGCTTCCTCGAACTTGATTCTCTTGAAGGGAACCTTTGGAACCTCAAGCTGTACCTCAAGCAGCTCGAGCTCTGTCGCAGATGCCTTTGCAGTCTTCTTGAAGGAATAGTGAAGCATCTGTTCCTCCATCTTCATGACGTCGTCGACATCAGTAATCCAAGCCATCTCATAGTCAAAGGACGTGTATTCGTTAACGTGGCGGCGGGTGTTATGTTTCTCAGCCCTGAAGACAGGTGCAATCTCAAAGACGCGGCCAAAGCCTGCTAGAAGCATGAGCTGTTTGTAGAACTGTGGACTCTGAGCTAGGTACGCCTTCTTGTCGAAGTATTTGACCTCGAAGAGATTAGCCCCTCCCTCGGTGGCCTCAGCGACAATCTTGGGAGTATGAATCTCCACGAACCCGTTATCTTCGAGATAATCACGGGCATATCTCACTAATGAGTGCTGGATACGGAAGATTGCGTTTATCTTCGGCTTGCGGAGATCGAGGATTCGATGATTGAGGCGAGTATCAAGGTCGATGTCGACCTTTCCTTCAACTACGTCTATTGGTATTCGGTGGGACGTGTTGATCACTCGGATGTGACTAGGTATCACCTCAAATCCGGACTCAACCTGTTTTGCAGCCACAACTCTGCCCTTCACTGAAACTGCATACTCGGGCTTGAGTTGTCCCGTAACATCGAAGACCGCCTTAGGAACCTTCTTCTCAGGGACAGTAATCTGGACAGTACCTGTTTCGTCTCTTAGAATCAGGAACTTGATCTTGCCCTTATCCCTAAGTATGTGAACCCATCCCTGAAGGATAACTTCAGTATCTACAGTTTCTGTAGTTATCTCTGTCGTGAGGTGCGTGCGAGTTTCTTCCCCGATAGGTTCGACACCTGCCTCTTCATAGAAGTCCATTCGCTTTCGCCTCGTTACAGTAACTCACACTCTAGAAGTGCATTATGAGGCTTTTGGACAGTCTCGGAAAATGGGGGGAACGATGTCCCCATGTTAGATTTGGAGACATCGTCAGTATTGCCCATCGGTCTACATGGGCGCCGAGACCAGCTCGTAGAACGTCCGTCGCTTGTCCTCATCGTGCCCATACTCCCGAATCAGACCTAGGTCCTTTAGTCGACTGAGCCCGTAGTTCACAGTCCGGGGAGGCAGAAATGTCCTGTTGATGATATCTTGTCTAGACATCCGGCGCCTGCCCTTAAGCAGCACGTAGAGAAACTTCGCAGACGGAGGTAGGGCTAAGAACGAGCGTTGGGCAAACATGATCCCACCTGAAAGTTGTTGCCATGTTTATCGTACCTCCGTATGGTTTTGAATCGTGAACATCACATTTCCAAATAAGGATTCGCTTCTCATCCTCTATGAGTTCTGGCGCAGGTCTTATCACAGTGTATGCCGAAGGGGATGCCATGTACAGTTTTGAGAGGCTGGCGATTCGTGGCCATCGAGGGCTAAGCGTTCCCAACACACTGCGTCTGCTAGAGGAGAGGTCAGATAGGCTTGCTGTTGTGTTCCCTGGTAGAGGCTATACTGCACAGGCACCGCTCCTCTACTACACAATCAGCAGTCTGCTTCACAATGGAATCAATGTTCTGAGCATCGACTACCAGTACATCGATAATCCCGTTTTCGAGTCGCTGGAGCGTGATGAGCAGATGAAATGGCTGTACGACGATGTAGAATCTGCATATGAGGTGGCACTCGATGAAGTAGAATCGCGTCTTGAGATTCTGGTCGGCAAGTCTTTGGGTACGATTGCCATAGGCCGCATACTCGACTCATGCCCCGAGTCAACTGCCTGCAAGGTGATTTGGCACACTCCACTTCTATTGATGCCAGAAGTCACACAACAGATAGAGAAACACAGGCCTGAGTCAATATTCGTTATTGGTACAGCAGATCCACACTATGATGAGAATATCCTGGCAAGGCTCGTAGAAGCAACCAACGGTGAAGCGGTCGTGGTTGATGATGCCAATCATGCTATGGAGGTCCCAGGAGGAGTCAACGATTCGCTGTGGGCAATGGAGAGGATTGTCGATAGCGTTGGAGAGTTTGTGGGGGTCAAGTCTTCTCAAGAATGAGAATCCACTCACCTGGCATTCGCTCTCTACGAGGGATGCGGATGAAATGACGAATTAATGCGGAGAAGAACACTTTCTCGACTCTGAAGCCTACCCCATCGCTTGTGGCGATTTCACAGAGAATTTCATGTGACGGCACCTCTACCCCTCGAATCACATTGTTCCCTATGGCCACACAGTAATGTCCACCAAGTTCTAGGATTCTTGCCATCTCTTGGAATTGAAGCTTCATGTCTTCGAAGAACTTGTATGCGATGTATGAACGGCGGGGGTCTTGTTCAAAGATTCTCGCTAATATTGGGTCAAGGGTTTCAAGACCAGAAACTCTGAGCTCCTCATACTCCTTCTTGTAGACGGTTTCCGTCCCGATGTACCTTCTCTTCATGTTTGAAAGTGGACCTTCTTCTACCAAACCGAGCCAATACATCTCCAGCTGATGTGTTCGTGGATAGTCAACGGCGTTAATGTATGGCGGAGAAGTCACAGCGAGATTGACACTGCAATCATCCAGCCCGGTCTTGGTTGCGCTGCCTTCAGGAATCTGAACTGTCCCGAGGGTTTGATGCTGGCCCAGTTGGAAGAGCTCACTCATACCCTCAATCTGTTTGGAAAGGGCCGTGCAAAACCGTGCAATTGTGTCCCCGGGTTCAATCTTCTTGACCAGGTTCTTTCGGATGACCGTCCGGGTGCAATGCGGGTCTGCATTCGAAACATCTCTTATGATCGATGAGAACACTACCCGCAAGAAGTTGGTTACACTTCCTGAGAAGCCACTGTCGAGAATGCTCTCCAGTATCATGCCGAGCTCTCTGAGTACGTAGTTCCGAAACCAAGTATCTCTATAGTTGAACTCTGGAATAGTAGGTGTGTAGTTGCGAGTGCGCCTTCTTTCTCCTATTGCGTTTATCACTCTCTTTTGAGCGTCTCTCAGTGCACTCTCTTCTATTAGAGTCGTCTTGGTCATGGTGATTAGTCGTGCCATTGGGTCGATGTCAATTCCAATTGCGTTCCTTCTAGCCAGCATGGCTTCAAGGGGAACAGTCCCGCTTCCACACATGGGATCGAGAACCTGTTGCTCCTCCTTGGAGTACCTCCTAATGAGGTAGCGTGGCAACTCGGGAAAGAATTTGGCGGGAAACTTGTGAAAACCATGTGTCAAGAACGACTGGTGACGACTGAGGATGAGTATCTTGGCATTGTTGGGAATGGAAAGACTAGGATCTATGTCCCCCTCAAACTCAAGGAAGTCCCTCTGACTGCGGATTGGCTGGTCTAATTGGCTAGTGTTGCTGGAGGGGGTCCCCATGAAGATGCTTCTCCTGAGTCTGCGTTGACTGTCCTCTTCATGATTTCAACCTAGACATAATAAGGTCGCCGCTCCCCGGCCACACATCCGCGCGGAAGGATGAGTGTCGGCGAAGTCAGTTCCGACACCCAAGGCTACGATGATTGTTGTCACTGGCTGTCTGCTATGGCATTGTCAAGCCGCTCAACTACCCTATCTATGTCTTCGTTCGTGATGACATAGCTTGGCGTGAATCTTATCACGTTCTGACCAGCACCTAAGATCCAGAGCTTCTGCTTCTGTACCGCGTTCTTGAGTATCCGGTCTCTTAACTTCGGAGCCTTCTCCTTGGATTTCTTGTCCTTGACAAACTCCACACCAACCATCAGGCCTATGCCTCTGACATCTCCAACGACCTCGTGTTTGTCCTTTAGTTCGTTGAGCCGCTTCTTGAGGTAGGCACCCCGCTCTGCGTTACTCTTTAGGAAACCGCCGTCTTCAATATGTTTCAGAATCCACAGGGAGAGAAGTGACATCTTTGGCTCCGCAGAGAAGGTTTCAGAGTGACGTGACCCAGCTGTGTACATAGGCGCAGGACCGATGGACGCGCCCATCGGATATCCACCACCGAGTGCCTTCGCCATGGAGACGAAGTCGGGAACAACACCATGGTTCTCAACAGCGAACCACTTGCCCGTGCGTCCCATGCCGGCTTGAACTTCGTCGGACATGAAGAATGCGTCACATTCCTTCGTGACCTCATACATCCCTTTTACTGCCTTGGCAGGCGGGACAATCAGTCCACCCTCACCGCCAATCGGTTCCATAACGGTAGCAGCGATGTCATTGCCCTCGACCTGCAATGCATACCTAAGCGCTTCGACGCACTCTAGGTTGCAGTCTTCAAACTCCTGCCCGTAGGGACAACGATAGCAGTACGGATAGAAGACTCGAATCACATCCACCCCTTGGGGAAATCCAGATTTGTGTTTGGAGTTGGTCGAAGTGAGCGCAAGAGCATACCCAGTCCTACCATGAAATGCAGGCCTGAAGGCTACGAATCTGCTTCGACCTGACAGGTCCATAGCAGATTTCATACAACCCTCTACCGCACGACCTCCGGAGGTTGTGAAGACAACGCGCTTCTTGTGGTCGCCTGGACTGATTTGGGCCAACCGTTCTGCAAGGAGGGTCTGCGGAATCGCATCAAAGTCCATTCCGGGAAATTCGCGAATAACATCGTTGATGCTCATTTCAAAGTCAAGATACGGTTTGTACTGCAACCCGAACGCTCGAACTGCTACACCGCCTGTGACATCAAGGTATTCTGTTCCCTCGATGTCGTAGATCTTGACTCCCTCCCCTATTGTGTGGTCAAGACAACCGTAGACATCTCTGTCCTGAGTCGTGATAGCTAGAGCGTCGGCTGCTCTTTCCTTCCAGTAGTCGTTCGTCATCTTGCCAGATTCTATATCGTCGAATCCGAGATTCCTGAGAAGCTGGATATGCCTGTCATCCATAGTATATGCACCACCATGGCAAACGCGCCGCTCGGGGTGCCACTCCATTATCTAGCTTCCGGATACGGCGCACCCACTACGAACTGGAATCTCGTACAGAAAAGGGCGTGAAAGAGCGAGTCTGAAGGTCAGACACGCTCAATTCAACACTGTGGTATTCTCGCACTTACTTGACTACGTAGAGTATAGCACCGATGATGACAAGAATGGCTCCGAGGTCGCCACCAAAGATGTACATCAGGATACCCAGGATCAGTAGCACAATCCAGTTATTGTCGAATTTCAGTGCCGGGATATTCACGGCCCCACTCGTTGCAAGCACAATGAGCGAAAGCAGGATAAGGATGACTCCCGTGACCAGACTTCCAATGAAACCCACAAGGCCCACTCCCGGTAAGAGCACAAAGCCCATGTTCATGGCAATTAGAATCCCAAATAGAAGTCCTACAATGCCTCCTAGGAGGACAAGGAGCTGTCCAATCTTCTTCAAATCAGCCATTTGTTATTATCTCCTTGAATCAACTCTTGGTGATCACCAAGATTCCAGCGATTAGAATCATTAGACCAGCAAGTGTCCCCGCGTTCATCAACCAACCGATTATGTCGAAGCTGACATGGCGGAGTACAATCATGATGGCTATGAATCCGAAAATCGCTAGAAGACCGCCGTTCTTCGCTATCCTCCAGTAGACATAGCCGGAGGCGTCTACAGCTAGAACAACAATCAATATGAGCGTGATTGCCAGAACCGTTTCTATGACGCCCTCAAAGACTCCACTCAGGGCCAGATTGGCCCCACCGATGAGCATCTGAAGAGCGTACACCAGCAGAACCAATGCACCAAGGAGGGTGAAGCCTTGCGCGGCACCTTCGGCTTTACATCCGATTCTATCATGACCTCAATTAGATGCTCAATGACGGGGATGCGTTCAGGCAAGAACGCCCACATCAGTTAAGCCTCGGGCACTGGGTGGCTAATGATAAAAGTATCGCTCCACTGGGACTATTCTGGACACTCTGCCAGCGTAATACATAGGATTGTATTCGATGACTTGGCAAGTTTCTGCGTATCAAAGGAAACTGGGGTGACCATAACGCGATATCAGTATGAAGGGAGCAAGTCTTCTGACCGTCCTGTAAGGCTCGAAAGGACCGAGGGGCATGTCATCATTGATGGCAGAGCGTATCCAGCCAGAGAACTGATAGAAGCACTGGCGCAGTCTGGATACAGCGAGGTGACTGCCGTGGGAGACTCGCTAATGGTCGGCAGGAAGCGAATTACCCCCATCTTCAAGTCCAGACAGGATCGGGCAATGGCCAGCCTTTGTCATGGGAGCCTGGCGTTCTGCTGTCCCGTTTCAAGGAGATGTGCAGAGCGAGATCGTGCTCTAGAGATGTTAGGCCTTACTCCAGAGGATTACGGTCGATTTAAGAACGATGCTCACATGAGATTCATTGACTCTGCCAAGGGACTATCATATGGTGAAGAAAGTCTAGCCTACGGAGAACGACGCTATAGAATGGCAAACGAGCCTGCATCAGACAATGGCTATGGTTCTGATGAGCATCGCAGGGAATTCGATACATATGACCACCAGACGCATCTACATGATAGAGGTCTGGAGAGAACTGATGACCAATGGATGCGAGGTCGCGATTCCTCACAGGTCATGGATCACTCCTCAAGATACACTGAACGCAACCCGGCAGATTCGTATGCAGACTTGAGCAATCTCTTCGGAGAGGACCACGGCTCCCAAGGAGGTCTTGCATCTGCCCCTACCTGTGGAATCCGCTCCAGCGAGAGTGTTGAGGGACTCGGAGCACTCTTTGCCCAAGGAGAACTGAGTCCATTCAGTGCTGATTCTGACGACAGAGAGAGTAGGACATTCTGTTTCTCGTGTGGAAGAACATTCCGTGCAGGCACAAAGGTGTGTCCGTGGTGTGGAGTGCCACAATGAGTGCCGACAGCTAGTAGTTGCCTATTGCACTTTCGCGTCTGGTAGAGTAGTCACCCGGATACGTGAAAGTGGTGCTCACTCGACCAATTCCAGCGTCCTTTGCAAGCGCCTTCAACTCCAAGAGCTGCTCGATAGAGGACACTCCCCAGCGAAACAGAGTAACCATCCCGCCCCGGCGCTGAAACTCGTTCGTGAAGTACAAAGACTCCACGAGTTCGTCATATTCGCTTGAGCCCGGAGTTGGAATTATGGGACTCCATGGATACAGGTTGATGAGTATGTTGCCTGTGATCTCGAGTATGCTCTTGTAGTCGTACCCATATTGGCCCCGGGCACCTTCAGAGAATCCGGTTTCGGGGTCCAGGAGGACTTCGACGGACAACCTCAATGGAGTTTCTCTTTCCACCTTCACATCCACATCTCGAGCCGCCTCTTGCAGGTGTTTCAGTGCCTCATTGACCTTCGCAGCTCTCCAGTCGTGCCACTTCGCATGATTCTCCTCACTTTCGGTGATGTATTCGTAAGTCAGACGACTTGGCTCTTGGTTGATGAGGGGGGCGAACTCGTTCCTGCATCTATCGCAGAAGCAGAAGTGATCACGAATAAAACCGGCGCCGAATAGAAGAATCTCATCGATTGGGTAAGAACCCAACTCACCCACAAGTTCTGCACCATACTCCCAGAACTCGTTTCTATTGGGGCAGATTTGGTGAGGCATGGACTCGCCGCGAGGTGCGATAGTATGATACTTTGGATCCTTTGCGAACCAGGCATCAGTGTAGAAATCCATGCTCGCAACAGTGTGAATGTCCAAAGTACTTGACAGACTGACAAGATCCTCGAAGAGCTGTGTGTGCTCTTCTGTCACTGGTGCTGCGCGACTTGGATACAGTGCATGCCCTGAAGGACCTTTTCCTACGATTCCAATCGATTCCATGTAGGAGGCATAGGTGGAAATGAATTCCTTCGCAGACGTCTCGATTTCAATGGGCCTCAAGAGAATGAGAGGCTTATGTAGGAAGAATTCCCTGAAGTTCGGCATTTTTTCAACTCCGCCGTCAATGACTCGTCTGCGGCAGTCCTCTAGCGGTTGACTCGTCGCACGCTATAAGAATTTCTTCGACTTGTATACTCACTGGATGTTTGTCTCCACTTCCTTATATTTGGTTCAGAAGAACTGGTCCAGAGTTGTGAAACCCAGAAGTTCCTGAAAGTCGATTCCTACTGAATCAAGAACCTGTCCAAACACTGAACGAAGCGTATCGATGTACTTGTCTTTGTCTAGCCAGTAGCTCTCCTCCCGGGCTATTTCAACTGGCATTACGCCATCACCATCCTTTGTCTTGATGTACTCCACGATAGTTCCGGGAGGAACGTCAAATCCACGCTTTTGAAGCATCTCAGCTGCACGGACATGTTGTGGTTTCGACCGTCCGTATTCAGAGAGTCGCTTCGTTACCTGAACCCAGAACGCCAGTTCATCAGGAGAGTAGGGTTCGCTCTTGCCCTCTAGTCTGTCAATGACGCTGTTGACAATCTCTCTTATCTCACCCTTGGCTGTTTCAAAGCCCTCCACACTGTCCACTTTGCTCAGAACATCCAACATCTGACGGAACGCATCCTGAACGAAATCTGGCGTGTTCCGTTTCTTTCCGCTTAACCCTTTGACCTCTACCCATCCTGACTTGTAAACTCCAATGTAGTTCTACTTTCGTTCAGACAATGCCACATACTTGAATGTCTTCTCGACTTCCAAGTCAATCCCAAGCTCCTTTTGGGACCAACGTACAAGCTGCTTCTGTTGTTCCTCTGTTGGATTATCGAGAAAGACTGAGTCCGTATCTCCGTACAAGACTCGGACACCCATCGACTCTGCCTTTTCCTTGGTCTTGATGATTGCGTTCCTGCCATATGCGGTGACACTCTCTGCCGCAGGCATGCAGAATAGCTCAAAATGCTGAGCCCCTGTCACGCCATATGACGCATTAAGAAACACCTTGAGTGCCTTCTCAACGACTCCGTACCAATTCCGCGTTGCTCCGTCAAGTGAATTGTCCTTGCTCTTAGGTTTGAACCACTTGACTCTCGTATCTCTGAAGAAGCCAATCGTTTCGCTAATCATGCCTTTTCTTTCAATGCAGACCCAGTGGTCCGTTTCCGGAACATGGTTCTTCGGGTCCGACCTGCAGGACTCATGAGGACAATCGATAGTTTCATAGCTAATATTGTGGTGTTTCATGATGGTTGGATATAGACTGGCAAAGTCAAGCACTGTTGCATTGAAATGGACCCCTGCAACAGGTTCAATCACAAGTGCGCCCTTGAAACTCTTGTCCTTGATTACAGCTTCCGTCTGAGCCTCGGCGGATTTTACACTATCAATGTCAACTCTACGAGGAATCAGGTATTGCTGCGATCTATGCTCCTGTCTAAACATGGATTGAATCCACGATGAGATGTACAGTCGGGTGACGTCTTCCATTGAGAGGCGGGAGATTCGCATTAGAAGCACGATGAGACGTAACAGAAGGTTGTTGTCGAAGCTCGTGAGTCGCAATGTCAGATTTGCGTCCCGCCAGCAGTAGTGTGCTAGCTCATGGTAGGGAAGCGAGGATATTTCGCCACTCAGCTCGAGCTTCCCCACCCCGAGTAGTCCTTGCACTATCGACTCTAGATTGAACTGCTCATAAGCACCTGACAAAGCGTACAAACGGATTGAAGGATTTCTCAAGAAACGATACATGTCTACATGCACGCCTCTTTGAAGAAGCGCAACATCCCTGCCCAAGTATATCGGACATTGTTTTGCCATATCGATGCCAATCTTCTCGGCACGATGATAGAGATAGTTCAAGTCAAAAGCATCACCAACGAATGTCAGGACAATCGGATAACCATCTATCCTCTTGAACGCCTCGACAAGCATCTCCTTCTCGTCTTCGAAATAGACAATCTCCATCTCTGATGGATAGTCTTCTCCTTTGGAGCCTTCGTCTATTCCAGGCCGCCTTAACAAGAAGCACTTCTGATAACCTTCGTTGTCTGAAAGTCCAATTGCGGTCACTTCGTACGGTGCAGTCCTAGCATCTGGAACTCGATTCTTCACTGGCGTGTAGACTTCGATGTCGACTGCAATCCGCCGGATATCGGGCACCTCCGTGAAGAGCATCGGAGCATACTCAGAGATCATTCTCTCACGACCCTTTTCAGTGCCAATCGCCTGTTTGAATTCATCAAGCAGCTCAGTGTCAGGCTCGGGGTAGCTGAGAATCAGATCTCCATTGTCTATTCTATAAGGGAGCCCAGAAACTACGTTGCGATCGTAGCTGTAGCAGTTGCGGTAGCGAATAGCAGCCTCCCAAGCATGGCTAATGGTCGCGCCCTCTGTCCTCTCTACTAGTCTGTCTCTGATTGACCCTGCAGAACCCCCTATGGACAAAGGATCGCTGGCAATCACCTTGGTCATAGTCACAGGTTCATCGCGCAGGAGATCTGTAAGCTCAACGGATTCTGAACGGACATATCCTCCGTGGTTACCGATCTTCTGCTCTGCGACTTGGACCGGAAAGTCGGTGTAGCAATAGGGTTGATGACCTGTGTTATCAAACCAGAAGTAGACTCTCTTGTCAGTTGGATTATAGAGCCTCGCAAATGCCTTCCTCTGTGCTCCTGCATAATCAATCGATAAAAGATAGGAAGGTGACAAGTCATCTGGGGCCTCACGTTCACCTACACGAAGCTCTGTTACAGTTTCTTCTGCTTCGTCGGGTGCGTACTCAGCATCCACTTCCTCACCCAAAGGTTCTGTGTTATTGGGAGTTTCTTCATCTGACACTTCTGCCTGCTCTTCTGATTCTTCATCTTCAGATGAACTGAAGAAGTCCTCAAGACTCGACTGTGAGTCATCCTTAGGCTGCTTACCTTTCACCAAGTCCGCTCACTCTTATCTTGGACAGACTAGTCCTGATAAGCACTTCCAAAAGTAGAAACGGCGAACCCTTCATTAGTCCGGATGAGCCCAACGTTGCCATGGTTCGAACAGTATCCACAAAAATCACGGGGGCCATCTTCGCAAGGATGTATCCTGGAGAGGATGTCATGAAGACCATTGAGAAGGTGGCTGTAGACAATGAAGTGAAGTCAGGGCAGCTCTCTCTCATTGGGGCGGTGTCCACTGCAACGTTGCGATGGTTCAACAGAACCACTGGAGAGTATAACGAGTTCACGGTGGATCGTGATCTGGAGATAGTGTCCTGCATGGGCAATATCGCACGTACAAGAGACGGCGACCTTGTGGTGCACGCTCACATGATTGTGGCAGATGAAGATGGGGTATGCTACGGAGGCCATCTAGCACCCGGCTGCGAGGTCTCGGTGGTTGCTGAACTCATAATCCTGGAAATGGAGGAAGTG
>CP070658.1:1763690-1778381 GCA_020355105.1 Candidatus Thorarchaeota archaeon | reverse complement strand
AATCTGAACTATCTCATATATCTCATCCTATGACGCAGCGACATAGATAATCCCAAAATACACAACGACTGGCCTCTAGAGAGTCTTGCAGATTCTCTCGGCCGTGGAATTCGCAACAATGTAGTCTTTGTGGCCCGGAAGGGTGATGCTGTTAACACTTGTTGTAGTCGCGTTTCTGTAGTGGCTCTTCGTTGGATATGCAACAGAAACACCGCCGATGTGATGTTCGTCGCCACCATAGATTGCTAGCAGCAAGTCATTTCCAATAGACTCTGCATGAAGGTATATCATGTGACGTCCGGCCATCTTCTCAAACATCATTTTTCTAAGACCTCATTGTGCATGGAGAGAATCCCTTGATTGCCGCTCCAGCGTACTTATGCTCAGTCCACTTTGTCCCTGTTTTGCTTTTGAAACATGCGCCATGAAAGCGTCAGCGTCTTTGGGTGTGCGGCCCGATATTCATCTAGTCGTGAAACCGCGGTCATGTGTGGTGCCCCCTTGACCTTCTCAGGAGTTTCATTTGACTCTCTTGAGATTTGGTTCAGAGCCGAGATGAAGAGATCGAGGTCCTGTTTCGACTCGGTTTCAGTGGGCTCGATCATAAGCGCCTCTGGAACTATCAGTGGAAAATAGACAGTAGGCGCATGAACACCGAAGTCAAGAAGTCTCTTGGCCACGTCCATCGCCGTCACCCCAGTTTCCTCCTTGAGCTCTTCAGCAGAGATGACACATTCATGCATTCGAGGTGCATCCTTGGAATAGGGCAAGGTGAACCCAGGGATTCTACTCACGTGATGTGCAACATAATTGGCATTGAGGACTGCATTCTCAGCAACTGCACGGATTCCCTGTTTACCAAGAGAGTAGATATACGAATAGGCTCTGACAAGTATTCCGAAGTTGCCATAGAAGCCGTGCACTCTTCCAATCGAACGCGGGAGATTGTCTTCGAAGTCAAAGGAGCCATCATCTTTCCTTACTATTCGTGGTTTTGGTAGGAACTCTTCAAGACTCTTCTTCACGCCTACAGCTCCAGCACCGGGTCCGCCTCCACCGTGAGGTGTTGAGAAGGATTTGTGAAGATTCATGTGCACAACGTCAAAGCCCATGTCACCAGGGCATGTGATTCCCATGATTGCGTTCAGGTTGGCGCCATCGTAGTAGAGAAGACCGCCGGCATCATGTACAATCTCAGCAATCTCTTCTATGTCCTTCTCGAAGACGCCAATTGTGTTGGGGTTGGTCAGCATCAGGCCAGCAGTCCTTGGTCCTGCAGCCGCCCTTAGAGCATCAAGGTCTACTAGGCCGTCGGCACTTGATGGCAATACAACCACCTTGTAGCCAGCCATGGCAGCAGAGGCAGGATTTGTACCGTGCGCCGCGTCGGGAATCAGCATCTCGTTTCTCTGCTCGCATTCATTCGTTACGCATTTGTGATACTCGCGGATTACCATCACACCCGTGTATTCGCCCTGTGCTCCAGCAGCTGGCTGAAGAGTCACCGCATCCATCCCGGTAATCTCTGCAAGCCATCGTTCCAGCTCCCACATCAACTCTAAAGCTCCCTGGCAGGTAGACACATCTTGAAGGGGATGCAACCAAGAGAACCCAGAAGTGTTGGCAGCCAAGTCATTGATCACTGGGTTGTATTTCATGGTGCAGCTCCCAAGGGGGTAGGTACCTGATGAAACTGAGAAGTTCATCTGTGACAAACGAGTGAAGTGCCGGACTATCTGAAGTTCTGAAACCTCAGGCAGTGATGGTGGTTGGGCACGAATCATCTCTGGATGAATCATTGATTCTATGGATTCTGCGACCCTTCTGATGTCTTTGTCTACCTCAGGAAACTTGTGACTGACCCGCCCCTTAACTGACATCTCGAAAAGCAGGGGCTCATTCCACTTGGCCTGACGGTATCTATTCATTGCCCGTCACCTCCACTAGTCACAATCTCTTCAACGGCACTCACGAATTCATCTATTATTTCCTTGGAGTGAAGCTCAGTAACACACAGGAGCATTGTTTCCCCCAGCTCTGGGAAATCCTCTATCAGGAGCCTTCCACCGTGGAAATCACGTTTCAGGAGCTCCTCGTGGACATGCTGAGCAGAAACACCATTCTCGAACTTCACGACGAACTCCTTCCAGAAGGACTCATTGAGGGCTGGAGCCTTGACGGACGGAATCGCATCAAGCCTATCTGCAACATAGTGAGAGTTGTAAGCAACCGACTCGCCCAGTTCCCTCAGACCGGCGGCCCCTATTACAGAAGTATATACAGCAGCTGTGACAGCTACTAGTGCTTGATTAGAACAGATGTTGCTTGTTGCTTTCTCTCTTCGAATGTGTTGCTCTCGGGGACTGAGAGTCAGCACAAAACCCCGTTCGTGGGGCTCTTCTGAGGTTCTTGTCATGCCCACGAGTCGGCCAGGTAGCTGTCTAATCAGCTTCATGTCTCCTGTGCACCCGAAGACACCGAGAAGAGGGCCCCCAAATGACACAGGAGTGCCAAGAGGCTGTCCCTCAGCCACTACTATGTCAGCACCGTAATCCCCGGGAGGCCTCATAATGCCCAATGATAAGATGTCGACACCTGCTACAAGTAAGGCACCAGTTTCATGGACCATTTTGCTGATTCTATCAACCTGAGATTCGATGAACCCTAGGTAGTTTGGGTTCTCGATGTATACCCCAGCGACTTGGTCGTTCAGACAGGACTTAAGACCAGATATCGAAATCAGGCCTGTCTTTGGATCATAATCTACTTTCTCAACCTCTATGCCCAGAGGCTCTGTATATGTGCTAATGACCTGCCAATGAGCGGGATTCATCGTCCGTGGCACAAGAAACCGTGAACGTTTCTTGACACGAACGCTCATCAGGATGGCTTCAGCTAGAGCACTTGCTAGGTCATACATGCTGCTGTTTACAACATCTACCGCCAGTAGCTCGGCCATTAGACTCTGATACTCAAATAGGGTCTGGAGCATTCCCTGGCTGATTTCTGGTTGATAGCTCGTGTATGATGTGACGAACTCCGAGCGCCCCGCTAGAGCAGGAACTACTGAGGGAATATGATGCACACCCACTCCTGCACCCAGAAACACCCTTCCATTGTCCGCAGCCTTGTTCTTGCTAGCAAGTTCCTGAATCCTCTTGGCGACCTCGAGCTCGGTGTGTGAGTCTGGAAGGTCCAAATCACGTTTCAGTCTGAACTGGTCAGGGATATTGGAGAACAGCTCTTTCAGGCTCTTTCTTCCAATTGATTTCAGCATTGCTTTTTCGAGGTCTTCAGTCATAGGAAGCCAAGGATGTGAATATTCCATTGGGTGTATCACCAACCAGGGGCGTTGCTACAGCTCCAACCTATCGATAAAAGAGGCTTTCCCCTCGGCTTGAAATCAGCGGACTTCTCGAATGCTTTTTATGGAGTGTCCTCTTGAGAGGCCTTCACATAGGAGTTGTGAGCTATGAAACCTTGGCTGATGGAGATACTCATCTGTCCAATGAAGGAGTGCAGAAGTGAGCTCCATCTTGACGTCTTCGAGAAGCACACCGCACAAGTAGATGGGAAAGACTTTGAGGAAATTGATGAAGCGCTCATAACTTGTACTAACTGCAATCGATGGTATCCTGTTATTGGTGGGATTCCTTGCATGCTTCCAGATGATCTGAGGATGACAGGAACGCAGAGAAAGGCAGAGGATGACTTCCTGAGAAGATGGCGTGAACGTATACCGTCCGAAATCCTTGAAAAGGGAATTCCCTTTGGCTTGGTGACAGAAAGCTGAATATGATTGCTTCTTTGTCACAACAGATGTAGCCCCGTGGTGTAGCGGTCAAGCATTGTGGGTTTTGGCCTCACAGACCCAGGTTCGAGTCCTGGCGGGGCTACCATTACTTCTCCTTGACACTGATTGTATCAGGAGTGTCTTCAATCTGGACTCTGAACAGCCTCTTGACCTGCGTCAGGATGAGACGGTTATCATTAACCAAGACGTCGATCTTGATGTGGTCGCCAAGTCCCGAGGTGGAGATCTTCTTCTCAAGCACTGCTTGAACTTGGAAGACTCCTGCAGGGTTGTCCATGGCAACTGTAATCCGCAGCGGTTTCTCTTCTCCCTTATCGAGAATTATGTCGCGTATGGCCATGGCACTCACGGAGTGGATGTCGACCTTGCCCTTCTGGAATGGGATGATTGTTCGACCCTTGGTCAGGTCACAGCCGTCGCCGAGCTTGGTTATTCCGGCCTCAAATGTAAGGCATTGGGTGTCGTCGTCATGAGCATAGATTCCGTGAAGGATGAAGCTAAGAATGTCGGTTGCCTTGGCGGGGTCATCATAGATTTCGGCGAGCTTTGGCTCCAAGATTGGAATGGCCAGTGCCAGTGAGGCCTGTGGATGCTCATTCCTGTGAACCACCATTCCCATGTCATGAATGTAGGTGGAAGCCAATACGACAAGACGTGCATCGTCTGTATCGCCTATTCCTTCAGCAACAATGTTCGGCTGAAAGGTTTCGTCTAGGATGTCAAATATCTTCAGTGCATTCCAAGTCGCCACTTCAGCATGAACATGCCCGTGGTCGGTATAGCCAAGCCTTGAAACCGCCATCCTATTTGCAGCACGAAGATAGGACTGCACCTTGGGAGACCCAGCAAGAAACTGAAACATCTGCAATGTTTTGGTGTTGGGACTTAGCAGGTCGCGCACCTTGACTTCATCACGATTTAAGAACTCCATCTTGATTGGGCCCCCGAGAGGTCAATCCGTAGCCACTCTATCAGATAAGACTTGTGAGCGGTGCAAAAGGCACTAGAATTCACCGGCTTCCTCTTGGATTGAGAGTAGAATGCGGTCAATTGCTGTGGTTGCCTTCTGAATTGTCTTTAGATAGTCTTGACGGGACTTCTCAAAGGCTACACGACTGATCCGCTGCTTCTTCTTTCGAAGAAGTAGCTGGCGAAGACCAGCCTTAGCACCCTCAATCTTCTCATTCTGGAGCTCAATCTGAGAAATCATGTCCCGATACCTAGTTCCGTATCCACCAAGGTCATCTTGGAGCGAAAGCAACTTGGAGTCGATCTGTTCAAGTTGTGACTTGATGTCACGCTCACGGATCATGAACTCCCTCTTCTTGACCTTGCCCCTTCTTCTTGCGGCTTCAAGTTTCTCCAAGTCCATTCCAAGCGCAGTCTTACGCGAATAGAGGTTTGCAAATTCCCTGAGTAGATTGGGTGGTGCACCGACCTGGCGCTTCTCGACTCTCAAATCGTCTTCATCTTCGTACTCTTCTATCGGTCCGACTTCCTGAAGGCCTCGATATGCCACATATGCCATGGCAATCAGCGCAAATATGAGTGTGAAACCTAATGGTCTTAGAACCACAATCGGTGATGGGCGGTACAGAAGTTGAATCTCTATTGGGTTATGGTCAGTAACGTTGGGAGCCCGATATCGAATAGTCGTGTCAAACACACCGAAGAGAAGTCTGTAGTCTCCAGAGGCCTTTATGGTGTCCACAGTGTAAGGCAACACCAAATCTACAGTATGTGACAAGACTAGTATCTGCTCAAGACTACCCATAGGGGGCTCCAGAAGAGTGGCACCTTCTGCCGAATGTTCGTACTCATTGATTCGAACCACGTAGTCCATGTTAAACTCGTAGGAGTATCCGGGCTGCAGCTGCTCGCCAAACCGGTCGGCCTGAAGGTCTATGTCCACACTTCTCGTGTTATTCCATTCTCCAGATAGGGAGAACTGGGACAGGGTCAAAAGACCGACGCGATCTGAGATTCGCACGCCCGCGGAATAAGCAGGCAGGATTACGGTGACTTTGTCCTCGGGTGTGTCTAGCGGCCCGATATTGCGTAGCTCGATGGTTTCCTTGTAGGACAGCCACCCCCACGGGTTGACTGTGACTACAGTAGTGCGATGGGATACAATGTAGGGAGAGAAAGAGTCGATATAGGTTGTGAATCTTTCTTCAGTCATTGGAGCTAGGTTCTCCATTGTGGAATCAGGGAGATTGAATCCTTGGGTAAGCGAGTCGCCCGTCTGAAGGACTAACCTGAACTGCGCCTCGTTTATCACGTATGGAACAACAGGGAACTTGAGAAAAGTCAATTCGTACCCTTTTGTGGATATGTCTCTAAGGATGTCAAGAGAGTGGACTTGCATGTAGGTTGTGAATGTGTAAGTTTCTCCGAAACCGACTGGTTTGAAGAGATGTAAACGCCAAGCTAACATGCCGTGTTGGTCCTTGAGTCGAATGACCGCGATTTCATTGGCGTCAGAATCAGTGGCGGTGAGTGACAGGAAGTTAGATGCGTATTCTGTTGGAAGATACAGTTCGAATACTCCAATCGAAGAAGAGCCGTTGTTGGTGATTGTGTAATGGTCTTCAACTTGAGCAAGGTGGTAAGGTTGGGTCTTGTAGTTTCTCTGCACATCAATCTTCATGCCAAGATATGGCGAGTAAGGACGAGCGATTGTGATGTCAACAGAGGTCACGCTGTCCGTTCCCGAGGGATCGGTTGCATTGAACCACACAGTATGCGGTCCTTCGTCATATTCTGTAACGTCCACTCGAAGGTCCCACAGATCAGACAAGAAGTTGTACTTCATATCCGTCCAGTTATCATCGTCGATTCTGTACTTCACAGTCCTTACGAAGGTGTTGTCGGTAGCATTGACCGTGAATGTGTCCACCCAGGCCAAGGAGGCCGCAGGGGCAGGACTCTCAACTGCTATTGTCGGTTCAGCGTTGGGTTCAAAATGCATCATCACGGGACTGGTCCAGTATGTGTGTTGATCAGGCAACGCGCCAAAGTCCTCTGTATTGCTGTACATGAAGACAAATGGGTATACCAGCCCGGAACCGTTGAGAATCGACACGTCATCCGAGTCGCCACTAGTCATCTGAATTATGTACTCAAGCTGAGTGACCTCCCCATCATCAGTAGCATTCGCTTCCAATACTCTGGACTGGTCACTATCTTCAAGGTGTTGAAGGGTGTCAGTACCATACTGGTCACTAAGCACAATCTGGCTTGAGTCGGTAGGATCAGTCGTGTTGAGAAACCTCGTCGTTCCGCCCCTCTTCAGCCGAGTGAGCGTAATCTCGTATTCCAAATCAAGACCATAGAGCGCATGTGAAGGGTCACTAGAGTAAGCCTCTGCAGCAGGGATTATGAAGTGACGAACCTCACCTAGTCGCATACCACCGCCTGCTAGTATCATAGCTTGATACATCGGAAGTGCGGGCATTGTGGAGAATGGGTCATTCATCTGGTCATTAGGAAAGAAGTCATCTTGTATCAGGGTTCCATTACGGTCAGTCAAGACGTAGTGGACGGATCCCGCATCATCGTCCCTAGCTCTCCAATAGTCATCATGTGGTGTTCCGGGTGCGTATCCCAGCAAGATGTCACTGTTGTTAAGTCCGGCTGAAGTGAAACTATCAGTGTAGTTCTGCCAAGCCACTCCAATCCACCCTGACGTGGGTGCAGACAGTCCTAGGAAGACTGCAGAGCCGTTATGTTCGATATACGCGGTGACACCTGTCACTGCATCTGTGAAGTTAACTGCATACTCATAGGGATCTATGATGCCATCAGCAGCTCCGTGGTGTTTGTCCACATATGGAACTGAAACATCGTTTGCGGATTCTGCCACTGATGACTGCTGCGTAACTTGATAGGCCGGATCAGAGTTCCAGGTAGTGGCCGAAGGCACAAGCGCCAATGTACCACTAGCCAAGAACAATGTTAGTATTGCCAATGTTGCTATTCTTCTAGGCAGCAGGCTCAAACGAATCACCGTGAATGGATAGGGTTCGCGGCAGGGTCTTCTCTAGTTGGACCACGAACGGTGCGGTCGAACCTCTGGATTCGTTAAATACGTTTCGTAGGTTGAAAGCATGCACGAAACTACACACACCCGAAAAGTGTAAAACCAGAACGAGTTTGAACGCTCAATAGGAGAAGGAAAACGCTTGCTGACTTTGCTGGTTGCCATCATCATCTCGTTTCTGATCGTTATCATTGCTCTACCAAGAACAATAGAGATACTGAGAGAGAAAGGGTATGTTGGGATTGATGTCCACAAGCCGGATAGACCAGAGATTGCAAAAGGTGGAGGATTCGTGGTCCTCTTTGCAATAGTGACTGCTCTTCTGGTTGTGATTGGACTGACGACATTCCAAGTCCAGGACATAGTAAACCCAGGTCTCTTGGCGGCCTTAGTTTCGATACTTATGGCAGGAATGATTGGGATCTTGGATGACAACCTGGACTTCAGAAATCGCACGAAAATCGTTCTCCCGATGATTGCATCAATACCGATGATGGTAATGCAAGTGGGCACCACAACAATGTCCATTCCCTTCTTCGGCACGATTGATCTAGGCATTCTATATCCACTTGTGGTCGTGCCTTTGATGATGACCTTCATCATAGACTCGACAAACATGTATGGGGGAATGAATGGGCTTGAGGCGGGTCTCTCGACCGTCAATTCCTCAGCACTGATTGTGTACGTTGCGTTACTGCCTCTTTTGACAGGAGAAGCGATTCCACAGACCCAGATTGACGCAGGAGTAGTAGCGGGAGCGCTTCTAGGAGCTTCACTGGCCTTTCTGGTGTTCAACCGCTATCCCGCTAGAATCCTGCCAGGTGACGTCGGAAGACTGCCTCTTGGCGCTGCTATGGCCGCGGCACTCATATTGGGCAACATGGATAGGCTGGCGGTGTTCCTATACGCTCCATTTGGTCTGAACTTCCTGATGTACATATTCTACAAGGTCCACGTCAGACGCAAAGAAATGGAGTATGAGAAGTTCGCACGCCCTAGAGATGACGGAACCCTTGAGGTAACTGGACCGTATACGATGTATTGGTTATTGCCGCACTACTCAGAGAAAATCACAGAGAAGAGAAACGTTGTCCTCCTGGTGTTGCTTCAGGCAATCATTGCCTACGCAGCGGTATTTCTACTCCTTGCAAATCAGCTACTCGCACTCTAGGCTATTCCAGCTTCCTCGCAAGATATGTATCAACAACATAGTCTGCTCCATGTCTGCTGAAGGCCTGCTGTTCTGTCTTCCTCTGGAGCGCACGAAACTCCTTGATGTGATTCTTCCACTCCATACCTGTGTACCTAGCGTCTCGTGATAGTTCATCTAGCCTCTTGAGATCGGCATTGGTCAGCGGTTCAGATGGAAGAGCATGTTCAACAATGTCAGAAGGAGTCACGCCAATCCATCTGGCATCTGGTATCGTCAATCCCATGATGTGGGCGGAATTTGCACTGCCACTGATTACCACCTGCGCAATGTGCATTCCCCAAGGGTCACCATCTGTGAAGATTAGGACGGGTAGATCTAGCTCATCGTGAAGCCGTTTCATGAGCGAACGCGTGGATCTTGGAGCTTGACCACCCAACTGTACCAGAACAGCATTGTACCGTTCCCAAGCCCTAGTTTCAATTAGACGAGAGAACATTCCTCCAGACTCAACTGCCAGAAGAACCTCGGCTTCAGTGCTGATAGGTTCGGCAGTCATAAGAGCACGGCCCACTGGTAGACCATCCGGGCTCATTGTGAGGTCAACCTCCTTTCCCTCGTAGCCACGTACTGTATAGCGCATTGTGACAGCTCCAAAGATTGAGGAGTGCTCCTCAGGGAATATGCCAAACTTCTCTCTCGGAACACCAGTCAGACACTCGAGGTCAATTACCATCCTGTCTGATTCTGCTTGGTCACAGAAGTCTATCCCAAACGCCTCACTCGAGTAGTATAGGTCTCTCAGCGAGCTTGTGCGATCGGCCTCGATCAGCTGCTTGGCAAAGTAAGCTACCCAGATGAGTTGAGCAAAACTGCGAATGTGTTTAGTGTTGCTAGAGTCACGCGTGATCTGCGAGTTTCCAAGTATGAATTGGTCAGCTGCAGAATCATATACTATATTCTTGGTCCCTCTGTCAGGGAGCTTGAAGGTAGGAAACTCACCATCCCGTAGCGTACTGACAATATCCTTCCCCAAGTCTGTCAGTACCTCAACTACGTTTCTTTTAGACATCTACATCCCCCTCGAAGAGTCGCCTTACCATGTGTGATGTTGATGGTGCCTTCTCGTATCCAGCTAGGGCGGCTCCGTACCTTGCCATCAGGCTGAACATCTTGGAGAACTCCCTGATTCTCTTGGTTTCTCGCGACGATCTTTCTTTCTTCTTGACAAACACGTTCAAGGCTCGCCCGAGCTTCCGATAGAGAGCCAAGGCTTCTTCCTCAATCTGGGGAAGATGAGCTATTGACTGCTTTCCAGCCGCCTTGTAGGGCACTTTCGTGGAACAGAAATGAATGAACAATGCAGCTGGTTGTGAAACTCTCGCTCCGTACCTTGACCAGTTGACTCGCTTTAGCGTCTTCGCTAGAACACACTCGCTGGCATCATAAAGAAGAGGGACACGATTGGCGAACCGGTACATAGTAGGTATGTCTGCTGAAGGAAACTCATCTCCATAGCAGACAATGCCCTCAAGCATGAAGGCGTTGCCATCCCATTCGCACGGACCTCTGTTCGCGAATCTCAGTAGCGCTGTATTGAAGGCAGATTCAATGGCCCTGGTGAAATCGTTGGGGCCAATTGGACTGAGACTTCTACTGTCAGGTCGTCCAAAGCCATCAAAGCTGCGCAGTGTCGTCCCTAGGAAGGAGAGCTCTTCACGGGTCAAGACACTCACATCTGTGTTTGGATGCAGGCCCATGAACCTCAGAAGTCTGGATGCACTCCGATCTCCCACTTGCTGGAAGGAATCAATGAGAAAGCTTCGAAGGCCCTTATGTTCACTCTTCTCGATGAGTTTCCGAAGCATTTCCACGTCTGTGCCCCTTGGATGTGGCTTGGAGGGAATCGGGGGCGCAGGGACAGTACCAATTGACCCGCCAATTGTCAAGTCCAGCAAATCATCAATCACAAACTGTATTCTGGCATGAGGAGAGGCCACTGTCGTGAGTCTAAGGTACTCCAAGACTCTTTCCTGTGCGCGCTTCAGGTCCCCTCTCAACTTAATTGATACAGTTGTACCCTCGTAGCTCCTCTTCCGTGCTTGCTATTCCTCAACAATGGGAACGTTCTGTTCGATGTCGACGAGTATCTTGTAAGCCATCCCAGAACTCTTGTCATCTCGAGTGTGAACCAAGACAGGGGAATCTGTCGTGATTTGTCCGTGTAGTACCGCCATGGTCACTCCTAGACCAAAGGTGCCCCGTTTCTGCCTTCGATCATACTTGCTGCCATAGAGGACTCGTCCGAAAGCTTCCGGGACTTGGTTGTGAGGCACCCCCGTTCCGTTATCTGCAACGGTTACAGTCAGCGTGTCGGAAATACTACTCTCTATGTCTACTCTTATCCTCGGTAGTCGCTGTGCATCTTCACAGGCATCAAGACTGTTCTCGACTAGCTCACGGACCGTTGAATACACAGCCTGAGTCGAATTGCCAAAGCCTGCCATTTGGCGATTCCTGTAGAAGAACTCGGCTGGAGAGATGCTACGAAATCCTTCATCCCTACGCTGTGTCTTGCTCATCTTCCTCAATGAACTAAGGGGAGAACTGGGATTATTAGAGCAGGTATTACAGATTGGGGGTCACAGGTCGGTGTCTTCCCAGAGCTCAGCCTCCAGACGTGACATCTGTCGTCGCGCTCTCTCGAGCATAGCATAGACAGCGTTGTGGGGAGCCCCCGCAATCAGCATGTCAACTGCCTTGTGAGCATATTGGAGTCCTGGATCAAATCCAATAAGCGAAACCGTCCTTCCATAAACAGATATCTTGGTCTCAGTCGTCCGCTCAATGACCCTTCTTGTTCTGCCGCTTTCTCCGATTATTCTACCGGCTACTCTCTTCAGCTGGTTGGGCGAAGATCCCACTATCTCACGAAGCGACACAACCACAAGTCGTGCGTCTTCATCAATCAATGTAAGAGCGTTCTTTGGGCTGAATCCTCGCGCCATTGCCCGGATGATGTCACGGGCTTTCCACGCAAGGACTGGATCCTCTGAATCTTCTGTGCTCTTGATTGTCACAGTTCCTTCAGAATCTACCTCAATCTTGGTGTTTGTCAGCTCTTCGACTCTCTTCCGGACTCTTCCATTACGTCCAACGATAACTCCGACTCTCTCCATTGGGACTCTGACTGTTTCTTGGAAATGCATCTACTCTTCACCAGAGGCCAGTATGTGTTCAGCAATCTTCTCGGGGGTTTCGGACTCGACTCCCAATTTCCGGAAAAAGCTTGTGATGTTCTGAATGTCACGTATCAGGTACCGTTTGGCATTGTCATGGGTCTTTAGAACAGCCTGTGATACATCTATGATCACAGGTCCTTTGAACCACAGGATATTGTACTCGCTCAGATCAGCATGGACTAGACCAGCTTTGGTGTAGCCATCCGTAACCATTCTCAGGAGCTGATTGAAGGTCTTCACAGGCGATGGGATCTCAACGTTCTTTATCATGGGGGCGGAAACAGAAGATTTCGGGTCGCCTATGAACTCCATGACTAGGACATTGCGCTGGATATCCAGAGGCTCTGGAACACGCACTCCTGCTTCATGAAAACGTGTGAGATTCTTGTACTCCTTGAGTGCCCATTGAGGAATCAATGCTCTGCTCCTCTTCTTGATCCGCTTGAATCTTGGATCGCCTACGATGTACTCGAGCATGAAGTCTGTTTCAGCGGTGGAAACACGATAGATCTTGACGGCTACTGGATTCCCATCACTGTCTTCTCCTCGGTACACATTGGCTTCTTTGCCTGTGCTGATAACACCGTGTAGAGCGCTGATTGTTCCTTTGTTGAGTAGTTTGTACAGAGCTTTGAGCGTCGGGGGATCGATGACACCCTCAACAACCTTGAACTCATCTGAGTCCTTCCGTCGTTTCATCTTACGGCGATCAAGCTCAGAGAGGAGTCGCTCATGTTCCTTGTCTAGTCGTTTCAATTCACAATGTCTTCCTATTGGAGATGCCTAACCCTATTATCAAGTCGTCCGCTCGCTATTCAGAAAAAGGTTGGCCTAGAACATCTTCAAGATGCCTTTCTTTTGGAGCCAATCTGTTTCATTGGCTCTATAACGCCAGACAACATCGCCCTTCAAATCGGACTGGAACTCCCATGGTACTATTAGTACTGTGTCACCGACACGCATCCACACCCGCTTCTTCATGCGACCGGGTATCCGCCCTATTCGAATCTCGCCATCCTCACAACGTACTCTGACTCTGTCGAAACCGAGCATCTGGATTATGATACCGAACATCTCACCCTCGTCTCTGTTTGGCGTTCTAACTCGGACCAACTCATCAGTTGGCGAACCCTGCTGTCTGCGCTTACCTCGTCGGGACAATGAAATCCTCCGTTTATGGCCCATTCTGCTTGGGCATTGGCAAGAATTGACTTGAGAGGGCATTTAAGAGTACCGAAAGGAGGTGGAGATAAAGCTCACCAAAGACACCGTAAGGGATACTTGATTCTAGGGCAACGGATGGACTCTGTCGTCCAAGACTATCCCAAAAATGGTTTCACCTTCTATCTTGTCCTGAAACAGCGACTCATCGTCAATCTCGAACATCTCAAAGGTCTTTGAGTCCATGAGTTGTACAGGCTGGCCATAGACCCTCGTAACGACCATGAACTGACGCTTTGTAGACTCAGGTGAGATGAACTCGAGCGTTCTCCATTTTGAGCTCTTCATATTGATTGTGAAACTCTGTCGGGCCTGGAGATCATAGCAGCCGAGACCACTCTTTCCCATCGACTGAACTTGACATGGCGCGCCGTCTACTCTAACAAAATCATTCAGAGTGAATCTCTGCAGTCTTATGAGAACCGTGATTCTGTATTTCTTCTTTCCGCCCCGATCTTGTCCAATGAGCTTGTAGTTCTCCTTTCTCTGTGCAAGGTATATCGATTCGAGCTCGTCTGCAACTTGCCTACAGAGATGCTCAGAGCCTATCTTGAGGTCGATTCCATGTTTGGTTCTGGTGGTTTCAGAAACGTATGCCTTTGCATCCTTACCATAATCTGCAACAGTCATTTCGGTGATGATAGTCATTATCTCTTCTTCTTCAGATTCTGAAACCTGACGCCCATCGGCTCTTATCTGAAGAACCGCCTCATGGTACCCTCCGCTCATCATAGAACAGGTGTCACATGTGCCATATTTCATCCTGACCTCTACCGGATATCTTTCAGTGTGACTAGGTATTGACTCGTGAGATTGCCCAGAAGTGCTTACAGCTATGTGAAGTACTCTGTCTAGTTTCTTCTCCTCAGTGAACTCGATGTCGGCCTCTTTGAAGAAACGTCGAACCTCATGGTCCAAGAGTATTCGAACCTGCTGTTGAAGTAGGTTGGATGGACTAAGTGGCTCACATGTGATTGGTTTCCAGCCCCCTGGGACCTTCACAGCATCGCACCTCTTGCACGAATGTAATGTGAGTGGAGACTTGACCTCAATTAGTGGATGCGCCTTCTCGTAGCATGCGGCACAGAGGCCTTCTACAGCAGCCTTCTCTCCACATTGATAGCAGGGGGCAGTCAAGTTCATCAGCTGAGATCCATTTCCAGCATTCCCTTAAAACGTGGTTGGATTGTGCGCTTGTTCCACAGCTTTCGACGTATAGAGG
>CP070658.1:1756241-1763590 GCA_020355105.1 Candidatus Thorarchaeota archaeon | reverse complement strand
TCTATTGAGCGGTCTAATCCACGACTTCATCTGACACCAGGACAAAAGATAGGTCTAGGTTCTTGCGGCATCAAGGAAGTATATGCCCGCGACTATGCCAGTCGCTATCAAGAACCAATACCACGAGATAACAAGTGTGACCAGAACGCCCAAAAAGCTAACAGCGCCAAAAGCTAAGAACACCAAGGCAGCAACAATGGAAAACGGACTGAATTTCTCGCGAAGCAACCATGCAGAGATCCCTGCAGTGATCCAGCACACGTCTCCGCATATCCTCCCGATGACAGCAACTACGGGAGACCAAACAGGCAACAACGTCGTGTAAGTCACCAAGTAGTACTGTAGGGGATTGGTGATAGCCCACACTATGATGCCTATAGCACTGACTAGCGGGATGACGTTCCGCTCTGTCGCCATATTTCAAAGAACCATATACTGATTAGGATCGTAACCAGGATAAGTATCAGCCCCCACTGTCCTATACCCAACTCGGGTGAGAGCAGTCCGGGGAGCGGCCCCAGAAGTAACACACTCCAGACATACACTAGAAATGATAGCAAGATGATTATTAGACTCACAGCCACTAAGATAGGGCTAGGTCTAAAGTGCAGGTTCAGACTCTTCTTGATCCTTCGAGGTCTAGGTAGCTGTTTCTTTCTTACCAACTCTGAAGGAAATTTACATGCAGCAGACCGATGATTCAGTCTGGTTCCGATTTGTTCTCCCATCCAAGTCGCCTCATTACAGTGTCAAACAGGTGTTTTGCCAGTTCTGTAGGGGGCATGTCCTCTCTAGTAGAAACCTTCCACTCAAATGCAAGTTGGCGAATTTCCTTTTCGCAGTTCGATCGTTCGCTGCAGTCATCACAATTCCCTGTGTGAGGGTACCATGAATGAACACCGATTGAAGGAGAGTACACGATGTATGTGTCTGTCCGATGTGTTGGGCAATAGCCTACTGCGATGCCGTACTTACCGCTCAGGTGTCTCACCTTTACATGGTTCACAGAGGCTACATGCTTCAGCAGATTCTCGATACGAACCTCTGCCATCCGTAATGCCTTGCTCACAAAAGCTGTTGAAACATTCAGTTCTCTAGCAATGTCAGTTGGTCGTGTCTTCTGTCGTCTTTTTAGCCAAATCAGCCCTTGTTGCGTTGTTGGATATCGAAGACTGGTGAACGTAGGACGTTCCTCCTAATGCCGCATTTGCTAACCTGTTTTCGGAAATAAATATTCAGTTGAATTTATAAATTAATCGGTCTTTGGAAAACCCCGTAAAGAAAGACCATTCGGTCATTTCTGACTAGGAATATTATGAAATCTGAATAGGTTCTTCGTTTGATTGAGGTGTTCCAGAGTTCACTACAAAACGTTCGAATCTCGCCCGGTCCACCATTCCTTCTTCCTGCTGCAGCAATGCCGAATGCGTCTAAGTTCAGAAACTCGTATATTTCAGGAGTCAGTATGAAGACTGTGATTAATCATGAGTGCGCCGGAATTCGACAGAGACCCATTCAGGAACATTAGGATTCTCGCATTGGTCTTCCTCGCATACGCCATCGTGCTACCTCTTCTTGCTCTCATGCTACCAGAATCGACCCTTCCCGCGAGTACAGGATCCTCTCTTCTATCATGGGTGATGATTCTACTAATGCCCTTTGAGATTGTACTCGTTTATGTCTTCTATCGCTACTTCGCCAGAAATCCCAGATTTGAGAATCTGCTGGGCCCAGCCGTCCTCATGTATGTTCTTGCAACGACACCATCAATCTACGCGCTCACAATCGGAATGATCGATTCGTCATTGCGGCTGATTGCCATCCCGCTAGGACTCATGTTTTCCATTGTGGGACTTTGGCTTGCGCTAATGCTGTTGTCCAAAATCCCG
The DNA here is from genome assembly GCA_020355105.1 of Candidatus Thorarchaeota archaeon. GTDB lineage: Archaea > Asgardarchaeota > Thorarchaeia > Thorarchaeales > Thorarchaeaceae > SMTZ1-83. Next base: position 1,761,701 of record CP070658.1, on the reverse strand, counting down.
GGGGTTCAACAAGCAAAAAGCTAATGACGGGTCGCTACCTCAAATCGCGCCCGGTCCACCATTTCCTCCTGGCATGCAACACGTTTCTGTCATAGTCGGTGCGTGTTGTGGTGAACCGTTTTATGCACGATGTGAACAGTTATCGAATACTCGGAGATGAAACAAGTCTTGAAGATTGGTGCTGTTGTTCGACCGGTCAACTTGGATTATGACCTTCTGGCAATCAAGAGCTTCGTCCACTCAATTGAGGAGCTGGGCTTCGACTATCTGTTGGCGTATGACATTGTTAGCAAGACAGAACATACACCACCGCCAACAAGCGAACCGTTTGTCTTGATCAGCTACTTAGCTGGATTGACCAATAGCTTGGATTTCGCAACAGGCGTCATAATCTTGCCATCCAGACAGACACTTCTGGTCGCAAAGCAAGCCGCAGAGGTTGATCGCCTCACTGGAGGACGATTGAGACTAGGAGTTGCTGTTGGTTGGAATGAGAACGAGTATCAGGCAATGAATTCAGACTTTCAAGTGAGAGGCAAACTGATTGAGGAGCAGATTGCTGTGATGCGGGAATTGTGGACAAAGCCCAGTGTCACATTCAACGGGGAATATCACAACCTAGATGGAATTGGTATCGAACCATTGCCAGTGCAGTGTCCCATTCCCATTTGGTTGGGTGGCTATGCGAACACTGTTTTGCGGCGGGTCGCTCGAATCGGAGATGGATGGCTTGCTCACATAACAACACCCGAATCAGCAGGTCCCATAGTGGAGAGGTTGCAGGAATACATGGAAATGGAGGGCAGGAAGCAAGACGATATTGGGATTGGCGTCTGCTTGGATCTGCACTTCTCTCATGATTGGGGAGAGTACATTCAGGCATGGACTGATCTGGGGGCCACTCACCTTGACATTGACACTACAAGAGCTGGTTTGAAATCTCCACAGGATCATATCGAGATGATAGAGAACTTCAAGGATGAATGGTTGTAGTGGTGGTCAAATCTCGCCCGGTCCACCACGCTTTCTTACCTACAAAAGAGATCGATTGCTTTTACAACCCCTTTTTATTTCATATATTGAGGAGGAACTGAGTGATAGTATGATTCAATCTCGGCGGACCCAGATACAAGTCATACTTATTCTGATGGCTCTGATTGTAGGCATTACTATAACAAGTATCTACTTCTCAAATCCACAAGATCCGCCACAGACACCAGATACGCCAGAAACTCCAACAGATGTGAAATCAATCTGATTGGAGAGATTGATACAGGGGGCGCCGCATTAAATGTGCATGTCGAAGGTGATCTCGCTTTCGTGATTGATTATGGAGAGAACAACTCTCATGGCTTGATTATCGTCAATGTTAGTAATCCAATTCAACCAGAGATTCAAGGTACATATCATGCTGGAGGATTACCTTTCGCAATAGAGTCTGTTGATGAGATCGTGTATATTGCAGATCAGTTGGTGGGACTTCGAATAATCAATATTTCAGACCCTGCTCATCCTTTTGAAATTGAAGGCTATGTCGGCAGTGGGATGGCATTTGACTTAGAAACCGATGGGGATTTCTTGTTCTTAGCAGATTATGAGTGTGGGATGGTTGTGCTAGATATCAGCACTCCCAGTAATCCAGTATTTATCACAAATCATGGTCCTGACTGTAATCATTTAGAAATTGAGAACGATATTGCATATATCGCAGGTCACGGACGTCTAAGATTACTCAATATCAGTAATCCATACCATCCAACGCTTCTGGGTCAAACCATAGAGAGTAGTCCTACCTTATGGGATCCATCGGTTTCAAATGTCACAATCTACCTTGCGAACCATAGCGGAGATAATGGTGAACTTCTAGTATTTGATACAAGTAGTCCATCCAATATCGAAGAAATAGGTGAGTTCGATTCAGAGGGTACATTCCAGTCCTTCTTCGTGCAAGATTCACTACTCTATGCAGTCGACTTTGAGAGTGGCTTCCACATTCTAAATGTGGATAATCCATCGACACCTATTGAGATTGACAGGTTTTCGGATGATGGAGCACCATGGGACGTTGTATCAAGTGGAGATTTTGTTTATCTTTGTGGTTCCAAGGGTCTTCAGATTCTTCAGATTACCTATATTTGATATTGAATCTCGTCCGGTCTGGGAGATATTGATATTATCTCAATTCTCACTTACAGAGATTATCTCTGATATCAGATAGAATCCAACGAAACCGAGTATTAGAGCCAATCCTAAGAACATTGCAACCACAAACGGAAGTCCTAAGATTGAAGACATGGTGGTGTTAAGGTAGACAATGATCTCTGAGGCAACTATACCAAAGAAGATCGAAAGCAGAATCAACATTCCGCCAAATGAAACTTTAGTCCTTATTTGCATGAACATTTTCACCGTACTTGCCGCGGAATGAATAGTGAATATAAACATTGTATTCTAGGTAGATTGTTTCGAACTTGTTTAGCACGCTAACACAATCAGAATCATATTATTGCGTCTAGATTTTGATTCTGATGATAAGTTTCGAATCTCGCCCGGTCCACCAATCTTCAACTAGGTATAATCGGGTTGTTTGGCATTCACGACCTCTGGGTCGGATTCTGGCTCTATAAGCTCCGGATATCCGAGACTTGAATCTCTGGATAGTCTTTCGGGTCCGTACACAACAACTAGGGTGATTGCAATCATCGCAGTGATCGGTGTCATTATCCAGTACATTGCATCCCGGGAAATAAGCCCCAAGTATGAGGTCACATACTCGCCCCATACATTGACTGACCAGTGATACATACTTGCTAAGAGAACACTTCCCCTCGTATTATTGCAGATGAATGTGATTATTATAGAATAGAGAATCGCGTTTGCTACAAAGAAGAACGTGGATTCAATTGTGAACAGTGAACCACTGAGAATCCATATGGGAATGTGCCAGACTCCCCAATAGAACCCCAGCATGAAACTTGAAGTCAACGCACTATAACGCATCTGAAGCTTTGGAAGAGCGAATCCACGCCAGCCCAATTCCTCACCAGTAGCACCCGTGAAAATCGCTAGTATAGCCAACGCAGGAAAACTGAGACCAAAGAGAGGAGTTGGATTGGGGCCAGGAGGAATGCCGCCACTTCCAAGATAGATTCCTACTGATAGGAAGAAGACAAACATCGGAGAGTGCGCCAGTAGATACCATCTGAAACTGACTCTCCACTTCTTCCAACCACTAGCAAGTCTGCGGACTCCTGACTTCTCTTTCAGATAGAAGACGACAAGTAGTATCGCACTTATGTTGGGAGCCCATGGTATCAGGATTTGCAGAAAAATGAGAGGTAATGCAAGGTAGAGGAGCACAGCCACTATAGCCAGCAGGAAGACCAGAATGAAGAATAGAATCAGGACTTGGGTGTTCTTGTCATGATTCAATGTGTCCAACCCACGGAGTCTGCTGTTGTTCTAGCAATGGATGAGTGCTGAGAGCCCAGTTAAGTCCTATGGAGATTCAATCTAGATCTTGAGATCTCGTCCGGTCCACCATTATTCTGCCATCAACTTAATAGAATGAGATATGTGCAAGGTAAATGGAGACTTTGCATATGAGAGTCCTAATTGCCTATTGTACCAGATATGGAGCTACAGCAAGTACATCTGAGGAGATTGCCAAGGTGCTCCGAGAGGAGGGTTTTGATGTACGAGTTGCCAATACTAAGAAGGAGAAGATCAGGAGCATCTCTGAATATGACCTCGTGATTGTTGGAGCGGGACTGCAGATGTTTAGATGGTGCAAGGAATCGGAGAAGTTTCTGAATAAGTTCCAGGAAGATCTTCGAGCCATAAGGACTGCAATCTTTGTTTCATCCGGGGCAATTGCAGTCATGGATTATGATGGGCAAACAGAAGAAATGGAAGACCATTGGCAGAAGCACCTTGTTGACAAGGCAGAGATGTACTCTATTGATCCTATAGCACTAGGCAGGTTCGGTGGCATATGGGATTACGATAAGATGAACTTCGTATTCAGGAGAACCATGGGACCTTTTCGAATGAAGCTTGAAGAAGTTGGGATAAAGGAAGTCGAACCTGGAGTCTATGATACACGCGATTGGGATGAAATTCGAAAGTGGACCAAGGACCTAGCGCAGAAAGTGAAAGGATATTGAATGTAAGATAATCGCCTTGCTATTGGTTGTTCACGGGCTAATTACATCGATCTTCATGTTCTACACTGAGGATTCTATGGGAGAAGGAGTTGGATGGAACGGTAGTTCGTGGCCGGTCCACCATCTCCATCTTTATTGGCTGGCTCGATTCTTCTATCGTTTGAGTGCTGGCTCCTCTGCACCCCGCGGATAGATACTGCTGACCGGGGGCGGCGTATTCCACAACCCCTCCAACCATTGTCATTAGTACCTCTATGTTGGCAAGAGTGTTTTCTGGAACTGTCAAGGGGTTGTCTGAAAGGATTACTAGGTCTGCAAATTTGCCCACCCTAATGCTCCCTTTTACATCCTCTTGAAACGTGCCATACGCCGCGTCAATTGTAATGAGCCGTAGAGCTTGTTCCACACTGATAGTCTGATTTAACATCCAATCTGTAGGTGTAAGCCCTAGTTCACCAATCCTAGTGACAGCACTCGAAACCACCGACATTGCTGCTCTGTCTACTTCACCAACATAGGGATAATCAGTACTTCCAATTGAGGGCACACCTGCTTCAAGAATGTCCCTCCATCTACCTGCGTAATCTGAGTAGTTCTGTAGATATGGCCAATATACTCCTTCCTTCCAGTCTGAGTTAAACCATGTGAATTGAAACGAAGCGATGATTCCCAAATCAGCTAGTCGCTGTATCTGGTCGTCCCGAAGTAGGACTAGATGCTCGATTCGATGCCGATACTGCTGGTTCGATTCTCCATCCAAGGCTGATTCCAGAGCGTTTAGGACAACGTCTGTAGCATTGTCAACTACACTGTGAATGGCTATCTGGAACCCGTCATCATGGGCTTGTTGCACCAATGAGTCTAATTCGGTCTGGTTGAAGAAGAGAAGCCAGTCGGTATACCAGCTGTCCATGAAGATCTTCACCCCCCCTATGCGTAATTTTGAACTATATTCCTGCCCTGGTTGGTAGGCTTGATACCAATCGCCGAACCTATCAAACTGCCAGCTCAATGGAAGATAAGCATTGACACGAATGCGAAGGTTGTCCTGCTGGTCCAAAGTTATGAGCCCATCCAAGCGTTCTTGATTCACAAAGAGTTCAGAGATACTAGTCCATCCAGAGCTAAGTACTGATTCAATCACCTCATCTGCCGTTGATTGGTTCACATAACTCCGGTCACCTATATGATGAGAATGAGCATCAATGAAGCCCGGCAGAAGTGTCCTTCCCTGAAGGTCGATGAATTGGGTGTTTGGCCCTGCCATGGCGAGGATGTCATTCTCATTACCTAA
>CP070658.1:1747131-1756141 GCA_020355105.1 Candidatus Thorarchaeota archaeon | reverse complement strand
TCAGTCCACCATCTGTCATCCGGCACTTCGTATGCAGGGAGTGGCGTGCCGAGAGTCGTGACGTTGACAGGTCAGATGACAAGTCAGTCAACGCTACACTTGGACCACTCCTCTTCTGGCCTAGCAACCATTGTACCACCGTCAGGATGGGCGGCAGACACAATCTCAGCAAGTATTGAAGGGCTTCTCACTACAGTTGATGACGTGCTTGTTAATCAGAGGTTGAACGATTTCCATCTTGAGAAGTGGCTAGGGCTCGGCTATAACAGTGAGGACGTCCGCGTACCAGATGGATGGACGCTTGCGGTGGATGAGCAAGGACCAGGTTCTGGACGGAGCGGGCATCCCTTCTACGGGCTGTTTGAGTTGAACGGTGTTGCAGGCTCGGGATACGATGATAGCATGGGATGGAGATTCGACGCGGACTGGGTCAGCGGCAATGAGCTGACCGCTGATGATGAAGTGTACCTCAGTCAGACAGTCTCTGTCTTGGCCAGAAGCATCTTATCAGCAGAAGTCAAGTTCCTCTACTACCCGGGTGCATCATGCAACCTTCAGGACCAGACCTACTTGTTTGTAAGACTTGCGGGATACGAAACGAAGCTGCATGTGCTCGAACCTGGTGATCCTCTTGATACCTGGCTAGAAACGACAGTCACGATCCCGTCAGCAGCATTCGACTCACTATTGACTCAGAACGCACTTCAGCTCGATATCGGACTAGGCACAGACCTCTCAGGTGCTCAGTCTGAAGCAAGAACGAGCCGCATCTTTGTTGATGAGGTCCAACTTACTCTGAGTGTGTCGGCCTTTCCTGAACAGGTCGGACTCAAGGCAAACGGCACTGTTGTCAGCGGCTATGAGGAGGGGAGTATCGTTGCACAGGTTCCGGATGATGAATACATCAGCGGGATCTCAGGACGAGACTGTAGAAATTGGCCCTCTGCGGGAGTCCATCTTGAAGGGTTTGAGAATGACGGAGTACTTGATGTTGGCGTGTGGGGTGACACGGGATGGAGTGACGCTGATGCCTTTCAGATCGCCTTCCAGTTTCCTGCTGGAATCCCACAAGGCGCAATCGTGACTTCGGCAAGACTCGAGATTGAAGGTGATTCTGATGCCACTGCCAATAGGGCGGGCATGAGAATTCACGTTGCAGACGAAGACCTCGTCGATCCGTTCACCGCAGGGTTCCCAGTGCTTAAGGATAGATTTCAGTGGGTGAATACCAGCGTGGATTGGTATCCATCTGGAACATGGGTCGGAGGACAGAAGTATTTGTCCCCGGATTTCGCTGGCCTTGTTCAAAAGGTAGTATCAAGGCCAGGTTGGATTAGTGGGAACTACATGTGCATTATGCTTGACTACGCTGGTTCCACAGGATATCAGGACTACAACAATGCCAAAGGCTCTTCACACTTCACTCAATCAGAGCTGGCTCGACTCTACGTTGATTTCGTTGTCGCTCAAGAAGAGGATACAGTGTCCTCACTCGAATTCGAGAAGGACATCATCATTGACCACACAAGAGTCACTTCCGATCTCGCGGACTTCCCTGTTCTCCTAGACTTCTATGATAAAGACCTCCGCACAGACGTGCAACCAGATTGTGATGACATCGCATTCGCAATTGGTGGAGAACCACTTGCCTACGAAATAGAGAGCTTCGACCAGACCTACAACGCAACCCACGCACATCTCACGGCCTGGGTTAGTGTGCCATACCTGTCTTCAACAGTGGACACAGTCATAACCATGTATTATGGAAACCCACAGTCAGCGAATGGAGAGAGCCCATCGGGAGTGTGGGGACAAGATTACGTTGGCGTCTGGCACCTTGATGAATCAAGTGGGACTGTTCAGGACTCAAGTACATATGGTGGCACCGGCATCGCCCGGGGAGGGGTCACTCAAGCGGTGGCAGGCAAGGTAGGAGATGCCTATGACTTCGATGGAGTTGATGCGTACGTTGACTTTGGAGACCCAGTCGATGGGCACCTTGATTTTGGCACTGGTAGTTTCACTATCAGCATGTGGCTGAAGATCAATGCGAGTACAGGAACTTGGCAGGTTCCTCTCAACAAAGGACATCCAAGCATCCTTGAGAGTGGTTATAGGTTCGAAACAAACACTGTTGCAACAAACATGTACTTCCAGATAAGCGATGGCATCAGCTACGAAACCAGCAATACTCAGAGTACTACAATTGGAGCATGGATGCATCTTGTTGCGCGCGTTGACAGGAGTAGTAACAATCTGTATTTCTTCAAAGACGGTAGTTACAGCGGTTCTGTGGACATTAGTGGCATAGGGAGCGTAGACTCCCCGGAGGCATTCACACTTTCCCGAGGACTCCAACTCATAGCTTCGATTGAAGGCGGCCTTGATGAGGTTCGCATGTCCGATATTGCCCTATCGGATGACTGGATAGCAACGGAATACAATAACCAATACGACCCGTCCAGTTTCATCACAGTCGGCAATGAGATGCTCACAGTAGATGATCATCCAACAGACTTGCGCTTCTCGACAAGCTATCCGTCATCTGTGACTCTCAACGTGGGTATGGAGCTGAAGGTATCGAGTGAGATTGACTCTCTTGACAGTAGTCTTAATCCGGGCACCTCGTTCTCAGTGGACAATGCCTCAATGACAACATGGACCGCCATGGTCCCAGTTACGCCACCTGAAGGAGTAGAGGAAGTTGGATTTAGCATCACCTACCCACAGCGCGATTGGGGCGCGATTTCAGTGACAAACCCTTCTGGAGAAACAAAGACATCACCTGATGATTGGGTGGCTCAATCAGGCGTTGTGACTATGTTGGCTGCTTCAGTTGATGAGTATGGCATGTGGAAAGTGGATTTCATCCAAGATACGAGCATTTTCGATTTGAAGCTAGGTCCCTCTGGAGGTCCTTTGCAGGACACAGCCTCCTTCTCTGTGAACGATGAGATGGAGTTCCTAGCGACCATTCCTCAACTTGATGGAGAGAGCACGACTTTTGTGCTTACGGACCCAAGCGGTGCAGTATGGCACTCCTCGACAAACACAACCTCTGGAGGATCTGTCCACGAGATACCTTCGTTCAAATACAGAAAGGACTTTGTCATTGATCATACTCAAGTAGATGGCGACTTCGTTGACTTCCCTGTATTCATTGACATCTCAGACAGTGACCTTCGCAACACTGACAAGGTACAGCCGGACGGTGACGACATTCTCTTTGTATCTAACGGGGTAGTCCTGGCGCACGAGATGGAACTGTTCGATCAAACAAGCAACTCAACACATGCTCGCCTCGTTGCATGGGTGAAGGCGAATCTCTCCAGCACAGTTGACACTACCATAACGATGTACTATGGAAACGCTGTAGTGGGATCACAGGAGAATCCCTCTGAGGTGTGGACAAGTGACTTCGTTGGCGTCTGGCATCTAGATGAATCACTTTCAGGAGCTGAGCGTGAGATTGTCGATAGCACTTCCTTTGACAATGATGGCTATAGTCGTGGTTCTATGGACTCATCCGACACCATTGATGCCAAGCTGGGAAGAGGAATCGAACTCGATGGAATTGATGACTTCCTTGTAGTCCCTGATAGCATGAGTCTTGATTCAATCGCGGACCAGGGGACAGTTGGAACTTGGATTAACTGGGTAGACTGTTCGGACGGAAGGTACCAGAGAATCATGGTTTCCAGCAATCGGTTTAGATGGCCCTCAACAACCCACAACGACGGTTTTGAATGGGGAGTTCAGCCTGACGGTGACAATTTCTTCTACCCTTGGGGAGGGGACCAGCCCAACTACAATATGGCTACCAATCCCTTTACAAACGGCGCATGGCACCATTTGACAATAACCTTGGACTACTCCTCAAAGGAAGTGGAGATCTATCTCGACGGCAACCCTCTGGCCTGGACCTCCGAGAACGTGCCAACCTACTGGGTACAGCTTGCCTCTTTGGACGACTGGTTCTGGGGCGGCACCACGGAACCATATCACCGTGGCGACCAGTGTATGGCGGGGATGTTTGACGAGATTCGCGTTTCGGATGTTGTCCGTCCAGCTGAGTGGATAGCCACTGAATACAGCAACCAGAACGATCCAAGTGGATTCTATGCTTCGGGGAGTGAGTTGGCGAGGCCTACAGCAGAGTCCAGCATCCTGAAGATTGCAGACTCTTCTGCAGAAGAGGGAGTGTGGATGGTCAGTGCACGCTACAATGCAACTGGACCTATAGCTGACTACGCAACGAGCCTATTCCAACGACAGTTCATTGTACGTCACAACTCAGCCCTGACATTGGCCTCCCCGAGCGATGCGATAGGAGATGGGCTCTCGGTGAGAGTTGTCGGCTCACTGCTGTTCGTTGAGGTAGATTTGGAGGATGTGGTTGATTCGGACCCAGTGGTTGGAGCCTCCGTGAACGTCAACTGGACAAAGTCGGGAGTCCCCACGCAGGAGCAACTGGATGACTACGGAACAGGTTCCTACGGCAAAGCGCTCAACACATCGGACCTAGAAGATCTGGGTAGGTGGAGGATCGAAGTCAGCTCGTACCATCCGTTCTTCAACAATGCAACCCTCTCCTTCGACTTGGACATTCTCCACACCACAGCCATCGAATATGCATCTCCACCGGCAACACCGTATGGAGATGACTTCAGTTTCAACATCACAGTACGTGACGGCTTTGATGGAACACCAGTACCAGGAGCTACAATCACGTCAAACGGGACGGTAGAGGGCACTACCGACCACGGAGACGGCAGTTATCTGGTTACTCTTGACGCTTCCGGCCTTGGAGTAGGCTCACACTACTTTGAACTCTATGCGGACCCTGTGGTATCGTATCTCCTTGATAGCTCAACGATAGTCTGTCTAACAGTAAGGAACATTGCAACCGATGCTGCCACTGGTACCACTGACCCACCGAATGTACCTTGGGGCCAGACCGTGAATGCAACTCTTCAGTGGCACGACTCGGACCATTCCAATATGGGCATCTCAGGCGGTACCGTTACTGGTGACACAAGCTTTGATTGGACTGACCTCCAGGACGGCAACTACTCCATTCGAATAGATGTGAGCGCCTACACGCCCGGAGTCCACTTATTCAACTTCACGATTTCAAAGACTGACTACCAAAGCGTCGATGTCACCGTTGCAGTGAATGTGGTGCCACACCGGACCTACATTGTTGCCACCTACAATAGCTCGGTGCCGCTCGGTGCAGACACATATGTTACTGTACAGTTCTATGATCTCGACCAAGGTGGGTCGATCATTCTTGACAACTTCACGCAAATCGCAGCAGAATGGGCCGGGGGTTCATCGAATCACGGTTCCAGACAGTTTTGGCTGCAGACGGATAGTTGGAGTCTCGGTTCCCATACTGTGAATCTAACACTTGAGGCGACAGACTCGCCAAGGCTCTACTATGACTCAATGAGTGCCATAGTTGTCAATGTGAATAAGTTGACTACGAGCCTTACATGGGACCACGTCGACATGTTTCCGATAGGAGACGACTTTGAGATTATCCTGCATCTGTCAGTGAATAATCCAGAATCCATCTATCACAGCGACGCAATCAATGGTCTAGATGTCAGCTACTTCTTTGCTGAGGATCAGAGTGGCAGCCCATACACAATCGAGGGACTGTCTCCGTTGGGTGGCGGGAGTTACAGTCTGACAATAGATCAGGGGGCCTTCGTTGAAGGTAACTACACGGTACGTATCTTCGTGAGTTTCGGGCCTGCCGAGGACTTTGGCGACGCTCAGACACCGTTGATTCTCTTCTCCTATCGCGCGGCTCAAAGCCAACTGACCTCTCCAGACTATCCATTGGCCACCATGGGCTACAGCACAGATATCATTCTGACCCTACTCTTCGAGGACATTGACCGAGCAATAGGAATCACAGCCGCTTCAATCGTTGCTGAGGGTGCCTCGATTGTCGGAGTTCCTCTGGATTTTGGAACCGGCGAGTACAAAGTGACCCTTGATACACCCGCGTGGAACCAGGGGCTGTACAACGTGAACCTTACAGCCTCTGCGACTGGTTATGGAAGTAAGACAATATCGATAGACATCAATGTCAGGGAGATTCGTACATACGCGGTTCCCACGGTAGGCACACTTGACATACCTGTTGGCGACTCCTCAGTCTTCTTTGTGGACTATGTGGATATGGATAACGATGCGCCAATAGACTCTGCGTTGGGTGTATGCAACTGGACTGGACCCCACTACACTGTTGAGTGGGTCAGCATGCGTTACCGCATCACCATCAACACGTTCGAGAGTGACTCTCTGCGCAACTACCTCTTGATGTTCAACTTCACTAAGGGACCCAATATCGAGGCGGGCTACTTCAATATCTCATTGACAATTCGGACCATCCACACCGAGTTCAGGCTTGTGGCACCTGTTGCGCCTACTACACCGGCCGGTACATTATACATCTCAGTGTACTACGGCGACAAGGATCACAATATGGGAATAGTGTCGGCTCTGATCGACTGTACTGTAACGAATGCAACTGGTAGTGTGAACAGAGTCTGGACCAACGGAACCGGTGCTGGATACTACGAGATTGAAATCTTGGCATCTGAATTCGGCGGTCTAGGGACTCAACATCTGACTGTCTTCTTCAATTGGACCGGCAGCTACCTGAAGTATCACAACATGTACATCACTCTGGATGCCGAAATCGTTGGAGAGGCGTCTTCCCTGACCTTGATTGATACCTCACTTCCGTCGCCATGTCCATCAAACATGAGCTACACGTTTCTCTACGCAGGCGCATCCTCAGGGACAGGGATCACGAATCAGTCGGGCAACGTATTTGTAAGCGTCGATTTCGAGGGCACAGTTGTCAATCTTTCTGAGATTAGCATATGGGAAACTGACAGAGTAGGACAACCCGGATACTACTCAGTCCGCTTCAACACAACCATTCTCGGCGGAACAGGACTATTCTCAATGAACGTCTTCATCAACTGGTCAAAGGGTGTGTCTCCTTACTACACAAACAGGACTGATACAATATCTGTCAGAGTCTTGCCAAGGGATACACTGCTCTCCGTGGTACCTCCAACACCTGTGCGCTACGGTGAGAATGCGACATTCTCATTTACATATGAGGATGTGACAGGTGGGAGCTCAGACTACATCGATTATAGTCAGAGCGTCATGACAATCTCGATTGGAGTACCTGACTTCTCTATCTCATATGATTCGTTCTCTGGAGCCTACTCAATCTCATTCAATACTAGTCAGTTTGGGTCTCCACTCGGTGAGAGGTATTTGGTGCTCAACGTGACTTGGGCGGGGATTCCGTTCTACGCGAATGTGACCGGGAGGCTTGTCGCAGTAACACTTACGCCCCGTCAGACATCGCTCACATATCCTACTCCATCTTCTACACCATACGGCGATAACCTGACTTTTGTGATATCCTTTGATGACGTGACTGGTGCAGTCCCGAGAGGACTAGAGGGAGTCACAGTCACACTGTACGACGATACATTAGAGATTCCAGCCTCCTACCATTCGGTTATAGAGCTTGGAGGCGGCGATTATCAGATAGAGCTCGATACAGAGTACTTCGCACAGCCCGGAACCTATAATCTCAAGATAAGACTCGAGGCAGGTGCGTTCTACATCGAGGACGTAGAGGAAACTCGAAGCCTGTCTGTGACTCACAGGAACACGATTCTGATTGCTGACCCCGTCGGATCGGTTCAGTTCAACAACTCCTTCAACATCATCGTCCGTTATCTAGACCTCACCACAATGGAACCGATAGCGAATCAGACTGGGGCAAGAACGTGGGTGGAAGTGCTGAATGGCACAGGCTGGCTTCGTTCTTGCATGTGGCGTCCAGGCTTCGGAGACTACCTTCTGTTGGTTGAAACTCACGATCAAGGACTCCAGATTGGGAAACCCTACATACTGACTCTGAACTTCAGCTTTGCTGATGCAGTACCATACTATGAGTGGTCTGCCATCGATGTTTCCTTCCAGCTGAGAGAGAGAGACACAACACTCGACCTTGATACTGCGCCACTCCCAACGCCATATCTGGACTACTCCAATTTCACAGTGGTCTATCGGGATTTGGATTCGCTCACTGGAATACCTTTGGTAGACATACACCTGTTTCATGGCGCAATCCCTCTGGTGGAGTTGGTTGACTACGTGGTCACCACTGGGACTGACGGTTACTACACTCTCTCTGTTCTCACATCCAGTTTCGGATCACCGGGACCCAAGACTATCACGGTGCAAGCCAACTGGACATCCGGCGCACCATTCTACGAGAACGCTACGCTTGATGTGTCAATGAGTGTGACTGAACGACCGGCGAATGTTGAAGTTGTAGTGCCGCCCTCATACGTACAGTATCTTGACAATGTTACTTTCGAGTTCGCATATGTTGACCTGAATACGGGCGGCAGCATAGCTGTACCGATGGGCGACATCTCCGTCTATAGTGGCGGCCTCCTTCTTGCTTCTGATGAATACTCCTTGAGTACTGTTGGTTCGTGGTTCGGTGCAAGCATCAATTCTACAGTACTCAGCGCGAATCTGATCGTTAGCTGGAATGTCACTGTGTTTGTGCAGTGGGACGGTTCGGCACCATACTATACAGACGGCAGTACTCGAGTGTCAGTTACTACAATCGAGAGGAGAGGCACCGTTAGTGTGGGTCAAGTGATCCCAGCTCCAATGGGCGACAACCTGACACTCTCGTTGTCGTTCAGGGATGAGTCTACTGGCTCACCGATTGAGGGAGCCCAGGTGCAGTTCTCATGCGTGGATGTACCAGCGCTCATGGAAGATGTCGACTACTGGATAGAGAGTGGGAGTGGAGTTGAGGCAGGTAGCTATTGGGTGCATGTCAACACAGCCTCGCTTGGTGCAATTGATAGCTACACATTCATGATTGACCTTCGTTGGAATCAACTCCTTTCACCGTACTATGACAATGTCACGAATA
>CP070658.1:1739173-1747031 GCA_020355105.1 Candidatus Thorarchaeota archaeon | reverse complement strand
TCATGGACCGAAAGCCTTGGGACAAAGACAAGATGCTTGCCATGACGACCATGCCCTATTGTTTTTGGGACCGTTTTGAGAAAAGCGCATCAAATCCAAAGTCAGTCAAGAGATGGGACCTCACCTCAAATATCCTAACATTCAAAAGAACACCTCCTACGCTCAGCATAGCTGGAGACGGTGGAGACTTCAGCGGATTCATTAAACAGAGTATGGTTGCCGCAAGGAAATTCGGGCTACCTGAAACATGGGATTTGGTCCCGAACTACCAGTTCAAGAAGCTAGAGATTGTGGCGGAAGTAGGTAAGGCAAGCGTGTGGATTCACCCAGAACCAATCAATGAACTTGACTATGACTATTCGGCACCAGCAAGGGTCTTCTACGAACATGGCATGCATTTGGAACTCTCGGGAGAGAGTGTAACATTGCATGTGGAGAAGAGGAAAGCTGCAAAGCTAAGGGGCACAGTCTACCTACTTATGGGAGTTTCAGAGGACCCGAAAACAGACTTGTGGCGCAAACTCTTGGCGGACATATGGTTCTTGGCGTTTCAGCGGCTTGCGGGAGCGAAGAGCTAGATGTACATGGTAACTGCCTTGCTACTTCTGGGAATCCTGTCAGTTGGCATCGCGCTGCTCTGGCATAGAAGATTAATCGCATTCGGCGAACTCTTCATCTACTTCAGCGGCAGGTTCAACGTTGACGAGATCGACACTAGTGGCGCCCAGAAATACACTAACTGCATGTCGCACAAATGGTTCATGAAGAATGTTGTACACGGTGACTACTTGAAAGCAGAAGGAACTCTAGGCGACTTTGTCGCACAAAACACATTGGTGGGGACCATGGTCATTGGAATGGCACTTGGGGTACTCCCGGTGATTCTAGTACTCGTCCTTTTCCAGAGCTTCACGCTGGCGGGGGCCTCACTCGGAACAGTCATCATTGCTGTATTCATCATACGAAGTCCCGGGGAAGTAGAAGTTTCATATGACCTACTCAATCACCTGGTTGACCAGGACTTGCCAGAACTTGAGAAAGGGGACTATGCTTACGCAAAAGTGGCGTCCAACCGAATCAGATCATGGATAAAGTCCGTATTGGCTCTCGGCTCAGTGTCCATACTCGTTTCACCATGGGGTGAGCTGATTCCAGAGGCAGTAGCATTCTCAATTGCCGCCTTTTTCAATTTCTTCGTGACATATGTGTTTATCCCGGTGGCTGACTTCTCGTATCCGCTCGCCCTGGTACTATTCATCTCTGGAGTCCCCTTCACTTTGGTCCTCGTATATCTAGTGGTGAGGTGGATTCGTATACAGATCAGATTAAAGAGAGAGGAGCATTCCGTCTAGAGTAGACTTTCCGGGTGTAGTCCACTGTCGTATAGGCTACTTGTCAAGCTGATTTTGAATTCCGAGATTTGCCGATGATTCTGCTTGGCTCCAATCAGTAGTGTTATTGAATTGACACATTGTCCTGTGACAGTGCCGTCCCTGAACTCTAGACAACAGCTGAATTTCAAGCGTAGAAAGTTACATTCAAGAACTGAAAGACATAGACTGGGCCGGCGGTATCTGCGACGGTGTTGACGAATAGCTCATTTCGAGGCGATTCAGTTTGGACCAAGAATATCACGAAGGGATTAGAGCATGTACATGACTCTGGTTGTGATCTTGCTTGTCATTGTTTCATTTGCCATGGCGCTAGTCTGGCGCAGGCGAGCAAGGCGATTCACAGAGCTCCTCTTATATCTTACAGCCAGATTTGACCCCGACACGATGGATCTATCTGGTAGGAAACACTACTCCGGCTGTCTTTCGCATGGATGGGCAATGGAGCATCTCACTCAAGGAAGTCACTCGAAGATTAGCAGATCGTTCCAAGAACTGATAGCTGAGAAGACGCTTGAGGCTACTCTGGCTCTCGCTAGTTTGGTAGGAATCCTGCCGATGATTGTTGCGTACCTCGCACTGGGGGGTCTTGCAGCAACAGGGGGATCAATTCTAGTCGCCGTGGTTGCTTTCTTTTTAGTACAGGCTCCCCTAGACGTCGGCTTGTCTTATGGACTTCTCTCCTGGTTGATGGAGCAAGATCCATTTCAGCTCAAAGTCGGGGACTTTGCTTTTGCACATGTATCTTCGAAGGCGATGGACACGTGGTTCAAGATTCTGATTGTTGCTGGCGTCATTTCAATGGTGCTGGCTCCGATGAGTGATGGAATGCTGGAATCGGCCGCCTATGGAATAGCAGCACTCTTTGGCTTCCTTCTCACCCATGTGTTCGCTCCAATAGCCGTTCTAAACCCAGGTGTTGCCTACGTCATCTTTGTAGCTTTGGTGGCGTCAATCTCAACATCGATACTGATTGTTCCTGAAACAGTGTACAGGCTCATAAAGGGCAGCCAAGACATACTCGCTCTAGATGCCAAGGACTATGCTGACCAAAGTGAAGAGAAGACCATAGGCAAATAGAAAGACACTAGTGACCATTAGAGTAAGGCCCAGCAGTGCAGTCCGCCAAGATGAAGTCGGGAGGCCCTCATCATCATACCTTTTTGAATCTTCAAGAGGCTGCCTAGAAAACAGGCAACCCCCCATAAGAAGTAGGACGCCACTCATTAAGAATCCAAGGACTTCCACAATGTAGCGGAAGATGGAAACTTGTGCCACCACGGATCCGATCAACCCTGATATTAGTATCAGGAGCATCAGTATGGTTGCCCAACGGAGTCCACGCAGGGATGCGATTCTCCGCAACTGCACTCGCTCCATCTAGGGCAACAAAACGAAGATGATTCCGAGCGAGATGAGCACTATTGCAAGCAGTACGAGAGGAAGGAAGATGGTTTGAATAGATGCAATGAAGAGTGCAACGTAGTCCTTCCCGTCAAGGGGAGGATGCGTGGGTTCGTCATGCTCTCCGTACTGCGACCAGTCGAAGTCTTCTCGCGTTTCTTCGTCTTCCATTCATTTTACCTCCATGTGACGTCATTCAGATCCTAGGTAAATCTCTGTGGTTCTGTGGGAGTCCACTAAGCACCAACCACCGCGGCCTCAACCTCCTCTTTGTATTCCAAATCCAGCTCTCCGGCGAAGTGGCAGGCCACTAGATGACCCTCACCCATGTCCCGAAGTCCAGGCACGTCCTCTCTACAGATCTCCTTCGCAAACCTACATCGAGGATGAAATCGGCACCCTGTTGGTGGATTAATGGGACTTGGTACTTCTCCGGCCAAGACCTGTGCTCGACCTCTATACTCTGGATTAGGCACAGGAACTGCCGACACTAGGGCCGCTGAGTATGGATGCATTGCCTCCTCGAAGATATCACGAGGAGTCATCTCCAGAATCTTGCCGAGGTACATAACGGCGACTCTGTCACTCATGTGTTTGACTACACTGAGGTTGTGCGATATGAACAGATATGTGAGTTCAAACTCCGCCTGCAAGTCCTTCATGAGGTTCAAAGTCTGGGCCTGTACGGATACATCGGTGCTTGACGTAGGCTCGTCCATCACCACAAACTTTGGATTCAAAGCCAAGGCTCGGGCGATACTGATTCTCTGTCTCTGACCACGACTGAACTCGTGCGGAAACCTATTGAGATGGTCCTCGGTTAGGCCGACCTTCTGAAGCAAATCCAGTACCATCTCCCGCAATCTGTAGCCACGGGCAATTCCATTCACAAGCAGGGGCTCACCGACTGCGTTCTTGATAGTCAGTCTCGGGTCTAGCGAGGCCATTGGATCTTGGAACACGATTCCCGTTTCCCGACGATACTCACGTATTCCTCTCCGCTTGACCTGTGCAATGTCCCGACCTTCGAAGATGATTTCACCCGCCGTGGGAGGAATCAACCGTAGTATCGTTCTTCCGGCCGTGGTCTTTCCACATCCGGACTCGCCAACGAGTCCAAGAGTTTCCCCCTCAATTATGTCGAATGAAACATCATCGACAGCCCGTACATACCCAAGAACCTTGCGGAACACGCCACCGGTCAATGGGAAGTACTTCTTCAGATTCTTTACCTGTATCAAAGGTTTTCCGATTGTCATCATCTGTCACCTCTTTCCAGCCATAGAGCCCTGTGGATGGTGGCACTCCACCCAATGACCGGGCTTCATCTCCGCTCTAGGAGGCCGCTCCTCCTTGCATATTCCAGTTGCGTAATCGCATCGGGGATGAAATCTGCATCCAGTTGGTGGTGTGATCAGGTTGGGCACGCTCCCTCTAATCTGTAGAAGCCGATCAGTCTTCTCTGTCAGCTTAGGAATAGCCCGAAGCAAACCTAGAGTGTAAGGATGTAAAGGATCTGCGAACAGATCTTCAGTCGATGCGTACTCTGCAACTACACCGGCATACATAACCGCCACCTTAGTACATGTTTCTGCCACCACACCTAGGTCATGAGTGATGATGATGATTGATGAATCAAATTCTGACTTGAGCTCATTCAAAAGCCTGAGGACCTGAGCCTGGACAGTGACATCCAAGGCGGTGGTAGCTTCATCGCAAATCAGAATCTGAGGGTTGCAGGACAATGCCATTGCGATAAGTGCCCTCTGCCTCATTCCTCCGGACAATTCGTGAGGATACTGATTGGCCACCTCCTCAGGTGTAGGCATACGAACCATTCTGAGCATATCCACGGCTCTCTTCTTGGCCAGCTCCTTCTTGTCGGTCTCTGACGGCGAGGGTGGGTCGTCGAGCTGACTTTCGTAGTTGGAGATTTTCTCCTGTATCTCCGCCGCGTTCGGTGCATCTGGATTCTCTGCCAATGCGGCTTCCAAACGCTCAATCTTCATCCTGAGAACGTCAAGAGCAAGATCCTGGTGAAGAGAAATCACCTCAGCAATCTGATCCCCTATGCGAAACACAGGGTTCGGATATGTCGCGGGATCCTGGAAGACAATTCCTATTCTGTTGCCCCTTATATGACGCATTTCTTCCGTTGACAACTTCAGTAAGTCCATTATGACCTCACTGCCATCATCAGCACGGTCTCTGAAGATTACCTCCCCTTCTTCTATTCGTCCTGGAGATTCCACAAGACGCATAATCGACTTCGCGGTTACACTCTTGCCACATCCAGTTTCACCAACGAAGGCCAGAGTATCTCCCTTCTTAAGATCTACAGAGATCCCGTCTAGCGCTTTCACAACGCCTTCATACGTATAGAAGGAAGTCTTCAATCCTCGAACGTCAAGAATCACGTCCGGGGCGAGCTCAGGAATCTCGTCTTGTGTTCCATGGGTTGTCGTGTTCGATGTCACCATTGTAAAGTCATCTCCGGTCGTCATCGTCGTCGAAGCTTCGGATCCATGATATCTCTCACTCCATCACCTACCAGATTGAAGGCCAGTGCACAGAGCAGCATCGCCATTCCAGGGTAGAAGATCATCCAGAAGAGCGTGAAGTGATCCTGTCCAGTAGATATCATAAGGCCCCATTCGGCCGTTCCTGCCTCAGCACCATAGCCAATGAAGCTGAGTCCGGCTGCTGTCAATAGGACACCTCCCATGTCGAGTGTTGCCTGGACAATGACTGGCTGTATTGTGTTGGGCAATATGTGAGTCATCATAATCCTAAGGTCCGATGCTCCCACCGATCTAGCTGCTTCTACGTAGAGCTTCTCTCGCTCTATGAGAACCTGGCCGCGTACAAGTCTCGAGTAGGTAGGCCACCAGACAATCATTAGAGCAACGGAAATGTTATCGAGATTCCTTTCCCCTAATGCGGAAACGATCGCCATTGCCAGAATGAGTCCTGGAAACGCGAAGAAGACGTCAGTGATTCTCATGACAATCTCATCAACAGCACCACCAAAGTAGCCCGCAGCTACCCCGATCAGAGTCCCTATTGCAAGAGCCACTGCGACCACTGAAACGGCAATCTTCAGGTCTATCTGCGTTGCCCACATGACCATGCTGAATACGTCCCCGCCGTTCGGGTCTGTACCCCATATGTGGTTCGGACCAGGTGGTTGCAGTGTTTCAGTCCATATACGCTCCTCCGGACCATATGGAGCGAAATAGGGTACGAAGATCGCAATCAGAACGTACCCAATCAGAATGATGATGCCGGCCACCACCAAGGGACTCCGTCGAACCAAGTAAAGTGAGTACCTAATCTCCTTGATCCTGGGACGTGTATCTTCCACAAAGAGTGCCCACCAGTAGCTTCGAGCTGCTGGCGTCATCAGAAGAACAAGAGCGAGGAGGTTCCCCAGTGTCAGCCATACAGCCAGGCCACCCATGAGAAGATAAAGCGCGCCTGATAAAAGATTGCCATATATGACCCATGAGAATGCCGAAGTTTCAAGGGATAGTATCGACATACCGACGTTGACAAGAAACAGTCCGACCAGAACCAAAGGTCCTACATTGAGTATGACCACGCCAATGATTGAGACAAAGCCCACATTTGCAAGGATGAAGTTTCTAATCACCAAAAGGAATGCAAGGAGTCCTATTCCGGCACTGACGGCGCCCACCAAGGTCTGGACAATACCAAGCACTCGTACCATCGGGCTGACGGGGACAACTTCAATGACTTCAACTTCGGAGACGATAGTTTCTGAGCTTCTTTCTGTCATCTTATTCACCTACCCGTATCTGATTCTGGGATCTAGCGCTCCATAGATCAGATCTACTATCAGATTCGCTGAAACGAAGATGATAGCCACCAAGAGCGTAAATGCATTAATGCTTGGAATGTCTGACGTGAGGATAGATCGGACCGCCCATCGGCCAAGACCCGGCCAGCTGAAAATCGTTTCCGTCAGGACTGCTCCCGTTATCAGTCCTCCGAAGGCAAGACCTATTATCGTGACCGTCGGAATCATAGCGTTCCTAAGCGCGTGCCGATAGATCACCACCCGCTCCCGAAGGCCCTTGGACCTTGCTAGAGTGATGTAGTCTTCCTTCAGGACTTCAAGCATACTAGATCGCATCATTCTGGTAATGATAGCCAGGGTCAGATAGCCCAGACACGCGGCCGGCATGACAAGATGGACGAGGGCATCAAAGAATAACACAAGGTTGCCAGTTATCAATGAGTCTATGAGGATGAAATTCGTAACGGGATTGTATGTCACTGTAACAATACTATATCTGCCTCCCTCGGGCAGGTACGGCAGACCCCAGATAAAGAACTGGTAGTATAGCAGATACTTGAGCATAAGCGCAAACCAGAATATGGGCATAGAAACTCCTGCAAGCGCGATAACTCGAGTCACGTGGTCCACAATCTGGTCCTTTCGAGTGGCAGATACTATCCCAAGTGGAATACCTACGAGTACTGCAATGATCATTGCGACAATAGAGAGTTCAATGGTAGCTGGGAAGAACCTCCGGATTGCGTCTACCACGTAGGAATTCGCAGTATCTGACCAACCCCAATCACCCATCACTAAGTTCCTTAGATAGAGGAAGAACTGGACATACAGCGGCTGATCAAGTCCATGGTGACGGATGATTTGATCAATGGCCTGAGGAGGAGTCCTCTCATTTACGTAGATTGCAAGGGGATTGCCCACCACGTAGGCAAGAACAAACGTGATTGCCAGGACGCCAATTATAACGGGAATTGACAAAAGAACCCTTCTTAGGATATAGTCTCTCAGTCTCATAATCCACCACTTCACATGCACGGAACTAGAGGTCTGGCTTGTTGTGCCAACCTATCATCGAGGCGCAACACATTCGAGCCCAGATTTAAGGCTTTGGTTCAGAGAAAGAATCTTCGCGGGATGTCTCAACACTGCAGGCGCGTCAAGCCACCAAGACTGGTTACCATCATCAGTTGTCAAGACAGTGTGAACTTGAAGTGCCGTCGTCAAGCCCATCTGTATTTCTAGT
>CP070658.1:1731688-1739073 GCA_020355105.1 Candidatus Thorarchaeota archaeon | reverse complement strand
CCAGATTCTTCGCTCCAGGGAATACAGGACACTCTTTTTTCGCACGATCACAGACTGTCACTACCAGATCGAACTCCTCATCCAAGAATCGGTCGAGTCTCTTTGGATGAAGTCCCTTCGTATCGATGCCTCGCTGCCTAAGCACCTCGAGGACAAAGGGATTGACCTCATTGCTGGGACTGATTCCAGCACTGTAGACTTCGTAGTCGTTTCCGCCTAAAGTCCTAAGAAGAGCCTCAGATATCTGGCTTCGTGCAGAGTTCCCAGTGCAGAGGAAGAGGACTCGTTTCAAGATGAATCACCCCTGGAAATCACTCGCATGTCTTATTGACGTGCTTTTAACTGGCATGAATATGAACCACATTTCGAATGAAACGAAGCAATCACAAACACATGATATGGGTCAAATACAAACCAACTAAATTGGCATAGATTGATAATCCACCTCAGCAGAAAGAGATGAATTGACTTCAGGAGAAATCCAGCAATGGAAACCAAGAGCGAGTTCATAGACATTGGGAAGAATGTGACCGCAGTGCTCAGCTGGTCTCCAAAGGGAATCCTTGCTGTTGGTCTGTCAACTGGTGCTATCCAACTATATGAATCTGGAGCGTTGATTGGGACTCTGGAACAGCACTCCAAGCCTGTATCGTCGATGGCTTGGGACCCCAAGGGAAACATACTGGCTACAGGGGCCAGGGACAACACGATAGCTCTTTGGAAGGAAGGAGCAGAGAAGGCTACTCTGAAGGGCCACAAAGGCCCGATCTATCAAGTTGCATGGAGTCCGGATTCGGAGCTACTTGCGTCATGTTCCGGTGATAGGTCAATCAGACTATGGCGTGACAATGATAGTCTGAGCACGATGACTGGTCACACGGGTGCAGTCACAAGTCTTTCCTGGAGTCCGAATGGAGAATTGCTGGCATCGGGTTCCGCAGACTCCACAATCCGTCTTTGGAAAAGAAACGGAACCGAAGAAGCTGTACTAAAGGGTCATGAGAAAGCCTTGGCAAGGGTGGAATGGCATCCAGAGATTGATTCCCAATTGCTGGCATCGAGTGCATATGATTACAAAGTCCGGCTCTGGAGGGAAGGTAAAGAGTATGCTCTCCTAGAAGGACACAAAGACCGAGTCTTCGGTCTCACATGGAGTCACGATGGGAAGACGCTAGCCTCTGGAGGCGGGTTCAAAGACGCAGAAATCAGGCTGTGGAGCCATAATGGGGACCCGGCTGAAGTGTTGAAAGGACACACTAGTAGCATCTATCAGCTTGGATGGAGGTTTCAAGGGGATATTCTTGCATCCTCATCCTTCGATTCAACTGTGCGCTTGTGGCGTGACAACAAAGAGGTTGCAGTCCTTGAGGGACTAATGGGTCCCGCACTTGACATCGCATGGAGCCCAGACGGCCAGTTCATTGCCTGTGCGGGAACTGGGAGCGTCGGAATCTGGAACCTCCAAGAGGAATGAGAGTGGTGCGCTCGCCGGGATTCGAACCCGGAACATAGGGTACATAATCTACCTTGATACTTCCGCCGTTGTTCACAATATACCCCAAAGATTTCTTCACTTTCTCGGGAATCAGGGCCCTTGAAGTCCTTTACAGATTAATCCGCTCCCTCACATCTTAGGATTCAGAATCTGACGAGCAGTGGATAATCAGTCCGGAGGCCTAAGGGCTTTGAATACGTACTCCTTCGTCTCCAAATTCAAAGCAGCGGAGGCTATGAGGATGCCCTCTTCTTGGAGCACCTCCAAGCTGAACCCGATGAAAATGAGACGTTTCAGATACTCAAGGGTGGTAATCACACTGTCTATGTATTCCTGTGTTGACATAATCCCGGAAGTTGCTGGCAGGAAGGGCAAAGAAACCTCAACATCAACATCAAGGCTTTCTGTTCTGTAGTCATATCTCGTCAGGATGATGCGCACTACGTCGGTCTTGAGAAGGACCTCTGAAACCTGATGCATCCGATTGGGAATGATGAAGGAGAGGTCAGCAGAGGCGAACTGCCGGAACCTCTCCATCATCTCGTGTGTATTCATTTCCTGTTTCTCCAAACTACAGCTCAGTTCAATCAGGTTACACACTACATTGATACTATCCTATCACGGTTGAATCTCCTAATTGCCAGAGTCCATGTGACAATTGCCAGTACAGATGCGAAAAGTAGTGTGAAAATGTTAGACAACCAGACAAGGCTGATGTCCGCAGTTCCTCCACTATTCATTGACAACATGGGTAGAATCAGGGGAATCAGAAAGACCATAACGACTACTCCAGAGGACTGATAGGCCTCATAAACACGCTTGACTTTCCCACTGATGAGAACCATCACCGATACCACTGCCGCAATTAGAATGGGACCTGCTACCAGAAGTAGAAACAGACTGGAAACTCCTGGAAATAGGATTACCTCAGCTCCTACAGAGGTGAGTATAATATTCGTGGCAATCTCAGTGACAATGACTGATCCAAGTAGTAGAGTGATGGTCGGGATGAATGAGCTCAATACTTTGCCAATCAGGAGTTCACGATCTGTCAAAGGTGTGCATAGGAGCGGCTCAAGTGTGTTCTGTTCTTTTTCACCTACAAGGGCATTTGCAGAAATCATAGACGCTGGAACGATGACCATTATTCCAATCACAGGTGAAATCATTGGATCCAGCATTGCTATGACAGGGGCTGCAACTGCAGGCGCAGATAATGCCAGCAATAAGACAAGTCCAATTAGCATAATTGGTGCCATTGCGGACATTATAATCAGACCATACTTGACCATCTTCACTTTCATTGCCATTCGTAAGTCAGCTCTGGCAACGAGCATCGATTTCCTTAGAGCCATTACGTGACACCTCCCTTTATGACATCAAGGTACAGGTCTTCCAATGTCGTTTCTTGTTCTGCAAATTCGAAGATTTGTACGCCCTCTGACAGCAACGACCGCATCAGGGTTGAGTTATTGCCTAGTGGATCCTCGATAGTTACCCTAATAGAGTCGACTTCTTCTTCAGCAGATGTCACGAAGTCCATAGACCTAGCAATAGAGAGAGCCTTTTCCAAGTCATCATTGACACGAATCGTGAAATTCTGGCTAGCCTGCAATTTAGACCGAAGCTCCTTAGTCTTGCCATTGAGCAAGATCCGACCCTTGTCGATGATTGCAATCCTTCCACACATCCTCTGAACCTCCGCTAGATTGTGTGAGTTGATGAAGAATGTCTGTCTATATTTCGCAGCAAGACTAATGATAAGTTCTCGAACCTTTTTTGCAGCAATTGGGTCTAATGCAGATGTCGGTTCATCCATTAGGACCACTCTTGGTCGGTGGAGTAATGCACGACATAGAGCAAGACGCTGGCGATTGCCTGTGCTTAACTCTCCAGCAGGATCATCCTTTCGTTCCCAGAGTCCCATGAAAGTCAGCAGCTCCTCTATCCTTCCTGGTATCTCCGCTTCAGGAACTCCATAAAGCCTTCCAAAGTACTCCAGGTTATCATAGGTAGACATTGTAGCATAGAGGGTATGATTGCTCTCTTCTGGCATTACACCGATTATTTCTCGAACACTTACTGGTGATTCGATGATGTCAAAGCCCCCTACGGATGCTGTGCCTTCACTTGGTTTGAGGAGTGTGCAAAGGAGTCGAATTGTTGTAGACTTGCCCGCTCCATTTGGCCCTAGGAGCCCGTAGATCGAGCCCTCAGGGACATTTAGCTCAAGATGATCGACGGCTGTTAAGTCGCCAAATCTCTTGGTTAAATCTTCAATAATCACTTCATCCAATTTCTTTACCTTCCTAGACAAAGATTATTTTGTTCTCCATTGTGAAGTCATGACCAAGAATTGCTCTGCCGCTCGATGTTAGCCGACTCAAACCCAAGAACAGCTTGATCGTGGTCGTCT
This sequence comes from Candidatus Thorarchaeota archaeon, assembly GCA_020355105.1. Lineage (GTDB taxonomy): Archaea > Asgardarchaeota > Thorarchaeia > Thorarchaeales > Thorarchaeaceae > SMTZ1-83. Next base: position 1,735,162 of record CP070658.1, on the reverse strand, counting down.
TACCAGCATCGTTTGGACTCGAGAATGCGAAGACCGAGTTCTTCGGGATCTGTAGCTTAAGCCCCTTCACCGAGTAGAAGTTTCCAAAGGATTTGCTGAGCCCGTGGATTTCAGTTGCGGTTTGGGTTTCATTTTCCTTCGCTTTTTCTCGTAATTCTGTCATGGTGATTCACGAGGCTAGCATCTGCAAAAACAGGATATCTAGCTGTGTTAGAAATGAAGTTGAAAGAAACATCAGAAGAGGCTCCAAGAGCGTCATTTTGTAAAGAACATATCTTACAAAGTGGCTGAATTGAGTCAATCTAGACTCCAGCCGCCTGAACGGCTTCCTCAAGACTGAGTCTCTTGATGCTCTTGTAGTTATATGGGGGTCTGTAAATGAAGGCGTCAGAATATAGTATACCAGGGTGCGACCTAATCTCGTTTGTAATCATGTCGACATTATTCAGGTTGTCAACAATTGCAATACCAATCAGAATCGGGTCACTTACAGATACAAGAATATCCCAGAGTTCATCCTCATAGTTTTTCAACAGCATTTCCTTGATTTCGTTCCTTGAGGCTTGCTTTGAGTCCCATTTCAGTTTTAGAAAGAAGGTAACCCTTTCACCCACATTGAGACGCCATCTGAGCGAGAACCTAATTGCCTCGCTCTCTTTCAGTTCTCGCAACGTCCTTCGAACGATCCGCACTGTCAGACCAGTTTCTTTTGCGATATCACTAATCAGCATCCTGGCATCTTTAAGGAGTGCTTTGAGGACCCTTAGCTGAAGATTCGTTAGGATTGTCTTCCTACCTCGTTGCATGACTTCAAGTAGAGTATGCATTTCAGTGAAACTGACATATGGATTGCTCTTGAAAGCTTCAGCAAGAGTCGCCAGCTCGAGCGAGCTTGTATACTCTACAAGTACCAGATAGTCTCCTCCATAAAAGGGGGCAATCTGCATGACGCCTCTGTTCTTTCCAATCTCTGAAATGAACTGCTCTCTATCCTCTGTGCCATCTGTTTTAAGCCACAACATCATGACCTCTGAGCCAATCATGGCTGACGAAAACTCAACAACGAAGTCTGTTATGACTCCAGAAGCAACCATTTCATCGACTCTACTCTTGATGGCAGTAGCGGACATTCCCAGAGATTTGGCAATCTCTCGATACGGAGTTCTGCAGTCATAAACTAGAATGCCAAGAATCTTCTTGTCAATATGGTCTAGTTGGGGCATTGAAAGCACTATTAACAATCAGATTCATGAAGGTTTTGATTGGCAAGTCATCCAGCTTGTACAACAAACAAGAGCGTTTCATCCATTAATGTTCCCAAGAAATTGATACCATAATCCTGCAGTAGTTTCAGATGCGAATGCTGCATTTTACAACAGAGAAGTGGTGCGCTCGCCGGGATTCGAACCCGGGCCGGATCCGTTCTACGGTTCCGAGGGATAAACCCCCGCGCATTGGCAGGGATCCATCATAGCCCCTAGACAACGAGCGCGTTGAAGCACAACGCGATGGTGAGCGTTAAAAACCTTATCAAGGGTAGCCAGCATTACGCATTCTTCAAGCGTGTCTAGATGGAGCTGTTAAACACTGACTGAACTGGTCACGAGCAAAAGGTTGGAATGGATTGACATCTCAAAAGGTGTCGGAATAGTCGGTGTGGTTCTAACCCACTCCATGATACCGTGGCAAGACAACGCAATTCTAGAGTCAGTGGTTGCGTTCGTAACTAGTTTTGTCATGGCACTGTATTTCGTCTTGGCAGGCATGACATATAATGGGGAAAAACATCGCGAGAATCTGAGGTACTATGCTATCTCCCGCGGACGCCAACTCTTGATTCCATACTTCACTATTTACATCATTATGATGCTCCTATTCATCCCTTTGGAAGGTTCAATTGATACCTATCTGACACCTATTGATCTAGTCTTCTGGCTTCTCTATGGGGCGGGACCACCTGGACAACCTACCTACTTGTGGTTTCTGCCTGTTCTCTACTTTGGATTGCTAATCTTCGTAGTAATTGAGTCGCTGACACATGCCTACGATCCAAGGGTAAAATGGCCACTTGTTGTTCTTCTTCCGTTTCTTGCTTTTTGGATAACTGATGTATTCTCTCCAATTCTCGTCCCTTGGCGATTGAACAGCGTGCTATTAGCCACAGCATTTTGTATTGTCGGCTGCGAAATCAGCAGGTATAGGGGTCTGAGGTCCTGGCATACAGACTCAAGAATACGCGATGGAGCAATCTTCGTGATTCTACTTGTCTTCTTGATTGTTGCATCTCAATATAACGGCTTCATTAGTCATGCTGATGATTGGCTTGGTACAAATGGATGGTTATACCTAATCACTGGCACCTTTGGCACAATCTTCATCTTCATGTTAACGAGCCTCTCCAAATCCTCCATAGTCAGTAGAAAGATGCAATTCCTAGGAGTGGGCTCTCAGATCATCTACGAGATTCATCCTATTTTCTTCTATCTGGTTCCTCTAATAGCAAGTCTGTTCGGACTGTCAGCAACAGACTATGCCACCTCATTCGCACTCTTCTGGCCCATACGTTTTGTCGTTGCCTTTGGACTGTCAATCCCATTTACACTACTTGTGTACAGGAATAGACTTCTCTCCTTGATCTTCACTGGCAAGAGCGAAATATGATTCAGGTTTACAGTAGCCAAACTCGCTTTCTGTAGTATACGACGCTAAAGAAGAAGTAATTGCATCCAGTTCTAGAATCATCATTACAAGGAGTCTTCCCTCTGAAACCTTGTGTAGCTTGAAAGAGGAATCACCCAGCCCAGCGAATCCCTGCCAACTGCTTGATCTTCAGTAATCTGAAAGTCGACTCGCACTCAAGTGCAAGATCTCGTTGTCGATTCTCCTCTAGAGCCATATAGGCACCGTTAGTCCAATATCCGGTCTTCTTCTCAGTCATCCAAGACCTGGGGAACAAATACGTGTCACGACTAGTACTGTGCGACTCCAAGAAGTCTATTGCACGTCTGAACCAACTACTTTGTCTTGCTACTTCGAAAGGTGCCATCATCTCTAGAGCTAGTAAGAGGTCCGGCCTCGCTTTCTCCTGAGGCGGTACAGTGTAGTTCGGAAGGTGGACGCTCCATCCAATGACATAGTATCTACTACCATGTTTCATCACGCCATAGCCGGGTTGAAGTTGTTGATATTCCGGACTCAACACCAGATCCGCGATTCTCTCAGCCTTGTCTTTCAGTTCTGGATTCTGCTGTATCTCCTTCGAACTGGCAAAGGCACGAAGATCGTACATCCAAGGAAGAGTCAGCTTCTGCCCGAAGTATAGCTCAGGATTGACGAGCCTATGCTTCTTCAAGCCTTCCGGAACTGAGAATTCACTCTCGTCCACATACACTCTCTCAAGAGTCGGGCTCTCCGCGAAAGAGTGACTCAGGTTCAAACGCTTGATCAAGAAGTCATGTACAGGTTTCGTATCAT
>CP070658.1:1727118-1731588 GCA_020355105.1 Candidatus Thorarchaeota archaeon | reverse complement strand
CTTCGTCGCGACCTATGGTGTATCGATTGTCTGAGAAGGCACTGTCGAGTAGCTAAGTCGTAACGGATAAACGCTGAATGCATCTAAGCGTGAAACCGGACCAGAAAATAGACATCCACTTACTAGACGACCCCTTCCGAAAGGGGCGGCGGGGCTGGCGACAGCAACGTCGAGTCTAGGAACGAGGGCTCTGCTAGAAGAGCAGGTAAATAGGGCAGGGGTGTAAGCACCGAGCCTCGGCGAGGTGTTCAGCTCACTGCTACTAATGCCCGAGGCGTGCAGTTCAAAAACGTGACTCGCACAGTACCTAGAGTTGTCAAGACTGTGAGTTGTAATGCGATTGTTTCCATCCTTTGTGGGTCAACCTTTCTGGTTCTTGGGTCATCAGTGATACCCTGACAAGATTATATCAACTAGTTGTATTCAGTTGATCAACGACTCTAAGCGAAGTGCTCCCGTACTGGGAAGGTTCAAGCAAAGATCCAATCTGTGATCCATCTTATGTGAGTCATGCGCTGATGCCAGTCATTATTATCGAAGACTCCTAGTTATCCCCTAGATTATAGAGTCCCGAATCGATTCATGTCATCGATGACTAGTCGCCCGGGGTCTGTGATTCAATTGGGAAAACTGGAACATGGTAAGGATGGAGAAGACAGAATCCAACGACAAGAGGGAGTCGAAACCACTTCTTGTGGGCATATTAGCTGCACTCATTACAGTCCTAGCCCCTGCGGGTTTCAACGTGAGTTTTGACTTGACTAGAGGTGCAATCATGCACGTGTACCTAGTATTCATGCTATGGACAATAAACCTCGGACTTGGTGCTGTCAACCCTCAAGGCGTATTCCAGGGAGCACCGGCTATTCCTGACACTCCCGTTCCAATCCCCCTAGGGCTTGTCGGAAATCTACCACTCACTTTTCTTAGGACTGTATTTGTCTATCAGATATACAGATACTATCAAGGCAAAACCACAAGAAACCGTGCAATATTGGCAGCAGCCGCAGGTGAATTGCAGGTTGCAATCGTGGGCCTTCTACTCATGATGATGCCAACCTTCTCTCTCACCACCCAGCTCTTCATTCCTATTCCCATTCTGTTCCTAGCCGGACTGGTTATGATCAAGATGGCACCATCCACTCAGTTATCGACTCCTTGGATGGGCCAGGAAGAGCCGGAACCTTGGTGGACACAATCATCAGAAGATGAAGAGAGTGCAGTCGAGGTCAAGGAAGAACCTTGGCTTAAGAAAGGCGAATAAGTTAGGCTGCAAACACCAAGCTTGTTCGATGTATTCAATCCACCGCCACAACTGCCAGAAGTGTGTAATGTCGCATTACCTAGAGTAGTCAGGACTGTGAGTTGTAACGCGATTGCTTCCATCCTTTGTGGTTCATCCCTTCTGGAGGGCTAGAGAATTGTTGCGTTGAACTCCATCTTATTTTAGCCAAACGCATACTGCTTACGTGCCAATATTGCGGCAAGGTACTCACAGACACCTAACACGGTGTTCACCAAGATGGTCAATCTGCAACCCGAACTCACAAGGAAACAGGGTTCAGCTGTCATTCTAGTAGTCCTAATTCTCCTAGTTGGAGTGCCTTTGGTCTTCAGGACTCCTACGGGCATGGAGGGTGTGAGAGTAGCTGTCTATTTCGATTCTAGTGTGCACTCTCACAGCGCCAAGGCTTTGGAGAATATGTTCCAATGGATGAATGCTTATGTAACCTATGTGAATTCGACAGAGATTCGCGACGGGGCCCTTGAAGGCTACGACATCGTGGTCTTCCCGGGGGGACCTGCCTCGTTGACAGCCGCAGGAGCTGCCTCGAGATACTCCTTCAACCTTAAATCCGAAGGCTGTGCTATTATCTGCGATTTCATTGCCAGGGGAGGATCATACTTCGGTGTCGGTGGAGGATCAGTCTTCGGCACTAGTGATCATCTATGCCTTTTCGACGGTCAAGCCAGCCTTCCTGTGGCAGGCTCAACTTCAGTGATTATGGAGATGAGCATCAATAGAAACTCCACCGGCCCTGACCTTTCCAATGAACCTGAAACCTGTAAGCTGCTCTATTTGGCTTCCGGATACTTCTACTCAGATAACATGTCTGGTGTGATTCCGATAGCGTCTTTCTTGCAGAATGACGAACCAGGAATGATTGTGTGCACGTATGGCGAGGGCAGAGTATTCCTCTCTTTTCCACATCCGGAGTATGAGGAGAATGATTCGAGGGACGGGACTGACTACTTCGACGACTATGATGATCCAGATTCTGAATGGAACCTCTTGCTAAAGATTGCAGTCTGGCTCGTACAAGACTACAATTCCTAGAAACCAAAGAGAAGACTCCCACCGCGTCTGGAGGTTGGAGGCGTTCAGCTGCCTGTTTGTTCTGCGTCTTTCTGACTATGTTCATGTGAGCGCATCATCCAACAAACTCAGAAGTGAGTCCAATGGGCATTATGTAGATTGGCTTGAAGCCGCCTGGAAGATCCACAACGGTTGCTACCTGGTCCTCGTAGAACGCACCGACAGTCACAGTCCCAAGCCCATAAGCAGCACCTTTCAAACAGATGTTCTGGGCCATCATGCCGATACTAATCATGGCCACTCGATGAGCATAACTTGAATCTGGCTCAGCATTGACCCAACCCATATCCACAGAGATTACCAAGTCCAACTGCGCATCTTCGATCCAAGGTTGACTCAATCCGGCAGTCATGAGATCTCCCCGCAAGTCCAGTGTTGATAATTCAGTGAAGGAGCCGTTTACAAGCCAGTAGTTGTAAGACCCCGGTCCAAGTCCGTCGACTTGTCCTGCCACTACACGTACATCCAGTATGGAGCTATCAGTGTCGAGATACTCAATCGAGCTACTATCATTCAGGATATCGGCTATCACAGTGAAGGGAATCGTTCCGTTGATGTAATCTCTGGTAGACCTGCGTTTCATGATTGCCTGCTCAACCGTTGCTTCATTCTCTTCAGCACAGCAGAAATGCACACGAGCCTGTGGTACAGAGGCCCCATCATTGCCAAGTCCTACGGGCAACGCCACCAAGGGGACAAACGATGTACTGAGAAGGTTCTGTATCCACACTTTTCCGAACTGTGTTATAGGACGTGTCTTCAGGCCCAGTGAGGAGAGCTGCAGTAGGAAGTTCTGAACTGCATGACCTGTTTCCAGATTAACATACTGAATGCCCCTATCACCATATCGGGCTGTGGTTCTTGAGTAGTTGGCCAGAATGAAGTACACGGTGGACACGCTGGAAACTGCTGTTCGATCATCTCCCATGAAGGCCGATAATACGACACCACGGTCAACAGTCGTATTCACCCACTCAAGCTGATGTTCTTGAGGGATGTAGTGGTAGTATCCCTCCTCAAGCTCTGACTCATCCATCTGCACGAAGAATAGCTCAAGCGGATATGTTGCGCCGGCTGAGGGGACTGCTCTAAAGACGGACCCATGCGTTATGCCTTGAACCGCCCAGAGAAGCTGGGAAACTTCATCTATTCTCATCTGATGGTCACTCAAAACGCTTGAATAGCCAGAGTCTCTCATTGCTGTGCTAAGTGGCATACTACCGATGACATCAGGTTCTGGTAGTGTAAGAGTAGTCATTTCTGGTGAATATGTTGGGAAGAGAAGCAGAGGCGGGAGTACAACTACCAGAACCGCAAGCAACAGGAGAGCCAGTGCGATTGGCTTGTAATGTCTTCGTGCTTGAAGCACGATCATCGTACACCTCTGACATGACGAGTTTTGTAGCATACTTCTATCCTTGGCTTAAAGATGTGATGTCGCCTCTCAGACAGTTATCAAGGTTTACGAGCTGCAACGAGGGTACATCCATCCTCTGTGTGTCAACCTCAGACTCCTTTATGCCTGCTTCAGGCAGGTTTCTTCCTCCGTTTCAAGACTGGACTTAGAAATACATAGCATACCACTCCCAGAACGAAACTACCAGCTATGATGCCTGATAGAAGCAATGGTTCTATCAACGATGGACCAGGCGGTTCATGCCCTGCTTGAACAGTTATCGCGAAGTTTGCCGAGATTGCGTTGCCATGTGGATCCGATACAGTGACAGTTAGCCCGTAGACGCCTGACATCAAGGTGGTGATGTTGGTTAGAAGACCGGTAGTGCTGATTTCGAATCTGAGAGTATCGTTGATAGTCCAGCTGGATATTCCTGACAGGTCCCAAACTGCAAGCTGATAGCTGAGTCGCTCTCCACGCTGCAAGATTTGGTCGGTGGGCGAAGCTGTCCATGAGGGCGGAAGTGTGTCCATCACCCAGACTGTGAACTGTGCGGAACGCACATGATCATGGCTATCGCTTACGAAAACAGTCAGGCCATAAGGACCCAGTGAGAGAGGTTCTATGCTTCTGATTCGACCTGCCCAGTCTATTGTGAAGCGTACTGTGTCGTCGACCCACCACTGACTCAGTCCCG
>CP070658.1:1714843-1727018 GCA_020355105.1 Candidatus Thorarchaeota archaeon | reverse complement strand
TGAGGTCAAGCGATATACTAGATGCAATACATTTCGCCGTCGAGAATGGAGCTGACATAATCACCATGTCATTCTCGAGTTATGTAGGGTTCCTTGATGGCACGGATCTAGAGGATTTAGCAGTGTCTGAGGCATTCCTGAAGTATGGGACCGTCAGCACCGTAGCTGCTGGCAATCTCGGTTCAAGACCGAAACATGCCCATTTTGATGTTAGTCCGGGCACGAACACCAGCGCGGTGCTCAAGGTATCATCCGTACCTGATGCGTCGCTTCTCAGCTTCCTTTGGCGTAGTGACGATCAAGATGAGCATGTGTTTCTGAAGCCTCCCAGTGGGAACACAATTGACCTCGGGGCTTTCTCTTCATTGGTTGGTAGCTCTCAAGTGATAGAAACGCCAAACCTCTTTGCCTACGCGTTTGCAGATGAAAGTCTGAGAGGAATGAACAACCTGCTGATCCAGATTTCAGAGGATGATCACAACTGGACAGACGGGAACTGGGATGTTGGAATCACGAACCCAAGTGGTGACACAGTGGCCGTCGATATATACGCCTGGGATGGAAATTGGCATTTCAGTGATTTCGCGTTCATGAGCCACATAGATTACTCGAGGACCATCAGCGCGCCTGGCACTGCAGACCTAGCTGTGACTGTTGCAAACTACAATGAAGGCACTTCAGACATAGATTCAGGATCGAGCAGGGGCCCGAGAATAGATGGGACGAAGAAGATCACAGTGGCCGCGCCTGGAGCCAGCATTTTGGCCGCCTCATCGAACATCCAATCACTGTGGATAAGCAGAACAGGAACAAGCATGGCAACGCCCCACGTGGCAGGACTCCTGGCTCTAATTAGACAGGCCTCATCAGGAGTTACGGGATGGACTGACTTTACTGCCTTGACGGCTGGTACAGGCGGCCCTGCATCCGACCAGCCACCCCCGTCACATCAATCACCCCCGCTAGACAATTGGGGATACGGCCTAGTCGACTCGGTCTGGGCCGTCAGACACGTTCTCGATTTGCCTCTCGTGGCCGGCACTACCATCGAGGACTGGTTCGGTATCGAGGACGTCCTGAGTTCTCCGGAAGACTTGGCTGTTGATGCAGGACTGGATATACTCAATGTGAAGTCACATCGGGCCGCGACGGAAATCGGCCTTGCTGTGACATCGCGGGGCAATCCAGACTATTCAGGAGCGAATGTCCTCTCAATACACTTGGACTGGGATGAGAACACTGCCACAGGACGCAACGGCTATGAGATTCTTGTCAACGTGACATCAGGAGTCGCAACTGTCTATGAATGGGAGGGAGTGTCGTACAGCCCGTCCTCACTGTCAGCGGACTGGTGGAGCGATAATGTTACAGTGTTTCTAAGGCTGGATAGGAGTAACCCAAACAAGAGAGGCTATGTTTCTGTTTCCACAAGTAATAGCACAATGTCGCCTATAGACCAGACTGGACCGACTTTGTTACTGAACCAATGGAGACCAATCGTTGAGAATCTCACCGTAGAAATATCGGAAGACTCCTTTGATGTCAGCATCGAGGTTTCTGACAGAGATGACATGCCTGCGAACCTCTCTATCGCCTGGAGCATTATTGATGGCTCGCTTGATTTGATGGACTCAGGTGTGAGCGTTGGGACCAACAGTACATCGTTTCAGTACGATGTTGCAATGGAAGACTACGATTTTATTCATAGTGTGCTTTTCAACGTCAGTGATGCCGACTATTGGTCAATCTTACCTCCAGTGATGCTCTCACAGACATCGACCTATCTCAGAATAGTCAGCGCCACCCTGGACAGCCAGGTGGTCCGTGTTGGATTGTTCGTCACAGAACATGTGACCGGTGAAGTAGTAGTTGAGGGCTACGCCTTGGCACAGGCGGTGTACATAAGCTTTCAAACCGCTGGTGCTCTTCCACTCAATCTCAGCCTCGCAGGCACCCTAGGAATCTACCAGATTGACATTTCTCCAGCGGCTCTCGCAGCTGGCGAGTATGAAGTGTACGCCGCGGCAGTAAGCCAGTCGGGCGCATCAGTAGAGTTACATATGGGTACGCTTCAAATAGTTGAGGACAACTCCATGGTTGTCATCCTAGGCGCAGGCATAGGAGCATTGATAATCTTGATCTACTTTGCTCCTCGCCTCAGGGCCGGGAAAAGAGGAGATGCAATGGATTGAAGATTGCCATAGTCGGTTATGGTCCTGGCGGAGCTGCTGCTGCCACTGCTGCAAGGACCTTCGATCCGAAAGCTGACATTCTTCTTCTGACTGAAGAGAAGATACCTGCACATAAGAAACCCGGATCAGCACTTGCTCTGGAGAATCCGAACACCAAAGAACTGTACATACCTGACTGGTCCCCCGAAATGTTGTCGTCGAAGCGAATTGAGGTCCGCACTGGGACTAGTGTAGTAGGTGGCAATCTAAAGGAAGGGACCATAGAAGTGGTATCAAGCAAGGGCAAGACATCAATGATAGGATATGACAGACTCATCATTGCGACTGGAGGCACTCCGAATGTTCCCGACATACCTGGCGTTGACCTACCTGGCGTCTTCACCATCCAGTCAATGGCAGACACCTCAGTTATCGGAGAAGAGATGTCCAAGAAGCAGTCGTTTCTGATAGTTGGGGCAGGATTCAGTGCACTTGAGACGGCTGAACGGCTGTACAAGATGGGCAAGGATGTCCACATCATAGTTAGATCGCGACTGATGAGAACGCAGCTGGAGGAATCCATGAGTGAGGAGCTGCTCTCACGAATACCAAGGAAGATACAACTTCATCTGGGCCATGCGCCTTCGAGAGTGCTAGGGTCAAAAAAGGCCGAGGGAGTTGAGGTAGGCGGCAAGGAAGTAGGCGCAGACGCCGTCCTGTTCATGACTGGAGTGCGTCCCAACACGAATCTTGCCGAGAAGGTAGGACTCAAGGTAGGGCCACTTGGCGGAATCCCTGTCAACAGCAGAATGGAAACTGAGATAGAGGGCGTGTTTGCGGTCGGCGACTGCGTTGAGATGACTGACCCGCTCACAAACGGCCCAATCCTGTTGCCTATAGGTAGTACAGCTGCGCGAGCTGGAAAGCAAGCCGGAGTAGCAGCGGTGGGAAGAGAGAAGGTCTACGATGACACAGCACTGCGTCTTCAATACGACCGGATCTTCGACACAGACATTGTATGTATCGGCCACTCCTCCACAACTGCTCGAGGCCTAGACGTGGACACAAAGGTTTCCTACGTTGAGGACTCTAGCGAGTCGATGAAAGTCGCCCTGGTCACCGCAAAAGACGACCGTTTGATTGGAGGGCAGGTTCTTGGGGCCCGAATGGGAGCCAGAGTTGGCTACGAGATTACGAAACGAGTTGAGAAGGGTGTGAAACTCAAAGAGCAGCCGCTCTTGGAAAGTCGTCACGACCAGATATTGGCCTTACTTGAAAGATCCCTTGGACCTATTCGATAGCAGGCGGTGGACCATAGTCTTCTGGCGGTGAATCGAGCTCTTCACGCGGATAGTCCACTCTCCTGGGTCTTTTTCTCCCAGAACCTAGTCTGATTGCTCCAACATACACCAACGAAACACCTACTACGGCAAGTAGTCCAAATGTCAGTGCCGTTATGAACACGTCATCAGCGGGGTCTGTGGGCACCAAGAACGTCTTGTGGAACATCTTCACATTGCCGCTGGAGTCCCTCGCAACAATAGTAACGTCGTAGAACCCGCTACTCTCAAGTATGAACTCCGCTGAGAATACATATCCAAGTGTTTCGGAAGATGTGCCGAGTACATCGGAACCTGTAGGACCCACGATAGTAATTGTCACGTTCTCAAGGTCATCATCGAACACGTACGTGGTCAAGTTTGCAGCTTCTCCGACGGCATCAGTGTTAAGTCGCACATCATAGATTCGAGGAGTGTCAGGTATGATTGCCCCTGCGATATTTCGGAGCATCCTAAGGTTGTCTGCGCCGCCGCGGATAGCATCAAAAAGCGTTGAATCATAGAGTGTCGAGCCATCCGAGATTACTATGACTTGACCCTCTCCCGCCTCGGCAACGGCAACTATTGCACGGGTCTTGGCTTGGTCATACCAAAAGAGCCCTCTCGTTTCGGTGGCTGCAGGATCAATACGTAGAGTGCTGCCCCAGAGGACATACAAGTTCTCGACTCCATCCATCAGAGAGTCTGATTCCACTGCACCTCCATAGTCGACACCGTAGAAATCTCCAGTGTCAGGTGTTGCGCCCTCTCCAATACCAAACCGCTGGCACTCGATTCCATACGGATCTAGAATCTCATTATAGGAGTCGATTGCAAACCAGGCATGATCATCCGTGTTGTTGTAGAACTCCGACAGTACAAGTAAGGTTCCGCCATCCTGAACGTACTGATGAAGGGCATCAATCTCAGCCTGCCCGTAGGAGAGTTCGGTGTCCATTATCATGAAGGTTTCTGCAATTGCCAAATCATCAGTGTCAATGCGGTCAGGAAAAAGTGCAGGACTCGTCCCAAATTCCTCCAGCAAGACTCCCTGCTGGCGGAGATACTCTTGGAAGTATCTGTAGAAACCTGGATCATCTGGGTCATCCAAATCATGATGAGCCATGTCTACAAGCAGCCGTCCGCCATAGGTCGTGATCGTGAGTTCAATCTCAATATCAGTGATATTCTGCCCACCCGAAACCAATGTCAAGGATCCCGTATACAAGCCAGTCGCATTGAGTGGCAAGTTTCCAGGCAAATCAAGGCCTAGGCTTAGAAAAGTGTAGCCTACGTCAACAGCAAAGGACCCTTCATGAGCTTTTACGAATGGGCTTGCATTTCCGGATGGAACAAGAGCGGCTGAAGGATAACTGGTGGTTGAAATGATTGTTATGTTCTGAGCAGGGCGGTCTTCGCCGATGACGAGTACGGTGGACGAGCCGGGCAGGGTTGGATATCTCCTAGGAGTCATAAGAGTGAGCTGACCCGCTGAAGTATTGAGCAACAATGAGGCCGCAGTCACATTGGCCAACCCCCAGCCCTGCTCCATTGAGTCGGCGTGAAGGTCTTTTGCGCTGGCCATCAGTGCTATCTTTGCCTCAAGTGGAGTGAGACTTGCATGTTCTTGCTTAAGGAGTGCAACGACTCCTGCTATTTGTGCGGTAGAGGCCGAAGTTCCAGACCACTGAGTGTAGTATGGTCCGTACGTGCTCTGCTCATATATTGGGAACTCGAATACCCTCGCGTCTTCATAACGACCGGAAACCACACACAGACCGGGTGCAACTATGTCAGGTTTGGCAAACAGTCCGTGAGGCTCAGCGATCTCGCGTAACACGGGTCCGCGACTGCTAATCGCTCCGACTCCAGTCGAACCCGCTGATGCTCCTACAGTGATTACTTCATCAACGAATCCTGGAGAGTATACGGAGAATGGTGCTGGACCGGAATTTCCGGCAGCGACAACTACAGCGACACCTGATTCAACAGCCTCACGACAGGCTTGGATTGAAGGGTCTACGAGGTACAGGCTTTCAGCCCATGGTCCACCAAGACTCAGACTTATGACATCAGCTCCATTGTCCACTGCATACTCGATGCCTGCAGCGATGTCAGAGTCCTCACCTCGACCGAGCTCGTCAAGGACTTTGACAACAATCAAGTCAGCTCCAGGAGCAACCCCTGTGAAGTTGCCATCGCTGGCTGCTCCGCTTCCAACTACGCTCGTGGCACATGCAGTTCCGTGCCCGTTGTCGTCATAGGATACAGTAGCGCTGCCCACATAGTCCTTGAAGTCTATGATTCGACCTTGAAGATCAGGATGATCAGCCTGCGCACCAGTGTCCAATACGGCAACGACTGTACCGTTTCCAAAGTAGCCTTCCTCCCACATCGCCGTGGCGTCCAGTATCTCAGTGTAGTGCTCATAGGTCAGATTGCCGTTGCTGAGGGCTCCGTATCCTACTTCGGGCATCTTAGCGATGGATCTTTTCACGTCTAGCGAAACGCCTGACAACCATGAGAGCTTCGACAGTGTTTCAACATCTGAAACTGCGGCATATATAGACACAACAGGGATGAGGCTGAATATATGGCGGACTCTCATGCTCTGCAAATCCAACCGAGTAAGGGCGGCCTCCATCATTTCTGAAGTGGAACCCTCCGGAAAGTGGAGGACAACGGGTAGGATCTCTGTAGGAACCGCTTCAGCCATAGCAGCTGCGAGGCGCGCATCAACGATGGGATAGGGAAGAGGTTCACGACTCTTCCCTTCGGCTACCAGAAGAGAACTAGGCAATACTAGAATGAGGATGGTGAGAATCACCGCAAGTTTCTGCGTAGGAGGTCTGTACGTGAGGTCCATGTGAGCGGCCGTCCATGTCGAAGAATCCTGTTGTGAAGATAAGGGTTATGAATGGAACACCCCTGTGTGAAAAAAAGCAACAATCACTCAGCTCGGCATCTCCGAGAGATGAAGAAATATCCCCGCATGTGGATGTTTACGTGAGTACAGGTAAGAAGGTCCTGTACTGGACAGAGGTGCTCAGAAGAATGGGTAGCAAACCGCTAGTGTATGAACGCCGACTACAGATTAAGCATTTCTTCGATGATCGTGATACAGGCGCAACTCGAAGAACATGGCTTGAGTTGCAGCTTGCACCCCCGGAGAAGACTCCTGAGGGATGGGTGAATGACGGCAAGATACGTCTCTCCTTGGGTGAAGACCGGGATGTCAAGGGTGCATTTCTCCTTTCGATAGATGAGGCAAGTCGGCTTCTCAAATGCCTCGAAGTGGCCGTGGAGGACCACGAGGCATTCAAGGCAGATCTTTGGAAGAAGTAGAGTAGAAGGGAGTTCAGCCCCTCTTTGTTGCGGGGCGGAACCCCCAGGCATCGTCTTTCCAACATTACATCCAGAATATACTTATCCCACCTGTTTCCAGTAATCAAGTAGCGTTACAGGAGGAATCCCGATGGTCGGTTCCAACACCTCAACAGGCATTACTGCACTCATAGACATCGACTTTCCAATGGTTGACGTGCTTGCTGTCACTCCTTATGTTATACCGCTCCTCTTCATAGGGACGGCGGTGTTGCTCTACCAGCGGCATCTGCCTCGTGAAGCTCTAAGACGAAATTTGCTGGTAGCAGGTGGTCTGGGATGTCTGGTCGCGGCGTGTGTCATGACGCTCTATGCTGCATTCGGTGGTACTCCATGGGTACCAGGTCAGGACTTCGGTTCTTGGCTGGCATTCATGGGAGCCATTCAGTTGATGACAGACCTGCTATACGGATCGGTCTATGTGGGAGTCATCTACATCATTCTGATTAGTGTCATATTCGCCGTGGTGGCGGCCAAGGTCATTTCTCCTCCAGACCCGGATTTTGTCGCTCTACGTAGCGACCTCAAGGAAACGCAAGATGCCTCCAAGAGCATAAAGGCCGATATGCAGAAGCTTGAAGAAGAGAACAAGCGCCTTCAGGAGTTCTTGTCGGAGAGAGAGAGCTCGCTTACGGCAGTACAAGCACAGCTCGATGCTATCAAGGACGAGACTGCCGAGAGAGAGAGGGCAATGGTCCAGATGCAGGCCAAGCTAGCCGATACTGTATCGAGTCCCGAGAGAGAGGAAGAGCTTCTAATGACCATCACACACAAGGACCAGACGATAAGTGATCTTCAATCCGAGGTCGCACACTTGAAGCTTCAAGTGGAATCCGCCGCAGCTGTTCCCGATTCCGATTCCAAGTATCGTGACTACGTCCGAAGAGCTCAAACAGCGGTCGAGGTGTCAGACAGTGTTATATCCGACCTAGCGGAGCTGATCTCACAGGTTGAAAGCAGTTCACTAGATGTAGCAGCCCAGATTGCACTGACCACGCTAATCAAGAGCATGGGACGTGCTATGGGACGCGTTTCGGAGGCCGCAGGAGGAGCTGCCGAGCCCAGGATAGAACTGATAGGCGCAGTCATGATGGCCCACGAGGTTGTAGATGCAGTCAAGAAGCTGACCAGGGGAACCTAGACCATTTAGTGGCCAATCTAGCAGCGTGATGATGCACCGTTGCTTCGGCGAAAACGGCCATTCCTCTAGACACACATTGTTGAATGCCACATCCATCTTGCTATAGTCGTAGGAGTCATAAGCAGGCGTTTCAAGAGAACTTCTGTAAGATAGGAGTGGCTCAGACAGTGCAGACCAAAAGGCAATTCATGGTTGCACTCTTGATTTCTATCTCCACATCCTTGCTTTTGGCCCCTGTTGTCGTGGCTGACACAGCTCATGTGGGACAAGTAGGAATTCCAGCAATGGACCACGAAATCATCTCATTGAGTGAAGAAGAAGGCCCCAGGACAGAAACTAACCAAACCACGACGACAGAAACACAGCCTCCCGAGCTGAATCCAATCACGATCGGACTGATCGGATGCATAGATATTGGTCTCGCCATCACGTTGGTGTTCTTCATCGTGAAGAGGAAATAGGCCAGTGTCAAGTCACTCGAATTTTCCCATAGAATCAGAAGCTCTCCCAGACAACTACCTCGGAGAGTGCTCTGCGGGATCGTCTTCCAGGAGCTGGACGCGATGGCTTCCCGATAGGTATGATTGCGACTGGCCTCATGTCGTCTGGGACACTGACCACACTTCTGGCGAGGTCCTCGTCAAATGCTCCGATCCAACATGCACCGTAGCCTATGATATGAGCTGCGAGAAGGATGTTCTCGGTTAATGCTGCTGTGTCCTGAAGAACATAGAGAGTCCTTCCGCGTTCCCGGTATCTCTCGGCTGACTCACTGGGTACCGCACACACGACAAGTACAACGGGTGCTTCTGCGATGAATTCCTGGTCATAGGCAGCCCTTGAGAGACGGTTTCGTGTACCTTCATTCCGAACAACCACAACACGCCAAGGTTGCCGATTACCGGCAGATGGTGCACTGAAGCCAGCCTCCAGAATGCGTTCCAAGTCAGTTTCTGGAACGGATTCATCTTTGAACTTCCGAACAGAGCGTCGACTTAGTAATGCTGTAATGCATTCCTCATTCATGTTGAATAACCTCCGAATTGACTATGTAAGGCGGTATACTGCCTCTGAGAGCCGCTATCAAGTTTTCGGCACAAATCTGAGCCATCTTGTCCCTGGCTGCAATACTCGCGCTGCCTATGTGTGGTGCAACGACGACATTGTGCAGCTCCAGCAGTGGATTCTGCAGAGAAACAGGCTCCTGCCTAAAGACATCAAGTCCGGCGCCCCCAAGATGTCCTGACTTGAGAGCATGATATAGAGCATTCTCGTCTACAACAGAACCTCTCGATGTATTCACAAGCACCGCTCCATGTTTCATCATAGCAAGTTCATGAGAGGAAATCATATCCTGTGTATCCTCGTTGAGCGGCACGTGGATTGTGACAATGTCGGATTCTTGGAGGAGTGTTTCGAGGTTGGTCCTCTCCGCACCGGTTTCTCTTTCAATCTCTCTTGTTTCGTCGTTTCTGGTGCGGGAGTGATATAGAATCTTCATTGAGAATCCGGTTGCCCTTCTTGCAACTGCTCTGCCAATCCTACCTAGCCCTACTATGCCCAGAGTAGAGTTGTGAATGTCTCTTCCGAGAAGCATCTTCGGGCCCCACGCAACCTTCCAATCTCCCTGGCGCACATACCTGTCAGCCTCTACGATTCTTCTGCAAACAGACATGATCAAAGCCCATGTGAGGTCAGCGGTTGTTTCAGTAAGGACACCAGGCGTGTTTGCTACGATTATTCCTCTGCGCGTGGCGGCAGAGATGTCAATGTTGTCGAAACCAACTGCATATTGGGATATGACTCTCAGTTTTGGAAGAGACTCGATTACTTCCGTGTCAATATGGTCAGACAAGAGCGTTACAATGCCGTTACACCCATGTGCATTCTGAATGATATCAGATTTCGAAGGAGGTGTTTCTTGCTCCCAGATTATCGTCTGAAACTGCTTCATTATTGCATTCAGTCCAACGTCTGGTATTCTCCTGGTGACAAAGACGGTCTGGGTCATTCTTGGTTTCTCCATTATTTGCGAGCGATGCGACGAAATGATTGAAGCTGCCGTACTTGAATGCTATCTTGTGCCATTTGCCTTTGTGCGACCGAAAACACATGCTTGAAACCATTTCCTTATATTGGATTCAGGAGCAATACATTGATGATTCTCGTGGGGGTGACGTGATATGTCCATTCGACTCCCTAAGAGTGCGAAGATAGTGCTCGCCCGGTTGACAGTGGATGGTCCGTTGACACCAAGAGACATCAGTGATAGAGTCGATTTGGCTCCTAGAACCGTCAGTTTTGCTCTTCGCAAACTGATGAAAGAAGACCTGTGCCAAAGAATCCCAAATCTCAGTGACATGCGATGTCCCTTTTACCGCAGCAACATGCAAAGAGTCAGAGAGCTCAACCTGATCTTCAGCATTGATACGTACTACCGGCTGAGGCCTTCAACTGGCGGTGTTGATTCCTCTCGCTCGTTCAACCGTTGATTGGCGTTCCTCCTTTTGATAGACCGAATTCTCCGTTTCTTATCTGTTCGTCCTCCCATTTGAGAGTATCTACTCCCAAATGAGAGACGCATGCGCTGACCCATCTTCTTATATTTGGTGGAAGCCCCAAGTCTGGCAGAAAGCCACCAAGACAAAACATGTGGTATAAGAGATGTCTTTCGACCTGCCAAGAAGTGCCATAATCATCTTGGAACGTCTTACACTGGAAGGTCCGATGACGCCTAAGGACATCAGTGTGAAAGTAGACTTGGCACCTAGAACAATCTCTGCTGCCTTGCGGAAACTGATAGGTCTCAATCTCTGCAAGAAAGTCCCGAACTTGCAGGACATGCGGCAGCCCCTGTATTTGGCAGACGTGAAGCGAGCCAAAGAATTCCGCAGGAAGTTCGAACATATCACTCTTCAGATTTCTGGTAGATCCTGAGTGTGTTCTTGCTCTTTTGACGGCTTTCAGTAGTAGTTCCTACCATGCCGATTAGGATTAATACGAGAGACGCAATTTGCAGTTGGAGCAGTATGAAGATGGCTCACGAAGGGATTACACTAGTCTTGGTGCTTTTGGGAATCGTTCTTCTTGTTTCCTATCAATTTGGCCCCAGTAAGGAGGTACGTGCTGTGAAGCGATTGGAGGCTAAAGCCATGCTTGTACCATCTGCAGTACTACTCTTCATAATCGCCGCGGTTCTGTTCAGTGGAGTCCTAGGCCCCTAGTCAAACTGCATTGAAATCAGCTTGCAGAAGATGGCGGCAGAAACGAAGTCAGCAGTAGTGCCCGGGTTTAGTAGATTGCCTTCTTCTCGGAGGACAATATCAAGGTGGTCCAGAAGATCGTCGGTCGCTTTTCCGTTCATGCCGTCAAGCACAATTCTCGCAGCAAGTGATCGAACCTCCTCAGCGCGTTCAAGCCCTGCCTTCTTCGCGATAAGACCGTCTGGCTTGCGAGAGAGTTGCCAGATGAAAGTCCGAACTATTCCTTCTTCAAGGTCTTCTAGGCTCTCTGCGGCCTTCGCCAAGTACGGATAAATCTCATTGATGATGTCATTGAATTATTGAGACCACTCATCGCAGATGGGATCTACTTCGGCAGACCTTCGAAAGAGGTCTTGGAGTGTAGTTTTATCCTCTCGTATGTTGTCATAGACTGAAGGATTGTCAATATCATACCTGTCATGAACCTCCGTCCAAGTGGCATCTTCCTTATTCAGTTCCCCACCAGGTCTAACAATGTGGAATGCCTTGTACAGATTGACTGTGTCCTCGACGGTAGAATTGTCTAGAATTGTCTTCAGCCACTTCGTCATGGGCTTCGATGAAAAAGAGCCAGATCCTGACACGGTTGCTCCGGCCGCTACTGCAAGAGGTACATGCAGAAGGAGTGTGCCGAAAATCGTATTCCTCTGATTCAAACCAGAGAAGACGTCTCGAGAGCACTCAAGTATCAGATTTCCCAGTTCCACCTCCTCTGGCTTTATGTCCCCCTCAGCTAGCTTGAGGCCTCTCTTAGCCGCCATGTATAGCCCTCTCCCTACAAGGGAAGCGCTTGCCAAGAAATGTCTATAGCCAGTATCCGAGAAACGACGAAGACGGCTGACATTACCCGGCTTGGGAGAACTCACTTCGAGAAGTATAGATAGCTGGCCTAGACTA
>CP070658.1:1708773-1714743 GCA_020355105.1 Candidatus Thorarchaeota archaeon | reverse complement strand
TCAACATTAAAACCGTAGAAGAGCTAGACGCAGTGGCTGCAAGCTCATCTAATGATGTACAATCTGATTCTTGGGCGATGAGGAAGGTCCGTGCGCTGCTCGCGCATCAATGGGGGATTGAGCCGAAGTTTCTCGCCAAGATGAAGGACTTCGAAATCACCTTCTCAAAGACAACTGGAAAGATACGACATGTGAGGAAAAGTGATGATATTGTATTCACTCTCGTACCCAACACCGGACTTCTCATTCCGACGTATGTTGGAGGTCTGGAGCTTCAAGAACTTGGGATATCCTCAGACTATATGGTGACCATGGACAGTTCCATTTCAGAATTCATCGCCAAAGGGAGATCGGCGTTAGCAAAGTTTGTCAAACGTGCAAGTCAGAGCATCATCGCAGGTGAAGAAGTCCTCATAGTTGATGAAGATTCAAGCCTACTAGGTGTTGGTCGCGCAGTCCTAGATGGAAAGGAGATGTTGGCCTTCCAGCGGGGTGCTGCTGTGGCCACTAGACATTCGCGGGAACCCTAGTCGGGGGTGCACTTGTAGACATTGGGTGGCCTGGGATCTTCCTCAGTGCTTCCACTCCACCAACGGGCAGAATCATGACCTCAGACTGAGGGGCATAGAGCGTCACCTTGTCGCCTATCCTAAGCCCGGTATCTGGGCCGAGTAGTGCCTGGGCTGCAACATCTCCGACCTTAAAGTAGAGCTCCATTGCATTGCCCACGTAGATTGTGCGATATACATCACCTGTAATCTCATTGTCCGTCTTGCCTCTTCTTTCCAGGTGAAGATCCTCTGGCCTCATGGCGCATTTCACTCTCTCGCCCACTTCAAATGGATAGTTCTCAATTGTTGTCTTTCCTGTGACAATCTGGTCATTCGGGATTCTTGCTTGGATGGTTTCTCCGACCGAGTCAACCACTCCATCAACAAAGGTACATTGACCGATAAAATCGGCGACGAAAATAGTTTGAGGCATCTCGTATATCTCTCTGGGAGTGCCGAACTGTTGTACATAGCCAAGATCCATGACGGCGACTCTATCTGAGATGCTAAGCGCCTCGTGTTGGTCATGAGTAACATAAACGGTGGTAATTGATAGCTCTTTCTGAATCCTCATGATCTCTTCTCTCATCTCAAGCCTCAGTTTTGCGTCGAGATTGGAGAGTGGCTCGTCTAACAGCAAGACACCCGGTTCAATGACTAGCGCCCGTGCAAGCGCCACACGTTGTTGCTGTCCACCAGAGAGCTGGTGTATGTGTCTATTTCCGAGGTCTCCCATGTGCACAAGATCCAGCGCATCCATCACTCTACGCTTAATGGCGCTCTTGGTGTACTTCATGCCATTAACCCGCTTTAGCTTCAGTCCGAATGACACGTTATCAGTGACGGACATGTGAGGCCATAACGCGTAGTTTTGAAAGCACATTCCGGTGTTTCTCTTGTGGGGAGGTACGCCCGTTACCTCCTTGTCATCAAAGAATATCTTCCCCCGGTCAGGAACATAGAAACCAGCTATCAAACGAAGGAGAGTAGTCTTTCCACATCCAGATGGCCCCAGGAGGGTAGAGAGTTCACCCTCTTCCAAGACCATGTTTACTTCGTCCGTAGCAACAACTTCGCCAAAGGTCTTGCGCAAGTTCTCTAGTCTAATCTCTACCAAATGTTTCACCTCAGATGCCCGTAATGGCGGCGGATCTTGCCCCCAGAATCCTGTTGGTTACGGTTATCACAATCATCTGCATGGCCATTAATAGCACTCCTAGACAGGCGGCACTGCTAGGACCGCCATATTGGCCAATCATATTGAGCACTGCAGACATCCAGAAAGTTACAGGCGCCTCGCTAGTCCCAATACCGCCCAAAATAAGGCTAGTGCTGACTTCACTCACAGAATAAACAAAAGAGAGCAGCGACCCAGCCAGTACGCTTACACCTATGAGAGGAAGTGTGATCTTGTAGAAAGTCTTGTTCCTGCTTGCTCCCATGTTCTGGGAAGCTTCCTCAAGCACCACTGGTGTCGACATCAGTCCTGCGTAGGCAGCTCTCACTGTGAAGGGGAACTTCCGGACAGTATAGGACATGACTATGAGAAATGCAGGATGACCAAACATGAAGATTGGAGTATCGTAGAAAAGCGTGAAGAACCCTGTAGCAATCACGATTCCAGGTAGAGCAATTGGTGAAGTCACCAGCAAATCAAGTGCAGTCTTTCCTGGAATATCCTTTCTCGCAATTATGAACGCCGCACTGGCACCAAGAAGTACGATCATCACAGTAGCGATCACGCCGTATATGAGAGTGTTGTTGATTGAATTTGCCACATCAGGAAATGCCCAGAGAACATCATAGTTGCTCAGAGTCCACTGATCAGGGAATAAACTCTCTGGAGACCACGCTCCAGCGAAGGAAATCATGATGACACTGATGTGAGGTATCAGTGCAAGAAAGAGAACTGGAATGAGTATGGCATACAAGAGGAGAGTCGCTCTCCTGCTTAGCCTTCTTGTTCTTGGATTCCATTGCCCTCCTTTTGTACCAGCCTCATAGGATCTGAGGGCAGTGTACTTTCGAATAGCAATGAAACCAATCAAAGCAAAGACAAGAAGTAGAATACCGATTGCGGGACCCTTAGGGTCTATCCGGCCTGATTGACCTGCAACATTCGAATAGACCTGGTAAGCGAGTGTGTTCCTAGCTGATTGATGATCTTGGAAGACTATTGGTGAGCCAAGATCCTCTATGCTGAGTATGAAGGTAAGAATGGCTCCTGCCTGTATGCCCGGCAAAGCCAGTGGAAGTGTCACAGAACGAAATAGTCCGAATCCCCTGGCACCGAGGTTCTCGGCCTGTTCCTCGAGAGAAGGGTCAATGCTCATGAATGAGGAGTAGGCGTTTAGATAGACCAGCGAGAAGAGTGACAATGACTGAACGAATATCATTGCAGCAAGTCCCCTCAGCCAAATGGCAGAGGGCAGTATGTGCAGTGTTTGATAGAACAGCTTGTTGATGAATCCGTCTGGGCCCAGGAACGATTTGATTCCTATCGCGCCCACGAATGGGATGGCCAAGATTGGGAATATCAAGACCGTGCGTACAATCTTCTTGCCAAAGAACTCATACTTGGCAATGATGAATGCAAAGAAGACGCCTATGAGAACAGAAGCTGTAGTGACTATGATTGCCACGTAGAGAGAGTTGATGATAGCTCCACAGTCCCAGCCCCATATCACAAGCAGATTGAGTCGCTCACTATAGAAGGATGGTGTCAGATTGAGAAAGACATCTATATTGCCAGTGACCGTGTTGTATATCCACGGCCAGATGTTGGAGTCTCTGAAGAGGCTGATGAAGTGCATCAGCGAAAGCGCTCCGGTCGAGTCAGTGAACGAGAACACAACGACACTTAGAAGCGGCATTACAAGGAAAGCAGTGAAGACTCCGACGACTGCAATCAACTGGATTGTGGTAAGAGCGTCTAGCTCCCTGCGTAGTTTCTTCGCCCCTCGCCATAGTTTCTCACGAGTCCTTGATGCCAGCTTCCTAGAGTTTGACCAAGGCGCTCTGAAAAAGCCACGTAGTCTGCCGGCACCACGTCTGAGTCGAGATGCTCCTGAATGCAGTCGCCGTGAGAACCATGAGAGGAAAAAACGAGGAGCACCCTTGAGGGCCCTCATGAGATTGCTCCTGCGATCAGCGGGAACTAGCTCTGAGTCGACCTCAAGGGCCTTCCTTCTCTCTTCTTCAATCTCTTCGCTTGTCTTCAATGAGCTCCGACGCCTCTAATGATTATCACAGAATGCCATTGTACTGGAGCTTTGCAAGATTCGTCCACTCATTCATGTACCAAGCTCTTAGCGTTTCATCAGCGAGATAGCCGTTGATCCCCAGCGCGTATTCCAACGTGAAGGGGCCACCCGGTATAGTGAGCGTCGCATTGGTGAAGGTGGGGCTGGTCAATATTTGCGACATCTGCACCGCATAGCTGTCCACTTCAGCGGGGGTCGAGCTAGCAGCGATTATTCTCAGCCAGCAGTCTACAAGCTGAGTCTGTGCACCAGCGAGCACAGCCGAGAAGTAGTACTTGAATGAATTGCTCAATCCAACGGACTCTGTATCATTGAAGTCAATGCCAGTGGTAACCTTGGTTGTATTGTAGGCCAGATACAGTGCGTCGTGCAAGTCCTCCTGACCAGCAGGGACTGGCTCATGAAATGCAGCTTCGATGACTGGCAACCTCATTAAGTCAGGGTCCAGCCAGATAGCCTGACCTTCGGCAGAGAGGACAAAGTCCACAAAGTATTCAGCTAGGTCCGTTTGACCCAGTGAAGCAATTGCGATTGGATCTCCATTGACCACAGTGAAATCGCTAGGTACAATGTATTCGCAGACGCCGGGCCTCTCATTTGCTGACTGATAGCCATAGAAGTCGATTGACATTGCTATTCCAACTAGACCATTATCGACCGCTGCCTTGACATCACCCGAATATCCTGGCATGACCGCATTAGCAGCCATCCGTGCTAGGAGGTCCCAGCCCTCATCCCATCCATAAGCCTGCGAAATAATCTCATAGCAACGCCTGTTTGAAGAAGACTTCGGTGCATCAGCCATCGCAATTGAAGGTATCGCGGGCAGGAGTTCTGCGTAGACGGGATCCGCCAGGACAGTCCAATTCTCAGGAACTGGTAGTCCGTAGTAGTCAAGGAAGTAGTTGTTGACTGTAAGCCCAAACGACGAAACTGCTGCAGCAACCCAGGAGAGCTGGTCGAGGCTGTTGTTTCTCTTGAGGTCGACGCCACCAAACTCGTCGGGAACCCTGGCAGCTACTGTTTCCATATACGTGCTCGTCAGTGGTGCCAAGCGACCATCTACCATTAGCTGATCGAAGATGGTTGGGCCACCACCCCAGACAACATCAGCATCACCTTTAGCGATTATGCCATCCCAGAGAGAATCCTCAACATACGTCCAGATTATGTCGGTGATATGGTTGTCCGTAGCAAGGGAACTAACCAAGAACGCGTTCTCATATGCATTCTGAATGGTTGGACTGTGTCTGGTAAGTAACTTCAGCGTATATTCATCTGGCGGCGGTGTTGTGGTGGTGGTCGTAGTTGTGGTAGTTGTGGTTGTTGTTGGTCCTGGTTCAAGACCACCAAGCATCACGAAGCCGACTCCAGCGACGCCGATAATCACGATTACAACTACAGCTATAATCATGTTTCGGCTTGTGCCTGATTCAAATTCGCTCATTTCTCACTCCTCTAACAATTGAACAGAATATGTTCTATCCATGTTCTGTTGCAGAGTAAGGGTGCTCAACATGCCTATAAGTCTCATCGTTTTTGGCGACTGAGTTTTGACAGATTTCCAACTCCAAGACAGCTTCACCGACCAACTGCGAAAAACGTTGACTGGGAACCAGAATTTCGTCAGGCTCATCGGTTAATGAAATCACCCTGCGGTTCCACAAATCTTCTTATGGAAACTTTGCAAGCATAATGTGCCAGCGCGTCTAGGGGGTATAGACATGGCTAAAGGGCTAGAGTCCAGACTAGTTGAAAACGAGATAGAGCTCGGCATAATCCGCTCGTTTGGTTGGTCGATAATCGAATTCGAGGCGTCATTGTACCAGAAGTATCTTCAACTCTCTGCACCGGCTTCAATTATGACTGAGCAGGATTTCAAGAAGTGCCTCAAGGAGATGCACTCCAAGGGCTATGTTTCTCCACTTGAGTTCCAAGGGAAGAGGGCATGGAGGAAACTCATCATTGAATCAGATTTCGAAGAAGAGTTGCAGGACGAAGAGGAGATCAGACGGATAATCGAAAGAGCCCGAGAAACTAGAAAGGAGCTAAAGAAGAAACGGATGTCACCCCATGACAAACTTGTCACTGAATCGAGGGTCATCGCCGAAGAGATACTTCGCGCTCTCAAGCGCAAAGTTCTCATCGCGGAGGTA
>CP070658.1:1700873-1708673 GCA_020355105.1 Candidatus Thorarchaeota archaeon | reverse complement strand
TCTCTGTTGATGCTAAGAGCCTCGCGACATGCCTCCTCGGCCTCTGATTCTCTGCCGATCTGCCTGAGTAAAACAGCATAATCGAGGAGCGTCCAGGCGAGGCCTGTCAAGAATACATCAGGAGTCTTCTCAGCAAGTTCTCTTGAAAGGCCTAGTGCCTCTCGATATTTCCTTTCTGCCTCTGGGTACCTACCAATCTGTTTCAGAGGAAGTGCCAAGTTGTTGAGCCCCTGTACTAGACTCTGCGACCACGCCTCGGGTTCCTTCTTGGCTAGTCCCTTGTATAATTGAAGTGCCTCCCGAAATAGATCAATTGCTTCATATGGTCTGCTCGTATATCTCAGGTGTTCACCAAGGTTCGTACAGGAGGTCGCCGTACCCGCTTCAATATCTGGCATTTCGTTGGACAGCTCTTTGGAGATTCCGAGAACCTTTCGTTGAATCTTTTCCCCCTCTGAAGACTCACCCGTGAGGAATAATGACAAGCCTATGCCAGTCAGAGAAAACATGATGCCACGTCTGGCATCGAATAATCCTGCCCGGGCGACCTCTTGAAATAGCTGATGTGCCTCTCTGAGTGTCCCTAGGGCCTCTTCTGGTCTATAAATGGTTAGCAGGAACACACCAAAGCGCCGCAGAGTTTCAGCCATATCCTGGGGACGAAAACCCAAGGTCTTTCTGTCAAGCCCCCTGTAGATTTTGAGAGACTTCCGGAAAGACACCTCCGCCTCAGAAACTCTATCTCTCTTGTAGAGTAGGCTACCCAGAAACCTCACTTTTCGTGCAACATGTACCAGGAGTTCGTCCGGAATCCTCTCACCAAGCTCTCGAAACGTTTCAAGGGAACTCAGAAGCGCATGTTCTGCGTCTGCCACTCTATTCATTGCGACCAGAACACCTCCTCTCAGTCCCTGCAAAACCGCGTGACCCTCTTTGGTGTCGATCCTAATTGCATCAATAAGCACGAGAGCATCAGAGTAGGCGAAACTCCAATACAAATCAAGTACAGCTGACATGGCTCTTGCCTCTGCATCTCTCTCCGACGCAAGTGCTCGAACGGATATGGCCAGCCCAAGAAGAGTGTAGTCAGACTCCTCATCTGATGATTCCTCGAGAAGTTCGGCCACCTCATCTGTCAGGGCCTGCAGTCGTTGGCCAAGCTCCACCACGATTAGCTCCCTCGCAAGGTCGTGCAGCACCCAAGTTTCGTCCCCTCTGTCCTTGACAAAACTGAGGCGAATCAACCTGTCCCATTGGTCCGTTCTCATTGCCGGCGCAACAACAGTCATTATTCGTCGATTGAAGAATGGGACAAGACCTGCCTTCTCGACCAGCTCAAAGAGAGGCTCGGCTTGACCGAATAGTCTTCTCCAAGTCTTGAGTCGAACGGTTTCAAGTGTGTCGGCCCGCAGGTCTTCTACATCATTGAGTGACAGGCTTCCCGACTCTGCAAGGTCGCACATGGCGCCTATAACGAAGGGGTTTCCGCCGCTCACACTGACAATCCTGTCCTGAAGATCAGGGTCGTCAATCCCACGTTGCTCAAGGAGCTCGATGCAACTCTCTCTGTCAAGCTCTGTTAGCTCGGACTCCTCTATCTCCAGTTCTTCACTTGTTTCACTAGACAGGGCGTGTCTGCTCGCCACGACCCCAACGCAGTTAGACAATGAGCTCAGGAACACATACCAGAGCTCGGTTTCGGTAATCTCTCTACCACGATAACGCCAACGGTATGTTTCACTGTCAACACGTTCTGAGTGATCGAACAAGAAGACAATGGGTTTCTCAGAGGCCCTACGCTTGTTGAAGTCTTCCAACAATGCGTCAAGAAACAGAAACTCTGCGCGTCTTGGCTCCTTCCAGAGTATCTCGAGGAGTCGCTGGATGTAGTCCTTACCAAGGCGATTCTGTAGCCACTCTCCGAGCTCGCCATATCGCCCTTTGAGCTTCGGGCCCACCTTGGCCCCAACTGCACCAATGGCACTGCCGATGCTTGCCAGTGAGCCGATGAACGGTATTGCCATCACGACTTCCTTTGCCCATTCGCGGCCCTCCTCTTTGACCGGCTCTACTCCCTCGACAAATCGTTGTCTAATCTGCCAGAGAACGTCGAAACGTCGCAGACTGACGCCGAGATGGACTGCACCCTTTGCAATGACGTTCAACCGGTCATAGAACTCAGTGTACCGCTCACAGTCAAGATGGATGGTTTCATCGATTGTACTTTTCCAGTGATCGAGGAGTGAACTCTTTCCAATCCCCCCAATTCCTCGAAGATGAAGAACAACGCTCTGCTCCTTGCAGCGTTCAAGTGCCTCGGCCATCCATCCGAGATACTCTTCTCTGTCCACGAACACGCGCTCGGTTGGTTCGTAGTGTTCGTACATACTCCAGACCCTGCATCACGCGATGGCGTCTAATGGAGAGGGCATTACATAAGCACGCCGGTACTCGAGTCAGTATGCCAAAGGAGGATTGGCCTCTTCTTCTTCTTCTTCTGACCACTCCTCGTCATCAGGCAGACTCTCGACACCAAGCTCCTTCAGTCGAGCAATGGTCTTCAGGAGAGTGTCTGTGTTGCCAACGTCTGATAGGAGAAGCGAGTAATTGCAGAGAGTCCTCGCGAGTTCATGCTGATAGACCGTCGGTGCCTTTGAAGTCAGTTCTTCTGCGGTATCAATCGCTTCACGATATGCACTCTCAGCCTCTGGAGTTCGACCAGTTCGTTTGAGCAGGACCGCAAGGTTGTTCAGAGTCGACCCAAGCCCATGTTGGTACAGGTCTGATGACTTTCCGACAAGCTCTCTGCGTAGCTGAAGTGCCTCTCTCAACACCTCCTCAGCCTTTGATAGTCTGTCTGTCTCAGTCAGCAGGACACCAAAGTTGTTGAGCGTCGTGGCAACACGGTATAGGAAGCGTTCGGGAAACTTCTGAGCAAGTTGTCTTCTGATCTGTAATGCCTCCAGAAGAACCTCTTCCGCCTCTGACTTTCTGTCAGTCTGTCTGAGAAGAACAGCTAAGTTGCTGAGAATGGTAGCAAGCAGGTCCGCCAATAAGACAACCTCTGGGGCTCTACAGGTAATCTCTCTGGCGATATCAAGTGCCTCTCGGTATGCTTCTTCGGCCTCTGAATCCCTACTAGTCTGTTTCAGAAGAATAGCGAGATTGCTGAGATTCCATGCAGTCATTAGCATGTGTTTGTGTGGGGACTTAGCAGAGAGTTCTCTATGAAGTCTGAGTGCCTCGCAATATGCATCTTTAGCCTCCGAAACTCTGCCAGTCTGCCTGTAAAGAACAGCAGAATCCATGAGAGTCCAAGCGAGAAGGTCCAAGAATGCATCTGGTGCATCTTCAGCAAGTTCTCTAAATATCTCGAGTGCCTCTGTGTAAGCCTCCTCCGCCTTCGAATATCTACCAGTCTGTCTGAGTGGCAGTGCTAGGTTGTTAAGATTGGGTGCGAGCCTAGGCAAATACGTTTCAGGTTCTATCTTGCCCAGTTCTCTGACGAGAGAAATCGCCTCCCGGAATGCCTCTTCGGCGTCATATGGTCTGCTAGTCAATCTCAGCTGTTCGCCATAGTTCTGAAGGGTTACACAGAGAGCGATAACGTTTCCATGTGTCCCATCGCTGGCAATCTCTCTGGAGATTCCGAGAACCTTATGAAGAATATCTATTGCTTCTACGCTTTTACCTGCATCGCATAGTGCTGCACTGACGCCGCGCAATGAAGCTACGATGCCTCTCGCTGGGTTGTAAGACGCAGTACGCTTGGATCTCTGAAAGAGTTCATACGCCTCTCTATTAGTCTTCTCACCCTCTTCCAGTCGATTGGCAACAAGCAGGAGCCAACCGAGATCGTGAAGGGCTCGTGC
This sequence comes from Candidatus Thorarchaeota archaeon, assembly GCA_020355105.1. Lineage (GTDB taxonomy): Archaea > Asgardarchaeota > Thorarchaeia > Thorarchaeales > Thorarchaeaceae > SMTZ1-83. The sequence goes on along the minus strand of CP070658.1, from coordinate 1,704,801 downwards.
CACATCTCTGATAGCGAAACCCAAAGTTTTCTCATCTAGTCCTTTGTAGATCTTGACAGACTTCTGGAGAGTTTCTATTGCCTCCGAGGTTCTACCGGTCCTGTGGAGCACGCGACCAAGATCGCGCAGTGTCCGTGCCTTGTGTACCGCGAGTTCGTCCGAGATATCTTCCCCGAACTCTCGGAATGTTTCAAGGGCACTGAGAAGTGCATCTTCCCCTTCTGCAAATCTGTTCATCCATGTCAGAACGCCGCCTCTTAGACCCTGCGCAATCGCTTGACCCTCCTTCGTGTCGATTGCTACTGCATCGAGAAACGTGATCGCGTCTGAGAAGGCGAAATTCCAAATGAAGTCAAAGACAATCGACCCGGCTCTTGCCTCTGCATCCCTCTCCGACGCAAGTGCTTGGACCGATATGGCCAGTCCTAGAAGGGTGTAGTCCGACTCGTCGGTCGAGGCCTTCTCGAGGAGTTCGACCATCTCATGTGTCGTGTCCTGAAGGCGCTGGCCAAGTTCAGCCACGATGAGCTCTCTCGCAAGGTCGTGTAGCACCCATGTTCCGTCCCCTCTGTCCCTGACAGAACTCAGGCGAATCAACCTGTCCCAGTGGTCGGTTCTCATGTCTGGTGCAACCACGTTCATCATCTCTCTATCGAAGAAAGGCATAAGTCCGGCCTTCTCAACTGATTGCAGAATGTCTTGTGCTTCGCGGAAGAGTCTCCTCCACGTCTTGAGCCGCACCGCCTCAAGTGTGTCCGCACGCAGGTCTTCCACATCACTGACCGAGAGGCTTCCGGACTCTGCAAGGTCGCATATCGCACCTATTACGAAGGGATTTCCACCACTCACGCTGACAATCCTGTTCTGAAGCTCAGTGTTTCTCACACCCCGTTTTTCAAGAAGCTCGATGCAGCTCTCTCTGTCAAGTTCTGTGAGCTCGGATTCCTCAATCTCTAGTTCTTCACTTGTTTCGCTGGGCAGGGCGTGTCTACTCGCCACGACACCAACGCAGTTGGACAATGAACTCAGGAACACGTACCAGAGCTCGGTCTCGGTGATATCTCTACTACGATAGCGCCATTGGCATGTTTCACTGTCAACACGCTCCGAGTGATCCAACAGAAACACAATTGACCTCTCAGAGGCCTTACGCCTGTTCAAGTCTTCCAACAATGCATCAAGAAATAGAAACTCTGCACGCCTTGGCTCCCTCCAAAGTATCTCCAGCAGTCTCTGGATGTAGTCCGTACCAAGGCGAGTCTGTAGCCACTCTCCCAGCTCACCGTATTTCCCCTTCAGCTTCGGAGCCACCTTGGCCCCAACTGCCCCGATAGCACTCCCAATACTTGCCAGAGAACCGATGAACGGTATGGCCATCACGACCTCCTTCGCCCATTCTCGGCCCTCTTCTTTGACCGGCTCTAGCCCCTCGACAAACCGGAGCCGAATCTGCCAAAGCACGTCAAAACGCCGCAGACTAACGCCAAGATGAACAGCTCCCTTGGCAATGACATTCAGACGGTCATAGAACTCAGTATATCGTTCGCAGTCAAGATAGATAGTATCGTCAATGGTACTCTTCCAATAATCCAGAAGCGAGCTCTTGCCAATCCCGCCGATTCCACGAAGATGGAGTACAACGCTCCGCTCCTTACACCGTTCAAGTGCCTCGGTCATCCAGTCGAGATGCTCCTCTCGGTCAACGAACACCCGTTCGGTTGGTTCGTAGTGTTCGTACATGCTCCTGACCCCGTATCACGCGATGGCGTCTAATGGAGAGGGTGTCAGATAAGCGCGTCGGTACTCAAGTTGATGCATTGTACATTCAATGTGTCAATCATTTGCCACCGATTTCTCTCTGATATGTGAGCATTTGTCTAATGATGAGCTTCGAGTGGTTTCTGAGTGTTTCAACTTGGCACTGAAGGGTTGGCCTCTTCCTCCTCGTCCTCTGACCACTCCTCGACCTCAGGCGGACTCTCGACACCAAGCTCCCTCAGTCGAGCAATGGTCTTCTGTGGAGTGTCTTTGGTGTCAGTATCTGATAGGAGAAGCGAGTAGTTGCAGAGGGTTCTTGCGAGTTCATTCTGATATACCATGGGTGCTTTTGACACAAGTTCTTCTCCGATGTCAATCGCCTCGCGATAGGCATTCTCTGACTCCGACGTGCGACCAGTTCGTTTGAGTAGAACTGCGAGATTGTTGAGAGTCGATGCAACTCCAGGCTTATACAGATCCTGCGACCTACCGACAAGTTCTCGACGCAGTTGGAGTGCTTCTATTAGCGCGTCCTCTGCCTCTGACGGTCTGTCTGTTTCGGCTAGCAAGACGCCAAGATTACTGAGTGTCGTGGCAACGCGGTCTAGGAAGAGGTCCGGAGATCTCTGAGCAAGCTCTCTCCTAATCTGTAGTGCCTCCAAAAGAGCCTCTTCCGCCTCAGAAGTTCTGTCTGTCTGCCTGAGAAGAACAGCTAGATTGTTGAGAACAGTGGCCAGCAGGTCATTCAAGAAGACAGTTTCCGGGGCTTCTTGGGCAATCCTTCTAGCGATATCAATTGCCTCTCGGTATGCTTCTTCGGCCTCCGATTTCCTAGCAGTCTGCCTCAGAAGAACGGCGAGATTGTTGAGATTCCAGGATAGCATGAAATCGTATTTCTCTGGGGACTTTGTAGAGAGCTCTCTATGAAATCTGAGTGTTTCGCGACATGCATCTTCAGCCTCTGAGGTTCTGCCAATCTGCTTGTATAGAACAGCAGAGTCTAGGAGAGTCCAGGCGAGAAGCGGCAGAAAAGCATCGGGTACTTGTTCGACAAGCCCTCTAGATATTTCGAGAGTTTCTGTATACGCCTCCTCAGCCTCCGAAAATCTGCCAGTCTGTCTGAGTGGCAGTGCTAGTTTATTGAGAAGGACTGGGAGCTGGAGCGAATACCGCCCAGGTTCTGTGTTGGCCAGTTCTCTAGTCAGAGAGAGTGCCTCCCGGAGTTTCTCTTCTGCCTCATATGGTCTGCTAGTAAACCTCAGCAATTCGCCATGATTGCCAAGGGATGAAACGAGAATGGAAATGTTGCCATGTGTCCCATTACTGGCAATCTCCCTGGAAACTTGGACAGCCTCTATCATTACATCTTCCGCTTCTGAGGTCTTACCTGCGTCGACTAGTGCTACACTGGCACATTGTAGCGAGGCTACGATATCGGTCACGGGGTTGTAAGATGGTGTAGGCTTGGCCCTCTGAAAGAGCTCATATGCCTCCTTACAGGCCTCCGCGGCCTCTTCCAGTCTGTGAGCAGTAATCAGAAGCCAGCCGAGCAACGAAACGGCTTGTCCCATATCTTGGGTACGGAAACCCAGTGTCTTCTCATCCAGCCCTCTATAGATCTTGACAGACTCTTGGAGCGTTTCTAGTGCCTCCGAAACTCTTGCGGTCCTCCAGAGTAGACGTCCAAGATGGTGCAGCGTCCTAGCCTCATGTACCATGAGCTCGTCAGAAATCTCTTCCCCGAACTCTCGAAGAGTTTCAAGGGCGCTCCGAAGCTCGTCTTCCCCGTCTGCAAATCTATTCATCCATGTCAGAACGCCGCCTCTTAGCCCCTCCACAATTGCCTGACCCTCCTTCGTATCGATTACAACTGCATCAAGGAATGTGAGAGCATCTGAGAGAGCGAGATTCCACATGAGGTCAAAGACAATCGAGCCCATTCTAGCCTCTGCCTCCCTTTCCGAGGCCAGTGCTTGAACTGAGATGGCCAGTCCTAGAAGGGTGTGGTCCGACTCGTCGGTCGAGGCCTTCTCGAGGAGTTCGGCCATTTCATCTGTCGAGTCCTGTAGGCGTGGGCCGAGTTCAGCTACAATCAGCTCTCTCGCAAGGTCGTGCAGCACCCACGTTTCATCCCCTCTGTCCCTAACAAAACTCAGGCGAATCAACCTGT
>CP070658.1:1696215-1700773 GCA_020355105.1 Candidatus Thorarchaeota archaeon | reverse complement strand
TGTTGAATGCCCCCGGTACAATTGACAGTGGATATCGCGGTGAAGTGAAGTCCATCTTAATCAACCATGGAAATGATCCGTTTAAGATTACCAAAGGCATGCGGATCAGTCAGCTGGCAATCCGTCCAGTGCCCAAGGCGCTTCTGGAGGTTGTGGAAACACTTGAGGAGTCTGAACGTGGAGAAGGGGGATTCGGGAGTACAGGGCTTGACTAGTGTGCCAGCCACGTCGCAACGTTTTTAATCGTCGACCTCGGTGATGACGAACTTGAATGGGCCGGTGGTCTAGCCCGGCTATGATACCGCATTGACAGTGCGGTGGTCACGTGTTCAAATCACGTCCGGCCCACCATTCCTTTCTGTCTATGCTGAAACGGATAGAGAAGGTCCAAGTTCAAACAGATGGGTTCTTGTGACTGTGACCTTGGCCCATGGAAGCATGTCTGCTGATGCAAGTGATTGCCCTAGGTTTGCGTGGATGGTCCTGATGTTCTTTGGCTTCTTCAATCTGACTCGAGGATTCATGCATAGTGTCCTAGTAGAATACGCTGCTGCGAATATTGCTGGTCTTGACCTTTCAGTTGTACGCGCGGAGATACGATGTGTCGTTCCAAGAAGCAAGCCAGAACTTTGGAGGATTGCTCGAGGGCCCAGTACAAGTAGTGGCAACAGTGAGTTGCTATCCGTCGGACCAATCTGACTTTACCCTGTTGCGCCATGTGTTCATCGATGGAAACCATCTTCCAGCTGACCGCGTCAGAAGAGGGTCCAGAAAGACAATTGTCTTCTTGTTCAGGGCTTTCAGATATTTGCAGTACCTCGTGGATCTTCTGAGAAACGAGAAGCAAATAGTAGCCAGTGTGGATTTGGACACAGCGGAGTGTGCTATAGGCACCTCAGGGGAAGCAGTGGGAGAAGATTGAGAACCTGTTTGACACTAGAGGCCGCATAGGCAGAGAACTACATGTCCTTTGACTGGTGAATTACCTGCTCAATTGGTAGAGTCCTTACGCTTTTCGGGCACCCCTCGCAGTCAGGATAGTCACCGCAACTATTGACAACAAGTCCCATGTCCAGTAGATGAGGAACGAAGTCCTGGAAGACTGCAGAACCGTCGTCATTGCAGCTCCACAGGGTCGAACCATACCTAACCAGAAACTGATCTGCAATCTGCGCAAGCCTTACCTTGTTCTCCTCAACTTCCTCGTCATCAGCTGCAATCGCGAAAAGCAGGTCCCGTTCAGTGAGTATAACGAAGTAGATCTCCCCGAAATTAATCTCATCGACACCCTTTCCTGACAGGTTCTGGCCCATTTTGTGAAGTGCACTGATCAGTCCGCCAATAAGTGTTGGATTGTCTCCAAGAGAATGACATTCTCCGAAATGAGACGTCACTAGGCTTTGGCCCTCACTGTCAAGAATGGATAGGTTTCGAATCATCAGGCACCAACGACCACGTTGCTCCGGTCGAGAGATGTCTGCACCCTCTTAAAGCATTGTAGTTGAGGACTAGAAGAACATCCCGGCTCGCTCAGGATACCGTCTTCTGAACGTCCTCTTTGCAGATAGATCTAGTGATTCTTGGATCCGTAGAATTTCAGGACTGAGGGATCCGAGGTCCGGTCTGGTGAGAACAGGACCACTCAGAAGGTGTTCCACAGAACTACCCCTGATTCTCGAGGGGCTCATAGGCTCTCTCTTGACTACTTCTCCAAAATCGAATCTCGGCTTGCTTGAATCGACAAAGGATTCGACAATTCTTCGAATATCAACGTCGGACAGCGGCCTGAAGCCAAATTCAGGAGTTGAACGCAGTGACTTGACTACGGCATCGTCTTTGGTCATCTCTATGCCCGAACCGGTGAACTCGAAGGGGTTCAGAGAAATCAGTTTCAACTGGAAGACTGAATCAGGTCCAACAACCAGCATCTCGCCTCTGGGGGTATGCATGACCCTCCAGTTTCTCGGTTGCTTCTCATACCGCTCTAGAATGCGAGGTACTATGTCTTCTACTGGTTCTACCTTGGTCACCTTGATTCAGTAGTATATGCACTGCTAGACTGATAACAATGTTGCTTTCGATAGAACCAGTGTTAGATCTCTGGAGAAACCTGGGCCATGCTAATGCTTCTTTATGAGGTCCGCAAGAGTCTGTCACGGCCGCATTACCAAGGCTTCTCCAAGTGAGGGCTCCATCTCCACGGTTCCACGAATCAGATTCCCCTCGGAGCCAAGCCTTGCCATAATCTGCGTGATGTGATGATCTATCTCCTGAGTCTGCTCATTCCAGTCCTTCGACGAATCACACAAGTCATTGTAGTCTAGGACATGCTTGAAGGTGAGAGCTATACCATTGACTCTGACGCCGAGCGCTGTCAAAGTAACTCTCCGTAGTCGCTTCTTGTCATCCAAGAATGGACTGTGGAAGTACTCAGGAGAATACACTACGAGAGCGGCTCCCTTTGCGAACATCTCAAAGTCCGAGTAGTCATCAAGTAGCACCGGTGGAACTGATGCCGGATTCTCGTTGCTCATTTCTGTCAACTCACCCTTTGCGGCTGAAACACCCTCTGGCCCCTTGGTTTCCACTGGAGAGACAGAGGAGCATGTTTCAGAAAAGGCCTAAAGACCATCACATACAGGCATATACTAAATTACTTATAAATCTATCTCTTTATTTATTCATTTCGGCCTTCGTTTGTATGATATTGTTGGAACACGTGTTCCAATTGACGGCGTCAACACAGAAATCCTCGACAGGGTAGAGAATCACTCGTCGAAAGACTCACACACTCTTCGCAATCGTGTGATATGTTTCGACTTGATGTTCGCAAGGTATAGGAGTAGAGCACTCACGACTTCCGACTTGGCCCGACCTGCGATTGACAGATAGAAGGAGTATGCTTTGAAACTGCGCTCGAGGGTTTCGTTACATATAGTCCATCTTTGGAACTGCAAGCTTGATGCGAATGGCGAGGCAAACTCGAATGGATCTTCATTTGGCGCCTCCCATCTGGCCTTCGAATCCTTGGTTTCTAATACTGCGTCGACGACTCCAGCAATCATCATATGTTCGATCTTTGCGATGAGATCTTCCTCGGACTCCTCGAGCACCATGAGGAGAGCACGGACTTCTGGGTTATTGGTCCGCTCCAGAGTACGCTGATAGTACTCTAGGTCATTCAGTGCGGTTGCTAGAGCCAAGTTCAACATGTGCTTGACAGAATCGCTAGTGCGGCTCATTCTTCAATCCCTGCTAAAGGTACCAAATTAAGTCAGTTTCTATTTGAAGTTCTGGTATTCCTCTACGCCGAAGTCCATTCACTCTGGCGGCGGATACTCTTGTGGGTTCGCAAGGTATCCACTTACCAGGTCATATTCCTCGGACGACATGACGCTTCGAAGAAGGGGTACCCCCTCGTCCACTAGGCCAATCAGTGAGTGCAGTCGGAGATTGAATTCCTTTGCACGCTCTGCTGCACCCTGCTGCCTGTCAACTACAACGGCAATGTGATCACAGCTGACATTTCTAACATTCCTTCGCTCAATCTCGGCCAGGACTTGGGCGCGGGCTACAAGCTTGCTCTCCATTCTTGTCACAAGGTCGTCTACTATACAGAGTACGTCCCCATCTTCTATGATTCCCTCAATCATCGAGTGTTGACCATACTCTTCGATTGCGCGTTGGAGATCTTCCTCATTTCTGACTCCGACCATTTTCCGAGTGTGACAGGCAGGGAGTTTTGATTCGAGAGAGATGGCTGTGGCGATAGGCACACCTGCAAATGCAATTCCGATGATCTTGTTAACGTCAGGTGCCTCGTTCTCCAAAAGGATGGCCATTGCCTTGCCAACCTTTTGAAGGGTTTCGGGAAAGGAACTCAGCAACCGCAGCTGAACATAGAACGGACTCCAAAGTCCTGAAACCAGAGTCCACCCCTCCCGCCTATCACGGATGGATGTGAGAAGCATCCGTTTTTCATACACCTCGGCCATGATCTGTGCTTTGAGAGTTTCAAGGTCATCCGGCATAGGTCAGACCATCCGTTGCTTCGTCAATGAATTCTTAATACTGCCACCAGTTATGAGTTGTGGACAGTAGAATACTGGAATGATGTGATGAACAAGTGAGCTCAATTGACCCGGCGCATTGGCTGCTTAATAATGCAGGACCTGTCATTCGCTTCCGCACAATGGTCGAGATTCTGGAAGAGCAGGACGTGAGCAAGATTAGTCAGGTCTTGAACGACCTTCTTGAAAGCGTGGTTGTCAAGACATGGTTGTCGAAATTGAGGCCTCCGTTCGACATGAAGATGATTCACTCAAGTAGTCCGGATGCCTTTGAGAATGTGATGGGGAAGCTTGGAAGCCTTGGATTGCGCGCCGGGCTACAGCCATTTGATGGAATGACTTTCCCGTTCAGAGTCTGGTTGTCTGAGGGCAATGAACCAGAGGTTGGGCATCCATTTCGGGAGTTCCTGAGAACGATTGTCGCTTCGTTCTTGGCTTACACTGGGTACCATGATACGAAACCTGTACATGACTTCTTGATCAAGCGT
>CP070658.1:1691840-1696115 GCA_020355105.1 Candidatus Thorarchaeota archaeon | reverse complement strand
GACAACGCCGACTCTCCAGGAATACATCCAGATTACTTCTGCACAGATATGCCAAGCCATCATCATGTCTTTATCAAGCTCAAGGTGCGCTTCGAATTCGTCCCTTATTTCTTGACTCAAATCTCCGTGTGAGAAAGCCCCCACTCCAACCGTAACCGGAACGGATGCATCGGTAGGAAGGATTCCTCCTAGCTCGTCAATAGAAGTAGGTTCTCCACCCAACGTACAGAGAATTGAAATGTTACTATCTGCGGCGCCCCTAAGACTAGAGAGGAGCTCTTGGAGTGTGTGGTTCGTGATTCTCAACAGCGGTTCCCCATCTGGAGGGACCCTCCCCTCTTTCAGGAGTTGTTCTATGAGACCAACGAAACGGTCGTAATTACGTGGGAGTCTGACACTCGGATTCACTTCGACTACTCTTCCATTCTGGAGATGAACATTGACTGTCAGAAGCCCCTCTTTGCAGAGTGGAGTTTCCAAAAGCGAAAGGAGGCAGTGATAAGCTATGTCGGGTCTGCCACGCCTCTTGCTATTCTCAAGTTTGATCATGGCACGACCATGATGAGTCTGGTCCAATAGCATATCAATTGGCTTCTTTCCTCGTCTTCCGGCGTGCTTCTGGATTTCCTTGGAAGAGGAAATCTCGCTGGGAATCAGCTCGATTGCGGATTCTAGGAGAATGACATGGAGCATAGTGTTCACTAGATGGCACGAACGATTTAAGATGTATCGGATGGCCTTCTGTGTCGAGGGTTTCTTGTGGGTAAGAGAAGAGCGACTCGCAGAGAAACGAAGCGTCTAGCTGCGGCCAGAATCGAAACACTTTGGGAACAGGCATTCCAAGCAGCTAAGACCGATAAGGATGGTGCGCGACGTCGTATGTTGATAGCTGATAGAGTTGCTCAGAGAGCCAGAATAAAGGTACCAAGACACATCAAGAGAAGAATCTGCGGTGAATGTGGGCATGTGTTGATACCTGGAGAGAACTGTCGCGTTCGAGTCCGTCAAAACAGATCTAGACATCTTTCGGTCACCTGTTTCGAATGTGGAAGTATCACGAGATTCTATGTCGGATAGGTATGTTAAAGAGTGAACCTATCGGGCCTGAAGTGATTCAAGATGACACGTAAAGCCAAACCAGACCCTGCAAGAGTGGGTATCGCATGGCAGGAACCGGCGATCATGAATATCGGCAAGGGTGGTGTTTCTGATGGTCTCGTGAAGGAGGCCAAGAGGCTACTCAAGAAACACAAGTACATCAAGGTGCGGCTTCTGCGTTCGACCATGTCAGAGAATCCATCAAAGAACGATATTGTCCAGAAGCTTTGTCTTTCAACCGGTGCCAAATTGGTGGGCATCCGTGGTAACACAGCTGTGATATACAAGATCTAAGGCGGTCTGGTGCATCCAGAGGCCATCTCACTGCGGGTCTCAACGACAACCTTTTATGCGGACTTCTTTTGTCGAGGGCAGCCTTCTGAGGTAGGCCACCTGCTTAGTCTATGTACGGTGACCCCCTCAAACGGTTGGTGAGTCTGTAAATGCCTACGGCCTATGATATTCCACCCAGCGTCTTGATACGACGGCTTGCACAGGATCTTGAAGCTCGAGAGGAGATAAGTCCTCCCGAGTGGGCGGCTTTCGTAAAGACCGGTGCACACAGGGAGAGAGCACCAGACAATCCTGACTGGTGGTACATGAGGTGTGCCAGTATTCTAAGGAAGATTTACCTTAGGGGACCAATCGGGACAGAAAGGCTGCGCATCGAGTATGGTGGGAAGAAGAGGCGTGGGGTCAGACCCAGCAAGTTCCAGAAGGGAAGCGGTGCAATCGTAAGAACGGTCCTGCAACAGCTCGAGAGAGCGGGCTTTGTCAAGAAACGAGGAAACAAGGGCAGGGAGATGACCGACATAGGAAGGTCATACATGGACAAGCTGTCCACCGCGTTGAGGAAAGAGCTCACAAAGGCCATACCTGAGCTGGAGAACTACTAGAAGACTATAGAATCAGATAGGTGGGTGACTTGAGCGACGAGGAGCTTGAAGCAATCCGTCAAAGGAAGCTTGCAGCTCTTAGGGAGCAGGCTATGGAAGAGCAGGCCCGAGAGCAGCAGATTGCTGAGGCGCAGGCTCAGAAAGAGGCCATTCTAAGGCAGATTCTCACTCCCGAGGCTCGTTCACGACTCACCAACATAAGAATGGTCAAGCCGCAGCTGGCAGAACAGATAGAGCTACAACTCATTCAGCTGGCCAGTGCAGGCCGACTCAAAGCTCGTGTTACGGATGAACAGCTGAAGGGACTACTCCAGCAAATGCAAGGAAAAGAACGCGATACGAAGATATCGTTCAGATAAAGCTGCTATGGGTGAAATCGATGGCTAGAAACAAACATCTCGCGAAGAAACTCAGGATGGCGAAAGCCCTCAATACCAACTCCTCAGTGCCGACCTGGGTTGTGATGAAGACTGGAGGTAAGGTTAGAACAACACCAAAGCAGCGGAACTGGCGAACTAAGAAGCTAAAGCCATAGTCAGGTGTACCTTGATGTCAAAGAAGAAGAAAGCAGAAGTTGTCGAAGAGGATCTTCCCGAACTAGAGGAGATTGGGGAAGAAGAAGAGGAGTTCGAGAAAGAAGAGGTTGAAGTACCTGATGAAGAAGAGAAACCTGATGCTGAGGAAGTCGCTCCTGCTGAAGTAATACCAGAGGAAGAGATTATAGACGAGCGCATCTACACGGTACCGCTTAGGAAGGCGTATTGGACTGGTAGCAGACTACGCAGATCTAACAGAGCTGTGAGGATTCTCCGAGAGTTCGTGGAACGACACATGAAGCCGGAGGAGCTCTTGATCCAGCCCGAGGTAAATGAGAGAATCTGGTCGAGAGGTATTCAGAAGCCGCCTCGCAGGATTCGAATAAGAGCCACAAAGAACTCAGATAACCTCGTCAGGGTATATCTTGCAGAGGCGTAGCTTGTAATGATTGCCCGATATGACTTCGAGGGCGATTCAAATGTCGGAGCCTTCGGAGTCGCAACTGACAGGTACGTCTTTGTGTCACCCAACATGTCAGGGGACTCATTAGATACTCTCGAGCGTGTCTTCAATCTCCCCCTTGTCCAGTCCACGGTTGCCACATTGGATGCCGTGGGTCTTGTGTCAGTTGCCAATTCTAATGGACTGCTCATACCCTATACGGCCAGCGATGATGAGCTAGCGGCCCTCAAAGAGTATTCTGACATACGAGTTGACTGGATAGACGACAGAATGACCGCACTTGGTAACATAATCCTTGCAAACGACAAGGGAGCCATCTGTCATCCGGACTTTGACAAAGCGACACGCAAGAAGATATCTGACGTTCTTGCTGTAGAGGTCTTACCCGGAACTGTAGCACGACTACCAAATGTTGGCTCCAACACTGCAGTTACCAATCGAGGGGCTGTTGTACATCCAATGGCAACAAGTGAGGAGATTGACCAGATATCACAGTTGTTAAAAGTGCATGTCGAGGTTGGAACGGTCAACCGAGGGAGCCCTTACACAAGTCTTGGTGTCATGGCAAATCTGGATAGCATGATTGCCGGGTCCGAAACGACTGGTGTAGAGCTCGCACACATTAGTCAGGTACTTGGCTTCGTCTAAACAGGAGGAGACCTTCAGATGAGTTCGAAAGTATGGCGCGTTACTGGAGAGTACACGAAGAAAAAGAGAACATTCACTTTCCGAAAGGAGATGATTGCATTCAAAGAGTCACATGTCAGAGAGAGAATCTTCTCGGATCTTGGGAGTCGCCATCGAGTAAAGAGACGCGAGATTGAGATAAGGACCGTTGAAGAGATCAAACCCGAAGAAGTAACCGATCTGGAATTGAGGCGGGTCCTTGGTGTGGAGAGCGAAGTATAATGGCTGACGACCAAAGGAATCTTCTCCAGAAGATATACACGGAACAGCAACTTACGGAGTCCAACGTCGGTGTACTGCGACAGCAGATTGAGGTGACTCAGGTCCTCTTGGGACGGTATCAGACAGGACTCATGGTAATCAAGGAGTTGGAGGGCAAGAACGAGGACGAGGAAGTGCTCATGAATGTGGGAGGGAGCGTCTTCGTGCAGGCGAAACTTGTGAACCCGACTGAGGTCACAAGAGCTCTAGGAAGTGGCGTCAGAATAGAGCAGAGCCTTGAGGAGGCTAGGAAGGGCGTAGAGCAGGCCGTCGAGAGCCTCGGAAAACAGTATGAGGCGTTAGTGGCAGAGCATGAGAAAATGGTGAATCGCTT
>CP070658.1:1689180-1691740 GCA_020355105.1 Candidatus Thorarchaeota archaeon | reverse complement strand
TCGTGTGGCAGCCGTGGTTCCATCAAGAGCCGTAAAGAAGGTAGGTGGCTCTTCACCTTCGTCGACTGCTCTCACTTTGAAGTGGAATCCGTACTCGGTCCTGAGATTGGTTGCTACCCTCGCGCCGATGAACTTCCTTCGAATTCCAGCTTGATTCCCCTTCCACAGGTAGATTGACTTGGTTTCATCATCAACCACGCAAACTACCTTCTGGGAGTCCAAGTCCGCCTTCGTGAGTTCTACTTCCTGAAGGGTTCCATCTTCCGAGACCTCATAACCGACGACCATGGTTCATCACTACGATGCTGTTTGTCCAAATCATCGAGCTGCACTATGCTTCCCCAGTGTTTGGGCACCGGAAGACCTCTAGAGATAGCGCCATCTCTGTGGACAGCTCGTTATCCCTACTTGTGGTATATGATTGTTGTTGTGTTGGATTCTCATCGGTTTGGTGTAAGGGCGGAAGTCCGGGAATGGGTAGACGCCTGATTCAAGAATCCTTATCTACCACGGACTATGTACGGGTACAACGGTGGATATGACACAAAAAACGCTTGCAGCTCTCTATGACGAGCACGCTGCAAAGTCCGAAACTCTTAGCGTTACTCAACTGCTTACTGGCTTCGTGGTGTCCACACTTGTGATGATAGGGTCAACGTGGGGTTTGCTCTACGTTCTTTCCGTCTTCGACCTCATCAGCATCACAATGTCCAATCTGGGCCCCTACACCCTTGTGATGTTGGTGGGATCAATTGGAGCCACTATTGTGGGCGGCATACTATGCATAATACTAGTCAGATTCCCTCGCTCGGCTTCACCCGCACTCAGGATACACAGGTTCTTCAAGCGTGGCACAGGCGAGTATTTTGTCAGTCCTGACAAGAAGGATCAGAGTTTCTCAACAGTGTTACGAAGATCCCTCTACGGATCGGTGCTTGTGGCCGGAATGGCACTCACCATCATGGAGTTCGACCTGATGGTCGTTGCCGAAACTGCAGACATCCTGAGCTTTGGTGCTTGGGTCTTCATATTGTCCACAGCAATCCTTCCATTTACAATCCTAATTCTGTACTATGGCCCCTGGGTGATCAAGGATGCTGGTCTATTTCATTTGGACCTTCGAGACAGATCACTAAGCAATGTAGGAGATGACCTTGAGGATATTCTAGAGTTCTTTGCTGGAGTTGATATTGTGCTTGTTTGGCGGGAGTTCACAATCACAACTGGACTCGACGTGCCTTGGCTCCCAATCTTTGTCATTCTGGTGGTACTAGGACCTCTCTACGCCATCGTGATGAACTTCACTCTGATCTTCATGTACGTGAAGAACAGGGCCACAAGTCGCATGATAGGACTTCTCGTGGACACCTACAAGATCCCGGATATGTTGGGTTCGGGACAAGTAATTCGTGACACAGTCATGAAGACCATAGACCGCGGTCTTGTATCTGCAACCACTATGGAGGAGCTAGTCGCTGCGGAAGCTGCTGCTGGCGAAGAAGACTTGGCGGAACAGGTTGAGATCTAGGCCTAGTCACTCAGAATCACTGCAGACTCCTTCCGAATGTCGAAGCTCACAGTTGCCCCTATTTGAGATCTGAGACTTCGAGCGAGTGACTCGTCCATCACCAGAGCGACAATAGTCTTGCCAGCAAGGTCCATAGTCACTTTGTAGGCACCTATCTGAGGAATGATGGACATTACCCTTGCACTACTCATGCCAGGCTGGGATTCCTGAGAAACCAGAATGTCTTCAGGTTTGACGGTGAACTTCACCTCGGAGCCTTTAGAGCCCGTGCCTTGAATCCAGAACCGACCACCGTTGGATTCAACCAAGATTCTGTCCTCCTTTGAATCAATCAAAGTCCCACTGAGAACATTGCCGCTTCCAAGGAAAGTTGCCACAAATTCAGTTGCGGGTCTATCGTATAGTTCCTCAGGGGTGCCAACCTGCCACACAACGCCCTCATTGAGAATTGCGACACGGTCAGAGATGGCAAATGCCTCGTCTTGACTATGAGTCACATAGATGGTGGTTACATCCAGTTCCTCCTGTATCTTCCTGATCTCCATCTGCAACCTTTCTCTCAGTTGTGGATCCAGGGCAGAGAGTGGCTCGTCAAGTAGAAGTAATCTAGGCTGTTTTGCTAGTGCTCGTGCGAGGGCTATCCGCTGTCCTTCTCCACCACTCACCTCGTTTATTCTCCTGTTGAGAAGTCCTCGAATTCCGAGAAGGTCTGCAAGGCTTTCCACACGCTGAACGGTGTCCTCGCGACTCCAATTGGCCATCTCCAACCCGAATGCGATGTTCTGATACACGTTCATGTTCGGAAACAGGGCAACCGATTGGAAGACCATCCCTACACTCCTGTCTCGTGGGGAAAGTTCAGTGCCATCCTCCTGATCAAAGAGACTCCGTCCGGACTGGGGACTGATGAACCCTGCCACCATCCGAAGTGTAGTAGTCTTGCCTGAACCACTGGGACCAAGCAGCGTCATGAATTCTCCGTCCTGAACTGACAGGTCAATAGGTCCAATACTAGTTCCATCTCTGAACTTC
>CP070658.1:1685172-1689080 GCA_020355105.1 Candidatus Thorarchaeota archaeon | reverse complement strand
TTACGGCCAAGGTAGACCGAGTCGCTTATGGCCGCGACTTAACACCAAAATTATCAACACCCGACCTAGTCGTCTTAGCCAACACGAAGGAGCATGTCAAAGAAGTGCTAAGAATTTCCTCGGAGGAGCAGATTCCTGTAACTCCTCGAGGCGGAGGCGCTTCGTTTCAGGGTTCTTCTCTTCCGGTCCGTGGGGGCCTCATTCTGGATCTTAGCCGAATGAATCGAATAATAGAGATAAGCGATGAGGACATGGTTGCTGTCGTACAACCTGGCGTGAGATACGAAACATTCGAGCATGAACTTGAGAAAAGAGGACTCACATTTCCTCACGACGTTGGAAGCCACGACTCTGCCACAATTGGCGGGATGATTGCATCTGACTCCAATGGACATCACGCCTACAAGCACGGACGAGTTGGTCCTTGGATACAGGGACTCGAGGTTGTACTCTTGGATGGGACCGTACTGAAACTGGGTACGAGATCCCCGAGGTACAACATGGGCTACAATCTCTCTGCGCTCATCGCCGGTTCTCAGGGCACTCTCGGGATTGTCACTGAGGCTATACTGAAAGTGGACCCCAAGATGCCAACCTCAGCATCGATTGGTGCATTCTTTCAGAACCTAGACGACCTGATGGCGGCCTCACATGCGATTCATATGTCGGGAGTCGAGGCTGGTACGCTAGAGGCCACAGATGGCTACACAGTGAGCACAATAAGCGACGTCATGGGTTTGGGCTTCCCTAGTTGCGAAGGCAACTTCGTGGCAGACGTTGAGGGCTTCGATGAAGAGAATCTGCAGGCCAAGCTCTCAATCCTGAAGAGAATCCTGGAAGAGCATGGAGGAGAGGAGGTAATCATCGCGCAGGATGATGAAACGAGGAAGAAGCTTTGGGCGCCTCGATTGGATATTGACATTGCAGTGATGAAGCTACAACCAGGATCTCGCGAAATCGGATTTGCCGCATCGGATCCATGCGTACCACTCTCAAAGATGGCCGAGGCCATAAGAGAGATTGGGAGAATCATACGTTCGTATGATCTCATTGTCGCTGTCTTCTGTCATACCGGAATCGGAATCATTCATCCAGCAGTGATTATCGACCCAGAAAACGAAGATCACTGGGTGGCACTGAAGAAAGCTGAGAGAGAAGTGCTTGAGTACGTAACCAGCATTGGCGGCGTCATCACAGCAGAGCATGGCTTTGGCTATGTCAAGAACAATTATGTCAAAGAGGCGGTGGGTGCCGTCAAACTGGAACTCGACCGAAGAATAAAGGGGATTTTCGATCCCAACGGCATCCTAAATCCAGGAAAGATGGCTCTCGACACGGAAGAGCGGGATGCTGGGGTCAAGTACACCTTCCCCGCGTACGTTTCAGACCAAGACATGGAGGGAAGGTAGGAGTGGCGTGGGAAGAGAACAAGCATATCATAATGGAATGCGTGAGCTGTGGCCTTTGCCAATCTAACTGCCCAATCTACAAACAGACGAATCTGGAATCAAATAGCGCCAAGGGCAAGATGACCATCCTCTTTGCACTCCTTCAGGGCATGCTGGAGTGGGATGAGGTTGCCGAGAGAATGTACGAGTGCACTACCTGCAAGAACTGCGAAGCGACGTGCCTCTCTGGTCTAGACATAGCAGCAGTCATTGAAGCAGCTAGGGAGGAACTTGTGAAGCGAGGCTACGGTCACACTGTTTCTGGTGAGCTAGCGAAGAATATTCGCGGAACTCGGAATCCCTTTGGAGAGGACCCAAAGGAGAGAGAACGACTGAAGCGACTTGCGGAGGCCTGAAGGGATTGCTAGTCTACTTCGCCGGATGCATGGCCACCTATCGACTTCCCACCATTGGAGAGGCCACAATCAAGGTTCTGAAACACAGCGGTATCGAGTTCAAGATGCTGGGCGAAGAGGAATGGTGTTGCGGAAGTGTCACTCTCCGTACAGGCTACGTTGAGGAAGCGAATGAGATGGCCGGTCATAACGTGGATGCTCTGAAGGCAGTTGGTGGGACAAGAGTAGTCACTGCTTGCGCCGGGTGTTTCAGAACACTTTCGACAGACTATCCGAAGATCCTCGGAGAGGAACTCCCATTTGAGGTGGTGCATTTCCCCACACTTCTCAAGGAGATGATCGAAAATGGCAAACTAGAGTTCCCGGCAGGAGAGAAGGTCGCCGTTACTTATCATGACCCCTGTCACATCGGTCGTCACATGGGTATCTACGAAGACCCACGAGAAGTGCTCGATGCACTACCCAATACCGAACTCGTTGAGATGTATAAAAGCGAGGACACTGCATCCTGCTGCGGCGCAGGTGGAGGGGTGAGATCCACAAACCGAGAACTGGCTCGAGGAGCAGCTGACACGCGGATCAGAGAGGCGGAGGAAACGGGGGCATCAATATTGACCACTGCGTGTCCCTTCTGCACATTCAACTTGAGGGAAGGCGTCGAGAGGAACACCAGTGAGATTGAGATGCTTGACTTCCCCGAGTTCGTGGCGAAAGTGCTTGAACTATAGAAACGTCAGAGGCGTCGATGTCGCATGGGACTGTCTTCGTATCGGTACAGAATTAAGAGGGGTCTGGGGAAGCATGGACTAGAATTCCGTGGCCTCTTCCACATAAGCTGCAAGAAACCAATGAGTCAGGATGTTGCTACAGATGCCCAAGATAGCCCGAGGACTAGGTGGTATTCCTCAGAGTGCGATTCGAATGGTCCTCTTCATAGGCGAGTGGCCAGACATAGTAAGCCTCGGTATAGGAGAGCCAGACTTCGACGCACCTCCAGAGGCAGTGACTGCGGCTATTGATGCTCTGAAGCAAGGAGCCAGTCGCTATACCGCAGACCCTGGAACTATGGAACTAAGAGAAACGATTCTTGAGAAGACCAAGCGGGACAACAAATTCGAGTTTGATCCAGAATCGGAAATCATGGTGACTGCGGGCACAAGCCCTGCTCTCTTTGGCTCGGTCCTTGCCACAGTGGAAGCCGGTGACGAGGTCATAATCCCCGCACCCGCATATCTTGCATACGAACCCGTTGTGAAGATTGCGGGCGGAAATCCTGTCTTCGTCCCAGCCTATGAGAGTCAGGGTTTTGTACCGGATGCAGACGCGATTGCCGAGGCAGTCACGACGAAGACCAGTTTGATGATAGTGTGCTCCCCTTCCAATCCAACGGGAGCAGTCTGGGAGAAGCCTTCCCTTCAAGCAGCCGCTGACCTTGCCGTCGACCATGACTTCCATATCCTATCTGACGAATTGTATGAGCGGATTGTGTATGATGGCACAAAGGCTCACAGCATCGCATCCTTCAATGGGATGTCAGATAGGACCATCACAATCAATGGTGTGTCTAAGAGCCACGCAATGACAGGCTTCAGAGTGGGTTGGGTGATATCATCCAAGTCCATGATAGAGGCATTTCGGAAGATACACCAGTATGGAACGATATGCGCTTCAAACTCCTCGCAGGCAGCGGCAGTAGCTGCTCTCAGGCATGGCGAACATCATGTCAAGATGATGGTGCAAGAGTATGGGAGGAGACGCAACCTCCTCCTTCAGAGAATCAACGAACGAATCCCCTTGATGAGTGCCATAAATCCCAAGGGTTCATTCTTCATGTTTGCCAACATCAATGAGCTCGTTGAACAGCACCTGGACAACATGATTGCCTACTTTAAGTCAGATGAAGGAAAGACATTCGTAGGCAAACTTCCGCCGGCAGTGGTCGACATGATTAAAGAAGCACAATCGGGCTCGAAGATCGCGATGTTATATCTCGTCGCCAAGGCCAACGTCTTGACAACTCCGGGTGTGGCATTTGGACCCGTGGGAGAGAACTTCCTAAGGATATCTTTTGCTCAAGAATACGGGCACATTGAAACGGCCATGG
>CP070658.1:1681470-1685072 GCA_020355105.1 Candidatus Thorarchaeota archaeon | reverse complement strand
CTCTGGAGAGTCTCGATGGTACTGGAAGGACTCATCTCCCGGGCGTCGACGGGCATCACAAAGCGATAGAGATGCTTCCGCATGGACAAGACTGCCTCTCTGTCAAGTCCTTGCCATGCGTCTGGAT
Organism: Candidatus Thorarchaeota archaeon; assembly: GCA_020355105.1. Taxonomy (GTDB): domain Archaea; phylum Asgardarchaeota; class Thorarchaeia; order Thorarchaeales; family Thorarchaeaceae; genus SMTZ1-83. The sequence goes on along the minus strand of CP070658.1, from coordinate 1,684,945 downwards.
GGTCGAAAATCGAACGGAATTCTGATGGCCGTCGAGTTGCGAGAACTCCAGCCATCAAGACAGGGTATTTGGCAGTCTCCAAGAAGACACCGGGAGGGGAAAAGACAGTCAGATGTCTTGATTCTGGAACAGCTTCAAGTTTCATCTGAGTGGTGAAAGTCTGACCGACTGCCATAGTCATACCCCAAAGAGAGTGTGGATCCGATTGACACTCTGTCTTTGTTTGCTATGTCCGTTATCTCTAGAAGCTGTCTGATGCATAGTACATTCTTGGCTTGGGGGGAGTCTTCCGAAAGTAATCAGACTTTGTCCAAGATGTAGCAGAGGTGGTATCGTGCCTATCCTACTGCTTCAGCGCCTCGCGGATTCCCGCAACAAGCGCATCGTAGGTTTCTTCAGATGACTCCACGGCTCCAAACCCTCCGGTATACACGTTTCTGCTTCCTCCGCCTCTCCCGCCTAATTGCTCAACGGTCGGCTCAACGTATTCCTTTGCCTCGAGTCTGAGCTCGTTTGACCAGAGGATGAAAGTCGGTTTCTCAGAGGGGGCGAACAGTAGAGCTGCTGTCGGCCCCTCCATGGACATCTTCTTGAGAATACTCTTCATAGATCTAGAGTCCAGTCCTGGCACCGATTCATGAAAGAATCTCACTTCACCGATATTCTCTACGGATGGACCCTCGGTCAGCAGTTCCGCAACCTTCTCCGACAGCAATCTCTTCTCGGACGAAAGTCCCTTCGCCTTGTCTAGCACTGCACCCACCTGTTCCATCTCGAAAGGATACTCGTTCTTCCTAAGAAGGACCTGATTGTATACTCTGCTCAACTCCTGTACTGCTCTTTCCCCAGTCAGGAAGCTGACACGAACGCCCTCTTCGGTCATCTTGAAGTCTGTCAGTTTGAAGACTTGAATCTCCTGGGTACTAGTGACATGAATGCCAGAACATGCAGAGCTATCGTAGTCACCGACCCTGACAACTCTCATGACATCGTGCTTGTCGGATAGCCCTTCTCGAGCACGTATCGCTGGACTCAGTTCGGACGCCTTTACGAATTCTGTCTTGACTGGGTATCCTTCTGCGACAATCCTCTGGACTTCGCTCTCACCGTCAACGAAACTCTCAAAGCTTACACTTGCTCCTTCGAAGTCCACAGTCCCACGATCATCCTCAATCCAGATGTATCCAAGTTCGACATCATCATGCTTCTTTTTGATGGCTGCCGCGAACAAGTGTTCTCCCGTGTGGTCTCTCATCATGGCTCTCCGCCACTTCATGTCAACAGAGAGAACCGCCGACGACCCCGGAGGGATGCGTTCCGTTGTGATGAGAGTTCTATCCCCATCGAGAGTGATGGTGTCTATGAAAGGAATCTCATGCTCTCCTAGAAGAAGAGTGCCTCTGTCACCTGCCTGCCCTCCCCCTGCGGGCCGTACGACCTCCTCTTGGATGACAGTAGCAAAGTGCCCTTTATGCGGATTGCACGTCGATATGAGAACAGAAAACTCGTACTTCATAGGATCAGTCCAGTAGGGAAATGCCTTTGCCATTTGAATACACATCCGCCGAAATCGATAAAGCAGGGACGCACATTTCTATACTAACCTAACGGATGTCCAGAGGTCACACTTGATGTCACGATTCTTGAAGAAGGACCCAGTCAAAAGGGCGAAGAAGCACATAGATAGGGCACTACGTGAACTCGAGGATGGCTACCCAGACTATGCCAGCCAAGAATACGAGAAAGCTGCCAATCTATTCCTGGAGGCCGCAGAAGAGGATTTTGCAGTGAAGTACTTTCGAGAAGCCTCCTATTGTGCTCTCGAGAGTAATGACCATGAGAGAGCTGCCAATATGAAGATTCAAGCTGCAGACGTTCTTCTGGTGGATGGGAGATTTGACGAAGGTGGAGGCCTATACTCTGAAGCATCTGATCATCTCTTCAGGAAGAAGAAGGTGAAGGAATCAACTCGGATTGCATCAGTGGGGATTCTTGCTTATCTGGCGGCTCGTAGCTTTGACACGGGCGTCAATCTGATTAGGAAGATCGACCGACGCATCTCGGACACGTCCATAGGCAAGGTTCCGACACTTGAGTTGGCCCGTCTGAGCGTGAGCATCCTCTGCGAGGGTGGTGACGTGCCGGCCACGATGTTGAAGAAAGCCATCTCATCCGCGAAACCGAGAGCAGCAGAAGAGGGTCTCTTCACATTTCTCACAGAATCCGTCAGAATAGCAAGAGACACGGAAGTTGTCATTGAGTGGGCCGGCAAGGCTCAGGATGAAGTTCAGGCGAAGACTCCTATCGAGTTCGAGCTCCGATACAATTGTCCCGTCCCCGTTGGGGTTGTGAACTACCGCTACTCTCTTTCCAACAGTCTGAGTTTTACAAAGGAACCCGCCATAGAGCAAAAGGTCGTCAAACAGGACTCTTGGCTTCTGGAGTTGATGCCGGTTATTAGCGGAAGCGGCACCGTAGGTCCCTTCAGTCTAACGCTTGAGGGAGAGAATGTTCTAGTTAGCAAAATGAGCAATTCACTCAATTTCTATATCTCTCGACCGCCATCTGACCTGTCCATTGAGATATCCCCTGAGAGAGTTTCATGTGGCCTTGGTGACGAGGCCATTCTCGATGTGACATTCATCAATGACGGTGATGGCGCTGCTAACAACATCAAGGTGAAGGTGGAGCTCTCCGGGGGGCTAGAAATCTCCCTGGGGAGTGATGAGAAGGTCATTGAGTTCATTGGACCGAAGGAACGGATGAGATTCCAGCTATTCGTAAGGGGCGTGGCCTTGGGGGAGGAAACTGTTACAGTCAATGCCGAAGGCTCTCGCAAGGGTGAGGAGGCAACGAAATCATCTACAGTTCAAGTGGCTTGAAACGAGTCATTTCTTCCTACTTTGTTTCTCGACATCTTCTCTAATATCGAGACAGGCACCCATCAATTCCTGGATGGTGTCCTGACCCTTGAACGCCTTCAAGTGATCATCGGCATCATCCAGACGATTCTCGGCCAAAGATTCGACGAAGGAAACAAGGGTTTCAAGCCATTCTCCACGCGTTTTGTCGATTGCCCTTCTGGCCTTCTCTATCCTGTCCTTGGCTTCAGGCATCTTCTCAATTGTGGCGAATCCCATAGCTGCAAGTGAGAGATCTATCACCGCGGTCTGAGCCTTCCCCTCTTCAACAGCCTTCTCTGCTGCCTTATCGTATAGATTGCCCATGTTCTCTGCACATGTCAGGAAGTAATCTCTGTTGCCGAGTTTATGGCATGAGAACGCAGCCCACAGATATGCTTGTGCAGCGGTTTCGGTCAAGTCCTCCTTCAACGCATGCTCGGCAGAATGCTCAAAGAGCGTTAAAGCGGTGTCAAATTCACTGACCTGCTTGTACTGGGTAGCAGCCTCGAAGTAGGCTGTTGCCGCGGCTTTGCTGTCATCGGCACTAACCCTGTCTTCGGCGTGCATGTGGT
>CP070658.1:1670147-1681370 GCA_020355105.1 Candidatus Thorarchaeota archaeon | reverse complement strand
TGGTGACATGATTTCTAGAGGCGACGACCAACCTGGAAAGTATCAGATTGCGGATGGTTTCATACTAAATACCAAGACTGGTGATGTTTGGAAATATGATGAGAAATCAGGCAAGCTCAAGGTAGTGGAGAAGGAAGACTCACTACTTACTTCTGCCGAGAAAGCAAAGACGTACCTTGCTCTGTCTGAGGACTTTGCACAGCTAGCGAATCTTGATCTGCAGACTCAACAAGACAGACGACAGAAGATCCTGCAGACGCTGTCAAACGTATCGAAGAAGATGCATGATACAGCCGAGGGAATTGTGAGAAATATCAAGTAGTAATCGAGTCTGTCGAATCACAATGGAAGAGCTGAGTCTAGAGGTTACTAGAAGCGCTTTCATGTCGGAAGGATTAAAAACGCAACGTGTGCTCAATTGACCAATCAGGAGCTGTAACGGCATGCCGAAGACCGCGAAGAAACGCAGAAAGAAACGTGGAGAAGGGCCGATGCCAAGCGGTGGCGCCGGCTTGATTCGTTTCTTCGAGGACGAAACGCCTGGAATAAAGGTGGGTCCTACTCTAGTGGTGATTTTTGCTGCCATTCTCTTGATTGCGGTAGTCATAGCACATGTCTGGACCGTGCTCCAACCAGCATGAATCTAGCCTCCACACTCCTACTCCCAGAAATCAGAGAGCTGCGTCCTAAGGATTATAAAGAATACTGAGTCGGGTCCCAAGGCCCAAAGACTGGTGATTCTCAAATGAAAATCAAAGGCGAACTAAGGAAATACTGTCCCAGATGCAAGGGACACACGATACACACCGTCAGCCAGTATAAGAAGGGCAAAGATAGGAGTATGGCAGAGGGCGCCCGAAGGATGTCCAGGAAACATAAGGGATATGGATCATTCCCAAAACCCATCCAAAAGCGCTTTGCGAAGACGACAAAGAAGACCGTTCTCAAGTACAAATGCAAAGACTGCGACTACATAGTGCAGTCAAAGGGTATGAGAATGAAGAAAGTGGAAGTCATGCGAGTGTAGGTGAACGAGTTGACGAAGGGGGAAATTGTCCAGCAGCCGAGATCACGATTTCTGAAGGTCCAGTGTCTAGATTGTGAGAATGAACAGATAATCTTCGCACATTCCTCTACTGAAGTGAAATGTCTGAAATGTGACAAGGTTCTGGCTCGTCCAAGTGGTGGCAGAGCCAAGCTTGAAGACATTGCAAGGGAGATAGAACAGTACTCCTAGGGTCAGGCCCTAGCTATCCTCAGACTTCCAGAGTGACCTCCATCCTCCCAAATCTATATTAGTTCAGCCTTGAGGTCTTCCGAGAAGGAGTAAGAATAATGGTCTTGAAGCGTGCAGAATGGCCCCAGCCAGATGAATATGCGGTGGCAGTGGCCACCAAGGTGGCTGCCTATGGAGCATACGTCGTTCTCCCAGAGTACGGGAATAAAGAGGGGTTCATTCATATTTCAGAGGTTAGCAGCACGTGGGTCAGGAACATCCGCAATCATATCCAAGAGAACCAGAGGGTCGTCATCAGGGTCCTTCGAGTTGATCAGCAGAAGAAACACATAGACTGTTCTCTAAGGAGAGTTTCCAATGAGGCGAAGCGAGCCAAGAACAACGAGTGGAAACGTGCTCAGAAGGCTGAGAAGTTCTTGGAGTTGATTGCGAAAGAGAACGGTATGACTCTTGAAACAGTCTATCAGAAGATTGGTTGGCCTCTTGAGGACTCGTTTGGCGAGATTTACAAGGCTCTGGAGGTCGCGGCGGACGTCGGTGTTGAGGCTCTGGAGCACGTGGAATCCACGAAGAAGCTACGCAAACAAGTGGCGGATCTAGCAAAGGCCAGGATTGAGATACCCTCGGTCGAGATTGAGGGGGAGATGAAGATACAGGTGCCAGGACCAGATGGCGTAGAGGTGATAAAGACAGCCCTATCCAAGGGACTCGTAATGGGGGAGTCCAGAGAGAAATCGGAGTTTGAGATATATACTCTGGGTTCACCACGCTACAAGTTGCGTATCACCAGTCCTGACTACAAGGAGGCGGAGGACCTCCTTTCAGAGATTCTTACTTCGGTCACGAAGACCATCGAGGGTAAGAGTGGAACCATCGTCTTTGATCGGAAGTAGTGGTCATTATGGGACGCCTCTTCAAGTGTACAGTGTGTGAGCAGTACACTCTCGAGGAGAAGGCCTGCCCGAAGTGTGGGGAGCCTGTCGTGGCACCGCACCCCCCCAAGTTCAGTCCTCAAGACCGCTACGGAGAGTACCGTAGACAGGCCAAGAGGAAGGCAAGAGAGAGCTCTAAACAGGCACAGGGATAACAAGCTACATTTGGTAGCTGGGCGACTGGGTATCTGGCTTATTCTCCACTAGTACAGTTCTATTCCGGCCCAGAATGTGGTCCAGTCCGAGTCGAAAGTCGGTTCTCCGGCATCCACATTGTTCCAGAAGAGGAGCCTGAGCTGATAGTTCATTCCTGAGTTAATGTTGATGTCTTGTGGGGCGTCGTCACCTATTGGAATCGAAAACTCGAAGAAATTCTCACCACCAGCGAACTCGGATGAGTTCAGCCCACTTGAGTCCTCCACCCATGAACCGTCGAAGGCCACATGTCCGTCAAAGAAGCCGTGTCCGTCGTAATTTGCAATCCGCAAGTCGGAGTCTTGTGGTGAATCGAGTGGAGCGAGTTGAATTCCGAGTGCATCTTCACCCAAGGTGTAATTGTCCATGTGGATTCCAAAGTAGATACGAGTGGTGCCAGTGCCTGTGTACACTCTGGCGGTATAGCCACCTCCAAATACCACATCGTAACTTGATAGTGCTCTCTCGCTATCGGACAGGTTGCCATCCATTCTGAAAGCGTTGGACGGGTCTACATCGGATTTCCAATCGGCAGAGGTCCTATTGAGATACTGATAGTACATGGTATAGTCGATCTCATCGATCTTGACGGTTCCGAAGGTTGAACTGTAGTAGAGGTTCGTAAAGGCACCATGCAGGTCAACCGGCATATGGGCGGTCCAAGTTGGATCGTTCCACAGTACTCGATCCATGTTGAGCCTATCAGTACTGAGACCCCTCCCATAGGCATCGTCCTCAGTCAACGGTTCATCGTAGACCATGAGCTTGAATATGGTGGATTCATAGAATCCCGGCAGAGGATGCTCATCCTCGATTATGTCTGGTGAGTCCGGATCGTCACCTAGGTACCATGCATCATCAATCACATCGCTGCCAAACCGGTCCTCGGCAATCCTGACCATCCAGGGCCACTTACCGTCATCGCCACCAAGTTGGGATCGGTGGCCAAAGTATACCAGCACATGAGTGGCATCCCAAAGTTTGAACGTCTTGAGCGACTCCGTCAGATTCAATGCCGTCAGGGCATAGCCCATCAACGCAATCTGCGTACCATTCCAAGTGGCGTTATCTACTATCGTCAGTCCGTCTCCGGCGCCGTTGATCCAGTACCCATAATCCCACCAGCTGGCAATGACCGCATCATCTGGCAGGACATCGCGAATATAGGTCATAGACGTCTGCCAGTCGATGAACAATTGACCTGAGGATAGCTGCCCTGCCGCAAACTCCGGACTCCCTGCATATTGCGTAATGTAGTTGGTACCCATCATTACATTTAGTGAGAGCAGAAGCCCTAGGAATGCGAAAGCTGCTATTGCGTGCTCTGAGGTCAGAGATGAACTCATCCGGAAGCGTCTTCTCTCAAACACAGACTTCTGCGTGACTACCTTTCCGAACGGGGACAGGATTCCATTCACTGCGACGGCAGAGAGTACCGCAACACCTGGAGCCAGAATCAGTCCCAGACGAATCATGCTACCTGCGAAGTATACGGAAATGAGTCCATATAGGAACATGAGATAGTCTTCATCACGTCCGCGTTTGAATAGGAAGTACATGCCAAGTGGGAAGATAAACATCAGAATGTTGAGGGAATGGTAGAAGCTGCCCCAAGGACTAGGTAGGTGTTCTGCAACTGAGGCGAAAACACGTTGATCAAGTCTGAAGAATGGATTGATTACTGTAAGGAACTTCCCACCGAGAAGCACTATCGGATTCGATGTGAAGGCGCTTATCGACAAGTCTAGGGTATTGACGTAGGCGAGATAAGCTGCAACTCCTGCAACAGGCGTGATAAGACTCAGTAGAATCGGTTTCATATGAGGCGCTAGTGCAGTGGCGGTGGCTCTTCTGTAGCTCTCGATTCTCTGCCAGATCTCATATCCCGCCAGTAGTGCACCGACTCCAACGGGCGCGAGGAATGCAAGACTGGTTGTGTTGCCAAATCCATTTCTTGGAACGAGCCCTCCAAGAAACATCCCCAGAGCTATTGTGATCAGATACGAATTGAGTAGCCGCCTACTGTAGCGTCCACCAACTAGCGTGAAGAAGGCAAAGAGTGCAAACAGGTTGACGAGGAAGTCTGCCGCACCCCAAGAGGCTTGAAGGTATGCAAGTGAAAGGCCCGAGGCAAAGGCGGACAGGACTGAACCACGTTTGAGGCTTCTTATGAAGAAGTAGGTAGACAAGACAATGGCAAATACGCCAACGCACTCGTTGTCATAGAAACCTGCCACTGTTCTCTGTGTGAATGCAGGAATGAATGCCAGAAAGAGTGCGCTAAGGAGACCAACCGTGTTATTTGAGAGCTCGCGTCCAAGATAGAAGACTGCAATGGTGGTCAAAGCACCCATGAATGCTGGCATGACAAGAGAAACGTATAGGACGTCTGCACTAATTCCAATTCCATTCAGTACCCAGTAGAAGAAGGCACTCGTAAAAGGTACTCCGATGTACGTCGTTGCAGTCATATCACGTCCGAATGGGACCCAAGTTGTTTCATCGAACCATGTGAAAAAGGCTCCATATCCGTTGTCGACCACATACTCTGTCACTTTTAGCTGGAACCATGGGTCGAAGGCTCGGACGACAGGTTGTGAGTTCAGAAGAGGGAGTAGACGAAGTATCAGAGCGGCAAAGAATATGATGACAAGTGCTACCCCCATAATCACAGAGCCACGTGAAATCTTTGCCTTGGGTCGACGGAAGACCTGTCTGAGAAGTCTTCCAGTAGACCGCTTGAACCTATCGTATCTGGACATATGGAGTGTTCTCTCCGTTCTGACTCGAGGTCATCCGAGCAAATCTTGGTTGTGCTAAAAAGGTTGCTGTTAGTCTTACGACTGTACAACTACCCCATTGCATCTGCGGACCAGCCCGGATTAAATAGTGCGGTCTTGGGTTGAAGAAGTGACGTTACGACGTTGTTTGGTGGAAGTTATGAATGGGGCGAGTTCGAAGCCCCGACAAATCAGAGTCCGACTCGGAACAATCTTGTGTAGCTCTATTCTGATTCAGTATATTCAGCGTAGGCCTTGGAGTCCATTAGAGCTTTCTTCTCTTCATCAAGATTGGAGGGCTTGATCTTCATCATCCAGCCCTGTCCATACGGATCCTCGTTGACAAGCTCCGGAGCGTCCTCAAGTTGTGTGTTGACCTCAGTAATCTCTCCGGAAACTGGTGCGAAGATATCAGAGGATGCTTTCATGGATTCGACCAGTCCACATTCAGTATTGGCCTCGACTGTGGAGCCTACCTCAGGAAGCTCTACGAAAGTTATCTCGTGGAGAGCGTTCTGTGCATAATCAGTTATGCCAACAATCACAAGGTCACCCTCGATTCTCACCCACTCATGTTCCTTGTTGTACATCAGATTTTCAGGTACGTTGGAGCCTTCTGACATTTTTGCTGCACCACTGGTTCCGGGTGAGTGGCATGTCACCTTTAAATCAAACGGAATATCAAACACTTCGACTTGCACCGTACTTCTCGGAATCATAGAATGGCCATCCAGCGACCTCAGCCTTCCTAAGACGGCCCTTGATGTCTACTTCCACAATGTCACCGTTGCTGACAAGCCCTGGCTTCACATAAGCAAGACCAATTCCTTTCCGAAGAAGAGGAGACATGACTCCGCTGGTCACTTCGCCGATTGGTTCACCCCTGAGGAGAACAGGGTACGGATCTCTGGGAATGCCCCTGTCAATCATGACAATACCAATCCTCGTCTTCTCGACACCTTCTGTCTTCTGTCGTTTCAGTTCATCATATCCGATGTAGTGTGGGTCGACCTTGAACTTGACCGCATAAGGGATTCTTGCCTCTAGAGGTGATGTTTCCTCGTTCAGTTCATGTCCGTAGAGGACGAGGCCAGCCTCAAGACGCGTCGAGTCTCGAGCCCCAAGACCGCAGGGTTTCACACCCAGATTCTCACCCTGTTTGAGAAGCTCTTCCCAGAAGCCGATTGCCCTCCTCTTGCCTTCCTCAGTAGAGGGGGTGTCAAGCACAAGTATCTCTGCTCCATCTTCTCCGGTGTATCCAGTTCGACAGAGATAGCAGTCGTATCCTGCGAGCTTCACATGGTTGCAGGTGAATCTGCCATATTCACTGAGATCTTGGACTGTCAACTTGTTCAGTAAGCTCATAGCCATAGGGCCCTGAACTGCAATCATCGTGATGTCCCTAGATTTGTCTTCAACCTCCACTTCGAAGTCCTTCGAGTGTTTCATCAGATGGGCATGTATCTTGGGACCGTTTGCTGCGTTTGTCACCCAGATGTACTCATCATCCTCAACTCGATAGAGCATGAGATCGTCATGCATCCCCGCGTTATCGTTGAGGCAGGTGGTGTAGTGACCTCGATTCACTTTCAGTTTGCTCACATTATTCGTGGTCAAGGTCTGAAGGAATTCCCTAGCCTGTAAACCCTTGATAATGAACCTACTCATGTTGGAGGTGTCAAATATCCCAACAGCATCTCTCACAGCCATATGTTCTTCACGAATGTCTGTGAAACGAACTGGCATCTCCCAACCGACGAATTCCACAAGATCCCCGTGTTTTCTGTGCCAGTCATAGAGCTGGGTGCGTTTAAGTTTCTCAGCCAAGGAAGCTCACCCTGAATTGTACTGCGTCTGGGCGCCTACGCATGGCTTTATTTTCTTCTATCTATACCTCGGCACAGGTCGTTCCAATTGGGTCCTCACACAGTCAAAGTCGGCGAGATAGAGCTGGGCAGCAGTTATCCAGTCTGTGTTATGGGAGTTCTCAACCTATCTCCCGAATCCTTCTATCCCGGCTCAGTAGCCACTACAGAAGACGAGATCAAAGAGAGGGTGGAGATACTAGAGAGAGAAGGAGCGGACATTATCGATATTGGTGGTGCCTCCACTGCGCCTGAGAGTGTGTATGGAACAAGAACTGTGACAGAAGACCAAGAACTTGAAAGAGTCGTTTCGGCCCTTGGAGTCATCCGCCAGACGACTGACCTGCCCCTCTCCATCGATACGACCTCCTCGAAAGTCGCAGAGAAGGTCGTCGGACTAGGTGCTTCTCTTGTGAACGACACATCTGGGTTTCGAAATGATCCAACCATGGCAAAGCTTGTCGCAGACCTTGATGTGCCCGTGATTCTGATGGCAATGTGTGAGAAGCCTTGCGGTAGTGTGACAGAGTCAGTCCATGCGCTTCGAGAGAGTATACAGATAGCTCAAGATGCAGGAGTCAACGAGGGGAACTTGATTGTAGACCCAGGTATTGGCTTCGGTAAACCGGCTCAGACGGACTATGCTCTACTCAGAGAGCTGCCACGGTTCGCCATGTTCGGCCACCCAGTTCTCGTGGGCGTTTCAAGAAAGGCCTTCATAGGCGAGCTGCTTGAGCTGTCAGACGTTGAAGATAGGCTAATTGGTAGTGTTGCAGCCACCTCAATTGCTGTGGCAAGAGGGGCAGATGTAGTCCGTGCACACGATGTGAGAGAAGCAAAGATGGCAGCAAAAGTGGGCGAAACACTGAGAAAGACCCTCAGGGGGATTGGAAAAGGCATGGAGCTAATCAACATCTGCGATGAAAGAGAGGCTGAAATTGTGATTGAACAGGTAGGAGTACAGTCCGGCATTAGACAAGCTCTATCCAGAAAAGCAGTGACTCTAAATCTCTTGCTCAGGAACGTGAGAACGCCTGCGGCATTGATTATCAAACAGGAGATGCTTGCTCTTGGGGGAGATGCAGCGTACCACCATGATACCATTGATTCTGGTGTGGACGTTACTGATGTGCTAGTGATGGGGACGCCCATCCACTTTGACAAGCTTGTCAAGAAGCTAGGCGGGATGGACTACTTCGGCATAGACAAGACTGCCGCTGGAATGCAAGACTTGTTGAATAAACGGGAGCGTCGCTAATAGTGGGAATGATGGACTGGGCACAGTGGAAACCCACGTATGACGACATCGTGAACAGGCTCAATCTTGATTCGCATGCTGACCGTCATGCCACACAGATTCTCAGTCACCTTCTTGAGGACAAAGACCCTCAGCCAACCCTCCGACAGATAGAGAGGCTTATTGAGGGAAGACCGATCATAGTGTGTGGTGCAGGACCCTCGCTCGAGCGGCATCTAACGGAAGTGATTTCGCAGACAACTCTGAGAGAGTCTACCTGTGTCGCTTCGGACGGGGCGGCATCGGCACTACTGGAGCTCGGGTTGAGATGTGACATTCTCGTGACAGACTTAGATGGCGACCTTCAGAGTATCCGAGAAGTAGTCAGAAGAGGTGCAATCCCCATTGTGCACGCGCACGGAGACAACATAGACCTAGTGAGAGAGATTGTCCCTACCCTTGAAACCGTTGTTGGTAGCACTCAGGTCGAGCCGACAGAAAGGGCGTTTCTTTGGGGAGGCTTCACTGACGGAGACAGAGCCTGCTACCTTGTTTCGCACTACAGGCCTTCTAGGGTGACATTGGCTGGAATGGACTTTGGAGACATCGTCGGTCGCTGGTCGAAGCCAGGGTATGAAACCAATTATCCTGCAGATTCTATGAAGAGAGAGAAGCTTGCAATTGCAGGAGAACTGATAGACAGACTCGTGTTCCAGACTGATGTTGAGTTCACGCTATTGTAGCTAGTTTACCTTGACGCTTCTGCTAGATGTTGGGCTTCTTGTAGTCTAGAGATGGGAGGTCTATCCAATCTTCTCGTTCATCATGTAGGAGAGCACGAGAAACGCAGTACCTGCCAACAGCATACCCAATACAATGAGTCGAGTTGCATATCCTGGTTGAAATACGTACTTGGAAGCGTAGTATATCATACCCAGTCCTAACATCCCGACCATAACAACCACAGAGGCGACTATGCCCTCCATACCAAGCTGCATATCGAGTCTAGGTGCTATCAGTAATGGTGGACCGCCTTGAGGATTGCCTGCAATGACTGGTGGCGTCCTAATCAGAGTGTATATGTTACCTCCAAGTATGAACAGAATTGCCACAAAGACAAGAGCGAAGATAACGATATCAGGAGGTCTCGTTGGCATCTTGAAACGAGGTCTCTTTAACCTCACTCTTGGTCTTACGATAAACCGCGGCCACCAGGGCAAGTTCTTACACCTGAGCGGTGTGGTTTGGCGGTCTGCTTTTAAGACTATCGTGAGAATTAGAAGTGTACCAGCCAACAAGAGGCGAGATAGACTGTCTAGGGTCCTGATAATATCTGAGAAGCCGTCGGCCGCAAGAAGAATCGCGGAGGCCCTGGACGAGAATTCTACTCCTCATGAGATAAAGAAAGGGAAGGTTTCATACTACGAGTGTAGAAAGGAAGGAGAAACTCTTCTTGTGGCGTACGCTCTTGGACACCTCTTCGATTTGCGGCAGAGTGAGAAGGGCTGGAAGTACCCGAGGCTATCCACAGAGTGGGTCCCGAAGTACGAGGTCAATAAGAAAGCGGCTGGGACCAAGCCAATCATCAGTCTAATAATGAGAATCTCCAAAGACGTGGATCAGTTCGTGGTTGCCACTGACTACGATATTGAGGGTAGCCTAATCGGTTACTTGACTCTGAAGTACGCATGCCGTGCGGATCCAAGCCAAGCAGCTAGAATGGTCTTCTCCACGCTCACAAAAGATGAACTAAAGAATGCATACATGAACAGAACATCAACGCTTGACTTTCCAATGATTGAGGCAGGCCATGCGCGACATGAGGTGGATTGGCTCTATGGCATAAACCTCACAAGGGCACTGACTCTTGCCATCAAGAAGGCGTCTGGGTGGTTCAAGATAGTTTCCACAGGCAGGGTGCAAGGACCCACACTTGCACTTGTAGCCGAGCGGGATAGGGACATCAATGTCTTTGTGCCAACTCCATTCTGGGCCATTCTTGCCACAGCTACTCACGCTCACGAAGACTTCCTGCTTGAGTACTCCAACAAGCGAATTGAAACCAAGAGGGAAGCTGATGCAATTGTGAGTGATCTTCAAGGAGCGACTGCATTTGTTGACTCCATAACGAGAAAGACATCGTTACAGAAACCACCAGCCCCCTTCAATCTTAGTGGTCTTCAATCTGAGAGCTATCGCCATTTCGGGTTCAAACCAAGCAGGACTCTTGCTATAGCGCAGAAACTCTACCTTGACGCCCTAATATCATATCCACGTACCGGAAGTCAGAAGATACCTCCCAGTATCGACATAGAGAGGATTCTAACTGGGTTGAAAGAACAGAGAAACTACAAGGCTCTAGTTGGCCGAGTCATTGATGGCGGCAATTTGGTCCCCGTTCAGGGCAAGAAAGATGATCCGGCGCACCCGGCCATTCACCCTACTGGAGCCAAGTCCGAGAGAAGACTGACGCCAGGTGAAACTAAGGTCTATGATCTCGTTGTCCGAAGATTCCTGGCTTTGTTTGGTGAGTCAGCAACGAGGGAGAGTGTAAGGGCGGACATCAAAGCCGGTGCGCATCTGCTCTACTTGAGAGGGTTGAAGGTTCTGATGAGAGGATGGATGGATTTCTACGAGCCATACGTTTCGCACAGGGAGGTGCTTCTTCCATCAATTGACGAGGGCGATGAGATGGTCCTTGCACCGGTGACGAATGAAACGAAGTATACATCGCCACGGCCGCGATTCAATCCATCAAGCCTTCTGAAACTCTTGGAAAAGGAAAATCTGGGCACAAAGGGCACTAGAGCCTCGATAGTTGACTCCCTGAGGTCCCGGGGGTATACTCTGGGAAACAGATTCGAGCTGTCAACTCTTGGATACGCGCTCTTCGAAACTCTGCAAGAGCACATTCCGGAGATTCTGTCTGCTGAGTTCACGCGCCAGCTGGAGAAAGAGATGGAAAACATTCAGGGAG
>CP070658.1:1662797-1670047 GCA_020355105.1 Candidatus Thorarchaeota archaeon | reverse complement strand
TCTATATCCTCTCCACCACCTGGACCTACGAAGAAATGCCAGGTGAATGTTTCCATGCAGTTACCCGCATAGTCGCAGGCATCAATAGCCACGAAATTCTGACCTTCTGGCAATGGTTCTGCTCGCCATGATTGGATTTGCGATAGGATTCAGTGGAGACCAGCTCACTACCGTGCTGATACTGGGCGGAATCGTTCTGGCTGGAGCGATCTTCTTGGGACAACCGCGATTCTACAACATCTTCCTCCAGAAAGTGACCTCCTTTGGCCCCCTCAAGAGGTTTCAGGATAGCTCTGAGATGATTGAGGACACTCTGGCGAAGACTCTCTCACCAAGGCCAATGGTATTCGCCTCAGCAGTCAGTATTCCAGGCTGGTTCATGGAATGCATTGAACTTTGGCTTCTCCTTTCGATACTATCAGGCGCGGGTTTCCCTTCGCTAGAAATAGCCTCTCTGACGCTCTTGCTTAGTGCCACCTTCATTCATTCAACTGCGTCCGTGATCGGTGCTCTGGTCTTCACTCCTGGAGGACTGGTAGGTTACGAGGTAACTGCAGGAATCTTGATTCCTGCCTTGGTTGCTGTCAGTGCCGGGATAGCAGCTGCAGCCGTGATTCTCATTCGTTTTGTGACACTGTGGTTCAGTGTCATCATCGGATTTGTGGCACTTGGAGTCATAACACGAAAACGGCAGACCAAGAAACCCGATTCTACACCGAGCCGTGAGAACAGTTAAGAAGAGTTCATAGAATCCTAGGGGCTATGGACCTCGAAGAAAGACTGAAACTCATCGCAGGAGTCGGCGAAGAGATTGTCACAATGGAAGAGCTGAGGCTGCTACTTGAAGAGAAGAAGAACCCAATCGCGTATGATGGGTTTGAGCCCTCAGGAATAGCGCACCTTCCCTTCGGTGTCTTCCGCCCTCTTCTACTGAAGGATCTTATCAAGGCCGGAATCAGGTTCAAAATCTGGTTGGCCGATTGGTTCGCTTGGATAAACAACAAGATGGGCGGCGACCTTGACAAGATCAGAACGACAGGTGAGTATTTCATAGAGGTCTGGAAGGCAGCCGGAGTTCCAGCTGACAAAGTTGAGTTCTTATTTGCATCTGATGCCATGGACTCTATCGATTACTGGGAGAGAGTAGTGCGAATCGCGAAAGTCACGACAGTGGCCAGGGCGACAAGAGCGCTTACCATCATGGGAAGGAAAGAGGGCGAGATGTCGGAAGTAGCTCAGTACTTCTACCCTGTCATGCAAACGGCGGACATATTCCACCTGGAGGCGGACATAACCCAACTTGGAATGGACCAGCGAAGAGCAAACATACTTGCGAGAGAGGTTGGACCCAAACTGGGCCTATGGAAACCCGTCGTCATTAGCCACCATATGCTTGTCAATCTCGAGGGAGCGAAAGAGCTAGAGGGACTCGAGGACGAAATGGCCCGCGACTGGCACATGATTGATACAAAGATGAGCAAGAGCAAGCCATCGTCAAGCATCTTTGTACACGATTCAGAGGAGGAGATTCGCTCCAAGATAGGGTCAGCGTACTGCCCGCCAAAGGAAGTCGCTGGCAACCCAATCTTAGACTATGCAAAACATATGGTATTCAGGACCTTCCCGAGTATGAAGGTGGAACGGAAACCTAAGTTCGGTGGTGAAGTAGAGTTCACCAGCTATGAAGAACTCGAGAAGAGCTATGTTTCAGGAGACCTGCATCCTTTGGACTTGAAGAACGCAATGGTCATCTATATCGACAAGATGGTTGATCCGGTTCGCAATCACTTCGAGAAGAAAGGTAGCGCAAGACGACTATATGAAGAGATCAAGAGCTATCAGGTTTCACGCTAGCCGACAGAAGGCAAGGGCATCCAGACTGGATGAAACATCCGAGTCTGGATATCTTCTTTGTTACAGTCTGATTCCAAGGCTATCCAAGAGAGCCTCAAGGTCTGCCTTGGAGAGGCCCTTGGCCTGTTCGATTATTATGTCAATCTCATCGTCAGACATGCCCTTTCTACGAAGCTTTGTCCTGAGCTCCTCAAGCTCTTCTGGCTTCTCCTCCAAAATCTCCTTTGCCTCCTCGGGCTTCCGGTCAACTACTTCGGCCAGGGCATCTGCGCGGCGAGCCTCCTCCTGCTCAATCACTTCCCTGATGAAGCCCGGTCTCTCACTTGCTTTCATTCTGGCCAAGTCCTGGCGGAATGCTTCAAGTGACGATTCATCGAGTCCAGTTATTGCAGCAAGATGCTCGAGCAGGTCCTCAACCTCTGGAACCACCGCCTCTATGCTTGGACCAGGAATATCCTCCGCAGTCTTTTCCAATCCTGAAGGACTCAATTCTTCGTTGACAATCTCGAGCACTGACTCTTCTCTTGTTGGTACTTTGGCGGGTCTTGGAATCTTTCCAGAAGCCAGTGCGGCAATCATCTTGTTCAGAATCCTAATCATCTTGGGAATGCTGAAGTGCTTGACATAGGCCACTATTCCTATTGCCAAGAAGATGAAGATGAATCCACCAGCCATAGTAGCGTTACGAGTGAAGATCTGTTCTTCGGAGAAATCAGAGTTGATGATGAATCTCTGAACCTGTGTTTCGTGTAGAGCCTTGCTGAATGAAACCGTCACCTCAAAGGTCCCACCTGTGTTGGAGAAGAATTCCATTCTGTAACTTCCTGGCTCGACTTCCATCATTCTGTCCGGATAGTATGTGAGGTTGTCAGAGAAGTACTGCACATCAGGAATCACACCTGGAATGCCGGTACCATGGTCCGCATCCAAATACTGCACTTCAATGAAGAATGTGCCACCAGGATACGTATCTATCACTGAATCTGCGAATACTAGAGTTGTTTGTATAATCCTCACTTCAAGGTCCAAGAAGATACTACTTAGACTGTAGACCGATGTCTGGAATCCTATTTCCACTCGATAGAAGCCGACGGGCAACACATCAAGGACCTCGAGTGCGTAGCTTCCATTTTCAAGTGCGATGAGCGGTACTTCTCCGGCACCTTCCCAATATGCAATGCCGCTGAGTGCTGGGACAATCTCATCAGTGAGTGTGTTCACCACATTGAAAATGACCTGGGATGTTTGGTTGACTGGAACGTCATATGTTGCCGGCCCAACAATTGTTGCTGGTGTTGGTTCAATCTGCACACGGACTAGGACCGAACCACTGGTGTAGTTCTGCAATGAGAAGCCCACTATGATGTCATAGAGTTGAGGCGAGATTGGATCGAGGGTAATCTCGACCAGATACCATCCATTGCCCAAGTCCGTAACATCCCCTGCTCCACCGACCCACGCAACACTGACGAACGCACCGACGACCGGAGAGTTGCTGTGGGTATCGTTGTAGTAGAAAGTGTAGTTGACGATGTCTTGGTGGTATCCTACACGCAGTAGTGGTGATGCAGTGACAGTTGTGGGCACGGGTCGAATCGTTACAATCGTAGTATTTGTTGTCGTGGCATAGCCCAGTTTTGTACCTTCTATCCTGAGGAATATTGACTGGGCAGGAAGATTACTCGTATCAATGATTGTGCTGTAGGTACCGTTGGCCTGCTCAATGAGAGTTCAGGAGAGTCTGCCAAGGGTGTATGTTACATTGGCACCCGGCACATACCCGCCATAGTATGTATCATTGTACTCAACAAGAATGCTGAGGGTATCGCCCCTTACAACGAATAGGGCAATCTCGTCACCAGCTAGTCGGATGCCTGTCGGAATCGGTACAACATTGATATCGATAATCGCATCAAGGAAGACGTGGTTTGTGGAGGCGGCCGATATGACGAGTTCGTATGGTCCAATCTCAAAACCTGTGACGTCCAGAGATGAAACGTAGAAGCCCGGAGTGCCATTGGCTACAAGCGGATAGATCGTGTTGTTCCACTCCATGGTTACAGACGCTCCCCCTACAGGGTTTCCTCTGATTGTGTCGTTCAAGAACACGATAACATCGGTAGTAGTGCTGATTACGACGTCGTGGAAGTTTCTGACTGCTCCGGAATCTGGATCTAGACTTAGAATATGTCCTGGAGCCTTGGATACCACGAGAGTGATTGTTGTCTGCCTGGTCTGGTAATACTGCTTTGAAACCGAAATCTGAGGTGCGTAGATGCCAAAGTCA
This sequence comes from Candidatus Thorarchaeota archaeon, assembly GCA_020355105.1. Lineage (GTDB taxonomy): Archaea > Asgardarchaeota > Thorarchaeia > Thorarchaeales > Thorarchaeaceae > SMTZ1-83. The sequence goes on along the minus strand of CP070658.1, from coordinate 1,665,906 downwards.
GACGCAGTTGTGTCGAGGGCAAGTGAATAGGTCCCGTTACCCAGATCGGCGAATTGATGCGATGTGCCATTCCAGTAAAGTGTCACATTTGCGCCAGGGACAAGACTGTGGTAGTAGCTCTCCTGCACATCTAGGCGGACGTCCGGAAACTCACCCCACTGAGCAAACACAGCAGTCTTCGCAAGGATTATGGTGAATGTGGAGGCTCCTGGCGTCACCGACACCAAAATGGATGAGGTCTGGTAGTGAAGCTTCTGAGCTTGCACTGTGAATGGATAGTCTTGAGCGAGCAGTCCAGTCATGTCAAGTGTAAGATTGTAGACTCCTCCACCTTCTTCAACCAGTGTGTAGGGAGTGCCGTAGAGAGCAAACCAGTCGGCCGTAACTGTTGCACCTTCAAGTGGTCCACCATGATCGAAGTCACTTATCGTGAGCAGAACGACAATTGGAACTCCTACAGCTGTTGAGCCTGGAGCTGGCGAATCAGCCTGAAGTGTCATTGTGATTTGGCGAATGCTCGCAGGTACGCCTGTCGTTATTCTTGTCGCATAGAACGGTGCGTCACCCTTGCTGGCCGTGATGTTGAAGAATACAGTGCCAGTGCCGCCAAACACAGTGGTGTTGATGTAGATTCGGTACGTACCGCCACCTATCTCTTGAATCTCGTACTCCGCAACAGTCCAGTTCGTACTCGTGATTAGGATGTTGGCACCTTCGATTCCATTGCTGGTCAGGAAGTCGACGTAGTCCAGCTCTATTGTGATGTTGTTGTAATAAGGAACCTCCTCCACGAGCGGGAACAAGATTTGTGTAGGTCGCTCAATCGTAGTTGCAGAGGTTGTCGTAATTCGCACAGCGTAGTAGGGTGCCCCTGCACTGTCGTCAATGGATAGCTGAATCTCATGTCCGGCTACGAGCGCAGTCGAGTTCAGAAGACTCGAGTTGAAGCTAATCTCATAGTATGTTGTCCCATCGAAGAGTTCATAGTTACCCGATGGAATGAGAGTAAACGATACGCCATGCGTCAGTGTAATGTGAGTCTTGTCGATTGCGATTAGGTCACCTGTCAGGTAATCCTCAAACCTGAACCTGAACACAACATCCTCAAGGAATGGGGTTTCCCCAGGAGTCTGTGTGAGGAGTATCTGTGTACTCCTCTCGACAACTCTTGAGATAACATCTCTGCTTGCAGGCTGATAGTAGGGAGCTCCAGTGAAGTCAACGGTCACATTGAGAACAAACGTGCCTAAGTTTCCGAGAGCAACTGTACTTACCTCTACAACGTACTCGCCTGAACCTTGATAGGTGACCCAGTAGTTGATGTTCAGCGAGAGTCCCGATGAGGAGTTACTACAGTCTACAGTGATTGTTGCGCCACTTATACCCCTGGCGGTAGAATCATCGCTATACGTGACGACAAAGGACACATTCTCCAGATATGATGCAGGATCGGGAATCTCGTATCCAATCTGTGTCGAACGCTTGAGGACGGAGAAGGCGAAGCTCTCAGAGGCATCTGAATATTGAGCTTGAGTATGCACGATTGATGCGGTGACAACATACAGACCATCTGTACCTACACCTGAAGTATTGAGGACGACAAGATAGTGTCCATTACCGCCGTAGCTGAAGGTGTACCATCCCGCCAAGCTTGCGTTCAGGGCAAGTGTGCCAGTCATCCCCGCAGAGCTTCCGGAGATGAGGTCTGTGTAGATGAACTCGATTGTGACGTTGTTACCCCACTGGCCAGGCACAAAGGAGAGGTGACTCAACTGCGTACTTCTCTGCACTACAGTCACGGTGAATACTTGGTTCTGAACACTTCCGTAGAACGGCGTACCAACCCACGTGACATTCAGAACAATCACATGAGTTCCGATGCCTGGAAGAGTAGCAGTATCAATGAAGAGCGCAAACGACGTGTCGCCTGAGTCATACGAGTAATTGAAGCTCACCGTACCATTGATCAAAGAGATTGTGAGTTGTGCGGACTCTGCGATTCTTGTGGCAGTGAGCGTATCTATGTAACCAAACCTGAACTCAGCATCCTCACCATACGGAGTCGATGGGACAGGTATGTAGTCGATGTATGTCGGCCTTGGAAGCACGACAAGTGAAACTGTCATAGTCTGGTTCTCGTACAGCGGGTTGACGCCCTTTCTCCACATGAAGTTCAGTCTGAAGACGAAAGTCCCTGTAGCCTGGAAGTTCGTGCTGTTCAGAGTGAATCGGTAGACTCCGGTGCCTACGCTAGTTTCAATAACTGTGAAGTGACCCTGAGTCACTGGATGCCCTCCGGTAAGTGGAGTGATAGAGAGGGCGACATTGTTCGTGTTGTTGGAGACGTTTGTCGCATTGACAACGTCATAGTAGACAGCAGTGAAAGTGAAGTCGTCCAAGAAGTACGTAGCAGTCGGTGCCTCTTCCAAGAACAGATCAGTGTCTGTTCCGAGAATACGGACGCGCGTGTCAATCGTGCGATCGGTGTATTTCTGAACTCCTCCTATCCAGTTGGCATAGATTGTCAGGTTCTTCCATCCTGCACTTCCCCACTGCGCACTGGGGATGCTTATGTTGTAGTGTCCAACACCGTAGGCAGATGAACCCACTGAGAACTGCACACTGCCCAATGAGGGAGACGTTACGAGAATCTGAACATTTCCTGTGACGTTGGTGATCCCGACTTGCAGATCCGTGTCCTGGAAGAACACTAGCACTGTAACAGTATGACCAATCGAGGTCTGTTGCACTGGTTCGTCCAATATGAAAAGTGTATTGTGACTTCGGATTCTGACTCTGATGTCGAAGGTATGATTCTGGAAGTCCTGTCGTTCTACGTTGAACGTGACCACGAAGAACTCACCCACTGCAGTTAGTGGGTCATCATCCTCAGTGTAGATTGTCACGTCATACACTCCGCTTCCAGTATGCGAGATAGTGTAGTTGTTCTCTCCTGTTTCGTGGAACGGCGTCCAATTACATGAGATATAGGGCAAGCCGTCAGTAACCGGGGTGTCGTCCTCAGTGTTTATCCAAGTGATCTGGAACGACCTAGCCTCGCCGACGGGTATTGAAAGCTCGTTGGCAGAATACGACACTGAGTTGTAGA
>CP070658.1:1659884-1662697 GCA_020355105.1 Candidatus Thorarchaeota archaeon | reverse complement strand
GAACAGATTGGGAACTGGATATCTTCCAACGTCTATGAAACGCTGTTCACATATCCATTCGACTCTGCAGACACTGAGAACTTGGTGCCATTGCTGGCAGAGTCAGTAGATATTTCTGAGAACGGGGACGAATACACATTTACACTGCGCCAAGGTGTAGACTTTCATGATGGCACACCGTTCAACGCCTCGTGTGTGAAGTACAACATTGAACGCCTTCTCGCAATCTTTGATCCAAGCGGTCCTGCGTGGATGATTGCCGAACCAATCTTTGGAGGCCGGGAGGTTGAGAACGCGGTCTACGAGTACGGCCAAGGGAGTAATCAACACGCTGCCACCTTCACTGAATGGAAGAATGCGAACGATGCCGGTACTGGTGCAATCACTGTTCTTGATCCGTACACGGTTCGAGTACGGCTGGAGTATCCCTATTCTCCATTCTTGCATGCACTGTCTTATTACGTAGGAGTAATGATTAGTCCGACATGGGTGGAACGCCATGGCGGTGTTGACATCGGTCTTCCCAATGATTATGTTGACACACATGCATGTGGGACTGGTCCTTACGAAGTCAGTCAATGGATCTATGATGACCACATAACTCTCGTCAGAAACACCAACTACTGGAGAGCTGCGGAGGCGCTCGAAACCAACCCACGTTCGGGCTCGATAGACCAAATCACAATCCGAACCAACAGTGATGATTTGTCTCGGAAGGTAGACTTGCTCTCTGGGATGTCAGACGGCTGCTACTGGCCTCGTGACGACGTCGGTCAAATCTGGGACTCTGAATCCCAAGCATCAAGATATGCTGACATCAGAGTGTCCGTAGATGACCTTCAGTTTGCGACCGTGGCATTGGGCTTCAACATGAGGGACAGTATCGATGACAATGGAGTCCTAAAAGCCAACCCCTTCTCCGACGTGAATCTTAGAATCGCCTGTTCTTATTCATTTGACTATCTTGGCCTCATTCAGTCAGTGTACGGCAATCTCGCAGTGCAGGCCCAAGGGCCAATTCCGCGCGGGATGTTTGGACATGATGATGGCCTCCAGATGTACAGCACTGACCTCGACCTCGCTATTGAGGCATGGAACCTCGCTATGGCAGGTGGACTCGACTCTGCCCTGGCGGCACACAATTACGAGTTGAAACTATACTACGCAACCGGAATGTTATGGGACTTGGTTGATGATTATCGCCGCTATCTGCAAGACTATCAAGAGAAGAACCGTCGTGAGATGATGGAGTGTTTCAGGGATGGGATTCTAAGAATACTTGAGGACCCAAGGGCTGATCAACCTAGTGAACCGCTCTCCATTTCAGTGCTGCCAATGGATTGGGATGACTATAGGATTCTACACATTGAGGGCAAACTGCTTGTGTCAATAAGCGGCTGGGCAATGGACTATGCAGACCCGGATAACTTTGTATGGCCTTTCGTCTACAGCACTGCACTCTATCCAGATAGACTTGGCCTAGACGGTTCCGAAGGATGGCCCACCGAGCTGGTAGATGAATGGATTAGACAGGCATATTCAAGCCAAGACAGGACAGAAAGACTGGACCTTTACACCCAGATTCAACAGGCGATTGTGGACCATGTCGCTTATGTCTGGGTCCATCAACCAGCAGTCCTTCACGTGGAGAGGTCGAATCTCAAAGGATATGTCTTCAACCCGACAAGGAATGGAGACCCCTATTTCTACAACTACTGGAAAGAGCATGCTGAGCCCCCAATGCCAATCCCTAACGACACAATCATCTGGGAAACAACAGGCAGTCCCAACACCCTTGACCCTCACAGGGACTATGAGGCGTTTGGCATATGGATTTCAAACAACGTTTATGAAACACTTTACACGTATCCATTCGATTCGCAAGAAACAAGCCCCCTCGTCCCGCTCTTGGCTGAGTCAGTTGAAATATCTCCTGACGGGTCAGAATACACCTTTACGCTTCGTGAAGGAATCACTTTCCACGATGGGACGCCATTCAATGCTTCATGCGTCAAGTACAACCTTGAACGTGTGATGAAGATATTCGACCCCCAAGGTCCTGCGTGGGAGCTCGGAGAAACGCTACTGGGAGCTCTGCCCATTGAGAACGCAGTGTTTGGATTTGGCGCAGGCAGTCCCGAGCATATCGCAGCCTATCAAGCCTGGGTGGAACAAGACTCCATCACTGTTCTCGACACTCTTGTAGTCAGAGTCAGGTTGGAGAGGCCGTTCGCGCCCTTCATGGCTGTGTTAGCGTATCCAGTGTGTGCTATGGTAAGCCCGACTTGGATTGAGTCAAATGGTGGAATACAGTTCGGTCAGAATAACGAGTACGTTGACACCCATACGTGTGGGACCGGACCATACATGGTGACTGAATATTCACCTTGGAATCACATCACACTGACCCTGAATCATGACTATTGGAGAACACCGTCGGTTCATTTGTCGAACCCTAATGCAGGTTCAATCGAAACCATATTGCTCCTGAACAATGACATAGAGGATTCACGCGAAGCCAATCTCCTTTCAGGCAGAACAGACGGATGCTTCTGGCCGCGAGCTGACGCTCAAGATGTCCTAGACCCTGAAACTGGGCGGTCACTGAATCCCAGTTTGAGTGTGTGGTCCGGAGAACCAACATACTCTCAATTCGCATTGTCCTTCAATATGCGTGACTATCTCGATTTTGAGGGCGTTCTCAAGATCAATCCGTTTCACGACAAGAACCTACGTGTGGCTTGCTCTTATGCCTTTGACTATGCCAATTTCATCGATGAGGCTCTAGATGGATTGGCCGTGAGAGGCCAAGG
>CP070658.1:1656106-1659784 GCA_020355105.1 Candidatus Thorarchaeota archaeon | reverse complement strand
AGACCTTTGTACGAAAACATAATGGGAATTGGATATGTTGTCTTCTGTGCATTGATAGTCTGGTATGCATGGAAGTGGTCTGAACAAGAAGAGTAGTTCTAAAAGAAGGAATATCGCCCCCAAAAAGGCTGGAGGCTATCTATTCAGAATGCAGGATTCAGTTTCATTCTAGATTGATATTAGATGGATTGACACCTTTGACTATCAACCATATCGCAACGAAGAACTCATTCGCTATTATTGGAATCACCAATATGAAGTTGACAACCATTGGCAGGCCAATGCCTGTGTAGAGTAGTAGATTCATGATTGTCACACCTGCTACTGCAATGAGACCCCATAAGGAAACATAGCGCGGGAGGAGTTCTGTCTTGTACAGAATGACGTAGAACAAGAAACCACCAAGGAGGAAGAACACCGTAAGCATCTCCATATGCCAATGACGGTCGGCCAAGATGATTTCGCCTAGTGTCGCAAAGTGTTCCCCAACTGATCCTGCTTCAATGAATGCATCACTCAGTTCGATATGAGCTATTGGTTTTGTACTACCCAATATTGACAGAAACGCCTCGACAACCCTGAAGACAAGATACGTTAGAGCGATACCCTCGTTGTAGCGTTTGAAGATTGGATACAGCATGACTGCAATGCAGATAACTGCTATCCCGTTAACTGATTCAAGGACCATACCTAGACCCAACTGAATTCTCATCGGAAAGGCAAGAGCTAGATAGTCACCCTCTAGAATAGGTCCTGCGACTAGGTTGCCTACAATTAGACCCAAGTAACTGATCAGAAAGGATGCTCCTGCTATCCTTGCATATCTATTATAGTCCATCTCTCATCCACCTCGGCTCTAGTGAAAAGCAAAGTCTGTTCAACGAGGTGCGATATATCTATTATTGAAGATTGATCTGAGTCTTCATGATATGGTTATGACAACATTCCCTTTCTTGTGACCTGTGTCAACATATCTGTGAGCCTCTACAATCTCCTCCAAGGGATACGTTCTATCAATGACAGATTTGAGCTTGCCTTCTTCGATAATCTCCTTGAGCTCAATCAGTTCTTCAGTTTCTTCCTTACCTTGGTCTGTTATGCTGAGAAAGACTCCATTCGCCTTCAGTGCACTCTGACTACTTGATGAGGAGATCTTGCCAACGGCGTCAAAGACAACATCATAGGTTTCACCGGTCTGGGCAAAGTCGGTCTTCCTGTAGTCAATCAAGTGGTCGGCACCCAGTGATCTCACCATCTTAAAGTTGGGTTCGCTACACACTCCGGTTACCTCTGCCCCCCAATATTTCGAGAGCTGAATGGCATTTGTACCCACGGATCCAGACGCACCATATACAAGGACTTTCTGACCTGGTTGGATGTCTGCTCTCTTCAGAAGGTTCAATGCTCCCATCCCTGGAATAGGGAGAGTTGCAGCCTCCTGGTGCGACATGTTGGTTGGTTTTACTGCCATCACTGTATCTTCAGGCAGACACTTGTATTCAGCGTGCCCTCCAAAACCGGTTGGGTAGCAGGAAGCAAAGACCTCGTCTCCAGGCTTGAAGAGTGTTACATCTCTACCTACTTCTTCGACCTGTCCAGCTAGCTGCATTCCTAGGATGGTTCTTCTCGGTCCTCGTACCCCCAGGAATAGTCTCGCCATCAAACGCACAAATGCGTTACCAGGTATATCCAGACTTCGCATTCTCGAATCCCCTCTTGACACCGTTGTTGCATGTACCTTGACCAAGCATTCGTTATCTTTGGGGACAGGCTTCTCTACATCTATTACTTCGACAACTTCCGGGGGTCCGTACCTTCTGTATACAGCGGCCTTCATTGTCATCCCACTCCTTCAACACCGCACGCTGCAAGTAATAAGTGACGCGTCAATTGTTACTGAAGCAATCAAAAATAGCTATACTCTGTAGTCTGATTCTTACATCTAATCCTTCATGACAAGCCAACTGTCAGTTCTAGATCCATTTGATTTCCGGTTCTTTCTTTGTCGGTCGAATACTGGCAAGTGCACTGGATTCTTCATCCGGGTAGCCAAGCACTATGGGACCATAGATTCTTTCACCCTCGACTAGCTCAAGAGCTTCTACCACTTCTGCATTGCCTGTGACCATTGCCCCGAATCCGACGTAGAAGCTGCCAAGACCCAGAGAAGTAGCGGCAACCATGATGTTCTCGCACGAAAGGGCACAACTCACAGCAAAGTCAGCAGGACCTATGACAAAGAGGATAACGGGCGCGCAATGGTAAACCATGTCTTTGGGTTCTTCCATCTCCTCATATTGCCTCATTATGTTCTCGTACATGTCAGGTTGTACTTTCTTCATGCCTTCAGTTGCTCTCTTCCAAATCGGAAGTGTGGTCTGAACGAGTTTCAACCTGAACTCTGGGTCATCGACGACGACAAAGCGCCAAGGCCGAAAGAGAATCTGCCCTTCTTCCATTCTCCCCCTTGAGGGTGCTTGGTTCCCAGCCTCGATGATCGTGCTGATGATATCGCTCGGAATTGGATGTGGCTTATAGCACCTGATTGACCGTCTGCTCATTATAGCTTCAATTGTCTGGTTCATCAATCTCTCCTCGTCAGCGAATTGACTTGAAATCTTATCTACTCTTGCTAGTTGATTTGTGTCCGGATCGTAGGCAACCGTCGGGTCACATGAACCGTTGCATCATCTGGTCAATGATACCATCGATGTTCTCTGAGTTGACTTTGTTTTCCAGCATGATCTGACGGACTCGAGTTCTCCGTCTGGCATCATGCAGATCATCTAAGCTGGTGAAGGCTCCGAGTCGTCGACCAAACCGATACTCCATCTGTTCTTCATCTTCCAAGTCAAGAAATCGCTCCAATATCGACAATAAGTGGGTCTTTGCTTCAGGGAGTTCCCCGTTGAGGTCCGCAAACAGATTCAGTATATGGTCGCTCACAAGGTAGCTTGAGATATCCTCTAGTTTCTCGATGAATGTATGGAGTTCCCTCACCACATCGACATCATTGCACTGATCAAACTCACCTGAAATCAGTAGTTCATAGAGAGGCGCTCGCACTGGAAGAGCAAGAGGACGCAATCGAATGAAGTCAGGATCAATCTGGTTCAAAGCATCTGCAGACTCAATGGCGTGTTCATTCGAAAGACTCCTACCTCCCAGTCCTGGCATGAAGTATTCCGACAGTTCCATACCTGCTTCTTTCACCTTGTGTCCAGCCCGGATGTGAATGGCCTTCGAAGCGCCCTTCTTCACCATCTTGAGTACATTGTCAGAGCCGGACTCAAGTCCGACGTGGATTCGCTTGAGTCCAGAATCCTTCAGGTCGGTCTGGTCTTCCAAGCTCATCCTGTTCATCGTAGAAGAACGAGCATAGGATGTGATTCTCTCGACATCGGGGAAGCTCTCACTCAAGTGGATGAGAACCTTACTGAGCTTCTCTGCTCCTATAGCCAGTGAGTCCGCATCCTGCAGGAACACCGATTTCATACCATGGCTCACCCAATGCATTGCAGCTTCATAGGCAAGCGGTTCCTCGATTGTGGGACTATGCTTTGGGTTTTGGAGGAAGTCTGTGTACTCACGTACGTAGTCGATGTCGCGCAATATATGCTCAAGCTTGCGAACTGAGAATTCAGCATCCTTGTATACCGGGCAGAAATGACACCGGTT
>CP070658.1:1646530-1656006 GCA_020355105.1 Candidatus Thorarchaeota archaeon | reverse complement strand
GAGTAGTCCTGCCATCGTCCCCGGAAACAAGCTCTTTCACGTATGTTCCCCCCTGAACCTTGAAGAAGCCCTTCACTGTATTGATCCCAGTCTTCTTGAGCTTCATCTCGAAGATGCGCTTCGTTCTCACCAGGTCGCTTCTACGGTGAGCCACACGTGTTGGGGTTCTCTGGGTGATATCCAAGTCCCGAAAGCTGTCGGACGCTACGGTGAGGGTTTCTTGGCTGACGTTCTGTTCTGTCCTTATTGTGGCCTCATAGTCCTTCACGTTCTCTGAGGCTTCGTCCTTCAATGCTTGGGCTCTTTTCCTAGTGGATAGCTCTAAGTCAAGAACCTCCAGCTTCTTCGATGACCCCTTCTTAATGCGTTTCTCTAGCTTCTTAAGATCGGGAGTCCGGACTTTGGGCTCTGAAACCTCAATAACAAATGGTCTACCAGACCCTAGCATCCGAACATCGATATCTTCTCTCCCCGCCGCATGGAGTTTGAACCTGGTACCCTTCGCCAGGTCTCGAGCTGGAATGCCTATGTACTCTGAGATTGAGTCGGGGTACTTTCTACCAGTGCCTCCGCATTCGTCACAACCCTTTCCTCTGCACGGCTTACAGTCCCATCGACTCTGGGGAATCCCCCGTGAAAGTTTCCTATAGCGACCGGCGATGAAGATTGGGTTGATTCTTACCTCAATTCGGTCTCCTGCCATATCATAGATGATTACAATATCTGGATGATCAAATTCGACAGGTTTGTCAATGATTCTCTGAAGGTGTTTCCCGAGTTCCCTGTTTAGGTCGGCCTTCAGTGTTTCACCATGCATAATCTTCAGACCACTTCTTATCTCGTCTTCGCGCTCCAGCAAGAAGGGGCTTGGTATACTTCCAACAAGAAAAGTGCTGAATTCGATGCCGTCTGTTTCAGCCTTTGCTCTCTTCGCCAGTTCCGTCAACCTGTCAAACAAAGGCTCATTGTCCACAGAACAGAGGCTGCATGTCTTCTCTGGAAGGAGCTCAATAGAGTTTCTCTCAGCAAGGGCTCTCGCTGGCCCGAACATGCCATTGTCAGCCAAGAGTGTCACTAGCTGCAGTCCCGAGTCCTTTCTTCCAGCCTTAATGCCGTTGTCGGCCATCATTGAGAGTGTAAGCTTCAGAGAGAGGCCTCTCTCTTCATTGGAGGTGTCAGTACTAAGCCAAGCAAACTGTCGTCCAAGACAATGATTGCAGACCGGATGAGATTCCAAGATCTTCCGGGCCATTGTCAGAATGTCTACGTGTTCGGGACTACCCATCTGTGTGGACCTCTCTCAGTCAATGGGGAATCATTGCGCTCATAAAGATGTGCCAAGATGCTACAGCAGTGGGTTGAAGTATCTGATGGCTCTCAATCCTGCCAAAATCGTGTAGGGGTTGGCGAGAAGGCGGAATATCACCTTCCTCTGCATATCCATATCACCTTCCTTCCTTACGATATCTACAAGATCGAAGTTCTCTGCGTCTCTGATGAGTATGTTAAGACCTTGGTCTGATAGACTAGATATCATCCTCTGTGCAAGGTGCATGGCGCGTAGCTCTCTCATCAAGAGCGCTCTCCAATTCGACTCGTACAATCGGAGACCTTCCTCAATCTGGCGTCCATCAAGCAACGTTCTTGACACCACTCTACCGGCGATTCTAGCAGCAGCACCTCCCATGATGACTCCGCCTCCGGTTGTGGGCTTTACCATTCCGGCTGCATCTCCCACAACAAGGAATCTGCCTGAAACTGTCCTTTTGATGGGAGTGCCAACCAGGACGATACCGCCGAAACCTCGTTCAATATACGCATGTTCCAATCTCTTACTCATGACTGGATGTTGCCGAATCGAGGCTTCGAGTCTCATTTTGGCTAGGTCCTTGGCCGCCAACCCCACTCGGGCTCTACCGTCACCCAGTGGAATAATCCAAGCAAAGAAACCTGGTGCAACATGTCGCCCGTAGTACATCTCAACGACATCATCAGCGATATCCACTCCACTCATTTCAAACTGGTATGCCGGATACTTGTTGCGTCGCGGAACTGTTGGTAGTCCGACAAGTCTTGACAATTGACAGCGGGAGCCCTCTGCATCGACCACAACTTGTGATCTTTTGATTTCACGGCCTTCTCCAGTCTTCAGAGTGACTGTACAGGGTTTCTGCTTTGCGCAGTCGACGTCCAGAACCTTGTTCTTTGTCAGAATCTCTGCTCCTGCATCAGCAGCTTTCTCAGCCAACCAAGAATCGAATCTGCTTCTGTCTAAGACAAATGCCTCACGTTTCCCCCTCTCAATCAGGATAGACTGTCCCGACGGTGCGAAGATCCTTGCTGCAGAAACATGATTCTGAACTACATCTTTGGGGGGTCTGAGTTTCAGTGATCTGAGTCCTGATGTACTGATGAGTCCCGCACAATGGTCAGGCCTTCCTATCTCGGGATGCTCCTCTAGCACAGCAACATTGTGGCCGTCCTCTGCTACCCTGCGAGATGTGATTAGGCCTGCTGGACCTCCTCCAGCAATGATTACATCGTAGTCTATACTAGGCATCCCACTAGAAGAGAAGAGGTACCCTTTTTATCTCATCCCTCGAGTGCCACTGCTGTGAATGGGCGGCTTTCAAGATGAGTGGACGGGAATTCAAGTTCAAGCAGGTGATTGCGGTCAGAACGGACTTGGGTATGAGCAAGGGAAAGATAGCCGTCCAAGTTGCACACGGATCTGTGAGCGCATCAGAACGAGTGAGAGTGACTCATCAACATGTCTGGAAGGCGTGGTTTAATGAGGGTCAAAAGAAGGTAGCAGTAAAAGTTGCCTCTGAGGATGAGCTTCTCGAAATGAGGCGGATGGCTGTTGACCTCGGAATCCCGTTTGCCTTGATTAGAGATGCTGGGATGACTGAGCTTCCTCCTGGGACCACAACTGTGATTGCAGTGGGTCCAGCCAGAGCAGAGCTGATAGACAAGGTCACCAGTGACTTGAAACTTCTCTGAGGAGAACCACCATGATAGAGCCGCATCCGATTGAAGCGTCAATCGGAATGGAGCTCTATAGCACGAACACAGCTGGCATAGGAGGCCGACTCAAGACACGCTTTGAAGACTTTCTTGTCGAGGAGATTACACCCGATGGGAACACGCTCAAGATTCAGGATTGGTCTAAGGCGGCCCTTCCAGACCAAATTGATGGGGAGCGGTCTAAGTATGTCAACTTCGTTGTACAGAAGATGGGACTCTCAACTCTTGATGTATCAACAATACTGGCCGCTGAGCTGAGAATCCCCCACCACATGATTACCTACGCTGGACTGAAGGACAAGCGAGCAGTGACAACTCAGATGATGTCCATTCCGTCTTCGGCCTCAGCACGTTTCAAAGACATGAGACTATCCCGAATTGCCCTTCGTGATCCACGGTATTCGCGTCGCGCGATTCAGATTGGGGATCTCTGGGGCAATCGTTTCACGATAAGACTCTCTGACATGGACGTAGACTGTTCTGAGGCCCTGGCAGCAGTGAAGGAGCTAAAACGGGCCCGGTTGCTGAACTACTTCGGCGTTCAGAGATTCGGCGTCACACGCCCATATACGCACCTTGTAGGAAGATTTCTAGTGAAACGCGACTTCGAGGAGGCTACTCGTATCCTCTTGACAGCTACGAGTGAATATGAATCGGAGCAACTAACGGAAGCCAGGGAGCGCTTGGCCGAGAATCTCCTTCCTGACAACAGTATCCTAGAGGTCTTTCCGAAGGAACTGAGCTATGAGAGAGAAGTGATGAAGCAGCTCATGAAGCATCCAGACGACTTCAAGAAGGCCCTTTCGAAGATTCGTTCTCGCATCCTCGGAATCTTTGTTCACTCCTACCAATCGTATCTCTTCAATCGCCTGATCAGCCTTAGAGTCAAGTCCAAACTCCCTATTGACAGACCTGAACCTGGGGACTTCATAATCAGACTAGATGAACCCCATTCAGGACGCGACGAATGGCTCTTTGTGACGGAGCAGAATCATGAGAGTCGTATGAACCTCTTGCTTTCAGGTGAGTATGGGCTTGCGGTTCCCCTCCCCGGATATTCGACCAAGACTCCTCCCTCACAGCAGTCAGAGCTGCTACAGAAGGTCCTAAGAGATGACGATGTTTCACTTGCAGAGTTTCGCAACCCCGGGTGGAAGGCATTGGACTCTCCCGGTGGTTTACATCTTCTCGCACTTGAACTTCCACAGATTGAGGAGCTATGTGACGATCTCGGACTCGTCTTGAAGTTCCGCCTGAGAAAGGGATCCTATGCCACAGTTGTGATGCGCGAGCTGATGAAGAATCATCCAATCCACAGAGTCTGAGTCACCGAGTTCGGCGTCGTACAGAGAATTCCCTCAACTTCTCTCCAAAAGCATCGTCCTGTGATGTTTCATCCTTCTCTATGCGTTCATCTTGGTACTGGAACAGCACAGATTCTCCCATCACTGCGGAAACAATCTCTCTGAGGTCTTCTTTGGAGTAAGGTATTCGATCTCTGTCCTCAGGTCTGAGCATAACGATGCTTTCTCTGAACCCGTCCGGAAGGTGTAGGCTGTTCACTCCCAATTCAATGGCCGGTTCAATCAGGTTTCTGACTATCCTTCTCAGTTTCACGGGCGACTCAAAGATTAGTACTTCGCCAAATGACTCCCTTATCTCATCCATGAGTGCCTCTGCAGATTGCAGGACTCCCTCGGTCTTCTTCCTGACCACCAATATCAAACGGCCACTAGTTCTTACTGCTCTGAGTAGGTTTAGGTCTTCCAGTTCTGGGTATTCCTTCACCCTCTCCAAAATATATTTGGAGAACTCCACGTCGAAATCGTTCAGGTCACCTTTGTCCAGCCTCTCCTGACAGTTGGGGCAGAGCATGTCAGATTCTAGGTCGAATACACAGACTGGTAGTTTCATCTCTTCATCCTCACAACCAGAGCTCCAGCAATGGCTGGACTCGGGTGAGGAGCACTACTGGCCTTTCTCTCTCATCTAGAGAGTGTTATGTCAATCGTAGAAACATTGAGATCGCTTCCCTTGTCAGTCTGGACGGTGGTTGTACCGATCTCTATCTTCTTGACTTCAAGGTCGGAAATGAATCTATGGCGTGTGATCTCGGCGACATCAACGGCCCGACTAATCAGTCTACCACGCGCCTTGATCACAACTTCGCTGGACCCCTTGTTAAACAATGTCACGCAGGCTAGGACATACGACATTACGTTCTTGTTGCCAACAAGGATCACCGAGTCGCCGTGGCTTTTCTTATCCGACGTCTCGTCAGTCTTCTTCGCAGTCACCCGAAGCCTCTCCCCTGCTGATGCTCGTAAGGGTATAATACACAGCAGTGCATCAGTCCGCGTCTGATATAGATTTCGATTCCCTGGTGAGCCATTTCCCACCAAAGACGCAGATTCTGACCAACTGATGTCACAATACACAAGCCTTTTCTTTGTGCCTGCACGCGCGGGCGTGGACGTTCAGATAGATGACACAAATCACATTCTTAGGCTCATGCAGGGAAATCGGTAGGGCCGGCTTTCTTATGGAAGAGATAGACGAGAGTTTGCTTGTAGACTACGGCGCTAAACTCACAGAGCCTCCGAAGTTTCCGGACACGGTTCCTCTTGAAAATCTGCAGGGTGTTGCACTGACTCATGCCCACTTAGACCACTCTGGAGGCATCCCCCTTATTCTCTCCAAGACAGAGGCCTCACTCTTCTGTACTCCGGCAACTAGAGACCTCAGTCTGCTACTACTCCGAGATATGTACAATGTCACGAAGGGAAGGCTGCCATTCACTCGGAATGATATTCCACTCGTAAGAAGACAGTGTCAGGCTACCGCATACGAAGAAACTCTACCTTTAGGCCATCACTTCGAGATGACCCTTTTCAATGCAGGACACATTCCTGGTAGCGCAATGGTCTCAATTAGGGTTGATGGGACGCGAGTCCTCTTCACTGGCGATTTCAACGCCATAGAGTCCCAGTTGAATCTTGGGGCAAGAAAGAACCTCCCGAAACATGATGTGGTCGTTACCGAGAGTACCTATGCACGTCGATCTAATCCTGACCGGGCTGAAATCGAAGAGGCGCTGATTGACTCGGTGATTGAAACGCTTGAACGGGGAGGAACAGTTCTGATTCCTGCCTTCGCTGTTGGTCGCAGTCAGGAAATCATGTGTATTCTCGAACGCCATGACATCCCGCAGAAGTACCCAATCTATGTCGATGGAATGGCTCGAAAAGTGAATGAGATTCTCGTTCGACATCCCGAGTATCTACAGAATCCTCAAGCTTTCAGTCGAGCAGTGAGCAGAAGCCGCACAATTCAAGACAGCAGGGATCGCAAGAGAGCCGCCGAGAACGGAGGGATAATTGTATCTCCTGCTGGAATGCTGAAGGGAGGCGCCTCGCATCTCTACTTCAAGATGCTACACGATGACCCGAGGAACACAATCATCATGGTCAGCTTTCAGATTCCGGGAACTCCTGGTGCGGAGCTTTTGGCCACCAACAAAGTGAAAGTTGGAGGTCGGACCTACGAGGTCGATGCAGACGTTCGAATGCATCACCTGTCATCACATTCGGATGCGAAAGGCATGTTGAATCTTCTTCAAAGAATACCGGGTGACCCAGAATTCTACGTTGTGCATGGAGAATCGGAGTCGTGCGACAAGCTTGAGGAAACTCTTCAGAAGAAGGGCAGAAAAGCACACGTGCCTGAGGTTAACGAAACAGTGGAGATCTAATCCTCTTCGGCCCCCGGCCGGGCCTCAACAATCTGACACTTCACCTGTTGGAGAACGGTCTCTGCCTCTTGTGGTTCGAGGATGATAGTATAGAGATATCTGCTCGTTCTGAGCTTGAGCTTGACTTTCTCACCGCCTCGCTTCACTCGGCATTCTACGGCATCCTCGCTCATCTCGAGGAACTTCTCCACGTCATAGATCTGTTTTGGCATTGTTGGGTCCTTCATAGAGGTCTATTGATGCGTTGGTGGGCCGGGGGAGATTCGAACTCCCGACCTTCGCTGTGTGAGAGCGACGTCATAACCGGGCTAGACCACCGGCCCATGACTACTTCTTTGACCGTCTCTTTGGTCTGAGGTCCTTGTTCCCGCACTTTCTGCACTTCTTAGCCTTAAGCGGATTAGTTGCACCACAGTATCGACATACTGATTTGTATAGCAAGTAGTGCTGTGCAAGTCTACGTTTCTCGATATCTGCAACTGGCATCTCTTGAACCTCATTCAAAGAATCACGGACATAGTTTCCAGTGAGCCCGCTCCCGCTTCCCTGCTGGGTTGTGTTTTAAAAGCTTGTGCTCTTTCCACTTGTCGATTACTATAGGACTTCCTTCAGAAGCCGTGCCACGTCACTTGGTTTCTCCGCAACAGGGACTCCTGCGACATTGAAGGCCTCTATCTTCGCTGCCGCAGTACCAGTGCTTCCACTGATGATGGCACCGGCGTGCCCCATTCTCTTTCCGGGAGGCGCAGTCCGTCCGGCTATGAATGCAACAGCAGGTTTCTCAACATGCCTTTTCATGTACTCCGCTGCTCGCTCCTCTGCATCTCCACCTATCTCACCCACCAGAACGAGCGCTTCAGTGTCCGGATCATCGTTGAACATCTTCACTGCCTCAATCGTTGTCAGTCCAACACACGGGTCACCACCGAGACCTATCGCAGTAGAGATTCCAATCCCTGCATCAGTCATCCCTGCAGCAATCTCGTAGGTGAGCGTGCCGCTACGTGACATCAGACCAACTCTTCCACCGGAGAATACATGCCCCGGCATGATTCCCAGCTTCTGCTTAGCATTGGGAGTGATTATTCCAGGGGTGTTGGGTCCTATCACTGTGATTCCCTTTCGTTTCGCTGCATGTATCAATCGCATCTCATCAAGCACTGGAACATGCTCAGTGATTACGACGACAGGATTGAGGTCCGCCGCAATTGCCTCTAAGGCTGCATCTCCGGCGAAGGGTGCCGGCACGAAGATGACAGACGCGTTGGCATCTTGCTCCTCCCTCGCTTCTATGACACTATCGTAGACAGGAACCCCGTGTATTTCTGCTCCAAGTTTGCCTGGAGTGACTCCTCCTACAATCTTGGTGCCATACTTGAGCATTGCTTCTGAGTGGAAGGTGCCTTGTGATCCAGTGATTCCTTGCACTACAACTCTAGTGTCTTTGTCAACCAACACGACCATCTATGCTCCCTCCTGTACAATACTGACTACTTTCTGGGCCGCTTCTTCCATTGTCTTCAAGAATGGTATTCCTGCCTTTGCCAGAATCTCCTGCCCCTCCTTTTCGTTTGTTCCGACCATTCTGATTACAAAGGGGACAGTTATGTTTCCATCACGTTTCGCTGAAACAATGCCGTTGGCTACCTCATCACATCTCGTAATGCCGCCCATGATGTTGATCAAGATGGCCTTCACCTTGTCGTACTTAATCGCAACCTCGATGCCTTTCTCTACCCTCTCTGCGTTTGCTCCGCCGCCTAGATCCAAGAATGTGCTGGCATTGCCACCGTACAAGTACACGGCATCCAATGTTGCCATCGTAAGGCCTGCTCCATTGCATATGCACGCGATATCTCCGTCGAGCTCCACATAGGCCATTCCTTCTTGCGTGGCCAACCGCTCTCTCTCATTCTGTTCTACAGGCTCTCTCTGGAGTTCATCAACCATCTTTCTGTGACGATACAGTGCATTGTCGTCTATGTTCAAACGCGCATCTGCGGCCAGGAATCTGCCATCCGCTGTCAGAATCAGAGGGTTAATCTCTGTGAGTTCGACGTCATATGCTCTCACAATCTCCCACAACTTGAGGAAGAACCCTGCGAGCTTATTGATGTATTTCCCCCTGAATCCCATTGCAATGGCCATACTTCTGGCCTCAAAGGGATGCAGACCAATATCAGGATCAACATACTGTTTGATGATCTTCTCGGGGCTCTCCTCTGCGAGCTCCTCTATCGACATGCCCCCTACAGCACTTCCTATGATAACGTACTTGCGCTCATTTCGATCTACTGTTACTCCCGCATAGATTTCTTGTTGAATGTCCAGCTTCTGTTCCACCAGAACTGCCTCCACAGGCAGATCATTGATGCGCATTGCGAGTATTGCTTCAGCATGCTTCTTTGCTTCTTCAGGGTTATCAGCTAACTTCACGCCTCCGGCCTTTCCTCTCTTCCCAGCAAGCACCTGCGCCTTGACAACTACTGGCTTTCCTACCTCCTCAGCTTGCTTCTTGGCCTCTTCGGGTGTTCTTGCCACACCACCTGGGGGAGTTGGCATCCCGAAGGCTCGAAAGACATCTTTGGCCTCATGCTCGAATAACTTCATGCACACATCACCATCGTAGAGGGCAGAAGGACTTGCCCTGGCTCGAGAGCCTGCTCGAATGTCCTTCCGTAAAAAGCTACCTGAATGT
>CP070658.1:1643201-1646430 GCA_020355105.1 Candidatus Thorarchaeota archaeon | reverse complement strand
GTTGGTTCTTACAGGGGCAAGCGGCTCAGGTATAATGAAAGCTGATGCCATGGCAAGAATTGCTGATGCACTGTACAGGAGGCTATCTGAGGCTGAGCTTTATGGCGGGAAGAAGATACCGTCAACCACTCTGAGTCAGAAGGAACGCAAGGTCGAAGTGGAGAGTGTAATCATCTAGTATCGTACTCGGGAAGAGTCACGGGACTACCTTGGCGGAAAACCCTAAAAGGACCGAGAGCGAGAGTTACTTGCCCCAGGGTTCTTTGCCCAACTGCATTCTGAGGTTCGTACGGATTAGAACCACTAATGTGTAACACACACATCGAAAACGAGGTGAAACAAACTGGAAAAAGGTGAGCTCGATGACGACAGCGGAAAAACCAGATGCCAGCAAGCTTACAGTTACTGCATTGGAGTCAGGGATAGAATACGAGGACCTGCGGAGCGCACCAGACGAACCTCTTCTTATCCAGGTTGTTGGAATCTGGCCTGACATTCTTGCGGAGCTTTCTCAGAAGTTCGAGGTCGACTTGGAGGACTTGCAGGACCTGCAGGACCTAGACGAACGGCCAAGACTTCAGATTGAAGACAAGTTCATCATGATAGTTCTACGCGTTCCGGTTGACCTAGAGCGTGCAGAGAGGGAATACTCGACCAATCCTATAGGCATATTCTCGAACGGTCGGGACATCATAATCATCCAGAACGCAGAGATACCACTTCGAAAGAACAGATTGAAAGGGGTCCTGAAGCGCACGACTACAGTTAGCGGTGCAATCTACAATATCTGGGAGATTGTGATTCACTCCTTTGAAACAACGCTTGACATAGTAGAGGCAACGATAAACGAAACAGAGGACAGGATTCTGAGAGAGATCTACCCCTCTCAACTTGACAGGTTCTTCCAACTGTCTCGCGACGCTATCTTCATGGAGGCGGCCCTCAAGTCAAACATGAAGGTCCTCCGCCGAATGAAGAGGCTGCAGAGCTTCGGACACCTGTTGCTTGACGAGGACAGGCTAGAGGAGCTGGAGGTCGACCTCCAGCAGCAAATGGAGCTTAGTGCCATCTATAGAGAACTGATTGACAATGCAATGAAGGAGTACGATAGCATTGTGGGTCACAACCTGAATACTGTGATGAAGACACTGACATCAATCTCGCTCCTAGTTAGTGTGCCCACGCTCATTGCATCAATCTATGGGATGAATGTCGGTCTGCCGCTGGCGAACGACCCGTTGGCATTCGTCGTGGTTCTGGTTACAAGCTTCATAATAACGGCACCTCTACTGGTCTTCCTCAGAGTAAGAGGTCTGGTCTAGAAGAGATAACAGCCAAAGGAATCATTAAGAACCTCTCCACGCCCTAGCAGCCGCGCAGCATGGAGGGACTACTCTGACTTTCAAGCATTTGGCCGCATATCACCTCTGGACAGGAACTCGTATGAGGCAGATTGTAGAAGAGCTTCGTGAAAAGGAATACACCAAGAAGGTAATGGGGAAGAACAGTGTCAAATCAATATGTACACATATTGTGCTGGCCTTGGCAACGTGCTTTCTCTTGGCTGACGAGTCAGGAAACCAGAGTGTTTATGATTGGATCAGAGCGGCCTCGAAGCTAGAGCTGCTTGACAAGTGGAACCAGCTGGATGAGAGGCTGAGTTCCATCATAAGGGAGATTCCTCAAGGGACCATCGAAGTCCCTCACATCTCAGAAGAAACGTTCGAGATTGAACTGATGGACTTCTACCTTCAATACCTGCTCCACACGACACACCATAGAGGACAACTGGCCATGGCTCTCAGAATCCTCAAGAAGAATGTCCCTGGTACTGACTACTTGATGTACTTCAGAGATAGTGCCGGATTGTAGTCAACGACTACTACCCTTTTTATTTGTCAAATCACATCTGTGACGACATGAGAGTCGGAGTCCTAACGAGTGGTGGCGACGGTCCAGGGATGAACGCAGCCATTCGGGCAATCACTAGAGTTGGATTACGGAGGAACTGCAGCGTCTTTGGGATATTTGGCGGGTTCCAGGGGATACTTGATGAACAGCTCCATGAACTAAACTCACGCTCTGTTTCTAGAATACTTCATAGGGGTGGAACGTTCCTGACGACCGGAAGATCTGAGGAGTTCAGAACTGAGGAGGGTCAGAAGAGAGCAGCAGCAGTACTCGACAAGCACAAGATCGATGCACTGATCGCAATTGGTGGAGATGGCACCATGCGCGGTCTTGCGGCCCTCGGCAATCATTGGAGAGGCCGACTCCTGGGACTACCAGGAACTATTGACAATGACCTCTATGGGACAGACTACACAATTGGGTTTGACACTGCTATCAACAATGCGCTGGAGGCTTTGGACAAGATACGAGACACAGCAGAGGCATTCCATCGTATCTTTCTTGTCGAGGTAATGGGTCGCCACTCCGGCTTCATTGCGGTCCATGTGGGCATAGCAACTGGGGCATCAGCTATAGTGATTCCGGAAACTCCGACCAAGATTGAGGACTTGGCCGAGAGAGTAATAGAGGCGAGGCAGAGAACGAAATCTAGTGTCTTGGTTGTTGTCGCTGAGGGTGATGAACTGGGAAATGCGAATGTGATTGCTCAGGAACTATCAGAACGTGTGGGAGATAAATGCAGGGTATCGGTTCTTGGTTACATCCAGCGCGGTGGAAATCCCACTCATTTTGACAGGATTCTCGGCACACGCCTGGGAGCATTTGCAGTCGAATGTCTCCTAGGGGGAAGACATGGGGGAATGGTTGGAGAGATGAACGGGGAGCTCGTATTGACTCCCTTCGAGGAAACATGGTCTAAGAAGAAGCCGTTTGATGAATGGATGATGGGCCTCATCGATGAACTTTCGGGATAGTCAATGTACGTGTTTATCAGCATGACACCGGTACAGCGAGATATGAGGCACACTGTGCAGACTCGACTCACTGACTTTGACGAGTCTTCCGAAAAGAAGAAGTCGGAAGCCAAGAAGACTCAACTTCCAACGGGGGAACTCTGGAAGAAGACCATCCAGAAGAGAAAGGATTGGGGTGTCTGCAACTTTGATGGCACCATTCTGTTTGTACGTCTGATCAAAGGGCGCATTCACGCCCTTGATAGAGAAGCCGTTTGCAAGTGGTGCGGAGGAGTACTTGAGATTCGCGAAGACAAGGTCTTCTGTGGCGGCAGCTGTGAAAGGTATCAGGGAGAGTTCTCAAG
>CP070658.1:1639912-1643101 GCA_020355105.1 Candidatus Thorarchaeota archaeon | reverse complement strand
GGAGCTCGCAATGAACATGGCCGCTGAGGCATATTGGGAGAAGGCTATCTATATCACCGAATCCGCCAAACCTGACGATATCTATCAAACGACATCTCTGTCACATTCCAAGGAAGAGGTGGACGGGATATCCCCTGACACTGCAAAGGCACTGAGTGAACTAGACGGTCAGACACCGCTCTCAATCGCAGCGGAGCGTGTGAAGACTTCAGACTTCAAACGCTTCTTGGATGATATTGCAGTCCTTGCACACCGAAAGACTGTCGAGAGAGTTTCGCCCGCTCAAGCAACGATGGTTCTCTATACTTCAGTCCTCCAAGAACTGCTTAGCAGATGTGCAACAATACTTGGAGTGAAACCTGCGAGAGGGGTGTTTCTGAAAGCTAGGAACGAGACGGAGGAGGCTCATTCATGGCTAGTCTATGTGGGACTTGAAGAAGGAATTGATGTTGAGGTTAAGAGCTCACTGATATCTGCGACCATAAGAGGCAGCATCACTCCAGAAACAATCAGTGAAGGGTTCGGGGCGCTCTTCCTAGAGTTTGTTCGTCGCCTAAGTTCCCTGATGGGGTCAAACCCAGTCAACAGCATCCTAGTCAGGACGAGGAACCACGTGGAGAAGCAATTCCCTCACACTGCATACGATATTCACTGGGAAACGCTGGAAGTGAAGTAGTACTAGACTTCCGGAATTCATTGATAAGCAAAACAGACAAAGCATTGGTGAGCGGACTCCAACCTACTCGCAGGAGATTTGGAGAAGTGTCACTACGAGTACGATATAGCACAATCGCCTACCTGGTTGTAGGATTTTTCGTCCTCGTACTGTCACTGTTGCTTTGGTCTTGGGGAGAGCTTGTTCTGCTCGACCTGACTAACGCAATTCTTGCGCCCCTCACTGCCTTCATAATGGGATTGATCGGACTAAACCATTTTGGCCGTGAAAGCCCCGCAAAGGAAGACAGGTTCAACCAGATGAATGTCTACTTCTCTCTTGGTCTGGTTCTCTTTGCTATATCTGAGGTGGCTGCGAATTTTGTCGGAGCACAGGAAGGTAGCGAGTCATTTCACTTCATAATCGGCCTGATTCAATTGCCAGGACTACTCCTGTGGGCGTTAGGGGTCCTGGGGTATCTGAGATCCTCAAACACTGCTCTAGGTGTAACCAGCGACACGAAGCTGGTGGGGGTTCTAATCGCAGTTCCCACCATTTTCGTGGTCGTAGTGGCCTCGGTGGTGGTCATTGCTTCACCAATGCGGAATCCCGTGGAAATCTTGGCAACCGCACCCTTGACAATCGGGTTGGGATCAGTGATGTGCGCGCTTGCTGTCATCTTCTGGATTTTCCGCGAGGGGAAACTCGCAGTACCAGTATTCCTTGCATTCCTGACCCTTGTTCTGGTCTTCGTACGCATCTCCGCCTGGTGCTTCGTCGGATTCTCACCTCTAGAGCCATTTGGACGCCTTCTAGGGACCGAGGGGTATTTGCTTCTAGGGGCCTCAATAGCAGCGGCGAAGGGGATTGAACACTTCTGAATCGGCTCGTCTAGTCACTTCTACCTGATGCGGACTCTGCTTCTTCACGCATCTTTCTCATCTTCTCAATGCGCTCACGCATCTCAGGGGGTAGACTTTCGAGGCGTTTCAGCATTTCCTCCCGCATCTCTGGAGTCATTTGATCCATCATCTTCCGCATCATTTCAGGGTTAGGGGGACCATGTCCGCCCATTCGGGCCAGCATCCCCGTGCCCATTCCCATAGTTTCTTGGACAGGCGCGGAATCTAGCTCCAAGCCGGCCTTGGCAGCTTCCTCCATTGCGGCACGAGCAGTCTCCTCAGTGAGCTCTTCAAATCCTTGATGAGCATAGTATGTATCGTAGAGTGACTTGAATGTGCCATTTAGCGCTAGCAGCTCTTCATGTGTTCCATCCTCAATAATCTCCCCATCCTGAAATACAATGACCCTTGACGCGTTCGCAATTGTGGTGAGACGGTGAGCAATGACAATAGTGGTCCTGTCAGAGAATAGCATCGCTTGAGCATCCTGGACCAAAGATTCACTATATGCGTCAAGTCTGCTTGTGGCTTCATCAAGGATGAGAATGCGAGGATTGGCAAGCATTGTTCTTGCGATTGTAATCATCTGTCTCTGCCCTGCACTTAGATTCTTTCCATTCTCTAGGATACATGTATCATAGCCATCAGCCAAGACGTCGATAAAGTCGTTCGCTCCAATCAAGGCACACAGTTCCTCTATCTCCTCATCTGTGGCATCGGGTCGACCATATCTGATGTTTTCCATTATTGATGCATCGAACAGATAAGGTTCTTGAGGGATTAGGGCCACCGTACCGTGTAATGAATCAAGTGTGATCTCTCGCAAATCTTGGTCGCCAATCAAAATGCTGCCCTCTTGAGGGTCGTAGAACCTATTGATCAGAGCAGCTAATGTTGTCTTGCCAGCTCCTGTATGCCCTACTACTGCAACAGTCTTCCCTGCTTCAATAGTGAGGTTGACATTCTTCAACACTGGGGTGTCTTTCACGTATTCAAACGTGACATCTTCAAAAGCTATACCATCACTTGTTTCTGATAGAGGCAGAGCATATTCCAAATCATCAATGGCCCGTTTTGATTCGAGCACGTCTGAGATACGATCCATAGCTGCCAGTGATGCCTGCACTTGCGATGACATCATGGCTAGAGACAGAAGGGGCCACATGAAACGGCTAACCAGCATGATCCCAAGGAATACCTCTCCAGTTGTGAGAATAGGCAAAGTACCAACAGCCAATGTACCACCAACAAACAACAAAGCCGCCACTGCAAATTGGCCTATGCTTCTGACAAGGGGTTGCATGGCACTCATCAGAATCATGAATCGGAAGCCAAACCTGTACGATTTCTGATTCAGCTCCATCATCTCTTCTGCGAGTTCCTTTTCTCTATTGAATGCCTTCGCGACATGAATCCCACTCAGGTTTTCTGCAATCTGGCCGGAAACCTCACCTGCTGCTCGTTGTGATGCCAGCATGATTCTTTGACCCACTGTGCCGAAAAGAACGGCAATTAGGACAACTCCAGGCACTACAATTAGAGATGTTAGTGCTAGCACCTGCGATGTAGTGAACAGGAGGATGAAAGTGCCAACTAGCATTAGAACCTGACTCGCGAAGCTGATCATAACCT
>CP070658.1:1636196-1639812 GCA_020355105.1 Candidatus Thorarchaeota archaeon | reverse complement strand
TTGTGTTGGTCCCAAGGACACTCTTGCTTACTCCTTTTTAACAGATATTCGGACAGACCCACCAAGTGAAGTTTCTCGGTTGCGACTCTCACTTATACCATGGTGGTTTAGGCATCAATTACTAGCAGGGTCTGTGTGTCTGCAAGCCCATCGATTGTTCGAATTCTGGTGAGCAGAATATCTACAACGGCCTCTACATCTCTGGCGGTGACTTCCAACACAATATCAAAAGGTCCGAAGACCTTGTGAGCTTTCTCAGTAGCGGAGAGCTTGAGTAGGTCCTTCAATACAGAATCTCCCTTGCCGCTCTCCGTTTTGATCAGAATGTATGCCTTGACCATTGCTTGGCGCCTCCAGCGCGCCTCGTGTTGGCAGAGATTGATAACTCTTGCTCCATGTTCAAGCAGGTGCCAAGAGTGTGAGTGGCCCCTCTCCTGCGCCAAGTCTTGGCCATCATACAACTCAGAAGCCTTTCTGGACTGGAGTCCGAATAGAAACAAGGAGTAGGACTGAGATACGCCCCGAAACATTCCAAGCTCAGTCGAGCCGGGGTCCATCCCAAGAACAAAAGGTTTCAAGCGAGCCCGAGTCTAGGACATTGCGAACCTAGAACATTTGTCTTTGTTTATACCAGGGGTTTCGCAAGGCTTTTGCATCCCGGTGTAGAATTTGAAACCATCAACCCCGCATTTGCCTTCCTTAGCATCGAATTCTGGACAGGTCATAGGTAGATTCACCAACACGGTCATCGTACAGGCCCAGACCACATAAGCGTGAATTCTGAGCGACTTCGGTGACAATGCCTCTCAGGGAGCATATTAAGCTATTTTGTGGCTCCCATAACTAGTGATTCTGTACGCCTTTGAAGACCAACGTGTGTTAACTGGGGGCCGAGGGAATCACACCAGGCCTCTCTCTATAAGTACTTGACACATGAGTGCTGCTTCATCTGTGAAGATGCCATCTACACCAAGGTCAGTCAACCACTCCATTGTTTCTCTGTCGTTTATAGTCCACACATGGACTGCTAGGTTTCGTTTGTGTGCTTCTTCCGAGAAGCGTCGACTCAGCACCTCTATCCTCCCATATTTGACTGGAACCTGAAACGCTCTGTATGCAATGTTTCGGCAGAGTAGGCCCAAGGCACGAACTCTTGTTCCTATGAGGAATCTCCGAACTTCAGATGGATGAGCAGAAGTCGGAACAGACGGCATGGTCTCTCGGAATCTCTCCAACGTCGGAGGAATGAAAGAGGCAACAACCACAGAGTCTTGACGCTCGTACTCTCTGATTGCTTCAGCTAGCGCTGCCGGTGCCGCCTTGTTATCGTCTTTCATGTCAATGTTGAATCTGGTGTCAGGAAACTCTTCAAAGGCCTCTTGAATTGTCACAACACGAAGTCCTTTGCCTCTGAATGGAAAATCAGTGCTATTTGGTGAGAATGTAGTTCTCAAGTCTATTTGACGTAGTTCGTCAAGTGTCAGCTCCCGGACGGTGCCTTCCTCACCTGTGGTTCTCTTCAGGTCGTCGTCGTGGAAGAGGACTAGATGGTCGTCCTTGGTGAGCCTAACGTCTGTTTCCAGCAAGTCCACTCCAATCTCCAGAGCCCCTCTCATGGCCTGAAGTGTGTTCTCAGGTGCTTGGTTGGCGTCACCACGATGAGCCATGATCAAAGGGCGATCTCGGCCGAAGAACCATTCCACAGTCATCGAATAGAGTGTGTACAGAACAGTGCTTAAGTCCTACCTATCGAGAGTCATCCAAACGAGTGTCTGTCATACTCACCATGGAATCTGGTAGGCATCTCTCTGAGTATCTCCACAAGTCGGTCCGTAGCCTTTGCTGTCTTAAGCAGCCGAGGCATGTTTCCCTTGATTCTTAGCTTACGGGTGATGAACGCCCTATTCGCACCTATGTTCCCTATCAGAATGTCAACCCATACACGATAGGGAGCACTTAGTATGAATGATGTTTCCTTCTCGCCCAGCCAGATGTCCGTCATTCTGCCCTCTTTGATCTCGAATCCTACTACCAAGGTGTCCTCGACACCCTTGTCTGGCTCGGCCTGAAGCACTAACGTGTAGGAATCAACAACAGAGGAGGCAAGTTTGGCGTAGTCCTCATCCGTATTCAGGTTCTCTTTGAAACTTGCTAGGTATTCATCACTTCCAAGTTCGATTCTCTTACTCATTACTTCATCCTCCTTTCATATCTCTACCAACACCTTGACATCAGATGAATCCGGCCTTGTCAAGGCTTCAAAACCATCCTCCACAACTCGTTCTAATGGTATCACTCGCGTTATCAACTGTTCAGTCTGAATCTGCTTGTCGGCAAGAAGTTCAATGGCTTCGGGGAACTCAGCATACCCGAGATAGCTGAAATGTACAGTGAGTTCGTTCAATACCCCTGTCATGAAATCTACTTCCACAGGCTCTTCCGAGATACCCAAGATAAGAATCGAGCCTCCCCTTTTCACTACCGAGAAGGATTCCGCCGTTGGTTGCGGTTTCCCTGTGCACTCGACAACAAGATCCACCCCAGCTGCGGCTGTGTAGTTCTCAAGTCTGAGTGAGAGCGACTCGTTCTGCGGGTTAATGACCATATCTGCGCCCACGTTCCTAGCGGCCTGCAACCTCGCTTCTTGTATTTCCGACGCATAGACTTTCGATGCGCCCTTTATCTTGGCATATTGTATACTAAGTAGCCCAATCGGGCCGGTGCCCAAGACCAGTACATCCATACCTTCTCCGAAATCGACTCTGTGAAATCCTCTAATGGCGACTGCAAGCGGCTCCACAAATACGCCTGCTTTGAAGTCCACGGTTTCCGGCAGAGTATGAAGTGTGGTTTCTGGGAGTCCCACCAGATCGGCTAGTCCGCCATTCATGGATATCCCGACCATCTGCATATCCTCACAGAGTGAATGCCGGTGGCTGGTACAGTAGCTGCAGACTCCGCATGGGATTAAGGAGTTGGGAACAACCCTGTCCCCCACCCTCCATTCAGTGACTTCGTTTCCTACATCAACAATCTCGCCCGTAAACTCGTGACCTAAGACAAGACCTCCCTCGTACATCCCATACTCCCATGCACTCAGGTCTGTACCACATATCCCAACATACTTGGGTCTGACCAGTACATCCCTTGGACCTAGGATGGGTTCTGGGATCTCCTTGACTTGAATGTCCTGTGCGCCGCCGTATACCGCAGCTCTCATCTAGTCCTCCCCTGGTAGCTGACAACCTTCAAGCCAGACAGAAGCAACGGATGCGAAATCGGGCGGATCAAGATTGATTTCAGGATCAACTACTACGTCCAAGACCGCAGGGAGTCCTGAGTTCTTGGCCTTCTGCAGCGCAGGCCCAATATCATCTGGCTTCTCTACTCTAGCACCGAAGCAGCCCATCGCCTTTGCGATCTTGTCATACCTTACATCTACGAAGTCCACACCCACATATCGCTCCTCGTACAGTCCCTTCTGACCAGCCTTGATCATACCATACGCGCGGTCATTTGCGATTATGACTGTGAATGGTGTCTTGAGTCTCCTTGCAGTTTCTAGCTCCTGAATGTTGAACATGAAGGCGCCATCACCTGAGATTAAATACACGTC
>CP070658.1:1632445-1636096 GCA_020355105.1 Candidatus Thorarchaeota archaeon | reverse complement strand
GCTGTAGCACTGGAAGCTGCGGCAGAAGTACTAGACGAGGCCGGAAAAAGCCAGCAAGCCAGGTTGCAGTCAGAAACGGCACTCGAAATCTATGTTGGTCTTGCCAAGGAGCATGAGATCACTCAGCAGTTCGATGAAAGTTCAAAACACTACAGCAAGGCGGCTGAGTGTGCAAGGAGCCTAGGAGATGAAAAAGCCAGCGATGCCTTTCATCGAACAGCCAGCAAGAATGCTGAAAAAGCCGCTGAAGTCTATGAAGAGATGGGGATTCCAGAAATCGCCACACTCTGGCTCAGAACGGCCGGTACTGAGGCACTAAGGACGGGTCACGACGAGTTAGTGGACCCTGCCATAAGACTTCTGACTCGGTCCGCAGACGGCTTTGACAAAGCCGGAGAATTGGACAACACATTCGAAGATCTGTTTGTGGTCTTTGAGGCCATATTCACCTATCGACCTGATAGCAGAGAGGAGATTGCCAAGACCTTGACTCGAATGGATGAAATCGTAAGAAAGAACCAGAGCTTCAAGATGGACTCTTTGATGGCAGTGCTTCATCCCTTGGAAAAAGGTAATCCAACTGCAGCACTCTTAGCACTCCAAGAGAGAGAAGAGGAGCTTCTTGCCAAGCGTGAACGCCTCTTGGATTTGGTAGAGCAGTCCAAACGAGTTAGGGCCCCTGATGACGTCAAAGGTACTGGCAGAACGCACTGGCTATACAAGTGAGTTCAGAGGTCGGTTGATAGGACCCGAGATTCTTCACTCTCTTCTTCCCTTCTGGAGGAAAGATGGAAAAGGTGCGAGTTCGTTTCAGAGATTCATAGTACCACGACCGGCTTAGCAAGGTGATCATAATTGGGTTCTTACCACAAGACACTATCATTCTCCACAGATGGTAACTGTGACATGATTGATGTAACTGGTCAAGTGGCTGAAGTTGTCGAAGCAAGTGGATTGACTACAGGAATATGCACCGTGTTCTGCCCAGGGTCGACTGCTTCTGTGACCACAATTGAGTATGAAGGAGGACTCCTGAAGGACTTCCCGGCCGCGATGGACAGATTAGCTCCACCGGACATCGCATATGAACATCATCTACGATGGGGCGACGGCAACGGCCACTCACACATTAGGGCATCCATTATCGGTCCTAGTCTAACCATTCCTTTCGTGGGAGGTAGTCTTACGCTTGGGACTTGGCAGCAAATAGTCTTCTGTGACTTTGATAATGGGCCTAGAAAAAGGAAGTTGGAGATTCTACTTCTGGGAGAGTGACCAGGTCTACTCGAAGCCGTCCTCAAGTTCCCACTTTAGCTCCTTAGTTCCGTCGGGGATGGGAGTTGTGCCTCGTATGTTGAATGCGAGGTAGTGAATACGCAGCGCCCTACGTAGTCTGTGAAGCTGGAATGGAGCCCTCCAGTCAGGGGGATTTCTCCTATAGTCGAAGATTCCCATTTGCTCGCGGACTGACTCAATCTCACGCTTGACCTGTGCCTTGACGTCCTCAATATCTCGGTCAATTGTGAGTGCTGATTCACGTACCATTTGGAGATGCCTCCGTTAGACCCCTCTCTTGGAGTCCATTAAACAAGTAGTATGACCTGAGTAATACAGCAGGTCAGCGCGCGTTTCGCTTGTCGTCAGCCTTCCGTTTCATCTCCGTGCCGCACACAGGACACTCCATGCGAACAGCTACGAAATCTTCTTCATGATCACATGCTGGGCATTTCAGTCGCCAACGTATCAGATGCTTCATTCGTTTACGGGGATCCCGAATACTGATACCCAGTAGTGCCGCGGTGTTGAGGACAGATAAATCCGTAGAAACAATGGCCACTTCTCTGTGCCGTCCCTTCTCTTGAAGTGCAAGTGCAATCAACTCGATATCGACCGTGGAGAGGGCACCCAAGTCACCCGTGTGCTCTGCAGCCTTCTTCACTGCCTTCACATGCTTGGGGTCGGGGGCATCGATTCTAAGACGATCAATCGATATGAGGTGTTGTGCACGCTCTTGACTTGGTCGATTTACTAGCTCACTTAGTACGGAGGGAGTCGTAAGAAGTGAGCCGTCAGGATTCTGGAGGGTCCACTGTGAGAACAACGCCGCGGCATCCAGAACGTAGAGAGTCAATGTTAGTGTCACCTATAACGTCCGTGGTACAAGTCTAGTGTTGACGCGATCCCAGTAGTTGTCGTACAATCGGATAAACCTGGTCACGCAATCCGCCTTCTTGACCCACACTTTCTCAGATGGTTCGATATCCCACGTCGCCTGGCCATCAATGACTGCCAGACCTTGAGCACCTGGCTTCACTAGCTCAAGTTCAATCACACAATTGTCAGGAATCACTACCGATTTCAGCTCGAATCTAGGAGGGCACACAGGCACGAAGATGAATCCATTTACGTCGGGAGAGAGGATTGAGCCTCCTGCCGCGAGCGAATATGCAGTGGACCCACTGGGCGTGGACACCATTGCCCCATCTGCCCGCCCGTAGTCGATACGCACACCATCAAGATGAACCTGGAAAGTCAATAGCCGACCAGGCATTCTTGATACTACATATACCTCATTCAGGGCTTCTTCAAACCGTCGCTCGCCCACTCCCGATGCGATGTTCACGTTCTGTTCTATCACACACTCGTTCCTAATCACCTTCTCCAATGCAGTGATTGCTGTCGTCGTGCTTGTTTCAGTAAGGAACCCCACGCTTCCACGATTGACACAGAAGAGAGGAGTTTCTCGATCTTTCATCTTTGAGAGAGTGTAGAGAATGGTCCCATCCCCACCCACAGTGACCACAAAGTCAACATCCATTTCCTCGATTGGGGTTGGGTCGACGCGTTCACTGGATACGCCGCACGAGCCGGGGTCTACCAATACGCTGATATCGTGGGAACCCATGAACTCCGCAATCCTATTTGCCGCCTGATCAGCCTCCGGTCTTCCAGGCTTGCAGACAAGTCCGACTAATCTTTTGTCTGTCAGGATCTGCGGTTTCTCCACTATCAAGTTCAGCACGTCCGAGTGCCTCAGAGTACGTCTCCCTTTTACTCTTGTTGTTATTCCCGTATAGACATCATTGGCACATCCCGCAAAGTATTTAGATGACTCAGAGGGTGTGTGAGCTCGACCACCCTAGGATGACATGGTGATACATCTTGAGCATCAAGAAAACAGTTGTAAAGAGCCTGAAACCCGGAAGCTACTTCCTGATTGAAGATGAACCATGTAGAATTGTGTCGATTGAGAAGTCCAAGCCGGGGAAACATGGAGCAGCAAAGGCCAACATAACCGCTATCGGATTCTTCGATAACAGAAAAAGAAACGTCATCATGCCTGCTGACCGCATGGTGGATGTCCCTCTGATTGACAAGAGAAGCGCCACTATCATTGCCGACATGGGTGAAACGCTAAGCCTCATGGACACAGGTGAACCCTACGAAACATACGAGGTGACCAGACCGTCTGATGAAGAGATGGCTGCTAAGATTCAACTCAACGCAGAAGTAGAAGTCTGGGACGTGATGGGTACACGAGTGATTACCAGAGTCAAGTAGATGGGTCTGATATGGACCTATCCGGCGCGTCTGTCATCTCGCAGACCTATAGTTTATTTCTCTCCACTCGTAGAAGGCTCTAGATTATAG
>CP070658.1:1628762-1632345 GCA_020355105.1 Candidatus Thorarchaeota archaeon | reverse complement strand
TTATGGGGTTTGAGTGACAGCCTGAAACTGTGAGGCCCAGTTTCGCGTGCAGACTTCGATTCCATAACATCATCGTCTTTGCAATAGGAGAGGTGCTCAACACTCCTCAGTAGAGTTGCCTTGAGTGATCCATCTTTGAATTCAAATTCATGCAGACCAGAAGCGGAAAGACAAAGTCCGTACTCAGGGCCGGCACAGTCGACCCAGTCTAGAGCGGAAAACTGACCTCTGTGTTCGTCAAGCCATCCTTTTGGTTCGGAATCCATTGTACTACGAACTTCGGTCCCAAACTGCGCACCGACGGTGACGCTTGATGCGTAGACGCTCAAAGGGAAGTTGACTCTGACCCGCTTATTTCGTCCTTTGAAATCGAGGTCGGTTTCCAGGTCGATTCTATGGACTCCCTCATAGACAATGACTCGCTGGTGGCGCATAGATCCCTTCATCTCACCCTCAACATCGACGACCACTCGAACCGGTCCTCCTTCTCTAAGCGACATCTCGCTAGAGAAGCGAAGACTCGAAAGCTCCGACGTTTCATCCGAGAGTTCAGACTCCGAATGTCGGTAGATATCTCCGATTTCGCTCTCCATTGTAATGTAGTTCCCCGGGCTTCTTAGGACCTCCGCCTGTTCCCGTTTATCGAACACCCTCGTAAGTGAGCCGTTGAACTCATCGAACTCAAGTACAAAATCGCTTGATTCGACCCAGGTGTCGCCAGTTCGCAATGAGGTCTGAAACTCTGGAGCTTTGTCTGCCGGAACAACCGAGTAGACTCTGTGACCAAGACTGGGCATATCTCGCGCTACCAATGCGATATCGATTGGACTCCTATCTGCACCATTTTCATTTCTCTGGAAAGGTACACTTCTACCTTGGGGGTCATGGATCTCAAAGAAAGGACTATCGATTCCTGAAGCATCCACGGGGATGTTCACTATGTCAGTGCGGGCCCAAGGAAGAGGATTGAAGACTACGAAGGAGAAGTAGTCTGATTTCGCGTTCGACCCTGCGGCAGTAGCTCCTAATGATGTTTCCAGGATTTCCTCCGCTTGCTCGATGGCTTGAGTATACCTTCGCTCTGTCATTAGGTACGCCTCATCGCTCAAAGCGCCGCGGATTATGTTGTGGTCCTGATTGAACAAGAGAATCCGCCAGAGATTCTCAAGGTCTAGGTTTCGATCCAAGTTACCTGTGATCGCAAGATAGAGCTCGCACAGGTAGAGGAGGGTCTCGAGAGAACGGTTCATCTGTTTGAGTTTGACTCTTGCACTCAATCCACCGGATCTGACTCCCGAAAAGCGTCCAGAGCTTAGCTCCC
Source organism: Candidatus Thorarchaeota archaeon (assembly GCA_020355105.1). Lineage (GTDB taxonomy): Archaea > Asgardarchaeota > Thorarchaeia > Thorarchaeales > Thorarchaeaceae > SMTZ1-83. The sequence continues at coordinate 1,631,024 of CP070658.1, read as the reverse complement.
CAGAAATCGTCGGCATAGCGGCTTGGACTGCCTTGAGCTTGTCGGTGAACTCTCTAGGAGTCACGATTGTCATTCTCATGTCAGGAAAGACGTCATTCCATCGATTCACGATGTCGATCAGATGTGGAAGGGGAGGTACTAACTCCCCGCCTACTGGGACGAAGACGTTGTTTGATGCCGCCTTTTCACCAGTTTCCTCTACTATTTGAAAGAGACTCGAAAATGCCTCTCGCAAATTCTCCGAGAGCCACGCAGCACTGTCATACCCCTTCGAAAGCCATACCGCATTGACTCGACTGCCATCAGGGCCCTTCCAAATGAACTCGGTTGGGGAGTCAAATGGCATGCCCCGCCAGAAGTAGTAGGAATCAATCCCACATTGTCTCAGAATCTGCGGCATTTGGGCACAGTGTCCAGACGAGTCCACAGCCCAGCCGGTCTTGATGTCAACTCCGAGTTGCTGTCTGAAGAAACGAGTGCCATAAAGGAACTGCCGGACAATGGACTCTCCGTCAGGGATTACGAAATCAGGCATGACATAGGTGCCGCCCACAATCTCGATTCTGCCTTCTAGGACCCTTTGATGGAGAGCATCCCAATAGTTGGGAAACAGACGCTTGAACCCGTCCAATAGCGTCACTTGGTCCAGACAGAATCTGTGCTCGGGATGGGTCTCAAGATAGTCAAGTATGCTCTTGACATTCCAGGATACGATGCTAATATTGTGCTCGTAGGTCTGCGTCCTAGAGTTGTCAAAATGCAAGAATGGGCACAGATTCACTATCCACCGCTGCTCCATGGCAAGTCAACTCCCGTATGACAGATGAAGGGTAGACAGGTGGATGGTGTGGGGGGACCTTAAAGAGATTCCTCGTGCTCCAAAGATGGATAGAGCCCACCATTTGAAGGAGGGTGATAGGGGCTCTTGGATGCCTAAGCTAGACGTAGAGGTCAGGTCGAGTTTTCCGCTCTGGTTCGATTTGACGACCTTCAAGTGCTGCAGAGAGCTTCTCGTAGTAATCCAGTACCTTGGGTGTCAGAGTTGGTCTGACTTCCTCTAGTGCCTCTTCGAAGTGCTTCATCTCGACTTTCCTTGCTTTCATCTCAATCTTCTCGGGGGTCGAGCCTTCAGTGATGGCATTCATGACTGCGATCCTCACGAGCCCCTCGATGTCAGCACCTGAGAAGTTCTCGGTCTTGGCTGCCAGTAGATCCAAATCAAGGTCCTCAGATCCCGGTATGCCCTTTGCAGTAGTGTGAACTTCAAGTATCTCCTTCCTAGCTTCCAGGTCAGGGGCTTGCACATGGAGCAGAATGTCAAACCGACCAGGGCGTAGCATTGCAGGATCCATTATGTCTGGCCGATTCGTGGCTCCAATCACCAACACGTTCTGTAGTGTCTGGAGACCGTCAATCTCAGCCAGAAACTGGTTCACAATTCGCTGCGTGACACCGGTTTCATCTTGTTGGCTCCGAGCGCTCAGCAAGGCGTCGATTTCGTCAAAGAAGATGACACACGGCGCCACCTGACGCGCTTTCTTGAAGATCTCTCTCACTGCCCTTTCTGATTCTCCAACATACTTGTTGAAGATCTCGGGTCCCTTGATTGAGATGAAGTTCGCCTCGCTCGTTGTGGCGACAGCCTTTGCGAGTAGAGTCTTTCCTGTGCCTGGAGGACCATAGAGGAGTATCCCTTTCGGCGTCCTAATCTTCATTTCCTCGAACACATCAGGATGCCGGAGCGGCCCCTCGACTGACTCCCACAGCGCTCTCTTGGCCTTTTCGAGGCCTCCAATGTCGTCCCATTGCACGTTGGGTTTCTCTACCAAGACCTCTCGTAGTGCTGAAGGTGATATTCCTGATAGCGCAGTCTCGAAGTCATTCTGGGTCACGAACAGGTCATGGAGGACATCGGGAGGAATGTCTCCGGTTTCGGGGTCCACATGGGGTAGTGCTCTTCTGAGCGCTTCCATTGCCGCCTCTCTCGCAAGGGCTGCAAGATCAGCGCCGACAAACCCGTGTGTTACTGCGGCCAGTTTCTCAACATCCATGCCTTCTTCTAAAGGCATAGATCTTGTATGAATTTGGAGAATCTCGAGTCGGCCTTGCCTATCAGGCACGCCGATCTCAATTTCCCTATCAAACCTTCCTGGTCTTCGAAGTGCTTCATCCACATCGTCAACACGATTGGTGGCACCGATGACTATTACCTGACCTCTTCCTGCGAGTCCATCCATCAGTGCTAATAGCTGAGCAACAACT
>CP070658.1:1621947-1628662 GCA_020355105.1 Candidatus Thorarchaeota archaeon | reverse complement strand
TTCTCCGATTCGCATACCCGGCATCACAGAAACGTTGACTCCTACGACAACATTGTCTCCGATGATAGCTCCGAACTTCTCGATGGGTATCTCTACTTCTCCTTCCTTGTATCTCATAAACAGAGGTTTGCCTCCAGGTCTCCAGTTCCACATTTGAGCTCCTGCCTCAATACATGAATCAGCTCCAACGATGGAATCAGCAACAAACGTCATTCTCCCAACTTGGACTCGATCGAACACCATCGAGTTCCTCATCTCAACACCGAAGCCAATATGAACGCCTTCACAGAGGCTTGAGTATCCTCGCACAAGTGAGTTGTTGCCAACATATGCGTTCTTCCCTATGTAGACTGGTCCGCTGATTGTCGCACCTGGTCGGATGACACATCCCTTGTCGATATACACTGGCCCCTCTAATGCGACGTTCTCGTGGACCTCAGCAGACTCCGCTATGAAGCTACCTTTACCCTTGAGCTCTCGGTCCATCACAATCCGGTTTGCATTGAGTATGTCCCATGGCCAAGTGAACTCAGCCCACTCTTTCTCCCACACCGCTGCAGACACGATCTTCCCGTCTGCAATCATCCTTTCCACAGTGTTCTCCATTGTGACGTTATCAGCTAGTATGGGAAGCGTTTCCTTCTTGAAGACCGAAACACCGGCGACAGCGTAGTTGCTGACATAACGGTCTGGTCCGCCCTTCTCTACAAGCTTCTCGACAGCGCCACTGGCGTCCATTCTGACAGTGCCAAACTGTTCAGGATTTGACACAAGTGTTACGAGCATGGCAATGTCAGAGTTCATGGTATTGTAGTTGGTTAGTGCCCGCTCCACCATTTCAGATTCTACGAGGACATCACCATTCACCAGGAGGAACTCATCCTCATTCTCGATTTCTTCCTTGGCAGATAGGATGGCATGTTCCACCCCCTTCTGCTCATGTTGGACGACATAACGGATCCTGACTCCCTGGTCACCGCCCATCTGAAAGTGACCCATCAGTTCCTCCCGACCGTGGCCAACCACGATAACAATGTCCAAGATTCCATTGTCTTTGAGACTGTCGATAATATACTGCAGAACGGGACGACCCGCAATCATCAGCATTGACTTTGACCTGTTTGAGGTCAGAGGTCGGAGTCTTTCGCCCATTCCTGCAGTGAGCACAAGCGCTTTCATGAGTCACAACCACGCGAATGGCTTGTCATATCAACCTAAAAACTGTTGGCTGCTAGCTGATGCGGCTCGTCCCAAAGGCGAAAGTAGATTCTTCTCTTCCCTGCCCCTACATTCGTGCTTTTCCCAATCGCGATTGTGCCAACCTCGCTCGTGTTTGAAACATGAGTCCCTGCGCAAGAAGAAGCGTCATAGTCACCAACTATCAGGACTCTGAACTCTCTGACACTCTCTGGTACCATCTCGAGGTATCGAGTCTGATAGTCCTTGTCTTTCAGGAATTTGATTGCTTCCTTTCGTTCCATGAACCGAGTTTCAACTTCGAGATTCTGTGTCAGCAAAGCGTTGACACCAGCTTCTACTTCGGCTTTCATCTCGTTCCCGAAGTCGTCAAGTGGCGCATAGTCTGCCCTGCTCTTCCCTGGAGTAATAATGTTCCCGACAGTTTCGACACCGTAATTCAGTTGTAGATACCTGGACAGAACGTGTTGAGCAGTGTGAAATCTCATACACTCGTATCGATGCGCCCAATCAAGTTCACCATGTACATTTGCCACGGAAGCGAATGTGATGTGATCGCTGGTGAAGTGTCTAATCTCTCCCTCAACCTTTCGAACCTCATGAATGGCTATTCTTGAGGCCTCATCATTCAAGAACCCCTTGTCACTGGTTTGCCCACCTCCAAGGGGATAGAAGGCAGTCCGATCCAAAACTACAAAGTCCTCGTCAATCCTGATTACTTTCGCATCGAAATCTCTGAGGTAGTTGTTTCTCATATAGAGCAGATCGGTCATCAGGCTCCCTCTCTATGGTCACCCTGCGCCCTTTAGACGAGTCCACTCTTCAACTGCGAGTTCTTGTGCCTTCTCAATCTCAGTTGGTGTGAGGTCCACATCGGGAGTGCCTGCCGCCGCCTCGATTATGGAGCGCACATCTTCCTCGGACTCCTCCTCTTTCAGGCCGCTCGTAATGGCTGACACAATGTCATCGTTTATCCCTCGTTCACTTAGGAACCGGGCGAGCGGGGTATAAGACACAGGTATGTAGCCCGATTCGGTTGTCGGCTCCAAGCCGACGGCTCGCATCTTGCTTTCAAACATGCCAGTGATGATGCTCTGACGGGATTTTACATCCGGGGCACGAACATCCCTTCCCTTGTCGATATCACCTATCATTCGTTCCATGCGTTTTGCCGCCCCGGATCTCTTTGGGCCGCGTCCACGGCGAGCGGCGACGCCTGCAACGGCGGCCAGTATAACTACGAGTATCACATACTGGATGAAGGGTTCGTAGAAGAGGTTCAGAATGTCTTCGAGTAGCATCAACAGTTGCCCCTCCCAGTGGAAGGCAGTTTCGAGCCCAAGTCTGCGAAAAGGTCAACTTTAAGCTTTCTCCGAGGTGGTACTTCAGCATTAGTCCCCAGAGAAGTGACGAGCTATTTCGAGATACACATCAACAGACTGTACGAGCTCGTCGACTCTGATATACTCATCCGGCTGGTGTGCCTGCTCTATCGAACCTGGACCGCAGATTACATTCACTATGCCGATTCTGGGTTGGAGAACAGAGCAGTCGGTGCCATACGTGGCCGCATTAGGAGACGGTTCACGCCCTGTCACTCTCTTCACGGCATCCATGCTCACCTTCACAATCTCTGCATCCCGTGGAGTGACAACGGCAGGCTTGCCGTGGATATACTCAACTCTGATCTCTTCAGAGAGCCCTTCCTGTTCCAGTCGCTTTGTCATCTGCTTCGTGATTCCCTCATTTGTCTGACCTTTGACTGTACGCATGTCCACCTCGGCCTCACAATAGTCGGGCACCACGTTGATCTTGGTTCCCCCCGATATCTTGCCCACATTTATGGTAGACTCGCCCATCAACTCGTCAGGTTCGTATTCGTACCCCGGAGCCGTCAACACTTCCAGCGCCTTCATGCACAGTGTAATCGCGTTGAGTCCTTCATGTGGGCGAGAGCCGTGAGCGGACTTGCCTTCTGCTATAACGCGATGCCAGAAGGTCCCTTTTTCTCCGACAAGTACGTTGAGGCTTGTCGGTTCTGCACATACACCCCATGCAACTCCATTTAGCAAGCCACTATCTGCAACTTCTTCGGCTCCAAAACACCCGCTCTCCTCATCTGAGGTTGCTAGCATGGTGAGTGGTCGGGAGTGCCCCTCATCATCGTAGAGGATCATTGCTTCTGCTAGTGCGGCTACGGGACCCTTCATGTCTGCAGCTCCCCTCCCGTACAATTTGCCCCTTGCAATCTCGGCACCAAAAGGGTCATAGTTCCAGTTCTCTCTAGGACCTATTGGTACAGTGTCTAGGTGACCATGAAGAACGAGATCACCAGTCTGCCTCTCCGAAGTTGAAAAAACCAGGTTTGGGCGGCCCTCACGCGGACTCACGGAAACGCATGATATCCCGTGACCTTCCATATGCTCCCGAAGTACCTTCGCCACTTCAGCCTCTCTTCCCGGAGGACTCTCAGAGGGAGTGGCAACCAAGTCCTTGAGTAATGATAAGACTCTCCTCTCATTCGTCAAAGTAGCACCATGAAGCCTAGCAGGAAACCCAACCTAAGAAGATAGCTGATTGGACTCAGAAATGTCAGACTTATGTGAAGAGAGTGCAATAGCATACAAGGCAGAGTCGATGAGGCAGTTACCCCTGTCTGAGCTTAAGGCAATGAAGACCCAAGAGCAAGCCGAGACCTGCCACTCCAGAATTGTGGATAGAAATACTCCATTGTACAATATAGCTTAGGTCTAGTCAAGAGTGAGAACATTGAGAATAGCAGCCGTTGCAGATGTTCATAGCCCCAAGTTCCTCAAGGAGTTCACCAACTCTCTCACAAAGATAGGAAGTCCTGAATTGTTCCTGTTCGCAGGAGATATCGTGAACTTCGGGAAGGCTGCCGAGTATCGGAACGTGACTGAGGCAATTGACATGCGGCTGGATCCTAGCCTACCCATAGTCGCATGTTTCGGAAATGAGGAGTTTGCCGGAATCAGGAATGACATTCTTCAGTTGACAGACGATAGGGTGACGTTCCTCGATGACGAGGCCATGACTTTCGACCATGGTCGTTCCAAGTTAGGCATCGTGGGGACACATGCCCCTTTCCAGAGTCGTGGGGATTCCGAGGATGTAGACTCTACGGATATCAGGAAGGCATTCGACAGTCGCGCCAAACGGCTCTCAAAAATCCTGCAGGAAGTAGCTCGCAAGGTCGACGACACCATTCTCCTGATGCACTACAACCCACTTTCGGAGAGCCTAGAGGAATCGGAAGGCGACTTCTTCTCATGGTGGATTTCAAAAGCGACAGAATCTGTTCAGCCGGATCTTATCATACACGGACATGTGCATAATCCTATGCGAATAGACACAAGAATCGGTAGGACAAGAGTCGTCAATGTGGCATTTCCAGCAAGAAGAGAAGTGACTCAGATTACTCTCTGACCCAGTTCTGGCTTCAAGGAAACATCATTGCCCGCAATCTTCTCGAGAGAAAGTAGGTTTGGCTGAGACCAGTTCGTGTCGGTCTTCGGTGGAGAGGAGAGCGATATCTTGGGGAGGCTATGACGCACAGATGTCCCCGTCGTCGGATCGCAGGATTAGTTTGTTCCTACGAATCGCGACCCCATATCTACGTCCCGCAGCATCCTCAACCGATACTTCTTCCCCTTGCATGAACACGCGGACCTTTCGTCGTAATCTCCGACCTGGTAGATCACCGATATTGATGATACAGGTCTCAGCCATTTGGTTGAACTCCGACGGATGCTTGTGGTGGCGCGGCAGCCTGATAGGGATGCAAGACTTGAGACAAGCATAGGAAAAGCAGTATATAATAGAAGACTGGAGCTTCAGGTCACGAAGAAATGCTGTAGAAGTGGTCTAGAAGGCGTTTCAGTAAGGCGAGATAATCCGTGTCACGATTGGATAGAAAGCTGCTTCTGAGAAGTAATATTGCTACTATGGCGACCTTAACACTCGGCCATCATGGTTTCTCATCATCGTAGGGAGTGTGCTTCACCAGCGGTCGAACCACGAAGTCACCGTCAAGGAGTGAGAGAACTACCTTGCCAGACTCCACCTCAACGACAACCTCTTCACCCTCTTCAAGGAAGCTGTAAAGGGCGACCCGATCAATGCTCCTGAGGATATTCATTATGTCCTTGGCATATTCCTTCTCCATCGTCGTATCCTCTTTGAGAGTGGACTCTTACCAGAGGTTATTGGCGGACTGATGGATATAGTGACCCGTTTATAATTGCTGCGTTTTGGTGGAAGACCTTCTTGGTCATCCTCTCGCCGCTTTCTCAGCAGCCCTCTGCTTCTCCTTCTCGAGCTGGTCAATCCGCTTCTTTCTTGCATTCTCTGCCTTCTGGATCGCTTTCCGCATCTTGTCGATCCGTTTCTGTTCCTCAGACATCTTCTTGGCCCTTTCCTTGTCTGCTGAGCCATACTCTTTCTTTGCTTCCTCGGCGTCCTTCTTGGCTGCGAGAGTCTGTTCTCTGAGATTCTCGTAGCGTGTCTTCTTCTGGTCTGCAATCATTTCCAATCTATCGACTTCAGCATCCAGTTGCATGCGGATGCCCTCGACATCATACTCGATTTTCTGAAGTTCAATATTGGACTGTCTAATCTCAACGTGTATGCTCTTGATCTTCGGGTCGTTTCGATAGGCAGGATCGGGAAGGTCTATGTCCAGTGTATCGCTTGCTGGTTTGGCTTCGAATGGTGGTCGCTCTGGCACCGTCGCGGCTGGCGCAGGTGCTGGGGCAGCAGGAGCCGATGGAGGGGCAGCTGCAGCAGGTGGTGGGGTAACAGGAGTAGGCGGCGGAGCAGCCTGCGGCTGTGGTGGTGGAGTGGGTGCAGGTTCAACAGGAGATTGGCTGGGCGCCGCAGCCGGAGGGGCACCAGGTGCTTCCACGGGACTGAAGGGTGTCGTGGCAGGTGATGGTTCCGGTACGGGAGCAACTGGTTCAGGTTCCTGATCTACCAGAGTGGATTTTGAACCAAGGATACTCTGTTCGATGTCCATCGGAGTCGGAATGGATGGTGCAGGGGGTTCGGCCCCTCCAAACGCGTCAGGGCTTTCCGCGGCTTGGAATGCTTCCTGAGGCATCTCAGCAACACTATCGAGGAGCTCTCTTACCTCGCTGGCTCTCAGCATTCTAGTTTCGACGATACCCGCCTGGCCTTCTTCTACACCATATTCCTCTGCCTGTTCGAAGACCTCTTTCGCCTTCTCGAACTCGGTCTTCTAGACGTGACGATCAGCTGTCCTTAGACGATCCGTTCTGACCTCACTTGGTCGGACAAGTCGAGTTTCAGGATCCTCAACTGGGGGCACGGTAGAAGCAGGTTTAGCAATCTCATCGCTTGCCATTGCCTGCTCTCCTGTGGTCACAGTCCCGACCTCACGAGTCGGAGTAGCGGGCGCAGGTTTCTTCTCCTCTTGGACTCCAATCAGAGATGCTCCACAACGGGTGCAATACTTCCGTGTAGGTTGGTTTACTCTTCC
>CP070658.1:1618380-1621847 GCA_020355105.1 Candidatus Thorarchaeota archaeon | reverse complement strand
AGCCCTTTCAAGTATCGAACGGATTCGATCACAAACAGTCCTCCAACCAAGCCTTCGGATGAGTTCTTCATAGTCAACCCAAATGATAATCGGAGTGGCCGTCCATGATGAGCGGTCTGTTCTCACGGAGTGAAATCGATTCTTCAAATCCTTCTGGCTCGCTGCATACTTGAGAATCGAATCTGATGTTAATACTACGGTCGAGTCGGTCCTAATCTCATTGCAGGTGAAAACCGGTGTAACGTCAAGCGTTGCCAGGCGGTTGAAGGAAACATCAATAAACTCCAAGTCATGACATTTCGCCAACGACCAGAGGTCTAGTCTTTTGAGTCGGTTGTCTTGGAGTTGCAGTCTTCTGAGCGCCGTCAATTCCTCAAGAGAACTCAGATCGACTGATTTTATGAGATTGTGCGAGATATCAAGAGCCTCTATCTTGGTACATTCTTCAAGTGCAGACAAGTCAACAGACAACGCGGCCCTCATTCGAAGGTCAACAACTTGGGTGTCGGATCCAAAGGACCGCTCTTCTTGACGACCGTGAGGGCTTGTGTACTTGATTATGATCTCCTTCATTACAGCCTATACCCGACCTGCAGATGGCTACTTTGGTATGCAGACTCCAGTCTACACACAAACACAGAGTGCCTATGTCCCCAAAGAGATTTATGTTATGCAGTGTGTCCCAGCCAAAACCTCAGCGCACGGGGAAGATTCGATGTCTTCAGATGACTACAAAGCTGGGAACAAGATTGCTTTTGCCATAGGCGGAGGCTCAGGGGACCAAATAACATACTTTGCCTTCACATTCTTGATATTCACATTCTACTATGCCGTCGTCGGAGTCGATGTCAATCTCGTCACCCTAGGGTTCGTGATGTGGAGCTTCTGGAACGCAATCAATGACCCACTCCTAGGGCTAGCATCTGACCGGACCAAGACCAAATGGGGCCGCCGAAAGCCATGGATAGCCGTGGGGTTCATCCCACTTAGCTTCATGATGATATTCCTCTGGACTCCGCCAGTAGGAAACATGGCGTTGTCCTTCGTCTACTTCCTAGTCATGATCATGGTCTTTGATACGCTCTTCACAATGGTGAGTCTCAACATCACATCCCTCTTCCCTGAGATGTGGCTGGAGGAGAAAGAGAGGAACTCGGCTAACAACTACCGCTCTATGTTCACGGTGATTGGCCTGATTGTTGCATTCATCGTGCCCACGCTGTTTATCTCGGACCTGTCTGCAGCCACAGTACCTGCGGCGCAAGTCCTCTCTGAGTATCAGTTCTCTGGAGCGATTCTTGCGATCGCTGCAGCCATCTGCTATACAATCACGTTGCTTTGGGGTGTACGGGAGCGGCCCGAGTTCAGTTCCGATAGTCAATCAGTACCGAATTGGGGCAAGGCCTTCAGACACACGCTGGGAAACAGAACCTTCCAGTGGTATCTTGTTTCCAACACCTGCGTCTGGTATGTGTTTGGTCTTATACCCACAATAGTTCCGCTCTATGGCCAATTTGTATTGAACATTGGCGCGGGTGAGACCATAATGCTTGGCCTGCTTCTTGCAGCGGCTTTCATCTCAGGCGGCATATTCGTGAACCTCTGGAAATACCTAGTAAACAGATGGGATGACCTCAGAAAGACATGGATGGTCGCAATGGTGTTCTGGGCTGTGACTCTGGCTGTCGTTGTGTTCGTGAGTGATGTGACAGTAGCTCTAGTTGTGTTTGCGATTAACGGGATAGGCTTGGCTGGGAATCTTCAACTGAGAGACCTTGTCATAGCTCACATCATTGATGAGGATGAGGTCCAAACCGGTGTGAGAAGAGAAGGAGCCTTCTTTGGCGTTAATGCCTTAATCATGCGTCTGTCAGTAGTATTCATCTTCCTGTCGATTGCTTCGGTCTTCAACAACACTGGATGGGCCGTCTTTGACCCCTTGCCTGGAGCGGAAACGATTCTTGGACTTCGGCTTCTGCTCGGCGTGTTCCCAGCCATTGCTTTGCTGATGGGCGCTCTGGGAATGACAAGATTCAGGCTGACAGGTGAAGAGTGGAGATCAGTCAAGAAACAGCGCGACGAGATTCACAAGAGGAAGATCTCGGAGGTCGCCTAGCACTCGACGTCCAGACACAAGAAGATTGTCGGATTGGTGTCCAATCTTGTTTAGATTTGGTCCAAATACTCAGGCTTAGGCACATCCCACCAACCGTAGACTGGAGACTCGCTTCTTGGGTGTTCACGTGCAACTTGAGTCACAACAACGGCCGGAATGTCTTGGTTCAGCGCCTCGGCAACTGCATCGTGGAAGTCAGATGGAGTGTCCGCCTTCTTGGTCCAGCAGCCAAAAGACTCCGCCAACTTCACAAAGTCTGGAGAGTACAGACCTCCGGTCTTCGTGAGAAACTCGGTAGCATAGACGCGTTCCGGGCCATACGCATCTATCTGAAGGTCACGGATGCTTATCCAACCCTGGTTGTCGGCGAGAACCACAACAATCGGAATTCCATATTGCACTGCAGTGGCAAGCTCCTGACAGGTCATTAGGAAACTGCCATCGCCCTCCACGGACACAACTGAGCGGTCCGGATGAGCCAGCTTCACACCCATGGCTGCAGGAAGTCCGAAGCCCATGGTGCTAAAACCTCCGGAAGTGATATGCGTGCCGGGCTCCAGGATGGGGAACTCTTGAAATAGGGCGGCTTGTGTGTGTCCGGCACTTGTGACGATAAAGGCATCCCTCGGGACAGATTTCCTCAATTCATGAAGCATTAGAGAGATAGTCATCGGCTCTCCTTCACGTTGCGCCGAAAGCGATTGTAGCCACTTCCTACGCTGTTCTTTCAACCAGACAGAGATCTCGGCGACTCTATGGTCTCTAGAATGGCCTCGTGCATCCAGATTTTGGAGAATCAATTGCAGGGAAGATTTCACGTCTGCATGAATTGGCACGTGTGTGAAGTAGTTCTTCCCTAGCTCTCCAGGATCGATATCTATCTGGATAATCTTCGACTTAGGGATGTCAAAGGACACCCCCTGTTTGTAGCTGCTTGTCGTTTCATCCGCAAAACGACAACCGAGGGCAAGGATTACATCTGCATTGCGTGTTAGCTCGTTGCCAATAGGAGACCCCTTTGTACCCGTGAAGAAACCGAATAGGGGGTGGTCCTCAGGGAATGACCCCTTCCCAGCCATAGTACAAACGACAGGCATTGCCATCCGCTCGGCAATCTTCTGTAGCTCTGGCATCGCTTCGGAAAGAAGAACACCACCCCCGGCAAGGATTACTCCATTCTCGGCAGTAGTCAATAGGTCAATTGCCTGCTCTAGCCTCTCGGTCTGAGGCAGTACCCTGTGTAGGTTTAGTTCATATGGCGAATCCTCAAAGAGCTCCAACCCAGCAGCATCGGCTTGAATATCCATAGGGAGGTCAATGTGAACAGGGCCAGGTCTCCCTGACATAGCGT
>CP070658.1:1615192-1618280 GCA_020355105.1 Candidatus Thorarchaeota archaeon | reverse complement strand
GAGCGTGTTCATTCCGCGCATCTTTCGTATTAGCGAGAGTGGCTAGTAGTGAATGTGACCATGTCAATGTCTGATATTGCCAAGCATCAGTTGGTCTGAAGGTTGCCTTCTTCAAGGACTCCAAGGAATGTTCAATTCCCTTCTCAGCAAAAGACTTCCTCTGAGCATTAGTGTAATAACTCATCCGAAGCAAGTTTGCATAACAGAAAGCTGGCGGGACTTTTCCAGCATGAAACCAAAAGGAGTATAATTCTGCATATATTCTTCCAATCTCTTCTATGCACCTGATGTCATCAATCATATGTTTCTGGATGTACTCATGTCTTCCTGTAGATAGAGCGTTCCAGGCTAACCACCATAGCGAGAATATCATCAGAATCTGATTATTTGCTCTCTTTGCAAAGACCAGAGCCTTTTCCTTTAACTGAAATCCCTTTTCCGTATATTCTCTCTGCTCTCTTTCATCCTTTATGTAATGAAATCCAAAGAAGTAGTACAAGGTACCGGCAGCAAGGTGAACCATACTAATGAATAGAGGATTGTCACAATCCTCGGTAGCCTTTAGACCTTCATCACACTTCAATAGAAGTTTCCTGATGTATTCCTTCCAATTCTCATCCCTTCGAAAAGGTGCAATAATCATATGTGTCCAACATAGCCAAAATTCAGCATACAATGATTCAACAAGAGATTGAACATTTCCAACATCCTTCGAAAGTTCCCAAGATTCTCCTGCTATGGTTATGCCTTCCTGAGATAGCTGCTCAATCTCACGTCTGTCACCAGATTGAGTAATTAGGTGGAATAAAACCGTCGCAGCACGACTCAAAGTCCGTGCTCGACCCTCTTGATCATTCTCCTTGGAAAAGAGTTCGCTTGATTCGATAAAGTGGTCATGAGAATTTCTAAGCGCTTTCTTACATTCCATATTGGACCCCGCTACAAACCCATTGAAGAAGAAAGCTTCTCCAATGCACTCCAATTCTTCCTGCTTGTTGCCTGTTTGCTTGTAGAGAGTCGCAGCTTTTCTGTAGGCATCAATAGCATTTCTGTAATTGTCTATGTTTTCTGCTGCAGTTTCAGCTGTTTCTGCTAGCTGTGCATGCGCATATCCTAGGTTCTTGTATGCTCCCGCAGACTCTCTCACTTTTTTCAGATTCAGATGGGATTTCGCTTCCTGTTTGTAAAGCTGGATCATTTCTTTCCAATTGTGATCCATATCCTCAACGCTCTCCCTATTTGATAGACTCTTGCTTCTCTCCTTCTTCATCAAGCACATCCGGCCGCATATAAGAAATGCAATAGGAGCGCATTATTCTATCTCCAAACATATACAGCAGAAATCATGCCGACATGTGGAATCGCCAATAGCACTAGAATGTGAAAGGAGGTTTTAAGACTTGGCTTCCAATCTTGTGATAGCTAGGAAGCAGGATGATTTGCATGGGTCATCCGGTCTACCGCCATCTCATTTTCTCCTAGAGAGTTCACGCCTCAGACTGAGTGATGCATCATAGAGTATCTCTGGAGGCGCAATCACGTATAGCAGGTTCCTTGAATATCCGGACTCGAACACGACACTCTGGAATATCAACGTATGAAGACTTCTCTCTATGTCCTCCGGAACGAACCTGACTCCTTGCTCCTCACACTTTATCATGACCAGTTCATTGAGCGTCTGTCGGTCGATGTAGGTTTCGGTCTTGTAGGTCATAAGGTGCTGAGCCAAGCTCTCAAGAACGAGTAGAGTGATGTAGTCATTCATACTTATCGCCTCAACCGTGTCCATGATGTCCATCTCCTGAATCGAACTCGTAATCCTTGAAGTGGCTGCTCTCACGGCGTCAGAAGTGATCTCCTGGCCGCTAGTTGCCAGAGGCCAGAGTGCCTTCAGTGCCTCTATGGAAGTCCTTGGCTTTCCAGCGTCGAACTCTATCACACAGTCTGTGATGTATCTAACAATCTCTTCGGTCAGGCCAAGGGGAAAAGTGTCCTCAACTCTATGGCGTACGATGTCATAAAGCTGCTTCTGAGTGTAGGTGTCAAGTGGAATCTCGAAGTCGTAGGCGAACTTGGTGGCAGGGCCCTTCGTCAGGAGTCTGTAGTCGTGACTGTTGAGCACCCCAATCGTGCTCGCCCTAATCTCCTTTGAGAGATGTGCCAGCTTGGAGTAGATCTCCTCGTTGGTTTCATCAATGCCATCGACCACGAAGACAGTCTTCTTCTCTGTTGCCGCAGCAGTGCGTTTGAACTGCATCCAAAGGACATCAAGGTCGAATGCTATGGTGATCGGAGTGTTCGTTTCTCTGTGAATCTTGTCGTTCAACTCCGCGACTATCTCGAGAGCGTCCTTTCTTCGAGCATCTATATAGACCGTGTGAGAATCAAACTCCTTGGGAGTGAGCTTGGTGAGAAAGTAGCGGCTGAAAACTGTGCTGCCCAATCCACTGATACCATGGACCAGACAATTCACACCGTAGTCTTCTTGGCAGCTGTCACGATAGATGCCATCAATTAGGCCAAGTTCTCTGTCACGATGAAGTAGCTTGTCAGGGCAATAATAGGGGTCAAACAAGCCACGAGGGCTTCGATTCTGGCGGACCATTCTCATCATAGTCTGGTCTTGGGGTGCCCATATAAGCACCTAAGAGACATAGCCGAAAGTATTCTGAGAGCCAAATCACACCATCGAGCTCAGTGTGGTATCACAATCTTCGTCTAGAATGAATGTGTTGAAACCCTCACCTATGGCCTCACGAAGCTCTTCCATTCGTGACTTCTTCACCTTATCGCTGAAGGGCCACTTGTGTTCTGGTTTCGGGGTGACTCCAAGTTGCTCACACTTCTTAACAATATCGAGTACAGTATCGAATATCTGCTCTCCACTCTTTCCTTCAGGTCGAATCTCCCTTGAGTGCATGATTAGACCGTATGCGGGTTGGTTGTTGCCCAGATACCATTTGCTTGGAGCATGCCCGTACTTTGCGAATGGTGTCAGACCATGGCTTATGAGAAGACCATCAATCTCATTCAGACTCTTCTGCATGTTTCTCAGGCTATTCCCATGGAATCCATACCCCTCGAAGAG
>CP070658.1:1605845-1615092 GCA_020355105.1 Candidatus Thorarchaeota archaeon | reverse complement strand
TAGAATGTGTGGACCTCATTGTTAGTTGTCCACAGATGAATAGAAGCCGCAGGTGCAGACCATCGAGCATATGTATAAAAGAACACAGACTAAGAAGACCACAGAAGCACGAATAGGAGGACCACCACCCATGGGGCAAACGCTTGGTACTTTCGTCGGATTAATCACAGCATTTGCGATAGCTTTTGTGATTCTCACACTTGGAGGTATAATGCCCGAGGACCTCATCTCTTCGACAATTGTCGATGACTTCCTGTTACTTCCTGACTTGGAGAATAGGTTAGTAGTCGTGGGCACCGTCCTATACCCCGGTCCAGTCGGAATTGGTGTAGTTGGCCTTGGAACCATATTTGGCAGTGGTGCGGAGGGTGCAACAGTCTTGATGGCACTTGCATGGGGCACAGGTGGTCTTGTCGCTGGCCTCTTGGCGAGAGACATCCTTGGAGGCATTCTGGCCGCCCTCTTTGCAGTCGTCTTGGGTGCATTTCTTACCTGGATGCTGGTCTTTGTCATTCAGACTCCTGATTTCACTCAGCTCTTCAGCGGACCTTCTTTGGTGCTGCTACAAGCTGTTCTGTACGGTTCTCTGTACCCCTCCATAGCGGCCGTGATCGGTGGCATTCTTGGGGGCGGAATCACGAGAGAACGCTAGTCGCCATGCTAGGGTCACTACTCTCTATCACTGAAATGCCGTCCACATTCCGAACATAACATCGGTCTAGACTTGAACACAGCTCCACATTCGCATGTCGTCCGAATTGATTCTGGAGGAGGCAACTTCTTTTCCCTTTGAGCCAGACTGATGAGTTTCACTAGAGGTAATGCGGCGACTAACGAAAGGAGTCCAACGATGATAGAAGTGCTGAACAAGACAACGACATCCCAATTGCGGGTGGCGCTGGCCCAGAACGCAGGGTCGAGAACCAAGATTGATGATAGTGAAAGAATACCGACTATCACGCCGACCCACACAGATGTCCTTACCGCGTTCCAGTAGGACTTGGAGAATGGGGCAATAATGACCCCAATTGCTAGCCATGAAACAAGGAACGCAGCTGTCGTATTTGGATCTAGAAGGTGCGGCACGGACTGCTGCAAGCTCTCAGACCCAACCAGAAGAATCCAGACGGTGTCAAACGGGCTTGGATAGGGGGCTGGATCAGGAGCCAGCAATACCACAAGTAACATTGCTCCTGTGACAGATCCTGTGAGCCCACCCAAGAGATTCCTCATGATATGACGCCTCGTCTGCTCAAGTCCTGCGGCAGCGTGCAGCTTGGGCACTTAATGCTTTCCACACCCCTCAACTGACATTCTGCGCCTCTCGTCTTCCATGGATATCAGAATCGCCATCTGGAACTGCAATCGTACCGCAATCCTTTTCAGAACTCCCTTTTGAGAGTTTCAAAGAGCGACGGATCCCGGGCAGTCCAGAGTGTCGAAGAGGTGCAAGTGAATGAGTGATGAACTGGAACGAGCTCTTTCGCGGCTAAGGTTTGATGATCAAGTCATTGGCTACGCGCTGATGACCAGGGTAGGACGCCCCTTCGTCAGTTTCTCATTTCCGAATGAACTCTTCCCTAGAGTCAAGGATAGTATAAACCTCTACAAGTCGGACCTGCGTCTGATGACCACCGACACAGAGAATGGGCTGGTGGTCCTCTCTCCTGTAGACGACAATTGGATTCTGTCAGTACTCTATGTTGACGAGTTACAGCTAGGACTGGCAATTGCCAAGACCAAGAACGTCCTTAGGCTCCTTGAGGGATCCGAGCTTCCTCCACCCCCAGAAGATTTCGAAGACTCGGCTGAGTCGAATCTTAAGGTCCTTGAGAGCCTTGCTTTGCAGGCTGCTTCAACCACTCCGGCAGACACTCCTACAGAAGTGGACTCCGCACCTGCATCCGCAGTTGTTGCTGAACCTAAATCAACTCCCTTTTCATCATTGCCTGATCGACCTCTTCATTCCTTCAACATCCAGCTTTCTACGATTCCCACAAGGGGAACGACATACACCGCGGCAATGACCTTGGACTCTGAACTTCACAATGAGATGAAGGAAGTACACAAGAACTTCGGTTTCGATGTCCTGATGCTCGTCGATGGCAACAATAGTGTGGCACAGATATCTGACTCAATGTTCCAGTCCAATGAACGGGTTATAGAGGTCCTGATGTGGGCTGCATCAAAGTGGATTGTTGACATTCTGGAAGCAAAAGAGGAGAAAGTGGCTCCAGAAGTGGTAATGGGGAAGCTGGTCAAGTGTCCTAGGTTTGAAGGTGACCTCTCTAAGATGAAGAGTGATGACCTTGAGGTTCTGAGACTCTGTAACGGCACTAGAACGACACAGGAGATTGCTGAGTCGACCGGATTTCCACATCCGAAGGTCGTTGAGATAATCGTCAGGAATAAGAAGCACGGTATGAAGATGATAGGTAAGACCACATGATTCAGCGTGTCCATGAGGTTCCAAAACAATGCCTAAGATTGAGAATCCATTGCTAGTTAGTCTCTATTCTCAGTGGGTTGGCAGAGTCCTTTCAGAAACCAACGACATTGACGAAGCCAACGAGAAGTTGCGTGAAGTAGGGAAAGAGATGGGATTTCAGCTCTATCTTTCTACAGAGTTGGCTGAAAAGACGAACAGCGTATCTGGTGGCGAAGATGTGCCAAAGCTGGTTGAATCAATCTTCAGGTTGCTTCACAACAGGAAGCCGTCAAATGTTGACTACTCTTCTGCTGACACTGTACGTGTAACAGACAAGAATTGCATGTGGTGTCAAGACATCACTCTCGAAGGAATGCATGGATTTGGGTACTGTGAAGGTTTCAGTGGTGTTCTTGAAGCGATTCTCGAGTTCAAAGGAGTTGAGGCCAGGGTATCTCAAGAACTCTGTAGAGCAACTGGAGATGGCAATTGTACCTGGATTATTCGTTTCTAGGGATTGTTTGGCACGAAGCACTTAACACTCTGTTCGCTTCCGAATTCGACGGAGGCGCGACAATGTCTAGGCGCGAAGAAGTAATCCCCTGGTGGCAGGGCAGACTCAAAGACAAGGACTTGATGAAGGCCTTTTTTGCGAAGACTTGGAACAAGCTCGCAAACCGAATCGGGTTCATGTTTCCTGATCAAGTCAGAGACCTCTACTACAGCGCCGGTCGTCTCGCTGGTCTGGAGGCACAGCGAGAATACTTCAAGATTGGAAAGCAGAAACCTCCTAAGAACTTCAAGGAAATCGTAGACTTTGTCAAGACCGTTCTGTCTTTCCTTCTCGTTCCCTTTGGTGATGTCGCCATTGAAAACATCTTCAAGGCTTCGTATGATGAAGAGGCAGTGCTTAGAATCCCTGACAATCCGTACGCCTCCGGGTATGAATCAGAAGAGCCCTCCTGTTTCTTCCTGAAGGGCTTCATCGAAGCCATTACTGAGTATCTGGTTGATTTCAATAAGATTGAGTA
This sequence comes from Candidatus Thorarchaeota archaeon, assembly GCA_020355105.1. Lineage (GTDB taxonomy): Archaea > Asgardarchaeota > Thorarchaeia > Thorarchaeales > Thorarchaeaceae > SMTZ1-83. The sequence goes on along the minus strand of CP070658.1, from coordinate 1,611,633 downwards.
TGAGAAGTTAGTTGTCACAGAGGACACTTGCATGGCCGCCAAGATGGACGCTTGCAGATTCAGGATAACTTTATCCCATCCCGCTCAAGAATAGGATGACCAATAGTACATACCTTGACCATACGCATTGCTTAACTAGCTTCAGGTGCTAGTCAAAACGGTGGACAGACCAAATGCGGCCAGCCTGGAAACGAAAAGCCATTCTTGTACTATGCCTGGCACTGCTTGGATCAAGCATTGCAGGACTAGTCCTATTTGGTTTTGGCTCCAGTAGTGAGTCGCTCATCGTTCAGGACGTTTCCCATTCTTCCTCTGCAGTTCCCGTCTTGTGCGATTTGGATGCCCGGCCTACTTGGTACAAGAACACAACGTCTGTGGGACTAGATTTCGCTCTTCTCGCTGTCGAATTTGGAACAACTGTTATACTATCTGACGGATTGACTCAGTCCATTGCTACTGGGTCCCTTCTCTTGGTTATTGGAACAGTTTCAATGGAACGTAAGGAACATGAGCGGCCTCAGAAGCTGCGGGACCGAGTATTGGACATCATCTCCAACAGCCCAGGAATACATCTGAGAGAGCTTCATCGCAGTATCGGATGTGCGATGGGCGCATTGCAGTACCATCTGAACAATCTCGAGCACGATGGCATAGTCGTTTCCATGCGAAATGGGAATGCTCGGCACCTGTATCTTAGTGGTTTTAGTGATGATGAACAGGTGCTTAGATTGACTTCACTCTCAAGAAATCCTACTGTACAGTTGGTGCTCAGGGAGTGCATCGCTAACGGTCGTATAACTCAAGCAGAACTAAGTCGGACTCTCTCGCTGGACAAGAGTCTGATCTCCTACTACGTGAGCAGTCTGATCAAGAATGACGTTCTGAGAGTAGTCCGGGTCTTTGGAAGGGAGCGCCCAGTCATTCTCAGCGATTGGGCAAGAGTTTCTCTCGCCAGTTTCGGCCTGTTGGTACAATAGTTGAAGTACCCCTACCTTTATCTTTCATCAATTGTGAAGCTGGAGTCAGGTTCATCAGCCCTGGCGGTGTGACCACTCACAGCATCAGCTATTGAGGGATCGAATAATGGCCGACGAAGATGTCTGGACTGCAGATGACACCTACGAAGACATAGACCTCGAAGAAACAGAACGTGTGTCAAGCGCTGTCCGCCTTGTGAATGTGTCTAGAAGATACAGCATCGGGAAGAGAGAGATAGACGCACTTCGAGATGTCACGCTAGATGTCCACACGGAAGAGTTTGTTGCGGTTTCTGGCCCATCTGGTTCTGGGAAGACTACGCTTCTGAACCTTATTGGTGCTATTGACTACGCCACCGATGGACGAGTCTTTGTGATGGATGTGCCAATTGGGGATTATGATGAATCGTTCAGGGCAACATTCCGCCTTGTCAATACCGGTTTTATTTTCCAAAGCTACAATCTAATCTCCACTCTAACGGCATTAGAGAATGTCATGTTTCCGATGCAGCTCTCTGACAAGCCTCTTGCCGAAATACGCAGTGATGCGCTGAAACTACTTGAAACGGTGAGTTTGGCAGAGCGGGTAGACCACCTACCTTGGCAACTAAGCTCTGGAGAGCAACAGCGGGTTGCAGTTGCAAGGGCGATGGCTAACGACCCTCCGATAATCCTAGCTGATGAGCCCACTGCAAACCTTGACGCAGACAGCGCAGAGATGGTGCGTAGTCTGCTACGTGAACTGCACCGTCAAGGAAAGGCCGTGATTGCCATGACCCATGACGAACATATCATTGAAACCCCTGGTGTCCGCCATCTTCGGATGACAAACGGAGAGTTATCCACTGATGTCTGAACAGGACTACGCTTCCAAGGACTTGAAGAGAAGGCCCTTCAGAAGCACCCTGATTCTGGTTTCGATGACAACCGTGGTGGCCGCGACTACCTTCCTATTCCTATTTGGTAACGTGCTTCTTGATGTGACATCGTTCGTGACTTCGAGCGATACAACCACATCACTCGGGGTGTTCTTTGAGACCTTTATCTGGGCCACGATTGTTCTGGTGTTGATTCTTGGTGCTGTTGTTATCTCCAGCACGGTGTCCCTAGAGATGGTGACTCGCAGAAAGGACATAGGTCTGATGAAGTCGATTGGGACTTTGATGGACACGATATTCGACCATTTCATGGCGCAAGCTCTGATCATGCTCGGTTCCAGTCTTGTGCTTGGTGTCGCTATTGGAGCGTTTCTCTATGTGCTCGGACTCCTCTGGCTGTCCTCTGTGGTCACCAACTTGGTAATCAGCTCGTCATTCCCTTGGCTCCATGTGGTGGGACTGAGTGCAATCTATCTTTTTGTTGGATACTTTGCTGCACAGAGGCCAATCTACAACATCGTGCATGAATCCCCCATTGATGCCCTTAATCCCGACATTGGCACGAAAGTTCAGAAAGTTGGTTACTTGGACACCTTTGGTCTGCCCTTTCGTATCGCCACGAAAGCCACGGGACGTCGATTCACAGGGACGCGCAGAACCCTCCTCTCATTGTTCCTGAGCATATCTCTAGCCTCACTTCTATGGATTGGTGGGGGTCTTGTTGAGGCTACCACTGATGCATACGTCATTCGATCTATGGGCACACACGTTGTTGCTGTTGGGGACGCTGATCTCTTGGATCAATACTATGCAGCATATTCACTGACTGGCACCAAGCTCGACAGCTCATTTGATTTCATGAACGAGTCCTACATGGTTTCGACTGACCTCGTTGCGGCATTGACGGGTATGGCGGGAACTGGTGATATTGACCAGCGGCTACTGTCCTATGAGACCGTCGGCGAAGGTCCGGCCATCATATGGAACCCCACTCTTGAACAGTATGAGTACATTGGACTGAATAGGTCCGGGTCTGCACTCATTGTGGGGATTGACTGGAGTTCGACAATATCCGATTGGTACTATGAGGGCGCACAGGTGAACGCATCATCGCAGGTCTGGATAGGCGGTCAGATGGCGAATGTGCTCTATGTAGACCCCTTGGTTCAGAGTCTCGAGGTGCAGGGGGCTTCTCTAGATGTTCAGGCGGTGGCTTTTGACATCCTGAACGGTGGTGACGTGGCATACATGAGCTTGGACCAAATGCAAAGTCTCTATGGAGTCACTGGCGCCAACTTGGTCCTTGTTCAGGTAGAGAGATACGAGCAGTCGGTGATAGATCAGATTGCCGATTTGGCTGATGACTACGGGATGGCAGTGTATCTTCAGCAGGAGGTTCTGGAAGAGAATCTGAACACTATCAGTGCTTTCTGGATGCTTCTGCAGCCACTACCTGTAATGGCACTACTAAGCGCATTCCTAGGCCTCGTAAACTACCTCTTAGTGTCTGTGTTCGGAAGACTCAGAGACTATGTGATAATGCGTTCTGTGGGTGCCGGTCCGATGTTCATCGCAAAGACAATGATGGCGGAGGGCATAGACATGGGTCTTAAGTCTGGAATTCCGGCCGTTCTTGTTGCTACCTTCTCCAGCATCTACTTTCTAGTCCCAGAGGCTGCTGTCCCATCTCTCCTGTATCTTCCTGTGACGATAGTGACAACACTGGTTGCCCTTATGGCAGTAGTAGTCTTGGCTGCCATCCCTGTGTACCTGATATTCAATAGCAGGGCCGAGCTAAGGGTCTCAGAGTTCTCTGTCTAGAGCAATCTTCTTTAGCACAGGGCCGAGGTTCAATGTGGTGACGGTCAGTTGTCCAATGGGTTTCCAGAGGAGGAATACAGCATCCACTGGATAAGTGATGTTGTGGACCAAGTACTAGTACGAGATGTGGATGTCTATCGGATTTCGACAGGCAAGAGTACTAGTGGAAGCATCCATATCGGATTCGTTCGTGAGCTTGTCATAGCAGATGTCATCAAAAGGAAACTCATTGAAGCTGGAAAGAGTGCTCGCACCCTCTTCGTCGTTGACGACTATGACCCGGTGCGTTCATTCCCCCCTAGCGTATCACTTTCTCTTGACGAATGGGTTGGTAAACCATATTCTGATGTGCCTGATGAGTTTGGCTGCTGTCAGAGCTTCGGAGCACATGTGGCCAATGAACTCATAGAAACATTTCCAGCGTTTGGTGTTGATCCTGAGGTAATCTGGCAGAGCAAGCTCTACGAAACTCCCGAGATGCAGGAAGCAACCCGTATTTGCCTGAGGAATACAGAAACCATTCGTGATATACTGATTGAATATGTGGCCCGTGACTTCAATGATGAACAGAAAGCGGACTACATCGAATCCATGAGAACGTGGTATCCAGTATCTGCAATTTGTCCTTCGTGCGGACGAATTCAGGCAGGAGCGAAGGGTGAAATTGTCCCAAACAGGATTACAGACTATAACCCTGAAACTGACATGGTTTCGTTCACATGCCCATCATGTGGCCATAGCACTGATGCACCCCTTTCAGAACTTCGAGTGAAACTGTCATGGCGTATCGATTGGCCAGCAAAATGGTATGTACTCAATGTGACGTGTGAGCCTGCGGGAAAGGACCATTCGGTCAAGGGCGGGTCTTTTGACACTGGTTTGGAGGTATCAAAACGAGTCTTTGGATGGGATGGTCCAGTCAAGGTCCCATTTGAGTGGGTGCTTATTGGCGGCCGGGCAATGGCGACTTCTGAGGGGATTATATTCAGTCCAAAAGTCTGGCTATCGCTCGCATCTCCCGAGTTATACCGCTACTTGGTGCTGAAACCTGGCCTTGAGAGAGCAATTGACTTGCATCCTGAACGAATCCCAGACATGATTGATGAGTTCGATCGGTTTGAGAGAGTCTACTACGGTCTAGAAGATGTGTCAGAAGATCAGAGAGAACTCACAGAACTCCTATACCCTCTCTGTCTACCTGAGAATGTACCAGAGGAATACATCCCCAAACTACCCTTCAAGTTTGCAGTCATAACCTCACAGATGCAGGATATTCTTGGTTCTACCACGATTCTAGAACGATGCGAACAGGTCCTCAAAAAGCAATATGGACTGGACGAAGTCCCCACAGAAGCGAAAGACATGATCCCAATCAGACTCCATAGAGCAAAGACTTGGGCTCAGGAATATGGAACAGAAAGAGATAGAGTAGAGGTACCTGCTTCTGTGCCCAAGGAGATCATTGACACCATAACCGAGGAAGACCGGGATTTCCTCAGAGAATTCGTCGGGGTCTTAAAAGGGGAACCTCTTGATGATGAAGAACTACAAAGCAAAGTCTTTGAAACTGCTCGGTCAGTGGGCATGAAGGACAAGAGAGCATTTGTCGTTCTCTACAGGGTCCTGATTTCCCGTAAGTCAGGTCCTAGACTGGGTGGATTCTTGAACCTTCTTGGAAACGAATGGGTCCTCAAGCGCATCAAGAGTGTGTTGTGAGCACTCCACAACACGTTTATTAGCAGTCTGAATTTGGGCGAAGCCCGACCCGCGTCTTGGATAAGTGAAGCTCATGCTTGGAAAACTAAGAGAACGCTATCAGAGAGTCATGATGCCTGTCGGACGTTTGCTTGCAAGAACCGGGATTACTCCCAATATGATAACTGGACTTACCGTTTTGGTTGCTCTCATCACTGCGTATGTCTTCTATTTGGGAGACCTCATTGTGGGTTTTGTCTTGATGCTCCTTACGGTTGTCATGGACATGTTTGATGGAGCTGTTGCTCGTGCAGCAGACCTTTCTTCCAAGTTTGGAGCCACCTTCGATCACACCCTTGACAGGTATGCCGAGTACTTCTTCCTGCTGGGACTGATGATGGGACCGGCGACAATCGT
>CP070658.1:1598156-1605745 GCA_020355105.1 Candidatus Thorarchaeota archaeon | reverse complement strand
AGCCATGTCCAGACTGTGAAGTTCTCCGAGGAACCTGCCCACTTGTTCGGCGATTCTCTGCCGCTGTCTGATTGGCGTCTTTGAATAGTGCACTGTTAATGATGAGCCAGGTATCTTCTCATATCCCATGTACGGGATTTCCGAATCAGCATCAACAAAAAGCGGCGAAGGGATTCTGACCTTTATGCGGTCTTTGAGGCCATTCAGAACCTCAGCTTCTCGCCGGACTAGTCTGCTTCGCTCCTCGGTAGTGAGAAATGTGCTCGGAAAGCGGAATATGTACCTACCGTCAACCTCAAAGACATTGTGAGTCCCGTGATACAGAAAGATAACGGACGGACTCTTGACTCGAGGGAAGAGTCTGCGGATAATCGATATGACGACTGACATCTCGATGTCAGGCGGGACGTTCTCTTCATACATCATCTATGGAGTTCACCTAGAGTGATGAGAGTATAGTCATTGGACTCATCCTAGATTAGCCTTGATATTCAATGGTTTGGTACATATATAGAATAGCAAGGGGCTAGGAACCATACCCGAGTTTCCTCTTCAGCTGCGGGTCAATCTTGTCAAAGTTGATCTTGCATGGAGTTGGCATCTTTGGCGCAGCCTTTTTCAGAGCCCTCATTGCCTGCTGAATATGCGCTCTATCAGTTCTGATAGTGATGAGTGCTTGGTCGGGGCGGACTCTTGCTGCCACACCAATGACCTTTCCGAAGGCCTTTCGCATGCCATCCTGAACACGGTCTGCACCAGCACCTGAGATCATCTTGTTCTCACGAAGATAGTGGTATGGTTTCACGCGTATTCGAAGATGGTAGTTCTTCCTGCCGACAGTCTTGGTCATGTGCCGGTTCGAGGCGATACGGGCTGCCTCCAAGGCTTGGTGCCGAATCTGGCACCTCTCAAGACCAACTAGGGAGAGTTCTACCTCGAAGTCCCCACCGGTATTACCCATATCAAAACTGACTATTCTGCTAGCTGGTTGACGATGGATATACCGCTTCCTCACGAAGGGGGGCCGATCGGCCTCTCTGTAGCAATGACCAGGGCGCTTTCCCATGTTGTTTCACCTGTCGAATATGGTCTTGAGTGTCTAGACTCATCGTCACGCCCTGACGATCGAATAAAAGGATTATGGCATGGTTTCTTCTTGATTTGAGTGGAACACACTAGGAAGGGCTACCAGCCACGTAACAGACGTATGATCAGTTCGAACAGTGCGATGTAGAAGTTACCGCTTGGAGGTGCAATGAACGCCTCTGATACATGGAAATATGGACGAAGGACCCATGCAAGCTGTGTGCCTACAAAGGCAAGAACACAGCTGCCAATAATCATGGCTAATACCCAGCGTTTGTTCTCCCCGTGAATTCGACTGAAGCCTTGTAACAGATAGCTCACAGCGGTCACTCCCGATATTCCGAAGAAGAGCACATTGATTAGAACTGTGAAGCCGTATGTCGTGAATGTGCGCTCAGGGGTTGTGAGTGTGAAGAAGAGGGTCACAGGAAAGAAAGCCATGAGCATCATAGTAAGAAGACTGATGCTTACCATGAACAGCACAGTGAGCTGTCTTAGACTTAAATCGCCTCCAAGTATGCCGTTCAGCACGTAATAGGTCGGCAGAGAAACATAGAGTGACACGAGAAGAAGTAGAGGTATCTTGACGGCGTCATAGAGAATCTGGAGTCCGCCGGCGTAGAAGCCCATTACAATACCGTATACTGCACCAAATAGCAGGGTGGCAATGGTCGAGGCGATGAAGTACTCCTTGAGATTCTTCTCCTCCTGGATGCTCTTGTAGACTGCGTCGCGATCTCTGATGAACTGACTCAAGGTGTCTAGCAAAGACTGGATGTTCAACATAAACACCGCCCTAACCTCAGATAGTCTGGAGATGCTCGGATATAAGACCTTCAATCGGAGAACCTGCGTACTACGTCCTGCTCTGGAGGGAAGACTAAAGGGTGTCCTTTGACCGGAGTTCTGTCCTAGGAGAACGTGAGAGAAATGACAGTGAAGTTTGGTGTACATATAGAGCCGCAGCTAGGTTACGACTATGAGAACGCGGAACTCATTGCCCTCGAGGCCGAGAAACTGGGCTATGACTCATTCTGGGCGAGTGACCATCTCTTCTGGGATGAGCAATCAGAGAACAGAAACTGCATGGACGCATGGACTCTGCTTGCAGCCCTTGCTGCAAGGACAACAAAGATTCGACTTGGCACTCTCGTCACGTGCAACTCCTATCGCCACCCTCCGTTGCTGGCCAAGATTGCAGCCACCGTTGACCTAATCTCCAATGGCAGACTGTTCTTCGGCTTTGGCGCAGGATGGAAAGAGGTCGAGTACAATGCGTACGGCTATGCATTTCCTCCAATCGGAATACGCATGGATCAAATGGAAGAGGCCATTCAGATTATCAGACTCCTGTGGACCGAGGACAAACCAAGCTTTGAGGGAGAACACTACACAATCAAGGATGCCTTCTCAGCGCCGAAGCCGGTCCAGAAACCCACGCCACCCATCATGATAGGTGGTGATGGTGAGAAGAGAACCTTGAGAGCTGTGGCCAAATATGCGGACTATTGCAACCTATTCCCCAGACCCAACCTAGAGCACAAGTTGGATGTCTTGAAGAAGCACTGTGAAGCAGTGGGAAGAAACTATGATGAGGTCGGAAAGAGTCTGTTTATAATGACATACGGAGTTCTTGTCACCGAGTCTGAGGAGGAGAAGGAAGCTTGGTTTGCCAGGGTTTCAGAAGATTTCGGGAAACCCATTGAAGAGATTAAGGAACGGCAGCAGGACGGATGGCCTGGATCTTGGGTCGGTAACCCTGATGAAATAATAGAACGATTCCAGCATTTCATTGGTATGGGCTTCGACTACTTTCAAGTGATGTTTCCTGGATACGGAGAAGACTATGTGGATGCCAGCAAGGCATTCTCCGAGAAAGTCATGAAGAAACTCTGAATGACCTGGGCAGGGGCTATGCCCCTGCTTCGTTTGGGAGCTACTTCTCAGTCTTGACTCTTGGATCAGCTACAAACTGAATTGGATTACCCTCACTGTCCTCGATATTGAAGTATGACACCATATCAGGGATGTCCACGATTTCACTTGCATCAACACCCTTGCTACCCAAATACTTCTTGGTAACATCTAGGTCATCTACTACAAGTGTAAGAGTTCCTGAGCCACGGTCTAGCTCGCCCTCCTTCTTGAGGTTGAGTCCCAACTTTGCACCGCTTATGGGCAGAGCAAACTCAACCCATCCGGCTTCCTCACCGCCATCCCATGTCTTTTCGAATCCCAAGATCGCCTCATAGAATCTCTTTGCTCGACTGAAGTCCTTGACATCATACTGGAAGTACACTGATTCTTTACTGTATGGAACTGGATACTTGTCTGTCATTCAAACCAGCCTCTTTATGTTAGTTAACTATTGTTGACTAATGATGAAGATAAGTGTTCGCCTAGACCGTGGCTCCAATGGAATGCAATCATTGATAGCCAACAACGTTCCTCAATTGTGCAGGCACCATCGTGGAGAATGGTGACAGAGGAGTGTGACGGATATTACGAGAAGTAGCGGCAAGCTCGCAGCTGGCGCCCTGATTCTAATCATAGGAGCTGCAATCTTTGTTGACGACCTTCATGATTTTGTACCCGGAACAGACTGGCTACATTGGTTACCAGACTTTCCGCCGTTAATCATAGGAACCTTTCACCTGGAGCATCTATACATTGGTGCCCTCATCATGCTAGTTGGGCTAATCATAATGGCCCGCTCGTGATTCAGTGCCAGATATGGGCCGTAGACTTCTAGCCCTTCAGTCCAGCAAGTGCACCCATAGTCAGTATTGGGAAGATTATGGTCGCATCTCCAATGACTGTTTCAAACATGGCCTCAGACTGCATCTTCTGCCATGAAATCCCTTCCACAAGTGGGGCACCACCAAGGCTGCCGCCTTCAGGCCGATCAAGTGTGACTTGAACCGCCATATCAAGGCCGCCTCTGAGGATTGTGGAACCCATTGTGAAATGCTTCGTGAGGCCGCCACCAAGCATGATGGCCCCTGTTCTCTTCGCCTCGGTCACGATTTCACCGAGAATCCTAAGATCCTTCACAAAGTCGAGACTGAACTGCTTTGTTGTGCTGTAGGTGTACATGTGAAGCCCTAGCATCGAGTCCATGAGCCCGGGCGAGAATATTGGGACGCTGTTCTGGGCCGCTTGGTATACTACAGAAGCTTTATCGGTCAGGGTGTTCCCGAGCCGGGCTAGGAACTCACTAGGAGCCAAGCCTGTCATCTTTTCTTCTGGCAGGGCATCAAGAAAGGCATAGACTTTCTTCTCAAGTGTTTGAAAGTGCTTCTCTTCAACATAGAGGTCAGCAATTCGACCCATGCCCGCATCTCTCAGTTGCTGATCGTTTCTGTCGCCGGGAACCCGATGATGTTTGCCGCCATATGCCTCAACAAGATCGTGAACGATATTCGCACCGTTTGTGACTATCGCGTTCACCATCCCTAGTTCCACCAAATGACTGACTAGTCTTCGTAGACCACCAGGAACCATAGGGCCAGAAAGTGAAAGGAATCTGAAACAGTCTGGGTCATTGAACATTCGTGTAACTATGGAGGCTGCTCTTCCAAGTCTACCCGCACCAAGGACTCCAACCTCCTCCATGGCTTCCAGTAGTCCTTTGATGGAATAAACATGTGTGGGATCTATATGATGAACAGGTTTCATTGCGGCCACAGAAATCGAGAGCACGAGGTTTCGAGATAAGTATTCTGGGGCAAGAGGGAAAAATGCGAGTCCAAGTCATTTCCGGGAGGGCTTGACTCAGACCCGCATAGCCCAAAACGAATCGAGTATGACTGTTGTTAGAGCAAGCTTGGTTCAGCATTTCGGCCTGTGAGGGTGGGTTCCCAAGAACTGAACAGGTGTAGAGGGAGGGGCGAAAGTAATTCACTTGCGCGCACTTCAATACCTTTTAAACAATCACGGCGGTTCTTTACACTATGCAGAGTGTTGTTCAGGTCTACTCCTTCGTGGTCATCACGAATGCACTCTTCTTTCAAGGAATTCTGATCTACATTGTGCGTAAGGGTCGAAACAACTTCTTAGACGATATTAGCCACTTCCGTCGTCCAAGTTCTGCACTTTCTCGATACTACTCCTGGCGTGTGACCAAACTACGTAATGCTCTTCTGGAAACAGTTCTCTTCGAAACGTTTCTCATTTCGTCCATAGTAGGAATTGTCGCATTTGCAGGAATACTTCATCTGCTTCTCTCTCTGTCCCCGGTTATCTTGTTTGTAGTCATACTCTCTACATTGACCTCACTCCAGATGTCTTGGAGGGTGAGGGGAATCTTGGACCGCGAACAGGGCATTCTCAATAAACTCAGTGGTGCTGAGGACAAGATTGGGCTGGTTGAGCAGATGGTGGACGAGCTCTACCAAGCAGGAGCATACGCAGACGGTCGAATATGGTTCGCTTTGTTCAAGATTACTCTCCGTGAGGACCCGATTGGATGGTCGGTGCGTGATGTGCTCATGGATAAGAGCAGGAAGATCGTGGATCGTATCGAGAGTCACATAGCCGAAACAACCGATACGGGTACACCCAAGAGTGGGCCAGAGATTGAGTGAGCCCGGTCGCTGAGGATATTTAGCAACTCTTATATTGCGCACAAAGGGCGTCAACGAGAATTCCCAAGGAGGAACCACAAGTGCCCAAGAAAGCCGTCAAGAAGGGTCTACAAGGTGTCGTTACGAGCTATCGAAGAGGCAAACACCTGCAGCATCCTAATCAGGTGCTTCTTCTGTTCAACGATATCAGGACGAGGGCAGAGGCCGCTGCGCTTGTGGGTAGAAAGGTACGCTGGACCTCAGAAACAGGCCGAGAGTTCCTAGGAAAGGTACTCGGCCCTCACGGCAATGGAGGAGCAGTCCGCGCTAAGTTCCGCACGAATCTCCCTGGTCAGGCCATCGGTACCCCTGTAGAGATTCTGTAGAGCGGTACCAACTTTTATCTGAGATTCACGTGAGTCAGACAAGGCTCCGATGATGCAACTGGCTATCCGAGGGCAGAAATGTCCAGCGACGAGTCATAGTTAGACTGAGGAGCCACTACCAGTGACTTACCACGATGAGCAGGGAGACCCAATGGTCTTCTGGAAGGGAAACATCGATGCTTGAGTGGGTTCTCTACTATGGGGCGTATTGTCTGGCGGGCCTTACACTCAAGCTTGGAGACGATTTGTTAGATGAGTTGGACAAGCCGACTATTGCACTGGGACCACTAGCTCTGTCTGGTTTGCTCTTCGGACTAGTCATGACTGTTTCTGAGTGGGATCTTGTACTACTATCTGCCATAGTAGTCGGCGTCCTTCTGTCTGGTAAGGTGAACAGACCACAGTTTCTCATAGGGTTCGTAATGATTGGTATTGTACTATTCTGGATTGGAGTTCCGGTTGTCACAAGCTGGCTAGACTGGTTGGTTATTCTAGTGGCCCTTCTTGTGGCAGCGGTCCTTGATGAGCGAGGAAATGACTGGGCAGACAGTAATGCGGGTCGTTGGGTCAGTGACTTCTTTCGTTTCAGATTCACTTTGAAACTGTCTGTGCTAATCCTTGCAGTGGTTTGGACAGCTTTCCTTCCTAGTGCAATCGGGTTATGGTTCTTCGACTTGGGCTATGAAACTATGGGCTACATCACTCGCACAGCAACTACGTGGAATTCTGAAATGCAAGACTACAGCAGACATCCTTGAATACTGGTTTGAGTCCGCGATTTCTTGCAAAATCAACGCCTTCCTGACTTATGTATGCAATCCCATTTGCTCCACTCATCACTGCATACTTGTCGGAGTCTATCTTGTGCTGCCCCATCGGACGTGCACAGCCAAGAAGTACCGGTATCTTCTCCATTCCATGACGTGCTATTGTCATGATTCTTCCAATAGTTTCCGGTGTGGGGGGACTGACAGACTCCATAGGCGTCTTCCTAACCGGGTTTAGTGCAATCATGACGACGGCTGCGGGATCATTGTCTGCAATCATCTGCAGTGATTCTAGCTCCCCGCCAATCTTCCCATAGTTAATGCCCACTAATACATGTGGTACGGTCGAAATGCCAGCATCTCGAAGAAGGCCGAGGGAGGCATTCATTCTGCTTGGGCCATCGTCTATGTGATAGACACTCTCGGCTACTCGTTCATCACCAATGATGTCTAGCATGGCCGCATCAATTGATGCTTTCTGCAGCAATCTGGCCGTTTCCGCACTCACTAGACCAGTGTGAACCACAACCTTGAGGTCTAGTTCTGATTTCACTGTCTTGATGGCTTCGCCGAACCTGTCTAGAGGTACATGACCCTTTGAGTCAGACCCCCCACTGATCAGGACCCCTTCCGCTCCGCGCGCCTTTGCCTCCTGACACCTCTGTACAAGCTCTTCTGGAGTGATAGCGGGCACCATTCCTTTGAGCAAGTGCCCATCACAATGGTCGCAACCTAGAGAACAGGCGGTGCCAGTAACACTGAGGGAGATGAAGTTGTGAGGGCTT
>CP070658.1:1592584-1598056 GCA_020355105.1 Candidatus Thorarchaeota archaeon | reverse complement strand
CGTTATCAAGATGATGAATAGGAGCTCAGTGCCGTTCTTTCTTGTACGTGAGCGATCTCGTGAGTGGAACTGACTCAACAAACTCCACCTTCAAGTCTGGAAACTCTAGACTGAATTGGTGTCTGAGCCTTCTCATTCCTGGTTCCTCCGTCACAAAAGCTCCCAATTCGAGAGTGTGAAGCCCTTCTTCGATAGCCAAGAGTCTGACCTCCGGGGAGAGCTCTCCTGTGACCAGAGATGCAATGTCGAGATTCTTCGCTTCGATAATCTCCGGAACGTCAACATGGCTGCCGGGAAAGATAAGGATCTGTCTCACTTCATCATCCAAGTCCCCGGAGAATGTGACTGACTGAGCTCCAGTTTTCTCTGTCAAGTAGTTGGCGAAGCGTGAGTGATTCATGACATCTGGGGGGCGGCACACCCTGCCTGCAGGGACCACTTCGTCCAGGTCCCCCATGATTGAGAAGTCTCCGACTCTCTTCAGCTCAAGCATCTCAACAAGAGCATCCGTTAAACCATCTCTTGCACATATCCAAGGACCACCGAGAGTTAAGCTTGAGATGTAGTTCTTGGTAAGTAGTCTTATCCTGATTAGGTCAAGACCCGAGATCCTATCAACAGCGAACGGGAAAAGTGGTCTGTGAGTGATTAGCAGATTGGCTTTGTCTTGTGATGCCTTCGTTACAACCCTTCCAGAAGGATATGTCGCGATGACAATCCTGTTTATTGTGGTCTTCTCCTGTTCGCTCTCTGTCTGAGGGCCTATCTCTACCCTGCTCTCTAGCCCTTTGAAGACTAGCCGTGGAGGTGCAATAGACTCCAGATATTTCACAATTCCAAGAAGAGTGGTCATAGGAATCACCAGGAGCATATCTGCATGCAGAATGGATTGGCAGCGTATGCAGAGCTTCTGGTCTACCTTCGACCTATTCTTTGTTGTGGGTCGGGCGCTCGAGCTTCCTAGTCGAGCTCTTCCTCATCAATGTCCTCGTCGTAGGTATAGAGGTCGGCCAGTTCTTCGTCTATGACTTCATCATCAGGTTCGTCTTCAATGACCTCTAGCTCTGGCTCTCTCTTCTTCTTGGGTTTCTTGGCCTTCTTCTTCTCTTCAACAACTGGTTCGTCTTCAACGACTTCCAGCTCTGGCTCTTTCTTCTTCTTTGGCTTCTTGGCCTTCTCCTTCCCTTCAAGGACCAGTTGGTCGATTTCTTCAATAACCTCCAGTTCCGGCTCGTCGTCGATGATCTCTAACTCTGGTTCCTTCTTCTTTCTGGGCCTCTTGGCTTTCGGCTTCTTCTCTTTCTCAACCTTCGGCTCGACAACAACCTTCCTCTTTTCCGACTGGAGTTTGGATCTTGCCCTGAGCATCTTGCGCATTCTTCTGGAGTCCACTTGCTGTGGGTTCTGTGTCTTTCTTAGTCGGACCAGCTCTCGTTTCAAAGCCTTCTCCTTGTTGACCATGGACTGTCACCGTCGCATTCTTCAGCGTGCTCCCTCTGGAACTTGTTATAACTGTGTCGGAGTAACAGCACTCGTCCTTTAAGAGAAGGCTTTTTCTCCTGAAACTGCTTCCAGACCAAGAGATTCACAGACTAACAAGAATCTGGTGTGAGGATGGATGACCAAAAGAGGCCCCGATCGAGGTGAGAGAATATACCTCCGATTGGAGAAAGATGTTCTAAAGCGAATTGACAAGGTCGTAGGAAAACAAGGGCGAAAGAAGTTCATTAGAAACGCAGTCCTCTGGCGATTGGACAAAGAAATCCCACCTGTCGTGCACGAGCTTGCTGAAGAAGTTGAGCAACTCAGAGCTCGTGTGGAGCATCTTGAGGACGTAAGATCAACAAGTGTATTCTATAGCGGACTAAATGACGTGACAACTACTCAGGTATGTAGAGACGATCTTGACAGGAACATCCTAGCCTATCTGCTTCAATACCAAGGGGCGTCCACACCCGAACTAGCCCACAGTTTACTCAACGATCGGGAAAAACGTAAGACCATTCATGTTCGCATCGCAAAGTTGAACGAACGCGCCCAAGAGGTCCTTGGTAAGCCAATACTCTCGTTCGAGAAAGGGGAAGTCAAGGGCAAAAGAGGTGCGTGGTGGTTGATTGATCCCACGACAATCACAAGCTGAATCTTGGGCAAATCTTTAAAGAACTGCAATTCGTGGATGCTTGGGGCCGTAGTCTAGCATGGATAAGGCACCAGCCTCCGGAGTTGGGTATCGCCGGTTCAAATCCGGCCGGTCCCGCCATCATTCTTGGTTGATCTTCGAGGCAGTAAGTTCAATCTGAGTTTAAAAGACCTGTCGGAGCACTCGCTTCTGACAAGAGGTCACGCACCATGAGTATGATGAACAAGTTCTCCTCACCCACTGAAAGGATTGTGCGCAGGTTCACTCGCTACCTGAATGGACCCATGGGACGCACTGTAATGGACGCTCTGCATGAGGGTGAGAGTTTCATTCTCCAGACATCTTCTGTCACACTACGAGTTACAAAGCGAGAGGGCAAGGCAGTAGTCAAAGCACTAGAAGTTCCACTCTCTTGAAAGGCCAACCATCTACTTCTATTCCATCTCAACGAAGAGTCTATAAGCCGACTGGGCCCCGCCTCAATGGGGCCGTAGTCTAGCATGGATAAGGCGCCAGCCTGCGGAGTTGGAAATCCCCGGTTCGAATCCGGGCGGTCCCGCCATACACTCTATCGTTTCATATCGACACTAAGCTTAAATGAGCGGACAATTCGACAAGATGAGTAGTTTCGACTCATCCGAGATGGCTTGCTTGCAGTTTACACCTAGGCGACTTGAGAGAGCTTATCGTTCTATGAAGAAGGAAACGATTGATGCCCTCATCTTGACTAGGCGGCCGGACGTTCAGTATTTCACCGGATATGAAAGTCCTACAAGCTCTCTGCCATTTGGCTGCTTGATAGTGGAGGGACACCAGCCCCAGTTGATAATGTCAGCACTACAGCACGATGCAATTGGGCATAACCCGATAATGGCCACTGTTCAACGCACAGACATTGAACCCGTTGATGAGCTGGGCTACAATCGTGACGAGTCATTCTGGGACCGAGTGGCAACAACTCTGGAGGAACTCGGGACCGATTCTGGTGTAATTGGTTTGCAGCAAGAACGTATCTCGATCAAAGAACTAGACTATCTCAGGGGGAGACTACCTCGTGCAGGGTTCAAGGGTGTTTCATCCATGTTGTGGAACCTCAGGCAAATCAAGGATGAAGCAGAGATAGAAGCCATTCGAAAGTCTGTAGGGATAGCTGAGATTGGAGTTAGAACCGCCTTGGAGATTGTGCATACGGGAATTCTTGAGGCTGACGCGTCGATTGAGATTGAGTCTGCTATGAGAGCTGCTGGGGGCCAACTTAGAGGAATACGGGCTGCAGTGTTGTCAGGCGACCACGCAAGGTTTCCCTTTGCCCAGCCAAGTGGAAACAGGATTGCCAGTGATTCTTTTGTGACAATTGACGTCACAGTCAGCGAGTCTGGTTATTTTGCTGAAGTTGCAAGGACTCTGCATACCGGTCAACCTAACAAGACTCAACGGAGGGCCTTCGAGGGACTCCTTCAGGTATACAAGACTGCTGAGAAAGTGATGAAGCCGGGTGCAAAATTGTCAGTTGTTCATGGAAAGATTATGAAGAAGTTAGGGAAGAAGATACCAGCTGACAGTCTTCAACGGCCTGTTGGAAACTCTATAGGCTTGGACCTCAGAGAGCCCCCTTTGATCCACTCAGATAGCGACAGCTCCCTTAGAGGAGGAATGGTCTTTTCCTTGAATCCCTCAATCTATTCCCCGAAGACGGGGGCCATGAAGATCTCAGATCTCTTTGTCGTTACGGAAGATGGACTTGAGAGCCTCTCAACTGTAGCAAGAGAAACCATATGATCTAGGGTGCTCCCTGCCATCTCTTTAACATCTGGAACACCTGAGCTATTGCCTCCGCTCTAAGAGTCTGTTTCTCTACCTCTTCTCTAGAGAGTTCTCGTATTTGAGATGCTGGGACTCCTGAGTTGAGGCTTCTTGGAGGTATCACTATGTTGGGTGGAACTATGCTACCAGGCGCCAGCATAATGCCTTCGCCAAGCGTGGCCCCATCAAAAACGACGCATCCCTCTCCGATGTTCGCAGAGTCGCCAATATACACTCCATGAATAACGGAGGCACTGCCTACGACACTGAGATTCCCAATGATGGCAGGATTGTCATCTGTGTGGGCGTGGACCACAACGCTATCTTGAATGCAAGTATTCTCGCCTATGCGAACAGAGGCTTGATCGCCTCTTATCACGGCTCCTGGCCACACACTAGCCCCCTCTCCAATCTCCACATCTCCGACGATGGTTGCTTGTGGGCTAATGTAGGCCTTTGCGTCAATCTTTGGGTTCTTATCTCCAAAGGGAAGAATCGGCATTGTTACTACCTCACTAAACTCTGGTCTTAGCTCGTTGTAGTGTAGAGGAATATAAAACATCAGGTGAACTGCTTGCAGTGGCCTATGTTTGAAGAAGGTGGCTTATCACGGACTCGTAGTGTTCTCGGGGTCTTAGCCCAATCAGACGGTCCGTCTTCTTTTCTCCCATTCGACCACTAGGATCATCGAACAGAGCTGGCTCACCTTCGTAGAATACCAGAACACAAGGTATGGCCATGATGCCATGCGTTCTCCCGTATTCATGATGCTCCTGCACATCTATCTTCACGAAGGATACGTCCGGGTTATCAGCATAGGACTTCTCAAGGTTCTCTAGAATTGGAGAGAGATCCTTACATGGTTTGCACCAAGGTGCCCAACAGTCTACGAGTGTCACTCTTGACTTCGTTACTGCATATTCTGCTCCTTCAATATCAACTTCCCTAACCAAGACCATCTCGTCCAGAAAGAACCAAGGAATGCAAGCAGGCTATGAATCTTGCTGGACAAGATGAGTGTATTGAGAAGAATGAAGTCGCCACTACGCAGATGAATCATCTGTCTGGTGGAGCCATGGCTGATTAAGCCACTGCGAGAAGGTCTTCAATGATTTGGGTGTAGACTTCTGGAGGCATGACACCAATCAGTCTGTCTGACTTGCTACCACGACCATCGTCGAACACTACACGTTGCCCTTCGCTGAACACGAGAACGCTTGGAACTCCAGTGATTCTGTTCTCCATGCTGAACTCCCTATTCTGGTCGACATCTAGCTTCACGACCTTGAAGCCTTTGTCACCGTACTTTTCGTCGAGTTCTTCGAGAATCGGTGAAAGGGTCCTGCATGGCCCACACCAGACTGCATGGCAGTCTACAAACACAATCTTGTTCTCGGTTACAAGACTGTCTAGGTCACCTGAACTAATCTCTTCAACCATGTAACAGTCATCTCCCTTGCGAATGATAGAGGCTGTGCATGCTGACTGCACAATCGTTAAAAAGATTGCGTTTGCGCAGTCGCATTCGG
>CP070658.1:1589270-1592484 GCA_020355105.1 Candidatus Thorarchaeota archaeon | reverse complement strand
GGACTACTCCCGTCCACTCGCTTCTGAGGTCTAGAAGCTCGTCAATGCGGTCGCTGATGAGGGAGTCCAAGGTGTCCGATTTCTCTTCGTTGTACTGCTCTGTTACTCCGATTAGATCCGCAACCATTTGCGCGGTCACTCTTCTCAGATATGAGGAGACAAGATCTGCTCTCTCTTCGTCTGTCAACAGATCCTCGAATGTTTCTCCAAGCGTTAGCAGGTATTTGTAGAGACATGATGAGCAAATGACGCCGTCTCCGGCCTGCTCTGAAGCTGTTACGAACTGAAGAGCAGCCTGTATCTCTGACGCCTTCACACGACGTCCGTTGATCTTCACTATCTGGCCTTGACTGACGCAATACGTGTCTTCCTTGTCGGTGTCTAGGAACACGAGGCAGTAGCACATGCTTTCGTTGCTGCTTCTCAAATCAATCAAGTCTTCAATTGAGGCGGCATTGTCGAAGAAGACTGGATCTATTGTGATGGTTGTTACTGGCATAACATCGTCGTTGTTCAAGCAGACCTTCTCTCTTCCAAACTCCTTCAAGCAAGGGCACCCCTTGACAATACGACTGCCTTTGCCAAAGGTCCCTTCCAAGACCGAAGAGCCTAGTCCCATTCTCGAAGCTCCTTGTACAATATTGCAGTCTAAACCCGACAGGCGAAGCCGGTCAACTCTTCAAGAACTACTATAAGATATTAGCACATATGAAGCTTTGTTTCACGGCCTGCATCCACAACTGGGCTCAGGTATTCTGCGCTCTTTTCAATGAATCTTGGATGGCTAGAGGGCGCCAACCAAACAAATCTGCTGTGGGCGTTTCATTCGTGAAGGTTCTCCATCGGGAGTTCGATTCGGACCCTGCTGGAGCAGACCACAGGAAGCTCCTACAAGAACCTCCGGCATTCTATCCTCCCAGATTAGAGGGCTTCGCGTCGCTATTTCCACAGTTCTTTCTTGAGCATATCACGAATTGCAATTCTAATGGCTTCTGAGCGGTTTGGATAGAGATTCATCTCAACAAGCTTCTCTATCCCTTTGACGTATTCAAGTGGTACATGCAGAGTGATCAGCTTCAACAGCTGTCAACCCCACAACTCGCGTTTCAGAAGGTCTCTGATGGCAATTCGGATTGCCTCAGAGCGATTTGGATAGAGGTTGCTCTCAACGAGTTTCTCCAGCCCATCGACGTATGTTTCGGGGATGTGTAGTGTCACAAGCTTCATTCGGGTAACACCCGAGTGAAACCCATGTCTTACCCGAATATGATTCCGTGTATTACTCGGTCGGTATCCACCTTGAAGGATGCCACGAAGAGTAGATAGACGACTAGAACAATAGGAAAGTAGGAGTTTGCGTGACAAGCTCTTGGGAAGACCGAATGAGTTCGAGGGCTACTACTTGTGCGTCGCCTTGATCTTCGTGTATATTGGAATAGGCTGGCTTTTTGGTGCCCTTGCCGCAGGTGTCACTTCAATGACACTCGAAGGATTCCTATTGGCGATCTTGTACACTGGAATGGTTCTGGTTTTCTATTTCGGACTGGGAGTTCGGTACCGCTATCGAGGAATCAACCCAGACACTAGGAACATAATGACCACTGCTGACCCATTGTACTATGATCCGACAGAGCTTGAGAAAGGCCCTTGAGCTGGTGCGTGTCTCGCTTGGCGGGGCGCAAGTTTTAACACAAGGAGAGTGATTCGAAACTCCTTCATACTCCGAATATCGGACGTGTTGCGCGTTGGACCGACAGAAAGCTATTGATGTATTGTTCAATCCGCGGTCCATAGCAGTTATCGGAGCTTCTGCCACAGAGGGCAAGCTTGGAAACGACGTAGTCAAGAACCTCATCGAGAGCGAGTTCGAGGGAAGAATATATCCAGTGAATCCTCGGGGCGGCGAGATTCTTGGTCTGAAGACTTATCGCAACGTTTCCGAGATTGGGGGTCGTCTAGATGTAGCTGTGATTGTCATACCTGCCAAGTATGTTCTGCCTGTTGTTGAGGAGTGTGGCAAGAAGGGAGTCAAGGCTCTCGTAGTGATTACGGCTGGTTTCAAGGAGATGGGCCATGAGGGGCAGGAAGCCGAGAAGGAACTCATACGGGTTGCAGAGAAGCACAGTATGATAGTCCTTGGGCCGAATTGCTTGGGAATAATTAATACTCATTCACCCTACAATGCCTCCTTTGCTGCTGGCACACCTGAGAAGGGGACTGTTGCTTTTGCCTCACAATCAGGAGCTTTGATGACCGGAATTCTCGACTGGAGTCTCATGGAGAAGATAGGATTCTCCAAGTTCGTGAGCCTGGGCAACAAGGCCCAGTTAGACGAAGCTGATTTTGTTGAAGCGTTTGGAAGAGACCCCAACACGACCTTCATCCTACTCTATATTGAATCAGTAATGAATGGGAGAAAGTTCATGGACGCATGTAGACAGGTCACACCAAACAAGCCTGTCTTTGTTGTCAAAGGTGGGGTGAGTGCCGCAGGCGCACGAGCCGCGTCATCCCACACTGGCTCGCTCGCGGGGAGCGACACAGCATACTCCGTGGCTTTCAGACAATGCGGAGTAATTCGGGCGGATAGCATGTCTGAGTTGTTTGATGTAGCCAATGTCTTTGATGACTGCAACCTGCCGAAGGGCAACCGCGTGGCGATAGTGACTAACGCAGGAGGACCAGGCATTCTTACCACGGAAGCGTGCGAAGAGAATGGACTACAGATGGCACAGTTCTCTCAAGCAACCATAGAAGCACTCAAGAAAGGGCTGCCTCCTGCTGCGTCGGTCTACAATCCTGTGGATGCCCTGGGTACTGCACAACCGGAGGATTATGCCTTGTGTCTGGAGGCTGTTTTCAAGGATGAGAATGTTGATTCAGTGCTAGTATTGTTGACGCCTCAGGCCATGACGAAAGAAACCGAAACCGCGCAGATACTCGTTGAGGCTCGCAAGAAGAACCCGGGCAAACCCCTGCTTGCCGTGTTCATGGGCGGCAACGCTATGACCTACCCTCGAATTGTCTTGAACGAGGGTCGCGTACCTGTCTTTGACTTCCCAGGCAGAGCTGTCAATGCCCTTGCAGAGTTGTACCGATATATGGTCCTGAGAGACAGCCTTAGGGAGGAGAGCCCTCCTGATTTCAAAGTGGACAGGAAGAGAGTTGCTGAAATCATCAAGAGTGTGCGCGAGGACAATCGTCAAGTCATGTT
>CP070658.1:1585309-1589170 GCA_020355105.1 Candidatus Thorarchaeota archaeon | reverse complement strand
GGTGACATTATCGTCAAGTAGTCAGGACCATCGTCTCCTGAGGCTGCTACAACCAACACTCCTTTCTCTGTGGCCTCCTTCACCGCAAGGGTCACTGCATCTCCTGGAGCGCCAAAGGTGTTGAATGGAAGAAGTATGATGTCCGCACCCCGGCTACACGCCCATTCTATCCCTGATACTATCCAGCTGGGCGCTGCGAAGAGCCCCCCAAGTGTCACTTTTGCTGAGAGCAGGGTTGCGCCTGGTGCAATTCCCGCGTAGAGACCACTGGACATGTTACCCGTGCCTGCAGCCACAGAAGCAGCATACGTCCCATGACCGATTATGTCGGTTGGCAGTGTGTCTGCCTCTACAAAGGAGGCAAACGCATTCACTTTGTTGACGTCCTGATGGCCCGAATCGATACCGGTGTCAAGTACCGCGATGACGACCCCTGTGCCATTGTATCCCTGTTCCCAAAGGTTTCTGGCACCAGTTGTGTTAACTGGTGAGATGTACTCGTCGGCGGTGAACGACGACGCCGAAACTGAGGTTGACTCAGAAATCTCTTGTACTTCATTTGACCAGATGCCTGTGATGAAGTCGTGCTCTGCGAGTTGTGAGATTGCTTTGCCCACCAGACTCACTCTAAGCATGTTCAAGTCATCATACGTGTCTGCAATCCTCGCGGTTCTGTCTGCAAGAGCTAGTGCGTTGCGCGCCTTAAACTCACTTGCCGCTGTGTCGTAGGTGACGAGTAAATCCAAAGGATCATCCGAGTCAGTTCGGTCTAGGAGAGAGCTATCAATCTTGCTGCCTGAATCGTGCATCGTGTTGGCATAAGGTCCAATTGGCTCAATTCCAACAATGGAACTCACTACCATAATCGCCACGAGAAGGGAGGCGAGGAATCTGCTCCATTGTAGTGATTCTCTTCGTCCGAACTTGGCCATGGCATCACTTCTCTAGCGATCCTTGAATCAATCCCCTCGTAATTGCAATGTAGTAGTCTACCATGTCACTCAATGCTTTTGTCTTCACAATCTTGACAGGAATCTCCTTCTCCCGTAGCGCAGTCACACATCTCTCTGCAATGACCTCCAGTGCCTCGTCCGTATACACCTTTAGAAGCTCCCCGCGTTGCAGAACGAACCTTACTCCCTTAACGCCCTCCAAAGTGGTGCGGGCGCGAGGGTCAACTTCTTCGAGAACTACCCCGACAGCAAATCCACTGTTTGGCATAGACTCCTTCAATCTCTGTGGAGTCCCATAGGATACCAGACTCTTGCCCCTCATGAAGACAGCAACTTTGTCACAGAACTCAGATTCAATGGGATAGTGAGTAATCACGATTATCGATGTACCATACTCTTGGTTAATATAGTTGAGATACTGCCATAGCTCAGTTCTGTTGTCAGGGTCAAGTCCGCTGGTTGGCTCGTCCATCAGCAGTACTTTCGGCATGTGTGCCATAGCGACACTAATGGAGGTCCTTCGCTGCTCTCCGCCACTGAGTTCCTTTGTGGCATTGTTGCCTTTCTCTAGTATCCCGAAATCCCTCAAGAGTGCCTTTCCTCTCTGGATTAGCTGCCACTCAGGTATGTCATACTGTTTTCCAAACGCTATGATATTCTCGAGCGGGGTGAAGGTTTCGTACATGAATGAAAGATCTTGTGGACAGTAGCCAAAGAAGTGACGGACCTTGGTTGTCTGTCTGGAGTCTATGCCAGCTATTCTTGCAACGCCTGTACTCGGGATATCTCCAATCAGAGCCTTGACAGTTGTGGACTTGCCGGCGCCAGACTCTCCGATGATTGCCAACATCTCTCCTTCTTGTACAGAGAATGTGACATTCTCTATTAGCTTCTGACCTGATTTCAGCTTGACAGTCAGATTCCTTGTTTCCAGGACATCTCTGTATGCAGGGGCTTCTTTCCAAGCGTAGGGCTGGATGTAGACCTTATCTGCAATGATCGTAAGATTCGGATTCGACCTTGGTCCTAGAAGCAACTGAGGTTGTGCCACGAGGTATATCTTGGGGTCGCCGACTACACCTTCAGGCTCAACACGCACCTCCAAGAATCCCTCTGGAAGGATTGTTCCCCTTTGAGGTTGAAGCGCTTCGGTCGAGAAGCCGATCACAGTTCCGGTAATCATGATGGGAAGTTTGTCTGATGCTCTCTTTCCCCAAACAGTGCAGATACTCTGTTCGCTTCTAATCCTTACTAGCTCCTTCACGGCCTGCTGCAGGTCTCCCCCATCATAGTAGAGGTCTTCAGAAAGGTTCCTCTTCAGGTAGTTCTGAAGCGTAATCTCAGTGGCAGCTACATCCTCCTGGGAAGCACTCTCTCCACCTACCGTCAGGACCATCTCCAAGTCGCCCCTTCTAGTCCTGCGCAGGTCCTCCTGAACATACACTGCTATGCGCCTTGTCAGTACTCCCTTCTTCACCCTGAGTATTCGTCCTTTGAATCTCACTTCTCTACCTGTAGACGTCAAGACTCCCTGGACATCACAGTGGAGCTCACGGTCGTTTCTTGCAAGACACCAGTCTATTGCATCACCAAGCCGTGCCCCTGAGAAGTAGCCCTCTTCAACAAAGGGGGGTACGCCTTCGGGTCGCGAAGGTTCAGCATCAATTCTTTCCATAATCGTTCTCACCTCAGTCCAAAGTCGGCTTCTTCGAGAAGATGAAACTGGCCGATAGTATCGCAATGACAGAGAATGCAAGGAGCGTCAGAATCGAGCTCCAGACATCTAGTAAGCTCAACCCCTTGAACGCTGTGGCTATGAGGAGGTCCAACCCCAGATTCATCGGCAAGATGTCATTAAGCACTCCGACATCTATGAAGAAACCCGATAAGATGATTGTCGCAAACATCACAAAGAGAAACATCTGGTTTGCCTGTAGTCTCGTCCCTGCAACCGCGGAGATAAGAATGCCCGTTGTGGATCCTGTCAAAGAAGTGAGACTCATGATGATAATCAAAGACTCAAAGCCTGTATTTAGATTCAAATCAAAAGCCAAAACCCAGAGTGAGATTAGGAGAAGAGATTGGAGGAACCCGATTATGACATAACCGAGGACCTTGGCAACTATTACTTCAAGTCTGTTAGTTGGAGTCAGGAGCATTCTACGAAGCGGTATATCCCCTACGATTGACTGAGCGGATGTCATCGCGATTCCAAGATATGAAGAGAACGCTACTATGAACCCCCCGAAAGTGGTGATGAGGTATCCTCCTTCAGGTGTGAACTCGATTATCATTGACGGGAACACTTCTGATCTGATCCATAGCTTCGAGGCCCTGAACAGAATGATGCTGGCCTGCACTGTGCCCATCACGCTGCTCTGGCCCAAGAGGTCTGTCGCATCGACATGCATCTCAATGTAAGTTGGCTCATTTATCGTGAGGTTTGCCTCGAATCCATCCGGAATTATCACAAATCCGTCGATTCGCATGAAATAGAGGTCGTTGAAAGCTTGCTCTTCGCTATCATATTCTATTAGTTCGCCCACGATTTGTTCCAGGAACGCCGTGAAGTTCTCAGAGAGATCCTCTCCTTCGTAGGTTCTTGTAGTGTCACGGTCTATCAGACCAAGAACCACTCCCCCTCCCGTGACAGTTTGGTTGTCTGAGCCACCACCTCCGAACCCTCCACCACCTCCTAAGTCCAAATCGCCCATCTCGCTCACGTCTGTCACGTACCAGAGCATACCAATTAGAGCCGCCGGCAATAGGAAGATTAGGAACAATGCCACCTTGTCCTTGATTATGAGACGGAGTTCCTTCGAAACCATATTCCTGATAAGACGCGATGGTTTAGTGAGTACCTCCGCCATTTCAAATCCCTCTCTAGCATATTGCGGGAATAAGTGCC
>CP070658.1:1582454-1585209 GCA_020355105.1 Candidatus Thorarchaeota archaeon | reverse complement strand
GGTCTGTATCCAATTCTAGGTGTCTTCTCAGCAAGGTGTCCTCGGCGCGGACAGTTGTCTTGCCAGAAGTTGGGTCAAGAACCACTTCACCGATATTTCCTCGAATGAAAGTAACATTGTGATCCTTCGCCGAGCGTTCATATAGCTCTTCCTGCCCCTTCCCAAATGTCCTCATGTCGGTATAGAAGACATATGCCTCACAGCCAGGCATCTGCCTTTTGATCTGTACTACTTCTTTGACAGCTGCCGTGCAACAGACCCGACTGCAGTATGGCCTGCCAAGGCGCTCCGACCGGCTCCCTACGCATGGCACGAATACAACACGTTTCGGTCTCTTCCCAGTTGAAGGCCGTACAAGCTTGCCGCCACTGGGCCCATCGGGATTCAGCAGTCTCTCAAGTTCAAGAGATGTTATTACATCCGGATTCTCACCGTAGCCGAATTCTTCGACAAGTTTTGCGTCGAAGGGCTTGAATCCTGTAGCAAGAATAATCGCACCGAACTCAATCGTTTCGGTGACATCAGCATCATCGTATCTTAGTGATTTAGGCTCACAGACCCCAGCGCAGGACTGGCAGCCCACACAGTGCTCAGGATCGATGTAGGGGGCAAGAGGTACCGCGTCCACTGATGGCCTGACCATCGCCTTTCTGTGGCCAAGGCCATAGTTGTAATCGTCAGTCACTTCCACCGGACATACTTCGATACATCTGTTGCAACCCGTACAGGTATCTATGTCAACGAATCTTGCATTCTGTTTCAGCTTAACTCTGAATCTCCCGACGGAGCCTCTTACATCAAGAATGTCCGTGAGAGTCCTTGTCTGGATGTTTGGATGCCTGGCAATCCTTGTCATCATCGGTCCGAGGATGCAGATGCCACAGTCAAAAGTGGGGAACAGCTTGTCCCACTTGGCCATATGGCCCCCCAAGAATCCCGCTCTCTCGACGATTACTGTTTCTATTCCCGAGTCAGCCATCTCAAGGGCTGCTGTCATTCCGGCCACGCCGCCCCCTACGACAAGTGCCCGTTCCACAACTGGGATGCTATGAGTGGGAATGGCCTCGGCTGCGCCCACATTGGCGAGTCCCGTGTCGATTATTGCCGCAGCCTTTGCCGTTGCCGTATCAGGGTCATCATAATGGACCCAGCTACACTGCTCTCTGATGTTTGCCATGTGAAGATGGCCGGGATCAATGCCAGCCTCCTTGACGGCATCATCAAACAAATCCTTGTGAAGGTGAGGGGAGCAACCTGCAATTACGACTCTGTCTGCTCCGCTCTTCTTGATGGCGCCTATGAGATCGTAGACTCCCTGCTCAGAGCAGAGGTGGTCATCCACTTCCACCAACGGGACTCCCGCGGATTCATACCTCTTTCTCAATGATTCAACATCAATGGTATCTGCAATGTTGGAGCCGCACCTGCAGAGAAAGACAGCCGTCCGGTCGCCCTCCTTCTTCTTGCCTTTGCCCTTCTTCTTGCGACTCACTGTTTCCACCTAGACGTATAGGCAGCTACTGATGCCGATGTTATCTGATTGTTTGTGTTACTTTCGTCGGTCAACCCGTCCCGGTTCCCAAAACCGAGTATAAGTGTGAGCATTGGGGATGGAGGCTGCATATGAATGAAACCCAGAACATGGTCAAGTGCACCCACCGGATGATTCATGTGCTAAGAAAGAGACCCTGCCCAGAAGATCAGCGAAATACGCATAGGCATGCGAGGGAGAACCGCCAAGTGAAACTGAATCCGATGGAACTCTATAACCTTCTACCAAAGACCAACTGTAGGCTATGTGAACCCAAGACATGCATGGCATTTGCCACAAAGCTTGCTCTGGGCGATGTTGTAGCTGATGACTGTCCGCCTCTGTTGGAGCCCGGTTTTGAGAAGAATCTAGAGAAGATTCGGGAGCTTGTTGCTCCTCTTCAGTCAACTGAAACCACTGGCATCAAGCTTGATGAGGACAAGTGCACAGGTTGCGGCAACTGTGTTGTAGTCTGTCCTGTGGATGTTGCGGCTGAACCACCTACGAGTGAAGGAAAGGCCGCAATGAGTGAGGCGACAGTCTTCAGAGTGGAGAACGGAATCTCGAAGATTATCAACTTGGAGAAGTGCCGGCGATTCCCTCCGGACCGCCTGAATTGCCGAGTCTGTGAACAATACTGCTGCACTGATGCAATTGAGATCTGGTAGGTGAGTCCATGGATGAGATAGTCTGTACTGGATGTTCGTTGCTGTGTGATGATGCTGTAGCAGAAGAGAAGAAGGGAGAAGTCAAGTCACTTGGACTCTGTCGATTGGGCCACGCATACCTCGAATCGGCCGCAAAACACACTGAAGTTTCAGCCACCGTGAATGATGGTAAGAACCAGACCGACGTTTCTCTAGACGAAGCCCTGGAGAAAGCCGCAGAAGTCTTGACCTCAGGTGAGCGATGTCTACTCCTTGGTTGGTCACACTCCACGGACGAAACGGTCAGGGAAGGACTGGCCCTAGCTGCGAGCCTTCACGCATTCTTTGATACAGATGCAAGCATTGGCTTGGCTCAAGCACTATCGCATGAGATTCATTCCATGAAACTCGACATCGATCTTGAGTATGTTCGCAACAATGGAGAGTTTGTGATATACTGGGGATCCGACCCCACAGAGAGCAGTCACAGGCATTCCAGTAGGTTCGCTGTACTACCTCGAGGCGACAAAATCCCTGAAGGCATCGAGAGCCGGACTATCGGTGTTGTTGACGTTCG
>CP070658.1:1577066-1582354 GCA_020355105.1 Candidatus Thorarchaeota archaeon | reverse complement strand
GCAAGGGCATCTCTCAAGGCATCCAAGTATGCAAACTCCTCTGGAGCTGTTTCTATAGCCTTTGCCCTCTGTTCATGCCAAACACGCAACAGGTCAACATCAGAGGAGCAGACATCAGTGCAACGTCCGCATAGACTGCACTGGAAGAGGACTCTTCTGAACTCCTTTGCAAGTTCCTCGTCTTCTTCAATCTGGTCTATCACCTGGAGTAGGTACATCTTCCCGCGAGGCGAGAATTGTTCCTCACCCACAGCATCGAAGAGGGGACAGAACTTAACGCATGACCCGCATCGGACACACTTGTCGTATGACATCCTTGATTCTCCATTTATGAAGGGTACAGCAGCGCTGGACTCTTTCAATAATAGTCTTGTTGATAGCTCCGTGTTTGTATTGAAAAACAGATAGTTTGCGGCGGGTTGTCCCGCCGCTGGACTCTAGAATCAGGTCGGTGGTGCTTTAGGAATGTACCCTTTGTCGTAGAGTGTCTCAGATGAAGCCCTTGCAACTCGAATGACGTGTTCTGCACGTTCGTACAGATCCTTCTCTTCCCAGTGTACACGCGCAATACCTTGTTCAATGGCTTTCATCCCGACTGCAGTCGCCTCCATTGGATAGAGCTCCCACTGGTCCATGGTCGGGATGACCTTCTTCTCGCTTGCCCCTCTAGCACCGAGGTCAGCTAGGGCCTGAGCTGCAGCAATGCACATCTCGTCCGTGATTGTGGATGCTCTGACATCCAGCGTGCCTCTGAAGATTCCAGGGAATCCTAGTGAGTTATTTATCTGGTTGTCAAAGTCGCTGCGACCGGTCCCAACTATTCTTGCGCCTCCCTCTTTGGCGTCCCATGGCCATATCTCAGGAAGTGGGTTGGCACAAGCATATACTATCGAGTCGGGTGCCATCTTTGAAACCCACTCTTTTTTCACCGTCCCTGGAACTGGCCTCGAAGCCGATATCAGCACGTCCACCCCTTCGATGACATCTCCGAGGTTCCCGGTCATTCTTTCGGGGTTGGTCTTTTGTGCTAGGTCATACTTGAAGAAGTCGTGGTCCTTCTCCTCCAATATGTCCTCTCTGTCCGCATATATCGCGCCCTTGCTGTCGACCATCACTGTGTTCTTGGCATCGACGCCTGCTGCAAACAGAAGATATGCAGTCCTTGTGTTTGCAGCACCTACACCTAGCAGGGCAACCTTGATGCTTTCGATCTCCTTCTTTACGACCCTCAGACCTCCAAGCACGCCAGCTAGAACGACCGTCGCTGTTCCTTGAGCATCATCGTGCCACACCGGAATCTTGACATCCTTGTCGTTTCTCAGTTCTTCAAGGACCTTGTAGCACTTGGGCTTGGAGATGTCCTCGAGGTTAATCCCTCCAAACGACGGCTGAATCAGCTTCACGACCTCGATGATCTTGTCGGCGTCCTTTGTATCAACACACACCGGCCATGCGTCAACTCCTCCAAGATACTTAAACAGGATTGACTTGCCCTCCATGACAGGACCCGCACCATAGGGTCCGATATCACCTAGGCCCAGAACACGTGTGCCGTCACTTACGACTGCAACCATGTTTCCCTTGTTGGTGTGATCATATGCGGCCTCCTCGTCCTCCTTGATGGCAAGACAAGGTTTGGCAACACCAGGTGTGTACCATATCGCAAAGTCTGAAAAATCACGTACTGGCGCCTTCCCTATACTCTGAATCTTCCCCTTGTAGAAATCATGGAGAATCATAGCGTCCTTGCCTGGTTTCTCAGCCTTCTTCTTAAGTTCCTCAACAGTGAGTTTCTCTTCAGGCATTATACAGAGCCCCTTTGAATGAACGTGCAGGCCTATATCGGTCTGACTAAGTCGGGGGCACTATAGCCTTGATTAAAATGCTTGCCTTATGGACCTACCCACGGTGTCAACGTGGACTCCAACATTCCCCTTTGAATCGATTGATAAGGTCCGCTTTCTTTCATTCATTGATTGAACATGACTGGTTCAGGCGATGATTTCCTCGGCAGCACGAAGTACGTTAGAGGTGCCCTTCCTAGGCACAGACTTGATTGGAGCACAAAGCCACCAACCTACAAGGTGTACCAATCCGCGACCAGAGTGTCACTTCCGACCCCTGATGTCGAAGGTGGCTTGGGCCTCTGGGATAGTCTCCAGAAGCGTCGTAGCACGCGAGCATACACAGACGAACCACTCACACAACAACAGCTCTCGCAGCTACTCTGGGCTTCACAAGGAATCTCGGCCCGGAGGGGGGAGTATGACCTCCGAACTGCCCCTTCCGCTGGAGCACTCTATCCTGTTGAAACATATCTGTGCATCAATCGAGTGGAGGAAATCAACCCAGGTCTATATCACTACTCAGTCCCGAACCATGAGCTTGAATGTTTGGAACAGGGCTCGTTTGCTGCACAGGTGCGCAGAGGTGCACTTGATCAGCAGTTGGCCGAGCATGCACCTGTTGTGTTCATCTGGTCAGCCGTCTTTGCGAGATCAAAGTGGAAGTATCTGCAGCGTGCATACAGATACATATTCCTAGATTCTGGTCATATTGCTCAGAACCTAGCCTTGGCTGCAGAGGCTCTGGGCCTTGGAACTTGCCAAGTAGGCGCAATCTACGACGACGAACTGAACTCACTCTT
This sequence comes from Candidatus Thorarchaeota archaeon, assembly GCA_020355105.1. Taxonomy (GTDB): domain Archaea; phylum Asgardarchaeota; class Thorarchaeia; order Thorarchaeales; family Thorarchaeaceae; genus SMTZ1-83. The sequence goes on along the minus strand of CP070658.1, from coordinate 1,579,707 downwards.
GGGCCTAGATGGCATTGAAGAGAGTGTCATCTACTTGAGCAGTGTCGGCCACACACGGCGGCCAAATCGCTGAAACAAAGGCACTAGAGCTTGAGTCCCCAGTAACTCACGATCTGATCCGCATGTTTGCGTGAATTGACCTTCTCAAGGCCCTCGGATCCCCCAAAGATTCCCTCGATCCTTCCTTCCTCGTCAATCAAGTAGGTTATGCGCTTGACACCCGCTCCAATCACGCTCATTTTGCTGTAGGCTCCGTAGAGTTTCGCGATTTCTAGGTCCTCATCCATGAGGATCGAGAATGGCAGGTTGAACTTCTCCTTGAAGCTTCGATGCATTTCTGCTGAGCCTCCCGATATCCCAAAGATAGGGATGCCTGAGCCCTCAAAGATGTGGTAGCTATCTCTTATTGAACAAGCCTCCGCCGTACAACCAGGAGTGAAGTCGCGTGGATAGAAATACAAGACTACTTTGTTGCCTTGGTAGTCACTTAGCCGGAACTGCCTACCTTCTTCATCTGTGGTTTCGAAGTCTGGCGCGACATCGCCAATGCCTAACACAGCAGCCACTCCTATAGCTTCAGACCCCAGAACTTAATGACTTGATCAGCATGCTCTTTGGTCTTCACCTTCTCAATTCCTTCCGGGCCGCCGAAAATCCCCTCAACCTTACCATCCTCGTCGATTAGGAACGTGGTTCTTACGATTCCCATGTATTCCTTTCCGTACATTTTCTTCTTCTGATAGACGTCATAGAGTTTGGCAATCTCAAACTCCTCATCCATCAGGAGCGGAAATGGAAGATTGTTCTTCTCCTTGAAGCTCTTGTGAGATTTCTCGGTTCCACCGGACACACCAAACACAGGGACATCATTGCCCTGAAAGACATCATAGCTGTCCCTAATGGAACAAGCCTCCGCCTTGCAGCCTGTAGTATTGTCCTTTGGATAGAAGTATAGGAAGACCTTCTTTCCCTTGTGGTCGCTTAGTCTGAATAGATTCCCACTCTCAGTTGTAGTTTCAAAATCTGGCGCAACATCGCCTTTCTTCATCATTCTCTTTCTCTCCCTAGTTCAATTAACTATCGTGAAAACACATACTGTTTCGGAGACTCGACTAATATAGATTTCCCTATGTCCAAGTTGACACGACTGCTGGTCATACTCAGGAATGCTTAAAGAGCATTCAGTTGGATTTATGGGAGTCGGTGGAGAGATGACGAAGAGCCCTGTGAATTATAGGTCGATTACAATCTACCAGCTACTTGTCGGGTTCTTCTTGGCCCTGAATATGGCAATGGGGGTTGCGATTGGGCATGTATACCTACCATTGCCGTTCGATATCTGGTTCACTCTTCTACCATTCCTAGTCGTTCCGGTTTTGATGGTTATCGTAGCATTCGCGATCGGGTATACAGCGAAGAAGAGATCTGTTGAGTATACTGCTCCTGAATGGGACTACAACCCGGTTCAATACACAGTCGACGATGTCAGACAGCTCATCAAAGACTATCATCGTGATTATCTACTCCTTGAATCGAGGAGCAATTACTGGTTCTTCCACATTCCGATAATCATCATCGTTGCTATCTATGCTCTCCCGTTCTATGTATCGCTACAGAATCCATCTTTCTTGCCCGTTGCTCAGTGGATACTACCCGTCGCATTTGCACTGAACCACATAGTCGCCAGTTTTGGAGCATTCCTTGCCACTTCTAATGACGCATCTAAGGACTTCACGCTACCCTTGATTCGAGAAGCTTTGTGGCTAGTAGAGGAGCAGTCCAAAGCCAAGGGCGTGTCACAAGCTAGGGTGGTCATGAATCAGGCCGAGCTTGGTGACTTGAGGGTGTACACAGAACCTCGAGTGATTCTGAGGATAAGGGGCTTTGAGAAGAGTGGATACATCGAAACATGGTCCGATGATTTGAAGGCAATTGCCAGGCTATTCTGTCGTTTGCACGAAACTGATACGCATGGTCAAGTCATCTGGTGGTGGCAGTCTTGGGACCGCAATTTCAGGAAGTACTCAAGTCCTGATGACGAGGGGTACTATGTACGCCAGCCGATTCCCTCCCAGGCAAAGGAGCTGGGGGTAAGGGACGCTCTTGCTGTTACGGAGAATGCCATTGCCATCCTCATGCTTGAGATTATTCGCTTGGAGGGTGATAGTGAGCTCGCCTCGTCGATTCTTTCTTAGTTGGGTGCCGACTAGGTTTACCACAAGGTCTATGTTGTTGTGGGGACTCGACGGAATGGAGGGTTGCACTTGTCAGAAACTGTAGTGACCTACAATCCCATGCTTCCACTCTACATTCTGTTATTTGCTCTCCTGGTTGCATGGACTTTCCTAGCTGTTGAGGTTGCACAGTATTCCATCGTGACTGCGATTACTACACCGTCCGCCTGGATTTCTTCCTCACTCATTGTGCTACTCTCACTTACCCCATTCGTTCTCCTAATGGCAGTATGGATTAAGAGTAGAGTTATGTACATCACACCGGATTGGGACTTTCAGGCTAGAGAGATTGTCTACGACGAGTTTGACAGGATGATGAAGGACTACGTAAAGGGCTACTCCCACATCATCTCTAGAATCGATCCAATCATGCTCTTCATCGTTGCTCTTTCTTTCATCATGTCATT
>CP070658.1:1573230-1576966 GCA_020355105.1 Candidatus Thorarchaeota archaeon | reverse complement strand
TCAGCACTCTCTGCTAGGTATGAACCACTGAATCCTGATACTGCCATGGCCACACTCGTACCAACAGCCGCGAGAAGAAGCGCGTTGAAAATGATGCCTGGATTAGCTGGATCGATTGTGATGAGACCTCCAAGTATAAGTCCCAACATCGTCAGTGCGCCATCGAATGCGTTCATTGCCAAGTAGCGGCGTGCAATCTCAACGCCCTGCGTGAGCTCTAATGCCCTCATCGTACGTTCGATAAACCCACGGTCGTCATCAGGAGTGGCCCTTGCTTGACGACCCTCTTGTTGGTCATCCTCTGGTTCGGTCACAGAAACGTTACTCCGCGAATGATGTCCACCGTACTCGGAAGGCCGGCGGGTTATAAGCTATCCGGATTAGAGTGTTTGATGAAGCAACTGGCCTTCTCGGTACTCCTTCATGGAGCTCTTTCATCTCATTGCTTTCCGACGTCTGCCGGACAAGGTTTCAGAAGATTATGAATCCCATCCCAATCAGAACAACGAGAATGAACAACACCAAGACAAGAATCAGGAAGCAGATCAGTTGTAGGCTGCAAGTGCAGCACCGCTCACAGAAGCCCTTTTCCTCCGGTCTGTGCGGAGCCTCTCCGTAGTCCTCAGGCATCGGTATCTCTGTCATTTGCATCACGTAGTCATTCTTGATGTGCTTCACTAGAAGCCTGCTGAATCTGTGTCTATCTCTCATATGAGTATATCGGGCTTGAATGCTGATCCTCTAGAGATGGTGATGATTGGACTCAGGGCTGCGCAAAGATGAAAAGCACAAATGATGGAGAGCTACTTGCATCGATTCATTCTGTCGATAGGCACGCTTTGGGGTTAGGATAGGTGTCTGAGAACAACCAGATTGATACGATCTTCGACAGGCCATTTGGCCTTAGGCTAATCGGCCTGACTCAGATGGCCTTCGGAGTGTTTGGCCTGCTTGCCGCAATCGGCGTCTTGGTAGCGTCCTTTGTGGGCGACCCCACATTCGCAGCAATGGGCCCAATCTACGCTCTGGTAATCTTTGTAGGAGTTGCCCTCCCCTGCCTCATCATCGGCAACTATGTGGATGACCTGCGGCGCAATGCAGTCATAGCTCAGATTGTATACAGTATCGTGGCAATTGGGCTGACTGGGTTCTTTCTCTACAACTGGGGGCTGACCTATCACTGGACAGTCCCATGGCTTGACACGAGCTTTGACATTGCAATCGGCAACGTGGCCGCCTTCGTCTTGGTGAGTCAATCCGTTTTCGTCGTCTACCTTCTCGCGAGGTGGAACATAGTAGCACCTCCACCCGGAACTGTTATCGTGAGAGACCGTCGTAGGGCGCGACTGATAGAGAGGGGTCTCTATCCAAGTCCACTTGCTCCTTCAATGCTCGCACCCGATGGCGAGCATGTCCTTACACCTGAAGAAGCCAAGCGAATACTAGATGTACGAAGAGTCACCTCGGAAGAGGGAATGGCCATCCTATGCTCCAACTGTGGCGGTGCCACAGCCTTGACGGAGATGGAAGACGACAACACTATCCACTGTGCCTTCTGCGGAGTCACGCTCGCTGTGAGCAGTGTCTTCGTACCTTGTGAGAATCATCCAGAGTATCTGGCGGCGACCAGCTGCGCTGTCTGTGGTGAGCATTACTGCCGAGGATGCCTCACGGCGCAGGATCCACCTGTGGACGAAAGGTGGCAAGGTTCTAGCGTCTACCTCTGCCAGAAGTGCTTCGAGGGAAGATATAGACCCGCGGTAACAACAACATCGTTAGTCCTCCCAATTGAGGACCTTTTCGGGAAGGCAGGAGGCCGCTTCACAAGGGTCGGCAAGATCTACCGTAGGTTCCTCGGGGCCTATGGCAATTCCATGGGCTATGTGTTTAGAGCCTCTCTTGAGCTCGCTGGGTCCTTTGCAAAAGCTGGAGGCAAGGGAGGCGGCGACGACGCTGCGGGCATCATCATAGTGATTATCATAGCAATCATAGCCATTCCAGTACTGGTGGGAGTCCTGATGCTCATCGGAGCAATCGTCATCATCCCCATCCTTTTCTACGCTGGTTTGGTGGGAGTCACCATTGAGGCTGTTCGAATAATCAGAAGGACAGACTTCATGTCTCTTGAGCTAGCTCGGGAGAAGGTCCTCGTTGAGGGCCGCCCTGTAGAGGTGAAGGACTCCGTTGTGCGAGAGGAAGCCAGGCCGTGGGAAGAGCAGGTCTGGCGCGTGCAGCAAACAGAAAGAGAGAGAGAAAGATCTCGACCAATGCAGCAGCAGGAGAGGAGATGGTGATGACCTCTGCTGTCGAACACATTCTCTGTCCCGTCTGCGGAGGGCGGGTCTTGGTTGAGCATTCAGACAAGGTCAACCGTTGCGAATACTGTGCCAGTCCGGTCCTAGGTCCAAGTCAGAGTAGGGACTGTGTCAATCATGAGTCGATGTTAGCCAAGGCCTCATGCCGTGTTTGTGGGGATCTCATATGTGAGGATTGCATGCAGGTTCGAATTGGTGACTACGGTGGGAAGTTGTTCACCGTTGTCCACTGTGAGAAACCCGAGTGCAAGTTAGAAAGCGAATGGGCAAAGCCGCTGAACCGTGAGTTCCAGAAACTGACCAATTTCGATTGGTCTGACAGGACGGACAATGTCATCCTCAGGGTCACTGGTCTTGGCGCCATATTGATGATGCTCTTCGAGCTGTTCTTCATCATAGCAATGATATGGATTCAGTATTTCACGCCTTGGGGAATTGCAGATCCATCACCAATAGGATTCATCTTTCTCCGCGGAGACCTCACAGTAATCCTGAGCATTCTCGGCAATGTCATGTCGGCAATCATCCTGCAGACAGCACTTCAGGTGTACGTCCATGAACGACAACTTGCATCTGGAGCGTTCCTCCTAGTCTTCCTCATAATCGAGGTAGTCTTTTTGTTGGCCAGAGGACTCTTCTTCAATCTGCTCTCCTTCCCCCAAGCATGGCTGGTCCCATTCCTATTGGTTTCGTTCGGCGCGGCCACGCTCATGATATTCACTGGGTCTCTGGCTGCACTTGGAGTCGGCTGGAAGAAGCGGGGTCAGGTAGAGGACGCCAAGATTCGCCTGGGTCTTGAGTGATTGCTTGTCAACGAAGGATGGCAAGATTCACATTATCTACCCTCTTCAACATCAAACAGGTCAATTAATCTGAATCTGTCTACATCGACAAGTCCCTTGTCAGTGATCTTCAGCTTTGGAATCACAGGCAGTGATAGGAACGCCATCGTCATGAACGGCTCACTCAGGCTGCTCCCGAGGACAGCTGCGGCATCTTTGAGCTCCTGAATCTTCTCACTGACTTCTTCAATCGGTCTGTCCGACATCAGTCCAGCAATCGGCAAGGGAAGGGACGCGATCACCTTCTCATCCTTGACCACAGCCAGACCTCCTTGCATGCGGACAATCTGAACCGCCGCTGCGATGAGGTCTTGATCGTTGGTTGCGACCGCGACTATGTTGTGACTATCATGAGCAATGGAGCTTACCATGGCGCCTTCCTTGATACCCAACCCTTTCACAAATCCTATGCCGGTAACATCAGATGCGTTATGCCTCTCTATGATTGCGACCTTGGCAATGTTTCGATCCACATCTGGAACGGCGAGTCCGTTCTCGACTTTCGTTTCCTCTATGAGATGCTCAGTTATGATTTGGTCCGGAAGGATGCCGATGACATTCATCCTATCGCCACGGGCC
>CP070658.1:1568161-1573130 GCA_020355105.1 Candidatus Thorarchaeota archaeon | reverse complement strand
CAGAACTCGGCCATACCATGGTCGCAGACCTAGTGCACGCGCGTGTACTAGAAGTCAAAGAGAGTCGCTGAGGATAGGAGTGCCACTTATTGTGCTCTTCTTCTTCCTTATTCCCCTCCTATCTACAGACATTGTACATAGAACTCCTACTGAATGGACCAGTCGAGTAGATGAGCAATTTGAGCCTTCATCTAACCTGATTAGAGTCAACCTACCATACTACGTTCACTCAGTTGCGGCCGGGAATACCACTCACGGGCGAGGAGTCGCGTGGGTCTTCAATGGGACCCTACGCTTCAAGGACCCGATAAACCTCGTTGATGATTCCGTTGATATTGGCATGGGATACGTCTATCACGAAACGCTTGTCGGTGCTGATGTAGATATAGACGGTCACACTGAATTTTTGGTCATGGTGCAAAACAATGTAAGCATGAACTTGGTAATTGTTGACTTCGATACCAGTTCAGCCATTGAGTACCAGTTTCCATTCGGAGACCCTCTAGGGATAATTGTAGGCGATTTCAATGGTGACTTAATGCCGGACGTCGGCGTATACTACACGATTCGCCTGGTCACCAAGGACCTAAGCACTGACATGTTCATAGGTAGCTACCCTGAGATTCCCTTCATGGACGAGAAAATTCTCAAAGCCTGCGTAGGCAACTTCTCATCGGTTGCAGGCGACGAGTTTGCTGTCATGTACCTAGACCAGCCGGGCATGGGCATGGAACAGACGATTGTAGATACAGCATATGGGAATGGAACCATCATTGACCACGTGTCGTCCCTGCAGCAGCAGCATGGTTTTGACCTCACAACTTTAGCAACTGAAGGCGACTTTGACGGCATTGCAGTGACGATGTATGACTACCCCTTAGGAGAGAGTATCTTGATTTGCTTCAATGCCAACCTGACTCTCAGATATGACCACAGAGACCCCAGGTACCATGGGGAGTCATATGTCAAAACGGGCTTCTTCAACATGGATTCGCAGGAGGACCTTGTTGTAGTTCCTGGTCAGTGGTTCACTATGTGGTTCTTCGACGGTGTCAATGGGAAACCAATAGGATTCTCTGAGGAGGAGTGCATGACCATGTCAGCACGAGGCTTTGCCACGGGATTCTTTGACTCTGATTCTCATACTGACGTTTCAATGGAAGGTCCGAGAGGCCAGTTCGCATTGTTCAGAGGTAGCAACGGAGAAACTGGCTATGAGGACCCAAGACTGCCGGGGTCCTTTGAGCAGATACTCTCATACGACATGAATGGAGATGGTCGAGATGATGCAGTCCTCCTGTACGGTCAGATTAGCGTCCTCATCAGTGATACTCAGCCCCCGGACGTAACACTTGATCCTCTCTACCCCATACATCCAACAATCTATGATCCATACCTGAAGGTAGAGCTCACTGCGACCGACGAGGTTTATGTCGAGGACGCCAAGGTCTACATCCGGCCGGCCGACCTCATTGCGGTTCCAGGATACCAGGAGAATGAGATGACAGAAGCGCCCAATGGGAAGTACATCTTCCTTGAAACTGATCTCCAGCCGGGCGACTATCACTACTACATTGAAGTCATGGACCCATATCTTAACACATATTCTTACGGAAACTTCACTAATCCACACACTCTGAGTGTTGAAGGTCACTTTGCATCCGGTGTTCTTTACAATGTCACATTCGACGAGGCTCAACGCCACATTCTGGCGGTCGGCAACGACTCCTTTGGTCAGAAGCGCATCTACAACGTCATTACAGATTGGGATGCTCAGACCGCAACCTTCCTAGCTTTCAGTCCCGGTTTCTCGAAGCTAGGAGAATTCACTCTTGAGAATGTCACGACTGAAGGAGAATTCGAGGTATACACAGGGATGTTCGACGGCGACTCGGTACTCGATCCTGTGTTTGTTGGCACTAATGACACGCATGTCAAGATATGGGCATTCAACGGTGACACGCTTGAGTCGTGGAAGAATGCAACTTACGACCTGCATCCTGCAAAGAGTGAGCACTATATGGCCATTGTTGATGATGATGGGGACGGCCTAGACGAGCTCAGTTATGTCGGTTGGAACAGTACGGGCTTCTTCCTTGTAAGAGCAGACGACAGCTTCAGCAATTGGTCCTAGTCGGCTTTGAAGGAATGGAACTATATAGTCGACTATGTCACTGTAGAGATGTATGGCACGAATCCCCAACTCGCCATACTGAGAGACAATAATCAGATCGACCTGTTCCAGCTATACAATGTCACCAGCATCAAGACACTCAACTATTCATCCCCGGGTTCAACGTATTTCGATGAGCCTTTGGGCATTCAGGCGTTCAGGAACTCAAGCCACTCAAGCGAACAGCTTTTGGTGACATATCGAAGTTGGCTGATTGACACACCTACCAACTACCTTTGCCTCGTTGATGGTTCCACTGTGAATGTTGGTGACTGGCCAAGCTATACTCTTACAGGCTACCATATCAAAGTCACTCTACCCTATGACGTCGATTCAGACGGCACAGATGAAATCGCCTGCCTTGACAACAGCGGAAACGCAACTCTCTATGAGTTGTCCTCCTCCATCTCTCAATCATGGAGTGTCTTTGTGAGCGAGGCAGTCCCAAGAAGCGGTATTGTGCTGGACTTTGAGGGAGATGGCGAGAATGAGTTTGTCATTGCAACCTCAGATGACTTGCTCACTGCGGTTGGTTTCGATGGCGTAGTTGACTATAGTGCCACAGTGGGCATTGCGTTCAATATGGTCCCAATAGGGAATGTGGATGTCGGTCCCGGAGAGGACATCGTTGCTTTTCCGATATTCAGAGCCCCAGACACACTAGCTACCATTAGAAACATCGACCTGCTGTACAAGCTGGATGTGACCTTCGCATTGGAGTCCAACGTGACACTGCAGGGTAGCAGCCTCTGGGCGAATGCCACCGTCCTGAATGTGTATGGAGACCCAGTGAGTGATGCCTCGGTATCTCTCGTTGCTTCATATCGCTTCGGCGCTGGTACGTCAGAGCAAACTATGGGAATGGTATATGATGATGTCGCCGAATTGCATACGACGACGGTCGCACCGAATTGGCCAATGGGACTGGCGAACCTGTCACTCTCTGTCACTCATCAGTACTACGAAGGTGTGGTCCAGGAGTTTGAGAACGCTCTAAGAGTTGAGTCGCCTCTCAGTATTACGTTGTTCACTGAGTCCGAGGTGTTTCAGGGGAGTGATCTTGGCATCAACGTAACAGTGACGGACAGCCTTGGTGCCAAAGTCACAGATGCTGATGTCAACGTTACCCTTGATGGTGTAGGCTATCCTGTGTCCTATGTAGGAGGCTTCTACTTCGCCTCAGTTTCAGACATCACCCTTGCGCCCGGCAGTTATTCAGTCCTTGCCTCGGCGGACCACGAGTATGCAACTGGTGGGACTAGTCATTCAAAGTCTGTTTCGGTTCTGACTAGCATTCTGAACGTGACTCGAGCATCACCGGCAGAGACGCTGCAGGACCAAATCTTCACAACTTGGTTGAACATCACCGACTATTATGGGAATCCGATTGACGGTGCAAGTGTGTGGGTAGACTTCGGGGTCACAGAATTTGCGTTGGTGGAGATAGTGCCGGGAAGATATTTGCTAGATAGCGTTGCAGCTATGCCAGTCGGTAATTACTCAGCTGAAATCATTGTTCAACACAACTATGTCGAAGGTGCATACCTAGACCCGTACTCCATGATAGTGACTGGTACTCTTGCCCCTGCGGTAGGCTATGCTTCTTCAGTTGTAGGTGGAGAGAACTTCACAGTTTCCGTCTTCGTCTACGACTCGTATGGTGTCAGACCAGAAGGCGCGTGGGCAGAGGTAGAGCTCGGCGGTGTCAACCACACAGCTACACACATAGAAGGAGCAGAATTCAGGGTCCAGCTGAATGCCTCACTCAGTATCGGTCAGCACAGCCTAGTCGTGTACGTTGGGGCTCTCTTCGGAGAACCGAGAGCCGATAGCCACGACTTGTTTGTGTATTCGCTGCCTAACACCTTTGTGGAGTCCTCTATGACATGGGAGATTAATCAAGGTGACTGGACGACACTCACTGTCACTGTAGAGGATTGGTCCGGAACTCCTGTTACTGATGCAACGGTGACTCTGCTCAGTCCCACAAATGTCCTCTTCATGCCAGTTGGCGATGGCACCTATTGGGCAGATTTGGACACCGATTGGCATACGCCTTGGAATCACACAGTGTTGATTGTCGTTGAGCACGCCTACCTCTTCCAAGACGATATCTATCACTATTTGGTCGTCAACGGTCAGGCCATGGTGGACGTCTTCGTCCCAGATCCGGTGTTCAATCACCAGAACGAAACCTTCGATTTCACTGTTGTCGACATCTATGGAAACCCACTGTATGAATTCAATTACAACTTCGTATTCGCAGAAACATTCACGAAATCAGAAACATCATACCACTACGAAGTATACTGGGATTTCCAACCCGATGTTTATCCGGGAGTGTATCCACTCAACATTACGATCCAAGGACCATTCCTGATTCCGAGTAATCTTGTGGTCTGGGTGGATGTATTGGGGAGCACCGCATCGAGTGTAGCTTCTCCATTGGCTTCTTCAACATACCTACAAGGCAACCAGATCAACTTCACGGTAGTTGTAGAGGACTTGGCAGGTTACTCTATCACAGGAGCCCAAGTGACTGCAACTATTCGCGGTAGCACCTACACATTGACGGAAGGAGGTGGTGGCATCTACTTCCGGGATGTTCCCACAGCTGGGCTCCCCTTGGGCCAATACAATGTCACGGTGGGGGTTTCGCATGACTTCCTAACCACTGCCTCAACGTCGATGGAATTGTTCGTTGAGGGTTATGCCAAAGTTGACCTCTCAGTCACTCCTAGTCCAGTTCAGAACAAGTTCAACGTCACCTTCAACTTCACAATCACAGACCAATAT
>CP070658.1:1558752-1568061 GCA_020355105.1 Candidatus Thorarchaeota archaeon | reverse complement strand
GACATCCAAGACCAGCTTGGTTCCACAGTACTGCACCGGAACCTCCTTCAACTTCTTGTGGCCCGCGGCGTGAAGGTCGATAAGAGCTATCAACTAGATGTGGGAGGTGGCGCAGAATCACTCGATTCACACTATCGAGGACGGATGAGGAAGCGAGGCGTGAAGAGCCGAGCGATTAGCCAGGATCTTCCATACGATGCTCCACTTGTTGCAGGGTCGTCAGACTACGTTCCCTTTATGGACAACAGCCGCGAGTCGTACTTCTACATCCTTGGTCGTCAGTTCGGCGGGGCGCCCATCAAGGTCGACATCCGAATGGAAGTGACGGATGGTCCAAATGCAGGTCCGATTCTAATCGATGCGATACGTGGAGCCAAACTAGCACTGAAGAGGGAGCTTTCAGGATCTCTGGAATCCATATCTGCGTACGGCTTCAAGATGCCGCCAACGCCCACAACAATGTACAAGGCAGAGAGATGGGTCGAGGAGTTCCTGCTCGGAAAGAGGAAGCTTTGAGCGGGCTAGCCGTGAGCTTTCACATACCCTGAGATCATATCCTTCAGCTTCTCAATCTTTGTGACTATCTTGAACTCTGTTTCGCTTCCTATCTCTTCAAGTGTTTCGTTGAAGCCTATGACACTCTCATACTCTCTCATATGGTTCTCGCGCACGGCCTTCTTTCTTGCTGCAGGATCGTACATGACAATGAGATTCTCAGGCTCGAAGTTGATCACGATGCTTCGGTTGAGGTATTCCACCTTTCGACACTTGGGACACTGAACTCTGTTTGCCTTTCCCGTTCTCAGGTTCTTCAGAAGGTCGTGGTCTTCTGAGAGGTCGATGTGGTCAATAACCTCTGCGTCGTAGACGTGCTTACATTTGACGCACTTGACTTCGGTCGAGCTTTGTCCCGGCATCGTATCACCTAAGTTGAAACAGTAACTCAAAGGTGAGCCACTTAAGATTTACTACAGGCGCGGGCTGCGATCTGCTTCGAGTCAAAGGGTTTGATCTATATCACTATCCCGGTTGGATTCGGAAATCGCTGAATCGTTCTGTGTATCATCGGGAGTTTCATCGCTCGGAGGCTCCATAGACTCTCGTGATGCCTCCTCTTCGGTCTTTCTCCAGAGAATGATTCCTAGGATTATCGCGGTGAGGGCTATCGACCCAATGATCGATGGTGCCGAACCAAAGAATGAACTAACTGCTGAGGCTATGAGAGCACCAGGGATGGTCACTGCCACTTTTCCTAGACTGTAGCTTGTGACGAGTTTCGGAATGCTATACTCTGTGAGACCGCAGTATATCACAATTGGATCGTCAGGAACAGGAGATGCCGCCGAGATGAACAGTGCGATGGCACCCCACTTCTTCACTCTCTCTCTCTCGTAGTCAATCTTCGCAAGCATGTCCTCGGAAAGCACAACACGTGAACCCCTCATAGTTGAGTAGAGAACGAGTTTCGATCCAGAGGCAGACAGAGCAACGACAATGCCCACTTGGATTGCTGTCCACAGATCGAGGGGTCCCGGGTACAGCAGTATCATGGCAAGTCCAGCGAGGACCATGTTGCTTGGGCTGATGAAGGGAATCATGTTTACGATGAAACATGCTATGAATAGACCAACGTAGCCCTGTAGAATAAGGTCTATGACTATCTGGACAACGTCTTGCATATCAAGTCAGCATCTCAGAATTGAGGTCTAGGAGCTTACCTTGTCGATATGAACCATGCTGACTCCTTCGAGGGCTGCCAACTCGTCCCGAAGCTCCACTTCAGTGTTCGTGAGCTGTCCAGGATTGAAATAGCACTCATAGTAGCACCTAGTTCCCCTGAGGCAGACTCCAGTGGAGAAAAGCAGATCAACGAGACCCGCAGACTTGAAGACCTGCGAGAGCTGAGTGAGGAAGTCGTTCGTGAGTTTCTTAATCTCCACAGATAGAAAACGAACCTCCTTGTCCTCGAGCGGGAATATCTTGATGAGTCGATCCTTGTGGACCAGCACCATTAGTCCATTCTTCGCTCCCATTGCTTCTCTGAACTGTGCCGGAAACTTGACAGTCTCGTTATCATCGTAGACTAGAACTCTGCCGGCGGTTGCTCCTTCATAGTCCTCGGACATCATATCACCCGTTCGATTTCCCCAGACTCCGCTGGGCGAAGTCTAACATCCTACGGTTTGAGAAACTCGAATATAAATGAAGCTCCAATATCTGCATCATCGAGCAATGAGGGGCGAGAGAATGACCAGACCAGTCAACGAGGGTTTCAGTCTAGAAAAAGTGGGTCGTTTTTGAGGAATCTTGCTGAACATCACTCCGAGAGACCACTGATGCCATCGCTGAGGAACGCACGTCAAGGAAGATATCGGGATGTGAGCGAGCTTCGTGTCCAGTTTCTCTGTGAATATCGATTGCATCTCAAATGGAATCTGGGTGAGAGGATTTCAGACGCAAGTGTTGGAGGTACAAACCTGCACCAATATGTCCCGCTTCAAGCTGAGCATGTACAGACCCCCAACATGGCTATCCGAATCACTGTCCTCATCATGACCGTACTCGCAGCGCTACTCTGGATATTCGGGTGAGAACGATGGACCCGCTGACCAACCTACTCCTTCTCTGTCTGTTCTTGGGTGGTATTCTGCTCATGGGATGCTGGAAGTTAGGAGGAGGTCTATTGAGTCTCCCAGCCAGAATCATCCGCGATGCCAAGCCGGCCAAGTGGTCACTTATGGATTTCCTTCATCTGCAATCCAATCGACCCAAATCTAGTAGTACCTTCATCTTCCGGGAGGAGTCGATCAGGTCACTCGGGCACAGATATGCCGGTCGGTTTGATTTTGCCATCCTCCACTGGGAAGAAGCGCCAGTCTTGGATGCCATCGTTGAACGGAAGTTCCCATTGAAACATCTTCCATCAAAGCCCCGACCCCCGGACGTATTTCAAGCTGGCTTGTACGCTCTCGCACTCATGGAGAGTGGCGTATCATGCAGTTCAACACGACTGTTTCTTATCTACTGCCTGCAGGAATCCGCAAGTCGCTGTATTGGGAAGAACGAAGCAGAATGTCTGACATGTGGAGAGAAGGCCATGTTTGTGAGAAGATTCCGTCCGGAAGTAGTCCTGAGAGGGCTCCGGAAGCTCGACGAGGTTTGGTACAGAGGAAGAAAGCCAAGAGCCACTCCAAATGCCTCCAAGTGCAAGGCGTGTCCGTATGCGAGAGATGGGTCATGCAGATACTCACCTCTGTAGGCAAAAGAGTAATCACTCTTGAAGTCACAGGCTGAGGTATGCAAGAGATGAGATATCTTCTGAACCAGGTAATCTCTGTCAAACGTGAACTCAAAGAGATATACTATACGACTCGGAACGAGAGCACAAAGGCAGATGTGAAGGAACTTGTTGCCTCCACAATAGCGGTTCAGAGGATTCTCGAACAGCTGCTTGAGACAAAGAGGAAATCCAAAGTGGCCAAGAGAGTCCTTGGTGACAGAAAGGTCGAACTCGCACTGCGAAGATGGAACGCTGGGTTCCCACGACGAGCTAGGGACTTCCTGACAAAACGCAAGAAGATCGAACAACAGCACCTTCATCGATACAAGAAGCCGTTTCTGGAGTACTTGGAGAATATGGGCAAAGAACTCGTTTCATGGTCTGAGGACATCGAAACCATGAGAGAGATCCCGCGGCTCCCAAAGGAATGAAGACTACCATCTCAGTCTGGCTGCGATACCTCCAAAGGACACTAGCTGTGCACCAGATTCAGTCTGCGTCGAGAACACAAGAATCTCTGTGCCATATTCTGCAACCTTCTCATAGAGTTCGTCAAGAATCTCCACCTTGTCCTCTGATATCATGATGGTGTCAACTCTTCCTGCATGAAGCGCATCCATCACTTCCTTCTCCCCGTAGGCGGCAGTATTCTCTCCCTTCATTAGAGACTCCATGAACCCATCCCACGTCTGACGTTCCGCATAGATCTCAGTTTCCTTGAGAACGCGCGATGCTTCCTTCATGGCTTGATAGAGTCCTGTTTCGTCAATCACACTGACAGGTATAATGACGTCAGCCACCTTCTCCCGAATTCTGTAGTCCAAGTCTCCTTTCTCAAGGAACTCCTGTGCACGGATGGTATTGCCTCCAAGAACTACCGCATCTACATTATCTATATCCTCAAGCAACAGGTCCTTGAGTATGCGACCAACATACCTGAAGAACTCGAGCATCTTCTCCTCTCTGATCCGCAAGTAGCGCTTTGCGCTCTGGCCACCTGCCCGTGTCTTGCCTATGATGTAGAAGTCCTCGTCTCGCACCAGCTCCATGTGTTTGCCGCGAAGATAGCCTATAGTGACCTTCCCCCCTTCAATCAAGACGATGACGATGAGGCTCCTGGGCAAAGTCATCTCTTCAAGCTCTTCTGTAACAAACTCCCTGCCACAGATGTAGGTGAACTGAGACACCGGTGAGGGAGGTACAACAATTTCACGAATCTCTTCCTCGCTCCCACCTTCCTCTACGATACCGAAGAAGAAGGCGATACCATTCTCAGGCATTTGATTCAATCTGGTCAGTTCACTCAGGATTGCAGTTAGATTGTCCTGTACGTTCTTCCTGTTTGCTTTGCTCTTGATGTTCTCCGCGCCTGCGAGCTCTGCCTTCACGAACCCAGTGACATCAACCAGGCTCTTGGTTGGTGGAATGTAGAGGGTCGTAAACGAGCTATGCCTACCTTGGAGTGCCTTGAGCTCCCTCACCTTGCGTTTGAGCTTCTGACGCTCCGCTGACATCTCGTTTCACCTCTTCGCGCATTCACTGTTTGACGGATTTCATAAAGAACTAGTGGCCGTCAGGCAACCGCCGAGGACCTCCCGTGGAAGTCTGTATTTTAACATTGCGTCACAGACGTTTTGCCTCTGCGGCGACAAGTTAAAAAGGCCATCAGATTCAGGCAGTGCAAACAGGTGATGAAGGGATGCACCGCCAATTTACAACGCCCAGTTGATGGGAATCTTCTTTTGTGGGCCTAATCCATTTCCGGCGTGTGTAATCGAACATCACGGA
This sequence comes from Candidatus Thorarchaeota archaeon, assembly GCA_020355105.1. Taxonomy (GTDB): domain Archaea; phylum Asgardarchaeota; class Thorarchaeia; order Thorarchaeales; family Thorarchaeaceae; genus SMTZ1-83. The sequence continues at coordinate 1,562,993 of CP070658.1, read as the reverse complement.
ATCATTTCGGGAGTTCTGATTGACAGATGAGCGAACAGTTGACTGAAGGAGAAAAGGCAGTCCTTCGAGCCCTTGCCGACCAGGAGAGAAGAGTCACTGCAGCTGAGCTTGCAGAGATGCTTGGTCAGAAGAATATGAGAGTGGTATCCATTCTCAACTCGCTTTCACAGAAAGGACTTGCCAGTCTGGAGATTCGAGAGATTGCGTCATACACCCTGACCCAAGAGGGAACGGAATACGCTGAGAACGGCCTTCCAGAAGTCAGACTGTTTCGTGCAGTCCTCGAATTGGGTGGGAAGGCGAAAGTTGACGAGGCTGTGGCCAAGAGCGGACTGACACCGGCTGCAAAGGGTATCGCCATCAACTGGTCCCGGAAGAATGGGTGGCTGGGAATCACCAAGGAAGATGGAACTACGGTCCTCGAAGTCAAAGCAGAAGTTCCGGAAACCCCTTTGGAGGAAGTCCTATCGGCCATATCTGAAGGGCGTAGGGCAATCCCTGAGGGTCTCGACTCGGCCTTGGAGGAGGCGATAGAGCGTTCACTGGCCAACACTTCCATGACAAAGGTGTTTGAGGCCGAGGTCACCCGCGAAAAGAGGGACATGATTGATGAGCTACTGTCGAAGGAAATCCAGGGCATCGTGAATCTAACCTCCGAAATGCTCTCATCAGAGAGTTGGAGAGGAAAGCCCTTCAGACCCTACAACGTTGAACTGGAACCTGCATATGTCAACTACGGGAAGAAACACCCGTATGCTGAGTTCAACGATTGGCTCAGAGAAATAATGATAGGGCTGGGTTTCACTGAATGGTTCGGTCCATATGTGGAAACTGAGTTCTGGGGCCATGATACTCTGTTTGTTCCTCAGGACCATGTTTCCCGGGAAGTTCAAGACCAGTTCAGAGTAGTATCACCACACGACCATGGAGACATTCTCGACGATAAGTACTACAAGGCAGTGAAGGCTGTCCACGAGAATGGTGGAGATACGGGATCCAAAGGTTGGGATTGGCCCTTCAGCAAAGAAGTGGCAACGAGACTCTGCTTGCGTCCTCATACAACCCCGGTTTCGATGCGATACTTGTACGAGCATCGTGAGAGCCCCCAGAAGATGTTCATCATCGACCGGAACTTCAGAGCCGAGAAACTCGATGCAACGCATGGCCAAGAGTTCGACCAATGTGAAGGGATCATTATGGACAAGGATCTGACGCTGAGAGACCTGCTAGGGTACCTAACGTCGATATGCAAAGGAGTCGGCATCAAGAAGATGAAGTTCAAGCCAGGACAGTTCCCGTTCACTGAGCCGAGCGTTGAAACCTTCGCAAAACATGACAAGCTAGGTTGGATTGAACTCGGTGGGTCCGGGATCTTCAGACCAGAGGTCACATATCCCGTGGGAATCAAGGACACTGTGCTCGCGTGGGGGATCGGAAGTGGGAGGCTCTACATGGCAGCCATGGGTATCAACGACATTAGAGACCTCTTCACTAGGGACTTGACATGGCTCAGGAGGAGCGCCTTTGTAGCGTAGGTGATTATCATGATAGTAGAATGTAGGATTGATGACCTGGTCGCGTTGATTGGCGAAAAGATGTCCCTAAATAAGCTCGAGGAAACCCTCTTCCTGTTAAAGGCCGAAGTAGAAACGGTCGAAGGCAACGTCATTGAGATTGAAGTGAATCCTGATCGCCAAGATATGCTCTCAACTGAGGGCATAGCAAGAGCAGTAACGTCTTTTCTCGGCATCGAAACTGGACTACGAAAGTATCCCGTGAAGAAGTCTGGCAAGCAAATCAACGTAAAGTCCGGTCTTGGCCGGATTCGACCTTTCATTTCTTGCTCGATTGTCAAGGGTGTGAGGTCAGATGACGAGCTAATCAAGGAGTATATGCATCTCCAGGAGGCTTTGACCACCACCCATGGAAGAAACAGAAGCAAAGCCAGCATAGGACTCTACGTGTGCGACGACATTGATTTCCCGATTGCCTACGGGCCGAAAGAACCGAAGAAGATCAAGTTTGTTCCACTAGGAGATGATGTCGAGATGGACGGCCCGACTATCCTCACTGACCACGAGAAGGGAGTTCAATATGGTTCCATCATCAAGTCTCACAAGAAGTGGCCCTTGCTCTATGACTCGAGTGGCTTGGTGTTGAGTCTCCCACCCATCATAAACAGCAACGACCTAGGAAGAATCACTACTGAGACGAAGAACCTCTTTGTAGAGGTAACAGGTACTCACCTTCCAACTGTGGACCAGACGCTCAACATCATGACGGCTTCTCTAGCGGACAGAGGTGGGCGAATCGAGTCGGTGTCTGTAGTGTATCCAGATGGTTCAATTGATGAAACACCCGACTTCGCACCTGAACTTATGACAATGAGTATCCACAAGATCAATGCAATGACTGGTCTTGGATTGAGCGGAAGCGAAATCGTGGCGGCACTCGAGAAAATGGGATTCGGAGCCAGACAATTGAAGACAGAGAAGGTGCAGGTTCAGATTCCAAGGTATCGAGTTGACATTCTACATCCGGTAGATGTCATAGAAGACATTGCCATAGGATACGGTTTCGACAGGATTGAACCTGCGATGCCGCAGACAATGACAACCGGGAAAGCGCATCCTGTTACTAGGCTCAGGAACAAGGTAAGAGACCTGATGGTCGGAGTTGGCTATCAAGAAGTCATGAACTACATCATGAGCTCTCCTGACCTTCTAAGAGATAAGATGCTCAGGAGCCGTCCCGTGGTCACTACAGGGAATCCCAAGAGTCGAGACTACTCGGTGCTCAGAAACTCACTCTTGCCTGTTCTTCTTGACTTCGCAGCACAGAACCAACACGCCGACTACCCACAGAAGTTGTTTGAGGTTGGAGATATCGCAGTTCCTGATGAGCTGATGGAAACAAGGATACAGCAGATTCCAACAGTATCAGGCGTCGTGGTTGACACGTCAGTGAACATAACAGAACTGGCTACCGACATCGGGTTCTTGTTAAGGAATCTTGGGTTGGACGGGGTGTTCAGTTACTCTGAACGAGAAGACGCCACATTCATCATGGGTAGAGCTGCGGACATTCTCAAGAGTGAGGAACCAATTGGAATGTTTGGGGAGATTGCTCCTGAGGTGTTGACAAATCTAGACCTAAAGATGCCAGTTGTAGCATTCGAGATATACCTTCCAAGAACCGGCGAGTGGTGATACCAGGGAAGCACACATTCCCAAGGGCCAACTCCCGCAATAGAAATATAAGAAGTGGCAGGGATGATGAAGCACTAGTTTCACACCGCGCACATACAGGGGCACTACTGCATGACGGAAGGTCCACCTCCCTCAGGAGCAATTTCCTCAGATGAACCATCTGATGAGTTCAAGTTCCGAGTGGTTCTGCTGGGTGAGGCGACGGTGGGCAAGACTTCCTTGGTAAGAAGGTTCACCGAGAACTCATTCGATGAGGAGTACAAGCAGACAATAGGTACGACATTTGCCTCCAAGGATGTGAGTGTGACGGACAAAGAGGGCGAGACAAGGCAGATTCGTCTCATCATCTGGGATATGGGGGGCCAGACCACATATCGAGAGCTGCGAAGACAGTTCATGAAGGGGTCCGCTGGAGCAATCATAGTATATGATGTGACACGTCCGGAATCGTTTATGGCCATGAATAACTGGTTTGAGTCCTTCCGCGAAACGTGTCCCAATGCGGCCGTAGTTGTCGCCGCCAACAAGGTAGATCTCCTGGACAACCGTATAGTGCCAGTGGAACCCGGACTAATGCTGCGTGACTGGTTTCAGGCTGATTACTATGAAACGAGCGCAAAGACTGGCGAGGCGGTCACTGACGTGTTCGCCAAGATAGCAATGCTCGTACTCAGACAGAGCAGAGCTCAAAAAGAGAGCTCTGAGATGTGATGCAATTGTACCGAGAACCGTCAGGAGGTAGACAAGTGCTAGTCCGAGACTTCATGACGTCAATCATCGTCACGGCTGAATCCGAAACCCCTTTGCTAGAGGCTGCGCGGCTCATGGCCGCAGAGGACATAGGCAGTCTCATGGTCACCAGAGGTGATGTGCTAGTTGGGATGCTTACAAGAAAAGACATCATCGCCGCACAGCTCTTGTCTGAAGACACCTATTCGTCTCTCACAGTGGAAGCCATTATGACTAGCCCAGTGGTGACTATTAGCCCGGACGCCGACCTAGGTCAGGCAATATCCGTCATGAATCAGACCG
>CP070658.1:1538083-1558652 GCA_020355105.1 Candidatus Thorarchaeota archaeon | reverse complement strand
ACTTTGCAAAGATCAACATAGATGAAGTTCAGGGTGCTGCAGAGAAGTTTGATGTTGAAGGCGTGCCCCTACTGGTGGCGTTCAAGAAGGGAAATCCAGTCGCCAAAATGGAAGGGCTCAGAAGCATCGATGAACTGGATGGTTGGATAGATACTATCCACAAAGGACTTCGTCCAATGGGACTGAGTCCTGGTCCCATGACCAAACTCATACTAGGCGACATATGACACCAAGAACAATGTCTGAGTCAGAGCCTGAGCTTGAAGATGTATTCGTCATCCTCCATTTTCAGTTTGCTCTCAATCACCTTTCCTGTCTTATGCAGGAATCTGATCATTGGGACATTCTTCGGATGTACGTGCGCTATGAATGCCCCAACTCCCTTACTTCTGGCAATTCGCATTAGGTGATTCAGCATGAATGTACCAACCCCTCTGTTCTGATAATCATCCTGCACAAGGAGTGCAAATTCCGCCTCATTCCTGTGCCAGTCCAGCAGATACCTTCCTGCTCCTATGATCTGCTCAGTTGTTCCTTCCTCATCTGAGCAGATAGTTGCCACGATGCTGATGTCCCTTGACTGATCCACATCGTAGAAGTCTTGGAGAGTCTGTCTACGGAGGCTGGTGAGAGGTGTCAGAAATCTGAAGAAAATGGACTCTTCACTTAGTCCGTAGAATAGGCACTTGATTCTGTCAGTATCATCAGGTCGAATCAGTCTGAAGTCCACGTCAATTGCCCCGTCTGGCCCCTCGAATGTCTTCTGTACTTCATATTCAATCGGGAAGTACGTGCCTTTGACTTGGAATGGCACTTGGTCATCGAAAACGTAGCGCAGCTCCTTGGCTGCCTCAAGCAGTTCGTTCCTGAAGTCTGGATGTGCTATTGCAATGAGCGAGAGCACACGCTCACGAATTGTTCTCCCTCTCAGGGTTGCTTGGCCATACTCTGTGATTACTACTTCAACATCTCCTCGCGTTGTCACAACCCCTGCGCCATCGCTGAGCTTGGGAACGATTCTGGATACCTTCCCATCCATCGCAGAGGAGGTCATACATATGATGGCCTTTCCACCAGGAGACATAGATGCTCCTCGTATGAAGTCAACTTGTCCACCAATTCCGCTGTAGAATCTGTGGCCAATCGAATCGGAGCATACTTGCCCAGTGAGATCCACCTCCAGTGCGGAATTGATTGCGACCATCTTATGGTTTTGGGCTATGACTGATGGGTTGTTCACATAAGCGGTGTCCCTAAACTCAAACATGGGGTTGTTGTCTATGTAGTCATACAGAGTCCTCGTTCCCATTGCAAAGCTAGCCGTAATCTTACCTCTATTGATACTCTTCTTCTTGTTCGTCACAATTCCTTTCTCAATGAGCTTGATGATACAATCCCCAAATCTCTCCGTGTGAACTCCAAGATCAACAACGCCGGAATCAAGAAGGCTGTCAGTTACTGCTTGAGGCAGTGCACCTATCCCCATCTCAATCGTAGACTCGTTCTCTATCAGTCTGGCCACATAGCTACCAATCAGCTGACTCTTGACGTCGACCTCCGCCGAAGCAATCTCCCTGATTGGCTCATTGTGGCATACCAGATAGTCGATATCACGAATGTGAAAGAAGGAATCACCATGAGTCACTGGCATTCTTTCATTCACCTGGGCAATCACGAGGTCGGCATTCTCAGCGGCAGACTTCGTTATGTCTACAGAGATGCCAAGCGAGCAATAGCCGTGCTCGTCTGGTGGACTCACCTGAATCATCGCCACATCTAGGGGCAATCTCCTAGTCCTGAAGAACATCGGAATGTCTGAGAGGTGTGCGGGTGTGTAATCCGCTCTACCTTCATAGACTGCACTTCGAATATTGTCCGAAACAAAGAAGCTGTTGTGTCTGAATTGTTCCTGAAACTTCGGATCTGCTGAAGGTGAGTCACCTAGAGTGAGTATATGGATGATCTCATTGTCCGCCATTCTATGAGCGTTGTTAGCCAGTTCCTGCAGAAGATGAAATGGTACTCCACACCCTGTCCCGAGGAATATCCGCGTCCCTCTCTTAATCTTCCTAATTGCCTCATTTGCACTTAGTATCTTGTCCTTGTATCTTTCAGTCCATTTCTCACTGGACATTACAGACTCCTCGGATTGCCGGGTGATTGATGTTTGGCTCCTAATAGAGGTTTGGAGCTGTTGAGAAGATGGCCAAGACCCGTGATAAGCATGTGTGCGTGTGCACGAGCGATAGTTCTAGAGCGAGAGCTTGAAGATGTATTCTTCATCTTCCATAGACAAATGACTCTCAGCCACCAGACCTGTCCCATGAATGAAGCGTATCATTGGCTGATTCTGGGGGTGCACAAAGGCCACGAAGGTGTCCACACCTTTACTCTTGGCGATGCGCACTAGATGATTGAACAGAAACTTACCAATTCCCTTGTGCTGATAGTCATCATGAACAAGAAGGGCGAACTCAGCCTCATTTGTGGTTCTATCAAGGAGATATCTCCCAGCACCTATGATTTTCTCTGTTCCCTCTTCCTCATCCGGTGTGACGACGGCAACAATGGAGATATCGCTGTCCTGATCCACGTCATAGAAGTCTTGGAGAGTCCTTCTCGGTATGGACCTTAGGGGCAGTAGGAATCTGAAGTATTTGCTCTCTTCGCTCAGCCCGTAGAACAAGTTCTTGATTCGATCCGAGTCGTCAGGTCGAATGAGTCTGAAGTGGACCGTTGTCTTCTCGCCTTTCGGCCCCCGAAATTCATCCTCCGCCTCATATTCCATTGCGAAGTAGGTTCCCTTTGCCTTGAACGGAATCATCCAATCGTATACATAATGCAGATTCTTGGCCGCCTCTAAGAGATCATTCCTGAAGTCGGGGTGCGCAATTGCGATCAGCGACAGGACTCTCTCTCTGATTGACTTTCCGTGCAGGGTTGCCATCCCGAACTCTGTGACAACAACATCAACATCTCCCCTTGTGGTGACTACTCCTGCTCCTTCGCTGAGTCTTGGAACAATTCTTGAAACCTTCCCGTCCATCGCTGTTGCCTGCATACAGATAATCGCCTTTCCACCTGGCGACCTTGATGCACCACGAATAAAGTCCACCTGCCCGCCTATTCCACTGTAGAACTTGTGCCCTATAGAGTCAGCACAGACCTGTCCTGTCAGATCTATCTCGAGTGCTGAGTTGATAGCAATCATCTTCTTGTTCTGAGCAATGACGAAGGGGTCGTTGACATATTCTGTGGGACGGAAGTGAAACAATGGATTGTCATGGACAAACTCGTAGAGCTTCTCAGAGCCCATTGCAAATGACGCAATCACCTTGTCCTTGTGAATAGTCTTCTTTCTGTTAGTTACAATGCCGTTCTCAATGAGGGATATCAGACTGTCACTGAACATCTCTGTGTGGACTCCGAGGTCTCTGACACCGGTTTCAAGTAGATTGTTTGCCACCGCTTGGGGTAAGGCACCAATCCCCAATTCGAGTGTGGACTCATTCTCTATTAGCCTCGCCACGTATCTTCCAATCAGGTCAATCGTTTCATCTATCTCAGAAGCTTGGAATTCACGAAGGGGTTCAGTATGGGGTACAAGGTAGTCGATGTCACGAACATGCAGAAACGAATCGCCATGAGTCACCGGCATTCTTTCGTTCACTTGTGCAATCACTAGATCCGCACTCTCTGCAGCCGATTTGGTGATATCGACAGAGATGCCAAGTGATGCGTATCCGAAGTGGTCAGGAGGACTCACCTGTATCATTGCCACATCCAGAGGCATCCTCCTGTTCCTGAAGAGTCGAGGAATATCTGATAGCATGATTGGAGAGTAGTCTGCTCGCCCCTCTGACACCGCGTTTCGAATGTTGTCTGAAACGAAGAACGTGTTGTGCCTGAAATGCTCCTGAAACTCTGGGTCTGCAGAAGGGGTGTCTCCCAAGGTCAGAAGATGCACTATCTCATTGTCCGCCATCTGTTCGGCACTCTTTGCCAACTCCTGAACGAGATGATAGGGCACCCCACACCCCGTTCCCAAGAATATCCGAGAGCCTCTCTTTATGTTCTTGATTGCCTTTGTGGCGGTCAGTATCTTCTTCTTGTACTTCTCAGTCCACTCTTCTTTGGCCATCGTTCACTCCTCCCAATACTGGGCTCAACCGCTAGAGGTTCCATATAGGCGTTTGCAAACTGACAGCTCAGCTGCCGTTTCCTATGTAAGAAACCTTATCAGTTACGAACCTCGCGCCCCGGCGCAAGACTCGACAATCATTCTGGTGAGAATTTCTATGTCTGAAGAGAAGGTCGGAAACCGAAATCTCGTGATTCTCGGTGCAATTATAGTCCAGCTCTGTCTGGGCTCGATATACGCCTGGTCGTTCTTCCAGACTGCTCTTAGAGGGGGCGCTTATTCGTGGTCCGCACTCCTAACACAGCTGCCATTTGCTGCTGGGCTGGCCTCATTTGCGCTCTTTATGATATTTGCAGGAAGATGGCAGGACAGAGTGGGCCCACGTAAGGTTGCCACATTTGGTGGCATTCTTCTTGGTGCAGGTTACATGCTCTCATACTTGGTCGACTTTGTAGCGGTAGGAAACGAGGCAATTGGCACCATTTGGCTTATCCTGACGTACGGAATCATCGGCGGAGCAGGTATAGGCTTCGCGTACGTATGTCCAATTGCCGCACTTGTAAAATGGTTCCCTGACAAGAAGGGTGCCATAACTGGGATCGCTGTTGCTGGATTCGGAGGTGGAGCACTTGTGTTCGGCTATGTGGAGCAATTCCTGCTGGGAATATTCAATGTGCCCACAACTCTACAGGTCGGCACTCCGTTTCTTATTCTCGGTATAACCTACCTAGTACTCGTTATTCTAGGCTCTCAGGCCCTTGTGAATCCTCCTGAGGGATGGCTGCCCGCTGGCTACACCCCACCAGCCACCACGGCTGATGGCAAGGGTCTTGACATTCTGCCTGGTGAGATGATCCGCACCACAAGCTTCTGGCTTCTATGGCTGATGTTCGTGTTTGCAGCTACGGCTGGTCTGATGACTTTGGGTAACGTGAAGAGTGCGGCAATAGAGGTCGATCCTCTTGGAGGAGCTACCTTCGCGGCTGTCATCGTGGGCGTTATGAGTCTACTCAATGCAGCTGGCAGAATCGTCTGGGGTGCTGTTTCTGACAAGCTCGGAAGAGAGAACACCATGATGACAATGTTCCTTGTTCTTGCACTCGGCATGTTCGCGTTCGCTTACATTGTGACCCTAGCAGTAGACTGGATTGCTGTGATGCTGATTGCATCCCTAATCGGCTTCTGCTTTGGAGGTAATTTTGCGCTGTTTCCATCAGCCACAGCGGACTTCTGGGGTTCCAAGAATGTCGGTAAGAACTACGGTGTGATGTTCACAGCCTATGGTATTGCTGGCATCACTGGTGCGTTTGTTGCAGGTCCAATAGTTGACGCCACTGGATCCTATTTCATGGCATTCATTGTGACTGGTGTGCTTGCAATCATCGCAGTCGTTCTGACACTTGTGCTGAAGATCAGACGGAAGAACGCGTGATATCTTCACCAAATCTTGAGGTCATGGGCAAGAGCCTGTGACCTCTCAATGTTCTTTTTCCATAACATCTCCCAGCAGTCCTTTCGTGATTGTACATTGCCTCAATCCGACTCCAGAATTGACGCTATTGGACAAGCTTCATAAGGATGTGAATTCGCGCCGTCGACAAAGCTTGGACGCTTAGGGTGACAAATCTCATGACTGAAGAAAAGAAGATCACAGTCACGAGCCAGGAGGAGAGGCGATTCGCCCCTCCACAGAGTTTCGTCGATAAGGCCTACATCAAGAGCCAGGATGAAAGAATGAAGCTCTGGAAGGAGTCGGTTGAGAATCCCGATGAGTTCTGGCTCAAGGTCGCGAAGGAAATGATCTATTGGAAGAAGGAGCCAACAAAAGGCTTCGACTTCAAGGACAAAGACAAGATTCACTTCACTTGGTTCGAAGACGGTGTCACCAACATGGCCTACAACTGTCTTGACAAACATGTTGAGGCTGGCATCGGTGACCAGATGGCACTGATCTGGCAGGGTGACCCATTGGATGAGTCCAAGACCTACACATACCAGCACCTGCTCAATGAGGTCAACAAGGCTTCTAATGTTCTGAAGAACCTCGGTGTGAAGAAGGGTGACAGAGTCACCATATACATGCCAATGATTCCTGAGCTCGCCATACTCATGCTGGCTTGCGTGAGGATTGGTGCTATCCACAGCATCGTCTTCGGCGGTTTCACTGCAGACTCTCTGAAGGACAGAATCCTTGATTGCGAGGGCAAAGTCCTGATTACAGCAGACGGCTACTATCGAAACGGCAAGATAGTCCCGCAGAAGAAGAACGCTGACAGAGCTCTCGAGGAAACCCCGATTGTCGAGAAGGTCTTGGTAGTCCAGAGAATGGGGATGGATGACACCCCATGGACTGAGGGAAGGGATGTCTGGTACCACGAGGAATACGCGAAGGTCGATGACAAGTGTGAGCCCGAATGGCTTGATGCTGAGGACCCACTCTTCATTCTCTACACTTCGGGATCCACTGGAAAGCCAAAAGGAGTACTTCACACAACTGGAGGCTACATGACCTACACGACATACACCTTCAAGACCATCTTCGACTGGCACCCAGGCGACGTCTATTGGTGTACAGCCGATATCGGCTGGATCACTGGACACTCCTACATCGTCTATGGTCCTCTGTCAGCGGGTTCGACCACAATGATGTTCGAGGGTACTCCAACCTATCCTGACAATGACCGTTTCTGGTTGGAGGTCGAGCGCTGGAAGGTCACCCAGTTCTACACTGCACCAACCGCAATCAGGGCCCTGATGAGATTCGGTGACGACCCAGTGAAGAAACATGATATGTCCGGCCTGAACCTACTGGGTACAGTGGGTGAGCCAATCAATCCTGAGGCTTGGCTGAGGTACCACGAGGTTATCGGTAATGAGAACTGCCCAATTGTGGACACGTACTGGCAGACAGAAACAGGCGGAGTCATAATCACACCTCTCCCAGGCGCTACCGCGACAATTCCGGGTAGCTGCACACATCCATTCTTCGGCGTAGACCCCATTATCGTTGACGAAACTGGTGCAGCCGTTGGTGCCAACGAGGGTGGCTATCTGTGCATCAGGAAGCCCTGGCCTGGCCTAATGAGAACCGTCTATGGTGACCATGACAGGTTCATCAACACCTATTGGATTCAGTACAAGGATCCCGACACTGGCGACCCGATGTACATGACAGGGGATGGCTCGAGGTTCAACGAGGATGGCTACTACTTTGTCATGGGTCGTATTGACGACGTTCTCAAGGTATCCGGGCACAGGCTCGGAACTGCTGAGATTGAGTCTGCACTTGTCAAGCATCCAGCGGTGTCTGAGTGCGCGGTCGTCGGATTCCCACACGAGATTAAGGGAGAAGACATCTACGTCTTCGCAACCCTTAGAGTTGGTGTGGAGAAGACTGATGACTTGAGGCAGGAGCTGAGGCTCCACGTACGCAGAGAGATTGGTCCAATCGCGACTCCCGCAAAGATTCAGTTTGCTGATGCATTGCCAAAGACCCGTTCTGGCAAAATCATGCGTCGTATATTGAAGCGCATTGCAGCAGGTCAGATTGACGATATCGGTGACACCACAACCTTGGCCGACCCGACAGTCGTTGAAACCCTGATCAAGGAACGACTCTAGTTCGATTCTAGGAGAGAGCCCTTGCGGGCTCTCTATTCCTATTTCTTCTCAGCCTTTGGCTTCCTTGGCTTCTTACGAGAACTATGTCCTTTCTTCTGCCCTTCAGCGCAGCACTCTTCGCACATTATGCCTTCACCTCTTGTTGTTAGTTCCTTACTATTGATGGATTCCAACAATCCGACAATACTACTGGAACCGAAGTATTTAAACTACGGAGTCCGTAGTAACATAGTGACTACTGAAAAGGGAAGTAAAGAGTTGCCATCAGAACAGGAAGCCGAATGCAGTCGAACCTCGATCAACGGCGTATGCCTCTGCCCTTTGGAGGGAATCATCCATACTGTGAGTAGAAAATGGACACTCCAAATCGTGACACTAATCGGCAATCACCAACGACTCAGGTATAGTGATATTGAGAAACTGTGTGCAGGAATCAGTCCTACCGTTCTCTCTGACAGACTGAAGGACCTTGAGGAGGAGGGGATCATAAGCAGGAAGGTCTTCGCTGAGATTCCTCCACGTGTAGAGTACTCGTTGACTGAGGACGGGGTAGAGCTAAGAGAATTGATAGTCCCACTCATGAATTGGGCCTCGAAACGGTGTGCTTGACCAGTCAGCAAGGCTGAGCGCTCTGAAGATAGCACTAATTCATCATTGGTTGGTCCAGCTGTCCGAGGAGAAGGTCATTCTCAATTCCCGCTAGACTCTCCATAGTTTCCAAGATGTCGTGTTATTCGATATCTTGCTCATCTGTATAGCTTTCGAAGCGCCCTCGGCAATCTACGCCTTCGTCGATGACTTCTGGAGATAATCCTCATCCATCTGGTAGTTTCGTGGCTTGGCACCCATGCTGGTACCAAAGTGGCCTCCACTCCGATATTGATTGATTGCTCCTTTTCTCTGCGTTTCTTCCTGCTTCTTCTGCGCCTTCTACGACCCAAGCTGTTTCATGTAAGTATTGCACACCTAATCATTTGAGCATTGAGTTTGCCTGAGTAGTTCGAGAGTATTCAGAAGGCGTTCTCATTCTGTCTCCGTTATTGACGGTCTTTCCTGGGGCTTGGACAACCGTGGGAGAAAACGACCTGTTCGTTTCATGTATTCAATATACTCGTCGCCAAACGTTTCAATCATCTTCTCTTCTTCAATTCGCACCCAGAAGGGAAATCCAATCATGAGCAACACTGCAAATAGAATGATTAGCGCATTCCCTGTTACCATAGAAATGCCCAGAGAGAACAGAGTCAAAACCGTGTACATTGGATGACGCACTTTTTCATAAGGGCCAGTTGTGATTAGCCGATGATCCTTCTTGATTTCCAAGATTGCTGAGTACTGCCTATCAAGCTCACGATGAATCCAGGCTAGTAGTAGTGGCATAATCAGCGCAATGACTGCTCCAACAGAACGTAGCCAGACTGAGTACTGAGCAATCTGAAACCAATCCATCCAAGGCAGCCCAATCAGGTACAGTACTGATGACACTAGGAAGCCAAGAATGACAATGGTCATGGCCGCTTGGACCACTCCAAAGGCTTCACGTTCTGCCACCTCTGCGTCCACATCATCCCGTCTTGGCCTGACAAACCTATAGTACACCCTTGGTATGACGAAAAGAACATAGAGGGCAATGAACCATACTCTAAAGACCAACTCATCAGCCATCTTACTCACCTTGGATTGGCGGCCTAGAACACGTTCTCACTCATGAATATAGATGTACACATCAACGCGGCGTCATATCCAAGTACGACGAGATATACTTCCAAGACTCAAATCGACAGCGCAATATGAATAGCAATTTAAGAATGGGCAACTGAATAGTGACAATACGATGATTGCGATTAACCGCTCCTTGTGTACTGAGTGTAGAATATGCATGAACATCTGTTCATGGGCACATTTCGGTGAGTACAACATCAAACGTTCCCGCATTGATGTGGAGGCGGACTGGCCGAAGATACCGGAGATCGCCGTGTGCCTGGCTTGTGAAGGTCATGAATGTGTGGGGGCATGCCCTGAAGACGCTTTGGCTTGGGAAGACTGGATTGTGTTGGACAAGGAGCGATGCAATTCGTGTGGGAAATGTGTGGAGGCATGTCCAGTTAACGGAATCACAATGGACCCATATACTAGTCTGCCCCTGATATGCGACACCTGTGAGGGCGATTTCGAGTGCGTGGCCTGGTGCCCCACCAAAGCTCTGGAGAGGGGGCGTTGAGAATGGCGAGTTGGTATGGCTACATTGGGAAACTCCTAGATGTTGATCTCAGCACCGGTGTCATCACTGAACAAGAACTTGATACGGGATTAGTGGAGGGGTATATGGGCGGCAAGGGGTTTGGTGCGAGGATTCTGTATGACCAGTTGCCCACTGGATGTGACCCACTCTCGCCCGATAACATCCTAGTATTTGCCACTGGACCGTTGACAGGGACGTTCGCTCCTGCCAGTGGACGATTTGAGGTCTGTACGAAGAGTCCGGCAACGGGCCTTTGGTTGGACGCAAACTGCGGAGGGTTCTTTGGACCTGAACTGAAGCAAGCTGGGTACGATGGAGTAGTCGGTAGGGGGAAAGCATCAGACCCGGTAATGCTTGTAATTGAAGACAGTTCATCCGAACTCAGACCTGCACCCAACCTCTGGGGAGAAGATGTACTGAGGACCCATCAACTGGTCAAGGAGCAACTCGGCAGAGAATTCCGCGTCACCTGTATCGGGCCCGCTGGCGAGAAGGGAGTGAAATATGCAGCAATAATCTCTGAGTATCGAGCTCTTGGAAGGGGTGGAGCCGGGGCTGTAATGGGATCCAAGAACCTCAAGGCTATTGCAGTCAAAGGCACTAGAACCATCTCGGTCCATGACTCAGCCCGGTTCATGAAGACCTGCCGTGAGGCTTTCAACGAGCTAGCAATCCATCCTGATACAGGAGGAGGGCGGCAGAAGTACGGTACTAACGTGATACTCTCCCTAATGGAAGAGGTCGGGATTCATCCAGTACGGAACTTCCAGAAGGCGATGTTTGAGGGTTCTGACCGCGTCAACGAAGACACTATCGTAAATCTATATGTCAGAAACAAGGCCTGTTTCGGTTGCCCCATCTATTGTAGTAAAATCGCTGAAGTGAAGGATGGAAAGCACAAGGGAAGCTATACTGAAGGGCCTGAGTATGAGAACGTTTGGGCCTTCGGAGCCAACTGCGAGAATGCTGACCTAGGATCGATCGTTCATGCCGAGTATCTCTGCGACTACTACGGCCTAGATGGTATCTCCACTGGCGGCGTTATTGCCTTCCTGATGGAGTGTTTTGAGAAGGGCGTTTTGACAGAGTCGGACATTGGATTCTCTCTGAGCTTTGGTGATGATGAGTCAATCATCAAAGTCATTCACATGATAGGAATACGGGAAGGTCCAGGAGAACTGTGGGGCGAAGGTGTAAAACGAATCGCAGAGGAACTAGATGGCGCACAAGACTTTGCCATGCATGTCAAGGGACTAGAGCTACCGGCCTACGACCCAAGAGGCTCCTCAGGTATGGCCTTGGCCTATGCAACCAGCGATCGTGGAGGGTGTCATCTCCGTTCTTGGCCCATTGGCGATGAGCTACATGCCACTGAGAACCGATTGGACCAAATGGCTGTGGAGCTAAAGCCCGAATTGGAGAAGACTCAGCAGGACCTCTTCTGCCTAATCAACTCGATTGGTATGTGTCTTTTTGCTACTTTTGCACTCAACCTGAAACAAATCACCTCCTTCCTCCATGAAGTCACAGGAATTGAGGCATTCTCATCATCCCATGAGCTGATGAAGACGGGGGAGAGAATCAACAACCTTGTGAGGCTCTTCAACATCAGAGAAGGTCTAACACGAGAACTAGACACACTACCGAAGCGCTTCTTCGAAGAGGCTCTTAATGAGGGTCTTAGCAAGGGACGAGTGGTCGATCTGGAACAGCTGATGAAGGAATACTATTCTGTACGAGGCTGGAATCCAGATGTCGTTCCTACAGGAGAGAAGCTGGAAGAGCTCGCTATCAAAGAATAAGCTACGTTCAAATAAGCCGCAGTACTTTCAATCCCTGTTTGCATAGAGTCGAGGTTTCATCATGTTCAAGCCCGAAGGTGTCTATGTGGCTATGCTCACTCCTTTCAGAGAAGATGGTTCTCTCAATGAGGCTGAGCTAAGAAGGATTGTAGACTTTCTAGTTGAGTCCGGAGTTCACGGCCTCTTCCCAATCAGTTCTGTCGGAGAATCCATCCATATGTCTATGGATGAGAAAATCCGAATGATGGAGGTCATTGCAGACCAGAACAAGGGACGCGTTCGAATCACTCCAGGTGTTGGCAGCAGTCATCCAGCAGAGTCTATTCATCTCGCTCAGAAGGCGAAAGAGATCGGTTGCGATGGAGTTGTTGTAGCACCGCCCTACTTCTTCCAGCTGTCACAGGAGAACATCGAGAAGTACTATGAAACCATCTCAGATGCTGTTGATATTCCAATCATTCTCTATAACATCCCCCTCTTCACTCAACCCTTGACCTATGACATCGTCAAACGCCTCGCCAGACGTGAGAATGTCGTTGCGATGAAGGACAGCAGTGGGAGTATGGTTGACTTCATGCACTTTATGGACAAAGTCCGAATCATTGGGGAGGACCTGAACATCCTGGCTGGAAGGGAGGAAACCCTCTTTCCTACTCTCATGGTCGGTGGTAAGGGTTGTATGACCGGTACAGCCGGAATCCTGCCGGAGAAGATGCTCGGCATCTACAACGCATGGAAGGCTGGTGAATACTCAGAGGCCCTGAATCTACAGCTCTCGATTCTTCTTGTTATCCGTGCGATGTTTTCCGTTACTTTTCCGCTGGGATTCAAGGTCGCAATGGAGATGAGAGGGTTTCAGATGGGGCCACCTAAGCAGCCGCTCTCAGATGCGGAGCGATTCAAATTCAACACGACCAAAGTGAGAATCCAGAAGATCATGAAGCCTATTCTGAATGAGTTCAAAGAAACATCAAGTTCTTGAATCTCTGGTACCGCTTCTTGCGTTGAAGTACATCTTATTAATTCAGTATGCGCCTCGAACCACTTCACAGACCTCTCTTCATGGTTCGGAGGGTTCTATGCGCAGTGGCGAACCGAAATCTTACATCATACAGGAAGCAGGTCATAGCCGTGATTCTTGTCACTGTGTTCGCAGTATCCGCGGTCATTGTTCTGGGGACGCCGACTGGTATGGAAGATGTCAGAGTAGCCATTTATGATGGTGGAGGCACTCTTTCATCAAGCAAGATAGCAGTCGACAACATGTTTGCCTGGATGCGGGCGAGGGTTGGTCACGTGAATGCGACTTCAATTCGAGAAGGGGTTCTTGCAGACTACGACATCCTTGTCATGCCGGCGGGAGGGGGATTCGGAGAATATCTCCAGAATGAGGGGATGGATGCCATCTGCCAGTTCGTTGAGGATGGGGGCTCGTACTTTGGTATCTGCGGCGGATCTTCATTCGCAACGGGCAGAGGATTGAATCTCTATGATGGTACGTATCATTCTGCCATAGAAGGCAGTGGGCAATTCCTCATGGAGATGAATGTTAATAGGAGCTCGACTGGTCCGGATCTATCGGGGGAACCGGAATCCTATTGGATATTCTACTGGAATTCTGGCTATTTCAACAGTGACAGCATGTCTGGCACAATCCCTATAGTAACGTATCCCGATAACGACCTACCCTGCATGATTGCATTCAAGTATGGAGCGGGAACTGTATTCCTCTCAAGCCCTCATCCTGAATATGAGGAGGGCAACAACCGAGATGGGGTCACGTATTTTGATCATCTCGGTGACCCTGACTCGGAATGGAGCCTCTTGCTCAAAGTGTGCCAGTGGCTCATACAAGAATCTGAATCATGACCTGATCTCACTATGCACTCTTGAACCAGCTAAGAGTTTCGACCGCCTCGTCTTCGTCTTTAAACAGACCGAGCTGACGTTTGATTTCGACAGCGAACTCAACGAACGACTGAGCTTGGGCGGTGATGATGTTTCCATCCACTACAACGCCTTCATTCACAATGATACTGTCCTTGAAAACGACCTTTCCATCTTCTTCGGTGTATCCATGCGTGATTTGTTTGCCTTTGATGACATTGGCTTGCGCTAGAAATCCGGGGCCGCCGCAGATGGCAGCAATGGGCACGTTTCGATTTTGAATTTCACGAATCAGATTATTCACGTCTTCACGGTTGCTGTAGGGCCTGGGATCCCCCCCGGGGATAAGGAGAAGATCAACTTCCTCCGGATTCACGTCCTTGGGTTCCATGTCAGCAACAACTCTGAGCCGTTCAAAGCTAGTCACTGTATCTTCATCTACTGATACGGGGTAGATTTCCGTGTCATCCTTGAGAAGAAGCAGTGTAGGTGCAATCTCGAAGTGTACAAAGCCATCGTACAACAGAACGTAGGTCCTCATATTCGTTCGTGAGTTTCCGTCTTGAACTGACAGATAAGCAGATGCCTCGGCGCAAACAGAAGGGGTGACCTAGAAGAAGGGGGAAACTGCATCTAGTATCTTCCTCACCATCCTGCGGTTGAACCTCGCCACACCCTCTTCTTCATCTCTCTCTTCCTGATCTTCGAGTTCAGGACAGGGTTTGCTTTGCAGCCCCTCCAGCGTCGCCCTAACACAAGGCCCCATGGTCAATGGATTGTAGCCCCCTTCCAAGATCCAGAACGACCCCTTCATTCCGCATGACTTGACAAGTCTCTCAATTGCGGACGCTATGTGCCAGTAGGTCGTGGAATCCACAGCCATCTCCCCAATAGGATCGGCGAAATGAGCATCATACCCGGCGGAAACTGCGATGATATCAGGATTGAATCCCTCAATGGCTGGAGTCACTATCTTCTCCATTGCGAACCTGTAGGATGAATCGGGAGATTCAAGGTGCATTGGGATGTTGATGTTGGTGCCTCTTCCCTTTCCATGACCAGTTTCTCTGTAGTGGCCAATTCCGTAGCTTATGAAATCATATTCGTGGATGCTGATGAACTGCACATTTGGGTCCTCATAGAATATCTCTGACGTACCATTTCCAAAGTGGTCATCTATGTCCAGAATGGAAACTCTCTGAAGGTGATTGTCATTGAGAATATCTCTAACTGCTATGGCCACGTTGTTGAAGAAGCATAGGCCCATAGATGAAGAGGTTGTGGCATGATGACCGGGCGGACGTACGAGTGCGAAGGAATGTCTACAGGCCTCAGTAGCTGCCAGTTCTGCTGCAAGGAGCGCACCCCCAAGCGCATGCATAGCCGATGACCAGAGGTCTTCACTTGCCCAGGCAGAATCCCCCAATGACCCGCCTCCCAGTTCCGACATTAACTCCACTGATTGTACTAGATATGGCTTATGAACAAGCAGCGCATCTTCCCTAGTTGCCAATGTGGTCTTGAATTTTCTGATGCCTTCCAGAGCCCGTGATTCTTCGAGATACCGCAGGGTAATTTGTATTCGTTCAGGATTCTCATATGCCTCTAAACTGGGCTTGACAAATGGTGCAACGTGCTGGTCAAATCCTGACTGCTCGATGAGGGTCAGTCCATTCTGGGGCAACTCGACTCAAATCGACAGGATACTACCGCTTCCTTATACTCTTTCAGTGGACGGATTGACCAGGATTCCCAAGCCAAAAACAGGACTACTCCGTAGTGGCAATTCGGAAGGGTACGTAGTCAGTCATCTGAGTTTCCTTTCCGAGCACTCTAAGGCACGCTACTATCTGCCCGCGGTGATAGGTCGCATGGTTCACCATATGGAACAAGAACTCGTCGAATCTCAGACTGATCTCCTTGCTGTTTACATCAAACTGCAAGTTGTCAACAGACCTTGTTTCTATGAGGTCCACCAGCTTTCTGTTATAGACCACTATGAAATCGAATAGTTCATCTCTTGTCATTTGACCGAAGCTGGGCTCTTCTCCTGGCTCTTCGCCAGTCCAATCATGATACCATTCCCATGTATCTTTGGCGAGGTGAACATACCTGTCACGAATGCATCTCATGTTTCCCCCGGGCGATTGGTTGAATTCGCTATCGGTTAGAGTCTTCACAATGTCCCAAACTGAGCTGTTTGCCCAGAGCAGGTATTCACCTAGTTTCTTCAGAAGTTCCATGACATTGACCTGTGTTTCTCATTGACTTAAGCTCTTATCCACGTGTCGCATTGGAGGTTGAGCCTTAGAGCCCCTAAAGGATGACTTAAGAGTAGACCACCCAGCCTCCGTTTCCCGAAAATGATTCCGCAACGAAACACATCGATGAGAATAGCCGGTGCAATCATAGCATGCGCGATATTTGGAGGCTGGGTGCTAGTCGACATGTACCTACTCTCCCCTGTTGTGGCAGAGTTCAGCTACCCAGTCTATGAACTAGTGACCTATGGGTCATGGTTCATTGTGATTCTGATAATACTCGCAGTATGTTCATGGTCCGGTTGTATTCCAGCACGACGCCAAGACTTGACATCAATAGACCAATACAAGAGCACATGAAAAGATTGAATCCCTCCACTTCTTATTCTCGAGCTAAGCGTTCTAATATGGGGGTCACAATCCAGTCGCCACTAGGAGAAATGCTACATGAAGTTCATAATTGATCTTCCTATCCCCCCGGTTTCGGGCGGCACTGTTGAGATGGTGGTCAATTGGGCTGTCATGGCAGAAGAGGCTGGGTGGGACTCGTTCTGTCTATGGAATCATCTTCTTATGTCGTATCCCGAGCCAAGCGAGTCATTTGACCCATGGGTGATCTACTCGGCAATCGCCGCCAGGACTGAGAGGATTAGATTGGGTCCTACACATGCCCCACTACCGAGACTGAGACCTTGGAAGCTGGCTCGTGCACTTAGCACGCTTGATAGGCTCTCAAACGGCCGAGTGATTCTGGGTGCCGTGATTGGCACAAAAAATGACTTCGAAGTCTTCGGGGAGGAGAGCAGTGCCAAGATTCGTGCTGAGAAACTAGACGAGGGCCTTGAGATTCTGGATGGTCTGTGGTCTGGAGAACCGTTCTCCTATGGTGGCCAACACTACACCATGAAGGAAGTAGCCTTCTCTCCTACTCCCGTCCAGAAGCCGAGAATCCCGGTCTGGATTGGAGGAATGTTGCCAAGCAAGGCACCATTCAAGAGAGCCGCCAAGTGGGACGGTGTGATGCCAGCTCGTATGTGGCCACAAGAGCTCTCTCCCCAAGACCTCCGCAGCATCTTGGAGATAATCGAGCATCACCGCGGCTCTCTGAAGGACTTCCAGGTTGTGGTCGGCGGTAAGACCTTCGGGGATTCAAATGGAGACGAAACGATTCTTCAACCCTGGATTGAGGCCGGAGCCACATGGTGGTCTGAGGGACTCAACGCTTGGAGGGGGAAGCGAGAAGAGCTCGAAGAACGAATACGTCGTGGACCTCCCGAGGTCTAGATGCCCTCTATCATATCAAACGCCTTTAATGTGGCCAAACAACCAACCGTGATCTTGCCCGCCCATTCTTTTTCGGCAATCGGCCACACGTCCTCATACTGCCCCCATTTCCACGTAGGCCACCATCCACCATCCTTTGCTTGTCTTCCTATCTCATGTTCCAAAAGCCGGTAGACATTCTCTGATTCCATCATGAGGATGGAGTCCCTTGTTGGTGCGACCCAAAAGACTCTGATCTCACCAAGCGTTTCCGGAGTGAGGGGGGCCATAGACTTGAAGGTTCGTCCTATTTTGTCAAAGGCCATGGATCTAAGCGGCTCCGGTAGAGTCGGATACGCTCGCTCCCAGCACATCACATTATACAGACCTTCGATGGTTTCAGAGCTCTCCAAGTTGGCAAGGGCACGTCGGTTCATCTGCTCAAGCAAGTCATCCGGGACCAGTTCGGAGTATCTATGGAGATATCCAAGTAGCTCGGCACTCGGATTTGGCCAACTGGATTCCTTCGGCGGAGCGATTTCTTCAAGATGCCACCAAGGTGCGTGAGGCTCTTCGTTAACATCCATGAAGGTGAAGGTCCCATAGTCGTGCTCTGAGTCGTAGGTGGACAGCAGGTACTCGATTGAATCTTGAACGACGGGACTATCTGCCTTGAGCCCAATCTTGGTGCAGTATTGCAGTCCAACAGACGTAGCAAATGGCGATGATGCTCCAAGTCTGAGATCTGATTCTATGGCATTTCCGAACCCGCCATCCGAGTTCTGATACTCAGTCAAGCTTTCGACAACCGCATCAACAGAGCCGCCCTCAAAGTGATACTCAAGAATTGCGCGGTCGATTTTCCTTGCATTCTTCTCCACAAAGTCGTGTGCTTTTGAGTAGGCATCTGGAGATAGCTTCAATTGATGACCTCAGAACTCCCTGAGCCGTCTGTCATTTAAGCCACATGCTTGTTTGGTCTTCTCACAAAGCTTTATATCAATAGCGATATCAATACAGATATCGGAAGCGATATCAAAGCCGATATCGCACGAGATAATTGGAGATAAGAAACGAAATGTGTAACGAAAGGTTCGGAATGAATAGATGCAACTCCCACGGACACGGATCACGTGGGCCCTGGATGCGAAGAATGGCATCAGCGCCGAAGGGCCTTCTGAGACATTATGTATTGAAGCTCCTGAAAGAAAAGCCGATGTCAGGTGCTGAGCTAATCAGAGAGATTGCGGAGAAGACGGAGAATCGCTGGAAGCCAAGCCCTGGTTCAGTATACCCGCTCCTATCATGGCTACTCGACTCGGGATATACCGAGGAAGCTCCTGAGCAAGAGGCCGGTGTCAAACGCTATTCGTTAACAGAGGCGGGTGAGAAGCTCCTTGAGGAACATGAAGAGAGAAGGAAGGAACATCATGGAGGATTTCCCTTTCAAGGAATGCCTTTCCCCTGGTTTGACTCATTTCCTGAGGAAGCCAAGGACGTCGTGGAGAGTCTAGGTAATCTCCGTCGAGTGAGTCAGACTCTCTTTAGGCACCTGAGAGAAGATCTGTCAGGGGACATTCTCAAGGAGCTGAAAGAGCTGATTGATGAAACGACAACCAAACTCGAAACAATCCTCGAGAAGAAGAGTGCCTAGTCTTCCTTCATTCTCAGCATAGGAGTGGGCATTAGGGCCCCTCCACCCTTCGGAAGCCTTTTTACAACCATTGGAGATGCATATCATACTCATCCATATTGGAGACTATAGCAGATGGTGTCAGTCGTAGTCCTAATCAAAGCCGAAGCCGGAACAATCTGGGACGCCTGCAAACAAATCACGGAGATTGACGGCATAACCAGAGCAGATGTCGTAACGGGTCCCTATGATGTCATCGCGTATGCGGAACTACCTTCTGTGGAGGATTTGCGACGGCTGATGAAGTCAGTCCACGATGTGGAAGGCATCAACCGTACCGAAACATGTGTTTCAATCTGAGTTTGCCCAGTTCCACCTCCAGACCGCACACGGGAGCACCTTGATCCCCTTTACATAAGTTCTAGTGAGTATAGTTGATATGAGGTTGCCCAATGAACGAGATTATAGAAGAGGAAATCAAACAGTCAACCCTAATCCGTGCGAGTCCAGAGAAGGTCTATGATGCATTCTTCACAGGAGATGGTCTGGATAGTTGGTTCACCTCTGGGTCTGAGGTGGATGCTCGCCCCGGTGGAACAATCAAGTTCAGTTGGAAGAATTGGGGTCCAGACAAATATACACAAGTTTCTGAGGGGCAGGTGCTGGAGGCTGAGAGGGGAAAGCGGTTCGTGTTTCAATGGAGTCCCGATAATCCCACCTATGTCACAACCATCGAGATTGACCTCGAAGCA
Organism: Candidatus Thorarchaeota archaeon; assembly: GCA_020355105.1. Classification (GTDB taxonomy): domain Archaea; phylum Asgardarchaeota; class Thorarchaeia; order Thorarchaeales; family Thorarchaeaceae; genus SMTZ1-83. The sequence goes on along the minus strand of CP070658.1, from coordinate 1,539,050 downwards.
ACAAAGGAGGGCACAATCTTGCGCCTAAGAGAACATGGTTACCGCAATACACCAAGCGGTAGAGCTTCCATGGCTGAATGTGCAGCGGGTTGGGGTGAGGCTGTCACACTCTTGAAGTTCTATGTAGAGCATGACATCACATACTGATTCAACTTAGTCGCTAGACATCCCATTCAGAAGGCACAACATCTGTGTAGCTATTCCAAAAACGTGTTAAGAGTAACTCCTCAGACGGACATCCGTACACAGCAGGTGATTGACCTCTTGAACGAAATGAATGACAAGATCTGTATAGTGACCGGAAGCAATTCTGGCATAGGAAAAGAGACTGCCTTGGCCCTGGCTGAGATGGGCGCGACAGTTGTTATGGCCGTGCGTGACGCTGAAAAGGGAGAGAATGCACGAGCTGAAATCTTGGAGCAGACTGGGAACACCAAAACCGATCTCATGATATGCGACCTGGCTTCTGTGGACTCCATTCGTCAATTCGCCGGAAACTTCACGGAAAAGTATGACCGATTGGACGTCTTGATCAACAATGCAGGATGTACCATCCACAAGCGGCAAGTCACTGTCGATGGATTCGAGCGAACACTTGCTGTGAACTACCTCGGGCCGTTCCTTCTCACTCACGAACTCCTCCCTACTCTCAAGTCAAGTGCACCATCCAGAGTGATTAACCTCACTTCGGGGATACATTTCAGAGCAAAAGTGGACTTTGATGACCTGCAAAAGGAGCGCAAATACAAGGCAATGGATGCGTATGGCGATGCAAAGCTGATGGTCGTTATGTACACCTATGAACTGGCTCGGCAACTCGAGGGTACAGGTGTATCTGTGAATGTTGTCCATCCTGGTTTCGCCGCTACCAACATGGGCAGCAACATGGGTGCACTCCGCTACAAAATCTTGTTCAAGTTGATCCGGCCGCTCCAGATTAGTGCGAAGAAGGGTGCTGAAACTTCAG
>CP070658.1:1517647-1537983 GCA_020355105.1 Candidatus Thorarchaeota archaeon | reverse complement strand
GCGACTTCATCCGGACTCTTGCAGTGAAATACTCATAGACGGAGGGCCCTCTAAGTTGGAACCTGTCCTACTAGGAGCCCTGCTCATCATTAGCTTCATGGTTGCCTTTGCCATTGGAAGTAACGACGAAGCTATGGCTCCAGCTGTGGGTGCCAAGGTATTCACAGTAAGGACTGCGGTTTCTATTGGTGGCCTAATCACTGTAGTGGGCGCTGTTTCGATGGGAGGAAACGTGTCTGAGAAGGTTGGCTCTGATATGGTAAGAGGGTTGACCCTCACGACAGAGATGGTATTTGCCATTCTAATCTCCATGGCAATCTGGCTGCTAATCGCCTCAGCAACAAGAGGGCTTCCCATCAGCACAACTCAATGCATTGTCGGGTCAGTAATCGGAGTTGCAATCTTCGCACCCTTTGTGGGGTACAGTGGGTGGGGGCTTGAAGCAATCGACTGGTTCGTGGTCCTCGAGGTCTTCGCCGGCTGGGTTATTTCGCCAGTCATTGGATTCTTGGTGGCTGCGGGAGTTTTTGCTCTCGTTAGACGTAATCAGAAACGAGCACAAGGACTCACTGACCTCGATAGGCAAGAGAGATTCGCAGCTTATGGACTCGCAGCCTTCTTGATATGGACTTCATTGAGCCGAGGAGGAAACGATGTGGCCAACGCAATAGCTCCGCTTATCGTCCTACCTGATTTCATGGGAACAATCGAGCTGGGATTAATCGTTCTTCCAGCCGTCATTGTGCCGCTCATCATCGGTGGAATAGGTATGGCACTTGGGTTGATTGTCGTTGGTCGAAAAGTAATAAGGACACTCGCTACTGAGGTCGTGACTCTGTCACCTTCATCAGCTCTTGCAGCCAGCGTATCGGTAGCCCTGATAATGTTCGTGGGCACACTTCTCGGACTACCTCTAAGCGGAACTCACGTTCTAGTAGCAGCCCTCATCGCAGTTGGTTGGGTTTCAGCTACACCGGTTCAGATGAAGCAGGTAAAAGACATTCTCATATCCTGGATAGTAACTGTCCCAATCTCAGCTGTTCTTGGTGTGGCAGTTTTGTGGGTGATTCTGGGTTTCATTTGAGGTATGCAGAGGTAGTTCGTTCTCATTATTCTATGTCCGGAATCCTGTGAATCAGAATACAGTTTCTGGCCAATCTCCCAAGCTCTTTGGCTTCAGGCTCTGAGAGATGGACTCTTCGCTTTGACTGTGGTGTTTCCCTCCTAGTGGCCTCAATAATCGCCAAATCGGCGTTGCGAACAATCGACTCTGCACCTGGGCACGGTCTTGTATCACCAGTGTATCCAATTACCGTATCACCCACTCGAACCCTGTAACCAAGAGCGGGCATGAGTACATCTTCATCTGTGGCGTTCTCCATCCCATAGTGCTCAACCTGAATTGCTCTCAACTTGAAAAAGTCCGTGTCAAACTGCGAACTTGGGGAGAGTTCGTGATACGAGAAACTGAAAGGAAGAGTTTCTGAGTAGGCCTTCCTGAAACCACGAATTGCACCGATTGCCTCTGTGCAGTTTGTGGGGAGAACGATATGAAGCTGATTGGTTCTCTTCATCATGCGAAGGAAACCAAGGAGGGAGTGAATTCCGCCCATATGATCGAAGTGGCCATGTGTGATTGCTATCAGTTCAATGTCATTCACAAACTGGATATTCCCCCGTTCCAACAGGTCTCGAAGTGCACCATCGCCTACATCCAGCAGCATCATCTTGCCGGTGAACTTTGAGGTGATGACTATGGTAGTGGCAACTCCAGCGGCACTGTAGGGAACGCTAACCTCGACTTCGTCGTTCTCCCATTGCGTGGGACTGGGATTGTGCCTTCGCTTCATCGCAAATCACCTGCGCTGAGTCCTCTCTATCAGGTGATACCGGATGGAGGAAATCGGAGTGATTCCTCCAAACCGGGTTTGATGCTTCGGGACTAGTCATATCCGAGTTTCGGTACGCGTGCAAGCCAATTCATGAAGTAGCCGACTAAGACAGAGATGACAAGACCGCCTGCCGCAAGTAGCAGAGTATCAAATAGCGTTGGTGTTGCTCCACTAAGGAGTTGCAGCCAACTCCAGTAGAACCCAGTCAGAGTCAAACCTGAGAAGGCCACCTTCTTTAGCGGCACTTTCACGCTCCGAGTCTGAAATACGCCCATATCTGTCAGCGCTGCCGCCAGTGCACCACCCTTGTCTGGCTTGAGTTTCAACCGCTTCGAGAAAGCTCCAACTGCTATCTTGCTCTTTGGTTTGACAACCTTCAGAGCCCTTGGGGCGTAGTCTGCAATGTCATCCGAGAAGAAACGCACGGCGCTGGGCACATCAATCCCGCATTTGCGGCATTGGACAGCGTCCTTCTTCCACTTCTTTCCACATTGTGGACACCTCTTGTGATCCCAAGCACTGCCGGCGGCCTCGCTTACACGTCTGACGACCTCTTCCTTGCTCACTTTTTCAGCATCCTTCTTCGGACGGCGCCTTAGCACGACCGAAGGTGGAAAGATCCCGACATCGGAGGCCGTCTTTGCACCTCGAAGCCTGCGTCCAGCAGATATCCCCCTCTGGAACTCATCGAGAGCCATTAGAAGCGAGAAGACGGCCATGACCGTGAATGCAAGAGTAAGAAGTCCGTTCACCGACATGATTGCTGCGAAGCCTGTACCTCCAATCTTCAAGTAGAAGTCCTCCTGAAGGGTGGTGTAGTTTGTGGGAGTGGCATCTAGCGTGTAGTTGAAGGAGAGGGCTCCGAGTAATGTGCCAGATATGAGATCAATACCTCCGTAGCTCAAAGAGTCAAGTGCAACTGTTGAGCTAGAGTTACTTGGAGGGGCTCCTGCATAAACATGTGTGCCAAGTGGGGTTTGGTTATTGATGATTGTGACGCCCATATACTGCATCAAGAAAGTGTAGGAGTGAAGGGTCATATTCGAAGCTACGTCAACTGTTAACTCAATCGTCAAGCCTTCGGTCAAGTTCACTGGAATCTGGTTTGCCTCATCAGAATCTGCAGCAGATACACCGTTCACTTCAAGTAGAAAGGACAGATCTCCGTCGTCTGTCCAGGTCTGTGCGTGAACAGGTGGTGTGAGCGTCGTGCACAAAGCAAAGCAGAAGAATAATGCAAACAAAAGATGTGGTAGCGTCTTTCTCATTCAGACTGTCCTCCCATTGGGAAAGCATCTTGACGTGATAGGCTTGACTCACTAAAATGGCTATCTTGTTTATCATGGTCAGAAACTTGAATGAGCACTTTCAGTATTTGCCCTTGAACGCCTCTTCGATTTCCCTATCGAACTCGTCGTCCTCGTCAGGCTCAAAGACAACATGGCGTTTTGGTGGAGGAGGCGGGGGTCGTTCCCAATGAGTGCCCGCTCCGAAAATGATTCCGCCAAAGGTTGACAGTATGCTAAGCAGAATCTCAAAAGTCCCCACAGTAATGGCCCAAGAAAGGAGAAACGCTATGATAGTGCCTCCTAGAAGACCAAAGGCGAGGATTAGGAGTAAACGGTCGGAGTTCCTAAGATTCTTGCTGCCTCCGATAACATAACCGATAATGAATCCAACAAACAGTCCGGGTATGCCCCAGATGTAGTCTTCCCAGATGGCTTGCAGCAAGGTTAATTCCTCTTGGCAAAACCGATACGATGTCTGTTCACATAACATTTCTCATTATGCCTTAGAAGATGAAAACAGTTTTACTCCGCGTAGATTTGCCTGAATATGGCGAAGACAGATGAGTGAGAAGGATGAGCTACTTCTTGAAGTGATTGTGAAGCGTAGGAGTGGGCGTGCCTATTCCGACAAGCCGGTTCCTGATGAGATGCTTGAGTCAATTCTAGAGGCCGGCCGCAGAGCACCTTCTTGCGCCAACACTCAGGCATGGAATTTCGTCGTCTTGAGGGCTTCCGAAGTCTTGAATGAAGCACATGAGGCCCTGAGCAGGGGGAATTCTTGGGCCAAGGAGGCTCCAATCATGCTCATTGTAGCAGCACGAGAGGATGGAGGCTGTCCAGCGCATCAACTGCCCTACTTCATGATGGACGTCGGACTTGCCACAGAGAACATCCTTCTTCAGTCATTTCATCTTGGTCTTATGGCCCATCCGACAGCGGGCTGGAATGAGGAGAAACTGAAGGAAGTCCCTGGGATCCCTGATGAATACCGAATAGTGACTGTGATTTTCATAGGATACGAGGGCGACATCGAAGAACTAGATGAGAGAAATCGAGAGAAGGAGAAGACCCCCTCCACCCGGAAACCTCTCTCAGAGATAGTGCATTGGAACAAATGGTAACCTACGCCTTGTACTCCATGTACTCTCCACAGTGTTCAAGCATCGGTTGACTACCACAGGATGGACCCATCCAGCAGACCAGCTGGTCACCCTCTTGGTGCATTTCCTGACCACAATGGATTGGCACGGCCACCTTCTCTCCACACTTTGGACAAACCAGACTTGCCACTTCATTTTCCTCCACAAGATAAGATACCCCAGGAACCCTGGACTTGTTAACTATCGTGAATAACGGGCTGCTATAAAGCTTTTCCTGAAGGAACAATCAATCATCCTTGGGGTAGTATTTCTCGAGCTCCTCAGTGAAGACCTTCTCAGCTGTCTTGTGAGCTCCGGGAGTGTCAAGCTCTATGTTTCGTCGAGAGGTTGTATCGGCTGTCAAGATCTCTCTGAAGATTTCGTTCTGAACTATCAGCCGCTGAACCTCATTACTCCCGGTCCAGATTGTGCACAGCCTGGCATCGCGATACAAGCGTTCAATTGGATAGACGTCTGTGTATCCAATGCCACCAAGAATCTGCATCGCCTCGTGAACAGCATCAAATCCAGCATCCGTGGCAAATGCCTTTGCCTGTGACACTTCCTTGCGACACCAAGCACCAGTGTCAGCGACCTTCGCAGCTCTATAGACCAAACCACGTGCAGCGTCTAGTTTGGTGACACAGTCGGCCACCTTGAAGCTTACAGCTTCGAATCTCCGTATTGGACGTCCAAATGCCTCACGCCTATCAGCATACCTCGCCGCCAACTCTATCGCAACCTGTCCCAGACCTATGGCACCTGCTGCGGATGTAAGCCGCTCTGGGACCATCATGGCATTGAACACGTCGTTGCCACCGTGAAGTTCTCCGAGAAGACTAGCTTCAGGGACCTCGATGTCCTTAAACACGATTCTTGCCGCACCCATCCCGCGGCAGCCCATCAGTTCGTACTCTTCTTCGACCTTTACACCTGAGTCTCGGTCGAGTAGGAAGGCACTTAGTGCCTTGTGTGGTGCGGCCTTGAACTCAGTTCTCGCGTAGATTAGGAAGTAGTCAGCACCCACTCCTCCGGCTACGAAGCGTTTCTCCCCATTGATGATGAAGGAATCCTCACGCTTCACCGCGGTAGTGTTTGTCCCGAAGAAGTCTGATCCACCCCTAGGTTCTGTAAGACCCTCTCCACCTATCTTCTCGCCCTTGAGAGTGGGCAAGAGGTATTCCTTCTTCTGTTTCTCGGTTCCGAACTTCTCAATACCCTCTCCAATGATACTTGGCAAAGAGTAAGCGCATCCCAGCGAGATTCCTAGGACGCCCACCTCCTCGACCGCGAGCATCTCGGAAACCCATCCCAGGTCCCTTCCACCATACTTCTCTGGAAACCGCAGACCAAGGAGATTCGCCTCTGCCGCGGCCTTGATGAACTCGTAGGGATACTCTTTCTCTTTCGAGTCCATGGCTATAATGAGCGCGGGGTCAATCTTGTTTCTTACAAAGCCACGTACCTCATCTCGGAGCTTCTTCTCGTCTTCATTCAACAGAACTTCAAACAACTTCCTCGCCTCGTCTTCTGACATCTATGCACCGTGTAATAAAGAGTCTAGGGTTTCCTCGGACCCGCCCTCACCCTTGACGTGAATGGCGTCAGTTGGGCAGACCAGTTCGCAGACAAGGCAGAGAATACAGTCGTCCTCGCGTGCTGGGTCAACGACCTCACCCCATTCATCGGTAGTCCAATGTACGAAGACACTGGTGGGACATGCTTCAATGCACTTCATGCAGCTGACACATGACTCTAGATGGACACCGACAACGTCACCATGAATTGTGCCGTCAGTTTCCTTTTGCCCTCTCCATACTGGATGATTCTCGTGATGGGACTGAATCGACCAAGTTGTCCTGAAGTTCTTATCTATTGGCACATTACACGAACTAACGTTGTTTCTTAAAGCATGTATGTTCCCCATCCAGTTCGGCAAGAACGTACGCTCGTCGAGTTATTCCCAACTCTCGAGCTACAGAAGTTCACATTGTCAAAGCAGTATGATGACGGTTCCTGAACAGTCAAGATACCATGACTGGATAACCAGTCGATGGGTCCCACTAGAACTGTCGGCTCTGGGCATTTGTGTGTCCCTTGTCGTCATCAGGAAAGCGATTTGGACCAGAAGAAAGGGCATGCAATCATGTAGCCTTCAGCAATCTGTAGAAACACAGTTCGAGATTGTCGATTTTCTTAACATGATGCAGTCATGTGATGAATACTGAGTTCTTACGACTTATATACAAAACCGCAGATAGGTTGGCGCACAACTTCGCGAAGATTACGTTTTGCGAGTTGACACAGGAGGTTAACTTCGTGGAAAGAAACCAAGCAATCGCGATAGTGGTGATTATCATAATCGTTGGTGGAGCAGCAGTAGGCTTTTACCTGTTGGCACCACCGCCCGGCCCCGGTCCAGTGGACACAGGAGTCATTATTATGGGAACCACTGACTCCGTGGAGTCGAGTCTTGATATCGCCCAATCGTACGACTATTTCGGCTGGGAAGTCATTGGATCTCTCAGTTCGGGACTAGTGGAAATACAACCCGGCTCCTCAGCAGGAACCGATGACATTAACCCTGCTCTGGCCACATCTTGGACAATGAGTGGGGGAGGAACAATATGGGACTTCACCCTTAGGGAAGGTGTGCTCTTCGAGGACGGCACAGAGTTCACTGCTGATGATGTCAAGTTCACGTTCGACAGGAACTGCAACCTCACGGGCGACGGGCTCTTCGAGGAGGACGGACCACAGCTCAACATGGAATATGATGCAATCATCAATAATGTGACTGTCACAGGTACATACACTGTCCGGTTCTACCTTAAGATTGCCTTTGCCCCATTCCTGCAACTCATGGCTGCAGCGTCCTCCTTCATGGTCGACCATAACGTCGCCAAGGACACCCTAACAGCATATACTGAGGGTAACAACCGTTCAAGCCATGCAGGAGCCCTTGGTCCATACCTATTGGAAAGCTGGACCAGGATCGGCGGGAGCGACGAGCAGATCACTCTCGTGAAGAACCCTGACTACTGGAATGCTACCAATGGTCTGCCAAAGACTCCCAAGATCATCATCAAGATGTTCGAGTCTAGCACGGCATTGGCCGCAGCGATGGCAGCAGGTGAGATTGATATTGCGTATAGGCACCTAACCTCAGATCAAGAGGCGAGCTTCAGGGAGAATCCAAACCTGAAGTATTGGAGTGGAATTGGCGCCGCGATCCAGTATATGTGCTTCCAGCAGCAAATCGCACCGTTCGACAACCCTGATGTCAGGAGAGCCATCACTGCCTCAGTAAACAGGACCCATGTCACAGAGACCGTCTTCCTCGGAGAGAAGGATCCTCTGTACAGCATGATACCGATGGGAATGGCATTCCACAAGCCGTCCTTCGAGATTCATGGGGATGCGAATTACACGTATGCCCGGTCTCTACTGGAACCATTGGGATACAACGAAACCCACCCACTCACCATAGACTTATGGTATGAGGCGTCAGGCCACTATCCTTCGAGCCACGAGCAGGCGCTTGTGTATCAGGCCGACCTAGAGGCAAGCGGGGTCATGGAAGTCCGCCTGTTCGGAACAGAATGGCCCACTTTCAGGTTGCAGAGGAACGCCGGCACCATGCCTGTGTTCATCTACGGCTGGTATCCTGACTTCATAGATCCGGACAACTACGCCTTCCTGCCATTTGCCTCATGGCTGAACCTGGGCTACAACAAGACGTATCCCGCGGGTGGTGTTGCCCAGTACGATCTCTTCACACAGGGACGAGAAGGTGCAACAGACGCGGCCAGGCAGACTGCTTACTACGCCCTGCAGGACCTGCAGGCCAGTGAGTGCTCAGTGATTCCACTGTGGCAAGGCTTTACAACTGCAGTGACTAACCTCAATGTTGAGGGTATTATACTGGACATCACCGTGTCCTGGCGTCATTGGCTGGTCTATTTGACCGAGTAAGTGACAAGTCGTCTTTAGGCGGTTACACAGTTTGAGAGGCAGGCTCCGCGCCTGCCTTTCTCCGTTTTTTTTTCACTCTGGAATCCCATTCTCAGTGATTCTCTGGACACTGGCCTCCGTCCAATTGGTACTCAATTCGAAGACCTTAAGTTGACCTCACCGGTATTCTCACAGCCCTTCTCCCGAAAGAGATTAGGTGGTTCAGATGACTCTGAGGTCCTATGTTGTCACTCGCATACTTATGATGATTCCAGTGATTCTCCTTCTGCTTACACTTGTCTTCATGATAGTACGCATCCTTCCAGGTGACCCGGCACTACTGCATTTCGAGAAGAACGTTACTCCAGAAGTGCTCGAAGCCTTTCGAGAGAGACTGGGACTGGACAGACCAATACACGAACAATTCATTGAGTACCTTGCGGGAATACCACAGGGAAACTTGGGAATCTCTATGCAGGACTACAGCCCGATAAGCAGTCATATTGTGATTAGATTCCCAGCCACTCTCGAGCTAACTATCTTCTCGATGCTCTTCGCAGTGCTTTTTGGTATTGCTCTTGGCATCCGTTCAGCAAAGAAGTATGACACCGTGCAAGACTACACAATCAGGACATTTGGCATTGTGACCTACGCAATTCCGGTTTTCTTCCTGGGCATGGTGCTGCAGTTTATCTTTGCAATATACCTAGGTTGGCTGCCTACTGGAACTAGGTTCAGCCTTCGCTACACTGTACCAACCAAGATAACTGGACTCTACACGATAGATAGTATTCTCACTGGCAACTTCGAGGCGCTTGTAATTTCGCTGAGACACCTCCTGCTGCCGTCGATAACTCTGGGCTTAGTGCTCTGCGGCATCTTCATCAGACTGACACGGACGAACATGCTCGAAACTCTCAGGATGGACTTTGTTGTGGCGGCCGAGGCTCGAGGCCTGTCGGACCGCACTGTGACGATGACCTATGCTTTCAAGAATGCATTCTTGCCAATTCTGACGATGATAGGCCTCCAATTCGCAGCGCTCTTGGCGGGAGCCATTCTAACAGAAACGACCTTTAGCTGGCCCGGACTCGGGACGTATCTTGTTGACAGAATAGCTCACCGTGACTACACCGCAATTCAGGGAACAGTGGTCTTCTTTGGGATTCTTGTCAGCTTGGTGACTTTGCTTGTTGACATTCTGTATGCCTACCTTGACCCTCGCATCAGACTGTGAGGAGGAATAGCCATGAGTGAAGACAAGATGATCAGTGGAATGTTGTTCCAGAAACGAAGTCCACAGGAAACCTTGAGGAATCGTTCCAAGAAATGGTGGACAGGATTCATCGTTGTTGTCGGGGGGTCGCTCCTCGTGATTTCCACCCTAATCGGTCTTGCCCTGAACGCAGGAAGTGGAATCGGCCTTCAAGTTGTTGGCATCACAGTTTCGGCAGGATTTGTCTTCTTGGTGTCTTGGTCGCTCACAAACAACATGGATCCTCTGAATGTCCCTCTGCCGAAGTGGCTGAAACTTCTTTTGCCTCTGTTTCTCTATGCAGGCATCGCATTAGCAGCGACATACATTTTGATTCCGGCGTATGCTGAAGGAGGCCAACTTGCTATTGCCCTAAACATCGAGGTTCTCACGATAGGCTTGATTCTGATGGTGACAGATGAAGGTTATCCGATTCTCAAAGAGAGAGGGCTCCTTGGTCTGGTCACCTTTGCGGCATTCTTTGTCATCTCTGCAGTAACAATCTTGGCAATAATCATCCTCGAGGTAATCCAATTCGCACCTACTGTCGTAGACTTGGGAATTCTCCTGTTCTTCCCATATTTGGCGGGATATGCTATCTTCCTTTTTAGAAGATACACTTCGAAACTGAGGCCCGTCATAATCCTGAAGAAGAACGGATTGAAGCTCTTGCCACTGGTGCTCTATGCAGGCATTGCGATTATGATTACGTCCTTTGTTGGAGTAATGTACCCAGATGGAAATGGGGTCACTTACTCCCTTGTCCTGGGTGGTTTCATATTCGGTCTGATAGCCCTGTTAGTCCGTGAAGGCTATCCAATTCTCAAAGAACGCGGCACGCCTGGTATTATTACTTTGGCCGGGCTCCTCATCGTCTTCGCGATACTATATATGACAACGATATCGATGTGGATTGTCCCCTATGATCCCACAACCATAGAGGTGGGTCCAAGGTTACAAGCCCCCCAACCAGGTTTCCCACTCGGAACTACGTCACTCGGCCAGGACCTATTCAGTCGTACCATTGCCGGAGGCGCCATCATGATTCAGGTTGCGGCGCTGTCGGTGGTCGTATGTTTCTCAATCGGAGTACCATTGGGCCTTGCCACATCATATAGAGGGGGGAACGTTGAGAGAGTGGCAGGTCTCGTTATGGATAGCATCTTCGCGCTTCCAGGCCTTGTCCTTGCCATCGCTATCGCTGCTATGCTGGGACCCGGTGTGGTGAATATGGCATTGGCCATAGCCGTCGTATACATTCCGTCGTATTTCAGAGTGATTCGGAGTCAGGTGCTCAGTGTCAAGGAGCTTCCCTACGTTGAGGCAGCCATCGTCATGGGGGCCAGGGACAGAGACATCTTGTTCCGCTACATCTTGCCAAACGTCCTGCCCTCAGCCGTTGTCGTAATGTCAATCAATTTCGCTGACGCGGTGCTCACGGCCGCCGGGCTGACCTTCATCGGTCTGGGATTGGCTGTCGACGTGCCTGACTGGAGCTGGGACCTTACGTTTGGTTTCCAGCAGTATATAACTGGCGCCTGGTGGGTCATCACTTTCCCAGGAATCATGATAGTGATACTCGCTCTCGGGTTCACACTCGCAGGAGAGGGTTTGAACGAGATTCTTACGCCCAAACTGGAGGAGTGAGGATCTGTGGTGGACATTCTCAAGATCAACAACCTCACTGTGGAGTACTATACACGCAGGGGCACCGCGCGCGCTGTGGACAGAGTGTTCCTCAATCTGGAGGAGAACAAGACCCTGGGTCTGGCAGGAGAGTCAGGATGCGGCAAGTCTACTCTAGGCCGTTCCATAATGCGCATAGTACAGTACCCCGGTCGAATCGTGGAGGGCGAGATTCTCTTCAACATAAAGGAGGACATTGGGTCCAACAAACGAATGATTGGGAGAGGTGAGGTCAATATCGTAGAGTTAAGTGAGGAACAGATGAGGACACTCCGTGGCAAGGAGATGGCATACATCTTTCAAGATCCGATGACGTCGCTCAACCCAATGCTGAGTATAGGCCAGCATTTCACTCAGCTCATAGAAGCACACGATTCAAACATTGAGGAGGAGGCCGCACTAGAGAGAGGACAGGAGATTCTCGATAGTCTTGGGATACTTCCAGAGAGAATCACTGACTATCCTCACCAATTTAGTGGAGGCATGCGCCAGCGTGTGATGATTGGTCTCGGACTGGCTCTGCGACCAAAGCTGCTAATCTCTGATGAGCCTACTACCTCCTTGGACGTTGTCGTGGAGGCACAGATACTTGAAGAAATGGCCGAACTCAAGGAGAAGTTCAATCTGACAATGATTCTCATTACTCACAATCTGGGTGTACTTGCACAGACTGCAGACAACATCGCCATCATGTATGCCGGACGACTGATGGAGGTTGCGGCCACTGATGTGCTGTTCGGTGATCCCCAGCATCCCTATACTCAAGAGTTACTAAAGTCTGTTCCAGACGTTTCAAAGCCAGAGAAGAAGCTCTCCTGGATACCAGGGGCACCACCCGATCTTCTGGATCCACCTCAGGGTTGCATGTTTCACCTCAGGTGCCCCTATGTAATGGAAATATGTGGGGAAGTAGTACCGCCTCTAACTTCTAGCAAGACTGGCGGAACTGTTGCCTGTCACCTATACACGGGGGGCTAAGTGTTGAAGCTAGTAGAAGTGAAGGACGTCAAGAAGTACTTTCCAGTGCAGAGGGGTTTCCTTGAATCGCTTATGTCGAAGGAAACGGACTTCATCAGGGCGGTGGATGGCATCTCCTTCGATATTGAGAAAGGAGAGGTTATAGGACTCGCGGGTGAGAGCGGTTCTGGGAAGACTACTACAGGAAGACTATGCGTCCGCCTTGTCAGACCAACTGAAGGACAGATAGTCTTCGATGGGATGGACATCTCCACACTCCGAGGAAAGGATCTCCGTGAAATCAGAAGGAGAATACAATTCACATTTCAAGATCCAACGTCATCTTTGAATCCTCGAATGACCATTGGTGATGCAATAGGTGACGCCCTCCGGCTACAGGAGATAGGGACTGAGGATGAGAGAAGGGAGAGAGTGGAAGAGGTTCTGGAGAGAGTGGGTCTTTCACCTCCTGAAACTTTCTACGACCGACTTCCCCACCAACTGAGTGGGGGCCAGAAACAGAGAGTTGTCTTTGGAAGGGCCATGATTCTGAATCCGGAGTTTGTCGTGACTGACGAACCAGTGGCCATGGTCGACGTTTCGATAAAGGCACAGATTCTCGAACTGATGATGGACCTGAAGAAAGAATATGGGTTGACATACCTCTTCATCTCCCATGACCTTGCCACGTCTCGACACGTATGTGATAGGATTGGCATCATGTATCTGGGCAAGATAGTCGAGGTCGGAGACAAGGACAGCATCTATGAAGACCCATTGCATCCCTATGCTGTCGGCCTCATCAGTGCAATCCCCGTGCCAGACCCGAAAATCAAGAAAGCGAAAGCGGTACCTCGTGGAGAGATTCCAAGCCCAATTGATCCACCCAGTGGCTGCAGGTTCCATCCTCGATGCCCGAAGGCCTTTGAGAAGTGCCCTCTCGAAGAACCAGTTCTGAAAGATGTTGGCAACGGTAGACTTGTGGCATGCCACCTGTACTGAACGACACTCTCTATTCAAGATGGGAGAGGCAACTGAGTGGTTTGGCGCAACACGTGCTGTGATCAGCGGCAGTTCGCCCTAGCCTTGACTCTTGGCATCTTCTAGTAGGTATTTGAGGACACTCTGCCAGATTGTACCATCGTCACGATATTTGTTCTCGAAGTTGTTGGTGTTAATCCATTCTTGAAGAGCACTATGTGCAGCCGGTGTAAGAGAATCTCCAACGGCTGTTTCCAGATAGCCAAGTGAAACCAGAGCGTTCTGTATCTTCATGACTAAATCGCCCTCGATTGCAAGAAGACAGCTCGGGTCCTCCCTGCTCAGGAGAGTCATGTCATAAAGGTGGAATACTCGATTCAATTCCTCAATCGGGCTTGGATGGTCGTCGACTCTCACATCCACGTATCTGTCATTTCCACCCTCGTATCCACCACCCTCACGAACAACAAGAATGGCTGCAGATTGCATCCCCCTCTTGTCACCCCCAGCAGCTTGTCCAGCTCCAAGAGCGGCAAACAGCTTGTCTATCAGGTCACCCTCTGTACGCTCATAGGCCTCAGCCATGCTCTTGACTACTGTTTCTCCAGCCAGGATGTTGCCCTGACATGCGTATCCATCTCCGACTAGATGCCCGGCCCAATCCATACACTCGGAGCCAGTGTGTGCAACTGCACGTCCCTTTGCATCTACAATCCCAACTTGGCGATGTTCGGCCTTGTCATCATCGTGGAGAAGAATCTTCAGGGTTTCAGAAGCGCTGTTTCCTCCTGACATCAATCTAATCCCCCTGGGACCATAGGAAGTATTTGCCCAGGCTTGTGATGCGACAGCTCCTACCTCAGCTAGAGCCCAGGGCACGACTGCTCCAACAGCCGGGAACTTCGACTGCACTATTATACCTATGTCGCCATTCGTGGGATCTCTAGCGACGATTGAGAATGTAGAAGGGAAACTTCGTTGCTTCATACCACAATCCTCCAATTCACTTCCAGCAGAAGGAATCTCCATCCCTCTTTAGCTAATCGGTGAACCGGGTACTCAAATTCAGGACAAGCAATTCTTAAGAGATGGAGATTCCTCGGAATTCATTGCCGTCGCGCCTACGATAACCAATCGACCAAGGGGTCTGCTCTATGGTACAGGTCTTCATCCGGTACGTGACAAGTACAGGGCTGGAGAAGAGTCTAGGGGTGGAGGCTACTGAAACCTGCGTTAATCTTGACCTCCGGGATATCGCATCAGTTGACCTGCTCCCCTTGATCTGGTGTGGTAATCTGCAAGACCTCAGCATTCGATACAACAAGCTAACGTCCGTGGACCTGTCTCCATTGAGCAAATGTTCAGAGCTCCAGTCGCTCAGATTGGGCAATAACGAGCTGGGAGAAGTAGATCTCACTCCTCTCGAACACTGCCCAAAACTGGCGGAGCTATCTCTACAGAGTAATCGACTGAAACGCGTTGACATCTCCCCTCTCTTCCACTGTCCCCATCTGACAGAGCTCAAACTTGATGATTCGACCACACTGACTGCAGACCTTACACTCAAGTCTGTTGGTAGTTGGCCGGAAGTTCTTGTAGAACGGTTTCACAGAATCCTTTGGAAGGTTCCAGAGTCCATGTGAATAAAAAGGGGGATGGACCCGGCGGCGATGCCCGGGTCCGGATAGCGTGCTAGGGAAAAGTCTCTGCGACTATTGTCTGTTCTTTGCTACTATGACCACTACTGCAACTATGCTCACTCCACCTGCAAGTATTAGCAGCTGCACGTAGTCAATACCAAAGAAGGTCCAAGTGGTTCCAAGCTGAGTGAATCCAATGATCGGATCGTAGTCGAGGGTTTCGTTGCCAAAGTTCTCGAAAGCAATGAAGATTGCATTACCCTCTTGAACACCCATGCATGGACCGTGGGAGGCATGCACCTGAACTTGATGCGTTGCGTTTCCAGCAAATGCATTCTGAGCGTATTCCATCCATCCATAGCCAAATGAGAACCTGTTGCCCTCATGGTCAATGTCTGATACTTGTCTCATCTGTGAATGAAGGTGCTGACTCTCAGCAACTATGAACTGGAAGACAAGTATCGAGTCATCATAGGTCCATTCCCAGCCGGAAACGCGCAGGTCGAACTTGAACTGGTCTGGTGTTGCCAAGTAGAAGTGAACCCGAATCTCTATCTCGACATCCATTGGACTCATGTGACCTGGCATACCAGACATTCCCGGTATATGGGTCATCATTCCTGGACCGTGGTGAGAGATTGTATCTGTACTTGTGAATTTGAAGTGCAGTGCTGTCACAACATCATTCTGCTCCTCTGTGACAAAGCCGCTGAATTCCCAGTCCACCATCGGAAACGGGAAGATTGCACCGACGTGTTGGTCTTCACCTGGTGTGAAAGCCCCGTCTTTGTCAGTATCATTCGCCTCGAAGAAGGCGGAGAACATGACATGGTAGTCTGTGCCAGGATCTGATTCATTCCACCACCTGAAGCGTGGAACCTCGCCGTTCGAGTTGACCATTACGCCAATCTCTCCGGTCGTTATGGATGTCTCTCCAAACGAATGCTCATAATAAAATCCGTGTTGATGCTGCGCGACCGCAAACGGTGCGGTTGCTAGAAGAACCGCTGCAACCAGCGTGACTAATACTCCTTTGTTGATCATCATAGATGGTCACTGGTATGTGATAAATCAAATAGGTATATAATAGTTCTATTCTACTTCTATGGAAACCATACTTCGAGAACTCTCGAAGTCATTTCTGACGCTTAAGGTATCAGAGTTGAGCTAACCAGGGCAAGAATCAGGAGATTTAGGTTCATGACAATGAGGGTCACTATTGCAGCCCTGGAATATCTGACTGTCTTGGCCTTGGCGACAGCCACGGTTAGAATGAGTGTGCTCCAACCTATTATCACAGTCAATAGTATGGTGAGAGGCCACCCACTGAGAATCTCAATCGGGGGAGTGAAATAGAGCATCGTTTGCACGAGAATATGTGGCACAAACGCCATTGGGACTGATGCAAACAGCCCCTTCGAAAGGCCACGCTTGCCGAGTATCGGTACTGAGAGAGCTTCCACGAGTAGATAGGTAGCAATCCATGCACCTAGGGCTGCAAGAATGGTGATTCCGGTGTCGTAGGAGCCTTGGAGAAAGAAGAGGAACACAGGTAGCAGTCCCACTTCAGAAGCGAAGTAGCCGTACAGTCCAAGAAACACCACTATCTCG
Source organism: Candidatus Thorarchaeota archaeon (assembly GCA_020355105.1). GTDB lineage: Archaea > Asgardarchaeota > Thorarchaeia > Thorarchaeales > Thorarchaeaceae > SMTZ1-83. Next base: position 1,521,579 of record CP070658.1, on the reverse strand, counting down.
AAGAAGAACCGCCAAGGGTCTGATTGAATCCGTGTAACGATGGGCTTCAACGAAACAGAATCAATGACAAGAAACTGTGTTGTTCCCGGACGGCCAGCGGATTTCACAATGGGTCCCACTTGGTCCTCTCCCTGTTGGATGATCTCGTAGGCGGCCTGACCTAACTCTGTCAAAGCATAGAGCTTGTTGCCAGTCCTTTTCAGAAGAGGATCTTCAGATTTTGCAAGACTGTCTAGATGGAAATAGAGAGTCCCAGGCTCGAGGTCCAGCTCTGTCAGGTCTGTATATGAAACAGCACCCTGATTCCCAATCATTATGATGATCTGACGGCGGATGGTGTGTGATAGGGCATTGAAGGTAGCGTCCAATACATCATCTTTGTCGAGCAGAAGTATCCCTCGTACAGAATTGTCTTGGTCTGCGCCGTGAATCATGTCACTTATTCGTTTCTCTCTGGGCGTCCAGCTCTGACAACGAGGTTCCTTGAGAACTCTGGGTGGAACGGGTTCTTAGAGTAGTCCGAGAAGAACTCCAACTCAGAGAAGCCAGCAGACTCTAATGCCCCCCTCATCAATTCCAATTCAGTATGCAATACAGACTGTGTTGAGATGCTTGTTACCCAATCACGATTCTGTTTGACAAATGAACATGCCACCAATGTTGAATGATCTCCCTCGCCATGTTCGTAGAACCTTGAGAATATGACATCCTCGTTCTTGCGAGTGACTCCACCTTTGATTGGGAAGAATCTGAAACCCGTGGATAATATCTCTTTGAAGTTGAGAACTTGAGCTATGAAGGTCCCACCAAGGCGAAGGACTGAATACGCGTTGGTGACTACTTGCTTGAGATCCGCCATACTTGGTAGAAGTGCGAGTGAGTTACCAAGGCAGAAGGCTAAATCAAATGGTCCGTAAATCGAGAAGCGGAAGTCCAACATGTCAGCCACTTGAAAATCGACAGCCAACTCCCTTTCTTGGGCTAAGCTGGTGGCGAAACCTATCATGGCTTGGCTGCAATCGAAGCCGACGGCTTTCAACTCTTGAGCGGCCAGTTCCACGGAGTGCCTTCCGGTTCCGCATGCCATGTCAAGAACGTGATTGCCTCCTGACTTCTCTAGACTCTCAACTAGAAATGGCATCTCTCTCTTGAGGCGAGCGTTCCAGTCGATTGAATTGTCATAGGCCAACGCAATCTCGTCGAATGAACTCATTGTGACTAACCTCTGGAAAGAGAAGGATCTATCTCGTCATGCGTGAAGAGCACTCGACCCTCCATCCCGCCGGCCACATTGATAGTCTGTCCACTTACGTGGCCCGATAATCTGTCGGAGGCGAGGTAGAGTATTGTGTTTGCAATGTCCTTTGCAGATGCGACCTTCCGCATTGGTATCGTCTGTAGAATTCTTGTGACCATCCCATAATCATTGAGTGCACCTTCGGACATTGGTGTGACAGTCCATCCTGGATTCACAAGGTTGACCCGGCCTTTACGCGACACATGGACTATCTCGTTCTTCAGGCTCATCAAGAGACCATGGAGGCCTGCTTTCGAGGTCGAGTAATCACAATACCAAGCCTCTCCGAAGAAGCCAGCAGTAGAGCCAATCAGAATCAGTGAAGCAGATTCTCCCGGATGCCTTTCAAGGTTGGCAAAGAAGTGCTTAGCACAGAGAAACGAACCCGTGAGATTCACTGCGAGTGTATCCTCCCACTGCGCTAGGCTCATTTTCTGTATGGCCTTCCCTTCAGGGTTAGCAATTCCAGCATTGGCTACGAGAATGTCTACTCTCCCGTGATGTTCGCAGGCATCAAGGAACATCTGTTCAATCTCAGACTCTTGACGCACATCTACTTGAAGGAGAGTCAATGAGTTCTGCCACTTCTTCTGAAGATCAGCGAGCATGACATTCGATGTCCTGTAGGTCGCTGTGACTCTGGCTCCTTCTTCGAGGAATATTCGAGCAACCTCGAGTCCAATTCCGCCAGATGCTCCCGTCACTACTGCATGTCTATTCTGCAGGCCGGTGTCCAAGTCATGTGCCTCCATTCGGATGGAAATGCACGAGAATGTCAGCTATCTCCCTTTCAAGGGTTGTGACGGGCATTGAAACAGTTCGAAGCCAGTTCGAGTACTCTAGAAGCGGCGTTTCCATAGATGTCGAATAGAACTATTATATCTCTATTTGATAGAATCTGACTTGGTGATTCAATGATCACAACGCGCAAAGCAATGATTATCACGTTTGCTCTGGCTGCCCTCTTGGCATCCGTGCCTTTTGTGGCGGCACAGAGCTCTGGAATCGAATACCAGCACGCCAACGGCGTGGTAAGTCTCACTACTGATGCCATAGGTGTGAAGGTGAGTGCCTACAACCAAGTGCCCCACTTCCACTTTTGGGATGAGAATGATACGACCCCGGGGGCCGACTACCATGTTCTATTCAGCAATATATTCGAGGCCAACGACACGAACGACAATGGAGTGTATGATGCAGGAGTCGATCACAGATACGGAGACCCCTACACACTCCCTGCTACTGACTGGGACTTTAGCGGTTTCATCACTGAACAGGAAGGTGATGTCGTCACAGCAGTTCACTTCAACTTCACGAACTCGGAAACATTCAGTCCGCCGGTGACCACGGTTCTCGCAGAAATGCCAAGTTCAATGGATTTGGAGATTGAGATTCGGGTCCACATCAACCTGACCAACTCGAACCAGATGAAGTTTGACTTCTCTCTGGAGGGATGGGAGTGGATGTACGAAGACTCGCTGTTGGTCTTTCAATTCACCGTCGCTGAGAGCGAACATGGCCAGAACACTGGTACTAGTGAGCCTTCCGACTTCGACCAAGATTCCGAAGGCTACCGTTTCGAGTTTGGCGATGCATACATGGAGTGTGCCAAGTACGCCTTCACTGAGAACGGCACGCACCAAGTTCAAATGAGAGCCGCTCATGGTGACGCAGGGCAGAACTATGAAGGCAAGTCGATCTACCTCGCATTCGAATACTTCGGCAACGAAACCCTTGACTATGACCCGACGCTAGGGGTACTCTCTAGCGGTGTCAATCCTCTAGGTACCACCACCCTGCTTCTGGTTGGTGGCGGTGCAGCTGCAGTAATTGTCGTCGCAGCTCTAGTAGTCAGGATGAGGGGCTAACCTCGTACTGCTTGTCGAGTGTTCCTGATGTATCGGGCCCAGGGAACAACCCTGGGCCAAGTTTTCTTTTTGCTGTCAATGAAGACTATGCCCTCAGTATCAGTGTCAGCTGAACCCCTAGCATTGAGTCCATTCCGTGCATGTTCAGCATATTTCGGAGAACCTCCCGGTTAGGACTGTAGAGGCAGAGTCTCATGTCTCTTAGATCGGGCACTCTGACGAGCAGCTTCGCTTTCATGAGTCGACGAAGCGCATCAGTAACGGTCCGTGCAGGAATCTTAGACCTTCGACTAATCTCCCTGGGCGTCAACGGACCGTGCTTGGCTAGGCAACGAAGCACTGCGAGTGCACTACTTGGTAGTTCCTTTGACATCATGCACTCCTCCTTCGCCGCACGAATACTACTGATGCGACAATTATGCATGTGCTTCCGGCTATAATCAGAGGGATGATAATGCCCATGTCACCATAGTAAGCAGACTCCAAGGCTTCAGCTGTAGCAGTCCATGCATCAGCAATTGCCAGAAGATGGTCACGTATATCGTTAAGATGCATCTCATTCTGAGAGAGAGCAGCCTCTAGATCCCCAGATGTATCATAGGCTGAAATGATGTCCTCGAAAGTTTGGGTGGTCGTGGGTGATGAATATGTACGTGACGTCCTGGGCCAGCCTCGTCTTGAGCATGACCTTGAGGATGCCGGCCCGGATCGAGACGTCGAGCATCGAGATGGGCTCGTCCGCCACTATGAAGCTGGGCTGGAGGACC
>CP070658.1:1506338-1517547 GCA_020355105.1 Candidatus Thorarchaeota archaeon | reverse complement strand
TTTGAGTACAATGATAGCAGAATCGTAATCTCTGGGTCCGCAATAATGTTCTCGGGGCTTGTCATGGATGTGTACGAGAGCGAGTCCCAATGGTTCTATACAGCAGACAATGCTCGACTTTTCATGAACATGCTTGATTGGCTAACTGAGGGTTTCGTAGAGCCTCCCGGGGCCATCTACCCGATGCTCATGATATCTTTGAGCATTCTGGCTGTGGGTGCAGTCTACTACGTCTTCAAGAAAGTGAGCTAGCAGCTACCATCGTGGCTTTTCAATGCCTTCCAGTTGGAGAGTATCTTCAATAACTCTCTTCAGATCAGTAACTCCGGTCTTTTTCGAGGCAGAGAATGGGACTATGAATGGCTCTTCCTCGGGAAGGGCCTCTTTCAATTTCATTGCGAGATATTCCATTTCTACAGGTTGCTCACGTTTCTTCAGCTTGTCCATCTTGTTGGCAACAACAATCACTCTGGTAGATATCTCGGATAGGAACGTATAGAACTCCACATCGATAGGTATCTCCCCTCGATTCTCCCAACGATCGACTAGCGTCCTGAATAGTGATATATCGACTATCAAGACCGCGATGGCAAGTCTGTCACTCCACCCCTCTAGCTTCTGTATGAGCGTAGTCTTCATTCCTTCAATGGCAGTCTTGCTAGCTCCTGCCATGTAGCCGAAACCAGGCACATCCACTAGAGTGACGGATCCGAGGTCTATCATGATCTCCCACTTCGTGCTTCCGGGCCGTTTTCCAACTCGGACCTTTCTACCAGTTAGGAGCCTTATGGTGCTGCTTTTTCCGACATTGCTTCTTCCGGCAAACACCATCAACGGCCTATCCAACTCAATCACTCCAGAATGGTCTAGTCCTTGCATATTCTTTCTCTGCTTTGGCAATCTCTTTGAGAAGAGAATGACGGTCATCAAGTCCTGGCCTAAGTATTCTTGAGGCAGTCTTAGGTCCAACCCCTCGTCCAGATAGAACCAACAACGCCCGTTTCCCATAGTCTGAAACTAGCGTAGCAGTCAGGCCGCCGGCCTGGTACTTCCTGTTTTCCTCACGAGTGAGGGGTTTTCCCGCGACTTTCTTCTTAACAATCTTCGTGAACTCCGTATTCTTCTGAGAGAGTACGGCGATCATTGTGGATTCACACACTGGGCAGCTAACCTTGTCTTCCAGAGAGGAAACAGTCCGAACAGAGTTCCAGTCTCCACTCCCCATGCAAACCAGTCTAAAACGACGAGAGAGGAGCCTCTCTTCCATCATTGCGAGCACTTCATCCTCGTCGGTAATCTCACCAATGACTTCAAACCGGGACTTCTCCTCCACTATGAGCCTAGCAAGAGCTGAGGGCGCTTTGGTCCTTACAATGTGAATCTCAATTTCGTTGTTTTCAATCCCATCAAAGACACTCATCATTCTATACTCATCGAGCTTCTCCTCCAGAACCTCCCTCATTGCCTCATCAAAGACAGGCGAATCCTCGTACGCACGGATGAGACCTCGGACCGGAACCTCCCTGATCTTTGCGTTCCTGCGGATGATTCCCATCCTCCTACCCACGTGAATGAACCTGGATGAGAAGTTCTGAGTGGACTTCGCTGCCAATCTTAGAATCTCAGAGGCTTGCTCGCTGGTGTAGTCCTTGAGCACATCAACCACTCTCTCAGCGTCAAGACCTGCAGTTGCAGTGAATAGGATGCGATATGGATCTCTCTCTACAGCTACCTCCACACCCAATCGAGTGGTCAATAGCGCGGCAATCACTACTCCCAGTGCTTCATTAGCCTTTGTTCCGAGTGGAACATGGAGAACGAGACCGGACCCGAAGTCTTCTATAACGAATACGCGCTTTGATGGCAGTCTACCAAGGTCTTTCTGGGCTGACTTCACGGTTTCGATGACATGCATCTGTGCCTCGGCGGCAATTCCGTACACTCTCTCCAGTAGCTTCTTGCTGTCTTTCTCCTTCTTCTCTCCTACCTCATTCCATACCTTGGCAACCTCTGTTGCCACCTCATAGGGCACAGGTATCATCTCACCAATCCATCTGGGTGCGTCTGTGTCAGTATCCGTGACCGGAGCACATAGCACCTCATCCTCTTCTATACTGACAACCTGCCATGGTCTTCCTCTTATGACAAAGACAGAACCGGTTTCGATGTCCTGAGTCACATATTCTTCGTCCAGAACTCCAATGCTTGACCTTGTAGTCATGTCCACTGCATTGACCTTGTGCACATCTGGAATCGTGCTAAGATGTTCATAGTAGAACACTCGTGCCCTTCTACCTCTTGAGATCAATGAACCATCAGTTTCTACTAGGCTTCTGGAAACCATGAACTGAAGGACTCTCTCAATTTCCTTCTTTTCCAATTCTGAGTATGGAAATGATGAAGTGATGATGGTGAACAAGTCTTCTATCTCAATCTCTGGCGTATCAAGCAGAATGCCCGTGATCTGATGACATAGGACGTCCCACGCTTTCATGGGGATGTTTGCCTTCTCAACTTTGTTCAACAATGCCCGTCTACGAATGACTCCTGACTCAGTGATGTCATCTAGGTTTACTGTAGAAATGATAACTCCCTTTGGAGTTCTTCCTATCCCGTGACCAGCTCTTCCAGTTCGTTGGACCGCCCTCGAAACTTCCCGAGGACTGCTGTACTGAATGACAAGGTCGGCCTGACCGATGTCTATACCAAGCTCAAGACTTGACGTAGCGATGATTGCCTTGGAATCCCCGCCTTTCAATCTCTCCTCAGCCGATACACGAACATCTCTCGAGAGTGACCCGTGATGAACGTCGAAGTCATAGGGGGGTTTCAGCGCTCTCATCTTTGCTCCCAAGGTTTCAGCAAAGGACCGTGTGTTAGTGAACGTCAAGACTGAAGAATGACTGCTGATTAGTCCGACAATTCTATCTAGGCGAGCCGTGGAATGCAACGGATACGCGAGCTTCCTACTCAGCTTCTTGTGTTGTGGGTGAGGAACCGGCATGTCCACTTTGAGGTCCATTCTCCTTAGGTCATAACCTGCCCAGATTGTCTTGACGGCACGATCTCGACATGCTAGTAACTTTGCAACTTCTCCCACATTTCCGACGGTTGCGGAAAGGCCTACTCGTTGAACATCTGAACCAATCAATCGCTCAAGTCGTTCCAGACCAACACTCAGCTGCGTTCCTCTCTTGCTGTCAGCCAGTTCATGAATCTCATCGACGACCACTGCAAAGACTGTCTTCAGGTGGTATCTAAGCCGCTTTCCTGGAAGAATGGCCTGAAGTGATTCAGGGGTTGTGATGAGTAGGTTAGGAGGTTTGATTGCCTGTTGTCTTCTCCTGTACTGGCTAGTGTCACCATGTCTTACCGCAACGGTCAGTCCAAGGTGCTCACATAGACTCTCGATTCGTCTGAAGACATCTCTATTGAGCGCTCTCAGTGGCGTGATGTAGAGAATGTAGAACCCAAACAGCTCGCCCTCTTCTTTCCGCCTCTGCAGGCGATGAAGCAACGGCAACAGTGCAGCCTCGGTCTTGCCCGATCCTGTGGGCGAAAGAAGAAGAACGTCTGTCTGACTGCTAAGAATGGTGGGAATAGCACTCTCTTGGATTGGTGTTGGTGAAACCATGCCATGACCAGTCAGAAACTCGTTGATTTCTTTGCTCAGGCGAGAAAAGGCACTCATCCAGAGAACTTCCCTCTTGTCACGTGTCGAATCTCATTAATCAATATGCGCAGGTCTGTCCTTAGTGTCACTTCAGCTTCTTCCATCTTCCCTTCAAGCATCTGGATTACCTTATCAGTGGTGTGACCATGACCTGTAAGCTTCTGGACAAGAGAGCGTATTGAATCCAGGTTGGCTAGGTGTCCTGCAACGTTTTCAAAAGCAAGAAGAAGTATCTCATCCGAACTCATCGGGATGCCCCTCTCGTGTCGTTACTCATCTTCTTCCTCGCCCCAAACCGAGTATGCGAGAATCAGCATGAGGGCCACAATGCCCATCGCCATGAGCAGAAGAGACAAGATTGACTCGATGAGTTCGATCTGCATAGAAATCCCGCGTTCTCGGATTGACCGCACTTATAACAATTGCTGAATATCGAGTCTTGCACTAGGTGGACTCAGCGCTACGACTCTCATAGAACCTATCTATGAAGGCACCGTAGATGTCAACGGCCTCTGTCAGTGGATTCACTTCGTCAACGACCATCTCCAAACCACAAGAACCACACCTAACACCAGCAACTCCATCACTGCGGTTCAGTTCGATCTTAATTGCTGTATTCCCACAACTAGGACATGGATATACATCTGGAATACGCTTCTGAGGTCGCCGTCGTACTTTCTGTCTTCTTCTTCTTCCCACAATCGTTCGCCTCTGCCTATTACCCACAATGAGGGCAGTGGGTCCCCATAGAATGAGCGGGCTGCACCCTGATAGAATTCATTTAAGGATTATGATGGGTCTACAGCGACCACCAATCAAAGCCTTCTTATTGAATCCTGCACCGCAGCCCAACACGATGTCAGACCTCTCAAGAAACGCTCAATGCGTGCTGAACATTCTACAGAATGCGACCAACCCACTGACAACATCCGAGATTCTCGAGATTGCTCGTAGTGATGAGCATGCTGATATATGTCAAGACTGTGCGGGTGGTGACACTTTCATTGTTGCCGCACGGCAGCTGGTTGACAAGGGGTTGATCAGCAAGACTCTCGGGAAGGGTGGATATCGCTGGCAATTAGTGAGAGGCGATTGATTAGAATGCTGAACGTAAGATCTGATTTCCCGGTCCTGAATCGCACAATCAATGGACGCCCCATCGTGTATCTTGACAGTGCTTGTATGGCTCTTAAGCCAATAGAAGTAGTTCAAGCCATGAATGAATACTACGAGAAATATCCAGCTTGCGGTGGACGCAGTATCCATACATTAGGCGAAGAAGCGTCAAACGCCTACACTGCGTCTAGAGAGAAGTTTGCACGGTTCCTGAATGCAACACATACCGCTGAGTGCATCTGGACGCGAAACGCCACAGAATCTCTCAATATGGTTGCTTCTTCACTGAAACTCCCAAAGGATGCGAAGATTGTCACCTCCACACTGGAGCATCATAGCGGCTCACTCCCCTTCGTAGAGCGTGCACGACGCGATGGCTTGAGGATTGAGATAGTTGAGGCAAAATCAGATGGTACCTTCGATATTGAGGATTGGAAAGAAGTACTCGATAGTAGCACCTGTCTAGTATCAATCGTGCACTCCTCAAACGTCGCCGGCACCGTTGCACCTCTTGAGGAGATCATCGAGATTGCTCACGACCGAGGTGCTTTGGTGATGTCTGACGACGCACAATATGCACCTCATCATCCTCTGGACGTGCAGAAGCTAGACGTTGACTTCTCCGCAATATCAGCTCACAAGATGTGCGGACCGACGGGAATGGGGGTTCTCTACGGGAAGCTAGAACATCTAGAAGCTATGGACATGTTCTTGGTCGGAGGCGACACCGTGGCCGACGTCCGCTATACAAATGGGAAGATAGTCCCTGAATACCTTCCACCCCCTGAGAAGTTTGAAGCTGGACTGCAGAACTATGCAGGGGCCATTGGTGCAGGCGCGGCAGCTGAGTATCTAACACGAATTGGAATGAACAAGATTGAGAAACACGAGAGAGCTCTCTTAGAGGTAGCTCTCAAGAATCTTAAAGACATGGACCATGTGAAGATTGTGGGGACAGATGATATCAATATCAAGACAGGGCTTGTTGCTTTCACTCTTGACTGCGTGGAGGCTGCCCACGATGTTGCTGCATTTCTAAACGACCAGTATTCAGTTATGGTGAGAAGTGGCTGGCATTGTGTTGGACCTTTCCACTATCAATTGGGCATCAGACCCACTGTAGGAACAGCCAGAGCCAGTTTCTACTTGTACAACAACTTCGATGACGTCGAGAGGTTCCTTGAGGGACTGCGTGCCCTCATTGAGGCCACATCATGATGTAGATACTACCGTATTAGCTCGTCAATACGCTCTCGCTCGCGTTTGCTCACCTCGACAAGATCTGGAAAGGCTAGTCCACTGGCTGTGATCTCTATAGAATCTCGGAACTTGGAAACACGACCTCGTACAGAAACATATCTCCCAAGCATTCTGTCCGAGTTTCTTTCGAGAGGCTCCAGCTTGTTTCCAGACTTCTCGATTAGTTCGTGTGCCTCTTCAGCCGTAATTCCCAATAGTTCCTCCCCGGTTTCACCAAACAGAGTAGCCCTTATTGAGCCCGAGCCATCATCAACAGTGATCTTGTACAGCATTCTATATTCAGGTTCCTTGACATCACCACACACGCCACACGTGAACCTGCCCCCCTCTTCCTCGACTTTCTTTCGGCAGCTTGGACATGCTGGATACACCGGACTTGCTTGAGTAGCTCCCATTACCATTCCGGAAACCTCTACGCTCTTGCCTTCGCTGTTCTCATCAATCTCACCTATTCTCACAAGTCCTGCGGCCTGCGATCTTGACTCTACAGACAGATCTGAGAGATCAAGCTGTTCCAATGGAGAACCTTTAGGATTAATCTCAATCTCTGCTCTGCGGCCCAAGTGTACCTCCACTCCTCCTCTAAAGCCCTCCTTTGCATAGGCATGGGCAACGCTGATGACATCTTCTTCCTGAAGGTCCTTGATCTTGTCTACATCCTCATTCCAGAAGGTCAATCGAATCTGTGCAGTTTCGTCTGCGATTATGACGTTCTGAACTCTACCTTCTCCTCCGTTTCTGTCAAACGTGTTAACTGGGAATATCCTGACAACCTTCCCCTCAAGGTCAACATCTCCCATCTGAGCAGTTATCTCCCCAATCGGTTTCTTCCCAACTGGGCCTGGTGCACCCAAACTTGGTACCGATGCTAGTTCTGAAAGGTCTAGTTTCTTCAGTGGAGAACCTCCAGGATTGATCTTAATCTCTGCCTTGCGGCCCACATGCACCTCCAGTCCTCCTCTAAAGCCCTCCTTTGCATAGGCGTGCGTGACGCGAATCACATCTCCTTCCTTGATCTTCTTGATCTTGTCTACATCCTCATTCCAGAAGGTCAATCGAATCTGTGCAGTTTCGTCTGCGATTATGACGTTCTGAACTCTACCTTCTCCTCCGTTTCTGTCAAACGTGTTGACCGGGAATATCCTAACGACTCTCCCATCAAGGTCAACATCCCTCATCTGAGCAGTTACCTCCCCAATCTGCTTCTTTCCAACTGGAGCTGGTGAGCCTGCACTTGGGACATATTCTCCAGTATCAATCTTGATGTCTAGCCCTCTCTCGATCTGTGCAGAACGACCCACATGCACTTCGATGTTGCCATACCGCCCCCTCCTCGTGTTACCTCCTCTCACTCTGATGACTTCGCCCTCTGCGACATTCTCAATCTCTTCGGCATCCTTATCCCAAAAGACCAAGCGCGTTTCCCCTGTTTCATCTGCCACAATCAAGCTCATTACCTTACCCTCTGTTCCGTCAGTCTTCCTAGTGAAAGTTGACAAGGGAAAGACTCTCATCACCTTGCCAAGGAGCGTTATGTTGAATTCTCTCTCTTGGAGGTCGCTGATCTTCTTTGAAGGAGGCTCACCAACGTCAACCTCAAGGCCCTCAAGCTCATGTTCATCAAGGCGCTTGATGCCCGACATGCGTCCCATCTGGATGTCTAGATTCTCTCCCAGTCCCCTTCGGACGTACCCCCCACGCAGCTGAATGACATCATCTATCCTTATGCTCTCATCGGAGTCTTCTGAGATGGCCTTGGTGACCTCATCCCAGAGTGTAACTCTAATCTGTCCCGTTCCATCTACGATGACCAGACTCCCCACCTTTCCTTCCCCGCCCTCGCCTTTGCGGGTGAAAGTTCGGACGGGGCCCACGTTGATCACCTTCGCAGTCAGCGTAACGTTTCTCGTGCTTTCAGAGATATCCCCAATCTTCATACGTGGCTTTGCAGACAATTGATGCAGGTCAATGCCAAGATCACGTGCAACAATCATTGCAGCCGACTCGTCATTCACTACCTCTGGACCTAATTCCTGTCTCTTCTCTTCAATCATGTTCAATACATCTTGTCGCTGATACTCTGTGTGTTTGAGAATCAGGTTGATGGTTTCTTCAAGCGTGAGCACGTCGATTACCGTCCTAGCAACCACTGGTGGCTCATGGTCAGCTACAAATCATCTGTCCCTGCTTTAAAGCTCACTGCTCATTCAATCCGAGCTAGCTTGGTTAGGCCGAAAGATAAAAGACAAGACCCAACAACAATGTCTTGACTTGCCGTGACAGAGTCCGAGCTCAATCTTCCTACACATAGTGTTAGCTACGCTCAGTACTTTGAAACTCTCAACAATGAGGTTGATAGTATCTACAGGATTGCAGAGGAAGCTCGCTCAAAAGGATATGATCCCACAACGAAAATAGAGATTCCACCGGCGCATGATGTCGCGGCGCGTGTCGAGGTCACTCTCCAAGGACCGGTTGGGGTTGCCAAGCGTATTCGGGAACTGTCAGAGAAGTACGAAACCCGGGAAGAAGTGGCATTTGCAGTTGCCAAGGAGATTGCACTGGGGGAGCTTGGAAACATCGATGACCCGCAGAAGGCTGCGGACAAGGCAGTCCGTGTCGCACTATCTATCATGACGGAGAGCATAACGGCGGCACCAATCGAAGGAATAGCCAAGGTGCAAATCCGGGGGCCCAAGGATGATGAATACCTTGCACTCTATCTGGCTGGGCCCATTCGTGCAGCCGGAGGCACTGAAACTGCAATGACAGTCTTGGTTGCAGACTACGTGCGTCAGTGTTTAGGAATCCCTGCATACGTTGCCACGGAGCAGGAGGTTGAACGAGCTCTTGAGGAGGTAGAACTCTATGCCAGGAATGTACACCTACAATTCCCGGTCCAGCCCGAACTCGTCAGGCTTGTTGCGTCCAAACTTCCGATAATGCTCACAGGGGAACCCACTGAGGAGTTTGAGGTTACAGGAAGTCGCGATTTAGATCCTCGGATTGAAACCAATCGTGTTCGAGGAGGGGCAGTACTGGTACTGAGTGACGGTCTTGTTGGACGTGCTACGAAACTAGCCAAGAACGTGAGCGAGATGTCCATTAAGGGATGGGAGTGGCTCGAAGAGGTGGCCGCGAAGATGTCCAAGGTACTCCCATCAGAATCTGATACTGTGGTTGACAAAAAGCTAGAGCCAAAGTCAGACTACCTGACTGACGTGATTGGTGGTCGGCCTGTCTTCTCTCATCCGTCTCATCGCGGTGGTTTTAGGCTCAGGTATGGACGGTCCAGGAATACGGGTTTGGCAGGTGTTGGTGTTCATCCTGCAACAATGCTCCTTGTAGACGAGTTCTTGGCTACAGGCACTCACATCAGAACAGAACGCCCCGGCAAGGGATCTATTGTTGCGCCTGTGGATACCATCGAAGGACCTATCGTTCTACTCAGAGATGGTTCACTGTGTCAGGTCTTCACAGTTGAAGAAGCACGCAAGCTGCAGGGGAAGGTTGATCGCATCGTCTACCTTGGGGACATACTGGTAGGCCTAGGAGAGTTCTTGGAAAACAACCACCCTCTTGTGCCGTCGGGATACTGCGAGGAATGGTGGTCTCACGATCTAGAGCGTGCTTACTCTGGCCTGAGCAACAAGCAGATTGAGACGCTCCTTTCTGACGTAAATCTCGACTCAAATACCATCGATTCCTTCATAGAATCGCCTCTCAGAAGAATTCCAAGTCCAGAAGAGGCCATCGCCATTTCAGAGAAGTTTAGTGTTCCTCTACATCCTCGATACCTGTACCGATGGCCTGCACTTGCCCTCCCAGAGATGTTGGATGTCAGGTCTTGGACTCTTACCAAGCACACTCTGGACAAGACTAAAGATGGGGACCGAATGAGTCTTCCAAACGACGAACGACACAAGGTTCTACTTGAGAATCTAGGAGTTCCTCACGAGCTATCCGAGGAAGGCAAACGAATCCGGTTGACTGATGATCCCATCACCATCTTGGCACAGCTTGGAGAGAAATCGGCAACGGCAGCAGGTAGCAACTCACTAGATGCCCTCAACTCATGCTCACGTGTGGAACTTAGAAACAAGATGGGAATGGCTATAGGTGCACGGATGGGCCGCCCAGAAAAGGCTGAGGAACGGAGAATGCGGCCTCCAGTCCAAGTCCTATTTCCAGTGGGACGCACACTGGCAAGCGAGCGGCGCATGGAAAAGGTGGCCAGAAGCACCCATCAGTCTGCCCTTCTAGAGACATTCGACCTAGATGCTGCAAGGTCATTCCCAATCTCAGAAGACACCGGAGTGGAACTCGAACTAGTCAGTCGAGAATGCCCCAATTGCGACAATGAAACATTCGAATCTCGATGTGAGAAATGTGGGGCACATACAGAGCTGCGAAAGATGTGTTCTGAGGACGGCTGCGGAAAACCTGTGGACCCGGTTGCGGGCGAGTGCCCCTTTGGTCATCGTGCCACTAAGAAGGTCCTAGTCAATATCCAAGGGCTATTGGACCGTGTGAAGGATGAGATTGGAGAGCCACAATCATATAATCTACGTGCAGTCCTAGGATTGACCAGCAATCTGAAGATTCCCGAGTACTTGGGAAAGGGCATTCTGAGGGCAAAACACGATGTATACTGTTATCGTGATGGCACTGCAAGGTTCGACGTTACCGACGCACCACTGACACATTTCAAACCATCAGAGGTAGGAGTACCGGTGTCCAAACTGCGAGAGCTTGGATACACAAACGACTACCTAGGTGCACCACTGGTTTCGGACACGCAGACACTTGAGCTCAAGGTTCAGGATCTGATTATACCGGAGAACGGTGCTGACTATCTGGTTCGAGTCGGTAAGTTTGTGGATGATTGTCTCGAGAAGATCTACGGTCTTGAGAGGTACTATAGATTCAATCTACTCGAGGATGTAGTTGGACAATTGGTAATTGGTCTGGCTCCACATACCTCGGCAGGAATAATCGGAAGAGTCGTTGGGTTCACAAATGCCAGTGTGTGCTATGCTCATCCCTATTGGCACGCTGCGAAAAGGCGCAACTGTGATGGTGACGAGGACGCACTAATCCTTGTACTCGATGCACTCATCAACTTCTCCAAAGATTACCTTCCTGCTGGCCGAGGAGGTT
>CP070658.1:1502687-1506238 GCA_020355105.1 Candidatus Thorarchaeota archaeon | reverse complement strand
TGATTCAGTGCGTGGGTTGCCGCAACGATGAGCGGCCTTATTGCTCGAGGGTGTGCTGCAGCGAGGCGATTAGGAATGCCTTGAAGCTTAAAGAGCTTAAACCCCATATGAACATCTACATCCTCTACCGGGATATAAGGACATACGGATTCTATGAGGAGTATTATGAAGAGGCCAGGCGGAAGGGGATTATCTTCCTGCATTACGATCCGGAAGATAAGGCTCGAGTAAGAAGGAAGCTGTTGATAGTCTGGAGTGCAGCCGGTACACCGATGACAGCGAGGAATGCTCCGAAGCCTGTGACTACGATCGCGATTGCCTGTGTCAGGAGCACCCATGTTATGAATGTCGGCTCAATGTAAAGTAGGTACATCATCAGGCCGAAACTGGCAAAAACAACAAGGATGCCGATGTAGTCTCTTCTCTTGAAGGACATATCTTCAACGTAGGTTCGCTCTTTCATCGCGCCGAACGCTCGTGCATTGATTGCTACCTCGAGATCCATCGCTCTTCGAAACATGAGCAGAAGGAGCGGCGTTATGATCGGTACATATGCTCGCCTAACTTTATCTATGTAGCCGGCTTGGTCAAGGTCGAAACCTCTAATCTTCTGTGCTTCTATTATGCTGTCCATGCTCTCCTGAACAAGGGGGACGAATCTGAAGGCAGTCATGAACATGAATGCCATCTTCTGAGGGACACGAATCTTTGAGAATGCAGCTGTAATGCGAGCTATCGATGAAGTCATTGTGAAGATTGGAATCACTGTAACGACTCCAACGACGCGGAGTGCAATCAAAAGCCCGAAGAGAATACCGCCCGTCGTCATTTCACCATAGTTTGTAACTTCCAGACCATTAGAAACATCAATTATCGGAAAGTGGAAGAACTTGAAGAGTACAGTATGGTCTCCAAACCTGTAGGTCAGCCCTTGCACAAGGAACAAGAAGATGAAGAGGAATGTGAGAAGCTTGAGAAGGAATCCAAGACTACTTAGCTCTACCTTCCCTACAATCCACCACGTAGTGGCGATGCCAATCCAGATGATGAGGAGACTGATGCTCTCGATGTTCCAGACCTGAATAACCAGAAGAAGGGCTAGGGCCATGTAGAGGAGCTTCACAAGAGGGTTCATTCTATCCAGAGCTGTGTCCTTCTTCACATATTCGAACGCCACTATTATACACCTCCTGCCTTGAAGACGTCTGCCATCTCGTCAACGGTGACGAGGTTCTCTCTGATGCCATAGTCAGTTAGTCTTTGACCCAACTGAGTAATCTGAGGCGGCTTAAGGAACGCCTGCTTCATCACATCGTCCATCCCGAATACTTCTCTCTTGGGACCATCTGCAATTATCCTGGCATCTGACATGATAACCAACCGGTCAGCATAGGTAGCAACGAGGTCCATGTCATGTGAAATCATAATGATTGTCTTGCCCTGGTCCCTCATCCTCGATGCTATCTGACAGAGTACATGCCTACCAACGAAATCTTGAGCCGTTGTGGGTTCATCCAGTATCAGAATCTCCGGGTCCATCGCAATCCCCGCTGCTGCGGCCACCTTGCGCCTATCTCCGAAGCTCAACCTAAACGGAAAGATATCCCTAACATCCTCCAACCCTACCTCCTTCATGGCCCATTCGACTCGTTGCTCTATCTCTTCCTCAGACAGACCTAGGTTCCTCGGACCAAAAGCGAGCTCCTTCTCTACACTTATGCTGAACAGCTGATAGTCTGGATTCTGTAGGATCAGGGAAATGCTCTTTGCGATGCTGCCGATAGTAAGCTCACTTGCATCCTCGCCTTCTATCCTCACCACACCCTCACTTGCCTCAAGAAGTCCAAGGAAGTGTTTGACCAACGTGGTCTTGCCACTTCCGTTCTGCCCGATTATGGCAATGTACTCTCCCCTGTGTACCTTCAAGTCAATGTTCTTGAGAGCCGTAACTGGAATCCTTGCTGGATACGTGAACGTCACGTTATCCATCTCAAGCACAACTTCCTCGGATCTGCGTGGAGGGAGTGGTGGATTCTTCCAGTCAATCTTGACAATGCCGTCATCCAAGGCCTTCTTGAATAGCGATTCGGCTTCATCGATTGTTAGCGGAATGCCTCCAGACTTGTCAACCAGGTCCTTGAATCTTGGGGCTTTGGCCGAGATCTTCGCCGCCAAGGATGCAACTGATGGAGGGTTGACACCCACCGAGTCAAGCAGCTCTGTCTGTGCAAAAACCTCCTTTGGACCTCCATAGGCAATGACCTTACCCTCGTCGAGAAGAAGTATCTTGTGAGCAAGCCTGGCGACCTCGTCGGTCTTGTGACTCGTAATGATGATGGTCATGTCCTCTGTGTCTGCTAGGTGATGTACAACATCGAAGACCTCTGTGGTACCAACTGGGTCGAGTTGTGACGTGGGTTCATCGAGGATAAGCACCTGGGGCAACATCGTGAGCCCTGCAGCAAGTGCCACCCTCTGTTTCTGCCCTCCACTCAATTCCTTTGGTTTCCTTTCCTCTAGACCGTCAATCCCACATACCTTTGCCGCCCACTCTGAACGTCGAAAGATCTCTTCACGTTCTATGGCCAGGTTTGCTGGACCAAAGGCCAGCTCGGATGAAACATCAGTCGTAGTGAACTGAGTTTCCGGATCCTGAAGAACCATACTGGCCTTCTGTGACATCTCGAGAATTGGAGTTTCCCAGGGGTCTAGGCCGCACATTTCCACCTTTCCTTTCTCTGTCCCGGCGTAGACTGTCGGGATGATCCCGTTTAGGTGGAAACAGAGCGTGGTCTTCCCGGCTCCATTCGACCCCAAGATACCAAGTATCTCACCCTTGCGAACGTCAAAAGTAACATCTTGCAAGGCCAAAGGTCCTCTCTCATAGGTGAAGGTTAGGTTATCGACCTTGACTGCTACGTCTTCAGCCAACTCTCATCGCTCCCGTTGAAGCATGAACCAGCCTCATGCGGCATAAATCTCTTTGCTTTCAAATCACAGAGGCAAGTGGAGAAAGAGTCAATTAAAAAAAGAGTTGGGCACCGGCTGAGAATCAGCCAGTGCTCTACAAGCTACCAAATGGACCTTGGAATCCTCGGCAATCCACTCCTCTTGAGAGCCTCGATTACTGGGATGGCAATCACGGTTGCTAGGATGGACAGAACTGGCCACCACCATGAATAACCAAACATGTTCGAGGTGTAGGAGAGCTCAACAGGATATGCGAAGATCTGCCAATAGGGTGCGGTCCAGTAGTAATAGAAGACCTCTATTCCGGCGAGGATACCGAGAAACACTCCGATATACCTCTTCTTCGGGTCATCTATTCTAGACCACTCCGGCACCCATGTCTTCAAGACTGGAGTAAACAGCAGAATTAGCCATGGAAGCCAGAAGAATGTAGTAGATAGATAGAACAGTGCATCTGGCGTCTGACCAGGAACTCCTGGGTAGATGTACGGATAGATGAACCACAATATTGTTGTGACAATCATTGCCAGGACTGTTAGGATATACCACCTATTGTCGTCCACGTTGAAGAACAAGGCGAC
>CP070658.1:1500006-1502587 GCA_020355105.1 Candidatus Thorarchaeota archaeon | reverse complement strand
GGAAAGTCACGCCGAATCTTCTCTACGTCCATAAAGGGCAGAGAAGCGATACCCTACTAATAAGCATCGGGCTCCCGACCAAGCAAGAGGTTCTTCGAGAATGGGCAACTCTTATCTATATGGGTAGCAAAGAAGTCAGAAGACACACGGGAGAAGGTTGCAGTGAAGGTATTAGTGACATATCGTAGTGTGACTGGCAATACGAAGAAGATTGCCGAGGCGATTTATGGTGAGATAGAGGCGGAGAAGGACATTAAGACGTTTCGCGAGGTTGAGAGCCTTGAAGGCTACGACTTCGTCTTTGTAGGATATCCAGTAGAAGGTTGGAGCCCCTCGAAAGTATCTAAGAGATGGCTAGGGGAACATGTGAATGGTAGGAAGATTGGGCTCTTTTGCACTCACGGCTCACCGGAAGGAGTTCCAACCCTCACGCCTTGGCTTGATGCCATGAAGGCTGCGGCAACAGATGCAGGCGCAGAGATCTTCAATTTCTTCAACTGTCAGGGCGAAATGAGCCAGAGGGTTGTGGACATGCTGCTAAAATCGGACGACCCCAATGAAAGGAGATTCGGAGAATTTGGTCGCGAAGCTACAATGGGGCAGCCTGATGAGTCCAGAGTACAAAAGGCCCGCGAATATGCCAGAGAAACGATGAAGAAACTCTAGTCCTCCTTCCGAATTCTACAGAACCGTGGAGTGATATTCATGCAGTTGGATCTCCAGACGTTTTCGATATTGATCGCAGCAATGAGCGTCGTGGTAGGTGTCATCATGAGTATCCTCTCTCTGAGGAACTTCACCAAGTCAAGACAAGCATCTGTATTCTTGGAGTTCCATAAGCAGGTTGACAAAGAATTCCTTGAGGACATGTCTGAGATAATCGTACAATGGGACTGGACCAGTTATTCAGATTTCAGGGCCAAGTACGGTCCAAGGACGAATCCGAGTGCATACGCGAAGTTTCTGTACATAGGGTCGTTCTTCAACTCAATGGGGACATTGCTGCTGACAAAGGTAACTGACGTGAGATTAGTGCCTGAAACACTGGCTGTACTTGCTATGAGTTGGTACGAGAAAATCGAGTCAATTGGAGAAGAAATGGTGAGCGGATGGAGAACTTCGGAATCAATGGACTCCTCCAGGTTCCTGTACGATACTCTGAAACAGCTTGGATATCAATCACCGGTTCCACGCGGGCGGGATGGCTCTAGCCCGAACGAGGTACAATGAGATTCCAGTATGGCTAGTGACATCATCACACGCTGGTACTGGACGTATCAGTGTGCTTAAGAGGTACAAGTGACTATTCGCACCTTCCTGAGGGTGACAATAGTGTACTTGGAGAACGCTAGGGCTCTTGTGCAGGGTAGCTTGGTTCTGCTCTTCGCGGCCATTGCCTACTGGGTTCATCTCGAGATTGGAATTCTGCTAGTGGCAATCATGGGTCTTCTTCTGGTCCAATCGAGCTACACCGATTGGTGTATTCCCGACCCATTTCTCAGACGAATGGGATTCAAGAAGAAGCTTGAATGAGGGAGAAACTTGGGAACTCTTCGATATGTCAAAGGATTTGTGCTTGAGCCGTTGCTAGGAATTCTCGTTGTGCCTGCCATCATCCTGATGTTCTTCAGAGAGATTCATTACGCATGGCTTTACGAGTATCCTTTTGGAGTGGTGGCGACGACAGTCGGTTTGCTGCTAACAGTATTCGGTTTGGTTCTTCTGACTGTCACCACCTATCTCTTTGCCAAGATAGGGAACGGTTCAGCCGCACCGTGGGACCCGCCCACGAACCTCGTTGTGCACGGCATATACCGGTACGTCAGAAATCCCATGGTATTGGGAGTCTTGTTCACTGTCTTGGGAGAAGTCGTGTTGTTTGGATCCTTTCCCCTGTTACTCCTGTTCTTGTTTCTATTCGTCGGGAACCACATCCTCTTCGTGAAACAGGAGGAGCCCGAACTTCAGCAGAGATTTGGCGACAATTACACACGATACATGAACAATGTCCCACGATGGTTTCCTAGAAGAACTTCCTGGGAACCAGAATCTGAAGACTAGTGCGGTTCGCTTGGCGGCACCCACTTCTCTACGTAGGCCTTCATACACTTCTCAGTGCAGAACTGATATTCTCGACCACCCAGAACATGCTGAAAGTTGCCACCAGGCTTCATTTTACTGTTACATTCATCACAGAGGAAATCCAGATGAGTGCCCCAAATGCAGTGGTCTGCAATGGCCTTTCCAAGCTTCTTGATTCTCATCTTCTTGTTTCCCATTGCGTGACCCGCCAATGAATAGTTGTCTTCTGGGCAGGGCTTCCCTGAACATCTACCTATAAGTCCATTCATCCATTGACCAAGGCGGTTGGATTTCACACGGTTTTTCCGGTATCTGTGTTATATGCTCCAACATCCCTGGCCAGTGTCAGCACCTCTTCATAATGTGATAACAGGGCGCAAGGCAGCTCGTGGGTTTCCAAGATGTGCCCATTCTTCCGAATCTCAGCGAAGAGAGGACTTGCCAATCCTTCGCGCAGGCTTGCTCTCTGGAGATTATGAGTCGCCAGATTGGAAACAGG
>CP070658.1:1492563-1499906 GCA_020355105.1 Candidatus Thorarchaeota archaeon | reverse complement strand
TGTATGACTCGGAAACAGAGTCCTGGTCTGATGCTTGGTGAATACACTGTCTTCTGTAGGAGAGAAAGCCGGACCCTGAATCGCGTCTGGCCCACCATCTCCTGGTATTTTCACTTCTCTCACATTCTTCCCTGCACCAGCCCGAAGATTCGCTTGGCATCCTCGTTCTCTGGGTCGTGCATCAAGGCAGTAGTGACTGCATACCAAGCGTCCTCCACACTGTTCAGCTCTAGCCAGACTCGTGCCATGTCAGCCCAGATCTGAGCGTTCTTCTTGTCAAGGGCCAATGCAGTCGTTAGGCAAGCTATGGCCCGGCTGTAGTCACCTTGGCTCCTGTGCTCCCTGCCCTCCTCCCAGAGCCTGTGAGCCAGTCCCACATCGCTTGAGTCTGAACCGCTCATCTTCTTAGGCCTCCTCAAACGCGCCCCCTGTTTTGGGCTCCTTGCGTTCAATGGGGGCACCGTCCACTAGATAATCGCCAACAGGAAGGACGCTCCTCACGGTCTGGATGTCCTCAAGGTAGTCCCTCACTTCTTCCAAGAACTTCTCCGGCTCCCTGCTGCCGTAGACATTCACCTGACTCTCTGTTGTCATCAAGTCCACTGCTCCATAGTTGTCTGTTCTTTGCCAAAGTCCTTCCAGAGTCTGACAATGTCAGATGTCCGGATCTCAGCCTTCTTCCGCCCCATCACAGGTGTCAGCATCCTTACTACTCTAGGCAAGACTGGTGACCTAATTAGCACCTCAATGCCACTCACCGAGATGTGACTCGGTTCGTCAAAGACCTCTCTTGCTCTCACAAATGACTCCCGCTCAGATACACTCACTCCCCTCGCTCTGAGCACAGGGACAAGACTTCCATATCTCTGAAGTAGAATCACTCCCTTGCGCGGTCCGACACCCTTCAGTCCGGGATGGAAGTCACAACCACAGAGAATCGCAAGGTCACGAAGCTGATCAAGGTCAAGACCTGTCGCCTCTTCCATGTCAACCAGTCGAGCCCTCTCGACCTGCCCCTTTGACAGCTCAAGCCTTCTCGACACATGAGGGCTCCCGAACAAGAGTGCATCAGCATCATTGGATGCGACTGTTCCGACAATGCCCTCTCTGCAAAGAACGGCGCACATCATCTCCGCCTCAGAAGGGGCCCCGATGGCTGGAATCCCAACAGCACTGCACAGGTCCTTGATATGTTCAGCTGCGAAGTAGGTTCTCAAAGCAGGACTCTCAGATAGGGCCAGTGCCACACTGCTGTCCCATGGGTCCTCAGAATCCGAGAATCTCCTATACAGCCTGACTGCCTTGTACACTAGGTCCGGCTGAGGTGCCCTCTTCAGTGATTCCGGAGGTCCATCAACCACAAACACTGGCAGGATGTTCCTTCTCAAAGCAGCCCTGATGACTCCAAGTGTTAGAGTGATATGAGTCAGTGGCACACGTTCCTTGTTTGCTGAACGATGCTTGGGCACCACAGCCATTCGGCGTATCATGTAGTTAGAGACGTCTATCGCCACACAGGGAGGACTGATCTCATCTGTCCCGACCATCTGCCAGGACACCAGATTCTTCCAGTTCTTCACGCCCATCTCCTGTCATCTCCCCATCAGCGACCATGCTCCCTTCTTCCCAAGACGTATAACCACGGCCTCAGGGGAGGCTACTGAAGCAGACCTCTCAACTAGTACTCTGACAGCGTCACGTACTCCCTCCTGACTGTCAACACGGACGACAGAGTCGACGGCGTGCGCCAGTACGTTCCCACCAATTGGCTTCTCAGCTCCAGACGACCACTCCCTTGTCGAGTGGTCGGTCATCAGCAAGTGAGACCCATGCTGGTTGACCATCATCCTGAGCATGTCAAGGGTCGAGAAGAGTTCTCGTTGCCTTCCCTTGGCTCCAGGAGCGCCACTCAGGTTCAATACACCCGTGAGACTGTCAAGGACAACGATGGAGAAGCCAACGGCTGACAATGCTGCCTTGTTCAGGTCAGAGAGGCTCATCACGTTCCCTATTGATATGTCAAGTAGCGCGATTTCCCCGAGGTCTCGACTTAGTGTTCGTAAAAGTTGAGGACTGAAGTTCTTTCCAGAGTCTAGATACAACGCCTTTCTCCCGTTCCTCACGGCCCCAACCAGCGCGACATGCGCGAGGGCTGTCATGGGAGCCCTCTCCGGACCATAGACCACGCTCATCTGACCTCCGACAAGTAGAGGTCCGAGCAGACTATCAAGAGGCTGAGGCCTGAGCTTCGTTACAGATGAGTGATTGACCTTTATCGCATCAAGTGGAACTCCCATTCACAACAACCCCCTTCTCAAACATGGACAGGTCACGCTCAAGGACCACTTGGGCCTCGCGACCTTGGCGGATGTCCTCCAGCTCAAGACCCATCACTGAGTCTGGACGCACTATGGCTCTAAGGCCCACTCTGCTAGGAACCACTGTCATTCTCTCAGGCCAGACCTCCAACACCTTCTCCATGACCTTCTCTTCTGTGACCACCCTGTACTCGTTCATCTTGGCAATCCCCCTCTCGTCCTCAATCAATGGGAGATTGACAATCGCATCTGTCAGCAGAGGCCGGGCAATCTCCACTCCATTCACACCAGCCTGCTCAAGCACGTCCATAGTCTTCGTGAGTAGCGTATTGCTGCCCTTTGTCTTGACCAGCATGAAGTCATTGCTCTCTAGACTCACCACTGAGACTGGAAGGGCAGGTCTATTCCTTAGAAGCTCGACCACTGTTTCTCGTGACTCGCTCGGGAGTATCAACACCTTGAACCCTTGACTTGCAAGTGATGTGCTAAACATGACCCCTCCCCTCTCTCCCAATGATAGAGCTATGAGTCCATTGTGTGACCAGAATGCTCTGAGCCTTTGTGCCAACTCTTTGGGGTCTGAGATCACACCGCAGACAAGAATGGTGGCACCTGTTGCTGAGAAGACAACCAACATTCCAAAGGGCAACATGGCAATGAAGACCGTGACTGAGAGGTACACTGCAGAGGCCCATGCAAGCGCATTCAGTAGGACCTGTTGCGGGGTGCCCTTCTCTAGTTGGGCGGGCACTCTGAGAAGTACTACCGTTAGAACGGCGACAGACAAGATTGGGAGGGCGTTTCCGGCCCTGAAGGCCAACACGGTTGCAGTCACCGAGTTGAGCAGCTCCCTGCCCAGTGAGAGTGCCACAAGCCCTGCAACCACGACTCCCATTATCCGGAACAGTGACCGTCCGAACATTCCTCACACCTCCCGAACACCGATGTATTTGCCGGTGTCAGTTGCACGACTCCATCTGAGTCTACGACAAACTCTGTCCTCCACTCCTCAGCGCCGCTCTGTAGGTCCATACATCTCACGGTTGAGACTCTTCCCCCTAGAGTTCTCTCCACCAACATCTCATAGGAGGCCCAGCGCCTTATTGTGCCACCGTGGACCGGCTGAATCTCATCATCGAAACATCTGGACTCGCTGACAACAAGCATATCGACACCCATCATTGAGATGGCAGCCAGCGTGGGCATGACCTCCTCAATCAGTTCTCTCCCCCACATCACATCCTCAACATGCGACATGTCTAAGGCTCGTGTGATTGAATCAACAACCACCAAGACAGTAGCAAAATCTATTCTCTCTCTCATGGTGAGGAGAGTTTCTCTTACCTCCTCACACCCCCATGGAGTCAGCACCTCCACGTTCTGGACCCTGCCCCTCGTGGATAATATGTTCAGCCTCAGAGATTCCACGAACGACATCTTGCCATCTGTGGAGACCCACTCCACCCTGCCGTGTCTTGTCTTGAGAGCAGCGAGAAGGGATACCAGGACTGTCTTGCCTGATCCAGGCGGCCCCCATATGTGTGTGAGTCCGTTGGGGATGAGGTGCTCACGCTCCAGCTCTCTCAGCCTCCTTCTTCCTCCGTCTTCCTTCACTGGTCACCGTTTCAGATGTGGCAGGCTCAGTGGCGACTTCTTCAACGATAGGCGGCGACTCAGGTTCCTCCTTCGTAATCTTCTCGGCAACAGTGGCCGCTACCAAGACAGTGTCATTCTCAGTAGGGGCAGGGGCGTCGGTCTCGCTTTCGATGTTGGACTCCTCTATCGCCTTGAGTATGGCGGGCTCCTCCTCACTCTCCCCAGGGTCTCTTGAGGCGACTTCCAGTCTCTCCAGCACCTGATCCATGGGCTCCTCGGGCTGGCTCAGTTCCTCATCGAGCGCTCGAAGTGCTGCCTCTCCGGACCTTATGTTGAGCAGGTCGTCAACGTTGTCCTTCACGTCAGGGCGGAGCACACCGATGTCAAAGAGAGCCTGGTTGATAACGCCAAGACTGTGAATCAGACCCTCCTCGGTGTCAACTGTCTCTATGGTGAGTTCTGCATAGACCATTGGCAGATTGCCTCTCATGTCATCATCAGACAGGGGACCAAGCTTCTCAAACAGTCCAATGAAACGTTTCAGTCCATTGTCCCCAGAGACGGATTCACTCAATGCGGGTGAGAATCGAACACACTCGTCGAGTACAGAACGAAGGTCTTGTGCAGCATTCTCTATGTCACCAGACTCGAGCGCCGCCGCTGCAGATGCGACTAATGGTGATAGTACAAAACTGAGGTCCATGATGAGGACCGTGGACTCCTCGTTGTCATACTGAGACTCCATTAGCCGCCTCCCATCCCCTACTTCCAGAAGGTCTGACTCTTCCTTGGTGATCATTGCTTTGAACTCTTTGAAGTTCCGGCGAGAGTCCAAGAGAAGCAAGAGAGCAATAGGGGCTCCTAGTCCAATGGATGTCAGTGGAAGGAGGAGAGAACCGGTGCCTTGCACGAGCACCATGATTGCTCCAACGAGTCCCGACACTGCCATGATGACGGGGAGAATGGCAATCCATCCCACCTTCATGACCCTCTGGACTGTGTCCCATTTGTCACTACCAATACTGTTCTGAAGCTCTGCAAGAGTGGACCTCACGTCACTGATCCTGTAAGACGAGAACTCATCAATTGTCATAATCCTAGAGTCGTCAGTGAGCCACGATAGGTCCTTGGACGGCCGAGCATCATTCACTATGGCGTAGACTGTCCTTGTCTCGTGAATCATTGAAACACCAGAATCCGACCTGTTTCTCAGAGCTGGCATTGACAGTCTTCCCCAGACTGTAGACATCGAGAGATCCGTGAGGCGGTCACTAAGACCTATATCGTAGAGGACTGACTGCAACGGCCTTCCTATTGACTCAAGGACTGCGGCCTTCATGGCTAGTGACGACTTGCCGAACCGCGCTTCCCTGAGGTCCAACACGTAGGCGATGTCAGCATGCACTCCTCTCTTCCCAGGTACTCCTGCCAGCCTAAGTCCCACTGTCAGACCGTTTGTGTACTCGTGGACCTGATGACCTGTTTCGACAAGAGCTATCTCCACATCTCTGGCCTTAGCCCTCTCAGGCTCAGCCTCGACCTTCTCCTTAGGCAGAGCTCCGGTATCCTCACTCAATGTCATCTTGGGCTTCTCTCCTCCTCTCAGTTCGTTCATTCACTCTGTTCAGCAGCAGCTCAGAGAGCTCCTGCAGTTCGGCAAGTCCAGTCAGGTCAGCGATGACGCCAATACTCTGTAAGATCCAGACCACTGTGTCTAGAAGGGCATACACATCTCCAACACTCATGTCGAGAGCCTTTGCTATATCATTGAACGGCATCTTTGTGGTGACCACCATTCCTACCATCTGCTCGAAGTCCTCGTCTAGCTTCCTACCCGTTTCAATGGATACAATGTGACGCAGCAGTGACATCAGACCAATACTGTCATCCACGACTGGCATCGTTGCCAATAGCTCCCTCACGGTTCGGATACTCAGATACAGTCGATTCACCAGCCTTCCCAGACGAGTGGGACGGATGTTACTGAGCTCGGCCCCCTCCACAAGTCCCAGGCGAACCAGTGTTCCCAGTGGACTGGTCTCACTCAGAGCCAGTGGAATGATGTAGTCAGCATGTGCTCTTGCCTCTCTCGCAGCAGCATGACCGAGGGCAACAAGATGCGGACAAAGCAGCCCATCACGGTCAACGGGTGTGATGCACGAACACATCGGACCTTCTATCGCTCCGCTTGGTAGGTATCTCGCCGACAGACGACACGTGTAGTGACCGCCTCCTTGGGCGTCCACGATGCCACCAAGGACCTCCTCACCTCTCTCCCTGATCTCAACACTCCCAAGGGCACCCTGTCGTGCGGCTCTGACTGTGTCTTGGAGAGCATGCTTCTCCATGGCGCTCTCGGCCGTTATCTCTCCAAGATGGAGTGCCCTCATGGGGGACCTTCCGTCACGAATCGCGGTATGAACTAGATATGAGTCGCTGAAGAAGCCATTCTCTAGCTGTTCCAGTGTAGCCTCTCCTCTCTCACATAGGGCAACTAGAAGCTGTTCTGTCATAGCACTTGATGTCCACAGCGTACTCTGTACAGGTTCGTATCTGGGTTCAAGCACCTCAAGCTCGGTGTCAGGGTCAGTCGTAATGTGAAAGTATGCCTTCTTTGCCTGTTTAGCCTCACCCTTGCTACCTGTAAGTATTAGCCCGAAGCCCTTCCTGTCACGGCCAGGACGACCTGCTCTCCCCAGCATCTGATGCACCTGATTGGTCGGCAACGTCTTCCGATAGTCACCAGGAGATGCAATGCTTGTGAGTACGACAGTTCTAGCTGGCAGGTCCATTCCAGAGGCCAGAGTAGTAGTGGCGCATAAGACTCTTAGAAGTCCCTTTCGGAACAATGACTCTATCATTCTGCGTGCCTTAGCACTCAGGCCTGCATTGTGATACGCCACTCCATTATGAATCAGAGCTCTGAGGCCCTGATGTAGAGAGACTCCCCAGTTCTCTACTGAGTCCATCTCATCGTCAAGCTCGACCTTCTCTCTCTGAACAAGCTGCCGCGATACGCTCTCAGACAGGCGCTCGGCCTCCGCCTCAGACTCTCTGCGTGTCCTATGAAACACTATGACTTGCCCATTGGCCTGTACAGTGCTCATGACGGCCCTGAGAATCATCCTATCCTTGTCTACTGTTTCAATCACATCACACACAAGTGGTACAGGTCGCTCATCGGACTCGATGAGGTCGGCACCTAGCCAGTCAGCAAGTAGCTCTGGCATCCCAACAGTGGCAGAGAGTGCGACTATCTGCAGGTCTTCTATCAGGGCCCTAAGTCGGATGATAACACTCTCCAGCCGTGCCCCCCTTGACACATCGGACAGGTTCTGAACCTCATCAATGACCACAGTCCCCACTTTGCTCAGCCATTCGCACCTGTGTCTGAGGAGCGAATCTGCCCGCTCGTAGGTTGTGACTAGG
>CP070658.1:1488766-1492463 GCA_020355105.1 Candidatus Thorarchaeota archaeon | reverse complement strand
TCTGCAGGCAGGTTTCGTAAATGGCCGGGAATCGATCTCTAATGAACTCCGCATCCTTAAATGAGATGTCCAAGTACACGTGGGCTGCACCAGTACGCTTCAGCTCGTTGTCAATTGCTCTGGCAACAACATCTCTGGGCGCCAACTCTGCGTCCTCGTGGTACTCGTCCATGAATCTCTTGCCGTCTGGACCGAGCAAGAGTGCACCTTCTCCCCGCAATGCTTCAGAGATTAGGAAGGACCGTATTCTGGGACTGAACAGCAGAGTCGGATGGAACTGAATGAATTCCAAGTTAGTGACGCTAGCACCTGCTCTATATGCCATTGCTATACCGTCTCCAGTGGCGACGTCAGGATTGCTCGTGTAAAGGAAGACCCTACCAGCCCCGCCAGTTGCTAGAATGGTGACCTTGGCAGCAAAACGCTTGACCTCCCCTGTGTTCTTGTCAAGAACATATGCACCATAGACCCGGTTCTGGTGCGCAAAGAGGTTGACAGCCATGTGCTCCTCGAATATTTCAATCCTGGACTGGGCTCTCACTCCGCGGATGAGAGCCTCCTCGATGTCCTTACCTGTATGATCCTTGACGTGTAGAACCCTGCGATAACTATGGCCACCCTCCAAAGTCAGATCAAACTGATCATTGCCGGCGTTCTGGGTGAACTCAACACCAAGGCCGACTAGCTCTTGAATTCGATCCGGACCAGACTGAACAAAGCGCTCGACAACATCTCGATGACATAAGCCGGCTCCGACTCGAATTGTGTCTTCGACGTGCGACTCGAATGAATCATCAGATGAAACGACTGCCGCAATTCCTCCCTGAGCATTGGTCGTTGCGGCATCCGATATGGAGGCCTTTGTGAGTAGGTTCACCTTGCCGTTGGCGGAGGCCTTCAGTGCAAATAGCAGACCGGAGAGTCCCGTTCCGATGACAAGATAGTCAGACGAGTAGATGTCACTCAAACCTCTATCTCCATGAGTGGTGATTTGCGTTCATTGATGCGCTCTCTGTTGCTCTGGACCCGGTTAAGACACTTCCGAATCTCTTGCAGCATGAACGTAGTATCTACCTGTGAATTGTCACCACGACTGTGTTAGACAGAGGTACGACTTTGATGAAGGGAGACTCTGAGTCCTTGACTCTTTCCACAATTCCCCCACCGAAGACCTTCATCATAGGCAAGGAAAAGAGGGTCGTCAAGTGAATCAGAATCTCTTCTGGCAGGTACTTCATTCTGACCTCAATCTGATGTTGATTGGGAGATGCACCTACCTCAATGTCAACCGGACCAAACTCAGTTGGTAGGCCCTCCAATGCTAAGGGGGTAGTAGACGTATACCACGAATCAGGGATGGCTGGGAGTATCACAAGATTCTCACCAGATCTTGACATAGTCATCGCTCTGATGAGCAGAAGGATATCTGCTGCGGCTCTTATGCTGGATCCGCTCCCCCAGCTTCCTCCTCCACCTCTGATATCAACGAAATCGGGTAGATTGTAGAACAGATCTTGGAACTCAAGAGCTCGTTTCAGAAGTAGCTC
This sequence comes from Candidatus Thorarchaeota archaeon, assembly GCA_020355105.1. Taxonomy (GTDB): domain Archaea; phylum Asgardarchaeota; class Thorarchaeia; order Thorarchaeales; family Thorarchaeaceae; genus SMTZ1-83. The sequence goes on along the minus strand of CP070658.1, from coordinate 1,490,916 downwards.
GACGTCATATTCGGCCTTTTGCTGCGCCTTATACTGAGCAAGCCTGAGTCCTAGATGTCCGGAAGCTTTTGTGTTGGGTTCAAGCATTCTCAACATATTGTCCGTAACAAGGTTCGAATTGACTGACTCTAGGGCCTTCTCTAGAAGACTGGAATCGACAGCGTTGGCATTAAGGAAAGATACAGTTGTGATAAGCTCGAATGCCTGCATTTGCTTCTTCGGCGTTGAGAACAAGTTGGTATCTTTCGACATGGACCCTGCTGTTTCCCTGATCAGTGCCTCGTATTCCTCAATGGTTTCACTCAGGTCATCAAGCTCTCTATCATCACCCAGGATTCTGCAGGCTTCAATACCCAATCCAAGAGCCGAGAGATTCCACAGAGCAGTGACATACTCCTCGAGACCCCATGGTTCGGGTGGTGGGGGCACATCCTCTACAGGGGGAGGTTCCTCTACCGCTCCCATGGATGCGGCAAGTAACTCGTCGACTCCAACGAAGGAAGGTGAATCCTCAGCAGGTGCATAGTCCATAGTCGTGTCTTCTAGAGGAGCGGGCTCTGGCACGACAAGCTGTGATTCGATGCTCTTTCCCAAGGCACGAACAAGGTGACCCACCAAGGGCCCGATCTCCTTCAAGTATGAATCATCTTGAGAGAGGAGATGATAGTGCAGTAGACTCCAGAGTATTGGACTGAGCTGAAAAGGGTCATAGTCCTCAACATTGTCGGCAACTATACTCGCAGTGTTCAACAACAGGGCCTTTGTCAGGTTGAAACCCCCAACGGCAGACAAAGCCGAAAGAACGCGTGATTTCTCCTGCCAGCTAGCACCTGTGAGTAAGTTGTTTCCAGGTAACACGAAGGATGCCGCTTGGGCAGCCAGAGTGGCCTTGGCCTGGATCACAGTCGGATCAAGACCTCTATCTGGAAACGTGAGTTTGGTCGTGCTTTGCGAGAAATCGAACCAGCTACCCACGGTCTTGTCTCTTGCGCCTGGATTTGGTTGAAATACAGGACCATCCGCCGTGTCCTCAATAGGACTGAGAGGGCTAGTGAAGAAGAACTTCTTTGATGCGGCCGGAGCGAGTTTCACGTTATATCTTAGAACGGCGGTTGCCAGTCCTTTCTCAGCACTGAATTCTTGGTCAAGATGAGTGGCTTTTCCCAACAGTGACACAGGAAGACTGGTGTTGTCCGCCGTTGTCATAACGACTGAATCTGGATCCTTGTCCAACACAACGGCCAAGAAACCATTCGCATACAGATGTCGCTTCTCAAGGTTAAACGCCAAGCTCTCTATCGGCTCTACTCCTCTCACAGAAAGAGGTCGAAGGGCAACATAGAACGTCATTAGGGCTTCGCTGAGAGAGTTGTTCTTGAGGAGTATTTCGTTGTAGACGTACTCATGTTCACCGTTGGATGAATGGTAGATTAGACGCGTGAACTCCACCGGACTCTGCACGTGTTTCCATTCAAGGACTTGGTCTTCTGGAGATATCAGTACTAGCCTAGAGCCATCGCTATCTTCGAGAGCAGGAAACACTATCTCTGACCCATTTTGAACCCAGAAGTCAAGAGAACCACATTCCGGCAACACTGTCAATAGTCCTGATGGGTCGACTACTCCATACTTCTTGGTTCCGACTCCACCCACAAACGTCCAGTTTCTATTGGTGTCATTGACGAATCCGGTCCCGTCAATGGGTTGCTTCTGGGATTTCTTGATCGCCCAATGTGGCAACATCCATTTTTCTGCAGTTGAGTAGACGCGCCCGTTCAGGCCTGAACGGAGAAGCAGGGCTGCTTCTGTTGCAGTGATCTCATGGTTCTCTATGAGAGATACTCTGTTGTGGCCTGCAACCCTTCTTAACCGTTCAAGGCAAATATCATCAAGGCACTCCTGCATTAGCGATTTCACCGTACTCGTAACATTGGCGGGCTGAAACAAGGGGATGCTGCCCATGTGAGGCTATTAATCTATCATGTAGATGCTGAATCTCGCTTCTCTAGCAAGTATAGATACCCAATCCTTAATAGCACACTTCTGACGATTTGAACGAAAACTGCAGCAATAGCATGTCTGGCACTTATTCCCGCAATATGCTAGAGAGGGATTTGAAATGGCGGAGGTACTCACTAAACCATCGCGTC
>CP070658.1:1483891-1488666 GCA_020355105.1 Candidatus Thorarchaeota archaeon | reverse complement strand
TCCGTTCTCCGTCTTCACCCAAATCTGGTCATCAGTGTAGTACAACTCAACAGGCCATACGAAACCTTCCTAACTAACCATTAGTAGTCACCCTAAGAACTGGAAACGGCATGGCTCCTTTTTAAATCTACTACTTTAACCACGGCCTCTGGTCTCAGTATGCGTTTGACTAGTCCTCGTTTCCGTTGATAACGCGTCGGAGGTGTTCTGCCTCATCGGGCTCAACCTCGACGTAGACAGGACCTGAGTAGCCACAGGCCTCATCTGAGCAGTAGTATGTTGTGGGAACCAGCCAGCCACTGACAGAAGTCTTAGCCTCTCGAATCTTACTACTACCACATCGAGGGCATACGCGGATTTTCTGCTTCTTTGTCATTTGATCCTCCCGGCCTGGTGAGATATACGTGCGCGTGGGTCATTTAAAGTGTCTCCGGAATGTCTCCGCAAACCCGCGGATTTTGGGGGGTGGATAAAAACCTCAGAAAGCACAGCAATGTGATATGAAGGGAACCGAGCCGGGAATCCAACTAGGATTCAGTACAGCTGACAGAATACGAAGACGTTGTATAAGCAGCGGGATCGTCAGCATTGACAAACTGCTGGGAGGAGGTCTTGAGATGGGACTCTTGCATCTCTTCTATGGAGCCCGAAGTCTAAATGATGACCTGCTACGTTTTGCTGTCCATGCTCAGCTTCCAGAAGACCGGGGCGGCGCCAACAGTCCCACGATTGTCATTGACAGTGCCAACATCATAAGAATCGAGAAAATCAGAGACCATGCCTTTGAGCTTGAACTAGAGCCGGAGGATGTAATGGACAAGATCTACATCTCGCGTGCATTCAACTCATCTCAGACCTATGACCTTGTGATGAATCAGCTTGAGTCATTCTTCGATCGTGTTCGCGCCCGACTGCTCATCGTGGCGGGACTTCCGGACCTGTACCTTTCCGAGGGCATCACTGGCGAGGGACTTCAACATCTTACGCATATGGCGACAAAGCTGATGACATTCACTCTTCAGAGAGGAATAGCTACCGTCATCTCTGCACCATCTTCTCCAAGGAGCACCAGCACGCCCGCGGGTGGAAAGGCTCTGGCCAGTTGTGCGCAGGTGCATGTCTTTGTTGAGGAGTCGAAGATGTACTTCAAGTACACTCTGTCGAAGCATCCGCAGTATCCAGTCCGACGCACTTCTAGAATGAAGCCGGTCGCTTCAGGAACCACACTACCTCTCTCACACTTCCTAGGAAATGGGGAGGAGCGAGAAGAGTAAGAGTGTCTTGCCATACTACTCGCCCTTTCCAACACTCTTTATGAGCTCCTCGACCATCTCACGTGGAAGCCTCTTGGCCTGCTCGAGAATTACATCAATCTCGTGCGCTGGAACGCCTCTCCTTATCAGCTCAGCCTTGAGTTCTTCCAACTCAAATGCACTGAGCCGTTCAGGAATCTCTTCCTCTGCAGGAGCAGGTTCCTCAACAGCTTGTTCCTTCGTGTCGATCACTCTCTCGACTTCTTCAGGAGTCTCTTCGAAAGGTTTCACAATGGGTGCTGGAACCCTCTCCTCGGGCTCCTCGAGGTCACTGATTCTGCGGCGTGCCTGTGCTGATACTTCCTCAAGTATCTCCTCGACGCTCTTACCTTCGCGACGAGCGGCACGGACTGCCTCCTGATCGATCACCTCTTTCACAAATGTGGCCTGTTCGCTCGCTCGCATTTTGGCAATGTCCGCCTTGAATTCATCAAGCTCTTCGGGACTGAGGTTTGTGAGGATTGCCAGCTGCATCAGAAGCTCGCCCATCTCTGGGACTTCAATCTCGACCGATTCTTCTGGCATCTGGTAGGCCGCTCGCTTGATGTTGAGTTCTTCGAACGTATCGTTGAATAGGTCGTCAACCAGTTCCTGCCGGCTCTTGACGCCCTTAATAGGGTCAGGAATTTTGCCTTTCCGAATTGTCTTGATTTGACCATTGATCTGTCGGAGACGCTTGGGTACGCTCCATATTCTTACGTAACCTACCAGTATTAAGATGACAAGCATTGCAATGGGGAAACCATACTGTGCCAGATTCCTGGTGAGCACATCTACATCATTGAATACAACAGTAACTCGCACATTATCTAGCCTAGCCTCGAGGAAGGTTCCCAGATCCGCCGAAATCACGAGGAAGCCAGACCCAGAGTTCCACAGGCCCGCAGGTGATATTGTGACCAAGTAAAGGCCAGGAATCGTGCTCGATTCCACATAAGTCACACTAGCGATGTTAGGCACAGTGCTTGCGTCGACAGAAGCTCCGGAAATACCCATGCCGTGCCATGTATCATTGTAGAATACCTCGAGTACGAAGCTCTGACCATTGATGAGTTCATCTGGGAGCTCATTCAGCAAAACAAGCTCTGTCGGAGTTTCGATTACCTGTATCCGACATAGATAGTCACGTCGGGTATGATTCCCTAGATACATCTCCAGGAAGAGCGTATAGGGTACATCCGAAACGCTCGCCGCAATATCGGGGTCTGTAGTGTCGAAGATTAAGCTGTAGTATCCTCCGCCCAGCTCGTGGAAGGTCACGTTTAGATAGGGCTCGATTGTGGGGCCCCTCAAGAAGCTGTTTGGAGTTGCGATGGCCCCCTCAAGGCCTCCAACTATTCCGTCAGAGAACTCGGTATCGTTGTAGAGCAACGTGATATTGACAAGGTCACCTATAGGAACCTGAAGGTCCGTTACGCTGCTGATAGACCCTACGTATTCGGGAGTGTACTGCACAGATTCAACGGCAATTTCCATTGGTACTTCTCTTAGGTTCACGTAGACCAACTCGCTGGCTTCTTGGTAGCTTGGTTTGGAGAAGCTAATGGTCAAAGCATACTTACTGACCACATTCTCCGCCGCTGGCAAAAGTCGAGTGTCAATATCAACCCTATAGGTTCCGTTGACAACATAGAGTGCAGTGAGAGTCACCCCTGGGAACGATACGGTGACATCAGCATCAGCTATCCCGATTTTGCGGAACTCATCCCAATACTGAAAGTCACAGAAGCCATACCAACCCCAATAGACGAATTCAGACAACTGTGGAGGAGTGACAACAGTGGTCGGAATACTTGTTATCGTTAGGATTCCCTGTATTTTGGTGCTTGCAATGTCAGCCTCTGCAGGATTCGCTCTGATGGTCAGGCCCCAGATACCATATCCGATCTCCGTTGTGTTGATATCAGCGCTGTAGATGCCTCCGCCCAAGTCCGTGAAGTTGCCGCTTGCTCCCGCCTCGCTAATGAACCACTTGACCTCGGCTCCAGAAAGAAGCAGAGGGTATGGGGGCAAATCTGGGGCACTAACGTTGACTGTGTAGACTACAATCTCGGTGAAGGTTGCGAACATCTCATCACTTGTTATTCCGATGAATGCTAGCAGGGATCTTGACTCAACCACGCCAATTGTAAATTGACCTGTGGCTGGCTCGTAGTTTCTAAGCTGAGCTGTGAGACGTACGCTATAGGCCACTCCAACATCAAGCAAACCTGTCGCACTTCCAGGCAGCAATCCCTCATAGTACCCCGCAGTTCCATTATATGCCAACGGGTACTGAGTTCCCTCCAATGTTACGCTCACTGCGATCAGATACTGGTCATCAATCGGCAAGCCTCCCTCGCTGAGGTAGACAGCCACAAGTATGCTACTGCCCTTGTCAATCTCTACATATGATCCAGTGGGGGATACAATCTGGAGGGTAGAGGGGAGAGCCGACACAACCAAAGTCACGAAGGTCTGAGCCAACCGATAGTCTGCCTTATTTGCTTCAATAGTTATCAGATAGGTACCAGCATCGATTGCAGCTGGAATCGGGATGAATCCCTCATAAGTCCCAGTGGCGAGAGGGTCTGACATGATTCCCGTGCTACCGTTGGCAGCCGGCCATATCCACCTGACATTCGCGTCGGTTATTCCACTTCCGTCGTATATACTTGTGTAATTGACTTGTACGAACGCTGAGCCTTTCCAAGGCCCTTGGATCACGGACTCAAAGGCCGTGAGGCTTGTTTCAATGTCCTGAATGTACCCGGTGACAACTATGGTCGGCAGAGCCGCGTAGTATGGTGCGCCACTTGGCCACGACACATCAAGGTCGAAATAGGCATCGCCGGGACTGCCCAGAGCTGTTGTATCGACGTCGATTGTGTAGCGGCCCGCATTCACTCCCGTACCTGGAGTTATCCAAAAGTTGACAAACTCTGTGAGGGTCACGGTCTGACCATCGAAGGCGATGTCCACACTGGTCACTGGCCATCCGCGCGTCGCGTCAGAGAGGTTGAACCTAATGCTCATATTGCCTCCGAAGCTAACTGAATCGATTGGCTCTGGGGAGTAGCTCATGAACCGTTGCGTCACTGTCACGCGTACTCTTGAAGTTGCGTCCCGGTAGTAAGGTGCAACCAAGTTATCCACATTGACCCGAATTGTGAGATTGTAGTTGCTGACAAGAATTGCCGTGAGATCCGTGGAGTTCACTTCAAACTCATAGTAGTCGCCAATCTGGGTAAGAATGAAGTCAGCGGGGCTTATTGGAGTCCCTTCGCCCCATGCGTCTAGCTCGGATTCCGTAATTCCAGTGATTCGTTTTCCGTGACCGACGTCCACAAATGCGAATCTGAAGGTCACCATGTCAAGGTACGGAGTCTGAAGTGGAGGTGCCAAGAGCTCAACGTACGTTTCCTTGCTCGTTACTGCCACGTTAACATCGGTCTGTGCTGCGTCGTGATAGGGAATGGCTGT
>CP070658.1:1477235-1483791 GCA_020355105.1 Candidatus Thorarchaeota archaeon | reverse complement strand
GGCAAGCCTCTCGTAATGTAGAACTTCTTGGTATCATTTCGCATAGCATCAAGCGGAAGTGCCAGGACGGTAAGAGTCCCATCCAAATCGAACACAACCGCCTTCAGCATTCTCTAGTCGCCGACCGACTGGCACAATGAGGCCCTCTTAAGCTTAGTCATCTGCTGAGAATACAAGCGCTTTGATACATTCACTTTCGTCATCGGCTGGTCGCACAAGCTCCATCCGCACGCCGTCACCTATGCCTTCTCCGACTGCTCCAACATATGGCAAACAGGCATGTTCGCAGAATATCTTCCCATGTTTCTTGAAGCTCTCGTATTGCGGACAGAATGAATGGTCAGCTTCTGCTCTGGTTTCAGAGACCCACCGGACATGCATCTTCGCGCCCATGATATTCGTCAGTACCAGCCAAGAATCCATTGCGTCCTTCACTGAACCCCCTAGTGATAACCTCTCTTTGAGTGCTTGGGCATCCTCTCTCCCAAGTCTTCGGAAAATCTCCGAAGCAGCCTCTAGACCCTCATTCCCAAATCGCTCGTCAAGCACACTCATGGTTTCTGTAGTCAGTCGTATAATCATGCTCCGCAGTTCAGATACCTTCATCCCCGGGGGGATAATTCCCTTTGTCGCCGCCGTCCTCATCAATCCCATGCTGAAGTAACTCTCCGCAGATTCTTCCAAGGCGCGATGATGATGCAGTCCAAGAACTACCGTATTAATGTTCTCTCCGGAATTGTCGTTTCTTCTCGACCAATCAGATTTAAGACCTTCAAGGCGACATCTTCGTCGGGACGCTAGGTTGAGTTGGCAAGACAGTATTGATACGACTAACATGAGGTCAATGGTTTCCGGATTCCCCCAGCTTCTGAGATCATCTAGACCGAACGATTACATACTGCAAGAAGCTGTTCGTCTGCATGAAAGGGGGATCGATGGCATCTTGCTGCTCGGAATGGGTGGAAGTGCGATAGCAGGCGAGATTTGTAGAGCATATCTTCATGACAAGACCGCCAAGCCAATCTTGAGCGTCCGTGACTACACGATACCTCAGTTCATCAACGACACCTGGGTGACAGTGGCCGTCAGCTACTCAGGCAACACCGAAGAAACCCTTTCTGCCTTCAAAGAGGCGCAATCACGAGGAAGCAGCACTATCGCGTTCACGACGGGAGCCACTCTGAAAGAATATGCGGGCGACTCTCCAGTTCACATTCTCTGGCCTGGATTTCAGCCCCGTGCTGCGCTACCCATGGTACTATCAGGGCTGTTGCCCGTTCTTGAAATACTGTTGGATCTGGACACCACAGATTTGGACACAGTGTCGGTAGACATCGAACACGTTTCCTCGTTATGGGCCGGAATGCAAACAACACCGGCGGACCTTGCCAAGATGGCCAAGGACGCGATTCCGTTGTTTATCGGGTGGAGGCATCTGATTCCTGTTGCGTACAGGGCACGTTGTCAGATGAATGAGAATGCGAAGAAGATGGCATTCAGCTCGGAATTGCCAGAAGCGAATCACAACGAGATTGAGGGCACGGCGTCTTGTGTCAAGACCCAATTCCTGCCTGTCTTCCTCCGTAGCAATGAAGAAGACAAGAGGATTCAAACCCGAATCGAGGCGACAATTGAAACCTTCATAGAGAATGGTTGCAGTCCAGTGAATCTAGACCTCGAACTCCCGTCGCGTATACACGAGAGTCTTGGCTATACTCACTTCCTAGATTCAATGTCTGTAGAACTAGCTGAGATTCTCGGAGTAGATCCGATGCATGTTGAGAGAATCACGGAGTTGAAGAAGAAACTGGAGATTAAGACCTGACATTCGTTTCTGGTTATCAAAACGAAGGGCGAATCCTAGCAAAGATAATAACAGTCGTGGCCCCATCTAGGACTCGGGAAAGGGTAGGCCAATTCCGCCTACAATAGAGTGAGTCGCCGTTGAATTCAGAAATCTCCGAAGATCTTGAAAAGGCAAAGGACGTCCTGAAGGATCTCATTCAGAGGGTATCAGGATTACGAACGGCCCTAGAATCTTTCGAGAGATCTATGAGGGGCAAGGATATCAAAGATAGCGAGGTATACGTACGAGGGACTCCGAATGGATTCATCTGCCTTCCAACAGTCTTGACTCCCGGAGATTCGATGAGTGGCATTATGGAGGACTTGTCACCAACTGCATCCAAGACTCCTTCTCTCATCAAGGCCGCGGACCCTGAAGAGTCAATGGAATTGGCCGAACGAACAATCAGGTTGCTCGAGTGGGAAATGGAGAACCGGCGAGAGGACATGATGAGCCCAGGTTTTGTGATTGTGCTCAGATGGGCCAACATGTTCGAATCGCTTGAACAGAGTGGAACGGGAGTGATAGGAAAGAGATACCTTACCGGGTCGGCCCAACAACTCAAGGACTTCACGAAGATGCTAAAGAAGACGGGAATCGCAGTCGCGTTTGACGACGGAGAATACGGAGGTGGACTCCTCACATACGAGCTCTTGCGCGCTTTTGGACAGACTCAAGATATTCTCATTGCACAACTCACTCTGTCACGACAAGCTGCCACGGACCGTGCTATCATGTCACGATTGCTTGAGATGCTGTCATCCTTCTAGGTGCTGCCAAATGAGTGAGAAGACAACTAGAGATGACGAAACTCCACTCCCCTTTGCACACGGGATTGAGGTGGAACTCCAAGTCATCAAGAAGGATGGCTCCTGGATAAGAGGAGAGGAAATCCTTGACATCTTCGACAAGCTTGTATCAAACGCAAAGGCATTCCTGGACAACAAGATTCGTGCATCGAGAGTCGATTCGGTCAAGAGGAAATACAAGCAGTCGACTCAGACAGAAGAAGGCGAGAGAGGTTCCAGGATTGTTGCGAACTATGAAGGACCTGACGGAAAGACTGGGGAGTATACTCTAGTCGGTCATGACCCAAACGTGACGAGCCTAACCTGGATTCTTGAAGTTGCAACACCGCCTTGTACGACTATCGAAGAGCTTGCCTGGTGGACGCAGACCTTGGTTGCCATCTCATACGACGCCCTTCCTAAGGACGCCCGGGCGATACTCATTTCCACTGGCCTCAATCCGACACAGGAATACCTAAGGAACCTATCATTCGGGGAACATCACCACATTTTGAGTCCCAGCGTTCGCGAGGAAGTAAGGATTGCAGTATACAATATGGTCAGGAACTTCATACCTCACCTAATCGCCATATCAGTTAATTCGCCGTTCGAGAACAAGAAGCCCACCGACGAGGTTTCGGTTGGTGAAGATGACATCACCAGGGCTCCGAGGTGCAAGAGGTCAATCAGACTAGTGAAGAATACGACACAACTGGGGCCGTCAAACGAGTTTGAGTTCATCCCCTACCTCAGAAGTCCCGACAAGGAGGGGTTTGCAAAACACGTCAATCGTGGTATAGCAAGAATGGTCGACTTGTACCCGTTCACCGACTACGGTACAATCGAGCTTCGAGTGATAGACACACAACTGTCTGTTCCCCGGAGAGTCGGAATAGCGCTAATACTGCAGGCCTTGGCCCTCAAGGCCAAACGGATTGTGGAGGCCGGCGGAGAGATACCAGATCCGGGCGCGAAAGTCCTTGCAGCGAATAGGTCATCCGCGATTTCAGCCGGTCTGTGGGGACCGTTTCGCCCTATGGAGGACACAGGCACTGAGTTCGCACAGATATACAACCACATGATTAGTGATGACGGAACCATTGACAAGAAGTGTCGCAACCGTTTTGTCGGCGATGCGGTAGCATCTATGTTCTACCTCATCAGGAATGAACTGGAGGAGCTTGACATTGTCGATAACCCCTTCATTCAACCGATTCTAGTATCCGTATTTGGAAGTGAGCTCTCACTCCCAAGAACGACCGGAGCAGATCTCCAACTAGACGTCTATGCAAAATCCGGTATGAACATGGTTGCCCTCATGAGAAGTCTTACAGACATTACGCGGGAGTGCTGCACAAACTGGCTCTTCGATCCGTTGGAAGGAACTCCCCAACTGCCTACATGGCTGTGTTGGTGGAAAGGCTTGGAACCGGAGATTGTTCCGGTCGCAGACCGAGTGTTTGCTGGTCAGGAAGCGGAGTTTGTCCTGACGCTAAGAAACACTGGCTCCCGGTCTCTGGACAATCTGACTGTCAATTGCACGATAGAGGACACTGACAGGAATGTGTCAGAACAGAGCATCGTATCGATTTCTGGTATCGACCAAGGGCAGATACATGTTGAGAGGATTGTGTTCCAGACTAGAAAGGACGTCACCGCCTACAACATTATTGTGGCTATTGGACTAGGTAGCAAGCAGGTAACCATAGCCAACACAATCAACACCTATTGGATGAGGGTCCAAGTCAAACCCGGAACTACGACTCAATTCGCTGACGGCCAGGCACCAGTTCTATTCAGCGGGAATATCGAAACTAACTATCCAGAAGCAAAAGTGGTCAACTGCAGCGTGGCTGTAGTTTCTCTCTCGAAGGAGGTAGTACTTGCAGACACTGAAGAGTTTCTGACAATTGAGGGGGGAGAAACAGTATTGTTCGATAACTCCGATCTCCCCAAGCTTATCATTCCTACGGCCGCTTCTCAGGGCGTTGAGAGGTGCGCACTCAGAATTGGACTTGAGGATGAGGACGGAAGCGAGATGGCGAGGGCAATCTCCAAGCCGTTCTATGTTGGATTCGTTAGAAAGGAACCTCAGCTGGTTCTTGATGCGGACTTGCGGAGCGTGTACAATCCCGGGGATCTGATTATGGGTGAGGTCGAGCTGTTCTCACAGGGACGAGAATTCGGTGATGCCGCATAATTGATAGTGGAGTTCTTGGCTGATTCTGGTCGAACTCGTGAAATATCTAAGATTGGAATCTCTGAGGTAGTGGACAAGTCAGCTAGGTTCACCTGGCGCGTCCCACAACTCGATACGGACTTGGAGAGCCGTTCAGGACTCATTCGGGCGTCTGTCGTGGAACGAAACGACAGAATCACATCTGTGGAATCTAGCCGATTTCAGATAGACCAAATCGGAGTGATGCTAAACATAGACTCGCTACGATCTCAAGACTCATCTCATATCGGGGGCAAGATCTCAGGGTGGCTCAGAGTCAGGAGAAACACCGAGTACGGAGACCCCGGAACTCTGACCATGAGCTTGGTCTTCCCCAACGGAGAGGAGCACGTCTTGGTTTCGCAATCAGTGAAACAGGGCAGGAATCTCTCTCTTGCCTATGGGCCCATCATTATTCCGAAGCCAGGGAGCATGAAGGACCCAGCGAGTGTTACATTGGTTGCAAAGCTTTCATACAACGGCACACTCTTGGATCAGAGATCAGCGGAGATTGCCCTGGCGCGGGGACCAGAGGCGGAGATTGCGAAAATTGCCTTCGCGGGCGTTCCCACCTTCGTTGTTCCCGACGAGGACATCAGTCCTACGGTTCAGGTCACAAATACGACAGGCAAGACTCTAGACTATGAGCTCACCGCAGAGCTCCAGTCTATTGGAGGACCAGAAACCCTTCTGACCAGGCAAGTGAAACTGAAACCCGAAGAATCCAAGATGTTCCCAATTCCATTCCGAGTACCACTAGGAGCGGAGATGAGTACAGCGCATCTCAGAGCCATTGTGAGGCATTCTGATCTAACCTCTGAGAAGAAAGAACGGCTCAGGGTCAAGGCAATAGAGAGTCCATTGTTCTCTGTCGACTTCTCAATTCGGAGAGAAACAGGTGAAGATATCCCGGGCCTTGTTTCCAGACTCACACCGGTCGAAATCACCGTGTGTGTAACCAGCCCAAGAGAAGGTATGAAAGACCTGTCAGTTCTTGTAAGGTTAATGTCGAGAAGAGAAGTGATCAAGCAGTTTCAACTCCCATTCCCTGACTCAGGTGCTGAAACCAATGATTTCAAGATCAGGTGGATAACTCCAGCTGTCGATGTTGTCACAGGATACTACGTAGAGGCCCTCATACTCCAAGGAGAAAAGGCTCTTCCAGACCGAGCCGTTAAGCAAGACCGAAAACAGTTCACGGTCTACTAGGCTAGGTCAATACCAGAATGCGCATTCTTACCTCACATCGATGTCTAACTCTTCTAAGGCTGTAGAAGTTTTGTAGGAATAAGGCGAAGTTTAGTTCGACAATTGACTGAGCAGTTTGCAAAGGTATAATAGGGTGCAAAAAGGCGGACTGTGATAATCGGATTTCCTGAGCGTCAAATGGTATATGTTCGTAGAATAGACGACGATATTGAGAGAGTGGAGTCAACCTTAAGGTAAAGAATGAAGAAAGCTGGACGTGAACTGAATGCTGGAATTGTTGACCCACCCCGTAGTTTCTGGACTACTGGTGATGACAGTCATTGGTGTACTTGCATACAAGGCCGGATTCTTGGATATCTCTGGCCTCGTAAGTGCGTTCATTGTGGGTTTCACGGTCTGGTACACAGGCGGTCCACCAGCGTTCACAATACTCCTCTTCTTCTTTCTCTCATCTGGAGTAGCGACCAAGTTCAAGTACAAGGCCAAAGCAGAGAG
>CP070658.1:1474011-1477135 GCA_020355105.1 Candidatus Thorarchaeota archaeon | reverse complement strand
GTCGCTGAGAGGAAAAGAGAAACCGCTTCAGCTGCTGCAAAGCCCAAGAAGACAACGAAGAAGAAGCCAGCATCGAAGAAGTCGACGAAGGCCAAGGCGGCAACGAAGGCAAGGCCCAAGAAGACGCCTGAGAAGAAGCGGTCGGAGAAATAGGTGACTACAGTGACAAATCAGACAGAGAAGACACGCATCGACAAACTCAGGGAAGCCGCCAGACCATGCTTTCAATGCGGCATTTGTGCCTCTTCGTGCCCAGTCTTTCGAGTGGCACCAGATGTGAATCCGCGGCTGGCTGTTGACTCCATAGTTTCCACAGGTGAAGTTCCCGAAGAAGGGAATGAATGGTTGTGCGCCTATTGCCTGATGTGTGATCAAAGATGTCCAATGGGTATTTCTCTGGCGGAGATTCTTATCGAGCTCAAGAACATCTCTGCCGCTGAAGGAACGGCCCCCCCCCAGCATTGTTCAAGCAGTTGAATCACTCTTCACGACTGGAATCATAGCTCCCGGCTCCACAGGAGTCGACAGGAAACGAAGCCAGCTGGAATTGCCTGAAATGCCGAAACCAGATCAGGATCACATTGAGAAGCTGTTCAGGGCAACGGGAGCAATGGACATTCTTGAGAAGAACTTGGCCAAGGAGGGCGTTTTGGAGTGAAGTACGCCTTCTTCCCCGGCTGTACCATGGCCTATCGTCTACCCTTCGCTGAGAAGTCAATCCGGATGGTGGCACCTCGCTTGGGAGTTGAGTTAGTCGACCTTCCTTTCACATGCTGTCCCGAGCCCAATGGAGTCCGTTCATTCTCTGACGAAACCTGGCTGGTGTTTGCGGCAAGAAATATCGCACTCGCAGAGGAGGGGAAGCTAGACATCCTGACAGCCTGCGCAGGTTGTCACGAATCTCTTACCATGGCAAAACACGAAATCGACACAAAGCCATCCAGAAGGGAGGTAGTCAACCAGAAACTCGCTGACATAGGAATGGAATACAAGGGCTCATCATCAATTGTGCATCTACATCAGCTACTTCACGACAAGATTGGAACGGAAGAAATCGAGAAGAAAGTTGTAAGACAGATCCCTATGCGAGTGGTGACACACTCGGGCTGTCACCTGTTGCGGCCTGAAGAGGTTCTTCAGGTGGACTGTGCAGAGGCCCCAGTCAAGCTGGACAACTTGGTGGAGAGTCTAGGGATAGAATCTCTTGAGTATATGGACAAGACCATGTGCTGTGGAGCGGGCGTACGTGGCCAGGCGGCTGAAACCTCCTTCGCAGTTCTAAAGGAGAAACTGACAAGCATGATGATGGTGAACCCAGATGCAGCAGTCGTCTTTTGCCCAACCTGTTTCATCTCATTTGAATCGGGACAAAGAATTGTGAACAGGACTTTCGGTACAGACTTCAATCTACCAGTCTACTACTACACAGAGCTATTGGCAGTGGCTATGGACCTATCTGGAGTAGAGATCATTCTAGCGGGACATAGAGTCAAGCCGGATATTCCACTCCTTGACAAGGCTGCTCAAGAAACAGAAACTCCGTCTGCTTCGTAGTGAGATCATACCCAGAATCTGATGATGAGTGTGTAGGCAGATAATGAAGAAGAGAGACCTAACAGTGGCGATTCTTGCCGGAGGCGACTCCTCGCGCTTCAAGTCTGAGAAAAGTCTTGCCAAGTTCAGAGGAAGACCCCTGATCTCGTATATGATAGAAATCGCGTCTCAACTATCAGATGATACGTTGGTCGTTGTTTCCAATGAAGAGGGAGGTAGTGCCCTCAAAGAAGATGTTGGTGAAGCAAGTGTGGTTGTAGATCCTGATGGCTCCGTGAGATGTGCTCTGACAGGTGCAATCACTGCATTCGAGGAAACGGATACTCGGTACACTCTTCTTCTGCCTGTTGATACTCCACTGGCAAATGTGCAGCTCCTAAGGACGCTCTATGATTTGCGTGAGGGGCATGGAGCAGTTGTTCCTTCGTGGCCCTCAGGATACATCGAACCACTCCATTCTGTCTACTTAGCGGAACATGCATACTCGCAAGGGCTTGTTGTTTCTGAGGCCGGCAAATACAGAATGAAGGATCTCCTTGACAGTCTTTCGAACGTCATGTATGTTTCAACAGTAGTCCTGAAAGAGATTGATCCCGATCTTCATACGTTCTCGAACATTAATACGGAGCCTGATTTGAGAGAGCTGGAAAGGAGCACCGGCAAGAGAAACTAGATTTCAGGATACTCATGTCGAATCCTGCAAGTGCCCTCATGACCCACCATGCATGGACCATGTGGATCCTCCGGAGTACATCTTTTGCCAAACAAGTCGCATTCATCGGGCGCGGCAATCCCAAGAATCACTTCATGACATCTGCATCCTGGTAGGATGTCAACAGATTCGATTGAAGGAATCTCAAAGCAAAGTCGCGCGTCATGTTCTGCATACTCATCGCGGAGATAGTAGCCAGAATCGCCTATGACTCCAAGACCCCTCCAAGATGCGTCGCCCAGGCGAAACACCTTCTTCAGGACAGCTTGAGCAGCCACATTGCCTTCGGGTCTGACTACTCTTGTATACTCGTTCTCTGAATCGGCGCGTCCTTCATTGATCTGTTGAAGGATCATACGAACAGACTCCAAGACATCCAATGGTTCGAAGCCTGCTACGACACAAGGAACATGATGCTTCTGTGCAAATGGCCGAAAGGCATCTGAGCCGATTATGGCACTTACATGACCAGGGGTGATAAAGCCGTCAACGTCAAAATTGACGATGCCAACCAGTATCTCCATGGCAGGCGGAATCACCTTGAGCGAAGTCAGGACTGAGAGATTGTTGGGTAGACCTCTTAGAATCTCCGCTGCGATTGTAGGGGCAGTCGTTTCAAACCCGACCCCAATGAAGACAACCTTTCTGTTGGGATTCTTCCTTGCAATCTCGACGGCTTCGTTGACGCCATATACAACTCGTATGTCGGCTCCGACACCTCGCTCCTTCGTCAAGGAAGATTCGGTTGACGGCACCCGGATCATGTCGCCAAAAGTTGTGATGATATGTCCCTGTCGTGCGAGTTCTATTGCCACATCAACATCCTGAGCTGAGCACACGCACACCGGACATCCAGGC
>CP070658.1:1471302-1473911 GCA_020355105.1 Candidatus Thorarchaeota archaeon | reverse complement strand
TGCTTGTTTCGAGCAACAGTTGCAGGTCGCGGCGAGTCCGCTCCACCACTCTCGATGAAGACCTTCAGTGTCTTGTCATCGACCTTCTGTTCTCGGGTCACTGTCATTACAAGGCTGTTCTTGTCAAAGGAGTAGTCGTCTTTCCAATTGGCACCCATGTATGAGCGTGCAATGTTCCTGTCTTCATGGAACTGCTCAGAATAATATCTGGCGCTTTTGCCCAGCTTCAACCCGGAGGGCGACTTGCTTGACTCCATGCAATCTCTCTTCGAAACAACAACTGTCATCATTGCGTCAGCGAGATTTGTGTCCTTCTCAATGTTCAGCGCGGCAATCAGGTAGTACATTATGGATTCGTATGGGTCGCCAGCGTCCTTCTCCCATGCCGCTTTGAACTTCTCGAAATCAGTAATCATTCCCTTGGTGACTTTCCTAGCCATTGCAGTTCACTGCCTCGTCGTGACCATTCTATAAGAAAAGCATTAGGGTGATGTGGCCTCTGACCAGACCCTCTTGAACCATGACAGCACTGCACTATTTGTTTCGGTGACAGATTCGGGCGTGGATAGCGTATGATCAGCTCCTTTCACCACAACTAGCTCTTTGGGCGGCCCTGCAAGATTATAGAGACGTTGCACACCTTCCAACGGAATGCCCTTGTCAGCATCGCCAGTTGTTATCAGAAGAGGCCTCGGCGAAATCCTTCCAATCTCACTCATCGGATTGTAGTTCTTGGCGTCCTCAACCATGCTTCTTAGAATCTGCTCTCGAGTCGTTGGGTCTGAGAAACCATGGAACTCATCTGCAGTAGTTTCTAGGACATATTGCACCGCTGAAGGAATCATGGGCGACCTGGCAAACCACAAGGTATCAAACACAGGGGCGCGAACACAGACGGCACTTATCCTGTCATCCCTTGCCGCGGAACACAAAGCCACGGCTCCACCATAGCTGGCCCCATATACGCCCACCCAATCACTGACGGTCATATCGGACTCAAGCAGATGAGTCACTGCATTCCTTGCGTCCTCTATCTCTCCAGCAAGAGAAAAGAGTCCCTCACTTCGTCGAAAGCCGCGAAAATCGAAGGTCAGGACGGCATAGCCAGACTCAGCAAGTCTGGTGGCAGCGCCACTTACCTGATCACTCGACCCAGGCAGACCATGGAACTTGCATATACCAGGAAATGGACCTTCACCCTTCGGGGCCACAAAATCCCCTCTGATCTTCTCCCCTCCTGAAAGAAACTCTGTCGGCACGACTTGAATTGAGCCCATAGGAGGCCCGGGAACTGGTCTCTTATAGTTTCATCTTCTCAGGGGACATAGAAGACTTGCACGGCGCTCAGAATCCGTATACGAGACCCAGACCAAGGACTATTGCGATTGCCATCAATATGATTGTGAATAGCGCTAGTAATCTGTGTACAAGTAAGTACCTCTCGCGGGGTAGACCCAGACGGGCTCTGCCGTATCCCGTTGCGGCCGTCATGACTGCCAGAATCAGTGAAGCAGCCCCTACCCAGGTATGTGGATAGAAGAAGTGAACGCCTCCCCCAAGTGAAACCATATAGAAGGCTACTGCGAAACCGCCAACTCCTACCGCTGCACCGAGAGTTGAGATTGCGCGATGAACGCGAAGCCACCATCTTCTTTGCCTCATGAACCTGGCAATCACAACTGCAATGATGAATAGAGCAATTGCCGTTGTCATGGTCCCTGCGTGTACCTGCCATAACTCAATCTGCATTCTATTGCATTACCTCCTTCGGTTTCAGACAGACTACCTTCTTCTGGCAACTCTGACTACGACCATTACTACTCCCAGAACGATGACTACTCCTGCTATGAGTAATGACAGGGGGATGAAGTCAAATTCCCCGTTCGTTGTGCCACCGTTGGTGGTCGTTGTTGTAGTTCCGGTACCTGCAGGCTCAGACAATGTAGTTGTACTCTCTCTGGTGCCTCCGAGAACACACTCAACCCAAACCCTCAGAACATCACCGTCAACCGCAGGAACCACGAAGGTATCACTTGCAGTCGAGCTACTCTCTTGACTCGTATAGAGGGATGACGTGAATTTGACGTCGTTCTTGAATACGGTAACGTTCTCAATGTAGTGTGTATTGGGATCTGCAACAGAATGTGAGATTGTCACCGTAAGCTCCTGTGAATTCCAATCGTAGAGAAGGGTCATGTTCGAAGGTGCATGGGCGGCCACTGGTACTGGAAACAAGGTAGCTGCGAAAAACACAACAAGCGAAGCACATACGAGAGCCCTTGTCATTGAGAATCCTCTAGTCATGCTTTCCAATCCTCACTTATCGCGCTGTTCTTTTTGGGAGATAAGAGTCTTTGGAAAGGGAAGAAAGACAAAGAGGACCGTTCCGGGTTCAGAGTGGATTCACCCACCAAGCCCTCAAACATCCTAGTCAGTTACCTATATCTGGATTCGAGTATATGGCGGCAGAAACAAAGGTGAGTGATTCTCTGATAAGGCCGATTGACACAGGCAGTTTCCCCTTGGACTCAGAGCTGGAACGCTACAAGAAGGGAGCTACTGACATCGAGTTGGATTCGTCCTCCCAAGCTGAGGATGCCCTCTACTTT
>CP070658.1:1468234-1471202 GCA_020355105.1 Candidatus Thorarchaeota archaeon | reverse complement strand
CTGGTCCAACTTCTAGATCAGCAGCAAACTTGGAGCGGACTCAGAGCAGAGTTCTCCGACGATGAAGAGGAATGGCTTCGCGAGATCGGCGGAATGAGAGAGCGATTGGCGAGATTGGAGTATCAGTTCTACAGTCAGACTCTGCAGATTAGAGACATCAACGATTTCAACATGATCATCAAGATGCTTCAGTATATTCTCAAGACATCTGACGACATCCTGCACCTCAACGAGAGCATACATGAGAAGATACGTTCTAAGGACTTCAGGGACCATGCGGCAAAGGATAGACGCCTTGACCGTCTTGCAACCTATGCTGAGAAGAGCAGGACAGTAGAGCACAATTTCGGAAACATCCTGCAGATACTCAGCAGACTCTAGTCACCACGATCGGTCCTGTATGAGTCGATGCATCGTCAATACACTTTCAATCCAGACTGTCTATGCAGGCCATTGTGCAGCCTCCTACCAACTCATCTAGAGTGCGAACCGAGGATTAGACAGAACTGCCTCTACAAATGAACGGGCCGTTGCGTCTTCACTTCTCGAATTCCACTCGTTGACGAACTTTCTGAAATCTCTAAGATCATCAAGCACTGATCCTGCGGTTGCTTCTAGTTCGCTTGGCTCGATTTCTGGGCCGGTTCCAATACCTGGGCAAATCTCCTTCTTGGCACTGAGCCCCCACTCAAATTCACCATCCCCCTCCTTAAAGATGAATGGAAAAGACACGCAGACAGATGGACGGATTTCATGTATCATGCAAAGATTGTCCTTTAGAAAGACACATTCTTTGCCATCCATCTTCTTCAGGGCCACCCATGCCGGTCCGCGTTCTGTGTTGATGGTTGGGATCTCCTTCAGACCCACAGGGATTTCTTGTCCGGGCGAAACAACGTAGAAGTCAAGCGCTCGCAGAGTTTCATCAACTGAGAGTCCAAGAGAGGATGACATACGCGCTATGTCCTTTGCAGTCAGAGTGATTAGAATGTCCTTCTGACTACAGCACGCACCACATTTGGTGCATTCAAATCGAACGCCTGTTCCCAGGAGCCAGCACCACCTTGGAATAACGAAACATGGTCGCTGATAAAACCGACCGATTTCGCACAGAGTGGGGAGTTCTATCTAAGGCTAGGAAGATACTCTGAGAGCAGTCCAAGCCCCTCCTCGATAACCTGGAGCGATGTGGCGTAAGAGAATCTGAGATGACGATTGTATGCTTTGCCAAATGCATCGCCAGGAACAGTCGTTACACCTGTTTTCTTCAGAATCAACTCGGCAAGTGTACCGCAGCTGAGGCCGAAGCTACTGAAATCAGGAAATGCATAGAAGGCACCCCTTGGATTCACACAGTGAACACCCTCCATCTCTTCTAGGAGCTGAACAATCCTGTTCCGTCGCGATTCGAAAGCCGCTCTCATAGCCTCAACACGGCTCTGATCTCCGGTGAGCGCTTCGACACCTGCATGTTGTACGAAAGATGAAGCACACGATGTTGTGTTCTGCTGAATACGGACCATGTTCCCGATTGTTTCTTGATTCCCAACTGCATAACCGAGTCGCCACCCAGTCATGGAATAGGACTTGGAGAACCCGCTCACCACAAGGGTTCGCTCCATTGAGGGGTCAACCTCAAGCATAGAAGCCTGCTTGAGTCCGTCATAGACAAGGGATTCGTAGATCTCATCGCTGAATATGACAAAATCATGGTCCATTGCCAAGTCCAGAATCAGTTTCATCTGTTCCTTGGCCAATAGACCTCCGCTCGGGTTGTTGGGACTGTTGATGACAAGCGCCGATACGGACTTGCTGATGTGTGCCTTCAAAGCCTCCTCATCAAGCTCATAGCCAGGTTGGGTAGGTACATCCCGAGGCTTTGCACCAGATATTCTAATCATGACACGATAAGTGGGCCATGCAGGGGCCAAAAGCAGGACATCATCCCCAGCGTCGATAGTACTTAGGACTCCTTGGAAAAGTGCCATCTTGGCACCGGGAGTGACAATCACATCTGATTGGCCGTTGATTTCTATGCCCCTCTTTGAGTAGTGATCTTGGATGGCGTCAAGCAGGGTGGGGATGCCTCTGGAACTAGTGTATCGAGTTTCACCATCCTTTAGTGCTTGAATCGCTGCCTCGACGATGTTCGGAGGTGTTGGAAAGTCTGGTTGTCCAACTTCGAAATGGTAGACAGTCTTTCCTTCAGCCTCAAGACGTGATGCGAGCTCATACATCTTCAGTGTACCCGATTCTGGAATGCGTTCCATATGATGGCTGGTCCAGTCCACAGTTTGTCGCCACCGGTTATTATGGCCGTCCTTTCGGGAACACAGAACGGCAGAGCGCGCTCGATGGCTTGTCTAATATTGCTTCCGGCGCCCTATATTGGGCCTATCAGGTCTGCTAGGAGACTCTTCTGATGCTTTGTTCCCCTGACATCTATCCTATCTAGAAGCGCTTCTCCAAGCCCTAATTCACGGGCGCGCCTGAGGTAGGGAATCGTCAATGGGTCAAAGCCAAAGAGTCCAGCACAGAATGCGTCAACGGCAACGGGGTCCCTTCCAACTACGACTCCCTTCACCCTCCTCACCTCTCCTGCCTTGCGCTCTCCAATCACAATCTCAGTGAGTTCCATGATTGTCAAACTTGGCCGAAATGTCGCCAGAAGATCGAGAAGAACATCATCCAGTCTGGAATGGAAGACACGCTTGTCCGTATCCGGCAGCAACCCGAAGAGATTCTTAATGCCACCCCAAACCGTTCCCTT
Source organism: Candidatus Thorarchaeota archaeon (assembly GCA_020355105.1). Classification (GTDB taxonomy): domain Archaea; phylum Asgardarchaeota; class Thorarchaeia; order Thorarchaeales; family Thorarchaeaceae; genus SMTZ1-83. Next base: position 1,468,432 of record CP070658.1, on the reverse strand, counting down.
CTCAGGTTCAACCTTCAGTGTTGCGGAGTTGACGTGAAAACTGTCACCGAGGATTAGGGCAGGCATCTCATGTTTCTGGAGATGAAGGCCAGGCATTGTCACAGGCTGTCGCTACTCATTCGTAAGGTTCACAAGCTTCGCTCCTAGCTATATCAAGGCGTTGTACCCGGACTCCTCGAAAGGCTCATTGGCAGTCCT
>CP070658.1:1464331-1468134 GCA_020355105.1 Candidatus Thorarchaeota archaeon | reverse complement strand
TCTTCTGTCAGAGACGTAGCAATTGTGCAATGAGCGAATACGGCCGAGTTAGTATCCGGGTCTACATCAGCGACGTTGGCCAAGAAAGACGGCTGCTTCGTTAGAACCTTGGCCACCATCATTGTGAACGCCGCAGGAATATCACCCTCGCAGCCGGCGACGAATCCTTCTTTGTCATTCAGCTGGGATAGGGCGTGGCAACCAGAGATGTCAGTGTCTTCTAATAGCTTGAAGCACTCAACAGTGACCGCATCAAGACCGTACGTTTCCACGACCTCATTGAGCAATCTGGTGACAGCGCCGGCCCTCGCGAGCTGCTCATCGCTAATCAAGTTCGACTTGGCGCCCTGGATGAACTCGTTAGGACGACTCTCTTGAAGAGCCTCAAGCATCAGGTCTTGCTTGATTGTGTCAATCGAGAAGTGCTCTATCGAAGTCCCCCATCGCTTCTTCACTGCATTCTCATCTACCTGCGAGGCGATGAGCCAGAAGGAAGGCTTGCCGATGACCCCCAGACGGCTATTCGCAATCTCTTCTTCTGCTTGAAGGAATTCCTCTCGGTCATGGATCCTATCTCGGAGAGAGTCCAGAGGCGTGTGGATGATTCTGGAGTGCATTCCTCTCTGCTGGAAGTAGGCTCTTGTTTCCATGGCGGCCGGCAATGAATTGTTTCCAGGATGACTTAGGAGAAGAATAGGTGGTTTGAGTCCGGATTGGTCGACCAACTCTGAAATCAGGCTCTCAGTTCCACCTGTGCCCACAAGCAGGTAGATGCGATCATCGAATATGTCTGGAGATTCAATCGCTTCACGGAGGAAGTCATCTCTTGAAAGTACATTGACACCTGGAACGCCGACATCTCTAATGAGCTGCAACCTCGTTTCCTCTGGAGTCATTGGAGAGATGACTGTGACAATCCGAATTGCCATGTGGCTGCAAATGGAATCCTATGTCATAACCCTTTGGGGCAACTGGATGAATCTTGATACAGCAGACTAGAGGTAGCTCCGCGTTCGATAGGCTCTCAAGGAGTCAATGACCTCGGTGTCAGGAACGTCGTACCAGTTCTCATAGGCGTCCGCAACTGCGAAGACAAAACCGGACCCAACATCCGGACAGATAAGTCTGTCAACTACTCCACCAACTCTCTTGGCAGCGCTGGCAGATGCCGTGGGGGCTGCGACTATGATACTCTTGGGATTTGACTCTCTTACAGAAGTGACAGCTGCCAACATAGTGTATCCAGAAGCAAGTCCATCATCAACCAAGACTACGTCCTTGTTGTCTGGAGAATAGAGGCCTACAAGGCCATCATATGCCTCTTTTCTTGATTCAATCTGCTTCTCAGTTCGGGTTCGTACAGACCGGATATCCTCATCAGAGAAACCAAGACCAGAAACAAGGTCCTTGTTCAGCATCATAGTACCCAGAGAAGTCAATGCTCCGAATCCGGCCTCTGGATTGAACGGAATCTGAAGTTTCCTAACGATGATAACATCGAGCGCCGCATCAAGGACCTCAGCTATCGGAAGCGCAACTGCCACACCGCCATTTGGGACCGCCAAGACAAGAGGCTCTGTTTCGAATGATTCCTTGCGGAGCTCATCGGCCAATACTCGACCCGCATGTTCTCGGTCTCTGTATGACCAGGACAAACCAATTACCCCTCGACCTGTCCTGATGCAATGATTGCCTCTTAGCCCTTGCCCTCTCGATTCATACTATCTGTCAGGAGGTTCCAGAAACCCTGGTCGTTCGGGCACTTCTCGAGCAGGTTGGCTAGCAACTCTATTGCTTCCGGATAGGCGCCCCGTCCTCTGAATAGATGAAGAAGCTGATGCATAGCAGATTCGTTTTCTGGTTCGAGTTCCAAGGACATCCTGAAAGACCTCTCCGCCTCCGTATCATCTCCTCTCAGTTGGAGGAGTTCTCCCCAGATTCGCCAGGTCGAAGAGAGGCTTGTGTCAAGGTCAAGCGACCTAATCACCGCTTGTTCTGCAGAATGCAAGTCGTCGTTCATCATGTGAACCACGGCAAGGGCATTCCAGAATGTTGGACTGTTGGACTCCTTGACCAGTGAGTCCAAGCTGTAATGCAGGGAGTCTTCGCAAAGCGTGATTCCATCTAGCATCTCCCAGAGATATCTGGATCTAGCTCTCGTCGTATTGACACTCTTCAAAGCACTGAGGTACTTTGACACGGCGTCTTCAACCTCTGCTTCAGTGTCCGACATCTCACTGACTCCTTGCGTTCTTCTCTACGGACCCTTGTAGCCTACCTTGGCCCATTCGAAGACAAGAAACTACTTCCATTCTTCTGTAGTCCTAGGATCATCCTCTGTTCTCTTCTCCTGTGGGCGCCTCCGTGTTCTAGGCATCTGTAGTCTTGCTCCCAGCAGCCGGCTGCCTTTTTGCTGCTGCTAGACATAACATTAGCACATCTTGATTTGGGACTATTGGATATCATCTCCCAGGTTTATGAATCAGTTAGTGTGTGCCATCACCCTCCATAACGCCCCCTTCAGTCTTTAACAACCTATTTGATGTTTAAATATGTCAAAATCCATCCAATACAGCCTTTTGGCCTCTTGAAAATGCGAATTCTATGCATCCGTCTGGCCGGTGTGTTCATATCTGTGTTTGATGTTAGAAACATCGAGAAGCTCTCTGATGAAGCCGAAGGGGATTGACAAACTCCGTGAGAAACTGCCCGGATACCCGGGTAAGAGGATTGCAGTCCTTCCGGTCATAGGGGCACTGGTGCTTCTCCTTGGACTGGTGTTCATGCTGGTGATGGATACGATTTCTAGGCTAATGCCTGGCGTCCCCCTGCTTGCAGCCCTTGAACCACTGCTCCCAGTGTTAGGTTTAATCATTGCTGTTGGAACAGGAATCTCTTTTGTTCGACGGATGTGGACCAAGAGAGATAAGGTGAAGGCAGAACTGGGAGAGCTCGCGTACCAACGAATGGTGCCACAAGGACTCACTGGAGTGTTCCTTCTGTTCTCGGCCGTCATCCACAGCTTCGTTTCTGTTAGGTCTCTCCCTCCAGGGCCTCCTGTCAATGAGATTACTACACAACTCTCGAATTCCTTCCTGTCCGTGGTTGGCGTTCCGTCTGCGGTGGACATGGGATTGAGAATCATCGGAGGCGGCTTGTTCCTCCTCTTGGCCTCATTGACGGCCATGCGAGCACTCTTCACATTCGGATTCGACTACATGCTTGTGATCTACTTGTATTTCCCTGAGGAGTCCGAGATTCAGAATCACGAGATCTATTCAGTCATAAGGCACCCGGCGTACTTTTCGCTCGTCCTCGCCGGTTTGGCCGCCATATTGGCCAGAATGTCAGTATATTCGCTGGTCTTTGCGTTCGTAGTCATCCTTGCATTGCTGACACACGTAAGACTGGAGGAGGGAGAACTGGTAGAACGTTTCGGAGAATCATACTTGGAATACATGGAGAAAGTGCCAGGTCTTTATGTCAGATCTCGGGATATCAGAAGCTACTTGCGGTTCCTAGCTGGGAGATCGATTTTAGTTTCACGTGAAGACTAGTGCCTTGATAAAAGGAGAGTCAGGATGGGAGCCAGAGCTCCTCATCCCTGTTCACGGCTCTATTATAGAGCCGTGCTAAGCTGATAACTTCCAGCATATGTCAGTGGCAATCCCTAAGAAATTAGGTCAACACGATATGGTGGGAGAACCTGTTCTTTCAGATGCATGTATCGAGATGAGCTCGTTTGATATCGAAAGTTGCCTCGCGGTGTCAGAGCGATATACTCGCGAATCGGAAACCGCTCT
>CP070658.1:1458790-1464231 GCA_020355105.1 Candidatus Thorarchaeota archaeon | reverse complement strand
TGGCCTTCCAAGTTGAAACGACACGAGCTGATGTGGAGGAGAACATTGCGGAGGTGTATGATGACCTCTCCAAGATCATGAAGATAGATGAAACTATGAGATTCATAGACATCCTCATGAACAATACCAGGAGAGAGATTGTGCGGGTCTTCTTTGCTCTGCTTCATCTCTTTGCAAGAGCATTCATTGACATCTGGATGGATAAAGAGCAGGTTATCTGGGTCAAGATGTTATCTCCGCCGCCTCCGGAGGACGTCGAGAATGATGTTGAGGGAATACAACCTGCCATGGAGAGATAGGTGATGCCTGTGGATGAGGACTTGGTCAAACTCGAAGCTGCTCTGTATGTGGTGGGTAGGCCAATCTCGATAGAAGAACTCGCGGGCATTATTGACAAGGCCGAGTCTACTACAAGACGGCTGCTTGAGGAGCTTGGCCACCATTACAATAAGCGAAAAGGAGCCCTGGAGGTCGTTGAGCTTCCTAGGGAGAGATATGTGATGCAGCTCAAGCCAGAGCTCACCCCAAAGGTTGCCAAACTGATTCCAGGGGGGCTATTATCATTCGCAACTCTTCAGACCCTGGTCTATGTGGCTCTCAAGCAACCAATTCTGCAGTCAGATATAGTTGCGGACAGAGGAACCCATTGTTACGATCACATCAAGGAACTTGTAGAGAAGAAATTCGTAGAGGCAATTCCAGAGGGTCGCACCAAGCTGCTGAAGACAACCGGCCTCTTCGCGGACTATTTCGGTTTGGACCACGACAGGGTGAAGCTAAAGGCCCAGCTTCGTTTCAAGATGAAGAAGATTCTGGAAGAGCAACAGGAACTGGAATCGAAGACCTCATGATATGGTCATGGCGGTTTTCAGATGCATAGTGGGTTTCGGACTAACCTCCATAATCGACAAAGCATTGGTAGCCTATGCTCAAAGGAAGCCTAGCATACCCTTGGTACCGGCTCGCCGTATGGGACTTGGACCATCTTCCTTCCGCCTATCTCAGTCCGCATGGTGACTCTTGGATTGCCTTCTGACGCCCTGCCAATCACCCTACTGTCCTCAGTTGACGCGTGCCTTTGAAGTGCCTTGAGAATATCCTCTGTCTTCGTGGGGTCTACGGACATCACGACAGTCCCCTCACAGCTCATGTGCAATGGGTCAAGACCTAGAATCTCAGAGAGGGAATTCACTGCTGGCCGAACTGGAATCAGCTGCTCTTCAATCTCAATCTCAACATTGGACTTTGATGCAATCTCGTTCAACGCTACTGCAGTACCACCACGAGTTGGATCCTTCATGGCATGTACTCCACCAACATCAAGACAGTCGCGTATAGGTTCCCATAAGGGTGCTACATCACTTGTCAGGGCGGTATCGAAATCAAGACCCTCTCGATGTGCCAGAAGAGAGGTTCCATGGTCGCCAATTGGTCCCGTGACGATAATACTATCACCGCCCTTGGCTCCGCTATCGGCAACAGGGCCATTGCCATAAACGACTCCGATTCCAGTTGTAGAGATTACCATCTCATCTAGGGTACTGCTTGGCATGACCTTCGTGTCACCTGCAACCATGGCAATTCCTAGCGGCTCGATTACATCGTTCAGAGATTTCAGAATCGTTTGAAGCGTGTCAATCTCAAATCCCTCCTCCACAACGACTGTGTTCGTCATTGCTACGGGTCGTGCACCCATGACGGCAAGGTCGTTCACTGTGCCGGAGGCAGCCAGACTTCCGATGTTACCTCCAGGGAAGAAGAGCGGGTGTACAGTATGGGCATCTGCACATACGATTAGGTCGCTTTCTTCGTGGCGGAACGTTGCACCATCATCCATCTCATCTAGGCCTATGGATCCTATCTTCCTCCTTCCGAAGGAGGGGATGACTATCTCTTGGAGTAGTCTGTGCATAACCTTTCCACCGGCACCATGTGCACTCTCGATTCTGGCCATATGTCAACCTCCAGTCGCGGTCAGGCTGCTAGCGTCCTCAGTCGTATTTGAACAGGACTGTTGGGAATTAGCAACCCCAAGAACTTCGCCAGTAAGCAAGATTTAAAACCACTCCGCAGAGTGCGTCAGTGACCCAACTAAGAGGTAGTCAGAAATGGGTGTCTGGCACAGAAGATCTACCCGGACGGATAGTGGAGCTCGTCTCAAGCGATTTCGAGGTAAGAGAAAACACGAGCTTGGGCGCACTCCAACGGAGACCGTCATGGGTGAAACAAAGAGGAAGAAGATAGTTAGCAAGGGCTACAATAGAAAGGCCCCTGTACTTCGGGTGACAATGGTGAATGTGACAGACCCGAAGAAGAACCAGACATTCCGCGTCGAGATACAGGATGTCGAAACAAACCCTGCCAGCATGGACTACCAACGCAGAAAGGTCATCACACGTGGCACGATTATCAAGACGGCCAAAGGTAATGCTATGGTCACAAGCCGGCCAGGTCAAGACGGTATTCTCAATGCTGTACTGATCTAGTGTTCCACACAGTCCTCTATCTTGTGGTGTCGGTTTCTGCCTCAATATTGCTTATGACAAAGTCCTTGCCACCAGTTATTGTAGTTGCACTGCTCTGACAACTGGGACACTTCAGTGTAGCAAACACGGCGACCTCAGGCGGCATATCTTCTTCATCCTGAGCCTCCCCTTGATATCCACAGTCATCACATTTGATTCTCCCTTTCACCAGATTGATGTTCAGTGTGGCGTCCTCAGCCAGCGTCTTCTTGCTGGCAATCTCGAAATTGAACTGCAGCTGCTCTGGAACTAGGAATGTGAACTCGCCCACCTCAACATTGACCGTGGTAATCTTCTTGACACTGTAACTCTCGGCAGCTTGGAGGGCTGCGTCCACAATCGCACATGCTGCGGAAAACTCGTGCAAACCGGTGTAATCCTCAATTCGGTCTACTCTAGGGTGAGTTAAGGTGTTTTTGATGCGGCAAGATGAGTCAAAACCATTAATACGTACAGAATGGATTGCTGACCAACCGTTTTCGCCAATCGTGGAGAGATGTGGTGTTGTCCAAGACCTCAGATAAGTCGAAGAAGACTACGAAGAGCAAGGCGAAAAAAGCAACTAGGAAGGCCGGGAAGAGTACAAAGAAGGCAGCTAAGAAGACCAAAGCAAAGCAGCCTCCAACCAAGACCAAGAAGACTACTACAAAGAAGAAGACAGCAACAAAGAAGGCCAAGCCTTCGAAGAAGAAAAGCACCGAGAAATCCTCTGTGAAGACTACGCAGATGATTGATGAGCTTCTACGGGAAATAAGAAGTGATGATGAGCAGATCTCACTGGGAGCCGTTGACCGTCTTGGCCAGACTGAAGATCCGAGGGCCACCTCACACTTAATCGAGTGTCTTAGTGATTCGAGGTATATGATTCGCATCTACGCGGCTGTGCAACTGGGTGAGCGTCAAGACAAAGTCGCGGTTGACCCACTGATTGGAGCACTGTATGATGAGTCCCTATTTGTCAGACAGACTGTTGCTGGAGCTTTGGAGAACATAGGGGGAAGTAAAGCCCTCAAGGCTGTTAGGAAGGCTGAGTCTGAGGGGCTCCTACTGGATGAACTCCCAGAAGGGATACGTCTTTAGAGTCACAGGAATTTCCCTCAGGTCGGCTTATATTGATGAGTTGCTAAAGGAGGTACACTAGACCGCTGGAGATTTTCAACTCATGAGCGACCCCGAAGAAATCAAGAAGATTGAAGCGGCCATCAAAGACATTGACCTAGACTACATGCGCGGTATGCTTTCGGAGGATGAGTATAACAAGAAAACAGGAGAGCTGAGGACCAAGCTACGCGAAGCGGGCGGTGTGCCATCGGGACTCTCGGAGGCCCGTGAGGCTCTCAAGCCCCCACCTACTGACAAGACGGTAATGACAGACCCTGTCACAGCAGTGAAAAGGGCAGTTCAAGCAAGGCGTCGAATCGCGATTGAGCAAGTCGCCCAAGATTCCGGTGTCGACGCGATGAACGTGGCACGTATACTTACCGATCTTCTCGATGGTCGTGAACTCTCTGGCAGAATAGACCATGATGGGGGGGACTTCATTCTCGGTACGGGCACTGGTCCTCCACCCAAGACAATCAGAGTGTGTCCCTACTGTAGATCCGAAATGGAACGTATCGCTGTAAGGGGAGAAACAGTAACCTGTTCGGTCTGTCGTGAGTCAATCATAGTTTCGTAATGCTGGGCTCTATTTCTCATCGCCTTTTCTATAGGACTCTGCCAGAAGATCAGGAATGTATCGGGTCTGAATGTCAGTTTCCTCAAGGATATCGGTTATCTGAATTGTACAGAAGGGGCACTCAGTAGTAATCATCTCCGCACCTGTGGCTTCGATGTACTCCTTCTTTGTGTTTGCAATCTTCTGTGACAACTCACGCAGACCTGCGCGGACACCTCCTCCAGCACCACAACATCGATTTCGGTATGGATCCTCGATGTATTCTACTCCTGGAATCATCTTGAGCAGTTCGACCGGCTCATCATATACGTGTTGACCTCTTCCCAGATGACATGGCTCGTGGTAGGTAACCTTGAACTTGATTTCTCCCTTGGGTGGAACTATGTTCTCTTTACCAATCACCTGGATCATATACTCAGCGAGGTCATGAACCTCGTATTTCGGCGGTTCACCACGCTCTTCTTCAATGAAGGGGCGGTGGTCCTCACGCAATGTCTTCCCACATCCTGCACATGCAACAACCACTGTGTCAAGACTGTACTCTTCTGCAGCCTCTTCGAAAATCTCGGTCACACGTCTTGTCGCCGCGTGGGCGGTGTGAAGGTCACCCGTCCTGAAAGCAGGACTTGCACAGCACCATTGTTCCTTGGGAACAATCACATCAACTCCATTTCGATTAAGGACCTCAATCAATGCCTTTCCAGTTTTCTGCATTCTGTAGTCGATAAGACAGCCTGTGAAGAATGCAACACGACCTCGTGGGTTGTCAACTAGGAACTCTGCTGTTTCAATTTCCTTGAGCAATGGCGCCTCTTTCTCAGGGACGGCCCTTCCGGTCTTGTTTATGGAATCGAGGAAGCCCTGCTGGCCCTCGGCTAATGGATAACCTGCCTCAACAGCTTTCGCCCTAAGGAGTTCGACTGCAAGAGATGGAATCTTGATCTTCTTCGGACAGATATCCTCGCACATCTTGCAGGTCGTACAGCTATAGACCGACTCATTCATGGCCATAGCCACACGGTCCTCTACGTCACGTGGGTCCAGTTCAAGACGCGCTATCTGTCGAATTATCATGGGACCTGGATAGTCCCAAGTCTCGTGAACAATCGGGCAGTTTGATAGGCATGCACTGCACTCTATACACTTGCGTATCTCTCTAACCTTCTCTATCTCTTCGGCATAGATGATCTCGGGTCTCTCCGGCTTCTTGTCACGGGCAACATATGGCCGGATGCGTC
>CP070658.1:1454352-1458690 GCA_020355105.1 Candidatus Thorarchaeota archaeon | reverse complement strand
TTGAGTCAACAGGAGATTGCTAGGTTGATTTCAAAGTCACTGAGCACAGTTTCGAGGTCGTTGAAGAAGCTATTCAAAGGAGGGTATTGCACCTATATTCTGGAGGACAATGAGCTAGACAGAGCAGAGAGAAGGTATCATGCTAGATACGACTACAAAGAATTCATACTGGCTCGGTTTGCGCACACCCTAGGAGAAGCAAGTCTATTGGTGGATGATCTTACAAGTCTGAGTCAGTCAATACCTGAAGAGAAGGCACAGGAGAATAATCACCTGTTGGAGGAGATTGACCGTTATATCAGAGAGACCAATATGTCAACAAGGGTCATTGAGAAACTACAGAAGGAGATTCTTGACGACCTTGACAGAAAACAGCAGTCAGAGAGCTAGGTGTGTTTCCGAATCCTATCCTTACACCATTCTTATCCGATCGATATGTCCTGTTCTCCCCCATTCCCGCGTTTGAAGACAAGAACAAGAATCATGCCCAAGATGAACATGATTGGCAACGGTATGTATAGAGGAACTAATGGATCCCCAGGCCAGTTAATAGAATAAACTAGTGGAGCAGACACGACAATTGGCTGCAGCTCAGCAAGAGTTCCAATGAGGGCTGTTCTTCGTGCAGTACTAAGTCCCAAACAGAGTCTAGCCAAATACAATGCAAATACAAGCCTTAGAACAGTGTACGGAAGGGTGTCTAAAGGGTTCCAGAGTCTGAATCCCGAGTACCAGCTAGACTCTATGTAGTCCCACGTCATTGCTCGAATTGAGTCAGGCCCGGGGCCTATGTCTATTCGATATGCAAAGGGCAGGATTAGGGCCAGTATGATCATAACCACAGCTATGACCGAAAGGACAAAGGTGTGTTCTGAGGTTGCTCTATTCATTGTTTCCGCCCTCCAATGGACCTGAACTTAGCGATTCCAGTGATTGCTCAACTCATAATCGTTTATGTCAACGCCATAATAGAGATACAAGCATCAGCAAACTCGATTCTCGCTAGGTCCAGAATCCTTTATCGGTTCCGAGAAACCAATAATATCTAGCTTTCTGCAAGAGGAGCAAGACTATGCCATCTGAACTCTCTATTCCTCTGGAAAAGGCATTTGAGTTGTGTAAGGCTCATAGAGAGCGAAAGGGGGTTCGCATGTTTAGTCAGTGTTGGGGTTGTGTCAGGTATTCCAAGGAGGTTCCAGAGAAGATGTGTTTCTACAAAACTCCTACCCATGATGGATGCAAGTTCGTCAACAGACTGTTTGAGTCGACAGTGCAATAATCGAAAGACCAATCTTCGTATCACGCCCTGTCCACTGATTCCTCTCGTGTTGCCACGTCAAGCCTATATATCGGCCATGTGTCGTCTTGTCAGCAACTCCGTCACACTCGGATGAGATGAAGCTGAAATGCCTGCTTCTCGAGTGTCGGGGACTAGCAATTGTGAGTTGATTCGATGGTGGACCATGAAATCTGGAAGAGCATAGTGTTGCAGGAATTCGAATTGCCGAATGGAATGGTGGCCTCCAGCCGAATCATGCGGGCCGCTACTTGGATGAGTCAGGCAGAGGAACAGGGAAGATGTGGAAACACTATCCTTGAAACATATAGCAAGATTAGAGCAGGCGTTGTCGTAACCGGTTTTCAATATGTGATGCAGGAAGGGCAGGCAATTCGGCGAATGATTTCGAATTCAAAGCCCGCAGATGTTGCAGGTCTAAAGCGCCTGGCTGCGGCAATTCATTCTTCGGGCGCTCTCGCAGCAGCTCAATTGGTCCATTGCGGAAGCAAGAGCCAGCCAAGATTGACTGGCAAGGATGTGGCATTTGGACCCAGTGACATGGAGGAGCCTCAACATAAGGGCGAGGCTGTTCAAGTAAAGGCAATGACGGTGGACCATGTTGAAAAGGTCACTCAGGCCTATGCAGATGCAGCGAAACGTGCAGTTGAGGCGGGGTTTGATTTGATTGAGATTCACGGAGCGCATCATTATGGACTGTGGCAATTCTTTGACCCAACGTACAACAAGCGACCAGTGAATGACCCATATACGGGTTCAACAATCGAAGGACGCTCCAAAGCCATGGTCGATGCTGTGCGAGCTGTCAAGAATGCGGTTGATACTCCAATCCAAGTAAAGGTCGATTCAAGCTCTAAAACTGTAAGACCAGAAGAAGTAGGTGCGCTGACGAAGAAACTCGCTGAAGCGGGGGCATATTGTGTAATATTCAGTGGCCCAAACGCAATTCAGAACCCGAAAGATGCTGGTGAAGCGTATTTCTTGGATGATGCAATGGCTATCCGTCCAACTGCATATGACAGTGGCCTATTGTTCGGACTGGCAGGTGGCATCAGGTCCCCGGAAACCGTCGTCAAGCTGCTAACGGGAAATGGAGATTCCGAAGCTGCTTTTGATGTAATCCAGCTTAGTCGTCCATTGATTAGTGAACCAGCACTCCTACATCGTTGGACTGAAGAAGCCAAAACTGGTAGACAGGAACCAGCCCGATGTATATCTTGCAACCGTTGTTTTGGGGCGGGGTTCAAGGGAAAAGTAAGATGTGTTCAGTTTGAGGGATAGGAGCAATATGCGGCCATCCTTCGACTAACGTCTGCGAACACGGAAGATGACAATCAGAGCAATCGTTAGTCCGGAGGCTATGACGAGAATGGGGATCGAATCCAAGTGAAACGCAGGAAACAGACCCACATCGACAAGCACTAGATTCCGAATCTCTGTTGTGTTCCGGGCGATTTCATACCAGTCTTTGGAATCGTAGTTCAAGATGCAGTTTACATTTGAAAGCCAGACATATCCCATCATCATTGCAGGATTGAAATACATCAGACCGCGAAATCCGATTGAGGAGCCTCCATGGCCATAGAGCCCATGAGAGAAGATGTCCAGACCCAGACCATACCCTTCCCAGCGAAGCTCTGAAGGAACGGTGTTCTCGCTAGCGAAGTCGGATACTCTCTCAAGCATCATGTCAACCGTTTCTGGCTGGAGAATCTGAGAATCGCCAAACTGTCCTCCGTTCATGAGAGCGATCATGAGATGTCCAAGATCGCTCACTGTACTTCGCATCATGTATTGTCCATCCCATATTGGTAACTCAAGATTTGAGCCAGAAATACGTGTGTGGGGCAAGGCATGATGACCTATGAAGTCTGAAGAATTGAAGCCTGTGTTGTTCATGAGTAATGGACTGAAGATGTTCTCTTGCATGTACTCTGAGATAGTCTGTTCTGACACAGTTTCAATGAGATACATCAGTATCTTGTAGCCAGAGTTAGAGTAGCTATACTGGGTTCCTGGTTCATACAGCCAGTTGGAACTGCCATAGTAAGACCCACTTGGGGTCAAGCACTCGTTCAGGAACTCCCCCAGTGGGATATCAATCACAGGAGTATGGTATTCTCTTCCGTAGGCGTAGTCAGGATAGTAGGCACCTTCCCAGTCATAGCAGAACTCATGCGGTAGAAGAGTGTCTAGTCCTGACCGATGTGCAAGCAACATTCTGACCGTGATGGCAATATCGGGGTAACTCGGATTCGAAACTCCAAAGGGAAGGTAATCACTGACATCATTGTCTAGTTCAACACTACCGTTCTCATGGAGTTGGAGTATTGAGATTGCTACGAGTATTTTCTGTATAGAGCCTATGAGAAAGACTATGTCACTATCTGTCTGTTCTCCAAAGCCTCTCACCCAGATTACCTCTTCATCAGAAACTACACAGGTATGAAATGAGGGGATGTTGCCCTCAATGATGATTCTCTCAATGGCCTCTTCAGTATGAGGAGAAACAATCCCTGTCCCAGCAGAGTCACTTGGTGGAATCAATAGACCAAAGACAAAGACTACGATGCAGATTGAGGTAAGCATCCTCTTCATGACTGGTCTCTCTATAAGGGGAATCCGTCAATGACGGCTTTGTTTCGAACGCATATAACCAGGGTAGTTGACGCAATGACTAGGGCCCTCAACCTCTCACTAGTCTACATGAATCGAATCATGTTCTTCCGCGGCTCAGGAGTTCAAGAGCTTCCTCTACAGGTAGGTCAATCTGCATGACCGAGCCCTCATAGTGACTAATACGAGCGCCAGCGCGTTTGGCTATTGTCAGTATTGGGATGTTGGTTGACAACACATGTGCTCTCAGATAGTGAATCCCTTTTTCGAGACCTATCTTTCCCAGTTGAAATAGAAGTTCTTTCCCAAGCCCTCTGTTCTGGTATTCATCGAGGACCGTTATTGCCGCTTCCGCCAACTGAGGCTCCTTCTCTACCCGGACATATCGCGCGATTCCAATCCCATTCATCGGGTCTTGGCTAATG
>CP070658.1:1450824-1454252 GCA_020355105.1 Candidatus Thorarchaeota archaeon | reverse complement strand
AGAAAGGTTCGTCAACAATCAAAAGCCTGGGTCTGTGAAATAGCGCTGCAATTAGCAACGGCTTTTGCTTAATTCCCTGAGAGAGAGTTAGGACCATCGCGTCATAATACTTCTCAAAATCGAGAGCTCGAACGAACTCTTCTATCCGTTTGCTGGTTTTCTCTTCAGGTAGCTCTCTCACCGAAGCTATGAAATCGAAAATCTCTCTAGGTGTTAGGGATTCGTAGAGCTGCTGTTCCTCAGGCACATACCCAACAATTCGCTTCACACCAATAGGATCTTCGCTGGAACTGATTCCAAAGACCTCTGCTGAGCCAGAGTCTGCATCCAATAGTCCCATCAAAACTTTGATTGCTGTGGTTTTTCCAGCTCCATTGGGCCCAAGGATTCCAAAAATCTCCCCTTCTTTAACTTCAAATGAAACATCATTTACAGCTATTAGTTCTCCGAAGGATTTCACAATATTTGTCATGCTCACTGCATTACTCATTTTGACTTTCGTCTCCAGTTTCCGCATCTTTATTTTCTCGACCTGTTAGGTGCACCCTTCTCTTCACTATTGACCAGTAGGCATAGAAAAGAATCCAGGCGGTGGTGGGGATAAGCACCAGAAGAAAGAACTCGGGTATTGCAAACCACATGTAGACATTCATCACAACATATACGCCTATATTACTGAAGAGAGCCCTTCTCTGCCAGCCCTTCCGTGAAACAACATTCACTGCGTATAGTGCAGCGAAGCCTGCTTGATTAAGAGTGTAAAGACCATCACTATCTCTCTCTACAATAGGTGCCATCTTCTTGAGATGAAAATCTATGAGTCCGCTACTTGTTATCCGCAGTTCTCTCTTAAGGTCGGCAAATCCTAGGGGCTTCTTTGAGAGAGTCTTGAGAATGTCTATTCTCAGTGGGTGAGAGATTGCCTCAAACACTTCATCCGAGCTCATTTATCATCACGTATGACTTGACAAAGTTGCATATTATTCTATCAACCTTGACCAGCAAGTCAACATTCCTTGACCACGCTTGTGTGCAATTCTCAACGATGAATATAACCTAACGGAACGGAGCAAGTGCGGAGATTTCCCGCCTCACTGCTCTTCTAAGGTCTATTCCCTACTCTTGAGTTCGCTTTCGAGCTTCTAGGAATTGATCAGGGTGTCAATTGGTAGGGAGCGCTTGAGCTCCATGTTGAGAGAACCATGCCTTCATGATGACTCATCTGTCTGAACGTTTGACGACAGATGCTGCAATACCTAGTAGGCAATATAGAACCAGGATCATTACAGGTATAATCTCATCCAAGAGCGTGGCATTGTAGAAGGCCACTGCTCTGGCTGCCTCCACGTAGTATGTGAGAGGGAAGATGTAAGGAATCATTGCTATATACGATGGCAATTGACTCAAGGGGAATAGGAGCCCAGAAAGGAACATCTGGGGGAGAATGAATACCAATATGGTCTGTATGACCTGCAGTTCATTCTTCATCCTATATGAAATGAGTATCGCAAGCGTGACGGATCCCATGGCTAGCAAAACGACCAACGGAATCAACGTCAAAATGGATGAGAGCAATTGTGGGGAGAGGTAAAGCACGACTAAGCTGATGACCGTTGTTTGAACCAGGAGTACTCCGATGAAAGCAATGGAATAACCGAGGACAATCTCGAGATCCGTCAGTGGTGTACATTGCATTCTCTCAAGAGTGCCTTGCTGTCTCTCTCTTAAGAAGAAGATACCCGGTATTAGGAAGCCGAAGAACACCCCCATGAACCCAATAATTGCTGGACCCATGATTTCAATCATCGAAATCCCAGCTTCTCCGTAGATGTACGTAACGCTTACTCTGGCCTCACCTTCCCGTCCGAAGGCCTGTGCTACTGATTCGGATAGGGCATTCTGGACTGCAGCTAATGCTGACGTAGCTTCAACAGTCTGGATGCCATTTATGAACAACTCGATGGGCTGGTCTTCGCCATTGATTGTGGTCGAAGTGAGGTCAGCACCCACATAGACACCCGCGACTGCTGATCGGTTTTCAAGCAGGCGAACCACCGTTTCACGACTATCACAGTCTATGACCGATACATTCCCATCTTCGGACAAGATGTCTTGAAAGATTCCCCCTATCGTGGCCACAAATCCAATATCCTCATTGACTAGAGAAAGGTTGAATGAGAAATCGAGTGGACTGGGCGGAAGCGGTACTGTGAACGTAACGTTGCGCTCCAATTGAATTCCTCTGCTTCCAAACACTTCACCAGCGGCTTGTGTAGTCACATTTCCTATAACAGCCATTATGAAATTGGCCTGTGCTTCACTTGTGACATTGATGTACAAGTTGAGAGTCACATTTCCTCCCCGGATGAGTCCCTCTGTAAGATTGGAGGGCAATAGGAGCACAGCTTGAATCGATTCCCCGAGTTCATCAAATGCGTCGAAGCGATCCCTTTGGAAGACAGTCACATTTAGATGGTCTTCGAATAGGGAGGACACCGTTGTGCCGAGGCTGTCTTCT
The DNA here is from genome assembly GCA_020355105.1 of Candidatus Thorarchaeota archaeon. GTDB lineage: Archaea > Asgardarchaeota > Thorarchaeia > Thorarchaeales > Thorarchaeaceae > SMTZ1-83. Next base: position 1,451,734 of record CP070658.1, on the reverse strand, counting down.
AAAGGATTATCCTGCACACACACGGCTGTTGGTACGTTCGAAACCGCTCCGGTGAGGATGAATGACCATAAGACTGTGATAAGAAGAGGGGCGATTAGTAGGAGACCAAGAGTTGGTCGGTCTCGACGGATTTGACGGAAGATCCTTCGTATGACCGTTCGAATTCGATGAGAACTGACCTTGCGGCTCACTGTTGTTTCCTCCTGACATAATAGGTGAATGCTTCTTCCAAGCCGGGTTGTTTTACGACCATGTTTCTTATTGGGAATCTCGCTTTTGCCAAGGCCTCGAAAATGCTGAACTTTGCATCACTATTAGCTGCTGTTACAATGAAACGACTGCCTTTGACTTCAATGGGCGCAATACTGCTCAAAACATCCTTGATCTGTACAGAATCCTCTGGATCTATGATTCCGGATATACTACTCTCTAGGGGAAGTGAGCTGATTAGTTCCTCTGGCGGGCCGTGGGCAAGTAGTCTGCCGTCAAAGATCATAGCGACGGTGTCACATCTAGTCGCTTCGTCAAGATAGTGTGTTGTCATGAAGATTGTCTTTCCTTCTTTGGCCAACCTGTGGAAATAATCCCAGAATTCGGATCGAAGGTCCGGACTGACGCCAACTGTCGGTTCATCCAAGAATATGACATCAGGATCGTGGGCTATTGCGCAGGCGAGACTCAATCGTTGAACTGTTCCACCACTAAGTACGTCGACCGTACGATCCAATGATTCAGTTATTCGAGTTAATTCAGCAGCTTCAGCAATTAGCTTTTTCCTCTTCTGAAGCTCCTTGACACCATAGGCTTCTACAAAGAAACTGAGATTCTCTCGCGCAGTCAGATCGGGGTAAAGCGATTTGAGCTGTGTCATATAACCTGTGCGGGCACGCTCGTCAGCAGTGAGCTGGTT
>CP070658.1:1448037-1450724 GCA_020355105.1 Candidatus Thorarchaeota archaeon | reverse complement strand
TCTGATTCAGTAGCCTCTCTCACAGTCCGCATGCTACTCTCTGAGTAGACATATCAATTGTATTTACCGGATGCCTTGGACAGAATCTCACAGATGGCAGTTACTCGATGATTACAACTGCATCCACAAAGAGCTCGTACTCATCATCCTCGTCTAGATTGTGAATCAGTACCTTCTCTACCTCGAACTCACCGCGAATCTCCAGGAGTCGCGACTCGGAGATAATCCTTACACTTGACCTCTCCAGCTCCTTCTTGAGCTCATCTGTGGTGATTACCTCTTTCTCAGGCGTGAGAAGCACCACTCGGTCTGTCTGTGCAGTGAGTTCTAGGGCTGACTCAACAGACTCGTCTCCAGTGTGAAGCACCAGTACCCTCTGGTCCGACAGGTCTTCAAGGTCGTTGACGTCAAGGTAGACGCCCTTGTCGAGGAACTCGTCCTGTCCAATCACACATGCAGGCTTCTCAAAATCAGGTTCTTGGCTCGTCACATGTTCAGGATCCTGTCTTGCACGGTAGACCTTGATAGCCTCATGTAATGCGTCAGCTGCAAGATTCGAACAGTGCATCTTAATCGGAGGGAGTCCATCCAGCTCCGTCGCAACGTCATCTCTTGTAAGGTCCATGGCCTCATCAAGCGTTAGCCCAATGGCCATCTCAGTCGTCATACTGCTTGTGGCAATCGCTGAACCGCAACCGAAGGTTCTAAACTTGGCATCGACTATCCGATCATCCTCAACCTTGATGAAGACCTCCATTAGGTCGCCACACGTCGGATTCCCCACACGACCACTTGCTACGTCCTCACCCTCAAGCACGCCGACATTCCTTGGGTTTCTGAAGTGATCGAGAACCTTCTCGCTGTACTGTGTAGATTTCATCAATCTATCCTCGCGTATCTTCCTACGTTCGTAAACTATAGTTAACCCGTATAAACTTTGTGAAACGAACCAGCTGTTTCGGAATGAGCGTCGAATTCGGCTGATAGTTTCACCAAAGAAGGCTAATATTCACTCAGGATAGATTATTCATGTAGGGTGGACCGTGTGACAGGCCATGCCATAGAAGCGATCTTGCTCGCAGATAAGAGTGGTACTCCCAAGTTCTACATGCAGCTTGATCCACGAGCATTTGACATGAATCCGGTACTCGCGGCGAGTTTCTTCGCGGCCATTGACATGTTCTCAAAGGAAGTCTTCCAACAAGACCAACGAGTGTTCCAAGTGAACTATGGGGACCGTCTCTTCACAGTGTTCAATGGTAATAGTGTCAATCTCATAGCCGTCGGCACTCAGCATCTTGGCCAAGATACCATTCAGGTGCTCGACTCGTTGCTGAGGGAGTTCGAGACCGAATGGCTTGACGTGATCGACCCATATGAATATGACAAATCTTTCGTGGAGGTCTACCTCGAGTCATTCGGGGAGAGCGTGATGAGCAAACTATCTCTTCGAATCCTCCCAGATTCTTGGGTGCCCTATTTCACTCTGACACCTGAGTCTGTTGAGTCTGCTGAGAGTGCGATTGCACAATATATCAACGGGTCCAGAAGCGTGAAAGAGATTCGGGAGCTAAGTGGGCTTTCAGAGAGAGAAGTAATCCTTGAGTTGTCAAAGATGTGGGCTCACAGAATGATCCGTTTCCGTAATATGCTTGACTTCAATGATTTCATGAGTGGGAGGACTCGATTCCTGAGATACACTCAAGCTACCTCTAACGAAACGAAGGACTTGCGCAATCTGCATCCTGAGATGGTGGGCGTCATTCCACGTCTGGCTGGACTCATCGACGGGCGTCAGACAGTCCGAGAGATACTTGGGGAACTTGGGACACGACATGATGAGAGAGAGTTGCTCAGAGTGATGGACTATCTTCTTGAGGAAGAAGTCATCGAAGCACTCTCTCCTGAAAAACGACGCATTCTTCTCGCGAAAGAAGCACTTGAGATTGCGCTACGTGTAGCCGAGCAGACTTACGGTGAAAGGGAAGCTGCAAGTGCCCTGAGGGCCGCCATGAAAGGAACCGAAACACCTGAAACCCTGGGGCAGCTGCGTCTGAAGGATGACAAATGGTCTGTCGATTTCGATTTCAAATTGCTCGAAGGCCTGAATCATAGGAGGCTCATGCGTCTATATGGCGAATGGATGAGGATACTGGCCCAGTTCACAGCGGCTCTCAACCAAGAGAAGCTCGATTCATACGTCACCAACCTGGCGCGCGCCTACTACCAAGGGATGATCGACCGCTACAATGCCTGTGACCTCAAGGGGTTCGAGGAGTTCTCTTTCTGGCTGGAATTGCTGAGTAACAAGAAGTGGCCGCGGGTTGATTCTGTGCGGACAGTGGCTTTGGATCAGAAGGACCCCAGTCCGGTGGAAGAGATGGCCTATACGCTCGTGACAAGGGGCCAAGTCATTCACGGACCTGAGGCAATAGCAATGATCTGCAACGCTTCCGGCGTCCCACTTTCGGACGATAGTCCAAATGGATGGGACGGTAAGCACAAGAACGATACTCTTGAGCGACTGATGATAGAATACTCAATGCTAAGCCCTGCCGCTCGAATGACTCTCATGGTCCTTTCAAGACAACGTGGCATTTGGACGATCATAGACGACGTGCGCGTGGTCGACCACCCCTATCAGGTCCATCTTCCGCTGATACAAGGGGGTAGTAACGGAGGCGGAG
>CP070658.1:1441143-1447937 GCA_020355105.1 Candidatus Thorarchaeota archaeon | reverse complement strand
GTTCTAACTTCGTTCCAGTTACGTTTGGATGTGTGCGTACTGCACTGAAGACCTCCGTGTCAGTCCAGTCAAGTCCTTTCATCTGCTCGCTACTAACAAAGACCGATGGTTTGAACTCTCGATACGTGTAGCCCCGAGTCTTTTCATTGGCCTTGATCCAGAGGGTCAGAGCTTGGTTCCTGTAGTCCACACTGGCATCGAGAAGCCATCCGACCTGCCTCATCCAGCCCCTTTCTCCTGGACCCCCTTCTCAATCTCATTGAGTTTCTTTTGAAGCTCGTCGACTTCCTTGAGCAGCTCTACCACTGTGGAAACAAGGGCCACTTCCATGACCCGTGGCGTGACTATCATGGTGCCAGCATCGGCATATTCTCGAGCATAGTCAAAGACCCGATCAAGAACTCCCCGGCTGTTTGGCTTCAGGACTCTTCGAAATCCTTTCCATCTTGATTCTTCAACTGAAATCGAATCTCTGAAAGTGCGCGCAGTTCTACCCATGTCTTCATCCCTACTTTCGTGTGTGTCGAGAGACTGAGGCGGCGGTCTCTATACTAATCAGGCCAGATGGTTAGAACCCCGTCAATTGTGGCTTTTGTGGGACGCAGATGTTCATCTGAGGGAATGAAGCCGAGGGGGACGGATTCCCGAAAGTATGCGAGGGCCAAATCTATCTAATCGATACTCTGCAAAGAATCGAGAGTTACGAAGGCACCGCACTCAGTTCCTATTCCCTCGATCTCCGTATCAGAATACTACGAGTCTTCAAAGCACCCAATCCGCCCAAGAGCAAGATTAGTCCAAAGAGGGCAAATCCCATCGATGAGATACTGACGAAGAAGTACTGTGTTCCCTCAACCAGATTTGGTGCAAACCAAGGCAGACCTAGTCCGTTTCTAGCAATGAAAGCAACCATCGCCCCAACATATGTGAGTGTGACGAGTGCGAAGAACATGGCAGTCCAAATAGCACCATCTCCTTCCTTTGGACTATGACCTTTCTGAGCATACGTTAGAAGCGCGAGAAAGACAAGAACTGCTGGAACAAGTGCCATCAGAGTCATAGTAAATACAGGTACCATGAAGTCCAACGCGTCTTCTGGAACATAGCTGGCGGAGAATTTCCATCATGTCAGCACTATAGAAGCCAAGAGAAACGCGAAGTAGAAGAACACGGATACCACTATCACACCCAGAAGTTTCTTTGTAGCAGTCGTCCATGCTAGCTCGTTCCGCTTTCTGTAAGCTAGGAAGCCAATAAGAAGTAACATAGGGCCTACAATAACCCCGATTATCGCAAGCCTCGTTGTCACCTCGCTGGAAACCTTGAACATCTTCGCGCTTCTCAGAATATCTAGAGAATGTCTTTCGGATATCTGAGAGCTAGCTATGGATGCCGCGTAGAGGCTGCTGGTGAAGTTGTCGTCTGCGAAGTTTAGGTATTGAATTGCCAATTGCTCGCTGCTGTCAAACATGCCTTCATATCCCATGACCCGGAGTCTGCTCAGAGCCTGCGAGAGGCGAATCTGGGCGAGATTCATCCGATAGATGGCCTCCTGCCTTTCCGTCAGACTAAGACATTCAAAGAGCACACGCCCTGAGCAGTCAGACGGAATCTCATTGCCCAGCAGCACTGAGAGCGTGGGGACAATGGAATTCTGATGGACCGATCCACTGTAAATCCCTGGAGTTACACTTGGACCTCGTATCAGAAGAGGAATGTGGAGCGCCTCACGTTCTACGCCACCATGACTCCCCCTGTCTGCAGCGACGCCTACCATTCCGTGGTCTGACGTGATTACAACCGCAGTTTGGTTGAGTATTCCAGCATCTTCGTACTTGCTGAGGATGGCACCGATGTATTCATCTTCGCTCCTGAGGGCATCAACGTATTCTTGACTGAATGGTCCCTTGGTTTCCCCCTCATGATCAGTATCAGAGAAATGTACGATCATGAGAGTCGGTCTCTGAGAATCAAAGAGTGCTTGTGCAAACTGTGAAACCGTACTGTCGTCAGGGTCCTCAAGTGGTGTTTCGATTCGGGAACCAGGATTGGTCACATTGACCAATTGGCCTTCGCTGAACGTTATTGTGTAATTAATCCATTTCCCAAACATGACATACCAGCTGTAGCTACCTACAACTGCCGTTTTTCCAGAGTTTCTCACCGTTGCGTTCCAGATGGTGTCGGCACGAAACTCCTCATCATAGTCATTACTAATGACTTCGCTCTCCGACGAGTTGACACCTGAGGATATGACTCCATATCCAGTCCTGCTCACGCTGATCAGTGTGGAGCATGTCGTGTCAGTGAAGTTGGCCCACTCTCCTAGAGCCTCGATATTGGGCTTCTCTGTCGAGAAGAATGTGTCTGCTCGAACTCCATCTAGCACAAAGACGATGGTATAGTTCACAATCGGAGTCATCCCCATACCGCTGATTGAGGAAGATGGCCTTGCTGGGACATAGCTGTACGGATTGGCAAACTCAACATAGGTTTCATATCCATGAAGGGCCACTGCCATAGATCCAATAGTAACTCCGAGCATCAAGAAGACTGTAAACGCCAATACTCCCGTCCTTCTCTTCATCAACGAACTCTCCAGCAGAAGAGCAACCATGATGAATGATTGCTATCCTTTTGATAGACGAATAGCTCCTTATTATATTAGCCTCGGAACACTCGCGTCCGGGAAATGAAACTAGTATGGGATGTCTTGGTCCTTTTAGATCGCCTTCAGAGCTCTACTGACCACCATCCAACTGATGTTACCTAGCATCTCGTGTGGCAAGTAGAAGATGGAGTTCTTGTCATAGAGAAGACGAACGCTAGCTGGAAACTCTTCATCCTCATCCTCGAATATCAGCAGGACCTTCACGTGAGGAAGGAATGAGATTTCAAACGCAGCGTCCCCGTGGTCAACTCTTTTGGCACCAAGGCGCTCCAATGCCTCAAACAGCTTCTCTCTCTTCTCAAGGAATGCGGATTTCAGTGAATTGACGTCCTCCTCATCGAATGAATACCTGCATGCCCAAGAACCACGCAATGCGTTGAACTTAACCCATTCGCCTGCTTCGCCCTTGTCCTTGGCCTTGCTGTAGTAGTATAGATGTGGAACGAGTCTATTGATACTGACCTTATCGCCTGTGAGTGTGTCTAGGGCCTCTCCGGTTTCCAGGTCTACTCTTAGACCAAGGCTGTCCAGATACCAGTCAGTGATTCCTAATCTCCCTTTTATTGTCTTGATGTCTTCACCAAAGTTCTCCCAGTTCCAGAACGCCGAGCTCGTGTCAAATTCCTCGATGTCAAACCTAGCCGCAAGTTCACGAGCATGGCTCATCCAGTATTCAAGAATGTCATCGCCCATTGCAGTCCAGAACTGCTAAGTTCTGTTTATACTTCATTCTTTTCATAGGTAAGGAACATCTGATGTCTGTGTTGTGACGACGGAAAGGTGGCCATTCTGAGAGACCACCAGATGATGTTGGTGGGGCCCAGAGTAGAAACAGTTCTGCATATGTTCAGCATATACCTAAATAGGTGAAGCGTCAAATACGGCCCAAGGCGCCTACAATAGGCTAGGTGTGCTAAACATGGTCACTGCATTGTTCAAAGTCGTTCTCATGGGTGATGGGTCGGTCGGAAAGACCAGCCTTAGGCGCACCTACATGGGAGAAGGCTTCAAGGCCAACTACATGATAACAATCGGTGCGGACTTCGCAGTGAAGAAGATGGAACTGTCCGGCGGACATGATGTAAGCATTCAGATCTGGGACTTGGCCGGACAGGAGCACTTCAAGAGTGTCCGCTCTACCTTCTATAGAGGTGCCCAAGGCGCCCTGGCAGTCTACTCGACTGTTGAGCGTTCTTCTTACGACAACATCCCCAACTGGCTCGATGAGTGCTGGAATAATGCAGGGAAGAAGATTCCAATCGTCCTTATCGGGAACAAGATTGACCTACGCGATCAGTTCAAGGACAATCCAGTGATGCAGCAGACACTCGTGACCACCGAAGAGGGTCAAGCACTCGCAAAGAGAATCGAAGACCGAGGAGCACACGCCAGCTTCCTCGAAACCTCAGCAAAGACAGGAACGAACGTCGAGGCTTCATTCTTGGAGCTAGCAATCAAGATATTAGAGGTCGGCGGACTTAGGTGACCAGTGTCTGAGTGTAGTTCACATGTCGTTGGGTGATTTTCTCTTTCCACAGGCAGAGCTAAAGCTAGTTATCGCACATTCATTTGAAACCGACATAGAGGCAGTTCGGAACAAGATGTCCACAGAGTATCTGGAGTCAGCGGCAAGAGTTTCGCTGAGCACTGGGAATCTGAAGCGACTTGGACTCAAAGAAGGCGATTCGGTGAGTGTCGAGTCGAAGACCGGGAAGGTAGTCGTCAAAGCATTTCCTGACGAAAAGCTTGAGGATGGCTTGGCTGTCATGCCTCGCTCCCCATGGGCTCTCTCACTTGTTGCTGTTCCATCTGACGGAGAGCCAGTTCAACTCCATGGAATCCCTGTTGCTGTCACAAAGAGTAGCGACAAAGTCACATCGATTGACTCTATTCTTGAGCCTCGTTGAATCTCTCCACCACTTTCTCGACTCTGCCCTTTTCCAGCTGCAATTGGAGCCTAGGGTCCCCGTTGAGCAGGTCCTTCAATCTCTGAGCGGCTTTCATTGCCTTGGCTCGCATCCCATCCACTGAGTCCCACGCGTGTTCTTCTTTGATCTGGACTCTTCGCTTCTCAGAGATCTTGACAACGATATCTCGTTCGTAGAAACCACTCGGAGCCGGTTCCTTACCAACCACAGCATCAAAGAATAGTCCTCTCGCTTTCTCCCATTTCCGAGCAAGTTCCAGTTGCTCAACATTGTATCCCTCTCGTCGTACCTCAAGGACATCGTAGGGACACGAGTGCTCACACGCTCCACAGTAGAAGCAATTGTCATCGTTTATTGCAATCTTCTCTACTGTACCTGTGGGATAGATTGCCTTTACTGGACATATGTTGAAGCAGTTGTTGCATCCCGTAGGATCGCATTTTTCCAGATTCTTGACTATGACCTCTCCAGAGAATGGCTTGGTGACCTCGAGTGCTTCAAAGGGACATACTACGGCGCAGAGACTGCATTTCACACAAGTCTCGTTATTGTGGTGAAGCTTCCCGGTTATCTCAATCTCGCCAATCTGACGGGGGGTTGACTTTGTGCATTCAACTTCTATTGCCTCATCAGGACAAATCTTCTCGCACAAACCACAGTAGTCGCACTCATCCTCGTTGATTCTTATGGCAACAGCAGGTCGGAAATCGGGTGGTTCCGCCGTTTCAGACCAGTAGATTGTGATTGCTTCTGGGCAGAGGAGTTCACAAAGTCCGCAATACGAGCACTTGTCCTCATCTACTCGTATCTTGCCCTCCGCCGACTCTTCGCCTTCATATTTCACTAGTTCCTTCTTCTTGCTAACGTTGATATCAACATTCAGTGATTCGGTCGGACACACCTTCGCACATAAAAGACACGGTGCACATTTCTCGTCGTCTATTCTATGAGTACCGTCAATTCGATTGAACTCGTTGACTGCATCTTCGCCCTCGTATGATGCGTCAAAGGCTCTGAATACACAGGCTGAGTCGCACAGACCGCAGAATGTGCACAACTCCGGATCCACATTCACCAAGGGAGCCCCCTCTATGCGCCCAGCGGCCGCTTCGGCCACAGGACCGAGTGTTATTGCCTCCCACGGACATGGAAGGCACAGGCTGCATCCGACACACTTCTCAATCTCATAGTCAAGAGCCCTCTTTAGGAGTGATGTCTTCCATTCGAGTCTAATCTTGCCATCCATAAGATCCATTGATACGACGGGCCGCTCTCCGCTTGTGACGTCTTGTCGTTCCACGTTCTCAGCCCCCCGTCATCTCTTCTGCGTCTGCCGATTGAGTTCTGGTGACCTTGCCCATCATCTCCCTACCGAGGGGTCCGAGCTTCGTCACCACATTGACAAAATCGTTTACCTGTTCGGCGAATTGGTCTGCCTCAGATGCAGAAACGCTTCCAAAGAAGAGACGTCGACCGTCAATCCCCGCGCCCTCGAGAGCCTCACGGATAGTATCGGTTCTGCTCTTCGCGTATCGAGCACCTGACCGATAGTGGCAATCCTGAACGTGGCAGCCCATTACCGCTACTCCATCTGCCCCTTCTGCGAAGGCAGTCAGTATGGTTTCCGTATTCAGTCGTCCTGTGCATGGTACTTGGATGTTGATTATGTTGGGAGGATACCTGATTCTCGAGGTGCCTGCTCTGTCTGCCGCAATGTAGGCACACCATCTGCAAAGATACCCCACAATGGCTGGTCTGACCGGGTTATTCAGAACGGCCGCCTTTGTCGCTTCCAATAGTTGCTCCGTTGTCAGACAAGGAAGATCCAGTGCTCCCGATGGACATGCTGCAGCACACGCACCGCAACCTCTGCAGGCTGCCAAGTTAATCTGAGGATACTTCTCATTGTCGAACTTGATCGCGTTCGGCGTACAGATGACCTCACAAAGACGGCAACTGATGCACACATCCTCATTAAATGAGGGCACACATGCCTCGGTAATCACATTGCCGCTTGCGAGCAACGTCTTCACCTTCGAAGCCGCAAGTCCAGCGTGAGCTACGCTGTCGGCTATGTCCTTTGGACCTTGTGCCACTCCAGCAAGGAAGACTCCTTTGGTGACAGTACTGCTGGGACTCAGCTTCGGGTGTTGTTCTAGGAAGAAACCGTTCTCGTCGAGGGGCGCTCTGAACAG
>CP070658.1:1437972-1441043 GCA_020355105.1 Candidatus Thorarchaeota archaeon | reverse complement strand
CCTTACTCTGCTAGACATCCTCAAGAACCACACCGGAATGGACTTTCCAAAGATTCGAGAGATCATGACCCGGGAGAAATCATAGTCATTGGCCGAATTCGGTGTTTAATGACTATATGGCAAGATGTTCTGACTAGGTGGTTTGTTTCTCTTCTAACGAGAATAAAGGTTAGGTGAACAGGAGAAATAGACTCAGAGAAATAATGTAACCCAGAGTTCCGCCTACTAAGACTCCTCGAGTTAACTCGCGATCAAGTGACTCTCTTAGATACGAGACGAGAATCAGAGTGATGCCCAGACAGAGAATCGGTATCAGCATAGCATTTAGAGCTAGCTCCCATATTCCTGTGAGTTCAATACCCCAAGACATAGCTACTACATAGAAGTTGGCTAGCAGAATGATCGAGAGGTTGAAGCTACCTACCTTGAAGGGATATTCCCAGATACCTCCTCGAAGATTTCCGTAACCCCACAATGACAGAACAAAGATGAATACAGCAATTTCAGCAATCGGAATGCGCTCGAAGAACCACATGATGTCGAATGAGAGTGCGACCACAATCAGTACCATCTGGAAGACTTCATCGAATCGTTCCTCACGACTTCGCTCACTCATATCTGGATTCACACTCCATCAACAGCTCAGAAGCTATCACCTACAATAAGCTATCGAAGATTCCCACGGCTAGACAGGGAACATGTGTTCTTCTTCCAAGTACTTCAGAAGATCCGTGAGTCGTTTCAGTATCTCTTGCGTTTCTGAGGTGAGGTGACCGGATTCCCCTGCAAGACTATTGGCCTCAATCCAGACTTTGTTCCGGGCCTTCCGTAGTTCCTCTCGCTCTCCCTCGTCTATCTCTCCGTCTTCAAGGGCTTTTCCTAGAACCTCGCCGTACGCTCTCACATCAAGGACAATCCTATCTATCAGAGAGCCCTCTTCTTCAGAGATTGCTTGGTCCCGAAGGGCAATTTCTCTCAGCTGACTCCAGATGTATTCTGTCACTGGGTCAAATGACCAGCAGCATGGGAGAGTCAACGGAATGATTGTCTGTGTATCGACCATCTTGCTTGGAAATACCGGGCAGCATGGCTCAACAGCTTCTGGTCCCACTTTTCGCTCAATTCTATGCCTGTAGATGGCATAGGCGGTAATGCTGGAACCGACTAGTCCATTGACAGCTAGAATAAGGATTACTGTTTCTTGGCCGACTATCTCTATGAGAACTCCAGCGGCCGGCAGAGCAAACACGCTTACAATCAGAATCAATGTTGGAATGAGTGAGTATACTGCATTACGATTCTCGTCTGGAATCACGTCAAGATAGAAACGAGGTTTCAAGACGTCGGCCAGATACCGAGGTGAAAAAGCCACTGCAAAGCTTAGCATAACGAATAGAATTGACACCAGCGTGAACGTTGAAGGCACGGGATTGACCTGCAGCATAATGTACATCCCGAGAAAGAAGAGCACATCAGTAAGGAGAACTGAAACCGCAAGCCATCTTTGCAGACGGTAGATTCGTTTCGACACCATGCCAGCGACACCGATGCAGATAGCCCCCAGCACGAAGACACCGGCGCGGAGAATCGCGGTCCACGCGTCAGTCTTGGCATAGGCTGCATAGAGGGGGAAGAGAATGAGCCCGCTCCATATCGCAAACCCAACTCCTGAGATTACCATACCCAGAATCATGATTCTTAGTGTCTTGTTGGTGGTAGCAGTTGTTACTCCCCCTCTTAGATATCTTAGGTATGACTTGAACTTCAACTTGTCACGCTTCAGAGATTCATGGTCGCGGATGAAGCTCAGCAGTATCAGCGAAACGAAAAGCAATAGGAACCCCTGAACTAGAAACAAAAGCTGACGGTCGATGATAGCCAAGAATGCTCCACCTAGAAGGAATGACACAGCTGTCAGAATCTCACCGATCATAGTGAATTTCCCGTAGAACTGGGAATAGGTCCGTCGGTCTCTGTCTTCTGTTGAATAGAGCTTGTAATTGTTGTCGAACCATGCAATGAAAGTTCCCGACTCCTGACTCTGAGCAAAAGCGACCAGAATGAAGGCCGATAGAACAGAAACGAAATCAAAGGCCTGTGAAAGGACGATGAATCCGACGCCGTAAGAAAGGCCGGCGACAAAGAGTACCCATCGCTGACCCAACCAATCCCCTATCGCTCCTGAAGGATAGTCAGTTGATGCCTGAACAGCAAACTGTGCCGCCAATATCAATGAAAGATCGGTAAGTGTGACGAACTCCAAGGCGTGAATTATCAGGAATGTGTTCGTCAGCATTACCGAAAAGACGTACAGTATCATAAGGCTCGTTGCCCTGGAGATGAACTCCCTTGCGTCCGAGTTGAGGTCCGATATCCCAAGGACCCGATGATACATTGTAGCCATAGTAGAACCTTCAGGAGTTGATAGAACCCATTGTTTGCTCTGGAGAAAACTATAGTGCGACACATAGTTCCGTTTCCACGACTCCAGGTAGGTCATGAATCTGAGCCAAGAGTCTGCCTAGGTCACGTTCAGCCACATGAGCCAATGCAATGATATCGTAGGTGCCGCTCACAACGTGTGACTTCTCCACACCCTCCAATCTCCTCATCTTGTGGGAGACGGTCCACTGTTTCCCATTGGCCGTCTGAACCAGGATGTTAACTACTGTCATCTAGTTCCTTCTCCTCTACTACGTCTTACACATTGCACAGTTGTCAGGCAGTTCTGTTGTGCCCCGATGAAGTGTGCATGTGACCCCTCCTCTTCTCAGTGATTCACAGAGTTCACAAATCATGCTCATGACCTGAGCATGAGAAGGTGTTTCCTTTGCGATGTTTGCGCCTAGATCGAGAATAGCTGAAGTCACCTCAGGAACTGACCGTAGGCTGGTCGTAAGTTGATCTCCTCGTCTTCCATTCAAGTAGTGACTAATCGCGGGTTGAGTTGTGCCTAGCCTCTGAGCCGCCTCAACCTGCGTGAGTGAATGATACTCAATTAGCTCTTTGGCAATGAGTGCTCTCAATGCGGGGAGGACGGCAGACACAATTGATTCACAAGGAAGTCGCAT
>CP070658.1:1433612-1437872 GCA_020355105.1 Candidatus Thorarchaeota archaeon | reverse complement strand
TACATTCTCATCCCTGCTGCAATTGATAGGAACCACGCGGCTCATTCATCACTTGATCCAGACTATGCTCCTAGGAGCGACCCGCCCGGGTCGTATTGGGAGATGGATGAATCCTTCCACAACTACCTGCGGAGATCAATGAATGTCTTGAAAGTCCAAGGCTATCAGGCAACAATGAACCCCACTGAGATTGACGTTCATGTGACAAGCCTCTCAGGTGATGTAACTATACCCACTGAACCTGTTGGACCCGACTTACTGTTGATTGTGGCCTTGCCGATGTCTGCGGCTGCTCTTGTGTTGGCGGCCATCTTCTTCAAGAGAAGACGTGGGTGAGAGAGTACCTTACAGTTTCCGCCCGCTATGATGTGTAGCTCGGAATCACATCCAGTGCTACCCTCTCAAACACCTTCTTCTTCTCCTCGATGAATGGATAGTAGACTATGGACTCCTCTGCACAGAATTTGCTTTTATGCACTCAAACAGAGGAATAACCGCCACCCTCCGTTCGACGTGTTTCTAAGGACTTGAACGGATTCTACGTCCAAGTGGTTGCTAATGAGAGGCCATCATCTTGAACTCCCGAAAGATTACTGTTGTCACGGTCGCCCTGCTTACATTGGCGCAAGTATGCTTTGTTCTTACAGGTCCAAGTGTCGAATCCGAATACGGGGTCCCAGTAGATCAACATGAGATGCTGCCTCACTCGCCGTCGGCCTCGCAGCTCGAGCTTGCCCCAACATCGATACTTGTTTACACAGAGTTCGTTGATGACCGTGCGGGTGAGGAATATGAGAATACCATGATGGCAATCAACAATACCTTTGGCACTGACTACCAGTACACAAACCTCACAGACTACGCAAACCTCGACGCACAGCTGCCTGGCAAGGACATCCTCCTTATTCCCGAGCAAGAGAATGCAAACACGACCAACATGAAGACCGTTGGGACTACATGGGCTTCCACACTCACAACCTTTGTGAACGACGGAGGGGTAGTTGTGCTCCTTGATTTTGGAAATGAAACTGCTCCTGGACTTGGTCTACATATCTACAACGAGTCTGGCCTCATGCAGTTTGGCCCAGTTCTAGGCCAGTATCCCAGTGCCGCCCTCATAGAGATGCACCGTCACACGTTCGGAGATGCACTTTGTAGACGGATCGAGTACAGGTGGACCCCGCGGAACCACACCTTTGCGGACACCAACACTGATGGGAACAATGCAATCGATGACTACTCCACTGACAGTCGAGTTGTCATCCACAAGATAATGGGTCGCGGACATGTCGTCTTCATGGGCTTTGACCTGTCAGATCCCGGTCCGAACTACGAACAGATTGTGGTCAACGCCATGCGGCTCCCACATCGCGTGGTCTTTGACAACGCACAAGACACTGAGTACACCTGGGAGTTCCCACCACCGCATGTTGATGGTTTTGCAGGAGGCAAGTTTGTCGAGGACTTGCTGGATGCCGGTTTTGCCGTGTCCCGGATGGACACCTTCGACTCAGGCTTCTTCAACGCAAGTGATGTGGTCATCTGCACTCTCCCGTACTGGACTGACGACTATAGTGCTGCAGAGATAGCTGCGCTTGATGCCTACGTAGCTGATGGTGGCTCGATCTTCATCCAGTCTGAATGGAGTACATATGGAGATGAGATTGCAGCACTTGCGAACAACTTTGGTTATTACTTCGCTCGGGACGGCCTATGGGATACAGATGACCTCATGAGATATTGGAAGGAAGGTCAGATCTATTACACTGGTGATAACCTTCTATCACATCCAATAACGACCAATGTTGATCGGGTTGAGTTCTATGCAAGTGATGGCTTTTCAGCACTCCCAGCCAACGCTGAGCGGATCATTGTGTCAGACTGGGATGGAACAACCTGCTGGGGGGAGGGTGGCTGGTGGGCTGACTGGCTGGGGGTTGATGGATTCACAACTATGGCGGTTTCAAAGTATGGCTCTGGAAGAGTGTGCGTGGTCCTTGATGGCAACTTCATGGATGGAATCAACGATGAAGATGCGGATGGCCTTGAGGATTACCTTGACAGTGACAACGATGTACTTCTCCTGAATACTGTACACTGGCTTGCTGGGATTGAATCTGCAAATGATGCTCCTTTGTTAACAGCTCCGACACACACTCCTTCAAGTCCTGTCCACGGAAACCCTGTTACTGTCTATGTCAATGCAACTGATACAGATGGACTGGCTAACATCACCTGTCATTATCGTGATAACCTTGGCACCTGGCAGAATGTGTCAATGACTCCTGAGGGTGGTGACCTCTACTCCGCGTCTATTGGGAATTTCAACTCCAGCGAAGAGAAGGACTACTATGTTCGTGCGTTCGACAGTTCCACAGATGAGATGGAATCAGTTTCGTCAGTCGTGTACCTGAACGGAATTAATCACTTCCCAGATACACCATTACTACAAGACCCAGGAACGACCGATAATGATGGAGTCTTCCTACTCAACTGGACTGCATCCACTGACCCTGATGGTTTCATTGATCACTATGAAATCCTAGTGAGTAACCACAGTCAGTTCACACAGATTTTGGACTTGATAACTGTGTACACGGATGAGTATGAGATGACTGTGTTTGAGAATGATACTTACTACTTCAAAGTCCGAGCGGTAGATGATGATGGAACTGTGGGCTTCTGGTGCTTCCAGCAGTGGATCAATGTTGTTATCCTGCAGGGTCCATCGATATCAACCCCAGTTCTTTCACCTGCAGAACCCAAGCATGGTGACTCAGTGACGCTGAGGGTGGATGTGACGGACCAAGATGGTATCAAGAATGTGACATGCTACTATAGAATAGACTCTGGACCTCGGCAGAATGTGAGTATGACAATTGAAACCGGCGACACATATAGCTGTAATCTTGGTACTTTCTTCGTCGATGATGTCGTCGAGTACTATGTCACCGCCTTCGACAACTCTACTGGCATCCATCCAACAAACACGAGTATCTATTCATTTGAGATACTGAATCAGCCACCCACAGAACCAGTTCTCTATGATCCAGGAACTACAATAACGGTTTCAACCCTGTTAGTGAATTGGACTGCTGGATTCGACCTTGAGGGTGGGATTGACCATTACGAGCTTCAGATGAGCTCCTCAAGTGATTTCAATGTGATAATAGATCAATGGTTTCTTCCCACAACAGACTATGAAGTCACCGGGCTGACTGATGGAACTCACTACTTCAGAGTGAAGACTGTAGATGATCGGGGCAGTTCTAGCCCTTGGAGCAACGTAGAATCCGTCTTTGTCGACATGAGCGGGCCATCGATTTCAGTTCCCATTATTTCCCCGGTCAATCCACTTCATGGAGACCCCGTGAGTATGAGCACAAACATCACTGACCCAAGTGGCGTCGAGAACGTGACCTGCTACTATAGAGTCAACTCTGGAGCTTGGCTGAATGTGAGTATGACAATTGAAACTGGCGACACATACAGCTGCAATCTAGGTACCTACTTCGTCGATGATGTTATCGAGTACTATATCCAGTCTTTTGACAACACAACAGAACACAACAAGGCGAACACAACAGTCCAGATGTTTGAGGTCTTCAACCAACCCCCTACGACACCAACGCTAGCAGATCCTGGTTCAGTAACCCATGCTTCGCATGTCTATGTCACTTGGACACCGAGTAGCGACTTGGAAGGCGAGATAGATCACTATCATCTCCAGATTAGCAGGTTCGATGATTTCTCAGTAATCCTTTTCGAATGGAACGAAACTACGACAAGTTTCAACATTACCGGGTTGACCTCTGGAATCTACTATCTCCGAGTAAGAGCATTCGACTATCATGATGCACCTAGTGAATGGAGCAATGTCGAGTCTATCGAGCTAGATGGTGGCACACCCACAGTCCCCACGACTCCAACTACTACAACCACTCTCCCATTTGATCCAGCTATTCTGAACCTAATTCTCCTCATATTCTCTGCGGGATTTGTCATAATCCTCGTGTTGATTGCCGTGAATTATCTCAGACAAAGGTCACAAAAGAAGTACCAGTTCTAAACCTCGGCCCACGCAATTGCTCTGTATTGGATTGGACAAGAATATAGGGTGCATCTATAAGACACAGAGGGCCGTTCGGAAGGAGTGGCGATTAACAATGAGTGGCTTAGACGACGCTTCATATCCAGATGGCTTGGGTGAACGTCTGCAGCAGTTCATTGCAGAGATATGTCACGAGGTCGGTCCTCGAC
>CP070658.1:1429010-1433512 GCA_020355105.1 Candidatus Thorarchaeota archaeon | reverse complement strand
TTTCACGCTTGCTCTTGGTCTAATCGGCTACAACATTGGTCTCGAACTCAAGACAAGCATTCTGAGGGGGAAGATTCGCAGAATCTTGCTCATTGTCATTCTCGAAGCTACCTCCGCGTTTTGGATAGTTGCTCTCTTGGTCTTTGCTGTCACTCAACAGATGTACGTTGCCTTGATCTTAGGCTCTATCGCAAGTGCAACAGCTCCGGCAGCCACTGCAGATGTGATTTGGGACCATGAATGCAAAGGTCCCGTAACAGAATCTCTTATGTTTGTACTAGCAATGGACGATATTATTGCCGTTGTATTGACAAATGCTGCCATAGCCTATGCACTCTTTGCGCTGACAGCTTCAAGCGGAGCCCTACTTTCCATAATCATAAGTCCACTAGTCATGACTGCTGGGTCGATAATCGTTGGCGGTACCTTTGGCTTCGTATTCACACAATTCGTCAAGATTGAAGAGAAGAAGGCTGTGATCGTTGAATTGGAACTCGCCTTGGTTATCCTTCTAGTTGGTGTTGTTGATTATTTTGCCTTCAATGACATTCTCGCAGCCATTGTATTTGGAGTCATTGTTGGCAACGGTGTACCTGAAGACAAGCAGCAAGGGCCTCATTTGCTGGAGGTGATTATGGCTCCAATCGTCATGCTGTTCTTTGTACTAGCTGGAGCGAAGACCAATCTTTCAGTGTTTCTGGGTGGTCTTGGTCCTACCGTAGTCATACTCACCCTATTGTACATCGGTGGAAGAACTCTCGGGAAGGTAGTTGGCGCGCGCATAGGAGGAACTCTAACATCATCTGAACCAACTGTGAAGAAGTATCTTGGAATCTGTCTTCTTAGCCAAGCTGGTGTAGCCCTAGGACTGAGTGTGATAATTGAAACTGAATTCGCTGCTCTAGGTGGTGAAGCTGCCCTTTTTGGAACTATCATATTGAGTGTAGTAGCCATTTCAACCATGGTCCTCGAGATAGTTGGCCCCATTGCTGCAAAATGGGCGTTGACAAGGGCTGGAGAGGTTGGAAATGGAAGAGTAGATTGCTACGAATCAGTTCCTGTCAGATCTCCTGATATACTGGAAGCATCAAAGGATTTGGATTCATAGTCCATAGGTTTCGGAATTCGGTTTCCGCTAGGAGATCTGGATCACTCTACTGACCTTCTCATTTAGTAAGAGAAGGGTTTCCTAGCTTGACATCATAAGGTATGTTCTTGGTCTGGCGGAATCTGTCGTAGGATGGCAATGAGAATATTAAGGAGTTCAACTGGCGATTGTTTGAAGGACTATCTTCGCTTTCTCCATATGACTAAGACTGCTCCAACAGCAAAGGCACCAGTTCCTCCTCCGACAATCAAAAGCAAACTCTCAATAGGCATCTCAGTTTCTAGTCCAAGCTCATCGTATAGAATCTCGCCTGCTGTTCTCCAAGCTTCAGCTATCGCAAAGAAGTGTCCCGCGATTTCCCCAAGCTCCTCCGTGAACTTGTTTATGGCGTTGTCGAGATCATGTGAAGACTCGAAGCTCTCAGCCATTCCAAAGAATGTGTTGTATAGAATTGTGTCTCGGTTAGTGATGTCAACCCCGCTCGTGATAGAGGAATTGTGACTCAATGCTTCCATGTGTGGAAGTGCTTGCGAAGCCGTATCCAGGAATACTTCAAGGTCAATTGATGGAAGGAGGTCCGGCAATGAATCGAGCGCGCTTCGATACGCATGATACTGCATTGTCATCATGAGCTCAAGGTTGTGACCAAGGGAACGAATGGCTTCAGGCTTGTCCACTTCCCTGTAATGATAGCAATAGTCTCGTATTGCCTCTAGGGTCATGTCAAGACCCATTCCTCTGAAGGCATCTGCTCCAGTACCAAGGTAGAAGTAGTTCTCGTAACCCTGGAAATATGCTGAGCGGTTGCCAATCATCCTATGAGAGATGTACGCGGCCAATCTATCCTCAAAGTCCGCCACCCGTCCAGTGCCATTCGATACTTTGAATGTGGCATACCCAGCAGATTGCCATGCATCATCAAGTTCACTATAGGACATAGTGTAGTTCCAGCGACCATCATCCGGATATCCAACATATGGTTCCATCAAACCAACGCCCGGGTCATACAGGCGGACAGTCTGAGAAGTGTCATTGTAACCCACAATCACAATGGCATGTCCAACACCTCCCGGCTGCATGGGCCCAACATGGTCTCTGATAATGTCCCAGTCTACTGGCGGCAGGTAGTATGTGTCTGCGGAGATTGCCAGAGGGTAGCCTGCATCGATGGACTCTCGCATGACATCAAGTGGAGTGATTGACTGTGAACTGCTGTAGTCAATAGCGTTCGACCCCCAAGCTCCCAGAATCTGTAGTGCGTTGTGGCCGTACTCAGTGCTCGAGTCCAGGTAGAATTGCATATCCAGACCATAGAGGTCGGTGAAGAACTCGAACCATGGCATCTGTCTCACCATGACACCAGGAAGGAACATCATAGCCTCATCAACACTAATAGAAACCATCGAGAACCCAGCCCCGGATGCGGTCAATATGTCATGAAGACCTAGATTCAATCCCCTGCTCTGTAAGACCATTGAAAGCGCAGCTGGGAAACAAAACCCATTGACCTGCTGCCAGACATATGGAACTCCAGTGATTTCCTCACTCGCTGAGAAACTGAATTCTGGAGGGCAAATCTCTGCAACTGTGCTTGTACCAACCGGCATCAAAACCATTGATACAAGAATGACGATGAGGATGGAAGAAGACAGTCTTGCAACTCTCATGATATCAGTCCACCTCCGAGAAGTTCAGTCTAATCATCCCCAACGTCAATATCACTAGTCCAATTATGGGTGTAGGAATGCTGGAAAGGAGTAATGAGGCGCCAAAGACGCCTTGATTGATTGCGACTAACACACCCTGAATGATTGACACAATCATCAAGATCATCAGGATGAGGATTGTAGCGATCTGATTGATTGCAAATGCACCACTAGACGTGTCCTCAAATGACGGATTGCTTGCCGTGACTCCCACACCAACGAAGATTCCTCCCAAAACTATCGAATAGACAAAGACGCACATCAATAGGATATCGTTTAAAGTGAAATTCAGTACGAATCCGGTGAAGAGGGCCGGAAGAACAGCATAGGGGATTCCCACCATCATGTATGACACTACTCTAGCTAAGATGAACTTTGGAACTCCTCTGGGCGCGCTCTTCAGAATCCAAAGTTGGTCACGGCTATCAAGAAGCCCGACCCCTCCAAAGATGATGCCTGAGAATATACCCGACATCATTCCCAGCGTCAGGGATGACATGACCGGCACAAAGATCGGGTCATCGACGACGGCAGTAAATGGACCAAACCCGATGAGTAGCGGGATCAGAATAGCCAGAAACAGTCCATATGACAGCTTGGCTATGTTTTGCAGTTTCCTCGTGAAATCCTTGAAGGAGGTGGCCACGATTGTCCCGTATTTTCCACCGAATAACCTACGGATTCCTCTGATGAATAGGTTCTCAGGGCCAGCTCGAGGGACTCTTTGACTCCCTGGGCTGGCTCCGTATGCAAACAACCTGTCTGCGCTTTTAAATCCCAGATAGAGTACAGCTATTGAGAACACTGCTAAGACTACCATGTCTACGACTGGACTTACAGCAAACCAATAGAGCTCCAAGTTCATGATTGATGATGGTCTAAGAGATCCTGTGTACATTGCTATCCACGTTAGAATATCTGCACACCATGTTGATGGCAGAATCATTGACACGTCCAGATTCAGGAGTGCCACAACACTAGATGTCCAGTACATCGAACCCATCACAGGTAGCGCGACAATAGGGACAAGCGCCCAACTCAGTGCCTTCCCAATATCATCCCCTCTAGGAGATGCGCCAATCTTCGCGTGCAATGCAGTACTGAACACGGTGGACAGCCAGATAGTCACAATCGCGAACACGAGGATTACCAGATACATGAGTAGTTGTCCAATGATTGACACATTGTACGCATAGACAAATGGAGACACGACAATTGGTGCCAAAGCAACAACAAAGATTCCATAGACCGGAATTCTTCCCACAAATGTTCCAAAGAGAAGGTCTCGAGTCTTCACGCTGTTGCTGAAGAGTATCTCCCACTGTCCTATCTTGACGTTCTCAAGACTGTTTGAGATTGGTACAATCAATATGAACACCCAGACGGCGAGCATGATTGTGCGCAACAATCCTGGAAATGATGTGGCCAGAATTGCTTCAAACGCTGCTCCAAATCTTGCGAAGAAGTACCCTAGTATTCGAGGAATGAGGAACAATGCGAAAGCCAAGGCAATCCCTATCACGGCAGGATACAGGATCTTGCGCGACCTGTGGAGCCTGACAGTCCGAACAAGAAACTCCGCTTTCGCAATGGCCATCCACTGTCTGACCAACTCATTGCCTCCAGCTCAGGAGTGCCTCTCGGTCTATCTCTCCGCCTACTATCTTGAGGTAGGCATCTTCGAGATC
>CP070658.1:1424832-1428910 GCA_020355105.1 Candidatus Thorarchaeota archaeon | reverse complement strand
TCACCATCCAAAAAAAAAGAAAACGTAGGGAGAGATTCAGCATTTGACTACCTCTCCCAACGAAGTTGAGTTCAGGAAGGATTGATTTGTAAGGGAGATTCATCCCCTGCGTTTCAGCACCACAAGAACGATCACAACAATGGCTACTGCACTAGCACCGACAGCCAGTAGCTCCCAGGACATATCCTCTAGGGGGGTGTCGTCCACGACGAAGTTATCGATTGCCCAATCGTAGCCCAGTACTATTCTGACTGTTTCAGAACTGGTGAGTTCCATGTCTGTTGCCGACAATATCCGAGACCCATTGAGATAGACGCTCATTTGACCAGCTGCAGTCCGTGTGATATTAACTGCATGAAGTGTTCCCCTCAACTCGGCAGCGCTTCCCTCAAGACCATAGTAGGAATCCATTCTGCCTTTCGGACCCCAGAGTTGGTAGGAGTACTGTTTGCCTGCATCTGTCGGTTGGAATCGTATAGCAAACCTGTAATTGTACGAGCCGTCATGAACAAATTTCACCAATAGGTATTGATAAGTATCTTGCCATAGTCCCATGTCCCGTGCCTCGAAGCTCCACGTGCCAACTGTCAAGTTGCACGGACACACTACCCTGCCTGAAAAGGTCGCCCGAAGACAGCCATCTATGGTGGTAACAGGGCCGATTGGAGTAAAACCGCCCAGACCCTCGTCAAAGTCTTCTGAAAAGACTTCAGTAGCAACACACGGCTCAGAAACGAAGAACAGTGACAATAGAAGAGTCACGAAGACCAACCCCAGTAATGGAATTCTCGTGTCTTTCTCCAGGATTGTATTCACCTCCAGAGTTTGGTTCACTTGAACCATTCATATACTCTATCGCGTAATATGTAATAAGTCTTATGGTTACAAGAATACTTGCGCACGTATCCATGGGCCGAATAGGGTTCACCTGCGAACCCCGCACACAATAGTAGAGAGGAAATGGTGCCATGTCTGGAAGAAGAGCGAAGCCCACGAAAGCATCTACTCAATTGAGCCTGAAAGAGCAACTCCTGGGTGAGATATCAGCAGAAGAGTCTGGACTCAAGAAGAAACAGGTTTCTGTCATGACTCGCATGAATGAAGAGATCGTGGAGATTTTAGATGCTTTGGTGGAACTCGAGATATTCAAGAGCAGGTCAGAAGTTGTCGCTGCGTTTGTGGAGAGAGTGATTTCTGCACGCCAAAAGATGTTATAGGAGATGAGAGTTCGTGTGGGAAACACCAGGTGACAGCGTCAGCAGGACACAGTGTGGGAGGAGTGAGAGAGCTATGCCAGAGGATAGTTTGCGACTGATTTGAAGGTCAAACTCTTCTGGCAATGCTTCTATTCTAGCGAAATCGTCGGACGTCAAGGTGGTATGATGTTTGCAAGCATGGTCATGATGTTTGCAACGATTGCCATCCATTTCATTCTCCGATAGGTCTTCATCAAGAGGGAAGAGATAGTCCTAGAAGAGGAGTCTGCAGACGAGTATCGAGATTTCAAGAAACGAGTAAGAAGATGGCTTTGAAGCAGATTGCCAAGTTTACGAATACTCCTTGTTCTCGTTGAACACCAAGCTCTTCACGGTGACAGGAAATGCCTGGGTTTCTTTCAGTGGAATACCAATGTCAATCCAATCGCCTGCTTCTAACTGCAACTCGTCCAGAACCAATATGTTGCTCTTGATTGAGGTTTCATCACGGATTGCTAGTCCCAATCTCTTTGCGACGTCATATCCAAAAATCAGGATGATTAGTTTCTTCTTGGAAACAGAATTCGGCAGGGCTTCTTCTATGGCCTTCGCAAAAGGAGGTAACCACTCATCGCCTATGTAGGCTCTCGAAACGACTAGGTCCTTGAAGTAGAGAGCGACTAGATCGGCTCCCTCAACCATATCAAACGTCGTGAATGATCTCCGAATTCTGTCTACGAGTTTCTCTGGTGTGAATTCCTCACCTCCCAGGTCGACAGGAAGAACTGGTACATTAGTGACAGGAAGTTCTATACTCTCATCGAAGAATGTAGTTGACCCCGAAACCGACAGAGAGAATGCTCCAGCACCTATGACAGTGGCTCGAATCTTGTTCGGAGGCTCCACAACATTCAGGCCTTGATCTTCTACAAGCGCTCTGATTTCGTCCGCCAGCATTGCTCCAATGTCATCGAAATCAGCATCACTGCCAAAGTACATCTCAGAAACCCCTCCCGAGAATGAGTATTCATCCACTGGAATCAGGAAATCCAAATCATCGGTCATCATCAACTCCTTTGCAATAATGCTCTTTGCTTCACCTTGCATTACCTCGACCAAGGCCTTTGCGAGTTCTCGGGCGATATCTCTTGCATCTTTCTCAAGGATAGTGTCACCAATCTGATAGGTTATTCCTAATTCATTCATGATGAATTGCGCGGGTCCATCAATCCTCCAGATCTTGAGGTCTTTGTCAATGCCGAGCAAGCGACCACCAACATTGATGCACGACGTGCTACGGACCTGACCATTGGAGATAATTGCCAAGTTGCTGGTTCCTCCACCAACGTCAACGTGTAGAATTGATCTCTGACTGTGGAGTGTCTGGTCGACAATCCCACTTCCCATTGCACTGAGAAGAGATTCAAGATTGGGACCTGCGGCAGCACTTACGAATCTCCCAGATTCGGACGACAAGCGGCTCACTATCTCTGCAGCGTTCTGTTTCTTTGCAGTTTCTCCTGTGACTATGACTGCACCAGTTTCGACCATCTCTGGTGTAATGCCAGCTTTCTTGTATTCCTCCTCGCAAAACTCAATGACTGACTCAACATCGATATTGTATCGATCAATGAGCGGAGTGAAGATGATCGAGCTCTCGTAGATGATCTCTCGATTGACTAGGTTGAAACGATTTGTGATATTGAACAGACTCTTCTCCCGCTTGAGTGTGAGTCGTGAGAAGATGAGATGCGAGGTGGATGAACCTATGTCAATGCCTACACTCAAGACCTTCATGTACTCGACATTGTCAGCCGGGAGATGACCCATCAGCAGCTCCACCGGTACAATCGGTTCGTCTTCGTCTACTTCATCATCCTTGGGCTCTTCTTGTTTCTTGGAGATTCTGATCTTCACATCATGGCCACAGTGTGTCGGTAGTTCTACTTCGTCTTCTGAATTCAGAATCTGCATCTTTCTATCATGAGGTACATCGACTTCCTCCCCACACACAGTGCAGAGGAAACTGATGTCCATCGATTGGTCACTTCCTGGCATAACTGGTCCATCTCTCCGGGGAGATGGTTTCTTCCTGCGCCGGTGGGCCCCCTCCCATGGAGCCTTGAACATCCACAAGACCATTGTCAGGAGTGTGTCATACTCCTGGCAGGGCTCCAGAACAGAAGATAAGGCCGGCTTGAAAGAAACGATGAGTCTGCGAATTCCTTCTACCTCTGATGTTGCATCATGCCCATCTTGCTGTAGTAGCGTATCATAATTCTGTTTAAACGATTTGCTCAACACCTCAGAATCTTCACTGAAGTGCGTCTCAAAGAAATCCTTGACGACTCGAATGACATGAGACTTCATGTTTTCAGCTTTGTCAACAGTCATGAATGATCATCCTTGAAGCGGTGCAGTGTCTAGGCAATCTGGATTCCAATATAAGAATATGTTTATATATTAAGTAATACAATATTGTATTATGCCGAAGAAGAGACGAACGCTGGTTGAACGTGCTGAGTCAATCTTTGAGTTCATCCTCGCAAAGGGCGAGCCATTTCCGAAGTCCAGACTGCAGGCAATCGGATTCAATCCGTCGACGGCAGAGAGTTGGGTCCGCTTAATTGAGTATATCCAAAGCCAACCTACAATAAAGGTCACTCGGATGGGATCCTCAACCTATATTGAACAGATTGAGAATCGATATCTAGCCATGCTCAGGAAAAGAATACATGATTCCAGCCTCTCCATCAAGGAGCGATCTTCAACCCTCGATGATTATATCTCGGCCCTCGTCACACTTGAGCGAGCAGAAATGGGTCGTATCAAGAAGTGAGGTCCACTGGCCACTCATGCGTCCCTCAGAAGTTGATTCAGCT
>CP070658.1:1422061-1424732 GCA_020355105.1 Candidatus Thorarchaeota archaeon | reverse complement strand
TGCTGGTTCTTCGAAGAAAGCGAAGGGAGCGATAATCTTCAGAATCCCGCCCTTGACTAGAACCCTCTTGCACTCCGCTATGGCTCTTGGTAGGACGCTCCGTTCTGGTACTCCGCTCAGCCAAACCTCAGCTAATGCTTCGTTTGGTACTGCGATGTCGCATATGTTACCCTTCATCTCTCGAAACGGTAAACGTGTTCTGCTAGCTAGTGTATAATCTCCAAGAATATCAAGCGGAACACCAGAATTCCGTTCTGAGAGGTATTCAATCGTTCTAAGGTCTCTCTCCTTGAGTCTGGGGAAGGCTGTAAAGAGGATTCTACCCTCAATACGCTCTATCTCCGGCACATCTAGCACGTCGTAGAGATAGGTTGCCGCAGTGTGTCTGTAGCTGTCGTAGAAGTGCAGAACTACATCTATCGAGTTTCTCAGGATCTCTCTCAGACGTGTTTCTCCTCTTGGTCCCAGTTGATAGACACGTCGAGTGGGACCGTGGGGTCCAGGTTGAATCTTGCTCCTTACAAGACCTTCTGACTCCATCTCGTGTAACCATCTGTAGAGTGTAGTCAGTTGTGGTCTGCCAAGCTCATCCGGAAGCGCCTGAAGAAGGTCATAACCATGAATCGGTGTCTTGTCTAGGGCCAATAGGATTCGGTCCTTCACGCGATCCTTCGAAACCTTCAACCTATACACAATCCCACGTATAGCTGAGAGTGCAATCCTACTTATTATCATCCATCAAGGTATAATCCAGCGTGAACTGACAATGAAGTGTGAGTCATGTGGTATGACCATGACCAAGGCTGAGGACTTCGGCGGTCATGATCAAAACAACAAACATTGCGTGTACTGTTCTGATGCCGAAGGGAACCTCAAATCGAGGAATGAGGTCCGTGAGGGGATGATTCAATTTTGGATGAGCCGCGAGAATATTGATCGCGAGACAGCTGAAGAGAAGACTGATTCATACATGAGTTCCCAGCCGGCATGGAGAGCCTAGTTCAATCCTGACAAGTGGAGGCTGCCGAGTTCAACTCTCTTTCTCTCGCCTCTGCTTGTCCTCTACCTTGTCAAGGAACTCTGGGGTTGTCACTTGGATTCCTTCTTCTCTTGCTGCATCCACGGTCATAGTTCTTCTTGCCTGCAGCACCTGAATCGCAGCAACGCTCAGTGCTAAAACGATGAGTCCTATCCAGTCAATCAGGTCGGGCATCTCCCCCAAGAAGACAATAGAGACCACGACAATCTGCGGCAGCATTCTGCTGTTGATGACACTGATGTCCACAGCTCGCAGGACCTGCATGGCCCTGTTCCAGAGTATGAATGCAAAAGCCGTATTCACAATGCTCAGCCATAGAACATACACCATCGAGGTTGGAGTGAGAGTGATGAGCCCCTCAAACATGACGCCAGTCACCATGAGTATACTGGCACCAATCGCCATGCTTACACCTGTCACTACTAACGGGGGAGATGCCCGTTGTCGGTTTATAGCTCTACCAATTATTGATGAGAGGGCGTTGGAGAGAACTCCAATCAAGACCACGGACAGTCCAACGATTTCAGTGAAGTCGAGGTAAATTGGGTAGAAGTATACCATCGCCCCAATCACAACCTACAACACAAGCAGAGTCTGCAGTCTTGTGGGCACCTCTTTCAGCGTCAGAACGCCCAATACCAAGACGATAATGGGTGTGAGATTCAACAGCATCGAAACAGTAATCGCAGGTAGCAGGTCGAGGCCTATGAACTGGGCCCCCTGGGTCACAGCCACGAACACCACGCCATAAAGCGCCATGGTCAACCACCATGACCTGTTCTGGTTCCTTGTGAATTCGCGATATTCTTTCTTCCAAGCGATGGCTCCAACGAGGATCACAGCGGCCACAGTGTATCTTAGTCCTGCAAACGTAACTGGTCGGATGTCCTCTAGTCCAAACTTGATGATGACCCATGATGACGCCCACAGAACAGTCACGAACAAGGCCTCCACTACAGCCCTGTGGTGGCTTCTCTTCGTGCCTGCTTCGTTCACTTCGATTGAATCCTTCTCACTCGCAATATCCATTCCTTTGGAAGCACCCAATCATTCGAAGCACTCAAGTAGAATTAGTATATTGCCGTCTTAAGACGGGTCGATATAACGGAACGGTGTTCATGATGGTTGTCGAGTGCAGAATCAGAATCAGCTCAGAGGACTACTACTCATGCGATCTGACAAAGAAGATACCAGTGCGCGTGTCAATCGTTACGATAGATGGCGATACAGGGTTTGGGATAACTGAGCCCCTTGAAGATGGGGAGCAAGCCCTTCAGGCATATGTCGACGGTCTTCGCGATTCCCCAAGCGTGATGGAAGTGGATGTGACCTACAGGTCACCACAGGCATACTGGACTAGAGTAGTACATCGTCTCAATCGTGACTCCATCTATGAAACAGTCCTGAGAAATGACTGCATGACCCGCCTCCCCATTGTGATACAGAGCGGTGTTCAACATCACAACATTCTGGCACCGTCCCGCAATCTACTAGGCCAGTTGCTTCAGGATCTTAGGAAGCGTTTCACAAAGGTTGAGATTGCGCGAGTCAGAGAGCGGCCAACCGACCCATACCGGGCAATACTCACTGAGAAGCAACAAGAGGCGCTTGTTCTTGCCTACAAGTCTGGGT
>CP070658.1:1418657-1421961 GCA_020355105.1 Candidatus Thorarchaeota archaeon | reverse complement strand
GTCTGGATCCTTCTCGATACACATCCTGAGAAGGCTGCGAATTACTCTGTACATGATTTCCAGAATGAATACTGAAAGAAGTGAATAACAGAAGGACTAGAGCTAAGATTAGAAGAGCCTCTCTCAATTTCACAAGCACTGCAATCTCCTCTCTCCGATCTAGATGTCAAGAATGAGGGGTAGAACCAGTATTTGTGATGTTCGTTTTCGTATATTCTGTCCCTTCCGTACAAAGACAAAGGACACTTCTGGATGACTTTGGTTAGAGTGTGTATCGGTGTCTGTCTATGAACTCCTGACGCTTTGATCTGTTCCAAGACTGAAGATTCTGTAGATACCCAGTAATTCGACTGATTACATCTACACCAACATATCCACACTTCGGACACTGAATTCGGTCAAGGTCTTCCACAGTTGCGAACCGCGCAGTTCTCCAATCAATGCCCTCTTGGTGGCAACAGGAGGGGCAAGCGAGCACATCCTTGGTGAACGCGAAGTAGCTGTTCAAAGTTTGGTAGGCTATCTTCTTCGTCAACTCCCAGAGAGCATCCGGGTCTGGGTTGGCCTCGCCCAAGTAGATGTGGGTCAATGCCCCACCGTCCATGTACGGATGGAACATACCCTCCTTCTTGATACGCTCACTCAGTGGTAGGTCGGCCCCGACGTAGAGAGTGGTGCTGTTTGTGTAGTAGACGTTCGGGTGTTCACCCTTGAGATACTTACGGATTCCTGGGTAGGCCTTGTAGTCCTTCTTTGCCAGGCGACCAGCAGCGCTCTCCGCCGGAGTCCTAGTCACGCCGAAATGCAATCCAGTTTCCTTCTCGAACTCCATTGACCTCTTCTTCAAGTGTTTTAGAACCTTGATGCCAAACCTGGTACCTTCCCGCTCATGTAGGGGATGACCGGTAGCGATTTCACTCATTTCGGAGAATCCAACAGTTCCCAGAAGGTATTGGCGCCGGTCCATGTCAATCAGCGGGTCCCCGTTAGGCTTGGGCTGCGTGTAGAATGGCACGCTTCCGCTCGCGATCAACCGTTCCATGGTGGCCTTCTTTTCGAGTACAACCTGCTTGGACAGTTCGATGTACTCGTCGAGTTTAGCGAAGAAGTGGTCCTCGTCGCTGCGCCCTATCCAAGCGGCCCGACCAAAGTTGGGCGTAACCATCTGCGAGGCCCCAAACACCATGTTTCCGGACAGGAACTCCTCCATCTCCTCTGGACTGTCAGCGGTCCACAGATGCGAGCAACAGCTACTGCATCCGGCCTCAATCTCGGACCTCCAGTTGAGGTAGTTCTCGAAGTATGGCGAGCCGAACTTGGCCGTGAGCTCAGCTACCAACCTCCACGACTCGTCGTACTCAGGTTTCATGAACTCCTCGCGAAGGACAACGTTTGGCTTGGGGAAGTTGAATCCCTTGCCTTTGATGTCGCCCCTTATCATGACCTCCATGAAGGCGTTGAAGAACTTCTGTGCCTCTTCCTCGAAGTCGCCGTAGACTGACCCATCGGTCTTGCCGCCAGGAAGTGTGGCTTGCACATCCCTCATGATCTTGGGAATCCCCGGTGTGAGGTCGACGCTTGAGAAGATGACCTGGCCGCCCCGGGCCACATACTGTTGAGTAAGCGTGAATATGAGCTGCTGAGCGGCTTGCTTGATCTTCCTGTATGGCTTTCCTACCAAGAACGGGGCTAGGAAAGTGTTGTAGAAGAAATAGCCTTGTCCACCTGCGAAGGAACTCTGAGCCGCCGCCAACCAGATTGCAGAGTGATTGACTGCAACGTTAAGATGCTGAGCAGGTCCTGCCGAGGATGAGTGCATGCCGCCGAGTCCATCAGGAGCGATGCCGAGAGCAAGCACCTGACGCAGGTCCCACGTGGCGCAGTAGTCACGTGTTGAGAAGTACTCCCTGTCTTTGATATAGATGTCACCACGCATGTGAGCGTCAGCAAGGTGTGTAGGAATTGTGAGGTACGTGTGCTGCTCCATGACTTGGTCGTGAACGAGCTTGGCAATGGTTTCAGGATTGCGCATGAGATTTGCATTGTTTGTGTGATGACCGGGATTGTGGATGAGCTGATTCAGGTCGTACATGGGCACACCCACACGAGTGTAGAGGATGCGCTCCTTCTCGAAGCCCAGTTCGGCCAGAACGCTGTTGCACATCTCACGTATCAGCGGACCAGAGAGGAACTTGATACCAGATGCTGCAATCCTGTCCATGACTCTGAGAGCTACAAGTTGAGCATTGGCCTGTGAGAGCAAAGCCTCTCTGACAAGACTATTGATGATTCGTTCTACATCGAAAGGTTCCAGAGTACTGCTTGTGGTACGAACCTTCGGTAGCTTCGTCTCTCTCAACTTCAGCTCCTCGAGGGTTACAGCTGTACTATGGACATCGGTCATTAATCAATTCACTCCCAGCGACTTGCGTACTTGTTCTATGGTTGGAACCTCTCCGCTGTAGAGCAGCTCCAACGAATCACCGTTCTCAATGACGATACTGGGAGTTGATGCTATGAAGATCTGACTCTCGAGAAGTCTGAAGTCCAAGTCCTCATCCACATTCTGAAGGTCAACAGTTTTGACAGAAACCCGGGTCCCCATTAGGGCCTCATCGACAACTGCCTTCGCGGCCGGACAGTTCACACACCCATCCTGAGTAAACAAATAGAGAACAGCATGTGGTGTCTGGTCCTCTCCCGGCATCTAATCAACTCTCCCTTCAGACAGCGAAGGTCCTTGGCAGTTGAGCCAACCTAGAATAAAAGACTTGTTGCGCAGCAGAATGACTTCTAACAGCCATAGAAGGCATTCTGGGCTGGGCAGGGTTTCTTCGTAGAGTGTCACACCTGATAGTCTACTGGTATACTATTAAGGTCCTACAGCTTTCTTGGAAGTATACACCGGAAAATGCAAGTTCAGTGAGACGTGCGCCAGCGAGAGTGTGCAAGATCCTGATGACTGAACAGAAGTGAGACTTATATGGTGGCGCCAAACGGAACGCGATTCCTTCTGTTTCGGACCAAACAATGATAAGATGCATGATACGTACGGCCAGTCTAAATCAAGGGGTCTGAAAGAAATGCCAGTCTACCTGAAAGCAAGCACGCCAGTTGACGGTTGGAAACGAGTCGTCAGAAAGATAATGGAGAGTGGTATGCGCCGGGTTGACGAACGGGAGATTGAAACACGCTGGCACTCCAATGTCATGATTCACATAAACGACCCGTACTCCGATCGCGTCTGCGCAGAGTATCCGTTCAGTGAGAAGATCCTGAAGGAGAAGTATGCGACGCAGCTGCT
>CP070658.1:1415443-1418557 GCA_020355105.1 Candidatus Thorarchaeota archaeon | reverse complement strand
GCGCTATGTCTTGAGCGTGTGTGAGATTCGTCAGTCCAGTCCAAAGTGCTGAGCCTAAGAGGTGAGTGTGTCCATCGACAAATCCGGGCATGATGGTCAGGCCATTGAGGTCTATCGTGTTTAGCGGATTCTCAGTGTGGTAGGTATCTAGGATCTCTTCATCGGTCCCTACTGCCACGATGGTCTCAGCTTGGATAGCAATTGCCTCGGCAATAGGGTTTAGCTCATCAATGGTGATTATGTTGGCACCATAGAATATGTAATCCATCTCGCCTGTGACTGTGGCCTCTGAGTTCTTGGAATTCAGACTTAGGACTGCTGTAAATAGGAGGAGATAGATAATCGTCATTTGAAAGACTAGGGATGTAGATTTGGCTTTGAACAAAGTTGAGAATAGCCCCCTTCTGCTGGCTCAAGCATCTTTTGCTACTCCGCCCAGTTCGCAACACCTCAAGACAAGTTCGCTTAGCTTGTACTTGAATGTCTCCACAAACACGGTTTCTTGCTACAGCGTGTGTTTAGAAGTGAACTGGGTTAGACGAGGAGATGGGGCCACTCTATGTCTTTAGGCAGGCAAGTAGGAGTGGAAGTATCATCTAGGTCGCTGCACATGATTGATGGCCGGACAATCACTCTATGATGATTCGAGATCTTCGCTAGAGGAATGCACCTATCTGTACGACAGATAGTCAGGACCAAGAGTCCCACGGCCCATATTGCATATCTTATATCATAAATAGATAGAATATATCATAAACCATATAACGAATTGTTCACATTAGTACTTGGAGCGCACATGAGGGCATGTAACACCCTTTCTTTATGGCGGTGTTCCACATGTGCCGCTTCACCACATTTCTTCACACGTCTGGTCACTATTGTGTGGCACGTATGCAGTCTAATCCTTTCAATTATTCATAGTGCAGGGGGAATCACGCTTCACGCGAGAGGGCCCTTGTTGAAGTCTTTGTCCTAAGCCAAGACCCATGGATAGTAGACTGCCCCAATCTCGTATATTCTGATTCCGTTTCGACTTCAGTAGGCCATGGTCAAACAATGAACGTCGAGTGGCCCTTGAGTGTTTCACAACACGTCTTGAGGGTTGGCCACATCCTCCGTTTCCTCTGACCATTCCTCATTCTCAGGCAAACTCTCTACACCGAGCTCCGCCAGTCTGGTCATGGTCTTCTGTAGAGTGTCTGCGCTATCGATGGCTGATAGAAGGAGTGCGTAGTTACAGAGAGTCCTTACCAGCTCGCGCTGATAGACCATCGGTGCTTTCGAAACCAGTTCTTCTCCGTTATCAATCGCTTCACGATACACATTCTCAGCCTCCGATGTTCGACCAGTTCGTTTCAGCAGGATGCCGAGGTTGTTGAGAGTCGACCCAACACTAGGCTGGTACAGATCCGGCGACTCTCCAATGAGTTCTCTGCGCAGCTGAAGCGCCTCTCCTAACGCATCCTCTGCCTCAGATGCCCTTCCTTTTTCGAACAGCAGTATACCAAGATTGTTGAGTGTAGTGGCAACTCGGTGGAGAAAGAGTTCGGGAGACTTCTGCGCAAGTTGCCTTCTGAGGTCTAGTGCCTCCAGAATAGCTTCTTCCGCCTCTGACGTCCTGTCAGTCTGTCTGAGAAGAACTCCGAGGTTGTTGAGGATGGAGGTCAACAGGTCTGTCATGAAGACGGCTTCTGGAGCTCTGGGGGCAATCTCCCTTGCGATCTCAAGTGCTTCTTGATAGTTCTCTTCAGCCTCTGTAACTCTACCAGTCTGCCACAGAAGAACGGCGAGATTGTTGAGATTCCACGCCAGCCTACTCAGATGCTTGTCTGGGGAGTCGGCGACAAGTTCTCTGTGTATGCTAAGAGCCTCGCGACATGCCTCCTCGGCCTCCGATGCTCTATCTGTCTGCCTGAGTAGAACCGCGTAATCGAAAAGAGTCCATGCGAGGTATGTCAAGAACACATTAGGAGTCTTCTCAGCAAGTTCTCTTGACATAGCTAGGGCCTCCTGATACTTCTCTTCAGCTTCTGCGTACCTACCAATCTGCCCTAGAGGTAGTGCCAAGTTATTGAGCCCAAATATCAGATCCAGCGAGAACTTTTCGGATTCCTTTTTGGTCGCTTCTCTGGTCAGATGGAGCGCCTCTCGGAGTAGGTCGACCGCCTCATGTGGTCTGCTCGTCGAGCTCATCAGTTCACCGAGGTTTTGAGAGTACATCGCCACACTATATTCAATCTCTGGCCGTTCTTTGGCCAGCTCTTTGCAGACTTCGAGCCCCTCTTGGAGAATCTGTTCCGATTCTTGGACCTTACCTGCTAGTAATAGTGCTAAACTGACGAGGCGTAGTGAAGGTATGATACCTCTTGCTGGGTGATAAGATGCTGTCTGTTTGGATCTCTGGAACAGTTCATACGCCTCTCGACATGTCTTCTCGCCCTCTTCTAGTCTATTGACACTAATCAGATTCGAGCCGAGCCACAAGAGCGCTCGTGCCATAGTGTCAATCCGGAAACCTAATGTCTTCTCGTCAAGTTTCCGGTAGATGCTGACAGATTTCTGAAGGGTTTCTATTGCCTCCGAGATTCTTTGCGTCCGCCAGAGCAGACCGCCATAGTCACGCAGTGTTCGTGCCTTATGCACCATGAGTTCGTCCGGAATCTCTTCCCCGAACCCTGGATATGCTTCGAGAGCGTTCAGAAACGCGTCTTCCCCGTCTGCAACTCTGTTCAACCATATCAGAACGCCGCCTCTCAGTCCCTGAACAATCGCGTGCCCCTCCCTCGTGTCGATTGCAACTGCATCCAGAAACACAAGAGCGTCGGAATAGATGTAATTCCACGATAAATCAGAAACAATGGACCCAACTCTTGCTTCGGCATCCTTCTCCGACGCAAGTGCTTGAACGGATATGGCCAGTCCAAGAAGGGTGTAGTCAGACTCCGCAGCCGAAGCCTTTTCGAGAAGTTCGGCCACCTCATCGGTCGAGGCCTGCAGCCGTTGGTCAAGTTCAGCCACGATTAGCTCTCTCGCAAGGTCGTGTAACACCCAGGTCTGGTCGCTTCGGTCCTTGACAAAGCTTAGACGAGTCAGCCTGTCCCATTGGTCCGT
Organism: Candidatus Thorarchaeota archaeon; assembly: GCA_020355105.1. GTDB lineage: Archaea > Asgardarchaeota > Thorarchaeia > Thorarchaeales > Thorarchaeaceae > SMTZ1-83. The sequence continues at coordinate 1,415,446 of CP070658.1, read as the reverse complement.
TCT
>CP070658.1:1409816-1415343 GCA_020355105.1 Candidatus Thorarchaeota archaeon | reverse complement strand
GTTGACCGGTTGATAATCACAACGTGCTTCCATGAGAGATTGTCCAGGCCAATCGAGTCCAATATCGTGACTATCCCTTGCGGAGTTGCGGAACTTAGTTCCTCACCCCCATAAAATAGACGATAGACATTCAAAGGCGAGAATCCATCAACATCCTTCAATGAGTCTATTGCGCCAATGATTGTCTTCTCGTCAATATGGTCTGGAAGAGGAAGCTGAACTAATATCCCGTGAACTGTCGCATCTTGGTTCAGCCTGTCGATGAGGTCAAGTAGCTCACCTTGCGGGGTGCTTTCAGGCAAGTCGTGGTGGTCAGAGAGGATACCTGCCTTGTTTGATGCCCTATGCTTCATCCGCACGTACATCTGCGAACCAGGGTCCTCTCCAACAATGACTGTGACTAGTTTCGGGGCGATGCCATGTTTCTCAAAAAGTCGCTGCACCTCGGCCTTGATCTCTCGTCTGATTCGCTTCGAGAGACGCCTACCCTTGATCACGTGATCCTCACAGATGGGTTTCTCACCTTCTTCAGACATAACAAATCGCTTCCTCAGAAGACTCCGGTTATCTCTCCATCCTCGTCAACATCCATGCCGAACGCCGCAGGCTCTTCGGGGAGACCGGGCATCAGCCGGATGTCGCCCATATATATTACGACAAAGCCAGCCCCCGCACTGACATCGGCGCCCACGACTTCGGCCACGTCCCCGGTAGGACGCCCTCTGAGACCCTTGTTGTCGGAGAGGCTGAATTGTGTCTTTGCAATGCATACAGGAAGATTGCCATAACCTCTCTTCTCTAGCGAACGAATTCTACCTCTTGCTCCTGCCACGTATTCAACGCCTGCAGATCCGTAGATTTGAGTGGCAACTTTGGATATCTTCGTCTTGAGGCTGTCTTCGAGGTCATAGGTGTATTGTATGCCAGTATTGGGCTCGGTTTCAATTGTATCTATCACAGTCTGAGCAAGAGCCTTGCCGCCTTCGCTTCCCTTGGCAAAGACTTCGGAAACCTCCATTCTCCAACCCCGTTTCCCGCAGAACGCTCTCAGGAGTTCAATCTCGTTCTCGGTGTCATCAGGGAATCTGTTGAGGGCCACTACAGAAGGAACACCAAACTTGCGTATGTTCTCCATGTGTGCCTCGAGGTTCGGAAATCCAGCTTCCAAGTCATCTGTGCCATGGTGTTTCAACGCACGAATGGTTGTGACAACCACTACTGCATCGACCCCGAAGTCGCCTGCACGGGTGACTATGTTGAAGAACTTCTCAGCACCAAGGTCCGCACCGAACCCTGCCTCAATAACAACGTAGTCGAACAGTCTTAGTGCAATGTCAGTAGCAATGACAGAGCTCGTGCCGTGGGCGATATTCGCAAAGGGACCAGTGTGGATTATTGCAGGCGTTCCCTCGTTTGTCTGCACGAGATTTGGTTTAAGAGCATCTCGCAACAAGACTGTCATCGCGCCCTCGGCCTTGAGGTCCCGGGCGAACATCTCTTTCAGAGCGGAAGTCCTGGCGACTAGGATGTTACTCAGTCGCTTCTTCAGGTCTGAATAGTCCCTCTAGAGCACAAGGATTGCCATAACCTCCGAGGCAGCCGTGATGTCAAAGCTATCCTCTCGGGGAAATCCGTCAAAAGGGCCGCCAAGGGCTACAATCACTTTTCTCAAAGCACGATCATTCATGTCTAGATTTCGCGGCCAGTAGACCCTTCTAACGTCAATCTCAGGTTCCTTTTCGTGGTGGATGTAGTTGTCAATCATCGCTGACAGTAGATTATGCGCTGCCGACACGGCAGGAAAGTCGGACGTGAACATCAGGTTGATTTGCTCAAAGGGGAGGACTCTGGACTTTCCTCCGCCAGCGGCGCCTCCCTTGACCCCGAAGACTGGGCCTAGAGAAGGCTCTCTGAGTGTGACTACTGTCTTGTGTCCTATAGCATTGAGAGCCATTGAAAGTCCAATAGAGTTGGTTGTCTTTCCTTCTCCTGCCGGAGTTGGATTTGTTGCAGTCACAAGTACTAACTTGCCCTTGCGTTCGCCAAGCTCCTTCCGGATGTCAAGATTGATCTTCGCCATATACTTGCCATATTGCTCCAGATGCTTCTCAGGGATTCCTGCCTTCTTGGCCACTTCGGTAATCTCAATCATCGTCTACACCGCGAAACACATTGTTCTGGACAGACCTATTGTCATTGATAAACCAAACTCTAGGTACTGACATGATCACCAATTCATAATCTGTTACTGAGGTTCCACATGAGGTCCAAAAGGACATAAGATGGTCCTTCTATCAATCCCGACGGTTGATAACGATGAAAAGACTCCCCCTAGAAGCCCTCCCTGATGCACTACCGGATGCAATTGACGTTGAGAAGCATGTAATCTGTACCTATTACACCAGACTGCCCCCGTTTCTGGATGCCAAGGAGCTTGCCATGGGTGCTGCTGTTGAGCAGAGTACAGGGACATGGACTCTGGTACCCGGAGAGACTGCAGCGGTCAGAAAAAGGCATGTTGCTAAGGTTGTTGGAGTATATGAAACTCCCCAATACGAGTTCAGTCTACCGAGCGATCTTGAGAGAAGACACTACATAATCCAAATTGCATTCCCGTGGGAGAACTTCGGACAACAGATTCCGATGTTGCTCTCTACAGTGATTGGTAACATCTCACTGGGACCAATCAAATGCCTTGATATGAGGTTTCCAAAGAGCTGGCTCAAGGGTTTCAAGGGGCCGAAGTTCGGTATCAAGGGACTGAGAAAACTACTTGGGGTGAAGGAAAGACCGTTTGTCAACAACATGATCAAGCCCTGCGTGTATACGTCAGCTAGAATGGGTGCAGATCTGTGCTACCAAGCCGCGGTCGGGGGAGCAGACATCATCAAGGATGATGAACTTCTAGCTGATCCAAGCTTCAACACTCTAGAAGAGAGAATACCACTATTCATGGAAGCGATTGATAGAGCCGACTCTGAGAAAGGAGAGAAGACTCTACTCACCATCAACATAACGGACAGCGTTCCGAAGCTGTTCGAGAATGCGGAGAGAGCTATAGAGTTGGGTACCAACGGGCTTATGATCAACTTCCTGGCTGTTGGATACTCGGCTTTCCGTAATGTATGTGAAGACTCGTCCATCAATGTCCCGGTCCTAGCCCACATGGACGTGACAGGTGCCATCTCATACGCTCCGAATATTGGCATAGGCACAAACATAGTAATCGGAAAACTGCCACGTATATGTGGCTCCGATATCACAGTATTCCCGGCACCCTATGGCAAAGCTCCAATGCTCAAAGAGAGATTCTTGCTAATGGCTCACGACATGATAATGCCACTTCATCATATTGAGCAGACTGCACCAATGCCTAGTGGAGGAATCAGCCCAGGACATGTTCACGAGGTGATAGAAGACCTAGGTCCTGACATTGTGATAGGTACAGGGGCAGGAATCCATGCCCATCCGGATGGTCCAACAGCTGGTGCAATCGCGTTCAGACAGGCGATAGATGCCAAAATGAGCGGTATCTCCGTCAAGAAGGCAGCCAAGGAACATGAAGAATTGCGGAAGGCCCTCGATTCGTGGGGTACTGGAAAGACTGGATTCGATCTCTAGTACTGTCCCACATGACGATGCGAAGAGGGTGAAGATGACAGAACTGTCAGAACCCATTGAGATTGCTGGTCTGGAGATTCGAGATTATTCCGTGGAAAGACGCCAGCTGAATCCATTGATGAATCTGGAAGACTTTAATCGGCCCGCATCTCAACATGTGTTATGGACCCTACCTCGTTTCTCCAAGATGACGTCATAGAGTGGCTTCTGGAACCCAGCAACCCAAGTGTGCGGTTCTGGACTCTGCAGCAAATACTCGACAAGAGTCCTACAGACAAGGAGGTCATAGAGGCACAGAATGCCGTGATGCAGAGTGACTGTGTGAAGAGATTCCTAGACGTGCAGGATTCTGATGGCTTCTGGGGAAAGCGTGAGGACATGTATAATCCGAAGTACAGGGCAACTACACATAATCTACTCATTTTGGCGGAGTTGGGAGCGAAGAGGACTCCTGAAATGGAGAAGGCGCTTGAGCACGTTTTCCTCTATCAGCGTGAATCGGGACACTTTCTCATTAGTCTACCCAAGACAGAGAAAGGACGCGCCAGTGTCGTTAAGGATGGGTGTTGTATTGACGGAAACATACTGTACTACATGGTTCACTTTGGCTATGTAGACGACCCGCGAGTAAAAGCGCTTATCGACTTCCAAGTGGACTACTACGACACTGAGAATGAGGGATGGCTTTGCAGAGCATTTCCTATTGATCAATCGAAGGTATATCCGGTGAACTGCTACATGGGGGCTGTGAAGGTGCTCAAGGGCCTTTCTAGAATCCCGAAAAGCAAGCTCTCAAGCAAGGTTCAGGACATCATCAATCGCTACGTGGAGGCCATTCTAGAGAACGAGATATACAAGTACCTGAAGAATCCCGATGGCACTCGCAAGGAGAAGGCCGGTTGGAAGAGGTTCGGGTTCCCAATCTTCTACCAGTCCGACGTGCTTGAGGTGCTCGACATCCTAACAGAGCTAGGCGTGAAAGACGAGAGAATGCAGGAATCCATAGACTTCGTATTGGCAAACCGCGGCAAGGATGGTAAGTGGCTTCTTAGGAACACCTTCAATGGCAAGATGCTCTGTGACATCGAGGAGAAGGGCAAGGCTTCGAAATGGATTACTCTCAGGGCATTACGTGGTCTCAAGAGGTTCTATTCCTGAGGCGTTCCGAGCTCCTAGAGTCTGTGTCCTGGAATCTTGACCTTGTAGCTTCCGGTTTCATGGGACCTACGCAACTCGAGCAATCCGATTCCGAGCCCACAACAGAAAACCGTTGGTTCGGGTTGTATCCTGATTACAGCAACATCATACTCGATGGGAGTGCTGTCAATGTTCATCCTGAGGATTCTCGACTGTCTGAATGCCCATTGTACATCTTTGTCTTCTATTGGGACGAAGTCGGCAACACCGCGAAACATCGCGTAGCTCGCAGGTGCGAAACGGATGTAGTAGTGAGGGAATGTGACAACAAGCGATACATTGGGATTCCTTTTGATGTGTCGGACCTTTGCATATCTGCTGCCCACCATGATGTAGAACGCGAACTTGGACTGAGGAGGAGATACGCCATAGAGGATTCCTGTGGAGTGCGGACGAAGCTTTGAATCGACGACCGATAAGACGCCGAACGACTTCTTTCTGACCTCTCGCTCTACGACTTCAAAACCGACCCGGTACTCAGTCATCTAATCAGCACCTACTTGTTGAGTCGAGAATACATCTTCTCGTTATTCTTGTAGATATTCAAGAACTCCCTGAAGAGCTCATCATATAGTTCCCTGTTTTCTGGATTGGGATGAAAGACTTTTGATATTTGCACCAGGTTGGGAATCTCATCGAAGGTACAGAGACCCAAGCCTACAGCCCCTATCAACGCAGCTCCACGTGCGTTTGCATAAATGGGATCCTT
>CP070658.1:1406852-1409716 GCA_020355105.1 Candidatus Thorarchaeota archaeon | reverse complement strand
TGGGCATTCGAGGTACAGCAGCTGTGATATCATTGCCTGCCCACAATTACATAGACCCTCACCATTATTTGAGTGTGTTACTTCTGAAACTTGCAGGATGCCAATCTGTGAAAACGGCCATCTCGATTACTTTATACCCCACTACCAGTCCTAATGTCATTGCGCACATAACCCGAAACACGTCTGTTGTCATAGTGAGTTAGGAGAGCCCCGAACGGGGTATCGATGAATTTCCTTTTCATGCATCAGGCACAGGGCTTGTGCGCACCCAATCAAACAAACGGAGCGCACTACCTTGCTTCCTGGGAAAATCCCTCCTGACGTGCTGAAGACCCTTGTATTCTCCCACCTCGGCAGCTATGACCCTGACATTATACTGGGGCCCGCCGTGGGTGAGGATGCTTCATTGATTCAGATTGGTGAGAATGTAGTAGTCGCAGCGACTGATCCAATCACGGGTTCGATAGAAGACATCGGCTGGCTTGCAGTCCATATCAACGCTAACGACATCGCAACCTTCGGTGTTGCTCCTCGTTGGTTTCTAGTTTCAATCCTTCTCCCTCCTGCGTCCAGTCCTGACGACCTTGCTCGAATCATGGAGCAGATTAATCGAGCATCAGAATCTCTTGGCATCAGCGTTGCAGGCGGACACACGGAGATTACGGAAGGAATTGACCGCCCCATCTTGACCGGTTTTATGATGGGCATAACGTCTCCAGGAGGATATGTCACATCGGCCGGCGCAAGGACTGGTGACCATATCATCATGACCAAGACAGCGGCCATTGAAGGCACTGCAATCCTTGCAACTGAGGGCGAGGAGATTCTCTCAGCTAGACTCGGTAAGAATGTCGTGAGTGACGCCTGTGAGATGAGGGGGCAAATCAGTGTAGTCAAGGAAGGTGTGACTGCCTTTGGTACTGGCTATCTTACGGCAATGCATGATCCCACCGAAGGCGGCTTGTCGGGTGGACTACACGAACTATGCGATGCCAGCGATGTTGGATTCAGAATAGACTTGGACAGAATTCCAGTGCACGACGTAACCCGACAAGTCTGCGACATGTTGTCAATCGATTTTATGGAGCTAATTAGCAGCGGCTGCATGCTAATGACCTGCGATCCAGATCACTCGGAAGATGTAGTTAGTGCCCTTCATTCGGTCGGAGTATTGGCTACCGTAATCGGGACAATAGAATCAGAATCCAAGGATAGGACCTTCATGAGCAAAGGAGAAGTCAAACCATTGCCGCGTCCAAGCACAGATGCACTCTGGCACGCACTCAATCGACTTAGTCAGACATGAAATCACGCAGGTCTTCAATGCTAGCTGTGTCAGCCGTTTCAATCACAATGGGCGAGAGAGCTATGTTTCCCCTGTTCAGAACCACGTCTGCGTCAGAGTTCTGAGGAGCGTCTTTGTGCATCCCTTTGAGCCAATAGTAGGGACTCTCATTAGGGTCTACCCTCTTTTCTAACTCGTTGTATATTCGAACTCGAGCTGGAGGTACAACGACAATTCTGCTTTCAGATGGTATCCTAGATGGGAAATTCAAGTTCAGTGCATCCACGGTCTTAGGTAACCCTTTCTCCAAGACTCTCAATACCAGGTCACGTGTTATCTCACAGACCTTTGTGTAGTCTCGTTTCTTGTCGGCTGAGTTGAACCATTCATTCGGTTCAACAACGAGTGACACTGCGATCGCCGGAAAGCCCATCAGGGCGGCCTCAAGAGCAGCTCCTACTGTTCCGCTCGTTAACATGCTTTGATAACCCAGATTGGCACCTGCGTTTATACCCGAAACGAACATGTCGATGTCCTCAACCAGACAGCGTGCAAGCACTACCGAATCAGCTGGCGAGCCGTCATGGATAATCATCTCGATTCCATCTGTATTCGTACGTTTCTTGAGCCTAATTGGCCGGTTGAGAGTCAGTGCTTTTCCAGAGGCGCTACGTTCCCCATCTGGAACCACAATGACCACCTCAACATGAGGTGAGAGAGTTTCTGCTAGAGTAAGAAGGCCTGTGCTTTCTGAACCGTCATCATTTGTCAGGCAGACTTTGGGCAAAGTAGCATCTCCTTTTCAGTACGCCGAGGGCTCACATCAACCCAAGATAAGACTGACGGAATCACCCTGAATCATAATCTATACTTCTTCCAAGAGGGCGTCAACAATCATCTTCGAAGCCATCCCCTGTCCATAGGGACACGTTCTTTCACCCTGCAAACCCTTCTTGACCTCATCCAAGATTGTCCGGGGGAATTCAGCAGGGTCTACGCCTACAACGGTTGCGTGTCCTGATTCAACAGCCTCAGGTCTTTCTGTTGAGATTCTCAGGACAAAGACCCTCTTGTTGATTGATGGTGCCGTCACCTCTTCCTGAATTCCTCCTGAGTCTGTCACAGCAAAATCGCAACTATGCAATAGGTGGAGAAAGTCGAGGTAGCCTACGGGGTCGATTATCCTCATACGACTCGACTCGATTTCTCTCATGAGGTCAAAATCCTGAAGCCGTCTCACTGTGCGTGGGTGGGCAGTGAAGAGCACCTCTTTGTTGAGTGAGATTACTCCTTCGATAAGTCCCCTGAGTACCTGTATATCATCTACATTCTCTGAACGGTGTATGGTCAGAAGAGCGAAGTCACTGACTCCGAGCCTTGAGGCGGGATTCGGTCTTTCGAGGGCCACTGGAAGCCGACTTTCTAAGGCATCAATGACAGTATTCCCAGTGACGAACACCTTTCCCCTGACATTCTCGTTCTTGAGTATTCGTGCTGAGTTTTCTGTCGGCGCGAACAGAAGATCGGCGGCATGGTCGGTAAGGCGCCTGTTGTGCTCCTCAGGCATTCTAGCATCATA
>CP070658.1:1402914-1406752 GCA_020355105.1 Candidatus Thorarchaeota archaeon | reverse complement strand
TGCCTGGAGAAGGACCGAATTCGACGATACGAAACGGTGCATGGCCTTGCCGAAGATATCGAGCGTCACTTGAAGAACGAGCCGATCCTGGCCCGTTCACCCAGCCTTATGTATCGGGCACAGAAGTTCTGGCAGAGACACCGGTCACAAATTGTTACTGCCGCCGTAGTAACAGTACTCTTAACTGGCCTTGTCGTCACTGCTGTGTCGTATCAACGAAGTATCAATGCCCAGAACATTCAGTGGGCCCAAAACGTGGCACTGCCGGAAATCATCTCGCTCATCGAGCAACGAGACTATCGTGCGGCTTTTTCCCTGGCCAATAAGGCCAGGCAGTATATTCCTATCCAAGGTCGAAAGGATGTGATCGCGAAACTCGTCCTTCTTCTCCTCCCAGACAGTCTTGGAATCCAAGTTTGATACTGGAGTGCAGGCGTACATGGCTTCGCAGCCTTCAGGAGCAAGCTGGGGATCTGTTTTCGTTGGGATGTGAAGATATGTCGAGAAATCATCTGGAATAACATTATGTTTGAAGATATCGTTAAGCAATTCCTTGTACCTCGGTCCGAAGACTATGCTGTGATGCGTCATATCAGGATATTTCTTCTCTACACCGAAGTAGACCATGAATAGGCTCATGCTATACTTGGCCTTCTTGTAACGGCGGTCACTATTCCATAGTCTGAATTCTGGCTCTATAAGGTTCATGTATGTGTTGGCAACATCCGAGTTCGAGATTACTATCCCGGCGTCGTAGTGCTTGCCTTCCTTGGTAGAAACTCCGGTGACCCTCCTCTTCTTGGACACTTCAATTCTCTCTACCTCACTGTTTAGTACAACCTCGCCTCCAAGCTCTTTGAAGAGCTTCTCAAGAGCCTCAACAAGCTTATGCGTGCCTCCGCGCACCCACCAGACACCATGTTTCTCCTCGATGTATGTTATCAGCGTGTAGATTGATGTAACATCGAATGGGTTGCCTCCGATGAAGAGAGGGTTGAAGGAAAGCGCCATGCGCAATCTCTCGTCCTTCACAAAGCTCGACACTCTTCCATAGACACTCCGATAGGCTTGATGAAGTATTCCAGCAGGAGCCATCTTCGCCATGCTCCATATCGTTTCGAACGGGATTGATCCGAAGACTTCGAACCCGAGCTCGTAAACAGGTTTCGTCTTTGCCATGAATCTCTGGTATCCTTCAACGTCTTCAGGGCTGATTCTCTGAATCTCCTTCAAGTTATCCTCGTAGCTCCCATAATCCATGTGCGTCCCGTCGGAGAAGTACAGCCGATACTTGGGAGATACGTTCACCATCTCAACGTAATCTTCACGGTTGCGGTCGGCCGCTTCAAAGACCTCATCGATTACGGTAGGTGGAGTGACAATGGTCGGACCAGTATCGAAGGTATATCCATCTTTGGTGAATACACCAGCCCTACCTCCAAGTTGGTGTCGCTTCTCAATCAGAGTCACCTGGAAACCTTTGGCTTGCATACGAACGGCAGCGGCAAGGCCCCCCAGACCAGATCCGACTATGACTGCGTTCTTGCCTTGTCCTAGGTTAGAGTTGTCCATTAGCTACTTGCCTCCTAATAACAGCTGATTATCTCGAAGTGATATGCTTATCCTACTCCTTCGAAATAGAGGTCAAGTCCTTTGCGTCCCTTAAGTATTCGCGCCTTAGTCTATAGGCAATCAAGAGCTTTTTCCATTTCGGGACAACTGCTCGCTTACTGAGGACGTTATAGTTCATTCCTTCGATTTCATTCAGAATCTCCGAATATACTCTTGCGGCAACTTTGACAGTGAAAGCGGGAGCAGGCGGAAGATCACGAATCCCAATCTCCGCCTTGGCGTAGAGCGACCTCGCTCTCGCAATCTCGTGTTTGATGAGCCATTTCAGATTGGCACTCGGTTCAGCAGCCTCGAAGTCCGCCTTTCTGACGCGAAATTCCATCCGGGTCTCGGCTGGGAGATAGATTCTGCCATTGACGTAGTCTTCTCCGATATCACGAAGAATGTTAGTGATTTGCATTGCGTGTCCAAGGTCCGCTGCTCTGTCGAGTGTTTCTTTTCCATCTGCACCCCAAACATGACACATCAAGATTCCAACCGTTGAAGCAACATGATAACAATACGAGTCCAGTTCCTTCACTGTCTTGACCTCTGTTAGATTAACATCCATTCTAACTCCTTCTACCAATTCATGGAGATATCTGGTGGGGATCTCATATCGAGTCATTGTATCACCGAAAGCATGGAGAATCGGGTGATGGAAGACTTCACCATCTGACAACCTATCTATTATGTCATCAAGTTGATCAAGTTCTCTCTCGAGTTCCGCCTTTGGGAGGTCTATCTCATCAGCGAAATCGTCTACTAGTCTGCAGAAGCTGTAGAGCGCTGCAGTTGACCTTCTTTGTTCTATGTCAAGATAGCGAGATGCGAAGTGAAAGGACTTCGCATGTAGTGAAAACAAGTTCATACAATAGTCATAGCTCTCCGACAGACTGTGACTATTATTAGAGTTCGTCACTATTGCTGTCGGCAGTTCGGTGAGATGTGCTGTAAAATCTGAAAACATGGCATTTACTCTCCAGTGTATCACACAATAATGTTCATGAAGCCCCTCTCTAGTTCTCAACCCAATCTTTCGAATGACTTCACGATTGTGCAGAATTAACTATATTTAAATGTTAAGTTGTGGCGCAGGACTAGACCAAGTTATAGAGCTCGTCGCCAAGGAGTGGAAATTGTTGAAAGTCGCTATAATCGGGGCCGGAATCGGAGGGTTGTCACTTGCGGCCCTGCTAGGAAAGGAAGGACACGAGGTTGATGTGTTCGAGAAGAACATGGAAATTGGGGGTAGAGCCCGTGTCTGGAAGAAGGATGGTTTTGTCTTCGATATGGGTCCCTCATGGTACCTCATGCCAGAAATCTTCGAGCACTACTTTGGGCTATTCGGGAAGAGTGTTGAGGACTTCTACGAGCTAATCAGGCTTGACCCGTCATACAGGATCTTCTTTCCAGACGAGGTCTTGGATATCTCGTCCGACATCACACGAAACTACGAGCTATTCGATAGGCTTGAAGAGGATGGGGCAGAGAAGCTGAAGGAATATCTGAAGCAGGCACAGACCAAGTATGAGTACCTCTTGGAGGGCTTGATGTACGAGGAGCTTGCTGGGATACGCGCTATGTTCAGTCCCAAGCTTATGGCGGCAGGCTGGAAACTGAGTATCCTGTCAAATATCGACCGACTGACTAGGAAATACTTCAAGAATGAGCGTGCCAGGAGGATATTGCAGTATTCCATTGTTTTTCTTGGAGGTAACCCCAAGAACACACCAGCGTTATATTCCATGATATCACACATCGATTTCAATCTTGGAGTCTGGTATCCTCTAGGGGGGTTGGGCAAGATCGTTGATGCGCTAAGACAGCTCTCAGAAGACTATGGAGTAGTCATACATCCTGGGAGAGAAGTAACAGGGATTGAGGTTTCTGGTGAGTACGCAAAAGGAATCAGAACTGAAGAAGGCTTCTTTGAAGCTGATGTCATAGTTTCAAATGCGGACTATCCACACACGGAATTGGAGCTCCTGCCACTAAAGTACCAAACGTACACCAAGGAGTACTGGGAGAAGAAGACAATCGCGCCATCAGCATTCGTGTTCTATCTCGGACTAAACAAGAAGATTGAAACCCTCACACATCACAACGTTATTCTTGACCACGACTGGGTGAAGCACTTCGAGCAGATTTTCGATAGCCCCTCCTGGCCCGATGAACCCGCATACTACCTATGTTGCCCTTCGAAGAAGGATGATTCTGTCGCGCC
>CP070658.1:1398239-1402814 GCA_020355105.1 Candidatus Thorarchaeota archaeon | reverse complement strand
TTCTTTGACATCTCATCACTCTTCTCTACTACTATGAGGTTCCAAGGCTTTCCTTCAGCTCGTCAATTCCCGGACCAATGAGAGTGACAGGGCTTGTTAGTCTGTCAGGTGTAGCAAGGTCCTTGAACCCCGAGCCAGTTATTGGAACAACCACTGTGTCGGACCTGTCTATCACTCCTTGTTCCAGAAGCGTTTCAAGTCCTGCCAGTGCCGCCACTCCACTTGGTTCCGCAAAGACTCCCTCTACTTTTCCGAGCAGGACCAAGTATTTCTCAATCTGCGCGTCTGGAACTGCGACTGCCTCTCCCTTGGCAAGACTGAGGTACTTCAGGGCTGCATCGCCGTCCCACGGAAATGGATCTGCAAGCCCGCCTGCCACGGTTTCGTTCGAGTCCCAAGGCTGGATTCTGAGCGGATTCTGCTGTTCTTTGAACGCCCTCACTATCGGTGCGCAACCCTCTGGTTGGACAACCACTGGTCTTGGGAGCTGATCAATAAGCCCCATCTGCTGGAATTCCCAGAGCCCCTTCATAGTTCCAGCCATAAGCCCTCCGCTTCCTGTGGGGAATAGTATCCAATCTGGTACATTCCATGCCATCTGTTCAGCAATCTCATACCCAAGCGATTTGGTCCCCTCGAACTGGAAGCAGTTGAAAGGCCCGAATGAAGGCGTGGGTGTCCACCCAAGTTCGTCACATGCAGTCCGGAGAAGAGTCGTAGTTGGGTCAACACCTTCCTCGACTTTGCGAACACGAAAGACGCGCGCCCCAAGAGTCCTGAGATGGATTAGCTTTCCAGCTGGAGCGTCTTCTGGCACGAATACAACGGCTCTCAATCCACCCTTCGCGGCATATGTGGACATGGCAGCAGCTGCATTTCCGGAGGAAGCTGCTGCTACAGTTTCCGCCCCGTCCTCCCGTGCACGGCTCACGCCAACGCATATCGGACGGTCCTTGAAAGATCCTGACGGACAGACGGTTTCAATCTTCAACCGCAGGTTCGAGAGCCCCATCTCGTTTCCCAACCTTGCAGCTTTGATAAGGGGAGTATCTCCCTCGCCAAGAGTCACAATATTGTCACGATGCCTTAGAGGCATGAGCTCGAAGTACTTCCAAAGCCCACCTTTCCGGCTCTCAATGCTATCACGAGAGAAGGACTCCTTTAACGATTCCAAGTCAAATGATATGTCAATCCTGCCGCCGCAGTTGTCATTTGGTGGCACATTGTCGTCTGTGTATTCCTTACCGCATTTGGAACACTTGTAACCAAGGACTCTTGACAAGATGACACCCGCTCTGAGTGGATTGTGACTCTAGTTATGTGGATTGTGGCCCACGACTTTCCGTGCTATGCCTAGAGAAACACCTAACTCCAGCTCGGTACGTTGAAATCACTGATAGCGGCCTAAAGGAGAGAGCCGAAGATGAGCGAAACAGTCTTTGAGGTCGAAGTCAAGGCCCCGATTAGTGATTTGGAATCCGTCAGAAATGCTCTAGAATGCATAGGAGCTAAGCAACTTAACAGTGAAACACAGGCTGATGCCTACTATGACCATCCTTGCAGAGCATTCCATGAAACTGATGAGGCCCTACGGCTGAGAAGAAGGCTCCCATATTCCCAAGAACCAACTGAAGGTTTTGATGAATCCCGACCACTATACGAACTCACGTACAAGGGCCCAAAAGTCGATTCGTTATCGAAGACGAGAATCGAGCTATCAGTGGGTCTGGGCGACGCGACCGCAGTGAAATCGCTTCTTGTTCATCTTGGTTTCAGATATGTTGGCGAGGTGGTGAAGAAGCGCGCTTTCTATTCTCTGGGTGACCTAACTCTTAGTCTGGATGAAGTAGAAGGAATAGGAGAATTCCTCGAGATTGAGCAAGTGGTCGACTCCAAGGAACGAATTGAACCGGTGCGTGAGGAGATGTTCACGGTTCTTGAAGAACTAGGACTCGACCCAGAAACGTCAACTCGAAGCTCCTACCTCGAAATGCTTCTTGAGAAGAACCCTCTCTAACTCTCGTCTTGAAGTTCCTTACGCAACTCCTTCACAAACGATTGCAGGACTTTGTGACGTTCCTCTGCCATCTCTCTTGCAGCTTTAGTGTACATAAGGTCGCGAAGATTGAGCAGTTTAGCATCTGCATGTTTCAAGAAGGCGTCAAACCCTGCATTCTCTACGGCAGCCTGAGCTACTGCACGAAACACACCAATAGCCCCCATCGCATCCAGTTTGTCAGCGTCGCTGAGTATCTCACCCTCAAGTGAAGTAGGTGTTTGATTTTCACTGAAACGGTGTGTCCTGATAGCTTCTTTGACATTCTGAATCTCTGCATCTGTGTACTCCAATTCCCTGAGAATGCCCTCCCCCATGTCGCTTGAGAGTCTGGAATGAGAAATCCCTGTTTCTTCCTCGCGGAAACGTCCGACATCGTGAAGGAGTGCAGCAGCGCCCAGCACTCTCAGGTCCGCGTGCAGCTTCCTCCCTATTCTCATCGCGATAGAATAGACTCGTTTCACATGATCGTAGGCGTGCGCGCCTGCTTCTGAGCGTCCCATCTCCTCATGTACAAATGAGTCAATCCTCTCTTCATGTGTCATTGTCCTGCCCACTCCGTCTTCTCGGGTCTTCATGAAACCGCCTACATAATGATATTGCTCTGTGTTGGGCCTTTCGATTTATGGGAGAGTAGAAAGGTCCGAGAAACCCTTTAATTCATTGAGCCGGACGGTTCATGGCAGATGACTCACCACCTAATGCGGGTTCTGCCCAAAACATCGCGAGAACCTAGAAAATGAGAGGTATAATCACTTGAGTGCCGCCGTTACGACTGACGACCGTAGAATGGGCTTCACTACTGTAGTCAGCTCACTGATTCTGGTCGCAATGATAGTCTGGGCGCTCTATTCATTTGTACTTGTGCAGTTTGTTGGTGTAAGAGATTACGACCCCCATACATCATACGATGACGCGATAGAATGGGACTACGATATCCCTTGGGCAGGTGGACAGTCTAGCTGGTTCGACAATATCAACTATACAGACGTCCCAATGAACATGTCCCTGCCGCCTGATCTGCTTGATCAGATGGAGAATACGCTATTCTATGTCGCGCCGGAAGATCCCCCGCAATTATGGCGAAAGACTGCCTATGACAGATATGACGGCGCGTCGTGGACAAAGTCCGACACAACACAGTGGACACTCGGAGAGATTGACCCATTCTTTGCCACAAACCCGATCTATAGAGTATTCCTGAATGTGACCCCTGGACCAAGTGCCGCCGATATCGAGATTCCCTCACTGTTTCCTGACGCCATGATTATCCAAGGCTCCTTTGAAACGGGAGAATTGGTTGACAGGGTGTATCAACCACACAGTCCTAGCAGGTTACAGAGTTACAACCTCTTTACAGATGAATATGGTACAGCTCTACTGAGTCCATTCTTCATAGGCGACCCAGACGAGAGCATACTGCTCAGCTATGAAGTCACGTACATTGACCAGAATCTCCTGGATGTCGCGACCAGGGCCCTTGATGGAGACCAAGCTCCTCCACCGATTCAAAGCATGTACTCAACTTTGGGTGGAGTGACACTGACCCAGATGGTAATTGACAACGCATCTGTGTTTCTGGGGGCAGGCAACGCATATCAGACAGCTATGGTCGTCGACAACTACTTCCGAAGTGGCGTATTCGAGCTGATGCTGGACGATTACAACGACCGTCCACCTCCAGGCCAAGAGGTTACCGATTGGTTCCTTGGGAGAGGCGGTGGACTTCCCATGGACTTTGCTACCGCTTACTGTGTCTTTATGAGGTACCTTGGCATTCCTGCCCGTGTCACTCTAGGTTACGCTGTAGGTGACCCAATGGGAGGATACCGAGAGATCAAAGTTCGTCACATGATGTTCTGGGCAGAGGTCTTCGTTCCGATGACCGGCCATCCCGACGGTGGCGAGTGGATTCAGGTCCTTCCAATTCCGCTCCCCGGCAGCATGGGAGGTGGAGAGGACCCCGAAAACATGGGATCGGGCAATGTTCAGCTATGGGTCTGGCCTGACGTGTCCCCGGCATGGGTTCAGATTGGGACTCCCTTCAATCTGTACGCACTCTTGATGGTCGACTATGTCTTCATTTCCACACCGGAGACGATCTCATTCTACGATGAAACTGATTCTGTGGACATGGGTACAGCGCAGATTCAAGCGGGAGATCCTCCATTGGCGATTCGTCCCTACGTGTTCCCATCAGGTTCCACTGTCGGACCTCACAACATCACAGCCACATACTCCACTGGAGGTTTCATGGTTACCAACTGGACCATAGTTTCTGCGGCATCAACACCTATTCCAATGGTTGCCTCTTCTGAACCAGAGAAGACCTTATTTGCTAGCGAAACCATCGATATCGACATAAAACAGGGTCTAGACACCCATACTGCGCATTGGAACGACACACTAGACATTAGAGGCAACATGACCGATTCTGAGGGTCAGCCTGTAGATGGCACTACACTGAACAATCCATGGATGCAGATAATGTGGGACAATGACCAGCTCGGTTCCGCCCT
>CP070658.1:1389824-1398139 GCA_020355105.1 Candidatus Thorarchaeota archaeon | reverse complement strand
CCGAAATGTCCTCTTCAGACTCATCAGGCAACCCAACTATGAAGTAGAGCTTCAGAGCTCTATATCCCGCTTCTGCGGCCAGCCGAGCGGCTCTCTCTATTCCCTCATTGTCTAGTCCCTTACCCATTGCCCTTCTCATTCGATCTGAACCCGCCTCTGGAGCAATGGTCAGTGTCCGCTGACCTCCCTTCACGAATGACTCGAGAAGACCGAGAGTGACCGAGTCAGCTCTCAAGGATGGAGCAGACAATTGGATGTTCTGATTCACTACCCAACTCGCGAGGCCCTCCAGACCGTCCAAGTCTCCCAACGAGGAGCCAATCAATGACACCTTGCTAACCGGTGTCTTCTCAAGCCCCTCTTCCACAATCCTCCTCAAAATCTCCACCGATCTTGTCCTGCGAGGTCGGCAGATGTGACCTACCAAGCAGAACTTGCACGAGTATCCACAACCCCTCGTCACTTCAACCAGAAACGACTTACCAAACACAGGGTCTAGCTTCGCGCCATCAGGCACGTCCGGGATGATTTGAGTTACTGGGTGAAATATGTCATCCAGATTGCCCATTATGAGCCTCTTGACTGAAGATTGCTCGGCAGAGGGCACATAGACTCCTAGAATCTCTCCCATAGAAACGAGCGCATCTGACCTTGAGGATGAGTCGCGGATGGCCTCCACAATGTCATGGATTACCAGGTCACCTTCTCCAATCACAAACGCGTCAACGAAGTCTACGTATGGCTCCGGATTGGCGCTTACCACAGGCCCTCCGACTAGCACAATAGGACTATCTAGTCCTCGGTTCTTGGATAAGGTCTCAATCCCTCCCATGTCCAGCATCTGAAGCAGATTCAGGACATCCTCCTCCCAAGTCAAAGAGAAGGCCACGATGTGATTCTCCATTAGTGCGCGCCCAGTTTCAAGAGATTGTATGGGTGAGGAAACATCATATCTGAAGTATCTCTCACAAGAAGTATCAGCTCTGCCGTTCAGTACCTCATAGAATAGGTGAGTCGCAAGACTGGTCATACCAGCTCTGTATGTTGACGGATAGCAGTATCCTACCAAGACGCTGGTCTGCCTCAGGTCCTTCACAATGATGTTGTGTTCCTTGAACCGGATCTTGGACAAGGTTGTAATCCCATCCTAATATTCAGCCTGCTATCCCTTCTTGTAGTCCGTCTCTGACTGTTTCTGCGAAACCCTCACAAGCTTCCCAGCTCCAATGTCCTTCTCAACAACCACCCCGATTCCAGTACGTGCATCTTGATGAAGTACCACTCCGGGTGCGAGAAGGGTTCCTATTCCTGTCTTGACGTTGTCTCCGATTATTGCTCCCAATTTCCTTCGGCCCGAGCTGACGGATTTCCCTTTAACCCGCACACTCACAGGTCTATCATCATGACGAAGATTGGCAGTGATGGTTCCCGCTCCGAAATTCACCTTCCTTCCGATTACCGAGTCTCCAACGTATGAGAGGTGTCCAATACTAGCACCATCCATGACCAATGAGTTCTTGACTTCGCATCCATTCCCGACTTTCGCATTCCTTGTGAGGCAGGTGTAAGGTCGAATGAAGCAGTTGGGTCCAACTGTTGAGCCTTCACCAATATACACTGGACCTTCAATATAGGCGCCGCTCTTCACAGTCGCTCCTGCTTTCACTGTGACTTCGCCCTTGAGCACTGCACCATCTTCTACCACTCCTGAGATCCGTCCTTTCATCTCTCTCATTACACGTTCGTTAGCTTCTAGCAAGTCCCAGGGCCGCCCAATCTCAAGCCACCAAGACGGTATCGTGAATACACCCACATTCTCCTTCTTGATGAGCATTAGTATTGAGTCTGTAATCTCATACTCGTTCCTAGGTGACAACTCCGTCTTCTCTATTGCCTCCCAGAGGGCCTCTCCAGCCGCATACACTCCTGCATTGACCAAGTTGCTGACCATCTGTTCCCCAGTTGGCTTCTCGATAAGATTGGTTGCCTTGCCACCCTCCACTGCTACCACACCATAGGGGGAAGGATCGTCAATTGGAAACACGGAGAGACTCAGTTCGAAGCTATTCTTCTCGTGATAATCAATCAACCCCGTGAAGGTTCCAGGTCCTGTCATCACATCACCGTTCATCAGGAGAACGGTATCATCACCTGCGAAGTTCTTCACATATCCTGCTGCGTGAGCTGTTCCCTTTCTCTCTTCCTGCAGAACATATGAAACACTCATCTTCCCCCAGTCTTCCGAGTCAATGGCTTCTCTAAGCTTCTCCCCATGATAGCCGTACACCACTAGAGTTTCTGTGATGCCGGCTTCCCTGAGAGCATTTAGAGTATGGAATATGAACGGCTTCCCTGCTGCGGGCAGCAGGTGCTTCGGCACATTCGCTGAGAGAGGCATCATCCGTGTTGATTCGCCTGCGGCGAGTAGAGCGGCCTTCTTCATGATATGTCGAGCATTTCGATGATGTACTCTGTTATAGAGTTTGTCGGGAGTCAAGAAGATAGAACGGAAAGCCAAATATGGCGCGGTGACAGACCGCGACACTCAGTCCCGTGCTGCGATAGATTAATATACTTTACTTTGTACAAATAAGGTGTTGTTTGAGGCAAGTTCTGAGAACTCTGCATGCTTCAAACTTTACGAACGAAAGTAGGTGAAAACTACAATGATGTCAAATGAACAACTACAGGAGGAGCTTAAGGATCTGAAGCTCACCAAGAGCCAGATGATTGTGCTAGACATTCTCCGCACCAGCGGTAAGAATGGTGTTACTCCGAAGCAGCTCCTTGACAAAGTGTCTTTCGCACCAAGGACTGTTAGGTATGCACTTAGAAAGCTCCTGAAGAAGAAACTGATCAAGAGAGTACCATGTCTACAAGACATGCGTCAATGGATCTATGTACCGGCATAGAACAGCAAGGAACGAAAGGGACCATCTTTCACTGGCAGCAAAGAGCTGTCAGTGAGGGAATTGAATGAGGTTGGGGGAATCTCAATCCTCGCAACATACCAAGACTTACATTGATTACGAGCTGGAGGCTGTCTGTTGGACCCCGTGAAGATACTGGCCGGCGAAGAGGAAGTAGCGGCTGCAGTCCGAGCACTCAACGATGAGAGCCGAAGACAGATTCTCCATGCTCTTAGAGCCAGACCAATGTCAACATCAGAGCTCTGCAGCTTTCTGGAAGCGCAAGAGTCCGAGAAAGATGTGAAGCCACAGACTGTGCGTTACCATCTGAAGGAGTTAGAGAAGAGTGGACTGATTCAGCAGGATGGATACGCTCCTGCTGGAAACGGCGCCTCCCATGTAATGACTAAGGTTTGGCGAGCGACAGCTGAGACCATATTTATTGCTACGGGCAGCCTCGACGATCTTCCTGAACGAGTCCCTGCTGAGCTAGAAAGGTCTCTTGACCTAGTAGGAACCCTAAGACCCATGGGATTCTCCATCCCCGATGAAACGACGCTGAGAGAGCTTGCAGATCATTTTCATGAACAAGACGAGCTCTGGAGAAAAGGTCGTGAAAGAGCGAAACAGATTCTCAAAGAGATACCAGAGATTGATCCTGGAGTTTACATCGCTCTTCGGCGAATTCTCAGTGTGGTCCTACTAGACGACTCTGATTTCGAGAAGTACTGTGATGTGTCACGGGCCATGTTCTATGCTTTCAGGAAAGCATACTTGGACGGCAAGGGTGAAAACCCCAAGGTCTACTAGTTCCCTGAACCCACTCATTTCTCCGACTCGCTGTGGAATGGATACTCAGTCGTCAGTAGACGTTTTATCCTCCCCGCTATCTTGGGTCCCACACCCTTGACCTTCCTTAGGTCCTTTTCCTCGGCTGAGAATACCTTCTCAAGAGAACCGAGCTCTGTCAATAGGGCGCGGGAGATCACTGTGTCTACCCCCGGAAAACCAGACATGATGTACTCCAAGGTCTGAGCATCCCCTACCCTCGTTTCTCCGGTTCGTGTCCGTAGTGGGCGCTTTGCACCGACCTGTTCGAGGTGCGCCAACCGGTATAACACATTGGCAGTCTCTTCGGCATTTCTTGTCCAGAGGATTGGTACTTGAATACGGATAGCGATTGAAGCAAGTGCACCATAGATTGATGCGGCACTCACTGCTCGAAGCCCGATGAGTTGCTCACCCTCTATTATCAATACAGGACGGCGATAGGCTGAACGCAGGGCAGTCAGCTGCACAAAAAGCCGACCGTCGATCAGTGATTGAATGAAGTCATCGGACTCCTTCCGCTCTACTGCCACCTCCTCAGATACTATGTAGTCTGCTATCTCAAGGCTCTCACCAGTGATTTCGACATCAAGACGTGTCAGTTCACGTGGTACAGCAGTCGGAAGCTCACGAGAATCCACAATCATACGAATGGTTTCATCATCTTGCTTCGCCAGCCTTGGTGGTGTAGCCGGAGTCGCAGGTTCTTCCCCGACATCTTCCTCCACAAACTCCTCGAGGCTAGTCTGCGTTTCATCTGAGTCTTCCTCAGCTTCCTTCAGTGCAGAAGGCATCTTCTTCAACTTCTTAATCACGCTCCAATGATAGAACTCGTCGTGTGTCTTACGGGCGACAAATATCACGACACGTCCCGGACTGTGGCGTCCGGTCCTTCCACGACGTTGGATGTAGGGGACCACGGAGGGCACGCAGTCATAGAATACAACCAAGTTGCATTCGGGAATGTCAAGCCCCTCCTCTCCTACCTGAGTGGCCACTAGTACATTGAACTCATTATTCCGGAATCCCTCAAGAACTTCGACCTGCTTCTTCTGGCTGAACCCCTTGTCCTGTCTTCTAGAGCTCTGTCCCACGAAGCGGCTGACTCTTGCATGTTCCAACTGCTCTAGAGTCTGAACGACCTCCACAGCCGTGTCACGGAATCTGGTGAACACGAGAATACGCGAGTCGAGATTCACGGAGAGTTGCTCATTGACAAGCTCAAGAATGGCATCTGCCTTCGGATGACGATGTCCCTTGTCTATCAGCGCTTGAAGCAGTTTCTCAAACTCTTTGAATTCAGTCTTAGAAACCAGGTCCTTGACTCCCTTCGAGCTCTTCTTGTTTCGGACCTCTTCGTAGATTCCTTGAATGTAGCGGTGTGTGGGGGTGAGTCCCTGTGTACCTATGAATTCAATTAGGTGCACAATCCGAAGTGCTGCCGTTAGGTTTCGTATCACCAGATATAGGCCTCGAGGAGGCTTGGTATAGGAGCCAATCTCTCTCCTGACCTGCTGCTGTACGCGGAGTATCTCCTTTCGGCTGAGACGACGGCTGTCCGGCAACGAGAAACCATGGTCCAGAATCGGTTTCTTATATTCCTCAAGCAGGCCGTACAGAATGTCCTTCAAGACCTCGACCTCTGAGGGCAAGGTCACATAGTGAATGTCAGTTGCTACCGAAACGACGTAGTCACGTACATCTGGGCTTCGTTCGCTACGAACCTCTATTCTGTCCAATCGAAGGTTCTTGCAGACTGTCTTGATATGGTCGGCCTGATGCCCAGGCGAAGCAGTCAACCCAAGTGATAATGGATTCTCAGCCTGCTTCTCGTAAATCTCCGCTATGAAAGTGTAAGCATAGTTTCCCACACCACGATGCGCCTCGTCGTATACGACTAATGATACTGGGCCGAGATCGTAGCTTCTCTGGACGAGATCGTTCTGTAAGGCCTGAGGAGTCATCACGAGAATCTTGGATTCTGCCCACATATGAGGTCGCGACTCGGGGGAGTCCTGCCCGGTCATGCAGACGACCGAATCTGGGTCGATGTTCAGAACCCTTCTCAAGAATCGGGCCTGCTGGTCAACCAATGGACGGGAGGGTGCAAGAAACAGTACCTTTGACTCGGGATACTCAGAAAGACGCTTAGCAGCAACCAGTGCAGCTATTATGGTCTTTCCAAGTCCCGTGCTCAGCACAATCATTGTGCTCTCTTTTGATGCTACTTCAGAGAGACTGACTTGGTACTCTCGATAGTCTACGCTCTCCTTTCGCACTCCTGGAGCATCAACGTAGGCAATCTTCAACTAGAATCTCACACCATGACCATACTGTCTTTCTTCTGATAATCCTCACTGTAAAAAGGCTCCTGCGGATTTCTATCCATCGTCTATTCTCGGTGCGGGGCATGTTTGGTCAACAAACCTGTGGCTGGGCGAAATTCTCACCAAACATCCATTGAACAGGCTACGCCAAATGAAACTGAAAACACCGAAACATCATACTGGCCACTCAAGACATTGAGGATGTAGCACATTTGTGTCCTCTAGATTATATGAACTATCTAACAACACGAAGAGAATCAGTCTACTATAAACATAGATATCATGAGAGCAAATTAGATTAGTTCAAAGCTTGTTCGTTGAGCTCAACGATTGGATGTATGTGAACCAAAGTGGAGCTATGGCTGCTGATTCTAATAATCTTCTTCATTACTGTGTTGCTAATTACCACACGGATAGTTCATCATACATCAGCCGCATTAGCTGGGGCGGTATTGGCATCGATAGCCCTTTTCACGAATGGGGTTCCCGATCATGAGATCTTGGCCATGGTACGCCTAGAGCCTATTCTTGTGATTGCCGGGATGACAGTAGTGGCTGAGGTGATGCGGGATGCAGGTGTCTTTCAGTTTCTTGTGGTATACCTCATCCGGTTGACACGGGGGGATCCCACGAAACTATTCGTAGTTTTCAGCTTACTAACCGCGGCTCTATCAACGGTGGTGTTGAATACTGTTGTGATATTGATAATGGGATACTTAGTGGTCTTGACATGCCAGGCACTCGAGATTAGACTTCATGGGTTCTTACTGGGAGTAATGTTGGCCGTTGGCGCTGGTGGTGCGTTCACATTAATCGGCACCACACCGAATGTAATCATTGCTGATTACGCAGGATTCGGATTCTATTATTACATCACACGATTTGGCATATTAGCACTGATAGTGATCACACTGTCACTAATTGCTGTCTTTCTAATGATTCGTGGTCAATTGACCGTAGAAGATTCAGACCAATCCGATCGTATGATGAACTTGGATCCTTGGACGATGGTACCAAATCGACGGTTGTTCTGGGTATACGCAGGATTCTTTGCCCTACTCATCGTGGCCTTTGTTCTCTTTCCTCAGCCGTATGTTGTCGCCATTGGGGGAATGATGGTCTTCATGACGGTCAGTCACGCTGATCCAGGGGCAAGTCTTCGCGACATAGAGTGGGACATCATCTTCTTCATTGGCGGGCTCTTCGTTCTGGCAGGCGCCTTGGAACTTGTCGGAATTCTCAGTATGGTTTCAGACGCCATTCTTCTGACAAGCGGCGGACAATTGATACCTTCATCATTGGCGTTGCTTTTGATAACATGGTTTGGAGCCTTCATTATTGGTGGTCCGCCCATAGCTACGGTCTTCGCACCCCTTGCCGTTGATATGGCCACAGTCATGGGTTGGCCCATTGGCGTACGGGATCCGCTATTCTGGGGCGTAGGATTTGGGGCCGCTTTAGGAGGTGTAGCAACACCGTTTGGCGCTGTACCATTGCTAGTCTTGTCGATGGTTAGCTTCGAGAACTCAGAGATGTCGCGGCGCAGGTTTCTCATCCTCGCGATACTGGTGAACATCATTCAGATGGGGCTGTGCTCAATCTATATCGTGCTCTTCGCGCCACCCATATGAGGAATTAGATTCCTCCTCGATATTTGTACAGGGCTGCAGACAAATCAATAAGATGGCTACTCCACAACGCCCCACTTGATTCGTTGGAACCCACGTTCTAAGGCATAGTAGAGAATGGTCTTTGCAGTGTTAGCGACAAGTGTAATCATGATTGAGGTTTCGACACTACCGGTAAACGCCCATACGGTCGCATATGTTACACTCAGGGCTATTGCTCGCCAAATCAATGATTTGACAAGTGAACGTGTTCTGGTTTCCTTCAACTGTTTCCACCAGCCTTACGACAGATTCAGGCATCGTTAGCGAGTTATAAGTATAGACAACGGTCTATTATAAGACCGCGCTTCCAGATAAAAGCTCAAAGACGTTCATCACTGAGAACGCTCCTAAGACGCGAGAGGAATCCGAAGCAACTCACCTAAGAAACGCACCAGACAATCCGCTGCAATCCTATACTATTGACACGATACAGCTTGCTTCATAATACTCACTGTAAAAAGCCTCCCCCATCTTCAACTTGATTAGGAGTCGGACCTGATGACGACTGGTGAGGCCATGCCAAGTATAGAAGCAGAGCTCTACGAACTCAGTATGCCAGGTAGGCTGTTGGGCAAGGAGGT
>CP070658.1:1385969-1389724 GCA_020355105.1 Candidatus Thorarchaeota archaeon | reverse complement strand
GTCAAGGTCTGGACTAACCAGAGTAGGAAGTATCATCGATCCATATTCATCAGTCGTGACAATCACAACAGGATCCATGCCTAGCGACAAGAGTGCTGAGGCCGTGTTCACCGCATTACCACCTCTGCGAATGAACTGCGTGTTACCGAGCAGATTTCCGCCGCCCTGCTCGGCCAGCACTTGCAGACTTGCCACAAACTCCTCGAGACTGCCTGCTATGACAAAGTGATCGACATAGAAGTCCGGCATGATCACGGGACGCCCTAACTCAATGGGTCTCTCTAGGGCTTCGATGAGCCGGGAGTAGTCCAATCAGGTCACCCCCCCATGGCCAAAAGTCAGATCCTCTTGAGAGCGGCGGTCATCATAGCGGAGATTCGATTCACATCTATGTCACTCTTCTTGGCGACCTCGTCAATCTCACAGAATGCCAAATCAGAGAGTGTGACTATCCCCGCGGCCACAAGCTTCTCGGCCTCCTCCTTCTTAACAGCCCTCAAGGAGGAAAGCTCGGCAATGGCCTTTTCTTCCTTCTTGGTAGGTTTCTTCTTGGCCGGTGCCTTCTTCGCAGGTTCCTCCTTAGCTGTCTTCTTGACAGGTTCCTTCTTGGGAGCCTTCTTCTTTGTTGGCTCCTTCTCGGGGGTTTTCTTGACCGGCTCTTTCTTAGCAGGCTCTTTCTTCACCGGTTTCTTTGCAGGCTCAGGCTTGACTCTCTTGACTTCTGCAATTACCTTGTCCAGCTCTTCCACGTACCGTTTCAGGACTTCCACATTCTCATCATGCACCGTCTTGCGTCTTAGGTCCACGATGAGGCCCATTTGACGAGCCTCGGTAATGGTAAGCCCAGCTCGGCCAGTTTCCTCTGTGCTGAAACCTCGACCCCTGCGGGGCCGAGCATTGCCTGGCGACTTCACTTGAGGCTCCGGGAATAACTCAAAGCTCATTGTGGGACACACCTGCTTCGGCACTCGAGCCTTTGGCACTCTTATTAGGCTTTCGAGATAGATTGACGAGCCCGAACCTTCAGCCTTTACAGAGTGCAATGACATCATGCTTCACAATAGTTAAAAGATGTGTGCTATCTGTGATGTCGATGAGTCATGTACAAAGGCAGGCTTGTGCGGCTAAGGCGACTGGAAACAGATGATGTCTCGGCCATCTTGCCGCACTGGAACAACTATGAACTTAGACAATACCTTCCGAGGCCGTTACCTACAGGCCATGATGAGATGATAGAATATATCAAGTCGGCGAATGAGGCGTATTCCAAACGAAAGGCATTCACATTCGGAATCGAAACCCTCGACACGAAGAAACTCATCGGACTGGTGAACTTAATCAACATCAGCTGGATTAGTAGCAATGCAGAGCTGGGACTTCTAGCAATATTCGACCCTGAGCATTGGGGTCGCGGATATGGAAAGGATGCAATGCTAGTGACTCTAGATTTGGCATTCTCGACTCTAGGCCTGAACAGTGTCTATCTATGGGTCGCATCGTTCAATTCTCGGGCCATCGCCTTCTACGAGAAGCTTGGATTCAAGACACAGGGAAAGCTCCGTGAGCTGGCATACCGCGATGGCCAGAGGTATGACGTTGTCACAATGGACATCCTAAAGTCAGAGTTCCTAGAGGAGCACGGGGTTCTGCCGAAGTGATTCACATTCGCGCCCTGTCAAAAATCATCAAGCCGAGTCTGCTCTACTGACATGAAGCTGAGCATTTTGTCTAGCTTCCTGCCCTGCCGCTGATTCATCATTCCCATAAGATCAAGCATCTGGAGTGCGTTTAGCGGAGCATTACCGCTGAAATGATTGTTGAAGTAGCCCAGTACTGTTTCAGACCAATCCATGATGTTGTCCAAACGAGGTTTCCACTTCTCAAGTTCTTCAATGGAATACTTGTAGTTGTACCAAGGTCTAGTGCCATGACCATGCCATCTAATGTATGCAAAGTCGGCAGTCACACGCAGGTCAATGGGGAGCTTGGGCTCATCAACTACAACGTAAGCGATGCCATATTCCTCCAGCAAGTTGTAAGTTGAATTGGAGAGCCAACTCTCATCTCGAAACTCAATAGCGTAGCGAAAGGATGAGTTTAACCTAGACAGGAAGGACTCTAGGTCAGCCATCTTGGATATTTCCCAAGGAGGTAGCTGGATAAGCATGGCTGCTAGTCGATGCTCCATGGGCTTCATCAGTTCAAAGAACTCTTCCAGAACCTCACCGCCTTCTCCTTCGAGATTGAGCCGGTGATCATGGGTCACCTTACGAGGTATCTTTGCTGTGAAGAACTTCTCACCCTTTACATTCACCAAATGCCTCACAAACGTCGGTCTAGGTAGAGAGTAGAATGTAGAGTTGATCTCTGCGGTTTCAAAGACCGCTAGGTACTGTTGAAGAAGGGACTTCCTTGATTGATAGAAGACATCCAGCCAACCAGTCTTATCTACGTAGGACCATCCACTCGTGCCAATATGAAGCCCTTTTCTCATCGCTTTCGCATACTGTTGGTAGTCCTTAAGGTTTGTATCTTACGACTCCGATGCCGCCGGGCTCTGGGTCTATTGCGCATTCCTAGCAACACCTTTAAGACTGGAACCTCCTGCGGAGCGCATCGGGCCGTGCAGTGGTGAGAAGCGATGTCTGAGCAGATTGAGTACGTAGAACTCAGGTTTGTTGACATTCTGGGCCGCATGAAGGCGATGACGGTAACATGTAATCCTGCAGATACGATTGACGAGGTCAAAAAGGACTCAGCACTTAGTGAAGGCACCAGTCTTGACGGGAGTTCAATCGTGGGTATGTCAATGGTTGAGTCATCTGACCTCCGGTTAGTTCCAGATCCGGACACTCTAATGGAACTTCCATATTCGGCTCAGAGAGTAGCTGCTGCAATGTGTTTTGTACGAGAGAAAGGAGGAGAAGAGGGCCGTCACTCATGGTATTCCTTGGACTCGAGGAGTGTGCTTCACTCAGTCTGTGACAAGTACCTCCCAGGAGACATGCAACTACGAGTGAAAGTGGAGCCCGAGTTCTATTTCATCACTGACGAAGGGGAACCAATTGACGATGGAGGCTATGCAGACATCTATCCAGAAAGTCCAGGTGCGGACATCCTGCTTGAGGTTGCTACTGCAATACAGAGCATGGGAATGAAACCAAGTGTCGTACATCACGAGGTCGGACAGGCTCAGCAGGAGATTGAGATTGACTACGATGACGTACGGAAGATGGCAGATTTCATACTCATCTTCAAGAATCTCACTAGGACTGTGGCACGTGGTCAAGACATAGATGTGACATTCATGCCAAAGCCCTTTGAAGGTACTGCTGGAAGTGGTCTGCACTGTCATCTTCAGCTTTGGGACGGAGATCAGAACCTATTCGGAAGGGAAGATGGTGACCTACTATCTGACACTGCGCGGCATTTCATCGCAGGCCTGCTTGAACATGCCCCAGCTATCACCGCCATAGCAAACCCCACCATCAACTCGTACAAGAGAATGGTTCCGCACCATGAGGCACCTGTGTATGTCACCTGGGGCTTCAGGAACCGGACTGCTCTCATCAGAGTGCCTCTCTTTCAGGACGCACAGAAAGCTGCTGCGGAGTTCAGATCACCAGATGCAACGACAAATCCATACCTTCTATTCTCGGCGATTATCGCGGCAGGAATGGATGGATTCAAACGCAAACTGGAACCCCCAGAGGCTCAAGATCGAGACATATTCAGTCTGACGGATGAGCAACTTG
>CP070658.1:1382661-1385869 GCA_020355105.1 Candidatus Thorarchaeota archaeon | reverse complement strand
TCACAGCACCAATCGCCTTCGGAATTGCAGAAGAAGCCATTAGGAAGGCTCGGGAACTGGAGGCGAATCATGGTGAGCAGTGAAGTTCAGGAAGAGAGAGAGCTGGACAAGCTACTACTTTTGCTATCGCAACCTCTGACAAGGTTGATACTTTCAGTTCTTGCTGGGGTAGACCCCGGTCTACATGCAGACAAGGTATTGGACGACTCCGTTCACTCAGATGATAGTTTCATGGAAGACAGTCTTGACTAGTACAACATTCAATACCAAAGTCAGTAGTTCTAGAAGCCCCGCGACTGCGAAGGCAGTCACAAAGTCCGCCACAAGCAGCATGAATCCGAAGATTAGTGGGCCAATTGTGATGCCGAGGTTCCCCATGAAGTTGAAGAAACCCATTGCCATGGCAGAGTCTTCCGATTGCACAATGTCACCTACTAGAGCCATGGAGGGAGGGGCGGTAACACCTGAGAAGAGACCCAGAACTGCAAGCATAAGGAGAAGCGCAGTGAATCCGAATGCTCCAAAGTACCCCAATGCTGATAGTGTCAATCCGTATCCAATGCTGCCTACAACGAGCGGCGCATACCTCCCGTACCTATCCGAGAGTCTTCCCATCGGATATTGCAGGATTATGAAAGGCATTGCAAAGACAGCAAGTGATAGCCCCCTGAGTGATTCTGAGAGGCCAAGAACAACTGAGAGGAATAGGGGCAATGCAGTCAGAATGAACCCAATATGGAGTCTATCGATGAAGTTGAAGACTCCGGGAACGACAAGTTTCGGATGCCGCTTTGCTACTGTAAGACTGTGCATCAAGGTGGGCCGGCTCTCAGTGACAATCGGGTCCCTAAGACCAAAGAATGATGAAAAGAGCACCACTACATTCAAAATGGCTGCAGCATAGTAGGGCACAAACACTCCGTAGCTCGCGAACACGCCGCCTATTGCTGGTCCCATCCCCATTGCCAGAGCCAGAAATGCGCCGAATATTCCCATGTTTCTCCCACGGTCATAAGGGCCAGAGAAGTCTATGGCAAGTGTCATCAATGTCTGCCACACCATGACTGTGAATGCTCCCTGAAGGAACCTGTAGGTCAATAGAAGTGGATAGGTGAGAGTGGTTGTCATCAACCAGTAGAAGACTATGGACCCCGATGTTCCAAGAAGCACAAACTCTCGACGTCTGGACCACCGGTCGGAGAGCGCGCCAGTCAATAGTCCGAACAGCAGGTAGGACAAATACAGCACACTATCGAAAAGCGAGTATTCGAACTCAGTGATGCCAAGAAACCGGTCAAAGATGAACTCGGGTTGATTCACGTGTAAAATAGCCGCAGCAGTGATTGTGAGAAGTGTCAGACTACCAAGACCTAGAATTCTTCTTGTCGTTTCTGATGACGAAGGTGCCTTTTCGTAGATCTGAGTCGTTTCATGGTCTGTCAATTGACAACGCCTCAAGTCCTGCCTAGCATGCTTCACATATTCTATGGTGGAACTATCCTTCTGCGCTTGATGACGAAAATAAGGGTTCGCCAATGGGCCGAAATGAATTCTATCTGCAAAGACTGCCCAAGCTGTCCTAGAAAGAGTCAAGGTCACTTCCAGATACGACTTCGCCGTCATATCTCTCCTTGACTTCTAAGAGCAACTCATCAGATGTGCGCCCCCAACTGAGTTGGTGATAGAGGACCAGCAAACTCGGTTTTGTTTTGGAAGCAATCTCTGCCAGCTCATAAGAAGATGTGTGGACTGAGGAATGATATCTCCTCCAGTCCCCGGCGAGTGTCTGCAACGAAACTGCCGAGTAGACCTCGTGTATAAGAATGTCACAACCCCTACTCTGCTCTATCAGTGTCGCTGATGGAGCTGTGTCACCAGAGATCACTACTGTCTTGTCCGGAGTGAAGAACTTGAATCCATAAGCTGACAAAGAGCCGTGCTCAACTGGGAACGCCACCACAGAAACTGCTTCATCCTGATATATCACTCCGGGTTCTTTCCGAGAGATTTCGTGGATATTCACGGCGTAACCATCGGGAATGGCTGGTTCCAGTCCGCTGATTCTTTCCTCAAGGTCCTTATCATACGCAGCGAGAATGTGGTCGGTCATCGATTTGATGCCGATAGGGCCAAACACCTCAAGTGAAGTCTCGCGGCCAACCACGGCAGGAGTGAAGATTAGGTCGGGATATCCAATTGTGTGATCAGAGTGAAGGTGTGTTAGAAACGCCCGGGTCAATTGTGACGGTTTCAGGCCTGCCTCTACAGCTCGTCTCACGACTCCGACGCCGAAGTCTACTAGATAGACAGATTCTTCAACAATCACCGCCGTTGATGGTCCTGCCCTTCTTGGGTCCGGGTTAGGATTGCCGGTTCCTAGGAGAGTCACTCTTGTTACCATCACTCAATCCTCCACAAAGTCGAACAATCTCAGTACTAGCAGATTTCGACAATGACTCTCATAAGCCCAGCTATTGGAATCACGCAGCGAAACCTGTATATACACTAATAGGATTAACAATAGTGAACTGACGGGTCGAGTCTGTACACTATAAGTCCCAAAGAGGAGAGAAACGAGATGACAAGGAAGGTCGACGATCTCTATGAATGTGAGGAGTGTAGGCTTCTATATCGAGATGTATCGTGGGCACAGAAGTGTGAAGAGTGGTGCAAGAAGTACAAATCCTGCAACCTCGAGATTACCGCTCATGCCGTCAACAAGACTGATTTGATACTTTAGAACCCTATTTTGTTTGGGTAACTTCTTCCATGTGGCATAGAGCACCACTATTGGAAGAAACCAAGTACATGAGGACGGATGTAGGGCTGACAGATTCAAAGGATATTGACATCGCAACCATCCAGTCGACCATGATAGGCCCCCTGTGGGCTAGGGCAAAATTCGGCCAGAGATACCCAAACATATTGGAAGACAAAGAGGCAGCTGACATCTTTGCCAAGGTCATTAGGAAACATCCTGAAGCACAGGAAGAACTCGCCACAATGGAGCAACTTGTCGACGAGTTCCTGGGTCTATTCCTCCTCGTGCGAGCCAGAGTGTTCGATGACGCAATCAGAGAATATCTGGCGAGGAAACCGGATGCCTCAGTGGTCAACTTGGGATGCGGTTTAGACACGACATTCTCGCGCGTTGACAACGGCCGAATACTCTGGTATGACCTTGATCTCCCAGATGCTATCCAATACC
>CP070658.1:1371422-1382561 GCA_020355105.1 Candidatus Thorarchaeota archaeon | reverse complement strand
CGCACGTACCAGAGACGGCGACCTTGGCGTGCCCGCTCACCTGATTGGGGCAGATGAAGATGGGGTATGATACGGAGGCCATCTAGCACCCGGCTGCGAGTTCTCTGTGGTTGCTGAACTCATAATCCTGGAAATGGAGGAAGAGATATTCCGTGCGAAAGATGAGGCAACAGGCCTCGGACTCATGGACCTCTAGGCACCTACTTTCTTTCACATTGCAGGGCTGGCCTCAGATATCAGACTGGCAAGATTGTCTAGTTCATCTCTAGGAGCCATTTCATCTCGGTAGTTCGGAGGAAACTTGAAACCGAAGGGGTCACCACTGTTTCGTGGTATCACGTGGAAGTGAAGATGGAAGACCTCTTGGCCAGCTCCAGGACCGTTGGCCACGGCGTTGAGAACGCCTTCAGGGCCAAGTGCATTGTTGACTCTACGAGTGAGCTCGGCTAGACGCTTACTTAGCTGAGCAAGAAGTTCAAGGTCGATATCAAAGAGATTGACATGGTGCTCTTTCGGGATCAGGAGGCAATGACCCTTCGTTACGGGGAAGATGTCCATGAAAGCCACAGATATCTCGTCTTCAAAGATGACAGAGGAGGGTATCTCGCCCTTGACGATTTTGCAGAAAATACAGTCATCTGACATATCAGGAGTCGAAACAGAAGTGAGTGATAAAAGATTTGCAGCCACTGAGGATGCCTGCGCAAGTCTCATTAGTTACATCTCATGCACTCTATGCAGACCGGACAGTAGGTGGTCCATCTTTGAGCAGAAGAAGGAAACTAGTATACTTCGACCAAACCCAGAACGAGCGTGGCAGGTTGGACACGACCTATTCGGAACTGGCGAAGCTCCTTAGAGACAATGACTTCGACGTTGAACCGTACACGGAGTTCATGATACTAGCCAAGAACCTAGAGAACGCTTCGGTGATAGTCTTCGGTTGCCCCAATAGCTCCAAGCTCAGGCCTGCAGAGATTGATGTTCTAAAACGCTTCGTGACGAACGGAGGGGGCATAATGCTCCTCTCGCTATCTGGAGGGGATCGGGGGCTCATGAACAATATGAGCCAGGTTTCGAAGGGGTTTGGGATAACCTTCGAGAATACTGCACTGAGAGATGAGCGCAACAACGCAGGTCTTCCCACTATGCCAATCATCACAGACATTGTTGAGCATCCTACCACTCAGGACGTTAATGACCTATTAGTCCCTTCAAGTTGCACGCTTAACGTGACCACAAAGGGTTTCGCGCTCGCGATATCTGCGGACACGGGAGATCCTCCCAAGAAACCGATTGTGGCCTGCGCGGAAGCTGGAGAGGGACGTTTGATTTGTGTTGGCAGCTATGAAGTGTTTAGAAGAGGAGGGGGAATGAAACACCCAGGGAACAAGCAGTTTGCAGTCAATGCCTTCAAGTGGTTGAGTGGGGTGATAACCCGCGTGGAGCCTAGTGAAGTGGTCGAAGCTGAAGAGAAGAAGCCTAAGGCCAAGGCCAAGGAAGCAGCCGCCATCTCAGTTGAAACAGAGAAGACTCTTCGAAGACTAGTCAATGCCGTCTTTGATCTTCAGAAGGATATCAGAAAGCTAGACAAGCAGGTAACAGGAGTGGAGAAGAACCTTGAACTGCTTCGTGATCAGTTCCAAGACTTCGCAGATAAGGCACAAGAACAGCTCGGGGTCATGATTCCGGCAAGACAGTTCAAGACAGAAGAAGAGAATCTGGCGGCTGAGATTGAAGCGGACATAAAGGCACTTGAGAAAGAGGTCAAGTCTGTTAGACAACTCCGCGATCATGTGGAAGAGAGGCATTCCTCAGGATCGATGCCCAAAGAGACCTACACTGAACAGACAGAGAAGCTGAATGCAAGGCTGAAAAGCCTTGAGAAGAAACTTGATACGAAGACAAGAGAGTTGGAAGAGCTACTCAGTTAGTCGTTTCCGATCTCGTAATCCGACTGCCAATTCTCCTGAATGGGGATGTGACTGAACCATAGAGCTCTGAGAAGGGTCTATGCAAGGTATATCCGAGGACAATCAGGAACAAGAATAGTAGATAGAATTCGCGGATGGGAACGAGAATAAGAAGACTGATCATAAAGGGGAGAGCAATCATGGGGGCAGATACGTTTACTGGATTGGCCTCCTTGCGGCAAATGCTGGATGTTGACATGATAGAGAAGAAGGGCACCAATGCTACGAGATAGTATTTGTAGATTCCACGTGGGGAGAACAGGTGGACCCAAAAGATGAGAAGTAGAGACAGGTAGAACATTCTTCTCCAATAGCCCACAAGATTGCGGTCGTCTTTCACTTCCAGAAGCATCAATGCCAAGAGTGGTAGTAAGCCCAGTATCAGAAGAACTGTGTAGTATGTCAGGAGATTCACCCCTTGGATCAGCCATTCTGGAGCCCCTAGTATGATTAACACAACGGCAGGCGTTATTGGATAGTTGATAGCTGGAGGATTGCTAAGGTCTGTAAGAAGCGTGGCACCAGCCCGCTGGAAGACATAGTAAATGTAGTTGAGGGGGTCAAACAAGTACGGAAGAGAGAGTGCTCCTGCAAACACCAACACTATGCCTGCAATCTTGGCAAATCCTCTGAAGTCAAAGTTATCACTTCGCGGTCTCTTTGAATCATCGTTCTCCCCTGTAGTCTCGTCAGTCATTTCATCTGACCGCGGTGTTTTCTTCAATACCACTGCAATTAGAGGCAGTGCCAGGAAGAAGGCGGTCTGTTTGAAGAACGCGGCGATGACCATAGCGATTGCACCGGAAATCCTCATGTTCTTTATCAACAGATAGAATGACAATAAGACGAAGAAGACGAATGGTGCCGGGTTCAGCCATTCGAAAGCTGTGTGGTAAAGGACTATTGGATTGAATAAATACATAGCAGCCGACACTGCACCGACTCTCTGGTTCATTGAAAGGTACGACGCGACGCCATATACAGGAATGGATGTGAGGAATCCAAACACAGATACTAGTAGACCAATACCGATGTCTGGTCGTATTATCTCACCAAGTGCGCACAGATAGGCATACAGTGGCGGAAAGAAGTAGATGACATTGTAATCGGTACTCCCGCGAACTAGCAGATTGAATTCATCTGTGTAAAGCATGTGGCCGCTGAGAAGCTGCTGCGACCATGAAACGTAGAAGTAGTCGTAATCAGCCCAACCCTCCAGATGATAGCTGACTGAGAAACCGAAGAGGCTGATACTACCTTCTCCGTTCCAGACTGCTCGGGGCCAGTTTGGGTTCGCAAGGAACTCGGTGGCTGCCCGGTTGAATACCCATATCCAGACAACAGCAGCAATGGCAGCTACAGCCAGAAAGAGACTGTGTTCGCGGAGTAGGGCCATGACACGACTCAATCTGTGGCCTGTTTCAGAAGTCATTCAGCTACGCCTCCGGCACGACCATTTCGGGATAGGCATAGGCAATTGCCCTATCCCTAAGACTAGACATACGTAGGAAAGTGGGTTCCAGAATCGGGCTAATTCTTCGACTAATCCCGCGGAAGGGAGCTGTCACTGTATACCAGACTTGACCAAATGATCGTGCAAAGATGTAGCCGGCGAAGATGAATATGACGTACATCAAGTAGATGTTCCTGTGAGGGATAAGAATCGTAATGCTGAGAAGAAGTGGCATCCAAATTGTTGGGGTTGAGAATGGGACTTTTTCCTTCATGCTGACACACATAGTTGCTGACGAGAAGATTGAGAAGAAAGGAGCAAACAGAGTGAAGTAGTACTTGTATACACCTCTGGGGCCTGTGAGGTTAACCCAGAGCATCAGCAGAAGAGTGTAGAAGAGTATCCTGCGAAGGTACACTTTAGATTGGCCCATGTACTTAGGCTCCATCACCATCAGACCAGCAATTGCAGTGACTCCGAGCGCCAATAGACCTCCAGAGAAAACGAAATAGTCCAAGGCCTCAGCGAATTCTGGAAGTCCTACGATCACGGGAAGCACCTGGAGCCTTATAGGGCTCCCATATCCCGGAGGCTCCGTGAAGGAATCCAGTCGGAAGCCACCGGCTGCCAGACGCATGTACGACCAGAAGTGAGGCTGAGCCACAACGAAGGGAAACATAACAGCAGCCACGAATATCAGGACGACAACTGCGCTGATGAGGAACCCGTGCAAGTCCAGATATTCGGTAGCGTAGTCAATAAGCCGTTGTAGACGATCGGGCTTTGCATCTTGGTCCGGTTCCTGATCTTCACTCTTGCCATTCTGAGCTGTTTCCTTCTGCGCCTCATTCTCTGTGTTAGATGTGGCCTGTGGTGTCCGGGGCTTCATGATTAGATAGATGACCAATGGAATCCCTAAGAACCATGCAGTCTGTTTGAAGAGAGCCGCTGTTACTATCAGCAAGGTTCCTGTATGACGTCTTCCACGCACAAGCATGTAGAAGCCCGAGAAGAAGAAGAAGATGAATGGAGGGGGGTTGGTCCAGAGATAGGTGATATGGAAGAGAACATTCGGGGCCAGCAGGTAGGTCAACGCCGCAACCTCGCCAACATGCCTGTTGCCAGACAGCTCCTTGCCCAGACCAAATACCGGAAACACGGTCAAGAATCCAAGGGCCGCCAAGAGAAGGGCAATACCCCAGTTGTCTGGTAATATCCAAACACCAAGGCCGTAGAACACTGCGGTGAGAGGCGGGAAGATATAGAGACCATTGTTGTTCTCATAACCGTCGAGGATAATGTGACCAAACTCATCGCAATAAGGCATCACGCCATTCAGAATGTTGTTTCCCCAGTGGACATAGAAGTACGTATAGTCGGTATAACCCTCGAACTGGTAATTGACTGTAAAACCGAATACGTCAAACTGCCCAGGAGTGTTGCCTAACCAGACATCCCAATTGATCCACAGTTCTTCGCTGAGGTAGCCTTGCAGAGACAGATTGAATATCGGCACCCATATGGCCAAACCTACAATGAGAATCAATAGAAGTATTCCATATTCAATGAAGAAGCGCAGAATCCGCCTCTTGGTCTCCGCCACGTCCATGACAAATCGTGTTCGGGGTTACTCCCTAATATTTCTCCTCATCAACAAGGAAGTGAACATTCTGGTGGAGCTGCCTCCAGGCGTCTGTCATTCGGATAGGACTGCGGTGCTTGTCGTGCCGCTCTTGTTTACTTCTATGACAGGAACGCCCTCCCAGCCTTGGACCTCAGTATGAGTAATCAGGAATATCTGTTCAAAGCTCTCATCGTTCACAAGGTTCCTGACGACTGAAGTACGGCGACCCCTGTCAAGACCGCCCAGAGGCTCATCAAGGAGTACGCATCGCACACGTGGAGATATGGATGGACTGTCCCTGAATGGACGTATGCTACTCATGGTTCTGCTTATCCCAAGCCTTAGGCCTAAGCTGATGGCTGTCCGGTCCCCGAAGCTTAGCTGAGAGGTCTTCTTGTTAGCTTTGTCACGTTCATCCCAAATCTTGAGGACAAGACCAGCTCCTGATCTTCCTTTCGCCGGTGTCGGTTCTAAATCAATCGACGTATACTGTGCATTGGTGAAAGAACTGACGTACTGGTTGGTGGCTTTCCTGATTATTCCTATCAGTCGTTTCTGGAATACGTAGTCAGCTATGAAACCGCTGACGAGTTTCCGCCTTACATACGTGGCATGATTCTTGAGCTCCTTCATTGTTTCAATCCTAGCCCCAAGCTCTTTCATCTCAGCCTCTTTGCCCTTCAGTTCCTTCACAGTCTGCCGCTCGTTCTTGATTCTCCTACCGGCAGACTCCTGACGGGTCTTCAGATGATTGAGTGTTTCTTGGAGTTTCAGAATCGTATTCTGAAGATCATCAACACTGCGGGCACCATGTTTCTCTAGCAGTTTCTGGATTGTTTCTACTTCCATTTTGCTAAGAGCTTGTCCAAGTCTTCTAGCTATCTTCTCAGCTTGTAATGCAGACCTCTTTACTTCCCGTTCCTGCTCGATCACTCTTTCAGTTGCGTCTATGAGTTTCGGGATGACTCTCAACCGCTCCTCCTTCTCACGGATTTGTCCGGGAATAGACTTCTTCTCATTCTCCAGCCCTTCTATTCTTGACTCATGTTCCTTCAAAGCATTCCTGTACTCGGCCACCAATTCCCGGCTCTCTTCATCGGAGAGAGGTCTTTGACAGGTTGGACAGACAATTCCCGTTCCGTCCTCCGAATCGGCGGGAATGTGTAACTGCTCAATCTTATCCTCCAAATCTTGTTTCATTCCCTTGCTTTTGCCAATCTCAACATTGATCTGGGACTGCTTTGTCTCGGCAGCGCTTCTCTCCTTCTCAAGCCGCTGACTCTCATTGTTGAGTGAGGCAATCCTTGCGCGCGTGATCTTGGGGCTTGAATCACCAAGTCCAGCGGCCTTCAACTCTCTATCTCTGAGCTTGATGTTCTGATTGTTCTCGTGTTCCGTTCTTTCTAGTTCCTCTATTAGGTTTCGTACAGTCTTCAGGGTCTTGGGCTCCGGCAAGGAATTGAGTAGTTCCTGCGCCTTCATTCTTTCATTCTTGGTTTCCTCAAGATCATCCTGCTCTTTCTTGATTCTCGACTTTGCATCCTCTATCTGCTCGCGGATCATCTCAGGAGGTCTAAACTCTTCTTCTAGAGCCTTTGTCTGTGATGTAAGGTCGCCCTCCAGATTCTCTAGCTGCTTGGTCATCTGACCAAGGAGGTCGATATTGTAGACTTTCACTAGCAGATCTCTAAGAACTGTGGGAGTTGCAGCAGCGATTACACCCACCTCGCCCTGTTTCACGAGTAGCGTGTTGAGAGCTTGGTTCGGCTCAAGATTGAGAATCCCCTCGAGAGCACTGCCCACACTCTGACTCTTGTCGGCTATCCGCTTCCAAGATTCACTTTCAAACTTGGATAGGATGACCTTCATTCCATCTGCGGGATCGTAGGTCCGTTTCACCTTGTAGCGGCTCCCTGCAACATCGAACTCGAGTCCGACACTACAGAATGAAGAGGCAAAGCTGATCAGTTCATCATTTGTCAGCCCAACAGCAGTGGGGCCCCAGAGAGCCCAGAGTATTGCTTCCAAGAGAGAGGATTTGCCTGTGGAATTGGCACCCCGTATGATGATTAGGCCACCAGGCAGCTCACCATCACCATCGGGAAGGGTCAGATTCCGGAAGGGTTTGAAGTTCCTTAGCTCCAGATTGACAAGCTTCACTCCTCACCCTCCGAGTAAGTTTCAAAACTCAGCTTCTCGTCACTTCGACTCACGGAGAACTTCAGTGCTCTCACAGCAATCTTCGTCAATGTCGCTTCGTCATATCGTTCGTCGACATCAAGTGTTTCAAGATATGTCCGGAAGTCCTCTTCAGGATCCTCGATTAGATACTCTGAATCAATCTCAGGATATGCGGAAGGGCTATGCTCAATATCCGGTTGACGGATGTTCCATACGAGCTGAGAAACATTGTAATTCGCATCTTGGACCAAGATCTTGGTTCGCAACGCCTCCATGGCCATGCTTAGCTCAAATCCGCTGACTCGTTTGGCCTGCCCCTCGAATACCAACCGAATTCGAGCTGATGTGGTTGGTTCCCAGGGCTTCTTGAGACCCCTCTCTGCAATCCAATGCTCCACCTTCTCAATGAGAGTTGGCTCATCGTCATCAGGATTGATAGCCATCTTCTCATTGTAGACAGGTCGAGCGTATTCAAGATGGATGGGTGTCACTTCTGGTTGCTTGTTGTGCTCGATGTCAACAACCAAGAAGCCCTTCTCGTGACGAGTTTCGTCAAACCTCCAGCGTTCTGGCGATCCAGCATACCAAGCGTTCTTCGCATGCTTGTGCTGGGAATGGTCATGACCAAGTGCGATGTAGTCGAAACCCATCTCGAAGATTCCACTGTGGAGAGACCTGTCAATGGTCATTCCGTGCGCCACAGCAATTGAGACCTTCTTGGACGTTGGCGTTTGACAGCTCGAAATCCAGTCGTTGAAATCACTCATCAGTCCCGTGCTCTCAAGTACTGATTCTTCCATGAACGGGAAACAGAACACGTCTACTTTCGGATACGAATACATCAGAGGCTCTTCTTTGGAGAAGGCACGAGTCAAATCAACTTGCGTCGCCACGTCCAGACCTGGTACCGCGAGCTTAAGAGAGTCCAACAGGGACACTTTGAGAGAACGGTAGAGACCGTGGTTGCCTTCGAGTATCAGCACTGGAATGTCGGTCTTCTCTATGAATTCCTTTAGGACCTTGATTGCGGTTTCTTGTGCAACAACAGGTGGTTGTGATGGGTTGTTTTCCCAGGGAGAGTCGTAGAGGTCTCCGGAATGGACAACCAAGTCGGCACGGGGGTTCAGCTCGACGATCCTGTCGAATAGTTCTGCAAAGCGTTCGTAGAAATCGTTCTCCAAGAGTCGGCTCCGCATTTCCACGCCCCAGACATTGTGCTTGACCCCCCTACGGGGCCGAGCACCCAAATGCGTGTCTGAGATGTGAGCAATCCGGACGGTCAAATATCATCCCTCAAAGAACATGCTTTTCGCTTTTCCTGGACTTCTTCCCTTTGTACCTGCCTTTTTCCTGCTCAAATACCGTATCAAATAACGGTATCCGCACAGGCAGTGGCATCTCTCGATATGATGCAGTCAGGAGTGCTTCACCCCTAGACATCACCCGGAACTCATTCTCGAATCCAGAGATGTTGACACTGGCATTCTCTATGCAAGAACGAATCTCTCGTTCATTCCCTAGTCGCAGGTTTACTTCTGTGTTCATCTGACTCAGAATGACATTGTCAAGAACGCTGACTTGCTGACTAACGACCAAGAGACCCATATTGAACTTGCGTCCTTGGCGGGATATATCTTTGAACACTGAGCGACCCCGCATGAGCTCAGGATTCAGAATGGACGGAGCCTCTTCAACAGTCACCAGAATGACAGGTAGATCTCTCGGGTCTCTAACAGATGCACTGTCTCCGGAGCCTCCCTTGCCATAGAAGGCCTTGGCCTTGGTCTTGATACTAGCGAAGAATGGAGCCGGAAGTCGCATCTGTCCTTGCCGCTCGAAGTCGGAGAGATTCCCGCTACTCTTGAGTGCCCGTCTCAAGTCTGAGAGTGTTCGAGTAACGACGGTTGTGAGAAGGAACTGTTCTGTGTCACGCATGAGACTGGTATTGACCACTAGAATTCGACCAGTTTCCATCGCTGTGAAAATGTCGCTAAGGATTGAACTGCCGTCCTTTACAAAGATGGGAGAGCGCTCCAGGAATCTCAGTCGACGCTGAACTGCATGCAACGTTCCCTTCGGAGTGCCATCAGGATCTTCCTTCAAGTCAAGTATCTCTGCTATCCACTTCTCCTTGTTTAGGTTGAATTGCGCGTCAATGAACGAGGCCATCTGAGGGGTGAATTCGAAGATGGAGTAAACATCTCGGGGGCGTATCTCGTCCCATCTCACACGAATCTCTTTGGCATACCTCTTGACTTCTCTGGGAGTCGCCTTCTTGTGAGTCGTAATGTAGTAGAAGTCGCCAATCACGTCGGACCTCGTGTTCTGATCCATCGTTTCTATTATACTCTGTATACCATACTTGTCAACACCCTTGGCGAATTCATCATGTGGGTCAATGCAGAATGCTGAGATTGGTTGTTTGTCTTTTTGGCCACGAAGGACGTCCACATTGGAGTCTATAATCGACTTAATCAGAACCATCATCAGATTGCTTTTCCCCGCTCCTGTCGAACCAAAGATGCCCACGTGCATCGGCAGGAACTTGGACGGAATCATCACGGGAACATCCAGTGTTGCCTCTCCAACTTGAAGGTCGCCTACGTAGACTTCTCCGTCCGTCTGAGAGCTAAGCATCTCTCTCACTGGGACGTCCGATGTTCCCGGAATCGGACGATAGACGTCAGCTAGATGATCAGGTAGGCGCCGGGGTGACATAAACTTCCATCCGCCTCTCTTCTCCTCAGCATAACCTAGCATTCTACCGTCAACCGAGAGTAGCATGTTCCGTTCGATGCCTGACAGGTACGAGTCCCCTTCCACCATCAGCGTTCCCGCCACTCTGCTGATATCATCAACTTGGCGCAAGTAGTTCTCCAGACCAAGGACTCTAAAGAAGAAGACCCTCTCATGACCGTCACGCTGAGAGTATATCATGAATATCTCTCCGACACTTATGTCACGATTATTCCCCATGATTCCAAGCATGGTCTGATTGCCCACGCCAACCTTTCCGTAGAGCTCACCGAGCTTGTTCTTGTGAAGCATCATTCATCACATCATTCCGTCATAGGTTGTAGTCTGCTCTCGGCGGGTCAGTCTTCCGCCTTTCTAGACCCATCTCAATCCGCACATCTCGACATATTTCACGCGCAAGCCTCAGGTCCTCATAACTCAGCTTGCATGACTCATGTGCCATCGCTAGCGGCACCGGATAGCCGTACCATCTTGCATCCCTTGACATGAACTCAATATCACGGAAGAGGGCTTTCTCATTCTCCCTTGTGGCTACCGGGTCGTTTGGAACGAACACATTCTCTAGCCACCAGATTCTATCGAAGTCAATCCGCGAGGGTCTGTTATCACTTGAGAAACTGAAGAGGTATGGAACAGCAAGTACAGGTGGAATGTAGGTCCTGTCTTCAGTGATGTGGAGCCCTCCACCGGGATCCTCTTTTGAAGGCAGGAGACAGAACCATTTCGTACCATCTCCAAACACGTCTTGGGCCATCTTGGCGATACGATGAGCGAAAGGAATTGTGTGGTTCTTGCTGACTCCACAAAGGACCACGCCTTCCTTGCGCGCCAGTGTGCAGAGTTCCCGAAGCATGAAACCGCTGGGCATCGACGGATACTTCCGTCTGAAATGCAGGAAGACAGCCAGTCCACCATCGAGGAGCAGATATCGTGGATTCAAGTCACTGGTCAGCACATTCCGAAGAGCTGCATACTCTGAAACCTTCCGCAGCTCTTCATGAACTACAGTGTTCGTCAGTATCTGTGCCCTTGAAATGAGCGATTCCATCTCTCTCAGCCTTGGAAGATACATCTCGTATTCTGTTTCAGTGAAGTCAGAGAATGACGTCATCTGATTTCTTGAATAATCTCGGAAAAATGGCAAGATTAGG
>CP070658.1:1368722-1371322 GCA_020355105.1 Candidatus Thorarchaeota archaeon | reverse complement strand
GTAAACAGACGGTTCAGGAGGTACGGTATCCGCGGCGTCAAACAACAGTTTGACCTTGGAAACCCCACGAAGCAGATAGTCAAATGGTCTGACCGAATCCGTGTGGTTGAGTGGTTTGCTCATTTTGCCCGAACGCAGCGTCAACAGGATTGGAAGTGGAGGACACGTGTCATGATGAATCTGTGCGACTGGTTCAACCTGTCCAAGTTGGCTCATCTGAGGTTCTCAAGTGAATAGAACCGACATCAGGTGCTTCTCTTCAGGAGGTCCAATCCACGACTTCCGAATTCCATCCCGTCTAGCTCCCGCATTCCTTTTCAGGTACTTTGGTTTCGCCCAGAACAACAGAACGTTCGGTGGCAGCAAATGACAATCGGCGGCATCTCATCTGATCTTGAGTTCCGGAACTGGATCCTGCAGCAGCCAGAAGGACAAACACTACTACGCTGCTACCAGTGTGGTCGGTGTACGAGTGCTTGCCCCGTAGCCGAGATTGATTCGTCATTCAATCCCCGTCTCTTCCTTGAGAAGATAATCTTGGCTGACGAAGCCTTGGCCGAAGAGCGGCTCATCTGGACCTGTCTAACTTGCGAGCAGTGTGAGGTCAGATGTCCTGAGCATGTGAAGATACCGCAGATTCTGATATTGGCGAAGGTTCGGGGGTTAGCAACTGGAAACACTCCGCAGACGGCACTAGATCGTGCCAGATCGATTCTCCGACAAGGCCGTACAATCCAAGTCAGTGATCCCATGATTAAGACCCGTGAGAAGATGGAACTGCCAGATCTGGGCAGTCCGCCCGTAGAACAGCTCACCAAGATGCTGACGGACTTGAAGCTGGCAAAGCGACTTGAATCAACAGAGTCCCGATACGGAGGTGGCGAGAGTGAGTAGAGTACAGAAGTATACCTACTTCCCCGGGTGCATGATCCCCTTCAGACTACCTCACTTTGAGCTCACGATTCGAAAGGTCCTAGAGCGGCTAGACGTCGACATGATAGCGGACGAGGGCCACACCTGTTGCCCGGAGCCAACCACATTCACCGGAGTCGATTTTGAAGCATGGCTGACTGTGGGTGCTAGGAATGTTGCGGTGAGCGAGTCCACGGGACGAGACACGCTGGCACTTTGCAGTGGATGCTTTCATACGCTTGCCATTGCACGTCATATGATTCACTCAGAGCAGGATATTCGCGAGCGAGTCAATTCGAGATTGAAGAAGATCGGAATGGAGGCAACAGGGAATGTCACTGTGAAGAACATCCTGCATGTTCTGCACGAGGACATCGGACTTGAGAGAATCAAGAAGCAAGTTGTCCATTCTCTCAAAGGAATCTCGCTTGCCACTCACTACGGATGTCATCTCGTTAGGCCAATAGAGGCAACCCACATGGATGATGCAGAGAATCCACGATGGATGGAGAATCTGATTCAAGCTGTGGGCGCTGAGGCTGTGGACTACGAGGATAAGATGGCCTGCTGTGGTGCTCCGATAGCCCCCTCAGATGAAGCCAAGTCCTTCAGACTGACAGCCGAGAAACTCCGCAAGATCAGGGCGGCCGGGGCCGACGCGATAGTGATGATCTGCCCCACCTGCTATACTCAGATGGAGATGCAGCAGAAGAAGACTGCTGAGTACTTGGACTCTGAGTTCAGCATCCCGGTCCTGTATCTTGGCGAGATGCTGGCACTTGCAATGGGGATGGTCGACCTCGTCACCAGCAATTCCAGAAGATATCACAGAGTTA
Source organism: Candidatus Thorarchaeota archaeon (assembly GCA_020355105.1). Classification (GTDB taxonomy): domain Archaea; phylum Asgardarchaeota; class Thorarchaeia; order Thorarchaeales; family Thorarchaeaceae; genus SMTZ1-83. The sequence continues at coordinate 1,369,574 of CP070658.1, read as the reverse complement.
AGATTCAGTCTCTGTTGGAGAAGATGGGGGTCGGCAAATAGTGACAAAGACCGTAGTCGTTGTTGGTGCCGGAGTCGCGGGTATTCAGGTTTCCCAACAGCTCGCAGATTTGGGGGTCACGGTCCATCTGATTGAGCAAGAAGCCACAGTGGGTGGTCTCTCGACCCATCTGGGCAAGGTCTTTCCAACCGATGATTGCGCCCTGTGTCTTGATGCATGTGAGGAGATGTTCAGTGGGTATCATCGAAGATGTCAATATCGTAGTCTTCTAGGCAGTCAGAAGAAACTGAGTCTTCACACTCAGACACAGGTTAAGTCAATCAAACGTGAGGGCAAGGGTTTCTCTGTGTTTCTGAGGACATCACCTCGCTACGTTTTGCTTGACAGATGTGTGGTCTGTCTGGAATGCATTCAGGTATGTGATGTCGAGGTTGAGGATGAGTACAATCTTGGAAGGAGCAAGAGAAAGGTCATCTATAGACCAATTCCTCAGAGTGTTCCGCTCGCTCCTGTGATTGACATGGATTCATGCACGAGGTGCAGCAAATGTGTGGATGTCTGCAAAGTCGGGGCCATCAATCTTGACCAGCGGGTCAAAACCCGGACCATAAAGGCTGACGCCATAGTTCTGGCTACCGGAGTTGAAGAGCGGTCTCCTAGCACGCTTCCAGGCTATGCCTATGATGAATGCGGCGACGTACTCACTCAGAGAGAGCTAGCACGTCTTCTGGACCCTGCTGGAGGTACCAATGGGGAAGTACTCACAGCCGCTGGAGAACCGGCGAGATCTGTGTCAATGATTCTATGTGCAGGCAGTAGGGATCTTAATTCCGTAGAGTACTGTTCACAGGC
>CP070658.1:1365832-1368622 GCA_020355105.1 Candidatus Thorarchaeota archaeon | reverse complement strand
GTGGGAGGCGGCGAAGCCGTTGATTTTGCGATAAAGCTGGCGAGAGGTCACACAAAGAGACACAAGATCATCCATGCCACCTCTGCATATCATGGACACACAGGCTTTGCACTCGCTGCCGGTGATGACCACTTCAAAGCCCCGTTCGAGCCGCTGGCTCCAGGATTTGTGGATGTGCCTTTTGGTGATGCCGATGCTGTGACTGCAGCAATAGATGCTGAAACAGCGGCAGTGCTTTTCGAGACAATCCCAGCAACACTTGGGATGCCCTTACCACCAGATGACTTCTATCAAGAAGTCCGAGAGATATGCGACGAGAAGGGAGTTCTTCTCATACTGGATGAGATTCAGACTGGTCTTGGCAGGACCGGCAAGCTCTGGTGCTTTGAACATTATGGCATTGTCCCGGACATTCTCACTATCGGCAAGGGTCTCTCAGGAGGAGTGTTCCCAATAACGGCCACATGCTACAGAGAGGACCTAGACAATTTCATGAACGAACATCCTTTCATTCATGTTTCCACCTTTGGAGGCGCGGAGGTTGGCTGTCCGGTTGCGGTCAAAGTGCTGGAGATCACTTCTCAACCATCATTCCTGAAGCATGTCAACCAGATCAGTGACAGTCTCAACAAGGGGCTTGAAGAGGTCAGAAGCTCGTATTCGGATATTCTACTTGAAATCAGACGAAAGGGGCTATTCATGGGGCTAAAGATGAGTGACACTGGATACGGGCCCCTCATGAGCATTGCATCATACAATTCGGGTATATTTGCAGTGTACGCTGACAATGATCGCTCAGTCCTACAGTTCCTTCCCCCTCTCATCATAGGGGAAGAGGAGGTTCGTTACATTGTCGATTCAATGGAGAAAGCATACGCATATGCCAAGCAGCGACCAGGCTATTTGGAACTGGCCAGGAATATTGCCGCATGAGAGGAGGAAGATTGACTTTGAAGATTGACACAGAGCTATTGAGGAGATTCGAGGAGGGTTTGGATCCCAGGAAACCAGAAGACTCTCCAATTCCAGCACGAGTTCTCGGATATGGTGAGATCAGCACTGTGTTTGAGATTCTTCATGAGGAGCAGTCTGATATTGCCTTCAAGAGGATGCCCTTGTTTGACAACATGGAAGATGTCGAGAGTTACAGAGAGGTCTACGATCGCTATCATGAAAGACTGAACCAGATTGGCATTGTCACTCCAGATTACGGTTCTGTAACGATTGAAACAAGTAAGGAGCGAATTGTGTTGTACCTGTATCAGACAAAATTGCCATCCGAGTCGATTGGTAGTAGCTTGATTCATCGTTCATCAGAGTCAGGAGTTCACAATCTGGTTCTTGCTGTACTTCGACAACTCAGCAAGGTGTGGGAGTTCAACAAGAAGGGGCACCCCGGTGTTGAGGTGGCAATTGATGGTCAGATATCGAACTGGGCTGTCAAGAATTACACACCTAATCTTGGAGATCCTGATGCAGGAGAGGAACTCCTCTACCTTGACACAAGCACGCCTCTTTTCAGGGAGAATGGTGTAGAACAGCTTGATGTGGAGCTGTTTCTCAAGCCCACGCCGCCAATAGTCAGATGGTATCTAAAGAAGTACTATCTGCAGGACATTGTGGACAGGTACTATGATTTCAGAAAAGTGATCATCGACTTGGTTGCCAACTTCTTGAAGGAACAAAAGAGCGATCTTGTTCCCGGACTCGTAGAGCTAGTCAATACTTTCTTCTCTACAGAGGCAGCTGGACATGACATGAGTCCAATCACTTTGAAAGAGATTGAGGAGTATTACGAGGATGATGCATCCACATGGAAGCTCTACCTAAGAGTACGCAAAGCTCATCGCTTCGTCAAGACCAAGATCTTGAGGGGGTACTATGCGTTCATCCTGCCGGATGAGATAGAGAGATAGTCATGACCAGAGAAGGCTTTGGACCAGACTATACTTGCATAGGCAGGAAAAGCAGATGTAGTATCAGAGTTCATTTCGAGAGAGGTTCTTCTTCTATCCTTCACTCTTTTTGGCTGCGTTGACGTCGACTCTTATATCAAATCACAATGTTCCTGAGAAAAGGGATACTTCATGGAAAGTAGAAACAGACTCGTCATAGTAGCGTCGATTCTGGTGCTGGTGAGTCTTGGTCTAATGATTCCCATGTTTTTGCCTGCAAATCCTTCTTCTTTGGATTTAACATTGCTTGGGCAGATTGATACAGGTGGCGCTACTTGGGATGTGAAAGTGATAGCAGACATAGCCTATGTTCTTGACGAAAACGATGGACTGCTCCTAATCGATGTAAGCGATGCAACAAATCCCACCGTGATATCCTCGTATGATGATGGCGGAACGCCCACAGCTCTTGAGGTTATAGGGAGCTATGTATATGTCGCAGACCGGTTTGAAGGTCTAGAGATAATAGATGTGAGCGACTCGTCTAATCCTACTGAGATAGGTGTCTACGGCGGAAGTGGGGCTGCCTACGATATACAGGTGATTGGGGACCTTGCCTTCGTCGGAGACTGGAACGACGGACTGGTCATCCTTGACGTGAGTGATCCAACAGAGCCTTCTTATGTTTCTAGATATCAGACTGCGGGTTCTTGTATATTTGTCCGCGTTGTTGGTCAGCTAGGGTACATCATAGACCATCAGGACTATAGCTCGGGTCTACGTATTCTGAATATCAGTGATGTTCTCCATCCTATTCAGTTAGGCACTCACATGCCAAATGGTGCAATACTTTGGAATCCAGTGGTATTGGGAAACTCCATCTATTGTGGAAATC
>CP070658.1:1357002-1365732 GCA_020355105.1 Candidatus Thorarchaeota archaeon | reverse complement strand
GAATTCGCCACATCGAGATGGGTGGAAATCCTGAGTTTGAAGAACGCTACACAAATGCATTGCCATATCCGGAGTTGGAGGACTAGTATACGAGGTCTTCAGATTCAAACTCCTCCCCCTCTCGAATACGAGATGAAGAGAGAGGTCTACCATCGCTGGTCCTCACTCTCGGTACAACAATGATGTGGAAACGCCTGAGACCGTTTTCTGAACGCATCTCGTTGATTTCGAATGCGTTCTGTACAACAGAGATCTCGTCTGAAACGATGAGAGCGTCTAGGTCCTCCATCAGGTCTGCACCTCCCTCCTTTGTATCTATAGGGAAGATCGAACATCTAGAGATATCGCACTCGCTTTTGAGGAACTCCTCAATTTCGGCATGCCTTTCCTTGTAGGATTGAACAAGATCCTTCTTCGACTTGTGCTCAAGCATAGTGTCACTCGTGAGCCCTATCGCCACCTTCTTACCAAGTCGAATTGCAGTCCTTAGCAAGTGCTTGTGGCCTTCATGCAAATGATCGAAAGTCCCTGCAAAGACGACCTTCTCATAGAGTGAGGCTTCTGACATCTCGATAAACTCCAGCGAGCTACCTAGCACATACTCCCACACGACTGATACTTGTCTATTGTGGATTCCACTTCTACCACGGAGTAGCTGGCTATCGCCGTTCTCTGATACGTCTGGACTATCATTTACCTCTTGACTCAATAACTTCGGCAGTCGTCAAGTCTTTCACAATGTCGAGAAGTATCTTAGATTCAAAGGAGCCAAACTGAAGGCAGAGCGTGTCATAGATCGAGTCGAGACTAGTCCACTCATTGGAGAGGTTCAGTATCTCATCAACAGTTTCGGATATCCTCTTCATTTTCTCCTTCAGTTCCATATACGCCGGAACACGGTCAGGCAGTTTCTTCATTATGAAGCCAGGATCGAGTGGATAGTTGATTCTCCGCTTGATATCCATCCCGAAGGATAGTGATTCAAGAGATATCTGGTCGTCTCTTTGTGCCTCAAGTCCCACCTCCGCACAGGCACCCTCGTAGGCCTTCCTTGCGACGACCATTTCTGTCGTGTATGTCATCTCAAGGCTTGTCTTCAGTGCTTCCTGTAGTGACTTCTGTTCAGAAATCAAATGCCACTCTTCACCAGCTTTGTCAAGGGTCGCCAAGCCAAGCTCATGCGCAAGACCCAACCACCTTATTATTCTCGGATAGATCTCCTCCGGGTTGCCCCGGCATCTTGATAGATCGCAGACTCCGGAATGTGATATGCGATGCATTATCTCAATCGCCTCATCACGACACAGAGTCATCATCAGCTCCTTGCAAACATGCTTTGGCATAGCGTGTGTCAGAGCAGAGAGTACAGCAATCCTTGTGGCATAGGCCATCTGGACTGGGTCTACCTTGTCAATCGTATCAGTTGAGGTATGATAGAACCTGTCGGGATACTGATTCAACATCACCGATGGTTTGCCTACCGTACTATCTACGAACATCAGGTGGTCGCTTCCTGCAGAATAGATGTCATAAGAGAAAGGAAGTGGACACATTGTCCCGCCAATTATCCTATCTGGTTTTCTTTCGCTCTCGGTTTCGGCCCAGTATCGCACAATGTTGTTGAGTGTGGTGGGTAGTGAGTAGGGTGTTCTAAAGAGATGCAGGACCGAACCTGCCTTCGCCGGATCTGCTCCCACCATGTCCATATTGAGCATCCCTATGCAACGTTCAAGCAGTACTTTCTCGTTATGAATGAATGAGATAGTCCCATTCCATTCAGGAAGCCAGACGAACCGTATTGAGCATTCTAGTTTCTCGATCGGTCCTTCGTCGAGGAGGGCTGAAATGGTTCTGAGAGCTTCCATAAGCGCGGCACTCCCTGATGCATTGTCATTGGCTCCAGGGTGAGGGTGGCATATATGAGCGAACAACCAGAATTCCTTCGACGTGTCTTCGCCCTCGATGAGCGCAGAGAGGACCTCGGTCTTTCCTGTCCCGAGCTTTGCATCAACCTTGGCTCTGACCTTCACTGTCTTCCCTTCTTCGAGCCAACCCTTCAGTTTTAGTCCATCAGCTTGCCTGAGAGAGAACCCGAAACCTGTGATCTTGTCCTCCCCTGCAGCAGGCCAGAACGCATCATAACGTCTCAGGTGGGCTATCTCATCAACTCCGGATGGAGGGACATACGTCAGGATTCCGGCTGCTCCACCCAAAGCAAACAGAGGCTTGGCCGCGATTCTTGCCAGATTCTCGGTCAGGACGACCTTGCTTTTGATATCCTTCCCTTCTAGATCCTTGGGGCTGAGCGCTTTTCCAACATAGACGACTTCGGACTCCATATCTGCACCCTGTGAATGGGTAATCAAAGATATCGGTTCAGCCTGAAAATCAGCAAGGAGTCGTTCCTCAGGCTCGAGCAGCTCAAGCGTGCCCGAGTCTGCAGTCCAACCAAACGGAGCTGTCCAGGTTTCAATCTGTGATCTTCCGTCGGCCGCATAGTCGAATACCTTTGTCTTCGCCTTAGACACCTTTCCAATCTCTTCCTTCAGGTGGACAATCGCATTGTGGAGTCCAGGACTTGCCTGAATCCTGTGAAATCGCGAAATCGAGTCAACATAGTCGAAGGCACGGATGCCTGAGACCATCTTGTTGACAGCTTCAATCAGTTGGTCTGGTAGCATGAACCGGTTGCACCCAGTCTGCTCGGAAACAAGGTGACATAAGTAGTCTGCTACTCAAGAAAGGAGTAGGATGTTCCGGCCCGAAACCTGCTTCGGACCGGTACTCCTACCGAATCAGGCCGAAATCTAAGGTGCGAACGACTCAGCCGGAGGGGGTCCAACCGGGGGCCTTGCGCCCAGCTCGGCATCCAGATGGTAGAGACCAGGAACGTTGTCCCCAATGAACTTCAACTTGTCACGGACTGTCATGGTCTTCTCTTCTTCTTCGACTTGTTCGGTGTAGAACCAATTCAGCATGCTTATGGCGGCTCTATCGCCTTCCTTCTCTGCAAGCTCTCCAATCTTGTAGATGCGTGCTGTGACGAGTTTCTCATGCTCATAGGCCGTTTCCCAAGCTTCGATTGGTGAAGCATACTCCTTCTGAGGTGCCTTGATCTCTCTCAAATCCACTCTCCCGCCCCTCTCAAAGATGTGGCGGTAGAAGCGCATTGCGTGGTTGAACTCCTCTTGAAACTGAAGCTCCATCCAGTGAGCCATTCCACCGAGGTTGATATCCTCGAAATAGGCACCCATACCGAGATAGATGTAGGCACTGTAGAGCTCGAAATTGAGCTGGTCATTCATCATCTCTTCTAGTTCTTTGCTAATCTCCATGATTCTCTCCTCAACTTGTTGGTTGATTCCTTATTCTTCACAATCGTTACCTATGGCATATAAGTCTCGCCATAGAGAGCTGCCTTTGAAAGTCTGTCAGACGAACCTTTTTCTGTTAGGTCCGGTTTGTATCCATTCCAGAGTGAGGCAAGGTGCTGCGTCATGGCCGAACTGACATTGCTGACGCTGGTTTTCGAGTTCCTTTCACCATTGATTGTAACAGTGGTGTATCTAATCTTCTTCAGCAAGAGGAGCAACAAGTTCATTGAAGCGTTCATTGTCTTGATGTATGTAAAGACGGTCACGTTCTTTCTGTTCTGGATCTGGTCAATACCTGTATCTGTTGTTCCCGGGTTTGATGTAGCGGTCGGCGCAAATGAACTAATTTGGATGTTGATAACTGATTTCTTCTTTCAATTCACAGCCACGCTTCAGGAGTATCTTACTTGGGTTATGGTTTCTTTCTTTGCTGTTCTATTTGGAATGATAGTTCTAGCTGTGAAGCTCACTCTCCAAGATCCACTTCAGAAGAGGTGGTCAAGATTATTCCGGAGGAAGGACGGGGGTGGACCCAAAGCTGATTGGTACGCTAGCCTTAGAGACCGTCTCGATAACATAACCTTCGAGGGGGTTGAACCTCAGCCTCTCGACCCAGAAGTCCAATCACGAGCATGGCGGCATGCCTGGAAGGACTACCTAATCATCGGTCTTGCAACAATAATCCCTTCCGTCTTCGTCTACAATGGAGGTATTGTGACTTGGATCATGTTCAATGCTGGTCATCCCGCATACGAAGTACCTCCAGGATATCTCTACATTTTGGGCGTATTCATCTTCCTGACCTGGATATACAGATTCGGTTATCCTGCTTCCAACAGAATCGCCAAGAGCGCTGGATTGAAACTCGGTGACCGAGATCTCGGCGGAGAGATGATGCGCGGAGTTCTAGGCTGGTTCTTCAGACTGAATATTCTGTTGTCAGTCGGGCTGATATTCTTCGAGGTCGCACGCGCACTTTCAGCTCCAATTCTCATCAATCCAGGTGCAGGCTGGTCGGGTCTAAGTGAGGCTCAAATACTCGATTACGTCTTCAACTACTTCCTTTCTGGGGTGATACAGGCATCTCCACCGATTATCTTTGCCATAATCATCCTTCCTCTAACGGAGAACTTCGCCGTTTCCTTATACAAGAAGGCCTTCGACAGAATTGCACGAGTGAGGCACCGTGTGGCAGAGGCCGCCAACGGCGACATGTTGGAAACCCTCGTTGCGGCTGTCGGTATTGGCTTTGCAATCACGGGAGCCTTCATTGCCGCCATGATGGCGGTCACTCTCACCTATGCACATGTTATGGGTCTACCTGGCTTCAGATTCATACCTGGCCAAATAGACACGGACGTGACCTCCAACTTGATGTATGCTGTGAACAACTCTGCCCTCATCACCCCAACAATCTGGATTCTTCTTATGTTGGCAATTCCGTTTGCAATGATGATGCTCCTGGGGGTCATTGGGCACTTTGTCAGGACTCACATCGGGGGCAGTCTTGAAGCCTTTGCCTTTGTTGCAGGACTAACTGTTTCGATTCTCACGTGGTTCTCGCTTCCAGGGGTGGATTACCTCCTGACCGTTCTTCCAACTCCTGCGGTAATAGAGGGCCTAACGATTAATCGTGTCCGCCCGATTATCACTCCCCCTGAACCAGGAATGATTCTCTATAGGCTGGCATTCCAGTTCATTGTGAATGTGCCAATCTACATCTTCACTGTCCTCTTTGTGCTCTACTTCTTTGAGTTTAGAGGACGTTGGAGAGAACAGACCGGCGACGAATCTGGACCCCTGCTGAACGTTCGCACCGAAGACATTCGTCAGGCAGTCTTGATGTTCTTCGGTGGCCTACTTGTTTCAATTGTCGGAATATGGCTTCTCATCATGTTCAATGATCCTGGCTTTGTCTGGACGAATCTATTTGGGCTCTTTGCTGACATCGGCAATCCAAACGGTCTAGAACGTGTGTTTGAGTTCTTTGTCCGGGACGAGCTTCAGACCTTCTTCTGGCTGTTCGCTGAGCACAACTTCGTGCGCACACTCCTGATGATGGTCATAGGTCCCATCTTTTGGTCTGCAGTATTGTGGCTATTTGGAGTGAAATACAAGTCGAAGGGTATCGCTTACGGGTCGACCGCCGCTGTCGTCGTTACAGGAATCGCAGCAGTAGTGTGGACCCAAATGGATCTAGCTGCAGGAGTCTTTGTGCCTACATCTCCCTTGGATGAAGTCAATCCATGGGTACTTTCCGCTCATCTCGGCGTCCGAGCGGCAATCCTCTATGGAGTCCTTGTTGGGGCCTTCCTTTTGATAGCAGTGGCAAGAGCCCTCGGTAGGGGTGGCATTGGCGGCTGGTGGTTCCCTCTGTTTGTGTCCATCTTTGCGCTAGAATACTTTGTATTTGATGACCAGTTCACATTGATCGCTCTAGTAATACTTCCAATGATTATCGCCGCCGTTTACAGGGCAGTCTACAGATCAAGGTCAGAAGTCAGAGAGGAGGACTTCCTCTTAACCTACATCCGCTTCAGTCTGATGTCTGTGGCTATCGCGGAGGTTCTGTCGACAGCCCTGATTGTTGGTGGTGTAGCACTATGGGAAGCAATGGACGCAGGAAGTGTACTACCGGCGATAGCACGGGTTGTTCCACATGCCATCGTTGAGATTCCTGCCTTCTTGATGGCAGCCGCAGTTTCCTTCCGGATAGCCAAGGACTTGGGGCCTAGCATAACCAATCAGGACTGGGACTCCGTTCCGTCCAAGACACGTGCACTGATCTCAGACTCCCGTACTTGGAGGACTTTCGCATTGATTATCTTCTTCCTGCTCTGGGGGGCACTCATTGAGGCGTACGTGACTGACATAGTCTATTGGTGGGTCAAGTTTGGTGTCCCGCCTCCGTGACATGGTCCATACGCAATATGCATACGGGGTCAGTCCCGTTTCCTCACAAAAGCAATTGGTGTCGCCGTATCAGTCTTTCAGACCCAGACTGCCTTTCAGCTTCCCATGGAAAAGCTTGATCCCCGAGAGATGGGCCTCGTACGTTGCGTTGAAGACATCATATGAGATGCCAGTGACAGGTATGGCGTTGCGAATAGTGACAAAGTTCTTCTTGTCAAGACCAAACGTGATCTCCACAAGGCTCGCATTTGTCTTGAGCAGCTGTTCATATACAGACGCCCTCTGTTTCTTGGGAATGGATCTCAAATCATAGAGCCGAGTTGTGAGAGTTATCCAATGGGCGCCAGGAAACACCTCAATCTCCTTGGTTTCAGTTGGACCGTAGGGATACAGACTGAAGGTCTTGCGTCCATGCTCCTCAAAACTAACCTCAAGTCTCTTCAGGTATTCCTTGGCGATGAACCAGGTTGTACTCATGTCCCTCGACTCGTCCTGAGCCTCTTCGTCCATGTTCCCTGCTTGAACAAGACCTAATGATAACTTCATTGCTAAAAGCTAGTAAAAGTCTTCGCTTTTTCTACGTGTGTTCTTCATAGTCTGTGTTTCGATTTGTTTTCATCTTCATTCAAGATGCGTGGAGCCATCAAGTTTTCTAACGGTGAACTCGAATTCATTCCTTATGCCAAGCCAATTGGCAAAATCGAGAATGTAGCTCCATTTCCTTCCTTGAGTTGCACCTACAGGCATTATTGCAGGAACTATCCACAAAATGATGATGATTGGCATGATGAACAGGAAAAGAGCTGCGGACCAATGGGTTTGACTACCATACGTCTAGAGAAAGTCGAAAGTGAATTGGTACGAGGCAATGACAACACCTATTCCTGCATAGCCTTCCAGCATTGCCAGAAACCCATCATCGATTCTTTTCCCTTGCTTCAATCCATTGCTTGCTATATACTCATACTGAATAAAAGGGCATCAACGAATAATCAGAATCTAGATTACTAGCCTTTAGTTGCTTTGAGGTTTCCACAATTACAACGACTTGCCTTTTGTTGCAAAGTACCAAAGGACTAGCTATCTTCAACTGTATCTTTTCTCAATGAGGGATTCTTGAGTCTTCTATTTCATTCCAATAGGCCGCTGAAGTCTACCTCAAAGTCAGGCATTCTTCTACGTCTTCTTTTCAAGACTACTACAATCAGAATTCCTGCAAGTCCACCCATGAGTATCACAAACACAAGGAGGTTTGGCGGAGTGAACACAAATGCATTTGTCTTTCCTCCAATGCCATACAATGAAAGATGAGTCACTCGAGCCCAGACATATCCTGCGTATGTTTCACCATAGACTTCGATGTTTGTCGTGTTGACACCCATATCCAGTACCCAGTCTAAATCAGTTGACAGCTTTGTCCATGTATCGGCGACATCATCATACCAATATGGTGTCAGAGTAGTTTCATTGAAGTCTACGATCCCATCAAAGCTCCCATCTCCATCACGGTCAATATCGGAGAACCGATAATAGATCACGATTAGAGCTTCATGGACTGCGATACTCGTCCCGCTACTAGAGGTGACTGAGAACTCGAGATATCTGGTCATGGCCTCATCCCCTTCTTCGAGACCATTTTGATAAGTCAACAGATGAGAAACAGTTGAACTGTTGTATCGAGTCACTTGAACGCGTGGTAGTTCTGAACTCATAAGCACGATTCCGACTATGGAGTCTGTTGCCTTTACGATGTCTATGCCATCAAGTGCAAACGAATATTCAAGACCTTGCGCATGACTCACTGGTATGGTTTGATACTCTGCTATGAAAGAATCAGCGAGTATCGTTACATCTCTACCTCTGAGCATCTGCAGAACATTATAGACATCTGTTGGATATGCACTAGAGAGAATGACAACTGTCTGAGGGCTATTCCAGACACAGTGGCGAATCGCAATCTTATGTGAATCAGGTTGCATCATGTCTGCAAGTACACTGCCTGTATCCTCTAAGAGCTCATATGTCAGTCCGGCAACAGTTTCACTCGCAGGATCTGGCCGCCCAACAAGGACTATGTACTGATAGTTCGTGTAGCTTGCCATCAATTCCTCCAATGAAACTACTATGACCTCAGTATAATTCTCAAGACCTTGTGCGAAATCACGAGTGTAATTATGTTCATCCCAATCACATGCTAGAATCACAGGCCCAGCAAACTCAGCAAAGGTGTCGGGGTCCTGCATGTCCGGAACGCCATCGAAGTCAGAATCAGAATTCCAGGGGTTGCTGCCCCACTCAAGCTCTTCCAGATCAAGAATGCCATCACCATCTGTATCATTATTTAATGGATCCAGCATGACAGATACCTCATACCCGTCAGGTGCACCATCATCGTCTGAATCATTGTTCAGCGGATCTGTGCCATGGAGGTACTCATCGCCAT
>CP070658.1:1354008-1356902 GCA_020355105.1 Candidatus Thorarchaeota archaeon | reverse complement strand
TTGCGTTTGAACTCACTCTGAACAAGTCGCTGTATCATGCGACGCTTGTCTTCATCACTTCTAGCAAACACAAGATGCCGTTCAAGGGGCACAGGGCGACCTGTATAGTTCACAAGCTTGAACCCGAGTTCCTTAGCTAGTGAGTCGGGGGAACCGACAGTAGCAGAGAGCCCTAAGACCTGTGCTTTGGGTGCGTGGAACCTTATCCTCGAGAGGAGACCGTCAAGCTCTGGTCCCCGGTCAGGATCACCAAGCATTTGAATCTCATCCACAATGACCGTGCCGATTTCTCCAAGTTTAGAGGTTTCGCCGGAACGGAACAGGAAATCCAGAGCTTCGTACGTAGCGCACACAATATCGGACTTCGAAACATCTGTGTCAACTATCACTCTCGCCTCTCTGCCAACGTCCAATCTTGACATCCCAACTCGAATGCCGACTCGCAGACCTAGCTTCTTGTACCGCCTTCTGAACAATTCGTACTTCTCATTGGTCAGAGCCACTAGCGGAGCGAGATAGATCATCTTCTTGCCATCCATGGCACGCGGGACTCCGGCAATCTCTGCTAGCAGCGTCTTGCCTGAAGAAGTAGAAGAAACAACCAAGAGGTTCTCACCAGTCTGGAGCCCGGCGTCAATCACCATCTCCTGCACTGGTAGTAGTCGCTCTAGCCCTTCTTTCAGGAGCAACTCCTTCATTTTTCCTGGTAGATTGAGGGTGTCTATCCTCTGACCTTTGCCAAGCTCTCCCACATCCACAGTATCATAGAGGGTGAGGTCGGCCTGCCTTGCTGGGTCGAATCCTGGTCTGAGGAGGTCTAGCAGCTTTGGTACTGATTTGACGCTTGCCAGCTGCCTCTCAAGATGATGAACCATGCGACGGGAAAGGTTTGCACCCATGCTCTTCAGGTCAGTTCTGAGATCCCCTCGTGCACATGTGATACAGGAAGCTTCTAAGTCAGATACGCGGATAGCGTTCTTCTTGGTCAGTACGGTTAGCCGATTGTCCCTCATACAGGTTTCACACGTAGGAATAGCTCTAGGTGTATCAGTCTGAAGCCTATGGAGGAGGTCTTTGAGATCCTTATGGAATGCAGGTTTCTGGCTGCGCGGTATTATGATGTTCCTTGCATTCCTCAGTATTCCATGTGCCTCTTTCGGCTGGTAGTACACAGGCTTGTTGTACTTCACGAACCAGAAGCGCTTGATCTCAAGAAGACCATCTCTTCTGTGGCCATACTCTTCCAGGCCGGACAGCTTGGCCCTCTGTCTGTCAAGAAGAACGTCGGAGAAGACTTCCACTCTTGTGATCATCTCCTGTCGACCACTTCTCAGCACTAGGGTATACGGCTTTTTGAGGGTCTTTTGGATGTCGGCGTCAGCTACCTCCAACTAAGGGGCCTCACTGTAGGAGCTCATTGCGGCTCCAATGACTCTTTCGGTATCTTCAAAGCTCAAAAATGAAGGCGTCGGCGTTCTCCTCTACTATTGACAACGTGGCTTCGTACTCATCCCTCATTGCTTCAATCCCCGTCATGGTGTCAATGCCAGCTTTCTCTACAATCCTCCAGTCAGACATTACTTGAATGTCCACAAAGCTGCTGAACTTGAGGAAGGGAGTCGCCATCACTTTCAATCTGTCGGGCTGGAGGTAACCTTTCTTCTCGAAACTCTGGACAAACGGCTTATACATGGGCCCGTTTGTGCCTGCAAGAATGAACTGGGCTCTCTGCTTTCCCGAGATATGTGACACATTGATGCGTCTTATCATCTCGTCATAGTGCACAGTCCGAGGAACGTTTGCATCCTGCGTGACCTTCGCCAAGGGATTCGCTGCCAATATGTTCCCTTTCTCGATTACGAGCTTTCTGATGATTGTGACAATCTCTTCTTGCTTCCTTGTGCCGAGCGGATCGATAACCTCCGGATTGATGATGTCGACAACTGGCAGTGGCTCGTCCATTCTGAGTTGCGTGGGGTCGAACAGTAATGCGCCAAGATGTTCAACCACATCAACTCGCCTGTTTCCGCTGGTCGCAGTCCCCTTGAATATACCCGGCCCCACTAGTATCGATACCACCTTGTCTCCTCGGATAACCGACCAGAGCTGCCGCGATATCATCAAAGCCTTACCAGCAAGATCAGTATCCTTTAGCACTCCGATGTCAAAGTCATATGCTTCAACTTCAAGAAGCCAGTAGAGTGCTCCTGTGCTCATAGCGTGTCCCCCACGACCTGCTTGTTGATGAATTCAAGCACTATCTCGGTGGCTTTGCCTTCTTGCTCGTCCATGGTCAGGCCGCCCAGTTCTGCGCGATACTGCTCCATTTCAGCCTCGCTAGTGATATCTTGTACTTTGAATCGATCCTCACGCTCTCTCACACATCGTTCAACACCATCGAAAACACTGTTTCCTTGGTATTTGAGGAATCGAATGACTCGTCCAACCTTCTCTCTGAGGTAATCCTGCCGCTCTTCTTCCGGTCTTCGCTTCGCCAGTAGGACGTCTCGCTCAAGGAAGTCGAATGGAGATGTCAGGTCGGGCTCTGCTTTGTCACCTCTTGTAGATGCGGCGCTTACTGCCACATATGCAGACCGGTCACCCCTTCCCGACGGGCGTGGAACGACGTGAACAAGAAGATGAGCCGTTGCGTCCACGGACAACTGGTCTAGCGGCTGACCGAGAGTATCTATCAGAACCTCAAGCCGTTTTGCTGAGAGGTCTGCAGTTGCTGAATCCGGTGCTTCAGTGAAGACAGACCCGAGCATCCTCAGAAACGCCTGGTTCCTCCGTTTCAGTTGATTGAGCCTGCCGCGTAATGTGCTCAGTTTCCACCCTGTTATAGCAGGACCAACGGAAATCAGAACATCATCGCTTGTCGACTTTGGATGCTC
>CP070658.1:1349663-1353908 GCA_020355105.1 Candidatus Thorarchaeota archaeon | reverse complement strand
GGACTCAACCGCAAGTGGTCTTCAGGCACCGTCACTGCCTGCAGAGTTGCTGAGATTCCTTCTAATGAAACATTCATCGACGACGTCTATACGTCTGACCGAGAATACCATTTCTTTGCCAATCTGGGAGGGCTTCCGGGTTATGCGTGGGTCTTCCCAAAAAGCGAAACAATCAACGTCGGGCTTGGCATTGTTGGTGAACACTCGAAGGGCCTTCCTGCAAGGTTCAAACAATTCATCAAGTTGCTGAAGCGAACAGGTAAGCTGAAAGATGACGCAGACCTATCACGCACGAAGGGGGCACTAATCCCCACGGGAGGGCCAATCAAGGAAACCACTGCGCACCGATGCGTTCTAGTGGGCGATTCCGCCGGCATGGTCAATCCTCTCACTGGCGGAGGAATTGCGTACGCAATGAAAGCAGCACAAATGGCTGCAGTGGCTTTGCGGGATTGCCTGGTTGAGGACAAGCTTGATTCTAAGAGTCTGGAGCGTTATCAAAGACTCTGGATGTCATCTTTCGGTCACGAGTTTGGGCCTTTGCTACTTGTACAGAGAGTGTTCATTGGTCCATTCACTGGTGCACTATTCGAGGTAGGCTCAAGAGACTCAGTGCTTCAGGAAACCGTATCCTCAATGATGTCCGAGGACTCTCAGGGGAGGGCCGGTTTCTACAAGCTTCTAGGGCGGTTCCTATTTGTGAGTCTTAAAGAGGCTCTAACACCTTAGAGAGAAACCTCGACTGACAGCCCAACCGGGTGTTCATGAGTGGTGCGAAGAGAGGGCGTTCTATCAATCCACTGGCTCGACATCACTCACGCAGAGGTTCTGAATCAGAGAGTGAACTTCGGGCCTGCCCAGGAGCTTCCTTCGGGTTTCACTCATGTCATTGACAACGCAAGCTATCCCAACCACAGTCGCCTTGAGCTTCTCAACCATCTTCATGAGGGCTAGAACCGTAGTCCCCTTGATCAGCCAGTCATCAACGATGGCAATACGGTCTCCGGCGTCAATAGAATCAGAAACTAGCGCGAGCCTACTGTCGGCAAACCTGCTTGTGGGTAGTAACTCCACCGGACGACCATAGTCTTCTGGGAGATAGGCAATTGACCTGGCGGGAACAATTCCACATCCCAGATAGTAGGCGATAGCGCTTCCAATTGCAAGACCCCGCTGTTCTATTCCAATTACCTTATTCGGCTGAAGCTCGACAAGTGGCTTCGCCAGCGTTACGACAGCCTCATGAAAGACGTTTGGATGCTCTAGGAGTCTGCTGATATCCATAACCGCCTGACCCTGTTCCGGCCAGTCCCTGATTACATCCACAAAATCGGCGAAATTGAACTCTGTCATGTTGGGAGCACGGCGAGTCAAGTCTGGATGGCAGTCATATACCTTTCTGTAGGTGGTGAAGAGAGTCCGAGCCGACCTACATAAAGCATCTGTTGGAGAAACAGTTATCAAACTCCCCACGGAATCAACTTGTCATCTGGATGTGGAGCGTCGCAAGAGCTGATAGTACCAGGAACGACCATCGGGGTTTCACTCATTCCAGGCTACGTTGAGATAAGAGACAAAGGCATCGTCAAGAAGAAGATCCCTACGAAGCGCAGATCCTTTGATGATGTCCTAGAAGAGGTTGAGATGTTCTTCAGGACCCGACGCAAGATACTGGCCCCCGGTGTTCTTAGGGACGTTCTTGTTCGAATAGGACTCCCTCAGACAAAAGTGATAGTTTCACACAAGGAACCAGCTCCTCCTCCCGCTGATGAAGAGCCGGAGATTGAGGTTGCTGAAGAACCAGAACCCGAGTTGGCTACGGAACCTGAAGCACCGCCAACTCCCCCTGAGGATGAAGCTGCCACCTTCATAGAGAACCCGGACCTTGAAGTAAGTGTAACACAGCTTGACGGAGAGGAATTCCAAGACATCTCTGATGCGCTCTCGGTCGTGGAGTCAATGAGCGATTCATTCATGGCTGCTGCTCCGAAGAACAGCGAAGTAAGTGAGCCCGAGAAACCGAAGCTCAAGATCGAAGTTTCGGGCGTGGAAGAAGTCACTGCAGCTCCTACGACCTACGCCTCTGCACCAAGCGCAGAAGAGGAAGAAACCCCTCCAGTCGATGATAGCGATTTCATCCCAGACGAAGCATATGAGCCACTCTCGTCCGAACCTGAGGGCGCAGTACCTGAGATGCCTGTGCCCGATGCAGAGCTAGAACCAGCTGTTGAATCTGCTGCGGTTGTGGCACCCGGATATGTTGTCAAAACACTAGTGCATTCCAAGGTGCTGATCCTGGGAGAGGACGGTGTTGGCAAGCAAAGTCTGATGAATAAAGCAGAGATGGAGGCAATACCACCTTCGGATGACATGGCTGATTTTGTCCCCTATATCCACAGCAAGGTGTTCGAAACTGAAGACTATCGAGTCCGGCTGAATGTGTGGTCTTTTGATGAAGCGGTCAAGTCAAAGATAGGCCGGAATGAATTCTATGATGAAGCGGAGGCTCTGATTATCGTCTATGCAGCTTCAGATAGGTGGAGCTTCGACTCCATCGATTTCTGGCTGAAGGAAGCTTCAATCACCACCAAAGTGCTTCCACCCATTGTGATTGCAGCAAACAAGATAGATCTCGTGGCGGATGTCGGCGAAGACACAGGAGACAAGCCAGTGACGAGGGAGGAAGGATTCGCTCTGGCAGAGGAATTGGCACAAAGGCTTGGTGATGAAAAGGGACTCCATCCCGTTGCCTTCATCGGTACTTCGTGCCTAACGGGCGAAGGTGTTGTGGACGTCTTCGTTACCGCAGCACAACTAGCTTCGTGGAACAAGTAGGTGATTACGACGGCTGACACATGTGAGAGTTGCGGGAGGATTGCTGAGCCACAGGGCCCAGTCAAGACATTGGAAGAACAGTTCATCAATGACACTCGAAAAGACTTGTCGATATGTGTGGACTGTTTTGAGAAGAGGTTCAGTGTTGTCAGTAGGGAGCGCAGCGATACTGGCGGCATGGTCTTCGAGCTTCAGGAGAAGCAGGCCCCAAGATCAGGCTTGGGAAGCTCCAGGTTCAGCTGCATGCATTGTGACTGGGTTGCTTGGACGGAGGAAGGCCTCACTGCTCACGTGCAGAATCGGCATAAGCAATAGAGAATCCTATTAACTACTTTGTCAGCTGGAAGTACTCTCGCTCTCTTTCGATAAGGTGCCCGGACAATCTCAGTCCCCCCAGATTGCGGGCAGCACTCTCAAGCATTCCCATTCTGTATGTTGCAGTTCGGGGACCTACACCTCGCAGCCATTCCAGCTTCGACATGTCAAGTGTTTCATGTACGGAGAAGTAGAGTCTGAGGTCGGATGCAATCGAACCTGTTCTGTCGAACATAGCGACTGTCAAACCTGCGCTGGGTGCAGCAAAGCTAGCAATCACCCAAACAACGATGAAGGGGTCGTTGGCGAAGTAGTCGAAGAACAATAGAAATCCCGATAGGATTGGTTGGATTAGGGCCAAGACAACCAAGGCAAGTGACATGTATTGGGGCGCATCATCACTTCCGAGGCCGGCTACTCCTATGATATCCTGGTTTGGAGGAAATAGGAAGACTAGTACTCCCCCCGAGGCCAAGCCAACCACCAAGGCTGTGAAGAAGAGATTGCCAACGAACTGCAGAATGCTTTCGGACCATACTTCGGGGAAACTGATCATGGATTGAACTACAAGTGCGGCTATTATTGCTCCGGCGCCAGTAAGGAATCCCCTCCAACTGAAGAATTCGTACCTCATGACCATGATATCTTCAGACAAGACTTACTGACATCCACACTATTCTACGTCTGTATAACTCACAGATTTTGATAAAGTTTTTTATGACCGTAGTCTCAAAGCTACCGCTCGGGCAGCAACTTCACTGTACCGAGAGAGAGCGATTTATTAGAATCCTTGTTTTGAGCTCACACAGTCTGAATAATCGGGACAGAAGGAGTGGATTCAGCTGAGTGATGACACAATCGTAAGTGTAGATTCTGTTTCTAGAATATACACCATGGGGGAGATACAGGTCCACGCACTAAGAAACGTGTCTTTTGATATCAAGAAGGGAGAGGCGGTCGGTATTATGGGCCCCAGTGGCTCAGGCAAGACCACACTGCTGAATCTAGTAGGTGCACTTGACCGCCCGGATTCTGGCCAAGTCCGTATAGACGGTGTCAACATCACAGAGATGGACGAGAAGGAATTGACAATTG
>CP070658.1:1336857-1349563 GCA_020355105.1 Candidatus Thorarchaeota archaeon | reverse complement strand
GTGACCTCAGAGTCCTTGGAAATGAAATCCAAGACTGGTTTCAAATCTCCACAATCAAGAAGCAATTCTCTTATGGCATCCTTGAAGTCCTCCTCCTGTGAATGGTCTACCAATCTCGCGACCCGCCGGCCAATAGGGGAAAGACGATACTTCTGCCCCTCCCTCTCAAGGATTCCTATCTGACAGAGAAAGGGACTCTGCCTGGTGACAGTCTTTCTCTTGTATGAAGCTCTCTCAGCCACTTCCTGTGCAGAAAGTGGTTCTTCGTACGCACGAGCTCGGTTCCAGGCACTGATGACCTCAAGAAGACCACTCAATGAAATGGCATAGGGGACCGCCATGCATGCATCTTCTACACTCTCAATCAATGAAGATGACCTCCGGTTTTCACAAACTATTGGTGATTTGTCTAAATGAAGCATTGTAGGATGTTCATCGGACTCGTTTGGCTCTGGGTGGAGAGGGCAAGTGTGGAGATTATCATTCAATCTCTGGAATGTGAAGATGAGCGAAACCCTCCGATCAAAGACGGTCGAGCGAGTTTCACTCATCAGCACAGAGAGCAAATCGTACTCCCTGAAACAGGTCAGGCATTGCATACGTGGGGGTTGCTAATCTCAGCCCCCGCGACCTTAATTCAGTGTCCACACTCAAATCATTTCACAATGTCCCTTATAGTCTGTCTAACCTCCGAGAAAGCAGACTCGTAGTTGTCAGTATTGCGAATGACTTCAGATTCATATTTCTGAATTCGCCTTCTAAGAGTTCTAAGCTTTGCTTCAGAAACTACGGTATCCTGCTCAAACAACCGTCCCCACTTTGAAACAATTCCCTGAGTGTAGCCCTCATTGATGACTTCGATGTATGGGCACCAAACCTCCATCTCAGATATTTCACCTTTTATGGTCCTATACCAAGATGACATTTGGATATAGTAATCCCCGACAGCACCAGATATCCGAAAACCATCCCTGATATAACCCAATGGCTCTTTTCGTTTGCTTTTCCAAATTGATACGATGATTTCAAGCTCACCTAAATCCATCTCATTCTCATCTGTTTCACTAGGAACAGGAGAATATCGTCTACCACCATACTCGGGATGACTGTGAAATGATCCTAGGTACCAGAATGGTGACAAATCATCCCAAACACTCCTCACTCGTCCTGTTCGTTTTGGATGATAATGCACCTCGCTAGGTTTCCGTTTAGCCGTTTGCAGTGGTACAACAAAGTCCACAACAAATTTGCCTGGGGTCACATAGTGATCACCAAAGACCAATCCGCCTACTTCGTTCTTGAACCCCTCTGCAATAGATGCAACTAAACCGACAAAGGCATTGGCACGAAGAATTACAACCATCCGGAATCACCACCTTCATCAAACTGACACTCATTCATGCTTATCAGCGGCTTGACTCTAGGTCAAAGGATATATTGTCGTTCAAAATCCAATTCAGTACGTATCTAGAGGGTATCCTCATATGCCTCCTAAAGACATGAATATCATAGTTTTCGGGTGCATGCAGTGCATGTATGCCGCCGCTGATCTTGCAGGAACGATGAAACTGCAATACGATGTCACATCACGGATAATCAGAATGCCATGCACGGCGCGACTGGACATCAACTTCATTCTGAAGGCGCTTCAGGAGGGGGCGGATGGCGTGTTGGTTGTTGGGTGTCACCCAGGAGACTGCGCCTATAAGACGGGGAACCTAGGGGCGGAGAGAAGAGTTCGTTTTGCTAGGAAGTTGGTCGGTCAACTTGGCCTGAATGAGGACCGTGTGAAGATGGTATTCGTCTCTGCAGCTGAGGGTGACAAGTTTGCTGCCGAGATAAACAAGTTCGCCGAAGAAATCAGAGCGATAGGGCCGAATCCGATTAGACTCTAGAATGTTGTTCTGAGTCAATCGGGTCAAACTGACATAAGAAGTCCCCAGAGCATATCGTTGTCGCACAGAAGAGTGAGGACCACTAGACTCTCTCAAGCTGCGCCTTGATCGCGGAACCACAGTAGTTACACTTGGCCTCAAGAGGGCCAACCCAATCGATATCTGATTGAGAGATCAAAGCTCCACAATTGGGGCATCGGTCGGGCACTCGTACCGTGCGAATCTCAGTTCCATCAGTCCTCACACCCCCGCGTTCTCTTCGCGGAATCACGAATGACGGGGCTTCTACCGTGAACCCTCCGACTATCTTAGAGCCGACTCTCAATAGCCTGAACAACAGTATGATTAGCATTACAACGACAACGGGAATCATGAACAGCGTGCCGCCGCCCATAGTAAAGAAGTCCCAAAAATGCGGCATCTGCAACATATTTTCCTCCCAAGGTATATTCCATTGCGAGATGTGTTTCCTGATAAGCATGGTTGTAAAGGAAACAGTAATTGATGAGAATCCTATCAGATTATGAGGACAGATACTCTAGTCGGTCAGTCAGCTGCCTTTACACCCAATCTTCCTGAAGCCATCTGACGATTACCCCAAAAGGGGGTATAAGTGGCAAGTCTTTTGAGTCCGCAGTGTCCAGTTGCTCTCTCTACAGGAACTTCGGAGGCCCTGAAACTTGGACAACACAGATCTTCAAGAATACGTAGAGCATTCAGAAGTGGCAGCTAAGATTCTGAATATGGAGGGACGAGTTCACTCAGTGGCTGCAGCCTCTGAAGAGTTGGGACTGCCACCGGACCGTTTCATCAAGACCCTAGTCTTCATCGGGCCAGAAGAGGAGCTGATACTGGCAATCGTCCAAGGAACGGATCGGGCGAGTTCGAAGAGAATCTCAAAGGCCCTAGACATTGAACCTCCCAGACTGGCAACGCCGGAAGAGGCCATAGAACTGACGGGATACGAGGTTGGTGGAACACCACCAGTATCTATTCCGAACGCAAAGGTCTTGATTGACCCGAACGTAATGGCCATGAACGAAGTAGTGGGTGGTGGAGGAAGTGACCGTCACCTACTCAGAATCTCACCGTCTGAGATAGTGAGGGTCACTGGCGGCAAAGTCGTGAGAGTCAGGAAGTAGAGTTTCTGACCAAGCTGGCTTGACTAGACTCGACAAGTATCTGAATGAATGTAGAAGAACTAGGAACACTTTTTGAACAGAAGTCCTCTTCTGCGGACACCAGCACTGTCTGTAGGAAACTCGAACCAATGACTACTGATGACTCCTTGACCCCTAGATTCTCTCAATCAAGAGGGCTCAGAGTCCTTCGAGTCGTCGTGTTTGGTGTCGGACTGGCAACCATACACATGTTCTTCTTCAGCTTCATCGCTCTCATTATTGGTGTAGTTCTCTTCTTTTTGCCGCAGAAACTCACGTGGAGGAGCCATGGACTTGCCATGGCATCCGCAGCTGGCGTCAGTGCTTTCGCTGCGCACACAGGAACAGGTATGTCCCCTCTGAAGTTGGCCTTCTTCTATGGGACGGTTCCAGTCCTTGGCTATCTTGTTCTATACTATGTCCTATGGTGGTGGACGCGGAGGACAGGGTCGCCTCAAGTGCTATCCAAGATATACAGTAAAGGCAAATCGATTCCAAAGAGGGCTAAGGCGCCTCTAATGATACTGGTAGTACTAGTTCCTGTCGGACTCTGGTGGGTCGTTGATATCAATCTGGGAGTCATGTTCGATAATGAACCCCGTCTGTTGTGGGTACACGCCCCTTCCACAGTAGACCAGGGAATGGATTTCAACGTCACTGTGGAGGCCTGGGACGCATACGAGCGACTCAGTGCCACCTACAAAGGACATGTGCAGTTTTCTACTGAGTCATACAATCTCACCACATATGCCCCCCTGACTTCAGTTTCTGCAGTTCTTCCTGAATCATATACTTTCACAGGTCAGGCCGTTGGATCAGACATCGCATATGAGATTCGAGATGGCAAGGACAACGGAAGACATGTGTTCACAGCGCGGATAGACACACCCGGATTCCACTACATCTTGGTGGAGGACTCGACCACCGGCAACATCTATTACACCAATCCAATCATGGTCACGGATCTCTCAGACACCGACCTGAGAATCTACTGGGGCGACATCCACGGTCATACAGAGCTGTCAGACGGAACTGGTTCTCCTGAACACTCATTCTACTTCGCACGCTATGTTGCATGCATTGACTTCTGTTCACTCACAGACCATGGTGAAATCATGTTGTTCATTCCAGGAGCCCTGGACACTCTGGAACGCGCCACCAATGCAGCCTATGACCCTGGTGACTTTGTCACATTCCACGGAATTGAGTGGACCAACGTAGACCCCGGTCACTATACCTGCATATTCAGCGGAAACCAGCTGATCAAGACCCCCGTCCTATCCTACCTCACTGTTCCAACCACTGACACACTCTGGCAAGCTCTAGATAGCTTCACAGCAGGAACTGATAGCAGAGCTCTGGCGCTTCCGCATCATACCACTCAGAATGCCTACATCCAGGACTGGACATACATCAATCCCAAATATGTGAAGATAGCAGAGGTCACATCCGTCCATGGAGAGTTTCTCTTCGAGCAGCGACACACGCTGAACTATATAGGAGCCATCGATCCTCCTCCAGAGTATCTGAATGGATCTTCAATTGTGGATGCCTTCAGAATGGGGTACAGAATGACCCTCTATGCTTCGAGCGACCAACATGATGGTCATCCTGGACACTCTCTGAGCCACACACCAGCATTCGTCGGCCACCAGCGTCCATGGAGTATTTGGCAGACCCGCAATGAACACCCCTATCCCGGAGGACTCGTTGCAGTCCACGCCACAAACCTTACTCGCGAATCGGTCTTCTCTGCACTTGAGAATCAGGTGATATTCGCCAATTCCGATCATGGTCGTCCAATTCTTGACTTCGCAATCAATGGCACAGGCGTGGGCAACGGTTCGACTCTCTATTCCGGAGATGTGAACGCCGTTCGTGAGATCAGTGTGTTTCTCGTTCAAGACCCCTCTCCTGCTGGCGCTAGGAGCACTGCAGCTTCAGTGACCGCGGGATGGGCACCAGATTGGTCTGCAACCATCGAGGTAATCAAGAACGGGGACCTCTTCATGAGTATCCCTGTTGAAGATCCAGTCACTCGTGTCACAGTCTTAGATACGACTCCGATTACTGGTACATCATATAGTGCAGAGAGCTGTGTCCAGAGAGATGGCCAGTACTACATAAACGACTACAGCGACAATCCTGTCAATCCTGACGATTTGAACACCAGCGGGGCGGACTTCTACATTGTACGTGTTGTTGGTGAGAATGGTCGAATCACATATGCAGGGCCAATTTGGGTCGTGGCATCCTCTTGAAGAGCCATCCTCCCAACCGTCTTGAAGCAACTTCAATGGGAGGTCGTGACACACCTCCTAGTCTATTACGGCCCTAACACAATCTTATTAACAATTGTTAACACAGACGCAAGCATGATAATTGCTCCCATGATAATCTCATTGAGAGAGGGAATTGAGGCCGCGCTCGTTATAGCTGTGATGTTGTCCTATCTAAGAAAGTCTGGACGACAGGATTTGAAGCGATTCGTTGTTTGGGGTGCGATTGTGGCCGTCATTGCGAGCATGGGAGTTGCTCTAGTCATGGGATTGGTCTGGGGGATTGTTGAAGGCCCCTTTCTAGCCACTTTTGAGGGAGTAGTCGTGTTGCTTGCAGCACTACTCCTTACAACAATGATTCTGTGGATGTGGAATGCCGGGGCGAGCATCACCTCTGAGATTGAGGACTCTGTTGAGAAAAAGAGTCTGAGTCAGAGTGGGGCTGGCATTGCTCTACTTAGCTTCTCACTGGTAATGCGGGAGGGTGTCGAACTAGTTCTCTTCACTGCGGCGTTGGTCATCCAGGAAGGACTAGGAACCTACATTGGAATAACTCTCGGGTTGCTTATCGCAATTGGACTGGGAGCTGCAATCTATCAGGGTTCGCTAAGAATCAGTCTGGGATCCCTGTTCAGATGGACCTCTGTGTTTCTCATCTTGGTAGCTGCTGGAATGGTGGCCTATGGGATTCATGAACTACAGGAGGCAGGGTTACTCCTGATTGGCCCCATCGAGGTGTGGAACATCAATCCTCCGCCGTTTCCAGATGGAACGTTTCCCCTTCTCCATGAGAACGGTCTGATTGGAGGCCTAGCCAAGGCAATATTCGGCTACAATGGCAATCCATCATTCCTTGAGGTTTCTGGTTATGGTCTATACATGCTTGGCGTTGTCATGTACTACCTGAGGAGGAAACGCACCGAGCCCCAAGGCAACTCTCCAGAAGCGGAGGAAATAGTAGAATCAGTCCCTGCTTGATGAATCTGGTATGGTTTGCAGAACAGGGCAGAACCGCTCTGGTCATCAAGAATGTGCCCGGAACCAAACCACTATAACCTGACACACTGGCAACCAGGTAGAGGGGGAAGATAGAAACATGATTGCATACCCTAAGAAACAGAGGGTGTCAGACAAATGACAAAGCAACAGAAACAAAGATACACCCTGAAAGACAGAGTGCGTAGAACACTCAAGACCAACGAACTATGCAAGAAGGCGCTTGATGTGCTTGAGAAGGATGACGAGGTGCAGGTCCTTCTCGAGGACTCAAATCGCATGGCTATTGATAGAATGGGCTATTCAGATCACGGACACACGCACTCACTCATAGTATCAATGAACGGGATACTACTCCTTCGGCAGTTGAGCAAGGGACTTCAACCATCTATTGTTCAAGAAGGGACAGGTACCTTGGAAGATGCAGAACTGGTAGTCCTCTTGGGCTGCTATCTTCACGACATCGGGATGGTTGTGGCCCGTACCAATCACGATATCTTCACGGTTGCATTGGCAAACCAGATCGTGGACCGTATTCTCTCCAAGATCTATCCCAATGACAGACGGAAGCAGGTGCATATGAGGGGTCACGTACTCCATGCGATTTACTCACATGATATTGCTGCACCTCCACTTACCGTTGAGGCCGGAATTGTCGGTATTGCCGATGCACTTGACATGACAAAGGGTCGCGCACGTATCCCATTCGAGGCAGGCAGTGTAAACATTCACTCCGCCTCAGCGATGGCGATTGACAGAGTGAAGATCAAGAAGGGAGAGACAAAGACCGTTCGCATTGAGGTCCTGATGAGCAACACCTCTGGAATCTTCCAAATTCAGGAGCTGCTTGAGAAGAAAATCAGGAGTTCCCCAGAGCTTCTCAGCCACATAGAGTTGTATGCCATAATGCATGGCGAAGAAGAGAAAATCCTTGGCGAGGAGCTGAGGGTGCTCTAAACACAATTTGAGTCGACGTCGAAAACAGACATGCTCTTCGACGATTTCGAACACAGACTGTATCGAGTTCGTTCAAGCAGCTAGTATATATCCACGACAATGAGCATATCAGCTCAGCTTTTTGTACGAGTGATGAGTTCATGAGGCTAGACCCCATCGATCAGAAGATCATCTCGATGCTCCAAGATGATGGAAGGCGTTCCTACAGCGAGATTGCTGAGGCTACACAGAGAACCGAAGTGACCATCCGTCGACGAGTGAAACGTCTGCTGGATGAGGGATACATCAAACGATTCACGGTGATTCTAGATCCGATGAAGATGGGTCTCAAGATACGTGCGATTATCCGCGTCAAGACAGTCATGAAGGAGGCTACAGTAATCTCAAAGGAAGTCCAGGGCTTCGATGAGGTGGATGAGGCCTACTTCTTGGATGGCGCTTGCGGGATAATGCTGAAGGTGACCGTTGATGATCTCGCCAAGCTTAGAGAATTCCTTGAGCTGAAGCTCGGTAAGGTACCCGGTGTCGGCGAAATCGAAACCTGCATTGTGCTTGAGGACATCAAGCCCCCATACTAACGCCGGTGAAATGCGGTGCAGACTGCACTGCGCCTATCGAAGGCCGCACTTGAACAGTTGCACACTCATGCCGAGAAGGCTCTACCTCTTGAGTCAGTGGCTCTACTCTTCGGACATATCCAGAAGTCGGAGGTCATAGTTGCTAGAATAGAGTTCTTGGAGAATGTAGCAGCCTCTACAACATCATTTGCAGTTGATCCTGAGAGAGAATATCATCTCCTTATGGATGCGGAAGAGCGTGGAGAGGAGATGGTGGGCATCTTCCATTCACATCCTGCTCCCCCCATACCGTCGCCGCGTGATTTACGTAACATGCGTCTGAATCCCGTTGTGTGGGCTATTGCATCAAAGTCCACTGGAAGCTGGGAGACTCGTGCTTTCCTACTTGAAGACGAGAACCTTATCCATGTCCAGATAGACTTGACCTAGGTTGCCCGTTTCTTGAGCGCTCTTATGGTACCAGATGTCCTCTTGGGTTCGAATGAGACCCTTGTTCCATCAATCGATGACAGTAGGACCGCTGAAGTCATCAGATTGTCAAGCGATGCCGCATTGCATTGCAGTATACCAAGGCCACCACTCTCATCATACTCGTTTAGAAAGAACCGTGAGTCTGCCACCTCCACCTCGCCGTAGATAGAGAGTAGACTCATTCGCACAGCGGATGCTAGTTGTTTGTCACTCACTGGAGGGCCATCCATGTGAAGGCGGAACCGAACGTATCTCTTCCTTCTACTCTTCAACTAGGATCACCTCGTTCCACAATCTCCACGCCCGGACCCACATAGTCCGGACTGAGTCGTTTCTTGTTCCTCTCGAATATCCTGTCAGGGTTCTCGTAGACTGCTTTCTCAGAGCCGTGCCAGTCGAGTCCGAGCAAGAGACCAACATAACACAGAGCCCTTGGTGATCTCATAGTTATCGGACTGTCAGAGCCACTTGAGAGTACTATCGGCATTCCTGCATCAAGTGCAGTCTGAGTGGCCTCTCTAAGCACCTTAACTACTTTCGACCTCATCAAGCCTGAAACTCCTAAGAGGGGGGCAATTGAAATCTCCAGTGCCGTGTCTGATGCTGCCGCCAGTTTTGCAGTGCTCTTCCTCAGACTAACCCCCTTGAGAGGATAA
Source organism: Candidatus Thorarchaeota archaeon (assembly GCA_020355105.1). Classification (GTDB taxonomy): domain Archaea; phylum Asgardarchaeota; class Thorarchaeia; order Thorarchaeales; family Thorarchaeaceae; genus SMTZ1-83. Next base: position 1,340,571 of record CP070658.1, on the reverse strand, counting down.
GGAACCGACAATAGGTCCACTCTGCTATCCTCGGCCGCCCAGCTAGCCACCCTTGATTCTCCCAGAGGCACAGAGATAACCGTAGAAGAAGAGCGGGCCTTCTCTACTGCACGAGTCACAGCTCTAATGCCCTTCACATTCACATCAGTCCGAGTTAGCAGAGTCACTCCATTCTCCAGTTTCTCAAAGGGGTCACTCATAGACAGAGTTGAGGCAAATCCCGTGAATCCCAACTTGACCGCCATCTGTGCAAAGGCATCAAGTCCTTCCTTGTTTGGGACTTTCACATTCATGTCAATCGGCATTAGCTTTGACCTCTTTCCAGCTGGAAACGTTCAACCAAAAACGTCTCTACATCCAAGGGCTTACATCGTGGATACTGTTTTAGGTGCATCTTGACGCTAATGACATCCGGGCCCTTGGCCAGCTGTATCCCACCTAAGAAGGACTCTTGCTTATCAATTCTAAGAAACAAGATGCACTGGTCATCCAGTCTGAGAGAAAGCGACTTTATGATTGCCCGTCTATCACTCTCGGAGAACGCTTCGGCAATGAAACTCAGTGTGTCATCACAGGCTGCCTTGTCCTCCAATACCGCGGAGATAACGACGATTCGAGTCTGCCTATGGCCCTCCGTCCTTTCGACGGTGACTTGAACTGACTCCTGAATACTCTCTGGGAAGAGATTCAACACTGCGGTCTGTACTCTCTCAATAATCTCAGTGGCTCGGGAGTGAGCACGCGCCTCAATTCTGTCAATGAACAAAGTTCTTCGGTCCCCCCTGTGGGAGTCCGTAGGCTACTTTCCGACGTTTCCTTTTGCTCCAAGAGATGGCCTGATCTTCTCGGCGCCAGTGCCCTTCTTCCTCAGGCCTCTGCTTCTCTTACCCGCAGAAGTGAGTCCTCTATTCACCCTACCCTTCTGAACAGGGTCGCATATCCAGTTGATGTTCGGGTCATTGTATATGACAGGATGATTGGGATCGACCATGATGACCTCATGCCAGACCCACTTGTGGTCTGATCCCACCCAGTAGGAGTTGAGGACCCGAAGATTGGGATACTTTGTAGCAGCACGCTCCTCTGCAATCCATCGACGGGACTTCTGAGGTGTGTACCTAGTGACACCCAAACTCCTTGGCTTCCTTCCCATTCGAGGTCTTGGTTTCTCACGTGTTCCTCTTCCAGTCTTGATTCTGACTATGACATATCCCTGCTTTGCCTTGTAGCCGAGATTTCGTGCCCGTCCCAGCCTAGTGGGTCTGTCCAGTCGCACTATTGTGCCCTGTTTTCTCCAGACTATCAGCCGACCTCTAACAAGGTCAGAACGTTCCTGCTGTTCCTTAATCCAGCTGTCATTCATGTACTTGTACGCCGTTGGCATACTACCATCCTCTGTTGTGATTGATTCGCTTTGTTTGTGGTTCAGCCCTCTTGGGCCACATCCCTGCGGACGCATCCGCCTAAACAAAGGAAATGGTGGCTCAAAGCCACCCTCCTGCCGTCTGCGTTCACTTAAAGGCTTAGCGATTGGTTTAACCTCGCACTCTGACTGGCTACTTGAACTCTCCAATGACCTTCTCTGCAGTCAACTCACCTACTCTTGCCTGCGCTTCCGATGTGGACGATGAGAGGTGGGGTGTTGCTACCACCTTTGGATGCTTGACGAGTCCCCATTCAACAGGCGGCTCTTTCTCGAATACATCAAGGCCCGCCCCTGCTATCTTGCTCTCGTCCAATGCCTTGAGCAGTGCTTTCTCATCCACGACTCCCCCTCGTGCCGTGTTAATCAGAAACGCTGACTCCTTCATCAAGTCGAGTTCACGTTCTCCAATCATTCCTTTCGTTTGGGGAATCAACGGAACATGCAACGAGATGTAGTCAGAGCGCCCTAGCAGGTCTTCAAAGTCAGTTCGCTCTGCTCCAATGTCATCGCAGATCTCATCGATATCTATGACATCGTGTGCCAGCACATTCATGCCCAGTACTATGGCCCTCTTGGCCACTTCATATCCTATTCGACCAAAACCGACTATTCCAAGGGTCTTCTGCCACAGCTCGGTCCCACTCAGTTTCTTCTTCTCCCACTTCTCAGCTTTCATGGAACTATCTGCGACCGCCACATTTCTGGCCAAAGAGAACATGAGTGCCAATACCATCTCCGCCACAGAGGCCGTTGGTGCCTCAGGTGTATTGAGAACTTTGACTCCCTTCTCCTTTGCTGCCTCAAGATCAACGTTGTCGAGTCCGACACCTGCCCTGACAACCAGCTTCAGACTGTCAGCCGCTTCAAGGACCTCTTTGGTCACTTTTGTCGCGCTTCTAACAACGATACAGTCGAACCCCTTGATTTGCTCCTCAACGGGGCCGTCTGTGTCCTTGTTCCTGATTACTACTTCGAGTCCTGCGTCCTTTATCTTGGCCACAGCAGACTCAGCAACCGAATCTGCAATGAGTACCCGTGCCATTGTCTAGAACCATCCGAACTTTGTGAGCTTGGCCCGTTGAAGCTTTGTCTTAAATCTGGCGCCCACGACATTTTCTTAAGCAGGAGGTCTCTTGGCCTGCAACATGAAGAGAGAAATCAGACCGACCACTGCTGTTGTGCCATGTCCAGTCGTTCTCCTTAGCGTTGCAGGACCTGAACGACCCAACATAATCACACTATCTTGGGTTGCTAACGTGTGTAGTGACCCAGCTACTATAGTAGTCGGTGTAAGACCTCAAAGACATAGCTACCAGCTGATGAAGGATACAAGGGACTTTGTACTCAACGTTCCAACGACTGAACTATTGGAGGCGACGGAGTTCTCAGGCACCAAGTCAGGACGTGACTTCGACAAATTCGCAGAGTGCGGTCTTAAACAGGTACCAGCTACGAAGGTCAAGTCGCCGATGATTAAGGAGTGTCCCATCAACATAGAGTGCAAGATAGTGAAGGTGGATTCTCTGGGAGTACATGACCTCTTCACCGCAGAGGTTGTGGCTGTGCACATTGATGAGTCCGTGCTGAACGAGAATGGTAGGCTCGATGCTTCGAAGACGAACCTATTCACCTATCTCCCCTTGACTGGAGAATACTGGTCCCTTGGAGAGCAGATTGGCTAGAGAGCATCTCATACTGCATCTTGCTTGAGATCGATACTCTCCGACTCATCCTCATCATAGAACCTTGGAGTCTGAATATGTCGCACTCGGTCTTCACCAAATGACTCCAACACAATCCATGCGCCGTCTGGAATGTGTTTCTCCTTAAGGAAGACATCAAAGGTTATCCCAGGAAACTCGACAATAATCGGTTCATGACCTAGGAGGTTGAACAGCCCACAGGCCTCTTGAGCTCTAGTCAGAGAGTCAAGTCGCGCTAGGATAGGTATCCATCCGTCAGATGTCCCTGACCATTTTAGTATGGGCCACGAGTTTGGAGGTGGCCATTTCCCCTTCATTACTGTGGCATACTCGCCTGTTCCAAGTTCATAGATCGTAGGAGCCCTGCCGAAACGAGCAAGACTCCTTCCATGTGTTTTCGCATCATCAAGAGTTAGGAATATCTCCATTCCATCTGTCACCGCCGGTGATTCTACACCTCCTTGTGGCATCCGCTGTTCAGAAATTGCCTGTCCATTGTGATGCTCTCTAGTGTCCTCGAATCGCGAAGAATGAGCTCAAATCTGGTATCCATGAGGTCCTTTCTCTACGACCTTATATTCACTG
>CP070658.1:1330454-1336757 GCA_020355105.1 Candidatus Thorarchaeota archaeon | reverse complement strand
TTGGTTGGAAGCTGCAAGAAACCCTTACATCTTCAGTATCCCTCTTGAGCAGCGAATTGAATTCATTCATACTAGAGACATTGGCCTTGCGATTGCCAATGCTGTATCTGCTGAAACAGATGGGAAGATTCTGCTACTTGGAGGAGGTGAGAGATGTCGCATGACCTACAAGGAATTCATCTCTCGAACGTTTGAAACGGTTGGAATGAGTATGTTGCCAGATTCTGCGTTTCTTCAGCCGACTTGCGATGAGGAGTACTTCCACACAGACTGGATGGATACAGAAGAGGCTCAGAAACTGTTGCAGTTTCAAACTAGGACCTTTGATGATTATCTGGAGGAGCTCCGGGCAACCATTGGACTGAAGAGGTTCTTGGTAAAGCTTGGAAGAGGCTTGGCACAGAGGCAACTCCTGTCAATCTCACCATACTACAAAACCAACCTCGCACAACAGTAATCGAGTTTCCTTGGTCAGCCATTACTTTAGAACTTGTTATATTGCAGCAAGCCAATAGGGATATGCTAAACACTAGGAGATGGCGTTTTGAGTTCTAGATTCTTGCAGGGGAACAGACTCTACGGGTTAATCATACTCTCTCTGATTCTCATCGCGATTGCCGCCTACATCAGAACAGTCGATGTTTCTTTGGGCACAACGATTCTGGGAGCAGCAATCGCAGTGCTCGCTTTCGTGTCGTATCTGCTGTATGGTTTCGAGGGTGAGGGTGCAGAACCTCGGAAGCCCAAGAAGAAGCCTGCTGCCAAGCCAAGGGCAAAGCCTGAGCCGGTACCGCGGCCCAAGATTGACGAGGTTCCGGAACCTCCGGATGAAGACAGAGAGGTACACACTCCGGAGGTTGTCAAACCGGCCGTGCAACTAAGCGAGTTACCAATCGAAACCATTGAAGGGATTGGAGAGGTGTATGGTGGTGACCTGCGAGGTGCCGGAATTGATTCAGTCGAGGATCTCATTGGGACTCCTGCCGGCCGAGTTGCTGAGGTTGCAGACGTATCAGAGAGAACCGCTCACGGCTGGATTGCCATGGCCCGCTTTGCATGGCTGGATGGGATATCCGAGGAGGATGCAGAAGCCATTGTCTTCGCCACAGGTATCGAGAACGTGAACGCCCTAGCGAGTGCCGATGCCGGAGACATCCTGCGGAAAATACAGAAGGCCGTGGAATCGGAGGACGTCCGCGTCCCGGCCGGGTATGAATTCACTATAGACAAGGTCAAGAGTTGGATACAATCGGCAAAGAAGGCGTCGCGTTAGGTCGATGCCTATTGGCTTGGGCTGCGCCTATTCGTTCTGGGCTCTGCGCACCAAGATTATGGCCTCTAGCACGGCGACCAGTCCAAATACACCAGCCAGTCCTATCAGGGCAAGGTTCACGGGACCACCTCCGGGTCCAATGCCACCATCCATCCCTGATGTAAGCGAACCAAGATTGTAGGTCATGACTGCGATGTAGTCTGCCAGACCCTCGAAGAAGACGGCTCGACACCACACTAGCGGCAAATCATAGTCCTCTGAAAGCTGAACCGCATACTCTCCTCCTGCCTGCAGGCGTGCAACATCAGAACCTATTATCAGATTGATGGTTCCATTCCTAATTGAAGCTTGAATCTCCAGTAGCTCTGCTCCAGATACCAACACTTCATCAACCTGTAGTACTGCTTCCACCTGAATTCCAAAAGCCTCTGCAATGTATGCCTCAGCAGGTGATACGACAACAGCGGTCATGGATGAAAAGCGAGAAGCTGCGTCTGCATTGTTGACAAGCTGCAGCAACGCCTCTACATCTGAGTAGAACGTATCGAAGTTTGCCTCCCAGAAGGGAGAGAGGGAGGAATTGAGGATCGTCAATGCCGCACGTGTGGCATTAGCAATTGCCAGAGCATTTGTAGGTAGTAGCCACCATCCATGAGGGTTCTCTTCATGTTCGTGCTGTGCTGCCACCATGGCCTCTCCCTCATCATGGGCACCAGGCATGTCAGACAATCTTGCACCATAGTCTTCATAGTTCTCTAAAGCGGACACGTCTTCCAATGTTACGTATGGAGTGCTCACTTGCGAAACAAGATCCTGCTCCCATGGAAAGTGGCCGGTTAGGACAAGCAAGTCAGCGTCTTCGGCATCGGTCACCGCTTGTGGAGGTAGACTGGCGGCGTGAGGTTCAATTCCCTCGGGCAGCAGCACAGAAGTCAGAACGTGAGTGCCCCCCACTTCCCCGGCCAAGCCGGCTAGGGGTTCAATCGATGCAGCGACTTTGACTGAGGGAGTAACTTGCGCTGTAGTGAAGGGGATTGCCACTGCAAAGGACATTGCACACAGTAGTAGCAAGACCGTGCAGGCACCTCGTTTCATCCATTCACCTTCTGAGGGCGCCCATCCGCTTCCGGTCGTTTCGGGGCATGCTAAACGACTCAACCGTAGATTATTATTCTTCCTCATCAAGCTCAAATCTGGTGTGGCAAGAGCCACTCTGAGCTCAGAAGGACGTATATGAGATGGCTACTGAGTCCCTGATAAGCGCACAAGACCTAGCTGTTAGATATCCAAATGGCGAGATTGCTCTACATCATGTGACATTTGAAGTGGGCTTTCCCTCGTTTATGGCCATAATCGGGCCCAATGGTTCTGGGAAGAGCACCCTTGTTAAGACAGCACTCGGACTCCTCAAGCCGCTCAGAGGAAGTGTGGGTCTCCTAGGACTAGACTCTGTCAAGAACCAGTCACAGATCCGAAGACTGGTCCGCTATGTTCCTCAACGAGACCGAATAGAACTCAATGTGCCAATGAAAGTGAAGGACATCGTGCTGATGGGGCGACTAGTCAAGAAGCCTCCTCCAAGAGTGGCCTCAGAGAATGACAAGGCTGCTGCCAAGAGCGCCCTCCGGCAAGTCGCCATGGAAGAGTTTTGGGAACGACCCTTTCCTGAACTCTCAGGCGGCCAACGGCAAAGAGTACTCGTAGCGCGTGCTCTGGCTGGAGAAGGGCCTATCTTGATGCTAGATGAGCCTTTGGCCGGAACGGACGCAGACAGCCAAAATCTGATTGTTGATGCATTGGGGGTCTATCATAGTGAGAACGATGTGAGTATCATTATGGTAACTCATGACTTGAACCCGATTCACACACTGGTACGTGACGTACTGATGCTCAAGAACACAGTCGTAGGAGTTGGCGCGCCATGCGATGTTATGGATCCTGGTTTGGTGAGGGAGCTGTATGGACCTACGGCAAAGATAGTGGAGCATTCTGGACACCGATATTGCGTGACTCGAGATTCAGGAGTTGATCGCCATGATTGACATATTCTTGATGATACTTGAGAGTCCGTTTCTACTAAGAGCTCTTGTCGGAGTGCTGATGATTGCGATTGTTGCATCAACTAGTGGGAGCTTTCTTGTGTTCCGAGGCCTATCTTTCATGACATCAGGCGTTGCACATGCTGCTCTGGGCGGAGCGGCTCTGGGCCTATTCCTTCAAGCTTCTAACATTGCTCCATGGTTTGACCCCATGCTCGGTGCCCTTGTCTTTAGCGTGTTCGTTGCCCTTGTCACTGGCTATGCAGGCGAAACCGGCATCGGTGAGAAGATGGAGGTTGCTGTGGGAGTATCCTTCGCTTTATCCATGAGTCTGGCTGTGTTCCTTATGTACTACATCCCCCCTGTGGAGGTTCCTAGCATCTGGGGATACCTTGTCGGCGATTTGCTGTTGCTCAACAATCTTGACATCGTCATGCTGACGGGTACTGCAATACTTCTCCTGATTGCTGCTATCCTCTTCAACAAGGAGTTTGTATACGTGAGCGTTGACATGGAGGGGTCAACAGCTCAAGGACTGAACGCTCGTGCCTATCACTATCTCATGCTGATTACTTCGGCGTTGGCGATAGCGCTGGCAACGAAGGCTGTTGGGGCAATCTTGGTCTATGCGATTCTCGTCGCTCCAGCGGCCGCATCGAATGAGTTGCTTGGCTCTGTTCGCGGAGTGATGATTGCAGTCTTCGTGATTGCAGTCATCTCGCAATTGGCTGGGATTGCCATCTCACTGTCAATTAGAGCATCTCCAAGTGCAATAGCTGGCATCCTTGCCGCGCTATCCTATGTTATCGCACTTCAGATCAAGAAGATGCGTGATCGAGTTCACGTCGATGAGGAGCTGGAGCAGCTGCTTCGACCTGCTCTCGAAGAAATCCTCCACGAGCCAGCTCCAGAACACTCACACACTCATGAAGACTAGCCGTATCATGTGTGTTCGCCAAGAAGCTATCGTCGAAGCATCCAGTGGTTGCTCTGGCCACCGGCAGCGTTAACAGGTCATGCATCTCATCGACCAATGTCCTGCCTCCCAAATGTGAGGAGATGATGACGGATGACCAAGAGAATCTATACTCGAAAGGGGGACCAGGGTGAAACAGACCTTCTGTCCGGTGAAAGGGTCGGGAAGGATGATCCTCGTGTTGAGGCCTACGGGACCGTTGATGAGTTGATTGCCGTACTTGGTCTGGCCAAGACCTATGTTCCAGAGAGAATATCCGGTCACATTCACTCAATTCAGGAGCTATTGTTTCTTGTTGCAGCTGAACTTGCCATCGGTGGTCAAGAGAAGACTGCGACAAACGAGTTGGGTAGCAAACTGCGAAAAGTAGCCCCTGATGATGTGTCTAGCCTAGAGCGTGTAGCTGATGAACTCTCAGACGAGTTGCCGCTCCTATCAAGCTTTGTGATTCCAGGCGGCCAAACTGGAGCGGCCTTTCTTCATCAGGCAAGAACAGTATGTCGAAGAGCAGAGCGGCGTGTCTTGACGTTATCTCGACACTACCCAATCAATCAAGAAATCCTTCGATACCTAGACAGGCTCTCTGACCTCCTGTTTGTGATGGCAAGACACATGAATCTTGAGAGTGGAGATGGTGAACATCTCATCTCTAGAAACGGAGTAAAGAAACAAGTCAAGAAACCAAGATAGAAACTCTTCCCCGAGGTTTAAAGATGAGATACGAGTGTGTGAAGGCAAAATCGCTGCTCTCGAAGACAGCGGAGGCGGAGAGCTGGTTCCACTATAACCGTCATATGAACTCGTATCGAGGTTGCGAACATGCGTGTGTGTATTGTGATGGTATGGCCGAAGGCTACCATGTTGACAACTTCTTGACTCACATCCGCGTGAAAGAGAACGCACCGGAAATACTTCGTAAAGAACTAAGGAAGGCAGGCCATACTTCTCAGACCCAGCTCGAAACTGAAACTCTCTGGGCTTTTCTGGACGAAGATGACGCCAAGAGGTTGGCGCAGAAAGTGCCTCGAAAAGAGGTAATCGCAGTGAGTGGAGGGGTGAGTGATGCGTACCAGCCTGCCGAGGAGAAGTACCAGATCACTAGAAGAGTCCTTGAAACTCTCCTTGATTTTGGTTTGCCAGTCTACATTATGACCAAGTCAGACCTCGTTCTTAGAGACCTTGACCTTCTCAAAGAGATTCATGAGAAGGCCTTTGCCAACGTCGTCTTCACAATCACTTTGTATGACGAGGAAGAACAGGGGATCTTCGAGCCGAAGTCATCTACTAGATCAGAGAGATTTGAGGCTCTAAGGGAGATCAGAAAAGCAGGTCTGTTTGGGGGTGTGATGGCGACTCCGATAATTCCTGGAATCGGTGACAACATCGACAACATGAAGGGCTTGGCTGAAGAGGCGAAGCGGGCAAGGGCCGAGTTCATCCTTTGGGGAGAAATGACCTTGAAACCGGGCCGACAAAAGGACTACTTCCTCAACGTAATCAAGCGAAGATATCCGGACAAGCTTGAGCTTATTCAGAGGATCTACCAAGATGACCATCCATATGGCCATCCAATCTACGAGCATCTTCCCGTAAGAGTCATGACCCGTGGACATGGCATCTGTAGACGAGTCGGTATATCGGATAGATCAGTGCGTCACAAGACACCTCACGAACACGAGGTTAACAACAAAGTGCTAGGCGTGGTCCTAGATATCATCTTCAGAAGACGATACAACCTTAGTAAGTCTTGGAGTGGCACGAAACCGTTCATCGATTTGGCCGTCGGGCTCGAACGAGGCGTAGAGAATCTTGAAGAACTTAGGAAGAAAGGCCAGCTGGCCGAACGTCTGCATCTGAAGCAATACATAGTTGAGATTGTCGAGGAGATAATGGACCGAGGTACATGCGGAGTTCTTGAGGACTTGGAATCGGAACTTGATGAGATTTCTTCCGTAGTCATGGATTAGTACACACCAGAGAGCTCTCTGGTTGCTGCCATTTCTGAAGGCTTTTAG
>CP070658.1:1325977-1330354 GCA_020355105.1 Candidatus Thorarchaeota archaeon | reverse complement strand
TATACAGAGGGCTTCTTGAATTCGACGATACTGAGGATGTCGGAGATTCATACGACTACTGCCCAGCTGAGAGTTCCGTCACAATCCGGTCAGCAGGCGTGAAGAACCTCAGAACCTCAGTCGAATCCTATCGGCATGACACAGAGGACGCAGAAGCAGACACAAAACATGAACTCGCCGGACTTGTCGGTAGACTTCGCATTGATGGAACGCTCGTGCTCCCGGAGTCTGCAACAGTTGACTCAAGAGGACGTTCGAAAGAGCTCGTTGAGTGCGACTTCTACCATGAATTGACATTGTTCGCTGAGAGCCCGATACTCCACATCACGACAGGGTTCGAGAATGAGGCGCAGGACCACAGACTGAGGATTCTATTCCCTTCGAATACCGGCGCAAAGACAAGTTCTGCAGACAGCATGTTTGACGTCATAGAGAGACCAGCCACACCAGAAGATGGAGAGGACTGGAAACAGCCGGCCGCGTCGACGTGTCCCTTGAGAAGCTTCGTTTCCGTCAGCTCCAATGAGAGAGGCCTCACAATAGCCACCAAAGGGCTCCTTGAGTTCGAGCTACTTGAGCAGAGAGGAGGAACTCTTGCTCTGACTCTTCTGAGGTCAGTGGGCTGGTTGTCAAGGATTACCATGAAGTCTAGGCCGGAGGCCGCGGGCCCAATCCTGGAGATTCCTGGGGCACAATGCCTGGGGAGTCACAAGTTCGATTATGCAATCATTCCGCATAGCGGTCGCTGGCTCGAAAATGAGTCGTACCTTGAATCGGATAAGTATCTGAATCAGATGATCGGGACATTCGTGCCAAAGGGTGATGATGATTCGGCAACTCTAAGCAAGGGATTCCTCTCAATCAAACCGAGTACTATCAGGCTTTCTGCATTCAAGATTTCAGAGGACACTGAGAGTGTTGTCCTGCGGCTGTGGAATATCGCTGAGAAATCCGAATCATGTTCTATCACGCTAGGCTTTCCGGTGAGTGCCGTAGAGATGGCACGCCTGGATGAAACAGTCGATGACACTCAATCATTGAGATTGAAGAATGAAACTGAAATCGAGATAGATGTGCCCTCTCGACGGATTGTGACCATTCTTCTGAAGCCTCGATGAATAGCGGGAAGATTACCTCTGATTTGTGGGGCGACACAACCATAAGGAGAGCGTACTGAACCTCCTCCACCATGCTCGACCCGGATGGGGATCTAGAAGCCTTTGTCCGGAACTTCGCTCCAATACTTCATTTCCATCCAGAGGAGGGAGAATACTGTTGCTTTCCGTCAGATGCGGAGGAAGTGTATGCTAGGTTTGGTTTGGAGTGGGGTAGGTTTCAGGAAGACCTCTCTCCGGATGAACTCGACCCTACTGCTCCCTGTTATTATGAATTCTGGAGAGAACCAGACATGATTCAGATGAAGTTCTGGTTCTGGTACAACTACGACAGGTTCCCCGCTCCATTCGGCCTCGGTCGTCATATCGGGGACTGGGAGCATGTGGAGGTCCGCTGGTATTCTCCGGAATCAGCCAACCCGGGAACGTTGTGGCTCCTATCAAACCACTTGAAGGCACGGCTCTCCACAGAACCTAGCACGCTTACACTTCCAGGATGGGTTCCGGAAACACCGCTACTTGACAGGCTCCAGATTCATGTCTGGGTCGCACTAGGTTCTCATGCAAACTATCCCTCTCCCGATAGCAGGCCCAAATGCTATCTTCGAGTATGGTGTGATAGGATGAAAGATGGTGGTCCAGTCTGGAACACTGTGAATGGCCTCAAGTCTTTGGACACCACGAATTTTGCAGCATTCATTGGTCGATGGGGCACGAAGAAGTCACCAAGGGGACCGAGGAATCCTTACAACAGCAGAACTCGCAATGCTCCTTTGGCAAGACCTGTCCATCTTCAGGAACGAGATTGACTCTAGGCCATGAACTGAAGCTCCACGCTGAACTCCTCAGAGAACGCTTGAAGGCGTTCCACTGTGCTTGCATCAAGCGGTATTCCATTCTTCTCACGATAGTCGTGCATCTCGAACTCCTTCTCTCCATGCACATAGATACGAGGACACCCTTCCGCCTTGGCGGAGGTGTGGAGTAGGTCAACGTAGTCGTCCATTCTTCTCTTGAATTCATCCAGTTCAGTGAAGAAGGCTGGATCCAAGGCCATGAAGAAATGACCAACTCTGGGATGACTTACTTCCCCATCTCTTCTGAATACTACATCGGGTCCGAAGTTGGAACCAGAAAGGACGCCTGTAAGTACATCGACCATCATCGAGAGGCCATAGCCCTTGTGTCCTCCGTATAACTCACCCTCCCCCCCAAGCGGGAGGATTCCACCTCCGAAGCCATGTAACACATTGTTTAGGACTCGGCTAGGATCTTCAGTGCTTCTCCCTGTCTCGTCTGTTGCCCATCCATGCGGAGTCTTCTCACCTAGTCGTTCATACACCTCCAGCTTGCCTCGTGGAACTACGCTTGTTGCAAGATCCATAACCCAAGGTCTGTTTCTTGAACCTGGCGTCGCTATAGATATCGGATTCGTTCCCAAGATGGCATCTCTTCCGAAGGTAGGCACGACCAGCGGCTCGGAGTTTGTCAGGGAGATTCCTATGAAATCGTACTCCAGTGCTCTCATTGCATAGTAGCCGGCAAAGCCATAATGATTTGAATTAGACACGGTCACAAGACCAATGCCCTGCATCTGGGCCTTGTCTATGGCCAAGTCCATTCCGTATACACCGGCGAACTGGCCGACGCCGTTTCCAGCGTTCACGTTCGCCATGACACTATTCTCTCGTATCACCTTTGGTCGAGCTTCAGGGACAATATACCCGTCTTTGATTCCGCCTACATAGCGTTTCACTCGTCCCACGCCATGAGAGTCAATACCTCGAAGATTAGAAAGCACAAGGTTGTCTGCAACGTAATGAGCAGCATCTTCTGATACGTTGCACTTGAGCATCACTTGCTTGACGAAACTATACAGATTCTCATGACTGATAGTTCTCTCACTCACGATGATTCCCAGCTCTGTGTCGGTAATCCAGTTAGCGAGGTTGCGTGATAAAAGACTCTTGCTCCCTCCTGTGTGAGAAGACTGTTCACAGCTAATTACTGGGAGGAATCCAGGGAGTCGTTCTTGGAATCCAGCGAGGAACATTCTCGCAGTAACGTTGGAAGTCCTCTCCGAATCTCGCGACCAGACCAGGCTCCTCCCATCTAATGAAGTAGAAGTGATTTCCAACAAAGAAGAAGGCAAACCAGAGAAACAGGACCAATGAAGTAAGCAGAATAGACTCTCCCAACAGGACAAGGAGGACTCCTGAAATCATGGGATTGCGTACATAGCGATACGGTCCTTGAACCACCAAACGTTGCGTGGGGTTCCATGGGGCAAGGGTTCCCTGTCCTACTGACGCGAAAAGACTGATTGTCGTGTACATCAGTCCAATGCCTGCGACGACTGATGCCGCTCCCAAGAGCACGAAGGTTAGAAGAAACGGGCCCTGTAAGTGCCAACTGAACACCGAATCATTTGTCAAGAAGAGGATTATGAGCGGGACGATAATTGCTATTACGATAGGGAGCATGAATGACTGTGCATGCTCTCGCCTGCTCATGTTTCCACCACATCGGTCTAGCCGCTGATAGGAGAGTATCCCTTCTTCATAACAGTGTCCACTACTTCATGAGACTGATTAGGAAAGTCCTTGTTGTAATGGGTGCCTCGACTCTCCTTTCTCATTCTTGCCATTCGCACTATCAACTCTGCTACTTGTGCGATATTCCGTAGCTCAACAAGGTCAGGTACTAGGTGGAAATCCCAGTAGAATGTGTTTATTTCTTTGTTGAGAAACTCCAAACGGTCACGAGCCCTCATGAGTCGCTTGTTAGTTCTGACAATCCCAACATAGTTGACCATCAGTCGGCGAACCTCATCCCAGAGGTGTGAAATCACAACGAGTTCGTCAGGATCTGTGGCCTCACCTGGATCCCATGGAGGTATCTCCACTTGAGGTATACCCATCTTGATCTCTTCCAGGGAAACCTCGGATGCATTATGAGCGAGAACAGCCGCCTCAAGAAGAGAATTCGATGCGAGTCTGTTTGCGCCATGAAAACCGGTACCGGCAGTTTCTCCTATGGCGTAGAGGCGCTCAACATCGGTCTTTCCGTTGACATCGACCTTCACCCCGCCGCATACATAGTGGACGGCCGGCACGACGGGAATCGGCTCTTTGGTAATATCAACCCCCGCCTGCAGGCAGGTTTCGTAAATGGCGGGGAATCGGTCTCTAATGAACTCCGCTTCCTTATTTGAGCTGTCCAAGTACACATGGGCTGCACCAGTACGCTTCAGCTCGTTGTC
>CP070658.1:1323226-1325877 GCA_020355105.1 Candidatus Thorarchaeota archaeon | reverse complement strand
CCATTACTATCCTAGCCATAGATCCCGTTTGGGTTCATATGCCCATGAATCAGGCAACCGAGTTTGGTTCACCTTTCGATTATTGGCTCAATGCCTCCGATGCCTTCGGCATAGCCCTATGGTGGGTAAATGACACCACATTCTTCTCGATTGATTCAAGTGGACTTCTTTGCAATGTCAGTCTTCTCCCAGTCGGGATATACTGGCTCGAAGTCCGTGCTTACAATCAGTATGGCCTGTACTGTTCTGCGAACATGAGTGTCACCTGCTCTGACACGACATCTCCCACTTGGCTTGTATCTCCATCAATTCAGAATCTCGAGTTTGGGAGTTCCATGTCCTATGATCTAGATGCTTTCGACCTGTCGTCGCTCGACCGATGGTGGATCAACGATACATCGAACTTTGCCATTGACAACAATGGAATGATATCCGACCTTGGAAATCCGGCTATTGGGAGATACGGTATACTGGTTTCAGTCAACGATACATATGGGAATACTCTGACCGGTGATTTCTCTTTAACCGTAGAAGACACTACACCTCCCACCTGGGTCGAAACCCCTACCGACCAAACCATCCTGTACAATGACCCGCTAGATTACCAGCTTTCCGCGACCGATCTTTCAGGAATTGGTGAGTGGTCAATAGACGACACTCTGTATTTCTCGATCTCAGCGAATGGAAGGATTACCAGCATCGGTGTTCTCGACGTCGGAGAATATGGAATCATGGTGTCAGTCAGTGACCCTTACGGGAACAGTCTAGGTGCGACGTTCACTGTGTCGGTGCAGCCTCCTGACACAACTCCTCCACCACCAGACAACTTGATGGTTCTCGTAGTTTCAACCTCCATTGGTGCGGTGGTAGTCATCGTCATAGTCATTGTCTATCTGCGTCGTCCAGGCGGCGGCTAGTCCGGTCCTGGGATTCCTCACCATCCGGAAATAGGGCTGACAATGCAAGTGGCAATTGAGCACCTTTTTATGGCAGACGACGGAGGGCAGGGCGGAGAGAGCTACTTTGGTTCGGGACTCTCGCATACCTGGTTTCTACAAGCTCACAAGAGAAGAGCGAATGAAGAAGATACATGAAGTAACTGGAATACCCGAAGGGGAGCTGAAACCGCTCTTCGACCCCGGTTCAGTCGATATGGAGATACTGGACCACATGATTGAGAATGTCGTCGGGTCTATGACATTGCCACTGGGGATTGCGACGAACTTCAGGGTAGACGAGAAGGACTACCTAATCCCCATGGCTCTGGAAGAGCCATCTGTCGTGGCTGCAGCAAGCAACGCCGCACGTATGGCAAGAGAACATGGAGGCTTTGAAACCGATGACACTGGGCCGGTCATGATTGGCCAGATTCAGGCAGTCGACGTGCCGGAACCATTCATGGCAAAAGAGCGAATCTTGGAAATCAAGAATGAGCTCATTGAGCTTGCCAATGAACAGGACCCAATTCTCGTGAGATTCGGCGGAGGGGCAAGAGACCTCCGTGTCCGTGTCATTGACACAAAGGTCGGCCCGATGGTAGTCACTGAGTTGATTGTTGATACGAGAGATGCTATGGGAGCAAACGCAGTTAATACGATGGCCGAAGCACTAGCACCGCGCATTGAGAGCATCAGTGGAGGAAGAGTTCTACTCAGAATTCTCTCCAATCTGGCTGACTTGAGACTGGTGAGGGCCAAGGCAACTTTCGACAAGAAACTGCTAGGGGGAGAGGAGGTTGTGGACGGCGTCGTTGCCGCATGGGCCTTTGCTGAGGCTGACCCGTACAGATGTGCCACACACAACAAGGGGATAATGAATGGCATAGACGCCGTTGTCATAGCGACCGGCAATGACTTTCGGGCAATTGAAGCAGGGGCACACAGCTATGCAGCAGTCGATGGATATAGTTCGCTCACCAAGTACGAGAAGAACTCAGAGGGGCATCTAGTAGGCAGTATAGAGATTCCGATGGCCGTGGGTCTTGTTGGAGGGGCCACAAAGATACATCCCGTTGCTCGTGCATGCGTTCAGATTCTTGGAGTTAAGACGGCAACTGAACTTGGAAGAGTGATTGCAAGTGTTGGGCTTGCACAGAATCTTGCGGCTCTCAGAGCCCTCGCTTCAGAGGGAATTCAGAAAGGTCACATGTCGCTCCATGCCAGGAATGTTGCCGCAACAGCCGGAGCCAAAGGTGAACTCGTAGACAGAGTTGCTGAGCAGCTCGTCAAGGAGAAGAACGTCAAGGTTGAGAGAGCCAAGGAGATTCTTGAAGAGCTCTCAAAGTAATAAAGAACCGATAATGGCGCACCTGATCGTGCGATGAGAAATCCTTAATTCGCTGCTACCTGCTAATCTACAGTTCACTAGGATTCGCGGTGTTGACCTTGGACCCAACTAGCAGGAGGATACTTGAGGAGTTAGGCAGGGACTGCCGGATTAGCTTCAAGAAGCTGGCAGGTCGAATCGGACTGTCCACGACTGCCGTGATAAAGCGTGTCTCTTCACTCATTGAAGACGGGACTATCATGGAGTTCAGGGTCATACCGTCGCAGGCCATGACTGGTGTATCAAAATTCGCCGCGATAGTCAATACTGACGGAACAGAGAACGCCGATGACTTGGTAGACCTGATTGGGACCAATCGGGGGGTT
>CP070658.1:1320424-1323126 GCA_020355105.1 Candidatus Thorarchaeota archaeon | reverse complement strand
GTGTAGAGAAGAGGAACTGGTGCCGTAGTGATGATCGCTTGGCTGTCTGAATCCCAGGTGAGAAGTATCCTTGCGAACAGCTCTGTGTCTTCAGCAACCTCTGGAGAGAAGATGGACTCCCGCTTGTTTGTGAACTCGAAGATCTCGGTGTGGCCGGGAGCCACAGAGAACTCATCAGAACAGCACGATACACCAGGTTCGATTTCGAATGTGTGTAAGAGTGTGAGGTTTCTGAAGTAAACAGAAACTCGTGGAACATCAAGACTGAAGACTGTGACATTGCCGTGGTTTGTCACATTTACAC
This sequence comes from Candidatus Thorarchaeota archaeon, assembly GCA_020355105.1. GTDB lineage: Archaea > Asgardarchaeota > Thorarchaeia > Thorarchaeales > Thorarchaeaceae > SMTZ1-83. The sequence goes on along the minus strand of CP070658.1, from coordinate 1,322,822 downwards.
GAATCACTAGATAGAAAGGAGGACCATCGGGGGGTACGGCCGGCATGAAGTCCTGCCAGAAGAAGGCAGATGCGGCCAACTCAAGAGTACCTGCCGTGATATTGTCGACAACTTCTGAGGGGGGCTCGTCAGGGGGTGGCACCGGGTCGAAACCTGCGTTGAGGGGCCCTCCGAGAATGAAGACGGTCGCAGTGGCAACAACTAGAATTGAAACTAAAGCCAGAGTTACTCCTCTTTCCATTCTCATGGTCTTCACTGATGGGAAATATCGAACCAATGGTATTGGCTCTTCCGAAATGGGCGTATCTTAAGGGGCTTGGAGCTAGAGTTGAACGTCCAAGGAGTCGAGAATTCGACTAAACTTGATCAGACTCTTCTCCGCACCATCCCGAGGGCGGATCTCAAACACGTACATCGCCGGTTGACTCAGCTCAGACAACAGACGTATTGATCGTTCGAAGTTGATGGAGCAGTCTCCCACAATCTGATGATGATGCCCGTACAGGTCACTCCTATCATGAACATAAACGACCTCGATTGCATCTCCGTGCTTGCTTAAGACCTCCCAGTCCGCCTCTCGCAGTGGTTCCTAGCTTCCCTTGTTGGACCTTGGCGGTTGGCGTAAGTATAAGTATCGGATTGAAAGGTTAAAAGGAACGAAACTCAGAATAGAAACTCATGGTTTCGATGGTTACATTTTGTTTCAAAATATCAAACAGATTGTTACCTTTTTATCAGTTCTGCAACCTTTAAGTATAGGGTTTGTAACCGCACGCCCCACGTAATCTATGGTGCACCGATCATGTACCATGGGTTCTGCACGTTTCCTTTGCTTGCAGAGGTACGTGTGGGAGGAGAAAACATTGAGAAAAGAAAAATCAACAGTACTGTTAGCTTTGCTTATCGTATTCGGCATGACTGCAGTAGTATTCATTGTGCCGTCTGCTGCGAGTGTCAGTGCTGAGCTTCCCGATTTGGAACCAGTCGATGTTGGTCCAAAGCTTCGAGATGCGGACTATGGTATCGATGCGGTGCCGGAATCGGGACGTTACAAAGCAGCCTCCGCAGCAGCTGTCGGAGATACAAAGCTATGGCTGTCACTCGATGACTACGAAGGATACTACTTCTTCACATACTATGAGCTCCGGGCAGTCGGAGTTCACACAGAAGTCTGGGTTCAGACTGAACTCAGCTATCCTGAGGGTGATCCACGCGAATACCCGGTAGTCACTGACGAGCAGATAGCCCAACTCCTAGGGGAGTTTGAATCAAACATCTATCCGACAGACACCGGATACTTCGGTGCGACAGACTACCACGACGGAACATATTCACTGTTGGAAGCTTGGGGATACGTAGAACCAGGCTACTACTCTGATGACACAGGCAAAGACGTGATACTCGTTTCGAATATCAGGGACGATGCCTACTATGACTCGACCTATCCATACTACATTGCTGGCTTCTATTCTTCATCCTTTGAGGCCTATTTTGACAGAAACATCATATCCATTGACTCACATGATTGGGCGAACAGAGTAGGGCCAGATGGAGCCCGACCATACCTTTACGAGGCCATAATTGCTCATGAGGAACAGCACCTGATACATTATGATTATCAGCCTGATGATGCGAGCTACCTCAATGAGGGCTGCTCAATGTACGCCGAGCTGCTCTGTGGATATGGGATTCCTTGGGGTGACATCAACAGCTACTTGGCAACACCTGATAACTCACTCACTGATTGGGGTGATCAGGGAGGTATCAACATCCTTGCGGACTATGGTGCGGCAGCCATGTGGGCGATATACCTGAACGATCAGTTTGGAGACACATTCTGGAGTCAGTATATGGCCAATGGAGTACCTGACACTCTAGGACTCGAGGCATTGTTTGGCGGGTTGACCTTCGATGAAGTCTTCCACAACTGGAAGGTAGCTAATCTTGTCGACTCAGACTTTGGTGGATTCTATCCAGAGTACGCCTACACAACGCTTGATCTGGATAGCCCCGATGCTGAGCCAATAAGGGTCTACCAGATTAACGAGGTTCCAATTCCATGGACTGCTGGTTCGAGCTTTGGGACGACCACAACCATTCTCGGATATGATACTGGGATTTCGCTGCTTGGTCCCTACGGATCAGACTACATCTCCATCAGGAAGTTTCCGAAGCCATGGTCCAGGAAGCTGTTCTTTGATGGTAATGACTATGCCTCGGTTCTAACTTGGAGTCTGGCTGACGGAGTTTGGTACTCTGGAGCTGTCGACCTGATGAACACCCTCATCACCGGCGAGGCATATGTGGATCCAGCGAATCCAGAACTGGTCCTAACCACATACTGGGACATTGAAGACTACTGGGACTTTGGTTTTGTACAGGTTTCCACAGATGGCGG
>CP070658.1:1313912-1320324 GCA_020355105.1 Candidatus Thorarchaeota archaeon | reverse complement strand
GAGTGTATCATCAACAAGAAGAAGCCCTCCTCTCTTCAGTATCCTCAGACAGTCTTTCAACATCAAAGGATATCCCCGTTTGGTGGAGTCCTGGAACACCACATCATAGCTCTCTGATTCGATGCGTGGCAATATCTCATACGCATCACCAATGACAATCTCAATGTTGTCAGCTACGCCTTCTCTCTCGAAGTTCTTCCTTGCAACCTTGGCAACCTCGGGATCCATCTCTAGGGTTGTGACCATCCCCTCGAAATCCTTCACAGCCAGTGCCATTGACGTAGTGGAGAAGCCAATGTTCATGCCTATCTCTAGAATCTTCTTTGGCCTGGTGACTTTGAGAAGAAGCTTGAAGAGTCTGGCAATATCGTCTTCAATGATCGGCCCTACCAGCCCTGCCCTCTCAACATACTCCTTGGCACTGGGCTTGTCTTTTTCATGATATATCTCGGCGATGTATTGGGTAGCCTTTTCCAAGTCAATCTCGTACATAATCACAGGGATGGCCTCAAAGTGCTATCATTCTTGCGGAATGTGCTAGGGTCAGATTCTCCAGTCTGGTGAGGCTTTAAGTGGACTACCCGCCTTAGATGTATAGGAGCGGCAATGTGTAAGTCCGGTGTTCGCACTCCATACGGAGTTCAATATGGTCCAAACCTTCTGGGTGTGACCGTAGTTGTGTTTCTCTTTACAGTCATCGCGCTTCTAGTCATGTATCAGCTGCTTCCAGAATCATTCGATACTCTCAGGTCTACACTAATTCCGATCGCCCTTGCACTTCTTGTGGTCGTTCTGATTCTCTACAACAGATATGACGGACAGGCGTTTGGTTTAGCACTCTAGCAATTGCAGACGAAAGAGAAGTGCTTCACACTGGCTGCTATGCTTTCTGGTCAACCTTTCTCAGTTCCACAATAGGGGCGAATCTGAATCGCACCTCAGGCATGTAATGGCGCACTATGTCAACGAGATGCTCAGGATCATCAGTTTCCACCAGCTGGAAGCCTTCAGGACCGTCAACCATTGAGTAGTTCTTTGAGGTGAACTTAGCATGTTTCTCAGGGTTCTTCTTCACTTTGTCCCTGTACTGCTTGAGTTTGTCCATCACTGTGTTGTGATCAGCGGAATCATATTCCCAGAACATTATGTACTCCATAGTCTAGTCTCCCATGAATTCGACAAAGAAATTGCATCCTTGAGATAAGAGGTTTCTGCCACAGGAGCTGTTTGCAGTGGGTGTGGACGGGTCTGCCATCACCATTCTTGCGAGTGTCTGTCCAAGAATTAAGAGGGGATGACCTCTCACCGGCGCGGATATTGATCTGAACTCCTACTTCAGAGGTACATAGGCACTGCTCTTCGTGGCGCCAATACCTGGGCTGCCATGTCTGACCTGCTTGTTGGTGACACTGAATTCACCAAGAACATGCCCAATCATCTGAGGGAGTATCTTCACCCTGACGAAGTCCTTGCCGTTATGCACCCCAATGGTGAGGTCGACCATCTCAGGAAGGATGACCATGTCGCGGCAGTGGGTCTTCACAATGACATCTTTTCCCTTCCGTGCCTGCTTCCTTGCCGCTCTGAGCTTCATGAGGAGCTTCTTCTGTCTTGGAGGAAGACCCCGCTTGAGAGTCCTTCTGCGGCGTGTAGGGAGTAGCTCGATGAGTGAGTCCATGTTCATCTGAGCAAGATCGGAAAGCTTGTGGCCGCGATACATCGGTTCGCCCTTACTCGACATTAGATCACCAAAGATGGCATACGGAGTGGGACATAACCACTCAGAACAGGGCTCTGTCCAAGTGGAGTGAATTTAAGGTTATCCATCTGGATTTGCCTCTTCCCATGGTGCGTTGACCACATTCCCCTCTTCGTCCATGTATCCTGCATTCTTCATTGCTTCTGGAACCCATGTCAGAGCCCCCTCGATTCCGGGGTCTCTCACCAGTGCAAGTCTTGCTAGCTCAACAGCCTTCTCCCAGTTCTCCATTTCATAGTTGATCTCGGCCATGTGAAGAATCGCCAAAGGAAGTCTATCCTCAATCTCCAGAGCGGCCTCGAAAGACTCGAGCGCTTCAGTCAAAAGTCCGAGGGTCCGCTGGCATACTCCCTTGTTAAAGACGGCAACCGGATCTCGAGGATTGAGATCTGCAGCCTGATCAAGAAGAGCCAGTGCTTCCTGTGTATTTGAAGAATCTAGAGTCGGTTCTTTCTGAACTTGGACCAAAGCGACAGCCAGTGATACCATTGCATTTGAGTCATCAGGGTGCCTGGCAAGGAACTCTCTGAGTTTCTCTGCTGCTTCCTCTGTCCGCCCCTCCGATAGGAGCCTTGCAGCCTGTTGGTATTGCCTGTCCCTGCTACGCCTGAAGAGTGGCACTGTTGCAACCTCTCCTGCCCCCTCATCAACACTCTTAAGTTGTTGCCTGGAACCCCTGCCATCCTGGTGAGCACGTGGGTCGTCTGTTTGGTACGAACGGAGTCCGAGGAGTCATCAACAAAGACCTGACAATTCAGATAGCACTAGACCTTGGCAGAGCGGCAGGGACAGTACTTGGTCCCGGAGATGTAGTGGTGTCTCAGGACTCACGGATGGGCGGAACGATGTTCACTCTTGCAGCCACTTCAGGACTACTCTCAACTGGCTGTTCTGTAATCGATATCGGTCCCGCGCCCACACCAACTATGCAGCTAATGGTTCCACGGCTAGGCTGTTCGGCGGGCTTAATGATAACGGCATCCCATAATCCTCCGGAATTCAACGGGATCAAAGTCATGGGTAATAATGGAATCGAGGTTTCTCGTGAGGTTGAATCCCAAATCGAATCCTCCTACTTCAAAAAGGACTTCAGAGTGTCCAAATGGAATGACATAGGGACATCTCAGAGGTATGACCAGGCAATAAGAAACTACCTCGATGCAATCAAAACTCATGTTGCTGTTCGTGAGATTAGCAATCAGAATCTCAAGGTTGTAATAGACTGTGCCAATAGTGTCGGAGCACTAACTACTCCTCAGCTTATGAGAGAACTGGGCTGCAGAGTCATCTCAATAAATGCACAACTGGATGGAAGGTTTCCAGGCAGAGACCCCGAACCGACGCCCAAGAATCTCTTGGCACTATCAAAAATGGTCAGGGCAGTTGGTGCTGACCTTGGAATCGCGCATGATGGTGATGCAGACAGAACAACCTTTGTTGACGAGAAGGGTCAGGTCTTGTGGGGTGACCAGTCCTTTGCCATCGTTGCATCACGTGTGCTTTCAAGAAGGAAGAACTCTGTCTTGGTCACCCCGGTGAGCAGCGGAAGACTCATCGAAGAGGTTGTCAAAGCGTCTGGCGCGAAGATTGATTGGACAGTCGTGGGCAGCGTAGTGGTTTCTCATCGACTTGCAGAAACTGGTGCTGAACTCGGGGGGGAGGAGAACGGTGGTGTCTTCTACCCGCCACACCAACCAGTTCGCGATGGTCCGATGACAGCTGCGCAAGTTGTGGAGATCATGGCGGCTGAGAAGAAGAAGCTGTCCGAACTCGTTTCTGAGCTGCCACGGTATTTCAGCGCGAAGATAAAAGTGCCCGTTGATCCCGGAAAGATGGAGGCCGCGATGAACGTTCTTCTCAGGCTCTCCGAGGATTTGAATAGAATCACAATTGATGGAATAAAGCTCGTATACGACGAGGGATGGATCCTAATCAGGCCTTCAGGCACGGAATCTCTCTTGAGATGTTACTCCGAGGCGGAAACACAGGAAACAGCGGACGAGTTGGTTCAACGAGGAGTGGCGCTCATAAGAGAAGCAATAGCCAAGCTGTGACAAGGGCACGTGGCTATTACGGCCACAGAAGTCTAGAGGCTGCTCGACCTACAGCCCCCTCCTGTTTCGATAGGTATTCGAGGAGTCGGCCGCACTCTGCATCGCCCATCTGACGATGCTCTATGAATCTCTCGATCTCCTTTCTGACAAGCATCAGCAAGATGTCCTCAGCGTCTTCGGCGATTGTCGTATCTCCCGCATATACGGCATTCACCAGTTCTTCCAGAGTGCTCTCCAAATGCTTCAGCGGCTCTATTCTTCCAAATCGAAACGGGCTTCTGAGCCTGATGACAACCACCGCCAAGAACGATCCGACAAGAAATGAGATTACAACCGCGGAAGGTATGTGCACTCCCAAGTAGTGGGACATGCCGAGTTCCAGAGCGTAGAAACCCATCGGGATCTCGTAGATGAGGAGGGTGCCTAGAGAGTAATCGATCACGGTCAAAAGGTTCCATCTCCTCGCCAGAGTCAGTAGCATCGCCTCTCGCTCTCTTATGTTCCTCGCAGAGTCCTCGCTATCGTTGGGGTATATCACGGGAAGTCGCCATGCCCCCCTGATCACTTTGCTACTCTCCTTCGTACTTAGGTAGATTAGGAGGAATAGCAGGATGAATAGAAGTAGGCGGACACCTGTGAGAAGCTGGGCGTCAGAAGACTGCAACGGCCACAACCTGCCGTGGGGACTCAATCTGAATAAGATATCAATCTGATGCTCTGCGCTGGAATACGCCACGATTTCTTCCTAATTGCTTGATTCGAATGGTATTTCACTGATTGTTTTCGTTTTTTTCTTCATGTCGCAAGCCGTAGAAGAGCTTCCAGCTGAGGCCGCTCGAACAGAAAAGCGGTTCAGATACTGGCAGGTCGATGCCCTAAAGGCCTTCGCAATTGCTTTGGTCGTGCTAGATCACAGTCTTACTTGGGAGTTGAAGAGCCTCGTCGGAGGAGTCTTCTGGGAGCGGACCGCCATCCCTCTTTTCATGATCATAATGGGTTTCAACATGGGGCTCTCCCTCAAGCACAAGGGCGCCACTACCCTTCGAGAGCTCTACTCTTGGTCATATTTCAAGAGCAAGATTGAGCGGTATGTCTTGCCATTCCTCATCCTATACCTGGCATCGTTGATTCTGGGAGTCTACTTCAACTCAATTACATGGAATGAGTATACACTGCTAGGGTGGCTGCCATTCTGGGGTCCTGGGAATTGGTTCATTCCAGTGCTCTTCAGCTCGATTGTCATACTTCCGTTGGTCTACAGAGGCTACATATCATATCCAAAGCTGACAGTCTTCCTTTGTTTCATGAGCGAGATTCTTCTACAGCTTTTCATGTTCTACAGTATTCCCCTTGTCCTTGTAGATGGCTATTGGCAATACACTAGCTATGAGGCTGCATTCCTGAGCACTGTCATCAGAACCAATGTGCTGTTTCTCTTGCCTGCTGTTGGTCTGGGAATGTGGTTCTCAGACAGTCCCGAGATCAAGGCGAAACGAAATGGACTGCTATGGCTGGCCGTACCTCTCAGCGTCATCTACATGTCTGCCTATCAATTCCTCGGGTTCCGCGCCGAGATCATTGACGGTATCTACAAGTACAGACTCATTTGGGGCGACTACACTTTCTTGGTCTACCCGTTCTCAGCCCTTCTGTTTCTCCTGGCGATGAAGTATCTACCCTTACAACCTCAAAACAAGCTGCAGAATCTGATACAGAGAGTGGGACGGGCAAGCTATCACATTCTTCTCTTTCAGATATTCTATTACTCGATTTGGTACTTCTTGAATCCCAATTGGGCGAACGTAGGATTTGGTTCGAATGTCCTGTTTCACTTCTGGTTCTATGCTGTCAACTTGGTTCTGACGTTCTATGTTGGGGTTATCTGGTATGAGGCAGAACGTAGAGCTTACAGCAGGGGGAAGCCCTGGTGGCGTCATACCTACGTGAAGAGGGCCGTCTTCACCTCAATCTCGCTTCTCATAATAGCAGCGATGCCCGTTGCTATCGATATCGTGAGCGAGATGACCGGACTAAGGGAGTGGCAGCGACGGTACGGCCCCATTGTCGCGATAAACGAGTGGACAGGACCGGGATTCATGGCAAACTTCGTCGTCATCTTGATCATGCTAGGAGTCTGTCTTTTCTTCTTGAACAGCGCATTCACGATGACTGATGATGAGATACCGTATGAGGTATTGGAAGAGGAAATATCACAGCAGATGACCTAAAACTCCCTATGATGCATTGGTGTGACATAAGAGAGTCACTCCAAACAACTACTGCAGTCTACTAGGCTATAACAATCTGCAGCAAGAACCATGTGCGTTTGGTCCAGAATGAACTCGAAAGGGTCCGAAGACCCTTCCAAAGACTCCAACTATACAATCGTGCTTTACTCTTCTGGCTTTGACTCAGCAACCTCTTCCTCGTCGAAGTCAAAGTCCTCAAGAGGCTCTGGGGCCGGCGTGGTCAGCATTGTCCAACCAATCCACATAGCTATGACCATAATAAGGACAGCGGCAGCCCAGACTGGTAGAATGATGAGGAACATCGGATCGGGGTTGAGGATGTCGTGTAGAAGGGTTCCTGCTCCGAACGT
>CP070658.1:1311240-1313812 GCA_020355105.1 Candidatus Thorarchaeota archaeon | reverse complement strand
TATATCCTGACTATGGTTGTCGGGAACGCTCTAGCATTGGCCCAGCGCAACATAATGAGGATGCTCGCATACTCTTCGATTATGGTCATGGGGGTACTGTTTGTTGGAGTGGCCGCAGGAACTCAATACGGAGTGGCAGCGGCAATGTTCTCTGCCTTCGCACACGCACTCATCAAGACAGGGGCTTTCATTCTCATCTGGGCCATGGCCCTCCGATTGGGAAAGGAGATTACCTACGCTGACCTTGCCGGTCTGAGCAGACGGTCTCCAGTGTCAGCCGCACTTCTCGCAGTATTGATTTTTGCCTTGGCCGGAGCACCGTTTACAGCTGGTTTCTGGTTCAAATGGTTCCTGATTCCAGCAAGCGCAGTTGAGGTCGGACTCTGGTGGGTTGCACTCATTGCAGTTCTTAACTCAGTATTTGCACTTGGCTACTACCTTAGAGTCCTTCGCTACTGCTACTTCCTAGAACCGCCTGACGACAAGACATTCAGCCTAGCCAGGGGTCCAATGCTAGCAATCATCCTGGCGGTCATTGGTACTCTGATACTCGGTATCGTTCCAAGTCTTGTCTTGGACTATGCCTTCAATGCTGCGGCATTGTTTGCGGTACCATAGTATAGTCAACAGCGTTTCCAATTGTGCTATCCGATGTGGCACATAGAGATTAAGGACTAGAAACAGGGTAGGTTACCAACTAGGAAGTTACTGTGGAATCAGAAACTCCTCTGGTTATATACCTAGAATGATGTTGTAGTCGGTGTGTGAAAAGCATCGGGCAATTCACTCCAACTTTGGACTAAATCCCTGTCGGAACTAATGTCGGATTCCGTTGCCTTTCACATGATGCAGTCACCTCCATGAGCTTAGAGGTGAGATATCTCTCCTCACCTACAGAGTAAGAAAACGAATGTACAGAGTCGTAGGTTGCTATCGACCTCGATTCAGTGGGGGAACGGGCTGGTCCGTTCCCTCATATCCCCCAGCTTCTCTGTGGTTTCACACTACTCTGTCATCTGAGCGATACCTATCGACTGCTTTCTGGATAAGGTAAGCAAAGAGATCTTCAACATTCTCCCCTGTCTTGGCTGAAGTCTCGATATGAGTAACTTTCAACCACTTCTCTATCATTTCTCCAGCTTGGGGTGGCACGACTCTGTCTTCCCTGTCAATCTTGTTTGCCACGACGGCTACGACTGCTTCAGGATTTACCCCTATGAATGCTCTGTACCACTCATAGACGTTCATGAAGGTCACTGGGGCGGTAACATCATAGACAATGAATGCAACACTAGCTCCCGCCATGTAGCGTAGCCTCAACTCCCGAAAGGACGGTTGGCCTCCCAAGTCCCAGATTACGATTTGGGCTGATGCTGTCTTTCCTTCCTCCGTTTCTACTTCAAGGTTCTTGATGGCTAGGCTCGCTCCCATAGTCGCCTGGTATGTTTCGCCAAAGCTACCCTCGGTGTACCTCATAATGCAGCTGGTCTTGCCGACTGTGCCATCACCGAGAGAGACCATCTTGAACATATACAGAGGCTTTCTTGATCCCAAATCGACTCCATCCGAATACGTACAGGTATAGACACACCATCTGGCATATAACACTTCAGTGGATTTCCGTTAGCTCCAGATTCGAGTAAATCGGTCTCCTTGCGATTCTGCGGCATCATGAAACATCTGTCAGTTTCAGTGTGTTTGCAAGAGCGCTTGCAGCTCTTTCAGGGCTTGAGAAGACGGGTATACCTCCATTCTCCATAATCTCTCTTCCGGTAGGAGGCCTGCATACTGGGGAGTTGAGGACAGCAACTACTGTCTTGTCTGACTTCGATGCAATCTCCACAATGGCTTCTACCGGCATGGCTCCTCCAATCTCTTCCTGATAGTTGGGTGAGAACATAATCATCACAGAACCATATTGAGGTTCCTTCATGACTAGCTCGTAGGCTCCTGCGAAGATGTCGGGTCTTGCCCATCCCTGGGCTAATAGGTCGACAGGGTTCGTGATGTCGATTTCGACAGGCATCCCAAGCATGTCTTGAATGGCTGCAGAGGTTTCTTCTGCTGGCGGAGGAAGTTGAGCCCCACGCGTTTCAAGAATCTGTGCGGCGATAAGGGCTGGTCCAAGCGTATGGGTCACAATTGCTACACGCTTGTTGGTAGGTCGTTTCTTCGAGAATCCCAGTATCTTTGCTGCGTCAATCATTTGAGAAACCGTGCCCACTTCAATCCCGCCAGCCTGTCGAACTGCGGCACTGTACAGCTCATGCCGTCCGGCAAGGCTGCCTGTGTGGCTCATCGCTGCTTGCCTTGCGACTGGAGTGGTTCCAACTTTGTACATTATAACTGGCTTTGCTTGTGTGGTCTCTCCCATCTCCTGATACTGCTGCGCTCGCCGGAGGAATCGCTCGGCCTCGTTTGCAGGCGTCTTGAGCTTCCGCCTCCGTCTGTTGAGGCCAAAGTCGGTCTCGATCGCGTAGGCTTCGATTTGGTCCAGCAGCGGCTCGACGTCCTTCCGCCAGCGCTCAGGGTCTTCGTCGAGCAGCGGTTCCAGATACTTTTCGCGCACCTC
>CP070658.1:1305160-1311140 GCA_020355105.1 Candidatus Thorarchaeota archaeon | reverse complement strand
GTCTGTTTCTACTGTGAGGAGTGTTCGGTTTCTACCATCGATATCGCAGGTGCCCGCCGAATGGAGTATCCAGCCAGCACTCGACTGATCTCTGTTCCCTGTGCAGGACGAATCTCCATAATTGACATTCTCAAGACCTTTGAACAGGGTGCCAGCACAGTCATGATTGCAGCCTGTGAAACGGACCGATGTCATATCGGCGGCACGGGCAATGAAATAGCTCAGGTTCAGGTGGATGTCACGCGTGACATATTGAACGCAATTGGCTGGAAGGGCGAACGGGTCGACATGTTCAGAATGTTCAGTGCCGAGCCTGCGAGATTCACTAGTGCAATTGAAGAGATGGTCAAACGCGCTCAGAAACTCGGCCCCACACCAGTGCATCTCGGAACTGCGGGCAAGTGGATGGAGGTGGCGGAGTGACCGAGGTGGCAAGCGGACTAGATGCCATGGCGCCCAAGAGGCGCCGCATGATGGACATGATTCTTGCTCTTGGCGGCTTGAAGGAGGAGGCCGCAATCCCTCTCAGCAAGGTGAGCGAAGAAATTGCTAGTCTGAGAAGTGAGCTAGAACCACTAGCTGATGAGATTCTCGCATTCCCGGATGCATACTTCGAAGAGTTCCTCGAGGCAGCAGAGAAGTCCAACATTGCTTCACGGATTACTGACAAGGCAGTTCTGCGAGAGGCCATTACCAGTCTTGAGAAGGCCTCCTCAATACTTGACACAAGTGGAGTTCGCGGTCTATTAGAACTACTAGAGTCTGCTCTTCAATCCCTAGAGGGAGTGGAAGATACGGAAGCAGCTGAATCTGCCGTGGACGTAGCAGAGATACTGGAACCGCTTCCGGATATAATTGCTCAGATTGAGTCTGTCTTGGAGGACTACGAGTCCAAGAGTCAGTCTGAGGCCGAGGCCGCGCACGCAGAACTAGCGTCCTTGGTAGAGTCCATTTCCGATATCCTACCCGAGATTGAGAAAGACGTTGGTGGTGCACTAGATGCACTTCAGAAGCTAGGCACAAAGACTCGGTATGGGCCATTTCTACGAACTGCGGCACAGGTAAAACGCGGTATTCGCGAAGGTCGGATAGATGAAGATCGTGCATTAGATCTTGTCCTCGGAAATGTTCTGACTGAACTTAGACGGGGCGTGATCATGTTCATCCTCAGCAAGATGGGCTCGAGAACGGTCGTTGAGATTGGTGAGCTCATGAAGGACTCTCCCGCGCTTGTTCAATTTGCCATTGTCAGCATGATTCAGAGGGGAGAGGTAGAGATGATCGGTTTGGATGGCGACGCTCCAGTCTTCTCTAGAGTACTTGAGGCCACCCCGAAGACGACACTCGTGCTCAAGAAGATAGTCCAACAGATTCGTGGAGTATCCAAGTCAATAGAAGAAGACCTGAAGTCGTCAGTTGAAGAGTCGCTGACACAACTAGAACTTCTGTTTGAGAGGCTGCAGAAACTCGGCCAATATGATGAAACGCAATTGGCTGATTCTATGAACAATCTCCGAATGGCAGTAGACCACGCAACAGAGGCCGTCTTGAGGTCTGAGAGTGCAGACAGTGCAGAAGACCTTCGCCTGCTTGTGTCTGCAGGCCTAGAGGCCTTTGCACGCTTTAGACTCAAGATAACCTTGGAGAAGGGCCCAAATCTAGTGTCAGGCTTGAATGTCTATGGGGAGAAGTTGGACCCAGAGGTCTACGAGAACATGATGTCCACCTATCTGGACAGCGAGCTTGAGAGAGGAACAATACTGGTTCTCATCCGTGAGATTGGTGCCATGACTGCAGAGGACCTTGCGAAGAAGACGAATATTCCCCAGAATAGGATTCTACAGCATCTACTCCGCATGAAACGCGATGAACTACTCTCCCTTGTGGGTGAGAGTCACGGCTACCTCCTGTACGATGTCCCCCGAACGCCCACCGAAGCTGAGATTGCAGTAGAAACCGCAAGCAGCCAAGCTCTCCAGCTGACTGAGGCTAAGACGGAAGTGAGAACGCTTCTTGATGATCTTCGGGCTGAGGACGTCGGTAAGTTGGCCAACGCCCTAGAAGCCCTATCAAGAGGCTGTGATAAGCTGACTAAGGTATCAGTGGATGGTATCAACGTTGGTGAATCAGTACTGGCCGGGGTTGAAGACAAGATAAAGACGGCTGTCGCCTTGACATATCGGACACGCGCACGAATTCCTAGCACTCGTGCCAAGGTGACCCTGGACGACCTGATTGATGTAGATGTGCCCTCTGTCTTAGAGGAGTACAAATCGATGATGGGTTATGCACCCCTTCTGGGCTTTGGAACAATCGAGTGGGATCAATCAAAGTGTCTTGGCTGCAAGTCTTGCGAGATTGTATGTCCAGAGGACGCAATCCAGCTGAAACCCGTGATTCAAGCGAAAGAACTCTTTGATTTCTCTGAGGCCTCTCTCGAAGAGCTACCAGTCAACAGAGCACTCTTCTATAGGACTGTGAGGAACCTTGCAGCGAAGAAACCAGATGGAGACATAGTCCTAGAAAAGGAATCTCCAGGCTTCGGGAGAGTTGATGTGGATCTCTGGCTCTGTGTCGCATGTCGTACATGTGTGAGGCGATGTCCAGGACCCGACCCAGGGGCACTAGAGCTTGATCTGAAATGGAGACTGCCTGAGGTAGTACGTCAAATAACTGCACAAGAATGAGCACCAGTCATGTGTCATTCCTCTTGGGTAATGGCCTTATACCCCATATCACTATCTCTTCCAACGCTGTAACAAGTGAGGGAGCGTAATGGTCGATTTCAGTCTGACTAAGGAACAGCTCGAACTACAACGAAAGGCAAGGGAATTCGCCCAGGAATACATGATTCCCTACGCCCACTATTACGATAAGACTGGTGAGTTTCCACTACCAATCATCAAGAAGTGCTGGGAGGCGGGTCTGATGAACCTTGGTATCCCCAAGGAGTACGGAGGGCCTGGACTAGGTGTACTTGAGCAGTGTATAGTAGTTGAAGAGATGGCAGCAGGATGCGCCGGAATGACTACTAGCATCTATGTCAACACACTAGGGGCAGAACCTATTCTTGTGGCTGGCAACAAGGAGCAGAAGGAGAAGTATCTCCAGCCACTCACCGAGGACCTGAAGTTCGTCAGTTTTGCCTGTTCAGAGCCTGGAATGGGAAGCGACGTGGCAGGAATCCAGACCAGAGTCAAGAAAGAAGGTTCGCATTATGTTCTCAACGGGTCCAAGTTCTGGATTACTAATGCACCTCATGCAGACTATTTCACGGTATTTGCCAGTCTTGACCCTAGTCAAAGGCATAAGGCTCTCTGTGCATTCATAGTAGATGCAGATACACCGGGGGTAAAGACAGGCCGTCCAGTCGAGAAGATGGGTCATAAGGCATCTACAACATCCTCAGTCGTATTTCGAAACGCTAAGATCCCAGAGGAAAATCTGCTAGGCTCAGAGGGCAAAGGTTTCCCGGTTGCCATGAAGACGTTCTCCATGACCAGACCGGCAATTGCGGCCTTCTCCACTGGCCTTGCACGGGCCGCAATGGAATATGCGCGAGAGTACGTCAACAAGAGAGAGGCATTCACTCAGAAGCTACGAGAGTTCGAGGTCATTCAGTTCAAGCTGGCTGAGATGTTCATGAAGATAGAGGCCTCCCGTGCTCTCTATCTCAAAGCCGCTTTGGCTACTGACACTGAAGAGGACTCCACTGTTCCAGCAAGCGTTGCAAAGGCGTTTGCGACAGATGCCGCCATGGAGATAGCCAGTGAAGCAGTGCAAATCCATGGTGGTTACGGCTACATAGATCAATATCCACTTGAGAAACTGTTTCGCGATGCAAAACTATACCAAATCTACGAGGGAACCAGCGAGATTCAGCGATTGATACTAGGCCGCCACGTACTCAAGGATTATGAACCGGCGATGAAAGAACTGCCAAAGTGGGTGAACATGAAGCCTCCTGATTTCTGAGAAGCGTCTCATGAAGTGATGAAACATGTTGGTCAAACGATTCAGTGATTGTAAGGAGATTGTTGCTCTAGATGGCACGATTCTTCGTGAACTCCTAAACCCTAGACATGACCAGGCCGACTTGAAGATTGACTATTCATTGGCTCATGCGACTGTCAGACCTGGCCAGTCATCCGCACCCCATCGCTTCTTCAAGGCCTCCGAGGTCTACCACATACTCCAAGGTACAGGACGGATGCACGTTGACAACGAAGCATCAGACGTGAGTGCCGGAGACACAGTCTATATTCCGCCGATGGGCGTCCAGTATATCGAGAACACTGGCGACACGGACCTAGTGTTCTTATGTGTGGTCGCCCCTTCTTGGTATCCGGATGCCGAAGAGCTAGTGGAATAAACCTTGGTGGACTATACGGACTTGGTCCTTTAACAGAGAACAGGCTGGTGAGAGAAACCTATGCATGTTCGCATGTTGTCTGAAGATGATCTTGACATCGTTGCAGGCATCTGCCTGGACCCAAGTGTTCCGGCAAAGTGGCGCGAGATCATGAAACCGGCGATGGAAGCACGTAGGGACTGGCTGAAGGCAATGATGCAAAAAGGGCTGCAGGTGACTGCTGTTCTAGGTCCCAAGGGGGAGAAAAAAGGTCTGATAGAACATGTGCCCATTCAGCTCGCATCTGAGCCAGTCAGTGGCACGAAGTCACTGTTTATCAACTGCATCTGGGTTGTCGAGGCCTTTTGGCGCACGGGAGCAGCGAAACCACTCATAGAACATTGTATCAAGAGGGCTGAGGAGTTCGGCGGAGTGAGCGTCTTGGCCTATGATAGCGACAGATGGTTTGGCTTCATGCCGTACATGCCTTCAAGCTTTTTCGAGAAGTTTGGTTTCGTTGCCGTCGACCGTGATGAGAGTCGTGTGCTACTCCATCTGGATTTGGGTGGAGGCGAGAAACCAACACTCATTCCTCCAAAGACTCGAATCCTTGACAGAAACGACAGACCGATTGTTGAAGTCTTATTCAACAACCAGTGCCCATGGTCAGGATGGATGGCTGATAAGGTACGAAGAGCCATGAAGAAATACAAGGCCATTGTCGAGGCAGTGAACACGGATGATAGATCAGTTGTAGAAGAGTATGGCCTTTCTCGTGGAGTCTGTGTAAATGGAGTGCCAGTCATGAAGAGGATGGCAACCGTTAAGGAAATCGAGGCCGCAGTGAAGACTGCCCTGGAGTAAGCAGAACATAGGAGATGAAGGCTCCAGAGCCCACCATTCTCCCAGTTCCACAAAACGGAGGAACGCCGTCTGAGTACAGGTTACAATGGATGTTCGATTTGTTCTCAGCCTACATTGCTGTCTTTGTCACGATGAGTATGATCGAACTATTCCTCTATCGCCCAGCTTTGTCGACTGTCAGTCTGCCAGTCATGTTTCTTCGCTTGACCAGTTCTTGACTGAGTTTCGCTGGCCTTGCCAAACACGACAAGCACAGACACCCATTGCAGCTGTCCTTAGACGGCTTAACTATAGTTAAGCCTCAATGTAAATAAACCCTTTCATAACTGCACAAGTCGGTCAAGATAGCGAAACAGACGCTATTATCCCACTTCTTCCAGCCCGAAAGTGCGGAGCAGATCCCTCATCCTCACAATCAGCTCATCAATGAATGTCGTGTCTGACCTTTGACCTGCAGCAATCGATACCTGGATTCGAATGTCAAGTTCAGCAGAGCCGACTCTCTCCCCCCTCCTGACAGCCATTGAAGAAGCGAACTGAGGAACGGCCGTATCCTCGATGTCCACAATCTCGATAATCTCTGGAATCTTCTTTCGGGGAAAACTCACCACATGAACTCGGTCCTCATCAATGCGAATCGTCCCCACTTCTTCCAGCAAATTTACAAGTGCATTTGCTCCTGTCCTTGCATTGTGGTCCGCCGAAGGCCGATCAGAGTGCATTATGACCCGCATGATTAGCTGTTCCTTGGTGACTTCGGAATCC
>CP070658.1:1302271-1305060 GCA_020355105.1 Candidatus Thorarchaeota archaeon | reverse complement strand
GGCCCTCAACAGCTGGATATCCGGTAGAGTAGGAATTTCCGCTATGCTTCCTACCGAGCTGGTCGAGATAGGTGTAGCTCAGCTCATATATTGCAGTGTCATTCTCCGAGGCATTTGACATTTCAACATGCTCGACGATTCCCTGTGTAGTGCTTGTTTGAAAACTGAACAGGAAAAGAGATGTCTAGTCTTGGGACTTGGCAGCTCTTCGTAGAGTTGGTGTTCGACGAAGTTGAGAGACTTGGTCTAGAGACGATGCAGAAGCTATTCGAGGATGGCGACGTAGTGGACAAGCTGGCGTCGAACGGCCATCATTGCCGGATGTACCGATGGAGCGATCTGAGATCACTCCTCCAAAGACATGCTTGCGAGATTGTAGAAGCGTCAGCCTGTGCATACCTCTCAAACAGCCTTCACACAGAGGAGAGGCTGAGAGAAGTGATGGAGAAGCCTGAAGTCTGGAATGCTTTTCTAAGGTGGGAACTTGAGTTCTGCAAAGAACCTGGTGCAATCGATGGTGGATCGCACATGATTGTGGTCCTGAAGAACACAAAGTGAGGTCTTCTCACTACTCTAGAATCCAATCATGTCCCATAGTGGAGGTATGCAGATGATTAGGATTATCATGACGAATATGAATAGCACCTTCCGCCAAGCAGGGATCTCAGTAGTGTCATTCAACGGTCCCGGGTGTTCTCCGCCCTGAGTAATGACTATGATTAGGATAGCCATGAGATAGAACCCAGCAAGGAACATCGCCGCAATTGCTACCCAACCGATGATTCTATGGGTCCTAGAATCAACAATGGCTCGAAGTGCATGCCCTCCGTCAAGCTGAGAGGCCGGGAACAGATTAAGAGCTGTAACCAGCATGCCAATCCAGCTGGCAAACGCAAGAGGGTGCATATAGAGAGTGCCACCAGCAGGAATGAAGTCAGCAAACAGGATTTCGATTATCTGAAAGAGGATTGGTACACCAATAGAGCCCGACATACCGGGATATGTAGCGTCTATTGCTGCAACCTGCTCTGCCGTTAGGGGGACGGACATGAAGAATCCCAATAGCAAGACAACTAGCGTGACTGCGAAACCGGCAAGCGGTCCTGCGACGCCCATGTCGAACAGATCTCTGCGGTTTGCAGGTGGACTCTTTTGCTGGATGAATGCGCCAAATGTCCCTATCGGCGGTATTCCCGGGATGAAGTATGGTGGTGTTGCCTCAATTCCAAGCTTCTTGCTTGTTAGATAGTGCCCCATCTCATGTGCGAAGATTATGCCCATGAGAGCAGCGATGAATATGAATACCTCCCACAAGAGATTGAAGTTGGTGAATGTGGTCGGGTAGAAGAGATTAATGAACACCGGGCTGGTGATTTGCATAAGCCCGGCCAGTGCGATCGTACCTAGTGTGGCCACAAAGAGGGCGTAGTTGATTCTGATGTCAGACTTTGGTGTCTTCTCTCTTGGAACGAAGCGAATGATGTATTCTCCAATGGTCTGGTCTTTCCATCTAACAACAGGCCACACACGAAGGGTCTCTGACTTCTTGTTGATGTCTTCGAAGACTAGGTCCTGTTCTTCAGCGGGAGGAATGCCCCCCGTCTTCCAACGAACCACAAACGTCGGAAGACCGTATACCAGGCGCTCGTCAATGACTTCGAAATAGTCACGCAGAATGAAATCAAGCTCGGCATGCGTTGGATAGGTGACCAACGTGCTCTCGTATTCGTCTCCAATGGCCACTACGGTCTAACTCCAATCTTGAGGAACTAGCTCGAACTCGTCATTTTTCGCTATTAAGACTATTCGCTGAGGCACATCATGACCGCCATGTAAGGGCTATTGGGGGTCTCTGTTGCGCATAACTGTCTGTAGATCAATACGGTTCAAGACTCGCACTAGAGGAGTCACCGAAATGATGGCTGAGATTATTGGTATCGCGAAGCTCACTGCGAACGGAACGAGGCGCACGTAGAAGTCCATCACACTCAGAGTCTGGCTCATCAGTGGAACCCAGTAGTAGCCAAGCCAAATCGACGGAGGAATCGAGAGAATGGTTCCGACTAGTGTAATGAGAAGAATCTCTCCGACCATGATACTCCTGAGATTACGCCTATCGAAACCGATCGCCTCTAGCTGTGCGAATTCTGGCATTCGTTCGATTGTGCTGATATTCGCAGTCGTCCATACCACGAGGAAAACAATCGCCAGACACATCGCCACGAGGAAGTAGAGGATTATGTCATAAGTCTGAAACACGGCCTTGATTCCATCAGTAGCTTCCTGGTGGGTTTGAACGCTTTCGACTTGGTCATCCTGCGCGATCACGTTTCCTACTGCTTCAGCATCACTTCCAGGGGTGAGTTCAACAAAGGCGCCAGTTAGAAGCGTTTCATTAGCGGGCGCCGGAGCCTTGGCATAATCTATGAAGACAGAACTAAAGATTGACCTCACGATTCCTACTATTGTGAAAGCTTCTGTTGCCCCTGCTATGGAAACCTCCAGTTCGTCACCGATGTTGATGTTTCGTGCTTCGGAGATACGCTTCTCCACCATGGCCTCATTCTGAGCAAGAATGCCTCGACCTTCTTCGAACTCGAATGTCTGAAGACCCACTGTGGACTCCAAGAACAGAATCTCAAACGGATGTTGGGTTCCCGCGAGCTCTGAGAAGTATGATACCTTCAGGAACCTTTCGTAGGTTTCAACATCTCCCATTGAATCCAAGATTGATTCAAGCTGGCTTGCTCCTACGGGATTCCTCATGTCGACGATTAGGTCCCAATTGG
>CP070658.1:1295748-1302171 GCA_020355105.1 Candidatus Thorarchaeota archaeon | reverse complement strand
CAGACTGCAGCAAACTTGACGTTGCTACCCCGAATTAGGTTCCAACTGTGGGAGAAGAAGGAAATATTCGCAACAACTCTCCCATCTTGACGCGCCACAAAGGCCCAATCGTGATCCTCCGGCCTGTGCCAGCCTTGAGCCCATTCCTCCTTGCTAATCTCGTCAAGATTGCTGGTCGGCTCAAAGACCTTCCAGAAGAGACGAATAGCTGAATCCCTTTCCTCATCTCTTCCTTCGCTTATCTCGTACATAGTTGCTCGAGGTGTGAACTGGCAAATGGCTCTTTCGTCAGCATTATCGCTAGCCGTATGTGAACTCCATCCGAGTGTTAATCTCTTGGCTCGAACGTCCTACCAAGATTTCGAAGGCTCCCGGCTCAATGAGCCAATCGTGTTGTGAAATGTCATAGAATGCCAGGTCGTGAGGATTCACGTTGACGACCACATTCTTCTCCTCTCCCGGCCCAAGTTGCACTTTCTCAAAACCGATCAATTCTTTCGGAGGCCTTGGGACCAAGCTCTCAACATCGTGAGAGTACATCTGGACTACTTCGGAGCCCGCGTGCTGACCGACGTTCGCCACCCTGAGTTCTACCTGCATCACATCCTCTGGACGCTTCAATGACTCCTTGTTCAGGTGTACATCCCTGTATTCGAATGAGGTGTATGACTGGCCAAAACCGAAAGGAAACAGGGGGTCAATGCCCTTCTCGTCAAACCATCGGTAACCTACGAAGATTCCCTCATCATAGTACACCTTCTTGTCTACTCCCGGAAATGTGCGCGGGATGCCGCTACTATGAGCCGGCGAATCAGACAGCTTCTTTGGGAAAGTGAGAGGTAGTCTACCGGAAGGATTGACATCGCCGAAGAGGACATTGACAATTGCCCTTCCTCCCTCCATCCCCGGATACCAAGCCATCAGCACGGCTGGTACATTGTCAATCCACGCGCTCATCGCGATGGGACTTCCCGCCATGAGAACAACGACGGTGTTCCTATTTGCTGCGGCTGTTTGGTTGATGATTCCCTCTTGGTTCTCTGGTAGACTCAATGATCTTCGGTCAGTTGTTTCAGAATCCTCTCCTCGACCGTGGCCAAGCCCAGCAAAGACAATGGCAACATCAGCCTGAGATACGTCAGATACTATGGCAATCGAGTCTTTGCACTTCTCCCTCATGCCGTCGAGAGGTGTGATCTCGTAGGGAGGCACCACAGCTGAAGATCCTCCACTTAGAATGCGCCCGTATTTCTTCTTAAGATTGGGACCGAGTAGCGTGATGCTGTCAATTGATTTCATATCTAGAGGCAGTAGTCCTCCCTTGTTCTTCAGTAAAACCATACCCTCTTCTCCCGACCTTCGTGCAAGTTCCTGATGCTCTATCGTGTTCCGTGCACCCTGCGGCAGTTCATCACGGTCATCGAAAGCTCCAGCAAGAAACATCACTCTAGTATATCTGCGGACAACGTCCTCCAGGGTCTCGTAAGTGAACTTCCCTTCACTGTAGGCTCTCTGTAACGACTTCAGCTTGTACTTGCTCGGCCACGGCATCTCAAGTGAAAGCCCAGCATTGACGCACCCCTCTGTCGTCTCTATGTTTCTGGTCGCAAACCAGTCGGTCATGACGAAGCCCTTGAAGCCCCATCTGTCCATCAAGACCTCTCTCAGCAGATACCTATTCTCAGACCCATACACTCCATTCACCATGTTGTAGCATGCCATGACCGCCCATGGGTCTGCAGCTTTGACAACCGCTCTGAAAGCTCTCAAGTATATCTCATGAAGAGTGCGTTCATCGACTTCGGAGCTGTTGCTCCTTCGGTCAGTCTCTTGGTTGTTTGCGGCGTAGTGCTTGAGGCATGCACCGACTTGCTGACTCTGGACTCCTTTGACAAACGGAATCGCAAGTTCTTTCGTGAGGAATGGGTCCTCACTATAGTACTCGAACGTTCTACCATTTAGGGGAGTCCGGTGAATGTTAATTCCTGGGGCAAGTAGCATATGTCTTCCCAGTGCACGCACTTCCTTCCCCATTGCCACTCCAACTTCATGTGCCAGTCTTCTATCCCATGTGGCTGCTAGAGATATTGTCGCAGGAAATCTAGTATTCTTGCTGAATCCGCTTGAATGGTATGCGGCTCCTAGGGGGCCGTCAGTCATCTTGAAGGAAGGGATTCCTACTCGACCAATGGGCTTTGTGGTGTAGATTCGATGTCGACCGTGACTAGTCAAGAGCATGAACTTCTCTTTGGTTGTGAGTTCCGAAAGAAGTTCAGTCACTCTTTCTTCAATGTCTGGCGAAGGCGGTACCGTCATGGGACCCTTGGATTACTTTCCGTTTTATGTATCTACCTCCTTATTCTCCCATATCCGCAGACTTTTAGCAGTCAGTCTTGGGACTGCTTTGTATAGGAGACCAAAGGAAAGAATGTCATCAAAGGGAACAACCAGGCGGCTAGGGAAGACAGACATCGAGGTTAGTTCGATTGGCCTTGGAGCAATGCAGTTCTCCGGAGGAAGGTCCTTCACCAGGTTCTACTTGTCCGCCATTCCAACTGAAATCGAAGATAAGGTGGTCAAAGTAGCTCTCGAATCTGGAATCAACTGGATTGACACCGCGGAGGTATATGGTTCAGGAGAATCAGAGAGGGCAGTCGCTCATGCTTTGACAGCCGCGGGGATATCCCCAGGAGACGTTGTCATTGCGACCAAGTGGTTGCCAATCATGAAGAGTGCCAAATCGATTTCCAGATCTGCTGAGAAGAGCACTCGTAGATTGGAGCCATATCCCATAGACCTCTACCTAGTTCATCAGCCCTACTCCAGATCATCAGTCAAGTCCCAGATGGATGCGATGGCAGACTTGGTCGACTCAAACATCATCCGTGCAGTTGGAGTAAGCAACTTCTCAAGTGACAAGATGACCCGCGCACATGAGGCACTTTCTGACCGGGGTATCTCTCTCGCAACCAACCAAGTCCGATTCAGCCTATTGGATAGGCGCATTGAATCCAATGGCATACTTGAAAGGGCAAAGGAACTTGGAGTCACAATCACAGCCTACACCCCGCTGGGAATGGGGCTCTTGACCGGGAAATTACACAGCAATCCCGAGCTGTTCGAAAGTATGCCCCGTTTCCGTAGGACGTCGCTTCGTCGGAAACTAGAGAAGAGTCAGCCACTAGTTGATCTCCTCGAGGATATCGCAGTCGAGCAAAAGGCTACTGCGGCGCAGGTCGCTTTGAGCTGGGCCACCAACTACCACGGCGATATCATCGTGGCAATTCCGGGCGCCAGCAAAACGTACCAGGCAGAACAGAATGCAGGAGCTATGCACGTTTCATTGTCTTCAGAGCAAATGAACTCTCTCTCAACTCTTTCACGGGAGCTCTCATGACACTGACTTGCCGCCTTGTTGTTGAGATCATCTAGATCAGCTGAGCCACCATGGGTGAGAAGAAGGGTACAAGCCAGAAGAGCCATACGTATTTCGAGAACCTATGAAACCTCTCAGCAGAAGTCGCATCCTTCCGAAGTAGGACCCTAATCGCCCAGACTGCATGAATCAACATCAGGATAATTGCAGCCAGTCCTGTGACCGCATGAAAGAGTGCATCGAGAGGACCAAGTACCGGTGCCCCTGCATCCAAGTTTAGCGCCATAATGGTTGTTCCGGTGGTGTCACAGACGACGCCTACGCAAAACATCAGAACGAATACTGGCTTCAGCTCCCCGGGTATCTGTTCGCCCCATACTGCTATCGTATACGTGATAAGGGCTGCACCAATGAAGAACATGCCATATGTGAGTGCCAACTGCAATACAAAGTCCCCTGCTGTCCCTTCCTATCTTGGTGAAGGTGGTGTCCACGCATGAAGCGCTCATGCATAAACCTGCCGAAGTGCTACCGTCTGTTGTGCCGGTCCAATACGGAAATTGTGGGGAGGATGTGCTGACAGAACAAACGCTATTATGAGGGTCAACGCTTAATCCTCGCAGTTCGCATAGAATCGTAGATTCCTGGGGAGAAGTCATGGTATTCATGCTAATAGCGACGGCTCTTCTTGGAGCTTTGTCTATCGCAATGGCGTATTCATGGCATAGCAGAGTTGCTGGTCTTGATGGCCTATTCCAAACCTTCGCGGACAAGTTCGGGTCAGACCATATTGAGATATCTGACGAACAGCTCTATACGGACTGCATATCACACAAATGGGTCTTGGAGAACATAGTGTATGCTGAGGGAACCGGAGTTGGAGAGGTACTCATGAACCTCCTCTGGGACAGCACCTTGTTGGCAACCGTTGTCTTGTCGCTTCTGATGGGTCCAGTCATGGTAATAGCAGTCCTCATCCTCTACAATTCATTTGCCTTTCTAGGGTTCTCATTTGCAGTTGTCATTCTAGCTGTCTTCGTTATCATGCCTCCTGGCAATGTGACGATGTCATATAGATTCTTGAAGTGGCTGCATAATCAGGAGGAATCCGAGCTGAAGACAAACGATATGGCATTTGCAAAGGTTTCACAGAACTCCATTGTAATGTGGGCCAGAATTCTGGTGATTGTGGCCAGCATTTCATTCATGATTGCTCCATGGGCCGAGGTTATCCCGGTGCTTGTTGCCCAAGGAATCGCCGGCTTCTTCGTAGTTGTCTATGAGGTGTTCTATGGTCCCTTGGCAACTGCCGTTTCACCAGAGTTTGCCCTGATTGTCATCCTCTATGTTACGCCGCTTTCAGTGGTCGTGGTGTTCATCCTTCTGCTAATCGCTGTCAGACACTCGATGACTGGATTGAGAAGACTGATTATGACCGAGTAGGCCGGGTGGAGGCATTTGAAAGAGCACGATGGGACGTCTGTTGAAGACTAGATCTGTGATTCTTCCTCCGCGATTAGCCTGAGCAGTTCAGTGAACATGTGTTCGATATTCTCTCCGGTCTTTGCAGAGGTTTCTATGAAGACTGCGGGTATCGCCAGTTTCTCACGAAAGTAGTCGGCTAATTCTCGGCCTTCCTGTGTTGAAACTAGGCCGCCCTCTGCATACGACTCACGTAGGTCGATTTTGTTGGCCACAATCGCAGTGGGCGGTAGATCTCCCATGTACCTGTAGGCTTCAACTAGCCATTTCGAGGCATTGTCGAATGAATCGCGGTCAGAAACGGAGTAAACAAGGATAATCCCAGAGGACCCTGTATAGTAGTGCTTACGAACAGTTTCAAACGTGGGCTGCCCTGAGAGGTCCCAGATCACCCATCTTACTGTAGCACCCTCGAAGTAGACCCACTTCTGTGCAAAGTCGACGCCGATAGTGGCAAGATGGCCCTCTGTGAATTCATCTCCCATGTATCTTCGACGTATGCTGGTCTTACCGACTGCTCCGTCTCCAATCAGGACAGATTTGAACAATCCCCCGTCCTGGAATCTAGATCCCATTTTGTGTAGTCCCTCTTATGATGACTCATTAGCCACGAATCTTGTGGCAACTACTGTGTACATATACACTCAAGAAGATTACTGAAGAATGTCAGCGCGCGTGGAGAATAAGCTTTACTGTAGAATCAATCGAGAGGAGGAACCAAGATGAACATCTATCAGGATACTCTCATATTGGCCGTCCTAGTCTGCGCCATGGTAGCAGCGGTCTTCCTTGTCCGATTTGCTCTGAAACTTGTCAAGGGCGACCCAACATTCTGGGAACGGAGCATTCGCGGTTTTGAGAAGCAGGACCTGGAAACCCCCGCACCTACTGGATCCATTCTATTCACCGGCAGTTCCAGCATCCGATATTGGAAGACTCTCGAAGAAGACATGGCACCCCTCTCTGTATTGAATAGAGGTTTTGGTGGTTCGCGAATCTCTGACGTGACATACTATGCGGACCGAATCGTGTTGCCCTACCAGCCAGGTGGCATTGTCTTCTATGCCGGAGAGAACGATATCTCTGGACTGGTCCTCTCAAAGAAGAGGACGTCCGAGGAAGTAGCCAATGACTTCCGAGCCTTCTGCAGCAAGATTCACGCCAAATTGCCTGAGGTCCCCGTATACTTTATCTCCATCAAACCACCAAGGAGGAGAAGGAAGCTATGGCCAGAAATGAGAGAGGCCAATCGGTTGGTAGAAGAGTTCTGCTCCTCCGACAATAGACTAGACTACATTGACATCGTTGAGTCCACTTTGGATCCGGAAGGGAACCCCAGACATGACATCTTCAAATGGGACGGTATCCACCTGAATGAGAAGGGCTATGAGATCTGGACCTCCGTTCTAAAGCCAGTCCTCTTGGAGTCTTTTGATAAGCGCTGAGGAGTTAGGTCATACTGGATTGGTGCTCTGTAATTAAGATGAAAGAGCATTTGGGTTTTGATAGGACTTTTAGGTCGCTAATGGGTTTCTGGCGCCTACTAACATCCGCCTAGGGATCTT
>CP070658.1:1286720-1295648 GCA_020355105.1 Candidatus Thorarchaeota archaeon | reverse complement strand
CCGAGGGTGCAAGCATGCCTGACCTTGAAATCCAGTTCGAACATTGGCATGAGTTAGGCTCACCACGTACACACTTCAATCATGACACGTCATATGACGGTTGCGGTGTTCTCTGATGAGTTCTTGATGTCAAGAGAACCCATCTTGCCGCGAGTTACGCAGCATCCAGAAAGAATATGACCCATGCATAACACACATCGGAAAGAGGTCAAGACGATGCCAGAGAATCTTCAAGTTGGAAATGTGACTGCCAAGAGAGGCAAACTTCAGAAGGGAATCATCAAGGGTGTAGAACTCAACACAACCACAAGCATCGACATTCCTATTCTATTGATGAATGGAGCGAAGGATGGTCCGACACTACTTGTGGTTTCAACCCAGCACGGAATTGAGCTTCAAGGTGCTGAGGTCATACTCAAGATAATGAGAGAGAAGATAGACCCATCGGAGCTCAGAGGGGCAATCATCGGAATCCCTGTGGAAAACCCCCTGGCCTATATGCATCATCAATACCTGTCTTGGATAGACAATCTTGATCTGGGCGGTGGAGGCAGTGCGAGCCCTTTGACCGCTGATCAGCCCGACGGCACTGCAACAGAGAGGCTAGCGTACGCGCTTTGGCAAGAGGCCTGGAGCAAAGCTGACATGGTCATCAACATTCATTGTAACACAAGGCCAGACTCTCTCTTCTTCACAGAGATTAACGTCATGAATCCCAAGACGAAAGAGAGGCTGGAGAGGATGGCGGAGGCATTCGGTGTGACCACAGTCATAGACCGTACACTATTCAAAGAGGACGGCCCTCCCACTCTGGCCAATCTCGCCGCCCAGAATGGAGTTCCAGACATTCTGGTGGAGCTAATAGACGGCAGATGGATTTCTGAGCCATCCACGACTGTTGGTGTGAGAGGCACCCTCAACATAATGAAGGCCTTTGATATGATTGATGGTGAGATTGAGCCGCAAGAGGGAATCATAGTCATCCCGGGCCCGTGCAAATGGGAGGGCATTGTTCGGGCGAACCGTGGTGGTCTCATCCGGTTCCTGAAGCCACCAGGCGATTTTCTGCGGAAGGGTGAAGTGTTCGCAGAGATCTATGACCTATACGGAGATGTTCTCGAGGAGGTAAAGATGCCCATGGACGGTTATATCTGGGCCTATCCATGCGGTGATATTCTTGGGACTCCAGGCAGCATGCAGACAGTCCAGACTGGTGCCAATGTAGCCTACGTCTTTACACAGGAGAAGGAGTGACCATTTCTAGTAAAATCATCCGCGAATAAGGTGAAACAAATGAGAATGATGAGAGCGATCAAAGACCATGAAGGCGAATTCGCCACTCCGTTGGTAATCAAGAATGGAGAGTTAGTTGAAGGCGAGGAGAGAGAAACCGAGTGGGAGGGATGGCTCTTCTGTAGGAATAACGGAGGAGTTGAAGGATGGGTCCCGAAGGCATACTTGGAACGAGAATCAGGTTCGAATCGATTTCTCTCACTAAGGGACTACAACGCACGAGAACTGACAGTTCGAACAGGGAGCGAGCTAATAGTCCTAAGTGAGGAGAGTGATTGGGCATGGGCACGCACACCAGCAGGAGATGAGGGCTGGGTTCCCCTGAACAAACTAGAGGACGTAGGCAGACAACCGAACTCGATACCAGATCTGATGGAATAGTCATCTGGTACTCCATGCCGCCCCTTTTCGAAACCCATAAGTCCTCGGTGGACCTCGACCGCCTCATGACGCAAAGAGTTCTCATAGGTTATGGCTCCAGATATGGATCCACGGCTGAAGTTGCACAAGAAATGCGAAATGTGATACAAGAAACTGGAGCCCAGATTGATTTGGTTAATCTCAGAAAAGGCACTCCGCCTGGGGAACTACAAGGTTACGACCTGGTAATAATAGGAAGTGGAATACAGGCAGGAAGATGGACCAAGGAACCTCTGGAGTTCATCAAGAAGAACATTGAGCGTCTTTCGTACATGAAGGTGGCTCTCTTCGTGGTTTCCGGATTCGCCACGGATCCAAAGAATCACGAAACGGTTCAGACTGAATACCTGGACAAGATAGTAGAGGAGAATCCGGGTCTGAAACCAGTTGCTACTGCATTCTTCGCTGGTGTCTTCGATTTCAAGAAGTACAACTTTGCAGTTCGAAGGCTTGTCAAAGGCATTGTGAAGAAGCAGATGGGCCCAGATGAAGAGGTACCAGACAAGATAGACTCTAGGGACTGGGATCAGATTCGAGGTTGGACTGCTGGCTTGCTTGAGTAGCTGATAAGTCGAGAACGCCATGGCACGGTCACTTCTAGTAAAATCATCCACAGATTCTATCCTTCCCCATGGGCATACCAATTCATTACGTTGAGCACCCCCCTTAATTGTGAATTCGGCCCGCTACTACGTCATCGATTCTCAATAGTGATTATGCTATGTCTGAGGAGAAACACAAGTACGAGCACAAGCACATTGACGACATGTTGATTGCTTTCATCAGAGCCCCCGTCTTCAGAAGAGATGATCTGAAAGAGCGATTCAAGAAGCTGGAGGAGGTTTGCGGCGAGAGAATATGTGGTCCTGCGATGGCAATATACCGTTGGGACACAGACGTGAAGGAGGGTCTTGATATGGAGGCCGCTTATCCAGTGAGTGAAGCGATAGAGAGTGGTGAAATTCACTCAAGAATTCTCCCGGGGTTTGAAGCATTCACGACAGTCTACAAAGGTCCGTATGACCAAATGGCAAAGGTCTTCGGTGAACTACACGATTATCGTGCGTCAAGAGGACTAGCAGCAGAGCTGAATCCCCGTGAGGTCTATCTGAAGGGTCCCTTTGAAGACAATCCTGAAGACAACGTCACTGAACTCCAGACCACTATCCATCCTTGGGAGAGCAGATTCAAAGATCGTACTCGAAAGGTACTTGGAGAGCAAAAGGGGTCGATGGTACTTGAAGGCTCTAAGAAGATTACTCCACTTAGTTCAGCAGAAGAGCGGAGCGATTGGGTTGTTACTGCGATTGAGCGTCTAGATAGGATCGCAGACGAAGATCAGAAGTGCCAAGTTATAGCGAAGTGCGCTCATGACAGACCGGTAGAGGATATCCAACGATTCAAGGAAATCTTCGACAAGACTCAGGACATAGATGAGGTACTTCGAGCATACGGCAAGGATCAACCGTGGGTTGAGAAGCCATACCGGGAGGACCAAATACTGTACACCAGCAAGCCCCCTAGCGACCTAGAGGCCTATGCCAAGGCCAGGACCCAAGACGAGATAATCAAGGCTTACTGCTACTGTCCAATTGTCAAGGCCGCATTGGAGCGAATGCCAAGGATATTCTGCTATTGTGGCGCAGGATGGGCTGAACAGCTATGGAATGAAGTGCTTGGTGAGCCCTTGAAGATCGATATCGTGAGCACGGTTGTCGATGGTGGCAAGCTCTGCAAGTTCGCAGTCTATCTTCCAGAGCACGCAGTCAAGGGAATGAAGACCGGATAGTTTCTTGCTATTCTCGAAATCATTAAGAGCATCAACCACTATTCTTTCCATGATTTAGGCAGGTGACAAATGTCACGAGATGAAATCAATGGAAGACCGAACAAAGCTAGTTGCAGGGATTGTGGTCTTCATGCTGGCTATCACCGCGATAAGCATCTACATCGCGTCGATTCCTCCCGTGGAAGAAGAAGAAGAAGAAGAGTGTCCCACTTGACGACTCCTGCGGGTTCGAATACACCAACTTCCTATACTGTCTATTGACAAGAATCCTGTTCCGGCTCGCATTATCGACACAATTCCCCTAGATGCGGGAGGCGGCCGTTGAGAAGACACGATGACGTTGGTACGTAAAGCAGAGCAGTACCAGCCGAAACGGGGTAGCGCCCTTCGTCTTCACAGGCTTTCCCGTCGAGTCCAATCTTACCTTGCTAGTTAGTGTGTTCTACCACCCCGGTGGCTAGAAGTGATATTCTTCCGGCTTGGCTAAGCCGCCTTGTCGAAACCATTAAAAGCATCGCGCGAGGTGACAGCCAGCAGGTTCCCGCCCCTAGGGGACCGACTAACACTTCAATAAGGAGAATCAATGCCTTGTCGAAAGAAAAGGAACATCTGAATCTCGTGGTCATTGGCCACGTAGATCATGGCAAGTCTACCATGACTGGTAGATTGCTCTATGAGACTGGTGCGGTCGATGAGCGGACGTTCCAGCAGCACAAGGCCGAAGCAGAAAAGCTGGGCCGTCCGAGTTGGGCATGGGCTTTCGCCCTAGACCGCCTGAAAGAGGAACGTGAGCGAGGCCTCACAATTGATATCGCCTTCTTCAAGTTCCTTACAGACAAATTCTATTACACGATAATCGATGCCCCGGGTCACAAGGACTTCATCAAGAACATGATAACGGGTGCATCTCAGGCTGACGTTGGTCTACTTGTGGTGTCAGCTAAGCGTGGTGAGTTTGAGGCTGGTGTCGGGCCTGGTGGCCAGACCAAGGAGCATGCATACCTCGCGATGACCCTCGGTGTACCATCTCTCATCGTCTGTGTCAACAAGATGGATGATGATACTGTCAAGTACAGTGAGGATCGGTACAATGAGGTAAAGGAGGAGGTCGGAGGCTTTCTGAAGAGCATTGGATTCAAGCTCGATAGCATCCCATTCATTCCGACCGCAGCTATCGGTGATGCCTGCAACCTGAAAGAGCTCTCACCCGACCTCACACCGTGGTACAAGGGCCCCTCACTGCTTGAAGCCCTTGACCTAGTGACCCTTCCGAAGAAGCCAGTTGACAAGCCCCTACGCTTGCCAATCAACGACGTCTACTCGATAAAGGGTGTTGGAACTGTTCCAGTCGGTCGTGTTGAAACCGGTGTAATGAAACCTGGTGACACTATCACCTTCATGCCTCCAAACAAGACCGGTGAGGTCAAGACAATTGAGATGCATCATGAGCAGCTCAAGGAGGCAGTACCTGGCGATAACATTGGCTTCAACGTTCGAGGCATCGAGAGGAAGGACCTCGGTCGTGGTGACGTTGCTGGTCCAAAAGACAATCCTCCAACCGTTGCGGCTGAATACTCAGGCCAAATCATGGTCATTCAACATCCAACCGCTATCACTGTGGGCTACACTCCAGTTATTCACGCCCACACGGCCCAAGTTTCCTGTAGGTTCGATAAGATCCACCAGAAGATTGACCAAAGCAGTGGACAGGTCATAGAGGAGAACCCCGACTTCATCAAGAAGGGTGAGTCCATGCTTGCCACTCTTGTGCCTCTCAAGCCGATGTGCATTGAAACCTACAAGGAGTTTCCACAACTTGGCAGGTTTGCAGTGCGTGACATGGGCATGACCGTTGCAGTCGGTGTCGTGACCAAGGTCAAGGCGAAGAAGATTGAGAAGAAGGCAGCCAAGAAAGAGTAGGTTTGTCCAGTAGTACAAGAACCGGGCCGCACGGCCCGTGTTCATCTCTATTCTTCCATTATTCACTCAACAAGGTCGAAGAGTTTATTCCATCTCATGATGGATACTTCATAGTCCCAAAATGATAGAAGACGACTCTTACGACTACTTTGGAGAACAGCAGGAGCCTTCCACAAGCCCGGGACGCTGGATTGTATTTGTCCTACTCCTAATCCTTGGCTCAGTAACGGTCTTCGGGTCGATACTAACAGCACCACCTGATGTCTACCTCATGTACGTTGTCTTGCTGTTGCCAATGGTGGCACTTCTCCTCTACGCTGCCTACCGATGGGCCCAAGGACGCCCGATTGCTCCGACGGACTTGGATGAAGACGCGAGAATCCTTGCGACAATGCGTGCTCACGCACTGCCTGCAGAGCATGTTGGAGGCATAGAGATGTATCGCTGTCCTGATTGTGGGATGTCCTTTGAGCTCTCCAATGCTACTCCCGTGGATGACAGAGTTGTACTATGCCCCTTCTGCAACACACGTCTCTACATCGAGTGACTCTCGTAAATCTCTAGTAAAATCATCCGCGGATTGTTGAATTGGAATCACTTCATAGTAACAAATTGTGACTCCATTTCGTGACCCTCAGATGTGGCTCCGCATTATATACTGATTCTGAGTGGTTTCTGTTGTGAAATATCATGGCTCTAGCAACCAAATCCCGAGTTTCATCCGTGAAGCAGAACACCAAGGCCCTTGAGGCCGTCAGAAAGATGACCGTTGGTCATGCCTTCTCAGCCTATGTGCGGTGATCTAGTGGTAACCAAGAACAAGAAGGTATCCAAGAAGAGCGCCTCTCAGATGAGAAGTACAGCAATGTCAGTCGTATATGCCTACTTCACGAGGTAGTGCAATTGACAGTGACAGTATCTGAGGGACTGTCCGAGGAGATTCCAACCGAGGGCAGTACCTTCAGAACCATTCTCGGAAATCGAGACTTTTCCCGGCTCTGGTTCGGGCAGCTCGTTTCAAACGTCGGCTTCGCCATCAGCTCATTGGCGCTGCTATTCTTTGCCTACGACCTCACCGGGTCTGCTCTGGCAATGGCCATTCTGGCAATGGCACAGACCGCACCAGTCGTAATCTTTGCTGGCTTCATCGGCGTGTATGTTGACCGATGGAATAGGAAGACAATAATGATTGCATCTGACATAGCACGCGCATTCCTGATTCTACTCATTCCTCTTGCGCCACTCTTTCCCCCAGTTCTCGCACCGATTGAATGGATCTACCTACTTACATTCCTATATGCCGTTGCCAATGCATGGTTCTACCCAGCCAGAAGTGCATCAATTCCCAATCTTGTTGAGTCTGACGAACTGGTGACAGCGAATTCCCTTTCACAAATGACATTTCAAGTAGTCCAGCTGACTATTCCTCCTCTTGGGGGCGTCCTCGTAGCTCTGCTCGCCCCCGACTACTTCCTTGCCTTCGCAATCAACTCTGTGACCATCATTCTCTCTGCCTTAGCACTCAGAGGAATCAAGACATCCCTGGTACCCAAAGAGATGGTGGAGAAGGAGTCTGTCAGGTCACAGGTAGTTCAAGGCGCTAGATATGCAGCCAACAATGTGATTCTTGTCTATCTCTTCGTCTTCGCAATCCTCGTAGCCTCATCGTCGGGTATTCTCAATGCCCTACTCATTCCGCACCTAGAAGGTCAACTGGGAATCACTGAGTTGCAATTCGGTCTTGTACTGAGTGCAGGTGCTGCGTCAGGAATCGTTGTAGCACTTGTCATGGGCAACCGAAAACGCCTGCCGAAACCCCTCTACATCGTTGCATCTGCAGGCATTGTTGCAGGAATTGCAGTCCTTGGACTGGCCGGAGCCCAGGGATTCTGGCATGTCCTGCTATCTTGGGCACTAATCGGGTCTGTTGATGTGATGCTGAACATTCCACTGGGCACCTTGATGCAGGAGCTTGTTGTGGACAATTACAGAGGCAGAGTATTCGCACTCTTCAACGTCGTCTTCACAGCGGTTCAAGTCTTTGGAATGGGGCTTGGCGGCGTGTGGGCTGAAACCGCTGGATCGACAGTTCCACCAATGTTCGGCGCAGCCATAGGGCTCCTCATAGTCTCACTGATTGGGGCCGCTGTTGCTGCCAGAAAGAAGCTCCACAGCCAACTAGATGTTATGCTTGATGACTCGGATCAAGAAGTTGCTAGAGAAGAAACCGAGTGCACAGATGTCCTGCTTGAAGTGCCAACCTAGAGCAGGAACCGGGCGAGCAGCCGCAAAATCGGTTCTCGCCCACCTACTTTTTCTAATAGAATTGGGAAACAGAAATGTTGAGGGTGGCCCAGGGTAACCAGTCCCTAGCGTTCATCTCATGTTCTTCTGACGACAAAGCGTAGGAGCGTTATCAGCCAGATTATGAAGAAGGCAGTGGAAATGCTGTCAAGCGTGGCAAACACCTCATTTCCATAGCCCCCCGTCAGAGACAGGTACAGCTGACCCAAGGTAGTGACAAGGAGGCAGACACTCGAAACTATGAGTGCTATTCTGGCTCCCCTAATTCCATGATTCATGTTCATCACCTACAAACAGGCGGTCACAAGTGATGGAACTCATCAGATTGGATATTTGACTAGGACGCTCACAGCAAGTGGCTGCGCCAATAGAAAACCGAGAACTATAACCAAATCGATGGCGTTGGGATTTGAACTCTATCTCACTGTCAATCCCTTGGACTTCTCAGTAATGACAAACCGTTCTGGTTGTGATCCATCCAAATCCACAAAATCGTATTCTCTCGCTAGTTCACCGGTGGTCAGGGTTTTTCCCGTTTTCTCTAGAACATTAGGATCTGAGGCTAATTTGACAATTGCACGCCCAACATATCTTGTGGACTCTGTTCTTTCATAGCCTGCATAGTCTTTGTAATTCTCATCATTCAGCTGTCCATCTTCGGATGTCCTCTTCAGATGTTCAGTCCGAATCCAACCCATCGAAACGTAGATCGAGGTTACATTATGTTCTAACAAATCAATTGCCATCCCGTATGCCAATCTTGCCTTAGCCTGTTTCACCACATCATAAGGGACTTGGGAAAGATACTTGTCATCATCCCAGAAACCTGTAGTAACAATCAAACCCGATTTACTAGGAACCATCAGATTAGCTGCTTCTTTGCTACAAATGAAATGTGATCTGAGACTGATCTGAAACATGTGATCCCAACGCCACAATGGCTGTTCCCAGAAACTACCCGCAAAACTATCCGTTTCGATATCCAGTTGAAAGCTCTTGTCAGTATATCCTGCCCACACGTTGTTGACCAAAATATCGAGTCTGCCTTCACGTTGAGAAACTGTTTCAAAAATGGATCTGATTTCATTCTCGTTTGAATGATCACACTCTATTATGGTGCATTCTCCTCCCACTTTCTCAATCAACTCTTTAGTACTATCAAGTGTAAGATCATCATATTGCGTCTTTGATCTCCCCTTTCT
>CP070658.1:1284072-1286620 GCA_020355105.1 Candidatus Thorarchaeota archaeon | reverse complement strand
GCTGTCGAAAAATCGAAAGGTTTATGGAAAGCTCCCGGAAGGCCTGTGTGGAGTATGAGAATCCCCCTCTAATGATTCAGCGTTTACTGTGGAGAAGTACCCATCTATGCAATTCTAGAGATGGTCGAGGGCCTGGATCTAGGGTATTACAAGGTGCAATATACTAGATAGGTGGGTGAATCCTGTACACGATTGTCCTGGGTGGTTGTGGATTGTAGTCTCCTCCTCTCCGAACAGAATCCGATTGCGTTCGTTTGGTCTCTCTCCCTCCGTGCGAACATTTACTGCCCGCAGGCAAGCGTTTACAGATGGTGCGTTAGGCGATAAGCGTGTACCGCACCTCGGATAGGACTAAGAATAGAAACGAGCACCATCAAGTTCCCGACCTGCCGGGAGGGGACAAAGGTGGCGGTACACGCTCACTCCTTTTGAGATTTCGCTCATTTCCCTTGGCGTTTACTATGTTCGGCGTTCTATCGTCTTTACGAAGGTATTTCTTGGACTGACTCCCCACAGCAAGTACGATGGAATACGATGCTGACGTTGTGATCATCGGAGCAGGACCTGCCGGTCTAACTGCTGCTAGAAGCCTTTCCAATTCAGAGGTGAGCTACTTTCTACTACATAGGGAATCATCTCCATGTGAGAAAAAGCCATGCGGTGGGTTCGTTCCTCAAAGAGCACTCGATGAATTCGACGTAGGCAGAATCCAAGGTTCGCATTCAGTCAATGGCATACGAATCAAGTTTCCTAGAATGGAGCTCACTAGCATTTATCTTGGCGACGATGTCGGCGTGAACGTTTCAAGAGCAGACCTCGGACGTGCACAACTCTCTCAGATTCAAGATGCGAAAACGACTGTCTGGACCAGGTCGGAGGTACACCAAGTCCGAGTTCTTGATGAAGGATGCCAGGTTAGTTACTCCAAGGATGGTGATAGAGGAGTCATCAGTTGCAGTATAGTGATAGATGCAAGCGGAGCCAACCCTGCATCGCAGAGATCTACTCCGTTCAGAAACAGAATCCCCAACTCTCACATGGGGTATGCTGTCCAATACCAGATGGAACTTCCCGTTAGCTCAGAGCCTTTGGATGAAGTTAATGATTTCTACTATGGAGGTGTCTATTCTCCTCGAGGTTACGCTTGGGTGTTTCCTCGCGGAAGAGAGGTGGTTGTGGGAACAGGAGGCCTGATAGCTCGCGTACGTGAGTCGAAAAAGCGTGTTGTAGAGTATCTAGACTCACTTGTGAATCAAGTTGAACCCACATGCACGATGCTAGAGAACGCAAAGATAGTCAGAAGAGAGGCAGCATTGATGCCACTATCCGGCATTGTCGTGCCCTCATATTCAAACCGACTGATGCTGGCAGGTGACGCTGCAGGACATTGCTCGCCGATCACTGGAGAGGGCATCTATTACTCTATGATTGCTGGCAAGCTGGCCGCAATGACAGCAATAGAGAGCATCAACAAGGCTGACGCCACTGTAGATGCTCTGTCTATCTATGAGAAACGGTGGAGAAGGGCATTCGGTTCTGACCTAAAGTGGGGGCACTGGCTTCAACGACGGTTCTTGGAGGGTGGGTCCGGGTCCCTCGGTCCCAGACTCCTAAGGTCTGAGAAGTCTCGGAGGATCATCGCAGAAATGCTTCTCGGCGTCAGGTCAGTAAGGAGTGCGATAATCCAGATGATTCCGGGTTATGTCCTTTCACGCATTAGCTAGGGTGTCTGGACATATTCTCTCAGGGTCCCCTGAGGTCCAAGGTTTCGTGCACAAATGGAGGAGTCAGTCTACGACCCTGTTCCTCTCATCTTGTGAACGATAAAGCATTTTTTTCGATATGCCTCGTCGTCCAATTGATTGATGAAGTTCTCCAGTCTCTTGACCTTGGTGAATTCTTCCTCGATACCAAGGTCCCTTACTGTGATCAATGCCTTCCTTTGCTCGATTCGAACGTAGACCCCGCCAAGGCCTACTGAGTGCTTCATGTAGCAAGGCTCTTCCTGGTTCTTCACTCTGTAGAAGCCCTGCCTTCTCAACATTCGTGTAACCATATTCATCATAGCAGTCCAGCCCTCCCGGCGGCTGACGGAGAAACAGTAAACGCATACCTCAATATAAAGACATCAGGTATCAAACAGTACACGTTTAGCTTTGGGTCTGAAATGGCGCCACACAAATTAGCATGAAGTGCGCCTGACGGTGCACAAAACGCCACAAGGATACGGAATTATGCACAAGAGGCCACCAGATGTGACGAGAAGCTTCCGGCGCGCCAAACATACAAATATGTGATTGACAACGTTTACTTGCCCAACTATGCCCGAGGGCTAAACGTGTACTACGAGATTCCGGCCTGTGGCTGCTTTTCTAACTGATGTCGCCTGAAAGCAATCCTTAAAACGCCGTCAAGTTTGCTCGACCACAGAAGTTGGAACGAAGATGGACCCTTTTGGCGACTTTATTCAGTTCTTTGTAGGCATTCTAGATCCAGTATCTACAGTGCCCCTAAGTGCTCCTTTCATACTTGGAGTAAGTATCTCACT
>CP070658.1:1281108-1283972 GCA_020355105.1 Candidatus Thorarchaeota archaeon | reverse complement strand
CTTATGACCGTCGAGACAGAAGGTCCGGGTCCAGACGCTATGGTGAAG
Source organism: Candidatus Thorarchaeota archaeon (assembly GCA_020355105.1). Taxonomy (GTDB): domain Archaea; phylum Asgardarchaeota; class Thorarchaeia; order Thorarchaeales; family Thorarchaeaceae; genus SMTZ1-83. The sequence goes on along the minus strand of CP070658.1, from coordinate 1,283,924 downwards.
GTCGCGGTGACAGAAGCCGCGATGGAAGAGGTAGAGGCAGGAGGCGAGAGTAGAGTGAAACCTAAGGTATTAGAGCATGATCGATATGAGCTGAGGATTGAGTTTCAGGGAGAAGACCACGGGTTCTGCAACTTATTGCGCAGGACTCTTCTAGAGGAGCCTTCAGTTGAGTTTGCTGGCTACCACCTAGAGCACCCTCTTCTGGCCAGTCCGGTTGTCACTTTGAAGACCAAGAAACGCATGGCCACCGTGGTGCTTCGTGAGGCCCTTGAGAAGATACTTGCTAGGACCGAGGAGTTCCGCAAGGGCTTTAGTCAGACTCTATCAGATCACAGCATTGGTTAGACTCAATGAGGATAAGACCATCAGTCTGGTGACTGAATATGTGGAAGTTTGTCAAGAAGCATCAGAGTATTGCAGACATAATGCGGGACAAGGGCTTGGCAAAGGTTGGTGATGGCCTAGTCAATCTTTGCTACTCCCTTGCAAAGTCCGAGGTTCTTGGAGAGGCTACTGGCGAGAAGGTGCGGGACAGTGTACTTGCACGTGCACTACGTGCTACTGCCATCTATAGTCACATCTCTCGAAGGACTGATTCCGGAGCTGCCGCTGATGCATTTGATGCAATTGTAGCGTACTTGTGGCTGACCGAAAGGACAACTACAGAAGACCTAGTTTCCTCTCTTGTGGAGAGATTAGACCTTCATCCCGAGATGAACAGGAAGCAGGAGGGTGAGGCAGCTGTAGAGGCTTTCCAGAAAGTTCTGGAAGGTCTTATTGACCTTCTTCCTGACTCATAGGAAGGGTCTATTGTACCGGCAGGGACTGGCTGCTGTTCAGCAAGCCTTAATTTGAGAGAGATTAGCAGATTCGAGAATCCCGGGGTAATGTGAAATGGAATTCTGCGAAAAATGTGGTGCAATGATGATACCATCATCGGATGAAGACGGCGCCCGTTTCCTAAAATGCAGAAGCTGTGGCCACAAGAAGAAGCTGAAGGGCAAACTCACAGTTTCCCATAGAATTGAGAAGACACCCCGTGACAAGATAGTCGTGGTAGAGGATGACTCGATTCCTATGCCAGTTACAAAAGCCATCTGTCCAAAATGCGGAAACAATGATGCATACTACTGGACGGTTCAGACTCGACGAGGAGACGAAGGAGCGACCGAGTTTTACAGATGTACTGAGTGCAAGCACACTTGGCGAAACTACGGTGGCTAGATTCTTTGAGCGGTAGAGGCACGCCAGCGAGACTAACACATTTAAGACTCGGACATGTTGCCACTACAGGACTTAATATCGGACTCCGTCCGAATTAGACTTGATGGTGCGTTCAGCTTGACTGAGGAAAGGAAGTTCCCGCGCAGAAAACCTGCAAAGCTCACAACCATTCGTGATATCTCTCCAGATGTGGATACCCCTGTGAGAATAATGGCTATCGTGGTTGAGTCAAAACCCGGAGTCGCACTAGTTCAAGATCGCTATGAAGATGATGTGGAGAATGCCGGGACTATTGTGGTCAGTGTGGAAGGAACACTCGACGTGGGCGAAACATACTTCCTTCTGGGTGAGGTGACAGAGAAGTCTGGCCCCGATGGCAAGGAGCTTCGGTTGGCAGCCTCACTGGCTCATAAGATTTCGGGCCTCGATGTCAAGCTTTACAAAAAGGTAGTGGAGATGGAGAGTACGATAGTTCAAGCACTGATTAGATGATGGAGGAGAAGCTGAGATGTTTCATGCAACACTTGACAGTACTAGCACGTGGAAGCAAATCGTAGATGCTCTGGCAACGCTTCTCACAGAGGTTCATTTCGTGGTATCTGAAACCGGAATCTCGCTTCGACAGCTAGACTCGTCGAAAGCCGCGATGGTTGACTTGGTTCTACCTGCAGGCGTATTTCAAGAATACAGATGTGACGGTGAACACGACATATGCCTTGGAGTTGATGAACTCAATAAAGTGAGCAAGCGAATGGCTGGAGACGATCGTCTCGAGTTCAATCTCGATGCCGAGGCCAGACGATTCGAGATTAAGATGATAGGTCAGGCACAACGTCAGTTCAAGCTCCAACTTCTCACACCACATGATGAGAGAACCAAGAAGCCCACTATTGCATTTGAGGCCAAGGCTGAGATGTTCGCTGATGCATTCAAACAAGCCGTGAAGGACATCGGTGTAGTTTCCAGCCACATACGAATATCTGCAAGCGGCAAGACGCTGTCTTTCACAGGTGAGGGAGATACAGGAGAAGCCGAGGTTTCATTGAAAGCGTCTGGAGATGACTCGGCAGTGTTTCACATGGAATCAAAGGGCAAACCGACTGCTATGTATGCATTGAACTATCTCTCTGAGATTGCAAAGGCGATGTCGACTGACAGTCTGACGGTTCAGTTCAGTGCCAACAAACCGATGCTACTCGAGTTTCCGATAGCTGAAGTCGGGAGCATCAGCTTCACATTAGCTCCACGGGTTGAACGGAGATCAATATGATCTATGGCTGCTACAGTATGATGGGAATGCTGTCGAGAGAAGGGCTTTCCCAGTCACCAAGACATACCTCTCCAAGACACATCGCAACAACAGGAGAGGCCTCTCGAGGGAGATGAAAGAGATGCCTGTTCAAGCTCGGGAAACTGTGAATAAGTTCCTAAGACTTACTTTTCACAACTACTATCGTTCGAACAGGGAGAAAGTCGACGAGCCTATCCGAGTTGATACTCGAGAGTTTGCCGCACAAGACTGGGAAATCATCTGGCAGTGTGGACCAGAGATTGAAGACGGAAAAGTTGCCAAGCCGAGTTGTGGTCACTCG
>CP070658.1:1277137-1281008 GCA_020355105.1 Candidatus Thorarchaeota archaeon | reverse complement strand
GAAGCCATGAAAGACATTCTGGAGATGGAGCCTGCCGCTCGAATAGTATTCATCAGTGCAGATGCTAATGTACGAGACCAAGCACTGAATGGAGGCGCCAAGTCCTTCGGACTTAAGCCCGTCACAATCAGACACATGCTCGACCTGGTTGAAAAAGCGGTAGTTGACTGAGGTTCGACAAGGTGAATCTAAGTAGCTGCCAGGGGTGAAATCTCTTGTCAGGTGGGTCAAACCTCGGAGTAATAATCGGAGGGGACGTTCCCTTTCTGAGGGTCCTGCTGAAGATGGCCATTGAGGACGCAGGATTCAAGGTCATAGACGAGGTTATGGATAGAACAGAGCTCCTTACTGCCTGCATAAGGAAAAAGCCGGATGTCGTCCTTCTGGACCTCAAACTAACTCACGAAGAGAGCGTGCGCCTCATCGAAGACTTGCTTGACGTGGACGCCTCAGTTGCTATCATTGCTGTGGCGGACATTGAGGAAGGATACAGTGACAAGGTGCTCGCTGCAGGAGCACGTGCATTTATCCAGAAGCCGTTCAGCATGTACGACCTAATTGATTTGATAAGGAAGGTTGCTCCTGATAGTAGACTACGTACCACTGCATAATCTTCAAAAAAGCAGCAGACACCATTTCCTATGTACTCTCGTATGCATCCGGGAACTGGGAATCACAAACAAGGACTTCGCGAACAGTTTTGTTAGAAGCCTTATGATACGCCTCTCAGCTTCTGGAGACGAGAGTCGATTGGGAACCCAGGCTTGAGCGCGGAGAAAAGTTGACCTTGACGGAGAGATTGATAATTCCGGAGTTCGCCATGTACTCGAAGGACCTAGAACCTTCTGAGATTGAGCAACTCGCAAGCAGGATGTCAATTGAGGCAAGGTCTGAAAAGGATCCATTCCTACTCTTTACGGACATCCTCCTAGAATTCGTGGGAAGTGGCGAATGGAAGAACAGAAGCGCCGCGTTCCTGGCGATGTGCGCCAAGGCGAGTTTCCTTCGTGGGAAGTACGGGTATAATCAGTTGCTGTCCAGGGGATCAACAAACCTGGCGTCCAGGGGATATGCAGCTGCCGCCTACACTCGACAGAGCTTGGATCCCCGATGGTTGAATAACCTCCGGAACATAACCAATCAGGCATGGCAGGCTAAAGAATTCATTGTGTTTGCCGAGTTGTCGGGGGAGCTTGCTTCCATACTGATTGACTTGGGATACACTGACCATGCCACAGAGATTGCTACTGAGAGCATAGACAAGGTGACAATAGTATCTGCAAAGGACCAAGCCATTCGTACGATGGTCCAGGCAGCGCTCCTCAGGGCGCGCATAGTCCTTGCGTATGCCGCGAGCAAGTCCGTTTCTCGTGAGGAAGCGTTGATCCGCCTCGACTCAGCAGAAGACACTGCGAAACACTTGAACCACGGTCTCGCTCTCACAGAGATCAGTTTCAACCGTGCGAGAATCTTTGTGGAACTGTATGAATATGACAAGGCAAAGGCCATTCTGAGCCACGTAATCAGGAAGTTCGAGAGCATGGGTTACCTTCAGGGCGTCACGGATGCAAGGAATGTTGAGGGAGTGATGCTGCTCAACATAGGTCAGCTCCAAGAAGCCAGGGACACCTTTGAGGAGTTGCTTATCACCCAGCAGCAACTGAACAACCAGATTGGGCTAGCAGGAACTCTCATCAACGTCGGGGAAATTGACCGTACACTCGGCCAGATTGACCAGATGGAAACCTACAACAGACGGGCTCTGGAGATTAGCCAAGAAGCTGAGTACATGAGAGGCATTGCCATTGCCACAGCAAACCTAGGAGACGTTGAGCTCAGGAAAGGCAACACTGACGCAGCAATCAGAATGTATGACAAGGCGATTGACCTAGCAGACGGAGCAGGCATGAAGAAGTTGTTGGTACTTGCGCTCTTTCTAGCGGGAGATGCGAACTTCATGGCCGGCAACTTCGATGATGCCATCAGCATCTACCGTCGAGCCAAGGAAGTCTCAGCTGAGATTGGATACCCGTTGGCGGCCTTCAATGCTGATGTAAGTGAGCTTGTCACCATGTGGATCAAGGAGGAGGCTCCGAACAAGGAGCTGTCCGGGACAATTGAGGAGATAATCGGTTCAGCTGATAGGTGGCTTCAGTCACCTGATTCTTCCCCGATGAGAGAAGTTAGACAGACAGTCTATGAAGATCCGACTATTGAGAGCGATCTTTGCGTGTTCTATGACGGCGAACGCAACTACGAATGTCGAGTTGAACGCAAATCACTGAACAAAGACTGCTTTGGAAACCTCTTTTGGATGGGTAGCTTGTGCCCCTACTTCAAAGAGTTTCTGGTCAGATTCTATAGATAGAGGCATGGAATCATCCAGTCTATCGGCTCTTGGTGCTTCTGCCGAGGATCCTGTCACCCTTCTCGTATCTAGGTCCTTGGCCGGTAATGAAGCCCCTTGAAATACCTTCTTTTGCGGATATCACAGGACGGGAGGCGTACATAAGCAGATACCTCAAGAACTCGAGGTCGGTCACTTTCCTGCCTTGCCTGCGCTGAAATCTCATCTTCTCTTCCTCGAAAGTAAGAATGTCATGTTCCGTGAGACCCTTGATCAGCTTGTTCTTTGTCCCATTGGCACCCATGGAGATATCTCCTAGTCACGACTAACGCTCGAGACTCCTCTAGAATCCGAGTATTACCACGACTCAACTTGCCTACAGTTGTCGCCCTATGACCCTTCGTTTTCAGCAGGCGGATCCTTCTCTGCATCTTCTGTTTTTGAACTAGGTGTCGGAGCAGGCGTGAACTTCGCCGCAGCTTCGGCAGGTTCCTCAGATGCAACGTGGTACAGACTTGTTGACCGAGTTTGTCTGAACTCAGTCACCGCTTTCCAAGTAGCTGACTTGTCAGCAATCACTGTGAGCTTCTTTATTCTGAACATGATTATCGCTGCTATGTCAATGAGTATGATGTTCATCGCCAATAGTAGGAACGAGTTCACCCCAATAGTGACACCAACAGCTGAACCGGTAAGAGCTCCCAAAACAACCATGAGAGAGGCATTAACAGCTGGTGGCATTAGAGCAGCAGAGATAGCAACTCCGACCAGCGATGACATGTCTCCCCTTGTGACTGAAATCGCCACTGCTGCGCCCGAGAAGATGGCAACGCCAACATCTATTGACGAAAACGGAAGTGGGAGTATACCAAGTCCACCTCTTCGAGTGATCTCAGTGACGACACCATTGTTGAAATCATCTTGCACAACTGTCATCACATTCGGGTCCAGAACAGCAAGAAGAACTGCTAGTATAACTCCAACAGCAAGTGAGAGCCCGAGAGAAATGAGTTCGTTCACCGTTCCCTTGACGAAGAGATTCCGATCTTGAACTACGTAGCCGAAAGCGACTCCGAGCATGGGTCCCATAAGGGGCGAAAGCAGCATTGATGCTACAATGATGGTGACATTGTTCTGAACAAGTCCGAAACCAGCCATCACGGCAGCGAAGATTGTGAACGCCATGAAGTCAAAGCTCAGCGAAGACTGTGCCTTGACATTCTCATAGATCTCTTCAACGGCGAGCGTTGCTTCTCTCTGAAGATGGGTCTCCTTCACTTCTTCAGTTTCCCGGGGGATAGAGGCCTTCAGGTCTACAATATCTATGAATCCGTACTCAACTCCCACACCACGTGACTTCAGCTTCTCCATAGTCTCCAGGGCGGCATCATCTGGAATCCTGAATTGGAGTAAGTGTGCATTGTCTGATGTGAACTTCATAATGTTCTTGACCGCTAGAACATCAAGAATGAAGTCGTAGACAGCCTCCGTCTTGTCGAAGGGCACTACAATCTGAACCTGCTT
>CP070658.1:1269283-1277037 GCA_020355105.1 Candidatus Thorarchaeota archaeon | reverse complement strand
CAAGGACTGCACAGTCTTGGCAAGCGACCAGAGAGCCACAATGGGCCTTCTCATCGCAAGCAAGACAGCACAGAAGATCTACAAGATTACAGATCGTATTGGCGCCACGATTGCGGGATCTGTTGCAGATGCCCAGGCAATCATGGACCTGCTGAGAGCAGAGTCCAAGCTGTTTGAGATTCAACGAGGCAGACCGATGAGTGTCAAGGCCTTGACCCGCCTTCTCAGCAACATAATGTTTCAAGGCCGAGGACTCTACATGCTGCAGTGTGTGGTTGGCGGCCTCGATGAAAGTGGCCCACAGGTATACTTCAATGATTTCATTGGCTCAGTACTCTCAGACAAGTACGTAGCCACTGGTTCTGGGTCTCCTGTAGCACTAGGTGTTCTTGAGGCAGACTACACTGACGACCTCCCGAAACAGAGAGCAATAGAGTTGGCAGTGCGCGCTATCGCATCAGCTATTGAGCGAGACGCTGCCACCGGCAACTCGATTCTTGTCAGCGTTATTGACAAGGATGGCTATCAGGAAGTCCCCAAGGAGAAGATCCTGAAGATCTGGAAGAAGTAGTGACCTGACTAGTTGTGCTTGCGGTACGCATGCAACGCTACTGGATCAATTTCCCCTTTCGGGTTCATCTCTTCAAGAGAACTCAGAGAGGGCTTGAAGGCCAATGGCCAGTGAAGTGACGCTAGATGACTTCTGCGAAAGACACAGAATTTGTTGACATCCGTGAGACCGTGAAGAAGGCAATGCCTCGTTCAGCGGCAGTCACCTCTGTCGAGTATGAGGGACCCGAGATTGCAATCTATTCGAAGGCACCAAAGATACTCCTTGACGACGGAGACAAAATCAAGGCATTGGCTAGAAAGATGAGAAAGAGAATCGTGGTCAGATCGGCGCCGGAAGTCAGACTGCCGCTAGAAGATGCTGAGAAGACTGTAAGAGAGCTTGTACCCGCGGACGCCGAGATAACTTCCATTGACTTCGACGTTTCAAGAGGGGAAGTAATCATTGAGGCACAGAAACCAGGGCTCGTCATCGGGAGAAGTGGCACGACACTGAGAGAGATTACAAGACAGACCTTTTGGCGACCTAGCGTAATGCGTACTCCCCCAATCGAGAGTAAGCTCATCAAACAGATACGCTATATCGTTCAATCTGAGGCCGCCTATCGAAACCGAGTGTTTCGCGATATCGGAAAGAGAATACATCGAAACACGCTGTTGAACAATGGCTGGATTAGGCTGACTGCATTAGGCGGCTTCAAAGAGGTAGGTCGACAGGCAAAGTTCCTACAGAACTCGGAGAGCAACGTGTTGATTGAATGCGGTGTGAATGTAGGCGCACCAACCAAGGCATTTCCACGCCTCGATATGCCAGAGTTCAACATCGATGAACTTGATGCCGTCATCACCACCCACGCGCATCTTGACCATTGTGGAATGGTGCCGTTCCTGTTCAAATATGGCTATAGAGGACCGGTCTACATGACTGCACCAACACTGAACCTTGCAACGCTTCTCCAGTTAGACTATCTCGATGTGGCAGAGAGAGAAGGAAAACTAAGGCCGTATAGGGACAGGGATGTGAAGGAGGCAATACTTCACACTGTGACGTTGAACTATGGGGAAGTAACAGACATTGCACCCGATATTCGGCTCACCCTTCACAATGCCGGACACATTCTCGGATCGGCTATAGTCCACCTGCACGTAGGCGACGGACAGTACAACCTAGCTTATACTGGCGACTTCAAATTCGGCAGGACAAGACTTCTTGAGCCTGCAACCTTCACATTCCCTCGGCTCGAGACTCTGATTGTGGAGAGTACATACGGTCATCCAACGGACAAGATGCCTCCTAGACAAGAAGTTGAACGTAAGTTTGCCTCAGTTATCAAGAATACAATTGCTCAGGGTGGCAAGGTCCTAATCCCTGTACTCGCTGTAGGTCGAGCCCAGGAGATAATGCTAGTACTGGAAGACCTCGTCACAAAGAACCGAATTCCCAAGATACCCATCTACATTGAAGGTATGATTGCTCAAGCCACAGCGATACACACAACGCATCCAGAAGCGCTAAGTAAGAAGATTCGTGAGATGATCTTCCACCAAGGAATCAATCCCTTCCTGAATGAGATATTCGTGCAAGTCGACAATCCCGAGCAGAGAGAGGAGATAGTCGAGGGAGAACCATGCGTAATCATGGCCACCTCCGGCATGCTAGCGGGAGGCCCTAGTGTAGAGTACTTCAGGCTTCTGGCCCCAGACAAGAAGAATTGCCTTTGCTTCGTTTCATATCAAGGAGAGGGCACTCTCGGCCGGCGTGTACAGAAAGGGTGGAAGGAGATTCAGATGCGTAACCGTGAGGGGCAGACTACAGTTGTACCTGTGAACATGTGCATAGAAACGGTAGAAGGATTCTCAGGTCACTCCGATAGGAAGCAGATACTCAACTTCGTCAAACGCGTAAGCCCTTCTCCTGAACGAGTACTGACGTGCCACGGAGAAGCCACGAAGTGTGTGAACCTGGCATCGACCATTCACAAGGCACTAAACATGGACACAAAGGCGCTGACGGTCACTGAGAGCATCAAGCTCAGGTAGTCAACGAGTCCGACTTAGAGTCTGACAAATGATGGGGCGACTATAATACAGCTGTCGTTTACAAGTGCTATGTCTGCTTGGTAACTGCGAGTTTCACCACGGATTCGCTCGATAATCCGCTTCAGTTCCAAGTGAGTCTGTTCCTTGCCGTCGTTGAGTCGTGATATGTCGAGTAAGACGATGTTCCCATCACGAATCTGATTGACCACATAGGGAACGTCCTCCAGCGACTCCAATCGCTTGGACCTGACAAATATGGCTTCAAGCTCTGCCAACCTTCTGAGTTCACGTGTCGGATTTGGTTCCACTGCATCAACAGTAGGAGAAAAGATACCGAGGCCGGAGTACTTGCGTGTGGTTCCCACCTCTGGTGTAGACTCGTCATCCTTACTTCTGAGTCGAGATAAGAATCGCAATCAGATTCACCTCTAATCCGACTAGCTCATCCTTACTATGAAAAGACCGAGTATTATGAGCTAGAATTCTCTGTGGACAACTTTTATACTGGCACTCGGTATCGACGAGTGATTGCGATGCCGACCGGAACTGAGGAGAGTGAGAGCGCATCACGTCTTCAGCAGCAACTGAAAGCACTGGGCAACAGATATGCTATTGAAATCCTTCAGGTCTTGAGCCCAGAGATAGGGGACATAATCCCCAGCCTCGGCTGGGATCGGATAGTTGACGGCATTCTCGAACTCGGTGGAGCTAGAAGACCACAAAGCATGCCGAGCAGAGAGAAGACCGAGGAGGAGGCAGAGTATGAGAAACACCGTCAGAGATTCGTGACTGGTGGAACATTATATGAAACAATGAACAAGCTGACCCATGTTGGGTTTGTAGATGCCATTGGAACGAGGGGGAGGAAGAATCGCAGATTCAGGATAACGCACGACGGACGTGTAGCACTGTCAGCAATTGGGGGATTGCGTGGACCTGCTTCAGTTGACACTAAGTTGCGAGAAGCCGCAATGGTCCTGCTGAAACACAAGAATTTCACGAGTCTATTGCCTGCTCAAGAGAGATTCCTTGAGGAAGTCGGAGATGTAGATGGCAGTCTTGTCATTCAGATGCCGCCGGGTTCAGGAAAGACCTTCCTGGCTATGATTGTGATTCTGATTCGTCTTCAGCGCGGCATAAAGTGTCTATACCTGACCCCCTACACTTCATTGAACACCCAAGTGATTGATGAATATGGAGAGTTGTTTGAGGACCTGGGATATTCCGTCGTTAGGTATGATGGGAAGCATAGGGCTACCGAAACTGAGCTGGAAGGGGCATCTCTTGTCGTTGGCGTTCTAGAATCTGTACTATCATCTGTGCTCGCAACGAAGCCATGGACAAATGATATCGGCCTAGTCGTGGTTGATGAACTGACGGAGCTAGACTCTGCTTTGATAAGGATGGAGCCACAGAATCTTGGAACAGACAGGAGTGCAAAACTGGACTGTCTAGTGACACAGCTCAAGCAGGAAACCCAGATCATCACACTCTCATCAAGATTCGGTCAGACTGAAGAGGTGGCAGAATGGCTAGATGCCCAGGTGTTTCGTCCGGGAGTAAGGCTGGCCCCGGACGAGTTCATTGTCAGGGAAGAGGATGGCGTTGTAGTCATAGAGAGTAGTGACGGCACGCAGTATAGTGAATCATCAGAAGACAACATGCTACATGCAGTACTGGACCACACTGGTGACTATGAAAACAACTCAATACTCATCGTAGTAGGAACACGTGATGCAGCCGAGGGAATTGCTGCAAACCTAGCAAAGACGCATCCACGAATAATCCAGGAAGATGTCATCTCCATGATTCTTGGTGCCGAAAGAGAGTTACCTGTAACGGCCCGCCTAGAGAGATCACTCACACGCGGTGTCGCGTTTCATCACGCCGGTCTCGACCCTGAAGTCCGTGAAAGGCTTGAGCGGAGCATAAAGACAGGGGCTGTGAGAACAGTGGTTTCGACCACCGGCATCACCTCAGGAATAAGCTTCCCAATCGACTGTGTCACAATCATGTTCGGCACAGGGATGTATTTCTTGGTGTCTAGGTCGAGATATCTGCAGATAGCAGGACGTATTGGCGAGTATCATCTTGCTCGGAATGGTGGACGGGTATACCTGATGTACGAGGGCTCCACAGTGCAGTTTCGGAGTCTTGAGGAGTTGGAAGATACCCTTCTGCATAGCCCTCTAAGACCGTTGAGACCTGGAGGTCTTCATCCATCTCTCATCGCAAGTCTCCTGATGAAGGAGGCAGCAAGTGGAAGAGGATTCACAAGAGAAACCGCCAAGAAGAGATTCCTCAAACTCGTAATGAACACCTTCAGAGGCTCTGTCGATATCGAGTACGGTCCCAAGATGATGAAGGCCTTCTCAACGCTCTTTGATTGGCTTGTCAAGAACGGCGTTCTAGAGAAGAGTGATAGCAAATTCAGAATCAGCAAAGAAGCAAGGTCGGTTGTGGAATCTAGTATCAACATTGTTGAATATGTGGCGCTGCGTGACCTAATCTCATCATTACAGCAAGACTCAGTCGAATCTGATCTGATAGACCTTGTTTTGAGATTCAGTTTGCCACAGACACTCAGGCCAAGAGCCTATGTCCCTACTCAGATAGAGCTCCGTCTTGCTGAGATTGAAGCCCCGGACCAGCGATACTTGAGTTTCAAGCAGGGACGTGATCGGTTCAAGAAGCTCGTGCTTGAGGGCTGGCTGAATGAGAAGAGCGTTGAAGATGTTATTGAACATGCAGAAGAAATCTCAAGGGAAGAGTCTGGAGGCAGGCGATCGATTGGTGGTGACATCGGAGAAGGGGACCTTGAAACACTTGTAGGAATCTGTAGCAATATTGCGTGGGGGCTGAGTGGATTCCTGAAAGCTATGAGGCGGAGAAATCTATCCCGCAGATTCGAGATCTTCAGCAGACAGCTTCGCTACGGTGTCCGCGCCGACCTTGCCGAGTCGGATTTGCTTGATCTGCGAATCACGGAAAGAGATGATGGTCAACCAGAGTACCTCTCAAGAACAGATGCCAGGACTCTATTCGAAGCAGGATATGAGTCAATCAATGACGTAGTTCGAAAGGATATCGATGCCAAGAAGCCAGGGTTTGCCAGAGACCGTTTTGCCAAGAACTGTGGACTCAATCGGGGAATAGGAAGAAATGTCTACAAGGCTGCATTGGACCATGTGAAGTCGAGAACAAGCGGTGAGGAATAGCCTAGCCCTTGCCAAAGTCCCACATTGCATCATTGACATGGTGTTTTGATAGAATCACCTTGCCATGAGTAGCCGCTAGAATGTCCTCTGAGGACATGAGTGAAACTCCGACGGCCAAGGGTTTGCCATGTCGTTCATCCACAACCGCCACAACTGAACCTTCGGCGATTCCGTCGTCGACCTTCGTCACCCCTGGGCGCATTATGTCGGCTCCGTTCACTACAAATTTGACAGCACCCATATCAACAGTCACTGTTGGAACGGAAAGAATGCCTTTCAGAAGCGCGTGCAACGTGGGGATTAGTAAGCCATCCTCCTCAAAGAAGAGAATCTCGCCCTCGTGCAGGAGAATGTGTGTCCCCTCATCTAGAACTCCTTCTTCGAGTCTCTCCTTGGCGTCAAAACCGGTAGCCTTCGTACCCAAGTCCCGCTCGATTCGATCCATGTAATCCTTCTGGGCCCGCTTCTTCAACAGGTGACGACGTTTGATTCGGTCTATCTTTGGCATCGTGTTAGCAGAAACCGCTACTCCTTTTCAAGCCTGCGAAAGGTGGCCCTAGCACTGCATATGGCAGTGCCCAAGCATGTCAGCTTCATCGTCATCTTTTTAAGCCAAGGCCGAAGACTAGCGCTAACGTCAGAGGCTCAGGGCCAAATGGTGTTTCTTCTGCGATGGTGAAGATTATGAATGCAGGTCGGCCAATGGAACTGCTGCAAAACTCAATTGGTGCTCAGGTGCTTGTTGAGCTGAAGGGTAACAAGAAGATCAAGGGCCGTCTGCGGGGCTACGATCAACACCTGAATCTCGTTCTTGAGGACGCGGAGGAGATATCAATCAACCCCGAAACAAGCGAGGAAACTGTGACTCACGTAGCCAACGTGATTGTGCGAGGAGACAATGTGGTCATCGTATCACCACCGCCGGGTAAGAGCAAGAAGAAGAAGGAGTAGACTGCAAAATGGGAAAGGGCACTCCCGCAAAGGGCAAGAAGAACAATCCGCATCACATACGCTGCAGGAGATGTGGTAGAAGGTCCTATCATGTCAGGCACAAGAAGTGTGCGGCTTGTGGTTATGGTGCCTCCAGCAGACTACGTCAGTACAACTGGGCTCACAAGAAGGTTCATGGCGTTCGCGTGCGTGGATAGCTCATTCTATACAGCGTCTCCACAGCAATGATATGTCTAGTCCGTAAAAGGATGTTGAGAGTCCTATCAGGTCGGGTATAGCAAGTGTGCGGCCGATAAGGGACCACACCAACCCAGATTCTTGGTTGCGTCATTGGGTTTCTTTTTACTATATTCACCGCCGTTTCCAGAGGATGATCTGAAATGTTTGCAGCGTGGAAAGTCAAAGTAACAGTGATGAAGACATTTAGTCCGGAGGATGTGTTTGGACATGAACTCCATCTCCCATCTGGGCAGAAGATCAACAAGTGTTCCCTTTTCAACGAGGGTGATGAGTTCATCATTGACAGCGTGATGCAACAGCCCGAAGGTTTCTGCGGCTGGGCCTGGCGTGATCTCTACAAGGATATTGCAGTACTCTTCTTTGGGGGGAACTTTGCCATGGGTCCAGGTATACAGTATACTTCCTGCACGGATGGCAAGAAACCAGTCTGTTTCAAACTTGAACGACTAGAGGAAACAGTCACTTCTGGATATTGACAGTTTCAATCCATAATTCTCCTAGTCGTTCAACAGCGAACAGCCAACCACGACATGGGCCGGTAGATCAGCCCGGTAGATTGCCTCAATAGGAAACTTCTGGGAATTGAATTGCCAGACCGGAGAGCTATAATTCAATCCGCTTTTGTCCTCATTGTTCATTTAGTTATTTGATTACTGATTGTACTTAATACAAACCTCACCAAACATTGCAGAACTTACCCCTCTGAATTGCAATCACGTCATCAATGATGTCTTG
>CP070658.1:1266355-1269183 GCA_020355105.1 Candidatus Thorarchaeota archaeon | reverse complement strand
GGAGAAACCCGCAGCAAAGAAAGAGGAGCCTGTTTCACTCGAACCTGAGGCGGAGGTGGAACCAGAACCACTCCCCAAGGTTCTAGAAGAAGCACCCAAGGAAGAGCCCGTCAAGAAGCCGAAAAAGAGGGCCAAGAAGAAGAAAGAAGTCGTGCCAATTGAAGAAACTCCGGCGAAACCAAGGCCGAAGAAGAAGAAGTCCGGACTTCCAGTACCAGATTCTGTCAAGAAACTGACCAGGGCCATGAAGAGAAAGTGGGCCGAGGCAGATGAGCGCGAAGCTGCTTTGCGGGCGGGTGAGCTTCCCGAGGAGGAAGTCGTACCTCTTAAGGAAACGGTGAAAGTCGTAGGCTTGACATCTGATGAGACTAAGGCCAGTCTGATGGAGGTGGCCCAAGAAGTACTCAACGAGGCGATGACCACGGGTCGACCTGCCTTTGAGATACCCAGTCGGTCAGGAGACAATATTGTCTGGGATGAGATACGCGACCTCCTGCTTCTGGGGATGAGAACGATTTCCAGGCCATATCATTCCCTGGCCTCAGTTGTCGACGCTACACGGACAGCCAGAGTAATGGAGATTGTGTATGACCTTCTCAAGTCTAATCTCCACGCGACGAAACGAGAAGTGTTTTACAGTGATGTGAATCTATTCCGGGAACAGAAGAGAAGCGACAAGATAATCGAAGACGTTGCTTCAATGCTGCATACAACCCGCGACAGTGTTCATATCGTTGCGTCTGCTCGAGGCTCAGCGATGGGACGAGTTGTCATACGTGATGGCGGGGACACAATCGACCTAACAAAGATGGGAACTGGAGGATGGGCTATTACTCCATTCCTTGATCAGGTAGAGATACTGGAGAGCGATGCCGAATTTATCATCATGTCCGAGAAGGACGCCGCTGTGATGCGCCTCGCAGAGGCTAAGTACTGGAATCGCCAGCCCTGCATTGTGCTGACAGGCAAAGGGTCCGGTGACATCGCAACCAGGGCGTTCCTCAGGACACTTGTCAAGGAACTAGAGATTCCCGCATTTGCCCTAGTAGACTCCGACCCTTATGGACACTACATCTATTCGGTCTTCCTCCGTGGCAGCAAGCGGCTCAGCTACGAGTCCCCCTTCATTGCAACACCGGAACTAAAGCTTCTAGGCGTTCTCAGTAGAGACCTCGACGAATACAACATCCCCAAGTCGGTTCGAATTCCAATGGAACCAGCAGACATCAAGCGTATAAAGGACATGCTCAAAGAACCATTCGTGAAGGCCAACAGAGACTGGGTAAGGGACCTTCAATTGATGCTCAAGCTGAAAGAAAAGGCCGAGATTCAGGCATTTGCCAGTCACTCCTTCGAGTATCTCACAGACGATTACTTGCCAAGGAAGCTTGAAACTGGCGATTGGATTTAGTTCTGAGAATCGTAGTCCATATACCCATTGCCATTTGAAAAGAGATAAGTGACAAGCAATTGTCTGGCCTATTATCCTGACTAGCCGGAGGATTCTTGGTGGTCACTTCAAAGATAGGTATCGAAGTCATTGATGCACATGCCCACTTCATTACATACGACGTCATCAAAGAGTGGTTCTCAGACCCCGAACGACTGAAGCAAGCTCAGCAACGCGTAGCCTACAGGACCGATATGACAGAGCTCAACATCCCTGACGAACCCTGGGACACAGGTGAGTTGTGGATACAGGAACTGGACAAATACGGAATCTCCGCCATCGGTATGATGATTGGACCTGAGAGCTGGGATGAATTCATCGAAGCTAGAAAGCGGCACCCCAGGAGGTTTATGGGCTATGCGAATATCAACCCAGCAAGCGATGATGCAGTCGAAGTTGTAAAGCGAGCGGGACTTGAGAAGTTTCAAGGAATCAAGCTCTATCCGAGTTCCTGGGAATTCCCCATCTACGACAAAAGAGTCTATCCCGTTTTCGAAGAAGCCGTCAAGCAGAAACTTCTCGTCATTCTCCATTTCGGGATAACAATAGGCAGCAAGGCGAATCTCCGCTTTGGTAACCCGCTGGACATTCAGAAACCTGCGCAAGACTTTCCAGAACTGAACTTCATGATTGCACACTTCGGCGCAGGGTTCTTCCGTGAGATACTGATGCTCTTCTACCAGACCAACAACGTAGTCGTTGATTCGAGCGGCAGCAATAGTTGGATGCAGTACCTCCCGTATGATCTGACAGTGACCAAGGTATTCGAGAAGTCACTAAAGGCGGGAGGAGCATGCAGAATAGTATTCGGTACTGACTCTTCCTTCTTTCCGCGAGGTTTCAGGTACAACATACTTGAGGAGCAGTACAATGCGGTGAAGTCACTTTGTCCCCAGCTCTGCTACTCCGAAGAAGATGTCGACTTAATCTTCAGAGGCAACATACTCAGGCTTACTGGATTCAAACCATAGAGCAGGGGAAGGCTCTACGCCTTTCGAATCTTCTTGTCAAGACTCTGGAGTTTCTTCTTAGCGTCAGCTTGACGGTACTTCTCTGCCGCTTCCTGGAACTTGGCAAGCGCGTCTCGAGTTTTCCCACTCTTGATGAGCTTATCACCCTCGGACTCGAGCTCCTTGCCCCAATCGGTGTAACACTCACGCACCCTGGTGGCACATTTGGTCCGTTTCTTGGCATCTGTTGAGAACATGTATAATTCTCGGGCTTTCCTGAACTGGACAATCGCCCACTCAAATTGACCGGACTTGCGATGGTTCTCAGCCTGTTCGAAGTGGTCGTTAGCCATAGCGTCATATCCAATGTCAGTGCGCTTCACACACTCGTCCACCATCTTCTGATTCCCAGCCCTCTCATAGAGGGT
>CP070658.1:1262859-1266255 GCA_020355105.1 Candidatus Thorarchaeota archaeon | reverse complement strand
GCGTTCCGCTTCGACTTCACATTATGGTCGTCCGAGAACCACAGTCCAAGTCCGACTCCAGGCAACAAGAACAGAATGCTTGTTCTTATGACGGAACTCAAGAATGCCGCTTCATAGCTTTGGAATAGCCAACTCCCATCAACGAGTACCAGGGGGAGGTTGTAGAACATGAACAACTGGAGAAGAATCTCGCTCATGAAGCAGAGGAAGACTGTGAGTTTCGGATACGAGAGATAGCCCCTGTAGATCAACGGGAGGACGAGAATCGAACCGAAGAGCACAGGAATAAACCAGTTGCCGGGGCCCCAGAAGGGCAGCCACCCTATCAATGAATACTCGTTGAAAGTTATGGCATTAAAGTACACGCCAAGAAGAATTGAACCCAAGTACAGAAGGAGGAATGGAAACACATAGCGTTCAATCTTGGACTTGAAGTACTTCCAAGAGTACAGCTCCCTCAAGGTGGTAGCACCTCTGTTCTTGAAGGAGAGCCCCATGTTGAAGCCCATCACAACCATGAAGATTGGTATGGCGGTCCTCTCCCAGAACACGCCTCCTATGGCACTCTTCAGTTCCCAGGTTAGGCTGTGATCCATAACGACAAGTGCAATTGCAAATGCCTTCAGAGCGTCGACCTGCCAGTATTTCACGCGCTTCTTTTGCTCGTGAATCTCAATCGGGGCTTCTTCTATGGCTAGCGACATACCAAGAGTCGCGAATATATTCGGTTTAAAGCCATTCGGATTGAGCAATCTTTGAGAAAGCCCTCCGACGCACGCTTGAGTCTCTCAAGATTGCGGCGTAGAGCACCAAATTGATATTCCACAGGCTTTGTCTGCCTTGGGGATATGCTTGTTGCAGTCTTCCGAAGTCCAGACGCTTACAAACTTACGCCTTCTCCTATTCTTCATACTGCTTGTTCTGATCTACTACAGCACGAAACAGAGTAGTAGAGCTTTGGCTAGGGCGTGGCGACTTCCAATCATTTATCCGCAAGATAATGAAACTTCGACGGGTCACCTGAAGGAACGTGACTCATTGTTGCGGACTCTGTCAATTAGATGGAGTCTGTTCACGATCATCGACTACTCACTTGGTGCTCTTCTCGTCTATGAATTGGTGATTGGTTTCTCTGCGGCTGAACAAGGAATAGCTTACTACTTCTGGGCGCACATTCCTGCAGCAATCGGAATCTCAGCTGTAATTGGACTCTTGCTGGCAGCGTTGGTCACTAGATTCAGAAACCCGTTCCGCTCCGGGAAGATAGAACCTTTGAAACATCTTCTACGGACCCTCGAATCACTATCAAGTGCGGTACGGGCAGGAGATACAGAAGTTCCAGCAAACACTGAAGAAATCTTGTTGAGAGTTGTGAAACAGGAGATCGAGAGATTCATGGATTTCCGAGAGATGGGCGATGCTGAGTGCGGTATACTCCTCGAGTATCTCTCAGGAATTGAAGGGATTGTCGGTCAGGCGGCCTCGGCTCTGCTTTGGCCCCATGGATTCTGATACTTGGCTAGAAGGTGGTTTTTGTAGCTCGCCAAGGTCCAGCGCCATATCAACAGCCAAGGGCTTGTTGATGACACATTGGCTCCGTTCGTTCCAAACAGACAACCCTCATGTTTCAATGTCACGATGTGGGCCCAGGCAACGACTTAAGAGTGATAATGAGTGGGCGAGGTGAGGTTGCGACAATGCCGCTCTTCGGACGCAAGAAGGACAAGGAATACCAGGAGGCTGCAAGACTTCTTTCGGAAGGAAGGACAGAGGAGGCATCAGAGAAACTGAGAGAGTTCCTTGACAAGCACCCTGATGACGCAAATGCAATGGTGTCACTGGCTGTAGCTTTGGTTCAAGTTCAGAAGGAACCAACTCTAGATTCACCGAAGACGCAGGAAGCACTTGCGCTCCTTGAGAAGGCCGCGGAACTCAAACCACGAGACCCTGTTGCCATATTCAACAAGGGAGTGTGTCAGCGCAGCCTTGGCCTCATGGTAGAGGCGCTTGAGTCCTTCAAGGCCGCCCTAGAGATTGAGGAGAGGCTTCCTTTGGCAATTCTTCACATGGCTGAAATCAACTATGAACTAGAAAACTGGGAGAAGGCGGTAGAGCTTGCAAGGCTTGCACTCGTGAGAGACCCTGGTATTGAGGGGGAATTGAATTGGGTCCCAGATGCCATGAGGAATGCCGGATACATGGACGAAGAGGGGAACGTGGTCAACGCACCATGGGAAGAGGAGAATCCAGATGGATAACCTTAAATTCACTCCACCTGGACAGAGCCCCATTCTGAGTGGTTATGTCCCACTCCGTATACCATCCTTGGTGATCTAATGTCGAGTAAAGGCGAACCTCTGTATCGCGGTCACAAGCTTACAGACCTTGCTCAGATGAACATGGACTCGCTCATCGAGCTACTCCCCACACGCCGAAGAAGGACTCTCAAACGAGGCCTTCCACCAAGACAGAAGAAGCTTCTAGTGAAGCTCAGAGCGGCAAGGAAACAGGCGAGGAAGGGCAAGGACGTCATTGTGAAGACCCACTGCCGCGACATGGTCATCCTTCCTGAAATGGTCGACCTCACAATTGGCGTGCACAACGGCAAAGAATTCGTGAGAGTGAAGATACTCCCTCAGATGATTGGACACGTATTAGGAGAATTCTCGGTCACCAACAAGCAGGTTAGGCATGGTAGCCCAGGTATAGGTGCTACCAAGAGCAGCGCCTATGTGCCTCTGAAATAGAAGGACACAACGGCCAATGCTCTATTGAAGGGTCATCCTCTCTTGAGTTTTAGAACCACGCCCAAAACAATGATGATAGCTGCTGCACCTCCACCCACTGCAACCAGCTCAAGTAGAATTCCGCCTACAGTGATTACGTCGTCCACAACCACATTGTCTATGGTCCACTTGTTATTTGAGAAGACAACAAAGTACTCACAGGACTCTGCATCGATTACAGTATCTGTGGCTTGGATTACCTGAACGCCATCCAAGTAGACAGTTATCTGCCCAGCTGCAGTGCGCGTCACATCGATTTGCTTGCTACCTGTGTCCCCCTCATCGACATCAAATGAGTCAAGAATAGTGTAGTCTGTACCTACTACTCCTTGCGTGGTGGTTCCTCTCAGTAGTCTGAAGGCTGCAAATCTTGACTCCCCTGATATCACAGGTTGTATCTCCAAACAGTAGCCATTCCAGTTCTCAGGGTCCGAACTCATGAAGAAGACCTTTGGAACAGCAGCCTCCTCAGTGGAATTGAGGTCATATTCAATATCAAAGCTCCACATTCCTGATGTCACTGTGCTCTCGTGATAGATTATTCCCGGGATTACGCACAAATCACAGCCGACCGGAGTGCCACCTACAACCTCCAACAGGTTGTCGGCAG
>CP070658.1:1257865-1262759 GCA_020355105.1 Candidatus Thorarchaeota archaeon | reverse complement strand
TTGTCAGTGGCAATTGTGACTTCCTTCAGCCCTCCCTTGTCAAGTCCACTTGCAAGCTGAGATGAATTGGCTGCAATCTTGTCAGAAAGGTCAGCTATGTCGGAATGTTTGATTCCCCCAGTTATGGTATGACCGAAGATTACCTTCCCTTTCGCATCACAAACCACGATTCCCTGTAAATCCTCATTCGCAGCCATTGTATCGGCTATGACTTGCTCAATCTTCTTCTGATCAACCACTTGACACATCCTCCGTGGATGCAGTTGCACGCTATGAAACGTTTGAAACTGTCGTGTTTATATCTTATGTGTTAGTATTTTGTCCGATTTGCGGCTCCATGAGCGCGCAACCGCAGCTGAGTTTTTATCCACAAAAGTCAACCAAGCTCCAAGACTTTTGGAGTCGGTTATGAATGCCTATGCTGAGAACTAGTTCGGAGGCCTTTCCGGCCTCCAAGAAGGTCCTAGGTGACCTTCCGTACGTCTTGCGTGTCGAGTTTGGAGACTTGGCACGTGACGTAGCCAAAATCGTCGGCAAGCCAATTGCTTGCCAAAGATGCAATGGTTTTCTCCTCAGTGTAGACCAGATAAAGGACGACGACAAAATTGGTAAACACTTCGTCTGTCCTTTCTGTGGAACACTGAACGTTATAGAAGGCGAAATTGTAGTAGCAGGCGATGACACGAACTTCGTTGTCGAACCGCCACCCGAAACGACCGAAACCGACACTGACGTCATCTCGGTGGGAGGTAGGTCCTTCCTGGGACTGATTGATGTATCTGGATCGATGGCCGGGGCGAATCTTGCCGCTGTAAAGCGTAGTCTGAACACATCCATTGACAGCTTAGCCGCAAACGCACCCAACACGCTGTTTGGACTGATAGAGTTCGAGAGTTCGGTCCTTTGCAGGAATCTCGAAACCGGCCAACCCATAGAACTCCCTCGAGAGTCTTTCATGAGCTTGGACAGCATCACGGACGCAACGAAGCGTCTATTGGACAAGATCAAGCTGGTTCAGATCGGTGAGAATGCAGACAATCTGAAAAAGCACGTTTCAGCCCTTAGAGACCAAGGAGGAACAGCTCTTGGCCCTGCTGCTGTCATGGCATATGTGATTGCTAAGCACAGGAACGTAGGTCGAATAGTGCTCCTCACAGATGGACTTGCGAATGAAGGGATTGGCGCCCTTGAAGGCTACCAGGTCACTCCTGCAAGCAGCTTCTACGAGGACCTTGGAGACAAGTTCAGAGAGCTCGGTGCCGCCGTTGATGTTGTAGGTATTGCTTCCGGTGCTGGAATGGAGCTCAAGACCTTGGGTCTAATGCCTGAAGCCACTGGAGGCACAATGTATTACGTCACCCCGAACGAGCTTGACCGGAGTCTTTCGGAGCTAGCTGGCGCTGAACTACTGGGTCGTGACGTTGAGGTGAAACTCATTATACCTGCTGGCGTTCGCCTCAAGGATGCTTCAGGAGCCTCTAGAGCCGTACTTGATGAACTGAGGAAGAAGGGTGGAGGCAAGATTGGGGTGGTAGGAGAGGACCACGAGCTCTACTTCGAGATTGAACCTGAGAAGAAGATCAAGGATGAAGAGGTTCCAATCCAAGTTCAGGTGGCCTATACTGATAGGGATGGTGCCAGAAGAGTCCGTGCTGTTACCACAAAGCTACGCGTGTCTGACAAAGAGAACGAGATTATGAAGACCCTAGACCCAACCGTTGGTGCAACCTTTGTCACACAGAAAGCTGGCGAGGACGCAATCAGGGGTGAGAGGTCCAAGGGTAAGAAGCGCCTTGAGTCCTTCCGTTCGGCAATGAAGGCACGAACGAAAGCCGCACCTAAAGCAGTACAGACAATGCTTGAGAAAGCCGACCGTGTTCTAGAAAGAGAGGAAGAGGAACTCGAGATTCAGGAGGCACGAATGGCCGCGGCTCCTGCAAGAGGCGCAGCCCCATCCGCCGCCGCTGATATGTCTGCTGTAGAGAATCTAGCACAGATGAAGAGAAGCTCCAAGAAGATCTTTGACGACGAAGATGAAGAATAATCCAATACACGAGTGACGCCGTTCAACCCCGCGTCACTCAGTCCTTTTTTCCAAAATCCGGAGTGGAATGCGCAATCTTTTGCGCAAATGAGCTGTTTTGAAACGAGAACATCATCAATAGTCTAAAATACCCAACTGCGGCGTTAGGAGTTGTCAAATGCAGATTTGACTGCAGTGGAGATTCTACGTTGATAAGCCAAGAGCGTCTCAAGAGCATCATCGACCGACTCAAAACACAGGAAGGTGTCCGTGGGGTCGTTGTGACTACCATGGAGGGCTTGCCCCTGAGTAGCGATCTTGACCAAGAAACCACCGAGAATGTCGCTGCAATCATAACCTCTCTCGTGGGAAAGGCACTCGACACGGTGCGACTCCTGCGCGAGGGTGCGCTGTCCTTTCTCACGCTGGACACAACACAAGGTCAAATAAACATCGCACCGGAAGAAAAAGAGGGCCTGATATTGGTGGTCCTCAAGTAGAACTAGTGTTAAGGGGTTGTAACAATGAGCGATCCAAAAGCGTTCGACAAGATCCTCACCGACATCATACGTCAGGACAAACACATCAAGAAGGTTATCCTGGTAGACAAGACTGGCTTGACCATAGCCAATGTAAGTAAGCTCTCGTATTATCCTGTGGATGTTGATTCCATCGGCGCGATTGCAAGTGCAGTGTTCTGTGCCAGTGAGGAACAAGGCAAGAACCTCCAGATCGGTGAACTAGAAATCGTGACCTCTGAATTCTCAGAGGGCAAGATATTCGCATCCGCCTGTGGGAAGGGCGTGCTCTGTGTCGTATCTGATCCCGAGGTCAATATCGGTATGGTACGTCTGGTCATGAAGAAGCAGGGCGTACAACTCGCCGACGAGCTGGACAAGTTCTTGGCGGTCGAGCCTCTCACTCCCTCTGACAAAGACAAGGAGATTGATGAGGAAGATCTCAAATCTGCCTTGGCGGAGCTTGAGAGAGTCTAGTTTGGGCACAAGTCTCCCCAGTGAGCCCCAATTGTGCCACAAAGGCTTTTATGAGACCACACTTTTAACACATCAACCCCCCAAGCAGAGCCTCTGGCCAGGGACCTGAAGAGCGGAAGCACCGACGTACCGAGGTGAACAGTGATTCGAAAAGACGACAAAGGGCGCATCCATCTGAAGTTGGTCTTCTATGGACCGTCTCTTGGAGGTAAAACGACTGCACTCCGATGGCTCTATGGGAAGGTCGAGGGTCTTCAGAAGGGCGAGTTCACAGCCATCGAGGATGAAACTAACCGTACACTGTTCTTTGACTACGTGCCAATGAGTGCGGGTGGGCGAGTTCTGTTCGACGTCTTCACAGTGGCAGGTCAGAAACGTCACCGACACCAGAGAAAGGTAGTGCTTCAGGGGACTGATGGAATACTGTTTGTTGCAGACTCATCACCTGATCAAAGAGATGAGAACACCGAGAGCTTCGAAGAGCTGAAGTTGTTCCTTGGCGACGCGTTGGGACGTGAGATTCCCATTGTCGTCATGTTGAACAAACGTGACCTACCAAACAGAATGTCGCGAGATGAGATGCTCGACCTGCTTGGTCTTGGTGGCAATGTGCCAATCTATGAAACCATTGCAGTACAGGGCGTAGGAGTTAAGAGGGCGTTCCAAGCCATAGCGCGAGAAGTTATCTTGAAGAGAATGTACAAGTGATATTGACAGGTGAGGCTGATGTCAGAAACCCGCGGAGACACTTTGGAGGGCGTTCTTAACGAGCTGCAGGGGAGCATTCCTGAGATTGAGGCCTGTGCAATAGTCAGCGTCGAGGGTCTCCCAATTGTGTCAGCTTTGCCAACTGATGTCGATGAAGCAAAGGTCGCAGCGATGACAGCCGCCATGTTAACCCTTGGAGAGAAGGCTGCAATAGAGCTCGGGAAGGGGAACTTGGAGCAGGTCAACATCAAGGGTGTAGAAGGCTGGCTGCTTGTGATTCAAGCAGGAATGAACGCATGTCTTACCGTTTCCACAACAGCCAGTGCCAAGCTTGGCATGGTCTTTCTTGAGATGAAGAGGGCGGCCGAGAAGGTCTCCCAGATGATCTAGTAATAGTGCATTGCCTGCCCCAGCATCAAGGCTATTAGGGTACACAATCTGATTCAGAGAGAAATAGGAAGTGCAACTGATTGAACCTGACGGGTCCTGTCTACAGGCTTTACGAGTACGTCTTGCATAGGCAGTTGCACAAAGACCAAGCTCCGCGTCATGTAGGGATTATTCTTGATGGTAACCGACGTTATGCCAGACAACACGGCCTGGAGGTGCCATGGTTCGGACATCAAAAGGGTGCCCAGAAAGTGATGGATGTACTCAGGATTCTGTGGGAGGCGGGAGTCAAGGTCTGCACGCTCTACGCATTTTCCGTTGAGAACTTCGAACGGAGTCGTGATGAAGTAGAGGAGATTATGAGCATTGCGAAGGAGAAGTTCAGTGAGGTCGTAGGAAACCCTGATGTCCACAAACACAAGGTCCGCATCAAAGCAATTGGTCGAGTCGATTTGCTGCCTGAGGAGGTTCAACTGGCAATTGCGCAGGCAGAGGCCGAAACCGAGAACTACAGCGACCATATTCTAAATGTAGCCATCGGATATTCAGGCAGAGCAGAACTTGTGGATGCCATACAGGCAATCGGTGAGAAGATTCGAGATAACAGAACCTTGACGGCCCACGCCTGGGGGTCGTGCACATCACACTCCTCGGGAGCGATGTTGAAATCGCCCAGCAGAACGAACTCCGAGTGTTGCCTGAGCTCTGCGGCGATGTAGTCGTGAAGATGGCTGAGCCATTCCAGTTTGTAGTGGTACTTGTCCGAATCCACCGACTG
>CP070658.1:1252362-1257765 GCA_020355105.1 Candidatus Thorarchaeota archaeon | reverse complement strand
GGTCGCCCAGACAATTAGCAATCCTCTTGAGGAGCGGATGTGCTGCTTTTGCTGTCATGAACGACTCGAGTGAAGTGTTCAGAATCATCAACGATCGACGTTCGACACGGAGTTTCCTTGACAGAGTGGTCAGCGAGGACAAGATCTCACACATCCTAGAGGCCGGGATGAGAGCTCCTTTTGCTGCCCAGCTCTGTTCTGTGGTGTACACTCGTAACAAGGAGAAGATGAAGGAGCTTCGCATTGGAGCCTATCCGTCAACACCTGTTCTCTTGGTCTTCCTCATCGACCTCCGTAGGCTTGAGAAGATTATGTCACTCCGAGGACACGAGTATGGGTATGACGACACAATGTCAATATGGCTGGGGCTCCAAGACGTTTCACTTGTGGTCGAGAATGTAACTCTGGCTGCTGAAGCAGTGGGGTTGGGCTCAGTCCTCTTGGGGATTGCTCCTGTAAGAGCTGACACCATATCTGAAGTCTTCCGAGTTCCTAAGAGAGTGTTTCCTGTAGTCGGCATGTGCCTTGGGTATCCAGACCCCTCCGACGAAACCCAAATCCGACCAAGATTCCCTCTCGAATTCAGCGCATTTGAGGACACATATCTAGATCACTCTGAGGAGGATATTCACGTGTGTATGAAGGAGATGGACGAAGGCTTTCTTGCCCAAGGCTATTACATCAAGAAACGCATCAAGGTCCCCCTGGAAGATCAAGAAGACAACATCGGGTTCGACCACTATTCTTGGTCGGAACACATCTCACGCAAATTCCGACGAGAACGCTGGAAAGGAGAAAGACTGCTGTCAATTCTCGGGCGACATGGCTTCAACCTCGAGAGTGAAGGTGAGTGAGGAATCGATGGATGAACAACGCTTACTGTATCTGTCACAGGAAGACGTCCGCGCGACAGGACTCACAATGAAGCGGATTATTGAGGAGTTGGAGGTCGCGTTCAAGGAGAAGGGAGAGGGTCGTGTTGAGATGCCACCCAAGCCTGGAATACACCCAGGAGGTGGCGACAACTTCATCCATGCTATGCCAGCCTACATTCCCCTTTTGAAAGCGGCGGGTATCAAATGGGTGAGCGGATTCCCAAACAACAGCGAGAAAGGACTACCTTACATCAGTGGCCTCCTGATTCTCAACGATCCAGAAACAGGTCTACCAAAGTCCGTGATGGATTGCGTCTGGATTACAGCTGCAAGAACCGGCGCTGCCACAGCTGTCTCAGCCAAGTATTTAGCTCGCCCTGATTCTCAATCAGTAGGAGTCCTAGGCTGCGGTGTCCAAGGGCGCAGCAACGTTGAAGCACTTGTTAAGCTTTTCAAACTTGAAACCGTCAAGGCATACGACATCAATTACAAGGCTGCCTCGACTTACTCCGCTGAAATCCAGAGGCGGTTCGGTCTGGATGTGATTGTCGTGGAATCACCCAGAGAGGCAGTGAGAGGCTGCGACATCGTAATCACCGCGGGACCAATACTCAAGAAGCCGCACGCCACAATCAGAGCAGGTTGGCTAGAGGAAGGTGCGTTCGCATCACTTGTGGACTTCGACTCATACTGGCACCCAGACGCGATGAATGAGGCGGAGAAGTTCTGCACGGACGACACCCCTCAACTACGACACTACCAGGAAGTCGGCTACTTTCGAAACATCCCCAATGTGTACGCAGACCTAGGCGAGTTGGTGAGTAGGAAGAAGCCAGGCCGCGAGAGTCCTGAGGAAAAGACCATGACTGCCAATCTTGGGCTTGCAATGGACGACATGGCGGTCGCACCTTTGATCTATGGCAAAGCAGTCGAAAAGAGCATTGGCACTTGGCTACCACTCTAGTCTGAAGTGAGAAGAAGTGTAAAGGCAGTGAGCTAGGAGGGTTAAGCTCACTGCCTATGGTCCCTAGCATATCCAACCGTTCGCTGGCAGGAAAGACATCAGCGGACAGTTCGTTCGTCGTAGTTCTCCCAATTTGGGAGCGACTCGACTTCAAAGGCATTTGAATATAAGTGTTCCCATATTGGGACGTTCTGTCAGTAACAGCAATTGAAGGCGCTCGAAACGTTGGCTTCACTCTGCCCATGAAGAAGGGACCTAGATGAGGAAGAAGTCGACTTTCTGAACATCATTCTCTTTCTGAAGCTTTTTCCTGAGAGATTCAGGGTCCTCAGGAATTGGGAATATCAATCTCCACTCAACGCCATCAGACCGCATGATACGAACACCAAGCGTTTCTTGGGGGTCCAGAAGAGGTACAATCTGGAGTTCTTTCACACCGTCTTCCCGGCCACTGGGCACTGTAATCAGGTATGACTCTGGAGTAAGATCTAGCATGTTCCGAATGACTTTGCTTGTGTGTATCCGACCCGACTTGTTAATCTCGAGTGGAACGACATCATCCCCGTCTTTGATAGCACCTTCCACTATGGTCGTTGTCAAGCCCCACATGGATTCGTCGAAATCGCTGACTTCAGCCTTATGGCAGTCGGACACGTCCTCTGAGCGGACAAGAACAGAGAGATAGTCATCTCCCTTCCCTGCAGAAATCGACGTTAGTCTGAGAATCCTATCACTTGTACTCAAGATGGCGATAACTTGTATTGTGTCCGTGCTCTTCTTCAGGCCTTCAAGCTTCTCTTCAAGGTCGAGGAACTCTCTCGCCGACTTCGGAATGAGCAACCTACCGCGATCATCAAGTCTCAGAATCTCATGCAAAGCATGCTTACCTCGCTGATATTACTCCCATTTTGGGAGCTTGTCTTTAAGTCTATCGAGTAGAGGCTGGTGAGGGCATATGCTGCAATTTGCAACACCATAACAACAAAGAAATGTTTGTACACTCGAGATTCAGGACGACATGGTAGAACTGGTCTTTGGAGATTTTACGGCGCTCGACATCGCACTTGCAGCCTTCACTGGGTTAGCTGGAGGGGTGGTGGTAGCTATAGCATACAGGATGGCCGAACGGGGAGTAGCAAAGTGGAAACCACGCAAGCTTGTGCATATATCGATGGGGACTATCATTGCTCTGACAGTTATGCATTATTCGAACCTGAGCGGCCCATCGCTTGCGGCTGGTATCTTCCTCACTGTGCTACTCTATGCGTGGGCACACAAGAGTGACCTGATCTCCGAACTTCTGCTTGCAGGGAGCCGAGAAGCAGATAAGGGCCTAGGCACCTTCGCTGCTGGCTTCATGGGGATGGTTTCATTCGCAATGGTGTTCCTCCTCTTCTTCCAGCGCCCGGAAATCATAGTCGCGTCCATTCTCACTGTTTCATGGGGCGATGCTGCAGGAGAAGTAATCGGAAGACCCTATGGCGGTCGTTTGGTCAAGGCGCGATATCGTGGGAAATCTCTATAGGGAACGCTGGCGGTAGTTCTCTTTGTGTTTCTGTCGATCTCAGTGTCGTTGGCGCTCTACTCTGCAGATGTTTTCCTGCTGATGGTCCTGCCTCAGGTCATGCTGATTGCCCTTGTCTTGGCCGTCATTGAGCTACTGTCAGTCGCTTGGACGGACAATCTCCTTCTTCCACTTGGAACGGCACTAGTCATGTGGCAACTACTCTTTCCAGCGGTGGCATTTTGGTTCCTGAATATCTAGACAATTGGAGCGTTTTCGGTTGTTTCTACAAGGCCTCTTCCCAGATTCCGAGCCTCTCAATTCCTGAGGAACCAAGCTCGCAAAGAAGCTTCAACTCAGCTAGTAGAGCAACCCAGCCAATATCGTACCCAACCACGCCTTCAGGCTGCATGAATCCGAAATGGTGCAGAGTCACGAGCGTTTCTCCATCTATGTCATCAAAGCGTACGTTCACTTTGGTTTCAAGCTCATCTCCATAGACCCAAGTGAACTCTATCTCTTGGTCATGTTCCATCTTTGTGAAGACCACTGGCCCCTGGCCTTCAGCCCACCAAGTGTAGATGCCTGCATACTGGCGATCGACTTTTGGTTGTTCAGCTCTAATGAAGTGTCTAAGCTTCTCAGGATTCGTCCACCAGTCAAAAGGAAGTGCCCGGGGCGCCTTGATGTGAATGCTCAACCTTACTTCTTTGGAGTCGTATCGTGTGATTCTAAGAGGTCTATACTCTGAGTAGTCGAATCTGAGAGCTGAGTATCCAAGTTCCATCACAGACTTGAAATTCGCTAAGAGGACAATCCAGTGTTCAGGAAGGTGAAAGGCCACTGCAGATTCCGGAATAGCACCATGTTTGAGTTCGAGATATGTCCCTCCATTGATTGGACGAAATCTCAACACAAAGAGAGAATCGGAGCCAAGTATATTCCATCCAAACAGGATTCCTTTCTTCTCTGTGAGCTCCTTTATCTCCCACCGATTGCCCATCTCGGAGGTGGTAGGGGCGCTGTTTCCAAGAAACGTGATATGCCCTCCCGACCTGATGTCTGCACTGATTTCATCTCCAAGCCACTGAATCATCGTCAGTGGGTCAAGGAATCTCTGCCATACGTCATCCAACTTCTTGTTGATGAGTACGCGCAATCTAATGACCGGAGCAATATCTTCCCGAGGGGATAATCCCAATGTCCTCTACCTCTTGGGTCTTGTAAGTTGCAGTCGCTCCTTATCTGCATGACTATATAATGATACTTGAGCTCTTCTTCGGAAACTATCGGGCTGTAAATCCTCCATCCACAACAAGCACTGCCCCAGTCACGAATGAGGATTCGTCGGAGGCAAGGAAGAGAGCAGTATTGGCTACCTCTTCTGGCTCCCCGAATCGACCTATTGGATAGTTGGACATTCTCTCCTTGCGAATCTCCACGGGGTCGCCCTGTTTCTCAATCACCCTCTTCAGCATAGGAGTTTCAATCGCCCCCGGACAGATGCAGTTGACCCGAATATTGTCAGGCGCCAGGTCAATCGCGAGAGCTTTGGTTAGACCGATAATGCCCCCCTTTGAAGCCGAATAGGCGGCAGAGAATGAACCTACGAGACCTGCAACAGAGGCGTTGTTTATGATGACTCCCCCACCCTTACTGACCATCTGAGGGATGAAGTACTTGCAGCAGAGGAACACAGATTTGAGGTTGACATCGACTGAGATGTTCCATTCCTCTTCGGTGGTGTCAACGAGATTCTTGACCACCTCGATGCCCGCATTATTGAACAGAATGTCAGCTCCGCCTTGGGCCATCGCATTATCCGCAAGCTCTTGCACATCACTTCTTACCGAAACATCAGTTCTGACGAAGGTTGCCCCTCCACCCTCCTGGAGTATCGCGTTGATCACTTCAGCTCCCTGGTCTTCATCGATGTCTGCGCCTATGACCCTTGCACCCTGTTGCCCGTCTTCAGTCAGAAGGCTTGTGACCATAATCCTGTCATAGATCGAAACACCCAATCGCTGCAGTTCCTTGTGCAAGGCAGGTTTGATGAGTGC
>CP070658.1:1245383-1252262 GCA_020355105.1 Candidatus Thorarchaeota archaeon | reverse complement strand
TGCTTACATCAATTGGACCTCAACAATCCCAGGCGTTTCAGATAGCTCGGATGTTGTGCCAGTCGAGATACGTCGGCGACCTGTTGACATGACAAACATGGATGCGGACTGGTGGTGGAAACCCTCTCCAATTCACATCTACGAGAACATCACGATATACGGCTGGTTGCTGGATGGAACAAATGGCACTGGTCTGGCAGGGAAGGTTGTAGACTTCTGGTGGGACAATGGGACCGCTCCAGTCCACATTGGTTCGAACACCACACTTGCCGGAGGATACTATGAGTTCACATACACAGTTCCCGCCGGTTATGAGGGATTCGTTGACTACTGGGTATCGTTTACATCCATGGACATGTTCTACGATGATTCACAGTCGCCTGTACGACAGGTTGAGGTCAAGAAGTGGGACGTTGACATCACAATATTCTCGAATCCTGACCCGGCATATCTTGGGTGGACGCTCACAATCCAGGGGGTAGTTTCTCTTCCTGAAATCGCATGGCCTTTCGAAAACGCTCCAGTGACAATCTGGTGGCACAATTCGACCGGGCTGTTCAATCTCACAACCGTTTCTGCGAACTCGACGGGTGGGTACATCTACTATTACCAGATACCCAGTAGTCATGAGTATGACACAAAAGCCACATTGTATGCGACCACTCCTACATATTCGAACGCCCATGGAGGTGAGTCGTGGCATCTGTATCCATTCATCCTCCAGCCTTCGACCTATCTGAGTGTGTACTCAAACGGCTCGGTATTTCATCTCAATGAAACGGTGTATATCTATGGTGAACTACTAGATGAGTTTGGTTCACCGATTCCTGGGGAATCTGTGACAATCTACTGGTCCAACAACACGGGCACCTACTCCTACGACCGTACTACGAATGCGACTGGTCACTACGAGTTCTTCAATCCACTCTCAATCAACCACGATGAGGGCATTGTGGATGTTTGGGCGTACTTCCCTGAAACCGGGCCCTATGCTGAAGCATCAGCTACACTTGTGCCGTCACTCTGGCTCCAGAAATATCAGACCTTCTTCACAATCAACCCGATCAACGGAACATATCATCTTGACGAGGTAATGTACTACTCGGGTACACTGAGATTCAGCCACAATCTGGCCCCCATTCCTGGAGCTACTGTTACAGTCTACTACCAGAACATGACGGGCACCTACCCGTATACCAAGACAACGGATGCCACGGGTGGGTTCAGTTTCCAGTACAACTTCTCCCTCGCAGATTCTCCTGGACCTATTTCGATATGGTGTGAATACTTCAGCACAGACCCACTCTGGGCCGATGCATTCTCGTTCAGTCAAGGTGCCAATCTCATCTTGTATCAGCTGGAACTCAATCTTGCCATGCAACCTACAGTCTACCTTGATCAAGGACTGCTGATTGAGGGGTGGCTGACTTACCTTGGAGGTGTTCCTCCTCTTGTGGGAGAAACTGTCGATGTATTCATGTCAGGCAGTCCATTTGGTCCCTGGAATCACATTGCGACCAGACCAACTGATGCAACAGGATACTTCAGTTATACACACTATTTCACCGTACCACCTGATTCTGAGGGCTTCTATTACTTCAAATCCAACTATACAACCACGAGTCCCTACAACGAAAACATAGAGAGCGGAGTCTGGCAAGTAGATGCGCAGAGGTATCCAGTTTGGATGGACGTTTTTCTCGCACCAAACCCAGTGTATCAGAATGAAACACTGACTGTTCAGGCGCACCTCTACTTCGCTCACAATGGCACTGACATCGCCGGAGCCATCATCGAGCTTTACTGGTTCAACGGAACACTTCACAGGCTGGATGACACTCCGTTGGTGACTGATGGTACTGGCTGGGTGACCTTCCTATATTCTCGAATGGATGAGGATACGGTTCGGTCAGGGATTGAGGTCTATGGGACCTATGCTGGAACGCCTTTCGTTGAGAACTTCGAGTCTAATCACGAACTTCTACAATTAGACCAATGGCTGACTGTGATTAGTGGATTTGACGCCGGACTACCCAGCTACTACATTCTTCAGAAAGTACCCATAAGCGGCACTCTGACCTATGTGATTGGACCGGGACCTATTGGCGGTGCCACAATTCAGATTCTAGTCGATGGAAGTCCTGTTGGAACCACAGTGACGGCATTTGATGGCACCTTCATTTACTACTGGACAATTCCAGAAACAACATCTCCAGGCTTCCACGACATCGCCGCACAGTACCTATCGCCGCTGAACTGGGTTGCTGACTACAGAACCCCTCCAATCACTATAGACATTCAAAGATACTTTGTGGACCTCACAGCAAGTCCTGACACCTACACTGTCTACAGAGGCGGCTCTGTCACAATAAGCGGCAATCTCCGATTCACGAACGGTACTGCAATGGATGGCTACCAAGTTGAAATCCATTGGATCAACGGCACGGACTGGGTTGTCCAGACAATCACAATCACGGACGCGGTGACAGGGTCCTTCAATTATGTATACAACATCGGTTGGGCCCATCGTGCAGACATGAACCAATACTACGTCGCGTTTGTTCGTCCTAATCTGGCCTTCGAACCCGCATCCACGCCTGCTGAGGGTATTGAGGTGCGAGGACAAGTTGTGCTTTACCTCGATGCACAGACTGTATGGTCTGTCAGGCGAGGAAACTCCTTCACAATATCAGGGTATGGAGAGTTTGGTGGAATACCTGTGCCCTTTGTCCCAATCCAGATACTCGCTGATCATAATCCAATTGACTCCACAGTCACAGGATCTGACGGAACTTTCAGCATGGACATTCAAGTCCCTGTTACGGCTGCAAAGGGCACCTACAACATAAGCCTTCGAGTTGACCCCGGAGGTTACTTTGATGCCGCTGGTATCTCGGACTTCTGGTGGGTACAAGTCCCTATTGACACGATAGTCACAGTCACTCTTCCGCAATCATACGAGGTCATGCCAGGTGAAACTATCTGGGTGGACATTTCGATTGAAGATGTAGACAACAATTCAGTCAACGATACAGACGTGAGCATCTTCTTCGGAGAGAATCACATAGCCGACAGATACATGCTAAACTCCACAGCAGGATTCTCGCTAACAATCCCAACTGGCTGGACTGGGGTTGGAAGTGGTATTCACCCGATTACTGTCAGATTCCCCGGAATTGGGCCTAGAGACCTTCTGCCCTCAACTGGCGATTCCATCAATACTGTGCACTATATCGCTGAGGTTGTTTTTGACTTTGAAGGGACCCCTGATCGAGTCATAAATGGCACCGATTTCACAATCTCGGTAATACTGACTGACGAACTCGGCAATCCAATTAGGTATCGCGATGTCAACCTCCTTGTCAACAGGACTTTGACACATGCTCAGATTACCGACTCAAACGGTGCTTTCACACGACCCCATAGAGAGGATTCTATTGGAGTCTACTATCTAAGGGCGACTCTTGTTTCAACGGATGTCCCATTTGTAGATTCAGAAGAGTTCGTGATGCATATAGTACCGCCCGGACCTGGCCTCCCTGGTCTGCTGGAGCTTATGGTACCCATCGTGACCATAGGGGCTGCCGTGGCTGTCGTATTCCTGTATCTCTACTTTGTACGTGGCTTTGGCAAGGGCCTGGACACCTCGCCTGAGAGTGACTTGGCCAGAAAGATGCGACGTATCAAGAAGCTGGCCGACGAAGGCAAGTATGCTGCCGCAATATCACTCACGTATAGAACCTTCGAAGACACATGTGGCACAAATACTGGCGTGACACGACTCTATTCTGAAACTGCACGTGACTATGTTGAGCGAGTACTGAAGGAGGTTTCACTGGACGACGCCGCAGTCAATCAGCTATTGCAGGCTTATGAAGAAGCACGCTTTTCGGATCACGAATTGACCCGTGACCTCTACGAAGACACAATGCGTGTGTTTACTGATATCTACCCGCTAATCGAAGCAGTATCAATAACAGAATAAAGGTGATGAAATATGGGCTTAAGAGAGGCCATTTCAAGGCGCTTCCGCAGCAGCAGACCAGTAAAAGCTGGTATTGATGTCCCCGGAAAGCTGAGAAACATCAAGAAGCTGGCAGATGCTGGGAAGTACGACGCAGCCATCACGCTTGCGTATCGTACTTTCGAGCAGATGTGCGGTCTGAAGACCGGCTCTGAGCGTTCGCACTCTGAAACTGCACGAGAGTTTCTGGAGCGTGTACTCAATGTGATGCCCCTCGACAGTGTTACAGTCGAGGAGTTTGTATCCGCCTATGAGGAGGCCAGATTCTCCAACCACGTCATAACGCGCGAACGATACGAGCTTGCCATCAAGACTTTCAGTGACTTGTATCCAAGAATCGAAGGAAGAGCTATGCCAGAGTAAGAAAGGTGTGAAATATGGGCTGGAAAGAGTACGTACAAGTGCTGCTATTCCTACTTGCATGGGTACCTGTGGGTATGCTAGCAGGCATGTCTGTATTCGGAGTCGAAGAAGTATATTCTCAAGACTTCAGCCTATACAACACAGGAGAAAATGGCACCAGCGATTTTCGGATGACGATTGAGGGCGCCGACTACGATGTAAAGGCAATCCAGTCCTCTATGAGCACACTGGGCCGATACGGAGGTAACGCGACGCTTGTGATTTTGGGTCCAGTAGTGGACTTCACTGCAGACTCCATCTTGGTGATATTCCAACATTTATTGGCGGGCGGAGGTGTGCTGATAGCTGATGATTTCGGGAGCGCAAACAGCTCCTTTCATTTGCTGAACACATTCCTTGCACCTTTACTTGCTGCACAGAGTCCGGTCAATGTAACGGGATTCCTACACTTCGCGCGTGGAGTACTGTATGACCTTGACTCGTATGATAAGAACCCGCGCCTACCCGTAATACGAGACTTCTCTTCTCACGCTCTCACACAGGGTGTAAGTGAGCTACACCTAAACTATGCTTCTGTCATAGTTCCAACGTGTGCAATCGGATTGCAGGGTGTCGCTTGGACTACGACACGGGCTTGGTGTGAGTATGATATAGAAAACACGAATCCATGGCCTAATGCCACTGAATGGGCTGGTCGACTGCCGGTGGCCGGGGCCTTAGATTTCAGCGGTCGACTTGTGGCTCTGAGCGATCCAAGCATGTTCAGCAATGATATGATTGACAAGGGGAGTAACCAGAGATTCGCACTCAATATGATGAACTGGCTATCCGGTGGAAACCACAGCACGGTCTTGTACTGTGAGAACCTTTTGGAAGTACCATGGAACTCACCAGAGTTCTTCTTTGGACTCTACTTGGGAAGGGCACTCTGGCTCTCCAGTCTGCCGTACCTGGCACCTCTGTTCCCACTGATCACCATTCTAGGCATCCGAAAGTATCTACCCGATGCCAAGAAACCCGAAGTGAAGAGTGTGTCCGAAGTATTCCTGCGCCGTGGCCAGACGTATTTCAGTGAACGAATGATGTACTATCGGACGGAGGGCAACTACGGACGGGTAGTGAAGATGTTGTACCGCAGGCTCAGAAGAGACCTAAGGAAGAAACATCAATGGACAGAATATGATCCACAAAAACTATGGGATCTCATGCGCTACAAGGATCCAAGCCTGAAGGAAGCGGACTTTTTCAAGACGATAGCACGCATTGAGGAGATTTCCTTAAGACCTGACATCAAGATCAAAGAAGATGAAATGATGAACCTATTCTTCTGGATGAGAAACATCCAGACGCATTCAATCGATATGAAGTGAAATATGAGGTAGAAGTAAATGACAACAGAAGAAACAACCGAGATAGACCCAGGCGATGCACTTCAGCCAATGAGCATCGATGAGGTGAAGGAGAACACCTCACGGATTCTCAATGAGTGCGCGCGGCGTGTTGTGGGCCAGACCCACATTCTGCGACATGTGCTTACCGCATTTCTCTCAGATGGTCACGTTGTGCTAGAAGGAGTGCCTGGCCTGGCGAAAACATACATGGCGAGGACGTTCGCATCCATTCTTGGGTGCGCGTTCAAGCGGATCCAGCTGACTGTGGACACCTTGCCCGCAGACTTGCTTGGTAGTAACGTGTTCAACCAGCGTACTGGAGAGTTCTGGTTCCGAAAGGGCCCTGTCTTTGCCAACCTAGTTCTAGCGGACGAGATAAACCGTTGCCCGCCGAAGTCACAGAGTGCGCTTCTTGAAGTGATGGAGGAGAGGCAGGTTTCAATCGAGGGTGTCACAAGAAAGCTGCCAAGGCCATTCCTAATCATAGCCACTCAGAACCCGGTGGAACAAGAGGGGACATATCCTCTCCCCGAGGCTCAGTTGGACCGTTTCATGTTCAGACTGATTCTGGACTATCCGACTGACTCGGAAGAAGCGGAGGTCATTAGAAGAAAACACCTTGGTGAGGTAACAGACCTCAGCATCCTTGCAGACCCTGCAGCCATGGTTCGGATGCAGGCCGCCTGTAAGACTGTCTATATTGAAGAAGATGTGATCAACTACATCAGGGACATAGTAATCCGCACTCGGAACGACCCTCAGATTCTACTCGGCGGCTCTCCCCGTGCGTCGTTGGTGCTCATGAACGCTTCAAAGACCAAGGCCGCGATGGAGGGCCGTGACTATGTAGTTCCTGAAGACGTAAGGAGACTATCGGTCCAAGCTCTCAATCATAGGCTCATTCTCAAGCCCGAAGCAGAGCTAGAGGGCCTTACTGTAGAGCGAGTGGTTTCCAAGATTCTAGGCGAGGTTGACGTACCGAAGTAGCATGATTGCTTACTGTTCAATACCGGAGAAGATGTGAAGTGATAACGCAAAGAGGTTTCGTAGTGGTCTTCGCAAGCATCCTGCTTCTTACAAGCGGGTTCGCTTCTGGCGGGA
>CP070658.1:1238278-1245283 GCA_020355105.1 Candidatus Thorarchaeota archaeon | reverse complement strand
AGTACAGAACTCAAAACCGTCAGGTAGGTCCAAAGATGCCATTCTCCTATTGGGTCGACTCATATCCAGTAGACAATGCCGAGGTATAACTGTCGCCCTCAACTAGCGAGGGCCTTCTTCTGTGCCTCGATGAGCTCCTGAATTCCCTTGGTTGCAACGGTGAGCATCTGGTCAAGTGTTCCTCGATCAAAAGGCGGCCCCTCGGCTGTACCCTGGACCTCCACAAAATCAGTATCACGCATGACCACGTTCATGTCTACGTCTGCGCGGGCGTCTTCTACATAGCAGAGGTCTAGAAGGGTTTCATCATCCGCAGTTCCCACGCTCACAGCCGCGACGTGCCCAAGCAGAGGAATCTCACTTATCATATCCATATCAAACATAAACTGGAGCGCGTCACACAGGGCAACATATCCCCCGGTTATTGCAGCAGTCCTTGTACCTCCATCAGCCTGAATCACATCGCAATCTATTCTAATAGTGTTTTCACCCATTCGCTTGAGATCTACTGCGGCTCTCAATGACCTGCCAATGAGACGCTGAATCTCTGCACCTCGGCCGCTGACTTTAGTTCGATTTGTCCTATCTTCGGTTGCGCGAGGAAGCATCGCATACTCAGCAGTCACCCAGCCTTGACCTGAGTTGTTGAGCCACCCAGGGACACCATCTTCAACGGTTGCAGTACAGATTACCTTTGTTTCACCTGTACTGATCAGGACTGAACCTTCTGGATACTTCAAGAAACCACGCTGTATTTTTACAGGTCTTAGCTCATCGGCTGCTCGTCCATCGATACGGGTCACTGCAGTCAACTCGCACTCAAAAGCACATCGCACCTATTATTTCTCATGGGCGAATGGTTCCACTAGATATCTTTATTGAGAAGCCTATGAAATGGAGAGTCATCCTGTTGTGCTGTACCGCATGAGGGAAGAGGTGACCCCGTCGTGTTTGACCTGCAGAAGAAGTTCAATGCTGCATTGAAAGACACTGTGAAAGAGTGGAAAAGTCACGACAAGGTAAAGGGCATCTTCGTATATGGCTCATTCGTGAGGGGAACATTGACAGCCACATCCGATTTGAATCTTGGGATCATCTGGGATGACCCTGAGTCACCCGGACAGCTGTTCCAGGAACACAAAGGTATTCGGATTGACATGGTCTTCCTGAAGCCGAATTTGATAGAAGAGATCTTTGAAGGAAAAACCAATGACGCGCTCCGCATTGCCGAGCTTATTGGAAGACTGAGGAATGCCAAGGTTGT
Source organism: Candidatus Thorarchaeota archaeon (assembly GCA_020355105.1). GTDB lineage: Archaea > Asgardarchaeota > Thorarchaeia > Thorarchaeales > Thorarchaeaceae > SMTZ1-83. Next base: position 1,244,019 of record CP070658.1, on the reverse strand, counting down.
TCATGATACAAAAGGAATGCTCAAGAACTGGCAGGAACGTGCATCCAAGTTCGTGTGGTCTGAAGATGCTGTAGACAGTATCAAGGACCAGGCACTCTTGTCCTTGAAGAATGCATCGAAGAGTGCCGAGCTGGGCGACGCGATAAGTGCAATCCATGAACTTCGTAGCGGACTCTTCGACCTAGGACGCGTAATCATAATGAGAAACAACTACTTCTCAATCATGAAGCCATCAGAGGTGCTTACTGAGATACGTCTTCTTGATCCAGTTTCATACCCACTCTTCTTGAGAACCTTCAAACTCAAGGGGATGGAGGAGGAAGATCTTATGGATACTCTTGAGGAGGTCAGGAGCTGGATTGAAATTGCAGAAGGTCGTTTCAGTGATGGCGCCGTTGATGACTACGCGATGGAACTCCTTGCGCGCGCACAGCGAGAGTATCATGGAGCAAGAAACTGTACACTATCCGGGGATTACGAGCTCGCCGTATTGGAGATGAGACATGCAATCGACGACATAGGTCGTGCATTGCTGGCCTTAACAGGTCAGTTTGAAGTCGATCAGACTAATTTCGTCCAAGCGCTACAAGAGAGTGAGCCAGTGTTCTATGAGAATATCTTGGTCCAACATGGCGCTTTTGACTTCACGGACAAAGGGATTGAGAGAGGTATTAGCGAGGCGCACTTCATTGCGCAAAGACTGTAGACAGTCTTGTGTGGTTACATTGATTAGACAAGATTGAAGTCATCGTGACTCGTGGAGCCTGATGTCCGGAGTAGAGTCTAAGATAGTCAAACTTGCTAGCGTTACGCTCACTCGTGATAAACAGGACAAGATCGAACCAGAGTTTCAGAGGTATGCATCGGCAACAAACTACGTCATCAATGTGATTCTGAAAGAGCACTTCTCGTCAGGAAGCAAGACACTTGAGTACATTCGAGAAGAGTTCTCGAAACGGTTTGACAAGCGAGAGCACTATCTAAGAGATGTTGTCAAGACTGCGTGGGTTGAGGTAAGTCGGCATCGAAGATTGGCAGAAATGGTTCGTAGTATGAGAAACAAGCCCCCCGTTTTCAGGGAGTGGAGAGTGGTTTTCTCCCGCCCGATAGTCAACGTTCAGGAGAAAGGATTGAATCTCGAAACCCGAGATCGCGAGAGAATATCTATCCCGTTTGACAAGCCAAGCAGGAATCGTGTGGCCAATCAGCTCCGAGAGCTTGCAACTGGGCAGAAGAAGCAGGGAAGAGTTAGGCTGACGTGGAACAAGGAGGGTTACATGAATATCGACATTCGTATGGATATCTAGCACACGTCAGTTCAAAATCACTTGTCGAAGTCCCAAGATGTCAGTGCACCAGAGTGATCAGCAGAATAGAGGCAGAGTCCCTTAGGTGCCCAAGCAAGAGAGGACAGACCTGCCAGTAGACTCTCGTCCAAAACCTTCTTCCCTGATTCAAGAGACCAAACGATAAGCCGTCGGTCCCATCCTCCAGATGCAAGGTGTGTGCAGGAAGGGTCAACCGCTAGTGATGTCACAACATCAGTGTGCCCAGACAGCTCTACACGGTCCTTAGGACTCTCCGGATCTATAGAGAGTACAACTCCATTATGAAGACCCAAGAAGACCCGGGAATCGTCTGGCGCAATGCACAATGCACGGATGCGGTGTTTTTGCTTGGCAAGCGTTCTTATTCTCTCGAAGCTGGTCATATCGAAAACCTTGCACTCGCCGTCCCATGATGCTGTTACTAGCTTCGAGTCATCACTTGTGAATGCCAATCCCGAAACGTCTGTTCTGTGAGCTTGCAGGTTTCGGAGGTTCTTCAGAGTGGAAACTGAGAATACCTTCACTTCTCCATCACGGGCTCCAGCAGCGCCCCGGACGGATTTTGAGTCCACCCCCAGCGCCTTGACCTCCGTACCGTGTCGGAGGAACGGATTCTCCTTGGGGGCACCCCTCATAGTCCACCTTCTTGTTGTGCAATCCCAGCTTGTTGACAATAGACCCTTTCCCTTGGTTATGAAAGAGACTCCTGAAACTGCGCCTTCGTGTCCCTTGAGAGATTTCCTTGGTTTACCATTACAAGAGTCAAGAAGAATAATCTCCGAGTCCAACGTTCCGCAGGCCAGACGTTTTCCCGTCGGATTCACCGACAGGCAGGTCAATGGTGGTGACTGCATTCCTACAGGCCTGTACAGAACGATCTTCTTCAATCCAAATCACCGTGATTAAGGTCCTCAGATTATGGGTTGAGTCCTTGCTTGTTAAAAACGTGTAATATCCTATCTACGTTTCGTCAAGATTAGGACGGCCACCACTATGATTGGGAGCGCTACAAGCAATGCTATGTATAGGAAGTCAGGAGGGTTTGGTACGAAAGTGCCGTCATTGGCCAGTCCGCTCACAACAAACGTTTCTGCTACCTCTCCAACGGCCTGAAGACTTATACTGCTGCACTTGTCAGGGGTGTCTTCCACGGTATGCCAATAGGAGGGGAGGGGGTTGTGCTGGATTATGTCAAGAGCAGGGATATCCACGTCAAGAAATGGACGATGGTCGTCCAAGATGCTCCCCCCAAGTGTGTCAATGAAGATATCGTCGTGACCCATATCAGCGGCAAGAAACCAAACTGTGTCCTGGAGTGATCTTGTTGAGCCGCGCTCTCGAAGAAAGCGCGCATCCTTGTCACCGACCATATCAAACAGAATCATCGCGGCGATTGCTTCTCTTCTAGTGGTATTCAGTTGGCTGACATAGTATGTGGATCCCACAATCCAGTCCCATCCAGAGATTCCTCCGGAGTCCTCGGCATCGAAGAAGACGATTTCCACAGCAGAGCGAACGGATACTGGGAGCACCCTTGAGAGTTCAAGCAGAACAGCAGATCCACTGGCACCATCATTGGCACCTAGAAGAGGACGGGTTCTATTCGCTGGGTCTGGATCTTGATCTGCGAGCGGCCTGGTGTCATAGTGTGCGGCTAGGACTATCGTTGCATTGTCAGCGGCCCCATAACGCGCAATTAGGTTGACGCATTCTACACCTAGATACGTGAAGTTCTGTTCGATGACAGTCCACCCAAATGACTCCAAAATCCCTGTGAAGTACTCTCTGCAGAGCGTCAGATTGTCGGAGCCCGGGGGCCGAGGTCCAAACTGGCATTGTTGATTCAGATGCAGCATGGCGTTTGTACCATCAAACACAGGGACATGACTAGTCTGAAGAGCTTCCACACTCCCGTGGGGAATGAAGAGTAGTAGTAAGACAAGCCATGTCAGCCGCACGCACTTCACAGTCCCTTACGAGCCGGTAATGAATTGACCTAAGAACCTTTTCGGGGAGAACCAGATACCCTAGATTCAACGACACGACGGAGAAGCCTTGGTAGCTCCCTTGGAAGGTTCTTCACGACGGTTTGGGGTATTTCCGAATAGCCAATCTCCCCTCTAGCAAGCATGGTGAGAATCTCCGATGCTAGAGGTTGCCCACTAGCTCTTGAGAGCACAGACTCTGTGAAGGAGGTTCCTCTCAGTCCAGCCCATTCAGCCATTCTGAAGTTCGCCCCGAACTCCTTGGAGCATAATCTTTGGTACCATTCAAGATATTCTACGTCTGAACGATTGTCCTCAAAGGCATTGGTGATAACTCTGGCCGCGTGTACACCAGACTTCATAGCATAGGCTATTCCTTCACCCATCATTGGGTCTACAAAGCCCGCTGCATCCCCGACAAGTATCACACGAGTCGTGACATTTCTGCTTGTCACGCCATCTGCGCCGAGAAAATGGACACGGCGTTTTGTGGAATTCAGTCTTACACCAAGCTTCTTCTCCATCTTCGCAACAAAGGAGTCAAAGATAGGACGCAGACGTTGCATGTGTGCAGCTACTCCAGCGATTCCGACACATAGGTGCTCCTTCTTAGGAAAGACCCAACCATAGGATACTCGATTCTCAACAGGTACAAGCAAGAGAATTGATGGGTCACCGGTAGTGGCCTTCAATACCCCGTCCTCGCCAACATGGAAATCAGATTCCATTCCCAACCCGACGCGATTCAGGTCCTTACGTTCTGGCCTGAGCCCAGTGCACCTAGCCACAGTGGAATTGACACCGTCAGCACCAACTACGAATTTGGAGGTGAACTCTCGTCCATCGCTCAGCTGGACAGCAACACCTTCTCGACTCAACAGAACGCCTGTTGCTCGTGCCACCTCTAGGAGTTCAGCCCCAGCTCTTGTCGCCCGTCTTGCCAGAAACTCGTCGAAACGGTTCCTGAATACGGTAATACCCAGCATCTTGTCCGACTTGAACTCAGCCGAATCACCATTTGAGAGCATGAATCTCAGGCCGTGGATCTTCTGTTCAACTAGACTCTCTGGAAATTGCCCCTTGAGAATATGGAGCCCCCTGAACATTACTGCTCCACCGCAGGCTTTGTTTCTCGGTAGCGTAAACTTCTCCAGGAGAAGCGTCTTGAGCCCTGCACGTACGCAGTCATGTGCGGCAATGGAGCCTGCGGGACCAGCGCCAACTACTATGACGTCATAGGGCACCTTCTGAGATTCCTCCCTTCTTCTGAATCCAACTGAAACCAAGCATTGACGGAATGTCACAAGAGAAGAGCGTTTCTATTTAGGTTTGGTGTCCTCAAGAACCACTTTGAACGATGCCTGATCATTCCAGTCCTCGTCGACTCCCAGTTTGGCACGGATTAGCTCCTCATAATCGGGATTGATTTCATATCCTATGGAATTACGACCAAGCCTTCTTGCCACGGCGAGGGTGGTGCCACTTCCAGCAAAGGGGTCAAGGACTGTATCTCCCACATAGGAATAGAGTCGGATGCATCTTTGAGGGAGTTCCTCAGGAAATGGTGCAGGATGCCCTTCGGTCCTGGCTGAAGCGGGCTGAAACTCCCAGATGGAATTCTGAGCCCAATTGGTGAACTCTTCGTGACTTATCTTAGATGCTTCCTTGATCGAGGTGTCCACTGGAGAGCGTTGACCGCCCTTTGAGAAGACAATGATCCACTCATAGGGATATGTGGACAGGATGTTTGGGGGATATGGATATGAGCCCCACGAGCTGAACCGGACTGCCTTTCTTTTGTCCCATATGTATAGTGAATGGAAGTACATATTGTCCAGTGATGTCATGAAGTTCTCCAGATCGGTAAGAACTGTCTTAGTGACCCTTCTGTTGAACTTGGAGTCCTTTCCACTAAGAAGAATTGGCATGATGTTCACAACTAGCTTCCCGTCAGGAACCAGCGTCCTCACACATTCTCGGAAGACAGTGCAGATATCGTGCATGTATTCTTCATACGACCCCGAACCTTGTCCAATACCACCATTCTCGCCGTATTCTTTGAGTCGCCAATACGGCGGCGAAGTCACCACAAGATGAACTGATTCATTATCTACACGGTCCATCCTGCGGCTATCGCCGACAACAACCAGATGACTTGTTTCCATGGCATCATCCTCTGGCGCTCAAGTCCCAGACTATGACCTGTTCCCTTCTCTGCGTTCTATTGATTTTGTCCCAGATTCTGCTCGGTGTGCTGGCGTACGACCTCTCCACAATGTATGGATTGTTCCAAGGAGCAATCTCAGTGAAGAACTCAGCTCCTCTGATAAGTTTCCTGCGAACCATCCGGTCTCCAACAACGAATATGACTAAAGAGTCATCCTTGACAACTCTGTCTATTGCAGAGAGAGCCATGCTGACATCTTGT
>CP070658.1:1233474-1238178 GCA_020355105.1 Candidatus Thorarchaeota archaeon | reverse complement strand
CCATGAAGCGACTTGGATGTTTCATGGTATCCTCCCCGGAATGTGGCAAAGAGATGTGTGTGCTGACGACTCATAGACTGCTGGGACCCTGTTTGGGACCCAACACTCCGAAGTCGTCAGCACTATTTGCGAAACTGGGAGAGTAAGCGCAACGAGAGCGATCTTGGCTGGCAAATCTGTTTCACCTCATTTTGATTGCTTCTTGTGCCACAGGAGGAACCGGTGCCACTCCTCTTGGATTCGGCTACACTCTGTACTCTCATCTAGTGCAAGGCGGCGAAGAATTCTCGTGACCTCGCTTTGGATGTAGGGTGGGAGAGAACTGCCTTCCATACCATAGATCCTCTTGTTAATGGCATCCTCACAGGCAGTCATTGCCCGAAGGAGGTCCAGAGCGTGCTCCATCTTTGCAGGAGGTATCTCGAAGCCATGTTCAGCCAAGCCTTGAATGACCATTCTCCATCGGTCCTCAGGAGTTTCGTCAACCTTCTTTTGGACTAGCTCAGGGGCTACTACCCTGGCTACGCCGAGTTGATACTCTCTTGCTGAGGCACGATAGTATCGCTGAACAATTCCGGTTGTGGTCTTCTGAGTTCTCACCTGTTGTATCAGGCCAGCTTTCTTCAATCGTTCTACATGATGAAGAATAGTGCCTGGCTTCCTCTTGAGGGCCACAGCTAGCTCTTTGACAGTCATCGGCTTTGTGCCGAGTTGACGAATTATGCTGGCGCGAAGAGGATCTAAGAGTAGCTTGATCTTCTTCTTGTCTGACAGGACCTCAATCTCCTTTATTGGCGCGGACTTTACTGGATTCAATTTACAGCCCCCCATCTTTCTAGATCATTCCGAGTCTCTTGAACGAGAGGTTCTTCATCTTCATCACTACTCAGCAACAAGTAGGCACGACTCTGAGAGATGGCCATTGCTGGAATGAGGATGAATAGCAGGAACAGGCTCACTAATACAGGGTAGAAACCTAGAGATCCTGTGGCGAGCGCAACCACTGTCCAAGGCGCATAGATTGGACCCCATATCAATGGTGCAAAGAGGACTACGGCTAGGCCAAGATAGAAGATCCACAACGAGAATACACGACTTGCGTGTCGTGCTCCCATTCCGACTGACTTGACGAATGCATCCTTGACCGAGTGGCCATCAATAATCGCTGGAAACATCATGCTCAGGAGCCCTCCAGTCAGCAGAAACCAGCCTACGGCCGCTGCGATGGCAAGTGCTTCATCAGTTCCTACGAGATGCCATCCCAGGACTTCTGAGATATAGAGATAGCCTAGTCCTAGAGGTAGGATGCTAATCAGGAAGATCAATATTCCTGCTCCTGCAAGAGATACGAACTTTCGTTCATACCAAGTGAAGACACCTTCAGCTGAAGTGCCTTCGCTCTCGACAATCTCACGTGCCATTCCATAGAGTGCACCAATGGCCACGAACAGGGGTAAAACCAGCGGTATCAGTACCATCGCGATTATACCCAAGCTGGCTGGAGATGGGAAGGTTTCAATCGCTTCAGCGACGACCATTATTGCCCTGATTACCCCGGGAAAACCACCGCCAAAGGTCATTATCACAGTCAGAATACCCAGGAGGATGATTACAAGCACAAATACTGTAACGATCAGGACTCCAATCATAGCCAAGAATAATGACAACACGTTCTTAACAGCGAACTTGAAGCCTACTCTAACATCATCACCAAAGGTTCCCAAATCAGATTCTTGCATCTAGGATATCACCTCGAAAACTGGGTTGGAAGGCACCGCCATCCCAAGGGACGCCGGCACCTTCACTTGTTGACTGAACTCTGCCAAACGAAGAGTGTCTGGATGAGCAGAGTAGTCCAGAGACGGGATGTTGTCGATACTGGCTGACAAGACATGAGAATCTGGGCGTGCAATTTCTAAAGGAGGACAGAGCCTTGTCAGCGCAGAGCTGGAGGAAAGAAGACCAGAGAAGTATACCATGAGGAAGCATCACATCCCTATCTGATTCGCAACTTGATGTCCCCGCGGCAACTAGAACACCAAGTGTGCGCCGTATGTTCTCACACGGACTTCTTCGTTTTCTTCGTTCGCTCTTTCCAAATCCGCAGTATCAGAGATGTCATCCTTCCTGGACCTCATCTCGACTACATTGTCGTACACTCTACCGAGGACGTAAATCTCCAGAGGCAAGACGACCATAATCAGGCCTGGGATGATGGTAAGAGGAACTATCATCACAATCGCCAATGCGGCACCGGCAATGGTCTGCAGGACCGCACTAACGTCATATCGAGCTACAACAGCAGCGTGTTGTGATGGTGCTACAACATTGGCAATCTCGGACTCCACTTGGCGTTCAAGATGATTCGCTACTAGAAGCTCAACAGGATCGGTCACAACCACGCTAGTTGTATCGGTGACCTCACGAGTCTGCGTGCGTGCTTTCAACTTTGTTAACTCCTTGAATCACGGCAACGCCCCGAAACTTCAGAACGTTCCGCTTTTCCCGAACGTTCTATTCTCTTGGATTATATATATATTCTTCGGTCAGCGTAGTGCACCAAATTCAAGGAGTTGCAGCTCTCTCAAATGTGGCCTGAGCGGATCTTGGCGAGGTTTCTGTCTTCAGTTCATGGAAGAGAAGATGAAATAAGAGGGTGACGTTTGCAGAGAGCGGCAACGAACTTTGGATCAACAGTGGAAGGATGAGAGGAGTATGAAGGATGCAAGTGTCGGAAACTTCATCGAGGACTTGAAGGTCAGCTTCAAGTTCGCTGTCAGGAACGTAGTTTCGTTTTTCCTGGCGATGCTTGGGGTCCTTCTAGTGACTGCAATTATACTGCTATGCATCATTTTTACCGTGACTATCCCCCTGTTCTTCGCTGTGGGACTTGATGCCATAATCGATTTCTTTGTCAGCTTGGTAGAGCCTTTTCCTCCAGCTGACGCGACTGCCCTGTTGGGACTGGTCCTATTCATCATTCTTCCCATTCTGGCCCCTTTGTTTGTTGCATTCGGTGCGTTGTTCGGGATGGCAAGAGAAATCGTTGAGAGCGAAGGTACTTCGGCAGAAGGTGTCTTCACTTGGTACCGTAGGAAGTTCTTCTCTCTTGCAGCTGGGGGAATCATTCTCTTCCTAATAGTGATTGGACCGTTAGGCCTAGCTGTCTGGTGGATCTTGGTCTACTATCCTATGCCCTTTGGCATGCCATTGCACATCGAGATTATCCTTGAGGCCACCGCTGTGGTATGGCTAATCATGAGCAGTGGTATGCTGTCAATGGTGTTTCCATCTATCATAGATGGTCACTCGGCTCTGGGAGCGGTGAGAGAGTCTGTAGGGCTCTGCTGGAAGTACTTCGATCGTGTGATCAGCACTTGGCTTGCTTTCATGGGAATCATCATCCTACCTTGGATTCCAATGATTCTGGACGCAATCAGTCCAATATTCCATATCGAACTAGCCGCTTGGTATGTATTGCCGTTGACGCTTTTCCTGCTTTTCATTGCTATACCGGCGCTTGCTATAGGAGTCACTCGAGTCTACCTCATTCTCACTAGTGAGGACGATTCCGAGGATGAGCCGCGTTTCTTGGAAGGGAACTGAAGGGAGCGCCTCATTTCAACAACTATGGCCTTCATGTGGGTCAAATAGCCATATTTTATTAATCATACAATGAAGTAAAAACGTTGGTATAGGTGCCGAACGATGGATGTTTGACAATCGTCAAACTTTTAAGCAAATGTTCCATACCCATACCTGTACCAAACTAGAAGCCGCGCTACGAAGTGGAGCAAGATGGTAACAACTCTCAAGCAGCACGCCAACGGAATCCGTCCAGAAGGACTCGTGGATCGAGTCTTTGACGGTCTTGACTCAAGCCTTGCACCCCTCGGACATCTTGGTGAAGTCCGTACAACTGCAAAGTCGATGAGCCCTTGCGCGACAGGTAGTTTGGAAGTTTGACAAATCAAGGTGTAAACAATGTCTACGTCATTCAACACGATTGTTGACGATCTCAAGTCGAGCTTCAAGCTCGCCAAGGACAACATCCTCAGCTATTTCCTAGCAAACTTAGGAATGCTGATTGCTGTTGCGCTCTTGTTGGGACTAGTAATAATACCGATTGGCCTTGTCGCAGTCTTAGCGATTGGGACCAGTCATGCCGCGTGGGAAGCCATAGGCCTTGGGCTGACAGCTTGGGCTGAGAGCAACCCTTGGACTGTTGGCGGTTTGGCAATTCTCTTTGTCATTCCGCTTGTAGCACTCTTCTTGACTGTGGTCGGTTCAATCTATGGCATGAGCAAGGATCTTGTCGCTCATGGTGAAACCAAGGCGGAGAGAGCGTTCTCTTGGTTCAGGCATAAGTTCCTGACCTTTGCTGGTGCAGGAGTCATTCTGACCGTAATCATCATTCTACCTCCTGTGGTTGTCTGGGGGTCCGTGTCCATACTCATGGGTTACACAATCCCAGCTTCTCTCATGCCTCTCCTCTCAGTTTCTACATTCGTCTGGGTCTTCCTTACGGTAGGACTCTGCGCTATGGTGTTCCCCGCTATTACATATGGCAAGGGAGTCCAGGATGCCTTCAAGGAGTCTTTCCAGCTGGCACGAGAGCGCTTTGACCATGTCTTCGGACTACTGAGCGCAATAGTCATTCTGGGTGTTGCGTCCTATGGACCAGTGATTATCTGGGGTCTTAGT
>CP070658.1:1226694-1233374 GCA_020355105.1 Candidatus Thorarchaeota archaeon | reverse complement strand
CAAATAGGTATGACTTTGATGAAGACAACAAGCTTGCCTATCCATCATCACCAACAGCCGTTCCTAGGAACTTCAGTATTAGTCTGGCCTACAACAATCTCGCCCCCTATGATCACTTCCGAGTCTTTCACTATACGAATTGGAGCTTCTACGCCCCACATCTTCTCCCTGGCGCTCTGGGATATGATACTGAACAGAACATCAATGTCGATGCCAATGTCGAGTTCGGCGTGGACCTGAGTGTGTTCAACTTTGGCGATGCGCCGCTGGATGACGTAACTGTCTCCATATCAATACCTGAAAACCTGACCTTGACATCGGGTCAGATTGTTTCATATCTCGGAACCCTTGACGGAGGGGACGTTTCATTCCTGACGTTCAGTTTTATTCCGGACAACATCCCAGCCATCGTGCAACTCACGTTTCAGATCTCAGCATCGAATCTGAACACGAGCGATTGGGTCACCTTGAATGTTGATGTGTATATCCGTGAAGTGATTCCACCATTGATTCCGCCTGCCGTACTCGTGTTTGGCTTCACCGGTATTGCCGCAGTGGGAATCATCTATGCCGGCTACCGAAGAGTCACAGGTCACTATTGTGCTCATTGGGAAGCCGATGACACTACGGCTGTCTATCAGAGTCCTGAGATATCTATCCAGACCTTCGGTACTCCTGGAACTGTGGCCGATCTGGACCCCGTGGAGAGTGCATTCTTCGTAAACACCACCAGAAAGAAGCTAGTTTCTATGATTCTCATGTCGTGTGTTCGAAAGGGTGCAGTCCGGATTGTGTCTTCGGACCCCCTGAGGCTCTCTGACACCGGAATAAGGTTCGAGGACCTCATATACTATGAACAGATGTTTGTCGATTCTATTGAAAACGGGGAGTTGGACCCTGAGAAGATTGATGAGATGCTAGAGGAGCTAGCTCAGAAGGTCCAAGACAACTCGTGGGACGCAGACTTTGAGGCCACATCCACACACCATGAGGAAATGGTTGATGGCGCCTGGGAGGACCTAGAGAGCGACCCCAGTCTTGATGGTCGGGTTGAGTATTACTTCAATAGACGATACCACGACACTTGGGCATGGTACTGGTTGTATATGCATCCAAGGCATGACTACCATATCAGGAGGGTGTTTACTCCTCCTGGAGGAACGATATCTCCGCCGAGAGTCCCGGACTGGTTCGGCCAGATGGCTGATGCCACTGGTCATGCAATCGATACCGCTGGACGTGTGGTTGGAGATGTTGCGTCGACCACGGCCCAAATCGTGTCTAACGTGACAGACACAATAGGGAGTGTCCTAGAGGGCGTTGGCAACATCATTCGGGAGCCACTTAGGCCGATAATCGAGGAGACTAGTCGCTGTGTATCGCACGACGCCTGTCATTCCGCATGTGTGTCACACGATGCCTGTCACAGTGCGTGTCATAGTGCATGTCACAGCGCCTGTGTATGCCATAGTGCATGTCATGCGGCATGCCACTCTGCCTGCGTTTCAGGAGGGTTTAGATAATGGGTGAAACCAAGAAGACGATCTTTCACATGAGCGATATCCACGTTGGAGAAGATGGCGTGGAAACTGATGACTTCAGACAGATTGTGGATAGTATTGAGAAGCGCGCTGCTCACGTGACTTCTCCTCTCTTGCTTATCACGGGAGACCTCACTGCTGAAGGACTGAGGGAGGAGTACGAAGAGTTTGCGGGCGTCGTGGAGGGCTTGTCGGTCCCCATGGTGGTCATTCCTGGTAACCATGATGAGCGGAACTACGGTGCAGTCCATTTTGAGGAGCTATTGGGTGAACGATTCAAGACATATGAGGATGACAGCATCGCACTCTATGCAGCAGATAGTGCGGAGCCGGATAATGATGCAGGTCATGTAGGCCGCACAAAGTACGAGGAAATCAGCGATTTCTTCGGACAAGCGAAAGAGAAGGTCCGCATTTTCGCTCTTCATCACCATCTCATTCCGGTCCCACACACCGGTCGGGAACACAACGTGGTTGAAGACTCCGGTGCAGTTCTCGGTGTCCTAGACCTGGCCAACTGCTCAATTGTGCTCAACGGCCATCGCCATGTTCCTTGGATGTGGAATCTCAACAACATGGTGCACTATACAACTGGTACTCTTCTTTCTCGCAGGATTCGTGGGGCTACGATCCAAGTCCATACTTTGATTGAGATATCCGAGGACGATGTTACATTCACGCTGATTGAGAAGACAGGTTCTGCAAGTCTGTTCTCACGGTCCGAACTTCGAGTCCTTCCGAGAAGCTCTCTTTGAGTACTTAGAAACTCAAATCAAAGGACTCATTTGTCATCGAAAGATCAAGACCTGCCTTGCAGCCGTAACGTTGTCTAGAGAAAGCAGGCTGCTTACTTCCCCAGTGACCACGATTATGGAGCCTATTGGAGGACTCGTTCCATCCCATGTGAACACTAGGAAGTTACTCCCTTGTGACATAGTATGAACGTTTCCCAACCTTCCCGTCAGTTCTCCCTTCACTGTAACGACTGTTCCGATAGAAACGTCACCCGAATTGATGTCGGCGATACTTGTGGCTCCTATGAGGCCATCTTGTCACGCGATTGCTACCACGGTCACAACTGCTATGACCACCACGGCAAGGCCAACTTTCCCTCTGTAACTACTCTTCTTTGGCACGGCCGAATCACTCGAATGAGTTAATCCGAAGGGACTAAAAAGGGTCGTGATGGTCAAGACGGCGACGTGCAACGCTGAATATGCTCTTGCAGCTGGAGTGATTGATATGGATATTGGAGAGCAATGGGTGCGACTATGTGGTCAGATTGGACACTTTTCTGAGAGAACCACGGGCATAAACATAGTTGATGCATACTTCGGGCCCGATGAACTAGCCCCTGAAAGGCAACAAAAGGACAGAGCACCTGAAGATATACTGCATGAGCTGGAGTCACTCAGTGACAGGATAACTGATGAATTTGGAGAAGACCTCCGTCGAATGTGCATGCTGAAGGATGTCAGTTCGCTTCACACAACAGTATCGTGGCTGTCAGGTCAAGACTTTCCTTATCTCGAGTTGGTTGAACGTCTGCTCCACGTGCAACCTGAGGCATTTCCAGAGAGTAAGATCGAACAGGTCCGGCGCGAGGTGGAACAAGCCTTCTCAGATTTCCCCGGTGATGATACAGCAGACCGGGTGAGAAGATTCCAGAGGGAGGGAGAAATCATAGGAGATGATGCACGGAGATTCATAGAGGTCGACCTCCAGAAGGAGTCTACCGGAATCGGTGAAATGTTCAGAACAAGAGTCTACGAGGTCATTGGAGATTCGGTAACTGACAATGGAATTGAGTATAGGGCAGTCACAGACAAGCCTTGGGGCGCCTACAATTGGTACATGGGGGACTTCCGGTCTGTGAATGAGTTCAACATTGATCGCCCAATAACTCCGAACACAGTGATTGGAGCTATCTATCACGAATACGAGCACCATGTATCAAACCTGTGGCGGGAGAAGGCGTACAAGGAGCACGGATGGACGGACCTATCGGTCGTATCGTACTACACCGGCCACTCCGTCATAGCTGAGGGGACCGCAGACACGGCGGCCGACTTCCTGGGAGTTGGGAAGGAAACTCGCAAGGGCAACGCTGCCAGAGCGACGAGTGACCTTTTCAGAATACTCAGCATCAACGCAGCAATTATGATGAATCAGGATGATATGCCAGTTGAGGAAGTTGTGGACTATGTGACTGAACGCAGCTTCAGCCCTCGAGAAAGAATAGAGGCAGTCATGGGCGTCATGAAACCGGAGACGGCTGATGGCCGTCCGAATTTCTTCGCTCCCTATGTCTTCGCCTACTACATCGGAAGGAACGACTATGTGTACCCGACATTCGTCAAGGCTCGTGAAACGAACCAGCTGCCGAAGTTCTTTAGGACACTCTATCTCAACCCGTACGCTGCTTCCAGCGTGACTTGGGATGAGGCCTTTGAGTGGCTGTGACTAGCGCTTCTACTTACTGCCCAAGAATCTTGAAAGAAAGAGAAGAGAGTGTCATGACAATAAGGTCATCACACACTCCAGTTGAAACTAGCCGCTGCCTTGGGCGGAAGTGTATGCTCTGTCGAGTTCCCTCTCCATCGAAGCCGGAATAGCACTCTTCCCGGTGATGTCTCCCTCTTTCCTCCTGATGAAGACATAGAGCAGAGTGACATAGACTATGTCGAAGGTCCTTAGAACCAGGGAAACAGGGATACCTGCCAAGACGGCAAAGACCACTCCCAATATAATCGTCATGACGATGTCGCCAGCGAAGACCACCCATCCTACGACTGCACCACCGAGGGCAAAAGCCAGGAAGAACATTACAGCCAAGGCTCCGAAGGCCCACCTGACGGCTGTCTCCTTGATTATGACATCCACGAAATTGTTCTTGACAAGACCTGCACTTCGCTTGATGCCATCCTTCGCACCTAGCTCCTCTGCGACCATTGCCGGGATAGTGAAGTAGTTGAGCAGTGCCCATACCCAGCCAATGACCCCACCTGCAGCACGGCCTACCGCAGCGCCGCCGACCCCTCCAGCCTCCCTGCCGACTCGTTCTAGGATCATTCTGATGATTGCTATGATCACACTAATGATGCTGAGAACAATGATGCCGGTGATAACACCCAAAGTCGATCTGACCCCATCTCCAAGGTCTGGGTCTCTCCCTCGCATATAGAGATATACCATGGCAGACGAAGTCCCATATGCAAAGTTGTAGAAGAAGATAGTTGCAAAGAGATACAGGACAACCCCGATCCCGGCCGCCCATCCATTCTCGAGTGTAAGTGGATACGTGGGATTTCCTCCGAAGACATCCAGCGCATGCCCTCCCGAGAGCACGTCCACTGAATAGAAGGCGATTCCTCCAAACATCACTGCTGAGATTAGTGTGAAGAACATGACAAGAAGCGGGGGTACAAACACTCCCTTCTCGTCCAAACACACTTGTCCAGTTAGTCTAACGATCTCACCAGCGCGCTGAATCCTGTTCCTGAAGACAGTGAACAGCAACAATGTGAGAAAGAGCGTAAAGGCTCCGGGTATCAACACCGGCCAGTCCAGGGGCACACCCGTGGCTAGCATTATGATTGGAAGGGCCCAAGTCATCAGGTTCATGAAGAAGGCGCCTATGTAGATCAGAATACCTCCCAGTCTCTTCGCTAGCCAAGATGCTCCAAATGCCACAAACATGCTAAGCAGAATCAGGCCTAGCAGTATTGCGCCTATCGCAATCGCAGCATCGCCAGGAGAGACTACCAGACTGATGGCCGACAGGATGTCGTTGATGAAGGCCATAACTTGGGAACCGTATGTATTCCATAGGTTCCACAGTGAGTAGACTCCAGCGAATATGAAAGCGGCCAAAACGATTATGATTCCCGCCACGGCTCCACCGTGGCTAGGATACTGTTGTTTGTCATGATATTCTACAATGTCAGCTTGTGTCAAACAGTTTCTCCTCCTTCTGACACGTGTTAGTTCACAAGCTATTGAACCACCCTGTACAGTTAAATGTTGGCAGACACTGGGTCCAACGTCGAACTCAGAGATTTCACCTATCAATACCTATTTCAAAGTGCAGGCGAGAGTAATATCATGGAATCGATAACCTATTGCCTACCAGGGCGCATCTTCTGCAGCGCGAAGCACGTTCTCTTGGCTGTGGACGGCAGTGAAGGCTCAGCAAGAGCTGCAACCGTGGCGTTCGAGATAGCTGAGATGACGAAGTCCAAGTTGTTCATAGTACATGTCGTACCAACTCCATCAGTGAATCAACTGTCACTAATGACTGATATGAACGCTGAAGAAGTCCTAGCCAAGTACTTGAATCACGGGAGGAGCTTGTTGGCAGGATATGAGAACGCATCGAAGGAATTCAATATCGAAACTGGACTTGTTCTCGAGCAAGGTCTACCTGCTGAGCGTGTTATTGAAGCTGGCGAACACAATGGAGTGGATCTAATAGTCATTGGATCAAGAGGGACTTCAGGTGGAAGGCGTGCTGGAATGGGTAGCACAACGGAGAGAATAGTGCTCATGGCTGAATGTCCCGTCATGGTGGTGAAGTAGGGCATTTCAGATTCCAGATGAGCGCACGCGAAATCGGTTTAATAGCAAGAGCTTCATGCTAGTATTTGCGTGGAGTGAAATGAGCGACAAAGTACGGTCCAGATCCAATCCGGACGTCACACCACTTCGTCAGCTCTTTCACTTCTCACACTTCAGTCATTTCTACAGGCTATACATACCTGCTTCACTTCTGATTGGTTCAGTATGCGGTCTCTTCATGGTCCTATTTCAGTCACTAATTGATGCGACAACGATTGGTCTGTTGGGAATCCCGGTGTTCCTCGCGCCCTTGATTGGTGGCCTCTTTTCGGGGGCTCTAATCTACCTAGGACGTAATGAGATAGAGGGAAGTGGTATCTCGAAGGCAATCGAACTCACGCATGATCCTGTGGAGCTGACCGCCCAGACTGCAGTGACCAAGATGGTCGCCACATCAATCTCAATAGGCTCCGGGAATCCAGTCGGACGAGAGGGTCCTGCAGTTCACATAGGTGCCGCGATTGGGAACTACATGGGCCGTCGCTTTGGATACGACGACCCTCCACATCTGCGTGTCTTCAT
>CP070658.1:1224054-1226594 GCA_020355105.1 Candidatus Thorarchaeota archaeon | reverse complement strand
CATTCGCTTTTGAAAGCATTCTCACAGTTCCATGCAACGTCACAACAAGAACAAGCGCCTCATGTTGCTTCTCAGTGAGTATGGCTTGGTATGGGTCGGTTGGCCTCTCTCTGACTCGCGCGATTTCCACCATTGTGAAATGTTTCCGAAGCTCATGCAGTAGCTGACCCAGTAGACGGCGGGACGGTGCTAGGACGGTATGATGCTGTACACCCCTTTGTATCACAATGGGGAGGCGTGTCATGCAACCGTTTCTCAGGACTGTTTCATAGATGGAGTCACGATTGAGGTGATGCACCACCCTGGTCCAATATGCCCGTGACGACCTGTAGGTTACATCCACCTCCACTACGCTTGGAGACTCGCGAAGACCGTCAACATACGCTTGGAGGGCTTGCTCTCCGTTTTCAAGAGGCTCGGTTATCCCAAACCCTGTATCGCCATCTATCGTAACGATTGACACGCGCACGGGTATCTTCTTTGTCAGATCACACGAGTAGTAGTCCTCAGAGCTGATTCTGATTCTACATTCAACAACCATCATGAACACCTGTCCATTATATCGACCCGTCTTAAGACGGCAATATACTAATTCTACTTGAGTGCTTCGAATGATTAGGTGCTTCCAAAAGAATGGATATTGCGAGTGGGAAAGAGTCGATCGAAGTGAGCAGATTAGGCACGAAGAGAAGCCACCAAAGAGCTGTAGTGGAGGCGCTGTTCGTGACCGTTCTATGGGCGTCATCCTGGGTGATCATCAAGTTCGGACTAGAGGACATTCGACCACTCACGTTTGCAGGACTGAGATACACTGTGGCCGCAGTCATTCTAGTTGGAGCAATAGTGTGGAAGAAAGAGCATCGTGAATTCACGAAGAACCAGGACAGGTCGTGGTGGCTGACAATGGCACTCTACGGAGTGGTGTTTGTAGCAGTGACTCAAGCGGCTCAGTTCGTAGGTCTCGACTTACTACCTGCAATCACGGTTTCAATGTTGCTGAATCTCACACCCATTATCGTCTTAACACTGGGTATACTGACGCTGAGAGAGGTACCCACGAGACTGCAGAGTCTACTAGTGTTCTTGGTTGTTATCGGGGCGATGATATACTTCTACCCCATTGACCTCGACTTCACAGAGATTATTGGACTGTCTGTTGTTTTGATTGGAGTGCTCTTCAACGCCCTTTCTTCGATACTTGGCAGAGCAATAAACAGACAACGGGCATCTCCCCCCCTAGTTGTGACTGGAGTAAGCATGGCGATAGGTGCCAGTATACTCATGGTGACTGGTGTTGTATTCGAAGGGCTCATCATTCTCACTCCAATTGCGATGGTGTATGTTCTTTGGTTGAGCGTTGTGAATACGGCTTTCGCGTTCATAATCTGGAACAAGGCCATGCAGGTCCTGCGAGCCGTGGACATTAGTGTCATCAATAGCACAATGCTGCCGCAAATTGTCGTGCTCTCCATTGTCTTCTTGGGGGAGATGCCCGACCTAATTGATTGGGCAGGACTCATTATCTTGGCCCTCAGCGTTGCTGGGATTCAGGTGCTGCAGGCTAGGAGAACTATGGTCGCTCAGACGACGGATGTTCAGTGATTTGAAACCGAATATGGTACCCGTTGCAGATATTCTCATCAGAACTCTGAAAGGCCAAGCGGAGGCAGGAGAAGTACGATGGAACTCAGCAGCCTCCGCTTGTCAGGGTTGGACTAGGTTCTCCAAGCCGGCTGGGAGCTCATGTATGAATCAGTCTTCTCTTCTGCTGTCTTGCGATCAATGTTCTCGCGGGCCATCCAGAACTGAATCATGCCCTCACGGACTTCATTTCTTGGTTTGAGGTTCCCATCGGCATCAGAACAGTACACACAATGCTTGTTGTTTGGATCATGACCACCGAACTCCTCAGCTTTGGTCATGGTCATTCCGCACGACTCACACTTCATTGTAGGTTCACGGTGAGATATACCTAGATGGATGATAATAAGTAGGAATGCACTCTTGGCTATACGTGGGATTGCATATAGCTTGAAGGTTTCGAAGGGTCGCGTGAAGGATCGAATCCTATTGGCACTAGACAAGACGCCGCTTCATGGCTATGACCTTCTGCAGGTGTTTCCGGATGAGCTTGGCAGGCCACAACTGACTACACTCTACAGATGGTTACACGAGATGGAGTCAGAAGGTCTTGTAGAAAGTAAGATTCAGCCTGGACCTCATGGTCCCGATCGACGTGTATACCAACTGGGACCACGAGGAGAAACACGTCTGAGAGAGATTCTGAAAGACTCGATAGAGGTTGTCCTACACTTCTACGACAGTTACAGACACACTGCGGCAACTTATCTCTACGACGTGCTTGATGTCCCGGAGATTGAACGTGTTGACGGGAGAATCCTCTTTGCAGCCTTTCCCAGACTCAAGGAGAGAGACCTTAGAACGATTCTGTACCTCTCAGAAAGGAATTCTGGTGAACCTCTTGACATTCTTGGAGATTGCACACTTGTCAGCAGAACACGATTGCCGTTCCGAGATGT
>CP070658.1:1219987-1223954 GCA_020355105.1 Candidatus Thorarchaeota archaeon | reverse complement strand
CCTCCTGGCACAAGTCCATACACGTTGTCGATGCGCGCAAATCTCACCTGGTACGACTATGGCGAATTAGCAACGCCCTACACAAATGAAGACCAATGTACTAAATGTGGGACGTGTGTCGATGTCTGTCCTACCGCTGCGATTCGGATACAACATGTTGCATCTAATCCATCGCCAATGATTGGATACAACCTTCTTCTGGTTTCCACAGATCATAATTCCTGTATCTGGTGTTGTGCCTGCGTCAAGAACTGTCAAACCGGCGCACGGGTCATGAGCCACCGCATACTTCAGTCACAAGAAAGCCTGAACAAGAAGTACCCAGACAGGAAGGAACCCGAAACATACCTCTAACCCCATGCGCACGCTAAACACGTGAAAAAGAAGAGTGGTCGTCCACCACTCTCGGATTTAGCCTGAAGATCTCCCGTTCAGAAACTGTCTGACGAGTAGTATCTCTTGTACTCTTCTCACTATTCGATATCACCCTGTTTCTCTTTGATTAGTAGGATTAGAACTCGAGCCTCTGATAACTGCCGATTGCAAGCACTATACCAACCAGTGCGAAGATGACTCCCAATCTGAATGATGAATCCAAGGAGTGGCAAAGCGAGTTCGATTCCCGTTTCGGACTCCGCCTGCATCTCGATTGCGCTGATGACTTATCTTATACAACACATTCAGCTGTCTTCCGACTATTGCTCCTACATGTGATTCCAAGCATGAAGACATGGGCAAGAAGTGAGAGTTATTCTCATGGTCTCTCTGAAGTACGTACAGGCAAACGACAGCATCATAGTGATGCGTATTATTGACAGTCCTTTCAATCAGGGTAATGTAGTATGCATAGAGTTGGAGGACGGACTCGCTTTCGTTGATGCTAGTCTGAAGGCGGTATACACCTCCAAGTTTCGGAGTGAAATGGAAGAGCGATTTGGCAAGAAGGCCTCAATGCTGTTTCTCACACATACTCACCGGGACCACTATTTCGGGATAGATGCATTCAGCGACCTACCAATCATTGTGTCACAGGTGGGCCTAGAATCTCTAGCAAAGTCACTAGAAGAGGAATTGTCTGAGGAAGGAAGAGTCAGATACGTGGAAGCCATGAATGAGCAGCTAGCCGAGCTTGGGGCCCTTCCGGAAGGATGGGAGCGATGGGAGGAAGACTGGGTGCCCAACTACCTGAATGCAAAGCTCTCTCGGCCTACCATGGGCGTCAAGGATGAGATGATAGTCGGCAGTGAGAAGAGATCGATACAGTTCAGAGTCGTAGGAGGTCACACTGACTGTTCTGCATATCTATATGTTGAGCCAGACCGAGTACTCCTGAGCGGAGACAACCTCGTAGCGGAGCACGCTAAGAACTCGACCTGTATGCTAGCTCTCCTCAAACCGAGCTGCATGGAATTGCTCAAGCTCTTCGAAGACATTGGTCCTTCGAAGATCATCCCGGGACACGGCCCAATTGTAGAAACTGACTACGTCCGAACGTCGAGAGAGTGGTTCTCTGAGATGTTTGCCAAGCTCCGATCAATGAAGGACGCTGGAGTGACGCTGGAAAATGCTGTCAAGGACGCACGTCTACAGGAGTTTTTTGAACCTGAGAAACACACGCAGTGGGACCGAATCCTGAGTGAATGGTATCAGGTAGCCTAGGCTCCGTAATACATTGTGTCCTACAACCCAAGAGCTAGTCTGTGCTCCATTGCGTCGTAGGCCATTCTTATATTGGACATCCGTTGCCGAAACATAGGGCATCCAATAGAACACGGGCTCCATCATTGGCCTGCAACCAGTTCTGTCCTACCCGAAAGTGGGTGTCCTCAAGTATGAGGGTGCTCTGTTGTAGGTTCATGTTTGAAATGCCGCTCAGATGCTGGTTCTCCAACCTAGACCTGCAAGTGTCCGTGTGGTTGCTCACGACTTGTCTAGGAAACATAATGAACAACAGTACGACCGCACGTGATTTGGAGGATGACTGTTTTGGGCCTGTTGACGAGGTTCATGGGACTTGAGAATGCAGATGATGAGGCTTGGGGCCTCGCAAAGACATTGACGCTGATTCAATGCACTACTAGCTTTGGCATGGGAATCGCGTTAACATTCTTCGTCATATTCATACAAGAGCTATTAGGCAACGGATCATTTGTCGAGGGCCTAACAGCGTATTCCTTCCTGATCGTCATCCAGATGACTGTGCAGCTGCTTCTTGACTATCCCACAGGCGGCCTTGGAGACATAATCGGTCAGAGATACATCGTTTCCTTTGCTCTTCTGTCTTGGGGGGCAACATCGTTTACCACATCTCTGCTACAGAGCGAATCCGCATTCATCCCTCTCATAGTCATTCACATTCTTGCTGGAGTTGGAAACTCATTCATCAGCGGCGCGGCAGAAGCCTGGTTTGACAACAACTATCGATTGGTTGCAACAACCGACCCAAACCGTGAACAGTACGGAGTCTTCCGCGGTAAGCTCTTTGTTCTGAGGAACATGATCATGACACTCGCACTGGTTCCAGGGGGGCTTCTCTCTTCTCTATTCGGTCGACGATTCGTGATACAAATCCAAGCATACATCTTTGTTCTCGTGGCTGCTGCTGCGCTCTTCCTAATGAAGGACCTACCTGGAGCTCACATAACGGAGAGCGGAGAATCGAAACGGCAAGAGTATGTGTCAGTTCTAAGCTCAGGTATCAGATTCCTCTTGCGTAACAGGTTCGTAGGATTCCTGATTCTTGGTACCACACTCATAATGAGTGTCGGGACAGTCTGGGGGGAGATGCTAATCTATCCGGTGTATTTCAGCTACCTCGTGTCGGATGTGAACGTTGCAGCCTTCCAGACTGCTCTGTTCATCCCTGAAACCATAGGCAGAGAACGTTCTGCAGCAATCTCAAAGCGTTTTGAACCGAAGGGCTGGCTACCACGATCACGTCTTTTACAGAGAACTGGCTTTGCCTTCAGTCTTGCCTTTTTTGGATTGATGTATCTCTCTCCACCATCACTCGAAAGTCCATTGCTCGAGCTGAAACTCCCTTTCACTGAAGTCGTCCTGATGGCACTTCCAGAGGCCCACATCATTCCAATTGTCGTCATGATTCTGGTGTTTGTACTATCATCTGTATTCTCAACTCTGGCTCAAGTGCTTACTCAGCGGATTCTCATAGATGCAATTCCTAGTGAGATTAGAAACAGTGTATACTCCCTGTCGCCAACTCTGAGCACGCTTTTTGCTATGCCAATGATTGTCTCGGTTGGATGGCTTGTACCAAACGTGGGCTTTCCTATAGCGATGGCTCTGTGTGCTGCAGTTTCACTTGTCGGCGTACTCCTAATACGAAGAGGATTCACTTACAGGACTGTTGGAGTGACCGAGGTCCAAATTGAACACCATTAGTGACTCCTGAGTACAGTGTTCTATTGTGTGACAGCAGAGTCAAGCGAGTACAAGTCTGAATCCCCAGGTCTTCGAGGAACTACTGTTGACAGAGCCTTCCAACGACGATCTAGGCCAATCTTTCAAAGCATACTATTCCCGGATACTCGAAGCCGCGACCCCGTTGTGGTGAGATTGTTCGACTCTCGGACTTGAAACTGCACTACGAGGATGTGACTCCTGAAACCTGGTTGGACAAGTACGAGCGTGGCGTGAGCAGGTTTGAGGCACAACTGGCCCGGTTCCGAGATGCTGAGGCTGGGATACGAGAGGAGGCTAGGTAGAATGGGAGAAAGAAAGCACGAAAGCGCGTTGTCGAAATCATCGACTCTGCCCTGCCGGGCTGCAAGTATCATCCCCAGGACATCAAGGCCGTCCTGCATCCCATTGATTATGTGGTGTTCTACGGCATGGCCGAGGGCGATGAGGTGGACAAGATTGTCTTACCGATGATACTTGTGAGAGTTGAACCCTTTCAATGTCAACCTTAGCCATCAACTGATGATAGCTTCAGCTGACCAAGTCT
>CP070658.1:1217307-1219887 GCA_020355105.1 Candidatus Thorarchaeota archaeon | reverse complement strand
TTATGCTCCTCAAGCAGTCTTGGACTGAAGTAAGCCTTTGCAACATCCACTGCAATCTTGCAGCCATATTCTGTGTGAATGGTTCTTGTCTTTCTCTGACCAGCAAGTAGGTCATACTGACGGACTCTTGTCGTTCCGGTTATGGCACCTCGCTTGCCCAGAACTGTTGAGAAGTTCTTGTGTACTGACTGAAAAGCTGAGCCTATCTCCCTCCCAAAATCAGCTAGCTCATCAGGCAGTTCAAGGACTGCAATTTCTCCAATGAGGTCGTAGGCACGCGGTAGCTGTTGGAAGAGTTCTGGGGGCAGTATGCCTTCAAGAGCATCAGACAACGTCTTTGGTCCGATATGCGCCGTGACAAACTCCCTCTTGCCGGTTTCGAAGTCTATGCCAACCAGTATCTTCTTCAATTTGGCCTTGGAAACCTTGCCTAGTAATGGAAAGTACAGGTTCTGATATTCATCCACTATCTTGTATTCTGTGTCTAGGAGCTTGGCCTCCAGGAGAACCCTTCTGGCCGTTTCGCCATCGCCGGCCTTTGTCTTAACATACGACCTTCCGGACGACACAGGTATCTAAGGGCAGTATTTCCTAATGAGTCTGGTTGTCGAAAGGAAAGATTATCATTCAGCTTCTTTGGGGTATCTCGATGGAAAGGGATGCAATAATGTCTGAGCAAGCTACAACTCTCAGAGACCGTGATTTGATTCTCTCTGAACCAGGTATCTTCTTCCGTGTCTACGGATATTGGCATCCCCCAGAGGGTTATGTATGCGACCCTGAATACGTGCCTATGTCCATCTTCAAGTCTGACACCCTGCTAGATAGGCGAATACGAAAGAAGGGCTACTGCAAGTTCTATGGCCCCGAAGGTGTCGAGTTTGTGAGTGAGAAGTATCCGGATTTCACAGTTCATTATCCCCCTCTTGACACTAGCCTTGTTGGAGTAAGACATCCTGACATTAGCGAAGTGCTCAGAACAGACACAGGTCTGAGAGAGATGCTAGCTTCCCCACCTGATGACCTCCTTGCCGATCTACTGATCGAACTCATTGATCATCTTGTAGATGACACATCCCTAAGACAATCGGATCTGGGCATATTCGGGAGCCTCCTCGCAGGAATTTACCATCCACAATACTCGGACTTGGACATCACCGTCTACGGAAAGAAGAAGTTCGAAGAGCTCCGGCCCCTTCTGCTTGAATGGTACGCTGAACCAGATGGGTATCTAGCCAACGAGTTTGTCGTGGAGGTGGAACAGTTCTTGGAGAAGCCGTCTCCTTTTACTGCGATAACCCGTGAAGAGATAATTGCTCACCATCGGCGAAAGGGAATCTATGGCATCTTGCCAGGGGTGCGAGATCCCTTCCTCAAAGTTGAGTTTGAGCCTATTCGTAGGTTTGACGAGATTGATAGCCTCGTCGAGGATGCAATAATGACTCCGGGTAATCGAATTACTGTCAAGGCTCGCATTACTGAACATGATGATGGCTACTACATGCCAAGTGAATATGGAATCGAAACGCTTGAGGTGCTGGAGGGCAATCCAAGTGCGTCACCCACCAGAGTTCTCAACTACATCGAGCAGTTTCGAATGATGGCCTTCAGAGATGAGAAAGTGTTGGTTTCTGGCGTGCTTGAACATGTAGAGCGAAAGAGCACCGAATATGAGCAGATAGCGATAAGCTATGTACCCGGTTGGGAAGCAAATGTTCTCAAGACCATAGATGCCGTAGAGTACTAGGTCTTCCTGACTAGGCGAATGAACTCCTTACCCGCGCCCGCCTTCGAGCCGACCATCATCTGGTAGAAGGTTTCGCCGCTACCTCCTTTTGGATTGACTCTCTGAATCATACCTGATACCTCTACTTTGTCTTCACTTCGTATGAGCCCTCTGAATGAGCCCTCATACACCATTATCCTAGATACGTGGTTTCCTTCAATGGCGTCGAGAGGTCCAGAGTGTCCTTCATAGAGTGCAGGGAGAAACAGGCCGTGTTTGTCGCTGGTGATTTCCATTTCGACCCGCACAGGAGAAGAGGTTACAGTTGTGTATGACTCACTTCCGTGCATGATTGGGGCCTCATCTGGAAAAAGAATAGGCATGACCCCGATACTCCTTTCGTCGCAGAGAAGGCCCTTTCTCCTTGTGAACAACATCTTCATGTCGTCAACAGGGAGTACTGGTATACGAGCAACGACTCTGGACATGGTGCGTTCCCATTCATGCAGTTCCCTAAGACGCATGTGTGTGTTCTGTTCTGCCACTTCATCGTAACTATTCTGGAGATGCCACGCTGTTTCAAAGCCATAGATATTCATGTTAATGTCAGAAAAAGATGGGTCGTGCGCCTTCCAAGCGAGGCTGCCTGTGACGCCCAGGGAGGTCCAGACATCGGTGCGCAGGTGCCAGGCGTCGGCCTCGAGGGCGACCGAATCTGTCTCCCGGCCCACCTTGAACAGCAACTGCGAGACCGCCGTGTTCAGCGCAGCCGAAAAGAACATCACCGCGGCGCCCCAGCCCACGCCCTCGAGAGGTCGCGGATCGGTGAGATGGTCAACAGCCTCGTAGACGAT
>CP070658.1:1210501-1217207 GCA_020355105.1 Candidatus Thorarchaeota archaeon | reverse complement strand
TTCCACATTGTTTGTGACTCATAGCGGAATGACCGGGCCTGATGAGAATACGAGATGCGCGTACTGACACAAGTTATAACCTCTAGCAGTGTACGGGGACTCACTGGGCGAGTCATGCTGTTAGGAGATGATCCAGCGATGCAGAGTGACGCAGACTTAGAATGGAAACAAGTCGAAGAGAGAGTGGTCTTTCGCTCACCTTTTCTCGGTCTCCGAAATGACCTAGTAAAAAGACCCGATGGAGAAGTAGTGGAATACATTGTGGTCGAGTACCAAGACTACTCATCCGCTACTTGTGTAGTCGAAGATGACACCAAAGTGGTGTTAGTGCGTCAGTTCCGCTATCCTTGGCTACAGGCAAGCTGGGAAAGCCCCTCTGGACTGATTCATTCTAGTGAATCTGCTGAAGAAGCAGCCATCAGAGAAACCAAGGAAGAAACAGGCTACAGCATTAGATCAATACAACCCCTGGCTCGGTATCATCCCACTGGGCTTGGTCCCGTATGGTGTAACCTGTACTATGCAACCGTCGGTAATGTTTCGAATCAGCTGCCCGACCCAAGTGAGTTCCTTCGGGTGGGTCTATTCTCATTTGATGAGGTTGACCGGATGATTGAGGATGGCAAGATTGTTCATGCGGCAACAATAATGGGCTGGTCACTAGCGAGGCTACGAGGCCTTGTTTGATTGCTTCGTCCGCAGGATTAAGAAGGACTCGGTTGAATTGAAACTCTGTCAGAAGAATGCCCATCCCTGCGTTCTCACGAGGTGGTCAGCGTGAACGACACTGTCATCGATTTCAATATTGAGGAAGTATCACCACGTGCAGTAGCTGCCAGCTATGAGAGCTACTTCAGTGTGAAGGCAGGCGCGGTTGCACTAGATGACTTCGTCGTCATTATAGATACGTTGCCCTATCCAAGACAGGCAAAGAGGTTCCGAGAGGAGCTCGAAGCGAAATATGAACTGCCTGTGAAGTATCTCTTCATCACCCACTTTCATGGTGATCACCACTATGGAGCCGCACCTTTCAAAGACGTCGAAATCTTTGGCTCAAATGCCCTGATTGAGAACATGAAGCGGAGAAGAGAGGAAGGCTGGACGAAGGAGGCCTTCGACAATTGGAAGAAGGAGGAGCCAGATTTCGCCGAGTATATCGATGAGATAGAGATAGTCATACCCACCAATGGTTTTGAGAAAGAACGAATCATCAGGAATAATGACCTACAGATGGAGTTCTACCACTCTGGTGGTCACTCTTCATGTTCTTCCTACGCATATTACCCGAATGAGAGGGTGCTCTTCACAGGCGACGACCTTGCGGCCAAGTCCTGGCCATATGTCAGCGACACATCTGGAGATCCAGAGAAGTGGATGAAGACATTCCAGCACATGTTGTCACTGGAGATCGACATCGTTGTGCCGGGACACGGTCCTTTGGGTGGCAAGGAGCTGATAGAAGAGCAACTGTCTTACTTACAGGCACTCAAGACTGCTGTTCTGAAGACGATTTCCGAGGGGAACGGGCCAGAAGAAGTTGAGGTGCCAGAGTTCTATGAGCCAGATGAGGACTGGCAGATCTCACGAGCATTGGAACACTTGCATGCTTATTATTCAACCAATAGTACATAGAACAGGGGCTCAGAGGGATAGCTGCACGCTCTGTTCGTGGACGTTGGTAAGACTCTTAACTAAGCATATTATGGCTCTGGGGGCGTGAGCCGATTTGCGTGGAGGCTCAAGAAGGAGGAGTAAGGTTTGGAGAGCGACTTGATTAGGGAGGTTGCCGATTTCAAGGAATTGGTCGACTCGACTTTCAACACACTTCTGACTATAACGACGATACTCTCAGGGGTGTATGTGGCAGTTTCATTTGATTGGTTCAGTTCGGCCTTGGCTGAACCGCACCCCGGTGAACCAATGAGTCCTGAGATGATCGCCCAAGCCATAATGGGAGTCTTTCTGGGATTGATTTTCATCCTGCCCCTAGTGTTGGTCCTGCTGTCTTGGGCTCTTTCCAAATTCAGACATTCTACCACTTGGAGAACCGCAGCTTGGTCCGGTCTAATGTATTGTCTAGCTCAAGACTTCGTTGGAATCCTGGCGCTTCTAGCAATCCCAATGATTGCGGCGAATGTCTTTGTAGGTCCCCTCCTCTTAGTAGCTATCGGGTTTGTAATCGTGCCTCCGACCGCCCTGGGGATTATTCTTGGTTACCGAGTGAGTGTAAGGTATGATAGAGACATATTGCTACCAAATGCAAGAACCAGGCGATATGCCATAACAGCCACTGCTACAGTCTTCATCATGCTCTCAATTCAGGCAGTCCTTGGGCTGTTCATTCTCACTCTATAGGGTCTGCAGGAGGCACATGGGGTGCGAAAAACCACGAGTTCGGAAGATTTTTGAGACGGCTAGCTGAACAATAACGCCCACGTCACAAAGACTAGACACCCAACTTCACGTCACAACTGCATGCCTGCCGGAGAGTGTGAGAGAATGAAGGCGCCCACAGTGGAGATTCTGGAACCTCTTGAACCCTCAGTTGCCAAGGTGGTGTTCCCGGACAGGGATGATTCCTGTCCAATCTGTGGAGCAGACGGTGACCTCGAATTCGGGATGATTCGCACTAGAGGAAGCATAATAGGCTACTACGCCGGTTTCGTATACCACTGTCATGCCTGTGGAACTGCTTGGCCTCTCTGTTCAGTTGGTGAGAAGAAGCCAATTGATGACTGGGTACAGTTCGATGAGTTCTATGAAGGACTTGAGTAGAGAGTACCATAGACTCTATTGCGATTCATCAGTCTGAGGTGTATCTTCCTTCTCTCGTTTCGATAATGCTTTCTCTTGAGCCATCTTCAACATCTTGTGCGGTCCGTGACCGTGTAGAACACGGCTTCTTCGATATCTCCTCTTGGAGTTGATCTTCATTTTCTCCACTATAGTTACCTCTTCTGTGAGCATGGCCAAAATCCGGTCTTGGAAACGGTGGCAGCCGATAAAACGGACTTCTAATCTTCACCAGAGAAACCGTTCTGGTCGTCTTATGGTTCAGTTAACCCGTTTGCTCTTCTCTCACTTTTCGTTGGTTAAAGGTCACGGGAGGCCTAATAAACTTAAGCCTCTCCAGGCAGGCTGAAGGTCCATTCTAACTACTTCTATCAGAAGGACAAGTTCTCTTCGCATGAAATTAACAAAAGCACAGCAAAGCATTATTGACAACCACCCAATACAAATAACCGACGCGTGATGAGGCAAACATCAGAAACCGAAGTGCCCAGACTGCTCCACGAGGCCATGAAACTTGTGAGTGAGCGTAAGGCAGTCGAAGCTGAAACTGTCTTGAGAAGCCTCTTGAAGACACAACCAGACTGCTCTGATGCTTGGTGGCTCTTGGGAAGAGCTCTGACGCAGCAGGACCGATTTGGGGAGGGCATAGAAGCCTATCAGAGAGCTGCAGACTTGGAACCAGACAGAGCAGTGTTTCACGAGTCTCTCGGTGTCTTGCTCATACGTATGGGTGAGATTTCTCAAGGTAAGATTGCCCTGACCAGAGCGATGGATCTTGATTCGGAGTCCCTCAGACCATCTGAGTACACGTTCGGCAAGCTCATAGAATCTGACCAAGAAAACGCGCTTCTCTGGTACGGCCTTGGGATTGTCCTTGAGATTCAAGACAAGATCGATATGAGTGCGAAAGCAATGTCAAGAGCCAGAGAACTCGATTCCACTCTTGCGAGCGACCCCAATCGTTACCAAGAGTCCTAGTCTAGTTCTCGGCGTAGAAGTGCTTGGCTGTTGACAACGTTTTTACCAACTCCCACTCTCCAGTGGAAACACTATGAAGAGCCACACGAAATACCTGACTTTCAATATCCCGGCGCGAATGGACTTCGTCCACATAACCCCCAAAGTACAAGAGGCCGTCGCTGAAAGTGGTGTCCAAGAAGGGTTGTGCCTGGTCAATGCAATGCACATTACAGCGAGTGTCTTCATTAACGACAACGAAAGGGGGCTGCATGAAGACTACAAACGCTGGCTCGAAGAACTCGCCCCTCACGAACCTATCAGCCGCTACCAACACAACCGTACGGGCGAGGACAACGGTGACGCCCACCACAAGCGGCAGATTATGGGCCGCGAGGTTGTTGTCGCCATCACTGAGGGTCGACTGGACCTAGGAACTTGGGAGGCAATATTCTACGGAGAGTTCGATGGACGTCGTTCCAAACGAGTTCTTGTCAAGATCATTGGGGAATAGACTATAGAGTATTCTCAGGCGGCTAGGTCGAGTTTCATCTAGGATTAGAGCGCTCATAGACAACAGTCAGCCACACGCCCACTTCATGATGGAACCGTTTCTGAAACCCCTTGCTACGAAGGATTTGGTCAACCTCCTCGGGCGGATGCATAAATTGTCGAAAAGGATGCCGTCGAAGCATATTGAGGAAGTTATCCAAAGCCGTCCATATTCTAGCATACCAGTGGTTTCGGTAGTATACGAGTCCGTAGACTCTTCTGGCCCGGGCCGAAGACTCCTCCACTAGCCCCCTCATATCGTCGTAGCAGCACACTACCTTGTCCAATGTGACAACATCACACTCCGGGATGTTTCCGGCCAAATCGACGAAATCGCCATGGAAATGACTTATTCTCTGAGCATGCCCCTGACGTTTCGCTTCTTCTTCTGCGGCCTTGATATATGCCTGCGAGGCTTCCACGTTGATGGAGCTGTTCGCGCCCTCTTTCAGAAGCTCGTGTTGGATAGCTCCTATTCCACCCCCTATGTCCAGAACTGTCATCCCTGAAACACCCTCGGCGATCACTGCATCGATTAATCTTCGGGTCGTTTCCTTTGGACCATCTTTCCTGTAGCCTTGGAGTTCTTGGGCGGCCTTCTTCCTGTCGAATTTGAATTCAATACCAACACATTGGCTGCAGCTCATGACTACTCCTCTCTTGTTCGTGTAGATATCAATCTAGGGAAGAACCTGCCGGTTCGACTCATATAACTCAGATACTGGTTACCAAAACCGTCTTGTGGTGATAGAAGTTTCTCTTCCAAGCGAGCTCTGAACAGGAAGTATCCTACGCGTTAACAATCATTCAGCCATCTTCTTCAGGTCAAGCTCACCAACGCGTCTCCTCACTCTCTTGCCAATCTTCTCGATGTTGTCCCGTATTTCCTTAATCTGCTTGCTCCTCTCTGCTAGTTCCGCCTTCTTGCGTTCGTCTAACTTCGTATACTCGGCGTATGCATCTGCCCACTCCTGTCTTGTGGAGCTGATTTGCTTCTTCAGATGTTCATACATAATCCTCTTGACATGAATGACGTTCTTCAGATTGAGAAGTTCTGTTTCCATATCAGACATGACCTTCGCGAGTTCTCCTTCAGCGCTCTGAAGCTCTTCACGCAGTTGAGCGAGTTCGGTCATGTATCGGCCAATCTGGTCCTCCTCATGATAGCTAGAATCTGCATCTAAAGACGTGACTGGGTCAATCTCCGATTCTCTGGGCACAGCGGCACTCTCGCTTGCACCTGTAAAGAAGTCACTAGGCGAAGGAGGCGCGGGTTTGATATCAACTGGCATCTGCTCAGGAGTGACCATGGATGTTTCTGTCACATCTTGTTCAGCTGTCTGGCGCTGTGTGGCCTTTGCAACACTGACTGGCATCTCGCGCTCTTCAACGCGGCCGTGTCGCTCGCTTCCATCAACCATCAACCCGATCAGTTTGGTGAAAGCTTCATCGATGTTCTCTCCCGTTAATGCCGAGGTTTCAATGAAAATGGCCGGTGTGTTCAACTTCTCACTGAATCTCTTGGCGAATGCTTCGCCTTCTTCAGTCGACACAGTTTCTTCTTGTGCATGAGTTGGACGAAGGTCAATCTTGTTTCCTGCTACGATGAGAGGGGGGAGCTCTCCCATGAATCCATGTGCCTCGACAAGCCATTTCGATGCATTATCGAATGACGCTCTATCCACTACAGAGTAGGCGAGAATCATTCCACTGCACCCCTCGTAGTACCGTCTACGGAGGCTTTGGAAGAGCGGCTGGCCTGCTATGTCCCATACAACCAGATATGTCGGGACTCCCTCATATGTGGTGGTCTTCTGAGCAAAATCTACGCCCAGTGTCGGCAGATAGCTTGCCTTGAAGCCTCCCTTCAAGTACTTCCGCCGTATGCTTGTCTTGCCTACATATCCATCGCCAATTAGACAGACCTTGTACTGCCTACGGAGTAACCCGCTCATCTGATTCTGCTCCGTCGTCTTTTGGAGGGCGGCGTGGGTTCAGTATTCTATCTAATGCTTATAGTGGTATTTCATACGCTTCGGGATCGAAAAAACGGTCCTTGAAACAACCGTTCTCTCTCCGTCCGCTGCTTTTGCCTGCAGATGAGGAAGGACATTCCATTCACTATTCCGGATGTCAGAAAGTATTTCATGTTGGTCGGATTGATAATGAGTGAAACGAGTTACCCTGGAGATGCTTTGGCTTGCGAATCCCGACATTCAAGGACGTGTCGACTGCTCAGAAGCGAATCGGACCCTATCTGAAACCTACGCCTCTGCTCAGCTATCAGAAGATCAATGAACTTGTGGGGACAGAGGTTCACATCAAGCATGAGAACTGCCAACCGGTGGGGGCGTTCAAGGTCCGTGGAGGGGTCAACTTGGTTTCACGGCTCTCGAAGGAAGAG
>CP070658.1:1204962-1210401 GCA_020355105.1 Candidatus Thorarchaeota archaeon | reverse complement strand
TTCTGATGTCACCGACGTTGAGAGCCCTGCCGATCGGCCAGCTTACACCACCAGGAATTATCATCTCTTTCACAAGCAGGAAGAAGAGCATCTGGGTAACTGTCAAGTCGGCTCCGGACCTATTTGTGACGGCGATGCTACAACCCACCTTGCCCTCCAGATGAGCGAATCGTCCACATCTATCCATGAAGTTCTTCATGGAAGCAGTGACTGAGCCGAAGTGGACTGGAGACCCAATGATTATCCCGTGAGCAGCATCCATCCGCTGTACTACACGATTCAAATCGTCCCCTTGATGACAATGCCCGAGCTCGTAACACTCTCCCCGTTGCAGACAGTGATTCAGCGATAGAGGTGCTAGCTCGATAAACTCTATGTCAGCTCCGAACTCCTTGGCACCTTGCAGTGCGGCCTCAACCAGTATCGAAGTGTTTCCCCCTGGGCGGGGACTACCAGAGATGCCTAACACTCTTACCATCTGGAAACCACCTCCACAGCTGCAGGACAGCGTTTCTAGAGTCCTGAAACCTGTTCAATAACCTTCCTGTACGCGTCGATGGAAATGAATCTGTATCACTTCACGAAGTTTCTGAACGACACAGACCTGAATAGGACTTGCAGGATTGCTCATTGGGCCTCTGCATTGACGGACTCTTCAGCGTCTGAAGATTCGTCTTCGACTTCTCCATATAGGTCCTGTTCCTTTAGGCGAAGTGCAGTCCTCAGAGCTGC
The DNA here is from genome assembly GCA_020355105.1 of Candidatus Thorarchaeota archaeon. Lineage (GTDB taxonomy): Archaea > Asgardarchaeota > Thorarchaeia > Thorarchaeales > Thorarchaeaceae > SMTZ1-83. The sequence goes on along the minus strand of CP070658.1, from coordinate 1,209,669 downwards.
ACCTTCAAGAAAAGCGACGGGCAATAGAGCCATAACCATCAAGAACGGACCAAGCCAGACGAATGAAATTAGGGGCAGAACCTTTGTGCTCAGCGTGACCTGCATCTGACCTGGAGCCACCTGCTGGAACCCTCTGACCGCAATGAAGACATCACGAAGTGCGCTAGAGTGTACATACACTTGGTGAGTAACCTGAGACCATTGTGGGTTTCCCTGGATTGTCGCAAATCCAACACCGACTAACATACCGTTCTCCACGACTTGCACTGTCGCAATCAAGTAGAAGTCGTACTCATGGTTCCACCATATCAAATTGATATCAGTTACTTGAACTTCGATGCCTGGGGCCACCTCTAGAAAATACCCCTCCTGATATGCTGCTCTTGTTTCGTGGACGACATTCTCGCTAGCAAACACTCCCAGTAGGAGCATTATGAGGCCAAGATGAAGCATTAGTCTGCCCATCCGCCGCATGGAGAACTTCCCGCCCTCACGGCCTGCAATAGTTCGCACGAACGTCACGATCAAGAAGACGATGCCGCCTATCGCTGCAGGAATTAGTAGGTTTGCTGGCCAGTAGTTGGTAGGCATTGGTGTGGCGCTGCTGACAGAGAGGATTGCCAACGCAACCCCTGCCATAAGTAGGGTCAACACAGTGAGACTCTTCACGCGGACGCTAATCATGGTGCTCCTCATACAGTAAAACGCTGATAAAACAAGAAAGAGCGAACCGATATAGAATCCAGCCCTGAAAAACTCGATGCCCACCGATATCATGTTGTCCTGGAAGTTGACTGGGTCGGTTATAGCAAGTGAGAGATTGACGCCTGCTGGCAACACCACACCGATGACTGAAGTGGTTGTGACAATGAGAATGCCAATTAGAGCGATCTTGACAGATAGATTCCTTACGTTTGACGATGAGAAGAACTTCAATAGTCCTTCATCATCATCCTCGTCTTTCATGTCTACATACCCAGCCCTGATTGTCAGCAGTGTTACGACACCGAAGTTGGCAACGACTGTAGCGAACATGGTCCAGCTCACCAAGGAGATTGAAAAGCCGTGAACAGAGTTGAGCACCCCGCTTCTCGTCACCCATGTAGCGTAGATGACTGTCAGGTAAGTAAAGACCAAGAAAGAATCGCGTAGAACATCATTGTCCTTCAGAACCGCCTTGGCGTGAAAGTACGCCGTGAGTAGAAGCCATGGTACAAGCGACGTCGTTTCCACTGGGTCCCAAGCCCAGTATCCGCCCCAACCTAACACGATGTAGGCCCAATAGCCGCCGATGGCAATTCCAACTGATAGCACTATCCAAGAAGTAACGGTGACAAACCGTGTGAAAGTTTCCAGAACAGGGATTGGCTCAGAGTTGCGTTCCTCCGAACGTACAGTGAAACCAGCGAGCTTGACAGCAAATGGAATCACCGTAAGAGCATATGCTATGAACACTATGGGAGGATGAATGACGTTCCACACAGTGCTAAGAAGAGGGTTAAGGCCCAAACCATTGGCAGGGCTGTCTCCGCTCAATCTGAACGGGTCTGATGCAATCGCATTCGCCACTATCAGGATTGTCTGTAGAGCTACAAAGATTGCTGCACGATAGACGATTGTGTCATTCTCGTAGCCTCTAGTGAGAACTCGAAAGGCCATGTACAAGAGGAACGATAGTGCAGCCCAGAAGACCAGCGAACCTGATTGCCCTGCCCAAAGCGCCGAAATCTTGAGAAACCAAGATGCCTCAATCTTGGTTGTCAGAAAGACGTACTCGTACTGAAACTGGTTGCCAAAGATCAGCCCGCCCATCCAGAAGACTGCTCCAATCGAGGCTAGACTGCCCATTCCCGCCATTATCAAAGTCAGGAATTCGTAGTTCTCGATTCTAGGACCTAGAAGCAGAATGGCCATGTCCACCAGACCGGCTCCAACTGATATCAAAAGTAACATTGTACCAATGTCCATCAAACACCACTCCTCATCTAAGCGCTCCTTGTTGACCTAACACGTCGTGGTCTCTTCTTTCGGGACCTCTTCCGTGCCTCCTTCTTTAGCTCCCGCTGAGTAGCCATTGCTCTCTGTCGCCTTATTCGAGTCAGACCATAGCCGACGCCAGGTGCTGCAACCAGGCCTATGGTGGCCGCAACCTGCCAAGGTGACCAAGGAGTCACAAAGATGACCGGTCCCAGTATTGTCAGCCTGTAGAAGGCGCTCTGTCCGGTATTGCCTGACTCATCGACTGCAAGGCAGTAGTATGATATCACATCTCCTTCGCGGAAGTCACTACCCAAGTTCGCAACCCATACGATGTATTGCCCGTCTACGTCCACTGCGGTCATGTTCATCGGTACGTAGGCTGCTGCATTTACCTTCCAGTAGATTTGAAACATCTCCAAAGTGCTGTGAGTTGGGAATTCATAAGTACCGAACTCTACTACTACTGTGTCCCCGACCCGAACTTCATCACTAGGATAGATAGCCCTCCACAGGACCACAGGGCCCCATACATCTACTCTCGAAATAAAGAAGTAGGACCCTGCAATGAATACGTTTCCAAGCGTATCGTTTGCGATGATCACGAAATTCACACGAGTTCCATTCGCAAGCGGCTCTATTGTCGCGTTGTATACGCCGCCGAACTCTGGGTTGGGTAGAAGTTCGATAATCGTGACGTTATCTGAGCCTGGCAGTGAGGAAGTGTAGTTGACCAGAACGGTATCGATTCCGTCGTCGTCTGTGGCTGTGACTACGAATGTCACCGGATCTGTCGGACGGGGATTGGTGGGAGCCACACGTACATAGGAAACAATTGGAAGTCCGTATCCCCACACTCGTTCGAGTGAGAGCAAAGCCAGTGATTGCACTCCGGTGTAGTGGGATTTCCAATCGTCAGCGAATACTTCGAAGGTTCTATCTCCGTTTGCATAGAAGCCACCTCCGACCTTATCCCACAACTTGGCGAGAGCAATGTCAAGTGTGTCTATGACCAGCCGAATGTAAAACAGATTGTCAGTGGCCTCGTACAACAACTCCTCCGCAAGGACCATCTGAAACTGTATCTCTGAGTATTTGTAGTCCTCAGTGTCTTCATAGTCCGAATCTGGAGGTGCCCAGAGCTCCCCGTCGACAAGCTCTGCATACCATCCTCCATTGTCTGTATCCCAGTGACCGGTCAAGAGTGCGTCATGGGTGTCTTCAGCCCATTCCAGATATGTGGAATTGCCAGTCACTTCGTATCCCTTGAGAAGGGCACGAATCGCCATCGCATTGATGTCAGTAGTGACTGATCTACCTGGTCGTTCGGTGCTGGGGACGCTTGGCTCTCCGCCAGTTCTATTGGTAGCAAGTTGAAACCCACCGTAAATGCTATTGTTGTAATAGGGCATGTTTGAAATCATGAACGATAGAGAGCTCTCTGCCTGGGAGAGCATCGTCGAGTTGGATGTAGAGTTACCCACGTCGAACAGCAAAGATGCGGCCAACGCAAGGTGATCGAGCCTTTTTCCGTCGTTAGGATACAGCTCGAGGGTGTCGCCCTCATCATCAAGCGTACAGTTCCGATACGTTAGGAAGCGAAAACCGCCGTATGTCGAGTCGTACAGGGTATCGGTGAGACAGGTCAAGGCATTCTGTTTCTCAGTCGTGAAATCGAGTGATGAGTTCAGACTCTCAGCAGTTGCTAGTGCATAGTACGCATACGCTTGGACTCCCGGACGCTTTGACTGAGCAATCAGCTCGTTGGGATTGTACAGATTCACAAAGAACCCAGGGTATTGTGTGTCCATAAAGGCGCTGACCATCTTATTCGCAACTCTAGAAGCTATGACCGATAGAGTTGCATTGCCTGTCATGTCATATGCCCGTGCCAACCCCGAAATCGCCCAATAGTAGTCAGCAACCGATGGAGCCCATCCGAAGACAGGACCCCAATCGGGATATCCGTAGTACCAGACGGTTCCATCATTCCACAGGACAAGTCTGTTTGCCAGCACGTCGCTTGTAGCTACTGCAAACTCTTGGTATGAGCTTACATTATACTGTGTCTGCTCTTGTGTGACGACAGACGGCGATTCCACTAGGAGTAGTGGGGTCTCACGTTTCTGAGGGGATCCCACGTTGCTAGTGCTCGTTGCAACAAGAGCGATGAGAATCGCTGCAACAATGAGTTTCTTGTACATCTAGTTGATTTCTCCTACAATGCTTCTTCGGTCGAACGGCGTGACCTTTTGTAGTTGTCGCACCGACAATGAGGAAAGAACATGCCCTATTCACAGTATGGAACCCACGGGGAAAAAAAGGGAGAAACGGATGCAGTGCATCCGCAATCGCCCATGAGTCTTTTCCAACCTTGTTCGCTCACTAGCGGCGTCTGCCTACTAGTACTCCTAGGACTAAACCGACAACAATACCCCCGACGCTACCGCCTACAAGGAGAAGCGTGTCTCCACCGATAACAGTGACAGTTGTGGTGACAGTAACAGTAACAGTCTCCGTAACGGTCACAGTCTCGGCACCCAGGGCTTCATAGAAGTCAGCCTTGGCATCGAGCATATTGGCATAGGCTGCGTTCAGATCCTCAAAGGTTTCGAGAGAGACAAAAAAAATCCTGGTATAGTGATCTTTCATGGTAAAGGATGGGACTATCCCGGCCTGTGCAAAGTGTATGAGGAGGGTATCAAAATATGCCGTGAAGAGGTACTGGCA
>CP070658.1:1201388-1204862 GCA_020355105.1 Candidatus Thorarchaeota archaeon | reverse complement strand
TCCCTAGTTCATCAGAAGTCTGATTAGGATACAGGAGTCATTGCGAAGTTCAAGGGAGATGTAATGAATTGCTCATAGAGATAGGTACATGGCAGGTTCCAAGCGAGAATAGCGAAACACACTTGGAAGTGGCGCAGACTCTCGTAGTATTGCAGAGGGCCAAGCGAGATGAGATGCTCTACAAGGAGGTCAGATTCTACACTGAGGTTGATGAAGAAGCGTCTGTCGAACACTGGATGTACATAGACTTCTTTGAGAATCTCGAGGATTGCCAAAAACACTGGGACATGCTTGAGAAGGATGAGGGACTCAAAGCAGCTTTGGAGAATGTCATGTCCCAGATAGTCCCAGACTCGCTGAAGACATCACGTTGGATCGAAAAGGACGAACTAAGACTCTAATGAGTTTCTGTTGTGCGAGAATAGCTCTTTGTCATGGCATGGGAGATATTCGGATCTGACTATCTGCCCGTATCGGCGGTGTCGTTGAATAGGACGATTCGGTAGCGCGCCTTATTCCCCTTCACCTTCCGAAGCGCTTCGTTTACCTCCGTCATGGGCATTAACTCCACCTTGGGCACGATGTCACGCGCCTGTGCGAACGAGAGCATTTCTCGCATTGTGGCCCGATTGCCGAGGAAAGAACCAGTGATCGACAGTTGGTGCGCCACGAGGTCAGTCGAATTGAACTCCACGTCGGGGAAACCGACGAGGACCAGTTTCCCATTCTTCTTCAAGGTGGCCAACAGCGCCTCCCAGTTGATCTTGCATGGAATGCAATTCACTCATAGTCATGGCTCGTAAGATGTTCGAACCTGATTATCTGCCTTCCAAATCATAAGGTTCATCATCAGAGTTTCGACCAGATGAGTGGAAGTGAAAGGAATTGAACTCAAGTCCAAGCTATAGCAAAGAACTTGTTCCAAGGTCCCGCAAGCTGATAATTGAGAGCTGCGAGTATGCATTGAGAAAGCATAGGATGCTTGGACTATTCGAGGCGGATGTGACAGAGGCACGTGAGAAGATACGTAACCATAAGGAACAGACGGGTGAGTCGATATCCTTCACTGGTTGGATCGCAGCATGTGTAGGGAAGAGCGTCGGAGAACACAAACAGGTCCACGCGCTCATGATGGGAAAACACTTTGTGATATTTGATGACGTGAACATCAACATCCTCATCGAAACTATCATCGAGGGTCGACCATATCCGGTGAACTACATCTTGAAATCCGCAAATGAAAAGACTGTCATGGAGATTAATCAAGAGATTCGCGAGGCACAGAAGAAGAGGGAGGATTACTATACTGAGTCTAAGGAGAACCGTAGAATCAAGCTCCTTCTGTCCGCTCCTAAGTTCATGAGAGACCTGTTATTCTGGCGCAAGGTTCGCAAGGACCCGATCTTCATAGCAGAGAACATGGGAACGGTCGCTGTAACGTCGATCGGACAGTTTGCTGGCTCCGGCGGATGGGCAATCCCTCTAGGCATGCATGCTCTCAACATAGCTGTTGGAGGAATATCTGAGAGGCCAGGATATGTCGGTGAGAAAGTCGAGAAGAGAGAGTACTTGTCGTTGACTGTGACACTCGACCATGATGTTGTGGATGGAGCTCCAGCGACACGTTTCGTAGCACGGCTTGTTGAGCTTCTGGAAGAGGGATACGGTCTTCCATCGTCATAACATGCGACGATCTGCCCTACAGAAAAGAAAGACAAATGGGGCTCTGAATCGAATTGCGAAACAGGGTCATTCTTTCTCCTGCTCTTTTCGCCATCCTCTACTACTACTCAGTTTGCTAATGTCACTCCGCACTTCTGGCAAAACTGAGCACCTGCTTCAACATCTGCTCCGCACTTAGGGCATTTTCCTGAGTATCTACTCCAAACCATGAGTAATCTCTCTATCTCATCACGCTGGAGAAGTCCTCTTCTTAGAAGTTCCTCTAGCCCTTGCACCAGCAACCCCTCAGCTTCAGCCGCTAACAGCATGTTGCCCCTCGTACAGGCTCGCTGGAAGGATTCTTTGAAGGATTGGTCTCTCTGGAGTAAATCGTCTATCGAGGCGGTGAATGCATCATCAAACAACTTGCTCAATGTATCTCCTTCCGTGGTCAACAGACTTCCTTCAGGTAGGAAACACGGAGTGAGTACTCTATGAGAACCGTCGTCATATCTGACAACATAGGTATGTATATCAAATAGCGTCAGTGGGGCGAGTTCTCTGATTGAATCGTTGTCCAGTGTCCAATTCATCAGGTTGAGAAACTCCTGTTGGAACTCCAAGACCCTATTCTCAATTGCCTGTTCAGACTTGCTGATTGCCGCGTTCACCTCAGCCTTGAGATCATCAAGCTCCTTTGACTTGAGCCCCATTTCATTCCTAGCCGCATCGATTCTTCTCTGACGTTCTTCGATTTCTGTTTGTAGCGAGTTTTCTGCTTCCATCTTGTCTGATTCGAATCTTACTTGAGCTTCGGCTACGCGCCTCTCCAGATCCGCTTTCTTCTCGTCCATCATGTCAAAGGGTTGGTGAAGATTCGCCAGGGTTTCCTTCAATGAGCCTACGAGATTATTGTATACTGAAACTGCACCGTGAGTATCTGCTTCTTTCTGCCCAATCTGTGTTATTGCCTCTCTCGTTTCACCAACAATCCCGGCAAAGAACTGTTCAAGGTCATTCAAAGCCCTGGAGAAGTCTGCTGTCATAGCTCGTAGATTCATCGTGTGCTTCTCACGTAACTCATAGATCTTGTTCTCTTTGTTCTCGGTGAGCTTGGCAAGCTCTTGCTTTGTTCGTTCTTCCATCATTCTGACGCGATCGTTTCCTCTTTCTCGTTCTAAGTTGGTGATGTTTTCCAAGATTGTGGTTTGACCCCCGTAGTTCTCCCTGATTAGCCTCTGGAGAGTTTCTGCTGATTCAATACGTAGTTTTGCAGATTCAGAGATCTTCCTAAACTCTTCGGTTCTCTTTAGAGCAGCGGCCGAGTCAGACCGGATATCAACTCTGTTGGGTTCAGTTGCAGGGCCAGAAACAAGAACGAAATGTCCAATTGCTTTGATGAATGATGGGTCAGCCAGACCAGCAACGCTAGCTGTGTGGTGGTCAACATTCTCAAGAAGGGGCTGCATCTTTGACGCCACGTTGGGTATGTCTGTTGCTTGAGACAGGTCAGAGCTGATTATCCTCTTCACTTCACTTGCCCCCCGCATCTCAGTGAAATGAAACTCCGTGGCCCCACTACTAGATGCATTTAGAGCGATTGATTTTGTTGGTGAGGTCTGCACGATCCAGAATGGGAATGAAACACTGCTTAGACCAACTATCCTAGCAGTCTGTCCTTTCCGTGATTCTGCAGATGCAAGTGCCGCAGCTAGACAAACGCTTTCCGACTCTGGCACAATTCTTGTGTCTTCCTTCTTGAACAAGTAGTTTAGATACAGGTTACGGACCACTCAAACACCACCTTGGTGA
>CP070658.1:1197999-1201288 GCA_020355105.1 Candidatus Thorarchaeota archaeon | reverse complement strand
GGTGAATTTAGGTTGGAGCCAAGGGCAACTGTGGTTGGATATGTGAGAAAGCCGGACATCGGCGGAATATACATCGAAATCGAGAAACAGTTCTGGGAAGCTACCATAAACATCGACACGTTTTCGCACATTATCGTGCTATGGTGGATCACAGGTCGTGACAATCCTGAGAACCGATCGAACCTGAGTGACTACCCTCCTCAAGAAGACGCCGAGCTTTCAGGGGTATTTGCCAGCAGATCCCCTGCCAGGCCTACACCCATCGGTCACTCAATTGTTGCCATCACCAAGGTAGATAATGACAACCAGCGTATCTATCTCGACCAGATAGATGCCATTGACGGCACTCCGGTGGTCGACATCAAACCCTACATGCCAACTTCAGACAAATTCGATGATGCCAAAGTTCCACCCTGGTTCAGGGATAACATTCCAAGGTACACGTCATAGATTCTTGACTCGATTCAAGCCGCTCTGGACACCTTTATTAGCAATTGGAATCTGTCTGAAACCGCAGGTAAGACGAGCATCGTCGTCTCCTACGAATGCGTACCCGACCCCCCGGGTGATTCCCGGATGACCCATTCTCGTTTTGCACACCTGTTATACTCTAACTGAGTGACCCATAATGACTGAACCCGAACCTGTTCTTGCGACGGTCTCCGAACTGAGACCCAGAATGAAGAATCTCACCATTTCCTTCAAAGTCCTTGAGAAAGGCGAAACTCGCGAAGTGACTTCCCGTCATGATGGAGCTACACATCGCGTTGCAGACACTGTTGTTGGCGACTCAACTGGCACAGTCGTGATTCCCCTTTGGGATGATACTATTGAGCAGATTGAGGTTGGAAAGACATACAAGCTAGAAAATGGCTACACTGGATTGTTCCAGCGACACCTGCGACTCAACATCGGACGATATGGCGTCGTCAGTGATGCTGAGGAAGAAATCGAGGAAGTTGACACCGAGAACGACTTGTCAGCTGCGGAGCATGAAAGACCCCAACGAGGCTACGGCGGACGCGGTGGCTATGGCGGGGACCGCTATGGCGGACGAGACCGTGGCGGCGGAAGACGATACTAGTAGAATCATCAGACTATTGGGGGTACTGTGCGTACCCCAATCTCCTTTTGTCTAGCTGGAATATACCATATGGTATCGTATTTCGTTGACTTGGTGTGTCAGGGAGCTTCAGATTCGTAGTAGTCTTGGAGCAAATCTCTCATGAAATCGGAACTTCGCTTCACTATAATCATGGGGTCTGAAACTATGAATGCAAACCTGATTGTGATTGCAGCCGTTGGCTTAGCCCATACCATGTAAGTGGGTCGCGTCAAGAAGACATGTGACCATTTGTCGCAGACCTGATCGAATGTCTCCATCGTCTTTGCCATATCCTGGTTCATATGGATGTTCAGGTCGAAGGTGTATCTGTACGCCTCTTCGTTCTTGGTCAGCATCCGAAGCTGGCGCCAAGCATCGTCGAGCGTTTCCCTATAGGAATGGTCGCGTTCAGCCTTCAGGGCTGCCTCCTCTTCCTTTTGCTTGACGTATTCAGACAGATCTATTCTGAAGTTTGTGACTTGGCTCGTCACCACTTTGCTATTGGGGACAAGCTGCCTTGATTCGTCAGAGAGCAGAACGCGCGTATAGTTCAGCGTAATCTCCCGTACAATCCCTTCAACGTCTCCAATCCTCACGTAATCACCAACTCTGAAGGGTCTGGCCGCGAGTACATATAGCCCGCTGACAATGTTGCTTAATGCCGTTGAGAACGCAAGACCAAGAGCCGTGCCAAAGATTGCAGAGGCAGAGAGGATTGCCGCGTAGTTGGCCTCGAAATAGCTGACAAGCAGCATGACTGCAGCGATGAAGAATACCAGTCTGAGAATCAGAACAATCCCGGTCGTGGCCTCCTGACCCATTCCAATCCTGATGAGAGATCTCTTCGCAAGTCGTGTCACAATGAAGTACAACACAACCAAAACGAATAGTGCGAGAAACAGGAGTATGTAAGGTGCATAGAGATTGAAGTAGAACTGGATGTAGCCAATTGGATCGACCACGAAGTCTGGAGGGGTCTGTTGCATTTGCCACGTTTCACCTTGTTTCGAGAAGATGCAGGTGCTTTATCAATCCTGCTCATCAATCTGGTCAATTCCAAAAATGACAACCCCTCGTCAAGTGACATTCTTATTAGCTTCAGTATCCGTAAGGTCCTTGTCAGCAACATAGAGAGAGGCCTAGGTTTGAACAGGGACTTCTGGACTAGGATGGGCATCAAGGTATTCGTTGTCATGTCACTCCCTTTGGTCTGTTCAGTCGTCACGGAGGGAGCTGGATACTCCTGGTTCTACAGCTCGATTCTTTTCACTATACAAGGTTCCTCAGATCGGGCGCCCATGCTCATCAACACTCCATACCCAGGAGGTCCTTGGCCGGATATCGTGATGGTCATAGCCACCCTGGCTCTTTGCGCCCCTGGAATCTGCTTCAACTACTGGTTGGAACAACAACCACAAGGAAATGAGATCAGGAAGCATTTCGTTGCGGCTACACTAGCAACACCAATCATGGGCGTACTAGTTTCGCTTGTCGTCACACTGGTTCCTCTGGCACCCTGGACCTACTACCCGACTCCGATAGAATTCACGACAACATGGGTCTTGGTTGTGTTGGTGCTACTGCCAATGTTCACTAGAGAGGGCTCGTTTCTAGAAGCTGCAAGGCCTGACCAGAACGTGGCGTCGAATCAAGCGGTTCCAAATGTTTCAGTCAAGGCATTGCCAAGCAGAGGCGTTGTGATGGGTTTGATTATGGGCGCCGTTGCAATCCTCGGACCCTTCTTCGGATATCATAGCTCCTGGTTCTTTATGAGAAACAATAGGACCGCGACCACGCTCTTGAGTTCATCCTTGATTGGGACTCGATACTCTTGGATTGACTTGGACACCATTTACAGCCGTCTGAATATCTACGCTATGTCACTTCCTCTAACATCGATGTTTAATCTGAATCTCATGCTGATGCCCCTAATGGTGGGATTCAACCTTCTCTTTGGTCACAGTGTGCTTCGCTATCTACAGGCAAAGACTTCCAAGAAACCTGTTCTCATATCGCATAGTGGCTGTAGAGAAGTATATCAGCATACACGCAACAAGGAGGATCGTGAATTACGAGAAATGGCTAATCATGGAGGGGTGGTGGGCATATACCTTATGTCCTTTCTTGGTAATGATGGTACACTTTATGCTAATAAGGAAATGGTACTAGATCATTTGGATCATG
>CP070658.1:1192783-1197899 GCA_020355105.1 Candidatus Thorarchaeota archaeon | reverse complement strand
AACTTGCTGGAAAGGCACCTGACGCGTTCTCGTTTCATGTCGCTTGGACACTACTTGACGCCGCCGTTATGCTGAGGCAGATTGGTAGAATCTCAGAGGCCGAGGAGAAGTGTCGAGAGGCCCTCAAAATCCATAGAGAACGTGCCGTTAAGTCCCCAGACAAACACAACCAACACCTGTCTTGGAATCTCAACAATCTCGCTGTTCTTCTTAGGCAGACTGACAGAGAGTCAGAGGCCGAAGAAGCCTATCGAGAAGCACTTGACATCGCGAGAGAAACTGCCTACGGAGCTCCAGAGGCTGTCTTCCTTACAGACCTACTGGCCACCGTCCTCAGCAATCTCGCCGTTCTTCTCAGGCAGACTGGGAGAACACAAGAGGCCGAAGAGTCTCTTCTGGAGGCACTCGAAATCAGGAAAGAACTTGCTCAGAAGTTTCCCGAGCTCTTTCTCCATCGTGTTGCCACGACACTCAACAACCTCGGTGTCCTGCTGGCTGAAACAGACAGGTCATCAGAGGCAGAGGATGCGTTAAGAGAAGCACTCCAACTGCGGAGAGAGCTTGTCAAAAAGTCACCAGACCTGTACCAGCCTGGTGTTGAATCAACTCTCAACAACCTAGCCATCCTGCTGAGACGAACGGGTCGACTATCGGAGTCAGAAAACGCATATCATGAGGCGATTGATATCGGAGAGGAACTGGTTTCGAAAGCACCAACGGTCTACCAACATGACTTGGCAAGGACACTCTGCAACTATGCCATTCTGATGTCAGAAGTCGAGAGCACAGATGAGGCTGCGCAGAAGGTATGGACCCGACTGAAGGAACTTGGCGTCGAAAGCCCGATTGAGAGTGAGGAGTGGTCAGAGGAGGAAGAAGAAGAGGCACTTCCTGTGGCGGCAATCTAGCTAGGTCAAGAATCTCTCGAACCTCATCACCAAACACATGCTGACGCCTGTGAAATCAGTCGAGTCCGTCAACTTGGAGTAGGCCCTAGGGACAGTGGCAGTGCAAGAACCACCGAAGAAACACAGATACCAAACATTGGGCATAGATGACTGTTCACTAGCTCCGCATCAAGTGTTCATAATTGGAGAAGGGGGCTGAATGCTCCAGACTACACTTTCTCTGATTGTTTGGCAGGGGACTCTTCTTCGTCCAGACTCACCAAGTCATGCAATGCCTGGCGAATGAACTCGTTCCGTTCGTTGCGGAACTTGCTGGCCCAGTAGTCGATCTCCTTGAGGAACTCCGCACGCACTTCATCAGACACGAGGTGCTCCTCTCTCATCTCTTTCACAGTACCATACTCTTCCATAGAACTAGTCGGAAGAAGGGGCAATACTATTAAAGATGGGCAATCTAACAATCTGAATAACCTAAGAGTTTCTTTGATGACATCAAATGACATCTAACTAGTAACATCGTGGAATAGTCAGATCTACACAGAAGTACAATTGCACTACGATATTCGCGTGAACATTGGTGGAGGAGGTCATGTGGTTAGGTCACATGAGATTGTTGGAGCTACAGTCGTTCTACTGCTCATTATTGGAACTGTGAATGGTCAACTTGCGGAAGCCCCATCCAAGTTTCCCAACATCCTAACCCAGGCTGACACAACGATTACTATGGGTACCACTGACAGCGTCGAAGCCAGCATTGACCCAGCCCAATCATATGACTACTTCGGATGGATGATGATATCTGCCCTCAGCTCAACATTGGTCGAGATTACGCCAGGGTCAGATGCGGGGTCTAATGACATCCAGGGAGCACTTGCAGAATCGTGGGCCATGAGCGGCGGAGGAACCATCTGGGACTTCAATTTGAGACAGGGACTCACATTCTTCGACGGATATCCGTTCAACGCCTCAGCGGTGAAGTACAGCTTTGACCGTAACATTGGTCTAGCACTGCCCGATGGTCCCCAGTTGAACATGGATTATGCTGGCAAAATCGAAAATGTAACCATAACCGGTGAATACTCAGTAAGATTCTACCTCCACATGCCATTCGCTCCATTCCTTCAATTGATGTCCTGTGCGGCATCGGCCATTGTACATCCAAGCTATGCACCATTGGGAGATTATGTGCGGTTCACTGCCTCAGATGCACGTGCCAGTCATCCATGTGGTCTGGGCCCGTTCATTCTGACAGAATGGGACAGGGTTGGAGGTAGCGACATATCAATGCGTTTAGAGAAGAACCCTAACTACTGGAGCGCAACATATCCACAGGCAGATGTCGTCATCATTGAGTTCTATCCAACAGAAACAGGCCTCGCTTCAGCCATGTCGTCCGGAGAGATCGACGTGGCGTACAGACATCTCACCAAAGATCAGACGAACACATTCAGGAGCAATCCTGACTTCACAGTCTGGGAGGCACTCAGTCCCCGGATACAGTTCTTGTGCTTTCAGCAAGATATCTATCCTTTCAATGAAACTAGAATAAGGCAAGGGATTGCAGCCGCATTGAACAGAAGCCATATGGCTGAGGCGGTCTTTGAGAACTCAGTTAGTCCACTGCTTAGCATCATTCCGGATCGTCTTGCGTATCACAAGCCCTCGTTTCAGAAGTATGGTGATGCGAACTATACCTATACTCAAGACTGTCTGGACGATTTCGGCTACAATTCTACAAACAAGCTTGAAATCGAGCTGTGGTATGAATCCTCTGGACACTACCCATCACGCGCAGAGCAGGCTCTTGTCTACCAGAGTGACCTCGAAGCGAGTGGTGTCATTGACGTCACTCTGTACGGTGCTGATTGGATAACCTACAGAATGAACAGGAATCTTGGCATAATGTCTCTGTTCATCTATGGCTGGTATCCTGACTACTTTGATGCAGACGACTTCGCCTTTCTGCCATTCGCCTCATGGCTAAACATGGGATACAACAGCAGTTATCCACAGGGTGGCATTGACCAATACAGCCTGTGGCTTGATGGAAGAAGTGCCACCACAGATTTAGCAAGACAGACAGCCTACGAATCCCTGCAAGACCTGCAGGCAAACGAATGTTCCATTGTCCCACTCTGGCAAGGGCATTCGGTTGCTGTTAGCACTACGAATGTCCATGATGTCGTCTTCGACATCACCGCAAGCTGGTATTTTGGTCTACTGACGATTGATTTGCCGCCTCCAACAACTACTACTACGACTACTACAACAACTAGCACTACAACCACTACAACAGGCACAGACCTTCCCATTGACCCAATGGTGATAGCAGCTGGGACTGGAATAGGTGTCGTGGCTATTCTGACTATAGCCCTAGCTTCAAGGCGGAGAAGGCCGCCGAGGAGGGCACCTGAAGTCGCGCCTACGGAGCCATTCGCACCCTTAGTAGAAGAGGTGCCGGTCATGGCTGAGGCCGAACGTCCACCACGCGAAATCGCACCATGGGAGCAAACACCAGTCATTCCCCCTGAAAAGACCGTCAATGTTCTACGAGGCGGGGAGATTATCGGTGGCAGATTTGAATACAAAGTTAAGGTGAAGAATGACACAGACTACGTAATCAACAATGTCACAGTTAACATACTGGCATACCCTGAGGACTGCTTGGAAATCTCAGAGAGAACTGTGAAGACCATCAAAAGAATCGGACCGGGCGAATTCAGGTCACCACAATTCACCTTCATACCGACAAAGGACTGTGTTGAAGGCAAGGTGATTGCAACGGTATCGTACATTGATCATCAAGACGTGACAAAGATGCTCGGTGCCGAGCCATATGTCATTCGTTCAGTATGTGATCTTCTCACACCTCTCGAGTCCACCATAGAGAACTTTGAACTCATCCTAGGCGAAATGGTGGCTACTAGTGATGAGCGGATTCATGACTGGAATCCTGAGGTTCTTTTCACGAAGGTCAAGGCTCTATTGCCAGCAAAGAACTTCTACATTCTTGATTCCTCCAGCAGAATTGGGGATGGTAGATTCGTGGGCGAGATTAGGGGTCTTGCGGAGGGGAAGTATACAGGCAAGAGGGTTGCTGTGCGCCTAGCTATATCAGGAGTTGCAGATGGTAACCAGGCCAGCGTGAGGGTAGAGGGTCTTGGGGATGATGAGGCAATGCTCCCCACAACAATTGATGAGCTTACAAAGAGCATCGATTCGTGGACCTGTATGAATTGTGGTGCGGCTTTCGAGCCCATTGAAGTCAATGAGATAAGGGATGGTAGACCGATTCAGTGCAGGTACTGCAGGCACACTATGACGATTGACTTGTACCGAAAGTAGTTTTCAGACAATTGAACAGAATCGACGACTGCGCCAAATACGGAAGTTGGATCCAGGCTCCCTGATAGAGAACCCCATCAATTGCTATCGCCTTGACAACTCTGCCTTTCCATGATCCCCAGTATCTCGGTTCCTCTGGCAAATCTCATCCTGCCTACGTTTTCTGCTCGTCAATTTGGCAGACTATACCGTCAGAAGTCGTGAATCAGGAGGAAACTGATCAGTCTATCCGTTGGGAGGTGCCACCTATGCTTGGAGCTTGTTGTACTTGCAGGTCATCTGCGCCTAAGAAAGACCACAACCGCAACTACCACGACAGCAGCGCCCGCTATGACAATAACCACGATCTCTGGTGGGATTACCGGAGTCAATACTGTGTCATCCACGACGATGTTGTCGACAGCGAAATCACAGTGAAAGGAGATCAGGAAGAACGCAGACGTTGTAATCTCCGTGTCCGTTTCCTGCATGACCTCTGTTCCATTGAGAAGTACACTCAGATGTCCTTCTGCATCTCGCGAGATATTGAAGTGGTGGGTTCCTCTAAAGTTGGAAGACTCCGGAAAGTCGTATGACACCATCTCAGTCACAATATCATCAGTGACCCTCAAGAGTTCGCTTGAGAAGTGCTCCCCTGTCGGTGCAAGATAGACGCTGAGCACATAGTGGTCCCATTGGTCTACAAATGGTTCTGAAGACATGAACAGAACAAGCAGACCCCTTCGACCCTCGGTGCTGTTCCAAGCCCCAACCCACTGGACATCGAAACTCCAGCTCCCAACAGACACACTGCTCGGGTGCCAGGCATATGTGTGACTTATACCATTCCATCCACTTCGCCTGGGACGGGAGAAGCACCTGTT
>CP070658.1:1188763-1192683 GCA_020355105.1 Candidatus Thorarchaeota archaeon | reverse complement strand
TGACCTTGAATGGGGTGTGAAGTATCCAGATGATGAGTCACTGGTCTTATACGTCTGGTTTGATGCCCCCATTGGGTATATGTCTAGCACCGAGCAGTGGGCCAAGAAAATAGGGAATCCTATGGAGTGGGAGAAGTACTGGAAGCCAGGAAAAGGACGTCTTGTGCATTTCATAGGCTTGGACATTGTACATCATCATTGCATCTTCTGGCCTTCCATGCTGAAGGGAAGTGGATACAATCTTCCCGATGCCATCGCGGCCTCCGGAATGGTAAAGATAGAAGGCCACAACTTCAGCCGGAGTAGAGGTTACATAGTCTGGATTGAAGAAGAGTATCTAGCCAAGGGACTCGACCCCGACTATCTCAGGTACTATATGGTGAGCTACACTTCCCACACAAAGGATCTTGACTTCGCCTGGGAGTCGTTTGCTGACAAAGTGAACAACGAACTAGTGGCAACCCTAGGCAACTTCTTCTATAGAGGACTTCACTTCACGAAGAAGCACTATGGAGAGGTTCCTGAAGGGACCTTGGATTCAAAGCTGAAAAAGGCGATAGAAGACACCATACAGGCAGTGATTGACGGAGTGAATGAGTACGAGCTAAAGAAGGTATCAGACGCCGTCTTAGGGCTGGCAACCCTAGGCAACGAATACTTCCAAGCAAACAAACCATGGGCACTAGTGAAGGAAGATAAAGCAAAATGCGGTGAGGTTCTCTACAACGCACTCTCTCTCACTAAAGCCTTGGCTGTGCTCATTGACCCCATTCTCCCGTCAACAGCCGAAACGGTATGGAAGCAACTTGGTCTGGAATCAAATGTACACGAGGCTCTCCTAGACGAAGCTCTCAGCCCTCTCGAAGTGGGCTTGAAGCTCGGAGACCCTGTTCCGGTGATATCAAAGATTGACGATGAGCTTTTAGCGGAGCTGAAGGAACTCACGTACAACAGAATAAAGGCTGCAGAGGCGGCTCAGAAGGGTGAAACAGCGGAGGAGAAAGAAGTGACTGAACACGAACCAGTGAAGGAGAACATCTCATTTGACGAGTTCCAGAGGATTGACCTGAGAACGGGCAAGATAGTCAATTGTGAGAAGGTCCCGAAGAAAGACCGTCTGCTAAAGATTACTGTTGACATAGGGATTGAAACAAGAACCATGGCCACGGGACTGGGACATCTCTACAAGCCCGAAGAGCTTGAGGGGCTGACTGCTCTGTTCTTGGTCAATCTCGAACCCAAGAAGATCGGGGGAATTGAGAGCCATGGAATGATACTGGCAGTTGAGAAGCTAGGTGCGCCCGGGCAGTGGATACCTGTTGAGGTAGAGGGTGTACCTCCCGGTAGCAAGGCTGCGTGAACTCTGTGGAAGAGATAACAATATGGAGTGAAACTAAGACCGGTGGCAAGGTCGTAGAGCGCTTCGATTCCACGACCACTCAGGTTGACCTCAGTGACAGAAGGATATTCACAACTGACCTTGCTCCCCTCCGTCAGTTTGAGAACATGGAGGTGCTCACTCTCTCCGGTAATGACCTCAACCTGATTGATCTCACACCGCTGAGTGAGAGCACCAGTCTTCTGGAGTTGTCACTTGGCGGCAACAGACTTGAGCAAGTTGATCTAGAACCACTTAGTGGATGCACAAGTATGATGTACCTAGATTTGTCTTTCAACCGTTTGAAACAGATAGATCTCGGTCCTCTGGCGAAGTGTCCTGACCTTCAAATACTCCATCTCTACGAGAACAAACTGGAGGCTCTAGACCTAGGTCCATTGGGCAAATGCAAGAAGCTCCGACAACTGTCTTTGAAGCTCAACGAGCTCTCCGTCCTTGACTTGTCCCCCCTTTTCTCCTGCTCTGGAATCAAGAAGATGACATTTGACGGAGATGTTACGCTGGTTGCATCATCCGATTTCAAGGAGAAGGACATGCCCCCGGCACTGAACGCTATGATGGGAATGATTGACTGGAAGTGAGGTTGGAGGATTTCCCTTTATGGCCAAGATCAGTTTCCTTTCTCGGTCCGATTCGGAAGCGATACATACCGCGTCCTTAGAGGTGCTCGAGAAGACGGGTGTTTCGGTGAAGAACGAGTCCGCAGTGAGGCTTCTTTGTGAAAATGGTGCCAGTGCCTCCTCAGACCGTGTACGAGTACCGTCCAGTCTAGTTGAGGAGATGCTCAAGAAGGTGCCAAGGTCAATCTCGCTGTATTCGCGAGATGGGAGGGACCGTTACGAAGTTGGTGGAAGCAGGGTTCTCTTCAACCCTGCCTCATCATCCATCTACTTCCGAGATGAGGAAGCAGGACAGATTCGGAAGGCTACTTCTGATGACCTAGTTCGCTTTGTCAAGGTTGTTGATGGTCTAGATTGCATTGAGGCACAGAGCACGGCAATGGTTCCCTCAGATGTGCCTGTTTCGATATCCGACCTCTACAGGCTTTATGTCATCCTGAAGGAGTCACGCAAGCCAATCATCACTGGTGCGTTCACGAAAGAGGGCCTCCTGGAAATGAAACAGATGCTTGCGTCGGTGGCAGGAGGTGACAAGCAGTTGGCAAGCGAACCCAGAGCCGTTTTCGACTGCTGTCCCTTGTCTGTTCTAATCTGGGGGGATGTTTCTACTCAGAATCTCATTGACTGTTCAACACACGGAATCCCAGCGGCAATAGTACCGGCTCCATTGATGGGCGCAACTAGCCCAATTACTCTAGGCGGCACCTTAGTTCAGGCAAACGCAGAGGTACTTAGCGGAATAGTGATTGCACAGCTGACAAACTCAGGTTGCTCTCTCATCTACGGGGGTGCGACATCTGTTCTTGACCAAAGACATGGGACGAGTCGTATAGGAGCTCCTGAGGCGGCAATAGTGGCATGTGCCTCGGCTGAGATGGGGAGATTCTACGGAATGCCCACTCAGGCATATCTGGGGGTCTCTGACGCTATGACAGTAGATGCTCAGAGTGGCTACGAATCAGCCGTTGGCCTTGTTCTTGGTGCTATGGCAGGCATCAACATCATCTCTGGGCCTGGGATGTTGGCAAGCATAAACTGCCAGTCATTGGAGAAGCTAGTTCTTGACAACGAAGTCTGCCGGGCGGCATATCGACTCGTCGAAGGGATTTCTATCGAAGACCTATCAGCCGTGGTGGACCTAGTTGACTCTGTTGGACCCGGAGGCCAATACCTCAGCAAGCAACACACACGTGACAATTTAACAAAGGAACATGCAATCCCGTCAGAAGTCATTTCTAGACTCTCTCAAGACAAGTGGATTAAGGAAGGGGCAAAGGACTCAGTGAGTCTAGCTAGAGCACAGGTTGCGAAGATGCTTGCCGCCCAAAGAGTGGAGCCAATGCCCGAGGATTGTGCCTCTAAGCTCGATTCTACCTTCAGAAGCATACTACAGAAACATGAAGTTCCTGAATCCTCGCTTCCACCACTATTCTGAAATTGAGTCCAGTCTTGGGAAGAGTCGACCGGTCTGTTTCATATATGTGACATATTCATCGCCGAACTCCTGAATCATCATCTTCTCTTCACTGAACATGCGGTGATAGGTGAAGGGTATTCCTACCGCCCAGATCAACAGAAAAATCCAGTTGGAGGCGACTAAAGCCAATCCAAAGTTGAAGAGAACGTGTGAGGTATAGACAGGATGTCGCACCTTGGCATATGGCCCAGAAGTGATGAGTCGTTGCTCCTCTTTTACCTCGAGAGCGTATGAGAAGGACTCACCAAGCGTCCTATGTGCCCACCAAACCAGTGGCACTGCCACTATCCCAAGCACCAATCCAGCCCACCTTGCCCAGATTGGAATCACGAAATACGACCACGCTATCCATGGAGAGTCTATCAGATATAGCACAACAACAATCACAAAGAACCAGAAAAGTGCGAGGAGGAAATAGCCACTG
>CP070658.1:1185497-1188663 GCA_020355105.1 Candidatus Thorarchaeota archaeon | reverse complement strand
TCAAAGACCCGGATATTGTAGGTCCGGAAATCATTGAGTGTCGTATCAGAACGCTCTGCCAACAATGAGTTCGCAAAAACAGTATTTGCCATCCTTCGGTCCGATTCGGCGGTCATCATGAAGAAGAACGCCCGAGAGAGGTCAGTCAACTGTAGGAATAGGAAGACACCTGCAAGTGCCACCAACACAATAAAAGCGACAAGACCGCCGTCAGCAACGAATGTCTGAACGGACGCTATCATGAACAGTCCTGCAATGATAGAGAAATGAGTGGCTCGTCGGACAGAGAAACCAGTCTTGTAGATCAGATGCGGTTGCAGTATCGCATCAAGAATGGATTGAACCAAGTCAGGTTCATTGTCCGAACTCATGTTTCTCGTCCCGAGCCACTCCTCATTGGTCTAGAGTAGTTGTATAATCGTGTCGATAATCGAAACGATTCCTATTACGCCCGCACTAATTGCCGCTATTCTTACCCATGGCATCGGTGTGTCCGCCATCACAAGGGCCACCATTGTCCCACTTATCAGATATCGAAGTGCCGCGATAATCGAAGGCAATAGAAGTGGAGTCAAAGCAGATGAGCCATAGCTCAACATAACGCCTATGACTGCGTTGAATATCTTTCCAGCATTTGGATCGAGTACACCTATTGCAACACCGACGGTACCACGAATGAAGTTCAATAGGTTCTGGAAAATCAGCCCAATCACGAAGCCAGTCGTTGCTGCCAAAATTGCACCCAGAATCCCTATGATGGACCATCTGACGTAGTAGGCGCCCACGAAGAACACTGCAAAGCAGATGGCTATCAAATAGGTTCTCAAGTTCGCCCAGTCTTGTTTCCAACCAAGCGGTAGAATCTCCTGACTGCCAATCAGTAGAGCCTCTGCTCGAGCTGAAGTACTAGCAATGGCATCCGCTATCATATGACTCGGAGTCTGCGGGATAAGCTGCATCAACAAGAGCGACGTAACATATCCTGCTAAGAATGCGTCAATCAGACCGTCAAACCCGATTACTTTGGAGCTATATTCAGCTGCATTTGCACCGTAACAGCTCGCAATTACTGTCAGACTGGGTCTTGCGACTGTTGTGAGGGCAACCAAGTCGCACCAATCCAAGCGTTGTTGGATCGATGATTCTTGGGCAATCCCAGTTTGTTCACCGTGCGCGACGATTACTAACAAGCTGACTCTGTACTTGGAAAGATCTGAGGCCAAGCTTGAGATGCAAGAGTCGACTGCGGTTGTTCTCAATCCTCTTCTCATTCCCAAAGTATCTGTGCATCTTGTTCCTTGGACCCAAGTGGCGACAACTCCCTGACCAAGTTCGTTGATTTCATTGCTTTCAGCGCCCAGATTCGTATACTCATCTTGAATCTGGGCCAGATTCTCTGTGATGATGCCAGACGTTGCTCTAGTAGCTCGATCGTTTCCTATGGACACAATCAGAATGTCTTGATACTGAGGCAGACTAGTGATTGCCCGGTTTGCATCCAAAATCGCAAAGAACGAGAAGACCAAGACAACCACAATACTGCCAACTGCAGCTTTCCTCTTCGTAGCCCTGTCCAAAATCACTCGATTTCCTGAGAACGGCGTATGCTCACCTAGCATAGAACCGGCGGGCGGCGCGTATCTCCCTCTCATACCGGAAGACCTCCCAAAGATGAGTAGCTCATTTTTCCATTTAATCCTTGAGCACCGCTTGAAATAGAGCATGCGCTAGATGTCATCATATGTGGAGAGCATGACGAGAGCCAGTGAGGGCATCACAACTATGATTCATTTAGGGATTCCGTTGCCAAGAGCAATTTGGACGACCGATGCCATTACAGGAACGGAGGATAACACTTGAAAGTGCGTGAGGCAGGTGTTTCCCAGTGTTGTAATAGTGGTGAATGATTTGACATGTTATTTTCGACATATCACACGTCTTTTCGAGGAGATCAGTGTTGAGGTCACGAAGGAGAACAAGCGTGACATTGACAGACAGATTCACGAGTTGCTAGGGGTAGACTACAAGGACTGTTCCTCGACTTGGAAGGCAGTGAAGCAGAGAATCGCAGATGACGAAGCGGGATTTGTTTCCTCCCTCAAGAAGGCACTATCTACCTAGAATATCCTATCAGAAGATTGGAGGAGATAGGATTATGTCGTTTAGGTATACCACACCAAAGAGAATCAGTGCTAGAACTACAAATGAAATCAGTATCTCCAATCCTCTGTTCTCTGTCTTCAGATAGGGCACAATGAATCCCACATCTCGCCGATAGTCCTGATAATCGACACCGAAGACCTCGCCAAGGTGCAACTCTTCCACACCTGCAAGGATCATGTAAGCGAGGAGGGTCACAAACCAGACTGCTAGGGTTTCATTCGGACCCAGGAAGCCCATTCCAATTGTGTGTGTTATTATCCAGTAGCTCCGCGTAGTTTGTGTCAGAGTGAACAGACAAACGCCAAGATACTGAGGATGCCGTACCAGTCCGTAGGGGCCAGTCCTTACAAGCCCTGCTTTCTTCCCTCTTCTAAGATACACGATAGAGAATACCAGCATCACAAGCCCAATCGCAGCCAGGATCAGCTCCCAGATGAACCCTCCAAAAAAGAGAGTGAAGAATGCTACGAAGAAGTTCATGGGGGAAGATGTGAACATCAATGCTAGGTAACTGATGAGTGGAATAGTCATCAACCCTCCCCATATCCACAGCGGTGGGATTGACTGGACTAGAGGCAGTATAGCTGCGATGATCCCGGTTATGCGTGACCTGAATCCGCCGGGCGAGCCGATGTCGGGCTTTTCTACTTCAGTCCGGACTTCGGACGCGGTGACGGTAGATGCTTCAGTCTTGTCTGTCGAATCAAGTGTACTATTATCCATCTCTTGTTCTCCTAGAACACAACGCGTGTCTTTCCAAGGTAAAATCAACCAGCTAAGAATATTAGGCTGCTCTTCAGCGCACGTCATCAGACCGCCGCTTATGGGTTCTTGACAAGCTCCCAATCAAATGGTCGACCAGTCCGTGGATCTATCCACAAGTACACCATGGAGCTGGTCTTGACTCGAAAGGTGTTCTAGAGGGAGGCAAAATCACGATTCATGTTGACAAGAAGGAGTAGAAGCTTCGGAAGATCTAGAATGGGAGCCACTTCCGGACCCT
>CP070658.1:1182115-1185397 GCA_020355105.1 Candidatus Thorarchaeota archaeon | reverse complement strand
CTCTCAACAACTGAATGGCAAACACTGATGCAGCTCACAAGAAGCGTGAATCTTCCTGGTTTCTCCTCTCTCATCAGAACCTCAATCGACTCAATTGACTCGTCAGTCATTGTGGGAGCTGCCGAGTCCCTGGCCGACTTCGCACATAGTGCAGGCTTGCCTTGTGGTGTTCTCATAGAGTCGTTCATTCTTGACGACACGGGTGATGGAGACTCCCTGACAACACTCGTTTGCGGACAGACCTCAGACACGCTGCAGTATTGGGACCGAGTGGAAGTATCCTGTTCCAGGTCGAAATACTCCTTCGAAATGAATGGTGACGTGGGTGAGTATCTTGCATACACGTTCTCCAAGTCTCTGGCACAACACGGGAGTAGTTGGTCAATTCGATTGGGAGCGGCAGGAAACAAGTCTGATGTCTTTGGGCGGGCTAACGATGTATACAACACAATCCAACTCATTGCAGACGATATCGCGATAGCCTCAGGCAATGGAGCGGCAAGAATCACTCTGGAATCACTTCCGCTGCTGATCGAAACCTTCGGTCCATATGCATTGGATATCCTGTCTGACTATTTGGCGGATGCTTCAAGTGTAGGAGTCACTTACACGTTCAGGATCTATGCCTTCAGAGCAGTGTTCATCGCCATCGACTCGTTCGATCTAATCATGCTCTAGCCCTCATACTTGACACTGTGTCCGGAAACCTTATGTCGAATCTCTGGACATAGTCTGGTTCACAGTGTTGTCATATCTTTGACACTGCCTCAACACTCTCTCACTCGGTCCAAGAGAGGGCATCGACTTCTTGCATCTCAACACTAGTAGGAGGAGGACAGTTGAGAAGAAACCAAGGAATTGCCGGCGTGCTGATCGTAGTCGTGATCGTAGGAGCTGGCGCTGCCTTTGTCTTCATGACGCAGCCGACAAGACCACCGGTTCACTCGTACGTGTACGAATCGATAGGTGAGCCAGAGTCGCTGGACCCACATTGGCTCTATGAAACGGCAGGAGAATCGGTCGCGGAACAAGTATACGAGACTCTGTATACGTACCCATGGGGAAGCGGTGAATGTGGGGACCATCCCGAGGCCAATCCGACGGTGCCGCTCTTGGCTGCAAGTGCTCCAGTAATAACAGAGAATGGTACCGTGTACACCATTCTACTTAGGCAAGACATCACATTCCATGATGGGACTCCATTCAATGCCAGTTGTGTCAAGTGGAACTTTGAGAGAGCAGTCAAGATGTTCAGGCTCGATGGTCCCGTGTTCATGATACTTGAGCCGCTTCTGGGGGGAGAAGAACTGATGGACATTGCCTACGATGACGGTGTAACTGGAGAGCCTTTTGAGAGTACCTTCGAGAACTGGACCGATTCAGACGCAATCAAGGTACTTGATACCTACACCTTACAGTTCAACCTTGCCTACGCGTACGCAGGGTACATCCCTGCTACAACGTACTATGTTGGTGCGTTCATGAGCCCAAGCTACGTGCTTGCGCATTCCGTGAATGACACAGTGCCTGCCGGAGGCGACTGGAGGGACCACTATGGTATTGCCTATGGTACAGGGCAGGGTGCCGCCAACAGCTACATGTTCGACCACACGTGTGGTACCGGACCCTACCAGGTCGTTGAGTGGAAGAAAGATGAGTACGTCCACATGGTCCTGAACGAGGACTACTGGAGGGCCAACGCGACTGAGGCCGCAATCGCACCTCCGTCCTACGCTGGCTCGATAAAGGAGATCTGGCGCAGGCTCAACGTAAACCAGACAGTCATGAACCTGAATTTGAAGACTGGAGTCGTTGATGACATCTCCTTGTCGTATAGGTATGCGGACGAGATCTATGACAACGTCACACAGGAGAGCAAGAACCCGAACATCTTCTTCAGAACCGGTGGTGAAAGTCTCGGAGTGGCAGGACTCTGGTTCGAGCTGGGCGAAGTATGCTTGAGTGTCGTTCCCAGAA
Organism: Candidatus Thorarchaeota archaeon; assembly: GCA_020355105.1. Lineage (GTDB taxonomy): Archaea > Asgardarchaeota > Thorarchaeia > Thorarchaeales > Thorarchaeaceae > SMTZ1-83. The sequence goes on along the minus strand of CP070658.1, from coordinate 1,183,420 downwards.
TCGACACTTACTCTCCATTCCACTGGAGAGGGCTCAGAAAAGCCATGGCGTACCTCCTCGACTACGATGCCTGGATCCAGGCGGTCTACGGAGGTTGGGCAGTCCAGGCGAGAGGTCCAATACCGCTAGGAACGCACTACCAGAACTCGAGCTATTGGACTGAACATTATGACCCACAGATTGCAGTCGAATACTGGAACGAGGCCATGCAGGATCCCGACTTTGTGGACGTCATGAACGAAATCCTAGGCGCAATCCCGCTCTACTACCTAAACGCGAGCGGCAGTTCCTCGAGAGGGCAGGCCTATCACTTGTTGCAGGACGGCTTCGAAGCCATGAAACTGCTGTCCCAGATGAACACTACAGGATTGAACCACGAACCAAGGATCACTGTTTATGGGTATTCTTGGGCCGAATGGCTAAGCTTGACTATCAAGCCTGATTGGTTGATGGATAGTTCCGGTTGGGTTCCAGACTACGCCGACCCTGACAACTTTGTGTTCCCGTTCCTGCACTCCGGAGGTGTTTGGTCGTACTTCTCAGGCTACAACAACAGCGTGATGGACGACCTGATCATGCAAGGCAGAGCCGAGACTGACCCAGTCGTCAGGCAGCAAATCTACAACCAGATTCAGGAACTGGCGGCTTTCGACCAACCGCATATTTGGCTGTGCTCAGGCAAGGAGTTCACCACCTTCAGAGCGTGGCTGAAGGGCATTGGACTGAGATACCAGCCGATGTCCTCGTACTACTACATCTACCACGTGTACAAGGACTATGAGAACTATTAGTTACCTTTGAAACTCCACACTCCTACAAGAGACTGCTACCACTCTCGACTGAGGGACACCGTTGCTATGCCTTGGGCGAACGAAGGTAGACCTCAAAGACTCCCATCCAAATCTCACTGGCGGGTGCCGCCTTGACATAGATGTCCCCATTGAAGTTGACGCCAACGGGCTTCTCAGGACTCTTCTTCCAGACATCGGAGAATATCAGTGAGTGCAGATTGTTCTGGAAGTCTTCCGTTACCCGGGATATGTTGGCTTCCACAAATGCCTTGTCGATTCCGACAGGAGTGAGGTCTTCTGTTGTACGGAAGAGCCTTTCCTCACTCACGGCTCCTACCGTCCTGTCGAAAGTGTATCCGATCCCTCCAACAAAGTAGAATACATCGTGACGTACTGCAGGCTCTTCATCCATTGTGACAATATGGTTCGCCGTAAGTGTGACGTACGTGGGGTCGGCTAGATTGAAGGGAATCGAGGCCGCTTCAACGGATACATCATCCATCTTTAGCTGCTT
>CP070658.1:1179507-1182015 GCA_020355105.1 Candidatus Thorarchaeota archaeon | reverse complement strand
TGGTGACTTTGATGGTGATGGGAGAATTGAGTTTGTTTTTGCCGGAATAAGTGCTGGCGTTCTTGGAGCAACTTATTGGGTTTATGAGAGTTCCGCAAATAATAAATATGAGCGGGTTGTTCAGGATTACGTTCTTACCAAAAACATCAGAGACTGTTTTTCAGTTCCCGATGCAGATTCTGATGGCAAAATGGAGTTCGTAGGATGAGATAGTTCGAGGTCAAAGTAGTCCGAGGTATCAACAAGATATGGGTGAACCGACTGAATGTTGATTCTCCACATGCCCGGCTGACCGAGTTCCGAGGTATCAAGTGTCTTCCCGTAAGTTCCATTTCCATAGTCTTCTAGCTGAATCTGGGTTGGAGCACCATAAAATGTCCAGTTCATGGTCACTGTGGACCCCGATACCTTGTCTGTAGTGTCACTATCAGTGAGCTCCATCTCAACTGTAAGGAGTTCTCCTGCTGTCTTCACCGAGAGCCTGTCTCCCACTGCGTCTGCCGGTGAAACTAGCTGAAGCGAGGATGAATGCTTGACAATAAACGGTCTGCTATACGTACCAACTCCTAGAGGACTTGAATCTGAAGTATCATTGAAATTGACATAGGCCGTCCATAGGCCCTTCGGCCATGAGCTGTCTACAACGATGCCAACCCATTCAAAGGCACCTCCGCCGTCTTGGACCAGGTCATCATCTGCATAGAAGAGCTCTCCACTTGGGTCTTCAAGCAGTAGCCTCATTGCTGATCCGGGTGTCAATGAGGCAGTTCCTCTGAACTTTGCGGATTCCCCTGTCTGAAGTACGGCCGTAGTCGCATATGCCGCCGCTCCTACACCACACTCCAAGTTGAGGGCTTGATTGATGGAAGAGAAAGCGAAAGTCCATACCCCAGGCACATCTACCACAGACGACGGCACAGCTATCTGCGTACTTGTGTTGGTCACTTGTGTGGTTCTTGCAGCTCCCAGAGAATCTGTTACGTTCAGCAGTGTCCAAGTAGAGGGTTTCTCCACAGTGAAGCTCAGGTTAGAAACGCCGCTCGGCTGGTCCACAAACACATTCGCTATCCATGTTGCTAGAGTTCCGTTCTCTACTAAGAAAGAGGTCCCAGAGGCCAGATTCGAGTCAAGCGTGGAAACCTCACGAGTAACGTTCAGCTGCAGTCTGGGGAGAATCTCGACCACCGATGCGAACTCAGAAGTGAAGAAGAGAGTTGCTGCTTCTCCATATTGAGTCGTCTGTTCACTGCCTACAGATAGGAAGCTTGATGGATCGTACTGATTCGCATACTCAGTCTGTATCCAGGCGGCTGACTTGTAGCCCTTGATAGTTCGGAACTCATCAATTCCTCCCAGGTGGACTTGCCCACCTCCGTTTAGGCCAAGCATGAACATATTCGAATCATCTCTCAGCCTGTCCCCAGAACCCATGCTTGGATCGGAACTGGAATCAAGCAGTGCACCATCTGCATAACTGTAGGCACGCAATGTGCCGTCCCCTGTGCTCTCATACTTGTACACAACGTAGTTCCAAGTCTGACGTTTCACGTAGACACCCACGTAGGCGTTGTATCCACCATCGAAATGGATGTCAGGTTGGAATGTGGCAGTATCTGCTGGCCAGCCAGCCGCAAATCTGAACGTTCTGATCAGATTCATGCATGTTCCTTTCTCGAAGAGCCGTGGCTCCACACCTGTCCATTCGGCATCGCTCGAATAGTTGAAGTAGACCCAGAACGAGAACTGCCAGTCATCCCAACCATCGAGAATGCTCTCGCCATCAATGAACGGAATGTAGTTGTTGGCCAAATCTTCGAAGTACCTTGCTCCGCCAATATTCGCGTCCTGCATGAAAGTAGTCTGGCCAGGATCGCCATCGCGGTCATTTCGGCTTGAATCTTGGACGAACACGCCGCTGCCGGTTTGCTCGGAAAGATGCCAGACACTACTGTAGCCTTCCCAGAGTTGATGCGGATCTTCCTGCCCACTTGCATCCGAAGCTCCGTAGAACATCGAGATTCTCGTGTCTGCTGAAGCAGACAACAGAGGAACCTTCACCCAGGCAACAAGATGCGCATGAGTCGAATTGTGATCGGGATCGTAGAGTTCAAACTCGTGGTCCAATGTTTGGCCGCCGCTCATGAACTTGATGTCCTTTCCATCGTACCTTGCATCTGTCTTGAGGTCCGTGTCATAGATGTCTATGAGAACAGGGAAGTCCGTTAGGTCGGAGCTCACCTTTGTGTGGTCAATGGTCAGGTCCTTGTTGAACTGTAGAACTGAAATCTTGTCTTCGTCCTCAGGCAGCACATAGCTGACAAGGAGCCTCTGGAGATTGTCTCCACCAGAGTCGCCAGAGCCCCTCATCATAATGTAATCCTGATAGCTGTCCGAAGACATATAGTCAAGCATGAGACATAGGTAGTTACCGCCAGACCAGCCAGGTCTAGACACGACTTCCTGTACAAGTGGCGAGAAGTCTAGAGACCTATAGCGGACATAGTCAGT
>CP070658.1:1175764-1179407 GCA_020355105.1 Candidatus Thorarchaeota archaeon | reverse complement strand
GCACCCAGGCCACAACTTGGTCATTCTGGAAGAAGGCCACTATCTCATCGAGAGTGAGGTCTAAGAACTCCAATTGAAGCATGGTTTGCACCTCTTGCTTACTGAAACGAGGGTTCACATCGTTTCTAAAAAACTATTCTCACAGCTGTCCTGATATGGCAAGAGGTGGTGGTTTTTCCTAATAGTGATTTGGGACCAGGATTTTCGTAGCATTCATCACAATCGTAGAATGTATGTGGTTCTAGTCCTATTCACACAGTAGAACAACTGCAGGTGTTGGCTGAGTAACCATGAAATGAACTGGAGGCAATCAAGTCACGCATGAGGCTCAAATGAATTCAGAACTGAAGAGAAACAGAAAGTCTGTAGTGATACGATTAGCAGTCAGCCATGAGGACTTAAAAGGGAGTTTGGCAAATGAGAGAGTTTAAGGTAGTGGTCTGTATTGGTGTACTGTCAGAGCTGTGGACAAGAGAATTCAGAGAACGCTACGTTCTGCTCAAATTGCGGAGCTGCGATACGTGAGGATGCCCCTCCACCAGCAGCCAGACAACCAAAGAAGCCCGATGAGGAATGCTTCGGACTTCCATACGGCGATGCAATCTGTGGTGTGGTATTCGGTTCAATCATTATCATTAGTGGGCTAGCGTATTTCTTTGGTTGGGACTTCTCGACCTTATGGGAAACGACAATAGGTCCCTATCTCATAATCCTCTTTGGTGCTCTAATCATCTTGGGAGCTATTTACAGCTCCACGACAAAGTCTCGACGCGTTCGATGCTAAGCGATTATCACCCAAGAGATGGGAACCATGTGAGTCCCATTTGGGTTCGTAGGATACGAGCCCAATCATAGTGGTACGCATAAGCGAACCCCTTGTGCCACAACACTCATGAAGCATTACTAGGTGCGGCATAACTTCGTACTACATTGTGAACATATGCGGTTATGCTCAGTCTTCGACATCGCTATCCTTGTGTAGATCCAGAATAGTGCGATCAGCAGGATGTATGAATCGACGGCGATGCTTCCAGCCAGCTGGTCTGCACCAGCGAGGAGCAAGAATGCTCCAAGTGCGAAGATAACGTTCAGCATGAAACGAAAAGCCCCTCTTGGATTTCCCAAGACCCTGTATACTCTGTGTTGATCGATACCCACTGCCACTCCCGCAAATCCCGTCCAGAAAATCACCTCAGGAACAACTAGTGGGACACCAATAATAAAATAGAACAAGCTTCCAACGATGGCAATTGCAGCTCCCGTCGACAGTCCTGTGCAACCTGCACAAAACACATTCTCGCCAATATTCAGAACGTGCGTGGAGAAGTCTTCACATCTATAGTGATGGCCTCTGCGAACAGGTGGCTCCTTTGAGAAACTTGTGTCTTGTTCTGTATCCCGGGTTTGGTGGTTGAAGCCGATGAACCGTGATGTAGAACAGGTCGAGGGACGAAGGCCAACAATGGCCCCCAATAAACAGATAGTGATGAAACTGAATCCCACAACATAGACCTGTGACTCAATCGCCGAAGAAATCATCATAGCGCGGATGAGTATGAGTGGTACTAGGCCAAGCCCCAGAAGCGAAATACCTTGAAACAGTTTTGACCAAGATTCGGCAGAGCCTATGACGGACATCACTAGAACAATCTCCTCAATGCGCTCATCACTCCTTGACGAGCCATGTACCTGTATGTCCGACGCTTGAACTTGTTGCTTGAAAAGACACCAGCAATCCTTCTCTTCATGGACCCATAGAAGCTCCTATAGCACATGTATAGCTCTTCTTGGACTTCTTCCCTTGAGAGGTGCTCAGTCGGCATTATCGCATGAATCATGTCGTAGTGCGACCAGTTCCTATCTTCGATCCACCCCTCACGGTCTGCTTCGGTGTACAGGGCTGTTCCTGGCAACGGTGTGAGAATCATTGTAATTGCAATGTCTGGGTCAAGGTCATTCACATAGTTGCGTAGTCCCTGGATTGTGTCGTGAGAATCACTCCGGTCCCCGATTATGAGTGTGGCCTGTGCAAAGATGTCGTTATTCTTCAAGAGTTGTATAGCGTCTTTGGAAACAGACGGGTCTATTCTCTTGTTGAATGAGGCGAGTGTTTCAGGACTGTGACTCTCTACGCCGGCAAGAATCCAGGATAATCCTGCTTTGCGAAGTCTTGGAACCAAGCTTTGATGATTGACTATGTCATCACAACGAGCCTGCATGAACCACATGATATCCTCTGCAAACCCTCTGTTGATAATCTCATTACAGAGCTCGCCCGTTCTTTTACCCAACCCGAAGTTGTCATCTGTGAGCCAGAAGAACCGTGTACCGAAGGTGTTGTAGCAATGCTCAAACTCATCAGCAATTCGCTTCGGCGATTTGGAGCGCCATTTTCCACCCCAGAAATAGCACTGCGTACAGAAATTACAGTTGTGCGGACAACCTCTTGATGCTTCAACTAGGGCGAAGGGCGTAGCTCGTCCTGCCATCATCGTGAAGTGATAATCCTTCATGTAGCCTTCAACCAGATCATATGCTGGAAAGGGCAAGTCCTCAATCTCTTCAAAGAATGGGCGGTCGGGATTCACGACTATCCTATCATTCTGTCTGAAGGTGATTCCCTTGACATCAGAGAGTGACATTTCCCCTTTTAGATACCGAATAACTTCCAGAAGTGATTGTTCCCCTTCCCCTCGTACAACGATGTCCAATTCTGGATAGGCTTCAAGGCTCTCTTGAGCCAATGTACTGAAGTGTTGACCTCCTACCACTGTTGTTATGGTCGGATCTATTTCCTTAGACATGCCGATTGTGCGAATGACGCGATAGGTATTGCATGTTGCCAATGCGCTAGGTGCAATGAGATCCGGTCTAAACGCTTCAATGCGTTCACCAAGTCCCTCCCATCTGATTCCCTCTGCTTGACAGTCAACAACCTCTATCTCAAGACTATCATCATATTCGCGAATGTAGGCTGCCAGAGCGAGTATGCCTAAGGGGGGTGGGAGATATTCACCCATAACGAACCAGAAGTCCTTGGGAGGTTCCACAAACATAATCCTCAAGGCTATCACCGTCAAGGATAGACTCCCTGAGAGGACCGGAGACGAGCTAAAATAGGTTGTTAGAGAGTATTTGCGAGCTTCGCATGAAAGTTCTACTCACAGCTCAAATGGTAGTTTGGTTGAAGGGAACATTCCTCACACAATCTCTAGGCCCAGGATCGTTGATGCCAGCATGAATGAGATCCAGAATAGTAGCCCGCAGACGACTCCCACAACAAAGGGCCGCCGACCGTCAACCATCCGAGTATTCATGTATCCCGTGGTTAACGTCGTGACTAGCAGAGTAGCAAACAGAGGTGCAACGTCGACAACTGCCAGAGTACCCGGCGTGAATATGGACCCTCCGTTGAAAAGCGACCCAATGAAGAGGAAGGGTGATAGAGCGGCAAGTAGACCAAGAACAGCAGAACTCGTCAAGCTGAGCAGGTAGACCTTGAGCCTCTGAGCTGCTATGATGGACTCTCGTTCCTTCGCAACCGAAGACCGCTGCACAAGCCGCGCGGCTATCCGAGAAATCCTCTCACCAGCTGCAACAGCCGATGCCTCACACATGAGAGGAATCATACTGAGCAGATTTG
>CP070658.1:1171021-1175664 GCA_020355105.1 Candidatus Thorarchaeota archaeon | reverse complement strand
TGACAAGCCTAACGAGATACCCTGCAACTCGGTTCCTGACCTTCTTGGTTTCGATGTCAGTGAGCTGCTCGACCAACCGCTTGTTGGTTTCGAAATCGTCTGTGAACGCATCTGGGTACAACTGCATCAAGTTTCTTGCTGCGTTCTTAATGAATCCAGGTCTGACGCTACCCAATTGTCGCTCACCGTATGCAACTGATTGGCTCGGCATCCCCTTGAATACGAATATAAAGCATGTGGTGCCTCCATGTGTCGAGGGGCAGTCATCGATGATCTATGAAAAGCTCTCCAATGTCTATCAGGAGATTGAAGCCATATCCGGGTCCCTGGAGAAGACTCGCATCCTATCTGAGGTTCTTAAGGAGGCCGGAGCTTCAGAGGTAGGGAGAGTTGTGGCCCTTACGATGGGCAAGCTGCATCCGGACTGGATGGGCGAACCTGAGATTGGTATTGCAGAGAAGATGGCCATTCAGGTGGTTGCGACAGCTGCATCAACCGAAGAGAGGGCGGTGAAGAAGAGTCTGAGGGAAACGGGGGATATTGGCGCCGTAGCTGAACTGCTTCTTGCAGAGAGTGCTCAGGCCACTCTCTTTGCAGAGGAGCTGACAATCACCCATGTCTATGAAACCTTAGATGCCGTAGCAAAGACCACCGGCAAGGGTAGTGCCAAAGACAAGGTAGCCAGACTGGTTGGTCTGTTGTCTGATGCGTCCCCCGTGGAGGCCAAGTATATCCTCAGGACTCTGACAGGACAGCTCAGGCTAGGCATTGGAGACATGGGTATCATCGACGCTCTTGCCTTGGCCTTTGTTGGTGAGAAGGAGGCTCGAAAGCACATCGAGCGCGCATTTAATGTTTGCAGCGACTTGGCTCGAGTTGCTGAGGTGCTGGCCAAAGATGGGCTGGACTCGCTGAAGATCATTCAGGCATCCGTAGGGAGACCTATCCGAATGATGGCTGCCAAGAAGCTCTCCGAACCAGTAGAGATAATCGAGAAAGCCGGGCCCGAAGTTCTTGTCGAATACAAGTATGATGGAGAACGCGTGCAGGTTCACAAGAACGGAGAGGATGTGGTACTCTTCTCACGCCGTCAAGAACAGATTACAGAGCAGTATCCTGACGTGGTTGACCTTGTTAGGCGGCAGATTGAAGCAGATACTTGCATTCTTGAAGGGGAATGCATCGCTATCGATCCGACAACTGGTGGCACGCGTCCTTTTCAGGAACTAATGAGGCGCCGCAGGAAGACGGACATTGACAGGATGAGCGAAGAGGTACCAGTAGCGATTCGATTCTTCGACATACTCTTTCATGAAGGAGAAGATGTAACTGCACTCCCTATGGCGGAGCGGCGCAAGCTGCTGGAAAGCGTTGTCCAACGAAGTGAGAGAGTTTCACTGACCATCGGTGAGGTGACTAAAGAGCCTGAACGTCTTATGGAGGTGTTCAGAGAAGCCATTGATTCGGGTCATGAGGGCGTCATTGCCAAAGCAGTCCATGAGGGGTCTGCTTATCAGGCCGGTTCTCGAAGCTGGCTTTGGATCAAGCTGAAGGCGTCCTATCAAGAAGGAATGGCAGACTCAGTCGACCTTGTCGTCGTGGGAGCCATCCACGGCAGAGGAAAGAGAGCAGGGCTTTACGGGGCAATCCTAGCGTCTGCCTATGACGAGGATTCTGACACCTTCCCGACTGTTTGCAAGATTGGAACTGGTTTCACAGATGAGATGCTTGTTGAGTTGAAAGAGCGACTAGATCGTCAAACGATTGGAACCAAGAGTCCAAAGGTCCTCTCTGATGTTGAAGCTGACGTCTGGTTCTCTCCGGCAGAGGTGATTGAGGTCTTGGGGGACGAAATGACGATCAGTCCAACCCACTCAGCCGGTCGGGGAAGACTTGAGGGGGGTGGTTTGGCAATTCGCTTCCCAAGATTCACTGGAAGGTGGAGGGAGGACAAGGACCCGAAGCAGGCCACCACTGTGGAAGATCTCATTGAGATATACGAACGCCAGAGAGGAAGAGGGCAGTGAAGCCCAGCTAGTGTCTGGAGGCCATTCCGACAGTTTTAGAAGCCATGAGTGATTGAGTACTTGAGTGTGGGAGGTCTGTCATTGCACAGTATCCGGGTCAGCAGTCAGAAGATGAGTTTCAGCGCGGCGCACTTCGTCGTGGGGGTTGACTATTGCGAGAGTCTTCACGGTCACAACTATACCGTTGAGGCCATTGTGACGGGACCTCTAGATGACAACGGAATGGTGCTGGACTTCCGTGATGTCAAGAAGCAGGTCGTTAATGTGTGTGGTCACTTGGATCACAAGGTACTGCTGCCTGAGAACTCGAAGACAATCACGATAGTTGATACGGACATTTCCTACGACGTAAACATTGGTGGGAAGCGATACGTGTTCCCTAAGGAAGACTGCATGCTCCTTCCATTTCCTGCAACAACCGCCGAGCTGATTGCTGAGTACATTGCCGGTGAGCTACAGGTTCAGTCTGACTACTCAGTGAAGGTGTGTGTGAGTGAGAGCCTCGGTTCAACTGGATGTTATGATGCCAAGGTGTCCCAATAGGCATCAGATTCAAGTCTTCTTCATCGAAATAGGCGACCAGATTGAAGACCTCGTGCCGTGTGAGGAAACGCCGAATTGACTTTGTTCTCAGCACAAAGCTAAAAGGAGAGTCACGTCGCACCGGGTAGCACGGAAAAGTGGGACGAAGACATAGGAGCGTAGTCGTTTGGTAGTAGACACACAGAACGAGAAGCCACGTCATCGCATCCAACTTGACAAGGTGGGTGTAAAAGACCTCAAGACATTCCTGATAACTGAACGGAGTGGGCTGAGGCATCACCTCATTCCGAGAGTCGAGTTCACTATTGACCTGCCTGCTGACTTGAAAGGGGTTCATATGTCAAGGCTAGTTGAGTCAATGACCGAGGTCATTAGTGAGGAGTTCAGTGTCTACAATTCGGTCGAGGAGCTCCAAATCAGAATCCTTGACGCTCTCTCCGAGAAGCACTCTTACAGCCGCGGGGAGATCAAGTTCGAATTCGAGTTTGGCTATGCCATAAAGACTCCTGCTTCTAAACAGAGGACTTGGGAGGTTTGTGACGTCACAGCCTCCACTGTTAAGGAAGAAGGAAAACCCCATACCCACGAGGTCAAGGTTGACGTCATTGGAAACACAGTCTGTCCTCACTGCATGGCCAACAATCACGGTTTGACTCACATGCAGAGGGCAGTGGGTTCACTCAGGGTTATTGGGGTCACCGAGGACATCCCAACCTTTGGTGATATGATTGAGGTCATCGAGAAGTCATTCTCCAGCAGAACATATTCACTACTTAAGCTTGAAGACGAGATGTTGGTGACCAAACAGATGCATGACAACCCTCTCTTCGTAGAGGATGTCTGTCGCAACATCCTCCAGAACTCAAAGGAGAAATTCGAGGCATTGACGTTGGAGATGTTCGCCGAGGCTCGCTCGCTCGAGAGCATCCACAAGCATGACGTCATCGCACAAGGAAGGATTGTGACACACGGAGAGTAGCTGACGGTCATGTCGGTGAAATATCCTAATTCACTTCGAAAAAGAGTTGCAGGATTGAGCCAAAAAAGGTACATTAAGAGATTTTCCGAGCACAACCACACGTTCCATCTGCCGTCTTGACCTACTCCGAGGGCTGTGAAACAGTATGAAGTGGCGCCAACTCACAATCATTGCAATGGCTCTGCTTATGTTCTCGTTCATCCTATGTGAAACGTCACATCATAGTGGGAACTGGAGCACCCTCTCTGACACTGACTCATTTAGTCAACCAACGAACAGAATCAATTTTCAAGGGAATCCAGAGAATACCAGCTTCGTGACCTCTTCCGAACCAAGTGAGGGAGTAATTCATCCAACCACAATTGAGAATGTCGGCTACGCAACCTCAGGCCATCTCAGTGTCCGCACTGACACCAATCCCAATCCTACACTGGACCTGCCCATCGATCAAGATCACAGCTGGGTCGCAAGCTCTGCAGAAGTTTCAGTATGGAACCTGACACAACTCTATGTGATTAACGGTACCTTTGAAGAAGGGAGCCCCGGAATCAACATCAACCCCAATGGCACCCTGGGCGACTATCCCAACGGTTGGTCTGCGGGCAGCATCAACACGGATCCCGATCAGCAGCAGATAGCAGCATACGACGACACAGGTCGCAGCTATGTGACTATGCAAAACGAAGCCGAGGTCACGAACAATCCGCAACACATCTACACCCACTGGGCCGGAACCCAAGTGCTGTGGAATCAAAGCGTGGATGTCACTCCCTATACTGACCAATTCGTTCTTAGCTTTGACTATCTATACCTTCAAGGTCCCTTGGGAACAGGCTATTCTGGCAACTGTTCTATTCACGTCTTCATCAACGGGACATCATTGTGGCAGGTCAATCTACCGACATTGAATCAGCGGGGAATCTGGTACAGTACTGGACAAGTGCCAATCAACATTGCTCTACTCGGTAATTCGACTACTTTCATGATTGGGCTGGTTATCGATGAAACGATGGTCGTGGATGGCGATGATGACTATGATGGCGATTCGTTCCCAGACGGGGCCATCAACACACAGTTCATCTCGGTATATCTTG
>CP070658.1:1165310-1170921 GCA_020355105.1 Candidatus Thorarchaeota archaeon | reverse complement strand
GCAGTGCATGAAGTAGGGAGAGAGAGTCAATGACTGTCGGAGCCTCGCGTGCACAAAATCCTCCTCCTCCATTTGTAGCCATGGATTGTTAGCTCGTTCGTATCCAATCGTGCTGAAATCACGCTCTCCGATATTCCCGCCACAGACAGACCCGGGCCCATGACCTGGGAACACAACCACGCCATCGCCGACTGGAAGGACTTTCTCGTGAAGGCTTTGGAACATCTTCCTTGTCATTTCCTCGTGTTTCGCTATATCAACAAGGTCGGTTCTCCCGACCTCATTGACGAAGAGCGTATCACCCGTGAAGAAGGCGAAGGGACTCGATCCGACTGACATGTCCGCAACCAGGTAGCTCATGCTATCTTCCGTATGCCCAGGTGTGTAAACACATTCGACTTGTGTCTTGCCTACGTTGAAGGTCTCCCCGTCAGATAACGAGTTGTCGCCGAACTTGAAGTCAGTTTCCTTGCTGTGACTTATCTGGGCGTCAGGAACATAGTGCTGTAGCTCTAGTGAACCAGTCACGTAGTCCTCGTTCCTGTGAGTTTCAAATATGTGTACTATCTCAGACTTCGTCTCTGTTGAGAGCTGTAGGTATACGTCTACATCTCTACGCGGGTCAATGACGAATGCCTCCCCATCTGAGCTCACGAAATAGGACAGATGAGACAGCCCAGTGGAGCGGACGGTTTTCACTCTCATTTCTGGCACCAAGCAACTCCGGTCTTATCGCATCCTCTTTTAAGGTGTCAGGTGAAGAATTGAATTGAAGGTGGAAGATATGTCCACTCAGCAAGACATAAAGTGTGCATAGACTCCACTGAGGAGGAAACCCAACGGAGACCTGACAATGACAGGAGAATCACAGTTGAGCGGAGACGGAATTGTCGTCAATGCAGACCTCGCCGCCATCAAGAAGGCCGCTGAAAGAGTAATCTTTGATCCCGCTGAGGAGTGGTATGGTGTCCACGGGGAAAGAGTCTCCCCAAAGGCGGAATTGGAAGAGGGAGAACAGATTGTGTTTCGCGAGAAGATAGACATCTGTCCCGCAGTCATTGTTGCAGCGAAATTGGGTGACAGCCTCTGGTATGTCGTTACATCAGCTGAATGTCCGGATGTGAAGTGTGACGATGATCAGGCAATGAAATGTGTGCGACTCAACGAACAGAACATGAGAATCTTTCAAGATACGATAATCAGAGATACAGATGGTGAGTGGGCGAAACAGTGGAGTATAAGCGCCTCTGATCATCCAAGAGTTCAAAGGATAATTGACAAAGCATCCAAGAGATGGACTCACTAGAATGCGCTCCGGGGTCGCTCTTTAGGTCAACCATCCCCAATCACTCAGAAGTCGTATTGCCTGGTTTACCCGCGATAGATGTGCAACCAACTCAACAAGAGGCCCCGGCAATCTTCCACTACATTCCAGTCTTCCATCTCTGGTGGAGGTCATAAGCTCGGCAAGTGCACTTGGATCATGCTCTGGACTCTGGTCAATAGTACTCCTGAATTCTAAGATTCCCTGGATCCCGTTCTCAACAGCACGCAGCAGTCCCAGAGTCATTAGGGCCATAGTTAGAGTACGATTGTCTTTGCTTTCTGCAGCCAATTCAACGGCATTGCAGAAGGAGAGGCCAAGGTCGGGAGGGGGCTTTGCCGTATCGGAATTGTGTCCCCTTCTCGGAGCCAGACTATCTCGAAGGAAGGCAGTGGCTCTCTTCACCGATTCACAAATAGAGAACCCCTCACTGCCAAAGGCGGAAGCATAGTCATCCATGCTGGGCGGGCTCTCAACAACTGAGAGATCCAGACTTGTGCTACTCCCTGCGGAGAGCACTGGATGTTGGTTCTTAGGCATCTCACCAATGCCGGACAGTACCGACAACAGGTCGTTGCCGCAGCAATTGCAGATTGCAGCTCCAAGGAGAGATTGTTCAAGCCGGTTGAACAGGTCTAGGACCTCCTTCTTGTCGCTCACTCTTCGCATGTTGATACGCCCATCCTGCATGAACGTGATGCTCATATCGTTGATCTCTGCCCTTCCATATCCTAGGTCACGACTGCAGCGGACAAGCTCGAACCCTGAAGCCACGCAATCCATCAAATCGCACAGCAACTTGGGGTCGAACACACCAAATCTCAGCGGTATCCCTTCGGGAACTCCATTGAAAACACGAAGCTCTGCCATGACTTTCTCATCGGTATCTTGGCAGGGGCGCGTGAAGAGGACACCTCCCTCAGGAAGCTTCGCCGCGGGTTTGGCCACCAGAGTGGGACTCCTCTTCCTCAGAGCTTCGAGCTCTTCTATGAGTTCTGAGTACTTCGGTAGCTTAAGGAGAGGGCAGGCAGCCAGATCCAAATCACCCACTACTAGTGCTCTGGCAAAGCCACTGCAATTGGCAGAGCCGCAAAGTCCACAGTCAATTCGGGGAGTGGTTTTCCATGTCTTGACCCACAGGCTACTCACAGATTTGGCCTCGTAGATTCTCCCATTAGGGTTCAGTTTAAGGTTACGTTCAGGGCTACCTAATGACATCACTTTTATTGGGATGCTAGATGCCCGCGTGGTAAGGATGAACTAGCTATGGAAAGAGCCCGCCGAGTCATCAAATGGAGCGAACGCTCTGAAACAGTGAAGACAGTTGCTGTATTGGTGATAGTAGTTGTTGCTACAATGGGTGGCTATGGGCTCTTCATGCTTGGTATGAGGACCTCATCCCCCCTGGTTGTAGTCACTTCTGAGTCAATGATTCCTGCACTCTACCCCGGAGACCTGCTGGTCCTGCAGGGCAGAGCTGTGGAGGATATCAGTGTGGGCGACATCATTGTCTATGTGGACGATTGGTATACGGATGCACCCATCGTACACCGGGTCGTTGAGATTCAGGTGGTTACTGGAACATACTACTTCTTCACCCGCGGGGACGCCAATCATGCCAATGACATTGGAAACCGGACAATTGATGAGATAGTTGGAGTGGTCGTCTACAGGATTCCGAACCTTGGTCATGTCAGCCTGTTTCTGCGATCTCCACCAGGTTACCTTTTCATAGCTCTAGTCTTCATTGCCATAATCATCTTGCCTGAGTTGGCGTGCAAGGGAAGAGGCGAGGATGAGGTAGAACAACAGAAAGCCGGAATGCCTCCAGTCGAAGGGTAGTTGATGTCCGACGAGTTGGTTTCGTCAAATACTTAGGGCTAACCAGATAGCCAGTCAATCATGTCCTCGAACACCTTGGATTGAAACTTTGCCAGTTTTCCTCTCTGAGTGTTCTCCACCAAGGCCACTCCCGATTTCTCGTTCAGCTCGACATCAACCAGCTTGGGGCCCAGTTCCATGTCTATAGCTTTGAACTTCGCACCAGAAGTCTTCTTGGGAACTGCAATCATGGCAATGTCGGCCTCTTCTGCATCAAGGATTTGCTTGAGTCTCTGTGCTGAGTAGAATGCAGCAATGCCGCCGCTTCTATCCCAATCCTTGACATTCGGCACATCCAATGCGATCTTCTTCTTCTTCTTGCCCTTCCGCAGTACTACAATGGCTGTCGACTCCTTGGTCTTCTCGGTTGCCTTGATGTCCAACTTGACTTCTGCATCGCATGTCTCTGCACTAATCTGAAGTGCTTTGATTAGAGCCCCAATTAGGACAGTCGGAGTCAGCTTGACCACGTAGTCCGGTTGTTCCTCAACCGGTTTCTCTGGCTTCTCAAACAAGATGGAGTCTTGCCTTGATATTGAATGACGTATTGCTTCTCGTGGATTTCCATTCGATTTCCCGTAGATTTCATCAATGTCCTGCTGAGAAAACGGGAAGACCGGATTCGGCGGTGCCTCGATGTTTTGAGCGTTCCAAAACTCCTTCATGGTTACCTGAATAAACTCGGCGACATCCTCTCTAGTAAATAGCTGCAAATGAACTGGCCGCTCCATTCTGGACTTGGTGGGTCCATCAGCAAGTGCATAGATTCTATCCCATATCTCAGTGAGGCTTGAAGCCACTAGCACAATATTCCTGCACTCATTGTATAGTCGCTTGAGGACCTCAAAGAATCGACGTTCACCGTCTTCGCCATGCGCGTTATATGGACCCTCCATCTCATCTATGAAAAGGAGTATTGGACTTGTGGACCCCTCAGCCAGTAGTCTAAGCGTGGCCAAAGTGACATCGTCATCCTCAAGGATGGTCCGTACGCCTAGTCGCTCCGTTTCATGGTCACTTAAAGCATCACCGAGTAGCCACCGTCTGGACAGGTCCTTGTTGGCTGGGTCAAGTCGATACCGGAGCAGGACTCTCACCACATCTGACGAGATACCAGGATAATCGACCAGAAGGCGCTCTTGAGCGTAAGAATAGTCATAGATCTCATGAGAAACTCCACCCAGCCCTCCAATCTTCTTCATCAGCATGTCAACTGCTTCGTCAAAGATCTTCTCTCCCGTTTCATCGACCAAGCACGCATGGAAGTGTAGGGGTATGCGAACTGGTGCGGGAGGAGAGGGAACGTATACTGCGATGAACCTTCCCTTCTTGAAATAGTCCTCTCGGTCCTTGAGTACCCAGAACAGGTGAGTCTTGCCCATCCCCGCGCTACCCAAGACTGGCTGGAATCTGGGCGTCCCGTCCTGCATCGTGAACCGGACGGCTCTAAAGACTGCACGGTCGACTTCTTCATGAGGGCCTGGTATATCAACTGAATCTCGGGTGTCGCCCCTTGAAACGTACCTCTTCAGAGGTGGGTCCTCTCTTAGTATGTCTAGGTACATTGTCTCATCAAAGTCAGCAACATCGGGAGGCGATTCTGAAGGTGGCGTCATCTTTTCGACTCTCCTAACCTTAGGAGTCAATGGGTGGCATTTGATATGAATCTGTTGCAGACAGTCCTCCGGTGTCGATTAGCCGCCACCTATTGGAGGAAAAATCACAACCAGAGCATCAGACTCGAGCTTCTGGGACATGTCTTCCACTTGGGCGCCATTCACCATAACAATGTGAGCCAGCTCTCTCTCAATGCCAAGTTGTTCCACTAGGTCAAGAATGGTGCTTCCATTCAACTCAATGTGGAATGGCTCACCGACTTCGGTACTTGGAGGAGCATACTTCTGAAGAGTCGCATATAGCTTGACTCTGACTCTCATGAGTATCACCTGGCAATCGGCTTCTCTGCAGAAGGTGATGCAGAACTCGCCTTATGAGTACTGGAAGAAGTGACGTATAAGGTGTAGCATGAGGGTGAGATTGCTGCTGAGCACCAAGGATGCTAAAGGGCTCATCCCAGCAGTAGGGCCGTCAAGAGATGTACACAGTCGAACAGCCAGAGTGCCAGAATGAAGAGGAAGTAGAGGAAGAGTATCACCGAACCAATCGAAATCACCTCAAAGTACCTGTACGCCGCCCTTCCCAGTCGGATATGTACTCGCATCAGAATACTTGTGAAGGTGGCACGTGCCTTCTCATGGAATTCAATATCACAGGGTTGTAGTGTCGAGTAGCGCGTCAGACAGTACCAAATCCCCCTACCATATTCAGGCCACTTCAGAAACATCGTGACCATAATGACAACTGCAATGATACCGAGAGGACACCCCGACAAACGCTCACCACACT
>CP070658.1:1161710-1165210 GCA_020355105.1 Candidatus Thorarchaeota archaeon | reverse complement strand
GTATGATGCTGTCGGTGTGGATTCCTTATAGAGTTGAAGTGCTTCCCGAGCCGCTTTCTCGCCCTCTTCTAGTCTATGGACGCCCATCAGGAGCCAACCGAAGGAATAGAGAGCCCAAGCCATGTCCTGAGGACGGAAACCCAGTGTCGTTTCATCGAGCTCTCTATAGATCTTGAGGGACTCCCGGTAAGACTCCTCGGCTTCCGAAACTCTTCGAGTCGTACGGAACAGATATCCGAATCCGCGCAGTGTTTGTGCAACATGCACTAGGAGTTCGTCTGGAATGCTCTCACCAAACTCTCGAAATATTTTGATCGCCTCCCGAAGTGCATGTTCGCCTTCTGCCACTCTGTTCATATGAGTCAGAACTCTTCCTCTCAGTCCCTGTATCACCATATGACCTTCGTTCGTGTCAATTCTAACGGCATCAAGAAGTGTTAGAGCGTCGGAGTAATCGGCTCTCCACATAAGGTCAGAAACAGTAGTTCCAAGCCTTGCCGCTGCATCCCTCTCTGCGCCCATTGCTTGAACTGACAGGGACAGTCCAAGAAGAGAGTAATCCAACTCATCGGTAGAGGCCTTCTCGAGAAGTTCGGCCACCTCATCTGTCGAGGCCTGCAACCGCTGGCCGAGTTCAGCTATGATTAGCTCTCTCGCTAGGTCGTGTAGCACCCAGGTCCCGTCCCCTCTGCCCCTGACAAAGCTCAGGCGAATCAGCCGGTCCCAATGGTCCGTCCTCATGTCTGGTGCAACCACAGTCATTATCCTCCGATTGAAGAACGGGACAAGACCAGCCTTCTCAACCAAACTCAGAAGGTCCTGTGCTTCGCTGAATAGTCTTCTCCAGGTCCTCAATCGAACCTCCTCAAGGGTGTCTGCACGCAGGTCTTCTACATCACTGAGCGATAGTCTCCCGGACTCTGCAAGGTCGCATATCGCACCTATCACAAAGGGGTTCCCACCGCTCACACTGACAATCTTTTCCTGAAGATTAGCGTACCCAATCTCACGCTTCTCAAGCAACTCAATGCAGCTCTCTCTGTCAAGTTCTGTGAGCTCGGACTCCTCGATCTCTAGTTCCTCACCTGTCCTGCTAGGTAGGGCCTGTCTGCTTGCCATGACTCCAACGCAGTTTGACAACGAAGTCAAGAATACGTACCAGAGCTCGGTTTCGGTGATCTCTCTACCACGATAACGCCAACGGCACCTCTC
Source organism: Candidatus Thorarchaeota archaeon (assembly GCA_020355105.1). Lineage (GTDB taxonomy): Archaea > Asgardarchaeota > Thorarchaeia > Thorarchaeales > Thorarchaeaceae > SMTZ1-83. The sequence goes on along the minus strand of CP070658.1, from coordinate 1,163,998 downwards.
ATTGTCAACATGTTCGGAGTGGTCCAGCAAGAATACAATGGGTTTCTCAGAGGTCTTACGGTTGTTCAAGTCTTCCAGCAGTGCATCTAGATACAGAAACTCTGCGTGTCTTGGCTCTTTCCAGAGTACCTCCAACAACCGCTCTATGTAGTCCTTGCCAAGACGGGTCTGTAGCCAGTCACCAAGCTCGCCATACCTGCCCTTCAGTTTCGGACTCACCTTTGCCCCGATTGCACCAATAGCACTGCCGATACTTGCCAGAGAGCCGATGAATGGTATGGCCATCACAACTTCTCTCGCCCACTCACGTCCCTTTTCCTTGACTGGCTCAACTCCCTCCACGAACCGTTGTCTAATCTGCCAGAGAACATCGAAACGGCGCAGATTCGCTCCGAGGAGGACTGCTCCTTTCGCAATCACATTCAACCGGTCATAGAACTCCGTGTACTGTTCACAGTCAAGACGAATGGTTTCGTCGATTGTGCTTCTCCAGTGGTCCAGAAGCGAGCTCTTTCCAATTCCTCCAATCCCGCGAAGATGGAGGACAACGCTCTGCTCTTTACAGCGCTCAAGTGCCTCGGCCATCCAGTCGAGATACTCCTCTCTGTCCACGAACACGCGCTCGGATGGCTCGTAGTGCTCATACAAACCGCAGACCCCGGACACGGAAACAGTACATACTAAGGTATTCTGCTCATAAGCCCCTCGGTTCCGATGTATACTCGTTATGATACACGAAACCGAACTTCGGTTTCATGTCAAGAATAAGAACGTGGTCCAGCCTACACACGCGCCCCTAAACTTCTCCATTCACAACAACGAAGAAATACAAGCAGCAGACATTGTAGACGGTCACGATGGTAGCCAGCAGGAGGGAAGTAGCTCGGAGAATACTCATTGCCTACGTGTTAGTTGCACTCGTCTTCCTCAGCCTCTATCACTTCATACTACGTCCAGCAGACCCTGACAACCCGCTTGTCAACGCCCTGTTCTATGTCTTCCTGCCAGGCATACTCCTTGCAATATCTGGTCTGTGCTGCCAGTATGAGAAGGATGAGGAGAGATAACACAGTACAATTGCATAGCAGAAAGAGTCAGAGAAAGGCAATCGCCCCTCTAAGTTTGAGAGTCTGCGTGAACCCGTCCAGCACTAGCGGGTTGGGAGTCCACAGGAAGGCACGAAAGCGCGTCGTGGAGATCGTCGACTCTGCCCTGCCGGGCTGCAAGTATCATCCCCAGGACATCAAGGCGGTCCTGCATCCCATTGACTATGTGGTGTTCTGTGGCATGACCGAGTGTGATGAGATTGAGAAGATTGTCTGTTTCTCGGTGGAAACGGATGACAACGCGCTGAAGAAGGTCCGAAGGTCGATTGAGAGGACCATTGACGGCAAGAGCTACAGCTGGAACGTGGCTAGGGTTCTGGATGATGGGACTGTCAACTGCGGAGAGAAGTAGGAAGCTCTTGTCGAGGCTTCGGGCATAGTCTGGTTCGCAGTGTTGTGATATCTGTGAAACAGAGGACCAAGTAGGCCTACGCAAAACAACTCGAAAGAGATATTTCGACAGGTCAAGGAATTTGATGTGGTTAGTTGAACATGGATTCATGGAGAGATATCGGAAAAGCATTGGAGGAAATTCTTCGACCCTCTACATATCCATTAGCTGTCAAGCTAGTCAAGGATGAATCAGAATTTCCCGAGAAAACACGAAGACTCGAAAGCAAGATCGCAATCTGTCAAGCTCTAAGTCTAGCTCGACGATTTGGCTGGACAATGGGTATCACAGAGGAGGATAGTGGTTGTCCTGGTGCTAGTTTCGCTTACGGCTGGAAAGAGCTCTTTGATAAATCCACGCTTGCACTCTTCTTCCTTGAAGCAGGTTATGCTGCAGATGAAGAAGGAGCAAACACCATCCTTGAGAATGTGGACCATCTAGAAAAGGGAAGATACAGTGCTCTAGTAATATCACCATTGACAAGAACAAAGATTGCACCGGACGTAATTCTTGTGTATGGGAATCCTGCTCAGATGATGCGTCTCCTGCAAGGGGCTATGAACAAAGATGGAAAGAGATTGAAAGCTGAATTAGCAGGAATCATGGCCTCTTGTACTAGTGGAGTTCTTCGCACTTTCAATACTCAAGACTATCAAATAGTAATACCAGGAAATGGAGACCGTGTATTTGCAGGTGCAAATGATGATGAAATGCTCTTTGCAATACAAGCCGCAAAAGCTGAGGAAATAGTAAACGGGATGAGAGAACAGCGCTTCGCTAAGTATCCAATT
>CP070658.1:1153569-1161610 GCA_020355105.1 Candidatus Thorarchaeota archaeon | reverse complement strand
CTTCCATCCCCATCCGCAGAACTTCTCTGGTTTCTCCAGATTCTCTATGATGAATTCCTCTCCTTCATCAAAGACATAACAGGTAGGTACTATCTCGCCCCTTGGATAGGTTATTTCGTGACCGAATACATCCACTGGATTGAACTTCTTCACCACCGTTATTCTAATTCTTGTCATTCGTAGACCTTCTTCTTCCTGTGACAGGCTACACCCAAGATTGCCAGAACATAGCTAGACGCACTCTTTGCCTCATACGTTCCGTCAGAAGTTTCTTTTCATCTGCGCCACTGCTGCTTCTAGCAGTTCTTCGACTATAATGTGACCTCATGCACTATTGACTGCTGTGAAATCCCTTCTGTCATAGTCCTACGACATCAAACAAAGCTCTGAACGCCCACAGTCAAGAAGACTTAATTCATTCCATCTTTCCCCACTATTCATATTGCGCCCTGCCTTCGGCAGGGTCAACTATCTGCTTGGTCCGTTGAAGAACATGAGTCAGCGTGTATTCGCAGTTTTCGAAGTAGGTACAACTGGGACAAGATCTGTTCTTGTGGATGAAGAAGGCCTTGAATTGAGCAAGGCATATGAGGAGTACCCTCCAACTCCCCGAGAACTGGCAACACACGAGCAATTGGCCGATACTTTCTGGAGAACCGCCTGTACAACTATGCAGCGGGCTCTATCAGATTACAGACATGGTGCGGAATCTGTCACATCTGTGGTCATAGCAACCACACGCGACTGTTGGACCCCCGTGGACAAGGAAGGGAACGCAATTGGACCCACCATTCTTTGGACAGACAATCGTTCTAGCAAGAAGAAGGAGGAGCTTGCTGACATAATCGGCCCCCGGCGGGCATTCATGAAGCTCTTCTGGTTGTCTGAGAACAGATCGAAGCTCTTCGATAGTGCCCACAAGTTCTTCACGCTGGATACGTTTCTGAACAATCGCCTCTGCGGGGCAATGATTACGGAGACTTCCAACGCAAGATTTGGTCCAATTGACCATTCAAAGCTGAAGTGGTCAGATGAGATCTGTGAAGCCACTGGAATCCCCGCCAGCAAATTCGCAGACATCGCAAATCCGGGAACCACAATAGGAGAGGTCACGGGCGAGGCAGGAAAGACGACTGGACTAAGGAAAGGGACTCCTGTGATTCTGGGCTCTGGAGACCAACAGTGTTCAGCACTCGGCACGGGTACAATCAAGACTGGAATCGTCAAGGCAACAACGGGTACAGGGACATTTGTCATAACTCATACCGATGATTATGTAGAAGACCCCTATGTGCTGTACAGTCACCCGGCTGCAATCCCTGGGAGTTGGATACTAGAGGGCGTTCTGCCCGGGACTGGTTGGGCATTCAAATGGTATCGAGATCAATACTATCGGGCAGATGCAACTGTCGCAGGAACTGATGAGGATGATATCTACGAGTTGATGGAAGCGTCAGTTCAGGATGTGCCAGCGGGTAGTGATGGATTGGTGTTCTTCCCCTTCATGGCACTCAACAAGGGCATCTTGTACAATCTCAATTTCGGACACACGAAGGCACACATAGCGAGAGCAATTATGGAGGGAAATGGATATGGTATCCGTTTCTATCTGAACACAATAGAACAGATGGTGGACGTGGAAGCACAAGAGCTCATCATTGATGGCGGTGGAGCTAATTCCCCTCTCTGGCGACAAATAATGGCCGACTGCACCAACAAGACAGTTGTTCTTCCGCGGACTCGCGATTCCACCGTTATGGGGGCGGCAATCCTAGCCGCGGTTGGCTCAGGTGTCTATGGGTCCTTTGGTGAGGCAATAGCGAACATGTACCACGTTGAGGAGAAGAGACAGCCAATTCCGGAGAACGTTTCAGTTTACAAACCGCAGTATGAAACCTTCAACAACCTTCTCCTGGCTGAGCTATCAACTCTGCTGGAGCATTACTGAAGGGCACAGTTCGAACGTCAGCAACACACCACACCAAGGTCGTGATCAGAATGAGCAAAACCGACTACGACGTCATTGTGATTGGAGGCGGAAGTACAGGCACCGCAGTGGTCCGTGACAGTGCGATGAGGGGTCTAAAGACACTGCTCTTGGAGAGAGACGATATCGCCTCTGCGACTGTGGGAACCTGTGCAGGAATGATCAGTTCAGGCTTCAAGTACTACAACGAGCCCGAGTTCATGGACATGTGCACGGACGAGGTGATGCATCTCCGCAAGATAGCGCGACATATCGTGATGAAGCTCCCAATACTCTTCCCTGTGCTTGACTTCTCTGAGATTTCATCGGGGGGCGTATCGAAGGGGATGGAGGAGTATGCAAAGCGTGTCGAGCGGCGAGGTGTGCCTCCCTTCCTTATCTTGGCCCCAGAGGTAGCTTTGGAACTTGAACCCATGCTTCATCCAGATGTCGTTGCTAGTGGCTACATTGAAGAGTTCTTCATTGATCCCTTCCGCCTTTCTGTTCTTCAAGCAATGGATGCCAAGAAGCATGGTGCTGATGTTTATACTTACTCAGAAGTTACCGATTTGACGGTTGTAGAGAAAGAGGGCATAGGTGTCAGCTATCATAATCGGTTGACGGGACAGATTGAAACCGTGAAGGGCAAGGTTGTCATAAACGCGGCTGGTCCTTGGGCCCACAAGATTGCGAAGCTAGCCGGAGCCAATCTAGACCTTCGGTTGACCAAAGGCTCCCATATCATCCTAGACAGAAGGATTGTGAATGTAGGAATCACCACACGAGCCGTAGACAGAAGATGGGTCTATATGTATCCTCATGAGAATACGACTCTCATCGGGACCACGGATCTTCCTACCTGGGAGAATCCGGACGAACTTGTAGCCTCACACGATGAGATAGAGTATCTCTTCAAGAGCTTCGAGTGGATAGTGCCATCAGTCAGAGAGGCGAGGATAATCCGGACGATGGTTGGCGTAAGGCCCATGATACCTACCTGGAAGGTTCCGGAGGATGAGGTATCACGCAGCTTCGAGGTTGTTGACCATGAGCCTCAGGGAGTTTCTGGACTCATCAGCTTCACAGGTGGAAAACTAGTGGTCTGTCGACGAATGGCTCAAGACGCAGTTGACCTAGCGTGCGAGAAGCTCGGAAAGGGATTAGATTGTAGAACGCACATTGAACCACTTCCAGGAATGGAAGGTGATGTCGATATCCTCGGTCTGAGTGAGGAGCACAGCATCTCCCAACATGCACTAGAAAGGATGAGAATCCGACGCGGCACAGAGGTGCAAGAGATTCTGAATCTGGTGAGAGAGTATCCAGAGTGGAGGTCCTCTATGTGTACGTGTGAGCCGGTAATTGAAGCTGAGATCCGCTATGCCATCCGCAATGAGTTCCCCCACACACTCAACGACCTCAGACGTCGTCTCAGACTAGGTACCGGCCCATGTCAAGGGACTTTCTGCACTTTCAAAGCAGCGGCAATCCTAGCCGAGGAGCTCGAGCTGAATGGTGAAGATTACCAGCTGGAGATTATGGATTTCTTGTCTGAGAGATGGAAGGGCAAACGGCCGCCGATGAGAGGGGAGCAACTGGCACAGGAGGAGCTTGTTCAGGGCGTCTATGCCTGTGTTGCCAATCTGGATCAGACCATGAATGAACTTGACTATGATTTGAAACCGTGGGAGGAGGTGAGCTGATTGGACCTCGACACTGACGTTCTGGTCATTGGGGGTGGAATGGCTGGTCTTGCGGCGGGAATCCGTTCCCAGGAACGCGGGGCGAATACGACGTTGATTCGGAAAGGACAGAGTGCCACTTCCTACTCCTCAGGTGCTATCGACGTTTCAGGATACTTACCTGGTGGAAGCCAGCAACTGCTCTCAGCGCGTGAGGGAATTGAAGCCATCACGAGTCTATACCCGCTCCATCCCTATAGCATCCTAGGATTTGGCAGCGCTGACAATGACGATGTTCCTGGTCTAGCAATAGAAAGAGTAGGACAAGCAGTGGAATGGTTGACGAAGCATCTGAAATCTACTCCCGCTCAGCTCTACGGGGGAATTGATTCGAATCTTGAAGGTATCACTCTTGTTGGCACCAAGAAGCCCACAGCCTTGTTGCAACAGACAATATGGCCTGGAGAGTTTGCTGTCGATGATGAGGGAGTCATGCTCTTTCTCGGAATCAAAGGAGTGTCAGACCTCAATCCGAAGATTGCGTCGAAAACCTTCCTTGATAATCAGGCAAGAACCGGAGAACCACCTCACAAGGTCGGTAACGCATCTCTTGACATTGCTCCATTTGGTCACGGATACAATCTATCAACTACCAACATAGCAAGGTGGTTAGACAGAGAGGAGAACTTGGTCACATTCATTGAACAGGTGAAGAAGAAGGCTGAACAATTTGGAGCCACCTACGTAGCATTGCCACCCATCCTTGGACTTGAGGAGAACCTAAAGAATCAGAAAGCCCTACAGGAAGCGACCGGTGCCAGTGTATTCGAGCTTCTCGCATTCCCGCCGTCAGTGCCAAGTTTTAGGCTTCAGAGGGGTCTTGAGCGTGTATTCATAGAAAAGGGAGGTCATCTCCTGATCGGTCACGAGGCTGAGCCCTGTGGTATAGAGTCAAGTAAGATTACTGAGGTCTTGGCCAGAAGCCCACGAAGAAAGGTCGAAATCACCACTAGGAGTGTCGTTCTTGCAAGTGGCAAGTACATAGGCGGAGGACTCGCTGCAACTGTAGAGGGCTTGCGTGAAACGGTATTCGGCCTCATGACAGTGACTGATGAGTTCAGAGAATCCGGGAAGACTAGACCTCAACGATTGACAAATGTGGTTTCCCTAAGTCCTGAGAGTCACTCATTATTCGGATGTGGACTTAGTGTCGACCAATTCCTAAGACCAGTTAATCCGGATGGTGACGCCACTGCCGAGAACCTCTTCGCGGCTGGATCGATACTAGCTGGGTACAGCTATGCAATGGAGAAGTGTGGCTTAGGTGTCGCCCTCGCGACAGGACACTATGCCGGTGAAACGGCTGCTGCGAACGCCACAGGGGGAGGTGTCTGATTGACCGAAGAAGAGGACTATGACCACATCATGGGGGTCCTACGGGAGGAGAGAATAACGCCCTACAATGAGGACGAGCTTGAAACTGTCCTTTCGATTGGACACTGCATCAACTGCGGACTCTGCCTGCAACATTGTCCAGTTGTTGCTGGAGTGGGCGTTGAGCGTTTCTCAGGTCCGCGAAGTATCGCAGTGGAACTTAGTCGGTCCCCACCGGAATTCTGGGCAACCGGTGACAAGGTCTTTCTCTGCACTGGTTGTGGGACATGTCGCGAAGTATGTCCCAAGAACGTTGAAGTCCCTGAGATAGTCAACATGATTCGAGCGAGAATCTTTGAGCATCGACCTGACCTTGTCCCTCAAGAACTGCACTCCGTTGACAAGACGCTCCTTGAGCATGGTCTTGCTTTTGCGCCTTGGGAGGATCTTGAAGACAAGGCGGAAAGTCGCGATATGCGGCTGGAACGACTGAACCTGCCATTCTATCCTAACCGAGTGAAGGAAAGAGCTGAAGTCCTATTCTATCCTGGCTGTCAGGCTGAAGAACGTGCTCAAGAGGTCAGAGAAGCAGGGAAGGTTGTTCTCGAGGCATTCGACGTGGACTACACGCTTCTTGGGGATTTCAATTGCTGCGGACTTCCCGCAATCCTACTCGGAGATGATAAGACTGCACGAGAACTCGCCAAGCACCTCAAGGAGAAGGTAGGTGCACTTGGTACGAAGAAGATAGTAACCACCTGTGCTGGTTGCACATCCAATCTCAGCTATTTGTCTGAACGTGATGGCTGGGACATTCCGGTGTATCACACCCTAGAGTACCTAATAGAAGAGATTGGAATTGAGAGTCTTACAGAGAAACTGACACAGAGTGAGGATACTCAGAGTGTAACTGTACACTCTCCATGCCACCTTATTCGTCACATGTCAAGACAATTGGCGGAGTATGCGGCGCAGATAATAGAAGCGATGCCTAACGCGGAATACACAGAGTCAAATCTACACGACTCATGTTGTGGTGGCGGCGGAATGGTAGGCTATCACTCACCAGACGTGGCACAGGGAGTCGTGGAGGAGAATCTGCGAGCTATTGAGAGGACTGGGGTATCTCGCGTCGTCGCACCTTGCCCACTGTGCACGGCACATATCGAGGAAATGCTATTCAGAACGGGCAGTTCGGTTGAAGTAGACGACCTGACAGTCTTCATTGCCCAGAGACTGCCCAAAAAGGAGTGAGAGAAGATGCTTAGGCCGAAGAGGAAGGCTGAGCTGACTGCAAGACTAACTGAGATTGTTGGCCCTGAGAATGTCATCGCAGATGAAACCGATATGGTGCTGAACGCCCATGATGCATGGCCACTCAGTGAAAGTAAGATCAGGGCTGGGGAACTGCTACCAACAGCCGATTTGGTGGTGTTTCCTGGTTCCACAGAAGAAGTATCCGAAGTCTTGAAGGTAGCAAACAAGATGAAGGTGCCAGTGACACCGGTTGGAGGCGGTGCCGGGACGTGCGGAGGCACTCTGCCTATCTACGGTGGTATCCACCTGGATCTGAAACGGATGGACAAGGTGCTAGCAATTGACGACGACTCGATGCTCGTTACGGTCCAAGCCGGGATGGTCGGAATCGATCTTGAGGAGGAGGTAAACCGTCACGGCTACACAACGGGCCATACGCCCACCTCATTGAGGGCCTCCAATGTCGGAGGTTTCATTGCTACACGCTCAGGTGGTTCCTTATCGTCTCTCTACGGCAAGATAGAAGATCTCACTCTCGGACTTGAGGTTGTACTGCCGAACGGTTCCGTTGTCAGAACGAAGGCAGTACCGCGTCATTCTGTTGGTCCAGACCTGCGCCAGCTATTCATAGGCTCTGAAGGCACTCTTGGTGTCATAACTGAGGCAACTCTACGAATGTTCCCCATCCCTGAAGAGCGTAGGTTCAGGAGCATGTCATTTCCCGACGTTAGGAGTGGCCTGAAGTCAATCCGCGAGATATTCAGGAGTGGAGCAGTACCTTCCTTGATCCGACTCTACGATCCAGACGACACAGCACTGACCGTTACCAGTCACTTCGATGTCAAGGATGGTGAGTGCATGCTGATGCTGGGCTTTGACGGGTCCATAGCAAAGAATGACATAGATGAGAGTGTATCAGTAGAGATTTGCCTGTCAAATGGAGGGAATGACTATGGGGAAGGCCCTGCGAAGAGATGGTGGGAACACCGGTACGACATGTACTACCCCGGTACGCTCACCACTTCTGGGTATGCTATTGCTGATACCATCGATGTAGTGGCTACCTATGACAAGCTGGAGACCGTCTATCATGCGATGAAGGAGGCCATGGAGGCTCACGCTCCCATGGTCCTTTCCCATTTCTCTCATATGTATCCAAACGGCGGCAGCATCTACATGATCTTTTTCACCAGTCAACTGGACGCAGAAACTGCTTGGTCTACATATAGGAAGATATGGGATGTTGGAGTGGCGGCTTGCCTCAGAGAAGGAGGTACCATGAGCCATCAACATGGCGTGGGACTATCCCGGACAACCTATACAGAGGGCGAGATGGGTTCTGCCTTTGAAGTCCTGAAGCAAATCAAGAAGACACTTGACCCGAATGGCATCATGAATCCTGGGAAACTTGGCCTGGGGGTGAAGAAGTGATCGATAGGGAAAGCATTCCCACGTTGGTACGAATGTGCAGTGCATGTCCCAAGATGTGCCGGCATGTATGTCCAACATTCTTTGCTTGGCGCTCTGACTCACCCACACCACACGGCCGCGCCCTACTCGTGCATTATGACGAGAATGGAGTTCGGCCATTGGATGAAAGAGGTGTTGAGGTTCTGTACCAATGTCTTGAGTGCAGTCACTGTCTCACTTGGTGTCTTCCTGAGATTGACATCGCCGAGATTGTTGAAACAATGAGAGTGAAACTCGTCAGTGAGGGAAGGCAACCTGCCGGCCTCAACCGGTTAGAATCTGACATCAAGGA
>CP070658.1:1128803-1153469 GCA_020355105.1 Candidatus Thorarchaeota archaeon | reverse complement strand
GCATCGTTGAGGACAGGTCCGCCCTTGACAACAGCGATTACCTTGGGACCTAGACGCTTTATCTCAGAGATGAGAATCATGTCTAGAACAATCTCGCCAGCATTGTCTGTCAGGAACAAGACTTCTTTGGCATTCAGACACAGGTTCATGAATTCTTCAACCTGATCAAAGGCGAGATCTGATTCAACACGTTCGAGGATGTGCCTTAGCTCATCAAGCGTGAAATCGCGACCGGAAACGTCGAATTCGATAGCGTTGGCGGCAGCGGCTATCAGTGCTGCCCTCCTGAACCGTATCTTTGAATCTACTACTTCTTCAACTAAGTCCTTCAAGTCAGGAAGAATGCTGAGGACCATAGCGTTTGATTCGCGCTTGAGACCCTCATACGGATCCCTTCCTGTCATTCTCTGAACCAGAAGGTCTCTATCAGTGCCTATATGGCTCGGAACCGACTCAGTATTGAAGTCCTTTCCAAGAAAGTCAAGCATTGCGGAAACTGCTCTCATCTGTAGATCGGGGTCATCGGTAGCCAGTTTTATCTGATTTACTGCACGGTCAAGCAGACAGTGAGCGCAATGAAGGGTCACCTTCATGATGATTCGCCGACTGGGACGGCTCTGGCTTCAGTGAAAAATGAACCGGAAGGACCACAGACTATTTTCTCAGTGGTTCAACCAGTCCTCTCAGTACATCTTCTGGCTTGTCAGACTTGGCCACTGCTGACGCAAGAAGCACACCTTGTGAACCAAGCTTGACTGCTGATTCCACATCTTGACCAGTGCTGATACCTGCACCACAGAGAATTGTGACCTCTTTGTTGACAGCACGAATGACATCGACAGTTCCAGTAATCACCTCAGGCTGTGACTGGGAAACAGAAATACCTGTACCAATGAGTTCCGGCGGCTCTACAGCGATTGCGTTGGGATTGAGAGATGCCGCTGCCCTGCTTACCAAGGGGTTGTTTGTGCAGACGATTGTATACAGCTGCAGGCTCTCAGCCTTTCGAATGGCGGCCTCGATGTCAGCAAGTTGCATCCGGTGTTCTGAGTGATTGAGGAGGGTTCCGGAACATCCTGCATCGACTAAGGTTTCTCCAATGACGTGTCCCGTGAAACGCCCTGGTTCACCAGGGTCCATATGTTGTGAGAAGACTGGAATCTCCACTGCCCTGCTAACCCTGTACAAATCAGGAACCTGTGGACATGCAACAATCGTGACACCATACTCCTTCGAAACTTTCTCACATATCTGTGCCAAGAGAACGGCCCTTTCACCTGTGGCCTGAGGGTAGGTCTTGAAGTTAATCGCAATGAACGGGAGTTCAATCTCTGCCATGATATTCATCCCAGCATGAGCGCATCCAAGTGCGGCTCTTGCAGGGGACTCCGAGCTGCGCGGGTTAATAAGTTGCTATGCTGGAAACCAATGACTCAACGTGCTTGTCCGATGAGAAGCTTCAGAAGCGGTATCCGAGCGTAGCCGCGTCTATTCATGCTTGTGATGTCTTTCCGAAGCTCAATCTTGACGAACTTGCCTGCATCTGGTTTCCGGTAGTCCCTGATGTATACCCTTGAAAAATCGGCAAACGTTGCTGCACTCAGTAGTTCTGCTACAGTATCATTTGCGATTCGAATATACACATCCTCGTCCGGCGCCGAGCCGGTGCCGTATTTGAATTCTCCATTAGCTTCCTTCGCCACATAGAACCTCTCACCCTCTGCCATGAACTCTAAGGCGAACTCATCAGGACCCTCTAGTCCGGCTGCTGCAGTGGGGTCTCCGAAGAGGTACTTGATACGCTCAGTGAACTCTGAATGGTAAGGGAGGAGCGGGGCTCGATCCATGGGAACGGCTTCTTCAGGCTCGGCTTCTTCGGGTTCTACCTCAGGCTCTGGTTCTGCTTCTACCTCAGGTTGAGGTTCTGCTTCGGGCTCAGGTTCCGGCTCTGGCTCAGGTTCTAACTCCGGTTCCTCGCTTACAGGTTCTTCAAGGACTTCTGGAGGTGCGGCCTCCTCGTGGACTGGTTCTTCTACCGCCTTGTCAGCTGGAGCCTCTTCAACCGTCTTCTCTTCTTTCTCTTCTTCACGCCCAAGAAGTTTCCTAATCCTTTCCATCTTACACACGGTTTCCTGAAGTAGAATGAGCAGCATTGTTGTTGGGTCTGCTCCAATCCCACTACATTGGTCGGCTTGGCCTGACCCTAGGTTGTGTCGGTCATAGAAAAAGGTAATCTGGTTGTACAACTAGCGGGGATGTTCAACCGACCCGGCTGGAGGAACCGTAGGGATGTCCTGTAGCTGAGCAACGAGAGGGATAGACGTTGACTGTGTCCTATCGCCCCAGAGCTCATCTACAAGTAAGTCGCGAATTGCAATTCTTATCACTTCAGAGCGGTTGGGATACTTCAATTGCCCGATTAGCTTGTCGAGCCCTTCAACATAGGATTCAGGCAGGCATATAGTCACGACTTTCATAATGAACCAACAATCTTGGAGCCAAACATGCTAAAGAAAGCGTGTCATTTCCAGATTGACACAGGGGTATTATTCACTTTGACGCACACGAATCGTAGAGCTTATTTTTCTGGACACTCGAACGAGACCATGCACAATCTGCTATAAGCTGGTGATATCAATGGGTAAAGGTGGCAAAGCAGGCAAAGTACGAGCCAGTCACATTCTAGTGAAGAAGCACAGTCAGGCCCTCGAGATTATAAGTAGAATTCGAGAAGGAGAGGACTTCGCGTCAATGGCAAAGCATTCCAGCGATTGTCCGTCCAGGAAGAAAGGAGGGGACCTTGGTTGGTTCGGCAGGGGCCAAATGGTGAAGGAGTTCGAGAACGCTGCCTTCTCACTCAGTGTTGGAGCGATGACTGCAGATCCAGTCAAGACAGAGTTTGGCTATCACATAATCAAGAGAACAGGATGAGGACTGCCTGACGTCTGGAAAGTGAGGTGCGGAACTGTAGGGTCCCGCAACTACTCTGCAGAGTCTGAAGTGTCCTTAGTGGTGCCTTTTGGAATAATCTCGGTTTCTGTGAAACGAGTTTCACACTTGCTTAGGACCTTTGGCAATGTGCTGTATTCCATCCGGTCAGACGAAAGACGGTGAAACTCGAATGGACCATGCTGACGAAGATAGTCGGCAATCTCCATCCCACGCTTCCTTGTGATGTCGAAAGCGACATCATCGAAGAGATCAACAGGGCCCACCAGCTCGCCGTTGCTAACCTGGAAGCCCAGACCAATGACACGCGGAGGGCCATCGAATCGGGTACACCTTGAGTCCTTCAATGCAACAGGAAGCAATGGACCTGCATGAGAACCACGCATCCAACCAGCAACAAGGTGTGGAATCGTGAATGCCTCAAGCACTTCACCCATGGCAGGAAGACCCGAGTGCGCTCTGATAATAGCTACTGGGTCATCTTTTCCAACATATTTCCCAGCTACAGCATGGAGTTTGTCCGTGCTTACTGATGCGCATACCATACCATCGGCGCGGTAGACTTTCTTTATGGTGAAGGTTCCTGTGCTACCGAGAAGAGCAAGCACATCATACATCTCTTCGGGGCATTTCATCTCAACGAAGCAGGGCACATCCTTCATGATGTCCTGAATGATGAACGTAAATCCATCATGCAGATTCGGATCGATTACCAGCCCAGCTGTGTTGAACGGGTCAGCGAATATCTTGAACAATGGAAGATTGAAAGCACCCGGTTCGGTCTTGTCCGCCATGAAGATGGCGAACGGTTCTGACTTTCGCTCCTCGATAGTAATCTCCGCTGAACCAGGACCAAGTCCCTTTACATTCCCACTGAATGTGTCAGCTAGCATGTCCTGACCGGCTGCGTAGATCTTCTTCTTGCGGGCCAATTCAGTACCTTTCATGAATGTTTCCCAGGCAAGGCGATGGACTTCCTCATTGTTCTCTCCCTTGTCATGGGTCATTATTAGTTCCAGATCATCACCGGCATTGGCGACATAGAAGTCTTTGATGATCTTCTTGTCAACTGCGGCCTTCATTTCCTTCCTGGCAAGCTCGATCAGGAAGTCAGGTACAACGACATGGCCGGCAAGCGAACCGATGTCGGCTTTGATCACACTAAGGGTTGTTTCAACCAAGCTTATCTCTCCTTTCCAAGATTGTTGTGGGAGCAGCGTTACGCCCTCGCACGGGACAGCAGGCCCCACGGTATGTGTATTAGGTCTTTCGGAGACCGAATCCCGAGCAGACCGCAACTATTCTATGAATGTATAATAGTTTGTTGGTCTGGAGCTGAGCTGCATTAGATACATCGTAGCCGAACTATGTCCGAAACTGAAATAGCCTAGTTCTCCAGTGCGTACTTGACCAGCAATGCCGAAAGAAACCATTTCCGCTAGACGCCCAGAAACGCCGGACCGCAAGCAGTACCATATTGAGGTCAAGAAAGGTGATGTTGCAGAGTCCGTACTTCTTCCTGGTGACCCTCAACGTGTCGCGAGAATCAGCAAGGGTTGGGACTCCTTCACTGAAGTCGCCTCGCATCGTCAGTATGTGACCCACACAGGTTTCTACAAGGGAGTGCCCATCTCAGCCTGTTCTACAGGGATTGGCGGACCTGGAACTGCAATCGCGATTGAAGAGTTGGCCAATGTGGACGTTCGGAACTTCATCAGAGTGGGATCCTGCGCCACTCTGAAGGAGCACATAGAGATTGGAGACCTGATAATATCCACAGGAGGCGTGCGACTCGAAGGTACAAGCAAGCAGTATGTACGCCCGGAGTATCCTGCTGCTGCCTCGTACGAGATCATCATGGCCCTGGTGGAAGCCGCTGACACACTTGGCTTCAACTACCATCTTGGCATATCAGCTTCCACTGACTCTTTCTATCTTGGGCAGTCTAGACCAGGTTTCAATGACTACACACAGAGCTTCAGTGAAACTTTGGTCAAGGATTTGACCAAGGCAAATGTCGCGAATTTTGAGATGGAGGCGGCCACCCTCTTCACTCTGGCAAACGTCTATGGTTTCAGATCTGGTGCGGTCTGTGCCGTGTATGCAAATAGGGTGAAAGATGAGTTTGCTGTGAAAGGAGAAGAGTCGGTGATAGCTTGCGGGAATGAGGCTGTAAAGATTCTGGCGGAGATGGACAAGGAGAAGGCCGCAGCAAAGAAGGAGTTCTGGATGCGTGGCCTTCACAAAAAGGCAGTCTGACGACTAGCCTACGTAGTAATACTCACCTGATGACTTCTGCTGAGTGTCGAGCCTAGAACCATCCTTGTTTACTCTGGGCCTACCTGTCTGCGGGTCTCTCCTGAACGTGACCCCCATCTGTCTGAGAAACGCGTTCATTCCATTCCTAAGCGTGGTTACAGAGGAAGCAATCCCCTTCTTCCCTGGGACTCCACCGAACACCACCATACTATCGCTCAGGTAGTCGGCCATCAGAAGCGAGTGTTCAACAACAAAGGCAGTGCGCATCGATGTCTGAATCGTCTTCCGGATTGCACGTGAGCTCTCCAGTCGCTGCTCAATGTCAAGAAACGCTGAGGGCTCGTCAAACAAGTAGATATCAGCATCTTGAGCCAGGGTCCTTGCGATCGTGGCCCTCTGGAGTTCGCCACCCGACAACTCCGAAACGTTGTGGTCCAGGAGGTCTTCCAGGCCTAGTCTGCGAATAACCGAGGTCCTGAAATCAGCGCTTTCAACTGTGCTCCCACCAGCCTCTCGCAGATACATTCGCATACTGCCGTCGTAGTTTGCATCAATGTACTGAGGCTTGTAGGCAACTTTCAGGTCGAATCCTGAGATAGTCTTCGTTGGGGCTTCACCCTCTTCTGGTTCAAGCTCTCCAGCAAGCATTCTCACGAAAGTTGTCTTGCCTATTCCGTTGGGCCCAAGAACACCAATGATCTGTCCCCGAGTGACTCTTCCTCCCTTGACATCCAGAGTAAAGTCCTCGAATTCCTTTCTCATATCTCCGTACTCTAGCAACGCCTCGGCACCAATATACTCCTCATCCTCACCAGCCATGCCCTTGAATGAGATTGCAGTATCCCGGAATCGCATGTTCTCATCCGGGATATACCCATCGAGAAATATGTTGACGCCGACCCTAGTGCCATGGGGATGTGAAACGATGCCATAGGTGCCTGGGCCTCCGTAGAATATGCAAATCAAGTCGGAAACGTAGTCTAGCATAGAGAGGTCGTGTTCCACAACGACTACAGTCTTCCCCAAAGACGAAAGATGGCGTATTGCACGTGCCATTCGTAGGCGCTCTCTCACGTCAAGGTAAGCTGTTGGCTCGTCAAAGAAGTAGAAGTCACCCTCGCGCACTATGGCTGCGGTCACGGCAACTCTTTGCAGTTCACCTCCACTCAGATACTTGATAGGACGTTCCCATATCTCGTTGAGATTCATGTCCTCCTTCAAGCCATTCAATCTGCCTGAGGAGTCAGCAGCCTCTAGAAGCTCACTAATCGGTTTTTCCGCCACAGACTCTAGCTTCGGGAGATCTGTAATGTTCTGTGGTTTGTGTACCGGAGTTATCGTGCCCTCTTGTATTCTCTTGAAGAATGGCTGCAGCTCGGATCCGCGATACTGCAGTATTATCTCCTCCCAGCTCGGAGGTTCTTCCAGATTGCCAAGGTTGGGCTGCAGTTCTCCGGCAAGGATTCTCAATGCGGTCGTCTTCCCAACACCGTTTGGACCTATGAGGCCCAGCACCTTTCCTTCCTTGGGGATGGGAAGGCGGAACAGCTTGAATCCGTTGACACTGTAACGATGGCTTGTGTCGGACTCGAGTTCCTCGGGAAGATTGACTATGCTGATCACATGGTAGGGGCACTTCTTGACACAAATCGCTTCACCGGAGCATAGAGCCTCCACTATGACAGGAGGCTTGTTTGGACCGTCCGGGAATATGACTGTTTCATCGCCGGTCCTCACACGAGGACAGAATCTCTGACACTCGTGGGTACAGTCCTTTGGCCTGCACCGGGATTCGTCAATTACTGCAATGCGCATGTGATCACCTGAGTCCTTCTGGAGTGATGAAGGCCAGTCCTTCAGACCGTATTTAGCGCTTTGGCTCTGGACCGCGGGGAATCTGAACTTGTAGCACATGAAAAACCTTTAGAGCCAAGACATCGAGTAGAGAGGTGATCATGAGTATAGTAGACCGCATTCTGGGCATTTTCAGCAAACGACGCCGCCTTCTCCTTGGTGCCGTTCATCAGCCAGATAATCTCTCGTCGTATATGCGGCAGATAAGAGCCAGGGTTTACCTCAGACTCACAGGGAAGTACCTTGTCCAACCAAGCTCCCAATTGACTGAATCGGAAGAACCTTCGAGCGACATCTCTGACAGGGTGTCCAGAATTCGCAGAATTGCACGCAGAAACGCATAACAGCATTGATATGACATAATTGGGCCATTCTTGCTGGGATGATGATGAAGTAGGGATGGCGAGCGCCTCATCAGCGTGATGAACCGATAAACCGCAATCTGACCACAATATCGCATAGATAGACAGTGTGACTAGCGATTATTCATCCTCAAGGAGTGCTGGCCGACAGCTCGAGTCAAAAAGGAAATCCAATGACGGAGACAACGGTATCTTGATAGCCATTGACTGCGCTCGATTCTGTAGTGAAGGAAGAACCTGTTGCACAGAAACAGAGATGACGCTCACCCGCGAGGATGCGAAGAGAATCAGTGCTCTGGGGTATTCTAAGAACGACTACCTTGTGAGAGTGACAGCAGGATTCTGTGAATTGAAGAACGTAGATGGGTATTGCTTCTTCTATGATTCGGGGAATATGACCTGCAAGATATACGATGCACGACCAGAAGGGTGTCGATGGTATCCCGTCATCTTTGATGCAAGGAAGCGCAAGTGTACGGTTGACGACGAATGTCCAGCAGCAGCCACAGTGACAAGAGATAGAATCAGGAAAGTGAACCATAAGGTGAAAACGCTCGTTGCGACCCTAAGACGGGAGGCCGTTCACGGTGAAAGCCCGTGCTGACCTTCATACTCACTCTGCATACTCAGATGGCAGCGATACACCTGCCGTTCTGGTGAGAAAGGCGGAGGAGATGGAGCTTGGAGGGATTGCCCTCACAGACCATGACACCTTGATGGGCCTAAAGGACTTCATGGATGCAGCTTCGCGTGCAAATCTCATAGGGGTTCCAGGTGTGGAGATCAGTACCGAACATGATGGCAAAGAGGTTCACCTATTGGGCTACTTCGTTCCTTTTGGGTCGGAAGAGTTGTCGAAAAGACTTGAACCCCTGTCCAATGGCAGACTAGTCAGGTTCCTGAAGATGGTCGAGAAGCTTCGAAAGATTGGCATTGATGTCAGACAGGATGAGGTAGATAACGTGCTTCGAGGAGTTGAAAGCCCAGGTCGGCCTCATCTGGCTGGGCTTCTTGTCCGGAAGGGAGTTGTCAGAAACTCAGCCGAAGCCTTCCAACAATACCTGGTGGAAGGAAAGCCGGCCTATGTGAAGAAGGACAGGCTGGGAACAGTGGAGGCTATCAGACTTCTTAGGTCTGCAGGTGCCGTTCCAGTCATAGCTCACCCGATGGCAATTGAAACCTCCAATCTGCGAGAGTTTCTGAAGCAGCTTCAGAAGTCCGGGGCAGTGGGGGTTGAGATTGAATACGACTACGCACCATGGGGAACCGCCGGAAGTCCAGAGGACGTGAGGAAAGCCGTTCAAGGACTTGGATTCATTGAAACCGGAGGAAGCGACTATCACGGCAACACAGCGGCTGCAAGGCTCGGCTCAGCAACGGTGGAAATCAAAACGATTGAGAAGCTGAGAGAGGCGGCGGAACTCATTCTTTCGGAAGGCTAATCTGACCCCGACACGAGGTTGCGGCCGTGTGATGCGCCGTTGCGAGTCATTGATGCCCACGTGCATACTTGGACCAGGGACATAATCAGCAAGAAGGATCTCGAGGCGCGCCGTATTGCGGCTGAGAGAGAAGGCACAGAGCCACAGTTCGATTCTCCAATTGAGAATCTGAGGGTAGCCATGGACAAAGCTAGCATAGAGAAGGCAGTGATTCTACCAATTGATAGCGGGCTCAATCAGGACATGCCACTGAGCCTCAAAGAGAAGACGGATTGGCACGCCAACGAGGTGAGTGGCGACTCTAACATCATCACCTTTGTGGGTCTGGACCCCAGAAGAGGGGATGAAGGCCTAGCTGAGCTTGAGAGGGCCGTGACGGAGAAAGGTTGTCGTGGTTGGAAAATGTATCCTCCAAATGGCTTCTACCCTGACGAAATGGAGTTCTATCCTTACTATGAGCTATGCACTAATCTTGAGATTCCAATCATGGTCCATACTGGCTTCACGTCACGATTCAAGCACATCAAATACGGACAACCAATCTACTTAGACAAGGTGGCAGCGGACTTTCCGAAACTCAGAATCGTCATCGCCCATGTCGGAGTACCTTGGGTAGACGAGGCAATCACAGTGGCGGCAAAGAACCCTAACGTTTTGGTGGATGTTTCTGGATGGCAGGCTTTTGCGTCGAGAATGCCTCACAGAGTCTATAAGATGGTTGCCGACGCCAAGCTCATGCGGGTGTTTCCGAACAAGATGCTATGGGGAAGCGACTTCCCACTCTTTGAGTATGCAATGCCACTAGAGCAGTGGTTGGGATTCTTCGCCAACTTGAAGATCCCGAAGTCCCTTCTTGATATGGGATACTCTCAGGTTACTAAGGATGAGATTGAGGTCGTCATGTGGAAGAACGCGGCACTCCTTTTCTTTGGTGAGAAGCCATGACCAGATTCGTGGTTGATGCAATGCTGGGCCGGCTGTCTTTATGGCTCAGACTGGCAGGGTTTGACACACTCTATTCTACTGAAATGCAAGATAATGACCTTCTGGCGATCGCGAAGGAAGAGAATCGTATTCTGCTGACTTCAGACGAGAAACTCCACAACAGAGCAATGGAAGTACCTCTTGAAACGATGCTGCTCAGAGGCGGCGTCGATGAAAGGGTCGCCAGAGTGTTTCGTGAGTTTGACATTCCTCCAAGAATCGACCCGTCCAAATCCCGCTGCTCAAAGTGCAATGGCGAGTTGACTGAGATTGGCCCCAAAGAGAAGGATAGGGTGAGGGACTTGGTGTTTGATGAAACCTACAAACACTATGACAGGTTCTGGTTATGCAATAGCTGCGACAGCGTATTCTTTCAGGGAGGGCAATGGCGGAATATTCAGGAATACATGGAGAGGATAGAGCGCCTGATGAAAGAGGACTGAGTGCGGAGTTTCGGGCGCTAGGACTTCTCTCGCACTGCGAAATCATACTCCACTGGAATGCAGCTGGCGATTGAACGAGTAACATGACAATACTCCTTCATCAACTCAGAGCATCTCTCCCCCACATCTAGCTCACCTTGAGCAACCACAATCTCTCCCGAAACCTTCACTCGAACAATCTTGTACCCAGTACCGTCGAACTCAGCAGTGGCCTGCCCATCCAGCTCAAGCGATGATAGATCCATCTCGAAGCGCCTCTGAAAGTCCAGGAACGTGTTGTTCAGACAACCTAGGATTGCCGAAACGAACAGCTCGTCTGGGCATATTCCGTTCCCTCTACCACCATAAGTTGTAGGCGTGTCGATTTCGACCTTCCTGTTGTCAGTCACGTATGCAGTGCACCCCGTTTCACCGTCCCATACGCTCTTTGCATGATAGTCGATGACTTCAGGGTATCTTGACTTCGGTTTCATCGTGGTGCTCCTAATGTCGGGCCTCGTGAGGTTCCGATTAAGGTCTTCCGGTAGGAATCGATGCTGAAAGGATCGTACTCCATTGCTTGACCGCGCGTTAGTAAGCCATTTAAACCGGCCAGCCATTGACCCCGCGGAGTCTGGACCGATGGCCCGGCGAATGAATGCTGCTATGTTCTATGGTGTCGGCGATGTCAGGTTTGAGGAAACCGATGTTCCCGAGATAGAATCCGGAGAGTTGTTGATCAAAGTCGGCGCGGCCCTAACTTGTGGAACGGATGTAAAGACCTTCAAGAGGGGGCATCCTATCCTGCTCAAACACACACCGGCACTCTTCGGTCATGAATATGCTGGCACAATTGAAGAAACGGGAGAGGGAGTCAAGCACTTCGAGCCAGGCATGCGCGTCGTAGCCACAAACTCCGCTCCTTGTCAGGAATGCTACTTCTGCAAGCGAGGTAGACCCAATCTCTGTGCTGAGTTGAGATCATCGTTTGTCAATGGAGCATTTGCGGAATACATCAAGGTTCCCGAACCTGTGGTGAAACTGAACACACACCAGATTCCTGATTCGTTGTCATTTCAGGATGCAGCTCTGACTGAACCGTTGGCTTGTGTGGTGCATGGCATAGAAGAGGCAGAGATTCAGCTTGGAGACACAGTCGCAGTCATAGGTGCAGGCCCCATTGGGCAGATGTTGATCATGCTCGCAAAGAGGAACGGGGCCTCCACAGTGATTGCGTCGGACTTGGCCAAGCTGCGTCGAGATATGGCCAAGAAAGCAGGGGCGGATGTTGTAATAGATCCAGCAAACGAGGAGCCAATTGAACGAGTACGGGAGGAAACTTCAGGCTATGGAGCGGATGTTGTGATAGAGGCGGTTGGACTACCCGCAACATGGGAGCAGGCTGTGGACATGACTCGAGACGCGGGGATGACAGTACTCTTCGGAGGAGCTGCATCGGGGACCAAGTTCGAAATCGACACTTACCGGTTCCACTATGGCCAGCTAACAATCAAGGGTGTCTTTCATCTGGCACCTAGACACATTGAACAGGCCCTTAAGCTGATAGTAGCCGGCGCTGTTGACCCTGACATTCTCATCACTCACGAGATGCCCTTAGAAAGGATTACTGACGCTCTGAAAATGATGAGTGCTGGCGAAAGCATGAAGATAGCCATCATCCCCTGAGTCAAAGGCGAGCAAAGAGTCATTGAGTGGTTTCACCTTGAGTGAGAAGAAAGACAGATCATTGAAGGGCAAGGTAAATATCTTCAGGGCTAGGTCACAGCAACGTGCTGGCAAGAAGAGGCTCAGGGACAATGAGAGAGCCCTGATAGACATCATACAGAAACTGGACCACGATTATGAGAGCCTTCTTGTGGTTGTGGAAGGAAAGCGCGACGAGTTGGTACTCAGGAGTCTTGGACTGAAGGCCCCAATTGTCAAGACCCAGAGTGGCACTCCTAGACAACTGTTTGTTGACAAACTGGCATCGGCGACCAATCAAGACAGACAAGTGCTCATACTTACTGACTTTGATGATGAGGGAAGTGAACTTTGCAGACTTATCGAGCAGGAGCTGGAAGTAAGACGGGTAAGGGTCCTTAGAAGACTTCGAAGAGAGATAAGGAAAGCAATGGGCAATTGGCGGTGTATTGAGGAGCTTGTGGCATTGTTCAAGAGAAAAGACTCTCCGGAACCAACAGCCTAACAGGACTCCAGCGTGGCCAACGAAAACACAATATGCCACGATGCGTTCCAGACTGATGATAGCCATTGCGAATCTTTGCGGTTTCAGGATACTCGGGCACTGGAAAAACGACGCTCATAGTGGCTTTGATTGACGGGCTTAAGAAGAGAGGTCACACCGTATCCACAGTCAAGAGTAGCATGGAGGATAGTATGCCGCCTGAGAACTCGGACACTTGGAAGCACCTGAAGGCTGGAGTCGAGATGTCGATACTACAAGGTCCAAGCTCTACTACGATTAGATTCAAGGAGAGGATTTCGCTATCAAAGACGCTCCAAGTCTACGATTCGGATTTCCTTCTTGTGGAGGGTATGAAGGGGCTAGCCATACCACGCTTCTGGTGTGTCGGTGAAGGGGCTCTGGAAGATGTTCCGCCCCCAGGAACTGTGGCCATGGTGGCTTGGAAGGAGTCTGCTACAACGGCGAAAGAAGTCGACGTTCCCGTGTTGCTACCTGACGATGTTGAGAGCCTCGTGAAGATTGTGGAACGAGAGGCGATTGACGTTTCGGACCTTGTCTTGTAGCCTCACATGCCGAATCACAATACTCTTCTTTCCGCATAACCTCGAACGGGCACGATGAGAGAGCTCGTTGTTGGGCAATTTGACCTTATGGACACCTTGGAGTGCGGTCAGACATTCAGTTGGACTAGAGAGGGTGCTGGCTATGTCAACTCAGACATTGGGCAAGCTGTCTATGTAGAGCAGAGGGGAAACATCCTCTACTACGACACGTCGGAGCATGAAGTGGACCTTCAGAAGATGTTCAGGCTCAACGATCCACTTTCAGAGATACAGAAACAGATTGAACGCGACGGAATCATGAAGGAGAGCATTCAGTTCGCTCCTGGCCTTCGTGTCATCTCAGACGATTTCTTCCCTTGTCTGGTTTCGTTCCTGTGTTCAATCCGCAACAACATCCCGAATATTCGGAAGTTCACCCAGTCAATCCGGAGAGAGTTTGGACCTACCTACAGTTTCCGGGGCAGAACCTACCATGGTTTTCCATCACCTGAGGACCTGTCAAGAGCAACAGAGGACCATCTACGAGCACTGGGCCTCGATTGGCGAGCCAACTTCGTTGTGCGTTCCACAAAGTCAATTCTTGAAGAGGATATTGATGCTATTGAACTCTCTAGACAAAGCTATGAAGAGGCTCATATGAGTCTGAAGGAACTGCATGGAGTGGGCGACAAGGTAGCCGACTGTGTGTGCCTCTTCTCACTTGGCTTCTTGGAAGCATTCCCGATTGATGTGTGGATTGAGCGTGTCATTCAGAATCACTATGGGATATTCACTACGGCGGGCAAGTCCTACAGCAAGAAGTCGGGAGCAGCAAGGGACTACTTCGGTGAATATGCTGGATACGCTCAGGAGTACCTGTACTATTACACACGGACCCGAGGGCAAAAACCGATTAGATAGCAAACTAGAGGTTCTGACGTTTCTTCCTCTTTCTAGCATACCAGCTGTGATCAGTTATTCCCTTGGAAATCTCCCAGAGTCTGGTTTCGTAGAATGCTAGCGGATGTAGGACGTAGGTACAAAGAGGATCAGACGCAGTTCTGAGATAGACTGGGCACAGACTGTTTCCTTGCAGCTTCTTGCATCCAGGAGGTGTGTAGCCTTCCCCTGCGGATTTCGAGGAGATGTGACGGACCTGATACTGAGCAAGATTCTGCACAAAGTCGGGTGCTGCTTTGAAGACGCCCATGACATCCTCATCTGTCATTCCAATCTTGAGAAGGAACGATGCCAAGGCGAATCGGGCATCATGGGATAGGTTCTTCCCTTGTAAAGAGTCTTCGTACATCTGAGAAATACACGGCGGGAATGCAGTGGTGACGTCCCCTGTTATCTCGATGGGCTCCCGTTCTTGAATCCTCGTCGTAATCTCGGCCTCTATTCTCTGAACCGCCTCGGTGAGCCTCATTGGCAGCTTGGGTACATCCATAGTGCTCTGAAGGATTAGCTGCTTGACTCTTCCGGAGATCAATCTATCGAGCTCAGATCGTCGAATGGGAACCCACCCGGAGTCCAAGTGGCGATTGATCAGCTTCCACTTCTCGCTATGGAAACTCGGGGCCACTTCCAGGTAGTCCTCGAACCTTATCCGAAAGTTGAAGCTTCTCAGTATCAGCGGTAGCTTGGCACGTTGGCTCTCCGAACCAGCGGATTCGACAGTCCATCCCAAAGATGACTGACACAAGTCAATCACTACGGGTTCCTTTTCGGTAGAGAGATGCCTATTCACGGCCTTGGACTCAGTCTCCGCTTGATATTCTTTCAATCTTGGATTACCTATCCTCTCCACGATGAGTCTAGCCGTTGAGTACACGAGTACTGCTTCTTCTGTGTTGGTTCTGGGTATCTTGATTTCTGATTGCATCAATGCCGCATGGACGCGTTCTTCAGCTTCTTCTATGACTTGACTGTTGACAGGTTCCTCCAGAATCTGAATGAGACTACGGACATCACGTGCGATCTTCTGACTTGCAGACCTCGCTTGAACTGAGAAAGGATACCGAAGCTGCAGCAGACTTGTCGCCACGTGTATCGCACCTATCTCTCTTGTTTCGCTCATCAGTCACTCAGATGAGCAAATAAAGTGTCCTCAAGGTATGTTCTGCCTTATCTGTCAAGCCCGACCTAACACATAGTCAGCTCTCACAAGTAGATTCATGAATTCTCCAAGACTCTGACGGAGAATCTCGGGGTCACTGTAGAGACTCTTGAGAGATTTCCTGCGGCCAGCAAGTGACGGAGTGGCTGCTTCGTTGACGAGCTTGTACGCAGCATTGGGTCGTTCTACCCACCTGCAGAGCTCCTCATTCTCCTCACTCATGAAGAGGACCACGGGGGTCTTTCGTTTGCCATTCACTTTGTATTGTTGATGGAGACTTGCATTCTTGTCACTGTCAAGCATTCGGAGCTTGATCTTCGGAGCGAAGGATGCCATCCGTGCAAGAACTGGAAGATTACCGGCTGTGTCGTTACAGCGGTCTGTGCCAATCACCAGAATCCTGATCTCCGTCTGAATGCTGCCAAGGATTCCTTGCTCGGTTTCGTTGAGCATGAGGTCGTTGAATCGCGCCTTCATGAGCTCAACATTCTCTCGAGCTTCCTTCAGAAACTTGCCGTACTCTACTGCACTATCCCAGTCAGCCTTCTCACACATGTGCTATCAACTCAACGGTATCAGAATTCCGCCAGACGCACTAGCGGTCACAAATTGGGTTCGAGAGAATAAAAGGATTGCTTGAAGAGCACTTTCCAGTGGAAGGTGCAGACAAGCATTTATCATATCAAGTTCTGATTGCGCGTATGATTGCGGCTGTTGCCGATGGTCTGAAGGGGGATCTTCTTGGACAGGAGGATAGGGAGAAGGGGGCGCACGTAGCCAAATACATGAAAACATCTAGCCTGCGTTTCTTGGGCATCCAGATTCCACAGATACGAAAGACCGCTCGAAGACATATCCGGGAGGTCCCTGTGGAGATGCTCCCACAAATCATAGAACTGCTCTGGAAGGATGAGGTGTTTGACTTCAGGCTTGCCGCAATAGAGATTATGGAGAAGTATTCAGCCAAAGGCGACAAGTCAGTTGCACTTCAGATGATTTCAGACATGATTGATGACATTGACACTTGGGCCCTCACTGACCCTCTATGCATCGTCTGTCTGGGAACACTGTTGATTCGTGATTGGTCTATTGAGGAAACTATAGCCTCTTGGCGAGAGAGTGAGAACTTCTGGCGTCGCAGAGCAACAGTACTTCCCTACCAGCACCTCTCAAAGAAAGGATTCCACAGATCAGAATACACCGACAGAATTCTGAGAGCCTTGAATCCGCATCTGTCTGACAAGGAGTTCTTCGTTGGAAAGGCCGTCGGGTGGGTCTTGAGGGAGTTGAGCAAGCGTGAGCCCGAAATGGTAAGGGGCTACATAGAAGAGAACAGGGCTGTGATGACAAAACTGGCCATCAAAGAGGGAAGCAAGAAGCTCTAGAGTGATTTCAGCCATCTGTTGAGCTTTTAAGCAAGGCTTGTTTCAACGAGCATGCTATGACACAGAAACTACTTGCGTACTGCGGTCTGCACTGTGCTGACTGTTATGCATACAAGGCATATGCGACCAACAGCGAAGAACTGCGAGTGGAAGCGGCTCAGAAATGGAATGGCCCTGAGTATTCCGTTATTCCCGCAGACATCAACTGCGTTGGATGCAAGTCGGAAGAGGGACCTCATTTCAAGTGGTGTGCGGACTGTCCGATGCGCGCCTGTGGGAATCAGCGTGGAGTCGAAACCTGCGCACACTGTGATGATTTCGTCTGCGACAACGTCAGGCAGTCGGGAGAACATAACATAAAGCGACTTGAAGCGATTCGCGCAGACCTGGTGTAGCAGCCGTTGGCGCGAGGCCTTCAGGATTAGTTTCGGATTCCTGTGGTGCTTATTTACTCTCTATCAGCACAGAACACAGGCGATACTGGATTGAAGAGAGCAGGTGTCGCGGATCTCAAACTGCACCCGGGGAAAGCACCACACTGGCTAGTGAAACGAATGATGCCCATGGCCAGTGCGATCTGTGAGTTCATCGTGAATGAGTTTGGCACTCTTGAGCTGCTGAAACGACTGTCTGATCCCGTCTATTTCCAGGCGCTGTCGAATGTCTTGGGCTACGATTGGGACAGTTCAGGGTCGACCACGGTAACATGTGGCGTGCTCAAGTCTGTGTTGAACTGGGAGAGGCACCGCATGGTTGGCATCGGAGGTAAAGGAGTAGCCTCCCACAGAGTACCGGAGCAGCTTCGAGCTCTGGAGGACTTCGGTCTTGATGGTTTCGGACTTTCAGAGATAAGCAAGGCGGTGGCGAAAGTCGACAATGCCGCGGTACAGGATGGATATCAGCTATACCAGCACCTCTTCTTCGTAGACAGCCAAGAGAACTGGACCGTTGTACAGCAGGGGATGGACAAACAGTCAAATGACGCCAGAAGGTACCACTGGTCATCAAAAGAGGTCGAGAGTTTCATCGAAGAACCGCACACCGGAGTGATATCAGGGCTTGTAAAGAGGACCACCCTAGATTTGACAGCCAAGAAGTCAGACGTTTGCAGAAAGACAACACTGGACATCATCAGAGAAGAACCACGCCGTGTGAGAAGACTATTCGAGGACATCAAGGCCTACAATGAAAGCACGTTTTTTCCGTGGATTGAGAGCAATGGGCATGTCACAGAACTGCCTTCGTATAAGGTCATTCCTCGAAGAATGGACTGGAATGCTGTTCGAAGAGCATATGATGTTCAACCAACGGGCTACGAAGAGTTACTCTTCATAGACGGAATGGGGCCAGCAACTGTAAGAGGACTGTCACTGATTGCAGAGATGATTTATGGCTCTGCGCCCTCGTGGGCAGATCCCGTGCGAATGACTTTTTGTGTGGGCGGCAAGGACGGGGTTCCCTTCCCTATTGATCGCAAGGCCTACGACGAAGCAATCTCGTTCATGGAAACAGCCTTGAATGATGCGAAGATGGGAAGAAGAGAGAAGGTGCTCGGTCTTCGCAGGCTGAGAAAGTTCGCGCCTCCAATCCTTGTGAGTCAGGAGTCCCGGGAACATTAAGCTTTGAAGACAAGTCTTCAACTGTACCTCTGGCTTTATATTAAAAGCAACGAGATACTTGGGAACTCGCTATATGAGGACAAAGGATGAATGACAGAAAGAAGCTGCAGAATCATATTCGTCAGACGACTGGCGAAGCATTGAGAATTGTCTGGGAAGCAGAAAGCAGAGGAGTTATTCTCAGACTCGTCGGCGGACACGGAATACATGTTCATTGTGAAGAGCATCAATTCTGTGACCGATCCCATGGCGATCTCGACCTTGTCGGGCTTAGTGGGCAATACACGGGGATTGTCCAACTCATGGAGAAACTCGGCTACGTTGAAAACAAGACAATGACCTTCAATACGGCAGGTTCGCGCCTCCTTTTTGAGAGGCCAGACTCAGAGGAACACATAGACGTCTTTCTGGACCAAATGAACATCGAACACAACATAGACCTAAGGAATCGTCTTCAAATTGAGAAGTTGACGCTTTCCGTGAGTGACCTTCTGTTGGCAAAGCTAACGATTTCGAAGCTTAACGAGAAAGACTTCCGAGACATCGTTACTATGATTAAGGATCTAGATCTAGGAAACATGGACAGCCCGGCCACAGTAAATCAATCCTATATTGCTAGTCTGTGCGCCAAAGAATGGGGCCTTTACAAAGATGTCCTAACATCTGTTGACAGAACACTTGCCTTCCTTCCGCATTATTCACTTCCCGAGGATGATGATGTCAGTGTTAGGAAGAAGCTCGAAACCCTACGTACTGCAATCTTTGAGGCACCGAAATCCGGTCGGTGGAAGCTTCGAGCCCTCTTAGGCGAACGGATCCCTTGGAGGCGTGAAGTCGAGTCTGAGGACATCAAACAAGCGAACATCTGAACTTCAATCAGATTGGACAAACAAGACCATGAATTAGGTTCTGACACTTCAGACTATTACTATTCAGCTGTGATTCTCTTTGCACCTTTTATGACGTGCTGAATCAGTCCGCCCAGAACCGAAGTATACTTTTCGTAGATTGACGGTGACAGTTTCATGATTGAGATAGTGCCGTATGACGACACCGTCACTTGCATCAAGACGGGAACGGAGATAGACGGGAAGGTCATCATCTGGGCTTATTCATACCTGATAGGTGACACGCTCTTCGATGCTGGATGTCCAAATGCAATTGAGGAGTTTATGGAGTTCGTATCTAGTAATCCGGTCAAACACGTATACGTTTCTCACGCCCATGAGGACCATACAGGAGGTTGCTCGGCTCTCGCAGATAACGCCACGATATATGCAGCTCCGCAAACAAGTGATGTCTTGAAAAACCCTGAGATTCTACCTGACTTCTTTGTGATGGTCTGGGGTCAGCCGGAACCGGTTAGTGCAGTCGCACCCATGCCTGACCACTTCACTGTGCGTGGCTTGGACTTCGAGGTAGTTCCGCTTCCTGGTCACAACAAAGACATGGTTGGCTTCTACGAGAGTAGGAGAGGTTGGCTCTTCTCAGCAGACGCAGTCCCTCTACCTTCAAGAAAGCAACTGTCAATGCCTGATGAGAATATTCCCCAGACCATCGCTACCTTAGAGAAGATACAAGCTCTCAATCTCAATGTCCTATTTGATAGTCATGCGGGACCAATAGAGAGTCCCCGGCGGCACATTCAGACTCGCATAGATCACCTCAAGGACCTCCAGACTAAAGTGAGAGAGCTGCACAACAAGGGGCGTTCAGTCCCTGAGATAATAGACGATCTTCAGATTGAGGGTCCATGGTACGTTGATATGACCAAGGGCCGGTTCGGAATTGATTACGTGATTCGGTCCCTTATCTACGACAAAGCTTCACAAAGCCGATAAGTCATAAGCGCACATTTCGTACCATATGCCACCCTGAGTTGAATTCGTAATGGTCATGGAACTACTGGCTGTACTGGTCATAATTGTATTCGCAGCAGCTCTCCCGCACATCGTCCCCAGAATCATGATTCAGGGAGTAGGTTACGCTCTAAGCAACCGTCCTAATGACCATGAAGGTTGGACCTACCTCGGCGAGCTCTTTATCAAGACAGGTCAGTACGACCGTGCAATCTACGCATTGAATAAGGCGGTTCTACTGCGCCCAGATTATTCAGAAGCCTGGCTGAAGCTTGGTGATGTGTATACAATACTCGGAAACTCAGAACGTGCCATGGAGGCCTATGGCCTAGCCATCGATAGCGAAGATTTCTCAACTGACTCGTGACGCATCCCGCATCATGAACATGGTTTCCTTCCCAGGGCACGGTGCTCTTTCTCGCTCACCTCGGGGCCACTAACGTCCTCTCTTCCTACTGCTCGCAGACGGACTAGTGCATGAGGATAGGGATCAAGGTACTCCTCCTCGACACCTCTGCGCACCGACGGGTCTATATCCTTCAGTCTATCGAAGATCGTTCTCTTCTCCTCATCTGAAGTGAATCTCGGGTCAACGACCACCGCAACATGGAAGGATGTCCCCGCATTCCACAGT
Source organism: Candidatus Thorarchaeota archaeon (assembly GCA_020355105.1). Lineage (GTDB taxonomy): Archaea > Asgardarchaeota > Thorarchaeia > Thorarchaeales > Thorarchaeaceae > SMTZ1-83. The sequence goes on along the minus strand of CP070658.1, from coordinate 1,132,830 downwards.
CGCTCAGCGGCCTTGAAGGGGAGTTCCAAGGACTCTGATAAAGCGCCCGTCTTCTCAGTGAATGTTTCAGGTAGACCTCCTCGAATCGACAGACGAACGTGTCCGACAGTATCTCCGTTTCTGGAAGCGTATCCCGCGAAACGAGTAGCCAATCCATCCTCTATGGCTAGGACTACACCGTTTGTTTCAATCACAAAGAGGTCAAAGGCATCAGCATCTCGATGAACGAGTTCGAGAATCTCACATAAATGGTCAGGACACAGCGTAGACTCTGCCCCGCTCACCCTAGCACGTCTGAAACCCGTCTCAGTCATTATATTCCGAAGCTTTGAGTACACCTCAGCTGGAGAATAGAACTGGCCGTATCGCTCAGGCCAGTCACGACTCCAGTCAACCCAACAGAAAATGCATCTGAAGTTGCATCCGACTGAACAGGCCGTCGCAATCCCTCCGTAGACACCGACTGCATAGAACTCTGTGTACTTCCGATGTGGGACTCCATCTACGACTTTACATACGGTTCTACGAGTGGCCTCTGTTAGCCAGACTGGGTCAAATGGGAAAGGAGGCAGGAACTGGCCGTCAGGGCCACGTTCTGCATAACGGACAGGCCGGTCATTTGTGTTTGGCATTGTGAACTTCCCATCCTCTATTCAGCGCTTCTGTTTCCCCTTCTTCTTGCGCCTATCAAAGCGATCCGAGAAGGTTCGAGTTGCCCTCTCCCGCTCCCTCTCTGCTCTAGCGGCCTTCTTCTGTCTTGAGCAATTTATCCTAGCGGCTCTGCCAAGACTTGTGACACGCTCAGCTTCCTTGCTATCCCCTCTCTTCTTGTAGAGTCTACGGGCACGCTCCCAAGCTTCAGAAGCCGAACAGAAGTCCTCAAGTCTAGCAAAGTTCGTTGCTTGCGCATCGAAGAGGTCAGGGTCGTCCTTTACGATTGATGTAAGTCGGTCCCAAGCTTTCCGTGCTTCTGCCCAGTCCTCCAGCTCCATTGATGTGAACCCTAGGTTTCGCAGAGCAGAGATGTGCTTCTTGTCACGGATCAGTGCGCTCTGAAAGTGCTTCACTGCCTCTTTGAGCCGTCCCGCCTTATACTCTACCATGCCCATGGTATTGACAATGGATGCATCAGTGGGTTCAATCTCGTAGGCCTTCTTCAGCGCCTTCATCGCAGACCTATGTCGCTCAGCACGCAAGTTCACGTCAGCAAGGACGCGCCAAACCTCAAGGTCGTCTGGAGCAATCTTTGCTGCACGTTCTGCAGATTTGATTGCCTCTTTCCATTTCTTCTGAAGTGAAAGAGCTATGGCCTGATGAACGAGAGCGGGTGCCAAGTCTGAGTCAATGGACAATGCGTGAGAATAACTGGCCACCGCCGCTTTGAAGTGCCCCAATTCGAGTTCAATATCGCCCTTGCGGACCCACACAGCTGATTCGTCAGTCATTGATTCTGTGATTATCTTGTAGCACTCCAGTTCTTCTTGAGAGCGTCCCAGAACGTGAAGAGCCTGCGCTTTGTCATGCAGAATTCCGAGGTCATCAGGAGACAGGCTCAATGCGCTATCAAATGCCTTCAAAGCCTTGGTCGCCTTGTCTGGACCCAACGCCAGGAGTACGCGACCACGATTGACATAAGCCTCAGACATCTTCGGATTCAGCTGGATTGCCTGGTTGAAACTCCGCAGCGCGTCACCAAACATCTCCATTCCAGCAAGAACTACTCCCTTTGCATTCCATGCGGAGGCATCATCCGGATTCGCCTCTAGATGGTCCTCTATTGCGTTTAGAGTGTCTTTCGGCGAAACCATCCGAATCAAGAGAGATTAGGCGAGTCTACTGAAAAAGGTTGAGCGCACCTACACCTTGAAGCCGTCACATATAGATACAGGTTAGACCTGCGTAGCCATGCTCGGCGGAACGTACTATGATGGACAAAGTTAAGGCGGCAATATTCGACCTAGGTAGCACACTCTATCGGACAACACGACATCTTGGAGATGTCCACAGGGATTTCCTCGTCAAGATGGGGCTTGAGAAGTATGCTGAACTAACGGACCCTCAACTGGAAGGAGCGCAGTCTCGGGGACCTGATATGTGGCTTGATGGTCGCATGCTTCGAAACAATGTAGACATTCACTGGGAGCCGACTAGGGAGGAATGGATTGAGTATGATCGTCGACTACTGAAGGAAATCGGTGTCGAAGGTAGTCTTGATGAGCTTGTGGAGAAGTATCAGCAAGAGTGGGATAAGTATCTAAGCAGATCAAGATACGTACTTCTGGATGGATGCAAGGAGATACTTGAAACACTCCTAGAAAGAGGTTACAAGCTTGGCATTGCCTCCAATCGCTTTGGAGATCCTAGACCGTTCATGGAGGAAGACTCCATTCTGTCACTCTTCGACTCTATCGAATACACGAACGTCCCCGGCTACAAGAAGCCTTCACCTTTCATGCTGCTGAAGGTTGCAGACGATCTTGGAGTTAACCCTAGGCGATGTGTCTATGTGGGCAACTACGTAAAGTATGATGTTCAGGCAGCGATACGTGCCGAGATGATTCCAATTCTGATAACTTGGTGTAATCCAGAGGAGAAAGAGAACGCGCCTCCTGATACTGTGATAATCGACAACATACGCGAACTTCTCGGGCTTCTGAAGTAGTGCGCAACAGAGAACCACAATGCTAATTGGTATGCGAAGTGAGAAAGTTTGCGTCCATGAGGTCTAGGCTATTCGGTATTATGGCATTGCTTACCATGCTATCTCTCAGCACTGTCAGTCTACCTGTCCAAGCACAGAGCAATCATAGCCTCCAATGGGGAGTCGAGCTTGGTCAAGAGATGACGTACGCGCTCCAAAGAAAGATGCTAGACCCATCCTATTCATCATTCTTTGCAGACTACGCTCCCTTCCTCACAGAGATGAACGAAGGCCAGAGGCTGATTGCACGCGTGACTCACCTAGATCCAATCCCCAGCATCATAAACGAGTCTTCGCAGATGCCTAGCTCCAATTGCACACTGATTCGAATGAATGACTCTGAAGTGATTATGGAGAACATGTTCATGATTGCGGTGCCGATTGGAGACTGGGATTTCACCTCCGAGATGAGCAACTTCAGCTTCTTCGAAGAGGCCACGATAGTTGATACACAAGACGAGTGGGGCACGGTCATTGATGCAACATTCTTGATGGCTCTCTTTCCCATCACCATGCACATGGAGATGATCTACGAGAAGGCCAACGGTACCATGAAGATTATGCAAATGCTTGTCAACTTCGCAGGAAGCGACATCATAGACGTAGTCTTCGCACAGTGGTATCCTGGTATGCCGCTGGTCCTACCTCGCGGATGGCAACCTCCATTCTTGCTCACTGTCACTCTTGTCGGAGTTGCGGGAGTTGTCATCATCTTCTTTGGCCGCAGGTGGTATAAGAGAAGAAAGCTCATCGTTGAAAATCAGGGAGGATGATTCGCTTGAAACCGAAGAGCAAGGAACCGAGAAGAATAGAGTGCGCGGTTGGAGGAGCCAGTGCAATCGTCCAGGTGGGAGAACAGTTCTACTATGAGTTCCACAGACATGGATCAGTGGGTGAAGATGCAGAGTTTGAAATCGACGATGAAACAGTCTTCATGCATGACAGGACGGACACCGAGTACCTGCATCCAGAACGATTGAAACCGGGATGGACTGGAGGCGATGCGGAGAGAGGAAAGTGGTTCTTCAAGGCGCTCCGACCAGGCAAGGCCACATTGACAGTACGTACGCTGTTTCGTTTTGAAGTGGAAGACATATGTAGGATTGAAATCACGGTGGTATTCTAGCTTCGGCATGTACCACCTGCTATCCAGTCTTCAACCCCCATGTAAACGTGTAGCCTGCAGAGTAGTCTAGTTGTTCATCTTCTTCGTATGCAAGCTTGAGTGCCCGAAGACCTTCTTGATAGGCATCTTCACTAATCTTGTGCAGCATTGAGTAGCCCTTTCTTGAAACCGTTTCGAGATATTCCTGTCCCAAGACTACT
>CP070658.1:1112796-1128703 GCA_020355105.1 Candidatus Thorarchaeota archaeon | reverse complement strand
TTATTAAGATTGCCCTCATTTTTCAGGGTGTTATATCGGGTCGACAAGACATTCCAGATCAGCTCTTTGGTCGTGCTTTTGCCCACGCTGCCGGTGATACCGATCACGCGAGGGTTAAACTTCTTGCGCCAGAAAGCCGCCAATCGCTGCAGCCCGGCCAGACTGTTTTCAACCTGGATACAGACCGGCAATTTCGGCAAAGACGTTATTTCTTGAGCTATTTCTGATGCCTCAGGATAATCACCACTCAATCGCAGGATGAAGAATAAATCATCTAATGCACCTACATAGGCTGTCCATCCTGGTTCCTTCTCACTGAACCTCTTTGTTATTCTGAGTTTCTTCATGAATGCCTCTCTGGCTTCGTTCAGTTGCCCTTGTAGTGCAAGTGATGTACCTAGAGAATAATGACTCATCATCTCTATTACAGAGGTATCAGAAACCTCCAACATTCTTCGACTGAATTCCTCTGCTTTAGAAAGTCTGTTGGTTGCTAACGATGCTCGAGCCAAAGCTCCAAGTACGTAAGACAATTCTCTATTGATATGCTCTTGTGTCATTTCTTTCTCGATCTTAGCCCACTCTTCAATGGTTTTTAGACTGGAGTTGAGGAATTGCATGGCTTTTTGAGAATCACCTCTAGATATCATCAATATTCCTAGAGCGCGAAGAGCCATACTCTTCTCCCTTAGTTCCCTTCCTGATATCAAAGAATCCGGTGGACTCTCAGAAACTTCATGATATAGATCGAGTGATTCTACAAGCATTTCTTCAGCTTCGTCTAATCTGCCCCATCCATTCAGTAGCATTCCTAAGCTGCTACAAGATATTGCTACAAAACGGTTCCTTTCACTATCAGTGATTCCATCCACTGTTTTGAACGATTCAATTGCTGAACGAATAGATTCTTCTCCTTCAGATGTCCGATTTTGAGCGCTGAGGTGCCAACCACGACCCAAGCTTACTGTTGCACGGGCAATGTCGCTTTCAATAGAAATGGCATCAAGAAGGATGAGAGCTTCCCTAAACAGACCATTCCAACTAAGATCAATCCACTTGTAGGTAATCCGCTCACACACATTCATCAAAGATGAGTGTGCCTCCGCACTAAATGACAAGCCCATTAGAGGGTATTCATTGGTGGCCTCAAAACCCTTCAAAAGAAGACTGGCAACTTCATTAGCTAAATCCTTCAATCTTGAACCAAGTTCGGCTTTCACAAGACCCTCTGCCAAATCATGCAGGACATAACTTCCATCACCTCTGTCCTTTACAAAACTCAAACGAATCATCCTATTCCACAGATCTGAGGTAAATGATGGAGTGATTGTTTCAATGATATCTTTGGTGAAGAATGGAACTAGTCCAGCTCTATTAATAATGTCTAACAGTCCTTCAGCGTGACGAAAGAGACGTCTCCATACCTGTAGTCGGACATCAGCAAGTGTATCAGCTCGGAGGCTTTCAATATCTGATACTGACACATCACTTGTTTCAATCATATCACAGATGGTGTCAATCACGAAGGGATTCCCACCACTGACACTCACAATCCTCTCTTGGATTTCATTGTTGGTTACATTCTGAAGCTCAAGCATCTCCAAGCAACTATCTCTATCCAGCTCTAGTAATTCAGTTTCTTCGACCTGCAAATCCCTACTTGCAGTTGCGGGTCGTCTAGTGGCAAGAACTCCGACACAGTTTGAAAGATTGGATAGGAAGATGGTCCAGAGTCTCGTTTCATTGATTTTATGTCCCATGTACCTCCATAAAGCGTTCATTTCATCTACATATTCAAAGTGATCAAAAAGAAGGAGAATTGGAATGTCCGCATTATCTCGATTGTTGATATCCTCCAGCAAGGCTTCAAGATAGAGGAATTCAGCACGTCGAGGCTCCTTCCAGAGAATCTCAAGGAGTTTCTCGATGTGGTTCTTACCAAGTTGATCCTTTAGCCATTTTCCAGCAGTGCTATATCTCCCTTTCAACTTTGGAGTTACTTTCGCGCCAACAGCAGTGATTGCACTCCCGATACTAGCGAGAGACCCTATGAAAGGAATAGCCATGACTACTTCCTTTGCCCACTGTCTACCTTCTTCCTTTACCGGTTCCACTCCCTCCACAAAGCGTTGGCGAATCTGCCACAGTATGTCGAATCTCTCGAGTTTTGTTCCTTGAAGCACTGCTCCTTTGGCAAGCATATTCAGTCGTTGATAGAAATCTGAGTATTGCTCACAGTCAAGACGGATAGTGTTCTCATGAGTGTTGACCCAGTGATTCAGCAATGATGACTTGCCAATACCCCCTATCCCCTTCAGGTGGAGAACCACACTCTTCTTCTTACATCTCTCCAGAGCCTCGTTCATCCACTCAATATGCTCCTCACGATTCACGAACACATCGTCGGATGTTTCGTAGTGCTTGTACACCGGCCTTCCCTCTATTCACGCAATGAAGTGCATTGGCTGAGGCCTTACATAAGCTAGTCGGTCGTCTCGTAAGAAGAATGAATTCAGGAAATCTAGCCAATTGGACTTGATTGGCTTCCAAAGGTTCCCAGAGTATTCATCTGAGTAACCTTTGATAATAACCGCCTTGCTTTGGCAGGTTTCGAATGAGTAATCGATGACTTCGCTCAATCAGTATCTAGGGGAAGAATCTTGACGACAGCCTTGCCAAGTTCCTTCGTCACCTTGATCCTATGCTGCTCAGTTTCCATAACGAAACTGTCGCCCTCTTCGAGATTATCTAGCATGACCCTGCCTTGGCCATTCAGGTATCTCGTGTAGCGTTGAACCGCGTCATTCTCTTGTGGGGGCTTCTTGTGAGAATAACTCATGGGGACACTCCCCTGCTCGTGGTGGAGAGGTGGGAACTTGCTGAAAACACGGTCTTTTGCTTTAAATCATATGTGTAGATATTCTTCGCCTTTTCTAGAAAATGAGTCCGCGAATTGACATGAATCCGGCCTCTTACTCTCGTTCTAGGCCTGCGATTGCGCAATCAGACTAGGTATGTGAGGTCGGGTCATATTTGAACAAGCTGTCCGGTTGATTGATCCTACTTGCTTCAACCACTGCTCCCCCTTCATGTTTGGTCACCTTCAGAAGCTCCTCCTGGAACCTGAGAGTAAAACTCTCACCCTCTTTCAGTCGCTTGAGGAAGGCGCGTCCATGGTCACTGTTGAAGTACTTGCCATATGCCCTTGCAATGCGAAGCAGCGTGAGGTCTTTTTCCTCTTCCGTGCTGAGGAGAAAGTACCTCCCGTAGGCTCTGGTTATTCGAAGCGCCTCAGTCAGGTCTTTCTCCTCACTACGATGACCTGACAAAGTATCTCTCCCGGACAGACGTATTGTGTGCGTAATATATACTTCCTGACTCTTAAAACCCTCTTATGACGTATCTAGGAAATGCATTCGCCAACAAATAGGCTAGTCCCAGGTGATTCTCCCGTCTTCTTTCAGCTCTTCAAGTGCAGGAGGTAGCTTCTTCTCATCCTTTAGAGCGGCGTCGGCTCGCAACTCAGACGTGCTTGGTACTCCTAGGTCTTCGAGCTCTTGGCAGGAGAATAATGGTGTCAGGTTTAGTGTTGTGAACTCGTTTTCTTGCGGATGGTCGCCATGAAGGTACAGTTCTTCAAGAGCCACGCACTCTGACAGAGGTGAGAGATCTATGGTCCTCAGGTTGTTCCCTGCTATGTCTAGTGCGCGAAGCTCTGGACACTTCGATAGTGGTACAAGGTCTAGCTCTTGGATCGTGTTCATGGCGAGCTCGAGTCGCCTCATTTCTGTACAGTTCGAGATGGGGTCAAGATCAATTGTCTGAATCTCATTGCCGCCAAGTCTGAGTATTCTGAGGTCGGTTGCATCCGAGAACGGAGAGAGGTCTATCGACTGCAATGCGTTCTGATGAAGATAGATGAACTTCAGCTTTTGGCATTCACGAAGCGGACTCAAGTCTATCTCTCGAAGAGAATTGTACATCAGATTCAGTTGCTGCAGTTCCTTGCAATGTGCCAGCGGCGTTAGGTCGATGGAACCGATGAGGTTGGTTTCAAGCTCAAGACTCTCCAGAGAAGTGCAGTTGGCAAGTGGCTCGAGGTCAATCTCTGATATCTTGTTGTTGAAGAGCCGAAGTCTCTTGAGGCTAGTGCACATTGCGAGCGGTGCAAGGTCAAATGCTCCTATCTCATTTGCACCCAGATTGAGCTCGCGAAGAGGCCTACAGTCGGAAAGAGGACCGAGGTCAATTGTCTTCAAGGAGTTCTTGAACAGATTCACTACCTGTAGGTTGTCATGAGTTCTGAGGGGTGAGAGATTGATCTCGGTGATTCGGTTAGCGGACAGGTCAATCTCCTTCAGATCCAACATAGTTTCTACGACTGATAGGTCTATGCTGACAATCCCTTTCTTGTTGAGATCGAGGACCGTGTCTTCGGTGTCGAACTCTACCTCACTCACGTTGCCATCCTTGTCTGTAAAGCCAATCGTGATCTCTGACAATAGTGTAGCTCCTTTGCGAAACTCGCCGGCTCGGCGTATTCTTGTAGGCTTTTTCAATGTTGGCCTCAATCGTCGTACCGCAACAGGGTTACAGTTTTAAAGAGTATGTGCCCGCTCAGCAAACCCCAAAGGAGAGTAAAGTACTTGGAAAAGAAGACGCTTGGAATTCTTCTTCTGACGGGGCCCTACACCTACCAGAACAGTCACACGTTCTATGACCTCGCGAAGGCTGCTCTCGAGAAAGGCTACGGCGTCAAGGTCTTCCTCTTTGTAGACGGTGTGAACAACGCCAAACTTGGCCAAGATCCAGACCCTGACATCGCGATGAATAATAAACTCCAAGAGTTGGCGGATGCAGGAGCCGAGTTTCAGGCATGTGGACTCTGCACATCTGCCCGCGGATTCGATCAGCGAGGTTCAGACTTCACTGAGGGAGTTGAAGTTTCGGGACTCACTGAGTTTGCTGAGTACGTTGGTGAGGCTGACCGCTTCATTACTTTCTGCATGTAGGAGGCACGATTATGGAATTCACTGAACGCAAAGTCCTCATTTTGGTGAACAGCAGACCCTATGGGAAGATTGTCAACTTCGAAGGATGGCGTGCTGCCGTCGGGATGTTTGGGATGGATCATGAGCCGACATTACTCTTCATGGGTGACGGAGTCTACTCTCTCCTTAAGACGGCTAATGTAGTGCCATTCAGAATGTTCAAGGCCACCTACCTTGATTTCGACGGTCGGATCCTGGCAAGCAAGAAGTCTCTAGAAGACAGAGGCATCGGTCTGGACGAGATCTTTGAGGAGGTCGTGGTGGCTGATGAGTCGGCGGTTTCTGAGGCTCTGACTGAAAACGAGGTTATCGTCACATTCTAGAGTTGTGGTGATTCTGATGAAGTATCTGATTTGGCTTTCTAGTGATTGTAAAGACTTGACCGAGATTGTTGGTGCTCTCAAGAACGGAGGGCATGATGTCGGACTCCTATTAGTTCAAGATGGGACCTACTTGGCGGATAAAGGGTGCTCAGAATCAGGGAAACTCAAGGATCTTGGAACAAGAGTGTATGCCACGAAGAACCATGTAGAAGAGCGAGGAATTGACAACCGTCTAGTAACGGAAGTTGAGCGTGTGGATATCGAGCGAGTTGTCGATGTGGTCATGGAAGAGTACGACAAGGTAATTTCCTTGTGAGCGCTAGGTTCCGACTCCGAGTCAGTCCCATAATGTTCCATTTCCTTCGTCATCTGAGTTTCTCTCCAAAGATTGAAAAAGAATGAGAACTAGTGACTGCTAGGTGTGATGTCTTGGCGTGGAAGAAACACTCTAAGAAGATCTCTGAGCTGAAGGAATCTAACACTGCGATAGATATGAAGGTGAGAGAGCGACTGGAGAAGATTACCAGCGAAACTGCAGACAAAGATACTGCAGTTTCTCTCGAGTTCCTCAAGGAACACCTCCACCTTGAGAAAGATGACGATGATGCCATTGAAGAGTTGAAGTTTCACCTCGAACTGGAAGAGAAAATCCGATACAGCGTCATCAAGGACGACAATGATCAATCTATCTACGTGTACTTCACCAAGAAGGAAGAATAGCGAACGACCTGCCAGCTTCGGTAGTTCTGAAAGAAATTGGTCGGAGAGAACGAAGGAGGTTCTCTCCAAAAGAGTTCTTAGAAGAACATAGTCTTCTCGTGATTTAGGACATCGTCGACCATAGTCGCGGCGCCTGCAATCTCTATTCTCGGGTCCCTGAGGTCTTCCTGTTTCATTCCACGGAACTCGACTGAATTGGAGCACACCTGGATCTTTCCACCTGTATCAAGAAATGCTTCGATGAGGTCTTGGAGTGGTGGGAAGCCAGGAGCTTTCACCTTCTCAGCTGCGCCCTTCTTCATTAGGTAGACAGCGTCCATCATCAGGAAGATGTTGGTTTCAATGTCCTGAGCCTGTGCGGTTGTTCCGGTCACGAAGGGTCCAAAGCAACGTTCTGCTGCCTCAGGACCCCATTGACCAACCAAATACAACTGTGCCATTCTGTTATCATCTCCTATCTCTAAAGGGCGGCGAGGTCAACATAGTACAGGACCATCGCGAGGGACAGAAAGACAGACACAATCAGGTTTGTTATGTGAGAGCTGTGGATTGGTCCGCCCTGCATTGTCTTCATGAGCACGGGTACTACCTGGATGAACTCCATCACAAAGGCCAGTGCAAAGAAGACGAAGTCTACAAGTAGTAGTAGTTGCACGAGATCCATGAATCCCAGTGAGAATGTTGGCAAGAAAAGCCCTACAATCAGTGCTATTAGGCTTACCAGCATGCCGAGCATGAGAAGCATGACCTGCGGCATCAACAGAAATCCCATTCTCCTTGCCGCCATGAACCCGCTGAACATAGTGGCAAAGCCCATAGCGAAAAGGATGAAGAGTAGTAGTTGAAGAACTGCCATGTTGGTTCACCCAAACTTTGCGTGCGGGAAAATGAACTACACATAAGGATGCCGGATACGGAAAAGCTAGAATCCGTCCTAGTTGTGTTTTGCATTCTATATCATGAACCTGCCCTTTTTGGTTCAATCCCATATCTTTAAACGAAGACGCCATCGAGGCCGACGACGGGTATTCACCATGACAGACCACAACGTTTCAAGAACATTCGATGCTAGTGGACTGAGATGTCCTATGCCCATTTTGAAGGCAAAGAAGGAGCTTCAAGAGGTGGAGGTCGGCCAGATTCTCCAGGTCATCGCAACAGACATTGGCACCAAGAAAGACTTTCCAGCCTTCGCTAGCCGAACCGGTCACGAGATAGTCGAGATGGTAGAAGAGAGCGACAAGATCATCTGGTACATCAGGCGCACCAAGTAGACGTTGATGTCTTTCAACGACTACACTTTCTTACCTGGGACAATCAGAACTTGTCCCAGCAAATCTCCCTTCATGACAGAGGCCTTCAGCCTCGATTGAAACATAGTCATGTCTGCGCTCCTACTCTCTGAGTAGTGCTTGAACTCCATGGCACCAATGCACGAGATGTGTCCCATGCCATTTGAACCATAGAATGAGTGAAAGACCATCGCGTAAGCTGGAATGTCTATTGCCTTGATTGGCACGATTCTGGTTTCTCCCTCTTGAAATGGCACCTTCCCATCAGCCACCACCGGCTCTAGGCGCGCCTTCGACCAATCTAGGGACAAGTCTGTGGTCTCTAGCCCTTCCTCAGCTGTTCTCATCCTATCCATTCCGTAGCTTGTCAGGTCTTGCCTACAACTAATGACATAGATCTTTCCGGACAATGTCCTTGACTCCTTGCAGTTCTACATCTCTTGACAATGCTGTCGTTGCTTAGAGCACTCCGTATCTCTTAAGTAGTTTACGAATCCTGATTCATAACACTGGACGGGCCTTTTGCTAGAGTCCTCTCAAGTACTCTGGCCTCAGCGGCGTCTGGTCTTTTGACCCTAGGACTGATTCGAGAAGATCGAGCAGCTTCCTCTGGTCTCTATTCAGCGTTCCAGCGAGCGGAAGGTAGTTTGATGCGTGGTTGGTGCGGAATACGCACTCAGACAATTCGAGCTGTTCGATGAGGAGCCTTAGTTCCTCTAGGCTCTCTTCAGGACTCATAGGGCAGAACTCTCCACGTTTCGTCATCTCAAAGAGAGGTGTCCCTGGAGGAATCATCAGTGTCAGTGCCCCGACAAATTCAGGGTCTATCGCGTTTAGTGCCTCGGCAGTCTTTGAGGCATGCGTCTCAGAGTGTTCAATACCACCGAGTCCCAGGATTATAGTAAGAGAGAGAGGAATCCCAGCGGCTCTGATCTTCTTGCAGGCCTCTATGTTCTCCTTCGACGTTATTCCCTTCCTTGACCATCGCAAAAGTTCGTCGTTTCCAGTTTCGAGGCCTAAATAGACTATTCCAAGGCCCGCACTCCCGATGTCCCTTAGATCATCTGTCGACTTGTTTCTTACATCTTTGGCATAACCGTAGATGCCCACACGCTCAAGGTTTGGCAATTCATGCTCAAGGACAGATAGGGTTCCCAAGATCTCTGGCGTGTCCATAGCCAGAGCATTGCCATCTGCAAGGAAGACTCGTCTTACTCTCTCTTTGGCCTGCTTGTCCAGCATGGCGAGATCAGCAGCTATTCCATCTGCACCTCTGACTCTGTATTGCCGGTCTTTGTAGGACACACAGTATGTACAGGCATTATGTGAACAGCCAATTGTGGCCTGCAGAATAAGGCTTCTCGCTTCGCTGGGAGGCCGCCAGATAGAACCCTCGTATCTAATCATCATGAAGCGAAGCACCAAAGCCCATGTAAGGTTTCGGGCCAGATCTAGGATTCTCTTCTTCAGCGACCAGAACGAGTCGAGTCAGAGCCCAATGTCGGGCGACATTCCATAGCGAGATCTGACTTTCACCAAGATCCAGGCGGCCGATACAATGAGGCATGCCCAGCAATATGGAATCATCTGGGACACAACGTCGAATTCTACGAACCTCGCCCAATTCACTGCTAAGAAGAAATGTAAGGCTGAAACGAACCATACGATGACTGCGATTGTTCTGCACACTACCGTGGAATACGGTTCCTCATCAACCTCTTCATCGACCACAAACTTTTCCAGTTCAAGTTCCTGCAATGCAAGTCCACCTGATACTATCCTAATCCGCGGAATTTACCCATCTCTATTTGTATCGAATATTAAAAGGACATTCCATCAGCGCATTTGGTTTCTGTCAGGTCGGGAGTTGGGGCTATTCCTCTTTCGTTCCTCTACGAGCAGCGGAGAAGCCTAGAACTCGAAACCGAAGGTTGTACGGAAGTCAGTGTCCGGTCCTGTCTTGCCGTATCTTAGTGGTATCTCTATGACTTTGTCAAATCTCCAAGCAATGTCAAGGGTAACTTTAAGGATGTAACTGCACGTGATTAATGGAGACTGGAAAGCGCGGGGCCAGTGGTCACCTGTTTTCATCTCGATCTCAACCGGAACATGCTTGGGCAATCTGAACTCCTCGGTGTACCACTCAACAAGCCCTGTCCTATGTTCTTCTTCCCTTCCCTTCGGCGACACCTTTTCCTCATGAAGAATCTCGCATCTCAAGCCTCGGAAATCAATCGCATCAGTGAGTCTTACCTCGAGCTTCACAGATTCCCCCGGGCGCACCACATCTCTTTCCACTTCGACCTCGAGAAACCTCGTCTCGTCCTCTTCGAGTTTCTCACGGAGTGTCATTGGTTCTAGGAACTGTGTTCCCACCATGACCGGCACCTCCACCTTAACCCTCGGGTCCAAAGCCCAAGAAACCTCGACCTTCGCTTCAATCTCGTACTTGATATAGCCGTGGATTCCCGTATAGCTGGCAATGGTATCTGGAGGTAGTTCAATCCCAAACTCATACCGAGTTTCTCCCTCAGGAATTGTTGACTCCTGTTCCAGTTCGAGAAACTCATCAAAATAGGTCAATTCCTCTTCGTAGACTCGTCGGTGCTTTCCACTACCCCTGACAACGCGAGACTTCTCTGTGCCCAAGAATCTCAGATTCACAGAATTGCAGTCGAACATCTCGTCAGTCAAAACAATGACCGTACCCTCAACTATGTCTCCAGGAGCATAGCTCCTTCTTCCAAGATGTATGCTAACCTCTCTCACGGAATCACACCCTGCCTCACGAGCTGTTGTTTTGAGTCCTAGTCGTACTGTGACGCCCGTCTGTGCATGGGATTCTCAGGTCAAAACCTTTTGCTGTCGCAAAAGGAATTCGAGGATTGGTAGCTGATTCAGTACCTAGAGCCCCGACATCTCCGGGTATTCTCCCTGTTGACATCCACTGGTGATGATGACTCGTCTGCAGGGGTGGTGCAGTCACCTGTCTTCTGGATGGCCGGCAGAATCAGCCGCCCTCTGTGCATTCCTAGTCTGCAGGTTAATGGTCACTATCCCAAGAATGACGAGAGCTATTCCGAGCACGAATGTCCAGTAGATTTGCTCATGCAGTATCAAGACTGATAGCATCGTACCAAAAACGGGCACTAGATTGATGAACCCTCCTGTTCTGGTGGCTCCAAGATTCTTGATTGATTCAAAGTAGAACAAGAACGCAACAAAAGTCACGAGCGCCCCGAGATAGAGCACATTGATCCAGAAGATTGGATCGTACAGTGCAGGCAACGACCATACCTCTTCAGTTAACGCTCCGAGGCCGAAGAGGACGCACCCAAAGACGACTCCTCCTGCCGTTACCTCAGTAGCAGACATCGTCTTCATAGCTTCCTTGCCGATAGACGAGTATAGACCCCACATGAGCATGGCCCCCGCGATTATGAGGTTGCCCACAAGATGCTCTAGCTGGAAGTCTATGAGCGCCTGCACACCCACAACAAAGACGACTCCTGCGAATGCAAGAGCGAAACCTGAATACTGCCATCTTCTACTTAGTCGTTCTCCATGAATGATGTGAGCGAACAGACTCACCGAGGCAGGGTTGAAACCTGCGATGATAGAGCCTTGTGCGGCTGTGGTGAACCTCATCCCTGTCAAGAATAGCACACCGTATCCGAAGACGCCAGTAAGGCCTGCTAGGAAGAGTATCTTCACATTGTCGCGGTTGATCAACTTCCAAGGTTTCACATCCATGGCAGGAAGTAGGAGCGCGAATAGAATTCCTGCTATCAGAAATCGGAAGAAACCAATCGTGAGTGGCGGTGCCATTGCCACTATAATCTTGGCTGATACCCATGAACCACCCCAGAAGAACATCGCCACAATCATTAGAATGTAGTACGTTCTCGGGTCTTCCGTCATGGATGCACATCACCCAGTCCGACTGCTCCGGCAACGTGTCCTAGATTTAAGCTCGACTGTAGACGCGTAGGTCAACAACGAACGACGAAGCTTTATTGGCGAGGTCAACTTCGACTAGTGTTGTCAAGACATACGAGGTGTGTAGTGACAATGGGGAGAATAAGAAAGCACATCAGCCGACTGGCTGCCTTGTCCTTGTGCGCCATGCTGGCCGCGGCCGCATTCTGTACCTCTTGTTGGAACCCATTGATCGGCCAGGATTCTTGCGCACCTGTCATCCGCAAGTCAGTGGTAGTGTCCGATGAGGCTTCGGATCCTAATTGGAACACCACTTACGGTTGGCAATACGATGAAGTTGCAGCAGCTGCCGTGAGCTGTAATGATGGAGGATATCTCCTTGCGGGCGGCTCACTAGGAATAGACGGCGGGGATTGGGATGCTTGGCTAGTGAGAACTGACATAGATGGAGGTATGTTGTGGAATCGCACAATCGGCAGTCTTGGCTTTGAAGTGTTCCGGGCTGCAATACAGTGTCAGGATGGGGGTTTTGCCTTTGCAGGCCAGACAAGTAGCTGGGACGCTCAGGCGCTCGATGTGTGGCTTGTCCGCACTGACTCTGCCGGCCTACCTCTCTGGAACAAGACCTTCGGAGACATCCATGATGATGCAGGCTACTCGTTGACTGAATTGAACGACGGTGGATTTGCAGTTGGAGGTACCATAGAGCCTGATTCATCAGGCTTTACAAACGCGTGGTTAATCCGCACCGACTCAAATGGGAATCATGTTTGGAATAGGAAATGGGGCACCACCTTCGATCAAGACTGCGTGTTCTCAGTGATCAAGAGTCTTGACGGCAGTATTGTCTTAACCGGGTACACATACTCATTCGCGTTTCCGGGTACGGGGGAAACCTTCCTAGCGAAGGTGGATACTGGCGGACTCGATGTATGGAATCACACTTACGATACGGCTGATGATACGGAACGTGGGATTTCTGTCATCCAGTGCTCTGATGGTGGCTATGCGATTGCAGGGAGGAACGCTGAGTTCCATGGCGGATGGAACTACGATTTCGCTCTTATCCGAACCAACGAAACCGGGGACCTGACGTGGGAGTTCTCTTATGGTGGGGACAACGATGAGCAGGCAAGTTCACTAGTCGAGATTCCTGGACAAGGCTTCGCAGTTCTGGGATACTCTCCCTCTCCTGGAGGTGAGAGCACAGACTTCTGGCTCCTGAGGGTGGACAAAGATGGGGGCCAATTATGGAATCGCACATACGGTGGGACTCTGGGCGAGAACGGCGTTGCGACTGTTGAAACCGTGGATGGAGGATACGTTCTGTTTGGCGAAACTTCGAGTGTAGGAGCAGGAGGAAGCGACTTCTGGCTAATCGAAGTGCAACCGATAAGCTGGATTGACTCTCCAATCGACGTTTCGATTGAGGAAGGCGCGGACTTTCGAAGGGACTTGAACGTGAGTGCACCTGAAGGAGTGAGTCACTGGTGGCTCAACGAATCGATGTTCAATATCGACACTGCAGGTGTCATCACAAACGTTACTGATTTGCCTGTTGGCACGTACGGAGTGCGTGTGCGTGTGAACGACAGCAATGGCGATTTCCTTGCCAGTGATTTCGCGTTGTCTGTGTTTCCATCGGCCATACCAACATGGATTCAGCCTCCGTCAAACCAGATTATTGAACTAGGCGAACTGTTCGATTACGACCTGAATGCTACAGATCCCTCAGGCATTGGAGAGTGGGCTGTGGACGACACTATCAGGTTTGCTATTGATAGCCAAGGTATGATTCACAGCATGGGAACTCTTTCAGTAGGAACATACGATTTGACCGTGTACGTGAGCGACACACTAGGAAACATGCTTTCCGGGCAAATCACCGTGACTGTTCAAGACACGACACCTCCCGAATGGACAGTCATACCATCTAACAGGGTGATTGCATACGGTTCTCAACTAGAATACCAACTCTCGGCCACAGACCTTGGTGGAATTGACCACTGGACAGTAAACGATACTTCGAATTTCGAGATTACTGAGAATGGCCTGCTTCTAAGCATCCACATCCTACCTGTTGGAGAATATGGCGTAGTTGTAACTGCGAGCGACCCGGGTGGAAACTTGCTGCAGTCTGAGTTCATAGTGAGAGTTGAAAGAATCGATGGCGGAGATGACTGGCTGGTTCAGACTGCTCTGGCAATAGGCATCATAATCGGTGCTGTAGGTGTCACTGTCGTCATCGCCATTGTAATCTACATCCGTAGACCCAAAGTATGACGCCATAGCACATACTATTGCTCCTTCAGCCAAGCTCCAAGGCACCAACAACTCAAAGCAGTAACGCCCACAAGTGAGCCGAATACGAGAATGGTCATGACAATAACACCCTCAGAGATTTGACCTTGCCAGACTATCAGCGCCCCCAAGCCAGTCCCGAACACGAAAGCAGTGATGCCTACTAGAATCAGTGTGAGTCCGTTGACAATCCTTCCGCCCATTTCCGCCAACAGGGTCAACCCGACATTCTCTGTGAAGGACTTCTCCTGAAGAACCTTTAACCTATCTTCCTCTTTCAAGACCCCTTCGAGTCTAAGGTATCCTAAGGTGTGATTCGGGTTTTGGACTCACCGAAGAGTTCATAACCCGTTGTGCAAGGAACTCACACAACCGCCGAAGAGGAATCTGCATGCTGAATGACGACGAACTAGAGGAGATACGACGAAGAAAGATGCAGCTGATGATGGAACGTGCAGCACAGCCCAAGGTCGATGAGCCCATGGCCAAAGGGACATTGAATATACTTACAGATGCCACTTTCTGGCCCACACTTCAACAGACGAAGACCGCACTTGTCGAGTTCTTTGGTGAATGGTGTCAGCCCTGCAAAATGCTAGCTCCTATTCTAGCCACCTTGGCCTCGGACTACACCGGGAAGGTCTTCTTTGGAAAAATCGACATCGACCGCAACCGACGTACTACTGCCCAGTTCGGCGTTCAATCTGTACCGATGGTGATTGGCTTCAAAGACGGGAAGCCTGTCGGTAAGATTCCTGGGCTCAGAAGCTACGAAGACTACGACAAGGTCATTGAACGTCTTCTGCAGAATTAGCTTGAGAAGCTTGCCTGTCAGCGATGGAATTGAACTCCCTGCTACAGTTCTGACATCTTATGTCTTGCTCCAATCACCTGAGATGCTTCTCGATGTTGGTTCGGTCCCCACTAATCACCACTGTCGGCATGGCTTTCGCATTTGTGGACCATCCATAATTCCCATTCTTGTCGGCGGCTACTACGCCCGCCTCACTTCCTGTCTTCTCTTGGAAGAACTTCATTCCCTCTTCTGATGCAGTCATAGGACTGCTACCCTGCTCAACATGCAAGACAACCATCCTCGTTAGGAGAACCCGCATTATGTGCTCGCCCCAGCCAGTGGCGGTCGCTCCCGCAACTTCATTGGCGAAGGCCCCCGCACCCATCACTGGGGAGTCGCCGACACGTCCAGGCATCTTGTTGGAAATGCCCCCGGTCGATGATGTGGCCGCGATTCTCCCTTCGGAGTCTACGGTGACACAACCAACAGTGTCACCAGTTTCAAAGTCGATAGGTGACCTGATGATTCCATCTCCAGTTTCTTCCCTATAGCCTTCAGCAATCATCTGTTCGTAGACTCTTCGCGCGTTGTCCCCAGCGAAGAATGCATAGTCTGTCTTCTCCAGGATGTATCTGGCCAAAGACACCGGGTTCAGGATTCCAGTCACTGCTGCCACTGATCCGAATGTCAGACTACTCCCGTCGATTATCATGGCATCAAGCTCTTTCACACCGTCCAGATTGCTACGCGCCCCAGCGCCTGCATTCAGGTTCCCGCAGCTCTCCATGAACAACGTGCAGACCTCCGCCGCATCGAGAGCAGAACCACCTTCTTCAAGAACTTGGAATCCGGCTATTGCCGCCTTCTCGACGTTCTCTAACCCAATAGGAATCCTGTCGTCTTTCCAGGCACCAGCGCCGCCATGGACTATGATCAGTGGAAGTCCCATCTTGAATCAAACCTCTCATCAGCCTGTCAGCTACTGCTGCAGTCGACGCGATTGATGCTGCAAGCGATTTATAACAATGGGGGTCATGGTAGGCCGACGGTGGACGCTGTTGGTTGCTAGTCGTGTCAAGACTCTGAGAAACATGGTGACTGGGCCCGCCCCAGTTGTTTCTATCGAGAGACCAGTCCTGTACACGGAATCCATGAGGTTGTCAGAGGGTGAGCCTATGATTCTCCGCCATGCCAAGGCGCTTGCTCATGTGTTGGAGAATATGACTGTCAAGATTCTCCCTGGCGAAATCATTGTGGGTGCAATTGTAGATGAAATCCCTGGTGCAACTCTCTATCCGGAAGGAATTGGCGCGAGAGTCATCCCGGAGCTAGAGGATTTGGAATCACGAAGCCATAGTTCTCTCACGATCTCTCAAGAGGCAATTGACACTTTGACAAATGAAGTCGATTGCTATTGGTATGACAAGTCCATGCTGGCTTATGCTGAAGAAAACACACCAGAGGAGATAATGGACACTCTTTATT
>CP070658.1:1108533-1112696 GCA_020355105.1 Candidatus Thorarchaeota archaeon | reverse complement strand
TCATCGACAAGATCCCTAGGCAACTGTCTAGCCTGCTCTACAATGTTCTGTACTTCATGTTCTGGGAGGCCTGCCTTTCTGAGCTTCTCCATCAGAATCTCAATCTCATGGTCCGCTAGTCTCCCCAATAGCTCATCTAGAGGCTTTTCAGGTGCTTCTTCGGGCACCTCTTCAGGAATCGGTTCTGGTTCGGGAACTGTCTTGGCTTCAGGTTTTGGTGCTACCTCAGGCAACTCCTCCCCTCGGATTATGGCAAGAGCCTGTGCCTTGGTTTCCTCAATCACCTGTTCCATTGTCTTGCCCTCGGTTCTACCCCTCTTAATCGCCTCCTGAGTGATGACCTCCTTCACGAAGTTCACCTGCTCACTCAGCCTCATCTTCGATACGTCGTCTCTGAAGTCTTCTTCCTGCTCCGGTGTAAGCTCAGTGAGTATTGACAGCTGAACAATGAGTTCCTCAATCTCAGGCACTTCCAGCACCACAGAATGCAGTGGCATGTCACTTGGCATCCTCACTATTCGGAGGTCTGCACAGGTATCATTGAACAGCTCTGCAACGATTTGCTGTCTAGACATGACCTCCTCTGGGATTGTGGGTATCTTCCCTCGTCCTAGTGCCCTAACCATCCCATTCAGTTTTCGCAGGAGCTTCGGCAGGGCGAATATCCTCCTCCACAGGAACGCCCCAATGAGGACAACGACACTGATTGGTATCCCAAAGACTACCGCACTTTCAAGCAGGAGATCCATGTCGCTCGGTTCTATCTCTACGATTAGTGAGGCACTAGCAGAGTCACAGTTCGGTTTCGAAACTACGATATTGACAATCGCACTTCCCGTTGCTCTCATTGAAGCAATGTCGACTCTGTACCAACCGGCCCCCCGAGTACCAGTCTCATTCGCTATTACGATCACGTATGCCGGACTCAGGCTAGTCGCGTTCATGAATCCACCCGCAATTCCGGCACCTTCGTGACCCTCCCAAGCGTCGGAGTAGTAGACCCACACAGTCCACGTCTGGCTGTAGCTCAGGCGAACTGTTGTTGGGGGCTCAATGACAAGAAGTGTGGGCAGATTGATTATCGTGACTCTAATCTCGATCCTTGAAGATTTCCTGTTCTCTAAACGGAGATCTATGACTACGGTGTAGGCCTCGTCACTGACTGACCACCGTGAGGTGTCGAAGGCGATGCTGTAGTTTCCGTCGAGCAGGTCGGACATAGGCAAAGAATCCTTGTCCTCTATGAACTCGCCGTGCATTGCATATGACAGCATCCAGGTAGCGCCTGGGATTCCTTGGCCGTAGTATGTGTCATTATACAGCGCCGTGATGTACAGTATGTCTCCATACGGGACCACCAATTCGGATGAATCCCCTTCAACCTGGTTCAACTCGGGAGCATACACTACAGTTTCGGTTGGCACCTCTTTCACTTTCAGCTTGAAGAACCCGGTAGCAGTCTGGAAGTTGTCCCTCTCAAAGATGACAACGACTTGATGGTCACCCCAGCTCACTAGGGAGGTATTCAGGAACACAGAGTATGTACCATTGCCTACATAGCTGTAGGATACTGCCCCGTCCCAGTTCAATTGAACATCTGCCGTATCGACACCAATGTTTCTCACCAAATCCCAATACTGGAACGTGACTGTACCTGTCCATCCCCAAAACACCGGGTCCACATAGGGTGATTCGATCGATGTTTCAAGAGGTACGACTGTAAGGGCAGTGTAGGTATTGCTCTCTGAGAAGGTAGAGTCGCCAGGTATTGCCCTTATCAGGATTGTATATGGAGTTGCTGTGTACTCTGCCGTGCTGAAGTTGCAGTAGAAGTATCCTGGTCCTCCAACTGCGGTTCCATTCTCCAGCTCCTCCCAAACTCCGCTTCCAATTGTTGTCCACTCTACCGTGCAATCAGAGAGTCCGGTCGTGAATGGGTGTGTTATGTTGAGTGTTGGAACTAATACGTAGACGCCGATGTGTACTTCTTCGGACCAATTGAAAGCACGCGTGTCGTAGGTACTGGTCTGAGCGTCCAGCCACACCTCAGTTGGTATCTGCTGGATTGTGACTTCAATGATTGAGTCATCTTCGAGATAGTTGTCCTTGACTACTCTGATGTCCAGTCTGTAGGATCCGGGAACGGCCCAACTCGTATCCACCACGCCAGTGTAGTATCCAGGGCTTCCCGGCATTGCCTCGATGCTGTACTCGCCGGGCTGCCCCATCCATTGAGCACGAATGACTGCACCTGTCAGCGGCACAAGATTGTAGGTATCGGTGACATATACTGTGATATTGACTGATTGTCCTCTGAATAAGGACTGTGACTCCAGCCCTGCTTCAAGCGTCATCTCAACAGGAAGCTTCTCCACGTCTACGACGAATTGGGCTGATACCGACTCGAAGTTGTCCCTTGCTGCAGTTATGGTCACTATGTACGTTGTTGCATGCGCAAGGCGTCCCGTATCAAGAGTAAACGAATAATTGCCTGCGGCTCCCTCACTGAGGTCGTCTGTCAGCACACCGATCTGGTACTCGATGTCGGCACCAGGTATTGGAGCGCTGTGTAATGTATCGTTGTAGTACACATGAATCGTTATACTGTCTCCCCAATAGACGCTCGGCGTATACGCTGGTGGGACCAACTCTGCATCTATGGGATGCAGTTCTATGCCAACACTTATGTCCGGTATGAAGTAGTCCACCAGGACCGCCCCTACAACGAGCGCGTGTGTGCCTGCATCGAGTGAAGCGGCAGAGAGCGTGATGTTGTAACTGCCGTCTCCCAGATCAACATAGCTAAAGACGTCCGCCCAAGCTACTGTCAAAGAAGCTCCCGCAAGCGGAATGTCGCCAGCATCCTTGTCGACCAGTTGGACTATTGCGAAGGTCGTTTCACCCGTGATGCCATCAGGAAGCTCCTGTGGTGAGAGTTCGGCATCGCGCAATCGTATCTGGAAGGGTATCTGAATCTCCAGCGGCTGGTAAGGATAAAGGTCAATTCCAATAATCAGTGCGTTGGTCCCGATGGCACCTGCATCTGAACAGTTGACTACAAGCTGATAGACGCCTCCAGATAAGACCCATATGTTCCAGGTGGCCGGAGGCAGTCCGCTGGACATGTATTCGACAGAGAACACTGATTCTGCATTCTGAATCGGTAGCGTATGATCTATGTCCGAGAGGGTCAGGTTGACTGAAACATTGTAGTACAGCGGAACAGTCATTGGGTCAGGCATATCATTGGTAAGTAGTGCCTGAACCCGTCTTGAGGTGCCGGAGAGAAGCATCACTGATGTGTTCTGATAGTATGGTTGAGCGGATGGACTCCATAATAGTTGGAGGTAGAAGTTGTATAGGTCAGGAGTTCCTAGACTACTCGTATCGACCAGAATGGTGTAGTTACCTGTGTCTGGCCCGACCTCTTCCACTACCCAGTAGTCGGTGTTCTCAATTAGCCCTGGAGCCTCTACACAGTCAAAGGCAATGATTGCGTTGCCAATTCCTCTGCCCAAAGAAGCGTCAGCATATCGGAATGTGAGAGTCATGTTGTCTCCGATGGGTACCGTGGGAGCCATTCCGAAGGTAACTGTTCCCATTCTGCTTGTTGTGGTTACAAGAACCGATACTTTGTCGTCAGTAAAGTACGGCGCCGCAGAATCGTTCCAGTCGACGAACACCGTTAAATTCCAGTTCTGAACTAGAACCGAGCTCAGCAATGTGGAATTGATGCTCACTGAATAGACGCCTGAATCTTCCACAAGTCTGTACTCATCTGGTTGGAGCTCTAGGAGGTCACTGAATACTGAGATGTCATCCACACCCAACGTGATTGACTGACTGGTCATTGTGTCATAGTATCTGAAGCTGAATGTCACATTCTCCAAGTATGGCGTATGCTCTGGCGGTGTAGTTATCTCGACACTAGCAAGCCTCTGAGTAACGCTCAGTCCGACCGAAAATCCGGCATCTTGGTGATAGGGGGCACCTCCAGTCCACAGAGCGTTGATGCCTAGTATGGTCGTTCCGAGTCCGTCGAGCGAGGTCGACTCAACTGACAGGCTATAGTGACCATCACCAAGATCGGCCAAATAGAAGTCCGAATCCTCAACGAGTTGTGTCCCACCATTGTAGACCTCTATAGTGGCTCCTGGGATAGC
>CP070658.1:1103802-1108433 GCA_020355105.1 Candidatus Thorarchaeota archaeon | reverse complement strand
ACTAGTAGGTGGAGTGATGATAATCGCCGGATCTGCTGAAGCCTTTGTACTGTCTGTCGAAGGCATTTCGCACAACATGAACATGACTGACTATGTTTCCGGAATCTATGCGAGTCTAGCTAGCACGATTCCCGAATTGTCAATCATAACATTCCTTCTCTTGGCCGGGAAATTCGAGATGGCCTGGGTTCTTGCCCTTGCAACCATCTTCATCAACTCCCTAGTGTTCTCGCTCTATACGCTTGCGCTACCCAAGGAGGCCCAAGGTAACTTCCGGTTGCCAGATGCGATCATGTGGGTGGGATCGGATATGCTCACTATGGGCTCAGTCATCAGCTTGTCTGTGGGACTCTCGATGTTGATGGTCTATGTCTTTGCTCTGACCAATACTGCTCTCCCGACAAGTCTTGATGCGGGGGAAGTGTTCGTCTTCGGCGGCTGTCTGATTGGTGTTTTCGTGGCGTATCTATATCGCATCACCAAGTACTACGGGCGTTGTGACCCTGCATCAGATGACCCTTATCTTGCATGTGAGATAACGCATGAGCGGATGCCGAGACAGACAGTGGTCATCTTTCTATTCCTTGCTGCTGTTGGTGCTCTTCTTGGTGGCGAGGCGTTGTCTTCGTTCGCAACCTTCACGACTGACACACTCGGTCTAAGCTTCATCCATGCTGCACTGCTTCTAGCGGTTTTTGGTGGAGCTCCAGAGTATATCATTGTCGGGAGTTCTCACAGAAAGGATGAGATTGAGATTGCTCTGTCTAACGCATTTGGGGGAATTGTTCAGGTCTTCTTTGTAATATTCGGTTTCACACTCATCGCATCGGGGGTAATAGGGCCCATGCTGGGTGTGGTAAATGGCCTTATTCCAATAGACCTGTTCTCAGTCGTACTACTGTTTTTTGCATTCCCCTCGATGTTCATACTCAAGACCATGATAACCGATGACGCCAAGATCAATGTACTTGAGTCAATTGCCATGATTGCAGTGTTTGCAATGATGCTCTATATACTGCTTGCATACGGAATCTACCCAATAGTGCCCCCGTAGCTTCAGACTATTACGCATGTAATACCTCGATGAATATCCAACGAACTTTGTTAAGCATCCCTATCAATCATTGTCCCGACAAGCTATGGCACTGGGACGAAAGAGGAGTACATACAACACACAACATCTCATATTGCTATCGATACTCAGTGGTCTAGCTATCGCTACGGTATACCTCTTGGCAATCCCAGCTTGGCAGGCCTTTGAAACTGCTGTTGGTTTCCATTCTCTGCTGGCTTTCCTTTCAATCATGTGCTCCGCAGCCCTGCTTGCTCACTATTCTCTTGAGAAGCGGACATCGAAAGTAGTTCTTCAGGCCGCATTCCTATTCTCGGGTATTCAGAACATCGGCGCTGCTGTGCTTGTCCATTACGATAGCGCAGATTATGCACAACTCTCCGCCTCTCCGGCTTGGATGCTTGGGGATATATCGTACGTGGCGCTATTCGGCTTGCTCATATTCGCTAGCATTCTATTTCGAAGAAGCGGAACTGAGGCAAGGTACCCCGTAGTTATGGTGCTGACCCTAGCATTGGTTTCTCTGCTTGGGATTGGCTACATCTTCTATTTCCTAATTCCGATGTTGTCCGCCTGGAGTTACGGGCTTTTGGGTTTCGGGATGGGACTCATTGCATCGATCACCATTACGCTTGCGGGAGTTCTATGGTCGCGCTTGCCAAGGACCTCAAGGGACTTCGAGGCCGAGTTCATGGCGGTAGGTCTTGCAGTATTCGGCCTCTCCTGGATCCCATCCTTGGCTTCATTGATGGCACCATCGCTCATATGGACTATAGGGTATGAAATGCGCACAATAGGTCTGTTTGTACTCCTCTTTGCATTTGAACTCCCGTACTTGAGGAGAGTTGGAATGAGCGGACGTACGGCATATGTGTTCACGTCTGCACTACCCATGCTGGCGTTCCTCCCCGTTATGCTCACGGTCTTCGCAGAAGCCCTGGACCCAGGTACAGTGTATGTAAATGCGGCAGTCTATCTGCTAACCCACCTCGGAGCTGCAGCAATCTCTGCAGTCATGGCGTTCCTTGTGCTCAGCTACTCTAAGGAGAAGGCAGAATGGAATAGGTCTCCACTCATAGCGCTCTTCCTGACTTGGTCTACAATAGAAATCTGGTTATTGGCCTATGGGTATATCCCGGAGTGGTGGACAACTGGCGAAGTCCTAATCCCGTACATCGTTGGAAGTGTCATTACAATAGTGCTGTTACCAGTGGCAGTCCGCTGGGCTCAAGATCCCAAATGGAGCCGGAGTAGACGGATGCCAACTCGAATGCTCTTGCTGATTGGTATCTTCACTATTGTCATTGTATTCGTAGGTCAGCTGATTCAGACATTCATAGAGGGAAGTGTTGCGGGAATTCAAGGGAGTCCACTTGGTAGGTCGTTCCTCATGACCACGAATCTGCTGATCGTCTTCGCATTTCTTTACTTGGAACTTCTTCACATCAGGTCGTCACGAGGTCGCGTTACTCTAGATGTGATTGTCCTGGGCTTTCTGGCTCTCTGGATTGTTCCCCTTATTCTCAAGGGCATCTACCGCGTTTGGACTGTGGGCTGGTGGGCGGCTGAGATATTCCTCTTGCTTGCGCTAGCATTCGGTCCTGCAGTGATTGGGATGCTCTATATGAGAGAGCTAAACCGTGCTGAGAGAACACAACAGAGGGCAACGCTCTATGCTGATCTCTTGGCTCACGATATCTCCAATTACCACCAAGCAGTCGTGGTTTGTCTTGGTCTACTCAAGCAGAACTTGTCCGACGCAAGAACTCTTGGTATAGTTGAAGACGCAGACCAACAGCTCACACGAGCCGACCACCTAATCAGGAATGTCAGGCGGCTTGGAATGATTGAAGATATGAGGTTGGAGAGTCTAAGACCCATCGACATTGTTGCAGTCATCGAGAATGCTTTTGAAGTAGTGTCACGTCATCAGCCGACTGAGGGTCAGTATTTCTACGTAAGCAGGAAACGAAACCAATGCTTCATTCTTGCCAATGACTTCTTCATCGACATAATGCTCAATCTGTTTCGGAATTCGATTCAGTACGCCAATGAGGAAGTACACATAGAGGTGGAGATTGACCCACTCGAACGACACGGACGAGACTATTGGGTCTTGCACGTGTCAGACCGCAGTCGCGGTATTGAACCCGATAGAAGACGTGGGCTTTTTGAACGCTACATGGAAGGAGCGCAGGGGTCTGGTCTTGGACTATCTGTTGTCAAGGCCCTTGTCGATGCCTTTGATGGAGAAATCAGCGTCGGTGATAGAATCCCCGGCGATCATGCCAAAGGTACAGTCTTCACACTTGTCTTTCCTAGATTCGCCGGTGTTCCTCCAAAACTCACTGATTCGTGGGGCTTCTTCTAATCTCTCCTAGAGTCCCCTTTCAAGTTTCAAGCTCGATACCTGTCTAATAATGCCTATACTCGCCTAGGACTTGCACCTTGGTGATGCAATCCAAAACAACGAATTCGTCTGGCTTCTCTTTGTCGTGGTGTCTGATTCCGACGATGCCATCGCCAACAAAGGCGACAACGCCCTCGGCTAGTATAATCATGCCGGCTCCATAGAACCTATAGCGCTCACCTGATTTCGCGGCCTCGAGCAAGACACTCCTCAGTGTGGAGTCTCTCTCCAACTCAGACATGTACTAAACTATTGGCGGAGTATGACATAAGCCTTAGTACTGGACCCTCAACGAGAATCGTCCAAGGAGATGCAGTCTACACTACTTGCCAGAAAACCCTTCTCTCGGAGGAACTCGCCAAATCCGATGTCGATTCCCTTGATATGCTTGATGAGCCAATTCAGAAGGAAGGTGCTGATGGATGAGCTGAGCACCTGCGTTGCTCCTTCTTCCTGGAAGTCTTGCACCAGACGTTTCAGTGACTCCTTGAACTCTTCGTGTTGCTGGATATGATTCTCTCTCCCCGGGTAGCTGTACTCTTCCATGTACTTCTCCTCGGTTGAGAAATGGAAGTCAGTATAATCAACCATGAAGTTCAACGTCTTTGCTATTTCCCCGGTTGCTTGTTTCTTCTCGATGGCCTCAGCTATGTTCCGGAGTTTCTGGATCAGCATCTTGTGCTGGTCGTCGATTAAGTCAACTCCCACGGAGAGGCTCTGGTCCCACTCTATTCTTGCCATCGTGTCTTCTTCTTTCTCGGGGTTCTGACATAAGCATTGAGGCTTGGCAAAAGCAGGACCCTAACGATGTCCTGCTATCGCCTGAGCATTGGTCTTTCTAAATGATGCCGACTCTCTTTCCTATCTTCTCATAGGCTCCGAGGGCTAGGTCCAACTGTTCCTTGGACAGGCCACTGTTCATCATGTTCCGGATGCGCGCCTTGTCACGGGCAACCATGGGGAATACGATTGGGAGTGCAAGGATGCCCTCGTCCATCATGCCATTGCTCAACTCAGCGGCCTTTGAGCTCTCGCCACACATCGCTGGGATGATTGGCGTCTGGCTGTTTCCGGTGTCGTAGCCCATCTCCTGCAGGCCTTTCACAAAGTACTCTCTGTTGTCCCAGAGAGTCTTGACATGTTCTTCTT
>CP070658.1:1100563-1103702 GCA_020355105.1 Candidatus Thorarchaeota archaeon | reverse complement strand
GATATTCCTAGATGTTGCGGAACACAATGTCAAAGTGGTGACAGAGCTAGACCCCAAGGAGCTTTGGGATGTGTATCGAATGGAGGGAATCAATCCAGATGGACCTGAGGATGCTCAAAGAATCATGCGTGAACTAGTCGATAGATTTGTGAAAGAGAATCCTGAGACTCCGAATCCACGGGTGTATGTACTCCCGGATGCAGGGCTGCTTGTTGAAGTCAAGAATCGTTCCAGATGACTTCGGCTTCAGGTTTGGTAGTGATTCTCCATGGAGAGAAGGCAAACGGCACGGAGAATACACCATACAAAAGCCAAAGACCTGTCTTATATACGGCTAGGTAGATGAAAGAATCTACTGGGTTTGCCTCTACTATTGCCTCAAGCATACCGGGCATCGTTGGTATAGGAAAGAGCGTTCCCGGTGGTGACCCCAACCAGAATGCTCCGCTGACCCAATCCCCCATCATTCTCAGAGTATATGGGTACAACCACAACAGATAGAGGAAAAGCGCTCCAGTAACAATTCTTAGAACCATTAAGGGTCGGGAGCTCTTTCTTCTAACGAATCTCACCGGCATGGAATGAGTCACCTACTTCATATAGAAGGTAATTTGAGGATAATTAAGCCCTCTGTCCTCAGCAAGAGGTTTGAGCCAAAAGAAGGAGTCCTCGCAAGATCCCGTGATTCTTGTCTTTGGCCATCTCTCAGTTCTTTCAGAGGTTGATCCAGTGGGTATAGCAGAGTCCAAGTTCCAGTACGCTAATGCGGCGCGATTTCAGAATAGTATGCGGATGACCGCGACATGGACAATCGGGAAGATAGCCCAATCGAATGAGCAGTACCGATTCTACGTCAAAGTTTTCCATCCTCAACCATAGAAACTAGCTTTCTAATGGTGTAGCCCAGGAATACGTCACATGTCCCTTTCCACTTCTTCTCTGCAATGTACTCTCCTAGCTGCTCTCCATCACTGAAATCCACTTTGCTGAGAGTCTTGCAGGTTGTGCTTCCAAACTTCTCCTTGAAATCTTCATACAACTCAGTGACGGCTTGAATTGCGGTTCCTCTTGATTCTGGGTGGTCTTCAGGTATGGAATCCTTACCTTGTCCACACCTAAAACCAATCGCAGCGCAGCTGCCGATTAGCAACCCGCAGGTTGTTTCTCCCGAAAGGATGCCTCCGAGGTATCCGGCCGTAGCCCAAGATAGCTGCGGGTCTGTCATCTCCCAAAGTCTTAGTAGTGCCTGCAGTGAAGCCTCAGCACAAGTGTACCTGTGCATTCTCTTGTAAGCCTGAGTTAGAATCTCTTCGAAATCCAAGTCTGACATGGCATTGGTGTGTCCCTGGCGGACTATATTAGTACTCACTTCCAATCTAGATGCTCTGATCTGTTGCCCAATCGAATTCATCTGGAGGATATAGTCTTATCAACCGTCCTCGTGCGATTTCAGCGCTTCTTCTATCGCGGTCTGTAATTCACCGAGTTGCGTCTGCAACTTGAGCATATCGGCGCGGAGTTCTTCCTTTTCGCGTTGTTGCTGTGCCTCTATCTCGTCAATCTTGGCATATGCCTCTTCGGTCAATGACCTCCAGTGTTCAGAGTATTCGCTCATTATACCCCATTTCTTCTGTGCCTCTTCGAGTTCTCTTCGCTGTTCCTCGATGAGCGCGCGTAGTGCGTCCCTGTCTGTCTTTGCATGACCTAGTTGTTCGTGCAGAATACCGTGATTAGTACCACCGTACACAGAGAGCAAACTCTCGACCTCAAGATAGTGAGGCTACATATCGTCTTGTGTACTCCCACCATAGACCGCGCTTATGTCTGTGGCGTGTCCAACGAAGAGTTTCATTATGTTGTCTGGAATCTTGGCTATCTGACAGGCCCTCATGAATACGTGTCTTAGTCTAGTTGGCGCGAATGGGTTTTGTTTGCTCGTATAGCCCATCTTGGTAGCAACCCTTCTATACGCATCCTGAACCGCACGGGATGAAACCCTGCTACCTCTCTCGTCAATGAATAAGGGGTCTGTGGGCTTGGCCTTCTTACGCATCTGCTCATAGTACCTCTTGAGGGCTGCTGTGGCCTCTCCGCCTATGAACACAGAGAAGGGGTTTCGTGTCTTAATGCGTTCGCCACTGAGAAAGAGGCGTTCATCCTCTGTCAGTTTGCCCTTGGCATCCAACAAGAAGTCAACATTCAGACCGAGTATTATCTTGGTCTTCTGTCCTGTGTATAGCAGGCATAACCCGATCGTTCCATGAGTCAAAGACAGGTCATCAAAGAACGTGCGAATGGTGTCGTTGAGGGCTCCATTATCCCAGACCCTGCTCTTCTCATGGACCTTCTTAGACTCAGACTTAGCCGGCTTTGCTATACTGTACCTCTTGGGAATCCCTATTCCGTTGTGCGTGAGGAAGCCTCTTATCAGACCTATCCGGCCTCTGGCGGTGTTGAAGGTCAGTTGCTTCTTTCTCTTTTTAGAGTGCATATACTCGAAGATCTCAGAGAGTCTGGTCATGGCCTTCTTGATGTTCTCCCCAGCCTCTTCTATGATCCGGGTTGCACTCATCTCATTGTACTCTAGGTACTCCGTGAGAATGGCTAGGTCTGTCATCCAGTTGGTATATTGCTGTCCCTTGTTCCTAGACAGGGTCTCTCTGGACTCCCGCCATTCCCTATTGTACTTGTCTTCTTAGGGAGTCATCTTCGGCCCCTTTTCCTACACTCAACACAGAGAAAGGTTTCAACAAACACGACCTCAGTCTGCACCTCTTCTATATCCGAAGACTGTTTAAAACAGACCTCACATATTCCTTCGATTGGCAGGATTCATCATGAGGAACTAGACTTGAGACCAAATAGGGTTGTTGAGAATAAGTCGCATAGATGGAACTTGTACTTTATAATAGTGCATCAGACACATCAGGAGGGTATGAGTCCGAAACCACCTGAGTGGTTCTTGACGAATGCCGTCACGGAAATATGCGGTGTTCGCCGATGATGATTCCCAGAAAGGACGGCGGATTCGATTGGTAGAGGTGAGGTCGCTTAGACGCGATGGTGCCACTGGTCTGATTGCAGGATTGGTGCTAGCTCTTCTCTTGTACGTACCTGTCCTTCCGGCGTGGAATTCACT
>CP070658.1:1097696-1100463 GCA_020355105.1 Candidatus Thorarchaeota archaeon | reverse complement strand
TGATAGAAAGAATGCGCACGCACAAAGCACGCAAATGTGGTGTGGGACTGAGTCCCCATCACCCGACCCTAGAAGGGAGAAAAGGATAGCATCTAGAACATATCAGAAGAAGAATCTGAATAGAACAGAAGTAGATACCGTAGCTGACTCTACGTGTCCCGATTGTGGGAGCACAGAGTCAATCTACGAGAACGGTGAGTTGGTCTGTACTCAGTGTGGGCTAGTATTGACAGACCATCGCATCGATACAGGACCTGAGTGGAGGGCCTGCACGGCGGACGAGAAAAACGCGAGAGCGAGAACTGGTGCGCCCACAAGCCTCGCCATTCACGATAAGGGACTCTCCACGATGATCGATTGGAGAGACCATGACTCAACAGGGAAACGGTTCACTGCCTCGCAGCGAGCTCAGATCTACAGACTGAGAAAGTGGCAGAGACGAACCAGAGTCCACAGTTCTCTTGAACGGAATCTTGCACAGGCAATGACTGAGCTAGACAGGCTCTCCTCACAGATGGGCCTAACAAAGACAATCAAAGAGAATGCTGCAAGTCTGTACAGAAGACTTATCCTTGGGCGCTATGTGAAGAGTCGCTCCATTGATGCCATGGTTGGAGCTGCAGTCTACGCCGCATGCAGACTGTTGGAATCGCCAAGGTCTCTAGAGGAGATTGCCGACCATAGCAGAGTAGGCAAGAAGAAGCTGGGAGCTTCCTATAGGCTCCTTGTGACGAAGCTTGGCATTAGAATGCCAGTGTCGGAACCAGCCAACTATGTACCCAGACTTGTTTCGGACTTGGGTCTTCCAGCTGAAGTTCAGCTAAAGGCCCTTGAAATCATCGAACGGGCCAAGGCCAGCAGGGGGCTTGTGACTGGTAGAGACCCGAGAGGACTCGCGGCAGCTGCTATATACATTGCATCAATTCTCACAAACAATCGAGTGACACAGCGACAGATAGCCCAGGCGTCGGGTGTCACTGAAGTCACCATTAGAAACAGGTACAAAGAGCTCGTATCTAGACTCAAGATTACAATGATGCCCTAGACTCATGAGGCTGCACTTGCGCAGCCTCTCTCTACTTTTCCAATAGTGCATGAGAAGTTGCATGACTAGAGTCCGAGTGTGTCAAGGTGTTCAAAGAAAGACCGAGTCAGGAATGCACGATACTTGAAACCGCCCCATCCTGAAGCCTCCATTAGATATAGAGGCTCACCCAGCATTTCCTCACGCGACATCGTTCTTACATCGTATATCTCGTAGGTGTCGACAGCTCCCATCTCGCCGCCAGTTGCTTCTGACAGGAATACTAGAGACCGCCAAGGAATGGTGCCATCTTCGCAGACAACGTCGAGTCTTGAATCAAGCACAAAGCGAAGAAGCTGTATCTCAAGTCCGGTTTCTTCATGCATCTCTCTCTTTGCGGCGTCTTCCAAGGACTCTCCGGAGTCTGCTCCGCCAGATGGTGCACGATAGATACCGGTGTTTGCGTAGGCATGCTTCTGGATGACGACGTAGTCTTTTCCGCTGCGTATGAAACAGGTTATGTCGTGATACCGTCCCTTCTTGGTACTCTGCTTGACGAGGTTGCATTCAAACTCAAGGAAGTCTGCAGCGAAATGGGTCTCCTTCGGTGAACCGTATTCGGCAATGATGTGGTCCAGTTCTTCTTGGTCGATATCAGTCAGAGTTCTCGCCTAAGGGCTCTCGGTCGGCCCCAGAGAAAAGGGTTCCGTTGGCTCGAAGCACTTTTACCGTCTTTTGTTCTAGTACAGAGGCCTGAAGGTCCGGAGGTAAAGCGGATGGAGAAGAGAGTAGGTGGTGTCCTGATAGAAACCTATCAAGGGGACATAACCGGGTTGGAGGTTGACGCAATTGTCAACGCTGCCAATTCAGACCTTTGGATGGGTGGAGGTCTGGCCGCTGTCATAAAGAGAAAGGGTGGGGAGAGAATAGAGATTGAGGCATTGGGAAAGGGGCCAATTCGACCGGGTGAGGCAGTCATAACCACTGCAGGCATGCTCCCAGCTCGACATGTCATCCACTGTGCAGGTATGCCTCCAGGCGGACGGGCGACCTATTGGAATGTCCGGTCATCGGCCAGTGCAGCCCTGGACCTTGCATGCGAAAAGAAACTCGATACGGTGGCGTTTCCTGCCATTGGCGCAGGAATTGGCGGCCTCTCCGAAAAGCAGTCGACAAAGGCGATTGCTGAGGCGGTAGCCGAGTATACAAGAACTGCGAGATCAGTGAAGAGGGTGATTCTGGTCGGACAAGTCAAGGACGTTTGTGACGCTTTTGAGAGAGCAGTTGAAGAAGCGCTCATTGACCAAGTGATGGTTGATGTATTGAGGGACGATGAATGACAGAGTGCTCCTTCGACTCAATCAGAATCAAGGTCAAGCTGGGACCTAGCAAAGATGACAAGCTCGACGTCGCGCTCATGTCTAGCAACGTGCTGGCGGGAGTAGACAGTGGTGCAGCATCTGGAGGTCTCGGCATAACTGTCCAAGAGCAACCTTCGGCAGAGAAGGCCGAGTATTGGCCGGTGTTATCTATGGAAACTCCGAACAGGAGATCGGCCATCTATGAAGCAGTCAAGAACACGCTTGACACTGCCGAGCGTAGCGAGGCTGAACGGGTAGGAATATTCACGTTAGGTCTGGAAGTCGCGCGCGTGCCCAGTTGGGAAGTTGCGGAGGAGATATCAAAGGCGGTCTATGATCACTCAAAGGTGACAACCCGTGTCACATATGTTGTGATAGTAGC
>CP070658.1:1094181-1097596 GCA_020355105.1 Candidatus Thorarchaeota archaeon | reverse complement strand
ATTAGACCCTCATCAAGACATTCTCCAATCTCTTGAGCAAGCGACTTTAGAACGTCTTTTCTGTAGGTGTAAGGTTTGGTCTTATCAGTCAGTAGCGAACCGCCAAGCTTTATGACTGTCAGGTCTTGGGGCATTAGGTGCACCACGACATCTAGAACAGGCTGAACGCTGGAAACGGCCAGAAGAGTCCAAGGTAGGGTAGCAGTAGTACCATCACAATGGCTGCAATGGAGATGGTCAGATTGTCAAGGCCTTTCGGTGTTATTGCCTCCACAATCGTCGCAACAAGACTCACAACCACAATTGGCAGAATCAGGTCTACTGCGCTAAAGGCGGCCACTTCAATCGAGAACAGGAAAACCAAGACAAAGCTGAACAGGAATGATCCGATGAACATGCCGATGACGCCTGCAAGTGTCTTCTCAGCGCCACAAATCCCGAACTTCCTGTCACCGCCATACTTGCGACCAATAACGTCGGCGAACCCGTCGCCACCAGCTAGGCATCCAAAGACAATCAACGCCAGCGGAGTGGCATTGGCCAGGTTGCCATCAGGCGGTACGTAGAACCAGAGAATTCCGATAACAACCATCATAAAAGCATAATATAGCGTTCCTCCAAGAAGCTCTCTAGGATCTCCACTTCTAGACATGGATCGCACAAAGTTCTCATTTTGCATCTTCCCAGTTCCGATTGCGATGAACTGGATTACGAAGAGAAGAGGGACAACCATTGCTAGCCAACGACTGAATACTCCTCCTGAGAAAAGCAACCACGACATCGCCCAAACAGGGGCTGCAAAGGTATGGATAACCTTCCTTGTCACCACCGTCGATAGCTTGCCGCTCTTCTCTATTGCAGCATTGATCTGGACTAGCATTAGAATCAAGATGAACGAGATAATGAATGCGACAATATCCCAGACCAGCTCTAAACCAGGTAAAGGATTGAATACCATAATTCATTTCCTCCCAGATGAACAGTGTCATGGAGGCTCAATTGGCAGACCTAAAAGTGTGTCGAGAAACAGTCTGATAAGACTTGGAACATCGGGAGATGGCTGCGGTGAGCGAGCTGATAGCTCAGCTGAAAGCTGAACAGAGGCGACTCTCTGAGAGAGTCATAATGGAAGACGTTCCTCCATTTGAGAGTAAGATTGTGGCTGGAGTAGACGTTTCATATGTGGAGTCTGTGGCGGTCGGCTGTCTAGTTGTAATGGACTTGCAGAGTCAAAAGACCATCCAGACTGAGCAGAAAACAGTTGAGTGCACTGCTCCTTACATCCCAGGTTACTTCTTTCTTCGTGAGGGGCCCGTGCTTATTGAGCTCCTAGAGGATCTACACATACCCGGACCACTACTCGTTGATGGCAATGGCACACTCCATCCTAGACGCCTCGGTCTAGCCTCACACCTAGGCATTAGGCTGGATTTGCAGACGGTGGGTGTGGCGAAGAGTCTGCTGATGGGTGAGATACAACAGCGTCAAGGGAATATGGCCAGTATTCTTGATCACGATGACTGTGTTGGAACGGCTCTATGGCTGACTGGGAGAAAGAATCCTGTCTTTGTTTCTGTCGGACACAGAATCAGCCTATCAACTGCAGTAGAGATTGTACAACATTCATCGACTTCTGGATATCCAGAACCTCTACGGAGAGCCCACAGTATCGCCAAGGAAACACTCCAAGAGCTGCAGACTAAGTGAAGAGAGAAACCCAAGAGTGTTTCAATGATTATTCTGCAACTGCCTCAGGAGCAGCCCTTGCTGAAAAGACACCCCATAACCTACCAAGCAGTGGCGTCAGGAGTATTACCGATGGTAGTCCCTTTGTGACTAGTGGCACTAGCTGAAATCCTATCGCAGCGATTGTAGCGACTCTTTCAACCATCAGACCCACTACAACAGTGAATAGAATTGTGAAAACAAGACCTATTGCAGACATCACTGAGAGCTTGGCAAGTGAGCGGCCTCCTGTGAAATCGTAGTTTGCTAGGCCCACCACAAGACCCAGCATTCCAAGTGCAAAGGCATAGAGTGTGAACGCCGCCACGGTTCCGTTGAGTAAGAAGTCAGAGAGCAATCTGCCTAGGTATCCTGTCAGGAACCCTGCCAAGGATCCTCTGATTGCCCCTGCCACGGCGACTATTGCCAATGTAGGAATCAAGCCGAACTCGAAGAATCCCACCGATACATGAGGCATGGGAACCAGCTCTATGAGGAAGTAGACGAAGGCGGCTAGAAGTGAAACCAATATGGTTCGTGATGTTGCAGCAGAGTGTTGAAGATGGACCTTCTTTCGCAATGACCTTCGCGGGATTTCCTCGGGTTCAACCGTTTCAGTTCCAGACATCACATCACCTCCTCACAAAATCACGATGTTGTAGGTACCTGGACTCAGTGTCAGCGTATAGTCAGCTCCCGCGGCAGTCAGCTGCTGTAGTGCCAGACCCCCCGCATATGCGGTAGGAGCTGAATCGAAGTTGCTGAACGTCAGGGTTGCTGTCTGGTCCACCTCGATATTCAAGATGAAGGCCGACTTCTCGTGATCCCATTCAGCCTGATAGACCCAGATTCTTTCATCGTCGGCTGCGCTGATGTATGGATAGTCCCAGAAATCAGCCGGTCGAGCGTCTGCGAGATCTCGCATAGTCACAGGGAGAGTCCCCCACATGCAGAGTCCAGTTAGGACCGGCTCGAGAGCCTTCATGGTGGCTGCCATGCCATCTTCATAGTGCAAAGCTCTACCATTTGAAGACCAGACCTTGTTTCCCGGACCAAGCCAGAAGTTCCACAGTCGGTCTACAGTACGATGGTCGCCCCTTTGATTTGCCAATGCCATAGCGAAGAAACTTCCAATCATGTTCTGTACGTCAATGAAATTCTCTGGGTAGTTATAGTCGCCAGCGATGTACATCTTGTCGGTTGAAACATCTCTGCCATAGGCCTCCAGGAAGATAGGATAGTCGTGAATAGTTTCGTTTGGCTGTGTGTATTCGAGGAACATCAGAGCCCATGAGGTGCCATAGGCTGATACCGTCACACCCTTCTCGTCGCTGCTAACGTACGGATAGGTCACGTCTGGTTCCTCTATAGCACCAAGAGTTGGTGATACTATGGTCAAATATGAAAAAAGGCCATGTTCATCTTGCATTACGTTGTTGAGATGATTTAGGCCATAGTCCCACATGCCACTCTCCATGTACATGGTGCCGAATAGGTTGTCGAATAGCTCTGTTGTGAAGATTGGAATACTATTGCAATTGACAAAGGCGAACTGCGGTTCACAGGGGATTAGGCCGCACTTCCATATCCCGCCGTCTTGTGGATTTCCATGGCCGTCTGTGGTTAAGGAGTTGTTCCAGTCGCCTAGATACCAGCTCAGCTCATTGGTCATTTCACTGGTGTTGAAGTT
>CP070658.1:1090969-1094081 GCA_020355105.1 Candidatus Thorarchaeota archaeon | reverse complement strand
GCCGCGCCGACAGCAATCGGCAATCCTGATGCAACCACTCCCGTCGCCCCGAGGACTCCAACATCAAACTGTGTGATGTGCATTGAACCTCCCTTGCCCTTGCAGGAACCGGTCTTCTTCCCAAGAAGCTCTGCCAGGGCCGCATTCATGTCCGCACCTTTCGTTATCACATGACCGTGACCTCTGTGAGTGCTCTGGATCCAATCAGTCTTCTTCAGTGCCGTTGTCACGCCAGCTGCTATCGCTTCTTGTCCTAGATAGAGGTGCAAGGTTCCGGGAACAAGGTTCTCACCGAAGAGCTCCCATACTTTCTCCTCGAAGAGACGCACCTTCAGCGTTTGCGTATACAGTTCGACGAGTGTCTTCTTACTCACTGCCATTTCCAATCTCGCCTATTTCAGAGAGAATCAAGGCGGCATCCCATTACTATTTCTGATAAAGGCTTCGAACTGGCAGAGAATCAGGGCGCATATCATCCGCTATGTGTGTGTAATCGCACAGGAACCATCATATTGTGCGGCCGCAAGATGATGTACAATTAGGGATGCGGTCCCTGGTCAGTGCGTTAGGATTCGGAAACTGGGTTTCTCCCCCGCATCCCTATTCTTGCCCTACTTCTCACTGGCTCAAAGCGTCCGGTCTTGCCTCTTTCATAGGCACCAAGAAACTCATATCTTGGTTTTGAATTCGATTTCTTCAGTCCCAGCCGGTGTTGTCAGCCATGAATGATGTTGGTGTCAACGTAGTCTTGACGTCTGGCCGAACCCTCAAGCAGGGCAAAGGAATGGAGCTAGGAAAACTGAATCAGGAGTACATCGATGCGGTTGCAATCTGTGAGATTGACAAATCCACATTTGCAGCACTTGGTGTCGAAGAAGGTGACCCAGTCAGAATCGAAACCGTACTCGGAAGTGTGGTTGTGCGGAGCAGCTTGGATCGAAGGGCTGAACCAGGAGTGGCGTTCATTCCTTGTGGTCCCTATGCAAATGTGATCTTGGACTCTGACACTCTGGAGAGTGGAATGCCTGGGTATAAGACAATGGATGCGAAGATACTTCCTGCAAAGGGCGAATCAATTCTGACGACTGAGGAACTCCTGAAGACGATGACGGAGGGGGTCTAGATGAACCAGGAAACTCAAGTCTTTGATCATATCATCTGTCCATTTTGCGGATGTCTCTGTGATGATATTCGCCTCGAGGTGCAGGGGAACAAAATAACCAAGAATGAACTGGGTTGCGCCATAAGCAAAGCGAAGTTCTTGAGCCATCACGAGGATCGAATCAGCCCTACAATTAGGAGAAATGGCACCCATGTTGAGGTTTCTCTGTATGAGGCGATTGGTCGTGCAGTGGAGATTCTTGCTTCTGCCAAGAGACCACTGGTCTACGGCCTTAGTTCCACGGAGAACGACGCACACCGGGAGGCGTACAAGATAGCAGAAACAACAGGCGGAGTTGTAGACAATACATCATCTGTGTGTCATGGGCCTACTATTCTGGGTGTTCAAGAGTCTGGGGAGGCGGCGGGTTCACTTGCCGAAGTCAAGCATCGAGCTGACACAGTCATCTATTGGGGCTCCAACCCGCAATTCGCTCACCCTAGACACATTAGCAGGTATGTGCGTGTGCAGGGTGAGTACATCAAAGATCCCAAGGCAGACAGGAAGATTTGGGTCTTTGACATCAGGAAGACAATCACTGCCAACATGGCAGATGAGTTTGTGAAGATTGAACCTGGGAAGGACCTCGAATTCATTGGCGCATTGAGAGCCCTTGTGAGAGGTCATCCGTTGGATTTCGAAGAGGTGGCCGGTGTTTCGGCTAGGCAACTAGCTGAAATCGTAGAGGCTCTAAAGGCCACGAAATATGGCATCCTCTTCTTCGGTCTTGGATTGACACAGTCAACAGGTCGTCACCGCAACATAGATGCGGCAATTCGACTCGTGCAGGATCTGAACTCATTTGGCAAGTGGAACATGATGCCAATGAGAGGTCACTTCAATGTAGCCGGAGCCAACAAGACTTCGACGTGGCAAACTGGCTACCCATTCGCAGTGGACTATGCACGCGGCTACCCAAGGTATCAACCTGGAGAGTACACCTCCGTAGATGTCTTGGCCCGTGGAGAGGCCGATGCGATGCTGAACATTGCTGCGGACCCGGCGGCTCACTTTCCACGTCAAGCAGTGAAACACATGTCGACAATTCCTGTAATCAACATTGACCCGAAGCGCAACATGACATCATTGATTGCTGAGGTGAATATCCCAGCAGCTTTGGCTGGAATCGAATGCGATGGTGCAGCCGTCCGTATGGATGGGCTCCCGCTCTATTTGAAGAAGGTTATAGACCCGCCTGACGGAGTGTTACCAGATAGAGATGTGCTTCGGATGATACATGACAAGCTCAAGAAGGAGGTGGGATAATGGCACGCAATATCATTCTCAAGAATGCCCGAGTCTATGACCCTACAAACAAGATTGACGGAGAGATGATGGTCATCTCAATGTCTGACGGCAAGATTGTAGACATAGTCGAGGGCAAGGCCAAGACGGTCGATGTGATAGGCCGAGTGGTCATGGCCGGCGGAGTGGACATGCACTCACACATAGTCGGTAGCAAACTCGGTTTCGGTCGTTCGATGTGTCCGGAGGATCATAGGAAGGATCCAGTACCGAAGACGAAGACGACTCGTGGTGGTGTAGGGTATACAATGCCCAACTCCTATGTGTTAGGCTACAGATACTCTGCCATGGGCTACACAACCGCAATAGAGCCGGCACTGCCCGCTCT
This sequence comes from Candidatus Thorarchaeota archaeon, assembly GCA_020355105.1. GTDB lineage: Archaea > Asgardarchaeota > Thorarchaeia > Thorarchaeales > Thorarchaeaceae > SMTZ1-83. The sequence continues at coordinate 1,091,286 of CP070658.1, read as the reverse complement.
AAAGGGCCTGGGTAGCTGGGAAGAGCTCGAAGATGTACCAAATCTGGATTCAGGTCTTCTACCATTGTTCTAAACACTCTAACGCGCGCTCTAATTCTCCTCCCTGTCTATATGCTTCCCCCAAAGGGTGAAGAATCCGTGCTACCATGTATTTATTTTTAAGGTTATTGAAAATTGTCAAGCTCTGTTCATAAAGCATAATACCACGATCTAAATTACCTTTAAAAAGATGAACAATTGCCATAGCACCAAAACAATTTCCAATACACCATTTGTTTCCACTTTCCTTGGCAAGAGCCATACCTTGCTCCACAAAT
>CP070658.1:1082680-1090869 GCA_020355105.1 Candidatus Thorarchaeota archaeon | reverse complement strand
ATTAGAACCTCCAGTTGGAAGGGGAATCATCAGAGATGTCGCACGTGCGGGTGCAAATGCAATTGGCATGCACATAGAAAGCGCAGATGAGTCGGTCCGAGAAGAGATGACACCCGGAAAGTATGAGTACGGCCAATTGGACCTGTATCGTAGAAGCTGGCAGCATGCCCTCGACTTCTTTGACAGAGGAAACGTTAGCACATTCCTCCTGCAAGGGTTAGGAGAGAACGTAGACCAGACACTTGGTCTCGTTGAAGAACTCGCTGAAGTAGGTGTGCTTCCCATAGTATCTCCAGTCCGACCGGCCAAGGGTAGCCAGCTTGTTGACTACATACCAACCTATGTAGGGAACCTTGAAGACTCGATTAGTCTCTACAAAGAAGTTGGTCGCATCCTGTACAAGTGGGATTTGAACCCTGAGAATACTGTTGCGGGATGTCATCGATGTGGCGGTTGTACTCCAATCCAAGAGGCACATGATTGGGCTGCGAGCTTATCATAGCTCACTATTTGGTCCCTAAGCAGAAGTTTATGTCAAAGCAACACACTCCATGAAGGGAGTTGAAATGGCAGACCTACCTGAAGAACAAATCCGAATCATTGAATTCGGTGAAGAAGACGCCGAGGAGATATCTGAGCTCTTCAGGGAAGTATGGCCACTAGCATTAGAGTATCCCGAGTCATGGCGCGAGAAGAGGATGTATTCCGCAGAGCAGGTTCTTGAAGATATGCGGAATGGGTGCCACTATTTTGGGAGCAGACTAGCAGGGAGGATTGTTGGTCTCTACAAGGCCAAGATTACTGACAAAGGCCTCTTCGGTGAGCACCAGACTGTCAGGCCGATGTGTCAAGGAACAGGTCTGGCATCCGCCATGTACATGCAGTTCGCGGATTATGGAAGGGCTATTGGATGCAAGAGGAACTACTGCAACATACTCGTAGGGCAGACGACTGGGGAACGACTCATGAGGAAGTTTGGTTTTCGCCCTTGGGGTGAGCCCTATGAGCAGATGGAGGGCATGCTGGTTCAAATGTATGAAAGGATTCTCTGACCGATCCTCTAGCGGGGAAGTGCCTGTACTTCAGGTAAGTTAGACTCTCGTAGAAGTACTTGCCACCGGAAGCGCCGCTCATCTTTAGTCCACCAAGATGTGGATAGTAGTCGTCAAAGTACAGATGGTCGGTGTTGATTGCAATCCCTGGGGCATCAATCTCATCGAAGAATCGCTGCGAAATGGCAGGGTCATTACTATACACAGATGTTCTGAGACCATAGGGCGTATTGTTCGCTTGGCTGATGGCTTGTTCAAAGGAGTCTATTCTCATGACTGGCAGGACAGGGCCAAAGGTTTCGTGATACCACATCTTGCAGTCAAGTGGAACGTCACTCAGGACCGTTGGCTTGTAGAAGACTCCAGCGTCGTCTTTTTCGCCATGGACATTCAACCTGTAGCCGCCAGTTTCTAGATTCGCTCCCTTTCCCAATGCTTCCGCGGTCATATCGATGATCTGATACAGCGCTCGGGTTCCAATCGCTGGGAGGTCTGTGTTCGAGTCTGCTGGCAGACCAACCTTCAGCTGATTACTCTTCTCTACTAAAGCTTCCACAAACTCGTCGAAGATGGCCTCATGAAGGAAGAGCCTCTTCGCAGCGAGGCATATCTGTCCCGAGCCGAAGAACCGTGCCCGGGTCACATACTCCGCCACCTTCTCGATATCGACATCTTTCCAAACAAGACTTGCTCCGCTTCCGGCAAGTTCTGGCACGAAATGCATACCTCTCTTGATTGCCTGAGCCATTAGCTGAAGACCAACTTCTGAGTCGCCATAGTACACCATTGCATTCAACGGTGATCGGTTGACCATGTAGTCGGCAATCTCGCGCGCCGGACCAATCACTGACTGAAATGCACTTGCCGGGAAGTCTAGTTCCCTCATCGAATCTGTCAGGACATATGCCAGCTCCATGTTTGTTAGGGGCATCCTGGCGGGAGTCCTAATCACAGTCGCATTTCCAGCCCAATAGCTGCAGATAATCGCCAACGCACCTAGACCGATAGCAGCATTATAGGGCGGGAAGATTCCTACGGCACCGAATGGATAGTGTGACAGTACAGTCCGCTCTCTCTCTTGTCTACAAGGAATCTCTTCAGGTTCTAGCCTTGAGGTGGCAAAGTCAATGTGCTTCTTATTGAGAGATTTGAAGACAGTTTCGGTCTGCCAATCAAAGAGCGTCACTGGAGTGCCCTCAGCGATACCAATCTCTTTGAAGTCATCATAGTGCTTCATCAGTATCCTGCCGACATCTATGAGGCCATCTGCACGTTCCCTGAGGGTCAATCCTCCTCCACTATCGTGAAGCTCCCTATGCATTAGCCGGCGAATTATCTTCGCCTCCTCGCATGCGACAGCTGTTTCTCTTGCTCCACCAATGGCGTACTCAGCAAAGGCAATATCATCTATCTCGTCATTTGTAGCTGTTGGATATCCATGGATCCTAATGTAATCCTTCAGGAGCCTGATTTCTGGAGTCCTTTCGGGAAGCAGTCCTCCGAGATAGCGGGCTGCAAACCTATTGGCTGAACCCTGTTCTCTCAGCGCCATTGATAGGAGGATTCGAGGGGACTCAAGTGCCTTATTCATATCTGGGAAGACACCTGTCTTTGCTCCCTTTCGCCCAGACACTTCACCCTTGATGAGATGACCAAAGAAACGCATGCTCGCAGCCTCCCTGTAACTGACTTGGGTGGTATCATGGCCGGACAATCCACCATTTGATACCTTCTGTATGGAAGTGCCCGTGTGTGTTCTGCTGGTTCAGAAGCTGCCGAATATCTAAGCAGATTTAAGAGAATTAGGGCTCGAAGGACGTCAACTGCAGTCTACAGGTTCGTTTGCCATTTTCGGCCCACGAATCCCCAAACGCATGAGGTTGGAGGACAGCCTATGACCTTGATCAACGACGAAGGAATGCTCTATAGCGCCGATGAACTCAAGTTCAGAGAAAAGGTTCGAGATTGGGTTGAAGCAGAGATTAGACCTCTCGCAGATATCATAGAGCGTGATGATTTCGACTATCGTACCTATTTCAAGAAGCTCGGCGATTTCGGACTATCTGGTCTTCTAGTTCCTAAGGAGTATGGGGGCTCTGAGAAGCCCTTCATGTATCAGCTTATAGCAGGGGAGGAGATCTCTGCAGTATGTCCTGCCGCTACCATGATGTTTGGAGCTAGCTGTACTCTGAGTGCTATCCCTATCTTGCGATTTGGCACAGAAGACCAGAAGGAGAAGTATCTGAAGCCGCTTGCTACCGGAGAGAAGATTGGGGCTCTGGCAATCACGGAACCGAAGGTGGGAAGTGATACTGCCGGAATGGAAACTTCGGCTGTATGGGATGATGACGATCAGTGCTGGATCTTGAATGGCCAGAAACGCTACATCACAAACGGCTCCATCGCAGATCAGATTGTTGTCTTTGCAATAACAAATCCTGACGTTGACAGCAGGAGCGGAATGTCTGCCTTCATTGTGGAAACGAATTGGAAGGGCTTCTCAGTTATTCAGGACTTTGGCCTTATGGGAAGGAGGGGGGTGCGTGCGTCTCACTTGGAGTTCAAGAACGTCAAGGTTCCTAGCGAGAATCTTCTGGGGAAGGTGAACCAAGGGGTCTTAATCTTGATGGATGAACTAGACTCTGAACGAATTGGAATAGCGGCCGAGGGACTTGGTTGTATGAGAACTCCGTTTCAAGTCGCAGTAGAGTACTCTCAGGAAAGAGAGCAGTTTGGGCGCCCGATCTCTCGGTTTGAGGGCATCTCCTTCAAGATAGCGGACATGGCGACGAAGATGCGGGTTTCTCGACTTCTACTGATAACCGCAGCACGAATGTACGAGAAAGGCATTCCATGCACCAAAGAGGCAACAATGGCCAAACTGTATGCGACCGAGGCCTCAGTCGAAATCTGCGATCTAGCAATTCAAATCTGTGGCGGAGCTGGATACGTTCAAGACTATTACCCGCTCGAGCGATTCTATCGTGATGCAAGGCTGGGGACAATAGGGGGCGGAACCTCCGAGATAATGCGTTTTCTGATTCAGAGGGAGGTCTACATAGAACACAAACGCGGAAGAGCGGCCGAAAATGCAACTCCAGAGGTTGAAACCGTTGCCTTTGAGTCAATCATGGCTGCAATCCCGAATGGCTTTCGGCCAGAGCGAGCTGAGGGAGTAGGTGCAGAGATCCAGTTCGTCTTCACGGACGCTCATCCATGGCTTCTCAAGATTCGGGACCAGAAATGCTCTATCGAGATGACTGAATCCACTGAACCAGCAATGACTGTGAAGACTGACTCAACAACTTGGAGGAGCATTCTACTTGGAAAGCTCGACGCAATGCAAGCTATGATGGCAGAGAAAGTCAAGATTGACACAGAGGACATGGATCTTCTGATGAGGTTCGCTAGGATGTTTAGGTTCACTCCTGAACTGCTTCAAGGTATCGAACCAAAACAGGAACCTGCTGATCCACGCCTTAAGGCTAAGGAGTCTGAATTCGTACTCGGCAAGAGTCTAGATGAGATTAAGATTGGAGAAACCGCAGAAGGTAAGATGGTTGTGACAGACGAGGACATTGCCTTGTATGCTGAGATGTCAGGTGACTACAACCTTCTCCATACAGATGATGAATACGCGGCAACTACCATGTTTGGAAGAAGTATCGCTCATGGTCCTATTGCCGGAGCTCTGGTGGCGCGAGTAGTTGGCACTCAATTGCCAGGTCTCGGAACACTCGCATTCAACATGAAGGTGAACTTCAAGGCACCTGTCTATCCTGGTGATGAGATTACCGCAGTTGTCAAGGCCACGGAGAAGGTCGAGGAACGCAACTTGCTGCGCATGAGCTTCAATGTAGTAAACCAAGATGGCATCGAGGTCCTGGATGGGTACACGAACGTCATGCCTCCCGTCAAGGAGTGAGCCATGAAGCGAGTATCCCTCACTAGAGGATTGAGTGGAAGTTGAGTCCTAAAGTCGACGGCATTGACAACGGGGCAGCGTTAGATGTTGTAGTTTCTCTCCTTTCCCAATTCACAGAATCTTCGAAGTCCATGCGGATTCTGCTAAGGTCGGCAGATCAAGAAGGGTTAGTCACAGGGATCAACCGCGGCTACATAGAATCGAGAAGTCTAGGCGTTGTGAGATTCCTCAACACTATTGACTACATCATCATGAAAGCTCTTGGAAGAAGGGAGGTTTCAGATCTAGGCGTTCGTGATCGCAGCCTACTCAGGCTCGCAACATACGAAGGAAGATGGCCTAGAATCCCTCTCGATGTGATTCGAAGCACAATCCTCGATACATCTCCTCATCTAGCAGAAACCGCTGTTCGCGCTGTTGAACTGGATTTGGAATCACATCTCCGCAATCTGAGTCAGGTTAAAGCTCTCAGCCTCGGACTATCTCATCCTACTTTCTTAGTGAAGACTTTGCTGGAGAACCTTCCCCAAACTGACGCTATCAATCTCATGCGTCGCAACAACGGGTCGAGGGACTATTTCCTGAGGGTCAACAGACTTCTAGAGGGACATGAGACCGTCATCCGAAACTTGGAGGACAAGGGAATCAAGGTCGAGCCCGACCCAAAGATTCCCAGTCTCTTTCGACTTGGTAGTGAGGCTCAGAAACTGTTTGGCATGCCGGAGTTTGCGAATGGGCAAGTATTGGTCCAAGACAAGGGAAGTGTAGCTGTAGCGTATGCACTTGGCCCCAGACCTGGGATGACGGTATGGGACGCATGTGCGGCTCCAGGCATGAAGACCCAATTGCTATGGGAGCTGATGGAGTGCGAGGGGGTACTTCATGCTACAGACATCAACTCGGTTCGTTTGGAAAGGGCCAAGAAACGTGCTACTCTTCTTGGATATGACAAAGTGCGTTTCTCCGAAGCAGATGCAGTGGAGGCGCCTATAGAAGACGCTGATTTGATACTCATTGATGCCCCCTGCACATCTACGGGCATGTTACGGAGTCACCCATCATACAAGTGGCGTCTTAACAAGAAGACATTGTTCAGTCTGATGTCCATTCAGAACAAGATTCTAGACGGAGTCCTCACCGCCTACGCAAACAGGCCGGGAACTGAGATTGTATATGCAACATGCTCGCTATTGCCACACGAGGGCGAATCCCAGATTGACTCTGCCATGACCCGTCACAGTTTCGACTTGCTCGAGATACCACTGGAAGGTTCAAAGGGTTACGCCGGCTTTGAGTGCTCAGATGAAGTTATCAGACTATCCCCTGACAAGCACAACTCGAACGGATTCTTCATTGCCAAGTTGCGCATCACTGGCTGATTCTTCTATGGACAGACTCCATGATGCGTCTGGCGAACTCCATGTCATCTTTGAAGCTCCACTGAAGCTTCACGAAGCGTGTCCTTGCCTGTTCTATAGAATTCAAATCCCTCTTCACAAGTCCGGCAAATACCAGTTTTGTCCACTGAAAGCAGGGATTGGCGAGGAACTCTTCCTTCTTGCCAGAATGCTTTGTGAATTCACTAAGGAAACGAAGACCTTCTTCCGGCGGTCCCAACATGAGGTCAGCCAGGGCGCCCAAGCAAGCAAAGACAACCGCGTTTTGAACCATGCCCGATGCCAGATATGTATCTGCGCCTTCCTTGTATTCATTTGATTTCTTTGTATAGAGGGACCTGCCATGACTGATGACCAGTCGCTCGGCCTCCTCTTTCTCAACCTCTTCATCGACCTTCTTCAAGCTCACTCCAGAGAGAATACTAGCTTTGAGTTCCGCCTGAACGTCAGCCATAGGCGATCCTATTGCCGTTTCACGAGCTACAGCTATGAGATTCTGGCCACTTCTGATGAGTTTCTGTTTCAGGTCCGGGTTTGACAGAGATTGGTGATTCTCACGAATGCCATTCTCAAACATTGATCGTGCATAACGGAAGATTTCGTAGCCCTTGTTTATTTGATTCACCTTTGCTGCGAGGTCAATCGCATCGATGGTTGCCTTGATTGCATTGTCATTCTCACCCAAGTTCTCGAAGAGCATAGCGGACTCAACCAACCACGGGAATGCATCAGTACTCGTCTGTTTCACGGCCTCTAGCCCTTTGCTCAGAGAGGTCTAAGCATCAACGCAGATGACCGCCAGGTCTGGCTTGACACACTTCGCCTCAACCTCCTCCCTCGCCAGAATCTCGTTCCTAAGCTTGCATGAGTGGCCAGACTTCGAAATTGAAAGGTGCGTGCAGGGTTCTCTTAGTGTCAAATGCGTACTACCTCAAAACTCTAGCATGGGTCTTCGTCCTGAATTCTGCTTTAAAACTAAATAGCACTTCTGGTTACATCGTTAGGCTTAACTGTGGTTCATCGCGCTTTCAGGCTGAGGTTGTGCTTCTGACTGAAGATGATCCTGACTTGGCCATGATAAGAAGGAAGAAGATGGCCCGGCTCATGAAACGTGAAAAAGAGATGGAGGCCACGCGTGAGCAGAGCGAAAAGGTGACAGCTGAGCGCGAGAAACTCCTACAGAGATTCCTCGCCCATGACGCTCTGAAATACCTCGAGGGCTTGAGGACACGTGAGCCAGCAATCGGGAAACAGGTTGAGGAGGTAATCCTCTATCTCATCGTGTATAGAGGACTTCGACAGACAATCAGTCAAGTTGATGTCAGGTTTATTGAACGCCAAGTAAAGGGAGAGGAGCCCAAGATAAAGGTCAAACGTAACGGAGAAACTTCTGATTTCGGGTCCTATGTGAGGGAGGCAATTAGAAAGGGCTCAGACGAATAGCTCTATGCCCTGTTGTAGGAGCGTGTTTTGGCTCATGCGTTTCTTTGATGCATATACACACATCGACATGAAGCACTTCAAGAACGATGTTGAACAGGTGATCGGGAGAGCCAAGAAGTCTGGGCTCGTCGGGATGGTGACATCTTCCATTGGTCCAGGATCGTTTCGACGAACTCTGGGGATAGTCAAGAAGCACAGTGGCTACATCTACCACAGTGCAGGATGCCAAGCTTCGACTGTTACGCATGACGTGGCGAAGGAAATCATGGCACTCACCCGGGAATACACCGAGAACGTCGTGGCTGTAGGAGAGGTCGGTCTGGACTACCATTGGGTCAAGGACTCTGCCAAACGGAAAGCTCAGGAACCCAT
>CP070658.1:1076667-1082580 GCA_020355105.1 Candidatus Thorarchaeota archaeon | reverse complement strand
CTTTGATGAAGGTGAGGAATTCATTATAGAGAATCTGGAGAAACCGGACAGATTCTGCGGATGGGGATGGAAGACAGTAGTGAAGGATCTGGAGATACTAGATTCAGGTGATGATGTGTCCTGGACAGACCCTGGCATAATATACTCATGTTGCACAGATGGAGCAAGACCAGTCTGCTTCAAGCTAGAGAGAATCAGCGAGTAGGTGATTGGTATTCCAAGCGAAGTGATGATTACAGTGGTCAAGCAATTCTTGCCAAAGGATATCTTTGGTCATGACTACACATTGGTTTCTGGAAAGAAGGTGACCAATTGCTCTCTCAAAGAAGGTCAAGAATTCGTGTCGGACGGAACAGGGCGTATGCCACAGGGATTCTGTCCTCACGCATGGAATAGTATTCTCAGGAATGTGCATTTACTTACATGGGGAGGGGGATACTCAGAAACCATCGGGGAAGGCAAGGCCTTTGGTGTGTGTCCCGATGGTTTGAGACCTGTAGTCTTCAGACTTGAGAGAATTCAAGCTGATTAGAGAAATCCCATCTTAAGAGATACCCATTTTGAGGACCGGCTGTTGGACATTCACCGATGCAGCATGTTCTTTGTTGTCCCATAAGGAGAGAGTTATCAGGGCCCCTTGCGCGAGCAGATTTGATGTCAGAATTCCCGGCTCACATCGAGATTGAACCACGTGTTCATCTAGTCCGAGGTCTCAATCGTGGAAGATTCCCCGAGGCAAATACACTCCTTATTGATGATGAGATTCTCACGCTCGTTGACGCAGGTTCTGACTTGGGTCAAGTCACTCGCGCAATGAAAGATCTCGGCCACAAACTTGACGAACTGGACCGGATAGTGCTGACTCACTTCCACATTGACCATAAGGGGCATGCAGAGCAATTGCGCCAAATCTCAGACTGTGAGGTTATGTGTCACCCTCTCGCAGTAAAGGGAACAAGCACATTCCAGGGATGGGCAGAGGAGTGTGGCATCAATGACCATCCCTCGTACGATGAGTGGATACCATTGCTCCTAGAATGGATGCCTCTCTTGTCATCGGACTATGAAATCACAGGGCACTATCAGAACATGAAACCGATATCGTGCGGTGAAGTTGAGCTAATTCCGCTGCACCTTCCGGGGCACACGAAAGACCACACGTGCTTCGGGATCAATGGATTGGAGATTCTCCTTCTCGTTGACATCGATATATCACGTTTTGGAGCATTCTACGGCAATGTGGTCGGCGACATTCGTGATTTCAAGGATTGTCTAAACCACGTTATCGACCTCTGCCCGAAGATAGGCATAAGCAGTCATTTGCCTAATCCGGTGTCCGATGGCCTGCAAGAACTTCTCGTAGAGTTTCTTGGCGTCTTTGACAAGAGGGAGGCAGAGATTCTGAAGAGAATCTCTGAAGGCCATAATACGGTAAAGAAGCTTGCAGCAATGCCTACCATATATCCGCGAATTCCATTCGATCCCTACTATTTCTTCGAGGAGTGTATGCTAGAGCAACACATCGAGATACTTCTGGAAGATGGTTCCATATATGTGGAGGGGGACCATCTGGAGATCGCCAGAGGATAGTAGAAGAGAATCCTCGTGCTACTTCTCCTACTTGTGTTTGAATTCAGCTTCGCGCTTTGTAAGAAAGGCATCGACACCTTCGACTTTGTCCTCTGTGTCAAAGGTCTGAGTGAAGACGTCCAATTCGAATCCAAGGTTCTCCTCAAGCCCCATCTGCCAAGAGTTGTTTAGTGATTGCTTCGCCAGCTTCAGAGCAACTCCTGGTTTCAGAGCAAGCTTCTTCGCGAGCTCCATCGTTCCCTCCCTTAGGGCATCAATCGAATCGAATACCCGGTTGACAAGACCAATTCGATGTGCCTCCTCTGCGGTGATGTGGTCACCGGTATAGACAAGCTCTTTGGCTCTGCCGAGACCGACCAGCCTGGCAAGGCGCACAGTCCCGCCATATCCTGGAATGACTCCTAAGTTGATCTCTGGCTGCCCTAGCTTGGCGTTCGCAGATGCATATCTGATATCGCAAGCCATGGCAAACTCGCAGCCACCTCCAAGTGCGAAACCATTCACAGCTGCTATGCTAGGTTTTGACATTGATTCGATGAACTTAGTGAGCTCTTGTCCTCGCTCCACACGGGGTCGTATTGTCTTCGAATCCTTTCCCTTGAACTCAGATATGTCAGCCCCCGCGGCAAATGCCTTCTCACCTGCACCAGTTAGAACTACTACTCTCACATTCGGGTCGTCCTCAGCTTTCTCGAATAATTCGCGCAGCTTCAAGACCACGGACGTGTTGAGAGCGTTGTACTTGTCAGGACGGTTAATCGTGATCGTGGCAACGCCATCTTTGGCTTCGTACAATACATCTTCATCTGACACTGACTTGTCCTCCTTGACCTCGACCCGTTTGGCCAATGGGTAGGTAATAAGCATTCGCAACATGGAATAAGCAAGTGGCATCAAGCGAGCACCAAACCGGAACAGCACAGACTAAGAATCACCGACAACGATTATGGCGCTATCCGAAGGTAGTGGTGTCCAATGGACCTCAGATTTATTTAGCTGTTTAGTAGTCTATTTTGCAGCGTCGCGCCGGAGGAAAGCAGAGTGGTGCAGGAGAGCGGAGTAGAGATTTGGAAGAACTCGCTAGTAGCAATGAGAACATCATTGGCTAGTTCGTATGATATGAGCACTGCAGTCGAGGAGCAGAGGAGGTTTCTCAAGGCGTGGGAAGGAAATGGTCTAGAGTACATTGTGTTCTCCGACTACAGACGCAATGAGGGGAAGAGGAGACTCAGTGACATATTGGAAATAATCGACTACGCGATCGAGAGAATCGACAGGTGTGACATCAGAGCTGCATCTTTGCTGTACTTGGAAACTCTGGATGAGGTGGCCCTCTTCTCGAATTGGGCGAAGATTCTAGAGAGGACTGGTGAGCGGTCAGGTTCATAGTCAAAAAGAAAGGGAAAGAGGGCATCTAGCCCTCTCGACGGCTAGACCAGCCATCTATAAGTTACCTTTTTGTCATCCACTCTATCAAAACCAAGCTTGAGAGCCATTCCAACCTCAGGCAGGCTCATCAGATTCGTGATGTGCGCAGTGAGTCGCAAGCCCGATGGGAACTCTCCTATGGCCACTACGTACGGGGCCTTGGAGGACAGGCTCTCCGGAGCAAAGTCCACAATGACGTATGAAACCAGTTTTGCTTCGGTTTCAGTGAAATCTGCGAACTCTGTGACACTCAGGCATTTCTGACAATGCTGCCTGGGCGGCAAATACTCGGCCTTGCAGGATGTGCAGACACTCTTCATGATTCGCTCCTGTTCAAGTGCGGCCAACCACTCAACGTACCATGGAGTCAGCGCTTTGTCTGTCGTATATCCGAGATAAACTTCCTTCTTCTCAGCCATCAGAATCCCCTCTCGAAAATAAACACGTTGACAAACTGCCCACTCTGGCCAACGTTGTGTGCCAGACCATACTGTACATCCTTGATTTGGCGAGATGAGTTCTCGGCTTCGCCTCGCATCTGTTTGAGAATCTCGTACGTCATGGATACTCCAGTAGCACCTAGCGGATGGCCCTTGCTCTTCAGACCACCGTCACAGTTGACGGGTATCCGCCCATCATGGTAGATTTCCTTGTTCTCAACGAGCTCAGGGCCCTTTCCTGGCTCGGCGAACCCTAGGTCTTCGTAGGCTACCAGCTCTGCGATGGTGAAGCAGTCATGCACCTGTGCCATGTTGATGTCCTCAGGTCCAAGTCCAGCCATCTCAAAAGCAGCCTTGCCTGCTCTTTTTGCTCCAGGTATCGAAGTGAGGCTTGGACGGTCTTGAATCATCATTTCAGATGCTCCTGCGCCAATCCCTCTGATCCACATCGGTCTGTCGGTAAACTCCTTCACTCGCTCTTCAGCTGCAATCACTACACCGGCTGCACCATCAGTGATGAGACTGCAGTCATAGAGATTAAGAGGCCTGCAGATGGGAACCGCGTTATTTGCCTCTTCCAACGACACTTCCTTTGGAAGGTGTGCTTTCGGGTTCTGCGCTCCGTAGTGATGTGATTTTACAGCTATCTTCGCCAAGACTTCATGATCCATGTTGTAATCGGACATATACCGTGAGGCCATCAAAGCATAAAACGCCGGGAAACTGATGCCGAAGGGATACTCCCAACGCATGTCGCCTGCCTGAGACATATACTCCGTCGCAGTAGCCGAAGAAACCCTGTTCATCTGCTCGACCCCGAGCACAAGCATTACATCATAGAGCCCAGCGGAAACGAGACCCCATGCAGCCCTAAGAGAGGCAGTACCAGTCGTACATGCCGACTCTACGCGCATGTGGGGCTTGTCCTGAAGGCCAATGTAGTCAGCTATCAGTGCGGATCCTGCTCCCTGGCCAGAGAACTGAGATGCAGCATACGAGAGAACGGATGCATCGATCTTGTCCTGAGTTAGACCCTCATCATAGATTGGCTTGTACGCCTCAGCACAAAGCTCTCTCATGGTCGCATCGTATCGCTTTCCGAACTTGCTATGGCCGCCAGCTACGACAGCTACTTTTCTTCCCAATTTCATTTCCTCCGTTGACGGAACCTACTCAATACGTTACAAGCAGGTTCTGACATTCACGTTACTGTACCTGCGAAATCTTCTGTAACGTGGTCTTAAGGTTGACGATTAGGAGAACAATCGAATACGGGGGCATTATCTTGTCGATAGAGGCATTCCTGCAGGTTCTAGGAAATAAGGAAAGGACCCCGGTGGGCCGGGGTCAGAAGAAGATTCAATCTACTCGCCAGTGAACTTGCCGCGGCGCTTCTCAAAGACTGAAGATATTCCTTCAGCTACGTCCTTTGTGTTGAAACATTCGACCAACGCCTTCACCTGATACTTGAGATTATCCTCGTACTCTTCCTCAAACGCCATGTGAGTCGCTTTCTTCGCCAATCTCAATGCAACCGGAGCATTGCCACCTAGCTTTGCACCATACCACATCGCTTGACTCAGAAGCTCATCCTTGCCAACGACTTTGCTGACGAGTCCCATGTCGAGCGCCTCTTGGGCAGTGATCTGACCGCCTGTAAGTATGAGTTCCAGAGCCCTCCCCAGACCGACGACTCTTGGTAGTCTAACACATCCTCCCCAGCCTGGTATGAGCCCTATACTTACCTCTACAAATCCGAACTTCGCTTCAGATTCAGCTATTCTTATGTCACACGCAAGTGCAATCTCTGCACCCCCAGCAAGACATAGACCATTGACGGCTGCAATAGTAGGTTTTGGAAAATCTCCAAGCTTGTTGAGTATTCCCTGGCCTTCCTCAATAACGCTTCCAGCTTGATCAGGGTCATCAATGAGTGTTTGGGCCTCCTTCAGATCTGCGCCTGAACTATATACCTTATCATGCGCTGACGCCAGCACTACCGATCGGACTTCCTTGTCTTTCTCGGCCTCGTCCAAAGCATCATTGAGGTCTTGAAGAAACTGAGCGTTGATAGCGTTAAGTGCATCAAGGCGGTTGAACTTGATTAGGGCCGTGTTCTTTGCAGGTGAAAGAAAGGACCCTTCTTTACTATATAGCATCGTTTCGTACTCTGGCATTCCATTCACCTTTTGTTAAACAATGCTTCAGAATGGAATAAGTGCTGCTTAAAAATGCGCTCCTGAACGGATCAGGTCTCTGGGAGTACCAAGTCCATCAAACATCGGAAAGGGCGAGAATGAAAGAGGTAGAAAGCAGGGCCTGATGCCCTGCTTCTTGTCATTGTTGATTACTTCAGCATCTTTGGAACGCTGTAACACTCGCCAAGGTCCGTCTCGAGCTTCGCGATGAGCTCGCGGACCTTGTCCATACCAAACTGTTCTGCTGTTTCAAACGG
>CP070658.1:1073101-1076567 GCA_020355105.1 Candidatus Thorarchaeota archaeon | reverse complement strand
TCGATATTCAGCCACTGATGGAGGAGGATGACTTCAAGCTAGTAGACTCGCTCAAGCGTCACTCAGAGTATCTTGAAGAGGTCCTAACAGACCGCCCATACCTTGAGACAAGGACTGCAACTGAATCATGGCTGCCCGATGCTCTATCATCTAGGATTCTTGGAGTCTATCGCAACAAGGCTTTGGCAGCAGCGCAGGCCAGATTAACTCCGAATATGAAGACAGAGAAGGCATTCAAGACCGTCCAGAAGACCTTCAAGGAGACAGGTTTCCAGAGCAATCAGGAATCTGTCCTCCCTGTGAAGCTGCAGGAACTCCCATCACCACCAGAGGCTCCAGCGGTAGACCCTGTGGTCTTTGAGATGATTCCCCAGAAGCTGAGAGTCGGGCTTCTGCCTTCAGTCGCTTATTCGACAAAGACAAAGAGAGTAGAAGTCATCTTCATCGGGGGTCCAAGAATAGGCCACAGTGGGATACTCATCATGACTGACACGGGGGGAGTATTGATCGACTACGGACTCTCAGTGGCGAATCAGCGGATACCTGAGTGGGTTCCAGAGCTGGAGATGATAGACACAGTACTTGTCACTCACTCGCATTTAGATCACGTGGGAGGATTGCCGATACTCTACGAGAACTACAAAGGGAAGTGGTGCTCAGTCGGTGTGACAGGTGCGGTCACGATGGCCCTACTTGAAGATGCAGTACGTGTTGGAACTCCCCGCCCTCCAAGAAGAAGGGACAAGTGGGACCTAGTCTCACGGTTCAAGGAGCGGAACATCGAGAAGGTGTCGAAGAATCACGTCAAGCTTGAGATAGGCAAGAGCAGCGAAGTTGGGCCGGGCATATTGGTGACGCCAGTTGATGCTTGTCATATCCCCGGAAGCGCATCGTACATTGTGGATATCGAAGGTGTGAAGATACTCTATACAGGAGACTTCAATGTTGACAAGTCAGCGTTGTTTGAGGGTGCCACCCTGCCCACAGACTGTGACATGGTGATATTCGATGCTACATACTGGGGTCGAGAGGACTTTGACAGACAGAATGTTTCTGACCTTCTGATGGACGTTGTACACAACTCTGGGCCGGTCATAATACCTACATTTGCTGTGGGTCGGTCTCAAGAGATCCTAATTATGCTTGACACACTAGGAATCACTGAACAAAGAAACGTCATGACGACTGGCTTGGCAGAACGCGTGACCAAGCTCTCAGGATTCTCAGGTAAATGGCAGGGAATGAAGAAGAACAAGGTCGCGCTGGAGAAAGAAGACATCTTGGTGTCTGGCGGAGGAATGATGGCCGGAGGACCGGCACGGCAGCATTTCAAGGAACACCGCAACAACCCGGATGCGGCGATTGTTCCCTGCGGATATCTTGCACCTCGCACACCCGGTTGGAATCTAATTCATGGCTACGAACCCCATGAGTGTAGAGTGGAGTACGCCAGGCTTAGCGCACACTCTTCTGCCTCAAATCTCAGGCAGTACATCAACTCGTGTTCCGGCAAGAAGGTGATGGTACACACCCCACATCCAAGTCCTCCAAAGGGAGTAATGATGCCAGGACCCAAGGAGAGAATCGTGCTTAAGACGTGACTTGGACCGAGTACTTACGCAACCACGTCAAGAACTCCATCGAGGACCAGTTTTGTAGCAACGAATTTCATTGCAGGTAGACTCACTTTCAGTTTTCGCACCACGTCCTGAAGTGATGTGGCACCGTCACAAAGTTCGACGAAGTTGACAACGACGTCGCCGTAGGCCTTCCGAGTTTCAGAGTCCACCTCGCCAGCCTTCTTCAGGTGACTATCAGGTTGAATCTCAACTTGGAAGTCAATCCATCCGTACCTCTCCATAAGCTGAAGAGAACCAATCACTGTTTCTCGAGGCAAATCAAGGCTTCTCACGACACCGCCAACTGTGTCCGAGCCGTCGATGGCGGCCTTCACCTCAACGAATGCTTTCCCTACTTCACGGCTGTTGAAGGGCAATGGGCGTCCAGCCTCTCTTGATCTAGCAACATAATCGAAACTAACGGGACGGAGAGGAAGCCTGTTCAACACCTCAAATAGTGAAACCTCAAAGTCGGTCACGTTTCCATCCCATGAAGACCAGACATCAGTGAACATCTGCTCAATTGTGAGAAGAAGCCCGCCCATCGTCAGGCGATGCTCTTCTTCCTTGCTATTGTTGGTGACGATAAGTGCCATTACGAAGTGTGGCGACTTCTCAACCATTACAAGATTGCCCTCGTGCTCTATTGTTTCAAGAGCATCAGTCTGGGAGGCCATGCCTGATTGGTCTCCATCAATTCCACCGAACGAATCGAGGGCTGAGATGAGCGAGGCTACGGCGTTGGTGTCAATCTCTTCACCGGAGTAGTTCAGGTGATAGGAAACTTCAGATAGTCCCTCTTTCTGAACAATGAGAAGAAGGTGCAGAATCTTCGGGGGTTCATCTATTGGAACAGCCACAAGCCGATCAGTTTCAGCGGCATCGGATTCGGCTGTGACACCTGCTTCAGTAGTAGATTCCTGGCTGCTACTCTGAGCAGCGACAGTGGTGGCAGTTTCACCTTCAGCATAGGGTTCCTTCACGTACTCTCCGCCTTCGGTCGCCCTCGCCGCGGCTGCAGGGGTTGTGATCTCCTCTGTGCCTCGTCTTACAGTGATCATCTCGCTGATTGGCCTGTCAGGTAGTTGGACTCCTATAGTCTTGGCAGAAACCTCAAGCATGAGTCGAATGAACTCGTCTCTCCGGGTCTTGTCCGTCGCCACCATCGGGAAGGACGGTGCACCGAGAAGCCTCTGTATCTTCTCCGCCTTCATCGATTCTGGCAAGTCTTGTTTGTTGGCGATGATGAACAGAGGAACAGCCGGAGCTTCCTTCTTGATAGTCCGAAGGAGAGTCTTTGTCTGCATCACGTTCCTGAAGCTTGAATCACAGACAAGGAAGATGACATCGGTTCCAGCAAAGTAGAACTGCCACAGATCCTGGAAAACAGCCTGTCCGGCGAAGTCCCAGACGGTCACGAGGAATGTTCCGAATTGTATTGTTTCCGAACTATCCACAGCGACATTAATGGTGGGAACATAACCACCCGGGGCTGGCTCCCTTCCGAACAGCAACCTGAGAAGTGTGCTCTTTCCAACACCACCAGAGCCCACAAAGGATACCTTGAAGTTTGTGAAGATAAGTTCGCCAAGAATATCCTCAAGATTATCCTTGATGTACCCCATGCTGTTGCCACGGAGTGCAGTCGAGATTCGAGCCGCACCCTCCATAACCTTGTGCTTTATTACACGTTCCTCATCCCGCCCGTCTGTAACGAACGTGAGTATGAGCTCATCGTCAACGAGTGAATGGAAGATCTTGTGCTCGTCTACGAACACTGGAGTGTCAGTAGCCAAACCCTCGGTGGTCTGCAGATCACGCCATCCTGTGAGAAACTCCTGAATGTC
>CP070658.1:1063599-1073001 GCA_020355105.1 Candidatus Thorarchaeota archaeon | reverse complement strand
CTCGAGAACTGGGATGTATCAGGTATGGATGCTGGCCATCTCGCTGAGTGTTCTGCAGATTGGGTTCGGATTGATCACGCCAATCTTCCCATTCTATATTGTCGAACTGGGTGTCGGGGCGACAGAGCTTGGGGTGCTTGCAGCGTCATTCGCACTGACTCGCATCTTGCTGGCTGGGCCGCTAGGCAGAGCCTCCGATAAAGTTGGCAGAAAGCCTGTGCTGCTTGTTGCCCTCTTTGGTTTCGCAATCTCCAACCTAATCTATGCCTTTGCTGAAACCATCCTTGTGATGATTCTAGCTCGGGCTCTGGAAGGAGCTATCTCTGCTGGATTCTATCCTGCTGCTAATGCCTTTGTATCTGATATGACAGTCCCAGAGAATCGAGGGACGGCGATGGGCTATCTCAGCACTGGTAACATGGTGGGATTTGTGGTTGGGCCATCCATGGGTGGCATTCTGGCTGAGTTCTTGGGCATTCGTCTGCCGTTTGTCGTCGCGGCGGTTGTAACACTTGGTACGTTGTTGCTTGTGTATGTTCTCGTTCAGGAACCGCCTCGAAGGGTCTCAGAGGAAGACTATGACAAATACAGAGTGCCAGTTCTCGAGGTATTCTCACGGAACAGGAGAGCGTATTCAGTTCTAGCTGTGTCCATGTTTGCGAACATGTTCTCAATCGGGATTCTTGAAGTTGCCTTTATGCTGGATGCCGTACAGAGGTTTGCGTTCACACCTCTCCAAATTGGCATATTCTTCGGCGTTCTCGGAATCATCACAATCATCGGCAACATCCTCTTTGGAAGAGCGTCGGACCGGCTAGGGCGCAAGTGGCTCATTGTGGTGGGCACTCTCATCGGAGCCATGTCCCTGTTCATGTTTATGGTTGCTACAGGCATTGTCGGATTCTATATCGCAGGAGCCATACTAGGTGTGGCTATCTCAATGAGGGGTCCAACAATTCAGGCGATGATTGCTGACCTAACAGACCAGACTGCATATGGAAGCGTGATGGGTGCGTTTGGGGCCGTTAGCAATGCTGCTTACGTTGTTGGCCCAATACTAGGGGGCATGATGTACGACAGCAGCGGAGATTCCATATCGAGCCTGGCACTCGCTGGTAGCGTATCAGTTGTGGTGACTCTGGTATCGGCTCTAGGACTTCCAGACTACATTCCAAAGTCTTCTGCCATTGAGTATGTTGAAGATGAAACGGATTGATCTGATTCTTCATAGAATCTCAGCGGCAACATATGCCACGACATCATTGTAGTTGCCCGTGACATCACCGGAGTTGGTGTACTTCAGAACGTTGAACTGAGTCGCGCCCCGTTTCTTTGCATATACCATTGCTGTAGCTATGGGGCCTGCCCCACAGATGCTGACTCTATGGCCTCTCACGAACTCGATGAAGCCCTTTGCATCAAGGAACTCTAGGTACTCCATCGCTTGGTTGTCCTTCATCTTGGCACTCTCTGCGGGTTCAAAGTGTGTGAAGTCAGAACTGGCAATAATCAGGATGTCCATTTCATCCGCAATCTGAGCAATCGTCTGGCCTAGTGATGCGCAAACATCGTAGGTCGGGTCTCTTATACTGATTGGAACGAAGCTGAAATCCTCTCCAAAGATATACTGAAGGAACGGGAGCTGGACTTCAATGGAGTGCTCGCTACTGTGAGCAACACAATCATTCGTTGCATGCTCGTTGGCGTCTACTATTGCAGATCCAAGCTCTGTATCATAGCGAACAGTCCCCAAGGGCGTTTCCCAATTGTCATTGCAGACTGCAACCCTTGAACCAGTTCCGTAATGATTCGGTCCAAGGATTATGATGTGCTCTGGCTTCCCATCTTCGTATATCCTTAGATAGCTGTGAGCTGCAGGCATTCCGGAATACACGTACCCGGCATGAGGGGATATCACGGCTCTCAGGAACCTTGATGTTCCGAAGTCTCCCTCAGGAAGTCTGCCAGGTCCAAGGCCCTTAAGGAAGCAGTTCTTGATACGCTCGTTGAGCAGCTTCACCTCTCCTTCATAGAATCTTCCAGCAACCACAGGCATCCGAACCATATGAATCCCGGCCTGCTCTCTTGCACGGTCTGAGAAAAGCCTTTGCTTGGATAGCATTTCTCAGCCATGCTTGACTAGCCGAGTCAACTCAGCAGCTACCTCGTCTATCTTCACCTGTCTGGTTTCTTTCGTGGACATGTACATAAGGCTGACCTCCCCTTTCTCCAAGTCTCTTTGGCCAACGATGATCATGTACTTCGTCTTCATGTTGTCGGCCTGCTCTAGGAGCTTCTTGAGAGTTCTGTCCATGACATCAACGACTGACGAAATACCCGCCCTAACCAATTCGTTCTGAATCCTCATTGCGTATTTCACCATAGGTCTCTTGACAGGCGCCACAAAGACGTCCAGGCCAATCTCCAGCAGGTCATCTGCTCCCCGCGCCGCGAGTACATCGATGAGTCTGTCAATGCCTATCGAGATTCCCGTGGCTGCAGTTGGCGGTCCACCTAATCTCTCGATTAGAAAGTCATAGCGACCTCCGCCTCCAAGGGAGCCGACCTTAGGCTTGCCCAAGAAATCAACTTCGAAGACCGGTCCAGTGTAGTAGTCGAGCCCTCGTGCAAGAGACATGTCGAACTCTGTGAATCCCTTTGCACCGCTCTCTTCGAACACTTCAGCCATCAGCCTCAAATCGTCCACTCCTTCTAGACCGATCTCCGAACCATCCAAGAGGCTCGCGAATTCCTCAAGGATGCTTGTGCCACTGCCGCGGAGCTCGATTGAATCCAAAAGGAATTCACTCTGCTTTGCCCCAATGCCACGAGTTTGGAGTTCTTCTTTCACCCCATCGCGTCCGATTTTGTCTAGCTTGTCGATAGCTCTGAAGCACTGAAAGGCGAGTTCGTCTGGGACTCCGGCCTTTTCTGTAAGACCTCTGAGCACTTTGCGACTGTTGATTCTGATGATATAGTCACTACCCAGTACCCGCCTGAGGTACTCGATAGCGACGAGGACGACTTCAGCATCAGCCGCGGGACTGCTTGACCCTATGATGTCAACGTCCGCCTGTGCAAACTCCCGGTATCTTCCTCGCTGTGGTCTGTCGTATCTCCAGGCCTTCCCGAGCGCGTACCGTCTGAACGGTTTGGGAAGATGGGGGTTTGAAGCGGATATTCTGGCCAACGGAACGGTCAGGTCAAACCTCAGCCCAACTTCACGATCCCCCTTATCCTTGAACTTGAACGTTTCGGCCTCGATATCTTCTCCACCCTTGGCAGACAGGGTCTCCCAGAGCTCCATTACCGGTGAGTCAAGTGGTTCATACCCGAAATGACGGAAGACTTCAGCCGCGGTCGTCATCAAGTACTCCTTGATTCTCATCTCTGGACCCATCAGGTCTCTCATACCTCGTACTGTTCTCATATCTGACATTCTGAAATCCTCCAAAAACTGTCTAAGAAAGGGTCACAGGGAACGGCGGCATAGAATCCACTATCTAAGTCATCCACGCAGATGAACTAGGCCACCAGCATTCACCATTGTCACCGACATCGAGTCGTTCGAGTACTACTTTAAGTCTTGTGCTTCTGAGGCCCAGAATCGGTGTACATGATCAGACTACAGGAACTACTCCAATAACCAGCATTATGATGAAGAGTACGACACCCACAGCCATTATCAGTGAATCCCTGGCCACAAGCTTCACCAGGTCTGTTTCGCGGTCGGACAGGTACACATACACCACCTTGTTAAAGACAGATGTAGTTGTCGCGATGATTACAGCCAATACTGCCGTGGAGAGTCCGATAGTTGCGCCAGCAAAGCCGATTCCAACTGTCGCAACGATTGCCCCCGCAGAGGCAAACCCTCCTAGTAGAGCGGCTGCGATAATCCCCGCGTCGGCATACACACTCTGCAGAAAGAGCGAGAGGAAAGATACTGCCGTGAAGACGACAGCGAATCTGATTGCTGCTCCGAACTCAAATGGAGACCCTAAGGCTGACTCAATCTCTCCCTTTTCTATTTCATCAGAGCGCTTGGTTTCTCTAGCCATTCTGTAGACTGCCCCAGCAACCAGAATCGCGAGAGGAATAGTGTAGTACTTGAATATCTGAAGTGTTGGATCAAGTATGACCACGATGACACCGTTTCTTAGTATCATCGCAACGTTTGCAAGTATGGCGGACAAGGCGATTCTTCCGGGGAATCGTCTACTGGTCTTCACGTGAAACTCGGCAAGACTCGAAACGGTTGCTTCGCTGTTAGCGAATCCACCGAAGAACCCGAAGACCAACGGCCCTCGACTTCCAAACTTCTTGACAAGTATGTAGTTTACGAAGCTAATCGATAGGAGCAGAATCACAAGAAGGTAGATCTGTTGTGCGGGAAGCATAACAGTTCCAATCTGCACAGTTTCGGGAACGAGCGGCCAGAAGAATAGTATCAATACACCTAGCTCGGCAGCACTAATCATCTCATCTCGGCTGATGACAGCTACCACGGCTTGGAACTCCTGCTTGAAACCGAGAACCAGAAATACCAAGAAAGCAACCGTCATTGCTAGGACCTGTAATGGACCGATGAGTTGCCCAGGTACAGGAGGCTCGTCGAGACCAACAAGAACGCCTAACATGAAAGCTATGGCCAAGACGATAGAGGTGGTCATTCCTTTTCTCATCGTCTTGAACATCTTGTAGGTGATTTGAACGCCAATCAGAATCGTTGATACGGCTACAGCATATACAAGAACTATCATGTTGCCTGTCACTGTGTAGGTATAGGCAGTGATGGTGCCAAAGAGGCTCAATAGTCCAAATGACCTCACGCCCCCTGTAGATTCTTGTACCATTCGTTTCTGACGTTCGAGGCCAATTAGCGCTCCAACTGCGAATCCAATCAAGAATCTGACGATAATGTCTGGGCTGAGTAGTTCTTGCATAGTCGATCACTGCCCCTTAAGCAGGACCTAGACGAGTAGCCTATAGCCCATTTAAGACGTCGTATCCTTGCACAGAGAAGAAAAGGAAAGAGAGAAGGAGATGAGGCCAGAGCTAGTCTAACCTCGTGCTCTCCAACAATGTGGATAGGGGGATGTCAAAATGCTCCCCAGTCGGCAGTGTTCTGCGAACCGTCATTGGTAGCGCCTTTGCGCGCAGTTCTGCTTCAGCCAGCGCAAAGAGCCCAGTTGGAGCTGACTTCTTACCAATCAGGACAGGTGCCCCCATTGATATCTGAAGAGCTCTCGCTCCGATAATCCGGGCCTTCTCGAATTTGGTCAACCACTTCGGACCGACGGGTATGCCCTTCTTTATCTTGTCTTCTTCAAGACCTGTCTTGAGACTTGACCTGATCTCCGCCTTGGCAATCTCTTCTGCCCGAGGGAGTGGGTGGACATCAGGCTCAGGTTCTGGAGCCTTCTTCCTCTTGGCCTTCTTGCCCTTGGTTGTTAGGTCAGTGACGCCGGCTTCCACATCTTCCTTGAGCTTGGCTGCCGCCTTGACTACGTCCTCTGCCTTGGCTGGACTCAGTCCTGGCACTGATTCGGCCAGCTTTTCAGGTTCTGCAGACGAAACCTTTCCAAGGTCACTGAAACCTGCTTCGACAAGCTTCTCTGCAGTCTTTGGTCCAACTCCTGGAATATTGGTCAGAATCTCGACGTTGTCGACGGCGTCGTCGGCCTCCTCTGTTTCGGTCTTCTTTTTCTTCGAGCCTTCTGGCATAAGCACACCTGCTGTCCGTTGCGTTTCACTGCTTCTAGTCGTCGTCGCTATCGAAATCGCCTTCTGGACCGCCGCCAGGGCCACCTAGCCCAGCACCCTTGGAACTGATGACGTCGTCAATCTTCAGTATCATCTGGGCTGCTTCGGCTGCAGACATCACGATCTGTCTGTTGACGAGGGCTGACTCAACTACACGGGCTTTCTTCATGTCATCTACTTTGCCCTTATCAATGTTGATTCCATGAGTGACTTTGCCTTCGGTATGGGCCGACCTCAGGCTCACAAGGACATCGATAGGATCTAGCCCTGCATTCTCTGCCAGCGTTGAAGGTAGTGACTCAACGGCGTCTGCGAAGGCGTTGACCGCATATTGCTCTCTGCCCTCAAGGGTGTCTGCAAAGCCGCGAAGCTGTTTCGCAATCTCTGCAGCCAGTGATCCACCACCATACGTAACGTATGGATGCATAACCACATCTCTCACAACGTACAACGCGTCGTTGAGTGCTCTGTCAACCTCGTCTACAATGTGGTCAGTGCCGCCTCTCACAAGTAGAGTGACAGCAGCGGACTTGGGTGTTCCTTCCACAAATAGCATCTTGTCATCGGCAACTGTTCTCTGCTCAACAAGCTTGGCCTTGCCAAGATCTTCTTTAGTCAGGTTCTGAATCTTGGAAACTATCGTTGCGCCGGTTGTCCTGTGAAGCCGTTCAACGTCGGACTTCTTGATTCTCCGCACGGCAAGGATGCCATTCTTTGCCAAATAGTGCTGAACAACGTCATCAATGCCCTTCTGGGCGATGACGACATTTGCGCCTGCTTCGACAATCTTGTCAACCATGCTCTTCAGCATTCGCTCCTCTTCATCGAGGAAGCCCTGCATAGAGCTCGGGTCACTAATTGATATCTTGGCGTCGAATTCGGTCTTTGTTACTTCGAGAGCGCTTTCAAGCAGTGCTATCCTAGCATTCTCAACCCTCTTAGGCATGCCGGGATGAACTATCTCTTTGTCCAAGACTAGTCCCTTGACCAGTTCCGTGGCATTGACGGCTAATCCCTCCTGTTTCTGGCGTGGTATATCGTCTATGTCAATCTCTTCATCTGCTGTAAGGTCCTTGTTGATCAAGAGGACTGCCTCTACTACAATCTTTGCCAGCTCATCGCGGTATGTCGACACGAATTTGCTTGACATCGCTGTCTTGGCAACATCAATCAGTATCTTCTTGTAGTCGCTAGATTCAGGATCAACCTGCTCAGCGGTTTCTTCAATTACCTTGAGCGCTTTCTCTGCGGCCTTGCGATAACCACTGATGATTGTGGTCGGATGTATCTTCTGGTCAAGTAGGACCTCCGCCTGCTTCAGAAGATCACCTGTTAGCACAGCGGCGGTCGTCGTGCCGTCACCGACCTCATCGTCTACTGTCTTTGCCACTTCGATTACCATCTTGGCAGCTGGATGCGCAACATCCATCTCTTTCAGGATTGTTGCACCATCGTTCGAAACTGTCACATCTCCGAATGAGTCCACTAGCATTTTGTCCATGCCTTTTGGACCTAGGGCGGACTTGACGGCTTCTGCAATCACAATCGCAGCCATGATGTTGTTTCTCTGAGCATCGCGGCCACGAGACCTTTCTGTGCCCTCGCGTAGCACAATTACGGGAACCTGTTGGCTCATTGTATTATCTCCACCTTAACTATCGTGATTTGGGAACTCCAAATAAAACTGTGTTTGGACTTCGGGTTAGGCATTTAAAGATTACCTTCCGGCCGCCGTAGTACATAACGGCGTTGAGAAACATGGCGTGGGAGTACTGCTTGCTCATTCTGATGCTGGTCGCCTGAGGACAACGTTCTGGCCCTTGGTAGCGCCTACGGCTGCTGATATGTGAGGACATTTACCTCTCAGGACATAGTAGGTTTCCACAGAGAATTCTCGCTGGATATCCGGGAATGTCTCGATATTCGCCTGTCCCTTGGAGATTACCAAGTTGCTTTCTGCCACAAGCTGGAGAAACTCATCACTAACCCAGATCTTTGGAACGCCGTGGTCCCAAGCACCAGTGTTTCTTATTGTAGCAAGCTTCTCTATCTCAGTCCCTCTCACATCTTCCTCCACTGCATCGTTCACCATGGGTCGCATCTTCACTACGTAAGTGACGTCCCAACCGAGATCAGTCGCTAGACGCACAAGAGGAACATCAAAGAGGGTTTCTCCAGCATTGTCTCCGAGAAAGAGCATCTTCCCTTTTCTTGTCGCGAGTGATTCCCACAGCAGAGAGGAGTCATCGATGGCGAATCCAGACTGAAGAATCTCTTCGAACACTCCCCGCAGGTTGTTCAGATTCGGATCATGTCCTGCTGTATTGAAGTCAATTACATTCCCAGCTATGGATGCGGCCAAGGCGGCTTCGAGTTTCTCAGGACCCTCCAGTCTTGAAACGAGCTTGTCAATGGTTGGTAGCGCCCTCTTGGCGGCTTCAATGCTCTGCTTTTTCAATGCAGAGTAGGGGTCCTTGACACCCACCTTATCGTAGAGCTCCCTGTACAGGGAAACGGAGATTTCAATGGGATCCAGGTCAACCGCAGCGATACATGCTGCCGTATCGGGCACCGTCGTGGCGCTGGAGAAGAGGAACGGACGCGCCCTCTGGCGCAGATACTCGACGACTTTGGCCTTACCGGCCACGTATCCACCCACCACGCCGAAGGCTTTGGACAGCGTGCCGACTTCGATATCCACGCGCCCGTGCAGCCCAAAGTGATCCACGATGCCGCGCCCGCCCCTGCCCAGGACACCCTCGCCGTGCGCGTCGTCAACCATCACCAGCGCGCCGAACTCCTCAGCGGCCTGGGTGATCTCGTCCAGCGGGGCGATGTCGCCGTCCATGGAAAATACGCCGTCGGTCACGACCAGGATTTTACCGTGTTTGCCCTGAACCTCTTTGAGGACGCGGTGCAGGTCGCCTGCGTCGCAGTGGTCGTAGATCGCCCGTCCGGCCTTGGTGAGGCGCACGCCGTCGATGATCGAGGCATGGTTCAGCCGGTCGCTGATGATCAGATCGCCCTCGCCCATCAGTGCCGGGATGACCGCCTGATTGGCGACGAAGCCCGATTGCAGCGAGATGGTCGCCTCGACGCCTTTGAAGTCGGCCAGTTTGGCCTCAAGTTCATCGTGCAGGCTCATGTTACCGGCGATGGTGCGCACCGCTGCCGGGCCGACGCCGTATTTCCCGATGGCTTCGGCTGCCGCCTGGCGCAGGCGGGGGTGATTCGCCAGGCCGAGGTAGTTGTTTGAGCAAAAGTTCAGGGCGTGCTTGCCGTCTACGGTCAGCCACGCGCCCTGTGGCGATTCGATGGTGCGGATGTTGATGTACAGGCCGCTGGCCTTCAGGTCGGCCAGTTCATCGTCAATAAAGTCCAGTTTGTCGGCTTGATTAGGCTCCATGCGTCTCTCTCCTTGGGTCAGGCCAGGGCCTGGTAGCCTTTGGAGATGGTGGGAATCAGGTATTCCTCAAAGGCGCGGTTCAGGTCGTAATCCGGCTCCCAGCCCCAATCGCGGCGCGCGGTGCTGTCGTCCACATCGGCAGGCCAGGAGTCCACAATTGCTTGCCGCTTGGAGTGGGGTTCAAACGTGACCTGCGCATCGGGAAAGGCGTACCGCACCATGCCCAGGAT
>CP070658.1:1059981-1063499 GCA_020355105.1 Candidatus Thorarchaeota archaeon | reverse complement strand
CTTCCCGGTCGTGCTCAAAATAGCAAGCCCGGACATTATTCACAAGACTGACATCGGTGGAATCCGAGTAGGACTCAATGACGAGGAAGAAGTCGAGAATGCCTTTCTTGAGATTCTTGACAATGTCCGAACGCACCTGCCCAGAGCAGTGATTTACGGAGTTGATGTTCAGGAGATGGCCGAGAAGGGCAAGGAGCTCATCATCGGCTGTTCGCAAGATATCCAGTTTGGTCCTCTGGTAATGTTCGGTGCGGGAGGCATCTATGTGAACTTCCTCAAGGATGTATCATTTCGACTTGCTCCGATGACCCGAAAGGATGTGGCGGATCTCATCGCAGAAACCAAGATGGGCACACTTCTCAGAGGCGTGCGTGGCGAAGAGCCCAGCGACGTAGAAGCAATCGAGGACACAATCTTGAGAATCTCGAAACTTGTGACCGATTTCGAGGACATAGTGGAATTGGACATCAATCCCGCTTTTGCGTACGAAAGAGGGAAGGGGATATCTGCGGTTGATGTTAAGATAACGATAGGAGGAGAGTAGATTGGCGAAGAACATTGTGATCAGTGGAGAAACTCTTACAGGAAAGACAATGGTCGCACTTGCCATTGCGGCGAAGCTTCGGAGCGATGGACACTCTGTTGCATATTTCAAGCCCATCGGTCAGAAGAGCTTCGACCACGTTGATGAATCTCAGGATATTGATGAAGACGCAGCAGTCATGAGAGAAGTTCTCGAACTCGATATTGACCTTGACGATATTTGTCCGATAGTCAGAAAGAAATCAAGTTATGACGAATTCATCCAGATAGGACATGATGCACTTGTCAAGCGAATCAAGAGTTCTTATGCCAAAGTTGCCGAGGGACAGGACTTCGTTCTCGTGGAGGGCACGAAGGCTCCATGGCATCTCCTCCATGTGGGGCTTTCCACCCCACAGATTGCCAAGCTACTCGACGCTTCGGTAATTTGCCTCTTCAACTTCAAGGAAGTGACAGCGATTGATGATGTCCTGTTGGACAGGGACTTCTTCAGGCAGTACGGCATCGACGAGATTGGAGTAGTACTTAGCATGGTGCCTCCCATGCTGAAGAAGGTGGTCAGAGAGCGAATCAGGCCTTTTCTAGAGGAGAATGGAGTGAAGTTTCTCGGTGTAATCTACCAACGAAGAGAGCTCTTCAGTCCAACCATAAGAGAGATTCTCCGTGCCCTTGAGGGCGAAATGATTGCTGGAGATGACAAGATGGATCTGTTGATTGACAAGTTCATGATTGGAAGCATGGCCCCCGAGAATGCCCTGAAGTGGTTCCGGAGGGCGAAGGACAAGGCAGTGATTACGAGTGGGGACAGGACAGATATCTGCCTTGCAGCCCTTGAAACCGACACGAATCTGCTCATCCTGACCGGAGGCATGGGACCTGATATTCGAACGCTCTCCAAGGCAAAGGAGATGGGTGTCCCGATCATGATGACTCCGCATGATACATACACAACGGGAAAACGAGTTGACAGCATAGCAGGTACAGTGTCGGTAGAAAACAAGGAGAAGCTTGCTATGGTGCAGAAGATTGTCGGAGATTCCTTGGATCTTACAGGCTTTGACCCATAGTTGATCCCTACATCGTAGATAGTGAGGAGGAGCGATTCCCGCTCCCGCTCAGGAAAAAAAGAGCACATCGGTTCCGGGAGATGATGACGCGCTCATTGACATCGGTACTTCTCTGGCATAAGTCACCTTGTGTGTCCATGCAAATACTGGGTCAGTACTGAGGATGTTGCCCAGACATGATACTGTGCAATACAGCCACCCTGTTGGGCATGGCACCGCAGTCCATGGAAATCTGCCTCAATCCCATGTACTTCATCATAGAGATGCCCACGTTTCGGATTGAAAGCGAATACATTTATGCCGCCTGTTGTCTTCGACTTGCGCATTTAATACAAACCATGAGGTGAACAAATGGCTACAGATGCTGAGGATAAGTCGGAAGCAGCTGGTGAAGCTAAGGATGATGCGAAGACTGCAGAGGGCCTGAAGTCTTTATACCTCATCCGAGACCGGCGTTCGATACGCGAATTCACTGGCGAGAAGATACCCGACGACCATATTGAGATGATTCTCGAGGCTGCACGACATGCACCAAGCCCGGAGAACATGCTCATGATTCGTTTCGTTGTGATTCGGGATGACCAAGACATGAAGGTGTTCTTGGCAGACATAGCACAGGAGATGGCCCAGACCGCCTTTGGAGGCGCTCCCTTTGAGCTAACATCCGGTAGGAACTGGTTCATCAGTGACCCATATCGAGCTGCTGTGTATGCAAGGTTGAGAGATGGGGAGCTCTTTCGATACCCCGAGAAGAGCGATGCTGTGATAATCGTCTGTGCAAGTGAAATGTGGCATGATGCGGGCTACCAATATCCAAACGAGCTTTTCGGCTCAGTCGTAGCCGGGATGGCCATTCAGAACATGTGGCTCGTTGCCACTGAGCTGGGCTATGGCTGCGGCTATGAAGCACTGGTATGTTCGGATCCCCGACATGCAATGTTGATTCGTGACAGACTCGGAATACCCCCGACTTGGACGCCTTTGACAGCGTTCTGCATTGGAAAGAGAATATCGCCACGTGCGCTCGGACCTAGCAGACCACCGTTGGAGGGTCTGATGTACGAGGAACGATGGGGCAAGCCGTACAAGCGCTTGGCCTTCAAGAAGGGGTGAGGAACATGGATGTAGATTTTGACGAAGAGACCCTAGCGAAAATCAAGGAGTTGGCGGATGAGGCGAACCTGAAACCGGAGGGCTTTGTCGAGTGTGTAATCATGCAGTTCGTGCACAACACGGGTGCAAGAGTCTACACTGGACGATGGTCCGGCGGCGAGAAGGACGGAGTTAAGGGATTCCGATACGTATGTCAGTGGCCTTTCAGGCCGGGCTTCTTTGAGGCTACGGGAGATATAGTGAAGAAATGGAGGTTGAGCTAGATGGCAAAGTTCAGAAAACATCCGACGGGTGAGTGGCCTTTCTACCCGCGACTGAAGGAAGGTGACATCGAACATGAGTACTGGACGTCTAAGAAGATGTATCACCAGGCGTTCTTGGATGACCGGAAAGGCCGTCTCGTTGTCCTGATGGATGGCGACAAATATGACGCATTCATTGACAAGGTCAAGGAGAGGAAAGGCAACTTCTGGACAATCTCCATTGATGCCGCGCTGCACGAGGCCATCGATGACTGGATGGCAAAGGAGGAATGAGTTCTAATGTCTACACAACTTGATGAGTTCTTCAAGTTCCTTATCGCAAAGGTGAAGGAGAAGGAAGACATCAGACAGATGCTCGAGGACTGGGTCGGACCATATGATGGGAAGATCCTTCAGGTTTTCACAGAGGCTGGGGCACAGTACATGGTGATAACAAAGGATGACATGAAGATCTTTGACGGTGTCTACCCTAGTCCCGACTGCACCTACAAGGCTTCTTCAGAAACCCTCTTGGGTATCTTCACTGGAGAGG
>CP070658.1:1057173-1059881 GCA_020355105.1 Candidatus Thorarchaeota archaeon | reverse complement strand
ATATATAGCGATCTTTTTTCTTAAACACTGCCAATCTTTTTTTGTCGACAATGCAAAACAGGTTGCATTGAGATCCATCAATGGTTTTCTCGGCCTCTTTGATCAGGTTTGACCTTGAAAAATCCCTGTAGGGTTTTTCCATGGGATTAAAAATTTTCAGTTCAAACCGACCAAACAGGTGTCCTGCCAGTCGTTTTGATGCTAGCGTCTGTCATGATGGGAGCACTGTCAAAACGAGCAATCGACTATGTTCAGGATGAATGGGAAGAAAGGAAAATCTGGGTCAGTTTCTCAGACTACGAGAAGATGGTGGAGGAATACGAAGACGCATACGGTCACTTGTACGGAAACCCTGGGGGGTGTGCATGGATCTTCTGCATGCTTCCGCTGGCTATCGCTTTCGGGCTTCTTTCCTCATTCTATCAGACTCTTGCCAGCCCGCTCTTTGATCCGCTGATTGACTCTCTTCTGATTATTCTGATTCTGTATTCCGTGGTCGGAGTAACTGGTTTCGTGATTGGCTTTAGGATTCCAGCCATTGACGCAGAGGAGTTCTTCAAACCACCCATCAAGGGTGATGTGTACGATTTCGCCAGCCAGCTTGAGAAGGTACCAGGGATTCGAGCCGGCCTAAATGTGGAGCTGGGTGTTCGTTCCGGTGTCCAGACGATTATGGATGCAGAAGTGAAGACGTATGTTGACGGTCTGCCAGATACTGTTTCGGTCCAAGTACAGGTTTCTCACTCTGGCTTCGACTACCCATATCTTGTGGGGACTGTATACAAAGGTGCTCGCGTTCCGGTTTCCAAGGAGCGCTACAACATCGGAACCCGCTATCCAGCAATGATAGAAACTTCGATGGACGTAGAAGTATCCGTGTTTGTTGCACGATTTGACATCCCCCAAAGAACAAGCAGTGTCCCGAGCATCTCAGGTCGCGACTTCAGAATACTCGCTGCCCTTCTCGCCGAGTCACTGAGAGGGAACTACGATGCGTCAAGATAGTCGGTAACTAAGGTCGTCATAGGCACCTTTAATTGTGACTCAGTTTCGAGAACAATCCACAGGCCCCGCCTTGGGAGATGCATGAATCATGGCAAACTCGAACTGGACGAACAAGTGGGTCTTGATCCTGATGGCTGGAATAGTCATCCAGGTGATTGCCTACAGTTTCATTGCTGTTTTCAAGGTGAGTGATTTTGCAATTCATCCATTCTTCTTCGACGTCATGCTGATTGCATTCGCGTCAGTAGTAGTGCAGATTGGCGGCTTCGTAGTAGTCATGTCCAAGACAAGGAACCTTGACCCGGCCATCTATGGGCAAGGAAGACCCTTCCAGCACAAGCTTCGTGAGGAAGATGAGGACCTGGCCACCCGTAAGCCGACGTTTGCTGATTGAGATCTGTTTCCATGCTCAGCCCCATTTCGCACTCGATTATTCGTCTACCACTCGAATATTGGTGGGAAGATTCTCGTGGGATCATGCGGTGGAATGAATCCAGGAATCCATGTATTCATGAGTGGCAGGTACGGTGCAATGACTATTGTCACCAAGACAAGCACGGCAAATGTCAGAGTATGGACCGCTGTGACGTAGGTGTAGTAGGGACGAACGTAGCTATAGAAAGCAAACGCTGGAATGGACAACGCAGCCATCGCCACTATCTCAACTGGACTGAAGAAGAAGGGAAGGCAGGCCGGGAATATGAAGTAGAAAATCCAGGTTACCTTCTCACTCGAAGTTTCGTGGTGTGCAATCTTGTGGATCCCATCAATGCCCTGGGACAAGAAGAACACAGGAATGAACATCCACCACTGAAGTCCTACGAAGAACATGGCGCCAGCATAGAAGAACAGGTCGCCGAAGCTCTCGAACCTCTCCCAGAGAGGGTTCCTTGAGAAGAACTCTGTGGCCTCTGTCATGTAGTATCCAATCATCTGGAATAGTACCAACACAGGGAGTAGCGCAAAGGAGAGCGCTATCATGACAACTGCAGCCCTTGGCAAGTCAGTGATCTTCCCTTCATGATAGTTGTCGAGAGGATAGATTCCGTGTAGCGTGAAGGCAGTGAATAAGCAGAGAATCCCGCTAGGGAAGTTCGGGAGTGCCAGTTCTAAGGGTTGGAATAGGTACATCCAGGGTCCTAAGAAGGTGTAGACATTTGACGTAAGCGATTCTGGGAGAAGGTACCATACACCGAATACAACCAAGAGCTCTGGTATTAGCATCTTGAATCTGTAGTCTTGGATGAATTTCATGAATGTCCCTGGTTCCTTATTCTCACTCATCGCCTAATGCCGCCTATGATTGAACCGCTGGCCTATCAGCCATCACTTAAGCGTATCTGATGTGACCATCTGAAAGCTGTGGTCACTTGGCACTGTCCTTCTTCACTAGTGCCTTTCGCCTGACAATCCTGTTGCAGGATTGGATGGCTGGGCATCCCAGGCAGTCATCTGGGACATCCGTCACAGAATGATCCCCGAACAACAGCACTTGCTCTGCAATCGTGGTACCAGGGCTGGGAGGATGTAGAACCGCCTCCTTTCCGACAAGCCTGACATTGCACTTGTGTTTCGCGAGAGTGTCATCGAGTTCCTCCATGTCCCCCTCAACCACGACGGCCGTGGGGCCAACCTGTCTGACGAGATACTTCTTGAAATCATTGAGAAGTAGCAGGTCTTCAAGCTCTCTCTCTGTTTCGGTT
>CP070658.1:1052653-1057073 GCA_020355105.1 Candidatus Thorarchaeota archaeon | reverse complement strand
GAATTGGGATGGAGGCATCAGGAGAAACACGAACAGGTATACTAGGCCAGGAGTGATTTGGATGGGGACCTGCTGGATGGGAACGAGCAGATTCGCTTGGCCCGTCTTGAAAGCGTCTTGGATAGTCCCAATGCCAAAGACATTGGTAAGCACGAGAGTCATACATGCAATGGAGAAAAGAACGAGCTCTGGCAAAACGAATGATCCTTCAAGAACATGTACAATTGTTCCCAACATGGGAGCGATCCAGTAGTTGGACAGGGCGAACAACAATCCTGAGACCGTTGCACGTGCAACTCCATGGAGACTCCTTCTTCTTCGCCAGACAGACTCAGAGAGCAGCATCAGAAAGACCAGAGCTATAGTGAACGAGGAGATTCTCAGTAGGAAACCGGCGTCAAGAAAGTCGTAGTTGGGAACGTCGATTACCATCTCACTCAGAGTGATTAGGACAATAGCCGCCATAAGGAGGGTGATCCCCACTGCTTCAGGTCTGTTGATTGACTCGCCTATCAGTTTCACCGAACCAATGGCAAGCACTATCAGGCCTGCGGCCATAAGACCCGGAATCAAGGCGGGTCCGATATACACTTGGGCTAGCATGAACATGGCTGTTCCTATCGCCATCTGAAGAAGCAGTCCAAACAGCCAGAGAGGATTCTTTACTAGTGTACGGAAGAACCTCTCTTCCCTTGCCGCAGATGGGATGTCATTGACGACCTTCTTCTGGAGCAGAGTCCCGACATTATTGGTAATGCCAGAACCGATGGCAAGAATTACTCCTAACCAATACGACAAGAGGAATCTCCGCCCCGTGCTCGCTTTGCACGCAATCTAATAGGGCGGGATTTAAGCATGCTTCCCAGACAAAATGACAAAGTATGCGTTCTTTCAAGCACACCCAGACGATCTTGAGATAAGCTGTGGACAGTTGATGTACCATCTCGGAGTGAGAAGCAAAGGGATACACGAGATTCGAATAGTTTCAGTCACCAAGGGTGAGTTTGGACTGCCAGGCCATCAGTATGACAGGTTCAAGGGCGACTTTCTTGCAGAGATTAGAACAAAGGAACTCCGCTCGGCAGCTTCCATTCTCAACGTCCCATCCGAGAACTTGGACTTTCTTGGCTACACTGATGGTCTGGTTCCTCTTGACAGAAGATTCGTAGGGGTCGTAAGGGACTATCTCCAGAACCATAGACCAGATGTCGTGTTTGCGCCAGATGGACTCTACACATGGTACTATCATATGGACCACGTGAACACAGGACGCGCAGTCTTCTACGTCATCGACAAGAAGCTGATAGATTACCAGCCGAGGCTATACTTCTACTCGACATTGAGCCCCAACGTGTTCTTCCCCTTTCGCCCAGAAGACTTGGAGTTGACTGACCGTCTAATCGCGTGCCACAAGACTCAGATATGGCTTCTCCATTGGATGAAACACATAATTCGGCCGACAGCTCTATTCGCGGGATTACAGGCGAGAGGATGGAGATATGCGGAGCCCTATCGCGAAGTGTACTTTGGCGATGACAGCCGGGAGAGAAACGAGGCAGGTTTCCCAATCAGGGTTTTCACACACTTCTTCTCAGGAATGCCTTTCTTTCAGGCCAAGTACCCGCAGGAAGTTCTTCAGAAGCTCAAGAGCGAGAGTAGTCCGAAATCATAGTGCTGCTTTAGGTGACATGGTTTGGATCCCGTCAAGTTTGGCATAGTTGGATGTGGAAGTGCAGCCGTCTTTCATGTGTTGCCCTTTAAGGGCAAGGCAGATGCGAAGCTGAGGTTCGTGGCCGCGCACGACATAGATGAGAAGTCAGTCACGAGATTCTCGAAGCGTTACAAGCTCATACCATTACATAGCCTCGATGAGTTGCTTCACAGCGACATCGATGCTGTTCTTCTGGCCGTTCCGCATCATCTTCATGCACCCCTAACCAAGGCTGCAGCAGAAGCCGGAAAGCACGTACTCTGCGAGAAGCCGATGGCGACTACGCTAGAAGATTGCGATGCAATGATTGCGGCATGCAAGAAGAATGGAGTGAAGTTGATGGTTGCTGAGAATCACAGATTTCTCCCTGCGCATAGACTCATCAAGGAAACCATCGAACGTGGACTCATCGGTGAAGTATTCCTAGGCCGGGCCTATGAGGGTGCGTTCTGTCCCTCTCAACAGTTTCTTGACCCGGACCTCTGGAACTTCACGCTGGATAAGGCCGGTGGAGGGGTTGTCGCAGACCAAGGATGCCACAAGTTTGCGACACTGAACTGGTTCCTGGGGGAGGTAGACAGTGCTCAGTGTTGGCTCGGTAAGGCCGTCAACTCACCCCCCAACAAGGGTGAGGACAATGCCATAATTCTGCTCCGGTACAAGAGTGGAGCGATGATAACAGTTGACGTGTCTTCAGTGACCGTCCACCCACTAACGAACAGGCTGGAACTACACGGGACAAAGGGGACAATACTTGAGGACCACTCGTGGGAGAAGCCAGTTCAGATCTTCTCGTCTCACAAGGAGGCTGAGACCAAGGGACAGTTCTATAGTCCAGTTGTGGAGCACGGAGTGTACCCCAAGTACTACACAATCTCTGCACGGCACGAAGACACGCACTTTGCTGAGTGCATAATCGAGGATCGACCTCCTGAATTCACTCCCGAAGCCGCCAAGGAAGCCGTAGCTGTGACGTTACTTGCCTACTTGTCTGCCAAGAAAGGAGCTGCCACGAAGATGGATGAGTTGAGAGATATCCAGAAGTCGAAGGGCACCATGAGCATCCTCGATGGATTGGAGAATGTGATACAGAAGAACCACGAAGGAATGAGTTGGGACTAGGGGTTCAGCTGTAGGGGGTATCAATCATGCGTCTCAGAATCGATGGGGAATGGTTTGTAGACGAAGAAGGACGGAGAGTTCTCCTTCGAGGAGTGAATCTGTCGGGGAGCTCAAAGGTACCATTCAGACCTGACGGAGCGACACATCTCGAGACTGACTTCTCCGACCACCGTGATGTGTCCTTTGTTGGCCGTCCTTTTACGCTTGAGGAGGCTGAACAACACCTTCGAAGAATTAAGAACTGGGGCTTTAACTCACTCCGATTTCTTGTAACTTGGGAAGCCATAGAACATTCAGGTCCTGGTCAGTACGATATCGAGTATTTGGACTATGTCGAAGAGGTACTGAAGATTGTTGACTCAGAAGGCCTCTGGGTGATAATAGATCCGCACCAAGATGTGTGGAGTAGAATGTCAGGTGGTGACGGCGCTCCCGGATGGACATTTGAAACAGTCGGGATAGACTTCACCAGGTTCGATGCCACCGGTGCTGCAACGCTTATGCAACATCGCTATGACCCAGAGAACCCTAAGGCCTACCCGGCAATGAGCTGGAGTCAGAACAGAATCTGCTTTGCGGCCTCCACAATGTGGACCCTCTTCTTCGGAGGTCGGGATTTCGCCCCATCTCTCTCGATAGACAGTATGAATGTGCAGGACTATCTTCAGGATCACTACTTTGGCGCTTTGGAACAGGTGGCAACTCGTACGAGAAACCTTGAGTGCGTCCTTGGGTTTGATACCCTAAATGAGCCCGACCAGGGGTGGATTGGTCGCACCGTCGATGGCTCCAACCTTCCGCTAGGCGAGGTGTTAGGCCATGCATTCACCCCGATTGATGCCATGTTGACAGCGTCAGGGTATACCCGAGAGATACCATTTCGAGAAGTCAAACGTCTTGGAATCAAGGAGACTCGCAGGGACATGATCAACCCAGAGCACATCTCTGTCTGGATAGACGAAGACAAAGACATCTGGCGAAGAGAAGGTATCTGGGAAATCGACGAGAGTGGAAACCCCAAGATTTTGAGGAACGACTATTTCATGCAGAGAAATGGTCAGAATGTTGACTTCTACAGAGATTACCTCTCACCTTTCTTCATAAGATATGCTGAGAGAATCAGGAGCCACTTTCCTGATGCGATTGTCTTCTTTGAGGCTCCAATGGAAACAATGCTGAAGGGAGAAGTGTCAGAGTTGAGAGTCCCTTCAAACTCGGCACATGGGGCGCACTGGTACGATGTGGCAACCGTTGGGATGAGGCGATTCATGGGGAAGGCCAGCTATGACATCCAAAAGGAATCCACAGTCATAGGTCCCGGGAGCATCCAGAAGATGTTCACACGACAGCTCCGTTTCCTGAAGCAGTTCTCAAGGAAGACAGGAGATGACATCCCAACAGTCCTTGGGGAGTTTGGCTTGTGCTTCGACCTTGACAACAAGAAGGCGTACGAGGTGGCGAAGACGAATCCGACGGAAGCATGGAAGACCCATGTCGAAGCGCTCTCAATGTATTATCAAGCAGTCGATGACAATCTACTTCACTCGATGCACTGGAACTACACTCCTGACAACAACAATCGGTGGG
>CP070658.1:1049923-1052553 GCA_020355105.1 Candidatus Thorarchaeota archaeon | reverse complement strand
TCCTTTTCGATCCAACGTGATGTCTTCAGCGAGTCTGGGACAATCTGGGACATGACATTCCCTAGAGCTGCTTTGAGTTCCTCGTCTTTCTCAAGCATGTCCCAGTGTTTTTCGCAATCCTCGAGATTCTCAAAGAAGTCAATGTACATCCAGTGTTCGACAGACGTTCCTTCATCAACCTTGGTGTAGAATCTAACCTCCTTGTAGAGCATCTCATCTCGCTTGGCCCTCTGCAATACTACGAGAGTCTGCGCCACTTCCAAGTGTTTCTCGCTATTCTCGCTTGGAACCTGCCATGTACCTATCTCTATGAGCAATTCATTACATCTCCCTTGAACTTCGCAATGACTCCTGTATCCTAATCAGACTTCTGATGAACTAGGGACGCTGACAAGCCTCAGAGGTTCTGTCCCGAGAAGAAGTTGGTGAGAGAGGCTTCACACCTCTCTCAAGTTGGAAACTGAATCTACATCTGCTTCTCTTGCCTGTGTGGCAGATACTCTGGTCCATATTGAACAGTGTTCACTCCTTCACCCTCTTCAGTCTGACCATGCCTCCCTTGCTTTCGACAATGCCTTCGCCCACAAGCCCACGAAATGCGGCAATAGTAAGGATTCGTTTTTGGTCCACTAGCCCTCCTCCATCGGAGAGTAACTCACGGACAATATCCTCCCGAAACCGCCAGGCGCCGCCATCCAGAATCCTGAGAATCTCCTTCTTGGTATTCTCTTTCCAGGTGACTCTCTCTTCGAATGTCAGTTTCCTTCTTCGTCCTTTCATTCTCTTCCCAGCACACTGGCTCTAGTATAATCTAAGACCACTTTATATGGGCTGCTTTCTTCTCTTGCCTGTGGGGCAGATAGTCCATTACAGCTGTCTTATTTGTCTGTGCGCTATTACAATCCTAAAGTAGAATGAAGTGGGTCTAGTGGATTTTCCCGATGATTTGCGATTAGCAGAGGAGTCTTTGAAACAGGCGGAGAATGAATTCCTGGCTGGAAATGATGGAATAGCTGAAGCACTGCTAGCAAGACTGTCTACGGGAACTTTCTCTTCTGATGTCAAAACAGCACGAGAGCGAATGAAGAATCTGGACGAGTCTCGTTATGTAAAATGGGGTCGATGGGAGAAGAGATTTGAATTCTCGGCGTCATTCTGGAAGGACGAGGGATATCCGAGCATTGAGACCACTACACTTCAAGCTAGTCATCCTGATTGGTATTCAAGAAGAACAGGAACTACAGCCTTCGTAAAAGACCTGATGATCCATCGGAGTCTATTGGCACCTACTGTTGATGGTAGTCGAAAAGGGTCTCCAACCTCTCCGGGCAATCCATCAAACAGATGGTTGCTTGATTTTGTTGCTCTATCCAGTCTGCGGCTATCTTTCAAGAGCCATTGGGAACAGCTGGTACGAGATATTGTGAGGAAACGATCGCGGACGGACCTGACGCTTGTAGCTGAACGACTAGGCCTGACGATTCAAGAGGTTCTCGATATCGTACGTAAAATCAGGGATCTTGATGACCAGGTGATCGAGCGTGACGTGAGCGACTCCAGCAAGAATCTAACATATCTATGCAGAAGACCTGACTCCAGTCTGACGCCTCGAGTAGACATAACCGTGTGATGTTAAAAGGCAGTGCCAAGTCTGACTAAGTGTTGAGATGGTCTTCACATCAATTGAGAAAAGAGAATCGTTGGTGATTGCTTGGCTAAAGGTAAGTTCTCACAAGACCTGGATAGTCTATTGAACCAGCTTGGACCAATATCAAATGCAGAGATTGTCGACCAACTTACTCGAATACGTGATCGCTTGGTGGAATTGAACAGAAAGCGACTTGTCAAGATTAACCACAGTGTGATGCAGGTGCTCTGTGCAAGACACCTCATTGAGCAGGGATATGATGTGGTATGTGAACACCCTCTTATTGGGGGTCAGCTAATTGCAGATTTATTTGCAGTGCGCGATAGAGAGCCTGAGCTAGAACACGATATTGAGAACGTCATGATCTCTG
Organism: Candidatus Thorarchaeota archaeon; assembly: GCA_020355105.1. Taxonomy (GTDB): domain Archaea; phylum Asgardarchaeota; class Thorarchaeia; order Thorarchaeales; family Thorarchaeaceae; genus SMTZ1-83. Next base: position 1,050,535 of record CP070658.1, on the reverse strand, counting down.
AACGTCTTGGACTTCCTGTGGAAAAAGAGGCACTAGTTGTAGAGATAGAAACAGGTTATGTTCCACCTAAGGCGGCATTATATCCTACTCGCTATCGACAGACTAGAAATGCAGCAAAGATTGCTCGTTATTGCAGATACAGTCATCGATTTGCTCTTGCAACACCAAATTACCATGTACTACAGATTCCAGAGATTCTGATTAAGCCTCCAGAACTTCGGGATATGGACGGAATCCGACAGATCAAGAAAGACTGCGATCTATTCTACACATCCCCTCCCATACCCCTGGATGCTTTCACTATATCAGAGATTGACCACATCTATGTAATCAATGTTGACCATGCCAGTGTGACTCAGATTCCGCCCCACGAATACCTCGATACGATTCTCCGCGCTCAGGGCCTACTTTCACACCAATTCAAGTCATAGGAAGCTTTATTACAAAATTTCGCTAATTTTTTGAATGCCGTCTGAGGAGTACGCTCACGATAGCGTCTGGGCTTGATGTGGTGAGCGGAGCCATAAACACATTCGAAAGTGGGCCGAGCGATTAAGACAACACACAGGGCAGAATGACGAATGGTAACATTGAGTGATGATATGCCTGTTC
>CP070658.1:1045182-1049823 GCA_020355105.1 Candidatus Thorarchaeota archaeon | reverse complement strand
CACTCACAGCCCTCGAGAATGTAGAGATTGGAATTGCCATGGAAATCAAAGACAAGAAACAGATGCGCGAAAGAGCTCACCGTTACCTCGAATTAGTTGGAATCTTGGACAAGGCTGACAACTATCCTTCGCAGATGAGTGGCGGGGAGCAACAGCGAGTAGCGATTGCAAGAGGTCTAGCTAAAGAACCTCCAATACTTATTCTGGACGAGCCTACTGGGAACCTAGACGCCGAAACATCAGAAGTCATCTGGGACCTACTTCAGACAGTCAACAAGAAGACTGGAACTACTGTGATTGCGGTAACTCATCAAACATCTGTATCGAAGGTAGCAGACAGATCCGTCTTTCTCCGGTCTGGCAGAATATACGGCATATCTGACCAGAGCGAGGTGTAGTAGCTCTTGACCGGAACCCTCTTGCAGAAGACTAGAAAGGAGATCTTCAGCCAGAAGGGGAAAGTCTTCAGTAGCATGACGCTAGTGTGGATTGCCGTACTCAGCTATGTCATGTTCGCGGCAATGATGCCGATGATGAGGGCGACAATCGACTACACCTATGAAACCTATGCATCACCAGACTTCATGGCTGTCGCGTATTCAGTCCCTCAGGATCACATTACTAGCATCGGGGATATTGAAGGAGTCCAGGCCTTCACAAGCCGCTACCACGTCTCTGGAGACATCACTCATTCCGGTAGCGAAGAATGCCCAGCAGACCTCTACGGAGTAGACCCCGCAACACCTCCGGATGTGTTCAAGCTCATCATCTCACAAGGGAACTATCTGAACCCGGCGGATAATGGAACGGCACTGATAGAGCAGTCATTTGCCACAGCTCGGGGAATCACGGTAGGTTCAACCCTCACGCTGTCGGTGTTTGGAGAAGAATTCGAGTTGGATGTCGTTGGAATAGTCGTTTCTTTGGAGCACTTGTTCCCGCATAGGAACCCAAAACAGCTGATTTACGCTCCATCACGAGCCTCTTTCGCAACTATTGCCCCCATCTGGTTAGACATGTCGATCCTGCAGGAATTGTCATACTCAGGAGTGGGTGAAAAGGAAGTTGTGAATGAGATCTTGGCTCGATTCGACGAGGGCTATGACCACACATCTCTTGCCGATTTAATCCTCGATACTATTAGCCCATACCCCATAGTCACCACTCTGGAAAGAAGTGACCTGAGAAGCGCCAACTTGCAGCGATTTGAAGTCGCGGACGAGTTCATCGTTCTTTTTGCAGGCATAATCTTCGCTGTGGCAGCATTTGTGGTGTACACCACAGTGAGAAGAATCATCGAGTTCAACTCCCGACACATCGGCATCACAAAGTCCCTGGGATACAGCAATTCAGAGATTCAGAAGGCGCATCTTCTCTTGCTCGGGGGCTTCGCTCTCATTGCAACCCTGTTTGCAATACCTCTCGGAGAACCTGGAGGGAGGGCTATACTTCAGAGTTTTGCGACACTCTATTCATTAGAGATTCAACTGGGAGCTGTTTCGCCAACAGTCTATATTGCTGCACTTATTGCGGGGCCTGCGACTGTGCTCTTGTCGGCATACTTCCCGGTCCGCAGAATCTCCCGATACGAACCCATTCGGGCAATTCGTGGATGGATGATGGAGAAAGGGTACGTTGGAGAAACAGTCCTCGAGAAGGTTGGAAGGAGGATTGGTGTTCGCGGCTATGGCTTCAAGTTCGTAGTGAGAGGAATGTCTCTCAACAAGGTGCGAGCCGGTCTAATGATCACTGGCATTGCTTTGGCTGCAGCAGTTGCCTCCATGGGGACAGTAATGGTTGGCGGTTTCAATAGCAGCATCGTTGTGTACATGGACCAGAACGAACACTGGGATCTTCTAATGGATTTCAAGAATCCAATGAACTCTTCTCAGGTTGAAACTCTCATGGCTCTGGTGGATGATGTAGATAGCTATGAACCATACCTGAAGCTAGGAACTACCGCCGTCGTTTCAGATAGGCCAAAGCTTGTCAGCCTGTTGTGCCTAAACCCATCAGGTCAGTTGCACGATTTCAACCTCGAAACAGGCCGCACGATTCAAGATACACGTGAGGCACTAGTCGACGTAACCATCGCGACCATGTTAGGTTTCAAACAAGGAGATATCGTCAATCTCACAATTGGTAGTTCGACAGAGTTGTTCACTATTGTGGGACTGGTCAGTTCACCAATGAACGTCCTTTACATTTCGCTCAGCGAGGCTACAGATATGCTTGGTGGGGAGATGATAAGCGGACTATTCGCCAAGACCACACAAGAAGCAGATGCCGCGTCTGTGGCGGACGCAGCATTCTCCCTTAATGATGTGGAAAATGCGATGACAATAGATGAGGCGTCAAGTGGAGTCGTTAGCGAGGCGCAGGGAGTTGCAGTCGCAATAGGCATGGCAGCGATTGCCATGCTCTTGCTACTAGCAGTAGTCTGGAACATCGTATCAATAAGCGTGGGTGAGAGAATCCCCGAGCTTGCACAGCTTGAAGCTATTGGTTGGTCGAGGAACTCGCTCACTCGCCTCCTGTTCCTTGAGATATCAATTGTGGCGCTGCTTGGAATAGTGTTATCGATTCCTGTCAGTCTAATGATTTCCGGGTTGTTCGACGGTTTCATGAGAACGTACATTCCATTCTATGTTGCATCACTGGACGTCGTTTCGCTCCTAAGCGTGGCAGTCATTACTCTGGTCACTACTGTTCTCGCTTCACTTCCAGCAGCGAGAAGACTCAGACGAATGGATGTAGACAGAGTAATTCGTGATAGGATGATGACGTGATCCGTATTCTGATTCACCCTTCAGAAACTCAAGAGAGCGTCGCCGCGAATTCCTCGACTTCTTTGACAAAAAGACTCGGATTATGGGAGTGGATTACATGGTCAGAGTCAATCCTCTTGAAGTGCATTTCAGGTGCAATCTCCCGGGCCCGTGCAGCATCATCATCATCCATTGCACCTACAAGACCATAATCAGGATGCCTCAACCAATTTGCGTGGAGTAGTATCATCGGACAGTCGGCACGTTTCAGAGCGTCAGCATGGTCCAGACCCTCATAGATGCGGCCATCAAGGAAGGCTTGGGAGAAGTCAACGTCGAAGGTGACCAAGATGTCTGTGATCCTACCGAATCTTCCTGGAAGAGAGGGATTGCCTGAGCGAAGCCTTTGAGATGCACGAATCATGAAGGAGAATAGGTATGCAGCTGATTTTGGTACTCCTCGGAACTTTCCACCCTCCACTGGTCTCTTAATCTTCATGAAGGTTCTTGCAAGACCCCCTATGCTTCGCGACTCATGGAGCTCCCTGCTCATCTCCACAGTGACCTCTAAGACTCTGTAGACGTAGCTGTCCTCTTTGATTCTTGGCCATTCTGCAGAGAAGAGGGGTGGATCCTCCATAACGATTCCTCTGACAAGGTCCGGCCTATTTGCGGCCAACCAAAGCGCAATGAGACCCCCAGAGGAGTTACCTGAGATGATGGCTGGTTCTTTGACCGTATTTTCAAGAAGCGCAATCATGTCCCTGCCAATGGAGTTGAACGTGTAGTTGCCGGTTGTCCAATCAGACTTCCCATGTCCTCTGACATCAACAGCAAAGACATGGAAGTTCTGTGAAAGCAAAGGTAGTACCTTCTCGTAGGTCTTCCAGTCCGCACCCTGACCAGGAACAAGAACAAGCGGAAGACCGTTCTTCCGCCCCTCCACGTAGTTGATGTTGATCTCACCCGTGTCGAGTTGCTTCTCTTCAAATGATTCCATACGCTACTCCTGAAGCTCAACACTTATAAATTTTCATTACAATGCAAAATATGCAAATTAGGAGAATTTACAATCTGTCCTGACAGAGCGAGGATTGGCAGCAATGGTGAAAGACGAAAAGTACACTCGATTAAGAACGTCCTTTGTGCAGACTCTTGAGGAACTAGTGAAGTACCGCGGGAATGACCCGATGATTGCACGAATCTATGCCATGACAGTACTCTCGCCAAAACCTCTTACGCAAGAACAGATTGCGAAGGCAACTGGATATTCGAGAAGTCAAATCTCCCGCTACCTTGCGAACCTGGAGCAAAGGCAGATGATCACAAAGGAGTCCATGCCTGGCTCAAGGACCCAATTGTACGGAGGGGACACGATACCCTTTCTTGATGGATTCAGATCAGGTCTAGAAACTGCAGAGAGATTCATCAAGAGTAGGCTCGAGATTATGGACCACATACTGGAAGAGTGGAAGACGCTACCAGAGAAAGTCAAAGCCACGCCAGAGAGTAGGAAGTTGAAGGAAGTCGTCACGGTCTTCTCAGCTTGGTTTGGGAGTTACCTCGATCTTCTCACGGATTTCAATCAACGCTTCAACGAGAGGCTAAAGAAGATTGAACGAGAATTGCTACTCATGAAGTTCTAGAAGAGAGTATTCGAGAGCCCGTTGCGAGGTTGCATTCTAGCAAGCTCGTACGACACGCTGGAGTAGAAGATTTAGATGATTGAATTATGATTTACTGGGTGTGAAGATGATGAGTCTGAAGGACTATGCGGTGAATACCCTTGATATCGCTCAATGGAATGTTATGCGTGCGATAATGAGACTGAAGCCGGCTGATCTAGAGTATCAAATGTAATCAATTTTACAAT
>CP070658.1:1042009-1045082 GCA_020355105.1 Candidatus Thorarchaeota archaeon | reverse complement strand
TTGCTTGGTTTTGTCAATGCAGGTCTAATGACTTTTAGACAATCTGTCAATGTCATGCTAGGATCTGAGATTGGGACCACCATCACCGCTCAACTTGTGGCCTTTGAGATAGGACTATTGTATTGGCCACTCATAGCTATAGGGTTCTTTGGAAGCATGTTCTCCAAGAATGAGAAAGTGGATCTAGTGAGCAAGATTCTGTTCAGCTTGGGTCTCATCTTCCTTGGCATGGATTTCATAAAGACAACTGCGAGACCCCTCGGTGACAATCCAATCTTCGTCGACATGATAAACGAATTTGGGTCTAATCCCATAATCGGAATCCTGATTGGGGCAGCCATTGCGGGTATCACTCAGAGCAGCTCTGCAACGACGAGTCTGGTGATTGCGCTTGGAATGGGCGATGTGATTCGTCTCGATGCAGGTATTGCAATGGTGTTAGGAGCCAACATCGGGACATGCTTCCTTGAGATTGTCGCTGCCATTGGCGCAACATCTCCAGCAAAGAGAACTGCGCTTGCACAGACGATGATTAATGTCGGTGGTGTAGGAGTCTTCTTGCCGTTTCTGGGACCCTTCTCAGAGATGGTTGTCTTGACTTCACCAGACCTGCCTAGACAGATTGCCAACGCACACACGATATTCAACGTGATGGTGAGTTTCCTTCTAATACCATTCGTTGGACTTCTCGTCAGGTTCTGTGAGAGAGTCATTCCTGACAAGGAAGGTGAAAGAATCGGGCAGCACTACTTCGACGAGCAGATGCTCCATATGCCTCAAGTGGCCCTCAGAGAAGCTGAGAGGGAGATGCACAGGACAGCTGACATCACACTAGCCATGATACAGCTAGGCAGGACAGCGCTCTTGGAGCATGACGTAGAAACGGCAAACAAGGTACTGGTTCTCGAAGACGAAGTTGACGACAGCTGTAGGTCCACGGAGAGGTTCATAGACCTGATAAGGGAGGAGGAACTCGGACAGGAAGACACCGTGTGGAGACTGAAACTCCTGGCAATCTTGACTGACATAGAACGAGTTGGAGACCTGTCCAATAACATCGCTGAGTTTGCCATTGATAGACTGACCAACGGTGTTAGGTTCTCAAGTACCGGCATAAAGGAGTTGGAGAGGATGTTTGTCCTCGTTGAGGAAACATACTCCACGGCAATTGTAGCACTCAAAACGAGAAACCGGGAGATGGCAAGAGCAGCGGTAATCTTGGAAGATCAGGTTGATGCCTTGGAGAGAGAGCTGAAAGCAAATCATATCGAACGAATGAGAGATGGAGTATGTATGCCCGAGGCTGATGGTCTCTTTGTTGAAACTCTTCGGAACCTTGAACGAATCAGTGACCATGCTGATAACATTGCTCTCGATGTGATTATGGACAACTAGGGAATTAACTCAGTCAGTACCCGGCAGCCATACCATCCTTGCGATGGTCAGAACCTGCAATCCAAACGTCATCAAGGCGGAGTATTGCCTGCCCACCGCCGAAGGTTCCTCCAGCAACATCCACAACCTTGTGCCCCAATCTTAGCAGCTGATACTGCGCCATCTCGGGGATTCCTCTCTCGATTGCTAGGGTATTGGATGCTTGATTGTGATGGACTCGGGGATGGTCTATTGCCTGTTGTGGTCTCATGCTGTAGTCAACCAGATTGCTGACAACCTGCGCGTGAGCTTGAGCCTGATGAGCGCCCCCCATGATCCCGAACACGCCGAGAAAGGCATCCTCTTTGTATAGCGCGCCTGGAATGATAGTATGAAATGGTCGCTTCTTCGGCTCGTAGCAGTTGGGATGCTCAGGGTCAAGCGAGAAGAGAGTCCCTCTGTTCTGAAGCTTGATGCCAGTTCCCGGTACTACCAGCCCGCTACCGAATCTTGTGTACAGACTATTGATGAAGGACACGGCTCGACCATCCTCGTCGGCGGTTGCCAGGTAGACTGTGTCCTGCCCAATTGAGATTCCAGAGGAGTAGGACATGGCAGCTTCCTCTGGGTTTACAAGGCTGGACCTCTTCTTTGCATACTCCTTTGATATCAGGGTATCCAGGGGGATCTTGTAGAAATCTGGGTCCGCGTTGTGTTGATGCAGGTCAGCGTAGGCAAGTTTCTTGGCCTCAACCATGAGATGGTAGCGTTCAGCTCCTAAGGAATCATGGCTCTTTAGGTCGAATTCCTCCATTATGTTCAACATCTGAAGTGCAGCAAATCCCTGACCATTGGGAGGATGTTCATAGACTCTTGTTCCCCTGTAGCTCGTAGATATTGGTTCAGTTTCTGTCGTCACATGGTCTTTCATGTCCTGCATGGTCAGAAACCCGTCATTCTGTCGTACCGTTCTCACAATCCGTTTCGCTATGTCCCCGCTATAGAATTCCTCCACGCCTTCCTCGGCAACTCTCTTGAAGACATCTGCAAGATCGGGATTCTTCATCGATTCACCGATTTTGGGGCCTTTGCCCCTGACGGAGAATGTCTGTTTTGCGGCTCTATTCTGGAGTTTAGCTACCACATCTGACCAAGAGGCTGCGACTATTGGGGAGACCGGAAATCCAGACTCTGCATAATGGATCGCGTCACGGAGAACGTCCCCCATTTCAAGAGTGCCATGCTTCTCAACCATGTGGAACCAAAGATGCATAGCTCCAGGAACTGTCACTGGTGGTCCGCCAGAAGATGGCACCTGAGTCCACCCCTTCTCGAGAAGGTCATCCAGTGTGACAAGAGAACCAGCACGTCCAGAACCGTTGAAACTCAGTGGCGAGCGAGCGTCTGGCTGGTGCAAAAGGGCAAAAGCATCCCCTCCGCAGCCAGTGCTGAATGGTTCTACAACATCTAGGACGGCCGCGGCGGCCACCACTGCGTCAACCGCGTTTCCACCCTCCTGCACGATTCTGACTCCAGCTTGAGTAGCAAGCGGCTGTGATGTCGCGACCTTCCCGTTCTTGGTGATGACGTCGGAACGACCAATGAAAGACAGTTCTATTCAACCTCCATGTATAGTGTGTTCCTGATTCATTTTCGCTGCACTCACTTCCCTGATCGGACAGGATATCCCCGATTCTTC
>CP070658.1:1038546-1041909 GCA_020355105.1 Candidatus Thorarchaeota archaeon | reverse complement strand
TCTGGAAAGTACACTGGGAAGAAAATCGGAGTAGATATCACCATAACAGGAATGTCCGGAGTAGCAGGAGCTACCTGTAAGGTCAAGATGTCTGGCGAGGATGAGGCCATGATAATGCCAGCCATTGATGAAATCTCCAAGAAGCTGAGCGCTTGGCTATGTCCCATGTGTAGTGGCGGATTGCCAGCAAAGAAAGTTCACGAGCTCAAATCAGGAAGAAGTGTAGAGTGTCCATTCTGCGGAGTTACAATTGATAGATAGTTTCGTTGTCACATTATCGTCGTCATACCAAATGTAACTACATCGACGACGATGTGTGCAACGATCAGCACGGGCAGATTCCGTTCCTTAACGTAGTAGTAGCCTGCAATCAGCCCGAACAAGAAGGTCATGATTATCTTGTCGACCAAGAAGAAGCCATGAATGAAAGCGAACGAAATGGCGGAGTACAAGACGACTCTGTTCTCGGCCAACCCCTTCTTTAGCATCACCTCTATCAAGTATCCTCTAAAGGCCAGCTCTTCCACGATTCCTGCTGCCAGAGGTAGCAATAGGATGAAGAAGACTACCTGAAACAGATTGAGTCCAGAGAACGGAGTGATGTATCCAATCCACAAGGCCACCCAGATGTAGGCGATGAAGAGCACGTTGAGCGCGGCGAATACAGCAATGGCGCGAAGCCACCTTGTTTCTCGGTCGAATGTAAGCAGCCCTCTTATTGACATTCCGGCCTTTCTCAACCGACCTACAAGAATCAGAACCAGCAGAATCTCGGCAAGAAACACGCCGGCATATATCACGAACGACATCTGTGCATAGTCAGACATCAGACCTGGTAGAAGTGTGAAGGATAGTCCGGTGACGCCCAAGGCAACAATGTTGAAGAAGACTGGGAAGTATACGAGGTCTCTCAGGGTCTTGTCTTTGCTCTCTTGCATAGCATGCACCGATTCCTAAACCACATGAATCCTCAAACCATGTTTTTATAAAAGGGCGAGCTTCAACGCAATGACCGAAATATGGTTCCAATCAGGATTCGTCAAGCGGCCTTCTACCTTGGAGAGTTCTTTGGCCGCCTACATCTTGATTTGGCAAACTCATTGCATCATCGTTTATTCGCCCTATGGGAGCCCGGACAAGCAGGTTGTCCATGAGGCTCCCACGCGCCTTGTTCAACCAGTAAAGCAGAATCGCAGAATCAGACTATTGCTTTTCCAATCTCATTTCCAATCTTGGCGAAGACCGACTGCACATCCTCATCCAGCGGACCTTCTCTGCCCTCGACAATGGCGGACCGACGAGGCCTTATGATTCGGACCTTCATCCTCTTCATCTTGCCTTCGATTCTTCGTGCAGCACTGTTCTCAAGTCCTAGTAGACTCTTCTTGTTCATTCGCGACTCGTTTCTGGTATCGAAGGCAAAGCCTCTCAACCCGCGAAGATCGATTGATTCAAGCTTCTCCAAGAATTCCTGCATCGGTTTGGACATTCGGAGAATGTGCGTCGGTCCTCCTATGGCAAGGAAATCGTAGTTAGATATCTGATTGATATCCACATCATCGATGCTCAGGCAGTCCACCTCAATCCCCGCCCGTTCGAGTCCCTTGGCCAGAAACTCGGCAACAGCCCTCGTATTCCCGAATAGAGAATGATACAGTACAATCGCTCTTGTCAACCTTCATCGACTCCTTTCTAGACTTCCCTCTTCAGCAGAATCCCCAGGATAGGACTCAACGCGATTCCAACACCGACGCCTGCCCCCATGCCCATGAACATGCCAATGTCGATGCCTCCGAGCAGACCTATGGCCATTCCTCCTGCCATTCCTAGTAACAATCCAAGCCCTACGACTCGTTCTCTCTTCCTCAGCTTGTAGGCCAAGAAGATTCCAATCGAAGAGGCCGCAAACAGGGTAAGGCTACTGATTGGCACAAATGGGCAGTGTGAGATGTATCCCAACAGGTTTGCCTTGCTTGATCCCCATGCCAAGAGTTCGGTAGGGATTACAGTCCATACTCCTGCGGCAAAGGAGCCGAGTGCGAGTGAGAGCACGAATGCCCAGACTAGAGCATAGGCAAGAAACCTGAACACCTTCTTGATACCAGTCACATCTCTTGCTGGCGTGTTGCCGTTCTTCGCTTCATCCATTGTTACCTCAATTGTTTCCATCGTTGTCATGTATTCAATCACCTGTGTTTAGCTGAGTCAATGTCTTCACTTCGTAGTGCTTTAGCCCGCTGTCGATAATGTTGAACAGGACAGAGAGTTGCTCTCTCGTCTTCTCCTCAGTCTGGTTTCCCCTCACACCTCTCATCACAATCTCTCTGATTGAAGAAGCAAGAGAGCTCAAGACCATTATGACAGAAAACGGATCCACCTTGTCCTCGACTCCAGCCTTCTTGATTGTACCAGAGATTATGTCGGTCATCAGTTTCTGAATCTTCAGCTGGTGCTCTCTGAACTCCTCTTCACTCTCAGTTAGAGGTTCTTTGGTCTCCTCCTTTCTGATCATGCTGCCGATGACGAGGCCCAGTCGGCCTTCCTCAAACAATATTGCTTCATCTGGATACTCCTCGACGAAAGTGAGGTACGCGTCACCCAGAGAACGAAGGTCATAGGCGACATCCGGTTGTTTCATGGAGTCCTCCAAGATCCGCGCCAGCTTCTCAAAGGTCTTGGCGACGACTGCGATGAAGAGGTCATCTTTGGACTCAAAGTAGTTGTAGATGGTCGCCTTGGTGTATCCTGCCTCCAAAGCAACCTTGTCGACCATTGTAAGTTCGTATCCTTGGTCTGTGAAGAATCCTCGAGCCGTTCTGATGATGGCCTCTCGGCGTTGTGTTCGCTCTCTCTCCAATCTGCGTTTCTTGGAACTACTCATTGCGGTCAGCCACTTCTTGTACTTGAGTTCAACAATTTTGACTCAAGTATAATCTAATATACTTAAGTATATAATCTGTGGCATCAACGCATTTGGGTCTTGTTACAGACTATTTTAGTTCAAATCTGCGAAATCGCACAAACCACTTGTTCTCAATCCTTATCGAACTGACTCCTTCTGACTCTGTCTGTGTGACGTCTGAAGGAGTAATAGATCAACCGACCGAATATTCGCTCGACCATCCTCGGGGGTAGTCCCTCTTCCTTTCTCTGGGCGTCCAACATCTCGTACACATCATCAAAGGAAGTCAGTGTTCCTAGGTCTTCCACTACCCAGTGTTTGAGCAATATCAGATTGGCTCTCCCGTCCCATTCAATGGTCGGAATCTGTTGGCGGTCAATGGTACCGCGGCTAAGCAACGCCTCATACAATACCTTGTCGAAAAGTCCCTCACATGCCACCCATCTCCCCGAGAGATATGC
>CP070658.1:1034847-1038446 GCA_020355105.1 Candidatus Thorarchaeota archaeon | reverse complement strand
ATTGGAGAACGCCGGAATCACAATCTCGGTAGGTCTAGCAGCAACGGCCACCGGTTATTCAAGTCTGGCGTATATCAGCAACAATTGGCGGTCGACTCATGTTCTTGATACAGTCGGGTCTCGGTCCTTTGGAATAACCTCTGCGTCCTTGGGAGAGATTACCCAATTCGTACAGACCTCTAATAACGTCACCATAGTCTGGGATCGAATCGTAGTAATGACAACTTCTGCCTCGGAGCTAGTGGTGAACGTATTCGAGAAAACGCAAATCACTGCGACAATGGTCTACGAGTATGACGGCACTTCAGTCACTGATGGCATCGTATACCTTTCAGAAAGCGGAAACCAGACTGAGATGAGCTATGATTCTGTCAACGGTTATTGGTTCGTGAATGTCACTAGGGAAACACCTGCCAACTACACATTCCTTGTACTTACTGCCTCAGGAAACGAGCATGGAATTACTGTCGTTGATGTCAATGATTTGAGTGTCACAGTCAGATTCGTTATAGCACCGTTTCCAATGCTGGAGTTCATCATGGCCACGGGTGGCTTCTCTGTACTGATCTTGATTATTGGCATCGTTGCTGTACGAAGAAGGCTCTCTCAGTTGGAGCTTCCGTTCGAGGTCAAGCAGCTTGAGAAGGCAATCGCAGCGATTGAGGCCGGTGAAGAAGTGGAACTCGAGGAAATCAAGACATTGGATGATGTCATCATGCAAACCCTCGGTCCCGGTCTTGCGGAACTTGGCATATTGCCCGAAGATGTCGACCTTGAGGCTATGAGGCCACCGCCCGAGCCGTCGGAGATTCCAGAGCCAGAAGTCGATGTGGTTGAGGCTCCCGTTCCCGAAGTTTCTCTCGAGGAGATTGAGGAAGTCGTAGTAGCGCCTGAGGTCGAAGAAGTCGAGGAGGCTATTCCAGAGGTTCCCGAGGAGTTAGAGGAGGTTGTCATTGAGGCCGAGGTTGAGGAGGTCGAAGAGGCTGTACCTGAAGTTCCTGAGGAGTTGGAGGAGGTCGTCATTGAGCCCGAGATTGAGGAGGTCGAAGAGGCCGTTCCAGCGGTTCCTGAGGAGTTGGAGGAGGTCGTCATTGAGCCCGAGGTCGAGGATGAAGACGAAACAGTACCAGAGCTTCTAATTGAAGAACTGGATGAGGAACTCTTGGAGGAAGTTGAGGAAACAATCACTGAGCCCGAGGCGGATATGGCCCCAGAAGTTGAAGATGCGGACGTGAAACCGAGTGGGGAGCTAAGCGACATGATGTCTGATGCTCTGACAGAACTGGGATTACTCGAAGCAGCCCTCACGAAGAGTGTTCCACTCACCAAAGCGGACTTGATTCAGGCCCTTCCACCACATGTCAGGGATCACTTCTTTGAAGAGGAACTTAGGCAGCTTGAAATCGAAGACCTTGAGGACTTGTCGAAACTCACTCCAGCACAGCTTGAGGAACTTCTCGGTACGCTAGACGCTGAAGATGGCACGGATACGATTGAGATCGACGAATCGGCCAAGACAATTACCGGGGCCTTGAAGGAGGTTTCGAGACCAATAACCAAGAAAGAGCGAATCGAAGCACTTCCGCTTCACATCAGAGAGTCGGTTCCTTACGAGAAACTAGAAGCGATGAGTGAGGTTGACCTTGAAGAGCTTGTGAATCTCTCCCCTGAAGAGTTTGAGGCGTTGCTCAGTACGCTCAAGAAACACAAGGATTGGCAGGACCTCTAGAGAACTTGAACGCAAAAGAAACTGATGCTGTTACTAGATTGGGCCTCGCTTGACATTGCGGATGTACTTGTAGGCTGAATCAGCCGCAATTGCACCTTGCCCGGCCGCCACGACAATCTGCTTCAGCGATTCCACTACGTCGCCAGCGGCAAACAGCCCTTCGACATTTGTCTTCTGTTCTCCGTCGGTGAATACCTCGCCTTGGGGGTTCATGGCGACATCAAGCGGCTTGAGTAGTTTGCTCTCAGGGTCTGAGCCAAGCGCGACAAAAGCACCGTCGACCTCAATGACTCTCTGTTCGCCGGACTTGACATTCTCAATCACAATCTCCTTGAGCAGCTGGTCGCCACGGAACTCCTTCACAGCATGATCCCAGTGTATCTCAACGTGCGTATCGAAGAGCATCTGTTGTATGATATGCTCCGCTCGGAGACGGTTTCTCCTGTGAATCAGGCAGATTTCATCAGTTAACTCTGCAAGGTAGAGCGCTTCGGTCACTGCGGTGTTGCCGCCGCCGACCACAGCCAGCCTCTTGTTTCTGAACAGTGGGCCGTCGCAAGTTGCACAATAAGAAACCCCTCGACCAGTGAGATCATCTTCGCCAGGGACATTCAGCTTCTTATGCCCTCCTCCCGTGGCCCAGACTATTGCCTGTGCGTTGTACACACCTCTCCTCGTGTCAAGAAGGAAAGAACCGTTGTCATCACGCTCGACACTCCGTACTTCAGTAATCTCCTTGATATTCGCCCCACTCTTCCTTACTTGCTCCTTCATCTTCTCAGCTAGTTCAATTCCGGTGATGTAGGAGTAACCTGGATAGTTCTCGATTCCTGGACTGGTCGCTTGTGCCCCACCAAGAACTCTGGATTCCAAGAGTATGGTCTTTAGGCCGTAGCGGGCAGCATAGATTGCCGCAGTCATACCTGCGGGACCCCCGCCAACTACTGCAAGTTCCCAGTTCAGATCCTCCGTCATCTTGGTCTTTCCTCTATGAGGGTCTGTTTCTCTCTCGAGTCGTTTCATGCACTTAATACTTGTTTGGAGCAATTCACCTCGGTGCAAGCTCCTCGAGTAGGCTGTCGTCCCTTAGTCCTAAGGGGGACCACGCATGTAGTCCAGTGGGCCTGACCAAATCAGCAATCCGGCTGAAAGTCACTTCTCTGAGTGGGAGATTGGCACGCTTCTGCAGAAACGAGGCTTTCCGAAACTTCTCAGGGTCATATTGGAATATCTGGCCCGGACCGATGACCCAAACGATATCGACCTCAATAAGATTCTCCCATGGCCATGCAGTGTCATTGAATGATTCGATGAAAACCACCTCAGCAGTCTTCTCGACAACACTGAATGCGGCTGATACATACTCTTCGAAATGGAGCTGCTCGTAAGATTGAAGCTCTTCCAGTGATGAGATCTCGACCTTCTGAGTTCCCATTGCGAGTCTATTGGATTCATTTGGTGTCAGCAGTTGTTTCCCTGAGTCAATGAGTCTCTCAGCAACGAGCGTCTTTGATTGAACTCCCTCTTCCGATGGAGTACTCATCCTCTGCATGGTAGCAATGGAGTCCCATCCCGCCAAGCCGAGGGTGTTTGAAACACCAGATAGTGGCTTCTCGGAAGAGGATGGAACATATAGTCTGTGGATAGGGTTGGAGATGTACTCATGTACGTTCGAATCAATCGCTTCTCTGACTTTCGCTACATCATATGAGAACAGCATTTCTCGCTTCAGACAGGACAAGGTATGCGAGTATGCATACCAGTAGTTGTGGGCGCTTAGCGGCTTGAAGTACTCGACAGAAAAGCCCTCATCAGTGGCTTTCTTCGCGGCCATTATGGAGAGTGTTGTCTTTCCCGAGTCGAACGTATT
>CP070658.1:1030528-1034747 GCA_020355105.1 Candidatus Thorarchaeota archaeon | reverse complement strand
GTCCGATATTATAAAGGTACATACTTGAGCAAAAGCGAAGATTGGGTCAAGTTTCCAAGGCTACACTTCAAGAGACACAATATCCGCCACTAGGCGTCCACACTCCCACACCGACATGAATGAATCGAATCACGTTCTTCCACGGCTTAGGAGTTCAAGAGCTTCTTCTACAGGCAGGTCGATTTGCATGACTGAGCCCTCATAATGACTAATCCGGGCACCAGCACGTTCTGCTATTGTCAATATTGGGATATTGGTCGACAATACATGTGCTCTCAGGTAGTGAATTCCTTTTTCGAGGCCTATCTTTCCCAGTTGAAATAGAAGTTCTGTCCCAAGCCCTCTGTTCTGATATTCATCGAGGACCGTTATTGCCGCTTCCGCCAACTGAGGCTCCTTTTCTACACGGACATATCGCGCGATTCCAATCCCATTCATCGGGTCTTGGCTAATGTCAAATGCGCAAATGGCTATGTGATGCTCATGGTCGATTCTCTTGAGTTTCTTCAGCTGGTTGTCGGGAATCTTTCCCATGCTTGTCATGAATCTAAGCTGAAGAGACTTGTCTGATAGCTTCTTGAGTCCGAGCTGTACTTCGCTGATATCATCGGGCTGATACATTCTGATCAGGACCGGTGTTCCATCCTTCAAAGTAGTTTCATGTCTGAATGCAGACATTCTACCGACCTCAGTCTGCGTCTATTGTGCGCTTTCATTTAACTCCAGCTGGATGCGCAATGGCGTGGAGCCAATAGAATCACCTTATCCTTTGAGGGCTTCTGACATTCCCAAACCTTTACTTGTGCTTGGAAAGGTGTAGCGTAAGAACCACTCCATCAGGAGGCCTGCCCAAGAATGCACAGACTTCTACTCGAGATACCGTCACGTTTCGAAACGGACAGACTGGTACTGAGGATGTATGAGAAAGGAGACGGTGAATATCTATTCGCATTGCTGGAGAGGGGCAACAATCGAGAACTTCTCGAAGAGCATCTAGATGAAGCCAAGGAGGTGCTAACCTTGGAGGATGCGGAGATCAAGGTACGTGAACATGCGGCAGAGTGGATATCGCGGGAGAGGTTTGTGATGGGAATCTGGCACAAGGAGAATGAGGCATTCACGGGAGAGATTTGGATAGAGCCGAAGAACTGGGAGGTTCCATCATTCGAGTTGGGGTACTACATTGATCCGACCCGTGAGGGAGAGGGATTCGCAACTGAGGCAGCCAGACGGTCGGTCAGGTTTCTCTTTGATGACTTGAAGGCTCACAAGGTGATAATCATCACGCGTGACACAAACGAGAAGAGTTGGAAACTAGCTGAACGCTTGGGGTTCAAGAGAGAAGGGTATCTACGAGAATGCGGCATAAAGAATGGCAAGCGGTGGGGTCTATATAACTATGGATTGCTCAGAGATGAGCTCGAGGATGAGTGAAGACAGTCTAAGCTTGGAGTATACCTAGTATATTATCTTAAGTAGCCTCGATTGCAAGAACCATTGTACGTGATACAAACAAACAAGTTTGATACCCATATTGCTGACGTACTAAAGGTGATGCAAATTGCAGTTCGCACAACCCGAGTACATGGACACATTCTTCCAGTATATTTTCGGCTTCTTTGACCAGCTCTTCTCAACTCCACTGCACCCGTATATTCCATGGGGCCCTGGCGACTGGTTCTTCGTCATCTATACCCTGTTCTGGATTGCATTGGTCGTAGTCGTTCGGAGGCGCGCTGGAGGCGGCCGAGCTAGGACGTATCAGGTATAAGATGCCGCGACTGTGTGGAATGAATGCTGTCGTTCAAACGACAATGATCAACATGAGTCCATGCCCTATTGCCAAGGGTAGGAGTGTTCATGGGCCACAGGGATAGTGCAGATTTCCTAGTAACTGATAGGGGCGAAGAGTGGATAGGTTGGCTCCGGAATAGATCGGGGCTCTTCTTCCTCTTCCGTTGTTCGTGGGAGTACTCTAGACATCTCCATCCACACTCGTAGTTTGTCAATATGCCCCCGCATCTGGATAGCACTGTCTGCATGACTCAAGGAGAAGGATCTGGGACCGATGGTCTTCTCAGTCATATGAGCCCTATAGAAGTGTGCCTCAAATCCTTCAGCTTTAATCTTCTGGGCTCTTTCACCGACACGTAGAATGAGGTCCAAATCGTCTTCAGTGTCCAGACTCATGTAATAGGCACGGCGTAGCGGTTGCGACCTGTCAATGAACTTCACAACTCGCGTGCCCATTGGGAAACGATTGTTGACACAGGACTGGCATCTCAGTTCGCCTTCGTTTGAGGACGAATCATAGACTATCTGAACATTGCTTCTGGAGCCACATGCGCCACATCTAGTAGTCATTCGGTCATCACCAAGACAGCATTCTATTGATACAGTGTGTCCAAGACTAATGAAACACAGAACTTGAGATGTTATGTTGTCTGGGTGTTACACGGTCAGGGCCCCGGACAAGCCTGTATTCTCGTCGGGAGAGGCACAGAGTTCAAATCTCACGTCCCCAACATCAGGTCTGATGAGCGAAGATTCCTCGAGCTTTGAAACCCCTGTCCAAGAGATTAGATTAAGCAGCCTTCCCTTTGACGGGCTGATTGTTGACATCGGGGGAGGCGGGGAGGGACTTCTCTCAAGACTGGAGAAGGGAAGAGTCTGTGTCGTTGACATCAAACTGAACAAGATTAGGGAGGCGCAGATATATGGGGCTCCGGCACAATGGGCCGTTTCAGATGGGCGGCATCTCTGTTTTCGGACAGGTTCCTTCGATATTGCTACGCTTTGGTTCTCCCTTGGGTACATGAGAGATTGGGAAACAAAGGAACTGGTCATGAGAGAGATTCAGAGAGTGTTGAAACCGGAGGGAATACTATCTATTCTCGGTGCCAAGATTATCTGTCCAGAAGATAGACTCCTCTTCAAGGCACGGTTTATGTTCCCAGATGGAGATGTATCCCAAGTCGGGTACAGCCTCGCTGGGAATCAGAACCAGAGTCTGACATCCACCATGATAGCTCTCGAAGACTCCGGCCTTGTTGTTCTAGATAGTAAGGACAATGGACACTGGTTCAAGATACTGGCCGAATCGAGTAGATGAGTCGTATCTGGGACCAGTTGGGTTCCAAAAGCTTAAAGTGGGGACCACATGTCTGAGCGGTCAACTTAGAAGCTAGGTAGAGCAACATGAGCCTCGCAGTTTGGTGGAGACGCGGTAGCAAGCCCGGACTCATCTTGATATTCTTAGGGATTGCAGGACTGGTCCAGATTCCTATCCTTTGGCATGCACAGACATACGTCCAAGTGTTGAGTGCAGAACTTCAGCTTCTTGTTGCTCTGGGAGCCACTGTTGTCTTGGGTGGAGGCTATATCCTCATGGCTGAAGCCATGTATCGTTGGGCCCACATAGTTTCAAGGAAGAAGACTAGGAGACGGCAGAGAACCAAAGGCGGCAGAGTTGCATGGCTTTCTGAGTTCGCTCGGTCTAAGACCGATATGCCAGCGTTCGTTGGAGTAGGTCTGCTGACATGTATCTTCCTGATGTTCTACTTCATTCCATTCGCAGTCGCAGATGTCGTGAATCTACCATCAGTATTGGCGGCCTTGGCCTTTCTGGACTCACTCTTTGTATATCCCCTTGCAGTGAACACTGCGGCAATTCTAGCAGCCTTGGTCGCCAGCTTCATGAATCACAAGATTAGGTGAAATTGCTCCCGCTATCTTTATATCAGGAAGCCAGAAGGCTTCGGAACGAAAGCGTGCCGCGGTAGATCAGCCAGGGAGATCGCACGGCTGAAGACCGTGTTGTCCGCGGTTCAAATCCGCGCCGCGGCACCAATTGATATCACTTTTAGGCTGTCATCATCACATACGTTCGTGGATTGAGGGAAAGGAAGGATGACTGAAGCATGGGGTTTGCTCCCGCTGGCAGCGGACGAGAGCGATTGCGTCATGGTGCTTCTATCGCTGTTTGTCCTTGTTGTGCTCGTTGTCAGTATCTTCCTGGTATTCTCAACCGAGGCTGCCCTGCTTGTGAGTGCCATGATTCTGGTAGCATTTCTTTATGCCCTCATGGAGAATAGAAGGATGGCAAGATCTCACGCTCAACAGCCGGAAAAGAAGATGGTGGGGACTTGAAGTCCCCAAAGTAGACAATCAGTCTTCAGACTCTTGGTATCCATCGTGATAGACCCGATAGTTCGGATTC
>CP070658.1:1025676-1030428 GCA_020355105.1 Candidatus Thorarchaeota archaeon | reverse complement strand
GGAAGTACTTCGAGCTCATGCCTCTAAGGCATCGTGACAATATTGTGACTCTTGGCGAAGGAGATACTCCCCTTGTCAAAGCTGCAAGGTTGGGGGAGGAGATGGGACTCTCCAACCTGTTGTTGAAGATTGAAGCTGTCTGTCCGTCAGGATCTTTCAAGGACCGTCCCATCTGTGTTGGTGTGAGCCGCGCACTAGAGGATGAAGCGGAAACTGTGGTAGCAGCTTCCTCCGGAAATGCAGCTGCTGCCATGTCCACATATGCCGCGAAGGGGGGGTTGAGAGCCGTTGTGTTCGTGCCAGAAGACGCTCCAGCGGGTAAGCTGATCCATCTTAGGACTCTAGGCGCGCGTGTCTTTCGTGTTCGCAAAGTCGAGAAAGGTGTTGACCCAACTACGACTCTACTCCGAGCCGCTTGCGACGAACTTGGATGGACGCCCACACCCTCATTCGGGCCCTTCAACTGTTTTCAGTTCGAAGGAACCAAATCGCTTGGCTATGAGATTGCTGAGCAGATGGCGTGGAAAGTACCAGATTGGATACTATTCCCAACAGGGAGTGGGGGGCTTATGGCCGGAACTATGAAGGGGCTCTGGGAATTCCAGCAAATGGGACTGATTGACCAGCTCCCAAGACCTGTAGTTGTTCAGCCGGAGGGGTGTGCGCCGATAGTGAGGGCGTTTAAAGAGGAGCAGGACCCACTCAATATCCAGCCCTGGGACTCGAACGAAACTGTAGCTGGAGGACTTGCAGACCCATTTCCGTGGGACGGTGATGCAGCTCTGAAGTATCTCAACCTTGCCAAAGGAGAGGCTGTCGCAGTCCCGGATACGCAGATTGAGAAATTCCTGGTCCTGCTCGGGAGAGATGAGGGAGTATTTGCTGAACCAAGTGGAGTAGCAGCACTGGCGGGACTTGAAGCGCTTCTTGAACAAGGAGTGATAGACGAATCTGACACGGTGGTGGTCCCAATAACTGGCTCGGGGTTCAAGGATCTTGCTACACCTGACAGGCTGACAGACTCGGTCACAATCATAGGACCCCGAATCGACGAACTCAAAAGAAGTCTTTGAGTTCCCAAGTAGAAGAGAAGAGTGATGAGATGTCAAAGAAACACCTGCGACAGAGAGCAAAAGAGATTGCAGGTGAATATGGATATCTCTCATACATGATCGAGCGCTATCTCTCATTATGGGGAGAGGATGATACACTCAGGTTCATTGAGGCATGCGTAAGGCCCATCCGGACGGCAATCAGAGTGAACACACTGAAGACGACTATTGGTTCACTCGTATCTCGGCTTGAGAGCAAGAATGTCACATTGGAACGTATACCATGGCTGGAGGAGGGTTTCTGGGCCGACTTTGGAACTGGTTCTCCTGGTGCACTGTTCGAGCATATGCTCGGATACTACTATGTACAGGGAGTGCCCTCGATGACAGCAAGCAGCGTTCTGGACCCTCAAGAGGGAGAGGTAGTTGTTGACATGGCAGCCGCGCCGGGTGGGAAGACCACGCATATTGCCCAGCTTATGAACAACTCTGGAACGGTGATTGCAATCGACTCCGACAGGAAACGCATAGCCTCGTTGGAGAGTAACATCCAGAGGTGCGGCGTAGCCAATTCCCTAGTGGTACGAGGCGATTCCAGAAAACTAAGTCATATGGGCAGCACACCTGATAGAATCATGCTTGATGCACCCTGCTCTGGTGAAGGTCTGATTCCTCTTGAGCCGTCAAGAAAGACGAGCAGGTCTATGGCGGATGTCAGGTTCTGTGCCACAAAAGAGGACGAGTTGCTTGAGGCCGCAGTCAATGCATTGGCTCAAGGAGGAACCATGGTATACTCAACATGCTCAATCGCTCCTGAAGAGAACGAATACGTTGTCGATGGAGTGCTTCAAAGACATCCAGAGATGCGAGTCGTCGAGATTCCGCTTGAGTTTGGTTCTCCCGGATATGTTGAGCCGTATGGAGTAGGTCTAGATAGCTCACTCAGCATGGCGAGAAGATTTCTACCGCACCTGCACGGGACCGAGGGCTTCTTCATATGCAAGCTGATGAAGGAGGAAGAGTCCGCATGACTGCTGATCTCATGGATCCCAACGATTGGGCAGATGTGACCAATCAGATTGATGGCGAGTTCGGAGATGGGACAACCAAGGCATTGCTAGGAGGTCAAGCCCCAATAATCATACAGCGGGGAGAATCCAATACCATCTACTTGATTCCGATGGATTGGATTGGCAGAATCGAGGAGTATGAAGGATACAATATTAGGTCCATGGGTGTACAAATGGGGGACTTGTCCAAGGGCAGATTCAGATTCAGCCTGCAGATTCTGCCCGCCTTGGCAAAGATAACAGATAGAGTCCTTGTTGTTTCACAGAAGGGTGCTGAAACCTTCACCTATGGGAGAAGCATCATCAAAGAGTCCGTTGTCAGACTAGGCTCTGCCATGAAGAAAGGACAGAGGGTTCTTGTACTAAATGAGAGGCTCGAATGCCTTGGACTTGCGGCTTTGTCAATAGATGGAGATAGACTTGGACGACTCGCTAAGGAGAAGCTAGTTGCCAAGAACCTTGTTGACATCGGTGCTTACGTAAGAGGGGCCTAGACGAACATATCGCTAGAGCGGTCAGAGGATTCTATTGACTGACGCATCTTCTCGAGACGTTCAATCTCTCTTGACTCTTCAAGAAGCTGTTCGACATTTGCCTCTACGCCGTATACCTCGTTGATCTTCTCAAGCATCGTGGCTGCAGACTTTGGATCAGGCCTCCCACGGGTAGCATACGTGAGTAGACCTATTGCGGCCTGGTCACGCATCTCAAGTTCCGCGAGAAGAAGTGCGAGAGGTCCAGCGACAAAGAGACCTTCCTCAAGGATTGGAACAGACCATATGTCCAATTTCTCTGCGTATGCAGTGGTAGGGACACAACGCATGTTCTCATCTCCTTCCTTGAAGCTGGCATCGAGCCCCCCCAAGAGTAGAGCTTCTGAGAACTTGTTCTTGGCTATCCATTCGGCCAAACGATTAATCCATCCCCACTGCTCTGAGCTGTGAGGCTGGAAGCGGGGCACGAGAAAGACCATCTTCTTCTCCTTGTACCAGTAGAGCTCGAATGGCAGCACTAGCCTTCCATTCTCCATGGAAACGAAAAGGGGAAGCATATCGCTTTTTATGAAGCCAATCCGTTCGGCATTGAGTGCCCTTGTAAGGTGAGCTGTACTCAGGAAGCCAACCTCACCAAGACCATGAAAACCACACACAAAGGTAGATCCGGACTCGACTTTGAACCCTTCTCTCACAATTATCTCAAACGTCGATTCTCTTGTTGCGACAAATGCCATTGCATTCATACCTCAGTTTCAGACACGAAACTCGCAGCAGTTCCTTGTACACCTGCTAATGAGCCAGTCTGTCCACTGCTTTTTACGGTTTGTATGTGGCCAATATGATACAGTATGCAAGTCTATGCAACCCGAGATATGTTCAACAGTACTGCTGAGCGATAAGACTAAGAGGATAAGATAGCAATTCAAAGAATCAATGCGTGTCAAAAACCGGCGGGGTAGAAAGCAAATTGAGCACGCTCAGGCAGCTTGAGTTAGCACAGGTCGCTCCACGCCTACTTGAACTGCTAAGGAGAGAAGGCTTTGGCTCCCTTACCGAATTCCAGGCGGAATCCGTGAGTGTTGGGGCAATGCGAGGAGTGAGTCATATTCTTGTGACATATGACTACAATGAGGCGTTTCAGATAGCCGAGATTGCACTTCTCAACAAGGTGACATCTGACATCCGTGCCAAGGCTCTTGTACTGTGCCCAAACCCTCATCACGCTGAGAAGAAATACCAGTCACTGAGTCAGAAATGCAGACGCATAGGGATTGAGGCCACTGAGATTATCAGAAGGGGCACTGCCGTCAGAGGTGGATGGGAAGAAGGCAGAGTCATTGTGTCAACGTTTCATGCAATGGATATTGCCATCAAGACACGACCTGAGCTAATAGAGGGTATTGAGTGTGTGCTGATTGACAGGCTGGACTTGATTGGGCAACCGGGCCTTGGTGCCAAACTCGAAAGCTTGCTAGTATCACTCATGGGAATGGATGCTAGTCTGCAGTACATCGCCATCTGTCCGCCTGTTTCGGACATTCCTGAATTGGCGCACTGGTTAAGCGCACGTGTTGTCGAAGACAAGAAGGCCGACGTAAACGTAATCTTCAGTGCAAAGGCCTTCGACAGTGTGGAGGAGTCATTGGCAGACCTCACTGAGTACGTACACTATCGCCGCGGGCAGGTGATGGTACTTTCCGCCAACATCCCAACCTGCGAAGAACTTGCTGCACGATTTGCAGGATTCCATGAGGGAGAAGAAGACACCTCTCTTGACCTAAGACTCCCACCTGAACATAGAGATGATTTGCAGGACGTGGCCAGCGACCTCAGAGAGTCCTACTCGAATTGCGACATGACAAAGAGGCTGGGAGCTGCAGTATCGAGAGGAGTTGCGTTCATACATGAAGGGGTTCCCAGAGCCCAGAAACGGCGCATCACGCAAGCTTGGGAAGAGGGGATTCTACCAGTCATCGTGATGCCGACTCGATTTGCAGTTGCCAGTGGTCTAAGGGCCACGGTGGTCTTTCTGCTGGGTGCATTCATGCAGGAACTCGGTAAAGAATTGACTCAGGAGGAGAGTGTTACCATGCTCTCAGAGTGGCAATTCAACGATGTCCTCCAAGCTGCAGG
>CP070658.1:1015698-1025576 GCA_020355105.1 Candidatus Thorarchaeota archaeon | reverse complement strand
TTGACTCGCAGGCTTAAAGATGCACCTGTAAGGTCAGGTGGACAGAGCTGACCTTGTACCATCCGGTTTTGCATTGTGAAGGGGCTGCATGCTATCTGGACAGATATCAGATACAAGATAGACAGCAATCATTTGACATGGAGCAGGTTTAGTGAACGAATGTATCAGTTTCAGTACGGGAAGCTCCACTCAGAGGTTGATACGAATTCCTACACATTCATTCCCATGACAACTAGGCACAAAACCGTCATTAGCATTATAGAGCATGATGAGCACAGTAAATACCAATACAGTAGTTGATTTCCAGTCCTCATTTCAATCACCTCTCTGCGTCACGATGACATCAAATATGAAGCAGGAGATGGGATGATGCCATTCTAATCGGCTATGTTGGGACTGAAACTCTAACGCTGCGCCAGAATGACTGAGGTTCGTCATGAGCTGTAGTTCGTGCTGAATGTATCGGCGTATTCATTGGGCAATATGGGCCACTCTGATGCGATCATTTCGGTTTGGGTTGGTCCCTTGACTGGCGGTATCCAAGTGTGGGGGTACATCCAAATCTCGACAATGCTCTTCGGGAAAC
Organism: Candidatus Thorarchaeota archaeon; assembly: GCA_020355105.1. Classification (GTDB taxonomy): domain Archaea; phylum Asgardarchaeota; class Thorarchaeia; order Thorarchaeales; family Thorarchaeaceae; genus SMTZ1-83. The sequence continues at coordinate 1,024,990 of CP070658.1, read as the reverse complement.
CTGCTGACTCTGGGACACGGCCACGCAAGGTATTCCTGTATATTGATAGATGGATTCTATAGCTCGCCGTTGTACCATTCTTCAGGGTAACTCCGCCCTTATAGCTCCCGGATTTGAGACCATAGAACTCTTTCACATACTTGGGCACATAGAATATGTGGTACGGACCCGCACCCTTTGTCAGTCTTGTTAGGAATCTCAAAGGCATTCTAGACTTCACCTCATTTTGAGTTCTGAGTGTGATATTCTCAGAACTGGTGTATACATATGTTAACGAAATGTATATAAAGATGTCTATATCTGTATACATTTGTCGGCCCATTGGGCCAAGGATGTTGACTTCATGAGTGATGACATTATGATACGGGTCCCGCGGGAACTCCGAAATCGCTTCGGCAATCTTGGTAAGAGAAACTCTTGGAAAGGATTCGCCTCCTTCGTAAGAGAGGCAATACGAATCCATCTAGAACATCATGAGGAAATTGAGAGAAGCGCCGCTAAGTCTTCTTTAGAAGACGATTGGAAAAGAGTGTGAACAGCTGCGCCTCAGTATGTTACTGACCGGTGGTTCACTGTTTCTCTGCATATGTACTGGCTGGCTCCTGTGGAATATATCAGGGTGGGCATCAGCTTTCCAAGCAGTCTTCATTCTGACTGTTTCTATACTATGTATCGGAACTCGGATACTACCGATACACAGAGGCCAATTGCTGCTTCATCCTTCGCGTGCCAATGTTGGATTCCGTTTATGTGGATCGTTGTAATCCAGGGGTCATTTATCGTCATTTCGTTCACCAACCCTTTCAATTGGATAGGAGCACTACTTTCGGGGTCAATGTGCTCATTGATTGACCTATGCTTCATTGAACCGTATTTTTGTAGAAGAAAGATGCTTTGGTCGTGGAGTCCAGTTGAGAACGGGTATTTCGATTTCGTCCCTGAGGGCCTCTATCGATTCACTGCACCCCCTGGGAATTACATTACTTCTGGTCAAGCAGTAGTAGCGTTGAAAGACCTAGACCGTGTCTTCTAGCAAGGTTGTAAAGATAGCTTTCAGACTGAAGAGCAAGTACAAGCCTGCCCCAAGAACTACAGGCTTCTAGTGCATTCACTCAGAGGCATCATGAAGAATCAAGGGACCTCTTCACAGTCATCTGCACTAGATTCCGAAATCGGCAGAGAGCAGAGAATATCTGGATTTACGCCAGCAAGGACAGATAGTATTAGTCTTGTGAGAGGTTCTGATAGTAGCAGAAGCAACCTATCCAAATCTCGCTCTGCTTGATTCTCACTGTTCACGATTTGTCGACTCCATTTCCTCTGCTTTCTGGATTGCGACTACCGCAATTACAAAGGCGATGGGTGCAAGAAGTATCGACACTCCAAGCATTGCCACTCCAACTCTTGACACGAACGTTATGACTCCAGTAGCAGCCAGCATGATGTATGTGACAAAGACCACAAGACTAGTGACTGCAACGGCAGTGAACGCCAGAAAGTTACCTCTATTCGGGGACCTGATCAGGAACCAGTTCTGGTCAAGCAGTAGTAGCGTTGAAAGACCTAGACCGTGTCTTCTAGCAAGGTTGTAAAGATAGCTTCCAGACTGAAGAGCAAGTACAAGTCCCAAGAAGAAGAGGAGTAGAAGGATTGGAGTAAGCCAGCGACTGAAGACCGCAACGATGGGACTGATAACCATTGACATGATTGCCAGCATGATCTTCATCTGGTTTGCAAAAAGACGAATCTCTTCTCTAGGACTCATCGAGATTGCAGCCGAGAGAACGCCATGTCTATCAACCAATGGTTCATCTCTCACTTGGTCCAACAGGACGAGTGCCTTCGTCCCAAGGTCAGTTAGTTGGTAGTCACCATTGACACGCTCGATGAGGCCAGCATCAGCTAGCTCCTTCAAGTGATAGTTGAACCTTCCACTCTCAAGTGGGGGATCAAGCCCCAGAACCTGCATGATCTCGGTGTAGGTTGCACTTCCCTTCTCTGCAATCTGGTTCACTATCTCTCTCCGTGTGGAGTTGGAGAGGGCTTTCAACACTCCTTCGTCATGTCCTCGTGCCCGGGTCATTTTCAATTCTATGAGTATCTTTCTTTTTGAGATATATAAGCAATCTTCACTAAATCTTTTGACAAGGTAGTTGCGGTCCACTCAACCTCGAAGGGATGTGACCGTGCAAGAATGCGTTCGTAATATCTGCGATTGTCTTCTACAACAGAGCTTGAGGTTTCTAGTGTGAAGAGCCCGAACTCCCCGGCCGGAGTGAACAGGCTGGTTATGGCCATCCTTTCATCAATGAGTGCCCTATGCTTATGGAGGGCTACGTTCCCAGATTGTAATTGAGTGGCTACAGAATGAAAGGGTGCTCAGCGATGCGAAATGGACAACCCCTCAATATACTATCTCAAGACCACCTCCACTTCTACGCATCCAATGTTCTTACCGAAATGGTTTATGTAGGAGTGTTGGCATTGTTTGCTGTTCGACCTGGTCAAAGGTACTGATTCAGACTGCCGGCCAAGTCGGAAGGAGAAATGTCAATGGCCGAGAGAATAAAGAAATTCGTGAGCGTGATTGGTGGGAAGCTAGATGTCACTTGCGATGAATGTGGTAGCAGAATGCGTCCTGGTGGACACTACCAGCTCGATGTAGGGGACAAGAGCTACCAATTCGACACAGAGAAGTGTATGGAGGCCTTTGAAGCGAAGCTTTGATCCTGTCAACTTCAGCATCTGAGATTTGGCGGAGGTCATGGTTTCACTTTGATTGGCCTCCGCATCTGTTTCTTTTGCAGAACGGATATGCCGACCTTTGTAGGTCGGTTTGACAAATACTAGTCGCTCATTCAGAGCAGGACAATGCATAAGGAAAGGGTGCTCAGCAATGTGAGAAGGGCAAATCCCCAGTTTCTCTATCACCGCCGCCTGTACTTCTCCCTTCCACTTCTAACGAGAGATACTTTGGGCCATTCCTAGCAATACTCTCAACTGGATACAATCTCTATCCTGATGGGCGACCATGTTGGTTGAGCTCAATAGTGTCACGATCGTGGATCACTTTGTTTGGCTCTGCTAGGTTATTGTTGATGTAACAATCTCCGACATCAGTCATCTTCAATCCCAAACGGTGCAATAGTTCTGGAAAACTCTCTCCTTCGATGTAATCGCATATCAGAATCGAATTGGCATCGGCAATGTTGTCCCTGACAATCTCTTTGAGGTTGCCATAGAGTAGAACTTCAATCATATTGTTGACTTGCAGTCAATAGCAGATAAGGGATTTGTACGATACAGACACAAAATGAAAGGGTGTTCAGCAATGGGCAACGCCCTATCTCTCCGCTGTAGCCTCCTCTACTTTCTCCATCCTGGGCATCATAGCTCTTCCTGCATCCAAACATCAACGCCCGAGAACTCGGAGCTTTGTTGCTCAATTCATGTCCAAAATCTAATGTGGAAAAACGGCGTTTGATTGTGGTGAGTCAGCGACGACACGCCCTGATGAGGAATCAGTTTGAACTGGGAAACCGTAATGAACAAGAATCTCTTGCGGTGGCTGTTAGATGGAGAGCCTTGGGTTGTCTATCGCGCCTTGACGTGGCTGCAGGACAAGGCAGAGGATGATGACTCAGTAGTGGCATCAAGAATGGCCATTCCCAAGAATCCAATGATAGAACGCATCTTTGCGGATCTGAATGAAGATGGTTACTGGGGGAAGCCGAAGGATATCCACACTTGGTGGCCCAAGAAAGACACTACGTTCTGGCTGCTACCAGTCCTAGCAGATTTCGGTTTTAGGGTAGATGATAGGAGAATCGCGGGAGCTTGTGAATACGTGTTCAGCACCCAGCTTGAATCTGGTGCCTTTGGCTGGTCTCCGCCAACAGAACCTGGCGATTGTCATACTGCAATACTTGTCGAAGCAATGGCAAAGCTCGGCCTTCTGAATGATTCAAGACTGCAAAAGGCCTACAGATGGCTCGTCAACAGACAGCGTCTAGATGGCGGATTCTGGTGCAAGGGGACTGGTTTGATCGGCGGACCAAGAGAGGAAGAGCCGAGTTGCGCTTTTGCAACCATGTTCGCACTTGGAGCCATGGGTCAGAATCCCAAGTTGAGAGATTGTGTTTCTGCGAAGAAAGGAGTCAGTTTCCTCCTTGATTGCTGGAAGAATCGTGGGAAAGTGAAATACGCTGGTCATGATAGTGAGATTGGGCATGGGTGGGAGAAGCTGAAGTATCCGTTCACTGAGTATCGGATTCTGAAGTTCCTTGAAGTTCTCTCGCAGTTTGAGCATTCAAGGCAAGAACTTCTTGGGTCTGGAATGATGGAACTGCTGCTCGATAAACGTGACAATGGGGGACGATTCACACCCGAGTCAATCCATAGAGTTTGGACTGACTTCGACTTTGGACAGAAGCAAAGACCATCGAGATGGATTACTCTTTGGGCCTTGCTGATAATGAAGAGGACATTCAAGTAGGTAAGACCAGAGCGATATTCAACAGTGACAAAGGGGGAGTGTCTTGTCACTCAAGACACCACCACATGCACTACTCTCTACCCAAGCGGGATAGCGGTTTCTCCATCCAAGAATCAAATCCCCAGGGGTTCGGGACCCTCCTAGTCAATGTGTAACCCAGGCGTTCATAGAATGCGATAGCCCATGTAGCATCATTGTCTGTGACAAGTCTTGCCCTACTGAGCCCCATTCCACGCGCTTCTCGTTCTAGGTGAAGAACCAAGGCGGTGCCTATGCCCTGCCTCTGATACTCCCGCAACACATAGACCCATCGGATTCGACCACAGTCTTGATCTTCGGCACCCAAAGCTGCGACTGCTACCACCACTCCCTTCTGTCTATGCACGTAGAATGTCATTCTCTCCGAACATTCGTTGAACTGTTCATGAGTAATGATAGGCTCTCTAAAGTGCTCCTTCGGGATTATTCCAACAAATGCCTCTCGATTGGCTTTGTTGATGACTAGCAACATCTCTTGGACATCATCTGGCTTTGCCTTCTCAATCAGGATGTTTGTTTCTCTCAAGCCGTTCCACAATGCCACAAGTCTGGATGGCAATATGAACTGTGGGTTTTACTTCCGAATGACAGAATGAAAAGGTGCTCAGCAATGGGCAACCCCCAATTTCTCTGTCACCACCGCCTCTACTTCTCTTCACCCTTGAGTTAGTCATTCTAGAGTGCAAATAATGAGTTCAGAGCTAGGAAGACTAGGAGAATCAGTAGGTAGCCAATACCAGCTATTCGTGTTAATCGATTATGTAGAAGATTAGCAGCCAGTACAGTGAGTGCAACAATGAAGACAATTGAACTTAGTAACATTATCGTTTCAAAAGCAAACTGAAATAGGAATAGGCTGCAAAGTCCGAAAATCAGTGTGATATTCCAGATGATTTTACCAACCTGAGCACTCACACCCAATTCGGTGTGACCCTTTCTGATCGACTTGACAATCAACCAGAACTCCTCAACATTGGTAACAGCTGCCATTATAATCAGCCCAAAGAAGGTTTCATTCAACCCAGTTAGAACAACAAGCTCCTCAGCGCTGAACACCAAAACCTCTGCACCCACAAAGATAGCAATTAGAGCTATCAGCAATTTGATAGCTGTCTGTATACTATTCTCACGTTTCGTGTCGCTGTCTTCCCACTCCTCATCACTATCTTGCTCAGTCTGTTTCACGTGCAAGCTAGCGGATTTGAATTCTCTTTGAATTCGTAGAGTATACGCTAGATGAGCAACAAAGAGAATTATACTCAAGAGTCCGAATAGAATCAGATAGCTAGTTTGAATCATTGACATCAATACAATCGCGCCAGCCCCCACTAGCTCAGCATAGTAGAGTCTTGGAAGTTGATCGATATCAGCCTTAAGAAAAAGCGCAGGCAACCCAAAGGCAATCCCAATTGCTATTACTGTGTTTCCAATAAGATTGCCGAGAGCTAGATATGGCAGCCCTTCAATCGCCGCTGTCAGGGAAACAATGCTCTCCTCTAGGTCAATGCCAAGAATGAGAAGTCCTAGGACTATGGGAGAGATAAGGAATGATTCGCTGATATCCTCAAGAATGTCAATTATGAGATCTGCTAGAAGGTAGATTGTGATATACCCGCCTAAGAAGAGTATAGACCACAGCAGAGTATCAGGCACCATTTCTTGCTACAGAAACGGATTGCACTCAAAAAACTGATGGATTAATGATAATCAACTCATGCAAAATGAAAGGGTGCTCAGCAATGTGAGAAGGGCAAATCCCCAATCTCTCTATCCACCGCCGCCTCTACTTCTCTTTACCTTATAGACTAACCATCTCCTGAGCAAGCTTGCGGGTCTGCTCGATCATTCTCTGAACTCTCTTATCGCTAATCCGGTAGAGCTTCCTGACACCATCCTTTCGCACATGTAGTATTCCGGCTCTGACCATCTGAGTTAGATAAGCAGAGACCGTAGATTGAGCCAGACCAATTCGGGGGAATATATCACATTGGCATTGTTCGCCATCCAAAAGAAAGTCAATGATATCTAGCCGAACAGGGTTACCAAGTGCTTTATGAAAATCCGCTCTCCATTTGTTCTCCTTATTGATGTTCATCCGGCATCTCTCTCCACATGTGCATTCAAGTGAGGCGCAGCCAATAAACCGTCTTGTCTTGACTGATTGGAAACTACATAGGTTTTCCTTTCCAGTAGTTTCTCCTTTGCAGGTACCTACCCAGGTAGACAATACCTAGCATCACTGGTACCTCCCAAAACAACCCCATTGTAGTCCCTAGCGCTGCAATGGATCCAACCCCGTAAATCGCGATTGCTGTCGCTATAGCAATCTCAAAATGACTTGATGAGCCAATGATGACGGTAATCACTCCCTCTCGGTACGCGAGATTTGCCATTCGTGTCACTATAAGGTTGTAGCCAACTACCATGGCAAATCCAATCAGAAGCGGAACTGATACAAGAACTAGAAGGTCGGGATTCTCCAGCATGACTCTCCCATTCAAGGAGAAAAGCACTACTAGAGTAGTCAAGAGAGCAAGTAATGCCAATTTGCCCGCAGCCGGGCGATATTTCTCATTGAACCATTCTATCCCTTTCCAAGGGACAAGTGACTTTCTTGTCACGACTCCAAGCATCAATGGGATTCCTATGAATACAAGCACTGATACAAACAAAGCCCACCGATCGAGAGGAATAGCTGAGATGCCGGTGAGAAATGCAACGATGGGAGCATAGAGTACTATGATAGTGGCGGTGTTGAGGGTCGTATTAACAACATTTTGTTCCTGATTTCCTTCAGCTAAGTAACCCCAGACTAGGACCATTGCAGTACATGGACTTGATGACAACAGAATTATTGCTACTATCAGTTGTGGGTTTCCGGGCAGAAAGAGATTCGCAAGAGCAAGTCCAACCAGTGGGGCAATTATCCAGTTCGAGAACAACGTGAGAATGATTGGTTTTGGATTCTTGCCAAGTTTCCTTAGCTCTGACGCCTGGATGTTGAGCATTGCAGGATACATCATCAGGAATAGACAAACTCCGATGGGGACTGAGATATTGCCAATCTTCCAAGAATCAATTGCCTCCCCTATTCCGGGTATCATGAGTGAGAGAAGAATTCCAGCAACCATGCAAATAGCGACCCAGAGTGGGAGATACTTCTCGAAGGTTCCGAGTCCTTTCTCTGATTCCATAGACCCTTCAGCACCGTCTTGCGGATCTAGCTCAGGTTGATTGTCCTCGCCCATCTTCTGTTTCCTCTAAAAAGGGTACATTTCATCGAATAATCTCGATATATAAATGAAATGGAGGGCTGATCGTGTGTGGAAGTGTCATGTCAAACTCACTATGCATGACCTGAATGGATTGAATTGTTCCAAAATGAAAGGGTGCTCAGCAATGTGAGAAGGGTAAATCCCCAATCTCTCTATCACCGCCGCCTCTGTTTCTCTCTACCTCATGGACTAACCATCTCTTGAGCAAGCTTGCGCGTCTGCTCAATCATTCTTTCAACACTCTTGTTGCTAATCCTGTAGAGTTTCCGGACACCATCCCGTGGTCAATGAGTGAGCATAGAATTCAATCAGCTCTTCATTCCGCATCACATCATTCACAAGATGCACTGATGATTCTTCATCGATCAACTATGCTGCAATACAGGTTTCTGTCTTGATGATTCCGACAATTCCATGGATGTCATCCAAGAACTGGCGCAAATCATTCGGCGAGCCCAGTTCGGCATATACAATTGCATCAAATGGTCCCACCACAGTATGCACAGTCTTAACACCCACAATCTTCTCGATTTCGTTGCAGACTTCCCATATCTGCTTTCCAACTGCCTGTATCAACACATTCAGTCTAAGCTTGCTCATAGGAACCCTCCTTTTGTGCATATCTCTCCATCACCTCCGCCTCTACTTCTCTTTGCCTCAGAATGAGGATTATCCCTTAGTTCATACTCCTTAAGGGAAAATCCCTCTAAGCTCAATAGCTCGAGCTACTCTTCTGATAGCGAGAGCTAATGCGGCTCTTCTAAGGCTCTTGAGATTGAATTTCTCAGCTGTTTTATCCACCTCACAGTAGGCACGAACAAGCACCTCACGAAGCCTATCATTGACTTGTTTTTCATCCCAGAAGAAATACTGAAGCCCTTGTACCCATTCCAAATACGAAACTGTCACTCCACCGGCATTTGCCAGAATGTCTGGTATGACAGAGATTTGCCGTTCTTGGAGGATATCATCAGCTTGCGCTGTAGTGGGTCCGTTTGCACCCTCTACAATCATGCACGCTCCTATTGAATCTGCATTCTCTTTGCTTATCACCTCTCCAATCGCACATGGAGCAAGGACGTCCACATCCAATTTGAAGAGCTCCTCATTTGTGAGCGCGTCCAAACCAGGGTAGCCTTCAATAGACTTCCTTGGATGGTGAGATGCATATTCTAGTAGCTTTGTCGTATCCAATCCATCGGGATCGTAAACTCCTCCGAAAGCATCTGTTATACCCACAATCTTGGCTCCAGCCTGGCTAGCTGAAAGTGCAAAATGACTTCCCACATTCCCAAACCCTTGTAGAGCAATAGTGATTCCTTTACATTTTCTCTTTTGCTGGCGAAGAGCCTCCTGCATGGTGTAGAACACTCCTCTTCCAGTAGCCTCAACTCTGCCCACACTACCTCCAGTTTCTACAGGTTTTCCTGTAACGACGCCGAGCTCGGTATGTCCCTTAATCATTGAATATGTGTCCATAATC
>CP070658.1:1005760-1015598 GCA_020355105.1 Candidatus Thorarchaeota archaeon | reverse complement strand
GGTAGCTACAGAGAACCTGATCTGCGCATTCATTTCGTTATCGTCCCCCTCTGTAGCCCAGGAACTGAGAATGCTGGAGTTCGCAGAAACAATTGGCTTTGTTTTTGACGCCATGTTCACTGAACCACCAATGGTAGCTCTGGAAGATGGGACAGTTATGCAGTTCGAGGCCCTCTTTGATGACATCCTTGATGGTCGTCTTCTCAAGGAGTACAAGGTTTCCGACCTCCGTGGATTCCCAAGGAAGACCAAATGCCTCGAAGAACGCATAGATCGAATTGACAGTGATGGAGCCTTTGAGTTGGATGTACTTGCCAAGGAGATGACGTCTTGTGGCCTAGAAGAGGCACGTGCCTACAAGATGATAATGGAGGCAATCGAGAACAACAATCTCGTGACAGCAAAAGTGGAGGAGATGAGGAAGAGCGAAGAAGGCGATTCTGATCCAGAAGTGGTTACGAGGTGGTAAGTTCACACCTTGGTTCCGATGCCAAGAAACAACTAAAACGGCGCGTTCAGGAATAGAACTGTGACGTCTAGCATCAGTGAGTTCGATCAGAAGGTTGTCCGGAAAGGCCTACTCCAAAGTGCTGAGAATGGAAGAGCAAGGTGCTTGACTTGCAACCATCGGTGCCTCCTCCCTGAGAAGGAGAAGGGACTATGTGGCACACGTGTGAACTTGGGAGGCACGATTTACACTCTAACACATGGCAACATATCATCAATAAGTAACAACCCGATTGAGAAGAAACCCTTTTTCCATTTCGCACCTGGAACAAGAGCCCTCACTGTGGGAAGTTGGGGGTGCAACGCTACCTGCCCGTTCTGTCAGAACCACGACATATCAAAACAGCACCCATCACCTTCCATTTCACGTCATATGAGCCCCCAAAGGTTTGTTGATCTAGCCGTCAGGGGAGGAAGTGAGGGAACATCCATCTCGCTCAATGAGGCAGCCACTCTGATGTTGGAATGGAACATCGACGTCTTCAAGATTGCTCATGAGAGGGGGTTATACAACACCATCGTAACAAACGGGTATATGACAACTGAAGCACTCAATCTAATGATAGATGCCGGACTTGATGCATCCAACGTAGACGTTAAGGGTTGCAGTGACGGAGTGAAGAGATTCTGCGGCATAGACGTTGAGAGGGTCTGGGAGAATCTTTCAAGAATGAAAGATAGGGGAGTCCATGTTGAGGTCACTACACTCGTCGTGCCGGGCTTGGCCGACGACAAGGACTGCCTCTTGGAGATTGCGACGCGAATTGTCGAAACTCTCGATCATGACACACCATGGCATGTGAATCGATACTTTCCTCAATATCAGTATCAAGAGCCAGAAACTCCAGTCAAGATGATTCTAGAAGCCAGAGAGATTGGATGGGCGCAAGGCCTCGACTTCGTATACATCGGAAACGTGTGGCAGGAAGGGCTAGAAGACACCTGTTGCCCAAACTGCAATGGTCTCGTATATCGGAGACTAGGATTCAAATCTAGTAATACAGGCACGGACGGAACAGGGAGTTGTGCCGAATGCGGTCAGAATCTAGGAATCCATCACTGGACTGGTCCTAGAAAGATGGTGGAGAGAGAGCACGATGCCTGACAAATCCAGATTCTCAGTAGAAGGAGAGAAACGGGACCCGCTACTACCTCTTCTGGTGATGTTTCGTCCAGTCGAAGCCTTCCGAAAGCTAAGAACAAGGCCCATCCTGGTGAGTCTAACGTATCTGCTTGTTACGGGAATGATCACATCGATTCTGGGGGGTCTGCTTGCAGTCTTTTTGGGGGTCAACTATCTTAATCCGAGCAACTGCGGAGGCAGTGCGCAGATATTCGCACACTGGCTCGTCTTCGTATGGCTGAACCTAGAAGAATTGGGGCTTCAAATCATATTGTTCATATTGAGCAATCAAGGTGGCTACCTAATTCTCGCGCTGCTATCTGCACCGACACTTGCATGGATAACATCGCTAGCGTCCGATTCAAGTTTTCGTGAACTCGTCGCTCCCACAATGAGTGCAATCTGTTATGGAATGACTCCGGGCGTACTTCTTGGATGGATTCCGAACCCACTCTTTCTCTTTGGGCTAATGGCCCTCGTCTATCAGGCCATGGCATTCTGGATTATGCTGGGACTAACAAAGAGAAGAGCAGCAGCGTTGATGCTTGTCTGGCTAATCCTGTTTGGACTCCTTCAAGACCTAGCTGTATTCATTTTCGCGTCTTTGACATCGGGCTGATTGTCACATCTCCTCCATGCGCTCCAGTTCGAACACGACCACATTATGCGGGTCGGGACAAGAAACGAAGGCCTTTTTGGGGTCTGGTTCCCAAGGAAGGCTCCCTCCGAACTCGAGCACTGAAAGGAAGGGGAACATTGAGTTGTATGCCCACCTGCAGACTTTGGCGCGTTCTTCATCCTTCGCTAGGTCGAACTCATCGCCAACCTTGTAGTAGCCACAGGGTTTCGAGTGGGGTTCGCTTCTAAGCTCAGATACACGGGCCACAATTCGATATCTCTTTGACATTGATCTCTGCTCCTACCTCAGCCGCACGGCATTCGGCCTAAAAGGTGATTCCTTCTACGCTGCACATGACAGCCAAGAAACCTATGCGAATGCTAGTCAATGCCGATTCTCGCCGCGAACTTCACTAGCAGAAACACTACGAAGGCGATTATGATGAAGGTGATTAGCTCACCAATGAAGTGGCCAACCATGAAGGGTCCTAATACAATCTCATCCCATGCTACATCCGGAATGAACACTGTAATCAGGGGCATGATTAGGTCGCCGACCAACGCCTGAACCAAGGCACCCAAGTACAGGCCTAGAATGAAGGCCACCGCAAGTCCAAGAACCTTGTACTTGGACAAGAACGTAGTGAACTCATTGATGAAACCTTCAGGAGGTGGAGGTGGTTCAGCGGGCGTTAGTAGTTTCCGGATCTCCGTAAGCTGCTCTAGAATCTGTTCGTCTGTCGACATTCCAGCACCTCTCCATACTACGTACATAGAGGTGTTAGCAGGGTGTCATTTATACTTATCAGAAGCTCAGCGGATTGAGGGCATCTGGAATCTCCAACTGACCTACAACGTATTCTACAATCTGATCATTGTACATCTTCTGCAGAAGCCTGAGTCCTAGAGCTAGTGATGATGTCACACCAGCAGCGGTTATCACATTTCCGTCCTCAACCACTCTTTCCTCGACGACCTCACAGAACTGTCCGAGTTCGTCAAAGTAGTTGGCGTGGGTCGTCGCCCTTTTCCCCTCCAAGATTCCTGCTGCTGCCAAGACTAGTGCGCCGGTGCAGACTGAGGAGATAGGATTCTTTTCTGCAAACTCAGAAACCTTGGTCAGAAACTTGGGGTCTTTCATTAGAAGCCTTACTCCTCTCCCTCCGGGCATTACCACAAGTTCGTATGAATCAAGATTGTCCGTCACCTTATGCGGACGCACGAGTAGTCCATTGGCGCATTTAATGAGGTCTTGCGTCGCAATTACATCGACCTCCAACGGCGCCTCGACCTGAATCTCGTTCTGCTCTATCATATCTTGGGTGCCCGCTAGGACTTCGTAGACACCCACGAAATCTAGTTCCTCCACTCCCGGGAAGATGAATATGGCAACTCTTCTAGCGTCCAAGTTGATCACCTGACTCGGAACCCCAAGACAAGAGGTTGGTGTTAAACGTGCCTGCTTGTGTTTTAGGTGACCTATGGGTTGATACATTTCATCACTCGAGCCTGACAGGGGCTCCACAGAACGGACAGAATCGGTCGTCAGATTTGAGCGCAAAGCCGCAGTACTTGCATCCTGCGCCAGATACGACTGGCTCGGGTTCAACAACCCTGATTGGCGAGGGAACGGCTTCCCCTGTTGACGAATCAAACCAGACATCCGAGGTGCCGCTTCGCTTGTCCCTCACAATGTGCCTTCTTACGCGTTCCTCGGGCATGCCGGTTCTGTCTGCAATCTCTCCAACTGTACGAGCGTCACCTCTCTGTATCTCATCTCTGACCTCGGCACTTCCTCTTCTGCTGTTTGCAATGCTGCCTAGGAATGAGATTACCAGGACTGCTAACGGAATCAGGAATACCCAAGAGTCAGTAGAGATGTAGAGCCATCCCATGATGAAGATGGGGATTAGCGTTCCAAAAGCAACACCTTCATCCTTGCGCTTCGTTCTATCGTAGATGGGTTTGGTGTCCATTGGAGAACCTTCAGGAACATATCCGGAAACCTGCGTTCCAGGCTGTGGCGCTTTCCAGTAGTCAATCTCACGCCGTCGGGAGTCAATTCGGCGTCGTTCTGCGGCTTCAGAGAAGAACACAATGACCAGTATCCCAATGGGTATCATAATCCAACCTACACCAGTATATACCATGACAATGACCAAGACGGCAATCGGGATGAGTATGCCAAAGGGATAGTCTTCATCGTTGCTCGGCAATTGTCCGTCCTCATTTTGATACCGATGCGAGGTGCTTATTGATGTTGTGTAGAGACCTGTGTCGACGACACTAGTGAGAAGAAAGGATTGTAGAAGTTGTTGGATAAGGTGAGCAAAAAGAGATGGGGGAGCGGGATGAACCCGCTCCTAGATTGATCTGCGCTCCTTGTTGACCCTTACACAGACGACAAGAATGGAAGCGACACCCACGACACTCAACAGCACGGCCGAGTTGACGAGGTCGCCTATGATGCGGGTCATTGATCCTGGAGCAGACAGCGGAAAGACGGAGAAGATTGGGTCGTGTGTTATTGAGAAGCCGTCCCAGTTGGCGTAGCATGAACAATAGTAGTAGGTCTGAGATGACCAGTATGTAGGGCTGTAAGCCAAATCGGCAGAGGGAGATCCATACTCCAATGGGAGTATGTAGTAGTAGTTCGGGATAACAGCGGTTCCTACTTCATAGGTCATTCCATCGCGGCCCCAGACGTAGGTGCCTCCAAAGTCAACCGTCGTTCTGACATCGACGTTCTCAACAAACTTGAGAGTTCCGTCAGTCGTTTCTCCGGACTCGGCTATGTTGGTTGCTACATCTGTGCCGTCAGCCATTTTCCCAACGATAGAATAGCTTGAGAAGGAGCTCCAATATTTGGCGGCGAGACCCAGACCGGAAACTTCGGTGGGTACATCACTTGTAAGTGGATCGTTGAACTCGCCTATGTGTTGGTCTATCTTCAATACTGCAGCATCTTCTGTCACCTGGAAGCGGTACACCATCTCGAGTCTGTCGACGTCAACGGGGGTCATTTCGGGCTCCTCGGGCTGTATTGGCCTTACCTCGGCACCCATTAGACCGCCGAACCAGATTGGTTGTGGGTACGACGTTGCGAGGTTGCCATCGATGTTGACAATCTCTGCACTCCATTCGATTTCACCTTTGGAATTAAGCGTGGGGAACACGACATCCCCCAATTCCGCATCCTCAGCATAGAAATCATAGACATCCTCGGATGCCGACTCATCCTTCTCATAGAAGTACCAGTCAATTTCTCCGTCATCATTATAGTCGTAGTCGACTCTCTCGTAGACAATGTCCATGATACCATTGTCATTTGAGTCATTGAAGGCGGTCAGTCCTGAGAAGTAGTGGTTCATCCACTGAGTTTCCGTATCTGTGGAGAACATCTCATTGACATCAAAGCCGTAGCCGGTGAAGGACCAGTTGTAGTCGTACTCATATGATTGGTTCATCCAGGCAGCCCATTCATATCCCTCTGCTAGGTGAGGGATTACATCGTTTGGGTCTACCCTGTTGTTGGACTCGTCATACCATCTGTAGTCTGCCTTGTAGTAATAGCTCGAGTTGTATTCTGAGAGAGAGAAAGACGAGAAAATGAATACCTCGTCACCAGTAAGGGCACCTTCATCGGGCCCCCAGAAAAAGCCCCACATATCTACAAGTTCAGGAACGTCAAACCATCTGATCTCAGAAAGCCATTTCATGTATGAACCGTCGGGGTCTAGAAGTATGGTCACTAGCAGGTTCGAGAAAGACCAACTGAATGAGTACGAGTATCTAGTTTCTTCCAGAATCCAGTATGGGTTTCCATAGATGTCTTCGACATACAGAAGCGGGAAGTAGGGGTAGTCGATAATCTCAATACTCTCGACGGGGTAGTCTGTAATTTCCGTGACTGGTTTTACTGGCTCCACTGGAAACAGCGGACCAGTTTCTTGCCCGTTGTCCGAGCCTGAGTCACTCCACCATTGGTAGGCTACATAGACACCGTCAAGCATCTCAGTGAAGGGCGCCGCGACTTGTGTTGGCTTGTAGTAGTTGGTCTGAGTTGCTAGCGCGGCTGCAGGGAGTAGACTCACAAGTGTTAGACTTATGAGAACTCCGAAAGACAAGACCTGTAGTTTCGCGACGCCCATTGTCTTTTCCTCAATTCGATGCTGATAGAAAGTGTGTGACAACTAGTAATAGGAGTTCTCAATGAACCGTTCAATTTCATAGATAGGTCATTCCAAGTAGCCGTTATAATCCGTAGAGGGGTCGTGATAGAGCCCCAAATCGTTCTTATTCAGGTTATAAACTAGCGTTCGACCTTTCTTATCAAATAGACCGTCTTTGTTCTCCCGATTGTGTCACGGGAGATTAGCGATTTTCTTTCGAGACCTGACAAGTTCACACTCAGAGTGGATTTGCTCAGGTTTGTGACACGACGGAGTTCGTTCTGCGTCATGGTTCCCCCGGCCGCCTCTAGTTGATTGATGATTCGGCGTTCAGTGTTAGAGAGAGTCACAACCACAGCTGTTTCAGTTGTTGGCGCAGACTCGAGTTCTTGATCACTCTGCATCATCTCCTCGAGGTGAGCAACCCTTCGCTGCAATCTCAAGACAACAAGGACTGCAACATTGATTACAAGTATCACTGAGATGATTAGCGCTATCGTAGTAGCTAGGAAGATGGTTTCCCGGGGAATGGGCAGAGCAGCCAGCCAGACCCAGGCTGAAGCAAGCAGAATCACAATCGCCACAACGACAAGAGCCACATCGATTTGATTGCTCCGTGTCCCGAAACGGCTCATTCCCACTACCATCCTGACGTAAGGGTTTCTGTTTATGAAGTCACTTCTATTCTCTCATACACCAGTCGCCCTTGATGGCACTAAGATGCCCGTTGTGGTGATTCAAATGCACGAAAGCGTTAGCAATCACGTCGATGATGCGCATTCCCCGGAAGTACTCAGGAATTTCGGTTCCCTCTAATACACGCGACAGCTCCTCAGTGGATGCTTCTGCAGACCACGCGAGGAAAGCTCTCTCAGTTGAATCGTAGTAGGCATCTATCTCCTCGAGCGGGGTGTCTGCCCAATCACCCCCTGTTCCTGGCGTGTACTTGCTGAAGAGGTCGGGTTTCTCAGGCGACTCTCCCTTGATCAGAACGTTCAATGTGAAATCATAGACTGCAGCCTGATGAGCGAGAAGCCATCCTACGGATGACATTCCTGAACTAGGGCGATATGACAAATCAGTACATCCTTCTTCCTTGAGGGATCGAGCAGCCTGTTCACGCCACGCCCTGGTGTATGCTGCCAGGCTCCTGACAAGATCTGCCAAATTCATTTCAATCAAGGTGTCTTAGAGATTGGCCCGTTTTATCTATTGGCAACTGGGTGCTTGAAGCGCCTCTAGTACAAACATGATGTGAACAAAACGTGTATATGCCCCAACGGAGGTGGCCATCCTGGAAGACATTGCAATTGGAGAAGCAGAGTATTGGACAACTGTCACGGAAGGAACTCCGGGAACTCAAACGACTGAAGATGGTGAAAGAGGCACTTGACGAGCTGAAGAGAAGGGGAGTTGACGCAGATATCATAATCTGCCCGATTTGTAAGAGTCCAAGAGTGGTTGACCTCACTTCGTATCACGACCTGGGCTTCCTGGGGAGTTTTCAACCGGCCTACTATTGTCTTGATTGTGGGTGGTATGGCCGCATTGTCACAATCATGACAAACCGTCCAGAAGAAGATGCAGTCCTTGAGGATATGAAGGGAGCATTCGCTCCACTTATGGAAGAAGCTGACGAGGAGTACTCTGAAGAGACCCCGATTGAAGAACTCTGAAATCTGCGGTAATGGACACGGGTGCCTCTTGGTTATCAAATATCGAGGACTAGGCCCATCTGTCACAAAAGGTGGGAGAACAAAGGATAAATCAAGCCGACATAGTGACACCGTTTGAAAATCGTCAGGTGTCCTACTCGTGCTAATATGCAGAAGGGTCTGAGGTCATGCTGAAAGAAGTGTTTGTCATTGACAGCGGGATTCTGTTGCTCCACTACAGCGAAGACCGCTCAGCAAGTGAAAGTGATCAAGCAGTTCTCTCATCCGGCTTCATGAGTGCGATAAGAGACTTCAGCAAAGAAACCAGGTCAGAGGTTGTAGAATCGTTGTCCACTGAGAACGAGTACATCCTCTTCACATCAAGTCCCGAAACTGGCGTAATTACAGCGGGTGTCTTTGACCGACGTGCGCCTGAAAGTGTGGCGACAGAGGCACTGGAGAGGATTGAAGACCTTATTGCCAGTGTCGAGATGCCCACATTGGGCATTCAGCTGGACGTTGAAGAGAAAAACAAGCTTCGAAACGAGATTGAAAGAATCTCTGCACAGCTGTTTGGAAAAGACTATCTGAAGACGTACGTTGTTGAGGCCTTGGATGATAGGACAGACATCTCACTTGCCTTTGTGATTGACGTCGAAAAGAAGAATGTGATAGCCAAGTTCGCACGACCAATGCCTCTCTTCCGAGAAGAGCAAGTGCGTGAATTCCTTCTAGCACACTCTACGCTCATCAGGGCGCTCTCAAGACTGGAGGTCGCAGAGAGATATGCATACTTTACAATACAGTCCCCAGAATACACTGTGGCATCGTGTTGGAGCGGCAATCTGCTAAGTGTAACGAGCGGTGCGATGAAAGCCTCCAGAGGGGATGTGTTAGAGGCCGCTGCCACGGCGTGCTACCACACCTCCGCAGAGTCACTGACCAAGCTCAGCCCAAGCCCCACACTGCTGACACATGCGACTCTCAAAGATGACGGCAGCATCGTACACCTTCAGGGAACTCAACTGCCATCCGTAGGAGGAGTGTTCCTGTCGACCTTGCTGAACAATCTTGATGGCTTCTACAAGTCAGTGACACGACGTGGTTTTGAGAGATTTGAGGTTTTTACGAAAGGTGACTCCACAAGGGAATTGGTCCTCACCAGGGAGGAGCCCCAGAACGTCGTGACCATTGAGGTTCTACAACACTAAGTGACTGTGGGAAACCGTTTTTAGTTCCCATTGGGCTTAGAAACCGATAAGACGTGGAACTGGTGAGCATCATTGACTACCCAAGAAGCTGGCCTAGGAATTGGTGGAGCAGGAGCATTGGACGCTGTATTCCTGTATATGGGCATCTTGGATGCCTATGAGGCAGTAGGAATAGAGCTGATCGGACCCGACGTACTTGATGAACACGTCTTGCCGAGAATGGTCTACTATGTCCAAGAGTTCTTGCCCGAGATATTCTCAGAACGTAGCGAGCCCAGCGAGCTTGTTCAGGAACTGCGCGACTTCTTGAGGGATTTCAAAGAGAGGGTAAACAAGGCCAGAGAGAGAGGGTCCGCGGAGGGACTGACAAAGGAGGATATTTGGAAGCTCAGAGCGGCGATATTCGGCTATGAGAGCGTATTCATCAAGATAGTTGGGGAGTCGGCAATAAAGAACTATGTCCTCGTTCGGATTTCAGACATTCTCTCAGCATATCTGCCTCCTAGACTTATGGACCCAAATGTGAACCTGAAGGATAAGCTACAGGGGTTT
>CP070658.1:997668-1005660 GCA_020355105.1 Candidatus Thorarchaeota archaeon | reverse complement strand
TATAGCACTGACTAGCGGAATGACGTTCCCGCTCTTTCGCCATAGTGCAATGAACCCTATACTGACTAGAATATAAGCCAGGAAAAGCAGCTGGTAGAACAGTATTTCAAACCACACTTCCCAGGTCCAGCCAAGATTTCTTGGGATGTATATTAGTGCGATGATGAAACCACCAATAGCACCGAGTACGAATGAAGCTTTTGTAGTATTACTCAAAGATTCTCTCCTCTCCCAATAGTGTTGAGAAACAAGAAGTCACTGCGTTCTCTCAGACCAACTGAGAGAGTCTTGATGCTGTGTCATAGATATTACAACACTGTAAACCACGTGATGTACGAAATCAAGACATAAGGTCTCCGCAACGCGAAATGGACTGAGTCGTGACAGAATTCGGTTGGCTTACGGGTATTATCGAAAGCCCTAATTAGCTAGAAACAGTTGAATTATTAACCTTCACTATTCTGAAAGTCACTGTCGGTAACTACCGCTTCATCAGGCCGACAAGTTTGCCAAGTATTCTTCGGCCTGCTTTGCACCCTTTAATACCACGATTGTCTTGCCCTCTGAGTTCTCATTCAGAATCCGGTCTACTACTGGTCTAGTTCTCGTGGGATAGCCCCAAATCCATCTTATGAAATCAAGGTCGATCTTCTCCTTGCATCCTTCGGCAAGTTCGGGCCGCACTTTCCCACGATGTACGATGCGTCTCTTGAAGACTCTCCAGAACGATACTCTTCTCGGTATGTCAAGGAATATCGCAGCATCAGCCCGTCTGATTCTCATCTCTAGGGTCTTCGAGTAGTTGCCGTCCATCACCCACTCGTTTCCCGAAATGAGTGACGCCACTACCTCTCGCCATTCTTCCGCTGGCGTTTCCACCCAGTTTGGCTTCCAGTAGTAATGGTCAAGACAAATCCATGGAAGACCTAAATGGTCGGCAAGCACCTTTGCGAATGTGGACTTTCCGGAGCCGCTTGGACCAAGTACTAAGATGCGCTTCATCGCTCATCTTTCCTGAGTAGCGGATTGATAAGGCTTGGGAAGAAGATCCCTAGACAAGCAGGCTTGCGGCGCCTTCATGGTAGACTCGCATCCCTTGTCCTCGAAGCGATCCCACGAGAGTGACATTTCCACGCTGGGCAAACTTGATTGCAGCATCTGTTGCTACCGCTGCAGACGCAAGTAGCGGAATCGAGGCCCAGGCGCATTTGCTC
The DNA here is from genome assembly GCA_020355105.1 of Candidatus Thorarchaeota archaeon. Lineage (GTDB taxonomy): Archaea > Asgardarchaeota > Thorarchaeia > Thorarchaeales > Thorarchaeaceae > SMTZ1-83. The sequence goes on along the minus strand of CP070658.1, from coordinate 1,004,446 downwards.
ACTATGTCTGCAGTAAGACGCCCTGTTGTCAACATGAAAGACGACTCGAGGTCATAGCCACTCTTGACAGCCATTCCGATGCACTTGTCCGCGGCAGTGTGCCGGCCAAGATCTTCGACTATAGAGTGCTTGTCATTCGACATGTCCATCAAAAAAGCCGCATGGGTGGCCCCGGTCTTCTTCCGAATCTCCTGTGATTCCCTAATCAGCTTCACAGCCTCGAACAGTCTGCTAGTTGGGACTGATAGATGGGCTTCAAGTCTCGGTATTCCAGATGCAGTTCTCAGCTGCTGGAGAATCTCCGGAGCTGAGCATTCTGTAGTCACGACTCTCCTGACGTGTACTGGACGCACGTGTGATTCGATGGGAGACCCCTCCTTCGGCATGACTGTGCATACATTGCCAGCGCACTTGATACTGTGAATCTCATCTCCGGACCGCAGGATTCCTGAATCTATCAAATAACCGAGCGCAAGCTCCTTCTCGAAACCAGGGCTGCAAACAAAAGCAGCGATGAACTCCTTCTCAAGTCTGAGCTCCAGCGCGGTTTCAACAGCAACCGCATCATCTTCATTTCTGAATTCGCCCTTATCGAGCTTCTGGGTAGGCATTGTCCGGTATGGCCGCAATCAGAATCCTCCTCAAGTCATTCGGAGCCTATGCATCCTTGGATGCAGGTAGATAAAACAAGTTGGGTCAACACTCTCACAGGCTATGAAGAGGCTACTTCCCAGCACTCCTTCAGGACGTAGTACCCGTTCGTGACCACACCACGGTAGTCATCTGAGCTTCTGAACTGTGATAGGAATAGCCGCCAACCAACCTCATAGAAGCCTCTATAGTGTTCTTCAATGCTGCTATAGCCCAGCGCCTTCAGTACGTCAGTGATTCTTGTACGGTTCCAAGTCCAGACCTCCATGGGATCGCCATGTGTCTGAGTGATTAAGCGTACTGGAGACGGAGCGACCCTCCACGTCATGTATCTAATCAGGGACCAGTAGTCAAACCCTGCCCGGTCAAGCGTTCTCATGGGTACTGTGTCCAAGAAATCTCTCAGCTCGAGGAGGTTCTGCAAATCATGGTTCCGCATCTCCTCAGGAGAGGGCGTGTAGGAGAAATGAGGTTGGCCAATTATGGGCTGAATATCATCTAACCTCGGTGGCGAAAACCTCTCTTCCCTTAGTGCATCGTTCAACAGAACTATCTGGGACCTGGGAAAGTGTAGCGGCTCAGGTTCTCTCTCGTAGAATCTCATCTCAAATGTTCTTGAAAGCTCCGTCGCGGCAGCGAAGGGATCGTCTTCGGCTGCGAATAGCCCTTCATCATCTGTCAGATGAACGTGTATGTCAACGTCGCTCAAGACAGGAACATAGTCAATTGCAGATTCCCAATTCTTGATTGAGGACCCCTTGGCGTATGCGAAGTCGAGCCGTTCTCCCTGGCTCTCTCGAAGCAACTCTGTCCAGACCTGAAGACAGACACGAACGTCATGTCTTGCGCTCTTGTGAAGCTGGTAGAAGTCGTCCATGAATCGGACGAATCACAGTCAAAGAAAACACTTCCGACAGGCTTCTTGTGGGCAGAGCCATACCCTTAATTGAGGGGTGTCACTCAGGCGGTTAATCTCCCCACTGAGGCGTAGTCATAAATGACCAATATTGGAGGCCAACAGACATCAGGCACAGCGGGGCTCTCAGTGCCCGGCCCCTACAAGATTGTTGGCGCCACCAGTTTTGGAGTATTCCTAGGTGCTCTTGATGCCTCGATTGTCAATGTATCACTTGTCACGATGGCAGGAAATCTGGGAGTGACAATGACCGAGATTCAATGGATTGTCCTGTCGTATCTTCTGGTCATCACCTCGTTCATGCCGCTGATGGGCAAGCTGGGAGATAGGTACGGCAAGACCCGAGTCTTCCAAACAGGAATGCTGGTCTTCATCACAGGCTCACTCCTTTGTGCATTGAGTCCCGGCCTGGTCATCCTGGTGTCTTCGAGAGTCTTCCAAGCACTTGGTGCGAGCATGATGACTGCAAATGGTTTGGCCTTGGTCACATACTTCACAACCCCTCAGAATCGGGGCCGCGCCATCGGATTGAACTCGATTGTCTTGGCTGCCGCGCTGGGTTTCGGGCCTGTAGTCGGTGGGATACTCAGTCAATATTTCGGTTGGCAGAGCATATTTCTCATCAATCTTCCAATCGGCGTTCTCGGGTTCATGGTTGTCCAGAAAGTGGTTCCTGAAACTGAACTCGTGAGGGAAACGACATTCGATACAATCGGAGCCGGGCTGTTTTTCACCTTTCTGTTCACTTTGATCTACTACGTTTCGGTTGCCACTACCTCAGAGCTGATTGTGTCAATGACGCTAGTGTCAATCATCACAATCTCGTTTGTGGCTTTTGTGATTAGGGAGATGAGGTTCTCAGTCCCGATTATTCCAGCTGGCCTGCTCGCAGACAGACGCATAGCATCAAGCATCTTCTCGGCATTGCTGTCATACATGGCAATAGTTCCTCTGAGCTTCCTTTTTCCATTCTTCCTTCAAGAAGAGTTGGGGTTCACGCAGTCCATCACTGGACTTATCCTCACAGCGCATCCAATAGTCATCTCTGTAGTAGGGCCCTTTGCTGGTCTAATGTCGGAGAGAGTCAAGGCAAGGCGTCAGACTGTATTTGGACTTGTAGTGCAGCTTTTGGGGCTAATGTTCATAGGACTCTCAGTTCCGAACGTTCCACTGATTATCATCGGAATTGGCATCATGGGTTTCGGACTTTCGACTTTCTCAGTGGCCAACGGGAACTTCATTATGACTTCTGCTCCGCGAGAATACATGGGTGTAATCAGCGCACTCACAAACATCGCAAGAACGACAGGCTTCTCCGTGGCTACCGCATTGGTCACTGCGGTTTTCCAAGCATATCGAGTCACTGCACCGTACACACAGTCATTCCAATGGACAATCTGGACATTCTGCGTCCTAGCTCTTCTGGCCGGAATCATCTCGGCGTTTCGTGGTTTGAGTCCGGCGGAGGAAAAAAGTCAAGTCCAAATCGAATCATAAGCCAAAGGCATCCGCAATGGTCAACACTCGTCTGCGAAAGTCAGGGTGGCTCACAGCTAGCAAGTCCATGCCTACCTCGCTGTCAAACATCAGTTTCTCGGGATTGTTTCGCAGGATTTCCAGGAGATCCTTCAGTTCTTCAGCTGACAGCCTGCGGTCTCCATCATAGTCTACAGTACGCCAATCGACGGTGCCTCGCTTCTTCTTGTCTGTGGTTTCTTCCTCTTTCTTCGGACGTTTCTCATCAATCACACTCATTGCAGGTTCCACGGCCTCCTTAATCTGATCATCAGAGAGACTAAGGCCGTAGACTTCCCTCATGTGCCTGAGTCGAGTGGAGAGAAACACCCAGGGAGCCACCTCTCTGGCGTTGTTCTCATCAATGCCATCAAGTGGGTAGAGCTCAATCATCCGTAACAATTCCTTCCTGGTTACTGCCCCACTACGCTCTGGATTGAGAGACTCAAGCCATCGGATTTCCTCAATGAGCGCAGTGACAGCTTCTGATCTCTGTCCGAGACGAATCAGCCCATTAATCGTTGGCTCAACTCCCTCCATCTCTGCTGCATGGTAATCAGACAAGAGCTCAGCCTCACGAGACCCCTTCTGCATTACAGCCTGAGTGATGACGGACAGGAAACGAGAGAAGAAAAAGAACACGAGAAGCATTCCAATTCTGATTCCTGCCCACTCAAGATTTGAGTCCAGAAAGATGGCGTTGGTGATTCCCATAACTATGCGCAGGTAGATGTATAGATAGATGGTGTCAACGAAGAATGCCGGCATCCTTGCGAATATCTGAATAACCGAATCACGATTGGATATGTGACCGACCTCGTGGGCCAGTATCGCCTTCACTTCATCGGGCTGGAGAATGTCAAGTATGTTGCTATGTACCGCCACAGTTGAACCGAGTCCTGGAAGGCTGAAAGTGAATGCATTCGGAAGCGGTGACTTCATCAGATAGATAGTTCGCACAGATACTTCGCACTTCTTGGCCACTTCTTGGGTCCACTCAACTATCTCGTCTCTTGAGTATTGGAGAGGCCATTCCTCAGGTTTCTCGAACTTTGGATACAAACGGATTAGATCTGGGCTACGTTGCATAGCAATGGCCACGTAGTAAACCAGAAACAGCTGAAAGATACAGATTATGGCAAACAGGGACGCAGAGGCGATAGGATTAGTCCGGTTGAAGTCAATACCGACAAGGAATAGGTTTTCCTCATCTAGATAGAGAATTGAAACAAAGAGAATCTGCACGAAATCCAGAATAAGGAACAGGTAGATGGCCGCCCATTTCCGTTTCTTGATCTGCTCAATCGATTCTGCCATTTGTCCCTCGCCTTCCGTAACGTCGCAGTGAAGAAACGTCAGATGTGGCTGGTTTTTAACTCTTGGCACAGTAGCTTGTTATCCTGATTGAGAGATGATTTTGCCTAACTGCCTTGACTCAGATGCTGCATGCAGAAATATCTCTGCGACATTCAGACCCGTCTTTGCACTGGCATCGAAGTACTCAAGTGTCAGAATACCTGCGAGCCGCTTTGCCTCCTCAGTGGTGACTTGGATGGCGTCCTCCAAGTCGGCCTTGTTTCCGACCAACGAACCCCTCGGAAACAAGTGGTCCGGAATGTTGACATTCTTGGTAAGCGACTCGTGCCATTCGGGAATCAAGTCAAAGGTTGAGCGATTAGTCTTGTCAAAGACTAGTATAATGTGGTGAGCACCAGCAAAGAACCGGCTTCTAAGACCGGAGAAGGTTTCCTGTCCACCAATGTCCACCACTGTCAGAATAACTGAGCCAGAGGGGAAATTGAAGGTCGTTGCTTTCATGTCTAGTCCCACAGTCGCAGTATAGGTCTCAGAGAACTCTCCAACCTGATGTCTTCTAATCAGAGAGCTCTTTCCCACGTTGGGAGGGCCGAGAACTATGGCCTTGTAGACCTCAGCTGCCAGGATTCACACCTTCCAATATCGAGCTTACTTCTCGTATTCTCGTAGTATGTTGCTTTTCAGCGTTAAGGCGATATACCCAGCCGTCACAAATCAATGCATCGCAGAGAGATTCTAGCGTGCCTACAGAATCCTTTTTGAGGTCTTGCATGACGAGATTATCTCGCCATGGTAGACCTCATAGACATCAGAAGTAGGACCAATTCTGCGGCTGACTACATGAAGAGCTTGGACGACAAACATCGTGATTCGTTCTATGAAGTCTATCAAGGATACGAGCTCGACCCATCCAGTACTGAAGAGCTGAGAGGTCTGACTGACGATCTTACCGTGGTCGTTATGAGCGCTGGCTGGTGCAAGGACTGCAAGAACGCAATTCCTGTCCTGGTGCACCTAGAGGAGCAAATCGGGTTGGATGTCCGGATCTTCGGAAATGTCAAGACGGCCCCTCTGGATCCCGAGCACCAGTGGAGAATCCCGCCCTCGCCACCGGAGATAGAGGAATGGGGAGCGACCGCGATTCCCTGGATTGAGATCTTCGATTCAAGAGGGGAGAGAGTTGCGACAATCATCGAGAAGCCGACACTGAAATCAACGCTAGAGGCGGAGCTCGTTCATGTTCTCGCAGAGGCAAGAGCGTAGAAATAAAAGCAAGCCAGGGCTGCAATGATAAGATGCATGGAGGAAATGGAGATGGACATACCTATTATGACGAGTTTCATTGAAGGACTCAAGCTGTTCTGGGCATCCAGACGTCTGAGATGGCTGACGATACTCTTCATAATCGGTTCTTTTGTGATCTCCATCCTTGGCAGAATAGGAGTAACACTAATCGCAATCTATGGTTCAGGCGTTGTCGCTCCATTTCTCCCGGTTTTCATCTTCGCAGCCGGCGTCTGGCCTATATACTTCCTCATAGCACTTTTCTTAGCACTAGTCGGCCTTCAAAGATTCTTGGCGAGCGAAGAGTCATATCTCAAGTCCTTCATCGGGGTTATTCCTTGGATGATCGTGAGTGGAGTCGTTCTCCTCCTCTTCATCCTCTTTGCCATGCCAGTCTTGGAACTCCTCATATTCGGAGTCGCCTTTGTGGGTTGGATTGCGTTCCAGGCGTACTATAGCACGAGGACGAGTCTGAGATACGCAGATGTCGCCGCGACTACGGAAATCAGGAAGATCGTCAGAGCGCTCATAGGATTCTCAAACCTCTTTTGCTACTTTGTGATTGTAGTCACTCTGGGTTACGTTGCCGTGATTCAGGGCCTAGTCTTCACAAACGTCTGGCTTCTTCTTACCATTCTGCCAGGCGCACTTCTGGTCATGGGCTTCAATTTCGTGAATGGACTCATTATGGTTCGCCACCGCAACAAGCCCACACTCGTCAACCTCGCACTGATTGGGCTATTCATTTCTCTGTACTCTTCCTATTTCATCTACAATGCAGGCCAAGGTGCGTCGCTGGGACTTGACTTGGTTGGAATCGCTGTTTCGATCTTCTTCCTCTTCTATACGATGAGCTCCCTAGGTCGTTCTTTGTCAAGCAGAGAAGATCTCGACACAAGATGGAAGATTTCTTCTGAGGTAGCCGCAACGCTCACTTTCTTCCTGGCATCAGGATACTACTTCTCAGACGCTATTTTCCCGATAATGTTCGGGGCGGGAAGTGGCGGGGTCGGCATCGACATAGGCGCGTCATTCGGAGACCTGATCAAGCTCTACATCTTCCCGTTCGTCGCACTAGTAATGGCACTCATCTAC
>CP070658.1:994114-997568 GCA_020355105.1 Candidatus Thorarchaeota archaeon | reverse complement strand
ATGTCCTTAGCCTTGGTTTACTTTGGGTCCTTCTCCTCTGCAACCAATCTGCGAGCGATGTCCGATTCTGTTATGATTCCGACTGGACGTGTTCTGTCCATAATTATGATGGAACCAATATCCATCTGAGCCATCCGTGAGGCCACATCTCGTACTATGGCATCAGGTGGCATTGTCACCACATTTACTTCCATTATATCCCTACCGGACATGGAATGAGTACGGCTAGACATTGAAAGTACCTCGGCGCTTCAGAAAGTTGATTCAACACCCAGAGCATCTGGGCTCTGGGGCGCGTCCTTGACTGCCTCATTCCTGCACGGATTTAAACGTGTCTGTGTTGGGTCGTATTAACACTAAGGCACATCAAACACACTCTTAGTGATTCAGAAAGAACATCTTCAGGAACGTTTGATTTTGCCTCCTCCTGCAGGGAGGACGCGCATCATATCCTCCTGAGGGATCTGGTCAACGAGGTGTGATTTCTCCTCTGGCACCAATCCTTTCAAAGTGTTTGAGATGTTCTTCACTAACTGGCCCTTCTTCCCTTCACTTGGAATGACCTTTAGGTGATACTCAGAGATAGCTGAGATTGCAGAGGGAGGCCCGGAAACAGGAACCGCAAATTCATCTTCTAGTATCACTCCTACTGCGAGCTCTACAGGAACTGAGCGGATGTAGTTCTTGGTGCCGTACAACATCACAGCCCCGGACGGTAGGTACTCTCCCGATGGCGGGCTGAAACTGACCTGCTCTGGGTTGACCCAGTAGGCATCACCGCTAGACATACCATCCTGCCAAGCACGGGAGAAAGTGACTGCAAATTGGGCTGCCTCCTTGAGAGTCTGCTCTCCGGGAGGACTATCAACTACCTTCACAATCACATAGGGAGCACCATGAAGGGACGCATGTAGGAACACATCGTTTGGCTCCATCTGCCTTTTGGCGAGTCTCTCGTTGGTCTTGGCATCACGACCACCTATGACCAAGAAGCCCTCCGATGAGATGAACCATCGAAACTTCTCATACCACCGTTTCTTTCTCAGTCTTACTGGCCGGGTCATCTTCTCCTTGGGTTCGACTTTGGCCTTCTCCAATTCTTGGAGTTTCACCCGCGTCTTCTCAATCTGTTTCTGTGCCCCAGTCATTTTTGACTCGGATTTCTTCGCTTGTTCATACGCCAGTGACGCATTGTCTTGTGCGTTCTGCCTGATATCAAGGTCCACCTGAGTACCAGACAGATTCACTATGATCTTGCCTTGAGAGGGCGTTATTCTCTCTATACTGATTGCAGAAGCAATTCCCTTCTTCCTTCCTTCCTCAACTCTGTCCATTATCTCTGTCCAAGATAGGCCGCCCGCCCGCGCCTTGGAGATTGTGTCTAGAATCTCCTGGACAAGCTGAAAGTTCGCGTAGATAATCTCCCCGGACGCTCTGAGGCGTTCTGCCTTCTTCTCCAGTCTTAGGATGCCCTCCTCCTGTTTCTCAATTATCCTCTCCAGTCGTGCGTGTTCTTTGGCATAGGCGTCTTGAATCTCCTCCTCTTTCAATTCAATATCAGAAACTCCGAAGAAGCTGTCGATTGCCTGACTAAACGAAGCAAAGGTATCTCCCGGCAATTCACTATAGGTTTCGAACGCGAAGGGGAGGAAAGCAACTGAGCTCTGTTCCACCTCAGAGTCGTCATAGACCACTCGTGGCTCATTCACTCCGTTCTTGAACTTCTCTATGAACTGAAGGAAGCCTCCCGCCAAATCCTTCATTGCCTGGGAATCCAGGGTTGGCACCTTCGTATCCGGCTCAACACCGGCAAGAGCGCAGATCTCCTCACAACTCAGCGCATCAAGATTCAATCGACTAGCGAGCGTACGAACAACATTCGCATTGGAGTCTGCAAGGACTGCTTCAAACGAATCCAACTCTAGAGTCATTATGTCGATACCACGACGGGGAGGAAACTCATACTTGGCCTTTGGTACCACGTCGCGATCCTTCATCTTTCTGTATCGCATAGCCACGAAGATTGTATCGTTGGGATCCAACAGGAGAAGGTTGCCATTTCCAAACAGCTCGACGACCAACTTGTGCGAGCTGGACTCGTCGCCAATCTCAATCACAACTATGCGGTCAAGGTCATGCTGAGAAACTGAGAGAACTCTTCTCTCCCGCAGATACTTCCTCAATGCTGTGCAGAACTTTGGAGGCACGCGCGGAGCAACACGACGGAACTCCGTCAGATGAATCCTGTGTCCCACCTGAAATAGCAGCTGAGATGTGCCACCCGCGGGCTTGTAGAGCTTGAGCACAAAAACATCGCCATACTGATACACATTCTTGACAAACGAGCCTTCTGCGGCCTCTTTTACCTCTGGCAGGATCAGTCGGATGTCAGTGTTGCTCATTGTTTCCTTCATTTCGGTTCTCCTTCTGACCGAGCGTTTTATAACCTAGTCGATTATCGAGGGCACCAGTCCGTAGGTGCCAGAAGATGTCTTCAGTAATCAATCCCCTCAAAGGCCTCTTCAAGACCATCTTTCGTAGATGGGAAGACTCCCCAGACACTCAACAGACCTATGTCAAGATTCTCTTTGCGATTCTCAGTGCATTGTTCTGTGGTCTTCAGGGCACCAACTATGCTGGCATAAGGGGATTGGTCTTTGGCCTTCTAGTCTACTCTTTGACCCTGTTTGTGATTGTATACCTTCTGGAGATAGATCCCAAGGACATTGGTGGACGTCAGAAGCTCATAACTGCAGGACTTCCCACGTATTTGCTACTCTGGGTGCTTCTCTGGACATTAGTCTACTCTTTTGTTCTACCTGGGGAGATTCTCGCAATTCTCTGAATCAGATGCACCACCTGCAATACTAGAGGAACGAGAGAATCTGTATCAGAATGTAGCCCAATAGTAGGAATGGAATCAGGGGGACAGTACGGTATTCTGCATGGGAGTTGCTTCTCAAACTGCTCAACCATCTCGTGTATGCATAGCCGAGCAACAGCATGATGAAGAGCTCCAGTCCGCCACCAATAAGCGCCTCCAGTATCGGAGAGTCCCACACAGCTAGCTGAATACCTGGACTCAGGATGGCAACAATCAGCAGCGCTTTTGCATCCGCCCCTCCAATAGCGCCAATTCTGAAGAGGAGATAAGATACAGATGCCACAAAGATGACTGCAGTCAGGTGGAGCATTGAATTGGCTGTCAAATGGCCGGAGAGGACGACCAAACTGAAACCTAGCAGTCCTCCGATTGCAAGGTACTCGTTTCGGACCAGGCGGCTGCGGAGGTCCATCGCGCTGTAGACAATCAGTAGGGCAAACGTCAGGCTGAACACCAGCAAAGACGTGACTGACAGATCCAAAGTCATCTATGTCTAATCCCTGTTCTTATCAACCTACGTGAAGACGTCCCCTCTAAAGTATATTATCCCATCTGAATCCCCGTCGTTCT
>CP070658.1:991003-994014 GCA_020355105.1 Candidatus Thorarchaeota archaeon | reverse complement strand
TGGATTACAGGTTCTGGGCCAATCTTGAAGCACTCACTCACGAAATTGATGATGGTATGAACGGCTATTGGCCCCACAAGAGACTGCCCAGAAGAGAAGCGTTCATAGTAAATGCCAAACAGGAAACCAAGAATGGTTGTGAAGAACACCATCGAGCTCACTTGAATGATAGCTGAGGTGCCAGTTGCTCCGTTAACGATTGGCCATCCAGCATGCCAGACTCCAAACACAATGGCCGAGAGCATGATTGCCCACTTCGGCGAGAAACGTGTCTTGAATCCATTTTGTAGAAGACCTCTAAACAGAGTTTCCTCGAGGAATGCATTAGTCAGGAAGAATATGAACATGTAGCCCAGGAGGTTCGGGCTTAGGACATGAATGTCAAGAGGATAGGTTGGGTCAAGTATCAGTGCATAGACGATTGTCCCTCCAAAGTCAATCATGAAAGATATCGACAGTCCAATCAGAATCCCTACGGCAAGATGCGCTTTGAGTGACCTACGTGACAATCCGAGGACAGTGGCAATCTCTCTTGGCCGATACTTCCAGAAGAATCCAATGATTATCAAGAAGGGAAATAACTTGGAAGGGAAGATGTTGAGCCAGGTATCACCTAGACCTAGAATGAACTGATCCAAGACTCGCCAAGCAGCACCAATGGCAAGCATAAGTCCTCCAAGAGTCAGGAGGTTCATAGACGAGAATTCGAGAGGCTTGTCTTGTATGGTGGGGGCGTGCTCAGATACTGTGGTGGTTGCCATTGACACGGTCTCCTAGCATTCACGAACTGCAATGGCGTCGCGCCTTTGACAATATAAGCCCCGACAAGAATTGTCTAGATGTCGCTGATAGAATGGGACCACGGAATCACCAATGACATGTACAATAGGGATGGTCCTATTCTCTAGGGTTCCTGTTGCAGTACCAAAAAAGGCCGATGGGGCAGACCTTGGGGGGCTGCCCAATCTGGCGGCTCACGTAGTTGATATGCCGAGCTTCTCCACCATTTCCTTGTACCTGTTGCGGACAGTGACCTCAGTCACTCTTGCGGTACGTGCTATCTCGAGTTGGGTCCGACGTTGACCTGTCAGGATGCTAGCAACGTATATCGCTGCAGCAGCCATTCCTTTGGGATCTTTCCCTATTGTCAACCTCTCCTCCCGGGCCAGTTCAAGAATGTCTATAGCTTTCTTCTTCGCATCGCCAGGGAGGCCGAGCTCGGTCCCGAACCTGTGCACGAATTCCACAGGGTTGCTGTGTGGAATCTTGAGGTTCAGATAGCGGAGAATGAGTCGAACACAGAGGCTCAGTTCCTTTCTTGTGATGTGTATCTGATCGGTTATCTCCTCAAGTGGTCGAGGAACCTGATGCACTCTACAAGCGAGGTAGAGCGAAGCTGCAATCATTCCGAGAATTGTGCGTCCTCGGGTAAGTCGCTTACGGAGAGCCTTACGGTATATTACTGCAGAAGTTTCTCGGATTGAGTAGGGGATACTCAACTGAGAACTGATTCTGTGTAGTTCGGTCATTGCAACCGCGAGGTTGCGCTTGTCAGATGAATGAACTTTGGTGCGTATCTGCCATTTTCGCAGTCGATGAATCTGTGCTCTACGAGTGGAAGTGAGTTTCCTTCCTGAGGCGTCAACATTCTGACGGCCAATGATGGTCGTCAGTCCTTGGTCAAATTTGCTCCAGTCAGTAGGACCCCCCACACGCTGTCGCGCGTTCTGTTCGTCGGCCGTGAACGCACGCCACTCCGGGCCCATGTCAATGGACCTGTCAGAAAGGACAAGACCACAAGCAGAGCAAATCACTTCTCCCCTCGCACTGTCAATGAAGACTTCCTCGGAAGTACAGGTAGAACAAACGTATCGAACCGCACCAACCATTCTTTCTCTGGATCTCTTTGTCTTCGCCTGTCTGCTGGCCAGTGCAATCATCTCCCTGCAATCCCTATCGTACAAACAGGGTTGCCGTCAGAGCAGTTTAGGATACCAGTGCGGATACTCATTCATGGCGCTGAAAGAGCACGTGAGTGGGGTCGCGAGTTCTCCGAGAGAACATCGTAGCGCAGTCAGAATTTCATTATAAACTCTTTGTCGCTTTTCTATAAACTTCTATTGTATAATTGAATAAGTCATAGTTCTCGTTCCATGCTAATACTATCACCTGTCGTCTCCTGTCTAGCGCTTCATTTATGAACCAAACAGAACAAGATTGGCACGTGACGAGGTGAACCTAGTTTGAGTAGCGGCCAGGCCGAGGACAATCCATGGGCACATGCTATTGATTTGGCGGCAGGGATACTAGCCAAGGCGGCGGGAGTCGACAGAGAGGTAGTCATGGAGAATGTAGAGATACCTCCAGATTCCGCACTCGGCGACATCGCAACGACACTTGCATTCCGTCTAGCCAAGGAACGTAAGGAGAATCCAGCAAGGATTGCGGCCGACATAGCACGAGATTTGAAGAAGCTAGTGGACTCTGAACCACTTTTGGACAGAGTTGAAGTGAAGGGCCCCTACATCAACCTGTTTCTGTCAAGGGGCGAGCTCGCGGAGCTAACAGTAGGAACAGTTGCCGTGAAAGGCACCGACTTCGGAAAGACTGGCGAGTATGCAGGCAAACGTGCCCTGATAGAGTCACCTGCCGTTAATCCCTCAAAGCCATGGCATATCGGACATGCAAGGAACGCAGTCCTTGGTGATACACTAGGGAACATACTCGAGTCGGTAGGTTATGAAGTCATTCGGACAGATTGGATCAATGACTTGGGTCTCCAGATTGCACAGCTGGTCTGGCGACTGATGCAGCCAGACGTGCCCGAGCCGAAGCCAGAGGAGAAATATGACCACTATCTTGGACACTTGTACGTCGCGGTCCAAGAGGCCTTCGAGAAGGACAAGAAAGTCGAGGACGAGATAAGGGCGGTTTCGCGAGACTTGGAACACCTTGACACTGATGCGGCGAAGAGAAGCGAGAAGATGGTGACCGAGTGCCTGAAGGCACAG
>CP070658.1:987622-990903 GCA_020355105.1 Candidatus Thorarchaeota archaeon | reverse complement strand
TGTGAGGCCAATGAACAGCTCTGAAACACCAGCCGCTCCTGCAATCCGAGTGTTGCTGAGAACCCGCCCTTTCGTACTCTTTCGACATCCTAATAATGCGCTCGCACATCTCAGATCTATGAGTCCGCTTCTGATTCTGAATAATCCCCCATATGGTACTGAACGGTCTTACAATGGACTGCGTCTAGCGATGGCGTTGAAGAAGGAGAGTCCGGATCTCATAGTGAATGTCTTCCTAATTGGCGATGCCGTGGCTTGTGCGGTATCGGGTCAAGAAACCCCTGATGGCTACTACAATCTAGGGAGAATGATACGCGCGCTGGTCACCAAGAACGTGGCTATCAGTTGCTGCGGAACATGCCTTGATGCACTTGGGCTGAAGAAGGAATCTCTGGTTACTGGAGTGAAACGAGGCAGCATGAATGAACTGGCTAAATGAATCTCCGAATCTGGAAGAGTAATCACGTTCTAGGAACGTTCCGTTATTTGGAATGAGCAATGAAGAGGACCCAAGTCGAATGGAGAAGTCAAACCTGAGGACGAATTATGAAGCGTACACGAGATGTTCTCGAGGCATTGGCATCGGGAAAGATCAGTATAGAAGAAGCAGAGAAAGAACTCAGCAACTTGGCACTTGCAAAGGTTGGCGAAATCGGTATGATAGACGTGAACAGACAAGAGCGTAGTGGAGTGCCAGAAGTTGTCTTTGCTGAGAGCAAGACTCTGCAGAATCTAGTGAAGATTGTTGAAGTCGTAGTTGAGCAAAAAGGTGTAGCACTTCTCACGAGGGTCACTCACTCAAGACTCAAGGGAATAGAAGCCGCACATGCGAGTCTGACCTTTGATGTGTCTGGAGAAGGCGATCACTTGACAGTGCTTGTACATGACAAGACATGGTCAGATCCACCAAGGAGCGGCAAGATTGCCATTATGACAGCAGGCACATCTGATATTGTATACGCTCGAGAGGCTGATGCAATAGCCCGACTGATGGGTGTAGAAGTACTGACCTTCTACGATGTTGGGGTGGCCGGTATACATCGACTTGTAGAGCCCATCAAGACAGTACTTGAGGCGGGTGCTGATGCACTAGTCGTGTTTGCAGGGATGGAAGGCGCGCTTCCCACGGTGATCGCATCGTTGGTTGATATTCCTGTGATTGGAGTTCCCGTCCCAACAGGATACGGCTACGGTGGAAAGGGTGAGACTGCACTTGCTTCTATGCTCCAGTCCTGCGCACCAGGGCTGGCTGTGATGAACATAGGCAACGGTCTTGGTGCAGGTGCCGTGGCTTGCCTGATTGCCAGGAGATGTGTTAAGAAGGCAAAAGAATCCGCGTAGGCCCGGATAGAGCGCTTGTCACTCAACCTGTTCTGCTGGCTGGTCTAAGACCTCATCCATTGCACCAGTGCGATATCCAAGAACATCAAATGCAACGTATTTGAACCCGGCACTTTTAGCAAGTGCATGAAGCTGGTCCAGCTTCGTTACGTCGAATAGCATGTTTCTCTCGTCACGTCCGACCTCGATTCGGACCACGTCACCATGGAACCGTGCACGAACGCAGCTAACACCAAATAGCGCCTTGACACCGTCTTCCACTTCTTCAATACTCCTCACACGAGCCTCTGTAATCTCAGTACCATATGGAAATCTGCTTGCAAGGCACGCCATAGATGGCCTGTCTGCAACTGACAGACCCACCTCCTTGGCATAAGCTCGAATGTCACTCTTCGTTATTCCATACTCACGGAAAGGAGACAGAACTCCAATCTCCTCAAGAGCCAAGGCTCCTGGACGATGCTCCTTCATATCACTTGCATTTGTCCCCTCTACCACAACATCCATCCCAAGCTGTTTAGCTTTTTCTACCCATGCTGAGGCAAGCTCTTTCTTGCAATGGTAGCAACGATCAATTGGATTACGTGCGAAGTCTTGGTTTGAGAGATCATCTACTTGAATGACCTCGATTGGAATCCCGACTTCCTTTGCCACATCGGTGGCTGCCTGCAGCTCCGACCTGGGGAAGGTGGTACCATCAACGGTCAGCAGAACTGTTTCTTCTGCGTTCGCTTTCGCTAGATGAGCGAGGACTGTACTATCCACTCCACCGCTGAACGCAACCAGTACGCGTTTCCCACTAAGTAGACTCCCTACTTCATCAAATTTCTTGTCACCGATTGTCATCACTACAGTCTCATGCACACCTTCTCAAACAGTCATAAGACTTGAGGAAGCTCCCCAACGTGATCTAGTCCTTCACTGTGATGAAGCCTGTTGAGATTTCTCAACAATCATTCAATAGTCTTGTCGAGAAATCTCGTGAAAATGGCTTAAATAACTCAGAACCAATCCATTACATGAAGCTAACAATGAAGTCGACGCGAGAATATGATGAAGGTGTGCTGAAGGCCCTGTCAAACTCCACCAGGAGACAGATAATGAGTCAGATTGCCACAAAGGGGAGCGCTCCATACTCACAGATTATGCATGTAATTGGTCTTGATCCATCCCTTGAGAGTGGGACTTTCAACTATCATCTCAAGGAACTTACCGAGGTGGGGCTGATTGAAAGGACCGATAACGAGTACAGAATCACCGACTTGGGCAGGAAGGCTCTGATTCTCTTGGATCAAGTCAGGCAAGAACCTCAAGTCGACAGATATGGCGTCCTATCGGCTGCCATCTCAATGAGTCCGATGGAGGAGATTCACCTGTTTAGGAGTCAGATGGGTCTGGGACTTGGAATTGTGTTCACAATGCTCAGCTGCATCTTCATCTTACTCTCCAGGGATCCATCGCGTCTTGATCTATTGGTGGCAGTGATTCTCTTTTCTGTCAGCATACTTGCTTTGTTTGCCTCCTCATTGAGTATGGTTCGCATAGCAAGGAAGTACAATCTGGGACTCTCGGTTCTGCTACTTCTAGGGTACGATTGGTTCCTCATGAGATCGCCCAACAGAGGCAGTTTTCTAGCCTTCTCTGTCTTCGCCGGAATGAACCTTGGTTCAGTGATAATCTACCTGCTACTGGTCTACTCTGGAACAATCCCAGTCTTCCTCGGCCCTGGGATAGTCCTGTTTGCAATAATGATGTTCACAGCACCAATCGCCTTCGGAATTGCAGAAGAAGCCGTTAGGAAGGCCCGGGAACTGGAGGCGAATCATGGTGAGCAGTGAAGGTCAGGAAGAGAGAGAGCTGGATAAGCTACTACTCTTGCTATCGCAGCCTCTGACAAGGTTGATACTTTCAGTTCTTGCTGGGGTAGACCCCGGTCTACA
>CP070658.1:981429-987522 GCA_020355105.1 Candidatus Thorarchaeota archaeon | reverse complement strand
TTGACGCCTTCTTTGACGCGGTGATTTCTACACAGGTCATTCACCACAACCGCATGTACGACATAAAGTTCACAGTAGGGGAGATTGAAAGAGTGCTCAGAAGCGGGGGCGTGCTTTTCGTGACATTTCCCATCTACTCCTATGTCCCGACAGAGGGTGATAGGGACTGGAAACTTGAACAGATTGAGCCAGGTACCTACATCCCTCGAAACGGACCCGAGGCTGGGATTCCTCATCACTACTCCACTCTAAAGGAGATAGATGCCGTCTTAAGCGGCTTCGAGATTCTGGACATATTCACTGATGAAACAAAGCACAGGTGTGTCTTGGGAATCAAGAAGTGAGATTCATTCTAGCCCGAAAGTCGGGAAGATCAGCTCCTTGACCTTCTCAATAGTTTCATCCACTGCTCTCTTGACTTTCGACTCGTGCTCAGCATACATTCGGGTGGGACGGTCTGTCCAACCGCCACGTTTCACTTGAAGTCCATATTTATGACACATCTCGATCCATTCAGCTGGAAGTAGCGGCGGCAGAGCGATGTCTGCGAGGTCGGCCAGCAGAACAGTCCATACTTTGCCCGCTGCAACAGCGTTGTAACCGCCTCCCCCGACAATCACTAGCTTCTTGTTTCCGAGATGCGCGAGCTGGCGAACTGTCTTGGACAAACGATGATAGGTGTCGAGATTGAGAAGAAGATCTGCAAGAGGATCATCCATGTGACCATCGGCTCCAACATTCCATAGAACCAGGTCTGGCTTGTAGGCTAGCCAAATGGGTACAACCAATTCCTCAAAGGCCTTCCAATACTCAAAATCGTCAGTGAGTGGAGGCAAGGGGATGTTCACCGAGTATCCCTTTCCCTCTCCGATCCCGACTTCCTCAGGTCGTCCTGTACCGGGGAAGAAACCCATGCTGAGTTCGTGAGTAGACATGGTAAGTACATTTGGGTCGTCATAGAATGCTTGCTGGGTCGCGTCACCATGGTGTACATCTGTGTCTAGATACAGCACCTTCTGGTCTGGGTACTTCTCTTTGAACTTCTTGATTGCAACAACCGTATCGTTGAGATAACAGAAGCCTCCGGCGCTTGAGCTATAAGCATGGTGAAAACCACCAATTATCGACATAGCATCCTCAAACTTGCCGTCGGCGACCCCCATTACCGCATCGATTGTTGCACCGACCGGATAGCTTGCATACTTGTCCATCTGATAGAAGACAGGACACTCATCAGTGTCAAGTCCGAATCTTGAAGCGAAAGCCGACCCCATGTTCCCGAATAGTTCGATAGTTTCAATGTAGGATGGGTCATGGTATAGTCCGAGTTCCTCACGAGTAGCAAGGCGCATTTGCTGGATGGTTATTCTATCACTCTTCAGCAGTCCTGACATTACAGGAAGCCCCCAAGTGATATCAAGACGTGGTCTGTTCCAGAACGGATTTGGCTCCATTCGCATGGTGTCCAGCTCGTCAATCCCGTCCAGTTTCAGGATTTTCTCGGAACTGAACACAGCTGTCAAGTGAGACAAGTCTTATCCTCCGCGCGTAGACAAACTGTCAGGACAAGGCTTTGAGTTGATATCATTTCTGGTATAGTGCACTTATAGGCGAGCATGTTCTTCGTACTACTTTAGTGTCCGAATGGCTGCTAGTATCTCCTTCTTGTGGATACTCTCTCCCTTTATCTTTCGGGCTGTACCAGCTGCAGTCTTCCAAGCCTTCTCAATCCCAACCTTCCTGAGTATGTCAACCGCAGAGAATGCAAGCGGTTTGATGCTCTCATGTAACAGAGGATGGACCGCCTCTGCGGCTATTGACTTACCAGAGCGCTTGACAAATCCGTCCACGAATGGAACGATTGAGGACCACAATGAGTTGCACAGCTCTGCGGCTGAGCTATTATTGGACAGCAGATTTCTTGCCTCAAGAATCTCACTGACATCAAGGAGTTCTTGATGGCAGATTTCCATAGACCTGTTGAAGTCACCTCTCTCTGTGACTGTCGCTTTCGATAGGCCTCGGAAAGCCTGCTGAGCCATTCCAAGTCTGTGCTCAATCTGAGTGTCATCAAAGGTGCTGTTCAGTTTGACGAGGCTCTCTAATGCGAAGACTGTTCTGCCGAGCCTCATGAGCTTGTTCACACTGCTGGCTGCAAAATCCAAGTCTTTAGGGTCAATTCCGAAGAGTTTCCACTTCCCGATGAGATGCGCTTGCATTCCATCGTAGTCCCCCGATTTCTCTGAACGCCTTGCTCCTCTTTGAAAGACTTTGATGATCTGCCTCCGTGTCTTCTCGTCGAGCATTGACACAGCTATTTCGCCAGTGAGTGTCGTAAGTGCTTCCGCAGTGCTTGATTCTCCAATTGTGGCTGAGAGTCCAGAGGATATCTCATCGAGTATCTCAACATAAAGCGCCGAATCCAGAAGGACGAGTCGCCTGGCAGTCTCGACAAGCAACTCTCCCTTTTGAGCCGCATCCGTCAATTTGCCATCTTCCCGAAGGTCGTTTGCTCTTTCAGAGGCCCGTTCGAGGGCTCTTTGAAGCCTGCTTGGACTAACTGAGTTTTGTTCTAGGAGATCCCTCAGATGATCGAAACGAGGCTTTTTCACGTCCCTAATGTCCACAAGTCCCGCTTCAGCCAACTTAGAATAGACGTAGTCTTCAATTCTTGTTCCCAAGTCGCCCAGTTCTGACAATTGGTCGAGTTCCGCCAGACTTCCTTTCAGTTGTTCCTTGACTGCTTCTGTAAGTTCTATGCCGTCTTGTTCTAACAGGACCCGGACATCATCGGGAATTGGCTGGTCTCCGATGGATGCCGGAGTTTCCATCCGGTCTTCAGGCACACTCGGTGAGACTTCTTCCTTGGCTTTGGCAGGCCCTATTACCTTCATCGATTCTGCTTTTACCACCGGCCCCGTCAATGCAAACAATCCTTGGCTCAGCGGATTCTCGATGTGTTGACTAGCCAATTCTATCGCCAACCTATCTAAGTGGTCAATGCCGAAGTTCTTGGTCGCAAAGTACCCGTAGGCAAGAAGAGGTTCAAGACCTCCTGCATGGTCCATCTCGTACTCAGCCTTGACGTGTTGCCACCCGTCAACGAGTGCTTCCGTTTCCACACTAAGTCGACCTGAAACGCCCATCTCCTGAGCAAGCATTCGGATGTCTCCAACGATTGGATGGTCCACCTTCCCCCGTAGCACGTCCGCAAGGGTGTCATGCATGAATTTGAGAGAGAAGAACCGTGGATCGCGTGAGAGG
Organism: Candidatus Thorarchaeota archaeon; assembly: GCA_020355105.1. Lineage (GTDB taxonomy): Archaea > Asgardarchaeota > Thorarchaeia > Thorarchaeales > Thorarchaeaceae > SMTZ1-83. The sequence goes on along the minus strand of CP070658.1, from coordinate 984,258 downwards.
TACTGCTTGACTGCATTGAAGGGTCCCGGCGAATCAGTTGATGATTTCACCTTGAAGAACATCTGATTGAGATGCGCCTCATGAGTTTCATAGTTTGGCATGTCAGCCAGACAGAGCAGAGTCCTAATGACGGGCAAGGCACCCTCCTTCGGTGTGTAGATGGTTCCATCCAAGTCAAATAGAATCCTTGCAAGAATCCCTGCAACATAGTCTGTCATACCTTGGGGTGCCTTTCGTACCCGCGTTTCTGTAAGCTTCTTTGCCCCTCCCGCCTTGACATCCACACCAATCTCCTCAGCCATATACCTCACGTATATTGGACTTCCCTGGGCCCTCTCAACCAAAGTAGCTATTGCCCGCTCGTTATACTTCACATTCTGACTGTCAAGGTGCTTCTCCGCAATCTGACTCATTACGTCATCCTGAATCATCGGGAGACTGACAGACGTGAATTTCTCTCGTAGTTCAATCGGTAGCCTTGCCCAATCCTGTTCCCTGGCGGTTGTCACTATTCTCCGTACATCCTTCTCTATCACCGCCTTGACTAACTCACGTGTTTCAGGGATGTCGTCGTTGAATAGAATCACACCATCCTTCTCGTGGACTCTCCCTACATCCTTGGTGTCCCATACTATGGCTGCATTTGATTCCTTGTCCAGCTCTTTCCAGATTGCATACATGGCCGTAGTCTTCCCGGAACCTGGTGCTCCCAAGATGACTACGTTCTTTCCATCTTCAATGTGTCCAATTGCAGTGTCGAGTACGCCTCTCAGTGATGAATCAATCACGATCACATTATCGATGTACGGTGGCAATCTCCAGACGTTCTTCACTCTATCAAATGAATCCGGTATCTCATAGTATGAAACCAGCTCACGGATGATACCCATCTGTTGTGCTATCACCGATAGCTCGGACTTCATTGTGTCAACATACTGGCCTGCATCTGGACGAACTGCGCTAAGCTGGTTCATCGATGTGTTTACATTAGAAGCAACATTCACTCCACCCTCCCTGACGGCATCTTTGATAGACTCTCTCACGGCCGGATCTTGTATCGCGTCCTTGAAGAAATCCATCAGCTCCTCGGACCTTACCTTGCTCTTCTCTTCCTGATGTTTCGCAATTGTCCCAGCTGCGACGGCAAGTACTGCAGAACCAGATCCAAGCACTGCAAAGTTTGTCGCGATAGCTGAGGCTACGCCAAGAGCTTTCTTCGCCCTGGGATGAGAGTCAAAGTAGTTTCGAATGGAGTCTGCAAGGCCCACTGTTCTATCTCCTCTATCAGTGCTGAGTGGACATTCGTCAGACTAATGACCCTTTCGAACTCACCTCGGGCTTCTATCCAATCCATCCTCAGGAACTACGACCGGTTCGAAACCCTCATTATCCGCTGTCTAATCCTTACATTGCCATGTCCAAATTCGACCTACTCAGACAGACCTTTCTCGGAAATCTGGGGGATACTATACCTATCTCAGTTTGGAAGCATCATCCCAATACGGACCGTACTCCAGAGGGATTAGCAGAAGAGGAGATAGCTTTCCACAGACAGTTTAACCACGATCTTCTCAAGATCTCCTTTCATGGTCGGTACCCAGTTGTGGATTGGGGGTGCGAAGCAGTCTATGACGGAGCTATATCCGGATCTACAACCTGCAAGAACTGTGTTGTTCGGGAGGCAAGTGATTGGGAGGTACTAGAACCGCTCGATGTCAGCAACGGAGAATTCGGAAGACAGGTCCGTGCTGTCCAATTGATTCACAGGTATGCTCAAGACAAGGTCCCAACGATGGCTACTGTCTTTGATCCGGCCATGGTTGCAGAGAAGCTATCCGAGAAGCCTCTGACTGACTATATGGAGAATGACCCCGATGTTTTGGAAACAGTCCTTGAGATGATCACTAATGTCATGGTCGACTTCGGAAGGGCGACCATAGAAGCTGGTGCAGATGGAGTGTTCTTGGCATCACAACACTCCACTCATTCCACTGTGACAGAGGAGCAATACCAGCGCTTTATCTACCCTTACGACCTGAAGCTGATATCGAAGCTTCGAGGAAAGGCGAAGTTCGCTGTGATGCATCTGCATGCCAAAGAAGAAAACGAGGAGATTCGGTTTGAGAAGATTGCTCATACTCCCGGTTTGGATGCCATAAACTGGGAGGACCAGAGTGTTGAGCTGAGCCTCGCAGATGGAAAGAGAATCTCTCGAAAGACTGTCCTGGGCGGCATTGACCACAATGGTGTGCTGAGAAGTGGTACTCTTGACGATGTGAAAGAGCAGGTCTTTGAGGCAACGCGTGAGGCCGGCCTGAAGAACTTGATCATAGCACCTGGTTGCGTCATCACGGTTGACACGCCCGAGGAGAACATCACTGCTGTTGTGGATGCAATTAGGTCGATAGTTCCGTGGGCAAAGGAGTGGGAGGCATACTCTTGACCAAGAATGCGGAAGTGGCTCGTGCACTCAAGGAAATTGCAATCCTGATTGAAGTTGAGGGTAAAGACAAGTTCAAGCCGAGGGCCTACATGCGGGCTGTTCGGTCTGTCAACTCGCTGGGGGAAGACATTGAGGCCATTGCACGGCGTGGTGAGCTTGAACAGATACCTGGCGTTGGGAAGGCAATCGCAGAGAAGATTCAGAGCTACTTAGAAACCGACACAATTGACCTTCTGGAGAGGCTCCGAAAGAGAGTGCCAGTCAAAGTCATGGAGATTGAAGCAATTCCTGGAGTTGGACCGAAGACGATCAAACTCGTTTACGACCAGCTTGGGGTAACGGACCTAGAGTCACTCGAAAAGGCTGCAAACGAAGGTCGGCTTGCC
>CP070658.1:978811-981329 GCA_020355105.1 Candidatus Thorarchaeota archaeon | reverse complement strand
GCCGTTCTCATCTACACTGGGGGCACAACAGGGACTCCAAAGGGCGCAGAACTTACACACACCAATCTAGTGTCAAACATCCTACAGATCACCGAATGGGTTTACCTAGAACCCGAAGATGTTGACACTCCCGGAGGTGTTAGGTATGGGGAGGAAGTCTACGTCGGGGCGGTCCCATGGTACCACAGCTATGGCATTACAGTGACTTTCCTGATGGCAACTTGGCATGCTGGTAAACTTGTGTGCGTCCCCGATCCAAGAGCAGGAAAACCACCATTGTCGGATCTTCTCAAGGAGCTAGACGCAAACAGGGGAACGGTCTTGAACTGTGTCCCTGCGCTCTACGCAGCAATTGTCAACCATCCAGATGTTGGCAAGTATGACCTCACGTCAATCACAATATGCACCTCTGGTGCTGCACCGCTTCCGCCTGAACTAGCCAAGAACTGGGAGGAAGTAACTGGGACCCTTCTGTTTGAGGGGTACGGACTGACAGAAACCTCTCCCGTTACTCACACTAATCCAATGAATAGGCGCAACCGGAAGTTTGGGTCGATTGGGCTCCCCATATCCGATACGGATTGCAGAATAGTTGATACAGAAACCGGAACAAAGGAGCTGCCCATCGGTGAAACAGGTGAGATCGCCCTAGCTGGACCACAGATTATGAGGGGGTATTGGGGGAAGCCTGACGAAACTGCCAACGTCATGAGAGAATTAGATGGGAAACGCTTCTTCCTCACGGGTGACATTGGGCATATGGATGAGGAAGGATACACCTACATCAGTGATCGAAAGAAGGACATGGTTTCAGTCGGTGGTCTGAAGGCCTATCCTCGCGAGATAGAGGACGTCTTGTTCGAGAACCCAAAGATACAGATAGCTGCCGTCATTGGCCTACCGCGACCTGAGGACCCTTCGAATGAGTTTGTGAAGGCATTCATCGTTCTGAAGGACGGTGAAACAGCGACTCCTGATGAAATCATCGAATGGTGTCGCGACAGAATGGCAGGATTCAAGCGACCTCGAGAGATTGACATCGTAGACTCATTACCGTTGAGCCAGGTTGGCAAGGTCCTTCGGCGAGTACTCAGGGATGAGGAACTAGAGAAGAGGGGCTTCAGGTAGGCCCGCTTGAACTGAAAAGAATCAGGTTCTACGGGACACGTCTGCACGGCCTGCTATGCCGCCCAGGAAGAACGGCCAGCCTAGAATACCAATCCCTGCAAAGTACGGGATTCCGGTGATTGCCTCAACTATCTCCATCAGAAGAAATCCGACTCCGATGATAAGAAGGCAGTTGTAGAGAAGCTCTCTGCGGCCAGACATGCAGTGCATCAACTTCTGACTGAATATAAGGCTGCGGAGCGCAGCAGTCGAATGCTGTGGAAGAAACGCATAAAAGCTTCTCCCATTGGCGCTCCGCTTGAAGAGTCTAGGGCTTGACCCTAGACCCTCTCAAATGTGGCTCGGACCGATGCACCGCAATACTTGCATTCTGCCTCCAATGGACCTACCCAGTCAATGTCCTCTTGCGATAGTGAAGCTCCACAGTTGGGGCATTTTGTAGGTACTCTAACAGTCCTAATGTCTGAGCCATCTGACCGCCTCTGTCCTCTATGTTCATCAGGGATGGCATATTCTGGAGCGTCCATAGTGAAATGCCTCATTCTGCGAAGCTGCCTTCTCTGGAGCATTCTTGCTCTACGAGGCGACATTCCGCCTCGCCTTCTGATAGAGCCGAAGACGACGATCAGAATACAGACTACGAATACAAATGGAAGTATCATGAAGGGCATGAGCCAGCCCCAGAGATCAAACCCGGGAAAGAGATCATCAGCCGGTGGTCCATGAGCATCATCATACACTCCGATGTCATAGCTGCCAGATGTATCACCATAGACTGAGTTCTCATGGACACGGATGTAGACTGTTTCGGTCGAACTTAGGTCAAAGTCTACAGAGGGATAATGTCCCCAGCCAGTACCGCTGGCAATGATAATGTCTGTGAAGGCACTATCCCGTGCAACTGTGACATTGATCTCTAGATCAGAGAACATGGAAGTCCTTGCCACAACTGTCCAGTGCCCTGCTGTAAGAGTGACTTCCTAGTCGTTCGGGTCATAGAATGAGTCATCGCGCCCCCAGATGAATTCACTCTCTCTTTCCTCATTGGGCACTAGGTTGGTCTGGGCAGCCACTGAGTTGGCGAACAGTAGCAAGGTCACTGCTAGTGCAAACACGACCAGTATGAAGCGACGACGAGTCTTCAACCTTCTTTCTCCTTGGGTCTGGGTTGTCATTCTGTCATTTAGACTTGACGGGGATGTCGGAAAGATGAGCATACGGGTTCCTCTCGTTTATTAGGGACGAGTGAAATGAGGGTGGGTTGCGGCTTGAATGTATCAAGTGCGTGGTGATAGGTATGAATTGGAAGAGAATAGGAGCATGGTGCGGAATATTCGCAGGCGTTCAGTTTGTCATAATCACCTTTACAATCATGCTGTTCTATCCAGAG
>CP070658.1:972668-978711 GCA_020355105.1 Candidatus Thorarchaeota archaeon | reverse complement strand
GTGCCGGTTCTTCTATGGAGCAGCTTCATCAGACCTGACGCTGCACTGGCTTTCTCGGAAACGGATGCCGCAGATGGTTCTCTCCATACCATACGAGGCCTGGACATCATGCCACTACTTCTTGGATATGCTGGACACATCGGCAAGATGGGTGCTTGAATATAGACTGTGATGAGGAACTGCTCACGGAGGTCTCTGGATACCTCGCTTTCCCACACATCTGTAGGCGAAGCCTTTGGAAACGACCGTTTCTTGGTCGAACACGTTTCTCCCATCGACAATCGCGGGAGTTCGCATAACTTTCTTGATCTCATCAAGATCCAATGAGTAGTAGTCCTTGTGTTTGGTTACGAGTGCGAGACAGTCGGCGTCTTGAGCGGCCTCCATGATGTCACGCATCAACTCCTGAGGGCCAAACTCCCATTCTCGTACATATGGATCGTGTATCACGACCTCTGCGCCCTTTGCCTGCAACGTAGCTACCAAGGTGGCTGCTGGGGTGTTTCTAGTGTCATCACTATTCTCGAGATAGGCTGCGCCCAAGACTACTATCTTCGAACCTTGGATGGTGACTCCCTTTGCACTCAGTGCATTCTCAACGAGTTCTGACATGTGCACCGGCATGTGATCATTGATGCGTCTGGCCAGCGAGATGAACTCTGGTTCAATCTTCCAGGAGCCATACTCGTACAGCCCGTAGCGCAATAGCCATGGATCCTTCGGAAGACAATGCCCTCCAACTCCAGCACCTGGAATGTGGAGCATCCTATCCTCACGCGCGTTGATCATCTCGATTATCTCGTAGATGTTTACACCAAGACTTTCACAGACCAACGCCATCTCATTGGCAAATGCAATGTTCACATCTCTATAGGCGTTCTCAATCGTCTTGGACAACTCGGCACTCAATGTGTCAGAGGTATAGATCTTGTCTTTCACAATCTTAGAATACAGGTCCACTGCTCTTTCAGTGGCTCTGGGAGTTATTCCTCCAACGACTCTCGGCATGTTCACGATGAAGTCGAGGAGCTTCCCAGGCATGACACGCTCATAGGAGAAAGCCAAATCGAAGTCCTTTCCGCCCTCAAGACCACTCTCTTTCTCTATAATCTTCTTAACAACATTCTCGGTTGTTCCCGGTGCCACCGTAGACTCCACTATGACCAGAGCTCCTTTCTTGATGCGTTCACCGATGTTGCTGCTGACCTCTCTCAAAGAGTCATATCTGGGCATATTCTGTGCGTCGGTTGGAGTCTGCACATCGATCAGAATGATGTCCGCATCACGAAGAGTTTCAATGTCATCGGTCACACTGAATGTGCCCTTTGCAACGACCTTCGCTATTAGCTCATCAAGACCTGGCTCGTCGCCTTCAAAGGGAGACTTGCCGCTGTTCAATACGTCTATCTTCCAACCCGATCGCTTTGATCTTCTTTGAAGACCCACTACTTCGTATCCGTCAACTTCTGCTATCAGAGCGGCAGCGGGAATACCAACATAGCCCATTCCGATGACAACGACCTTTGTAGTCAAAGTAGAACCCTCGGATAGTTGTTGTCGCTGGTTGCGCGACATTCGTGGCCCGCTATGGACACTCAAAAAGGTTACTGAACAGAGTCTACTGTACTAGTACATCTCTTGCATCTTCACGCTAGGTAACGTCCACAGCGCTGGAAACGCGTTTCACCGATTGCTCGAAATAATCGACATCATCAATGGACAACCTGATTGCACCGTTCGGGCATATCTCAACGCAACGTCCGCAGCCTCTACACTCATCGCTGATTACAGCAAGATTGTCGACCAATTGTATTGCGTTGACAAAGCAGACTCCTTCAGTACAGGTTCCACATCCAGCACAGTCCTCAGTCACTTCGACTTTCACACCGTGCATCTTGGTAATCTTCTTGGCAATATCGGGATGCAGGTCCTGGATTGTTCTCCACAGGCAGCAACACGGGCAACAGTTACAGACCGTGAGGAGATTCTCCCCGGGAAACGCGTCAAGCCACATTGCATCCAGCTTGTTACGTCCAATCAGATGGACCAGTCCTGCATCGCTTGCCTTTCGGACGTATTCGTGTGCCTCTGACTTTGTGACTTGTCGACCCAGATGTGGATTGATCCGCTTTGCCGCCTCTCCGAGAAAAAGGCAACCTATCCCCTTCGGGTAGTCTTGGCAGTCGCAGGAGTCTCGGCATATACAGAAGTCCATTATCCAGTGAAAGTTTGCCTTGTCAATGAAATGATCAACAATCTGAGATGGCAAGACCATCTCTGGAGGAGTCTCCAGATTCTGGTCTATCTTGATTACTACACTGTCCTTGGGCAGATAGATGATGTTGTCATCTTCGAAGAGCATCTTGTCGATTATTCTTCCAATTAGCGGGACGTTTGTCATTTTCGCTATGTTACGAACGTTAGGAAACGTCTTCTTCAGAAGCTGAACAAACCACAGCGGTCGCGCCATAGCAACTTTGCAACTATTCTCACTGATATTGCTTCCTAAACTGACCATCCGCCTGAGCTAACCATACGCCTATATGTGCCACAATACTTGGTTTTAGGCAAGAGAGAGGTACAGGCTTAATGAAACTCGGACGAGTCCTCATCGTTGTGGCTATCTTAGCAGCAGTAATCATAACAGTTCTTGGAACTGCTTATGGTTGGGTCTTGGGTCAAATCATCTTCCAGACGACCTATGAGGCAAAGGCGGGAGGGGTTGACTTCTGGGCAACATGGACGCTCAAGAACAACATCTTCACTGCCTCAATCCTACTGACCATTCTAAGCATGATAACTCTGCCACAGCGCTCAACCTTCTTGTCCTTCCTATCTGGGCTTGCTCAGACTGGAGCAATTCCGAGGCGACTAGAACTGCGGTCTGCTGTCGCATGGAGAGTCTTGCAGTTCGGAGGCCTTTTCGTCTATTATGTTGCGACTGGTGGCTACTCAGTCACAGGGCAGAACGTCGCGTTTCTGATGATGTTGATGGGCGACGGGTCAATCTCAATCTCGTCCGGCGAATTAAGCACGCTGTTTACACTGCCCTTCAGTCCGGGAACGTCTGCTAGTTCCATTGTCAGTATCGTCCCGGCCATGGAAGCGTATCAGCTATACATGGGTCTTGTTTCCACGTTCTTGCTCTTCACGGCTGGTCGTATTGCCCTGAGCGTGGTCACTGACCTCATGACAGCAAATCGCGACATGTTCGTAGTTGTTTCCAAGGGCTTGTTTGTAGTTTCACTAGCCCTTATACTGGAAATCCTAAGCGTCCCAATGTGGACAGTGAATGCTGGCACATGGATGACATACGTGGCCATCATCGTGGCATTGGGCGCTTCACTCATTGGCGCACTCCTATTCATGTTCATGAGAGTCAGGTCAGGCGACGCTCAACAAAGGCTCCGGAGTAAAATAATACAACTTGAAGAGGACTTGGCGCGGCTACAGGGTGAGCTGATGTCGCTTAGACAGGAATATGAATCGGGCTCCATCGATGCTCAGGACTACAAGAGAAGGGTTACGCTCCTGATGGAAGACCGGGCAAACATAGGCAATGAGCTTCGACGTCTTAAGTTCGAGAGGCTGCTTCCGGTTTTTGGGGAGCAACGCAAGTTTGGAGCGGTTGCCGTACTTCTAATAGCCGTTGTCTTGACGCTGCCTCTAATCCAAGCAGTATACTACGGGGTCCAAATGGAGGGCGACAAGTATCTTGAGTGGAAGTTCGAGTATGAAACACGCAAGGAGATCGCGATAACAACCTGGGCCGCCGGAATCAGCGATATGGAAATCCAGGCTCTTGATGACTTGACCGTGAATGCCACTCCTGAAGGTGAGGTGGAATCACTCTCGACTGTCCGTCAATGGGACCAAGATGCGAGCTATCTGAGGATGAAGAATCAGATAGGAACCAACTGGATGCAACTTGCTGATTCTGACATAGTCTACTTGAAGGGCCATGAGTATTGGATAGCCCCACTCACATTTGATGTTGAAACCATCACTACCAGCTTCATCAACCAGCACCTGATCTACACACATACTGAAGGAATGGTGGTGTTAGACGCATATAGCGGAGACATAGTAGAGGGTGACAACTTAATCGCTCTAGTCAATCGGAGCAGTAGTATCAACACATACTACGGAGAGGGAAGTGGATTCCGAGATGTTGTATTCGTGGACGTGGCCGGATTCAATGAGGTCGGCAATGCCACATTCTCCGGAAACGCAGACTACACACTCGACGGTTTCGAATCATTCTTCTACATGTTGACGATGGGTCCGGACGCTTGGTCATTCCTTGGTCGAGAGATGGACATGCTCATCCAGAGGGATGTGGTTTCGAGGGTTCAGTCAATCATGCTTCAGGGACTTCGAGTCGATACGGACCCCTACATAGTTGTCGCACCCAACGGTAGATTGAGCTATGCAGTTTCAGTTTTCGTGGACTATCCGTTGGCAACCAGCTATGCCCATGAACATTACATGAGGTTCATCGGAGTTGTCCTTGTAGACATCGAAACCGGAGTACTGAGTTTCTACCAATCGCCAGGTGCAGGAGGGTCATTCTTCTTGGACAACACGTACATGACCTACTACCACTGGCAGGAGGCACCTGCATGGCTACAGTCTCAGATGAAGTGGCCTGAGGACTTGTATGAGCGCCAGCTAGATGTCGCCTATATCTATCACGTCACCGATGGCTATGTCTGGCAGGGTCAATATGACTTCCATGAGTCCCCAGAAGGTTCTGATACTCGATATATCATCATGCGGATTGGTGGCGAAGAAAGATTTGTTGCTATGCACAACAGTGAGTTCAAGGATGCACCCGGACGTAACCTTGCTGGGATATACGTCATGGGATGTGGTGACAAAGACTTCGGTGTTCTGAGATTCTATAAGGCAGGTGAACTAGGCTTCTCAACCCTGTTAGGGCCTTCAGCCGCCCAACAGGCATTCGAAACAAACGATGCAGTGCGGACACAGCTGCAGCTTTGGGGTGCGCACAGATACGGCAATAGACTGCTCTACCATCTGGGTGGTGATCTATTCTTCGTTGTGCCTGTGTTCTTGGCGGTACAAACTTCAGTCCAGAACATAGTCATTGAGAAACTCGGCGGAGTTGGCTTGGTGGATGCAGAAACCGGAGAGAGGGTCGCCCTGGGCAGCAACGTAGTAGAGGCATACTACAAGATGTTTGGTCTCCTCAATCAGACAACAGTGGGCACTGGCGAGGTCGGGTTTGAGAGCGCCGTATTCAGTCCGGTGACAGTTGAATCAGGCGACTACTCTAGTCTCGTCACGTCACTCAGGAACAATGACAACGTTAGCCATGACCTGACACTCGAGATAGTGGTCAATGCAGGCAACTTCTCAGTAAATTGGCACGGAGGAGATGTTGTTCCTGTCGAGAATCCCACCAACACAACGTTCACACTCAGCGTAGGAACAGTTGGACCTGGCGACCTTTATGGCACCTCACCACTTGTTACAGCCTATCTGCCTTCGGGGTTGGTTGTGGCTCAGTATCTGGTACAGTTGATTCTGGAAACGGAGGAAGGAGTTGTCGACACGGTGAGTCTAATACTCACCGTGACGTGAAGCAGTTCGTCTAAGACTGGAGGAGATTCCTGTACCATTCGACCGTATTCGATAGTCCAACTTCCAGTGAAACTCTTGGAGTGAAACCAAGAACCTTGTGAGCTTTGGCCATTGTCCCTAGGCTGTGCCTGACGTCTCCGACTCTTGCGGGTCCATGTACAATCTCCGACTTGGTTTCGGGAACAGACTCTAGCACTTGTTCAGCTATCCCGTTGATGGGCACTGACTCTTCACCGCAGATGTTCATGGTCATCCCCGTAGCGGCAGTGGTATCTCCGGCAAGACAGGTTGCGCTCACTGCGTCATCGACGTAGAGGAAACTGCGTGTTTGATTGCCATCCCCCTCTACTGTGATTGGTAGTCCTGCCAGAGCCTCATTGATAAAAATCGAAATCACGCCACTATACTCCGAATACGCCTGTCTAGGACCGTAGAT
>CP070658.1:968247-972568 GCA_020355105.1 Candidatus Thorarchaeota archaeon | reverse complement strand
TCATCGCAGGTGTCATCGGTGGCTTCATCGTAGTGGTCAACACTCTGGGTGGACCTAATCTATATCGAAACATAACCGAGGTCTTTCTCGGTGTAGAAGCACTAGCTTCCGTGCTAGTAGGAGCAGGATTTCTTGGATTATGGCGAAAAGGCGGCAACTACATACCTTTGGTTACTGTGATACTCTTGCTCCTGCAGGCAGTAGTGAAAGATCTATTGTACTATCTGTGGGGGATTGACCCAATTGCCTGGCCTTTCGGTCCTATATCACTGATGCAGACAACGATACTCTCCGCAGTTGTTGTGGTCGCGTGGCTATTTGCTGCTTTCTCGGTTTGGATGGAACGCGAAGGCATAGGTCCAGTTGCGCTTGTTGCGGTCCTCATGTTCGCAATCTGGGCCATCTTCAACGCCGCGTTTGGACTTTTGCTGCCAATCGATTTCGGAGATTTGCCTCTCGAGTTGGACACTTGGTTGATGGTCATCAATTATGCTGTGGCTGGCATATTCTTCCTTGTTGCTGCGATAGCTGAAAACTGAAGCCGAAGTCATGAAACGGACTAGGCGGAAGTGTTTTCTAGGACGTATGGTGAATAGACCTGACAAGGGATTGAGTATCCAAGTATCCCTTTGAAAGGAGGAGAGATTAGTTGAGCAATGTAAGTAAAGCTCTGTTAGTCCTGGGTGCCGTTGGTGGCTTCCTCTTAGCTATGATGTACATACCAGGAGCCTTGGAATGGACCTTCCCCATTTTTGGGTTTATAACTCAAGAAACATGGTTTCTCTACACTGTGGCGGCATTCATCCTAATCACCATAGGATTCCTTGGCCTCTGGAGAAAGAGTGGCAATCCGGTTCCGCTTGTTAGTGCCCTATTCATACTACTGCAGGGTATCATCGGGTACCTACTCTTCTATTTGTGGTGGGTTGATCCTGCATCTTGGCCCCACCCTGAATCTCTGATTACCATTGTGACGCTAGTCACAGGCGTGGGCTGGCTCGCTGCTGGGATTTCTGCATGGTTGCTGCGTGAGGAATTCAGTCAATTCTCCATTGTTGCTGCCTTGGTGTTCGTGGTCTATGCAGCTGTGGGCCTAGTGATGGGACTACTGTATCCAAGCGAGATGTTGCCAATTCCCGTCTGGTTCATGTGGCTCATTTCAGCCACTAGCATAGTCACAGGCATATACTTCCTCGATGCCGCAAGAACGTAGACAAATCTTCAGTGCTGGTGTCAAACGGAGTAGAGGATTGGACCGTTCAACTAATACGCTGATGCTTATGGATGGCCTAATCTCCTCGACCACCATGTCAGGGGATGTGCTACCTTACGTATAAATGGGAGGATGCCAACTCCCCCGATAGATCACTCTGAGTTGAGAAATCATGGCGTTTGAGGCGAAACTCGAGTTCGTTCCATTGGACAGAGCTCAGAAAGAGGAAATCGAGAGTCTTCTCCCGATAGAGATAGGAATGTTTGGAGGAAGTGGCAACTATGACCCAACCGTCATCGAGAATCCGATGGAGATCAAGGTCTTCACTCCCTACGGAGAGCCATCAGATCACTTCATTGTGGGCAAGGCCAGAGGACGAAGCTTTACCTTTCTTGCAAGGCACGGACGGGGGCACGTGATTCCTCCACATGCAATCAACTACAGAGCCAACATCTGGGGGATGAAATCCCTAGGGGTGAAGCGAATCATCAGTCCAGCCGCATGTGGCAGTCTGCAGCCCGAAAGGATAAAACTCGGTGAGTTTGTCATTGCAGACCAGATCTTCGATCGGACCTTCGGTCGCAGGATGGACACCTTCTTCGACGGCGGCCTCATTGGCCATCTGCCATTCGGAGAACCCTTCTGCCCTGAGCTACGCAAGGTGGCTTTCGACACGGCAGGGAAGATTGGCTACAGAGTCCACGAAAAGGGAACATATGTATGTATCAACGGACCACGATTCTCTACGGCGGCAGAATCCATGTTTTACCATGGCCAGGGATGGGAAGTCATAGGAATGACCGCCTATCCTGAGGCGGCCCTTGCGATGGAAGCGGGAATGTGCTTTGTGAACATCTCTATGCCCACGGACTACGATGTTCATGGAGAGGAACATGTCACCCACGAAATGGTTCTCAAGACAATGTCTGATAATATCGAGAGAGTTCGAAGACTGACATTCGAGATGATCGATGGAATCCCCAAGAAGGCCGGATGTGACTGTCAGAAAAAAATGAAGGGCGGTCTCTTTTGAGGCAAACATAGATCAGAAGCAATCAACAGTTCGTGGCCATTAGCTACGCGTTTCAATTGCTCGTCGGACAGAGAGAAGCATATTGTGTGTGCGTTTCAATCTCTTGGATGGATTGTATCTCCAAATCTTCCCTGCCCTTTCCCATTTGAACTTGACCTCCCTGAACCGCCTAGCAAGAAGGCGGTACCTCATTGAAACAGTCCTAGTTGGCGTTTCAGAATCCCTGACACTTTCACGGAGATCCCTGAGCTTATATTCAATTTGGGACAGGTCCCCAGAGAGTGTGCGCTCGACTGCTTGCTTGATAAGCGCTGGACCATCTTGGTTACTTAACCTGAGTCTTGACCAACGCAGGACACTGCCACCCATTGAGTCAAGTTCAGCAGCGAGCTTCCGCGAATCAAGCAGTGAGGGGGTCCCTTCTGAATCCAGAAGTCTTCTCTTCTCTTTTGCACGAAGGACCGGAAGAATAAGCACACCCGGTCGGAGTCGAATTGACGTCGATCTTCTGACAAGGCGCTCAACACGTTTCTTCTGCTTTGAAGTAGGGTCTTTGAAGCTGTAGGAAATGATGGAGTATGCGCGGGCGACTGGAGAATCTTCCTGCTGCGTGTGGGTTGCAGGTATTTCCCGTGTCTTGACAAGAGAAACGCGCGGGATGTCCTCAAGAAGAGAGAAGTAGTCACTCGAATGTGAACTGACGATAAAAACACCTCTTCGTACTCTTGAAACGCCGTCAAGTAGAACGAGTTTCTTGGAGACTGCTCTGATGCCTTCTGGTGAGCCCAGAAGGACCACAAGCTCAGAATGACCTCTTATCCTGTAATCTACCTCATCCCTGGCTGGTGAGTCTACCTCGCTCATACTAGCCACCATGAATCTCATGATTCGATGTCAGGGGGCATGCATTGAAGGGAGATTCTAACAGTAGTTCTGGCATACTCGGGTGACACGCAGACTAATGTTTCATACATGCTAATATCTTTGTCTAGGCGGTCTTGTTAGCTCTGTGTTTGCGAGGGGCTTTGATAGGCGCCTCTGCGTAGATTCAGCCCTTATTAACGCCGTTTGCTTTGTAGAAGGCTCTAAGGGAGTACTTGAACTGGATAGACACATTTTACTCTTAATTTGTCACGCCATGTCGAGAGGTGAAATAGGTGCACTTCGACGATGAAGACATCTATGCTGATGACGACGAAGACTGGGAAGATGATGATTGGGAAGATGATGACGAAGACTGGTGAAGCTCTGTGTCATACCAACATTACCCTGAAGTCATTTCACTAGTAGTCTTTTGTCAAGAGAACTTTTAACGCCACAGGTACTAGCTTTCGAAGGAAGGATGCTAATGGCCAAGAAGAAACCAGCAACCAAAAAGAAGGCAAAGGAAAAGCCCGCGCCGAAGAAGAAGAAGTAACCTCTGAGAACGGGGAGGGGTTCTGAAGTCTGTCATTCACAGGTAGAAACTCCTCTCCGTACTTTGCTTTTTTCCGAGAGTACAGAAGCGCGTGTCTTTGAGAAGAGGACAGCATGTTCCACACCGAAGAAGTGATAGCCAGCTCTTGAATCCTCTTGAATGATGTTCAGATGATGATGAGACTAGCTGTCGGTCAGATGGAGCCGAGAATCAACGACCATCGTGGAAACATGTCCAGAATGATGGAGATCCTCGATTCTGCATCAGACAACGATGTGGATGTATTGGTTCTTCCCGAACTTGTGAACTCAGGTTACGTGTTTGAAACCAAGCAGGAAGTGGAAGCGCTCGCCGAGGATATCCCAGACGGTCCATTCTCCAGTGCACTTCTGCAGTGGTCTGCAAGGAACGCGCTTGTTGTGGCCGGACTTGCAGAAAGAGCGAAAACTAGCTTCTACAACTCGGCGGGAGTCTTCGGAAACGGAAGTCATCTAGTCACCTATAGGAAGATCCAACTGTTTGATCGAGAGAAGGAATGGTTTGAGGCGGGTAATGAAGAACCGCCTGTTGTTGAGTTTCGAGACCACAGATTCGGAGTGATTGTCTGCTTCGACTGGGCATTCCCTGAGCTGACAAGGGTCTTGGCGTTGAAGGGAAC
>CP070658.1:964566-968147 GCA_020355105.1 Candidatus Thorarchaeota archaeon | reverse complement strand
TCTCCCTGCTCATCCCAGAAACCGCCAGTCCTGTTACCACCGTTTGGCATTCCGAATGTTCCAAAGAACTGCTCCATCATCTTGCGGAATACCTTCTGAAACTCATCATCGTCAATCATGAAGTATAATTCCTCCCGCTTACAATGCGCCTAGATAGTGGTCATCTCCATGAGGTTGCCTATCAACATGAGAGCTTCTATCTAGGTACCGAGCGTTTCTTGAGCAATTTCCATTTTTCGATATATTAACCTTTGTTAATCTGCAGACGCTCAACGTCGGATCGACGTGTTTGCTACCTTACGAATATCCTTAAGAAAGACAAAAGGGGGATTGAACCACGTAGTGATGAGGCGAAACAGATGGGTAACTGTTCTCTTTGCGGCCAGGAAGACCTGACCTTTACGTGTCCGTATTGTAGGGGGGTGTTTTGCACGGACCACCGTCTTCCAGAGAGTCATGGTTGTGCAGGTATGCAGAGAGCAAAGGACGAGGCCCGGAGGAAGATAGCCGATTCGTTTGCAGGGGAATACGGAGCGGACGATGAGGTATATGATAGGGATATCGTTGGACGCCGGCAACTCCCGAAGAAACGCAAAGTCAGAAGACGAAGATTCACCAAATCGGAAGTCAGAGACCTCGGAATCGCCACAGTTCTAATCATGTTGGTCGCCTTTTCTATGCTTGGTGGCATAGGAAGAGGGATTATCTTTGCCATTGCTGCCCTGCCCGGTTGGATCTTCTCACCGTTCTGGTGGTTCCTTCCAGCTATACTTGTCGTCTTCTGGTGTTCATTCATGGCCCATGAAATGGCTCACAAGTTTGTTTCTCAGAGATATGGAATGACGTCAGAGTTCAGAATGGTCCCACAGGGATACTACCTCTCAGCCGTTGCGATTCTCTTCGGTATCCCTATCTTTGGCACTGGAACAATGATGACTGGTGGTGTTCGGAGTATGGACGACTTCGCAAAGTCTAGTCTGGCAGGACCCCTCAGCAACTTGATTGTTGCCGGCTCTCTTGTGGTAGTTGCGGAAATCGTCGTGGCAACAGGTGGTTCGCTCATAGGCCCACTTGGATTTGTCATATCCTATGGTATAATCCTAAACGCCCTTCTTGGTCTGTTCAATATGATTCCTTTCAGGGGATTTGATGGGGGCACAGTATTCAGGTGGGACAAGCGGATTTGGGTTGTAGTTACAGTTTCTCTGGTGCTCCTCCTTCTGATTGGATACTTCGGAATCCCCATCCTGTGAGTAGCTTGGAAGCCTGAGTCTAAAGACATGAAACTGATATAAGATGGCACATCACAAGACATCTAGGTGGAGTGTTCATGTCTGTGGATAAGGAGACAACACTAGAGCAAATTGACAATCTTAAGCAAACAGTCGGCGTAATCCTCGATGAGATTGAAAGACTGACTGGAGAAATCGAGAAACAGTCCGGCGAAGCTGAGCAGCTTCGCGCTGAGAAGCGAGAGGCAGAAGAGAAGATCTGGGCTGCTGAAGACAAAGCCCAGAAGGCAGAGAGCGAACTGGAATCTACCAAGGAATCCCTCGATGCGAAACTCAAGACTGCAGAAGAAGAGATTGAAGCACTGAAGAGCGATACTGCAAAGGATGAGGAGATTGAAACACTCAGAAAGGAGCGAGATGAGCTTCAAGCTGAGATGGATGAGATAACGGGGAAGCTAGAGCGCGTGTCAGAGCTCTATAGGGAAACCGCAGCGGAGAAGGACAAACTCCAAGAGAAGGTCGATGTCAGTGACCTGTTGGCAATCTACATAGTTCTGATTGAGAACATCTTCGGCGGAAAACCCCATGCCCGCGTCCTCTATACCTTGCACAACACAAAGACAGCAATCACCAGGAAGAATATAGAATCAAGTACCGGGATAATGCCAACTGCTGTAATCAAAGCGATACACGACCTCCGAAATGCGGACCTTGTTTCCTATGATGAAGAGAGTCAAGAAGTTAAGCTGATAAAGGAGATAATGTGAGCTCAGTCAGCCCTCATTGTTTCCTGGAGATACGAGCGAGTGTGAACCGTTGGCGAGAGTCAGATACCCCCCAAGCCTCAAGAAGTATGTCAGAAGATACAATCTACATGAGAAGCTCAATTCAATCCTTAGGCTCCTAGGAAAGGATGCTCAGAGTGTAGTCGATTGGGCTCAGAAGGAGGCGCGAAGAGAGTCCGATGGCTCAGATATGGGTAAGACGATCTTCCGTCTGATTGGATATACAGCCGCGATACAATTGGTCCAGAATAACCATGCTATGGGACGGCTCACTACCAAGAGTGAAGTCAAGGCCAAGACAGGTCAAAACGTGGAAATGCCTGTGCTCTACCAAGAAGCAGGATTGCGACATCCTCAGGAAGCGCGCAACCTCAGGCACAACATCTTCCATGAGGCGTTCTTGGCGCTCATCCTACATTACTTCCCTGACGTTGAAACAAGCGTTCCATCAACCGGGGCGGGACTGACACCAGACTTGATGGTGACTCACACAAAACCAGATTGGACCATTTCAGTTGAGTACAAAGGTTACAGGTCCATAACACTCCTCAGCGAGTCTGAGATATTGAAGGCGATGCGATACCAGAACGCCTACGGCACGGCTTGGCTTGTGACAACCACCACAAAAAGTGTCCAGTATATATACGGCACAACCTTGTCCTCTGACGAGCTGATTGAGAAAGGTGTTGAGCGTCTTCGTAGAGTTGCGAAAAGGAGTGTCTTCACGGAAGAGCAGAAGGAGAACAGAGGCATTGCTAGGAAGGGGATTGCACACCTCCAGAAACAGAAAGATCTGAAGTTGCGGTGCAAGGTGATTTCAGTCCAAGACCTGTTGAAGACCTGCCGTGCTGGCAAACCACTGAAGGGCCTCGCCATAACCACAGGCCTAGAGTTCATTCAACTTCTGAATAAGGCAGGCTTCCCAAAGCTCGCCGACAATGTCCTTAGAGTCATGAAGACGCCTGCTCGTTCAATTCATAGTGACACGGTTACTTCAGTGAGGTTGATTGACTAGTCTAGCTCACGCGACGGAGGATAGGGCACCAACCTTTATTTGGTGCTGGCATCAAGTCCTACATGTCCGCCTGGGAGAGGACACTAAGGACCATCCTCTGAGAGGAATTGAAATTGGATCAACCTAACCCCGGTAATGTCCCTGGCACGCTAAAGGAGATGCTGAGAAAGCTCTCCAGCAATTCTCCGATTCTTGGGGCAGCCATTTTCTCCATCGAAGGTCTACCTTTGGTCAGTTACTTCCACGGAAGCACAGAAGAGGTCGCGGTTGCAGCGATGGTGGCCGGAATCTATTCTGCTGGTGAGGCAACAGTCAAGGAGCTTCGCCAAGGGGACCTCAAGTCAATAATCGTAGAAGGCGAGATGGGCATGACTGTAATCATTTCCATGCACGGCGGGTATTTGCTTGCCGTCACAGCCCCCGAAAATGCAAGACTCGGGCTGGTCTACAATGATTCGAAACGCATGGCTAGACAGGCCGCCAAGGTTCTTCAGGATTTATGAAGAGTGAGCACCCGATGGTTGAGGCCTTCCCTTTCAATCACCATCC
>CP070658.1:961892-964466 GCA_020355105.1 Candidatus Thorarchaeota archaeon | reverse complement strand
GCAATGGTCACTATGGCATCTGTCTATCATACTCACACAATAACACTTTGGTGAACAACAACTGCTCCAACAACGCCATCGTTGGCATTGAAACTGGCGACGCTCATTACAATACCATTACTAACAATACCTGCAACCGCAACAACCTTGGTATGTTCATTGACGATTCAAATCTGTGTACTATAGTCAACAACGACTGCTTCCACAATGATGTTGGCATCGAACTGAGCAACTCAAGTCACAATGTCGTGGCGGACAACGACTGCTCAAACAATATCATTTGCATCCACATCTATGAATCGAGTTCCAATATGGTGTTCAACAACACGTGCACCTGCTACACTGAACATGATTTCTACTTCGATGATCCAGATACCATAACTGAAATGACCGGTGAGTTTGATTCTGTAGTTCCCCTGCTGTTCGGGTCAGCAGGAATCATAGTGCTAGGTGCAAGACGAAGATTGGGGACAAGAATAAGAAAGTTCGACTAAACAAAGAATGGGAGGATGATTGAATGAAAGAAAAATATTGTATCTTAACACTAATAGGAGAGGAGAGAATTGATGAGTAATACTACAAAAGCTTCGTTCGTAATCGGTGCTATTGGTGGTTTCCTCATCGCACTAATATACAACTGGAACTTGGTTCGGGATTTCATCCCGTGGACAAAAACCCCAACACAACATTATCAGATACTTATCCTGGGTATGATCCTAATCAGTATAGGGTTCTTTGGACTATGGCGAAAGAGCGGAAACGTCATTCCGCTAGTCAGTGCTATATGCATCATCGTGTGGGATATCATGGTTCCCCTAGTGCATTACTTGCTTGGCCTGCCTGATCCTAGTCCTGATTGGTACATATATTTTGTATTGGTTGGATGGCTAGTCATAAGCGTGGGCTGGATCACTGCAGGGATCTCTGCATGGTCGCTTCGCGAGGAATTCAGTCAGTTTTCCATTATTGCTGCCTTGGTGTTCCTAGCTTGTGGCGTTGCGAGTGCGCCGTTGCATTTGACTGTTGGCTGGTATCCCTGGGTTACCTTGCTCTGGGCAGCGACTGGCATAGTCACAGTCATATACTTCCTTGATGCCGCAAGAACCTAGACCTGTCTTCTGTTCTGGTGTCAGACGAAGTCGTGGACTAGACCGCTCAATAGGCAGGCAGAAGTCTTTGGGTGGCCAAATCTCCTCGACTTCCCTTTCAGAGGATGTGCTACCTTAGGTATGAATGGGAGATTGCCACAGCTCCCGATAGATTGCTCTGAGTTGAGAAGACTGAGAAGTACGGAGAGAACCGTCGAGAACCCTCTCCTAGATTATTGATAGGACGAGTATTCCTTTCCAAATCTGATAATTCCAAGCGTATTCTCGAGCAAAGCACGCATGTCATAGATATGCCGGTCGATGATGTTGACCGACGAAGAGGATAGGTATCGTTCATATATGCGGCCGCGATTCATAACATCTATGGGAAGGAAGAAGGATTATGAACTATCATCTAATCCTGACTCGTCAGTGTAACTTGAACTGTGTCTACTGTCATGGTGGCGAAGAGGACGGTAACACTGAGATTCAGTATTCGATTGACAATCTGTCTGACTTTCTCAAGAAGGATAGAACCAACATTAGTCTGTTATTCTACGGAGGCGAGCCTACACTTAGAGTTCCACTGATCATTGATTTGATTGACCGGTTTCCCAAAGCGACATTCATGCTTCAAACAAACGGACTCCTTGTGAGTCAGCTTCCTGAGGACTACATCAAGCGATTCCATTCAATCCTCGTGTCTATCGATGGGACTGAAGAGACAACTGATCGGTATCGGTCGAAGGGGGTCTATCAGAGAGTCATCAAGAATGTAAGATGGCTCAGAGAGATTGGTTATGAGGGCGACTTGGTGGCTAGAATGGCTGTCTCAGAACAGTCAGATATCTACAGAGACGTCAGACATCTGGTCGATCTAGGAAACCCCTCATTCGACCATGTACATTGGCAGCTCAACGTTGTCTGTGATGCTGAGGGAAACTGGAACGACTTTGATGGATGGGTCGAGAAATCATACAATCCAGGAATCACCATGCTGGTCGAAGACTGGGTTTCCGGGCTAGAGGAAGGAAGGGTCCAAGGCATCGCACCATTTCTTCCTGTGATGCATACTATTCTCACAGGAGAACGCACTGAGTTGCGATGTGGGTCGGGTCTTGACACTTTCGCCATACATGTTGACGGTTCCATAGGTGTCTGCCCAATCTCACCGGACTGGGAGTTCTCCATTGTTGGGGACATCAGGACAACGAGGCCAGAGCAACTTCGAGGCATCATGAGAGTTGAAGACCCTTGTCCAACCTGTGACATCGAATGGGTCTGTGGAGGCCGGTGCCTATTCGCAAACAGGGAACGCCTTTGGGGTGATGAAGGCCTTCGGAAGGTCTGCAAGACTGTCAGACACCTCATCGAATCTCTGCAAAACATCGTGCCGAGGGTTCAGGAGCTAATCGAGAATGAAGTTATCTCGCTTGATCAACTGTCATATCCTGTAAACAACGGGTGCGAAGTGATACCTTGAGGT
>CP070658.1:953069-961792 GCA_020355105.1 Candidatus Thorarchaeota archaeon | reverse complement strand
GTACCAGAAAGATCATCGTAGACGTCATCTTTCCAATCTTCAAGATTTTGGATCATACTCTTAAACTCTCTCGCGGCTGAATTAATGTCTCTCCTTAGGTTTCCGTTCAATTCTTCAACAATTACTTCTCTGGGTGTTTTATCTAAAAGTTCTTTTTTTAACACATAGGTTTTTAAAGGCGTGACAATAAACAGTGAGTCACCGGACGAGATAACATTTTCGAAGAAATAATCGAGTGTTTCTCTTATCTTGGGAAAATAATCCATCATTTCGAAAATGAGAACAAAGGTTCTGGAAGTCTCGGGTATGAATATTTTTCTCGCTTGCTTTGTGTCAATTTTTGTGTCTTCTCTCTCAATTATTGTCCTTTTGACAAGATACAACGCCAATACATCCTGAAGCACCCCATCTTCATAGACTATCCAGCGAAATTCTTGCTCCTGTTGCTTTACGAATTCGAGTGCCCAGGAGTGTTGTCAACTCATCCCTGAACTCGATTTCTCTACTCCCCGTCAGTGATCTACTTCTTACACAGAATGAACTCTGAGGGCTTATGTGGTCCCTAAGGATGTCGCCACTTACCCAAGTCAACGTTCTGTCAGAAGATGGGTTTCTAGCGAGTATGGTTCCCGCTTCTCTAATCATGGCTGCCCTATCAAGCAGAAAGCTCGTGGGATTGCTTTCCATTTCAATCACAGCCAATGGTCCGGTCCAGGACACAATGGCATTCTCATCTAGGATGCGAATGAGTGAATCGAGCTCTGCTTTTGCCAACTCAGTGTTTTCACCTGAAGCAAATGCAAAATACGCGACCAACCACAAACCCCCACTCAAATGATGATATTGTCGCCGCCCAAGAAGGTACGTTGTAGCTCTCCATACAAGGTTTCAACTCCTGTCACCTGCTTAGCTGACACTGGTTCAACAGCACCACTCGTATCTATCTCATTCAGCATTCTCAAAATTGACTCAGAGTATTCCCTGAGAAGACCCTCCGAAGTACCATCTAATGCCTCTTCCAACAGATATGCGTCGCTTGACCAAGACAGAATCTCTTCCACCTGATCATCCATTAGGATATCTGATTTACTAAGTACGTTTAGTTGAGGAAGACCGAAACGGATGCTTATCGAGATTCCGAGCAACATCGATGAGAGATACCCTGTTGGGGTACGGGCGATATTGGAGTCAAGAAGATACAGGGAAACTGCTGGATCTTGGTCTCTCAATCCGGATACCATCATTGGACCAGAATTACGGTAGGCGAAGAGCTCCATCTGCCCAGGACAATCCACTAAAACGTAGTCCCGCCCTAGCTCGAAGATCTCATCTCGCAGGTCACTTGCATGACTCACTGCCATGTCCAGTGAAGCCACTAGCGCTCCATTCGGACCAAGGTTGAATCTTCTCATTACCTCTCCATAGTTGACGTATTCGCGGATATCAACGTCGCTGGTGTACGGCGGATCATCAACACCTGGATCAAGATTCACCACTGTTACGCTCATTTCGTCGCCAATCAACCACTTCTCAAGAGTAGAGGTAAGAAGCGACTTACCAGAACCTGCTGTGCCAACGAAGAATACGTAGAACATGGCCTCTGACCAACCTCACATCGTGTCAAACCCTCTTTGAGTGCTTCGGTATACTTGCAGTTGGCATGATGAATATGATGACCGATTCACCAAATCACTATCCGAAGGCACTCTCCTGTCACTTCTGCGTAAGTCTTATCAGCGATGCCAGCGGGACTTCAATTATGGAGCAGAACGAGGCACTCCAAAAACTGGCAGAGGCTATGGCCGGCGAGATATGTCTCGCGGAGAACGATCCCGGAGCAATCATGAAGCGCTGGCGGGAACGTTTTCAGATCTCCCAGAAACATCTGGCGAAGCATCTAGGAGTGTCTCCGTCCGTGATAAGTGACTATGAGAGTGGTAGAAGGAAATCGCCACGTGTGGACACCATCAGAAGGTTTGTGGAAGGTCTGATAGAGATGGATGCAGTCAATGGCGGTAGGGTTGCGACGGCTCTAGAGAAGCTGGTAACCCCCGAGATAGCATCCGACGCGATACTTGACATCCGAGACTTCGGACTTGCAATGCCAGCACGTCACCTTACTGACCAACTGGAATGCACGATACTCACACACAACGACCTACTGGACCGTCCTATCTATGGATATACCGCGCTTGACAGTGTGAAAGCTATCGTGAGTCTAACACCCCAACAGCTACTTCGTCTGTATGGTGGGACTACTCAGAGAGCCGCCATTCTGACTAATGTCAAGACAGGAAAGACTCCGATGGTTGCCATAAAGACCAGCCAGATTGGAACGTCGACTGCGATGAAGCCCGCAGTCGTGATACTCCAAGGGGTAGAGGAGCTTGATCCTCTAGCCGTTCGGATTGCAGACAGTATCCATCTACCGCTCTGCATTTCGAATCTGAGCTCAGACGACCTCATCCGGGAGGTTCGGTCATTCAATCCACAGATGTGAGTTCTTCGAGGAGATATCAATGGATTTTGTCATGGAGGTCAACGACCCTATCCACGGTTTCATTGGATTGACAGAGATTGAGGCGAAAGTGGTTAATTCAGCACCATATCAGCGCCTAAGAAGAATCAAGCAGCTGTCTGGCGGTCACTTTGTATACCCCACTGCAGAACACACTAGATTCGGACACTGTATCGGTGCAATGCACCTCGCAGGTCTTGTGGGCAGACGCCTACTAAGATCACTGAAACTGGGTGAACATGCTCTCCAAGAGGTGAGAATCGCAGCCCTCTTGCATGATATGGGCCATGGACCATTCAGCCATGTCTTTGAAGAATCCCTTATAGAACGAAGAGGATGGAATCATGAAGATGTCACTGAGTGGATAATTCGCGAGAGCGAGGTAGGTGATTTGCTTGAAGATGCTGGGATATCAAAGGATAGAATTGCTAACTTGGTCCGCGGACGCCGTAAGAAGAAGACTGACAAGGTAGTCAGTTCAATTGTTGCCGGACAAGTAGATGCTGACAAGATGGACTATCTTATACGCGACTCGTTCTATTGTGGAGTGAACTACGGACTTGTAGACATTCACCGTCTAATCAACAGTCTAGAGGTGTCTGATGACCTCACACTTGAGTTCGATTTGGCTGCCCGTGGCGCACTTGAGGCCTTTCTAGTTGCTAGGTATGAGATGTTTCTCAATGTGTACTACCACAAGACGGTACGAAGTGTTGAAGTCATGCTCATCAAACTGATGAATGCTGCAGACACTGTGTTAGGATTGACAAGCTTCTCGACTCCGGAGGAGTTTCTGGCGCTGGATGATATGTCACTCATATCTCGAATCAGAAGAATCGACCCTTCAGAATCAGACTCTGCCCACGAGGCCGTTACCATGGTAAACATGCTAGACTCTCGCATTCTTTACAAGTCCGTCTTCGAGAAGGTACTACACACGGAGGACCGTTTCGTTTCTAGGATTCTAACTAAGCGCAAGGTCAGAGAGAGCATCCAAGAGGAGATAGCTGCAAACGCGGGAGTACAGCCGGACGAGGTCATTGTGGATGTTCCTACACTCCCTTCTGTTCCTTACAACCCACATCAGCTAAACCCAATGGAAATCAAGATATTCGAGAGGTTTGAAGGCAAGAAGATACCTCACAATCTGTCAGAGTATTCAAACATTGCAGAGATGATGAAGGTGTATCTTGACGTCATCAGAGTATACACATTCGATCGTCACAGAACCAAGGTCGGCCTCGCGGCAAGAAAGATTTTCGAGGAGCTGCCTGACGCTGCTCTAATACACATGTGAAATTGCAGGCGGAGTCCAGTGTGGAGGTTATATAGTAAGGTCAGAAGTTCTACTTTGGACCATCAGTCGGGTCCGGAGCCGGATTATTGACCGACGAGCTGACGGAAACACTGCAAAACATCAAGGTGATTGCAGGCGTTGAGAATGTAGTCCTAATCCAGAAGGATGGACTTCCAGTTGCAAGTGCAGGAGTGTGGTTTAGCAAAGAAGAGGTGTTTGCAGTTGCATCTTCGACCTGCGCGATATATGGAGTTGCAAGACTCATCCACGGTGAGTTCAAGTATCTACTGATGGAGTCGGAAACGTCCAAAGTCTTCCTGGCCTCTCTTCCAAACGATCCCGACTTCTTTCTCACAATAACAACGGCACCTAGAGTGAATCTGGCTGCCCTATTCATAGAGATGAAAGACAGCCTCTCCCGTATATCATTCCTACTGCGTCAGCATGTCGATGGCAGACTGCCTCCTCTGCGTTCCTACAGTACGGATGAAACAAGTCAGGTACTAAGAGGCTTCTCTGTGTCCGAGGGGCAGAGTTCCTCCTATTCCACCTCAAGACCAATCATCTCTCTGGATCGCTCACAAGCCCTGACACTAAGGGCATTGTTAAGACAGATTCATGACAGTATTCCTGACATCAAATCGGTCTTTCTGTCTCTAAGTGGAGGAGTTCGAGTTTCCCTTGAGGGGTTCACAAACGATAGACTTGCCGCGATGTCGTTTGCTCTTCATGATTCATCCGAACGAGTCGTCAGAACTCTGAGGAACAGCTCTCTTCAGACGGTTCTCTGTGAGGCAGGAAACACTCGGCATTTCACCTATGCGGTGCCTAATGGTGTGTTTAGTATGTGGGTGAATCGAGAGGGCCAGAAACTCGGATTGATGAGATTGCTGTTGAAACACTACATCGACGAGATCAAGCGAGTCCTACATGCCGCAGAAGGAATGAAGCCTGCCGTACCTGATGATCTGAAGGAATTGCTTCTGGCAGGGGGGGCCGAAAATGGAATTGTGATGGCGAGGCGAGAACCATGACCTATTCAGTAATGCGAATGATTGAACTGATGGGAAACGGCTTTCCACTTCTATTGAACTCAGTCCTCAATCGAATCCCGATTCTTGTCACAGGCCAAGACGTCGAGTTGGTGGATGACATTTCTGAGAGCCTTACAATGCTCTGCCCTCACCACCATAAGCTAGTGTTCTGGCGTGATTTTACATCTGAAGGCGAGCTCCTCTCTGTATGGGAAGAGGAGAAGCACAATCACGAAGTAAGTAGGACTGTAGTATGTGGTCTTTCTTCCAATCTCAGACTAGCTATCGAGCGTATAACACGTTTCACGAGCTGGATTCTGGCAATACCAATCGGGGCTAGTGTACTTGGCATTCATGTTGATGAGGAGCTTACGCAGACGGTCATTCATCGTGTGCTTCAACACTCTCAGAACTGTGGGATACTCAGAGTCACCTCGCCATCATCAATCAGCTTCTCTCTTGTAGAGCCCTGTGTCAGCAGTCTTGAAGTAGAGAAGAAGATTGTCAGCAAGATTCTCACAAGGAAAAGACAATCATTGGAGAGAATTCGAAGACTCCTCAGAAAATCACTCCGTGGTCTAGATGTGTCGAAACACATTATGAACGCAATCCTGAAACTGGACGACGAGTCCGAGAAGCTGACCCACGACGTGTTTGATGAGGAGGTGAATAACTATGTTCATGCAGCTAGGAGGGCCGTCACACTTCTCTCGAGGATTCGTCTGGCACGTGAACTAGGTGCCTCCACGACACTCACTGAGAGGAATCTCTACGAGGCAATTGGGTGGGAGGGCGGAAACATGTCAGACTTGATTCGATTCATACGTGCTGAATGGCATGAGGACTTCTCCGACTGTGTGAAGTCCGGTACTCTATCTGGACTCGGAGCATGGGTTGACAGCATGTGGGGGGCCTGAGGAGGAGGAAGAAGGGGTGATTATTGACTACGGTACAAGGACAGTTGGTCTGAAGATAGTGTTCTTCGGACCTGCAATGAGTGGGAAGACTACGGCAATCAGGTGGCTCTTCATGAGCCTAGACTATGCAGACAAGCTCACATCTATCGAAAACACCGTTGGTAGAACCATGTTCTGCGATTTCGGAACAATCCCCTTTCCCATAGGAAACACCTGGACAATCAATGCACATGTGTGGTCTGCGACAGGTCAAGACTTCTATAGGTCAACCAGGGAAGTAGTGCTAGTTGGCGCTGATGGAGTCATCTTCATGGTTGATTCTCAAGAACATCTACTTGATGAGAATCTGGCCAGCTGGAATGAGCTCATGACCTTGGTCGCTGAAGAAGAGAGACCTCTCCCGGTAGTGGTCTGTCTTAACAAACAAGATCTTCCAGAGGCTGTTCAAGAGGAGCGGGTAAGGGCACACTTGAAGCTACCCTACTCTGTACTCATCTTCAAGAGCATTGCCAAAGACGGATTCAACATACTTGAGGCCTTTCAGCACCTCTTCCGAGATGCCATGCGTGCCAGTGTTCTTGCTCAGCCTATCTCTTGAGAGATGTATTCAACTGCAAGAAGCCCCCCTCTCAACGAACGATTTATACGCGCCTCGTGCGACTGCCGCTACAGCCTTAGATTCCATTGAGGACCAATTGGTAGTCTACGTGCCAATACGAGGAGTCATACTTGAACTCAGTACACAGTGAAACGCGATTCGTTTTTGTCACAGGAGGGGTGCTCTCCGGAATCGGAAAGGGCGTCACAACGGCTTCAATTGCCAAGTTGATGCAGTTTCGTGGCTACAATGTTTCCATAATCAAGATTGATCCCTACCTCAACATCGACCCCGGAACACTCAATCCAATCGAACATGGCGAGGTCTTTGTCACGGACCAAACGTGGATATTCAAGCCCGCCGAAGGCTTTGAGTTCAAGATATCTGAGATTGATCTGGACTTTGGAACTTATGAGCGATTCACAGGTATGGAGGTCCATCCTTCTCAGAATATCACCTCTGGCCAAATCTACACATCAGTGATTCTGGGGGAACGGAAAGGAAGCTTTCTCGGTCGAACCGTCCAAATCATTCCTCATATCACTGACAGAATCAAGAAACGAATATGGGATGTGGTAGAGGAGCAAAAGCCCGACGTACTGCTGATTGAGATTGGAGGGACAGTTGGTGACATCGAAGCAATGCCCTTTCTCGAAGCAGTCAGACAAATGATACGTGAGGTGGGGAGAGAGAGGGCGGCACTCGTACACGTTACCCTTGTCCCTTACCTGCAATCAGTTGGTGAGTTCAAGACGAAACCAACACAACACAGTGTCAGAACTCTACAGGGCCTCGGCCTGCAGCCCTACATCATGATCTGCAGGGCTGATGAGGAACTCTCAGACTCTGCAAAGCAGAAGATTGCCCTTTTCTGCAACGTACCGGAAGAACGTGTGATATCGAATCCCGATATTCCAGTCATCTATCGGCTTCCTCTGTCATTCGAGGAACAGAGTCTTGGAAACATACTCACGGAACATCTAGGACTGGAACAGCGAACTCCTGAAACGAAAGACTGGCGTAAGATGGTGGACTCATTCGAAACTCTCTCAAAGACCGTGGTAATTGCCATGCCGGGCAAGTACACGACCCTCAGTGATTCATACAAGAGTATCAATGAGGCTCTCTCTCATGCGGGGGCAGCTTGTGGAGCAGAGGTAGAGATTAGGTGGATTCGAACTGAGGAGCGTTGTGATAGGGAGAGTATAGAGGAAGACATGAGGGATGTAGACGGTGTACTCTTAACACCCGGCTTCGGCGAACGAGGCGTCGAGGGCATGATTTGTGCTGCTGCAGTAACATTCGACATGAAGATTCCCATGCTAGGAATATGCTATGGTGCCCAGCTTGGCACGGTCGCATTTGCGCGAAACATTATGGAGTGGGATGGAGCCCACACTACGGAGGTTGATGCTGACAGTCTCTATCCCGTTGTGGATCTGATGGATGGCCAGAAGCTGACAACGGACAAGGGCGGAACAATGCGCCTTGGTGGCCATGAGGTCAAACTCGTTGAGGGAACACGCCTTCACAAAACCTATGGAGAAGACCAAGTCAGGGAGAGATTCAGGCATAGATTCCATCTGATCGACCGGTACGTTGGTAAAATGAAGGAGCAGGGACTGATTGTCTCCGCATATGATTCGACAGGCGAGATAATCAATGCAATCGAGTTAGTCGAGCATCCTTTCTGGATTGGAGTTCAATTTCATCCCGAGTTCAAATCGCGTCCTGATGCCCCACACCCACTCTACTTGGGCCTTATTAGAGCAGCTCTCGAATACAAGGAATTGAGAGGGAAAAAGTAGTGGAACGGAACCTCGACTCGATGCTTGCTATTCTAGTTGAGGAGATAGAGAAGATTGAGAGCACTCGAAGGAGATTCGGATCCGCCTTGAATCAGATAAAGGGAGACCTTAATCTCGGTAAGTTTCCTGCACTCGCACCAGATGCCGTAGAAACGACATTTTCGAAGAAAATCGAACCCATTGGACTCTCGGGCCTGAGGATTGCCGGTATAGATGGAGGATTAGTAAGACGACGTTTCAGGTCCATGGATTTAGTGTTAACGCGAGGAATTGCTGTCGTCTTTCACTTCGGACCGGAAGAGGGGCCGCGTGTTGATTTTTTCCCAAGTGCATTTCCTGAACCCAGAATCAAGCCGGTCATGCTGACCCTTCCAGGACCCGAATTGGACCAACTGGCATCACTGGAACGGGTTGAAGCGGAGCTTAGAGTGGCATTGTCTGTTCTTGATGAGGTTCATGTCGACGTTATTCTTGTAGACGGTTCCCTATTCCACCATCCAAGAGACCGCCCTCAGATCGGCTCCCTAGCTTATGAGAAGTTCCAAGAAGTG
>CP070658.1:934745-952969 GCA_020355105.1 Candidatus Thorarchaeota archaeon | reverse complement strand
TAGGAAATGGCCTCTCACTAGGGACTCTGTAGAGGCGATTCTCACGTATCCGGAGCGGATTCCAGCTGACACTATTCAAAGGGCAGTCGCTGACTTTGTCAAATCTCCGAAGACCAGATATCGAGATCTCGATGTGTTGACAATGGTGGCCTCAGTCACAGAAAGTGAGGTTGCTCAAGAGGCAATTGCTGACCTGATTGAGAGAGTGGAAGAGCCACTATTGGTTCTTCACGAGCTGAGGAAATCTCAGACATTGATGAAGGGAAGAATTGTACAGGAAGCAGTTGAGTCACGAATCCCAGTGATTCTGGACGAGATTCGCAGAGCAGACTATCCTTGGAGGATAATTGCCGTAATCAAAGACGTTGATGTCCTTGCCTCAGACCAGGCAGTACAGAGAGAGATTGCCCAGTCAATTAAAGACGCTGACGACCCCTGGAGGATTGTTCGAGCTTTGGGGGAGTCCAAAGCTCTCCTAGACAGTCCAGAGATCAAGGCAACGATTGCTTCGCTGAGTGAGGGCGAATAGTCTACTCTGGGAGCCAGATTGGATTCAGTCGTGTCGCCTTGGTGTCAACTCGAAGCTCGTTCAGCCGTTTGCTAAGCTGAGCATAACGCTCGTCACTTCTGAGGCGTTCTGTCTTCTTCTTGTAGTCGACGTCATCCTCGTACCTAGAGAGGTAGTAGATCTCAGAGGCGTCCTCAGCGTTCTCCCAGAAACCGACGATGTCTACTTCGTACTTCTTGTAGATCTCTTCAAACTCAGATCTTATCTCATCGAGTTCGTCGTGACCTTCAGTTTTTGATTTTGTGTGATATAGCATATAGAGAGCCATTGTTTTCACGCATTAACAATAGTTAAGCAGGGATAAATATGTTCTGGTAGGGAGGGATATTTCTAGTAAAATCATTCGCCTTTCTAGGTGAGAGTCAGCTCTTTCTAGCCTCACGTATCTCATCAAGCGCCTCAGGGTTGACGAGTGATGAAGTGTCACCTAAGCCCTCCCCGAGGTAGGCAGCTCTTACCATTCGACGCATTACCTTGGCGTTGCGTGTCTTGGGAAGGTCGCTCACGAACAGAACTTCATGAGGCGCAAGAGGCTTGCCGAGTTCCTTGATCACCAAGTCGCTAAGCTCAGATTCGAGTTCTCCTGTCGGTTTCACTTCAGGTCCCAGAACACAGAAGACGACAAGCTCGTTCCCCTTGATATCGTGAGGTATTCCGATTGCCGCTGCTTCAATGACAGCCGAATGGTTCACTAGGACAGATTCCGCCTCTGCGGGACCGAACCTCTTCCCTGCCACTTTGATTATGTCATCAGACCTTCCAAGGATGTACCACAGCCCATCTGAGTCTATGGCCGCAAAGTCCCCGTGAACCCAGACATTCTTCCATCGGGACCAGTACGTTTCTTCGTACCTCTCGGGATTCTTCCAGAAACCCCGTGTCATACCAATCCATGGCTGAGTAATGACCAACTCACCGACCTGATCTCGGACCGGTTTTCCATTCTCGTCGAATACGTCACCTGCAATTCCGGGGCAAAGACCGGAGAAGGAGCATGGTTTCAGTGGCAGAATGGGGCTGCCCATCACAATGCCTCCAGAAACTTCAGTGCCTCCGGAGTAGTTGATTATTGGGAGTCTGCTGCCACCCACCATTTCGAAGAGCCACATCCATGGTTCGTGATTCCATGGTTCTCCCGTAGACGCGAAATAGCGCAGAGACGAGAGATCATGTTTTCGAATGTGTTCTTCGCCAAAGGGGGCTATGGCGCGAACGAAAGTGGGTGAGAGACCCAGTGTAGTAATATTGTGTCGGTCGACCATGGCCCAGACACGGTCAGTTTCGGGATAGTTTGGAGCGCCATCATAGATCAGGAATGTAGAGCCCAAAAGAAGAGCGCCGAACACAAGCCATGGTCCCATCATCCACCCCATGTCGGTCATCCAGTGAATCACATGTCCAGGGCGTACGTCAGTGCCGAAGGCCATGTCCTGAGCAGACTTGATGGGGAATCCGCAGTGAGTGTGAAGTGCTCCTTTTGGGGTTCCAGTTGTACCAGATGTGTATATCACCATCATGGGGTCTTCGGCGGCGGTTATCACAGTCTGGGCCTCGTCAGATGCGTTCTGGACAATCTCATGCCACCAGTGATCACGCCCCTCTTGTAGTGAAACTCCGAGATTGGCACGATTGAGTACAATCATGTGTTCCAGAGACGGAATCTGTTCCGCGGCTTCGTCGGCAGTTTCCTTCATGTTGATTATCCGCCCGCGCCGGTAGAAACCGTCAACCGTGAACAGGGCCTTTGCATCGGCATCAACCAGCCGTGTTACTACTGCCCAGACTCCGAACCCCGAGAAGAGTGGCAATGCTATGCTACCTATCTTGGCAATTGCTAGCAAAGCGGCCACAATTTCCGGGGTCATGGGCATGAAGATACCAATGGCGTCCCCTTTTCCCAGACCAAGACTTCGCAGCGCATTTGCCGTTCTGTTCACCATAGAGTGGAGTTCTTTGTAGGTCACTGAACCATATTCGCCCTCCTCTCTCTCCCAAATGAAAGCAACCTCGTCTTCTTTTGGATTTCCGATGTACTTGTCCACACAGTTGTGGACTATGTTCATCTTGCCGCCGACGCACCACTCGGGCCAAGCAATCCCTCTGGATAGTTCAACTACCTTGGTATAGGGCTCGTAGAATTGAATGTCCAGGTAGTCTAGGACAGACTTGGTGAACCACGCAACGTCAGCCTCGGCGCGTTTGTTCAATTCGTCAAGGTCCTTGATTCCATGTTTGCGCATGAAATGCGTGATGTTAGCGTCCTCAATGTAATCTGAAGATGGCCGCCACACAATGTCGCCGCCGAACTCAAACTTCCCGCGCATTCAGACAGCTCCTTGAACGTTCACCGAGTTCTCCACTACGAGAGGAACGACCTATTATACCTGAGGTTGGGCCTTTCATTACCTTCTGAACAGGACAAACACTATGGAGAATCACAGAAGTGGATCATCACTAAGTGATCTTGGGAACCTCTCTCACTTTTCGCAGTCGCCTGTATTGGCGGTCTTTGGCCCCAACGAGAGTTCTGTACTGATTAATAAGTGGTGCAAACGAATGCGCGGCCTTCCGAAGACGTTGCCATGCATCTTGTATATCCTCCCCGACATTCTGGTGAAAACTGACATCGAACCCATGAGGCCCGGGGCCGGGAATCCATTCAGCGATATCAGCCAGAGTGAATAGGTGCGCGCTCGCGTCTAAGTAGACCCTGTCATCAAACATCACATATGGCCTGTAGGGCTCTCTATCTGGATGTTCATCTAGGATACCCGAACAGCTTTCCTTTGTCGCAAATCCGAGTTCATTGAGCTCCCGAATATGCGGTCTTATTGAGGAATCTACGTCGTCTATGAACTTGTCAACGGGTTGTGCTTCATGATCAGGAGCATCACGCAGCGCCAGATGCCACTGTGTTTCATGATGGGCCCATACTGTCTTGGGAGTAATACCTTGACTCACATGTTCTTTGTATGGTGTCAGAAGATTGCCTATTCTCTCTACTGCAGAGAGTAACATGTTCCAAGCATCAGACCGGGCTTTCTCAATAACACCGGCACTTTCGACCCCGTCGAACTCCCTGGGTCTGTAGAGCACTATGTCTCCGACATGATTGAAGGCAGGGAGCCATAAGGCTGCATCTGCGATTGTGAACAAGTGAGCTTCCACACCAGGGTATACTTCATGGCTGAGAACAATGAAGGGAACTTCATCAGTTTGTGACTTCATTCCCAGTTGCATGGCGTGAACCAGATAGCCTGCTTGATGCATGCTATCTAGTACTCGCGACTTCCCAACCAAAGGCATTGACTGCCACCTCTTCCCTGAATTTGATTCTAACTCACTGACTTGAGCCTACTGTCCTTCTATATGTATGTCATTGCAATGAGTAAGACAATAATTCCGATAACGATATAGACAGGAGCAATTCTGAGGACCTTTCTGTCGATAATACGCGATTTCCAGAAGATAGCGATTCCGGCCAACAAATAACCCATAATCATCGCTTGGAAAACAGGTCCCGGATGCACCAGCAAGGATGACAAAAACACTGTAATCGTGATGATGGGGAGGATTGGTTCATACTTGACGCTTTCCCCCACTGTTAGGTTCTCCTTGTAGCCTCTGAAGAGAATAACATAGAGGAGTGATAACCCAAATGCAAAGAGAAATGGAAAGCTGGCCAGCTGTGCAGTGGTTGTCCAAGGAAGAAGGATCTTCAGGAATTGCATCATGAGAACAAGTGGCCAGCGCATCATAGTGTGTTTCAGTTTAAGAGACCCTGCTTTCTGACTGGTAATCAAGGGCACCGAGTAGACAACATTGACAACGAGTAGAAACAATATGACCACGAGGAATAACGCACCCAGAAAAGTAGAGAGCAGAAGTCCCAAGGCCAAGAGTACAAGATAGATTCTCACTGCTTCTGATCTTTCGACAGACCCCCGAGCAAGAGGCTTTCTCTTCGTCTTCTCTGGATCAATTGCATCTTCTGCGAAATCGAGTATATCATTGATGACGTAGACTGATGAGTAGGCAATGATGAATGCCATCGAGCCCACTAGTATCGGCGCTGCTTCAAATGCGGCCCTTTGAAGAACTAAGAGTAGAACTCCAACAGAATAGAGGCCGAGGTTCTTAGCCACATTATCAACGAGATTTCTGAAGAGCATAGTTTTCCGAATCATGTCATAGGTCTCAGGTTAGTCTAGTCGATCATAGACTATTGAAACACATCGAAAAAGGCTGCCATTGCGTGTCTGCTGTCCAGAAATGACCGGACTAGGGCTATCCTTATTGCTGGACTCCTCTATTACGAAACTGCGGTGCATCGATTGGATGTAATTGACAAACTCATTCTCTATGACCTGAGTGCTAACTGCAGAATGTCTTTCCAGGCCCTGGCCAATAGGCATCAAATGACTGCGAATGCAATCAAGAAACGAGTGTCGAAGCTGGAAGAGTCCGGTGTAATCGTGAAGTATGTTGTAGAACTTACACCCGCAATGATTGATGCCGAGGTCCTACTCGCAGTGGTTTCAACAGACGGAACCCAAGATGAAGATGATTTCGCGAATCTAATGGGTAGTAATCCACTAGTCTTTGATGTTGACCCCCTCACTGGAGCCACGTATCTTGTATTTGCCGACTATACTTCGCCAAGAGAACTCTCGGAGCTGGGTAGATTCATGAGAGGACTCCAAGGCGTTTTGAGCGTGGAACTGCACACATTGTTGCGCTCCTGGGAGCACACGGGAGATGAATTCACAGGGCTACAGCTGCGCGTACTAGACGTCCTGATGGAGGATGCAAGGATGCCACTAGTCAGCATTGCTGAGAAGGCAGGATTGACGACAAGAAGGGTTCGAAGGACAATCCAAGAACTCCTCGATAGTAACAGCGTCCGGTTCACACTGAAATGGAACCCCGAAGCGTCAAAGGGAATACCCTTCATTGCACATATTGAGTTCGATGAATCTGAGATTCAACCGACTGATTGTGAGAGGTGGCTTCGAGAGGCCTTTCCCATTCCCCTCTGGGAGGTGATGATATCGTCTTCAAACCCAACAATCTTTGCGTATTTTGTGGCCGAGAACCAGACCCACCTAGAGAAGGTTGCTCGTCAAGTCCGAAGAGCCGCGTTTGTCAAGTCTGTAATCACTTTTGTCAACAAGCCTACTAGGGTGTATCTTGGTCCGAGGAATCATAGACTCACCGAAATGCTTCAGCAGAAGAAAGAGCAGTAGCCTGACTCTGGAACAGTTGTCACTTATCCTCGGGAACATCCGAGGAATCAATCCGTGTGGACAAACGCCACGGCATCATACTCACACACTACGGCACACAGGCCGCACCCATCACACTTCTCAGGGTTGATGACTGCAATTCCTTCTCTCATCTGAATTGCTACGTAGCCACCGTCAGCACATGCTCCGACACACTCTTTGCATCCCGTACATCGGTTCTCAATCACCCTTCCGACAACAGGAGGGAGCTTGCTGAGAGCCGTCCAAGTGGTGATTTTGGAGAGGGCTCTGCCTATCATTTCATCAAGTGTCTTGTAGCCCTTCCGTTCCATGAACTTGACTATCCCCTCGGTGATTGTCTTGATGATTGAGAAACCGTACCACATCGCAGCTGTACAGACCTGCAGAGTCCTGGCCCCTACCATAAGATACTCCACGGAACTCATCCAGTCTTCAATCCCTCCGATTCCTGATATCGGGATGTCAGGAATCGCTTTAGCAATCTGCGAAACCACTCGAAGGCCAATTGGGCGAACAGCCGGACCGCAGTAGCCGCCGTAGGTGCTCAGTTGCTCGGTCTTATCCACGCCGTAGGCAATTGGGAGAGGTGTAGCAGTTTCGACGTCGACACCGATTAGTGACTCCACCGTGTTAATTGCTGATAATCCATCAGCACCTCCCTTCGCAGCCGCCTGAGCTATGGGTACGATGTCAGTGACATTTGGTGTCAATTTCACTAGGATGGGCAGGTCAGTGCCCTTCTTTGCCGCTCGAGACACCTGTTCAACAAGAGTCGGATCCTGTCCAATGAAGGCCCCCATATGTTTCTCCGGTGAGCCGTGGGGACAGGAAACATTGAGCTCGATAGCATCAGCTCCGGTCTGTGACATCGTTTCTGCGAGAGATGTCCATCCACCGGGCTCTGGTCCGCTCATCATGCTGGCAACAAAGACGAAGTCTTCCGGTGCCTCACGCTTAATCTTGGGAATCCAGTCGTCAGTCCATGTCTTGAGAGGCTCACGGGAGAGAAGCTCGATGTTGTTCATGCCTATTGCTTTTCCATTCTTTCGAAGGACGCCCAGCCGTGTACGCGGGTCAACTGTGGGCTCCTCTGTTACCGTCTTCATGACAGCGCCGCCCCAGCCGAGTCGTGCGGCTCGTAGGATGTGACGAACATCCATGGTAGGTGGCGCTGAGGACAATAAGAAGGGATTCTTGAAGGGGATTCCAGCGAACTCAACTGCCAACGAGTTATCAGCCAACGTCTATCGCTCCTCCAGCTTTCAGGTGATATCTCAGCCCCCCCCTAAAGTCTTTAGGACGACATCTACATGCTATCTGCTACTTGAGAGGAATTGGTGGAGAACATGACAGATGAACTGGTCCCTGAGGATCTTCGCAAGGAATACTCGAAGGAAGAGATTCTTGAAATCGAAAGGAAACACATGGCACCTGCTGTAGCCCATTACTACGAAGACCCGGTGTTGTTTGTTCGTGGAGAAGGAGCCACTCTAGAGGACAGTTCCGGGAAATCCTACATTGACCTATTCGCAGGAATCTGCACAACTATCACCGGATACGCTCACCCGAAGTATGTGGCGACGATCAAGTGGCAGGCTGAGCGTCTTGTCTACACAAGTTCTCTCTACTCTACCATTCCATACGCAGTACTCGTGAAACGCCTTGCAGAGATTGCCCCAAAGGGACTTTCACAATCATTCATTGTCAGCAGCGGTTCTGAGGCGAATGAAGCGGCGCTGTTCATGGCTCGAAAGTACATAGGCAATCCATACATCATTGCATGTCTTCACGGCTATCACGGAAGGACCACCCTTGCAAGAGAGCTCTCAAGCGCTGGGTGGCGAACCACCCCTGAGAGCCATCCTTCTGGTATCCGCTTTGCCCCATACGGATACTGCTATCGCTGTAGTTTTAGGAAGGAATATCCGGAATGTGACTTCGAGTGTGCACGCTACATCCGAGAAGTGATACGGACACAGACCAACAATGCAATCGCTGCTTTCATAGTAGAACCAATCCAAGGAGTCGGTGGAATCATCCAGCCACCACCTGAATTCTTCAGAATTGCACATGAAACTGTCAAGGAGTATGGTGGACTCTACATCTCTGACGAGGTGCAAACAGGGTTCGGCCGAACTGGTGACAAGTGGTGGGGGATTCAGCATGCTGATGTGGCTCCTGATATCATCACAGTGGCAAAGGGCTTCGGTAGTGGGATACCAGTTGCCGGATTCATGACCCGTCCAGAAATCGCTACAGACTATACTGTGACCGATGGTTTTGCCACCTTTGGCGGCAACCCTCTATCCTGCGCCGCTGCTGTGGCTGTAATTGAAAT
Source organism: Candidatus Thorarchaeota archaeon (assembly GCA_020355105.1). Classification (GTDB taxonomy): domain Archaea; phylum Asgardarchaeota; class Thorarchaeia; order Thorarchaeales; family Thorarchaeaceae; genus SMTZ1-83. The sequence continues at coordinate 944,796 of CP070658.1, read as the reverse complement.
CATTCAGGAGGGCAAGTACTTGGAGAAGGCTTCGGAATTGGGTAGTCATTTCAGGAAGAAGCTAGATTCGCTCAAGGAGGATCATAAGATAGTCGGAGATGTCAGAGGCCAAGGTCTGATGCTCGGAGTGGAGCTCGTCCGCGATAGGACCACCAAAGAGCCTGCAGTACAAGAGATGGTCCAAGTGATGGAGTTATGCAAGGATAGAGGGCTACTAATTGGAAAAGGCGGAATCGATGGTAATGTCATCAGACTTCAGCCCCCGCTCGAACTCACTAGGGAGCAGGTCGATGATGCCACGAATATCCTCGATGAGGTCTTTTCAGAGATCGAGAAGAATCTGTAGCCCTCTTACTCAGAGTCTTGTGAGATCATCGTAGCTATCTGGTCTACGGTCTCTATAGAACTGCCATACGTTGCGGACCTCGCGAATCATGTCAAGGTCGACATCGGCTACAACAAGCTCCTCCTTATCACGAGACCCTTGTGCAACAATCTGACCTCGAGGGTCCGCCACATAGGAGCTACCGTAGAACATTCCTGTCTTCCAAGGCTCCTCGCCCACTCGGTTGATTGCAGCCATGAAGTACCCATTGGCAACGGCATGTGCAGGTTGCTCTAGTCCCCACAGGTGCTCCGAAAGGCCAGCCACGGTGGCAGAGGGATTGAATACTATCTCGGCACCATTAAGACCAAGTGCTCGAGCCCCCTCCGGGAAGTGACGATCATAGCAGATGTAGACACCAACCTTCGCACACGCGGTATCAAAAACCGGATAGCCAAGATTGCCTGGTCGGAAGTAGAACTTTTCCCAGAATCCGGGGTCGAGATGAGGAATGTGCGTCTTCCTGTACTTGCCCAACAGCGTTCCATCAGAATTGATTACAATAGCTGTGTTGTAGTAGACTCCTACCGATTCTTCTTCATACATGGAGACAATCAGAACAAGGTTGTTCTCCTTAGCCAGTTCGCACATCCGGTCACTCAGAGGGCCAGGAATCGGCTCCGCGTATTTGTACCATTTGCGGTCCTGTTCGGCACAGAAATAGGGTCCATAGAAGAGCTCTTGGAAGCATAGGATTTGAACATCTTGCTGCTTGGCAATGGTGGCAAATCCCTCGTGTTTCCTAATCATCTTCTCGATGTTCTCCTCAATCTTTGCTTCATCTTTGACGTCGCCTTCCCATTCTGCTTGTACAAGTCCCAAACGTACGTTTCTCACGGCCTTCACTCCGACAGTTTAGTGAACTGGCCTGTAGGTCCCTTTTCTAATAGGCATTTCCTAAACCGATTTATGGTACGCCATCCAGTACTCTGCGGAGGCGTTTCTATGGTCGAGCTGGATCTGGTAGTCAAGAATGGGACAGTTGTGACTGCTGCCGATGAGTTTGTGGCAGATGTCGGGGTCTATGATGGGAAGGTAGCATCGATTGCGAGTGACGTAAGTGCAGGACCTGACACACAAGTAGTCGAAGCAAAGGGGAACTATGTCTTCCCTGGAGGCATTGATGTCCATGTCCACTTTCAACTCCCTTTCTCGGGGACTGTATCTGCAGACGACTTTGAGAATGGTACCAAGGCCGCTGCCTGCGGCGGAGTGACCACAGTGCTGGATTTTGCGATTCAGACCAAGGGCAGCTCTATCATGGATGCAGTTGAAGCTCGACGCGCCGAAGCAGACCCAAAGGTATGCATTGACTATGGTCTGCATGCCGCCATAACAGACTGGAACGCCCAGACTCAGGCTGAGATTAGGCAAGTCATCGACTATGGCATCCCTACGTTCAAGATGTTCATGATCTACAAAGATGAGGGTTGGATGGCTGATGATGGAATGCTCTTCAGTGCCCTAGAAGAAACTGCCAAGCTTGGTGGTCACATTGGAGTGCACGCGGAGAGTGTGTTTGTCCTAGACATGCTGGTAGAGAGATATGCTCAAGAGAAAGAGAAATGGGGAGCATATGCGCACACTCTATCACGTCCCTGTTACACCGAGGAGGAGGCGGTAATTCGCGCAATCAAATGGGCTGAGGCTACAGGTGGACAGCTCTACATCGTACATATGTCAACAGGAGAAGCTGCAGAAGCCGTCCATGCCGCCAAAGAGCGGGGTGTGAGAGTCTTTGCCGAAACGTGTCCTCAGTATCTTCTTCTTGATGATGAGGTCTTCAAGGGCGAAAACGGACACCTCTACGCCACCTGTCCGCAGATAAAGAAGCCTCACGACAGCGAAAGATTGTGGCAAGGACTGTTCAACGGCGATGTGCAGATTGTGGCAACTGATACGTGCACATTTACGACTGAACAGAAGGCCGCATGGAATGGCGACTTCAGGAAGATTCCATTTGGAATGCCCGGTGTAGAAACCATGGTACCTCTGATGTACACAGAAGGAGTTGGCAAGCGTGGTCTTGCTGTGAACCAACTCGTGACACTCACAAGCACAAATCCCGCGAAGCTCTTCGGAATGTATCCAGAGAAGGGAACCATCGCTGTGGGCAGTGATGCAGATTTGGTTGTGTTCGATCCCAAGAAGAAAGTGACACTTCGAGCCTCTGACCTGCAGACCAACTGTGATTGGAGTCCATTTGAAGGCTGGAAACTCGTCGGCTATCCCTCAGTCACCATATCGAGAGGAAGAGTCGTGGCCAAGGATGGCAAGTTTGTGGGCGATGTGGGGCACGGTAGGTTCCTAAAACGCAGACCATTTGGAAAACTCTAGACTGACCACAGTGGCAAGCCTTGGATCACTCTTCGACTCCGATGTCTTCATTCCATAGTTCAGGATTCTCATGTATGAAGTCGTTCATCATTCCAATGCACGTTTCATCCTGCAACACTATCACATCTACTCCACGGTCACGTACATAGTTTTCTGGACCTTGGAAAGTCTGATTCTCACCCACGACAACTACCGGGATTCCGTAGAGCAATACTGCCCCACTGCACATGTCACAGGGAGAGAGTGTGGAGTAGAGTGTCGCTCTCTTGTATTCGGATGCTGACAGGCGGCCTGCATTCTCAAGAGCATCCATCTCAGCATGAAGCACTGGGCTACCTGTTTGAATTCGGCGGTTATGACCTCTACCGACAACTTCCCCATCCATCACCAAAATGGAACCTATTGGGATTCCGCCCTCGTCTAGCCCCTTCTGCGCCTCATTTATTGCTTCAGCCATGAATTTCTTCATCTCTTCAACTGAAGGGCGCCCTTGACTCGTGCTAGCATTCCCTGGCAACGCCACCACACATCTCGTTGTTGACCTCGCTCGATATAGATGTGCTGGAATCATCGTCCTCAACACCGCACGGAGGGTTCTTGTGGGTGATTGCCCTTCCCACTTCGAGGCGTGTTGGAGTGTCCGAAAGACTGCACGAACTTGAACGAATTCGAGAAGAGGTCGAGAAAGACTCTGAGAACGTGCCACGTGAATCCAGGAAGTACTTCTGGAAACTTGTCCGTCAGATCAAGAGAGAACCAGAGCCAAATGATAATGAGATTGTCGTTGCAGCAGAAGTCAGAAACATACTCTTCGAAGTGGATAGAGGCAGAACCTACTCAACAGGCCCGGCGTTGGCAGCGATGACTATCCTCGGTGTGGTGTCGCTAATTGCATACTTGTGGCTTGTGGGAACTCCATTGGACTGGTCCAATGTTCTAGGCTGGACTTTGGTAGACGTATGGCAGTTTGTGCTGCGTTTTCTCTGTATCTTCTTCATTATCACCTTCTTCTATCCACTAGGCCGCTTCATAGCCGGAACAGCGCTGGGAATCAGGATCGATGGTCTGTGCAGAGATGAATACTACGAACCTACGCTCAAGATTGACTACGTGAGCTTCCTGAAAGCGGCACCTCCCAAACGAAAATGGTTCTTCTTCTTCGCGGGACTTTGGACCATCATAACTTCGATTCTGACAGGAATGATGGGTTTCTTCGTTGGGGGTGACATTACTCCATTCATCCCGGCGGCCTTCCTCATCTTGTTCGAAGGATACGTTGTTTTGACAGGTACTGCAAAGAAGTCACGCGGGGAGATGGGACACTACAATAGAGAGAAGAAGATAGAGAAGGTGTGGAAAAAGAGGTCTGCTGGTGAAACTCAATAGGATTTGAGGTTGTTCACCTTCCATTGCATGCCTTGCCATTTATATCACAGCTCTGATTCCACTACAACGGGTTGAGCTTGCGTCGTTTAGGAGGTGCTGATTCTGCAACCTAGAGATGACCCAGGAGTTCTGACCGACTTCAAGATACGTGTCTACGGTGCCTCAGGTAGCTCGGTAAGGAGTGGAATCAAGACTATCACAGGTGTAGATCCTGGAAATGAGGCGGTTCATACCAAAGAAACTGGGCGGGTGTCAGTCAGACCCGAAATCTATGAAACAGTGGGTTGCTGTGGTGGTTGCCATGGGGGCTGGGGAGGGGGAGGAGGAGAAGGAGAAATCTTCTGTTTCATACTCATAGCAGCAATGATGGCAGTGTTCGCGGTAGTCTGGACAGTTGTTATGATTGTGTTCTCAATAGTGACGATAGGTGGGTTCCTCAGGAAACGCTATAGAACCCTAGTCTTCATCGATAGGGAGAACAAGGAGTTCATCGGCAAACTATCTGTATTTGTAGGCAAAAGGAATGGTGTTTTGCATCATCCCCTTGGGGATCCTCAATACGATAGATGGGTGGAAGACACCTTTGGGCTCTTCATGAGGCTGAAATATCTACGACAGGGGAGTCTTTCATTGGCCTTTGGGTGGGGCTTCATCGAGGTTGCATTCAAGCTATATCAAGTAGTTCTAGATCCAAGCTTTGACTACTACCTGTGGCCGTTCAGATATGTAATGATTGCGATATTTGCCCCACTGATCTTCTACAGTCCGTTGTTGGAGCTGAAGTTCAGGGAGGCTTTCGAGAAGGGCGAGGAGATGACTACAATGCTCGCCCACAGGGAGTCTCTTTTCAATCCAGATCATCCCATGACCTTTGAAGAGGAGCCAAAGTTTGTCGATAAGTGAGCAGCCACCTCAAACTGCAAGAGTGTCCTGTCGGGACATAGGATTCCGTTTCGAGAACTCTGTTCATTTCGCTTCGAATGATTGAGAAGGTCTTGACAAATCAATTACAACCTTTGACATGCCCGCTCTGTCCAGCTTCTGTTCCAGCTTCTCTTTGTTGCGTTTCAGACCCAACTCGTAGCATACATGAACAAGCGAGATTGGAGCCATTGCCAAGAATGGAGCGCCAATAATGGCCACAACGGGGACCATTAGAATAATCCAAGGAAACGTTTCTGGAACGCTGATTGTGTAGTACCATTCAACGGTTTCTACAGAGATAAGCAAGTACGCAATGACAGTGGTGATACCTGCGAAGCCCTTCAAGAGCGCAAGGTACCAGTTCCCAACACCCTCAATGTCGGCAGTCACACGCCTTCCGATGGCTTTTCGCTCACAGATTACTCCGGTGTCCTCTAGGAGCCAAAGCGGGACGAACAGCAGTGTAACAAAACTGGCTATAAGAATGAGAATGAAGAAGATGGGAAGACCAACCTCAAGAGCCGGGGCCGATTCATCTAGGTGTGCGAAGCTCTCATTGACGAATATGAGATTGGCTACCTGTCTGATGTTTGCTATCGCTGTAGCAAGACCGAGTGCGACGAAAGCGGGAAGGATTAGTCGTCGAGCGCGACTTCTCTTGGTTGCTTCGGCACTAAACATCTGGACGTGGTATTTGTAGTGCCCGGCTGTAAGAACTCTGTGTCCCTTCCAGAACAGAGATGAAAGGAACGGTGCAGCGAAGTATGCAACCAAGCCGCAGATGAACGTCAGTACGTAGACCCAAATCAGGTCAATCAGGATGTCCCCTGGCAGAAGACGGTAGAGCCCCGGAGGGTCATAGAAAGGGAATATCCGCATGTAGGAAAGAGCAACTGCAAGAGCCGCCACAACTAGGACAACTGAGTTGATTGCAATGATGAGTTTTCGGGAGATTGCAGGTTCAATTAGATTCTCGGTCAATCAGAATCACCCTCGGTGGATTGCCTGACTTGAAACATGTTGTCGAAGTCCAACCACTTCACTCCCGATTTATAGCGCTTTTTCGTACAGGGAGAGGACCGTCTATTGTATCAAGATTGTGGTGGTACAGTTCTGACACTGAACTGCTTGCTCTGGAAGAACAGATGATTCTCCATACTGATATGTGGCTCCACAGTATGGGCAATTTAGTAGGAGCTCTGGAGGATAGTTGTCTGCATCAGACATAGAACGATTACCAGACCTCCCCCAAACCCAAAGCCCTAGGGCGGCTATGGCGATTTCCAAGGGCAAGGCGAGAAGATTGTATATGCCATGCTCATAGCTTCCTAAGACAAGATACATCACACTGATGAACACAAGTAGCGCTGCAAGTGTACGCTCTATCAAGCGTGCGCTCCCAACGTCAGAACCACCTGTGTCCATTTCCTCTTCCATCGCCCGTCACTCCCAGCGATCTAAAACAACGTTGATTGATAAGACTAACGTTGCTTGGGAAGCAGAAACTGACCGGCGGCTCAGATGGCCGGAAGTGAATCACGTGACAGCCTGACTACGCTGTATTCCCCAACTGTGTGGAGAATTCAAGTCGGTCCAGATACTCGTATATCTCTGAGATCTTGCCATTCTCAATCTTTGCCACGAAGCATGCTGGAACTCGAAAGGATTTGTTTGTCGGGGGCAGCTGTTTGCCATCCGGACCAGGAAGTGGGCCAGTATTGGTCCCCTTGACAATCCCCTGTGCACAGACCATGTCCCCGTTTCCGAATATCTGTGTGATTTCAAAGGTAACATCAGGATACATAGCTAGGAAACCGATGTTGTCCTCCCGGACTGCTTCACGGCCTCTGAGCGGCTCGGACCTACCCGGAACATAGTCGAGAACTGATTCAGACATGAAACTCACAAAACGGTCCATGTCGTGGGCTTCAAAGGCTTCCAGTGCTGCTCTCGTGATCCTAATATTGTCTTGGACGTTCATTCCTTAACACCGCATAAATATGGTTAACAATAGTTAATGAAGGGTTCGGTCATTACATGTGGCCCTGTCCAATTTGCTATCTGAGAAAGGGCCCTGTTTTTAGAACCCATAACCCATCTCTTGAGAAACCATCTGGAAGGATGGCCATCATGAACCCAACTATCATAATCAAGATTCCGATTATGAGAAGAGGAATTGCAGAGTTGCTGTAGCCAACAACCAAGGTGTTCGAACCAGTAATTGCAGACACAGAGTTGACAGCAACTTCTAGAACAATCACGGCTCCGATGATTACAACGCCAATCCAGAACAGGATTCTACCTATTACTCGCCGCATCGTTCTTACATCTCTAACTGTCTGTGACTATACTATCCGGAAATGGGAAAACATTTGGAGGACTATGAATCGGACCGGGTGTTTGAGTCCAGTCTTCGCATTCAGTATTCTCAGTTACTCAAGAAACGCAAATCACAAGATTCTAGATTGAGCGGATTGAGATGCAGATCATGCGTGACAATGATTCGAAGCCTACCAATGCGGCCTTCTTGACGAGAAGAGCGAAGGTCGCCGATGCAAATCAGATCTCGGCCTTGTACAAGCGGGTGTGGGATGAATATGAGAAACTGATGCCCAGAGAACTTAGAGAGTCTAGGCAGCCATCAGTTGACGAAATGAGAGAGTGGATGAAGCGAGAAACCTACATAGTCGCAGCAATGGGGAGCGAAGTAGTTGGTGTTGTAGGGTGCAGACTCATGCACGGAACGTGCCAGCTTACTCATATGGCCGTTGACAAACCTCACAGAGGCTTGGGTATAGGGACCGCACTGGTGAAGGAAGTGATTGAATTCGCTCGGTCGAAGAAATCACACAAGATCTGGCTCGACACAGCCCCATTCATGGAAGAGGCCATCTCAATCTACATGAAGTTTGGTTTCAGAAAGAGCGGCTATATGAGTAAGCACTTCTGGGGTCTTGACATTGAGTTCTACGAGCTTATCCTCACTCCATAGCTCTGTCAGCCAAGGGTCTGTTGAAGATGTCGAATCGCGAGTAATGACCACTTATGTCGAGATTCTGACGCTCTTGGATGGCGATTGTTGGATCTACATCTGCATAGACCACACCTTCTTCATCCACCAGTGGACCCTCGACAATCTTGCCTGTTGGGTCAACGATAACGGACCCGCCATTTGCCCAATTCTCACTGTGGGATTCCATTACTGACTTCATGGGGAACTCGGATTCAGTTAGGTGCGAGAAGTCTGTTGGACGAAGGAGTCCGGAAACTGAGATGACCCATGACCGTCCTTCGAGTGCAATGAATCGCGTGATATCCTCTGTGTTCCTAAGATTCCCAGGCCAGACAGCCACATGAAGTATCTCTCCCTGTAGGTGCAGAGCAGCACGAGCTAGTGGAAGCCAGTTCTCCCAGCAATTCAGTCCGCCAACTCGGATATCCTTCAGAGAGTGTGTCCTCAGACCCGCTCCATCACCATCGGCCCATACCAGACGTTCTTCGTAGGTCGGCTTAATCTTCCGATGACGTCCTAAGAGTTTCCCATTAGGACCAATTGTGACCAGAGTGCAATAGAGTGACGCACCTTCTTTCTCAGCAATTCCACCCATGAGCATGATTTGAAGTTCGCCTGCAAGAGATTTCATTCTCTCAAGAGTCGGACTGCTATCCAATTGCAGTGCCTCACGCCAGTATGTGGCATATGCAGTCTTCTGACCAGAGTCATTGAAATGAGCGCCACCGGACGGGGAGAGCCAAAACGGATACCCAGGAACCAGTGTTTCACCCCATGTTATGAATTCAGCACCCTTGTCCTGGGCCTCTCGAATGTATGATTCCAGCTTTTCCGAGGTTTCTTCCTTGTTCAGGAAGACCGGAGCCATCTGGATAGCAGCAACACGAATCATGCTGTTGTTAGTTCAAATGCAACATATGAAAGCATTGACTGACAACCTATGACTCAATCGCCTTGATCGCTGCAGGCAACCCTTCGCGATATGAGGGGTACTTCAACTCCAATCCTAATACTTGCTTCACCTTGTCATTTGAAACGATACAATCCATCTCCATCGTTTCCAGCAGAAGCTTGCCCAGGACTATTCTTGCTAGAATCTTTGGTATCGTTCTTGGTTTAGACATTCCAGCACAGGACGCCATGAATTCTGTAAACTCTCTCACAGTACAAGGTGTATCGTCTGCAACGATGAAGGACTCGTTGGCGGGCATCTTGTCAATGACTAGTGCAAATGCCTCTGCACAGTCTTCAACATGGATTCTTGGAACGTGATTGTCACCCTTGCCTACAATCCCAAATCTTCCTGATTTGAGTCGATTATACATCTCCAGGAACATCCCTCCGGGACCATAGATTTGACCGGGAATCATCTGAATGATGGGTTGGCCATCAGCTCCTGCTTCATGAATCAGACGTTCTGCCTCGATTCCCACCTTTGTAATGCCAAACCTCTCTATCGGCCAAGTTTCGTCAGCAACTTCTCCAGGTCCTGTTCTGTAGCTTGTGCCCAGAGTGAAGATAATGGGACACTCCAGTTTGCGTCCGATGTCAAGGGCAGAATAAGTGAACTTGGTGGTTCGCTCATGAATCAACTCAAAACGCTTTCTGGACATCCTTCCGAACTCTAGTGGCATCGCAATGGACACAACAACATCGTGTGGAGTCAAGGAGGAGATGAATCCCTCGGGTTCAAGAAGATCGCCGAGTATTCCTTTCACCCCTTGGGTTTCAAGTTTCGAGAGAGCCGCCGGATTCCGGCTCAAGACAGACACTTCATGGCCACGTGCCAGAAGCTTCGGGACCAGAGATGAACCCAGGAGGCCAGTGCCTCCAAGAATAAGAGTCTTCATCTTAGTAAACCTGCATCAACTTCATCATTAGCTCAGATGATTATAATCTTGTGTCACTCAGTATCATTTTGTGTAAGGTTCATCATTCTATGCCGCACACAATCATGTTACAGCAGCCTGGTCTATGTCCTGTAATGACCTATATACGATGAACAC
>CP070658.1:931707-934645 GCA_020355105.1 Candidatus Thorarchaeota archaeon | reverse complement strand
TCTCCATTGCTACCGCGTACTCGGGGTCAATCTTTCCAAGTTCTGCCACTGTGCCATAGATTCCCTCAATTGTCCCAGTATCACGGAGTTCCAAAATCCTGCCAATGGCGCGTCGTCTCTTCAAGAATGCCTCTTCCGCCTCTCTAAGGGCATCCTGCCTGGCTTGAACGCGGATCAACTCTTCTCTTGTGTCTTTCACAATCTTGGTTGACTCCAACACCTCCGCATCTACAGTCTTCAGTCGACTCTCAATTCCTTCGACTTCTGCTCGCTTGCTTTTCTCAAGTTCCTCTGACTCCTGGAGCTTCTCTCTCCTTGCAGGAATGACCTCCCGAAGGCCGGAAACCTCCTCCTCCGTCTTGGCAAGCAGTTCATTCGAATCACGCAACTCCTCGTATATCATTCCGAGTTCCTTACCATCGGTCTTGATTGCCGAACGAACTTCAGAAACTCCCTCATCAAGCGACCTCATCTGGTTGTTGAGGTCCTGCAGTCGCTGGGTCAACTCGAAAGTATCAGCCTGCTCCTTCTCAATACGTTCCTCAAGAGCGGCCATCTTGTTCTTGCAGTTTTCAATCTCACCATCGAGTCTGATGAGCTCCTGATCCTTCTCATCCATCAGGGAGTCCGATCCACTGACTTGCTCCTGAATCGATTGAATCTCTATCTCAATTGACTCTCTTTCTTCGGTACTCTTTTCAAGCTCGGCTCTTGATCGCTCGAGGTTGCTGTTTGCATGATCCACAGCGGCTGACATGGTTCCATACTGCTCCGAGATCCTAGCAGAGTCTCCACCCGTTATCTGGTCGATCTCGGTGTCTATTCCCTCGATCTCACTATCTGTGGTTTCAGTTGTCTGCTCCACCTCTACAAGCTCTCTGCTCAGCTTCTCCGCTTCTTCTGCTCTCTCTGCCAATGTCTCGTGAATGGTTTCGATTCTACTTCTTCCCTTTATTGCACGCCACGCTACACTATCAATCCGAACCTGCTTTATCTGATCATGAAGTTTCTGATGGCGAATCGCATCCCCTCTCTCTTCTTCAAGCTTCTCGAGCTGGCGACGTCTTTCCTGAAGCTGCATATCGACCTTGCCGAGGTTGGTTTCACTCTCTGCCAACTTCTTCATTGCACGCTCTTTCTGCTCGTCATAAGCAGAAATCCCTGCTATGTCTTCAATCAGTTTCCGCCTATCGTTGGGACTTACCTTCACAATCTGTGCTATCTCCCCCTGGAGAACCAGATTGTAGCCATTTGGGTCCACTCCAATTGCTCCCAGCACATCTAGAACGGCAGTCCTAGTTACAGCTTTGCCATTGATGCGGCAGGTTGACTTCCCATTGTCGTCCAGTTCTCTCTCTATGACGACTCTGTCTGCGTCTATCTGCAATTCTCTATCCTTATTGTCAAAATGAATCTCAACGTGTGCAGTCTTGGCCTTTGGCGGCATGTCCGGCTTTGGCGGAGAATAGAGAAGGTCCGAGAACACATTTGCTCTGAGTGTCTTTGCACTGAGCTGACCAAGCACGAAGAGAACTGCATCAACAACGTTGGACTTGCCCGAACCATTAGGGCCAACTATGCATGTGAAGCCAGGATTCAATCTGATTGTGACATTGTCCCGGCCGAATGACTTGAAGCCCTTACATACAAGCTTGTCAATGTGGACCAAGACGCTCCCTTCCCAGCTCTGCATATATGTTACACATGAGGCGTGTCGATTGCCACTTCTCGATACTACGGTGGCCTAAATACGCTTGGTACTACCTTGGTAATACCCCGAGCATATTCAGATATGCCATTGTGTGTCTTCGACTAATCGGGCTTCGCAAAAAAAGGTAACTCTGTGTACGGCTAGTGTTGGAGGCTAGCCTATCATCGAAACCAAGGCACGTTTAAGTGCCATCCTGACAAGGCCCATCGACTCGCGTGCACCCTCTCCTGCAATCCCCGCCAACACAAGTTTCACATCACCTAGGATTGCAATGAAGCCATTGTCAGTAGCAATTGTGACTTCCTTCAGCCCTCCCTTGTCAAGTCCGCTTGCCAGCTGAGATGAATTGGCTGCAATCTTGACAGAAAGGTCAGCTATGTCGGAGTGTTTGATTCCCCCAGTTATGGTATGACCGAAGATCACTTTCCCTTTCGCATCACAGACCACGATGCCTTGTAAGTCCTCATTCGCTGCCATTGTATCGGCAATAACCTGCTCAATCTTCTTCTGATCAACCACTTGATACATCCTCCGGGGATGAACTTGCACGCTACCAGACGTTTGAAGATGTCGTGTTTATATCTTATGTGTTAGTACTTTGTCCGATTTGCAGCTCCACGAGAGCACAACCGCAGCTGAGTTTTTATCCACAAAAGTGAACCATGGCCCAAGACTTTTGGAGTCGGTTATGAATGCCTATGCTAAGAACTAGTTCGGAGGCTTTTCCGGCCTCCAAGAAGGTCCTTGGTGACCTTCCGTACGTCTTGCGTGTCGAGTTCGGAGACTTAGCACGCGACGTAACCAAGATTGTCGGCAAGCCCATAGCTTGCCAAAAATGCAATGGCTTTCTTCTAAGTGTAGATCAGATAAAGGACGACATCAAGGTTGGGAAACACTTCGTCTGTCCTTTCTGCGGAACACTGAACGTTATAGAAGGCGAAATTGTAGTAGCAGGTGATGACACGGACTTCGTTGTGGAAACGCCGCCCGAGAGGACCGAGGCCGACACGGACATCATCTCGGTAGGAGGTAGGTCCTTCTTAGGACTGATTGATGTCTCTGGGTCGATGGCTGGAGCGAATCTTGCTGCGGTGAAGCGCAGTCTGAACACATCCATCGACAGCTTGGCCGCCAACGCACCCGACACTATGTTTGGGCTCATAGAGTTCGAGAGCTCAGTCCTGTGCAGGAATCTCGAAACCGGCGAACCCGTAGAACTCCCTCGAG
>CP070658.1:928079-931607 GCA_020355105.1 Candidatus Thorarchaeota archaeon | reverse complement strand
TGGTGGCTGGACTGCTGGTTGGGTCAGTGGTTGCAGAAACTGATGACAACAGAATGATGATGTTTGGAGTCGTGTTATCTATTGCAGGAATCTCTTGGCTGATAATCGCCCCCACCTTTATCCTGGCGCTGCCGGCTCCTTTCCTCAGGGGAGCATCGGAAGTTGTCATTAACGCATCGAGCTACTCCATTGTAGCTAGAATGGCACCGAAAGAATACCGGGGTAGACTGTTCGCATATTATAACACAACCTTCTTCCTTAGTTGGGGGGTTGCTGCAACTCTGATTGCAGGACCTGTCGCAGACATTCTGATTGGTCAAGGTTTCTCAAATGCAGACGCATACAGAGGCAGTTTCATAGCGGCCATTGTTCTGATTATCATCGGAATTGTCATCCTCATTCAGTCGTTTAGGTATGCACGAAGAATCCCGCAGCCGCCGACTGACACCTCAACAGTACAAGTGGAAGCCGACACCCTCTCCTAGGACTTGGAGTGTCAAATGAATGCAAACCCTTGTTCGTACTCCGCTTTCAGTTTCCTAACAGCTTGCACTTTCATGTTCACTGAGAAGGCATGCGCGAGTGAGTAGGCATTCTCAAGTTCCTTGAGAAACCTGGCGAACTCCGTCACAGTTTTGGTCTTTGGGCGTACTTCTCGAGTCGCTGCCACAAACTCAGATAGTTTCGTCTTGACGGAAACAATATAGCTGGCAACGCGGTCAAAACTGGCAAGCATCAAATCGGAGAACGATATAGCGGGTCGGTAGTACTTTGGACGAGATCCTGAAACCTCAATGATTCCTCTCTCCACCGCGTGGGCAAGAGCATCAGAAATCGTACTTCTGGGAAGAAGAGTTGCCTCTTTTATTCGATCTTGGGTAGCAAGACCCTCTAGTAGGACACTGTGGACTACTATGAGTTGGTCAGCAATAGCTTGCGAGAACAAGGGGTTCAGATTTGTCTTGATTCCAGTGAAGTACTCATTCTTCAGCAGCAAGAGACCTCTAGGAGTATCGCCAACAGGGACTTCAAGTGCAGTTCTCGAAGTGGCTTCCCTTAGATTCAAGATGAAATCTGCAATACCTCCTGACTTCAAGACAGCAGCATCTTCAATATCAACACTTTCCAGCGAACCTTCAGCAAGAGCCCTATGGAAGGGCTCAACGCTATTGCTGCGTAACTCATGGATCAGACTGAGATAGAGTCGCATGTTGCTGAGATAGTTTTGAAACCTTATGGAGCTCTCGTCTTCACCTATCTTGTTTCTGACTTCTTCTAAGACCGTATCGACCAGCTTAATGTCGATATCTTGAACGTCTACGCGCCTCTGCAATAGATCTAGGATGAAGCTATTTGGTGCATCATCATATACGTAGTAGTTCCTTCGGTCCCCCTTCCTCTTCACGATTCGAATTGGAAACAACATCCGGAGCTTCTGGATAGCCAGTGACACCGTTCCCTGTGAATATCCGGTCAGCTCCACTATCCGCTCTTGGCTCACCGGTTCCATCTCGACAATGATTGCCATGAGGCACCCGAAGAAGTTGCGGGGATACGGGTTAACACCATGGACTTCTTCCATGTATCCGATGAATTCCCGTTTGACCTTCTCAAGCCTCATGGTCCATATCTCTCGTAATTGCTTATTTCGCAAATATTTAAAAGTTACGAAATATAGTATGGGTGAAGAAAATGGAGATTTCAGTTGAGAAGAAACCATACAAACGAATCATAACGGGACAGGAACGACGCTTCCTGTTTGCACCCACAGCTCATATCTCACTCGTTCTGAGACTTAGAGGCCAAGTATCCGAAGAGGCATTGGAGAAGGCTGTGGAGAAGATGCTTATCACCTATCCTCAGTTCGGTGTACGAATCGAATGGGAAGATGATGGGGTTCATGACTCCACGACCGAAGGCGCCGTAAAGGTCCCTGCAAAAGTATACCCGCGTGAGTCCGACAACTCTTGGATCGACGTGTTGAACCAGGAACATGCGATTCCTTTGAAACCCTCGAAGGGTCCATTGACACGTTTCATCCTTGTAAAGGGTGACGACACATCTGAGCTGACAGTATTCTGCCATCACACAATAAGCGATGGGAGGTCTCTTGAGTTTGCACTAAAAGAGGTGCTCCTGCATCTCGACGACAGCACACGTGAACCGGCAGAGTTTCTTGATATATCGCCTCAAACACTGGACATCTTTCCAAAGGGTTCGCAATGGGGTAGAGTCAAGAGGGGGGTTGTTGGACGAATCAACAAGAAGTGGGAGAAGGAGAAGGTTCTCTTTGATGAGGAGGACTTGGTAAACATCTGGGAGGCATCCTGGAAGAACACATCTTATGGTATCGAGATCATCGAGTTTGATGAAGAAGAAACCCAACGGTTGGTCGAGGTTTCCAGACAGAACGATGTTACACTCAACTCCACACTGCTTGTTGCACTTCTAAAGGCACGAATTGACGCGATTGGACCGTACGATGGCAAGGCAAAGGTAGCCACGGCCGTTGACGCCCGGAAGAGGCTCCGTGTTGATTGCAGTGATGCAGTTGGCTTCTATGCTGGTGGTTCTTTCACGGAGTTTGGTTATCGTGAGGACTCATCAACCTGGGACAATATCCGAGCCTATCACAGAGATGTGAGCAAAGACCTGGACAGCAACAATGTCTTTGAAACGGTTGTGAGCCATCACTATCTCGATCAGACTCTTGTTGACGCAATGTCGGCTGCGTTCTATGGCGATCAAATCGAACCCCATCAGAGTAGATACTCCAAGCTTTCCGAGTACGCGAAACGAAAAGATGGGATGGTCTTCAAGTATCTTCAGAGAATGGGAGATAGGGCTCCGGACCTCATCAGTACCAATCTAGGAAGGTTAGATATTCCAGACGAGATTTCAGGAATCACTGTTGAGCGCGCATTCTTCACACCCTCCGCAGGCATGAAGATGGAAATCGTCCTGGGAGTTGCGACCATAAGAGGAAGACTGACTATCACTCTGAACTACTACCATGGATACATGGACGGCGAGAAGATCAGAAAGATCCGCGATAGAGCTGAGGTGATACTCAGAGGTCTGCTTGATTGATGCACCCTCACTAGACCTTCAATTGGATGATATGGGACATCATATTGTTCGTTCTTTGAACAAGCCTATCTTTGGGATTCCTTAGTTGAGTAGTATGCATTGTAGATCTGGAATGGGGATCCTCCAATGGCGTACCAAAGACGACAAACCAGGATCTTTCTACTATATCCTATTAGCCCATGCTTCCGAAAACCTTCAGCACTCGTTTCAACTCTCTCCTTGAGTAACACCACTTGACCATGCTTGCGCATGCACTTTGCCAAACGCAAATCCTCGAATAGCGGAACTTCGAGTACTGACAGACATCGTCTTAGAATGTCGGAGCGAACAAACATGGCACGGTCACCGTAGAGTTCGCCTGAGATTCGGAACCATTGGTTAGCCGCCCAGATGCCTAGGTCTAAGTACGGTGTGGGGGTGTCATGGGTCATGAAGAAC
>CP070658.1:910719-927979 GCA_020355105.1 Candidatus Thorarchaeota archaeon | reverse complement strand
CATTTCTGTAGAAGACATAAGAAAGCTCAGACCAGTCATCAGGACTGAGATGAATCGGCTGTCAAGTATCACGGACATCATCTATGTTCACTTAGACGTGGATGTACTTGATCCGTGTGAAGTCCCAGGTCACGGATTGCCTGTCGAGGACGGTCCTACAAGCAAAGAACTGGGAGCGGCATTTGAGGTGATATTCGCTCATCCCAAGGTGAGAGGCCTAGGTATTGCTGGGTATCCAGTAGGCAGCGACCCAGACATGATCTCACTGAATGCAATCTACCATCTCATTGAACGTGCCATAGTTGGACTAAGAAGACAGTATCGCTTCAAACCGTGAAGCAATGTCTACACTATCTCCATACGGTATTTCCTCGTGCGCATTCCTTATAATGAGGCACTGGTCCCCTGCGGGCTCGTAGCGCTATTGATTTCCGGAGTGTCACGCAGATGAAAATCATAGTTCCAGTGAAGCAAGTGCCGGAGGTTGCTGAGGTAAGAGTCAACGAAGAAACTGGCACGTTGATACGTGAAGGAGTGCCCAGCATACTGAACCCCTTCGATGAATATGCAGTTGAGGAAGCCATCAAGCTCAAGGAAGCCTATGATGGAGAAGTGACAATCATCACAATGGGTCCGCCTCAGGCCAAGGAAGCCCTCTGGAAGGCTTTGGCAATGGGGGCTGACAAAGCTGTTCACATGACCGACCGTGCTTTTGCAGGGGCTGACACTTGGGCTACTGCTTATACCCTCGCTCAGCAGATCAAGAAGATGGAGTTCGACCTAGTCATTTGTGGCAAGCAGGCTATTGACGGGGATACCGCACAGGTTGGTCCCGAACTCGCAGAACTTCTCAGTCTTCCTCAAATCTGCTATGTGCGGAATCTCGAGGTTGACGACGGCGGAAAACATGTCATAGCACACAGGGAAACCGACGAAGGCTATGACATAGTAAGGGCCAGAATGCCAGTCTTACTCACTGCAACCAAGGGACTCAACGAACCCAGACTGCCCAACATCATGGGAATCATGAAGGCCAAACAGAAGCCTCTGGAAGTCATAGATGCCGCGACGCTTGGAACCCCTGAGGATGAGATTGGTCTGAAGGGGTCGCCAACCACAGTTAGGAAGGTGTTCCCGCCAGAGAAGAGGGCTGGTGGAGTGAAGCTGGAAGACGTGGATGCCAAGACGGCTGCGAAACAGCTTGTTGAGTTCTTGGCCAAGAAGGGGGCAATCTAGAGATGGGCCTAATCTATGACAGAGATGCGTGCACTGGATGCATGCTTTGCCCAAAGGTCTGCAACTTCGCAGCAATCGAGGAGGACGGTGACAAAGTCAAGTTTGACCTAGACAAGTGTGTGCTCTGTGGGTCCTGCGAGGAAGTCTGCCCGGCTGACGCCATCTTGATTGAGCGCAAGGCTGTGGACAAGGCAAAGATAGCGGAATACAAAGACGTCTGGGTGTTCTGCGAAACCGTAGAGGGCCGCATGCGAAGCGTTGGCTACGAGCTTGTTACAAAGGGACGTGAGCTTGCCGATAAGCTAGGCGAGGGCCTAGTGGCAGTTCTCATTGGTCATGAAGTCGAAGGTCTTGCCGAATCTCTTATCCATCAGGGGGCCGACAAGGTCCTGCTTGTTGAGGACAAAATCTTCGGACAGTACACGACTGATGCCTTTACAATCGCATTGACCACTCTGATAGCACCAAGGAAGCCCGCCATAGTACTGTATGGAGCCACTAGCAATGGCCGTGACTTGGCTCCACGTGTCGCTGCTAGGATGGCCCTCGGTCTGACGGCTGATTGTACCGGACTTGACATCGATGACGAGCGTCAACTTGTACAGACACGTCCAGCCTTTGGTGGCAACATCATGGCAGAGATTCTATGTCCCTACACTAGGCCTCAGATGGCGACAGTACGACCCAACGTGTTCAAGCCAAGTGAGCCTGACAAATCTCACACGGGAGAGATTGAGAAGGTCGAGATTAGGATCGGAGCGAACCAAGTCCGCACACGAGTCATGGACCGTGTGAAGGAAGTTGTCGAGGGAATGAAGTCGATCGAAGAGGCCGATGTTGTCGTTTGCAGTGGACGGGGAATTAAGGACCCGTCAAATCTTGACTTGCCGAAAGAGCTCGCAGAATTACTCGACGCTGCAGTTGGAGGCTCGCGTCCGATTGTTGACTTGGGTTGGCTTCCGCCTACTCAACAGGTTGGCCAGTCGGGACGCACAATCTCTCCAAGACTTTACTTCGCACTTGGAATCTCAGGAGCGATCCAACACTGTGCAGGCATGTCGAGTTCGGATGTCATTGTTGCAGTGAACAAAGACCCCGATGCCCCTATCTTCGAGATTGCGGACTTTGGAATCGTGGGTGATCTCTTCGAGATAGTGCCTGCAATCATTGAGGAGATAAAACGCGTTCAAGCTGAGAGATAGGCACTATAGTGCTCTCCAGCAATAGAGATCACTCTTGCTCAAGACCATAGGAGTATGAACCACCTCACATGGCGATCCAAGTTTCAGTACTGACGACGCCTTCTACATCATGAATTATCTCCAGCAAGCGTTTCAAGTTGTCAGTTGACGGGAGATTAACGAGGGCCACCAAATCATACGGACCGGTGATTACATGGACATCTACTATGCCCTCAATCTTCTCAATGTCACTGCGTACATTCCACATTGTCCCTGCCTTTGCGCGGATTAGAACATACGTCCTTGTCATCGGAGTTCTCTCCAATTGAGCAGGATTGATTCGCTCCTTACATACGTCGCTATGGGGATAAACTCTTCACCTGAGTGAGGCCTGTCCACTGAGTTCATGGCAACCACTGGAATTATGAGTCGCCCATTCTAAGCAGCAACCACTGGTTCAGAAGAGAGAACACCCAGTCACAGATTCAATCAGTAGCTGGAGCGTGAAAGAATGAAGGAACTTCGTGAAGCTGTCATCGTTGATGCAGTTCGTACTCCAATTGGAAAGAGGAATGGGAGTCTTGCAGGCCTTCGTCCTGATGAGCTGGCCTCACATGTACTTCGAGAGCTGCTGAAACGTACTGGGATTGAAGCAGGTATTGTTGATGACGTAATAATGGGCTGCAATACACAGACCGCACAACAGGGAGCGAACATCGGCAGAATGGCAGTCTTGGGTGCAGGGTTCCCCTACACAGTCCCCGCCTGTTCCCTCAACCGTGCATGTGGCTCCTCACAACAAGCTGTCAACTTCGGCGCCCAGTCCATAGCCACAGGCAATGCTGATGTTGTCATCGCGGCCGGGGTCGAACATATGACACTACTTCCAATCGGGTCGGACTTTGGAGAGGGCTTCGCAGCATTCAATCCCAAGACCGTGGAGGAATACCCAGTAATCCCGATGACAATGAGTGCTGATACCATGGCTGAGAAGTATGAGCTGGCCAGAGAGGACTTGGACAAGTTTGCTCTTTGGAGTCACGAGAAAGCTGTAGCCGCCTGGGATGCAGGGAAGTTTGCCAACGAAGTTGCACCAATCAAAGCACCACAGATTGAAGGAGAAGATGTATTGGTTGAGAAGGATGACAGCCCTCGTAGAGATTCGACGCTAGAGAAGCTTAACTCATTGCCGCCGCTTCATGGCGGCACGACAACAGCAGCAAATGCATGTCCCATCAATGACGGTGCTGCTGCAGTCATGTTGATGTCACGGGAGAAGGCCGATGAACTCAGTCTGAAGGATCGGGCAGTTGTGACTGCTCAGGCCGTCGTAGGCGTTGAACCGGTTACTTGTCTGGAAGGACCGATCTTCGTTATTCCCAAATGCCTTGAACGTGCCGGGATGACGCTGGATGAAATGAATCTCATCGAGATTAACGAGGCATTTGCATCGGTTGTACTGGCAACCGCCAAGGCGCTTGAATTCGATGCTCTGTCCGACGGTCGTCTTGCAGTACATGGGGGCTCTTTGGCACTGGGACATCCCCTCGGGGCTTCGGGCGCTCGACTCATAACGACGATTCTGAATGCCCTGGAGGACAAGAACCTCAAGTACGGAATGGTTTCTATGTGCTGTGGGCTTGGACTCGGCACTGCAACAATCATTGAACGAGAGAAGTGACGGAGAAGTGGATAACCTGACTGAAGTGGATTTTGGACCCACGGCACTTCCACGATTACTATGCGGGACCAGTCCCTTCATGGGGGCTGGACAGTTTGGGCTAGCGGGACAAGAATGGTATAGACGATTCTTCAACCACCCTGACCGAATGAGTGAGATGTTTGTACACTTCTGCAGGTTGGGCTATCCTGGTGTCCATGTCACAGGCTATCCCACCGTCGTTGAGGCTGCTCGGCTGACAAAAGAGAGTCATGATCTGAAGGTTGCGATCTCGCTCCTGCCTGAGAACTGGAAAACAAATCTTGAAGACACCCTTGTGTTGGACCCCGAGGTCGTTTTCGTGCATGGTGCAATGACTGACAGGTTTCTCGACAGGCGATTGGAGGACCTGAAGTCATGTTTCCAAGCCATCAGAGCTGCAGATGCTTTCCCGGGTCTTGCGACACACGACACCTGCAATACTCTGCGAGTCCTTCAATCAGATGAGAACCCTCTTCAAGACGAAGCCTTCGGCCTGCTGCTACCAGTCAATAGCATTGGTTACAGCGTTGGAGGTTCCACGACCGAAATGGAACAATTACTCCAATCACTCGACGTTCGAAACCCGGTGATGGGGATGAAGGTCTTGGCAGCCGGCAAACTTCCTCCCCTAGAGGCGTTGGAGTATGCATTCGGCCTACCGAGAGTGCGAATCGTGACAGTGGGAGTCACGGAAAGATGGCAGGCAGCTCAACTAACCGAGATTGTGGACTCAATTCAAAGCGCATCCGTTTCTTGAACGTGAGCTACTGTCCATGCAACCGTTTATTGGACAGTCTGACAAGAGGAATTCGGAGAGAAGATTGACCAAGAACTTTGGCCATTGTGCGATGATTGACCAAGGCTATCCGAGAGGTTCTTGCCTGGTTAGGGCGGCAGACGACAAACAGAAGCTTGCATGCTCTGCCTCGTTGCGTCACAATCCAGAAACAGGCCATGAGCGACTGATCAAATCACTACTTCTGTCCCGTCCAGAAGACTACATGTCAATCTACCAGAGTGGCTGCAATCATACTTGCCTAAAGTGTCATTCTCATGAGTTCAGCAAAGTCCTGACTGGAGAATGGATGTCTGCCGAGATGATAGCAGATATCACCAAGAGATATCGCGAGGACGTTACTGTCTTTGAGCCCAGAGAGGCTGCCACGAGCTGGCATGCTCACCGACTCTGCAGACATTGCGGGGCGTGCGTTCTCACTGAGAGTCGTTCTGAGATGTGTCCTTCTAGGCTCACCACCGATCAAATCGTCTTGAGCCCCCAAGGGATTGGTCCTGCCCGGAACATCGTTGCATTCACTGGTGGCGACGTACTATGCAAACCTGAGTTCTACATCGAAGCAGCGCAGAAGATCAAAGAGAAGTCAAAGGACCTCTGGGTGTTGCTTGAAACCAACGGCTATGGTCTTACTCCGAAGAACCTTGAAGCCTATGCCGATGGAGGAATCGACTCATTCTGGCTAGATATCAAGGCTTACACTGAAGACATCTATCGCAAACTCTGTGGAACGACCAATGCCCACATACTATCCAGCGTTCAAGAGATTGTGAATCACGGGTTCACTCTCGAAGTTCTAACTCTGCACATTCCGGGCCTCGTGGAGAAAGAAGAACATGCGAAGATTGGGAGGTTGGTTTCAGAGGTCAATTCAGAAATCCCTACCACTTTGTTGGCATTCTTTCCCTGCTATGAACTTCAATCGCCGGACTACAGAGCGCCTACTGTACAGGAGATGGCTGAGAGCTATATTGCTATGCAGGAAGAGGGCATTGTGAATCTAAGAATGGGTAACCAAGGTGTGTTCCTGAAGAGCAATGAAGACCGGCAGTTTCTGATAGATGCCGTCGGCCCCGAGGTGGTATGAACGACTATTCCCTACTGATCTTTGAACTTCTCTGAGGCCGACTCTCCACCGATTCCACAATGTGACTTTGGTATCTCATGGACTATTACTTCCACGGCATGTTCGGGAATGTCTAGATTCACAAACACCTTTGTGATGCCCTCTATGACTGTCTTGACTCTATCTTCTCCAAAACCTTCCGAGACGTTCACATGTACAACCGGCAACGATGGCTCTCTTCTCTTCGACTGGTTCAAGGCCTTGGCTGAATCTCCTTCGCTAAGATGTATTCAGAGCTCGTCTTGGTCTTCTGAAACGTCCATGACCTCTTCCTTGAAAGGTGTGCCGTGATAGTGGAACTGGAAGAGCGGACGACCTCTCATTCCAAGCCCACAGCTGAAGAGGGGGAGTACCACAAGAGCAACCAATAGAATAGCCCAAGGCAAGCTACTCAGACCTGAGAAAGTCACCGGCCACAGGAGAATGCCCACGATGGGGGCCAGAGCGAGTATTATGCAAGCGAGATAACCAGGGTGCCTTTCTGACTCTTCCCAATCGTGTCTCATGAAAGAATATCGCGTTTCCTCGCTTGAAAAGCACCAACTTCACAGCAAGTTTTCTGACCAAACTGGGCTAAGGCTTTCACGAACCGCCGTACTTTACAAGGACCTCTTCCACATGTGCCACCACGAACTGTCTCAAGTCCCTGTAGCGATTCTCCAGCATTCTTGCAGTTGACTCATCCATATCGCCTCGCCTCATGTAGTCCAACATTCTCTCAACTGCTCGATTGTGGAGCTCTACCGAATTATAGGCACGGTAGATGTTGTAGCGAATCTCGTCATCAAGCTTGGCCGCAAGGCCAGTGGAGTTCGCGATGTGCCATGACACGGTTGGGACCACCTCAAAGAGGACATCATCGTTCAGCGTTTCGCAGATTTCGTCTAGCTCTTCAATGAGCTCCTGTTCGATCTTCTCTACCTCTTTCATCTCTCTCTGGTCGGAGTTCCATTGGTCGAGAGCCAGGGCGAGGAAGACACCGATGAATCCTGCCAAGAGTCCGGGAACGAAGTTCTCAAGGTACACCGTGTTGAGCAGAAGGTCACTCAATCCGAAAATGACAATCAACACGATTGCTGCCAGAAAGGAAGCTCCAATCAGGAGTCGTGTATGCGGCAACTTGCTCCACTCCTGGTTCCTCTTTAGACCTCCGACTATTTCACTTGTTAGGCTCGAAACACGTCATTTATAAGGGAAATGGACCTTCACTATAGTTAATAATGGCGAAAATGGGCAGAACCCTCAAAAACAAGCGCGAAAGCGCGTTTTGAGGTATAGGCGTAGGATAGCCTTAAAAGCAACTAGGGCTCATTTCAACCACTCTTGTCCAAAGGGTGTGCAAATAACATGGCAGCTAAGAAATACCCAACTTTCTTTGTGAAATCAGCAGTAAAGCAATTCGCAAAGTCGAAGAATATGATGGTTGGCAGCGATGCCTACGATGCCATCAATATGAAGATCGGGAAGATGCTCGAAGCAGCAGCATCCCGATGTAAGGACAACAAGAGAAAGACACTCAAGGCTTACGACTTCTAAGATCTTTAGTGTAATTCTAGGACTGGGGGGCAACCGCATGTTGCCCCGCCAGCTTTCTATTCCTTATCGGTTTCTTCTGAGTATCAGTTCCGTCTGACATCAGGAAATCTCTCCTTCTCTTCGAGTCGAAGTGCTCCGACCGGCTCTGCTGTTATACCGCCTCTCGCCGAAGCCTCTCTATCATAGATGTAATCAAACCGAAGGTTTATATTGTAACTGTACATTATTACAGTCAGTGCGAGACAATGACTGAAGACATCGAGCGAATCAGAGAAGAACTGGAAGAGATTCGGAAAATCAAGGAAGACCTCCGCAGCGAGCTGGATGAAGTTCGCCAGATTCGAAGAGAGCGGAGAGAGAGGTCCTCAAATGGAGTAAGACGACCACGTGTTCCTCGAGCTGCGATTGTAGACCTCAGCGGACTGACAGATAGCCTAGAGGTTATGATGGAGGGTCTCGGTGATCAAATCCGCGACTCTCTCAGAGGCGTGGAGGAGATTGGCGAGGCATTCTCCGGACCCGCACTCCGAATCCACTCAAGAAAGAAACGAAAGAGAAACCGGGACATTGAGGCGATTCCTCCAGAACGGGTCGCCCGCATAGTGAGCCCTCTTGGAAGTGAGGAGCGGCTCAAGATACTTGACTTTCTCAAAGACAGTGGTAAGAGTTTCAATGAACTCGAGAACCACACTGGGAAGACTGGAAGCTCCCTCACACATCACCTGAACCCTCTACTTGAGGCGGGCTACGTGATCAAGGGGGAAGTCCGCGGGACATACTATGTCACGGTGGAGGGTCGACTTGCATACCGACTTGCACAGTGGCTGACAAGCAAGGTGGAGAGAGAACGCTCCAGAAGTGGGAACAATGGAAATGACGAGCCTGGAGTCCGAGTGGCGTTTCAAGACGATGAGGACGAGAAATTCGACGTAGAAATCACTGAGGATGGTGCTAGCATAGAGGAGGATGATTGGTAATGGAAGACATGAGGGCAGAAGGCCCAGTCATGATAACAACAACTCCATACCAGCTTGTTTCACATGACAAGGCCGTAGTTGACCTGGAAACGGGTTGTGCTTGGATCCAACTAGCGCAGGGGAATAGGACTATTGGCATCGCTTTCGCAGGCCCATCACGATTTGCCGTTGATGCCATCGCGGAAACCGAAATGGGGGCCTTAGGCAAGTCTGTCACTACTACCCTCGATGGTGTCCAACTCTACCTTGGTGAAACAACCATAGAGGCCGTTTCTAGAGAGGCCAAAGACTCAGACGTTGGGACTCTCGGCTTCAATGGAACAACAGGTTTCTCGGATGCTGTGACTATAGCGATTAAGGACAAAGTGAACGGTCAAGGGAGAACTCATCTTGCAGAGTCCAACGGCAGAGTGCTTCTTGGAAATGACGCACATTCCAAGTCGATTGTACTTGTTATTGAGAAAACACACTTGGTGTTTGTCTACGATGAGAATGTCTTCTCCGTGGGCGAAAAAGAAACCATTCATGTTGATGAGTCCGGTGTGAGAATTGGGCGGAAGAAAGGAAAGGCCTTGGTGATATGCCAGGATGGCATCCACGGCCTGGAGGGTCTTGATCATGTAGGCTCCGTTGTTGAGGCCGCAGTTAGCGGGGCTTTGAGTGGCCTATCCGCAATTAGACCTTGGAAGTCACTGATGGCTATTCGATGTCTACCGTACGCATGGGATGACGTTGATGAGTTCGACTGGGATGATGACTAGCTGGTTCCTGATTTTCCCAGTCATCTCTCCACGGCCTTTGCTCTAAGGTCTTTGGACATCTTCTCAATGGCATATCGGAGGGCAGTCCTTGGCATGATTGCCTTCCTCGCCATCACGTAGTTGAAGACCTCCGTTTCGTACGCCTTGGTCGCTTCTTTTAACATCCACCCGTATCCTTTCTGGACAAGATCCTCGTGGTCTGTCAGGAGAGCATCCGCGACTTCGAAGATGTGCTCCATGTGCTTCTCTCTTCTCAATGAGTAGATGAATGCAACAGCAGATGCCCGACGAACCACGGCGCTAGGAGAGAAGGTCCACGTCTTTACTTTCGGGATGAATTCTGGGTGTTCATACAGGAAGTGGCCCAGTGAGTGAGTGCACAGGTCATCACAACTCCCCCATCCTGTGACATAAGTCATGACCCATCTCTCGAAGATGTCGAAGTGTCTGGGCCTAAAGTGATCCTTGAAGTTGAAGCTCCATTGGAAGGCGATAGTTCTCATCTCTGATATCTTGGCCAAAAGGAGATGTTCACAGAGGTCCAACACAGAATCTATGTCTGTGATTCCCTCTGACTTGACTTGACGAAGGAATGATGACGCTGTCCTGCGTACGGCAGGAGTGGGTACACCAAGGTGATGGTAGACAGCATCCTCATCTTCCTTTCCTTCAAAATAGGCAGCGTAGTCTTGTTTCACGTGACTGCGTAGTTCCTCCTCAATCCTAATCCGCAGTACTTTCCTGTCCACACACATCACATCTCGGTTTCTATGGAGGGTTGCATGGCTCTGGGTCTTAGCTGCAACTCATAGAGTGAGAAGTATTTGCCTTTCTTAGCCATAAGTTCTGTGTGTGTGCCTGTTTCCACTATCTTGCCATTCTCTATGACCACTATTCTATCGGCATTGACTATTGTTGACAGTCGGTGAGCAATGACAATGGAGGTCCTACCCTCCAAGAGCCTCTTCATTCCACGCTGAATTGCATACTCTGTGTAGACGTCAATAGAGCTTGTGGCTTCGTCTAGGACGAGGACCTTTGGATTGGCCAGCAAGGCTCTAGCGAAACTCACCAGCTGACGTTCTCCCTCAGACAGCCTTGAGCCTCTCTCTCCCACCTCTGTTTCGAAGTCATCTTCAAGATTCTCGATCAGCCTTCGAGCACCTATCGTTTCTGTCGCTTGAACTATCTCATCATCTGTTGCATCCGGCCGTCCATACCTTATGTTGTCAGCGACGGTACCCATGAACAGGAACGGGTCTTGTAGGACTAGCCCTATTCTTGAACGGAGTGACTCTTGTGTCACATCTCGGATGTCGATGCCATCAATCTTGATCGCTCCATCCCATATCTCGTAGAACCTGTTTAGTATACTCACGACCGTTGTCTTCCCTGCCCCTGTGTCGCCTACGAGAGCTATGGTTTCTCCTGGTTGAATCTCTAGATTGAACTTCTCCAGCACCGGTGTTTCTTCAAGATATCCGAAGGTCACATCCTTAAACTGAATGTGTCCCTGGAGTGTGGGCATGTCGGCAGCGCTCGGACGGTCTATTATTGTTGGCCTGGAGTCCAACACGGTGAACACTCTCTCACCACCGGCAAAGGCACCTTGAACTGAAGTGTAGAAGTTGGCTATCATAAGGATAGGTCGGAAGAAACGGTCACTGAATTGAATGAAGAGGACAACAGTACCCAAGGTGACCGTTCCATCGATGAGCCGAGATCCTCCAAACAGCAGTATTAGTACAACACCCAGGCCGCTAATGAATCTGATAACTGGGAAGAATGCCGCCATAGCCTTTCCAGCATCAACATTGGATTGATAGTCAGCTCTATTCAGCTCAGTAAAGACGGCTATACTTCGTCGTTCACGTGCGAAGCTCTTCGTGACCCTTGCTCCCGAGATACTCTCTGCTAGGTTCGATGTAACACTCGATATCGTCTTTCTCGTCCTTCGGTAGGCCTCTCTGAGCTCTTTCCTGAAATAGATGGTCGACACCAGGAGGATTGGCACAACCCCTAAGGTGACGAATGCGAGTTGAACGTCTACAGTGAAAATCACAGCTCCGATTCCGAAGACGATGAAGATCTGCGCAAAGGTGCTGATCAGACCCCCACTTAGGAGCTCGCTCATTCTGTCAACATCATTAATCAGTCTTGATATGATTCTGCCTGAGGATGACTTGTCGTAGAAAGCCTGATCCATAGTCTGCAAGTGCTGATACAGTTCTTGTCTAATCCTGTAGATTGCCTTCTGTCCCATGAGCGCCATCAGATACTCGTTTCCATAAGCTGACAACCAAGCAACTACCTGGAGGAACACGTAGAACGATGCAGTGAAGAGAACGGCCTCGAGACTTCCACTGGGGAAGTCGACATCTATTGCATGTTGAAGCACAAAAGGCATCCAGATGCTGACAACTATCCCCACCACAACGAGAAGTGACACTGCCAAGAACAGAATCCGGTAGGCGAGAAGATATGCCACCATTCGCTTCATCAGCGTACTGTCCGAGTAGGCGTAGGTCCTCTCCTCCTCGTCGGCAACCATTTGTCCGCTCATCCTCTGGAACCTCCTGGCGATTCCGAGTGCGCCTCAACACTTGGTGCTGCAAGCTCCATTTCAGTAAGAGTGCTGTGAATCTCCGAATACAACCCACCTGACTCCAACAGCTGCTCATGTGAGCCCTTCTCCACAATCTGTCCCCGTTCCATCATCACGATTAGGTCTGCATTTCGAATTGTGCTCAATCGATGGGTTATGATGAAAGTGGTTCTGTTTCTCATAAGATTCTCCAGAGCCCGTTGAATCATCATCTCTGTCTTGGCATCCACAGAGCTCGTGGAATCATCGAGGATGAGAATCCGAGGATTAGCTACCAATGCTCTTGCTATGGCTATTCTCTGCTTCTGCCCTCCACTGAGTTTCACTCCTCGTTCGCCAATGACACTATCGTATCCTTCCTCCAAGCTCACAATGAAATCATGGATCAAGGCCGCTTTGGCCGCCTCTTCGACCTCCTCAATAGATGCTTGAGGTCTTCCGAAGGCGATGTTCTCTCGGACGCTCGCGGAGAACAAGAATGGGTCTTGGTGGACCATCCCTATGCTTCTTCTCAAGCGCTCGATTCTGTATTGACGAACGTCGATTCCATCAACTGAAACACTTCCAGGCTTCTGAATCTCGTACTTCACTCCATCTATCTCAACTACGCCATCACTTGCCCTGTGAAGTGTGTCGCCTATCTTAACAGTGCCGCTCTTGCTCACACCATAGGACCTTCCCTCGTAGGTGATGGTGCCGCGGTCATCTACATCGTAGAACCTAGGAATGAGATTGATTAGGCTAGTCTTCCCAGACCCCGTTCCTCCTAGTAGTGCGACTACCTGACCCGGCTTCACATGTAGATCGACATCTCTGAGAATGAAGTCTCCACCGCGATAGCTGAAGTAAGCGTCTGTGAAGTCTACTTGTCCCTTGACATCCGCCAGATCGATCGGGTCCTCTGGGTTCATTATCTCGTCACGATGGTCAAGAATGTAGAATGTCCTCTCACCCGCCGCAGATGCCCGTTGGTACATTCCAACTCCCCAAGAGAGGAATCTCGCTGGAAGAATAAGCATGCCAACGAGTGCTAGGAACCCAACGAAGACTCCAAAGGAGAGGTCTCCCAGAAAATATGTGAATCCTCCAATGTAGATTAGGGCACCAGTAGCTATCCCAAACACTGCAGGCAGAAGCGGACGATAGAAGGATAGGCGTCTGAGTGCCTCCAGCCTGAGTTCATAGAAGCCACGGTTCTCTCTTTCCACTCGGTCATATTCTCGGTCTGCAGCAGCAAAGGACTGTACCACCTTCATTCCGACGATGTTCTCTGCAAGAACCGAGCTTAGCACACCATACTGACTCCGTGCCTCATAGAATACCGGGCGAATCCGCGTAGCAAATACATAGACAAAACCTGCGGTCAAAGGAATCAGAATGAGCATGTAGGTGGTGAGTACTGGGCTGAGCGTCCACATTATGACGTATGTCCCCACCATAGTGGCGACACCGATGAATATGACTCGATACCCCCAAAACAGAAACTCGCGCATAGTTGTCACATCAGTTGTGACTCTAGCGAGTAGTTGTCCCGTTTCATTCTCGTCGTAGAATGCTAGATCCTTCTCCATCAGGGAATCGTAGAGATCATTCCTGAGGTCAAAGATGACATGCTGCGCCATGAGGGCGGCAAGGTATCGTCCCGCCATATCGAAGATCATGTACAACGTGATGAGTGCGAGATAGAGTAGCGAGTACGTGATGATCAGGTCATACTGGGCTGTTGGAATCACAGAGTCGATTATCTCAACCAATACTAGGGGTGTCAAGACATTGAATAGAGTACCTACTACAGCTGCAGCAAGAAAACCAATGAAGTGGCCCCTATGTTTCAGGGCGTATGCAGTAAGTCTCGACACGTAACCCATACCTGATGCCTACTGGACCCAACTGACTCGTTATGATAAGAGTTGCGCAGTCTGCGCGCTTGTGCGTGGTCCTCGCGATGTCAGCCCTTACAGCTCTCGGCTAGCTTGCGTCCCAACTCTCTGCATGCTTCAAGTGTAGCATCATCAGGGAAGTCTTTGGCTCTGAGAGGCTTATCCACGAGTTTTCCTCCAAGCCCTTCCATTTGGTTTCCGATGAAGTCTGGGGCCTCACCGCTCCAACCATATGAGCCGAAGGCCGCGGAGGGCTTGCCATCAATCTTTCCCATCTCGGCCAAGATTTGCCTGACCTTCGGAAGCGGCCTCTTCATCCTAGTTGAGCTTCCAATTGCTATTGCGCACGCGTCACCAATGGCCTGGAACCCTGTGGCATCGATTAAATCACAATCAACAATCTTGGACCGGACACCTTCGCAGATTGCATCAGCCATAGCTTTTGTGCGACCCCTCGTACTCTCGTAGATCACCATGACTCGCATCTTGACTCGACATCACTCATCATCGACCCCAAGAAAAGGGTTCGGGAGTGGTCGTTGTTAGGTGACACAGCTGCAGGTATATATGCGTGCCAATCTTGAACCGCATGTGTGCATGTCTTGAAAAAGGATGATCTGAGTCACAGTCGGAAGGTTGCCACGATCTGTGATCTTCTCACAGGGAACTACGGGGAAACAGTAGTCAAATCACGGCGCCCAGCAATGGACGTGTTGGTCCAAGGGATACTCTCTCAGAACACGAATGATATCAATATGGGACGAGCCTTCGACAACCTGAAGACCATGTATCGCACATGGGAAGATGTCCTTGCCGCACCAGAAGAGGAACTGGGCGAAGCAATAAGATCATCAGGCTTCTACAGGCTCAAGGCTCAGAGAATCAAGGCGACTCTATCCGAGATTCAGAATCGAGTAGGCAGGCTAGATCTGCGTCTATTGAAGAGGATGGATACTGATGAAGCCATGGATTGGCTTACATCCCTCCACGGCATCGGCCCGAAGACCGCAGCGATTGTCCTGCTCTTTCATTTTCGTAGACCCATAATACCTGTTGACACACACGTCTGGAGAGTAGCCAAGAGAGTAGGTCTGGTACCCAACAATTTCACGCGAGAGAAGACACAAGTAACCCTCCAGAGCATAGTCCCTCAACCTTGTATGCTCTCAATGAACCACAATCTTGTGATGCATGGAAGAGAAGTCTGTAAGGCACGGAATCCTAGGTGTGAAGTCTGCTTCCTTAGAAGCCATTGTGACTACTATGAAACCTTACATTGATATTGAGAAGTCCCCTGACCGTCATCAGAGCCGAGAAGTCGAGCCCGTCATATCAACACCTTAAAATGAAACAAGGCTTGCTCACGCAGAACACAAGCCGGCCTCAAGAAACGGAGTGAATCCAAGCTTTGCAGGAAGCGTTCTCCTCAGATGTCCTCTTCATGATAGGAGCAGCTATAGTACTCTCTTTCGCAGGTGCAGCTGGACTCAGAAGGCTTGGAATACCTCAGACTTTGGGCTTCATGATTGCAGGGATAGTCCTTGGCTTGATTGGAGTCGCAAGCCAAGAAGTTGTACATAGCCTCAGACTGATAGTTTCTCTTGCACTCGGCTTGATAGGATACAACATAGGTCACGAGCTTAGGAGTGAGGATCTCGGTGGTCGCATCAACAAACTTGTTGTAATTGTACTTCTTGAGGCGACAGCTGCATTTTGGCTGGTGTCAGTTGTCACCTACTTCATCATAGGGCAGTGGCATGTCGCATTGTTGCTGGGAGCACTAGCCAGCGCCACAGCACCAGCGGCTACAGCCGATGTGGTCTGGGAACATGAAACGCAGGGAGAACTCACATCGTCCCTCATGTTTGTGCTTGCTGCTGATGATATCATCGCTGTAATCTTGACCAACTCAGCGATGGCATACGCACTCTGGATATTCGCTCCAGACTCCACTACTCTCTTGGAAGTCATACTCGTACCAATCCTTGAGATCGTTGTTGCAGCTGTGATTGGTCTTGTCTTTGGTGCCGCCTTCTTGAAGTTAGTCAACAGAGAGAGAGACCGAGGCAAGCTCCTTGAGCTGGAGCTCGGATTGGTGATTCTCCTCATCGGCCTCTCCTTGGTCCTTGGAGTGAGTGAGATATTCTCCTGCATTGTTTTTGGCTATGTCATTGGCAAGTACATCGATGATGACAAGGAACCTGTCCCTGTGCTTCTTCAGCGCATAATGTCACCAGTGGTCATGATATTCTTCGCTCTGGTTGGAGCCAGAATGGCCCACCTTCTGACTGGTGAGGCAACACTGATTCTGGTATTAAGCGTAGCAGCTCTCTATCTAAGTGGTCGTACCATTGCAAAGTACTTCGGTGCCCGAATAGGAGCAATAGTTGCCAGAGAGAATGCCAAAATCAAGAAGTATCTCGGGTCATGCTTATTCTGTCAGGCTGGAGTGGCTCTCGGTCTTTCATTTCTCGTTGAGGAAACACTGGTCGCTCTTGGCGGTGCCCCGGCTGAGGCTGGAACACTAATCCTCGGAGTCGTTGCAATTTCAACCATAGTTCTAGAGGCTCTTGGCCCCAGTGCTGTAAAGCACAGTCTGAAACAGGCTGGAGAGCTGCCTGAGGTTGGAGTCTATCTTGAACCTCACGAGATCACAACCATTGCTCGGTGCGGTATCGACTTCAAGGATTGCACTCAGATTCATCGTCTTTGCAGCGATTGCCCTCAATGCCCTGATGAGGATGAGTCAGATGTTTCGGCTGATGCTAAGCCTGAACCGACTAAGGATGATTGGTTTGCAGATTAGTTATCAGGAGCTTCCCGCAAGCCTAGCGTACAATGTCAAAGAGTGACTGTATTCGAGATGAACCTTGGCAGATTCTATGCAGGGTTGTCAGCCAAAAGGGCTCGTGTGAAGCTGGGCACAAGGTCGGTGATGAGATTCTATTCACTGGTGAAGAAGTCAAAGGAAGAATCTGTATGAGTGCCATGTACTCGATGATTCCGAAGGTCTATGCCATGATGTACAATGCAAGATTACCCTGGCTCAAGGACCAGTGTATCGCCACACATACCTGTCCGGATGGATTCAATCCAGTCATGTTTGGTCTTATCCGGAGAAGTCCAGCCTAGGGAGTGGATTCTGAGCCTCATACATCCTCAGATTTGCCACCATCACAACGGCAAGAAGGCTTGCCAGATCATGACGTAGGCTGCAAGTCCGAGTATGAATGTGATTATCCAAAGAGTCAGAATCAGAATCATAACTGGTCGGGTTCGTTTCAGAAGTTTCAGTGGCATGTCTCTTTTCACCAAGAATACCACTGCTATTATGAAGCCGAGGGCTATGGCGATGATTCCAAGAGTATCATGCAGAATCTGAAGCCAGTTGCCCGCAGGATCGGCAAAAAGGTTCATCAATGTAGCTCTTGACATCATCCAAGGACCCACAGTCACCGCATGT
>CP070658.1:908039-910619 GCA_020355105.1 Candidatus Thorarchaeota archaeon | reverse complement strand
CAACTGACGTAGCAAGTGTGTATTCTGCCCAAGGATTCGCCGGCCAGTTCATCTTTATCATCCCAAGCCTTGACATGGTTGTTGTGTTCACATCGAGGGTGCCGGCCTACATGCTCTATCCTCAAACATCAATGCTGTTCGAATACGTCATCCCGGCTGCTATGGACGGGTCCATATCAACACTAGTTTTCATTGACTCAATCACGCTGTCAGTTCTTATAATACTGCCAGTACCAGCTCTACTTGCCGGAGTGTACTTGAATCTGAAGGTGAAACAAGTGCCCAGAAGAGGGACCTCAACCGAACTGAAGAGGAGGAACTAGAACCAATGTTCATTCTTGAACTAACGAGTTTCCAGGCAATCGTGCTGGCTTTTGCGTTACCGATTCTGTTGCTGTCAGCGTTTGTGCTTCTCTATCCCTCGCTGAAGAATGGATCGGGAAGCAGAATCCGAAGATACCTGTCCTATGCTATCAAGGCACCACGCATCGGCCCTCTCAATCCTAGGAAGGAAGATTCCTCTGGCGAGTACAGAGGACATCTGAAGAAACAGCTCAAGGTTAGGCTATATCTGATATACATCGGTATTGTTGTGTTCATCCTGAGCAGCTTTCTAGCCGAGTTCTATCATGTCATGAGCGACCTTTCCATGCCGATAGTCCAGGGAAGTACTGGAATCACCAGGACATGGAGTAGCGTGGCTTTCTTGAATCCCTTCGACGCCGGGTGGGTAGGCTCGTTGCCATGGTACGGAGCGATACCTCTTCCACCATGGAATGCACCAATCTACCATGATCCATGGAGCTGGGCTTTCTTCACAGACACAATAACTGACAACCCAATCTTCTTCGAAGCTCGCCTTCAAATCATGCTTCTACTGACAATTACCATTGGTCTAGTGTTCCTGCTGCCACTTGGAATTCGCACAGTGCGCGAATCGTTTGTTCCAGCACTATTCTACTTCACAACATCTATGCTAATCATGTCGAGAGCCATCTTCGGCCTGTTCGCACAGGGATTGAGTCTTGGGCTTTGTGGCTCCATCCAGTACGGGATTATGGTCGTCACAGGAATCAACTTCCCAGGTTTGGATCTACTTCAGCTGGTTGCTCTTGTGATGCCTATCATTCTAGGCCTATATGTCGTGTTTCTCTTCATAGGAAGGAGGCTATGGCAAATCCACTACCCGGGCGATCGTCGATCAAGAAGATGGTTCATGCTCTACGCAAGTGTCACCTATTGGCTGAGCCTTATTCTGATGGTGGTGATGGTATGACACAGATGATGTTAGTGCCCGGTTCATACTCCGAGATTGGGAAGAACCGAATCAGGCTAGAATTCAATTCATATGTCAGCGCGGCTCCTTCAGAGGTGATATGATGCGAGTGTCCAACTTCACTGCACGCCTCCTTCTACCTATCAATCACATCACTGGTCCTCAGACATAGGAGCGCGCTGACGCCACCTCGATATATCTCAGAGGTACAGACCAGTTTCCGAACCGACGGCTTCGGGAAATGTCGCAAACCCTGTCTGAGAGTAGCCCTTACCGAGCCACCAAGTTCACGCCAATTGATATCCATTTGTGACAGCGTCATTCTTGGTGTAGGCATTGGCATTGGTAAAGAAACGTAAGAAACTCGTCGAAGAACCGCCTGACAAGCATATTCAATTCAAGGGTGGCGCAAGGGCCGAACTCTATCGGGTCTCTTTCCGGAGGTAGACTCCGGTTTGCTTCCTTCCAGTCAGGAATCCTATCTCCTCCTCCGCAGGTCGTGCAGCCCGCACGGCCTCCACTCTTTCTCAAACGCAATGTCGTTCAGTGAGTGAGCTCCTGCGATCGACCTAGCCTCTTCTCCATGCATTCAGCAATGGTTTCACTTGTCGGATTATCCACGTATGGTTGTGTTTCAACGAAACGCTATTTCGACTGAATCAATGGACACTCTTAAGAATTCGAGTACACATATGTCAGAGGCAGAGGCAAGCTGTCGTAGGACCGTAGGGGCCCTAGCTTACTTACCTCCTCCTTCTGTAGTTCTGGTGGCTCGATCCTTAGAATCGTGGGGATGCGAGTCCAAGTTGCATAGGAGAAGACGCAGTGTTAGGGTCAAGGGAATGACTACTCCCGAATCAAAACACCACCAGACTGCCTTCAGATCACCTCTGACTGAGACCTAAGGTCTCACGTAGTAGGGGGGAAATGATGTAAATAATAGCTGGCATCCCAGCATTGTTTCTGCACGGGGCTTGCCAGATTCGCGGCCGTCACCAACAGACTGAGTTATATTAGGAATTGAGAAACAGAACACGATGATGGGCAATCGTACTGACCTTCACATTCATTCAGATTTCTCAGATGGTCATGCTTCTGTAGAGGATATTGTCAGGCATGCAGCCAGCCTACGATTGGACACGATTGCCATAGTGGACCACTTCTGGCCATCGCTCGGCTCCAGAAAAGGGGGACTGGGGCTGATTGAAGAGCGACGGCGGATACTCGGAGATATCACTCATCACTATCCCCAGATGAACATCCTTGAAGGGGCTGAAGTGGACATCATGTCGGATGGGACTTTG
>CP070658.1:905183-907939 GCA_020355105.1 Candidatus Thorarchaeota archaeon | reverse complement strand
GGACCTATGTACAAAAATCGGTGCGAATAGAAGAGACAAGCGCGTGGACGAGCTAGTGAGATGGCTTAAAGAGGTCCAGGGGCCATTCGGACTATGGGACTACACGGCGCGTCCCGAGGTGTCAAGGTGGGTGACATTCGACCTGCTGCGCTCTCTATCATCACTGGATGAATCCTCGGATTGGTTGAGCCTCGAACCACGACGCTCGTATGTTTCCTATCCGAGAAGAGGGAAGAGGTTCTAGGCCCGATTTCATCGTGAAAGCCCTTCTGAGTGTAAATTCGACCTTATTGCACTCGGGATATTCTTAATAATAGTGACTCAGACAGCTCAGGAGAATTTGACTCTGAAACCACTGGAGTGGTTTCTGACAAATCACACAACTAGCTAGGGCGACGTTCCCTGATGATGATTGCCAGACAGGACGGCGTATTTGATTGGAAGAGGCAAGATCGCTAAGGCGCGATGCTACCACTGGCCTGATAGCAGGACTGGTCCTAGCTCTTCTGATGTACGGACCTGTTCTTCCGGCGTGGAATTCACTCTCCACAGGGGTGGCTCTACATTCCCTCCTCGCACTCCTTGCCATAATTGCCGCAGCCTGGGTGTATGTACACATTCGAGATGAGCTCCCTGCCTGTGAGAGTATCATCTTCGTGGCACTAGTGTCACGCGCAATCATCCATCTGGGTGGGGCAATCAACATCTCGCTTACTGAAACTCCGCCTACTCTGGAACTGACACTACATACCATAGCCGCTGATGTTCTGGAGATGGCGTTTCTTGGTGTTCTGCTGCTTATCGCCGTCCTTCGATACAGAAGCAACCCGAGCAGCAGGGCAACGAGGGCGCAAGTGGTACTGCTTGTTATCCTCACGTTAGCCATTGACGGTCTTTTCTATCATATTATCTTGAGGCAACTACAAGACATTCAGATTCAAATCATAGGCATCACGGCCGGAGCCATCACTATCGCAAGTCTGTTGTTAGCAGCGTGGATCAGAAACACACCACCTTTCAAGACGAAGAACCGTGAGACATCTCTATATCTAATAGCTGTCTTTCTATTCGCCGAGGCGACGTTGCCGGCAGCAGTCGCTCTGTTTGGCCCTAGGGAGCTTTGGGCGCTGGCCATGGTATGGCAGGCGGTTGCGTTTCTAGCTATCACATTCGCAGTTGCCACACCAAGACTAATGATGCTTGAAATGACATATGAAACATCGTTTGGAGTCCCTGGGCTCTTTAGCCTTCTGGCTTTCGTGCCTTTCATGGTAAGCATTTTCGCTATATCACTAGCTCCCGGTTTCGTCGTAGTTGACCTAGGTGCATACTTCATATCTCACGCAGGGGCGGCGTTCCTCTCGGGTGTCATGGCATATCTTGTCTATGAATACAGCACACGGAAGCCAGCTTGGGTTCACTACCCTCTAATCCTTCTGTTCCTCACCTGGGCGTTCGTGGAGGCCTATATCGTCATGGTTTGGAGAGTTGAAGAGATCCAGCTGGTTGGTGAGTCACTTGTGCCATATATCGTGGGAAGCATAGCTTCAATCGTAGCCCTTGCCAGGGGCATTCAATGGACTCATAGCCGGCCCATGAAGGAAGGCATGAACAGACCCTTGTATTGGATATCTACACGGTTGGCCTTGGTTGTTACCATGTTGGCCGTTGGTGAGCTCCTGGAGGACATTATCCTAAGTGGCACTCCAACACTTGTCGGAAGTGCATTAGGAAGGTCCGTTCTTCTGGGCATGAATTTTGTGGCCATGTTTGCCTTTACCTACCTGACAGTTCTCCTGGCAAAACAATCACGAAGTTGGAGAACCATCGAAGGCCTTGCCGCTAGTTTGCTTTCGGTCTGGATTGTTCCAAACGTACTGAAAGGTAATTTCGATGACTGGGTCGCTGGTTGGTGGGCAGCTGAGGTCTTCCTTCTCACTGGCCTACTACTGGGACCAGCTCTGATAGGTACACTCTACCTTCAGGAGATGTTTCGAGCTGAGCGAGCCAGGAGGAAGGCGACACTACTCAGCGATGTCTTGGCTCATGATGTGTCTAACCTCCATCAGGCGCTGGCTCTCGCATTGGGCCTTCTTGATATCGAAGGCATTCCCCAACATGTAAGGGAGGACGCACTAGAAGACGCAAGGTCGTGCCTTCGCCGGGCGGATCAGCTAACAAAGAATGTGAGAGGCATGGGTTTTGCTGAGAGTGAAGATGAGTTGCCTCTGGAACCCGTGGATCTAGTGCGATCGATAGAACATGCCTTCTGGCAGCTAATGATGGAGAAGCCCGATGAAACAGTCGAGTTCTCGGTTGACAAGGCAGAGGAAACTTGCTTCGTTGCCGCAAATGGACTCCTTGTGGACCTCTTCTACAATCTCTTCAAGAACTCTGTGATGTATTCGCCTAACCTCAAGCGGATTGATGTTCGCGTTGAAGAGGTGGACCTAAAGAACAAGAGTGCATGGAAAACTAGGGTCATTGACTACGGTAGGGGTATTTCGCCAGAACAGAAACACGGACTCTTCCGTCGATTCATGAGAGGTGCAGAGGGTTCGGGCCTCGGTCTCTCCGTGGTATATGCTCTAGCCGAAACTTATGGCGGCACGGTGGCGGTCGAAGACAGAGTCCCTGAAGACCACTCAAAGGGGACGGTCTTTATCGTGACGCTCCCAGCTCATGTGGAGCCACCTGAGCTACCATAGGTACTTCTCGAGTCAATTCCCCCTCTGGAATCTGCCAATCACCTCGTT
>CP070658.1:902298-905083 GCA_020355105.1 Candidatus Thorarchaeota archaeon | reverse complement strand
TGGCTATAGCTGAGGTTTCGGATCCCGAGATGAATCCTGCCAGAAGTCCGAGAAAGGCCGCTGTAATGGGATAGGCTGTTCCTAGGGCGCTTGAGGTAAGGGTAGCTAGGAGATTGATCATGTTGTTGCTCGCGTCAAATGTAAACGTCCAAGAACCGTCAACCGCTGGAAAGTAACCGCTGAACTTAATGACCACTGCCATCGCGAAGAAGATGGCCGCAGCCAACACAGGACGCGGCGCACGTTTCATGAACTTTGAGAACGTATTGCTGAGTGTCCTCCGGTCTCTCTTGAAGAACGGGATAGAAACCAACGTGGCAATCAGCATCAGTGTGTAGGCCTGCCAAAGCCACTTAGTACTGATAGGTCTGGGATAGCTGCCTACCTGAATCACGAAATCTAGTGGACCAATCAGTAACTGCTTGAGCGGAATGATGAGAGTGACTGCAAAGCACAGGATCACTAGAACCACCCAGGGCAGACTGGCTCTTCTGAGAGTCATACCTTCTTCAGTCTTCAAGTCCTCCTCATTCAAGATACCCCTATCGACGAGGGGTCTCTTGCGGAGTTTCAAGTAAAGAAGAAGCACGAAAACAACCGCGGCACCAGCAAAGACATTGGTCAGAATCGTCTGGTCAACAAAGGATAGATTCGAGACGATGGCGACTAGACCCGCAGTGATTCCACATATCGTAGCTAGGACAAGTCCTTCCTTCTGAAACAGGAGCTCACGACCCCCAGCAATCCAGAGCATCGAAATCGCTATGCCTGTGGTGATGACTGGCATGTACCAAGCAAATGTCAGGCTAGACTCCCAGAGTGCCACAGCACCTCCGCTGACTGCATTGTATTCTGTATTGAAGACTTGAGCCGGAACGCCCAGCAAGGCGAATGTGGTCAAAGGATCGTAACCGATTGCCGGTAGAGCAACAGCGACCAACGGCGAGAAACCCAAGGCCAGCATGACGGGAGGAAGCATGGAAACGGGGGTGGCACCGATTCCCACCAGGAAGAGTCCGAGTCCAAGACTGATTAGCATAATCTGCATCGGCCGACTCCCGCCACCTAGGGTCTTGAAGAAGACGATGAGACGTTGCAAGGCTCCCACTTCTTGCATCCAAGTCATCATCAGAATCGATGTGGCCACCATCAAAGAGATTGGGAATGACTTGACTATCCCAGCCACGCTGGCCACCATTGCTATGCCAAAGTCCGTCTGAAAGCCTAGAATCGCAATAATGACTGTAACCAACCACACAATAACTCCGGTAATGTCGGCAGCCTTCTTCAGAAACACCAGTAGTACAAATGCGAGTACGATTGGGAATATGATGAAGAGAAATCCGAGAATCGGGTCCAAGTATCTTCACTTCCTTTCCAGAAGGCCCTGTTCAAAGTACCAGTCAGCGGCCCGTTTGAATGCCTCAATAAGCGTGAATTCAGGTTTCCAACCCAGAAGGCGTTTGGCCTTGTCATTGATGTACCATCGACATTGACCCACTGCCTTGATAGATTCGGTATGCCAAAGGAATGTCTTCCTGCCACGACCTTTGAATCGACTTAGGATTGTCATCCCAAGCCTCGCGAGAAACATCGGTAATCCAGGTCTAGGTGCCTTTCCGCCCGTGTGTTCTGCAAGTTCGTCGAAGAGTTCAATCCAGCTGACTGCCTCGTCGGGGCAAATGATGATGGTTTCATTGACAGCCGCTTGAGACGTGAGTGCCGCTACGAAGGCACTTGCTACGTCGTCGACATGCATGAACATGTTAATCTTCGTTTCACCGTCGGGGATGAATGGAGCTGCACCAGTTGCCACTGCCTCAACGATGTCGAAACCGACATAGAGGTCACCCTCCCCAACAACGCCAGAAGCTCGAAGGATTATGTGATCAAGGCCTCTGTTCTTTGCTATCTCTCGAATCGCTTCCTCAGCCTTGATCTTGCTTCTTGCATACTCGTACTGTGGACTGAGCTCAGTGTCCTCATTGCCTGGAGGAAACCTCACAGGACCAATCACTTCAGTAGTTGAGCAGTACAGGAATCTTTGAACAGACGCGTCTGCGCATGCATTCATGAGATTCATTGTGCCTTCCACATTGGTGCGATAAAGCAGTTCCTCATCGGTAGCATAGAAATCAAAGTAAGCGGCGAAATGCATTGCAGCATCCTGACCAGCAACTGCCCCTTGGAGCGATTCGGTGTTCAAAATGTCGCCCTCAAACATTCGAACACCGTTGGCCAATCCGCTAACATTGCTGGTACTCCTTACAAGGGCAGTAACTTCATGACCCGCGTCAACAAGCGCAGCTGTTACTCTGCGACCAATGAAACCAGTGGCACCTGTCACAAGTACCTTCATCTCAACGCCCCGTCAATCGCTGCTCCCTTAGCTCGGGCATTTATCTGTTCCCAATCCACGAGCTATAGAAGGGAATCGACTTCTGGGAGCATGACTCCTGCCATACCAGATAGATGAACATCAACCGCTGGTGTAAGCGGGGTTCTCTCAACATTTACCTCGACTAGCTGGCCGCCCAGTTGCTTGACCACTAATGGAAATGAGGCAGCAGGTTGGACAAACACAGACGTTCCAATTATCATGCAGACATCGGCCTGCTCAAGCTCTGAGTACACCTTCGCCATGACGTTCCTATCAAGGCTCTCCCCGAACCACACTACGTCAGGACGAAGATGGCTTCCGCACTCAGGACAAGGCGGAATCCCGACAGCAGGCCCGTCAAGCCGGCCGCGATTTGTGCAAGACGAGCACTTCAGCGCCCATATG
>CP070658.1:898723-902198 GCA_020355105.1 Candidatus Thorarchaeota archaeon | reverse complement strand
TGGGAGGCGGCGTAGTGATGGCGTACGCACTGAACAAAGACCTACGTAGACCTGCCGCAATTGCACTGGTGGACACTGCTCCTTGTCTAGAGCTGAGCAAGTTGGCACGAGGACTGGCAAAGGAAACAATTGAAACCCAGTTCTATCTCTTGAAAGGACGCAAGAACGCTTCGTTTGAAGAGGCCTATGACATTGTCCGTCGGGAAGAAGACACGAAACGAAGGAATCCAAGAGTATTGACTCGAGATCTTGCGGCCGCCGATAAGTTTGATGTCAGTGATCGGATAGGAAACATAAGCGTACCAACGTTTGTTCTGGTCGGCGAGCACGATGACATCATCTCACCAAATGCCGCCAAGCAGTTTGAAGCCGCTCTTCCAAGAGCCGACATTGCTGTAATCAAGGATGCACATCATGCCGCCATGCTTCACAACCCTGAAAGGTTCAATCAACTGCTCCGAGAATACCTGAACTGGGTAGAGAATAAAGTTGTTTCCTGCTCAACATAGAATACCCGTCTTCGACTTCTTATATGACAAATCCTTATTAGTGCCCTAGGCCTCATAACGCGCCGGAGAAACACTGCCACAAGTCACCACATGGCGCCGGGCCAGTTCTGCGGCATATCCGGAGGAAAGGACATGAGTAGTAGCTATGACTACCTGTTCAAGGTTGTAGTCTTGGGTGAAGGAGCTGTGGGCAAGACTGCAATCGTCACACGGTTCTCACATGGCTTCTTCCGTACAGACTACAAGACCACCATTGGGTCGCAGTTCGCGGTCAAGAATATCAACATCCCAGAAGAAGGCTACAACGAACTGGTTGTGAAACTGCAGATATGGGACGTGGCAGGTCAATCGCGGTTCCAGATTCTTCGACCAATGTACTATCGAGGTTCGAATGGCGGCCTGCTTGTATATGACGTCAGCCGTCGCCGAACCTTCATGCTGCTCGAAGAGTGGCTCGAAGAACTCCACAAGGCCATTCAGAAGGAAATTCCTCTTGTTTTGGTGGCCAACAAGACTGACCTACCTGACATAGTTGTAGAACCGTCAGAAGGGAGGGAGTTCGCTGACGCCCACGGCATGCCCTATATTGAGAGTAGTGCCAAGACCGGCGAAGGTATTGTGGACATCTTCGCACAGTTGGGCGAGATACTCGTAGATCGTCGACAGAAGGGTGAAAGGTAGGCAGCATCTCTCTTTCATTAATCTACTTCACCCCAATTCAGTGAACCGAAACCGAATCCATATCAGGGTGGATGTACTGCACCTGAGCAAGACGATGACCAAACCTGACGAGTACTATGGAGTGAACACGATTCCTGCAATCACTTGGGCCTTGGAATTGTATTTCAGAAAGGACCCAAAGCACAAGAAATCAGGTGCCGTAGAAGTCGTCTTTCCGGCCGGAGATCATAGAGAGCTGAGAAGGAAGAAAGGGGAGCATCAGATTACTGTTTGGTTTTCAAAGCGCAAGATCTACGTTCGCTCCCGTTGCAACTACGAGAAGGACTGCTCTGCCAACTCTGATAGGATTGATGGTGACAATCGGGAGGCGTTGAAGACTCTCAACTGGGACGAGGTTAATTCAAGAGCCTTCTTCAAGACAGTGACTAAATGGTTGATGCGGCTCGATTTGGACTTCGCAACGCTCATTAGAGCCTTGAACACTGTCTGCGACCGACGTGTCAAGCTCCCCCTCAAGACGAAATACGGGAAAGTCTTCAACCGTTTCAATGACTATCGACAAGTCAACTGGCCTGAAAATGCCACGCCTGATAAGAGGAACCGGTTTCTCGAGGAAGTTCTGGTGAGGGTTTCGTTCTGGACTCAATCTGCCGCTGAGGTAGGAGCCTTACTGGAAGGGAACGCCTGATGATGCTAGGCCTACTCGTCAATCCAATCGCCGGAATGGGAGGCCGTGTAGGTCTCAAAGGAACAGATGGAGTAGTCGAGGAGGCCATCAGAAGAGGTGCAGAACCAGTTGCACCAGGCCGTGGACTGGAGTTTCTAGCCGCTCTTGCCAGGATTGCATCTGTCATTCCTGTGAAACTAGATATTGTGACCTGTCCTGGCGAGATGGGAGAAAGAATCACCAAAGAAAGCGAGTTTGAGGCTAGGATTGTGGATGTTCCGGTCGCCAAAGACACTCAAGCGAAGGACACAAGGGAATGTGTTGTGGCTCTATATAAGACTGGAGTCCGCCTTCTAGTGTTCGTTGGTGGTGATG
The DNA here is from genome assembly GCA_020355105.1 of Candidatus Thorarchaeota archaeon. Taxonomy (GTDB): domain Archaea; phylum Asgardarchaeota; class Thorarchaeia; order Thorarchaeales; family Thorarchaeaceae; genus SMTZ1-83. The sequence goes on along the minus strand of CP070658.1, from coordinate 899,966 downwards.
GGACAGCAAGAGACATTCTCGATGCTGTGACTGCTCATGACCTTGATGACCTGATGATACTCGGCGTGCCCTCCGGAGTCAAGATGTATAGCGGGATCTTCGTCATCAATCCTAGTGACGCAGCCGAGGTCGTTCGACTTGTTTCAGAGGGAACTGCAACTTCTGCGGAGTTTGAGGTGATGGATGCGGATGAAGAAGCAATCCGGGAGGACCGCTTCATAATCCGACTCTATGGGTATCTCAAGGGTCCTGCAGTACCTGCAAGATTCCAAGGTGCCAAGCAGGCAAGTCCCGAAACCACAGATGAGCAAGAGGCACAAGAAGCAATTGCGAGATACGTTGTTGAATCTATGGAAGAGGAGGGCACGTATGTCCTTGGACCAGGAACTACCGTGAAGACAGTTGCAGACCTTCTCGAAGTGAAGAAGACCACTCTGGGCGTTGACCTATATCACAAGGGAGAGATTCACAACGACGTCAACGAGGAGATGATTCTGAACCTAGTTGATGTCTTTGAGGAGGCCTGGATTATCGTTTCCCCAATTGGCCATCAGGGAATGCTGTTTGGTAGAGGAAACCAGCAAATCAGTCCCAGCATAATCGAGAGGGTGGGCAAAGACCAGATACTTGTGATATGCACTCCAGCGAAACTGCGAGGAATCGAAGGTGGAACTCTCAAAGTCGATACTGGTGATCAGAACGTAGATGAGTTGTTGAGAGGTTTCATTCGAGTCATCACAGACTATAATGAAATACGACTGATCAAGGTTACATGACTGTCCTCCGTTGGAGCACTACAGGCCATCGCGTGTGTAGGACTAGAGTACGTGGCCCATATCACCCATCGCTCTCTGGAAAGAACACACAATCGCCCTTTGCGCAGTCTGGATTTCTCTCCCAATTCTCACATGAGTTTGAGGCTGGCTCCGTACCAAGGTCCACATCGTGGTTGTTTCGGAGGACTTTGATTGCGGCTGAGATTCCATAGAGGCTGGACCTCTTGCAGCATCTAACCAGACCGTCTGTCACCATCTCAAGAGCCGTGATTGTCGCTAGGTGTGAAGACCTTCGTTCGGGTCCCTTCATCGGTGTGGAGCCAAGGAAGAGTGCCACTGCTACTCCCGCCCCCACGCAGGCTCCGCAATTGCCAGCGCTACCACAGAAACCGCCCGGTATCTTCGACCCTCTTCTGATTCCCTCTCTAACACGCTCCGTGTCTACTGGCTCTCCATTGGTCCGGACG
>CP070658.1:894703-898623 GCA_020355105.1 Candidatus Thorarchaeota archaeon | reverse complement strand
TTGTGATGTGTTGGCATTCACAGAAGACTCACCCACAGTTCTTGAGGTAGCCGAGGAGAACCCAGGCGTTCTCGCCTTCAGTCACTACTCACCAATGCAGTACTTTGCCAATGACAGCTGCATCAGTGGTCAGCTTGCAGACTGGGGTGTCATGTACGAGGACATTCTTCAGAAGATATACCTGGGTCAATACACTAACACCAACCTCGCAGATGTAGACTACCTCTGGTTGCTGCAGGAGGGCGGTATCGAACTCGGTGGTCTGTTTACCGAGAAGATCAACACGGAGTTCGTTGGCGACCTACAGGGAATAGACCTCACAGACCCAGTCCTGGGAACAATAAGCGTCTATGACCTCGTGATGACGAGATATGCACAGATGTCGGACGTCAATGTTGTGTTCGAACCCTTTACGGGGCCACTATACAACCAGACAAGCGACCTCATAGTACAAGACGGGGTCAGAATGACAACTGCTGAACTTTTGACTATAGACTGGTTTGTGGAAGGAGTTATCGGAGACGCATCCCCGTAGGGATGTTTTCTCCCTCCCCTCTTTTTTTGGCTCCGAAAAGACTATGACTAGGATGTTTCACGTGACGGTGCAGTGGTCTCCTTGACCCGAGGGTACGGCCATGCAAACAGTCCTTGAAATGCAGAACATTTGCAAGAGCTACTTTGGCGAAGGCGGAGTTGAGATAAAGGCCAATGATAGTGTGACGTTCACCCTCAAGAGTGGCGAAGTCCATGCTCTACTGGGAGAGAACGGAGCAGGCAAATCCACACTTGTGATGAATCTCTGCAGAGAGCCGGACAGCGGAGTGGTGACTCTGAACGGTGAGGAGGTCGAACTCCGATCACCACGTGATGCCCTCGAACATGGAATAGGAATCGCATACCAGGATCTCTCTAGGACACTGGTAGAGAGGCACACGATTGCAGAGAATATCCTTAGTCTAACTAGGGGATTCCTCCTCTCACTTAGCGCTGTAGAGAACGAAATCAGGAAAGCACTGGCTGAGTATGACCTGGACGAACTTGACCCCAAGATGAGGGTCTGGAAGCTCTCAGGGGGATAGAAACAGCGGGTTGAGATCCTGAAGGCGATGATCACAAACCCAGACATCTTGATTCTTGATGAGCCAACGTCGATGTTGACTCCTCCAGAGGTCGAGAAACTGTTCTCATTGATTGAGGTGCTAAAGGCCCAAGGGAAGAGCATTGTCATCATTACTCACCATCTCGAGGAAGCCATCCGGATTAGTGACAGAATCACCGTGTTGAGAGGAGGAAAAGTGGTCGAGACCCTCGATGAGGCTCGCGTCAAGAAGCTGAAGAAGAAGCCGGAGGAGGGTAAACGTGAATTGGCCAAGCTCATGGTTGGCAAGGAGATACTCTATGACCTCGAACGAAAGACGATACAGGAAGGACCCATTGTCTTGAAGGTGCAGGACCTGTGTGTCAACAATGACATGGGCGTCCAAGTCGTAAATTCAGTTGGCTTTGAGGTTCGAGCGAATCACATTCTCGGGATTGCAGGCATTGCAGGGAATGGACAGAAAGAGCTTGTGGAAGCCCTTGTGCACTGGCGCGATGTTGTGAGTGGGAACATATACCTTCATGGAACAGATGTTGCCAACAAGCCAATCAAGAAGGTTAGAGATTCAGGTGTTTCGTTGATTCCTGAGAATCGAAAACGAGCGTTGCTTCTGGACATGTCCGTTAGAGAGAATCTGATGATGAGTTACTATGCGGACACTCCTGGGTTTCGCATTGATCGAGAGGCCATAATCGAAAAGACTGACAGTCTGATTGAACGGTTCTCCATTGAAACTCCGAGCCCGTTAACACCTGTACGCAGCCTCTCAGGGGGTAACAGGCAAAAGGTGATTGTGGCACGTGAGCTATCACGGCAACCGCCCAAGGGACGTCAGCTTCTGCTAATCGCAGAGAACCCAACTTCCGGGTTGGACGTGGCCACTACCCAATTCGTTCGACAAGAACTCCTGAAGATGAGAGCTGCCGGAGCTGCAGTAACGTTGGTGTCAAGTGACCTCACAGAAATCCTGACACTTAGCGATGTTATTGCTGTAATGTACAAGGGAGAGATTATTGGAGTTCTTGATGCAGAATCAGCTACACGAGAAAGAGTGGGTCTGCTGATGGGGGGAGTTGTTGGATAGTGAAGCTCCGGATTATCGAGATTCAGATGAAGAAGCGCACTGAGAAGCCTGACTTTTCTGGGTCACTTGTGATAAGACTCTTCTCTTTCCTCTTGGGGCTTGGGGTCGTGGCTGTGATATTCCTGATTCAAGGTGTGAACCCTCTACTACTCTATTTGAACATCTTTAGGGTTGCATTCTTCACACGGTATGGACTTGCAGAAACGCTCTCACGGATGATTCCGCTACTCCTGATTGGACTTGGCCTTGCAGTGACCTTTAGAGCAAGGATTGACAATATCGGCGCGGAAGGACAGTTCCTAGTCGGAGCAATAGGCGCCACAGGCATTGCATTCGCATTTGCCGACTTGCCATCGATACTGCTGATACCCCTCATGTTTGCAGGCGGTTTTGCCATGGGTGCATTGTGGGCAATCCCTGTGGCCATATTCCGTGTGAAAGGAGAGTTCAAGGGCTCAGACGTTGTTCTTAGCTTCTTGATGGTGTTTCCGGCCTTCTTTCTTATCCAGTATCTTGTTAATGGGCCTTGGAAGGATCCGGAAGGATGGGGTTTCACACAGTCGCCACTATTTCCTGTGAACGCTCAGATTTACCAAATTCCAGAAACTCGCATTCATCTAACAATACTTCTCGCACTCGCATTGACATTCTTAGTCTACTACTATCTTGTAAGGACCAAGGATGGAATCCCCGAAACAAAGCTAGGCTACGAGATTGATGTGGTAGGTAAGAATCCTGAGGCGGGAGAAGCGGTGGGAATCAACTTCCTGAAGATCGCCCTCGTCACAATGATTATTTCAGGTGGGTTCGCTGGCCTGGCGGGAGTAGGGGAGGCGGCAGGTAGCATCCTTAGACTCCGTCCCGAGATATCGACCGGGCTCGGATTCACAGGCATCGTGGTCGCATGGCTGGGAGGTCTGAATCCTCTTGGAGTATTGGTAAGCTCAGTGTTCTTTGCGGGGATTCTAGCCGGGGGTGTCGAGATACAGATGGCAGGCCTGCCGGTGACTGTCATAGACCTGTTCAATGGCGCTATCCTGTTCTTTGTGCTTCTGGCTGAGTTCTTCATGAGATACAGAATTGAATGGAGGATGCTAAAATGAGCATTGAACTAGTCGGTTCATCAATTGTGACCGCAGCGACCTTCTTCCTGATACCTACTCTTGGAGAGATCATTGCAGAACGCTCCGGAATACTGAATCTCGGGGTTGAAGGGATGATAATCGCCAGTGCCGCAGGTGCATTCGGAGCGACTTATTTGTCTGGCAGTGTGTTTATAGGAGTCCTTGCGGGGATGGCCCTAGGCGGTCTGTTGGCGTTCATCCATGGAGCCCTATCAATCACATTCAATCGCAACCAGGTTGTATCAGGCATATCTCTGACAATCTTTGGGACAGGTCTCAGTGGATTACTAGGACGAGATTTCGTTGGGAGGACTATTACTGCATTGGAACCCATTCCGATTCCAGGACTGAGTGCCATTCCATTCTTTGGCCCGGTCTTCTTCAACAAGGACCTCTTAGTATATGCGTCGTACCTCCTAGTTCCGACTCTCTGGTTCATCCTATTCAGGACTCGCCCGGGGATAATGATTCGGACTGTTGGTGAGAACCCTACCGCGGCATACACACAAGGAGTCAACGTTATTTTGGTCCGCTATGTGTGCGTCATTCTGGGTGGCGTACTCTGTGGGCTAGGTGGGGCTTACTTGACGGTCGCATGGCTGCCAGCTTGGAC
>CP070658.1:890064-894603 GCA_020355105.1 Candidatus Thorarchaeota archaeon | reverse complement strand
CTTCTGCTCACAGTAGACGGAGCAGATGAAGTAGATAGGAATCTCAATCTGACAAAGGGGGGTGGCGGCGCACTCTTTCAAGAGAAGGTTGTAGCCTCAGCATCTCAACAACTAATCATAATCGTTTATGAGTCTAAGCTAGTAGACCATCTTGACACCAAGTTCCAGATTCCCGTTGAGATTCTACCGTTCTCACTTGGTGTGGTGTTGAGGAAGATTAAGGCCTTAGGTATAACCCCAACCGTTAGACAGGCTCAGAAGAAGATGGGTCCGGTAGTCACTGACAACGGCAACTTCAGTCTAGACCTTAAGTTTCCCAAACCAATTACTGACCCTGCTAAGGTTGCCATAGATCTCAAGATGATTCCGGGCGTAGTTGAAACCGGCCTCTTCATCGATATGGCCGATGAGGTTCATGTGGGCAAGGAAGATGGCGCCTACGTAATACGGAAATAGACACTACTCTAATCTCCTCACTGATACACGGTAGAGAGCTTGCGATAGCGGTCCGGGTATGCAAGAACATCCGTAGAGTGCACAAACTGGTCGATTCCTCCAAGATGCCTAGGCAGGGACTTCACATCATCGCTATCTATCTGCTCCAAAATCGCGTCAGCGAAATCATTGGCTTGAATAATCATGAAGGGCCGTTTATGAAACTGAGAAACTCTGTCATCAAGGGGAGTGGTTATTTTCAGTGTATTGTGCATTCCAGCGATATACTCGTAGGCGGAAGTTAGGTGTCTTTCCCTCTCTTTCCAAGAGTCTGCCTGCATAATCCTACTAAAGGTTGGCGTCAAATCAACGGCACAATTAAGTTGTGAAAACGCACTTCCGAACCACTTGATGTACGGAGCATACTGTTTACTCATCAAGAAGCAGAGTTTCATGAGGTCGTGTATCAACCTCCCTGCAATCAGACGCGAGCCCAGTTCATCACCGACTTGGCCACAACGACCCATGAAAGCCTCTTCCTGTGATATACGACGCCACTGGTTAGATAGAAGGTACAACCAAACATCTCTTGGATAGTACTGCAGTCTGGCTACAGTCGGTTCCAGTGTACCCAGTCCATCATGAAACACCCGCCCACTCACAATGGTCCTGAGTCGTTGTTCTGGCAGTGTTAGCCAGTCTACAGGACTCAAATCAGCTACAGAATTCAAACCGAGGTAGTCCTCGAAGAAGCCGCTGACAGTTAGAATCGAAACACGATGATTCACTGGTCCTCTCTCAGTTGCCACCATGACATCGGTCCCATCCTCATGCAGACCCAAATTGGTGGGAAACCCACGTACTTCCATTGGTAGCTCACTACGCAGTATCTGATCTATCCTACCTCGGAGATCACTATGGTCCGCTTCAGCCAAGAAGATTGTTAGCTTGGGCCCCCAACCATGATCCATGGATTGGGCTGTATCAAATCCAAGCACATCTGAGCCACTTCCCAATCTTCCGGCAGAGTACACTAGACCATGAAAGTGTGATTCTAAGATTGGCTTCACTGCCTCTTCGTAGAATGCTTGACTGAGATCCAATCCTTTCATGAAACTGGCTGGGAAGACACCTGCGTTCATAGTGGCCACCTCATTCGTAATTTCTGATGAAGTCTGGTTAATTTGGACCTTACGGACACAATGAAAACGAAGTGGCGGGCCCGCCCGGATTCGAACCGGGGATTACTAACTCTCTCCAATCGCTTTCAGCGTTCATAGGAGGCTAGTGCCCTATCCAGGCTAGGCCACGGGCCCACAAAACTCATCGAGTGGTCGGTTCGTTGTTAAAGCTTTTGCAGAACCGGTCATTCTGCAATCTTCGCAGTTATCTTTGCACCCTCTTCCAACGCATCAACGAGGGAAGAACCCTGTCTGGTCTTGATACGAATGGCACTCTCACCGTTGCGACCGATGACAGTTGTGAACAGATACTGGTCATCTGCGAAGACTTCGATTCGCTGCTTGGTATACTTGCGTCCCGCAACAAGTGTAACCTTCTTCCTACTGTAGCTGACCGAAACAGGCACCGTTTCTCCGGGAACCCCTCGGTCTCTTCTCCGTTCTCGTATCGATGGTGTTACGACACCTCTGACCGGGACCACTACCTTCTCACCGCCAAATGAGAACATCTCATACTCAAGTACTCCGTGTTCGAAGTTTCTGACCTCCACAACCGGTCTGGCAAGGTCTCTCTGAGAGCTGCTCATTCCTGTTGGGAGTTTCACTTTCAGAGACAGCGAAGACACCTTTGACACTCTACCATCTTCTATGTGGACAACAGTGTCAACAGTACTGGGAACCTGCCCCAGTTCCACTCTTCCACCAAGTATCAATCGTTGTAAGGCATCGATTGCTGAACCTGCATGTACAACTCCGACCATTCCGACACCGGCAGAACGGAGATCAGAATATGCTTGGAAGTCGCTATTCTTTCGAAGCTCATCATAGACCACATAGTCTGGACGAACCAGAAGCAGAACGTCCGCGGCTTTCTCCATACTGCCATCGAGCGGAGAGTATTGTACAATCGCTTCCTCTACCTGAAGGTCTCTCGGTTGCTCCAGAGTCTTGACAACATTACCCTTCCCACTGTAGAACTCAGCCAAGGCAGCCGCGAACGTACTCTTCCCTGAGCCCGGCGAGCCCGAGATTAGGATTCCCTCCGCCCGGGTTTCCAGTCGTTTCATGAGCTTCTCATTGAGTTTGTAGTCCTCCAAGTTCAGTTTCACTATGGGACGGATAGCTGAGATCTCCATCTTGTCGGCAAACGGCCTTCTTGCTATTGCAATTCTCAGATTTCTCAACTGTACCACTGCAGCACCTTGCTCTTCAATCTCGATGAACGATTTCCTATCCTTCTCCGCTGTTTCTAGGATTGCATCTGCAAGAACATCGAGTTCCTCGTAAGTGAGTAACCGATCAGACAAGTCCACAAGCTCCCAGTTGCCTGGCTCACCTCTCTTGGCTCGAGGCGGATTATTTTCGACCAAGTGAACACTCATGGTCTGTGAGTCAAAAAACGCCTCCAGTGTAAGAATCTCCTCTGCGAGGTCATCATCATCGTCATACCATTCTTCATTCATTCTGAGTCACCAACGCGATTCTGTAGTTTTGCCTGCGCAACTCTGTAGTAGTTGACCTCGCCGTTTTGATCAACCAGAGCGAATACTAACCTCTTCCTAGCAGCTGATGCGGACTCGGTCACCATATCAAGGTCGTGAAGTGATATCGGTTCGCCCTCTTTCAAGATGTATATCAACTGGTTGGCTACTGCAGTACCAGGACGGTCACCACGGGCATATACTCGGAAGTCAATCCCACCGCCGAAACCCTGACGTACTGCATATCCACGACTTCTCAAATCTCGAAAGACGAGATACCTCACCCAAAGGTCAGAATCGTTTGGGTGTAGTTCGTTGACTATATGTCTTGAATCGACAATTTCTCCAGCTGGAGTCCTAACCGTGATTCGTTTACGTTCAATCAAGTGGAGAAGCTCTACAGGTTCAAGCTCTAGTCTACCGTCATCAAGGCGTGTGCCATAGAACCCTTGTTGAGATATCCGATCTGCGTCACTCTTGCCAACATAGCCCTTTCCTGCATCAAAGACACTATCAGCTGGCTCCTCATCAGGCTCAGGAATCTCTTCTATTACATCATCCTCTTCGAAATCCTCTGGGCCAGCCAAATCCAGGTCATCATCGCCGTTTTCGGACAATTCATTCACGCCTTGGAGATTCTCCCCCTTCAGAAGCGTGAAAAAACTTCCGACACAGCATATGGTAAGGTCTATAGCCCAGTCGACTCTGAGGACTCGTGTGACCGACATAGACTTTCAGGAGGAACTAGCCGAATTCATTGCAGGCTCGAAGAAGATTGCTCTCTTAGGAGTAGGCAATGACTTGAGAACCGATGACGGTCTTGGTCTGGTCATAATTGAGGGTCTTAGGGACATTCAGGGCCCAAATCTCATGATTGAGAACGTTGGTTCAGTACCAGAGGCCTTTGCACGACCCCTTGCAGATTTTGGTGCCGAGAGAGTCATAATGGTTGATGCAGCTGACATGCTAAAACCTCCCGGACACATCGAACTTGTGACCAAAGAACGCATTGGAGGAATCACACTTAGCACACACAGAATGCCACTGTCTATTCTTATGCAACATCTTGAGAACCAAACAGGCGGTCGTACGATTCTACTTGCCGTACAACCAAAGAGCATTCAGTTTGGAGAGGGAATCACTCCAGAGATACGAGATACTTCTGAGAAGATTATTAGCGCCTTGAAGACTATGCTGGTACAACACTTGAGAGGACTGGAAGATGTACAGAACGATTGAATGGCTAGATGACACGAAAGAGGCCAGGCTTGTCGATCAGACGAAGCTGCCTCTTGTCACGTCACATATTGTTACTTCAAGTCATGACCGGATTGCTCGTGCAATCAAAGTAATGGAGATACGCGGCGCTCCCGCCATTGGTGCAGCTGCAGGAATGGGAATGGCCCTTGCGGCCTTAGAGAGCAAGGCAAGGACGAAGGAGG
>CP070658.1:885499-889964 GCA_020355105.1 Candidatus Thorarchaeota archaeon | reverse complement strand
CTCTGGGAACCAAGGCATTGTCACAAAGCCAGACTCACCGGCCAAGAGTTCGTACCAGTCTATCTTCCAGCCACCGATCTGTGGGTCTCTGGCGAGAGTTCCAAGCAATATCTGAACCCACTGCTCCCAACGGGTCATGAAGTAATCCACAGCGATGGCAAGGCTCTTGAGACTGCTTGACTTCTCGGTCCCCGTGCCTACGAACTCCAACTCGACTGAAGTGGAGTCCATGAGAATTACCTCTCCCTCAAAGAGCCCGCGCGGGCGGTTTGCTATGAGAACCACTACTGGAACCAGTGCAGGAATGTCACAGGGGCGGAAGGAGCCACTCTCCGTAGCAAATCTAGGGAAAGAACTCAGAATCCTACTCCTCAGCCCTACAGTCATTGTAAGTGATGCCTCGCTGTCAGCATCACCATATGCAAGGGCTGCATTCTCTATACTCCAGTCCCTTCGATTGTAGAGAATCTGAAACGACAGTTCTAGGTTAGTCCTCTTACTGACTGTGTCTTCGAGTACTTCCAATAGCCTGCTTGACATCTGCTCTCACCTTGTGTAGAAAGATGGAGCATAGAATATTCAAGTTACCTAACGGAAGAGTGACGGGACAACACTCCCCTTCTTGTGACTCTGAGGTAGAGTGCCACTCTAAGTGGTCTATTTACGACTCTTAGAGCCCTATTCATTCCGTAGACCTCTCTTAGCACTCCCAGCAGGAATGACCTGTACTTGGGTGTACGCGCAACCGAGGGGAAACGCGTAGAACTGGCCTGTCAGTTCCGGCCCTTCACACGCACCTGCGAAACTATGGCACTGATGTCCTCGTCCCAGTGGTCACCCTTCCATAGTCTCTTGAACAGGTTCTTGCGCAGGTTCAGGAATCCTCCAATAGGGTGGATGTTCATGTCGACATCATTCTCTGCGGCCCACGTGCCTAGACTTGTGTTGACCTCATCCTCTTGTTCTGGCGGCAAGTTCATGACAAAGAAGGCACCCCGATCATCAAGGACATAGGCTGAACACATAGGAGTGTGGCGAAGTACCGCTCGGACGAGTCCAAGGACACGTCCCTCCTCTCCATTAAGTGTCACGAGCCTGGGAGGATATGAGTCCTCAGAGAAATGATAATTGACAATCACGACTCCCTGTGATACTAGTCTTCTCAACGAGTTGTGAAACTCCCTTGCTGTGAACCCATAGAAGTCCTTCAGCCAAGGCAGCTCGAGGTCGGTCAACTCGACCTTGTCAGAAGAGCCATCAATCACTCGGATGTCAGTCTCAGTTAGAGTGTACGGAGTCTTCCCCTTCCAATGCCCGAACTCCCTCTTCAACTGCTTCAGAGTCCTCTTTTGATTCGCTGTCTTCATTAGTTGACGAATGGGAACTGATGTGGTGTGGTTGACCATCCGAGAGTACCAGACACACTCTCTCAGACCACCTCTCACACGTCTGACAGTTTCCATCTGAGAACTAGGGATCAGAATCTCTTGAACATGTAACGACGATGACTTCGGGAGTCCCAGGGTCGCCTTCCATGCCATGTGCTTATGGGGCCACCTGTGGGCTGAGCCAATGTATATCAGGGACCTGAGGCCGAGCGCATGGGCTCTTGGTCGGCACTGAAGACCCATCCTCATGTCCATCAAGGCACATCGCTCTATCCAGTTCTTACGCGATCTACGAGCCATTGCCCTAGTGACGGGGAGGCCAGTCACGGTAATGCCGGCTTCGTTAAGCTTCTGGGCCCATCTTGTCGCTATCTGTACCTGTGGAGAGGATGTAGAACGGCTAGAAACTAGACCCCTCTGTGCCAGCATCCAGGGAGTCAACGTGAGAGCATGAACAGGTCCTGGTGTCGTAGATGGGGGATTGTGCATGAGCCTTACATACTCCGGTTGACCAATTTCCAATGCTTCGCGGATGAAATGACCCGGCAGCAATTCGGAGAGAGTCAATGTATCTGTCAGCTTCGGACGTAGATCTACGGGGTCCTCACTGAAGGGGACTTCTCTGAGCGACCACGCGAGCAGCGCCATCCACTCTTCTCTTACTGGGTCAGGCCAATCAGCAGGAACAAGGTGAGTCAATGTGTCCCTCATCGTCCGACCTATGGTCAGTTCTCTCACATGGTACTCCTTGGTGAGGCTCCACAACTGCTCCCATGTGGGTGGAGGCTCATCCAGAATGGCGAGTGCCTCTGCTCTGGTCTGACTCTCCAGGTCAACGACGGGGGTTTCCTCTAAGTATCCGAACCTGTACTCTGTGGCTCCTCGTACCTGTAGAGCTCCGACCTCATACTGATAGACCGGATATGACTCATAGACCTCCATAGTTTCAGGATCCAGAATCGTAAGCCACTGCTTATCGTCGTCTATGATTCTCTGTACAATGAAGCGAACTCTCTTCTCATCTGGAATCATCCTCCCGTACCATGCAAAGGACGAGGGAGGATACATCCCATCATCCATGACAGGCATATGTGCGGAATACGGAAGGGCTACCTCAAGCAAGGGCACTGCCTCAACAAGAATCGATGTGTCTAGAGTTTCCACTAGGGCGTGCCCGCCTTGGCCCACAGTCACCCTGTGGCGGCGCGGGACCGTTTCAACCTGTGGAAAGTCTTCTTCCGGCCTAGTCTTGGCCACTGGGTGTTCTCCAGAGTAATCAACGACCAAGATCTCATGCGAGTCTTGCATCACTGCATGAACGGCCTCTGAGAGACCCTTCGCCAACATCTGTGCTCCTTGAACCTTTTCTCTCCATACAAGGCAGTGACGTGGCCTAGCCTACGTTGCCATTTTACCCTACACGCGCCAGATACATGACTTAAGTATTCCCTCAAGTCTCCCGACTCAACTTCGATGACTGGTGAACCGGAGGCGTTCTCATATCCCATGCCCACCCCGGTACGACCATCAAGCTCTTTCTCCTCTCAGCCTTTCGGATAGAGAGTTCTGGGTGCTCATAAGCGCGAATAACCCTCTCCGCACCCTATCATGTTCAATCTAGAGTAGTGCTACGCCCATCTTCCCTCGGTCTACTGCTGCCATGACTTAAGATTACTCGATACTTCCATAGTTCCACCATAATCTTGGAACATAGTTCCTCAACAAAAGGAGGTGTTTGAAGCAGATGTCAATCATGAGTAAGCTCGTGAGAACTCTCGCAAAGCGAAAGGCGAGGGAGATCGAGTATATTCTGAATAACCCCATAGACCTTACTGAGGCCAAGCTCAATGAAGTCCTCAGGAGGCATGAGAATACTGTTCTGGGTAGTGACCATGGATTTAGTGAGATCAAATCACCGGAGCAGTTCTCAGAGAGAGTCCCGCTCTATGACTTTCATTCGATGCGTCCATATCTCAAGATGGTCTACGAGAATCCAAGAGCACCAATAGTCACCTCGGACCCGATACACTGGTATGTACAGAGCTCCGGGACAAGTGGAGCCCCAAAACACCTTCCAATCTCGAAGGCGGGCCTCAGTGACTACACCAAGGGTGCATCACTGTTCATGATGTCATACGTCAATGCAAGGCCCGGGAACGAGAGTCTATTTGATGGCACATTGGTGACCTTTGGAGCACCAGCAAAGATGGGGAAGGTCAACGGAGTCCCTCTTGGGTACATGACGGGAATCTCCAGACAGATTGCGAACCCACTCTTGAGAAGATTGGTGAAGCCTGGGGAAGACGTATTCAATATGACCAACATGGACGAGAAGCTCTGGGCGTATGCTCTGTTCTCAATGGAGACGAATGTCACAGGATTCGCAGGTATCACAACCCTGACCATCGCATTCCTAAGGCGTATGCAGAATGAGTATGGGCCTTCGCTGCTTGACCATTTCAGGGGCACTAAGCATGAGAGCAGGCTCAGAGAGGCGATGATGGACGATGGCAGGCTGGACCTTGCCACGCTCTGGCCCAATGTTCAGATGATAGGAGCCACTGGAATCGACTCAGAGCCATACAGGGCTTGGCTCTCGAAGACACTTCCTAGTGCTGTCCTCTGGGACAACTATGCAGGATCAGAGGGGCTGTACGGAACAACGCTGGCGCCGAACCATGTGGGCATCGAGCTACTGCCGAACATAAACTACTTTGAGTTCATCCCTGAGTCAGACATACACAAGGAGGTCCCGCGTGTGATTCCTCTGTCGGAGGTAAAGAGGGGCCACAGGTATGAGCTGGTCATAACGAACCTGTTGGGCTGGACTCGATACAGAGTGGGTGACATGTTGACAATTGCGGACACTGACCCGTACTCTGTGGCAAGAATTGGAAGAAAGGGCAAGGTTGTCAGAACGGTGGGGCTTAGGGTCACCAACCTTCAGCCAGTTCACGGCTTTGCTACTCAAGCTTCAGCGGCTGCGGTTATCGAGATGGCTTCGCATCTAGGTATCCCGGTAAGTACCACCCATTGTGCGAGTTCAGCAGTTATGGGGGTGGGAGCTACCAGAAGGT
>CP070658.1:868361-885399 GCA_020355105.1 Candidatus Thorarchaeota archaeon | reverse complement strand
ATCGCCGTGTGCAACCCAAACAATCCTACAGGTGCCACGATGGGTAGAGACTCTCTTCGAGCAATCGCAGAGATTGCGGCAGATACCGGCGTCTGGATTCTCTCTGATGAGATCTATCAGGGTGCAGAACTCGATGGACCAAGGACTCCGACAATGTTCGACTACTCCGACAAGGTCTTGGTGACAAACGGCCTGTCGAAGGCATATGGTCTCCCAGGCTTGAGACTGGGGTGGATAGTCTCGTCTCTGAAGCCTCATGCAACAGACCTTTGGTCCTACTCAGACTACACTTCAATATGCCCCACGATGTTGAGTGACATGCTAGCTACAATCGCGCTCCAACCTAAGATGCGGACCAAGATTCTGAATAGGACAAGCAAGATAGTCAAAGGACACTGGGCTGCCATGAAGAAGTGGCTCGATGATAGAGAGCATATCTTCGACTACGTCGCACCCAAGGCCGCCGCAATTTGCTTCCCGAGGCACAACCTCCCAATCAGTTCGTTGGATCTTGTCTACAGGTTGTTGAAAGAGAAGAGCCTACTGATAATCCCAGGTGAGCATTTCGGCATGGAGAAGTATCTGAGGATAGGCTTTGGTTATGCAGAAGAGAAGCTGAACGCTGGGCTTGCCAGATTTGATGAGCTGCTTCAGACTCTCAAATAGGAGCATCAAGTGACAGCTATGGTGGTAGTCAGAATGGATGAGGTAGTCATTCTGTCACAGAGTGAGGTTCGGGAATGTCTGCCAATGAGCAAGGCGATAGAGGCTGTGAGGACGGCATATTCAGCCTATGCCCAGGGCAGGGTGCAGATGCCGCAGGTCCAGCATCTGGATGTAAAGGAATTTCGAGGCGAGGTGGACGTCAAGTCCGGTTTTGTTGAGGACTTCGGACTCATAGGTACGAAGATTGCCACTGGATTCTACGACAACCAGAAACTTGGTCTTCCCCCAGGTGTTGCGGTCATAGTCTTGATGGATCTCAGGACGAGCATGCCTCTAGCAATCATGGATGGGACCTACATCACCGCCTACAGAACCGGGGCAGCAGGAGCTGTCGCCGCAGGCGTGCTGGCTCGTAAGGACTCGAGAAACGTTGGGATTCTGGGTGCAGGTACACAGGGAAGAATGCAACTGCTGGCACTGAAAGAGCTGTTTGACATCAAGAGAGTCCGTGTTTGGGACATAGAGAGAGATAGGGCTCTTGGCTATGAGAGGGAGATTCAGCAAGATCTAGGAATCGAAGTCATGGTGGCAGACAATCCAACTGATGTTGTCCCCGAGGCGGACATTCTTGTCACAGCCACTCCTTCCAGAAAGCCGCTCATCATGGTAGACCACATTCATGACGGGCTCCACATCAATGCCATTGGAGCGGATGGTCCGGGGAAGCAGGAACTAGATCCTCTCATCATGACTCGCGCTTCAAAGATCGTAGTCGACAGTCTGGCTCAGTGTAGGCACATAGGTGAGTTGCAGCACGGATTTGCTCAGGGATTGGTTGATGAAGAAAGCGTCCACGCCGAAATTGGTGAGATTCTCATCGGGAATAAGACTGGAAGAGAAAGCGCAGATGAGATAACTCTGTTCGACTCCACGGGTCTATCTGCACAAGACATTGCTGCTGCGAATGTTGTGTTTCAAGTCGCAAAGGAAACAGGTCTGGGAAAGAGAGTCAACCTACTCGGATAATCTCAGACACTTTGTACTTCGAAACTGTCCATCTACTTGACTCCACCCAGAAGCAACGCCATCAGCGCCTTCTCAGTATGCATCCTGTTCTCAGCTTGGTCGAACACAAAAGACTGCGGTCCATCAATCACCTCGCTCGTGACTTCTTCTCCCCTATGCGCAGGAAGGCAGTGCATGTAGATGGCGTCGTCTTTTGCCCAGCTCATCGCCTTGGAGTTGATTTGGTAAGGTAAGAAGTCCTTGAGCTTCTTCTTCATATCCTCCTCAGTTGCGCCGCGGGTCATGCTTACGAAAGTGATGCCGACCACGACATCTGCATCAGTCATTGCCTCCTTCAAGTCCTGAGTCATCTCGAAGCTGCCACCGCTTTCTTTGTTGGTCTTGTCTATGAACTCCCTTGCTCTTGGCCAGTAGTCGTAGCCTTTCGGGAGTGCATACTTCATATCCCATCCGAACAGTGAACTGACAATCCCCCATGAGTGAGCCATGTTCCATACGTCACCGACATAGCCAATCTTGAGGTCGTCAAGGCGTCCCTTCCTTTCTCTCACATGTTGAATGTCGGCGAGCAGTTGACATGGATGTGTTTCATTCGTAAGTGCATTGATGACCGGCCGTTCCATGTTCTTGGCGAAGTCCTCCACAATTTCCTGTTCAAAAGTCCTGATGACTAGGGCGTCAGCGTATCGGTCAATCGTTTTGGCAGTGTCGGCCAGTGACTCACCCCTTGAAATCTGCATGGTGGAGGGGTCCATGTAGAACGCCTGCATTCCCAGATGTGCTGCACCAGCTTGGAACGAAAGTCTCGTTCGGGTTGAGTGTTTCTCGAAGATCATGGCGACTGTCTTGCCTGTCAGATACGTATGTGGTTCACCCTTCGCAAGCTTCTCTTTGAGCTCGTCAGCCAAGTCTATGATTCGAAGTATCTCTTCTTTTGTGTAGTCCATCAGTGTTAGGAAGTCTCTTCCTTTGAATTCCCGCATCTCTTCTCACACCTACCTATACTCTTAGCAGCTCCATTGCTAGGCAACGTGGTCCTCCGCCTATCCGCATCAATTCGTTCATGCCAATCTCGATGACTTTGACTCCGACATCCTCAAGCCGTTTCCTCACAATCAGATTCCCTGAAGTAAGAATCACCTTCTTGGCTTCAAGGGGTAAGACGTTTGTGCCGAGTCTCAAGGTCTCCTCCCGTTCCACCTCTATCATGTCAAACCCGCGGTCACGGAGCTCATTGAGGAACCAATAGGGCAAACTCTCCGGATACACAAGAACCAAGTCCTTGTCGATGGGGTTCATGCATACATCAACATGGACAAAACCACCGCGCTGTTCCAAATAGCCTGGTATGTCCACCACGATCGTTTCTATTCCCATCAACTTCAGCAGATTCTCAACCTGGCGAATGCCACTATCATTGGTCCTGATCCCTCGGCCGATGACTACTGTGTGTCGGTCCAGAGGCACATAGTTGCCACCCTCGAATGTGCCATCTCCCGTGACCATCAGAAGGACAGGAATGTGAAGATTCCAGAGTCCTTTGGCAACCATTTGCTCCTCGCCCCATCTCTGTGTCAGAGCCATTCTGCTTATGATGGCCCCCCAAGGTGTCATGGTGGCTTGGTCGCGCATCCAATAATGCTTGGGTGACTTGGGATAGCCTTCCTCCAATAGCTCCACTCGGACGCCATTACTCCTGAGAATGTCTGCGAATGCATTCCATTCCTTCAACGACTGTTCAAGATTAGGTGGTCCATCCCAAAGCCACCAGTCAGGGTCCTCTTTGACTATTTCGAGATCTTCAGTCGGAGGGTACAGCAGAACACGTTTGAGTTTGCTGTAATTCGATGACACCCCAAAACTGGAACTGTCATAGACTATCTTCAATTCACCATCGGCAAAGCTGACAAAAGGAGGGTGTTCTACACCATACAGGTCATTCCATTTGTTTTTCGTTTTCAAGCTAACTCGCGCTCCTCACCTTCGCCTTCCGTTGTTCGTCTTGGCCGATCTGGTTGGGTCCTCATTTCTAGACTCGCAACAGCTCCATCACAAGGCAGCGTGGCCCGCCGCCACCCTTTCTCAACTCATTGAGTCTGATCTCAAGTACCTTCACGCCGATGTCTTCAAGACGCTTCTTGACTATCGGGTTTTCCTCAGCAAGAACGACTTTCCTTGCATCAAGTGGAAGAACGTTCGTACCCATCTTTAGAACCTCGTCACGTTCGACTTCTATCATATCGAATCCGCGGTCCCTTAGTTCGTTCAGGAACCAATACGGCAGACCCTCTGGATATACCAGCGCTAAGTCCTTGTCAATTGGGTTCAGGCAGACATCAGCGTGTACATAGCCTCCATAGTGTTCAAGGTACGAAGGAATGTCAATGACAATAGAGTCGATATCCATGAGCTCAAGGAGACTCTCTACTTGGGAGATTCCACTGTCGTTGCACCTGATCCCTCTCCCAATTACCACGGTATCCTTGTCCAGTGGAATGTAGTTGCCGCCTTCGAAGATGCCATCACCTGTGACCATCATCAGGACCGGAATCTGAAGTTCCCACATCTTCTTTGCGAAGAGTTGCTCTTCTCCCCACCGCTGAGTCAAGGCCATTCTGCTGATGATGACGCCCCATGGTGTCATGGTGGCTTGATCGCGACAGAAGTACTGCTTGGCACAGCGAGGATAGGCTTCTTCCAGTATCTCAATCTCAACACCGTTCTTCTTCAGCAAGTCGGCGTAGGCGTCCCACTCTTTGCGTGCCTCTTCAAGGTCAGGCACTCCATCCCATAGCCAGAACACAGGGTCCTCCTTTACAACATTCAGCTCTTCACTTGGCCGATGGAGAAGAAGTCGCTTGAGGTTGCTGTAGTTTGATGCAACGCCAAAGCTGGAACTATCGTAGACCTTTTGCATCTCTCCGTCTTTGAACCCAACAAGTGGTGGGTGTTCTACATCGTACAGGTCATTCCATCTATTCTTATTCTTCAATCTCACACACCTACCTCATCTCGTACAATCAGCAACTGCCTTGTCGAACCTCTCAATTGCTTCGTCTATCTGATCATTAGTGATTATGTAACTTGGAAGCCATCTGATGACATTGTGCCCCGCAGCCAGCGTCCATAGATTGTACTTCTTGACTGTGGTCTTGACGATCTCATTTCTGAGCTCTGGGTCTCGATCCTTTGATTTCTTGTCCTTGACGAACTCGACTCCTGCCATTAGACCAATCCCTCTGACATCCCCGATGACCTCGTGCTTGTCCTTCAGTTCATTCAAACGGCTGATCATGTAGGCTCCCTTCTCGGCGTTCTTCTTCAAGAATCCTTCATCTTCCATGTGCTTGAAGACCCAGAGAGAGGTCAACGCCATCTTGGGTTCAGCACCGAAGGTTTCTGAATGTCTAGAAGTCCCACTGAAAAGAGGGCGAGGTCCAACTGCTGCCCCCATGGGGTAACCTCCGCCAAAGGCTTTGCCAATTGCGATGTAATCGGGAACAACGTCATAATTCTCAATTGCCCACCACTTCCCGGTCCGTCCCATGCCGGCCTGCACCTCATCTGATACAAAATAGCCTCCTACTTCTTTCGTGATATCGTGCAAAGCCTTGACAGCCTTTGCTGGAGGAACATAGAATCCGCCCTCCGCACATATCGACTCAAAAACTGTGGCAGCAATGTCATCCCCCTCGACTCTGATTGCCTCTCTCAGAGCTTCCGCACATTCAACGTTGCAGTCATCAACACTCTGTCCGTAGGGGCATCGATAGCAGTATGGATAGAAGACTCGTGTGACGTCAACGCCTTGCGGGAATCCTGCCTTGTGTTTAGCATTGGATGCAGTAAGAGCCAATGCATACCCTGTTCTTCCATGGAAAGCAGGTCTGAAAGCTACGAATCTCCTTCGGCCTGTCTTGTCCATTGCAGACTTCATGCAGTTCTCTATAGCGCGAGCACCAGATGTCGTCAATGAGGTCTGCTTGTCAAAATCGCCTGGAGCGAGTTCCATGAGCCGCTCTGCAAGGCCTACTTGTGGTATCGAGTCCCAGTTGTTCGACATTATCTCATGGACCGTGTCGAGAATTGACGCTTCGAAATCCAAGAAGGGCCTGTATCTCATCCCGAAGGCACGAACGGCCACTCCAGATGCAAGGTCAAGGTACTCGTTTCCTTCGAGGTCGTAGCAGACTAGACCATCACCTCTGGTGTGGTCGATGACATTGTATACCTCGCGGTTCTGGGTCGCTATCGCCTGATGACTGTTGGCTCTATCAATCCAATAGGCACTGTCCTTCGCATTCATCTTGTCGATGCTCTTGATACCAAGAGACCTCAGGAGTTCAACATGCTTCTCATCCATTCCGAATCACGTCCAATATGTGGTGACTAATCAGTAGGAACCTGCACTTATCTGTTGGCGATTTGAAGAAGCACATCAAAGCAGGTAGCGTTCTAAGAGTGGAAAATGATTACAAGCGTAACCCCAAGTATAGTGAGCAAGGTACCTATGGCTACATTACGAGTGAGCTTCTCCTTGAGAAAGTAGATTGAAAGGGGTGTGGTAAACAGTGGGGCAGATGCTAGGAGTACTGATGTTGCCGTGGCTCCGATTTCCTTGACACTCACGGTGCCGAGAAGCAGGCTGATTCCCATGCCGAAGATGCCAGTTACCAGGGCAAGCGACGCTATCCTTTTCGTGGGGATTTGACGTGGGCCTCTGAAGGACATTGCAACAACAGGTAGTAGCACGGCGGAACCGGCAAGCATACGCACAAAGTTCCCATCAATCGGGTCTACATTGACGAGTCCAAACTGGAATACCGCGTCACCAACTGCCCACAGAAGTGCAGTTCCAAAGGCGAGCGCGATTCCAAGACCTTCCTCACCTTTGAGTCTAGTTTCTTCATCCTTGACCTGACGCCTAGCAATCAAGCCTACTCCCAAGACAGTGAGAACAACTCCGCCTATTCTCATCGGTATGACCGGCTCACCCAAGAACAGTGCAGTGAGAGCATACACCAGCAGCGGGTAGCTCATGGCAATCGGAAAGGCCCGGGCAACACCTATCCGTATCTGACTCATGAAGTACATGGCATCTCCTGCGACAATCCCCACAATCATTGAGAAGCTCAGTGGCAGCCATGATTCTGGAGGTCTCTGACGTATGGTCGGCCGAATGGGGATTATCGCGACAAAGAGTGCCAGAGGCAGGCTGACCCAGATTCTTAACGCGTTGATGTCCAACACTCTGATGTCATCACTCATTGCGCGGTAGACGACGTTGGAAACGCCGAAGAAGAGGGTGGCTAGAAGGCCCGACAAGACTCCAATTGAATACGCGTCTAGACCAAGCTGCAAGACACACCATCCTCCACGTTCTATTGCCCCCCCTTGGCTGTATGTACAAGAACCTGAACGTTCTCATGTGGGGTCTCTATGGGGAGATCACAACCCGAGCTCAGAATGAATCCCGCTCTGCCCGACGAAGCACGTAGACACTCCTCTGCGGCAGACTTGACGTCCTGTGTACTACCGGTCAGTAGCAGCGATGTATCTACATTCCCAATGATTACTGTTCGACCGTCGGCAATGTCAATAGCTGCTTCCACGTCAACTGCTGAGTCTAGGCTTAGTGCATCGGCTCCTGTTTGACACATTTGGTCGATGATTCTCTGGGTCCTCCCGCAGATGTGCACCGTTGCCCGGCACCCTCGAGTGTGTACTCTAGCAATCATGTTCTTCATGAAGGGTTGCGAGAGCTTCTCAAAGAAGCGAGGAGAGATGATGCTGGTGCTGGCAGTCGGTTCAAGTATCACGATGTTGTGCACACCAGCCTCAGCGTAGGCGTCTAGTACTGGGTGAAGGATTCTCTCACAATGACCGACTATCTCTGTTGCTAGGTCCTGTTCCTCGATTGAAACCTCCAGTAGACGCTCAGCCTCAAGCAAGTGGCCAGCCAAGGTGAACGGCCCTATGACATAGCTGCTGACGAGATGGGTCTCTCGCAGCTTCTCGGCCAGTTTCCTGGCCGCGTCCACAAACGTCGAAATGCGGGTCTCTTCTACTGGAGGAAGTGCCAGATCCTCGACCCGCTCGAAGTCTTCAACAGGATGGCTCTTGACGTACGGAAAAGCTTGGTTGTCAAATACCACTTCAGCACCCAGCGCCTGTGCCTCCACAGTCAAGTCCATGCATGTGAACACACCATCGTATCCAAACTTGTTGTGGGCAAGAAGCTGGGACTTGGCCTGTTTATCGGAATCGCGCACAAGGGTTTCCACTGGGAAACCAGATACCGTGGAAGAGGACAGGCCGACCAGAGGGACCACTGGAACCCTCTCAGTTTCTTTGCCATTCAAGGTGTCTTCAATGAGTTCGAGAGGCGTCGGCTCAGTCATGATAGTCTACAAGTCGATGCGGGCCTTCCTCTTATGTTGTACGCTAGCGTCATCTCCAAGGTAGCTTACAGGAGTATGGGACATCAGTGAAAGGCGCGAGACTAGAAGCGTATGCTCGTTCAACATGACGCATTAGAGTTCGTACATTGCTCCCAGACTCTCATCTTCTCCGGGCGCGGACGATTCCGTTCACGAGAGTTTCCCGAGGTTGGTGTAGTGGACAGAAAGGAGAGAAACTAGCATAGAATCACGAAGTCTTGGCCTCAAGACGTGTTTGTCACAGATTCATCGTCGGATGAACGGTTTGCACAGTTAGAATCAATCCGATGTTCGATTTCGAAACCAGACGCCATCGATTCGGGCCTTTTCAGAATCGTCAGAGATATAATCTCACGGTTGAAGGGAGTTTGACTATTAGACTGGTTTCGGACACGGAACCCCAGGAGAAAGTAGGACCTAGAAAGCGTGGCATTGGCTCCGCCCATGCCGTGCGTCATCGATTGCATATGCGACTGTACCTCGACACATTGGCAAGCCCTCCAGGGAATCCGAGCTGTTGGGACTAGGTGACGGACATGGGACAAACGGACGAAATGAGATCCCAGAAGGACGACGTCCCCATTCGCGACGAAGATGTAGATAGGGAATTCAAGTACGAAGTGGCTGATCACTTCGGCGGTGAAGGACTCCTTCGTTGCTTGAAATGTGGTGCATGTAGTGGGGGTTGTCCAGTAGCAGCAGTGACAGACTACAGACCAAGGAAGGTACTGGGTAATGTCTTGCTGGGCCTGAAGGATCTAGTCTTATCTAGCGATGACATCTGGATGTGTGCTGCTTGCTTCACATGCGAAGAGCGATGCGTTCAGGAAGTGAACTTCACAGACGTAATCACGATACTCAGGAACATGGCTGTAAGAGAAGGACATGCGTCTAAGGGGTATCTCGATATGGCGCGTACGGTATTGCAGCATGGAAGAGTCGTGCCTATGACACACGCTGTGAACCGGATGCGTGACAAGCTGGGGCTTCCAGAGCTGCAGGAGCCAGACATGGAAGAACTGAGCCAGATCATGTCTTCTGCTGGTTTTGATAAGATTCTCTCAATCTATGCAGGGAGGGATACTACAGAATGAGGATGGCCATCGCTTGGGGATGCTTGGTGCCTTCTCGGAGGTCACTCATAGGCTACGAAGCAGCAACTCGAAAGGTGCTTGAACACCTGGGAGTTGAGATTGTAGACATACCTAACGAGACCTGCTGTGCCCCATTCTGGATGCAGTCTCTCGACGTCACTACCAGCCTCGCTCTAGCCGCGAGGAATCTAGCCAAGGCCGAACAGATGGGACTTGACCTCCTAACTCCATGTAGTGGCTGCTTCCACTCATACAAACGAGTGAACCATACAATGGAAAAATACCCTGGTATGAAACAGCGAATACAGGAGATTCTACGGAGCGCAAGACTTCGCTACGAAGGAACAGTTGATGCCCGACATCTCGTTGATTTCCTCTTTACGGACATTGGCATGGACGAGATAAAGAGCAAGATGGTCCGAGACCTAGAAGGTATTGACCTGGGCCTACGCTATGGTTGTCATATGCTCAAGCCCCATGAGCTGCTGAACATAGAATACTCTGAGAGACCAATCTTCGCAGATCAGATTCTGGAAACCCTCGGAGCCACATCCAAGCAATACACCGGACGTCACCGTTGTTGTGGTGGGCTCCTACGGGGTACCGATGATGACTTGGCGGACGAGGTCCTCAGGGACCGACTCCTTGATGCCAATGCGGCTGGTGTAGACAGCCTAGTGACTGTCTGCTCACTCTGCCACATTCAGCACGATATGGGCCAGAGAATCATCAAGAACAAGTTCGATATCGAGGACCTCGCCATTCCTGTTCTACACTACCCACAGGTGCTTGCGTTGGCTTTTGGATTCAGTCCTAAAGAGATAGGACTCCAGCAACACACTGCCAGCACCTCTACGCTTGTTGCGAAACTCAGGGGTGAGGTCAAGGAAGGAGGTGGGGCCTGATGAGTCGGAAATTCGATCCCAACATAGTGGCGTTCACATGTAACTGGTGCAGCTACGGAGGAGCAGACCTCGCAGGAATCTCACGTATCCAGTATCCAACGAGCGCGAAGGTCATCAGGTTGATGTGCTCCGGACGCGTGGACCCGTTGATGGTAATTGAGGCTTTCAAGAACGGTGCAGACGGTGTGATGATAAGCGGCTGCCATATAGGTGACTGCCACTACTCGACAGGGAACTACAGGACTCTCGTGCGATACGAGGCTCTCGAGTCTGCCATGGAAGTAATGGGGCTGCATCCTGATAGGTTGAAGCTCCTGTGGGCAAGCGCTTCAGAAGGTCAACGTTGGGCTGACGGGATAACAGAGATGACTGAAACAGTGAAGAAACTCGGTCCGAGTCCCTTGGCCAAAGAGTTGGGAGGTGGCAAGAAATGACTGTTGCAGGAGAGAAGGTGATATTCGAAGAGTTGCAGCCTTCAGAGACCGCGATGGTCATAGGCGGCGGAGTCGCAGGAATGCAGGCAGCACTTGACATCGCTGATCAGAACTACAAGGTCGTCCTTGTTGAACGCACACCCTCTATTGGCGGTGTCATGGCGATGTTGGACAAGACATTCCCCACTCTAGATTGCAGTGCCTGCATTCTCACTCCTCGCCTCTCAGAAGTTGCACGGCATCCAAACATCGAACTTCTCACATATTCTGAAGTCGTAGGTCTCTCGGGTGATGCCGGTGACTTTCGAGTTAGAGTACGTAGAAAGGCCCGCAAGGTTGACGAGGAGAAATGCTCTGGTTGCGGAGATTGCGTCCCTCATTGTCCTGTTCAGGTGTCCAACGAGTTCGACCAGGACCTAGGCTTTCGAAAGGCGATCTACATCGGTTTTCCCCAGAACACGCCATTGGTGTACACAATTGATGAGGAGAACTGTATCAAATGCGAGATGTGTATGAAATCGTGTGAGCGAGAGGCAATTGATCTAAATCAAGAAGATGAGGAGATTGAGATACCAGTTGGGGCAATAGTCATCGCCACTGGCTACGAACTGTATGATGTTCGCAATTATCCTAGACTTGGGTATGGAAGATACAAGAATGTGATGCATGCCCTCGAGTACGAGCGAATCATAAACGCGGCAGGTCCAACCGCCGGCAATCTGATGAGACTGAGTGATGGCACAATTCCGAGATCAATCGGGTTCATTCAGTGTGTAGGAGCCAGGGATGTTAGCAAGGGCGTTCCCAACTGTTCGCGTATATGCTGCATGTATGCAATCAAGAACGCTGTCATGGCCAAGGAACTCCAACACGACAACGTCAAGAATGTCACACTCTACTATGCGGATCTTCGTGCATTCGGAAAGGGCTTCGAAGAGTTCAGTGAGATGGCCAAGACACGCTTTGGTGTCAAGTTCGTGCGCGGGAGAGTTGGCGAGGTCTACGAGAATCCAAAGAATGACAACATAATCATTCGTGTGGAGGATACAGAAACTGGGAAGTTCCTTGAGCACGAACACGAGTTGGTCGTGGTGAGTCCGGGAATCCAGCCACCGAAGACTCTCAAGGAGATTGCGAACCAGATGAGGCTTGAGCTGGATGAGGATGGATTCCTGACTGTGGACCATCCTTCTATCACTCCAGTAGACACAACAGTTCCTGGGATCTATGTATGTGGTTGTGCTGAGGGCCCGAAAGACATCCCAGATAGTGTTGCAGCTGGAAGCGCCGCAGCAATGAGGGCGAGTATAACCCTTGCCAAGGGAGGTGGGGCATAATGACAGAAAAGGCGAATCTGGCAAGAGTGAAGGCAATGGCTGACGCCTTCTCAGAGGAGCGCCTTAGATGGCTCATTGGTAAGGGAGACGTTCAGGTCCAGCGAGGCGACCTGAGTGAAGAGAAATTCAAAGAACTAACGAAGATGGCGATAACCGAGGAGTTCGAGAGAAACTACATC
This sequence comes from Candidatus Thorarchaeota archaeon, assembly GCA_020355105.1. GTDB lineage: Archaea > Asgardarchaeota > Thorarchaeia > Thorarchaeales > Thorarchaeaceae > SMTZ1-83. Next base: position 873,318 of record CP070658.1, on the reverse strand, counting down.
ATGCAGCACCTTAGCAAAGGTCCAGCGACTGTGAAGGAGATCGCGAAGACCACCAAGATGGAACCACATCGTGTGCTCTGGAACTTGTTGGCTATGATGAAATGGAACAGAGTCGAAATCGTTGGGGACAAGAAACGTCAGTACATCTTCTCCATGATAGAAGCATTAGACGCAAAGACAGAATCTACAACCTGAGTGAGAATCCGTGACATACAAGGAGTGAAACATAGTGACAGAGAAGAACATGGATGATGCTAGAATAGGAGTCTGGGTCTGCCATTGCGGCCTGAATATTGCAGGAACAGTTGACGTAGTAGCTGTTCGTGAACATGCTAGTACCCTGAAGGATGTCGTGTACACTGGCGACTTGATGTTCACTTGTTCATCAGACGGCCTGAAAGCAATCAGGGACACCATTGACGAACATGGAATCAACAGAGTGATTGTGGCCTCATGCACACCGAGAACTCACGAACCTGTGTTCCGACGCACCATCGAGGAGGTGGGTCTCAATCGTTTCCTGTTTGAGATGGTCAATATCAGAGAGCACGTTTCTTGGTGCCACATGGACCAAAAGGACCGCGCCACTGACAAGGCGAAATGGCTGGTCGAGATGGCTGTGGCCCGTGCACGAGAGTTGGAACCGCTTGACATGGAGACCGTCACCGTCGTCCCTAGGGTTGCTGTTGTAGGAGGAGGTGTCGCAGGGATATCTGCAGCACTGGATCTCGGTAATGCAGGGTATCCAGCATCCCTCATAGAAAGGCGGCCTACAATAGGAGGGCAAATGGCCCTACTAGACAAAGTGTTCCCGCAGAACGACTGTGCAATATGCATTCTCGGGCCAATCATGGCCTCAGTTGAACAGCACTCACAAATCGACCTTCTGACGTATAGTGAGCTCGAAGAGGTTGAAGGTCACGTTGGTGACTTCCAGCTGAAGGTGCGCAAGAAATCAGGCTACATCAGTCCTGACAAATGCAATGGATGCGGGGAATGTGCCCCGGTATGTCCTACGCGCATAGTTGACGAGTACGAGTACGGTATGGGTGAGAGAAAGGCCGTCTACAGACCATTCCCGCAGGCGGTTCCGAACGTGTTCACCATTGACAAGCGAGGAACATCCGCATGCAGGATTGCCTGTCCCGCTAGTGTCAATGGACAAGCCTTTGTAACACTCATTCAAGACGAGAACTTCGAAAAGGCACTCGAAATCTTCCGAGAATCCAATCCGTTCCCCGGCACTCTTGGAAGAGTATGCACGAGTCCATGCGAAGAGAAGTGTGAAAGAGCGACAGTTGATGACCCTGTTTCGATAAGGAACCTACATAGATTCCTAGCAGACCGCGAGCGAGAATCTGGCGCTCCCACTGTTTCAAAGATAAGTCCTTCCAAAAAGAAGGAAGTCGCCATTGTAGGCGCAGGACCCGCGGGCATAGCCTGCGCGTATGACCTTGTTAAACTTGGTTACCCAGTTACGGTCTTTGAGGCTAGGAAGGAGAATGGAGGACTACTAAGATATGGAATCCCTGAGTACCGACTCCCAAGGGATATACTACGCGGTGAGATAGGACAGGTAGAGGCCCTAGGTGTGGAGTTCAGAACAGGGACACCTGTTGAATCAGTGAGTGATTTGAAGAAGGAGGGTTTCAAGGCAATCTTCCTAGCTACCGGTGCTTCCAATAGTAGCAAGCTTCGAGTTGAAGGTGAGAATGCGAAGGGAGTCCTTCACGCCCTTGGCTTCTTGGACCGTTTCAACAGTGGAAAGAAGGTTGAGCTGGGTCAGAAAGTGGTTGTGATAGGAGGAGGCAACGCCGCGATTGACTCGGCCAGAGTTGCACGTCGAATGGGAGCGAAGGTCACGATTGTATATCGCCGCTCCAGAGAAGAGATGCCGGCCATTCGAAGCGAGGTTGAAGAGGCCGAACACGAGGGAATCAAGATTGAGTTCCTCTCCAATCCGGTCGAGATTCTCAAGTCAGAAGGAAGGGTGTCAGGGATCAAGTGTATAAAGATGCGTCTGGGTGCTCCTGATGCCTCTGGGAGACGAAGGCCGATTCCAATACCAGACTCGGAGTATACCACCAAGGTTGACAATGTGATTGTTGCTATAGGACAGACTGTTGATCCCAAAGGCGTAGTGGCGGGACTGGAACTTACGCAGTGGGGTACAATCGCGGTTGACCCGATCACTTTCCAGACTAGCAAGAAGGGAGTATTCGCTGGCGGAGATGTAACCACCGGGCCTTCGACTGTTGTGGAAGCAATCGGTGCTGGCAAGGAGGCGGCCGTTTCAATTGACAGATTCCTTGCCGAAGAAGACCTCTCGCTTGGAAGAGGAGTTGCACCGACTCCGGTTCCCGACGACGAGATTTACCGCCAAGGCCATGACCCGGCTCCGAGAACAGCCATGCCAGTCCTAACCGTTGCTCGCCGGAAGGGAAGTTTCGAAGAGGTTGAACTAGGCTTTGATGAAACGCGGGCCATCGCCGAGGCAACTAGATGCATGAGCTGCGCCGCATGCTGCGAATGTGGTCTTTGTGTTGATGCATGCAAGCTAGATGCCATTGACCATGAGAGGACTGACGAGATTGTAGACCTGAATGTCGGAACTGTCATAGTTGCCACAGGGTCAGAATCATACGAGCCCGTCGACACGAGGGAATACGGATACGGAATCCTCCCCAATGTCATTACAAATGCACAATTTGAGAGATTGACAAATGCCGCAGGGCCCACAGCAGGCAAAATCAAACGGCCCTCGGACGGAGAGAACCCGTCAAGCATTGCCTTCTTACAATGTGTTGGATCTCGTGACGCAAGGTTTGACAGAGACTACTGTTGCTATTTCGGTTGCGAGAACTCTCTCAAACAGGCCACTCAAATCAAAGAGAAGTATCCTCATACCGAGGTTGCCATCTACGCGATGGACGTGCGCACGCATGGATTAGGTTACGAGGAGCTATATGGTAGAGCTCGTGAGATGGGTGTTGTCATCATCAAGGGAAGAGCTTCCGAGCTCGAACAAGATGCACAGACCCGCGATATCAAGGTGTATGCTGAGGACCTATACACTGGGGAGAACCTCGCACTCACCTACGACATGGTGGTGTTGGCAACTGCGCTTCATCCGCAGCCAGACAATCCTGAGATGGCCCGCAAGTTGAAGATGACCACGGACCAATACGGATACTTCCTATGTGCGCATCCGAAACTCCGACCAGTGGAGTCGTTCCAAGACGGAGTGTTCGTTGCAGGTGCATGTCTCGGCCCTATGGACATCGCTAAAGCGGTTGCGATGGGTGAGGCTGCCGCGGCAAAGGCTCAGGCATTGATGGCACCAGGCAAGTTCAGCATCGAACCCATATACGCGGAGATTGACACAGACAACTGTATCAAGTGCGAACTCTGTGCAGACGTGTGTCCGTATGGTGCTCCTCGTCTAGAGGATGGAACCATGGTTATTTCGAAAGAGCAGTGCCAGGGCTGTGGCACATGCGCAGCAGCCTGCCCACAGAGTGCAATAGACATGAAGCACTTCAGAACGCGACAGATCATGCCAATGGTTGAGGCGGCATCCCGGAACTCGGCACTGAAGCTCGGGACATAGTGAACCAACATTCCTATGGACGGATTTGCCACCTGCCGCATGGATTGACCGTCTATGTGGCCGAAACGCGCTTTCGGTAGCGGCAATTTCAGGTTTCTTTCAATCTATGTCGGATTCAGTCATCAGTCGAAACGGAAGCTATCGATATCGGAAGTTAATGTGTTAGAGGTAGGTCATCTTCGACTCGTCACAGATATATGCGAAAGTAATCGAGTGCGGCACATTCTGGACAAGCATTCCAGTAGACAGACGGCAGAGCAATAGGTCAGCGGCCCCACAATACGGGGCGACCGCATCCAAGCATGCTGTCTGAAAAGAGGTCGACCGAACATGGGAGCTCAATCAGAACAAAGTGAGCTAGCTGAACATACTCCTTCTTCTGACTTTGCCAAGGAGATAGCCGCGGAGCCGGGTGGGGAAGGGATTAACAAGTGCATTCAGTGCGGCATTTGCACTGCATCATGCGCGATATCTTCATTTACCGACAGATACCGACCACGTCAGCTGATTCAGAAGATCATTATTGGCAAGAGGGAAGAAGTCATTCAGAGTGATCTGCCATGGCTCTGCATGACATGTAGAATGTGTGAGGCGAGGTGCCAAGAAGATGTCAGCCCCGCAGAGATATTCAAGGCTGTCCGCCATATCGCTGCTCGGGAAGGGCATATCCCAGAGGTCTTCATATCTATCGTGGAAAAAGTCCTGAGCGACGGATGGATGCTGGGTGATTCATACTCTGATTTCATTGAGGATGACAGAGAAGACCTAGGCCTTGACACTGACTTGGGTTGGGACAAGGAGTTCGCTCATAGAGTGAAGGAGAGATACTTCTCTGGAGGTGAAACCAGTTGACCGACTACTTTGTTTATGTAGCCTGCACAACACCGGTCAGACTTCCTGCCTACGAGGCTGCCACCATGGCGATTCTGAAGCATCTTGGGGTCAATGCTCATCACATGAAGAATGTCAATTGCTGTGGGGCTCAGTATATTGAATCGCTGAATCGAAACGCGTTCGCAGCCATGAGCGGACGCATTCTTGCGGTCGCAGAGAGGTTCGGGAAAGACATCATAGCAGTCTGTGGAGCTTGTTCAGGTTCTTTGAAACACGTGAAACATATGCTGGACACTGAACCAGAGCTCAAAGCAGAGGTCAATGATATCCTCGCTGAGGAGGACCTAGAGTATACTGGGAAGGTTCAGGTGATGCACATTCTTGAGATAGAATTGTACCGGATCTATACCTAGGTCTCTGGCAATCATGTCCATATGGCTGTACAAGCCGAAGCTGAAAGGGTTATTGGTCAGGGCACGAAAAGCGTGACCAGGCAGCGTATTGGTGTAAACT
>CP070658.1:861463-868261 GCA_020355105.1 Candidatus Thorarchaeota archaeon | reverse complement strand
TGGCAAGCTCCTCCAAGAGTTGGCAAGGCCATGAGAGCGGAAGGCATGAAGTACAGTGTAGTGGAGAACAAGATTCACTCATTCTCCGATGAGCGTGTACATAGAACCGTGGAATTCCTTGTGAGCCAGGGTGTGAAAGGCACCTCGTTTGCGAATGCGCTCCTTGAGATAGAGCTCGGAGGGCCAGTGCAGGTTGGCGTACATCCACGTGATTATACAGAAACAAAAGTGTTCGAACTAATCGAGGACATGAAGGACCGATTGGAATACAGCTTTATTGGATATAGAGACTATCTGGCGCATCGATAAAACGAACGAGTTCTCTTTCCGCGGAAACGATTGACACGCCATTCATTATTATGCGGGTGGTTTTCCCAGATATGGATGTAGCACACAACACGCCAACCACGTGTAGTGTCGGCAGGTACAAGCAAAACCTCAGTGTGAAACAGGAGGTCGCTCCACATGAGGAGATCTGGACTATTAGTTATCATCTTCACAATCCTATTCTTGGTCCCGTCTGTGTACTCCCCACAAATGATGCCAGTCACAGATGCAGGGCCATTCCATACACACAGCAGCCCGGTCTTGGCTAACGGAGGCTACTCGTACGGCACCGGAACCGGCCAGGCACTCAACACAATCATCCGCGGCACCGTTGTCGATGGGACCGATGTGCCTGTCGAGATTGATTCTGACACTATGACCGTGGGGACAATAGGCATCTCTGGCGACTATGCGGCTACTGGTCTTGGAGCGACACTCGATACTTTCACAATGACAACAACCGATGTGCTACGCAACCCGAGCTGGAATACCTATCACCAAGAGAGATGGCATGTAGGTAGCATTAGCATGTATGATGACCAAGTCACTGTGCCCAACTATTGGACTTTGACCAAGTCTGTCGGGTATGAGATGGGCTCATATAGTCCTCATCCTCTTCATGGTGATTGGGAGCTTAACGACGACTCTAGTGGCTATTCCGGCACACGTGGATGGAGGTTTGAAGCTGTGATAGGCGGCAGTGACAATCTTGATCCTGACGATGCCCTTTACCTGAGTCAACAGGTACACGCTCCTTGGCGAGAACTCTACTCAGTTCAGATTAGCTTCTTCTACTATGTGACTTCATCCTCCGATTTGTACAATCAAACCCATCTCTTCACCAGAATTGCTGGCATAGAGGACAAGTTCCTTGTGTTCGAGCCGGGTGACACGACAAATACTTGGCTGCAAGCGTCGGTCACTGTACCCTCCTCTGAGCTCGCTTCACTGGCTCTTCCGGATTCCCTGCTATTCGAGATTGGCTTAGGCACCGACGTTTCTGGAACGCTGGGCTCCTCTCGAAACGCCTATGTCTACATTGATGAGATACAAATGGAGTTGGAGGTCCGACCGTTCCCCGAGCAGGTGGGCTTGAGAGTTAATGGAACTGAGGTAGTAGGGTCAACAGCGGCGAGTGCTTTCCCATTCGTGCCAAAGGAGGACGGGCGAGACTGTTGGGACTACACCTCCGGCATTGACTTGGACGGTTACAACAACGATGCGCGTCCAGAGGTCGGTATCTGGGGCACCTTCTGGAACACCTCCAATCCTTTCGAGTTGGGACTGCAGTTTCCCCTTGATATTCCACAAGGGGCTGTGATTGAGCGCGCCTACTTGGAAACTGAATCGTCTGGGGGGTCTGGGCTTGTAGACACGCGAGTCCATGTTGCCATCAACAACTCTGCTGGACAACCAATCGATTCGTTCAGCAATCATGTTGGCCTACATTTGGAGGACGAGTTCGACTGGATTGACACAAGCATAGACTGGATGCCAGACTACTGGACTTCCAATGTCCGATATTCCTCTCCTGACATCGCTCCGCTTCTGCAGAAAGCCGTTTCCTCCAGTAGTTGGATCAATGGCCAGTACGTAGCCATCATGCTGAGCTACATGTGGTCAAGTTCGCCTCAGCATTACAACAATATCAAGGGTTCGTATGATGCCAGCCCGTCGAATAACTTCACTCAACAAGAGCTGTCGCGCCTATATGTTTGGTATAGAATCCCGCATTCCGAGGATGTGATCAGTGCAGAGGTAGACTATGCAAGAAGTTCACTGCAGTACAAGAAAGACATCACGGTTGACCATACGAAAGTGTCTGAAGACCTAACTGATTTCCCTGTTCTCATAGACATCTATGACTCTGATTTGAAGGCACATGTCAAGTCCGGCGGTGCAGACATTGCATTCAAGGTTGGAAACGAGTTCGTTGAGCATGAGATTGAGCTGTTCAACCAGAACTACAGTCTCACCGAGGCTCATCTTGTGGCTTGGGTGAAGGTGCCGACTCTATTCTCTTCAGTTGATACTGTTATCACCATGTTCTATGGCGGCCCCGGAATAGGTGGTCTCGAGTCGTCTGGAGTATGGGACGATTATGAGATTGTACAGCATATGAATGACGCACCAAATGGCACCATCTATGATAGCACGGACAACCACCATAGCGGACCTTCATTTGGCAGTATGACCTACGATGACCTTGTTTCAGGAGCAATCGGAAGTGCAATTGATTTCGACGGGATTAATGATGTCATCAGCGTGGGACAGATCGATACGGATGAATGGACAGGATTCACCATAACTGGGTGGGCCTATCAGAATGCAGCCGGAGATGATAGGGTATTCTCCAAGGCAATAAGCACGGACCCAGCACAAGGAATCATGCACTTCGCAATTAATGGCGATCAGCGGTTCACGATCAGAATGGTGACGGACGGTGCAGGAGGAGGTTCCTCTGGTACTTTGAGCAGTCTTGGTGTTGCATCTGCAGGGTCATGGCACTATCTCGCTTTCAGATGGAGCGCCGCAACTACCGAGATGCGAATGTGTCTGAACGGTAGCTTTGACAGAGCGGGTTTCCGTGATGGCGATTCGATTCTGGACTCCTTCATTCCGTTCGTTATAGGCAACTGGCAGACAGGTACCGGAAACAATCGGTTCTTTGGCGGAATGATTGACGAAATTCGCATGACTCAGAATGCGCTATCAGACGGATGGATTGCAACGGAATTCGCAAGTCAAGTCGACCCATCCAGCTTCTATTCAGTCGGTTCAGAGCAGGCAAACACTGCATCCTCGCCAAGCCAGTCTGCAGTCCTCCACTTCTCAACGGAATCTCCATTGCCTATCAGCATCGGTTACACAATGAGCATGGACTTTGAGGGTTCCGGGAAGTCGCTTGGTGAAGACTTGAGCGAGGGTACCACGTTCCATGCCACTAATGACAGTGCAATTGTGAAGTGGACGGCGAAGGTCTTGGTTTCCCCTCCACCCGGCATCTCGCAAACGGGGGTCTATATTGAATATCCAGCCACAGAATGGAAGCCAGTTTCGGTAGCAAATCCATTGAATCAATCCAAGTCGAATCCTACGGACTGGACATACACTGGAGGAAGAATCACACTCAATCCATCTGCAGTCGACATCTATGGGCTTTGGACAATAAAGTTCGAGTCACTAAACTACCTGAGTGATTTGCAGCTAGGACTTGTAGGTCAGTCACTCTCCAGTACTGGTGTCTTCCAAACGACCGACTCACTCAGGTTTCAAGGAACATCCTCTTGGCTCGCAGGATCTGCAACTCAGCTATTCCTGACTGACCCCTCCGGTTCGCTTTGGGGTACCCCTCTTGCGAACTCAACCATTGGCAGTCCCAGTCACGTGATTCCGTCGTTTGCATATAGGAAGGTCATAACCGTAGACAACACAAGGGTGCACGACGACCTGACGCACTTTCCTGTCTATCTTGAAATCATTGACGCGGATTTACATGATAGGGCCCAGGCAGATGGCGATGACATAGTCTTCGTGCAGAATGGTATCGTCATACCTCATGAGTTGGCCGAGTATGATCCAGCCTACTCAGGAACCGAGGCACGTCTTGTTGCATGGGTCAGGGCGAATCTTACCGGGCTTGTCGATACAGACATAGAGATGTACTACGGCAATCCATTGGTTGGACCACAGGAACTGCCTGATGAGGTCTGGAGCAACGGATACGTTGGTGTATGGCATCTTGAAGAATCACCAACTGGTGCAGCCGATGAGATAAAGGACTCCACTTCTTACAGCAACGATGGTACAACCGAGGGCACAATGAATGCAGCTGACCTAGTTGATGCCAAGATTGGAAAGGGACTCGACTTCGATGAAATTGAAGCTGACAATCTCCTGAGAATAAGTGACAGCTCAAGCTTGGATTCTGTCGCCGCCGCCGGCACAATACAGCTGTGGATTTGGTTTGACAATGATGCAGCAGACGGTGATAGAGATATAATAATGGAATCAAGTAATCGCTTCAACGGCAATCCAAATGATGGTTTTGAGTGGGGGACTCAAGAGAATGGAAACGTGTTCTTCTATCCTTGGGGAGGAGTTGGAAACGACTATAACCTGGACACGAATCTATTTGCCAACCAAACATGGCACCAACTTGCGGTGACTCTGGACTACTCCATTCGAACTGAACTTGACTCCGTGGGAATGTACGTCGATGGCAGTTTCTGGTCGCCAGTCTTCAGAGGTGTGCCAGTCTACTGGACACAGATTGCTGACTTGGATGACTGGCTCTGGGGCGGTGACCCTGACATGCCGACGAGGTACTTTGATGGACGTTTTGACGAGATTAGGGTTTCCAATGTTGTACGTTCAGCTGAGTGGTTGGAAACGGAGTACGATAATCTGAACAGTCCTCTGACATTCTACTCAAAGAGCGCTGAACTCCCGCGAGATCCGAATTCCACCTACTTCCCAAGCTTCACTAGACCACTTGACAATACTGCCCCAGCAGGCATTTGGACTGCAACCATCCGCTTTAATGACTCAGGCAGCTCAATAGACCACCGCGTGGGCATTTACGAGCGGGAGTTCACAGTAAAGCATCCTACCTCTTTCACTCTTCTCGAGCCCACTGAAACAATCGCCTTGGCCGGGGATTGGATCTACATTGAATATGAGTTTACAGACACCATCGGTTCAGTACCAGTGGCGGGGGCTACTGTGACGATGAACTGGACAGTGTCAGGCTCAGGGACTCAAATCACACTTGATGACTACAACACGGGTGTATACGGAAAGATGGTGAATACGGCGGACCTAGAGGAGGCAAGGAGCTGGAGGATAGAGATTGCGGCAAGTCACCCGTTCTACAATGATGCGATAGGGTTCTTTGACTTGGACCTGTATCACAGGACGAATTTAGAGTACGGCGATGTCAAAACGACTCCGGTGGACTTCGATCTTACGGCGGTCTTGACCTTCACGGACACATTCGACAATGTACGTATTGATGGGGCCACAATTGTACGTTCTGATGCCGGTCCGCTAACGGTCAACCCACTCGGTCAGGGCAAATACAACATATCAATCGACACAAGTGCTCTGAGCCCCGGTAACTATTGGTACATTCTGAATGCAACGAAGGCGGGCACTTTTCTCGAAATGGCTAGCGTTAATATCACCTTCACACTCAGACAACACTACACTTCCGTCAGTGTACAGGGGAATCTGGTTCGCCCATATGGCTTCGATACTCCACTCCACATCGTCCTGACTGACTTGGATACTGGTGGTACCGTTCCTCTGAGTGCCGTAACAACGTTCTCGTTTGACCCAGACAGCTACGGGGTTCAGAACCGGGCTGGCTCCAGCTATGATGTGACCTTGACTACGAACACCTGGGCCGTTACGGTGCCTTCAACAGAAACAGTGACTCTCACAGTAACAATGTCCGGCACGAAGTACCATGCGCCACAGGCTTATTCGTTCGATGTTACCATCAGGGCCCACACGACTTCAGCCACGGTCTCTGGAGTTGTTGTACAACCCTTCGGAAATATGACACCTCTTACAGTCCTAGTGTGGGACCACGACGTGGATGCCCAAGTTCCGATTGGAGAGATTGGAGAATTCTCATTCGCAAAAGGGTTCGATGTTACTCTATTCTCAAGTCCCTCCAGTTATGATATTACGTACGACACGTCAGATTGGGATGTAGGGATTTGGTCAATCACCATGTCCATAGATATCCTCAGCAGTGCTTACGCGAATCCTGCCGACTATGACTTTGACATAACCATCCGAAGCATGACCACAACAATGTACCACGAACCAACGGATTTGGTGTTCCCGGCTGAAGCTGACTTTGTCATTGACCTTAGGGTGAATGTAAGCGAGGCGGGTGACAGCTACCGACTTCCCGTGAGAGGTCTAACTCAAGCGGAATTCTCAGTGAGCACGTATGCTTTCTCAATTGACACTACTGATCAGAATGTCGGGAGGTATACTCTTAGAATCCTCTGGACTGAGCTTGGTGGGATTGGAGAGTACACAATCACAGTGACCTTGACTCCATTGAATGCTAGTCACGGGTCTGCACAGCTTGTGATTACGTTCAGGTATCGAAACGTGATTAGCACACTTACTTCACCAAACTATCCTCAGGTCACTACTCCATACCAGACAGATGTTCAAATCTTCCTCAATTACACCGACATAGACGGTGGAGTCGGAATAGATAGTGCAACTGTGTCATCTCCTGACCATCCAGAGTATATTGCGAATTGGACTGACGTTGGAGGAGGAATCTATAGCGTATGGGTCGATGTATCATCATTGGCGAAGGGTACTCACAGCTTCAATCTCACAGTAAGTAGGGCAAGCTACACAACTCGTACTTTGGAATTCCAGATACTGATACGAATAGCATACACCTATGCTATCCCAACTGTTGGAGCTCTCGATATC
>CP070658.1:857495-861363 GCA_020355105.1 Candidatus Thorarchaeota archaeon | reverse complement strand
CCCTCCTTTGAAAACAACGTGGCTGTGGCTCGACCGATGCCTGCGCCGACTCCTGTAATAACAGCAACTTTCCCGAAAAGCCGCTTCATAGCTACTTTCCTCCTTTCTCCATCCAGAAACGAGCAATCTCTAGGGGAGTTGCGAACCATACCCCTTTCTTCGATTTCATATGTTGAATCAGCTTTTCAAGCATCTTGGCCCTCGATGGAACCCCCATTATTTGAGGATGCATGGTGAGCATGTAGTAGAGACCTTCTTCGTAGACCGCATCGAATTCGTCGGACCATATCTCGAAAACCTTCCTGTGACTGCTTATGCCGCTCTGATACTCCAGGGCTGGGAAGTAGTTGAACCCAAAGAAGACCCAATCATCCAGAATCCATCGAATCGGAAGCTCGACAATCTCTTTCCCATCCATTTCAACTATGTAGGGAAGATCGCTTCCCATCATAGTACTGCTGTAGGTTAACCCATACTCTGACAAGAGGCTGTAGGTGTTGCTGCTCATGTCCGCGGCCGGGGCTCTGTACCCTTTCGGTTTCCCTCCTGTCAACTCCTTCAATGCAGCAAACCCCTTCTCAAGCTCATCCCTTTCCTCTTGAAGGCTGCAGCTGGCAGGGTTCCTGTGAGAATAGCCGTGGTGCCCAATCTCATGTCCCTCCCTGTAGATCTCCATAACTGTCGAAGAATATCTTTCTGCTACTTCCCCAGGAATGAAGAAACCTGCCCGCACATTGTGTCTATCCAGCAGCTTCAGAAGACGCGGAACCGCCGCCCTTGGACCGTATTGACCTAATGACAAGACAACTGGATTGTCACGTTCAATCTTGTGTCGCCTTAGGATGTTGCGCCATGAGATTTCAGCGTCCAAGTCGAAAGTCAAACAAGCAACGCACTTCGCTCCGTCCACCCATTCCATAGATGCATCGCCTATTCCCTGTCTGTCCTCATCCTTTTGTATGTAGTGGGCACACGTCTGCAGCTACTTTTCGCATGAGCAGGAACAAAGAGCTCCAGTCAGTGGGACAAGAAGGTCCTTGCAAAGAATCGTTGTATCAGCCGCGAACACGATACTCTATTAGCGGACAACGAATTGCCAGATGATTATACTAATAACTCCGAACTATTGTTAATCACTCAGTGAAGACGATGCTTGCAGAATTTGAGAAGAGACTAGTAGGTGTTGTTGAGAACGTCGTCCCTAGCGTTGTTAGCGTTGCAACTACCAGACTGGCAAGGGACCAACTCTCACGACCAGTGCCTGTGCAGGGGCAAGGATCTGGAGTTGTCCTGACTGATGAGGGATACATAGTCACCAATGCACATGTCATTGCCGGGGCCCGAGACGTAGAGGTCATCCTCAGTGATGGCCGCCAATTCAAGGCTGTTGTTGTCGGAGAGTCAAAACTCAGAGACCTAGCAGTACTCAAGATTGAGGCGGAGAATCTGAAGGCCATTGAGCTGGGTGATTCTGAATCGGTGAAGGTTGGACAGTTTGCGATTGCAATCGGTAATCCGTTAGGTCTTGGCACCACAGTAACTTTCGGTATGGTGAGCGCAGTAGACAGAACCATTCAGGGCAGGAATCAGTTCCTTGAAGGACTCGTGCAGACGTCTGCTGAAATCAATCCGGGCAATAGTGGGGGAGCTCTCGTGGACTCTTCTGGCAAGCTTATCGGATTACCGACAGCGATGATACCGTTTAGCCAAGGAATAGGATTCGCGCTCGCAGTTGATAGCATAAAGGCAGTCTTCAACGAGCTCGTAGAAACGGGAACAGTCAGCACCCCATGGATGGGCGTTATGGGAGTCACGTTGAGCAAGGGTATGGCGGCCCACTACAGACTTGCTGCTGAGGAGGGAGCACTACTGGTGCAAGTTCCCAGAGGGCCCTCAGCACAAGCAGGCCTCAAGGCAGGCGATGTCATAGTCGCAATTGTCGACGAGGACGTCAAGGGGATGGAGGACCTACGCAAGCGAATCTTGGGCAAGCGAGTAGGCGAGAAACTCCGTGTTAGATTCGTGCGTGGAAGTGACATATTCGAGGTGTGGGTTCAATTAGCCTCGGCAGGTTAACTTCCTGTCAGAAAGCAACTACTACCAGCATTACTCCGACCACCGTAGCCAACACACCGACGGCTGCCAAAGCGGTCAGTCGCTCCTTGAGGTAGAGTACGGATATGGGAACAGCGAATAGCGGTGATGTAGATCCGATGACCGACCCCATTGCAGCTTCAATCAGTTTCACCATCCATACGTATAGAAGAGACCCTATGGCCATTCCGAACAGACCTGCGAAGGCAACTATCTTTGCGGCACGTTGCGTAGGCATCGGCATTCCTTGATGTCTTGCCAGCAAGAACAAGGGTACAAACTCAGCTGAGCCAAACAGGACCCTCACAAAGTTGGCATCTACTGGGTCAACCCCAGTGACACCAATCTCAAGAAGAACAGTTCCAGTGGCGAACATGACCATAGTCATAAATGCCAGAGCTATCCCTAGTGGGTCCAGATTGGCTGACAAGCCATCTTCGTCAGCCTTGTTCTGCTCACGCGAGATCAAGATGAGACCTCCCACAGTTACAACTGTCCCGAACAACCTTGAAGGCACCAGAACATCCCCCAGAAAGATGATTGCCAAGAAGTAGGTGAGAATCGGAAATGACATTGCGATTGGAAATGCGTAGGAAACTCCAATTCTCTCTTGGCTTGTAAGGTAGATTGTGTCTCCAATAACAGCACCAAGGGAGATAGATAGGGCAAGATAGAACATAGATTCTATGGGAACAAAGAACGGCGACGTTCTAAATGGCAGAATGACAACAATGGACATGAAAGCCAGTGCCACCCACATCTTGACCGAGCTTATCGCCAGGGGGCGAATCTCTTTGCTCTGAGAGCGGTAGACTACAACGGAGATTGCCCACATTGCAGAAGCGACAAATCCCGCGGCTGTGCCTAGAACCAGCTCAGGGGTGACCTGCATGAGGATTGAGCGACTACATGCTACCTAAGACACTATCGGTAGGCACAGTGACAGTGGAGGTCAGTGACTACTTCATCCTGAATCATGCCGAACAAGATTACCGCGAACAGGCAAATGGTCAGTATCTCCGCGTATACTCCAATGTAACTGAGAGATGAGGAAGCTTCACGTTCAAAGAGTCAGTATTAGGCGGGAGCACGCGGGTCCATCTATGTTCTTGATAAGTCTAGCAGAAAATGCGTTGGAATCATCAGATTTGGAAAGGAATACTCGTCCTATCAATAATCGAGGAGAGGGGACTCGACGGTTCTCTCCCGTACTTCTCAGTCTTCTCAACTCAGAGCAATCTATCGGGGGCTGTGGCAATCTCCCATTCATAAATAAGGTAGCACATCCTCTGACAGGGAAGTCGAGGAGATTTGGCCACCCAAAGACTTCTGCCTGTCTATTGAGCGGTCTAGTCCACGACTTCGTCTGACACCAGGACAGAAGACAGGTCTAGGTTCTTGCGGCATCAAGGAAGTATATGACTATGACTATGCCAGTCGCTTGGAAGAACCAAAAATGCCAGTCACCATATCCGATCAAAAGGGCCAAGAAGCTGGCAGCACCCAAAGCTAAGAACACCAAGGCAGCTACAATGGAAAACTGACTAAATTCCTCGCGAAGCAACCATGCAGAAATCCCTGCAGTGACCCAGCCCACGCCTATGAATATCGCCCCGATGGCATAAAAAACCCAGGGGTCGAACCCAACAGGCAACAATGTGGCAACATCCAAGGAACCCAGTAGGGGACGGGTGATAGCGACCACGATGATGCTTATAGCACTGACTAGAGGAATGACGTTCCCGCTCTTTCGCCATAGTGCAATGAACCCTAT
>CP070658.1:852067-857395 GCA_020355105.1 Candidatus Thorarchaeota archaeon | reverse complement strand
GTTGTCTGTGTCTGTCTTGACCTTGATGTGTCAATGGACGGCTTAGTACCAGACGGCTTGGTCTGAGATATCGGATGTCCGCATTTAGGACACTTCTCTACTCCTACTGGAATGGGGGTTCCACATTCGCGACAATACTGATTACGAACACTCAAGAGTTATCACCAGCATCGGACCTGTCCATTCGAGGATTAAAGGCCTCTGTTTCTCGCTGAGGGATTACTGCATCATGGCGAGTCTGTGCACTCACATGGAACCTTACCACATCTAGAACAAGCATTGTTGTATTTGTTTAGCAGCGCCTGAGAAAGGTCAATCTCAAGCAGGTTGGCCAAAGAGCACAGCCAGGCGAAGACATCCGCAATCTCATCACTAATCGAAGCTTGGCCCTTATCTCTCAGAATTGCATCGCTGAGTTCTCCCAGTTCATGAAATGTCCGGAGTAGGGTACGTTCTAGACCGCGTGCCTTGTCACGCTTCAGGTATATGCGGCGCATCAGGTTCTGTGCTTCTTTCGTGTCCATGTCTATCCCTCAAAAGGTGGCCCTTAGGTAGGCCTCTTACATGAATCGCAGATGTGCATACGCGTCGGTTTCAGTGTCAAATGCATAATGCACCTTCTGGTAGTCCTTTCGAAACTCCGAAACATCTGCAGCTACCTTCTTGACATCTTCGCCGCTCATCACAACCCGATGCATGAACTCCGCAACTGCATCCATCTCAGACTCCTTCATGCCCAGACGTGTCAACTCGCTTGTCCCTAGACGTATACCACCCGGAGTCCTGTAGTCGCGACCCCTCTTCTTGTCCCACGGTAGGAGATTTCTGTTTAGGACGATATTCGCATCTTCAAGCTGTTCTTCCACGACTCTGCCATCTTTCATTGGCGTTTCGGTCACGTCCACAAGGATGGTATGAGACTCAGTAAATCCTTTGTGCTCTGCAATGACGTGCCATCCACGATCGTGGAGTGACTGCGCTAACGCCTTGGCGTTCTTCAGAATCTGGTCCATATACTCTACACCAAACTCCATCAGTTCCGCGAGAACAACTGCAAGGCCTGCTACGTTGTGAAGGTGATGGTTACTCAGCAATCCTGGGAACGAAGCCCTCTTGATGGGTTCTGCGAACTCCTCTTTTGCCAGGACTATTCCGTGTTGAGGCCCTGGCATTGTCTTGTGAGTGGAAGCTGTCATAATATCAGCTCCCTCCCCAAAAGGATCCTGAAACCGGTTCGCTGCAATAAGGCCTGAAACATGTGCAGAGTCGTAACCAATTGTCATACCATACTCGTCTGCGATGTCACGGAACTCCTTGACCGGATGTGGGAACGGAAAGACACTCCCTCCGAACAGAAGGAACTTGATTTCATCACCCTTGTCATGAAGCTTCCTGATTAGGGCCATACTCGCATCGATGTCTATGTTGAACTCGTGATCATCGAACACCCAATTGCGCACTTTGTGTCCTCTGATGGCACCTGCCGTACCACCAAGATTCTTTCTTGCATGTGAGATATGCCCTCCGTGTGCGATTGAAAGGGCCATCATTCTCTCACCAGGTTCCATCACTGCAGTGTACATTGCTAAGTTCGCAACGACTCCAGAGATAGGTCTAACATCGGCGAAATCCGCGTTGAACAGCTTCTCCGCGAGGTCGATTGTTATCAGCTCAACCTCATCGATATACTTGCATCCAGCGTAGACCCTCTCACCGGGCCAACCCTCTGCATAGCGGTCTCGAAAGTCGCAGACTATCGCTGACCTGACGGCTGGCGAACTGACGTTCTCCGAGGCAATGAGGTTCAAGGTGTTCTGCATCCATGTATCATGCTTTTCCATGAGATCGAAGACTTGATTGTATAGCTTCTTGTGGTCGCTCAACTCGGGCACTCCTGCGCCTTGACGATGCGTGCGCTAGATTTGCCCTCGTTATATGGCTTACGACATACACAAGATTACGGTTTGATGAATATCTAGTCCAGAACAAACTCGACAATGATTACGGCTTCTGAAAGATATTCGTGCTTTAGGTCGTGCTATCGAGGAATAGTCGCCACCCAGAACAGGGAATACTATCTTTCACTACAAATTCAGCCAGAGATTGATAAAAAGAGTGTGACGAGCAATCAACTGATTGCCCGTTTTCGCAACTTCTGTGAGTTGCATAGAATCGCTAGTGTCGTTAGTGACTTCTAGTACCGGCGTCCGCCGCCACCACCACGACGGTCTCTGCCGCCGTAGCCGCCGCCACCACGATCACGACCACCGTAGCCACCACCGCTTCGGCCGCCGTAGCCGCCTCCGCTTCGGCCGCCGTAGCCGCCTCCGCCACCATAACTCCCACGTCGCGAGTCTTCATGCTCCTCGGCAGACATGTCAACGTCCATGTTGACCTCGTCTATCGCCTCATCAGCTTCAGAAAGCTCACCATATCTCCCTATGTTTAGTCGTAGGTTGCCTCGGAAAAGACCCGTGTAGCCGTTCTTCAGCGTGTAGGTGTTCCCAATCTCCACTTCGTCAATCTTTGCATCCCAAAGGGGTACTGATACAACCGCAGTTGAATCTCCAACTACAGCGTCCAGCACGCGATGGCTTTCCCCGTCATTGCGGGAACTGACTTCGCGCTCTTCACCAGTCTCCATGACCTTGAAGGAAATGGTGACGTTCTTCATTCGTGGCTTCAATTCAGCCACCGTAGCCTCAATAGGCTCTCTATCGTCGTAACTCATTGTATATACTCTCTCTTGAGAATAACAGGTCCTACAAAACTAGCGTGATCTTCCGTGGAGTGCGATGTTGGATTGAATCCTCAAAGAAACCATTCTGAAAAGCAGCTTTTTCGTGGTACTCCTGCACTCTTACGCCGCGGGATTTTGCTTATGATGTTATCTATTGGACCTATTCTGGCTAGTTGGCTGCTACATTAGGCCGGCATCAGACAGCTCAAGAAGTAGCTGATCGCTCTACTCAGACACTCCTATGTCCCGGCTATGTCTGGCGGTAGATGTGCTCTCGTTCCATGGCTTACGACCAGTTCAAGACCCTTGTACGGTAACTACCAAGTGAATAGGGAATCATGGTAGCGTTGAAAGCAACACACATAATCAAAAAAATCCGGAGCAGCTGCGGCGCGTTGTTATGAAGCGGATTGGAGAACCAAGGCCCCTATTCATCGGCATAATCATGATTCTAGTTGCACTTCTGGTTCCTTTTGCCTATCATCTTGATCTTAACCCATTCGGATGGAACTCGTTCGAAGCCGTACTGTGGCGATACGTCCTACCCATAACGAGTTTCTTCATTCTCGACAACGCAGTGCACCTCTTCCCATACTATGCGTTCGGCTTCTTTTTTGTCATTCAAATCGTGAGGCACTATCAAGGCAAGGCAAGCAGACTCTGGACTCTCATTGTAGGCCTCTATGCAGAGATTCACCCCTTTCTACTATCACTTCCAGTGCTACTTCGGCTACCTTCCACCATCGCTCCGGGGGGTGAGGTCATGTATCCTGTTCTCATTCCGATTCCAGTTCTCCTGCTGCTAGGAGCTGCCCTAATCTATCTCAGACCACCAACGAGAGCCTAGAGACAATCGGCACCTGCTAGGGAAATACAACTCTTTTCCACCACAATAATCTATAGACTGAGGAACTTCACAAGGCGGCCCGTGGGCCAGTGGCTAAGCCAAGTATAGCAACAGGACATTCAGAGTCACTCTGGTGTGTGAATCTCCTGGCTTGTTGGTCGTGGTATATGACTTGTGTCTTAACCAAATCAAGACTTCACCGAATTTCAGCAAGAAACACAATCGTTTTGATAACATTCTCTAATCCACTCAAGGATGTGATTCTTGTGAGAGAAGACACTCAATCTCATCCAGGCAAGAGAAATGGACTGCGGATGGCTTACGATAATGTGCATTCGATGGTAGTGATGTTTGGGGGCCGTAATACCCTCGAAAGATCACTCGGTGATACGTGGGGGTTTGATAGCGATGGCTGGAAAAGACTCAGCTCGTCAGGTCCTACTCCACGAGCTTGGCATACGGTGGTATCTGACACGGCAAGAGAGGTCATAATTCTATTTGGCGGTCGGAACGATGATGAAATCTCACTTGGTGATACTTGGGAATGGAACGGGATAGAGTGGAACTTAGTTTCTGAAGAAGGTCCACCCTCTCGAGATCATCACGCAGCAACATACGATTTAATCCGGAAGCGAGTTATCGTTCACGGAGGATATGATGGATCTAAGATACTAGAAGATACCTGGGAGTGGGATGGAGTCAAATGGCATCTTGTTGCTGAAGATGGCCCGCTGCCCCGAGCTGCACATGCTATGGCATTCGACACATACAACAGAAACACGATTCTTTTTGGAGGGTTAGACTTAACCACCAAGGTGTTCGATGATACTTGGAAATGGGATGGAAATAGCTGGAGCCTGTGTGAAACCGCTGAGAGAGGTGGGAGAACGCACTTCTCGATGTCCTATGACAGCTTAAGAAAGGTCGTGGTTCAGTTTGGAGGAAAAGACTCAGAAATGGTACCATACGGTGATCTTTGGAGGTTTGAAGACGAACAGTGGATCTTGGATGCGGCCGAAGGTCCACCACCTCGCATAGATAATGGGCTGGAGTATGATTCAGGTCGCAAGAGCGTTGTTCTGTTTGGAGGGAAGTTCCCACGACGGGATGATAATGCATTTGACGATACATGGGAATGGAACGAAGAAGGCTGGAAACAACTCTAATCGTCTGATCAGTCTTAATTCTCACCACAACGTCTATAAACCCAAGAAGAAGAAGACCCGCTGCGTGGGCCAGTGGCTAAGCCAGGTATAGCGACAGTACACTCAGAACTTCTCTGGTGTGTTGAAGCTCTTAACTTGTTGGTCGAGGGTTCAAATCCCTCCTGGCCCGCCATCCTACTTTGATATTCTACTGAGTCTCGAGATGATCTCTTCAGCCTCACTCATCGTTCTATCCAATAGTTCCTTGACCGTTGGAATGTCCTTGACCAAGCCTACACCTTGACCACAGGCAACAACCCCGAGGTCGATATCCCCTTCCTTATACATCTTCTCTGCTTTATCTCCAGAGGCAGCATCAATGAGCTTGAATAGGGGAGCTCCTTCAGCCTCTAGTTCTAGTACATTCTGCGCTGCCTTGTTGTTCCACAGTCTGTGAGTGTTTCCAACTGAACGCAAAGCCAGAGTTGTATCAGTTTCTGCTGCATTGACGAAAGCTTGTTTGAGATTGTCGTGAATGGGACATTCCTTAGTAGCCATCAACCTAGTACCCATAATCACTCCTTCAGCACCCAGTG
>CP070658.1:848316-851967 GCA_020355105.1 Candidatus Thorarchaeota archaeon | reverse complement strand
TACATCTTCTCTGCGTGTCCAGGATAGCGCAGCGTCTTGTAGTCAAGATTCTTTATCTTGCCCTCGTGAGTGACCGGCAAGGTTGAGGTACCGCCACTTGTGTTGAAGGCCTCGAGCTTCCCGAATGGTTCGGGGAATTCCAGATGCTCGATTCCGACCAGGGGATCCTCAAAGACGACCTTTCCGTCACGAAGGACTCTGCAGGGCTCCACATACTCGTTTATCAAGCCCTCGACCGAAAAGATTAGGGCATAGTCGAGAGGTGGTTGCGGGTTCTGCTGAAGGCCACCGACTCGAATCTTGACACTATCGACTTCTGTGAGTTGGTCGATTCCAGCCTGTGCCAAGACGTTGGTCATTCCAGGTGCCACTCCACAATCAGGGACGACAGTGATTCCAGCATCCTTGGCCCTTTCGTTCAGCTCCATCTGTTTCTCAACGACCCACAAGTTTCCTCCGAGGTCACACATGTGTGTACCAGTTTCAATGGCGACCTCTGTATGAAGCAGATTGACTGTGTAACTGACTGCGCTCACAACTGAATCCACTTTCGAGAATACCTGCATCAGTTGATCGCGGTTTCGGGCATCCAACTTCTCGGCTGAGAACTTGGAGCCCATCTCTTGTGCCAAGTCCTCCGCCGCGCTGCTGTCAATGTCTCCTACGATCACTTGCTCGACGGATTCATCCCTTGCAAGGTCGAAGGCAGCGCCTCTACCCATAAGGCCCGACCCGACTATTAGGACTTTCAACTAGAACCACCGTTCCTCTTTGATGGGCCATCTGGAATACTGGCCAGTAAAAACACTATCGACTGGTGAGTTGGCAATTTCCCCGGGTTCTTGTCGTCAGACCTCACGAGAGAAGACCGGTTGGGCAGACACAAGCTTCGGCAAAAGGAGTCTCTGCTTGGGGGCAAAGTGGGTCTTCTCTGCGATCTCCTCTCCAAGCTCCTTGGCCGTCATGGATACTTGGTCGCCTTTCTCTCTTCGTCTGACGGTCAACTTGCCGCTCTTCTGTTCCTTCTCGCCAACGACACAGATGTATGGAATCCACAACTTCTCGGCCGCACGAACCTTCTTGGCTACAGTCAATGACCTGTCATCGACTTCATATCTGATTCCAAACTTGTCGAACTCTTTGCCGAGCTGAGTCGAGTATTCAATCAGACTCTCGTCAACAGTTAGCAGTCGTACCTGCGAGGGAGTCATCCAGAGTGGCAGCTTGGGTTTCTTGCCTTTCGTCTTGTCCTTGTACGCCTGTTCTAGGACTCCATACACTATCCTCTCAATGGAACCAGACGGCGACGTGTGAAGAATCAATGGGTGTTTCTCCTTGCCATCCTCGTCTACATACTTGATGCCAAATCTCTCGGCATTCTCAACATCAATCTGGCATGTAGCCAGACATCCTGACTTCTTCTGGGAGTCAACAATATTCCACTCACCCTTGAAAACGAAGTAGGCATATCTCTCTTCGAATAGCTCAATCATGACTGGTTTGCCTATCCTTTCTACAACGGCCAGTGCAAACTCCTGGTTCTCTTCAAAGAAGGACTTCAGGAACCTGAATGATACCTCATAGTCCACTTCAAGCTCACACGTCAACTTGTCGATGAATTCAAGCTGGGTCATTATTGATTCCTTCGCCATCTCAATGTCCGCAACGAACTCGTGAATGTCAGGCATAGTGAAAGCGCGAAGTCTTCTCATCCCAGCCAGCTCGCCACTTTGTTCTCTTCTGTAGGATGGTGCAATCTCGAACATCTTCAGTGGGAGCTGTCTATGTGAAACTACGGCTTGGGAAACTAGTAGAAACTGGCCAAAGCATGCCGAGAACCGTGCGAAGTAGTCCCGGTCACCAGATCTCACGACATACTGACGAGACGGAAACCTCTGAAGGTAAGACTTCAGCGATGGATGTTCGTAGTCATAGATGAGAGGTGTCTGGACTATCTGAGCTCCGTAGTCAAGCATCTCCGAGGTGACTCGCCGTTCAATAGCTCTCTTCAGGGTAAGCCCACGGGGCGGCCATCTGAAGTTGCCTGGATCAGAGCCTGGCTCGTAGTCGACAAGCTCAAGCTTTTGCATCATTTCGATATGTGGGGGAGGTTCCTGTGCAGTTCGGTCCTTGGCAGTTTCATATTTGACATAGAGCTCAAGCTCTTCACGTCCTGCATAGTCGTACTTGTCATAGTCGGTAAGGCTACCATCAGGCTCCATGATAAGGAAACTGGACTTGGCCGCTTCTTCGGCCACGAGGGCAGTGAGATCTTCGACCACGGTGGCATCCCCGATTTGGACCTTCCTAGTTTCTAAATCGAGATCAAGCACCTTCGAGCGCTCAGCCAGTGGGTGTCCCTTGCAGTGAATGGAGAATGATTTGTACCAACCAAACGGAACTCTAACTACATTGTAGCCTCGCTTCTCGAGGTCAGCGGCCACGTTCTTCAGAAGCTTCAGGGCTGTACCCGGGGGTGAAGGGGTTTCTGAGAGGTGGACCCATGGGTATACTACTATGTTCTTCTCCTTGACCTCTTCGGCCGCTTCGGCAATCATGTCGACAGTCATCTGAGAAGCTGTCTTGAGATCCTTCTGGTCGCTGACCTCGGCCGCGATGAAGTTGACAAGACATGAGTCCTCAGTGGAATAGGACTTGGACTCAACCTTCTCAGCATTCTTGATTGCCTTTCTCTTTGCTTCATAGGAGAAACCATCGCTATGAATCTGCAGCATACGCATTTCTGAAGCCTCGTCGATACGACACACTCGTTCAGCACTTAAGCTTGGCGAAGCGTGACCAAGGACGCAACCGATGTAGGAGCCATGTGTGCAACAACAGACTTATCAGTTTCACTATAGTTAATGTGTTTCATGAAGAAGTACGATTTGATTGTGATAGGTTCAGGTGCGGGTCTGAACCTAGCCTCTCCCGCCTATCAGACTGGGATGGAGGTAGCCATTGTTGAGAATGGCCCCATGGGAGGGACATGTCTAAACCGAGGTTGTATCCCCACCAAGATACTGACGTACGTCGCTGACATGATTGCGCAGACGCAGCATTCTGAGCGCTTGAACTTCAAGGCCAATATCGAGTCAGTCGATTTCCCTGCATTGATGGAAAGAATGCGTAACCATGTTGGAACAGATGCCCGAAACATCGGCCAGTCTATCAATGCCGCAGAGGGCTACGACTGGTATAATACAACAGGTGAATTCGTTTCTGATTACACAATGAAGGTGGACGATGAGAGGATCAAGGGCGAACACATTCTCATCGCAGCCGGTTCTAGGCCGCTGATCCCCAGTTTTCAAGGCATCGACAAGGTTGACTTCATTACAAGCAAAGAAGCCCTTCAATTGACTGAGAGACCAAAGTCAATGGTCATTCTGGGCGGCGGATACATTGCAGCGGAGTTTGGGCACTTCTTCTCGGCAGTTGGGACTGAGGTCACAATCATCGGAAGAAACCCATACCTTGTGAAGATGGAAGATAACGATGTTTCGGATCTTCTGAAAAGCGAACTATCCAAGCGGATGAAAGTCCTGACTAATCATGAGGTAATATCAGCCAGGCAATCGGACGGCAAGAAGGCTGTAGTGGCAAGGGACCGTAGCTCGGGGGCCGAGAGGGAATTTAGCGCGGACAGCC
>CP070658.1:845245-848216 GCA_020355105.1 Candidatus Thorarchaeota archaeon | reverse complement strand
GAAAGCGTGCCGCGGTAGATCAGCCAGGGAGATCGCACGGCTGAAGACCGTGTTGTCCGCGGTTCAAATCCGCGCCGCGGCACCAATTGCCATCACTTTTAGGCAGTCACCCTCACATACGCTTGTGGATTGAGGGAAGAGAAGGATGACTGAAGCTTGGGGCTTGCTCCCGCTGGCGGCGGATGAGAGCGACTGCATCATGGTGCTTCTATCTCTGTTTGTTCTTGTCGTGCTCGTTGTCAGTATCTTCCTAGTATTCTCTACCGCGGTTGCCCTGCTTGTGAGTGCTATGAGTCTGGTGGCATTTCTATACGCTCTAATGGAGAATAGAAGGATGGCAAGATCTCACGCTGAACAGCCAAAAAAGAGGATGGTGGGGACTTGAAGTCCCCAAAGTAGATAATCAGTCTTCAGACTCTTGGTATCCGTCGTGATAGACCCGATAGTTCGGATTCTGGTTCGAAACCAACTTCGTCCGTCGACGTGGCCTTCTCAAGGATTTCTTGCTAAGGTCACCCTGCCACCAGAGTCCTCTACCCCGATTGAGATACATGGGCACCTTGATGGATGCCACAATGAGCCTCCATGCACTGGTCACCACGATCATGAAGATGATGAACATCCAGATCCAGTCAAATGGTATGAAGGGTATCTCGTTCTGGACGAAGAACTCAGTCAGGTTGAACAGACTCCAAGTTCCGTTATTGTTGACCCAAGCATATTCCAATGGAAATCCGACGTTGATCAGAACCGTTGAGAAGAGAATCCAGACGACACCAAGTCCTGCCTCGAAGATGAGGTTGACGTTGTTCTCACCAGCAACTAGGAATAGTGCGCCCTTCAGCGCTCCTACAAACACCAGCCCAGCTACTGCTCCAACAAAGGGTGCAAATGCTGATGAGTAGAGCACTTGAAGTTGAGGTAGGAGAAGCACAAACCCGAAGCCCACGCCAAACACGAGTTCTCCAGCAGCGTCAGAGCGTGCCTTGGGCTTGAAGCCCTCAGTGCCAATCCCGAAGAAACTCTCCAAGAGTGTCTTCTCCGAAGGCATCTTGTTTCTGTCTGCAAGCGAGATGCCTCCAATTATGAGGACAACGAAGATGACATTGACGAAGATCATGATGGGGAGGCTGAATGGCCAGTTCTCAACCGAACCTATGATGCCGAACGGTACGAGGATAGCAGTTCCAATCACATAGGCCGCCACTGAGAAAGCAATCCCGAAGCCCACAAGGACTCCCAGGATTCGTAGTACTGGCTGTGTATACTCTGACGGAACCGGCCCTACCTTCTTTCCTGTTCCTGCGTACTCGTTGGCTGCAGCCTTCGGGTCGCCCATCCGTTCAATGGCCATCAGTGCAGAACCTGCAGTCATGCGCCCCCCACCGACTGCTTCAGCCTCTTCGATAAGATGGGTACGCATCTCGATTAACAGGTCGTCACTGGCCAAAGGCAAGTAGACCTTGACTCTCTCTAGGTATTCCTCGATTAGCTTCATTGGATCCTTGGTCATTGCATTCCAACCCCCGTTGTGATTCCGTTCATCTCACGTGACAGTACATCCCATGTCCTCGACATCATCTCTAGGGCTCGACGGCCCTCATCGGACAGGGCATAGTACTTCTTGGGCTTAGTCTGAATCTCATAATCCCATTCAGACTGAAGCAGGCCCCGCTTCTCCATTCTGCGTAGCAACGGGTATACTGTCCCCTGTTCAAGCTGCAGGAAAGAAACCTTCTGTTCAAGTCGTTTCACCAGCTCATAACCGTAGGCTGGCTCTCTCTTGAGAAGGGCAAGTATAGCTAGTGTCACAGCGCCACGCTTCACTTCCTTAGCCCACCTGTCCATTTCTTGATCTGCCTTCGACATTGGATTCACCAGTGTTGATTCCGTGTTTCATTGTGTACATGTGTATCACACACTATTTGTTATATACTATGTATGATATACTATATGTTACTTAATAAATCTTGCTTAGTGAGCAGAAAGATGGGAGGTGAAGGTCGACTAGTCGGAGATTCATGTGAGCATTTGGAGCCGATTTCCAATCATTGGTTTCCTCATCAGATGGAAACGAAAAACTGCTGTGAAGATAGCCGTCTGGACGGATACTTGGTGTCGTTCTGCCTATGGCTGCCCTGACGCCAGGGCTAGGTCTTACCTTGACATCCTTATCATCGGAGTACTTCTGCTTCCGGTCTACTATGGCGGCTGCCACGACTATTGCAATGAATATCAGAATCAGCACCCGCAGCATCTCCGACTCCCTCTACACGGATTCTGTCTAGAGCCTCCTCATGCCGAAGTTCTCGGTTTGTGACTTAAGCCTTTGGTCGGGCGGCAAGTACTTCGGCAGTGAGTGCTACTGCGTGGGCGACTGAGAAACCGCAAGTATATCTGAGAGAGATATGGGAAATCAGACAGCTAGTCATTGGGTGTTCATGATGGATAGTGACAGGGTCATCGTTGGCGTAAAGTTGCTTTCTCCCGATGCGAGAATTCCAAGACTTGCCAATAAGGGAGATGTGGCATTCGATCTCTATTCAGTTGTGGACCACGTTCTCGAGCCCGCTGCCAGGTATGCTGTGCCCACGGGCATCTCTGTTGAAATACCTCCGGGTTATGAAGGACAAGTAAGACCAAGAAGCGGACTCGCGCTGGAGCACGGTGTGACTGTGCTAAATGCCCCTGGCACAGTTGACAGCGGATACCGTGGTGAAGTGAAGTCAATCCTGATCAACCATGGGAAGGATTCGTTCAAGATTACCAAGGGATTGCGGATTAGTCAGCTGGCAATCCGTCCAGTGCCAAAGGTGCTGCTAGAGGTGGTAGAAGACCTTGAAAAGTCTGAACGTGGAGAGGGTGGTTTCGGAAGCACCGGCATGAAATAGACGGGTCTATATTCCGGCTCAGCTTCTCACTGTCTGGCCGAAAGTACCAGTATCTACTTTGAGAAAAGAGATGAGAAGAG
>CP070658.1:842508-845145 GCA_020355105.1 Candidatus Thorarchaeota archaeon | reverse complement strand
GCTGCTTCTTCAGAAACTCATTAAGTGTTTGAAGACGCATGTCAAAACGGAAAGGCTCAATCTCTCCCATATGGATCACGTTGCGTGCCTTCCTGACAAGCACATCAACTATCCTCTGACACTTCTTCAGAAAGTCAATTCTCTCCTGGTACGCGTCGAGAAGCTCTCCTGCTGCTATTGCTACTCTCAGATACTCAAGGTTCTGAACATCAGAGAGGAGGGTGCGACATAGGTATGTGTCATCCTCCGACTCAAGGAAACCTTCCGACTTCGCGAAGGCGAATGGAATTGCATCGCCGAGGTACACTTGGCGAGGCCTGGCCTTCTTTCCTTTGAAGAACAATCCGAGATCTAGGTCACGACGAAGAAGGTCTGTCAGCTGCCTTACAAAGGGGCCCTCAGGGACAATCTCCCGTGCCCTTGTCTTCTGATAGAGTTGAGTATATCTTGAGAAGAGATCGGTCCTTGACATGCCAATTCACGACGCTGCGTAGTACGGCCCGTCTATGCTATTATCTCTTGTCTATACCAATACCCAGTCGCCACAACCTATAAAGAGGACCTACTATCCGAGGAATCGGACTGGTTGAGAGTTCTCGCCTTCAGTACAAGATCATCAAGTCATCAGGTGGGCAAAATGGAGCGAAAGAGTCGTGGTCTGATACTGGCCGTAGGTGGAGTCGCGTTGTTGATCTTGTCCTTCTTCATTCTTCTCAGCTATTCCGGGTACTACCTTGCTTCCCTCGCCCTGATGTTTGTGTCAGTCGTTCTCATAGGTCTAGGCACGGCCTTGGCCAAGGGTATGGACTCCAGTATCGAAGCGCCAAAAGACGAGTGCTACTACTGCAACGGAACAGGGAAGATACAATCCGGAGATGAGATTGAAACTTGCCCTCGCTGTGGAGGCACAGGCCTCGCACGACCCGATGACTAAACTGATTCGTACCAATATCATGCTTGACTAGCTATCTGCTTGGAGGATGGACCGCTGACGCAGCCTATCGTCATGGGGCACAGGGGTGCAAAGGCAGAGGCTCCTGAGAACACGCTGATGTCATTTGAGAGAGCACTACATATCGGGGCAGACATGATTGAACTCGACATTCGCGAAACCGCAGATGGCCATCTTGTCTGCTTCCATGACCCAGATGTTTCAGGGACCACTGACGGGACTGGCCTGGTGTCTGAACTCACTCTAGATGAAGTCAGGGGGCTGGACGCGGGCCAAGCGCAGAAGGTACCGCTGCTGGAAGAGGTTCTCGATCTTGCTAGGGGCCGAATAGGCGTGAACATCGATGTGAAGGTACATGGTGCAGAGAAGAGGATTCTCCAGCTTGTTGAAGAGAGGAAGATGATTGGCACCACAATGGTTTCAGCCTTTCACCATATCCTGCTCGAGATAATGCGTGAGCTGTCGTCGAGCATCACCACCGCACTACTGTTCACTGAAGGTATCGAGGACTACATACCACATGCAGTAGAGATTGAGGCCAATGCCATCAATCCGAAGTTCGAGATTCTGACTCCGGAATCAGTCAGGTCTGCCCAAGAAGTTGGCCTTGCAGTCTATCCGTGGACAGTCAACGATGAACCTGCCATGCTAAGCATGCTTAACATGAACGTGAACGGTATAATCACTGACAATCCAAGACTGGCTATCCGCGTCGTCAGCGAATTCATGGAACGCAAGCAAGAGGAGACCTAGTTCAGCGTGTGTGGTCAGCAACGAAGTCCGCTACCAGCTCAAATGCTTCAAACCGTTTGGCATGACACGTGATGACATGTTCAGCACCTTCAATGACATGAAGTGCCTTGTCCTCAGAAGATACGCCTTCGTAAGCGATTGTGCCATTCTTTGGGTCGATAGTCTTGTCAGCTCCTGATTGGATCACGAGGGTCGGAATGACAACGGTCTGGAGGTGGCTTCTCACTACTTTCATCAGCTTGAGGAGTTCGTGATACGCTGAGAAAGGTTCTTTGGGATACTTCGTACGCATGATATCATACATGTCAGCCATACTTGAGAGATCGACCGTGCGATACTTCTTGAACACCTTTATCACTTGAACGAACCGAGCTAGGATTGAGTCCACGTACAGGGCAGGAGACATCGCCACCACGCCGTCAATATCCTTTTCTCTAGCTGCCAGTAGTAGTGACAATGCACCACCCATGGATAGTCCCGCTACGAAGGTATGAGTAGGTTCCCAAGATTGCACCAGACCTAGACCGGCTAGCGCAGACTCATACCAATCATGCCAAGTGGTCGTGGAGAGGTCTTCAGGCACCGTGGCGTGCCCCGCGAGCCTAACGGCAAACGATGAGATTCCCATTTCTGCGAGGTATTCGCCAAGACTGGTCACTTCGTCAGGTGCCGCAGCGAACCCGTGTATTAGAAGAAAGGCGATGTCTGCTCCTTCAGGTCCGTTTGTGACACCATCAACTTCAGTAGTCATTGCCGGCAACGCGAAGCGCTATTTCAGAGTTATATGTGCCGGTCGAAGGAAGCTTGAGTCAGTTCTTGGTAACTGTTTCTTCGCAATATCTAAAAGGTCGTTGTTTGCCTCTCTCCGCGAGCTTGGATGTATGAAGCTATTGGTAAATGGTGAAGAGGTCTTCATGAATGAGTTTGTCAGT
>CP070658.1:838437-842408 GCA_020355105.1 Candidatus Thorarchaeota archaeon | reverse complement strand
TCTCGGCACCCTTGTCACTCACACGATTTGCGCCCGCCTTTCGCATCAGTCGATCGACCGGTGCCACAGGAATGATTCTGTCCTTCTTCGACCTCGGCAAGGCTTTCTCTCCTCTTGTCTCACTGCATGCAGTCGCTCTGTATTTAAAGCCTCTCACGGGCTGCGCTACTCATATGCAGATTTCATAAGGCTCTTATAACGCAATCAGGGCCTGTACAGTAGACCAGAATCCTACCCTATCCAGTTCGTAGTGTCACGATGCGCGCGCTTTCCACCTGTTTCCTCATTACATCAAGGTCCATCTTCCGTTCTGCAGACTCGACATCTTCCACTTGCGCTCTGGTGACTGGATACTTCGGGGCGAGCGAACAGCACGAAAGTCCCTCCCGGGCGAACTCGTATGTTCCCACTCTGTGAGCCAGCGCCTCGATGTCTACCTTGTCTTCTCCAGCACATGGCCTGAGAATTGGAAAGTCACAGACTGCCGTGTTGATGGCGCGCAGGTTCTTGGTGGTCTGTGAGGCCTGTTCTCCGATTATTTCCCCTGTGACAATCGCATCGGCCCCTTCGGCAATCGCAATCTCACGAGCCATGCGAATCATGTTCCTCTTGCAGAATACACAGGTCATCTTTGGCGGGCCGTGCTCAACAGCCTCTGCTAAGTCCTCACCATGGGGCACGACATAGAGCTTGACCTCGAAACCGTGGATGTAATCAGCAAGAAGTTGTGCCTGCTTGGTTACAACCTCACGGCAATCATCCTCGGCATAGGGAGTGTTGTCGAAGTTTACGAACACGGGAATACATCCACGCTTCATCACCTTGTAGGCCGCTATAGGCGAGTCAAGACCGCTGGAGAGTGTACATACTACCTTGCCCTGGGAACCTATGGGCATTCCACCCACGCCCTCAACGGTTTCCGTGAAGATGTAGGCATTATCGTCTCTTACTTCTACGTAGATTGAGTGTTCAGGTGACGTGAGGTCAACCTTGAGGTCCAACTCAGAAAGACCATTTAGGATACGAGATCCGAGCTTCTCTCGAATGTCCTGACTAGAGAAATCGTGTGTGCCAATCCTCCTAGCTCCAACTGCAAATGAACTTCCTTTCGCAAATAAAGCGCCTGCTAGTGACTGACCAACATCGAGTATTGCATCAATTCGTGCTTCAGTCACGACCACCGGAGAGGCCGAAACAATCCCGAAGACTCTGGCAGCGACCTTGGCGGCGTTTTCAGCATCCGGCGTTTCGACAAAGATACGGCCATAGACCTGCCTAATCTTGGAGAATTCAATCTGTTTCTCTCTAAGGGCCAACCGAACATGGTTCACTAGAAGGTCTGTCATCCTTCGACGTGTCTGTTTTGACTTTATAGCAATCTCTCCAAATCTAAGGAGGACCGTTGAGTACTCAGGCTTCACTTCTATCACCTTGGGACAGCACCATTTGCCCTGATTGTGCAATAAGGCTTCTGAAATGACCTACGGAGATGACACAGTTCTCAACGTGATCTAACGACCGATACAGGGGAAGAGGTAATTCTCGTTCAGACGGCGAGTGAGATTGCACCATTGATTCCGTTGACCCTAAGCGTCTGCGACTTGGCCCCAGCTGTCACTTTGACATAATAGGTTGGCAGGTAGAATCCATCGAGCTGGTTGAAGGTTAGCACATGATGGTCGACTCGCTTTGCATCAGAAGGCCTCTGCCCAGCCAGCTTTCCAACTACCTTGACAACTTTCTCCAGGGAATTGAACTTCCCAGGAGAGACCTTTGCCTTCCTCACCCAAGCCGCAGTAGCCTTCTTTTTTCCGCTGCCTTTCAGAAGCCTCGCAATCGCATCCGCGGGACCTCCTGTCTTTCCATCAACCGTCATTCCGTCCTTTCTTGTCAACTGGAACAGCTCGACGATATCAAGATGGATGGATCGACCTGGTATTGACTTACCTTTCTTCGGAGTCAGAATCTCCTTCCCGACATATGCTCCGGACACTTGGTCATTGACGCCTAGTTCCTGCTTCCTCAGCCGTAGGAACTTCAGGTCCAGCACTGCGTCGTAGATACAATAGAAGTCGTACTTCAGCGCGGGTTTGCTAACCTTGAGTGCATTGGGAGCCACGCCAAGGATATCTGCTCCATCTTTCGTGGCAGCCTTCTTTGCCTTCTCAGGCTTCACCTTCTCACGAAAGTAGTAGAGTTTCTTCTTCTTTGTATCAATCTTCATCTTGGCATGTGCGCCAGTTATGTTGAACATAGATGCCGAGAGTTTGGGCTTCGCCCGTTTCTTCTTCTTGGCCAAAACTGTCACCGTGTATGGACCAGCCTGCGAGCTATAAGTCCTCTTTGGCCGCTGTGCAAGCCTCTACTTGTGAGCAAATGCTACCCTAACGGGGTCTCCAACATCAAATACACATGCAAATCCTACTCGCTCGAATTGTAGAAACGTACCGCTCTCGATGTTCTTGATGCTTGGCTCGCCGTGACCTGTGACCACGGCGCCATCGATCATTGTCACCTCTACCGGAACTGCAGTTTCCCTCGGGATCCAGTGAATGATAGAACCACCCACTGTACGCACATTGTCGACTTCGACGCTGTGGAATGTCGCTTCAGGCCTCCGGCCTTTCTTCAATGTGAAGTTCGCCAGGTCTTTCAGTCTGAATATCTCGCCCTTAGTCAATCGCTTGAGGTCTCTTTCAGAGATGCCAGCTACAAACGGAACAGCAGCGTCTGAAGAACGTCCCAAGGGGATCTGTCGTACGCCCCGATCAGGGAAGTCCGGGTGAACGGGAGCCTCAGCCTCTTGGATTTCCGGTGGAAGCCCTGTAAGCTCGACCCATACAGGCGCTTCGACAAAGAACATCCTTGGAGCACTGGCGTCCTGCAGCTTCCTGTTTTCTGAATACACAGTCTTCATTGAGATGGAGATGTCAACAACGCTCAAGCCCAAGTCTAGCATTGCCTTCCTCACCGCATCAGGGTGAATGCCACGTTTCTCAAGTGACTGCATGCTCCAAGTTCTCGGGTCATCCCACCCTGTGTAGACACCCTCGAGGACTTCTCTTCGGGATTTGCTCTTGCTGAGTTTCGCGTCCTGAAACTTCAACCGACCGTAGTATATCAGTTCAGGATGTTGCCAATCATAGATGTTCCAGATATGCTGCTCAATCTTGCCCTCCTTGACGAGATCCTTGCCTCTGATGATATGGGTCACCACAAGTTCGTGGTCATCGATACCCCAAGAATACTCAAGCAACGGCCACACCCTGTAGCGTGTTCCAACCCTCGGATGCTCTGATTCTGAGATTCTAAGAATGACATGGTCTCTCATTGCAGGGTCAGGATCAGCCATCCCGGTTCTGAGTCGCACTGCGGCACCCCTTTCCGGGTAGGTACCATCAAGCATCTTCTCCCATCGAGCCAGATTGTCTTCGACACTGAGAATACTACATTTACACGCCTTCTCCTTGGCCTTATGCTCCTTTCGCCACACTTCCGCATCACAGTCACACACGTAAGCCTCGTTCCTCTCAATAAGGTCTACTGCATACTTGTAGAATAGCTCTAAACGATCCGACTTGTATACAGTCCTATGCCATTCCACACCCAGATATTCTAGACCTTCTGGAATCATCTCGAAAGCATCGGGCTCAACGACTTTCTCAGCAGAGCCAATCGTATCATCGAATACCAGTAAGAGCTCACCATTGTAGCGCTTCACATAGTAGTCGTTCAGAACCACCATTCGAGCGTTTCCAATGTGAAGGGGGCCAGAAGGAAAGGGGGCAAGCCGCATGACAACTTTGGGCCATTTGTCAACGTTGCTGAGCTCGGAAAGGTTTCTTGACTCTTCGGCTGCGACAGAACTCGCTTCGAGCATCTCCGGAGCGGTCATCATGAGTTCCTGCCTCTGTTCATCGAGGGACATCTTCTTAATCTCAGAAACTAGCTTCTCAACGAGTTCCTTGACC
>CP070658.1:833965-838337 GCA_020355105.1 Candidatus Thorarchaeota archaeon | reverse complement strand
TTCTCAAAATCGAAAAACCCACCGAACAGGATTGCGACATTGTTACTCGAATCAAAGGCAATTCCTGTGTTTATCCTTCCTGCAGGAGAATCATTTGGAAAACGTTGTGACCAAGTGTACATTTGGGCGTCATAGACCCAAGTGTGGTCAACGCCTAAATCTGCGACCGTTCCACCAAACAAAATGCACTTTTGATTCACTGAATCATATGTCATTGAAGACCATTTCTGGGCTTCGGGCGTTCCGATTGGTGTCAACTCGGTCCAATTGTTCGTTGGTGCTGTGTATATCCAAGTATCGTCTTGGTAACCTTGGTATAATGTACCCCCACCTGTCAAAACCACCTTATTGATGGACTCGTCATAGACCATGACATGTCCGTATCTTGCAAGAGGTCTTGTTGCTGGAAAGAGCTCAGTCCATTCTCGACTACTACAATCAAATTCCCAGAGGTCATCTGTGTCCATCCCATCTCCCCCAAATCCTCCAAAGAGAATCACAACATTCTCCTGGGGATCATATGCCATGGCATGTGAGTCGCGGAACCCTGGACTGTTCGATGTTATAACCCGTGACCATGTCTGAGTTTCGCAATCAAAAGACCATGTTTCGGGAGAAGAGTCACCGCCATAGAAAATAACCTCATTTGTTTCATCGCAGTATACCAATGCAATATTATCATCAGGAGGCGGAGAGGGAGTCAGTGTAAGTTCGGTCCAGAGGTTTTCGGTGTATGAATAGACCCATGTGTCCCCAAGAAAATGGAAACCATCTTCCAGACTTATTCCTCCGAAGATTAACGCTACATCATTGTGAGGGTCAAATACCATTGCATGTCCTCCTCTTGCCTCAGGTTTGACTGTGATATCAGCTTGGACATATTCTGCACCAGACAACCGCAAAGTCTGGACACCAAGTATTATGACTACGAATACCATGATGAGAACTCTGTGCTTCAACTGAATCTCTCCTAAACGCGCGTTGTGTTCTTTGCGAAACTGAATATCTCCCATATAGGCTTACATTCTCGCGCAATAGCATCAATAGAATGGGTTGATTTGTGATGTGCAAATCTGAAATTCATGCTCTGTGTAATCTAACTCTTACTATAGTATTTCGAGCCAGAATGTTGGGAAGAATGATAGTACCCTCCCTCTTATTGAGGGGAAGTTTACAGAATGCTTCATCTATAGAATAAGTAAAAGGGTCTTCATGTATTATAACTAGGGCATCGTACAAATCTCGCACTATTGCGTCAGAGTGATGACCACATTGCCTTTCTTTCGTCCCGTATCGACGTACCTATGTGCTTCCACAATCTCCTCCAATGGATAGCGCCTATCTATGACTGCCTTGAGCTTGCCATCTTCAATGAGCTCCCCGAGAAAGCCTAGATTCTCGGCCTTCTGTTCTGTCGAGGAACTAGCAGAGAGAAAGACTCCATTCTCCTTCAACGCCGTCTTGCTCTTTGAGGACGAAAGCTTGCGTACAGCATCAAAGATGACATCATAGGTTTCGCCACTCTCGGTGAAATCCTCCTCTCTGTAGTTTGTCACTCTGTCAGTACCCAGTGACCTCATCATTTCTGCATCGGTAGTTACCCCGGTGACTTCTGCGCCCCAATGCTTAGCGAGCTGGACAGCGTAGCTCCCAACACTCCCTGAAGCTCCGTAGATGAGTACTCTCTGACCATCCTGAATGTCTGCTCTTCTCAGAATATCTAAGGCCGTGTTTCCACCCACGGGGACTGCCGCAGCCTCTTCAAACGTCATGTTGGCGGGCTTGATTGACACCATGCTGTCCTCTGGCAGGCATATGTATTCTACATGTGCGCCTCCTTTCATCCCTGCTGACGCGAACACTCGGTCGGTAGGCTTGAATAGCGTTACTTCCTCACCGACGGCTTCAATCTCACCTGCAAACTCATGACCCAGAATCTTGCCCCTTCTGAGTCCACCCATGAACAGACCCAACAGGATTCTCGAAGGGAATCCCATTCTCCGAAGCATTGCGTCTCCAAATGTGACAGTAGTCGCATGGACCTTGATCAAGAGCTCATTGGGTTTTGGAGTTGGTTTCTCTATATCTATGATCTGAATCCCTTCTGGAGATCCGTATTTCGATACAACAGCAGCTTTCATGAGCAATCTCCTCCAAGACTATACACTATGCTGAGAACAGCTCTTCAATAAATATCGCGTGACTCCATTTCTGCGCCAATTATCAGGTTCCATTTCTCGAGCCGCGTGTCTTAGTGGAAACAGATATCATAGAGTCCATGTCTTTCTAGTCAATGCATTGACCAATTCTGGTGCTGGACCATGACACTAAAGATGAAACTCGCCCTTCTATTCTCACCCTTTATCAGAATGGCCAACTCAGTGAAGAGAACTGTTTCCCCGCGCATCAGACGCTTCTTCGAACCGAAGCCGTCTGACCACAAATACGAGCCCGGAACATGGAAGAACGATTCGGCGGTCCAAACGAAATACGGTATGGTGGATGGTTATTCAGACAAAGGCACCTGGTGCTGGAAGGGAATCCCATACGCAACTCCTCCAGTTGGAGAGCTGCGGTGGAAGGCACCTCTTGATACTGTGCCGTGGCTTGGAACGCGGAAGACAAGAAGATTCGGAAACTCAGCAGCACAGATTATGCTCTTTCTTGGTCCAACAGGTTCAGAAGACTGCCTCTACCTGAACATCTGGCGCCCAAAGAGTTCAGAGAAAGAATTGCCCGTGTACTTGTACATACACGGTGGAGGTAATTCCATCGGTTCCTCCGCCACGTCATCCTACTTTGGGAATGCTGTGGCAAAGGAATCCAACTTGCTCTATGTTTCTGTGAACTATCGTCTCGGCGCAATGGGTTGGTTTATCCATCCAGCAGTGACGGGTAGAGGCTCGCCAGAAGACCAGAGCGGGAACTACGGGACTCTTGACCTTGTAAAGGCCTTGGAGTGGGTGCGGGACAACATCAGGGCTTTTGGCGGCAATCCAGACAACGTCACAATTGCAGGTGAATCTGGAGGAGCCTTTAACGTACTGTCACTCTTGGTTTCACAAACTGCAAAGGGGCTATTTCACCGGGCGATTGTCGAAAGTGGTCTGGCATTTATCTGGAATATTCAGGATGCGATAGCCCAGAGCCATAGACTTCTCGTTGCACTCCTCGTAAAGGATGGGAAGGCTAGGAATGAGGAGGAAGCTACTCAACTCATAGGCAAGATGGAGGAAGATCAAATCAACACCTACTTCCGTTCGAAATCCGCTTTCACAATCACGAGAAACATTCCCACCATGGATTTTGGGATGGCAGAATGGCGCACTCTATTCGCTGATGGGGCTGTACTACCAGAGGAAGGATATTCCGTTTTCTCAGCTGGCGAGTGGGCAAGCAAGGTCCCGATAATCATTGGTTGCACCAAGGACGAAATGAAACTCTTCGGTTTCTTCAGGAACGACCCCCCACTGAACACACCGGAATATGACTTGGTCTGGAGGTATCATTCACTACTATGGCGTGCAAATGGTGTCGATGAAGTAGCCACCAGAATGACCACAAATAGCGATGTACCCGTCTATGCGTACCGGTTTGACTGGGGGAGTGTTGATGATTCTGGTTTGAGTGTTCTACCAGGAAACAAAGGTCGGGAACTGGGGGCACACCATGCTGCAGAGATACCCTTCTTTCTAGGGATGGGCGTAGCTGATATAGCGATGTTGACAGGAAAGACCCATACAAAACAGAACCAACTTGGGCGCGAAAAGCTAACTGAATTGTGCATGACCTATCTGGCCAATTTTGCGAAAACAGGGAATCCTAACGAGGATAGCTTGCCTCTTTGGCCTGCCTGGGACAACACTGAAGACAATGACAAGGTTCTTGTCCTTGATGCAGATTTCAACGATTTGAAACTGTCATACTTGAAAGAGAGGATTACTGTTCAAGCCGTTTTTGATCTCATCAATTCTGAGCTGGAAGAAACTCAGCGAGGAAAGGTTCTGGCTATGATTGATGACTTCATACCATTTAGGAAACAGATTGGCGAATCAGCGTGATCCAGGTTTGTGATAGACCGATACGACGGGCTTAGTCTAAGATTTCAGCCCGTTTGATATCGGAATCAGGCTTCCTCTAGCCATCTTAGGCACACTGGGTGCTGTCGCCGCAGGTCTTGCCGCAATATCATTGATGGTGTGGCTTATAGTGAAAGGTGCCAAGAGGCCAGAAGAGCAGAAGATGATGGCATGAATCTCATGAAAGCGATTGTGTGTACAAAATACGGACCTCCAGAGGTCTTGAAGCTAGTTGATGTACCAAGACCCATACCTAAGGACAACGAGATTCTAATCAGAAATCATGCAACGAC
>CP070658.1:830770-833865 GCA_020355105.1 Candidatus Thorarchaeota archaeon | reverse complement strand
CACGCAAGCTCGAGGTCCTAATCGGTGCGCTCTTTGTAGTGGTGGGTCTAATCTTGGTCCTGCCTCTCTTTGGAATATGAATGCACTAGCGAAAGAGAGACTGAGCGGTGTCTCTGATTATCTCCGCTGCGGACCCTTGGGTCTATTCAAAACGGACTCCACGAACTAGGACAAGAGGAATCCCTTCATCGGCTTGACCCATGACCAACTCTGCAGCAGCGGCAATCTCATCTGCAAGGCAGACTAGAGATGCTCGGAGTGGTTTCCCATAGAGATCCTTCCTTCCTGTATTATCGATGAATGGCGAGAGGCCAGCTACACCGACTGCAAGATTGACGGCACCTTTTCTCCAAGGCCGGCCTTGGGTATCGCTGATTATGACAGGCAAAGTAAATCCTAGCCCACAAGACAGCTTACGGAATATAGCAACCGCGGACTTGTCTGGATCAGCTGGGAGAGTCATGAGGGTACCTGGTGGGGCATTGCTCTCATCAACACCCGAGTAATCAGTGATGAGTCCGTGCTTCGTTTCAGTGATTAAAACAGGACGTTCTCGGAGTATTCGTCTAGCCTCCCTCAACGCAACCTCGACCTGCACTGGCGGTCTGTCGTTCTGCGAGGCTATTCTTTTGCTCTCTTCGGACACCTCGATGTCGGATTTGCGGAAGACGCTTCCTTCTGCAATCGAAACAATCGAGTGGGTCACCACGAGGATATCTCCAGGTTGCGGCTTGAATTCGCATGTTTCGAGTACCCGGAGTAAAACAGAAGGGAGGTCATCACCCTGCTGAATCAGGGGGACCTCCCGAATTGGCACTATAGCGAGTTCTCTGACTCTCATGTCAACAGATCAACTCTGGTGGTCTTCTGCTTCTGAACTCAACTGCGCAGATTCCTCAATCTCCGCCGACGGAAGCTCTTCAACCCTAGAAGACGCGCTGACGGCGTCATCCCCTAGGCCCGCCTGAAGTGCCAGATTCTCGGGGATCAGGTGATAAAGCACAACTCCGCCCACTATGTTGATGACTGCTTGTACCACGTTCGGAATGACATAAGCAACCGATGCAATGACAGCACCTTCAAACACAGCGCCGAAGAAGTTCTGGATCAAATAGATGTTCGTGAAGAACATTGCTACAGCTCTGAACGACACACCAAACACAACATAGAGTGTAAGGCGCGCAGTCCTACTCATGTCATACCTCATCGTGAGTAACTTGGCAGCCAATAGCCCAACAATGGTGTAGAACTCTGCAAACCCCTTGAAGGCCGCTCCCACGAAGTTCCGGTAGGCAATCGCCATCCACATGGCCGCTACAGCGACCATAGAATAGACGAGCCCCAAACCCAGGAAGACGATCACGATGGGAATCCCTGTCCAGTCAATTGTGAAATCACCTGGAATTCCAATGTCGGTCACACCTAGTATTGGGTAGACCTCCAGGGCTACAACCATCGCAACAAAGACGGCGAGAAGGGCTATGCTCTTCGAGTCCTTCCTTATTGGGTGTTTCTGGAACCACGACATTACGTCGTATCTCCTAAGCCGTGTAGAGTCCTGAAAGGACAGCCGGCCAAGGTTCAATTCTCAAGCTGGCTCCGCAACAATTGAGGTTAAAAATGAAGCGCAAACCCGGACTCCCGCTAGAAATCGCGGGAGCCCAGGTCGATCGTGAAGGAAGCTCCTGCCATGTCACTGTGTCTTAAAAGAAGCACTACATATCCACGGCGGCTTCAGGGTGAGTTTCTTTGATGTGCTTCTGGAGTTGGCTTTCAGAGTGGAACTTCGCCCAACATAGCCTGCACTTGAATCCGTGATCAGTCATTTCAATCAATTCACTATAGTTAATTGTGTTGATAAGCGTCTTGATACAGGAATCAAGCCGTGAGATTCGGCAGCCCTTCTTTCACAGTTGGGAAAGCCTTTTCATCCCTGAATCCATTTCCTCTCGGGAGTGACAATCCATGTTTGCGCCTCGTCTGGACTATCCACTGGACCAAATGATTGACGTCGCTGCTGGACGTACTCGTGCCGATCTCGTCCTCAAGAATGCATCAGTTGTGAATGTATTCACCGGGGACATAGAGAAGGGGGACTTAGCTATCCATAGCGGCTATATAGCTGGTATCGGCAAGTACGTTGGCAGCAGTATTGTCGACCTAAAGGGCAAGTACGTAGCACCATCCTTCATTTACGGTCATGTTCACGTGGAGTCCTCGATGGTGATGCCGCTACAGTATGCTAGGGCGGTTGTACCCCACGGTACGGGCGCAGTTGTTGCCGACCCACATGAGATAGCCAATGTCTTGGGCATGGAGGGCATAATGTACATGTCAAAATCGATGAGAGAAGGCCCTCTGGAGTTCTATGTGATGCTGCCTTCTTGTGTGCCGTCTACGGACCTAGAGACAAATGGCGTTTCATTGGACTTTCTTGACATCAGACCTCTACTGACGGAGCATAACGTGTTAGGCCTTGCTGAGGCAATGAACTATCAAGGTGTTGTGTACAGAGACCCTGACATTCTAGAGAAGATCAGAGTGACTCTGGACATAGGAAAGAAAATCGACGGTCATGCACCTGGGCTGACAGGAATGGATCTCAATGCCTATGCATCCGCCAGGGTGACTTCCGACCACGAATGCACTACCTTGGAAGAGGCCAAGGAGAAGCTCGGTGTTGGAATGCATATTCACATCCGAGAAGGATCTACAGCGAAGGACTTGAAGAGTCTAGCAGGGCTCATTGAGCCGCATACAGCCATGTTCTGTAGCTTTGTCACTGATGACCGAAATACACTCGACTTGATTGAGGAAGGTCATATCGACTTCATGATAAGAGAGGCAGTTGCATATGGCGTAGACCCGGTTCTTGCCATTAAGGTGGCCACAATCTCCACAGCCAAGCACTATGGACTACACCATAGAGGTGCCGTCGCACCGGGATATCACGCAGACCTTGTTGTTCTCGACTCGCTGAAGAAAGTAGGAGTCAAGATGGTCTACAAGAACGGACAACTGGTCGCCAAGGACGGCAAACTGATTTTGGATATGGGAGAGCAAGAAGCTCCGCGCTTGAGAAGGTCAGTGAACAT
>CP070658.1:825769-830670 GCA_020355105.1 Candidatus Thorarchaeota archaeon | reverse complement strand
TCTTACATATCGAGATTATGTGCGTTCGGGACCGGTTTGTCTGGGAGTAATCCTGTTGATTGTCGGTGCTGTCTTGGCACTTCTCCCGAGCATTGATGCAGCCTATGACTTCATTCCTGGCTATACAGTCTTGGTCGGCGCAGGTATTGCAGTCATTGGTTTCATTTTCATAATCGCTGGATTCTACTTCACCAGGAAGAAGCGTGATTCAGTTCTGGCCCGGGTGGATACCAGAGTAGAAGACACTCCACCACCACCACCACCTCCAGATTAGTCCGGTTACTTCAACTTGCTAAGCAGGGATTATGGACCGCGCTCTGGTCCATACCCCTGTTTCTGTTCTTTCTCATGTCACAATCGATTCTTCTCAGACCTATATCCGCCAAATCCGAGAATGTGATAGCTCTCCTGGTCACGCAATTCATCAATTCTCTTGAGTGCATTTTCAGCTTCTTGAGCTTGGCCCTTCTTCTTGTAGATTTCAGCTAAGACCTCCCACGCCTGCGTTAATCGAGGTGCAATCTCTATTACTTTCTTCATCGAACGCTCAGCTTCGTCCATTTGGCCTTTATAGAAGTGTGCTAGTGACATTGTAAAGTACGCGTCAAAGGACGCAGTATCAATCTGTACGGCTTTTTGTGTTGGATCAAGCGCCTCATCATATCTATTCTGGTTTAGCAGGGAGCTGGTAAGTGATGACCATGTTCGGCTAGTTTCAGGAAGTGCCGCCTTAGCATTCGAGAATGAGAGACCAAATTCGCAAGACATAGGGGACATGCTCAGAGAGCACCATGAGATTTTGAGAGATGCACTCAATAGATCTACACCAAAGATTGAGCGGATGATAGATGCAGCATATTCTGCTGGAGCAAAAGGATGTAAGATCAACGGGAGTGGTAGCGGGGGATCTATGATGGCATATTGTGATGGAAACGAAGATGAAATTGTATCAGCAATCAATAATGTAGAAGGAAAATCATACATTGCAAGAATAGCATCAGGTGCGAGAATAACCAGGGATTGATTGGACGTAGCCATATCCCACTTGATTG
Source organism: Candidatus Thorarchaeota archaeon (assembly GCA_020355105.1). Taxonomy (GTDB): domain Archaea; phylum Asgardarchaeota; class Thorarchaeia; order Thorarchaeales; family Thorarchaeaceae; genus SMTZ1-83. The sequence goes on along the minus strand of CP070658.1, from coordinate 829,618 downwards.
CATATATTGCCTTGTTCAGATTGCTCTAATATATCAAAAAGAATGGAGAAGCGTTAACAATAGCTGGTATTTCGTATGCAAAATAAAGGAAGCTTGAAAGTACTACTAGGATTCTCAATAGTCACCGTTCTTCTCTTCTCACAAACTGCGAGCGTGGCGGCTGTCAATGACCAAGGTCTGGTGTGGGGTGTCGAAGTAAATAATCGGTTCGACTATAACGTTAAGTTGGAATTCCAAAATTCAACAACGAATGTAGAAATAGATGATAGAATGTATATGATTGTAAATGAATTGACAACCATCCCAGATCATGTAACTCTTCTGTCACACATTACAATCTTCAGCCTTGTCTTGGGAAGCTATACAACATATTGGGAAAATGGTACTATAATGGACGATTTCTGGCTTGATATCATGGAAGGGACCAATCCACTTGTTGTATATCCCATCGGAAATTGGAGCTTGTTGGCTCGGATATTCGAAGCTTCGGCACCTGTGGTTATTACTCAGAATTCAACAGTGATGAACAATTCATTGGTAGATTTTCCTGTGCTTGGAAATGTACATGAAACAATCTTTCTGAAGGGTAGTGGTGTCGTATATTCAAATCTCTATATTCGAACTTATGACTCAGAAACAACTATCCACGTGAATCTAACAATGATACAAACTCCCACGAATACTGGGGTGGGCGATAGCACCCTCATAATCATTGTGGGTGGAGGAGCACTAGCTACTGTTGTCATTGTAATGTTCATTGTTCGTCGAGAATAGAAAAAGAAATGAACGAACATAGGGCTCTGGGAACGGTAGGCCTTTGGGTATCACTTCATGGAGGGAGCATCCTCCAAGGGGGGTTGCATCATCTTGCCGCTCGAGTTGATTTTGGCCAAGCTGAAGCAGGACTCATGCGGCATGGCATCATGAGAATGCGACCGTTCTCTGAGTTTAAGTTCCTTAAGCGGGCTTTTGTGGAATCAGAGAGGAGACCTGTGGAACAGAGCAGACTTCGAACCTTAGTCAATAAAGGGCACATTAGACCTGAGCGACAAGGGTTCTTTGACCAGATAGGAGCAATTGGGAGCCGCTTGGAATTAATCGAAAGACGACAAGGATTCAAGGGCTTCAATCAAACCTATTCGACAGCCTGATTCAACAAGGACTTCTATGATAGCACGTTCGTAGAGGTCCCTGCTTGCTCTCAAGAGTGCAGCAATCTCTGATTGAGTCAACAGGTTTCTTCTTCTGACTGTTGATTGTGTAGGTGGTCTTGGTATGGATTCCATGAGTTCAGGCTTGCCAATCTCGTCACAGATGACTTTGATGATGTAGAAGAAGTAGTTCCGAGTGTTCATGTTCTCATAACTACTCAGGAAGTCTATGATGAAAGTCAGTAGTCAACTCATCTGGAGGTGGTAACTTGCTTGCTACCCACAATGATTCCTTCAAAGATTCTTTTGAATAGTTCGTGTAGTGGATAGTCAGCCTCTTCTTGTACAGTTCATGAACCAATTATCCCACCTTCATATTACGCGGGCGTATCCTGCATAGACCTCCATCCCGCAAATGCTAATATGCAACCTACACTCCCTCTGACCAGAAAAGATGGAATGGTAGGGTACAATGACTTTCCTAGAGTACAGAAACAGCCAGTTCCACGAGTGCATGGGAACACCTACTACGGAGATAACGTTGAAGGTTGATGAATCGCAGAAGAAACTGATTCTTGCCGTCCCTGGCGGAGTCAGCATGATCGAACGACGTGCTGCAGAGCGTAACGCCCGATCCATCCAGAAGTCTGGTTTCCAGACTTCCAAAAGGGGTCGAATTGGCGCCGGCTTTGAGCTGGTCATTGAGGGTCATGGCGGGTCACTTCCCGACCGTTTGACACATTCACCACGAGAAGTCTACTAGTGCCTGACTGGTGGACCTTGGATCCTACCAGCATCTGAAGAAGAAGAATCCTGATTGATAGGCCGGGAAGAGGGAGCAGGAGGTCGAAGTAATCATGTCTGATGACGACATCCGACGTATGATTGAGGAAGCAACGAAAGAGTCTCTGAGACAATCCTTCACAGAAGCAGGTCGCAAATTCATTGACGCCGCAGGAGCATCCGAAAGACGTGGGGACTACGAGGGAGCTGATCGGCTTTTCCGACAAGCTGCCGACGCCTATGAGAAAGCAGCTCAGAAATATCGAGAGAGTAGGGGCTACAAAGGGGCGGCATTCAACATGTGCGCCGCCGGTGACGTATACTCTGAGCTGGCGGAAAGCGCAAAGGCCGTAGAATCCTATGGCGCGGCTGCTGAAGACCTGCTTGCCGCTTCTGGAGAGCATCTGCTTTGGGGAGAAGATGCAGAAACCGCGAAGGGCACTGCACTCGCTATGACTGCTTGCATGATCTATATCATGATTGGGAAGGAAGCTGACGCCTTCTACAAAGCACGAACATTCTCTGCAGAAAACGCGTCAAGGCTAAGATTCCCTGCAATCGTACGACTAAGCCAGATTCCGCAAATGCTGGAAACAGCGGTCCAGTCACTCGACCTCGAAGGGTTCTCAGCAGCGGAAACTGCGGCTGTGACGGAGCTGAAGGCGGCTTTGGCCAATGCCAACGCCCAAGAGTTCACAAAATACGTGGATAGAGGTCTGGACATGGTCCGTGAGATTCTCCGGGGGAAACTGAAGATTCCCAAGCTTGTTCCGCAGCTCGTCCTACCCCCTGATATGACCTTCACTGATGAGTTTCCAGTCGGTGTGGCCATCCGGAATACTGGGGAGGGTGAGGCAAGGAATCTCCAGGCAGAGTGGATTATTGACGACGGCTTGGTAGTAGTTTCCGGCGATTTGAAGCGGTCAATCCAGATTCTGCCCGCAGGCGAGTCGTTAGATCTTGCAGTCGTGGTGAGAGCGGCGGAGGCGCTTGTTGGAGAGAAGGACTACTCTTTGCTAGTAAAGGGGACATATAGCGACAAGCTGAGAACGGAATACTCCTTCCAGGCTGGCCCCGGTACTCTAATCTTGAAAGATTATAAAGAGGGCGAGAAGCTGCTACAGGCTCTTGATGTAACAGATAGTAGAATGGGATTTCTGGAGGCGTCCGTCGAGGATTCCCCGTTCGAGAAGGAACCCTTCCATCGGTTAGTTGCAGAGTTGACACGGTCACTGAAGATGGCGCGTACTCAGATTGAAGAGGGTGACTTGCCTGCCGCCAAAGCACAGATTCAGACTGTCAACCTTCTGGTGGATGCAATCGATTCAATCCTGGGCGATGAAGAGCTTGCCAACAGAGTTGAGGCCGCCAAGGAATCAAGCAAAAAGACATATGCAAATGTGGTCCCGAAGTCTGTGAACGAAGCCATTGGTAGTTCTATTGCTTCACGGAAGACAGAGATTGATACGAGCTCTTCAGACGATCTTGCAGAGTGGGAAAAAGAAGCAGAGGCCAGACGCGGTTTGTCCGTCTTGGTCATGAGCAGCAAGGACAACGCTGCAGACCTAGTTCGTGACCTTGAGGGTGTGTACAATCAGCTGCCAACATCTGCTGGAACCGAAGATCCAGGAGAAGCATCAGCCAGGTCAAAGACCCGGTCTGAGCTTGAAACTGCGATAGCCAAGCTTGTTGGGATTCGGTCCGAGCTTGAGAGGATTCTCTCAGACAAGACCCTCATCGTCGGTGCCCGGCCAGCCACGTCTGAAAAGGCGAAGTTCGCCAAGGAGCAGCTCGACAAGCTCTTGGGTGACATCCGTGCGGTCATCGCATCAAAGGAGACCGATCTCCAGTAGTGTTTGGAACACTATTTGGCTTCCATGAAGGACTCGAATCTATCCATAGCTGTCGCTATCAT
>CP070658.1:819792-825669 GCA_020355105.1 Candidatus Thorarchaeota archaeon | reverse complement strand
CTCGGTACCGTTCTTGGGCATATGGTGGTGGGAGTAGCAATCGATAACTTTCTCTTGGCATTCACAGGCAACCCTATGACCTCGGTATTCGTTGTTGCATTTGCGCTAATCCTGGCGTACTGGTCGGTTCGTGGTCCCGCAGGAAGAGCATCAAAGCTTGATCCCCTAGATGCACTGAAGCAGTATGTCTACATAGAGGAACAGAGAGAATACAAGAGGCTATTGCCCACAATTGCACTCGTTCTTGGCACCTACAAGATAGTCGCATGGATTCTGGGAATCAATATGCAGAGTGTGCTTTCGGGAGCTCTTTCCACAAACTTCTTACTCCTCATCGTAACTGGGATATGGACCCCCGTAGATGCCTTCCTCAACTTCGCGGGCCCAATTCTATTCCTATATGGTCTTACCAAGATCTTGCTCCGCGGCTCGCAGAAGTTTCAGGAGTGGATTGTACAAGCTTTCAGCCGCTTCTTCGGTGCTTTTGGAAGGCTGGCCACCAGGAATGTGAAGCGGAACCCTTCAAGGAATGCAGCCTTGGTCTTTGTAGTCGCACTCATAGTTTCCTACGGCCTCTTCAGTGTTGGAGGTCTCTTTTCAGAAGCAGACCGTGTCCATCGCTCCACCCTGTATGATGTAGGGTCTGATGTTGGTGCAGTATTCCCCGCAGGTTCGAATCTCACTGACACGGTTGATGCAATCGAAGCACTCAACGGAGTGGAGGCTGTGACGTTAGAGCATAGGCTAACCTTGAGTAGCACGACAGGCGGTATGGAAGTAAGAGGGATATATCCGGAGAATTGGACGCAAGCAGCATTCTACGAGGAGAGCTGGTTCAGTGGTCCCACCTTGGATGAGGTGTTCTCAAACTTCACCGGGAACAAGATTCTTCTTTCAGTATCAGTGGCGAGGGCACTGGACCTCAGGATTGGCAACCTTATCACATTGCGTGGAACCAGCGCGAGCGACGTTCACCGGATGGAAATCGTCGGCCTTGTCGGGTTCGTTAGTCCATTTGAAGCCCTATTTGGGGATATTGCAAGAGACTTTGGTCAATTTGCATTTGGGGGAACATACCCCTCCTTCGTTCCTAATGATTTTCTGAACTCAACTGGCCTTGTCGACTATGCTGAGGGTCATGTCCTCATCAGGACGTCTGCCGACACCAATGGTACACTCTTGGATGAGGAGATTGCGGCAACGTTCCCCGCGGTAGAAAGCACGGATTCTGTTGTGTCATCGCTGAAGGCCATGGAGGAAAACACATTCGAAGTTGGAGGCACAAGAGCGAGATGGGTGGGTGTCGCTTTTGCAGCGGTCTTGGCAATTGTCGGCACAGCCCTTGTGGTAGGATTGACACTAAGGGAGAAGGAATATGAAACCACACTTCTCAGGGTTCGCGGGTTCACGCGTGGCCAGGTTCTAAAGGTTCTTGTTGCAGAGATAATGGTGATGATACTGTTCTCTCTGATTCTTGGTGTCGGAACTGGCTTCATTCAGCTATTCGGAGATCTTGCCAATCAAAGCCAGAACCTCCAGCAACTTGTAAGGCCCAACGTGGTCCTATCAGCTCCTGCTGTGATTGGAATGGTTAGCATGGTGGTTGCTGTGCTGGCAGCCGCGGTCATACCGATAATAATGGCGTCGCGATTCACGGAAGCGAAGGTTGATGTCCTAAGAGAGTAGAGGTGAAATCCTTGGTTAGTTACATAGAAACACGAGACTTGGTGAAAGTCTACCAGCTGGGTGATGTTGAGGTGCAAGCGTTGAGGGGTCTCTCCATGAAGGTGGTCAAGGGGGAGATTATCTCAATCGTTGGACCGAGCGGATCGGGAAAGACAACCCTGCTAAACATCATTGGTGGTCTGACTTATGCCACTGCAGGAAAGAGCTGGGTTGCCGGGGAAGATATCTCCTCGTCCTCACCTGCACAACTCGGAGCATTGAGGCAGACAGTCGTTGGTCACATCTTTCAGACCCTCAACCTCATCCCAACGCTAACAGCTTATGAGAACGTTGAGCTACCTATGCTTGCTATCGATAGTCCGAAGGATGAACGCAAGAAGCGCGTCACGGATCTATTGAATCAAGTAGGCCTTGGCCTTAGGATGAATCACAAGCCCGATGAGCTATCAGGCGGTGAGAAACAGCGTGTTGCCATTGCTGCCGCTCTTGCCAATGACCCACCCATTCTGATATGCGATGAACCGACAGGTGATCTTGATACGGATACAGGTGCCAAGATTGTGGAGTTTCTGATTAGCGTTAACACGGACATGGGCAAGACCGTCTTGATTGTCACACATGATCCAGCAATTGCAAGGCAGACAGATAGAATCTATAGAATCATGGACGGCCGGATATTATCCGTTCAAAGACCAAGCGAATCTGAAGAGGCCGGCGCGGAAATGAGGATACAGATGTACAAGGACCGACTTGCAGAAACTGCACAGGAACTCGAGGACCTCCAGAAGGCCTACAACGAACAGAGAATCACACCCGGGACATTTGCAGAACGTTGGCATAATACTCAACAGACAAAGCGTTTCTTGGAAGAAGAGCTACATCGGATGGGAGTATAGCCTGAAAGACTGAACGTTGCATCTTAATAGGACGACTCCTTCTGAGTTGAAGGAGAAGATGCCACGGCCGATAGTTGTTGTTCATGGTGGTGCAACACGTTTTGCAGAGAAGCACCATCAGGCCATTCTGAGGGCAGTGAAGAAAGCCGTCATCACCGGGATGTGCGTACTCGACAAGGGAGGCTCTGCTATAGATTCCGCCGAGGCCGCAATATGGGTGCTAGAAGACACCAATCTCTTCACAGCAGGTCGTGGCGCCGGGCCAAACCGTGATGGGGATATCGAGGTCGATGCAATTGTCATGGATGGCAACAGACTAGAAAGCGGGGCTGTCATGGCCGTTCGTGATATAGTACATCCGATTTCACTGGCACGGTATGTACTGGAGCGCACACCGAACTCCCAGATTGTCGGCACAGGCGCAGACAAGCTATACAGTCAGATGATCTCGGAAGGCTACAGGAAGGAGGCCTCCCGAAATCGTACTCTTCAAACACAAATGGCTGAGGGCTGTGACACGGTTGGATGTGTAGTTGTAGATTCCAACGGGAAGATGGTGGCTGCGTCTTCTACAAGCGGATGGCCGGGAAAACTTCCGGGGAGGGTTGGTGACTCGCCCATAATCGGTGCTGGGGTCTATGCCAACGACATTGCAGCTGCGAGCTGTACAGGCAAGGGAGAACAGATTCTGAGGATTATCATGGGGAGGATGGCAGTACTGTTCGTTGAGGAGGGTCTTGAGGTCCAAGCCGCCGCGGAAAAGGCAATGCAGCTGCTTCGCGAGAAGACGAGTGGGGAGGCAGGCCTGATTATGGCGGACAGTAACGGGAATGTCGCCATAGGGTTTGACACAACCCACATGCCTGTCGCAGTGCTCGGGCACAAGGGGGACTCGGTATACAGCTCCATGACACCGTCATGGCCGCTTCCTTGAGGAAGTCGGTTACTGTTGATTTCTGTTCAACAGCCCTGCCTGGAAGAGCAGCACAGCGGTGGCGACAGCCAGAAGGAAGTCGAATACTGTGGACACTATGAGCATCCCGGCCATCGATGGTGTATCCAGAACCTGCAAATAGGTCAGAATCGGGAGGAGGAACCTTACCGAGCTTGCCGTTATCGGAATTGCCACATATCGTCTTGGGTCCTGAGAAGCCACCACTTGCAGGCTTCCCAAAGCTACGGCGAGCAGTCCCATCGTTCTCCAATAGAGAGGATATGTTGGCGTAAGTCCACCTGTGGCAATAGAGATGATTAGATCTCCCCAGAAGAGGATGACTAGTCCCATAACAAGCTCGAAAAGCCCGCCGAAGGCGATTACGATGCGAAGAACTCGATATGACCTATCTTGGGCATCCATTCCTTTTCACCGAGTAGTAACGGATGTAACAGAAAGTGGTGCCATCTTGGGCATAAGAGTTCCTGTGTGCCGGATTCACTCAGGCGCGCCCAAGATGACACGAGTGGTGACAAGGTGTGTACAGATGTGAGCGTATTAGGTAACCGCCTTGATCTCCCCTCTCACGCCAATCACGTAGGTTCTAAGAGGAATGTCTTTGCCTGAGTTCCGAATTGCATCTTCTGTTGCTCTTGCCAGACCATGGCAACAGGGTACTTCCATGTGGACGAGTGTTATGTCCTTCACATTGTGTAGCCTGAAGATTGTTGATAGCTTGTCGACATTTGCATTGTAGTCTTCAAACTTGGGGCATACAAGCACGGCGGCCTTGTCCTTCAAGAAGTCCTCGTGGAGGCCTGAATAGGCGGGGCCGGCACAGTCCGCTACAATCACTATCCTTGAGTTCTCAAAGACTGGATGTTGTGGACTCAACAGGCGGAGCTTCACAGGCCACTGCTGGAGCTGTGAAGGGGCTATCTTCTCCGGGACCACACCATCGTGCGCGGTAAGTTCCTCTGTTGCCGAATACGTGAATGCCTCTGAACCAGCGCAACCCACTGAGGATCCTGCGACATCTCCAGCAACTGTCTGTGCGCTCATCTGAGCGACATGAGCCATTGCAGCCTCTTCGTCAAACTCGACAGTTTCAACCTCTCGTAAGGTCAGCGCCCCCTCAGGGCAATGTCCTAGACATGCTCCAAGGCCATCACAGAAGGTTTCAGATACTAGCTTGGCCTTTCCATCGACAATCTGCAGAGCACCCTCTGCACAACTCGGCACACACAGGCCGCAACCAGTGCATTTGTCCTCGTCAATTATAATCATTAGTCGTTTGACCATTGTCAATCACACTTTTACTAAGTACAAAACTTATATAAAGTAAGTAGTTACCGAAAAGTAAGTGGTTCAAATGGTGAAGCGTGTCAAGTCTGCAGTAGAAGTTTGCCCAGTCTACATAGCGTCCCGAATACTTGGTAAGAAGTGGACGATTCTGATTCTGCAGACGCTGATGAGACCTAGGTCGGCAGATGAGATGCGCTTCAGCAGCATACACAGTGACCTGGATTGGATTAGTCCAAAGGTGCTGACCGAGCGTCTGAGAGAGCTAGAGCAGGAGGGGATTCTCGACAGGCACGTGGACGCCACAAACATCCCCCCCAAGGTAACCTACAATCTGACAAGAAAGGGAAATGACCTTCGAGGAGTTCTGGAAATGATGCAACGATGGGGTCTGAAGTACGGCGGGAGTCATGCGGAAGTATGTCTGGGTCCAGGATTCGAGAACTGCAAAGGATGTCAGGAAAGCAACCAATGAAGAACTGAAGCGGGCCTAGTTCTCTTTCTCTATGATCCAGATGATTTCTTCTTCCACACTGGAAGTCATTCGTGGTCTTGTCTTCATTCGTCCGACCTCTTCGCCTGACTTCTTATACACTACAATCGTCGGACTGCTCGTGATGTCGCAGACTTCGACTTCTTTCGGACTTGGAGGCACCGCCCAGTGAGTCTTGGATCCGAATGGAGGCTTGGTCATTCCGCCGAGGGCTCTTACTCTGAAACCGAGTTCTTGCTCGAGCAGGGACAGCACGGGGATGGCTCTTCTGGAGTCGCCACACCAGTCTGCAAAGAAAGCGACGATCTCATAGTCATCTACAAGCGTCTTGAGTATTCCCACAGCGTCCCTGTTCAGTGTGTAGCTATCTCTCTGCCTGATGAACCCTCCACGATAGCTTGGTGCCATGTTGTCGATGTACTCGGTAACGCTTGGAGCATCCTCAGTGATGTCAGCTAGTCTGGACATTGATATCACCTTCAATAGGGCATGTAGCTTCGCAGCAGGTCTTTTCTCCAACAATCATGCACACCTATGACATTTCCGGTGCACGGTTCAAGTCGGAG
>CP070658.1:814476-819692 GCA_020355105.1 Candidatus Thorarchaeota archaeon | reverse complement strand
ATTGCGATGCCGCACAAGGCAATCAGGGGTGCCAAATATCCTACCAAGGCCCCTTTGGGCATGTTCTTGACCTTCTCAAGGAGTGACATAATCGCGGTGTGTGAGTTGCGGTATATAGATGCATATGTTCCGGTCAGTTTGCGTCTTAGAAACCTTCAGACAAACAAGATTAGTTCTTAACACTTCTTTTGGACAATTCTTTAGGAGTGTGTATTCTCGTGAAGGACTCCGGGAGATACATCATCATATCTGTAGCAATTATGTTTGCTCTCACTTTTGCGTCACTTGTAGCACCTGTTTCGGCAGTTAACCCTACTATTAATGAGAACCAGTATGTTCAGGAGCTTCTGCCGGCTGCCAACAACCGTACCTACGTATACTACGATTGCTTGCCTGTTAGGTCAGACTCTAGGACATATCTTAGCTTTGCAGATGGAGTAAGCTACTGGAGGTACTGGTACGGAACCAGTTCTTGGTCGTGGGCCGGTTCAGGCTCATGGGGGCCGGTTGAACGCCAGTTCAATTGGCAGATCGGATCTTCAATCACACAGGGACCTTTGGGGAGAGGCTTCACACTGCCATCCTTCTATGACTTCTACACTGGGTCTGGAGAACCTGTAGGCATTAACTCCAGTGTAATCCAGCGATCATTCAACCTGAACCTAGGTCAACACAAGACGGTCGTGATGGAACAGGGATACACATACTTTGGAGTTCTGACTCTTGGCAACGAGGACTTCGTGCATCTCACTGTCGCTTCGCGGCAGGACTCGGTCAGTTGGACTGCTCGCGTGTACGACCCTCAAGAACGTCAAGTGGGTTCTACGTCCGGATCTGGTGGAGACGTGGCTGTAATTCCGTTCAAACCCTCAGGTGGGGGGACCTACGTTGTGCAATTCACAGTCTCGCAAAGTACCACAGGTCCAGTAGTCTTGGATGTTCTACCAGAGGCAATCGCACCACGATGGATAGCTCATGGTGAGGTAATCCAAGGAGTTCTCCCGGAGAGTGAGTGGGCAATTAAAGAAGGTTCAAACGTTGTTCATTCAGAGAAGGCACCAACAGTCCATACCTACAAATTCAGGTCACCAATCGACCAGTTGGCGAAATTGGCATTCTCGTTCAACCAGCCAGAATTCTCCATCTCTCCTGTCGGAGTTCAGGCGATGATCTCAAGTAGTGCGTTCGAGGCAGTATCCCAAAGACTCCAGAGATTCTCGAGAACTTACACATCCGACGGTGATACGTTCTACTACCAGTCAGGCCGTGATGAAGAGTACTACATCAGTGTGATTGGATCGGGGAATGGAGAGTACACACTGTTCCATGAGCTACTTGATTCGGCCGAACTTCCTGTCAACGAGGACTTCTATTTGGAGAACACGAACGCCTACACTGAGAAGAGAGGCTTCAGTATGTTTCTTGAGCAGGATGGAATACTCCGAGCAAACCATACTTGGTCATCTGGAGTCACGTGGAGCTGCTGGTCGGTTACTGACGACATGCTCTATATCGATTATAGCATTACTACCAGCGGCACCTTCAGTGCCTCTCAATTCTACTATCTTCCTGCGGGACACTATGTGTTTGAGGCAACTCTCAGCTCAGGTGCGAATGGCGTGTATGAGTTCAATGTCGGACCTGTTGGTGATAGTTCGTCAGTGGATGCGGTTTCCAGCAACTCTGCGGGCTATCGTGTGCCTGCTAGTGCCCCTGACCACTTCAATCTGACAATCTCTCTCATGACACAAGACAATATCACCGTCACAACGCAGTATCGTGTGTTTGACGTATTTGGTAACACACTGTATAGTGGCTTGACTGTCTTGGCGAACATTCAGAGTGGTGGATCGTGGATAGCTAACCCATTCAATGACACGGAAGAATACCCCTTCATCACATCCTACACAGACGTCATAGTCGCTCTTAGCCCTACACAGGTATTGAACAACACGGCAGGGCCCGGAAATGAATACATCAACTACACGGTGAACTATGAGGTCGAATGGTTGAAGGACAGCTCTTGGCAATACGATGAAGTCAGTCAGATTGCACTCTCAGAAACTGGTGGGGCCTACAACTTCACATTGGAGGACCCAGGATCAGCATCTGAGGCATACCGAATTGAACTGACAGGGCCTATCGGAGTCTGGTGGAACGTTACAGCAAACGTCACCGACGTTTCTAGCTACACACTGAACGCACGTCAGGTGTACCAGAACGTGACTCAGGAACTTCCATGGGCGAGCCTCCAAGCTACATTCTCAGGGTCTACGTCTGGCTTCATGTCCCTCCAGTTCGGGTCGATAAGCAACACCACAGTGCTGACTTTCTCGGTCAACCGAGCGCTGGCTGCAGAAGGATTCCTATACGTCGAGTTCCAACCCCTTGCCACAAACGAGTATGTTGGAGCAGAGTCATTGATAGGAAGACCACTAGGACCCTTGGACTTCCTGGCTCAGAACGCACTGATCATCGTTGGTGCGGGCGCAGTGATAGTGGTCATAGCAGGAGTGGTGTTCTACAGGAGAAGGACTGCACTCTAGTATTGGACTGCTGGTTCAGTGCCAGCGGTCCTCTAGGCCACATATCCTCAGCAACACTCAGACTCGTTGCGTCCGAGTGAAGAAGACTTAGGGAACCTCAGTCTAGTTAGGGATGTCAGGGGCGTCCTAATAGATTCTAGGATTGCTCCTGCCACGACCATTCGGTGAGGTATTCGCTATGAAGTTCAGAGGGAAATGTGTTCTAGTCACGGGTGCAAGTGGTGGAATTGGTCGCGAAACGGCCCTTCAGTTCTCGAGAGAAGGAGCCAACATACTTGTGAATTATCACTCTTCACCGGACAAGGCGGAAGCAACTCTGAAAGCCATCAAAGAAGAGGGAACCGAAGCAATCTCGGTCAAGGCAGACGTTTCGAGCCCTCAAGAAGTATTGAAGATGGTCGACAAGTGCACTAAGAGATTCGGTAGGTTGGACATTCTTGTGAACAATGCATCACAACATCCTCCGCCAGTCTTCGACATTGATAGGCCAGACTGGTCGCTTTGGCAGCGAATGGTGGATGTGAATGCCATGGGATTGCTTGTCTGTTCACACCACGCTCTGATTCATCTTCGGGAGCAACGAGGATGTATCGTCAACGTGGTGATGGACTATGCCCCCGGTGGACTGGGCTATGTGGCGACAAAGGCATGGGGCAGCGTGCTGACTCGAGGTCTGGCAAGGAAACTGTCTCCAACAAGGGTGAATGCAGTTTCCCCCGGTGCCGTTGATACATGGGGAATGGCAGCAGAGGAGATTCATTACTATACTAAGAAGTCACTGTTGAACCGAGTTGGGAAACCTGAAGATGTAGCCAAGACAATCCTATTCTTGGCTTCTGATGATGCCTCCTACATAACAGGAGAAACCATTGTCGTTGATGGCGGGAAACGGCTTGTCGATTAGCTGAGTTCGTGACCCAATGTCTGGGATCGACTGACTGAGAGGCATAACAGTTGCTGGGGCTCGTTCTAAGGAACTAGAGTGTGAATTCCTCACCTTCTTTTAACGATACGAAATTGGTATCCTTCTCTTCTTCTACTGCATTCTGGAACTCCTCAACACTCCGGTCCCAAGTGTGCATCGGGATTACAACCTTGGGCCTGATTGTCTTGGTGGCCTCAGCCGCATCCAGGTTGTCCATCGTGTATGTATCTCCACATGGTAGAAGTGCCACATCTATTTGACCCAACTCCTCCATCTCCGGAATAACGTCAGTGTCTCCTGCGAAGTAGATGGTATTTCCTTCCACTTTCAGTAGGTAGCCGACACCATACCCCTTAGGATGATAGGGGTTCCCAGGGGAACGGAATCTCTTCACGTTGTAGGCTTGAACCGCCTTGATGTCAACTCCTTGAATTGTAGTTTCCTCACCAGGTTCCAGTGAGGTGATGTTGCTGCCAAGCTTCTCTGCACAGTTCGCAGGTGCCACCACGGTAGTACTGTCGGTCCGCACCTCATTGATAGCATCGGGGTAGCAATGATCGTTATGAGAGTGGCTTACAAGCACGATTGTAGCGGGATCAGAAACGTCGGGAACTCGTTCTATCAACTTCTTTGACCGATATAGGTCAAGGTATATGACATGTTCCGCAGCCTTGATTTGGAAGCCTGAATGGCCTAACCATCGAATCGATACACGCAATTGTATCACCAGATAAGGAGAATGCACTGCCTCACATATCTGATTTGCTCTTCAAACCAAGATCTCAGAATATCTTTGGTTCTTCCCATTCGCCATAGACCTCTCTCCAAACGCCGCAAACCTCGCCGACACTGGCATAGGCCCTAACAGCATCCACAACATGAGGTACGACGTTCTCGGTGCCTTCGGATGCCTTTCTGAGTCCGTCCAATGCAGCCTCGACTTTCTTGTTGTCGCGCTCTTTTCGTGTCTTGTTGAGTCGTTCAATCTGTCTTCTTTCGACCTCGGGATCGATCTTGAGAACGGGAATCTTGATGGCCTCGTCTTCTTGCACAAAGTCATTGACACCAACAACGATACGCTTCTTGGTTTCAATCTCGCGTTCGTAGCGGTAGGCCGCATCGGATATCTCCTTCTGGAAGAAGCCCTTCTCAATAGCGGGAATCACTCCTCCAAGAGAGTCGACCCTGTCGAAGTACTTGTAGGCCTCCTCTTCAAGCTCGTTCGTAAGAGCCTCTATGTAATACGACCCAGCCAACGGGTCAATCGTGTTCGGCACGCCACTCTCGTGGGCAAGGACTTGCTGTGTTCGTAGGGCTACTCTGACTGCGTCTTCCGTCGGGAGGCAGAGGGCCTCATCCATGCTATTGGTGTGAAGGGACTGAGTGCCACCCAATACTGCTGCCAGTGCTTGGTACGCTGTTCGGACCACATTAACCTGAGGCTGTTGAGCTGTGAGCGAACACCCTGCGGTCTGCGTGTGAAATCTCATCCAAAGAGACCTCTCCTTCTTGGCACCAAACCGATCCTTCATTTCACGTGCCCATATCCTTCTTGCAGCTCGGTATTTCGCCACTTCTTCGAAGATGTCGTTGTGCGCATTGAAGAAGAAGGAGAGTCGCGGTGCAAACATGTCAACGTCAAGCCCCCGCTCCTTTCCGGCTTTCACATACTCCATGCCATTCAGAAGAGTGAATGCTAGCTCTTGGGCCGCTGTCGACCCTGCCTCTCTGATGTGGTAGCCGCT
>CP070658.1:810839-814376 GCA_020355105.1 Candidatus Thorarchaeota archaeon | reverse complement strand
GTCAGTGTTATGGTCCCGTTCTCCTCTACAGCAACAAGGAATAGCTAATTCTCCAGTCTAGTGTCTGAGTATTGTGCGGGTCCGAGTAGCTGAGGGGCATCAACAGGCTCCTCGGCCAGCTCTAGGTCGTATCTCTTGAATCCCAGACCTTCTACGTTTTCAGCATAGACTGCCATTGTGACATAGTCTTCAGGGTCTGCTACAATGTGTGCCCTTGGATTTGTCCGATATTCTATATTCAGAATCTCCGATGGGACGACCTTGCCCTCCTCGTTTCTCACGACGATATGTCCACCAGTCAAGGGCTCTGCATCGAACTTTCTACCCCACACTTCCACAACCTGATTCTTTGAATTGACCCGGACTTTGTAGGTGGTCGACACATGTCGTTTGAACCTCCCAAAGGCTGGGAACAGAAGGGCGAACGCTGAGAAATCGAACTCGAACTCAGTCAGGCGTTCATCTCCAATCACAACCTCCCTCTCGGCAATCGGAGTCATGTCAAGCCCCCATCTCTTCACTGTGGCAATGTGTATCTCGTTCTTGGCCGCTTCGAGAGGTGTCCTTGGTTTGAGAAGGGGGTTCTCCAGCCGCACCTCCCCATATCGTGTGAAGCGTAGATCTGAAAGCAGAATGCCTACAAGGGCAATCTCGCTCCTCTCCTGAGGAGTTGGATTCACAATCATGATCCCCGGTACCGTCTTGGAGCACGTGCCAGCGAGTTTCTCCAATGCCTGATCAACGAGCGATTCCGCTATTTCTCCAATCCATCGATATCTCTGCATCATATCATCATGTACTTCATCAATACTGCAACCGCAAATGTCATCATGAGGATGATTCTTCAGAAGATACCTCCATGCTTGCCGAATCTCGTCACCAGGATAGCTGTCTGCGGCAATAGCAGAAACCGTGCACAATGGCTCTACCCATCTTTCCAGAGTATTCTGAGCGGACTCGTTTGCTTGTTTGAGGAAGACTCGTGCTGAATAGACACCCGAAAGGAGATTCTGATGTTTCGACCTTCGGAACTCACCTTTGAACCTCTGCAGCTGTTCGCGTTTCTCTCTAACACGCTCAAGAAACATTGGCAGTGTTCCCATGACGATTCTCTTCTCGTTCTTTGAGTTGTACTTCCTAATCACCTCTGGGACATGTTTCTGAGGCTCCAAGTGATCAGAGCCATTCATCAATAACATCAGTCCTACACGTGAGTGGGGTCGCAGATCCTCCATTACCTGTTCGATTATTGACACTGCATCATCTACATCATCTGGGAGACCTGCCACATTACCGTATGAGAGCGGCAGCCAATGAGCGAGAACCTCACTCCCATCACTTGCCTCCCAGATGAACTCGGCTCCCAGCTCATCTGTTTCATCACCAGTTCCTCTTGCAAAGATCGCCGAATCGATTCCGAACTGAGATAGAATTTGAGGAACTTGACTCACATGCCCAAATGGGTCAGGTATGTACCCCACATTCATTACGTTGCCGAACTCATTGGCAACAGCCCTTCCCATCAGAAGATTCCTAATCATGGACTCGCCTGATATGAGAAACTCATCTGGAAGTACGTACCATGGTCCAATGAGGATTCTGCCATTACGTACGAACCTCTGAAGAAGGGCACGTTTCTCAGGTACAACCTCCAGATAGTCTTCCAGGACCACAGTCTGACCATCGAACGTGAAGTATGAGAACTCCTTATCAGTTTCAAGAATCTCCAGAAGGTTGTTCACCAGTCTGACAAGTTTGAGCCGAAACTTCTCGAAAGGTAGATACCATGCCCGATCCCAATGAGTTTCGCTGATCAGGATAGCCTCAACATTGTCCTCGATCATTGCACTTCACAAATCCTTCCGGGATTCTTCGACAACAAGGTGTCAAATCAATGTAGCGGATAGCACACATCGCAGGTCCTGACTTGCAGGTGATGGAACACATGAGTAGTCATTCCTCGCGGTCTGCGAGAATCAGAGAAATCGAAGAACTGGCATTCAGGGCTTGGCCTGCCTCAGAAGTTGCAGAGCTGGGAGGATGGCGAATGAGAGCCGACGTTGGGGTTACTCGTCGCGCCAACAGCGTTCTTGCTCTTGGAAATCCCTCAATCGATCTTGGAGAAGCGATTCAATTCGTAATCGATTTCTACCGAGCGAAAGACCTGATTCCTCGGTTCCAGCTGAGCGATGCTAGCTGTCCTAGCGGTCTGGATGATGCCTTGGCTGATGCCAGTTTCCAATATGAAATGAAGACATTTGTTCAGACTTCATCTCTCAGTCAGCTGGCTAGTGCGCACTCCATGCATGATGTAGCTCTCAGTCCCCAATTCACAGAAGAGTGGCTTTCCGCTTTTGCCCGGATTGGCTCCATTGACGACCGCTCTTTGCAGGCACGCAAAGGGATTCTTGGTCGTATCCTCGGAAGAACTAGATTCGCATCAGTTCGCATGGACGGGACTATCGTCGGTGTGTGCGTCGGTGTGGTTGATAATGGCTGGTTGGGGATATTCGGCCTTGTGACTGATACGGAACATCGACGAAAAGGAATAGCAAACTCCCTGAACCGCGAACTCGTATCATGGGGGATTGAATCGGGCGCAACCAGGGCCTACCTTCAGGTAGAATCTCAGAACGAGGCTGCCCTTGCACTCTATAATCGACTAGGGTTCAGAACTGAATACGAGTATCACTATAGACAGCTCTTAGAATAGAGAATGGACAAGAGTGAACGCAGAGACCTACTGCTTTCCCTCTTCCTTGAATCTTCTTGAGTGAACTACAGCTTGCCTACCCAGCTCTCGTATTCTGACTTTATCTTCGCGGCGTCATCCGAGTCTCCGAATTCGGCAGGTTCAATCGTGAGACTGTCTCCCTCTTGGATTGCCTCAATGACCATGACTCCTGGTGCCTCAATCTTCACTCCCATCTTGCCATCTCTCTCGAATCGCTCTGTGTAGACGAGATTCGAGTTCTTGACGGCGGAGTAGATTAGGAACGCAGTCTTCTGATCGACCACGGATTCTAACGTCACTTCGATTGGCTCGGGAACCGCCGGTTCTGGTTCAACAGTGGTCGCCACGAGGGTGGGCGTTTCCGGTATGGTAGTTTCTGCTGGGGCAACTGGTTCTGGCTCAACCGGAGCGACCGGCTCGGGCTCAGCAGCCTTCGCTTCTGGTGGCTCAAACCTCGCGTCATATGCCAAGAACTTGTCTTCAAACCTCCACCTTCGGGTGAGCATCTCTTTGAATCTGGCAATCTCCGCAGCGACTTCCGGGTCGCTATCGTCTTTCTCCAGCATCTCTACCAAGTTCGCGGATGCCATACCAATGTTGGTGTTCCCAACCTTGTACCCTGACTTTCGCAGGCTCTTGGCCAGCCTCAAGGCATGCATCCTTGTGGGCATGTCCACAGCTCTTCCGATAAACACCCAAGTTGTGTCATTGATTTCATCAAGGAGAATAATAGCTTTGTCGGCGCTCGCTAGTCCCGCGTCAAGAACGACTGGTGAAATCTCACCTGACTCATCTTCAAGCAT
>CP070658.1:807306-810739 GCA_020355105.1 Candidatus Thorarchaeota archaeon | reverse complement strand
TTCATAACACCCCTTGGCAATGGTGTCTATCGAATGTCCATCGAAACTACGGGTCTTGACGCGCAGGTCTACTCATTCAATGTGACGGCTTCCAAATTCCTACATCTCAACAGGTCAATAACAGCCGACATTCTTCTCGCAGCGATTCCAGTCGAAATAGAGCTCGTGTTCACCCCAACGAATCCCGAATGGGGTGAGCAAGTTGAGTTGAGTGCCAATGTGACTGATGCACGCAACGGGAACCCCATTGTTCCTACAATACCGGATCCAGAACCCGTCAACCTAACAATCGCAGGAACCACCTACGTAATGGTACACCTGGGCGGTGGGATATACAACATAACAGTCCCAACAACTGGCTTTGTGGCCGGAGAGTACACAATCAGTGTGAGGTGCACTCTCCTCAACCACGAATCAAGACAAAGAGACTTCCAGATTCGGATCTACAAGGTGGCGGCCAAGCTCTCTGCTTCTCTCGACCCACAGATTGCTGTCAACGGGCAAATGATCACCGTCGAGGCTGATTATCGTGTTCTATCGGACGATACTGTTATCTCAATCGGCTTAGTCACCTACAGTTGGGTGGGCGGAACAGGGACCCTCACCTGGAATGGGACTAGTCAGAAGTATGAGGGTCAATTCATGGTCGACAACGCTGATGTCGGCAATCATCAGATTCTGATTCAGGCTTCTTCAAGCATCTACAAGAGCGTCACCACTCCGATTACAATTGATGTAACGGAGATAGGCACTTCGCTTTCTCCATATCTTGGAATGTCTGTATTGTCCGCTGTGTCTGGTGATACTACTAATGTCACTGTCTATCTGAACAATACAGCTCTTAATCTCCCGGTGGAAGGAGGTACTGTAAGCTATAGCATGCCAGGTGCAACAGGTTTCCTGACGGACATCGGAGGTGGCTATTACTCGGGCGATGTTCCAACAGGGTCACTTGAAATAGGTGAATCGATACTGACTGTGTCTGCTGCAAAAGCTGGTTTCACTCCGTCCTCGACAGAGTTCACGATTACGATCGTGAGAATACCCACAACAGTTCAGATAGTGGGGGAGGCATTGAAGAGTGCCATCTATGGCGAGAATGTCACATTCACTCTTCGCTTCCGCGACACTCACAACGGTGTTGGCATAACGAACGCTACCGCAACGTATCTGTTCGAATTGACTGGAGGGACGCTTGTAGAAGTTGGTGGCAGTGAGTATAGTCTGACTATGAACACCACCTGGGTCGCCGCAGGAATGCTCTCTCACGATATCTCAGTGACGTTCCAAAAGTCTCTGTATGACTATGCCTACAGCGTAGTGAAGGTAGTGTCTCTTCCGATACCAACAGAAGTGACTGGACCCTCCGAACTGGAGCTCCCAGTGAATGATCCATTCAGTCAGTCCTTCCAGTTCAACGACACATTGCACAACAAGCTACTGGACAATGCTTCAGCAACTGCGTTCTGGGAATTCGGAACAGCTCCTCTCACTCCTCTGGGTGGAGGAATCTATAGATTCGGATTTGCTGAGGCCAACATGACTAGGCTCGAAATCAGAGATACGCCCTATAGAATACGGATACAATTCAGCAAGGCCAACTTCAGTGTGGAAGAAATCACGCTCTTGCTAACTATTCGGGAGATAAGAACCGAAATCCGAATCACCACACCTCCGACTGCGACATACGTGCGAGAGGTCTTCTATGTTGGAATAACCTTCTGGGATCTTGACCATGACATGGCGATACCCGGCGCTTTCAACTCCACAGCAGGGGGTCTAGACTACGTCCTAGAGTCAGCACAGGACTACGGGGACGGTACTTACCTATTCGCTTTCTCACCGCCTCAGGTTGATTCGTATCGACTTGTAATCACCATGGGTAAGCAGGACTATGAGGAGGTTTCTGAAACCCTAATTATCCATGCCGAGTTTGCGCCGGAAACTCAAACTATGATACGTGGGTTCATGTGGGGTGGGATCATCCTCATCTTCATCGCAGGTCTTGCAGCTGCTTACGTGCGCATCTGGTCAGTTCCAAAGCTCCTGCGGATTCTTGGAAGAATGGTAACGCTACTGCGCAGGGGACAGGTGCCGGCGCCGGCTGATGTACGTGACAGAAGAACAGTCCTCCTAGACACAATGAAGGAAGATCTTCAGCCTGTTGGAATAGCGAAGACGTACGAGGATGTGGCTCCATCCACGGTAGAGGTTGAGGCGCTTGACGTAGAAAGGCTCCTCGACGAGCTGCAATCGGTAATTGGTCTAACAGAAGAAGATGTGGCCGTACTTCAGCACGATCTTGACAGGATGCGTCCAAGCGAGAGGGCTGGATTCATCGGAGAGGTCCTGAGGCAGGAAAGGGCTAGAAGGGCTCGAGAACTGGCAGAGGCCGAAATCGAGGCAGAAGAGCCAGAGCTAGTTACGGAGACGGAACGAAAGCTCACCGAGGAAGAGCTCGAGCATCTCAGAGAGGAATTAATCAAAATGGGCATCGAACCGTCTGAGGCGGACTTGATGGTAGAACAGGCCAAAACTCTCACCAAGGCGGAGATAGACGCACTACTCGATCAAATAGGAGGTCTGAAGGAATGAAGCGCTCTACCAGACTTGTCCCGATCGCATTTGCTGCATTACTGTTGCTGATGCAGATGATGATAGCGACCGCTCCAGCCGCTTCGAGGGGTTCGGACCTTCCTGCTACATCGAGCAATCCTGACTCCGTGGGCGTCGGCGTAGATGACATGATGCCCGGACCAGAAGAGAATCTCTACAAGTTCACTTTGTCTGACCAAGGATGGACTCAATGGACTGGAGTTTCTTCGCCGCTTACTAGCAACGAGTTCGGAAACAGGTCTGACACATTTGAAGACAGACAGATGCAGTACGACCCTGACGGCACCACTACAAACGACTCGGTATCTGTTCCAACGGGGAGTGGCTGGGAGGCCTACAATGTAGCTGTAGATATCACCGACCTGACAGAGAACAGAACTTGGATTACGAATCCTGATTTCACTGATGGAAGTACAGACTGGACGCTGTCCACTGTCGGAACGGGCGGCGGTAGTGACCCCTATTCAATCTGGGTAGATGAAGGACATGGCACAAACGACGATTGTCTCGAGTTTGAGGTTGATTCAACGAGTCCAGGCCCCACTATGTGGTACGATTCTGGTGATTGTGGATATGCCACACAGACTGTGAACATCCCGAGAGGTGTAGTGGTATGGGCTGGATTGAAACTTGACTACTGGGCCGACACACAAGATGACACTCACTACGGAATGACGGGATCCTTTGCTCTGTACATGAATGTTGAGGGGAATCGAATCTGGTATCTGGTGTTCGATGCAATCGCCGCAGAAGAAACATGGTACGACACTGGACTGATGTACATCAATCCGGGGGTGTTCAACCTTCCCTCAGACCC
>CP070658.1:798502-807206 GCA_020355105.1 Candidatus Thorarchaeota archaeon | reverse complement strand
GTAGTAGACCCGTTCAAGATTGACAAGTACATGAAGAGTCTATCAAAGAAGATTGCTGATATCGAGAGCGCTGTGATGAACACTGGCATGAGTTATGAAACTCAGGGAATCCCTATTCTGCGCAGGTTCAATGACCGCCTGAACCGAGTCATCTTCGTGGAGATGCTTGACCGGAGATTCCAAGGATCCTGGGACTCACTACAAGTGAAACCAGAGCATGTGGATCGGGAAGCAATTGTCACCATGAACTTCCTTGACGACTTCACTCACCTACCGCCCGGTCCAAGAATCACTGACCGAACTCTCTTGGAATTCCTTCTACCTAGGGAGAAGGATGAAGCTCTCCTGCAACACTTTACACACAGAGTTCTGACTCCTACAGGCCTAGACGCATTGGCCGTGAGAGTCCCTGAGGTCGGACGTGCGATTCTGAGAGAATTGAACATGTATGCCTATAGCATAGAGGAATACGAGATTGCAGGTGCTGTGATAGACCTGTTGACTGAGTTCCTAGGGCGTAGTGAGGTCAGTCTTGACGAAGCCGTTTCATTTCGAAAGGAACTCAAGGAGTTCTCCGAACTTCTTTCTGAAACGGTTGATGCCTTCGGCACCATCGCTGAACAGCACATCGGTTCTGGCAAGACTCTGTCACTAGACGGGCACAAGTCGGAACTACTGGCTCAGGTGGACCTTCAGCAAGAAGTGTTTGTTGGGTTCCGTCGGTCCATATTGACGGCGCTAGTTGAGCAGATGATGAAATCATTTCGGCGCGAGTTCTATGACGTGACTGAGCTCAGGGCGTGGCGCCTCCGAAGTTCTACTAGCTACTTCATTCTGTTTGCGGGACGTGTTGCAGAGTATTTCGCAGCTGAAGTCAATCAGTACCTGCTTGTTACATCCGCAAGAAGAGCGTTTCTCAGCGCTTTGCACGATTTCCAGGAGGAAACAAAGGCTCAAGCTTCGGATTCGACGGACAAGTTGCTGTTCGAGAAGTTCTACATGGAACTCCATTCCCAGATGAACGCAATCTTGGACAAGGAAACCCATGAGGGACTATCCCACCGTAAGCTAGATGATCTTCTGCAGACCATCAACCAGGAGATGGCTGAAGCCTTTGGTCACATAGACATGTGGGATCTCATTGGTTTCAGTGATGTGGCCCAGATGGCCAAGGAAGAGATTACCAAGAAGTACTCAGGAGGACCAGATAGTGAAGGAATCAATGAAACTGGGCAAGCGCTCCTGGAGATTCTTGAGGCATTCGAGGACCTCGTTGTTGAGATAATCCCAAACGTGGCTGACACTCTACTCTCGAAACCCCTTCTCAGGAAGATCATAGACAGAATGGTTTCTGAGAATGCTGACTTGATCAAGGAGCTAGCAGAATTCATTGAAACGGGAACCCAGAAATCTGTTGAATGGAAGGATGAAGCGAGGGCTTGGGTCAAGGCTTACAGCGAATCTATGGAAAAGCAGCTGACGGCACCTGAACGTTTTCTGGCCCTACTCAGGTTTGTGCACACAAAGGTTGGTCTGGGATCCACGGCACAAGCAATGGTAGACAGGCTGACTTCAGAAGCCGATATTCGAGAACGGGCCTATCAAATGATTGTCGAAGAATGGGAGGAAACCTGCCGTAGACTCGAGGCGGAGAATGAACCAATTCGAGAGAACAACAGGAAGAGGGAGGAACTGATAGCTCGCGCAGAGGTCCAGCACAAAGAAGAGATGACCAAGTACGAATCTGATATGGAGAAATACCGTCAGGATGCTGAGGCCGCAAGGATGCTTTCCGAGGAAGCTACTCCACCAGTACTAACTGAGCCACAACGGCCAAAGTCACTTGATGTCAGACTTGTGGAGATTAACAATCAGTACCCACACCAAGAAGAGAAACCACTCCCCTTGAAACCCGTTCCTCCACCACACATGTTCCATTACATCGAACTTCGTAACCTTCTGGCAGAGAAACTCCAGAGCATGGATGAGGCTGAGGAGCGAATGGAATCTATCTTTGTTGAGCGCCTTCAGAAGATGCAGTCCGATGCCTCCGCCGCATCAGGTGAGATTAGGCTTGAGCTCGGAGAGGAACTGCTTGAGTATCTCAGGAACTCTCGAATTCGAGGGCTTGGCCGGCTCATACCACGGCCCACTAGGGCATTCCTCAGAAACCCCAAGAAACCAGAATTGCTCTACCTAGTCACATATGAGCAGAGAGGAAATGAACTGAACGTGACAATAGGTGACAACTACCTGAGAGAAGGAGGTGGCCGATGAAATGTCCAGCAGCTGGGTCATGAAGACACGTCAAATGTCCGAGGCAGGCAAAGAGCTCGTTCTGCGAGAGGCACTGGCAACTCACCTTAGAAGTACCAGAGATCGGCAGCTCTTCTCGCAGATCTCGCCCATTGAACGACCCGCTCAGGAACTATTGGCCGCTTTCGCATCCTTCTATCTTCAGAGCTATTTGGGAGTTAGATTGCATACATTGGAGGAGGCTGAGGGCCTATCTATTGAAGAGCAGGAACAGAAGGGCGAAGAAGATAGAGAACAGCTTGAAAGGGAGATCATACACCTGCTGGGCAGGCGATTCCAAGACGAAGTCTTCACA
This sequence comes from Candidatus Thorarchaeota archaeon, assembly GCA_020355105.1. GTDB lineage: Archaea > Asgardarchaeota > Thorarchaeia > Thorarchaeales > Thorarchaeaceae > SMTZ1-83. Next base: position 804,595 of record CP070658.1, on the reverse strand, counting down.
GAGAAAGTCGTGAGCGAGTTCATCATACGATTCTGTGATGAACTTGGGACGCTTGATCCAACAAGACCTGAAACTATCAGTAGCACCCAGGAATTGATTCGTGAACACCTCGCGATGATACCCCAAGACTCCTCAACAAATCACGATGTGGACTTTCTTAATCGAATAATGGGCCTTGACTCCGTGCAGCGACAGGAATTGTACAGTAAGGCATCAGGCCTCAAGGAAACTGCACTCTCTCTCAGAGATGAAGTTCTACGAGAGCACGACTCAGAGGTAATCGAGATATCGGTCTTGAAGGAGGGTCTGAAGCGCATTTGGGGCGCACCTCAATACGCTTCTGCTCACCTCTCAGAATCGATGGTCTTTCCTGTAACCATGACCCAAATAGCCGCTGACGTAGCGAAGCAATTCTGCAAGGGATCCAAGGAACTTGCTGTGGTCAAGAAATCCCACGAGATTCGCCTCAACATGCTCGGCGCCTTAAAGTCGATTCTAGACCGTCCAACGACACTAGATGAGCTGGAGCGTGTCATTGTGAGTGCGGCCTCACAGAACGTGGCGTCAGCAATTCAGGCGATGCCGGAATCTGCCTTCGAAATCATTTCACAGCTGGTGCAGATTCCAGTGGAAGAGATTGAATCAGCATTCAGACGGAAGCGACTGACAGACCCAGAGGATATAGTGAAGGGTCTTCTCACAACCAAGGAACCTGCTGAGGAAGCGGCTCCAGAGTCCGAAATCGATGAAGTAGAGATGGAGTACCTGGAACGTTCCATAAAGGCTATAGATCGCCTTGAGAACACTCTTGAGAAGCCGGTCAAGGGAATGTTGCGCTACAAAGGGCTCAGGGCCTCGGAACTCGACAAGTTCACTGTTCAGACGCTGACAAAGGATAGAGATACTCTGTTGGGCTTTGAGCTTCAAGTATTGGAAGCCCTTGAACAGAGAATGCGAGTCCCGTCACCCGAAGACGTCAAGAGGCTTCTCGAGGCAAGAGAGAAGGTCAACCAAGGTGCCCTTAGCTCCATAGGAGTCACCTCTTCGTCTGCTATGATAGAGCATCGTCTTCACGAGGAAACAATAGCCTCTGTCAAGCTCGACCTTGCATGGCATGTCATGTCAAGTGTAATGACGAACCTAGCAAGGGTAGTAGAAACCTACGTCCGCTCCAGGCAAGACCTTCTGCGAATCAAAGCTTTGTTGAAGAGTATTTATGAAGGCACCGAAACCGACCTCCAGGCACTTCGTGAAGAGATACTGATTGACCTTGCCTCTGCGAGGATATACGAACTCAAGACAGTCTATCCCGACTTGGGGGCATCTGACATCTGCTCTTGGATGCACGCTCGTCTGTCAGATCAGGACATGACCGCCGCAAAGAAGGAACTGGATGCCACTCCCAGCCCGGTATTTGAGGGAGTAATTGATACTCCACTTGTGATGGATGCGCTTGAGTTCGACAACTATGCCATTGCATACGACATAATGCATCGATTCCTCAAAACCGAGCGCCGCAAGAAGATGGCCAAGGAAGAACTTGCCGTGCAGGCGAAGATTGAGGAACAACGAATTGCAGAGAGCAAGAGGAGCTCCCTCGACGTACTGTCTTGGATTCACACCAAGAGCCAGACTGTGTTCAGGTCAATAGGTCGAGTCGGTCCAAAGGGGCTCGAATGGACCATGAACGATGACACCAAGTGTGCCAATCTGTTGGCATACTACGTCAAGACGAACAGGGGCAGAAAGGTTTGCTCAATCTGTGCCGAGGCCCCATCCGACGGGAAGTGTCCTACACACGGGCGAGGTGAAATGGTTCCTGGGAACGACATGGAGAACCTTGCCGTCTTCGTCAGCAGCGCAATAACAGACATCAAACGTGGGCTCATCGGTTCCACAGCAGAGCCAATGAGTTTCAAAGAGGCCCGTTCAATTGTGGACAGAGAAATCAGTAAACTGAAGAGAATCGGCAAGCTCACTCCCAAGACGATGTTGAAGAAGCTGATGCCGGGCGAGATAAACTATATCGTTGGACCTGCAATCTCGAAGGTCGTGGGTCAGTACTTCAATGAATCATTGAAGTATGCTGCAAGGCGAGCGGACATCGCCTAGGGCTACTCAGTCGAGATGCTGCCAGATATCCACCGAAGATAGTCCGGGGACCCATCAGCTACCGACATGACGATGAATTCGGGTACATCGTAAGAGTGGTTGTTCTCTATGATCTTCCATAGCTTCTTCCGATTCCGCTTCTCACTCTTGATCAGCAAGATAGACTCCTGCTCGTCCTCCAGTCTGTCCTTCCACCGATAGATACTCCGTACTCTCTCCACGATATTGACGCAGGCACACGCTCTCGCCTCTACGAGTTTCCTTGCGAGAACATCGGCTTCCTTGGTAGGACATGTTGTTAATGCAAAGATGTATTCTGTCATAAGGGGCAGAAGGACACTTGTTGCCATAAACCCATCTGCTTTGAGGACTACTGTAACGCCAATCTTATTATGGCGCTGGACTCTGCATTCCTAGGGGTTAGGAAGATGAGTTCGACTTCGCCAACGAGGCTTGCGGCATTACTAGTCGTTGCGACGCTGCTGACGCCGTACTATTTCATCGAACAGAGTCTTATGGGCGGCTCAAGCGTACGCATAGTTGCCCCTATTTGGGCCTTGGTTTCGCATTCGGGAGCACAGTTCGTACTCGAGTTCCCACTTGGCATGACAATGGACTACTCTCCACTGTGGGGGCTGGGAATTCTACTAGCACTCATCGCCTACTTTGCCGCGGCCCGACGGGACATATCGAAGCAGGGTTATGCCATAATGGTGATTATTCTCCTAGCTATGCAGCTTGCATATCACATGGTTGTATCTTTCTTGGCTGTAGGAGGTCCGCCAACGATATTCACGCCTCTGCCGATAGTAGCTCTTGTTGCCCTGCTTCTTACTCCCCTGATGGACCGAGAGCCCACTACGCCTTGGGAGTCACCATAGGCACGCACCTTCATCTGAAACGACAACGTCAATCCTCCGCATCCCTTACTTTATATGTGAGTTGCAGACCCGCATCGTCTGCAGGGTGAATGTAATGACCAAGAGGTTCACACCTACTGGAGTGATGCCTGCTCTTGTTACACCGTTCACAAAGGACGGCGATATTCTCGAAGAAGGTTTCAGGCAGGTAATTGAGTACGCCATCAGCAAAGGAGCCACGGGAGTCGTACCGGCCGGCACTACCGGCGAATTCTCGTATCTGCGTACAGAAGAACGTAAGATGCTCCTTAGGCTTGCAGTTGAAGCTGTGGACGGTCGAGTGCCGGTTATTGCCGGAACCGGACAAAACAGTACACGGGCAACTGTTGCTCTCACAAAGTATGCAGCCGATATCGGTTGCGATGCTGCACTAGTCATCTCGCCCTACTATCTCAGACCCGCTGACAAGGGATACTATGAGCATTTTTCGGCTGTGGCGACACAAGCAGACCTGCCTGTGATAGCATACAATATTCCCCAGTGTACTCTAGGAGTACTCAACTCCAGTGTCATGGAGGATCTTGCAGAACTAGACAACATTGTCGGGATAAAGGACAGCAGTGGAAACATAGGACACACTTTAGAGCTAATCCAGAAACTGAGGGGGAGAATCCCGGTTCTGATCGGGCATGATGAGTGCTTTCTGTCTGCCATTGCCGCAGGTGCCAGCGCAGCCATATTGGCGTCTGGGAACATCATGCCACACATCTGGCTTGACATTATGAAGAAGGTACGTAGTGGTGACATTGATGGTGCAAGTGAGCTTCAGCTCAAGGCACAAACTCTTGCCAGAATAGTCACAAGGAACGGCGGAGCTCCGCCCGTCAAAGCCGCGCTTAAGATGATCGGGATAAAGGCGGGAAGAAGCAGGATGCCCCTGAATACGGGTGGTACATTAACACTCGAGCTTAGAGAAGAGATACGCTTGGAGCTTGAGAAACTTGGTCTGATAGATGCACTTGCCCATCCTGAACTTGAGGCGAACACAGACATCGGTGATGTTTTACACGGCATGGGTGTTGACCTAGAAACCACCTCTGGTTTGGCATTTGGACGAGGTTCTAGTGAACTGGTTTCTGCCAGTGTCGTGGTTGGGCCCAAAGATGGGGTGTTGGGACGGGCTTTTGTGAGGCTGCTAACGACACCAAAGATAGGACATGAAGCACTTACGGTTATTTTGGAGCCTAACCTTCCAGTTCGACCTGCCAGCATCATGCTGCCTGTGAAGCAGGTCCAGTCAATGCGGCAAGCATCACTCTTCTATGGTCCAGTCCAGTCAGGGGCTGCACGTGCAATTGTGTCGCACTTGGGGGCCGGGAAGATCCCCAGACAGTCATTGGATGACCACGTGCTCATAATGACCATCGACATGGACATGAATACGCGAGAACGTAGGACTTTGCGAAGTGCCACTGAAGAAGCTGTATCGTGTGCGCTGGTAGAGATATGGGGATGATGAAGAATGGCTGATGAAAGATATCGTTTCAAGGGTGTATACCCAGCACTTGTCACTCCCTTTGACGAGAGCGGAGTGAATGAGAAGCAGTATCGGAACCTAATAGAGTACACACTCGGAAAAGGTGCGACCGGTCTAGTTCCGTGCGGGACAACAGGTGAGTTCACAAGCATGAGGTTTGAAGAGAAAGTGGAGGCGATTCGAATCGCTTGCGAAGCAGCACGGGGGCGTGTACCAGTAGTTGCTGGTACTGGGGCTTGCTACACAAACGAAGTGATTAAGCTCACAAAGAGAGCTGCGGAGTTCGGAGCTGCAGCGGCCTTGGTAGTTTCCCCCTACTTTCTCAAACCTTCAACGAAGGAGATCTACGAACACTTTGAGAAGATCGCCAACGCGAGTGACATTCCAATCATCGTATACAACATTCCTCAGGTTACGGGGGTCAACATAGACTGGTGGGTTGTTGACGGTCTGCGAGAGATTGAGAACATAGTCGGACTGAAGGACTCTAGCGGGAACCTCGCTAATCTTACAACCATTCTGGTTCGCAAGCCAGAGGACTTTCAGGTGATGGTTGGACATGATGAAGTTGCACTTCCTGCTTTGGCCTCAGGGTGCGACGGTGCAATCCTAGCCAGCGCCAATGTGTTTCCAGACAGGTATCTTCGAATGCAAGGAGCGCTCTCTGTTGGTGACCTAAGGGACGCCCTAGTCATCCAGAGGAGCATTCAGAAGACAGTGCGCATATTCGTCAGCAGAGGTGGAGGTATGGCGGTGAAGGCCGCTCTCAACATGATGGGAGTTGAAGTTGGTCAATCGCGACCGCCACTCCACGAGAGTGATGTGTTACGTTACCAGGATATTGATGACCTTCGAACATGCTTGGAAGACCTTCAGCTTATTGAGAGAGGACCTGTGACATTCAAGATGGGTGACGGATCGATCATCTCTGAGAACTACCCTAGGGCAAAGGGACTCGTTGTTGACGAGGTGCCTGATCTTACTCTGCTGCACGGTGAGGCCCTTGTTGGCGAAGGTCAAGAGGTGGCACATGTCGATCTTGTGATGGGAGTCAGAGACGGACCAATGAAGGTAGCAGTCGAGAATGCTGGCAAACTGGTTGATGGATTCCACTCGACAACGGTCATCAAGGACATCGAACCAACCACCGTGTTTGCTCCTACCGTGACTATAACAAGTGAGAAGCACAAACGCATGGTCTTCGAGGTTGCTCAGAAAGCAGTTGCGGATGCGATGGTTCGAACTGTTACCGATGGTGTCATTCCAGAAGAGCTGGCTCCTGACCTCATCGTGGCGGCAAATGTGTTCGTACACCCCAACGCTGTCAATCCCAGACGCGTTCATATCAACAACTTCAGAGCTATGAGGTTCGCAGTAAGACGCGCAATCGAGAAGAGACAGTCGGTAGACGAGATCATAGCTAGAAGGGAGTCTGCGCGGCATCCGTTTGCTTACAACCCATGAAACACGCCTTCTTGGCATCTAAGGTCATGGAAATGGAGTCCAAATCCCTCTAATAGAAACGCCAAATGTATATCTATACAGAAGGAGTAGGATATCCGCTTATAGAGAAGTGAGGTTTAG
>CP070658.1:791518-798402 GCA_020355105.1 Candidatus Thorarchaeota archaeon | reverse complement strand
TGCGTTGTAGCATTGTGTGTAGGCATCCATAACAGGATCGCTCATGTTTAATTCACTCCGTTGTTCAGCAAGGTTTCTGGAAGACAGGAACAGTGTTTCCATAAAAAGGAACTCTTGACGGCCTTCGAAAACAAGTGAAACAGACTCATATGGGAGTCCGGATGTTTAACCTCATGCCACGAGGCCCTGTTTGGGAGAACGAAGAGGGAGCATTCCTTAGAGTAACTGCTCGACCGAGGTCAAAGAGTAGAGAGTTCGTAATCGGCCTAGATGATGAGAGTCTTGTAGTCAACTTGGCCTCTCCCGCACGCGAGGGAAAGGCAAATGCAGAACTACTGAAACGACTCTCCAAACTTCTGGGCATTTCGGGGAGGAGAGTGAGTCTAGTGTCGGGACACAAGTCCAAGGAGAAGACGGTCTTCATAGAGGGATTGGCTGCTGAGCAGGTCGAGAAGACTCTACAAGAAGTCACAAACGATAAATAACCGGCCTCGTCTAGGTCGGTTCTGCTTGTGCTCAGAATCACCCAGGTGCGAGCCTGAGTGATGTTGGCACATCACATGCCGGAGGATATCTTTTGAGAAGGTTCCGTAGATCGACTAGAGCCCTGATGGCGGGGCTGTTCGGTACGGGACTGTTCTATGCGCTCCTCGTCGCACTACAGGGGCGCTGGAGCAACCTCGATGTCCTCTCGGCCATTGTCATCGAGGCGTCTTTGCTGGTCATCTCTCTCACTAGAGGGCCCATCAGCAAGAAGGGACTGTTCTACATCCTTCTAGGGTCGATAGGCTATTTCATCGTGTCAGTAATCTATGGGTTCTTCTCCGAGATTAGCGTAATGGCTGTGGGAGGGCTGGGAATCTACACCTTCATCGCAAGCAAGCCTAAGTTCCCGCTCACCAAGAGGGCCATGGTAACCGGCATCTCTGTAGGGGTCATAATGACCTTCTTGGGAATCTATCTTGCTCTGAAGATTGGAGTTGTCTACTTCATCGGAGCTGAGCTTCTTGGAGCCATCATACTTAGCATGTGGGGAAGATACACTCCTGAGGAGAACACTATTGTTGTGGCTATTGCAAATAGCTCGGGGTTCATCTCTGTAGGAGTACTCGTGGTCTTTCCTGCAGTGGCCATCTTTGTGGAAGACACAGCTTTGGTGAATCAGTTGATTACTATCCCATTCATAGCTGTCGTCACTGCAATGAGTGCATTCTTTGGGATCATCCTGCTTGTGCCTTTTCGGGAGAGCTTTGAGGACGACCCATGGCCACAAATCAGACCACAGGCAGAGTGTATCATCGCTCTAGGTTCGGATCCTACATCCAAGGTCAATGTGGCGACAGGAATCGGTGCGTCAGCCACATGGGTAGCAACCACAAAAGTCGTGGAACAGGTATCCGGGTCGAGTCTTGCATCAATCCCTAACGCATTGGAACCAGTCATTCCAGCTGCTGGTTCAATACCCGACTGGATAGGTGTGGCCAACTCACCATTACTAGCAGGAATCGGCTACTTTGTGGGATGGAAGCGGACATTGGTCTTGTTATGTGGTACTCTGACCACTATGATGTTTTGGGTCATCTTGGAAGGAGCTGCACCCATTCCATATTCAGACCATCTACATCGCCCTGAGATCATCTATCTTGTACTTGGGGTCTTCGCATCTGTGATCTTCAAGGACATCCTCTCCAGCCGAGAGCGTGAGTTGAGTCCTGCGGAATTCCAGAGGCTTGCCGAGAACCACATGAATGCGAAATCTCGAGATGATAGCGAAACTCGGCTGATAGCGAGACCTCACAAGGCCGAAGATATACCCAGACTCCTGCGCGTGAAAGAGGAGCTCTTCTCTATTGAAACGCTTCGCGAAGAAATCCTTGAGATGGTAAGAAATCCAAGGGAGTATCTGAGGAGTAGAAGAGGGAAGATGCCGCCTTGGGTCGCCTTCACCTCGATGGTTCTCTTTATGATAACAGGAATCATAATCTTCTCGATTCTCACACCATTTGCAGGTGTTAGACTCCCATGGCTTCTCTTTGTGCTTGGAACCCCATTAGCCATGGTTTCAGCCTATTTTACTGCCAGATCAATCAGCGAAACCGGCATGTTGGCTGGTTACATATCTGACATCATATCCATCCCCGCAATTCTGTTCTTCAGAGTGAGTTTTCAGGCCATAACGACGTTCATGGCCATGCTTGGAGGTCTTCAAGATGCGGCTCTTGCTCTACTGGTACATCTGAAGCTTGGACGGTTCACGGGAGTCAGAGGCAGAGATATCCTGAAAGCGGTCTTCATCGGAATGGGACTCGGAACAATTGCGGGCTCAGTAATAACCTAGATGCTTTACAGAACATATGGTTTCGGTGGGTCTGAGTTCCCCGCGCCGGTGGCACAGCTCTTTGGATTTCTGGTAACGAGCATAGCCGTTATCGGAGAGTTCCAACTCCCTGGCATAGCCGACCTCCCGTGGCTTCATCCGCTGGTTGCTTTGATCTATCTGCTTTCTTTTGGCATAGTAGGGGCGATTGTGGGATTGCAGCTGGGCAAGAGAGGACTGAGTGCCATCAGTCTGGCCGTTGGACTCTTAATACCTCCCGCGACGGCTGTAGCAATGCTCTTCGGTGCATTCATAGACTTCAGAATGGAGAGAATTCGAAATCGTAATCTTGCTAGTGATGAACATATCTCGATGTGCGAGATGAGAAAGGAGAAGCAAAGTCAAGTTTTGAGCGGCATTGTCGCAGGCGAGGCAATTGTAACAGTTGTCTGGGTGATATGGAGTGCGTTAGCGCTGTTTGTCTAGGATAACTCATTGACGTAATCTGCTACGCGTTGAAGGAAACTCGAAAAATCGTTCTTGTACATGGTTGCTCCTGCAGCTGCTGGATGACCCCCACCCTGAGCGCCGTCGATCTTGGAGAGTATTCTGTTCAACATCCTGTTGAGATCGACAGTTGAGTGTCTTCTCCGAATGCTCATGTCAACCTCGTCGTCTGTTGAGCGGGCACTAATTCCAATATTGCTGTCTGTAGTATAAGCGGCAAACTTTGCACTCTTCCCTCGATACCCGTTGATTGGTATGTCAAGAACATATCCCACGGGACCCAGCTTTCTGGCGTTTTGCTGGACGTATCTGAAGACCTCATGCTCAATTCTTGTTGCCTTCAGTGCGAGTGTGACTATGTCGTTCATTGAACTCGGATCAACACCAAGCGTGAGCTGCCTCACCAAATCCTTGGATTCTTTTCGATAGTCTATCTCTTGGAGTGCCTGAACAAGAAGACCTGCCTCCAAATACAGTGTGCGCTTGTCATAGTTTTCAAAATGACTCCTAGCAAACTCTGTATCATCACAATAGTCCCCGATGGCACCATACAGAGCAAGACGTAGTGCATACTCGGGCAATCTCTCAGCAAACCTTCGGTAGACAAGTTCTGCCGCGGACGACCCAACTTCATGGAAAAGCTGAACTCTTCTGGAGAGCTCCTTGTGCTGTTTGGCAGTCATGGGATGATGATCAATCCAATGAATCTCAGTGTTTTCAGAGAAACGGTCAAGAGCTCTGAGAATGTCTTCAAACCTCTTTGTGTTGATGGCAATGTCGCTGATACTCACCGACTCTGGATTGTCCTTTGCCGCACGGAAGAGGTCTTGATGGATCTGGGACGGTTTTGTGAAGTAGAAGGATGCTCCTGGAAAGGCAAGCAAGGCAATGGCACCCGACGTTATTCCATCAAGGTCTCCGTGGCTGAGAACGATGGAGGTCAATGTCTAGCACCCCTTCGGAATTGTTAGGAACCGTAAGTATCCTCAAGAGCTTTGTCCCATTCATCCTTCTCTTCTGGCTTGTCCTTGGCCTTCCTGCGCGCCTTTTCGCGTTCCTTGCGCATCTTGGCCGCTTCCTTTCTCTTGCGCTTTAACTCCTTCTTCCTTCGCTTGATCTCTTCCTTCTCGGCGTCGGTGAGCTCATCCTCTTCCCTGACCTCCCGTTTCGAGAACCAGCTTATGACCATGGCGGCAAATGGAAATAGAAACACCACTGGAACTAGGAACAGCAAGACTATCTCCGGTTGTTCAAGCTCGACGCTGTTTACGATTCCTTCTGGAAGACTGAGAATCCCAATAATTGATGGGCTCATCATGATGAAGGAGATTGCCACGACACTTAGAAAGCGAATTGCTGAACCCATTACTGTGGAACCTATCACGTAGCTTGAGGAAGGAGACGCAGCCTTTGCCGTGAGTTCGTCTCGTGCTCTTGAATCGGTCTGAAGCAGCTCGTCAACGTATATCTGAAGACGGCGAACATCCGACACTGCATCAAGATTCTCGAGAGCATCTTGGCTGCCAATCACCTTTCGTTCTATCGCCTCACGGAGGAATGAGAAAGCAGTAGCTCCAGTTGTTCTGCTCATTGCAGTTGTACTTACCTTCTCGCCTTTCTCAATAGCATCTTGCTTTCTCGTCGCTTGACGTAGCGCAAGTAGCTGCTTCTTCAACGTTTCCTCTCGATCTTCCACCGGCTTCCCCACGGAATAGCTGTATATCATCTGGTAGCTTAGCTCGAGATACGCAAACGATGCAAGGGCGATCAGTTGTACATTGGTCAGGAGAAACTCAAAGAAATCAGATGGGAATACAGTGTAGTCAGGCACTATTGCGGACCCGAAGAACATGCTGAAAGCGTTCTTGAAGGTGGCTAGGATCAGAATCATCTGAATTGCCAAGAATGCCCCTCCAACGTACTTGTGCTGCATTTTGCTGAGAGCCAGCAAGAACAGAGCAACTCCAATACCTGCACAGAGGAAATAGAAGAATGGGAAAGCATTGTCAACAAGTGAGCCAAGGACATTGAAGATGTCCTGCTGAAATCTGATGAAGACTTGATTTGGATCCGTTATTGGGCCCGTAATCCCATAGGGTTGCATGTACCAGAGCCTTAGAACGATTGTGTTGTAGAGACCAACAATGAGATTGGGCGGAACAGTGCCTAGAAGTGCTCCGGAGATTCCCGTTACAAGTATGAATGAAACGTAGAAGAATACAAGAGACAGCATTCGAAACACTGTCACGACGAAGTTGTAAGGAGCGTCCCAATGCCACACATCGTTGGCATTCATAGCATCCCATACCAAGTACGCCATCGCCACAAATGCAGCGGCAGAAGCAATGCGAAGAACCCAAGTCACTGGCTTCAAAACATCGCCACCCCCTTCTGCTTGGCTTGTTCATAGGTCTTGATGATTGTCGGCAGGAAGTCCTCCGGACCAACATTCATGACACCAATCCCGAATCTCGCAAGAGCTCGAGCTATCTTGCGTCGTCGCTCCCAGAGCTCCTCGGACACTGCCTCAGACAGAACCTTCTCCACGGGTCCAAACTGGCCAACTGGTGCCTCAAACCAAGGACCAAATGGGCTGATTACCAGCGCCCTGTGACCATTCGCGACCAGTGTCTTCATGGCATTAAGCAAAGGTCCTGGACTCTCTTCCAAGTCGGTCATCCATACAATGAGAGACCGTTTCCTAGTGTGTTTTGTGACGTGGGCGATTGCAGTTTCATAGTCACTCCATCCACCGGGCTCCGCCATCGCCAAAGCCTCAAGCACGCCAAACATGTGTTGAGGATGTGTCGATGGTTCAACATACGCATGGACTACGTCACTGAATACACAGGTACCGACGAGGTCCTTTCTCTCAAGGCCCATATGTGTAAGAAGAACAGCGGCACGCACTGCGTATTCCAGTTTTGTGTTCTCGGGGTACCCGTTCCCCATGCTGCCGCTGGTATCAACCATGCAGATGATCTGGACATTCTTTTCCTGTTCGAACTGCTTTACGACCATGTCACCACGTTTGGCGCTGGTCTTCCAGTCTATGAGTCTGAATGAGTCCCCTGGCATGTACTCCCTGAAGCCTGCGAAGTCTGTACCCATGCCTACAATCTTGGTTCGATGCGAACCAAACATCAGCCCCAACTGTCTCTGTTTGCCGAGTGACTCGAGGCGTCTTACATCCTTCCAAGTGGGCATGACGAGAACTTCGGTTTCAGCCTTGAGAGTCCTTTTGTAGTAATGCAGACCAAGACGATCCCGCATCACGACTTCCGTGGGCCCAAGGTAGTAACGACCTCGCATGCGACACTGTAAGATGTAGCTGAAAGTGATGCTACTACCCGGTTCAATTCGAGTGGCGATGAAGTTCTCACCAACGGCGAGAATCCATGTTTCAGGGTATTGATCATGTACCTCAATGAAGTCGAAGTGTCTTCGAGACGTGTTGCGGATTGTCACTCTGACGCGTAGAAAGTCGCCAGAGAAAACCTTGACCTTGTCGATTTGCCTGTCCACTTCTATGCCGGCAATGTTTGCAGTCAGAGCAAAGAGGGGTAGGGTGACAACTAGCCCTATGAGAAGGTATACTCCAAGTAGAGTGAGGTAGAAGTTCCCGCCAGAAGCAAACCCGCTTGTAAGAAGCAGGATGCTTGCGAAGACCACTACGAATCCTCTTTGCGTAATCAAATCACATCTTCTCCGGTATTGGACAGTGAGCAATCATGTTATTTCGGTACGTCAACCTCACCTAGAATCTTGGACACCACTCGCTCCACTGTCAAGCCCTCCAGCTCTGCTTCGGGCTTGAGAATGAGCCTATGATTGAGAGCTTGGACTGCTAGCTTCCTTACGTCTTCAGGAACCACATAGTCACGGCCTTCCATAGCGGCCTTGGTCTTTGATGCATTCATGAGCACCAACGACGCACGGGGAGAGCCGCCGAGTAGAATCTGGGGGTCGTTCCGAGTACGAATTACGATGTCCCTGATGTAGTTGATCACATCTTCTTCGATGTAGACAGTCCTACAGGCGGCCTGCATCCGAACCATGG
>CP070658.1:787415-791418 GCA_020355105.1 Candidatus Thorarchaeota archaeon | reverse complement strand
TCTACGCCTAGGTCCACAGGAATTGAGCTGTGTTGTGAACCATGCGGGAATAAGACTCATCATCGTGGATGAAGACCTGCTTTCGATTGCTGAAGCTATCGCACCGATGTGCAAGACCGTCCATGGCTACATAGTCCTCACGGATAGGAAACTGAGCGATGTGGAAACGAAACTGGAACCAATCTACAGCTATGAAGATTGCTTGAGTGATGCGGCTCCCGAATACGAGTGGCTGAACCTGGACGAGACCAGCGCGTCTAGTGCCTGCTACTCTACTGGGACCACTGGAAGACCAAAGGGGGTCTACTACTCTCATCGCGATGTATACCTCCAAGCCCAAATGTATGCGCTCAATGCTATGATTACCGTCAAGGACTGTGTTCTCCAGATTGTACCTATGTTTCATGTCCTAGGATGGGGGACTCCCTATGCGGCCACAATGGTTGGTGCCAAGCTCGTCTTCCCAGGAAGATATAGTCTGAAGGACTTGGAGGAACTCGCCAAGATTGTGGTGCGAGAAGAGGTGACGTTTTCGTGTGGTGTGCCATCCTTTCTCAGGGCGATGCTTGACCAATTCCTGAAGATGGACCCTTGTCCCGATCTATCCAGATTGCGCATTATGACGGGGGGCTCAGAGCCGCCTCTGGCATTGATTAGGGGTTATTGGGATGCAACAAAGGCGGAGATCATCCATACCTATGGGTCCACCGAAGCTCAAGCCATTGTAACCATCAACCAATCAAAGCCCTGGTTAGACAGGGATCTCTCCGAGGACGAACGGTGGGACCTGAAAAGAAAGCAGGGATTCATGGTAGTAGGACTCGATGTGAAGATTGTAGATTCTGAGGGCAAGGAACTCCCCCACGACGGAGAAACTGTTGGGGAGATATTGGTCCGAGGTCCATGGGTGCTAGGGAAGTATTATGACGCTCCAGATTCAGAGGTCCAGTTCACCAAAGATGGCTACTTCAAGACTGGAGATGTGGGGTCCATTGATTCGGAGGGATACCTGAAGATCACTGATCGCTTGAAGGACGTGATAAAGAGTGGAGGAGAATGGATTTCCTCCGTTGACATGGAGAACGAGATATTCTGCCATCCAGGGGTTCTTGATGCGGCGGTGGTGGGTGTAGCTCATGAGAAGTGGCAAGAGAGGCCACTAGCTCTAGTGGTCTTGCGAGATGAGTTCAAGTCAAAGGTAGACAAGAGAGAAATGTTGAATCATATAGCCAAGAGGTTTGCCAAATGGCAACTTCCCGACGAGGTCCTGTTTGTGGAAACCATCCCTAAGACAAGTGTCGGAAAAATCGACAAGAAGGCCATACGGGCAGATTATGGAGAGGTCTATACCAATCATAATGGAAATGAAGTGGACTAGAAATCAAGTCTGGTAACAATTACTATCTAGATACCTCGCCTGGTTCTCGAAACCGAATAGTTTTTCAAAAAGATAGCACACTATTTTTGATATTAGTTTCAATACATTGATCCATGCCCACTCTTTGAATTCTGGACCGAATGACTTCTTGGATCACTGAGTTCTGTGACTTACCCTTTCGATATCCTAGGCACGCCAGTAGCTGTGGGAAGTGAAATCTGTTGGAACAAAGCAAGATTCCTGAGAAGCAGAGTGAAAGATGCAGTGTAAGAGCTCCGTTGGAAAAGGTATGGGAGTTCGAGGCAGGCGGAAACATAGGTCCTCGGATGGTAGCCGACGACATGGTCTTCATCGGTTGCGAAGACAAGCGGCTCTATGCACTTGACGTTACCTCTGGACAACTCAAATGGAAGTCTGAGTTAGGCACAAAGGTATTAGCCTTCGGTATAGTCCGTGTCAACAATACGGTCTATGCCTTCTGCGAGAACGGCGTCCTATTTGCGATTGACACTCAGACAGGCAAGATTCGATGGCAGTTCGTGCCTAGCATCCTGTCCCCCTTTGTTGTTGCCAATGAAACAGCCTTCATTGTCAGCAGGATCAAGAAGGAAGTTGGCCTCTGTGCTGTGGATACTCGGACAGGTTCGGAACGCTGGAGGTTCACTACCAAAGAAGCTGTATTCTGTCCTGCAGTCCATGACGACACGGTCTTCTTCGCAACGGGGGACAAACGCATCTATGCCCTTGACGTCAATAACGGAGAAACAAGGTGGGAGTCTATCAGTAAACACCAGGACTTCTCGCGTCCGGCTATAGCAAAGGGCAGAGTTCTGATCACTGGAGACAACACACTATACGCCCTTGATGCCAGCACTGGAGCAATGATTTGGGAGGTCAAGGATGCAGGCCCAATCGCGGGAACAGATGGACCGACCATTGTAGGCGATCACATTCTTCTACCAAATAACTTGGCCTTGGTTGATTTGGAAACAGGGGCAGAGAAGACAAGACTGGCACCAGGGACTAGTCAGTCAATAGATCGCGTAGAAGAGGGGATTGTCTACACAGGATGCACCGGAGGAACTGTGTGTGCAAGAGATTTGACCACAGGAGAGTTGAAGTGGTACGCGATCGTTGAAACGAAACCGCCCGGCTATTATGGTTGGGACAAAAGCGAGGAGTTTGTCTTCGCGGCCGCACCCTATTCACAAATGTCCTTTGGCTTCACCACTTCGAGAGTAACGAAGCGTTGGTATTTCCCTGAGGAAGTTGGGGGGGCTATCCCTTGGGTCGCTGGAGAGATGGTCGTAATGTTCCCACCTACGCTTGCATCAAACAAGAGAAAGGTACGTGGCTATACAAGCTCCAAAGACCCGGCCCAGCAGGCCCTCCTAGAGATACGCGACAAGATTTCTGACTCCCCTGAGCATGCTGCACCTGTTGCTCTCGCGGCATTCAGGAAAGGATTCCTCACCGATACTGGGCAGTTCGCATGGCCCGAATACTGTTGTCTATGTCTCGACCCCGCAGAGAAACGTGTGAATCTGAAGGAAACTATCGACAAGTTTCGTCTATTGGTTGATGGAGTGCCTTACTGTGCCAACTGCTACAGTAACACAATGAAGGGACTACGCAAGAAAGAGAAGCCAGGCGTGAAAATCATCAGCACAAATCCTCCAGTCTTTGTCTTCAGGAACGAGAGATACTGGGCGATGTTCATGGAGGCCAATCGAGCTCGGTGAATAATGGGACGGATTGGATTACTTCTTACATCATTGCTTGGAGAAAAGGGAGAGGGGGAGAGGGCGTACTCTCCACCTCCAATGAGCTAGGTTTCTAGAATATCAATATGAGAAGTCGATAGTTGCCACTACCTCTGTATGAATGAGATAGCACAAAGAGATAAGCATCAGAACCCATCCTGTATGCATCGCATATCTCTTGAGAGCGCCAGGAGTATCCGATGTCATCATAAGTGCTCTTTGTGGCGAAGTATCCCCAACGGATGTATAGGTCGAAGTCTGCCGAGTCGGGACCCGCCAGGTACACCCATGCGTGCATCATTCCATTGCGCGAGTCACCAAATGAGGCGGACCATTCGGCGTCGTCCTTACCACTCAGGGAACCACCGGTTTCCAAGCCGGAATACCAAGATAGCCTCCCCGGGTCAATGACAGCATCGTTCCGAGGACTACCGTAGACGACGTTGGCCTTCCATCTACCACTACCACTGAATGCTCGCACCATGTAGTAGAGGCGGCCGTTTCCTTTCACAGCGACATGCTCCAGTGAGTCACTTGAGAATCCCCGTGCATCCCAACTGGTAGTTGTAGGAGGTGCTCCCCACTTCACATACAGATCGAAATCTGCGTCAGGCTCATTACCCGCCAGCACAACGGTGTGGTATCCCCACGGAACATCCACGTATTTGGTATATGTATCTCCTCTGCTCCATAGTCTGCCGCTGCTGTAGCTCTCTTGTCTTCCTCTGTTGGCCTCCTCGTAGAAGAATCTGAGGAATCCTGCGCAACTCTTGACAGCCCACGGCAGGAGAACACTCGCTGCGTAGTTGTAGTTGTTGTTACCGGAGCCATCTTTGCCATTGACGTATCCATAATAGCCGTG
>CP070658.1:775911-787315 GCA_020355105.1 Candidatus Thorarchaeota archaeon | reverse complement strand
TTCGGACGGAGTCCGATATTAAGTCCTGTAGTGGCAACATGTCCGAGTCTTAAATGTGTTAGTCTCGCTGGCGTGCCTCTACTGCTCAAGGAGTCTAGCCACCGTAGTTTCGCCAAGTGTGTTTGCACTCCGTACATCTGTAGAACTCGGTCGCACCTTCGTCTCCCCGTCGAGTCTGAACCGTCCAGTAGTATGCATCATTGTTTCCACATTTTGGACAGATGGCTTTTGTGACGGGCATAGGAATTGAGTCATCCTCAACCACGACTATCTTATCACGGGGTGTCTTCTCAATTCTATGAGAAACTGTGAGTTTGCCCTTCAGCTTCTTCTTGTGACCACAGCTTCTGCATTTCAGGAAACGGGAGCCGTCTTCATCTGATGATGGTATCATCATAGCACCGCATTTGTCACAGAATTCCATTTCACAGTACTCCGGGATTCTCGATTTTGCTAATCTCTCTCAAATTAAGGCTTGCTGAACAACATCTAGTCCTTGCTGGTACAGTAGACTGTTCCTACGAGTCAGGAAGAAGGTCAATTAGACCTTCCAACATGTTTTGGAAGGCCTCTACTGCTACCTCACTCTCCTGCGTCCTGTTCATCTCGGAATGAATGTCCAATCTCTCCACAAGAGAGGAAACTAGAGTTTCTGTAGTTGTCTTTTCGGTCAACCACAAATACGCTACAATTGCCTCAAATGCATCAGCGGCCGCTCCGGTATCGGTCCTTCGAGAGATGTGACTATAGATGGGAGTAGCACGCAGCGCACGTGCAAGTACACTGTCTCGTACCTTCTCGCCAGTGGCCTCTCCAAGTACCTCGGACTTTGCAAGCGAGTAGCACAGATTGACTAGGCCATCACCAACCTTTGCCAGCCCCTTGTCCCTCATTATGTCTGCAATATTCTGATGCTTCTTGATAAACTTCCACATAATGAGTCACCAGACTGTTGGTCTTGTCCTCAATGAGTCTAACCAATGCTATGATCTGATAGAGTCTGACTGAAACCCTTGCGGAACTCCTCGGTTCTAGCAAGTATCTTCTCAAGGGCCTCACGAAGCACCACGGTGGCCATGCGCTTCTTGGTCTTCAAAGTGACAACCGGGCTGGCCAAGAGAGGGTGTTCTAGGTGGTAGCCAGCAAACTCAACTGCAGGCTCCTCTAGAAGAGTCCTGCGCAGCAAGTTGCAGAACCCGTGGTCTTCTCCCTGAAACTCAATCCTCAGCTCATATCGTTCATGCTCCAATACCTTAGGCTTCACTCTACTCTCGCCTCCTGCCTCTACCTCTTCCAGCGCGGCTTCTGTCACCGCGATCTTCACCATAACGTCTGGACCCGGACCTTCTATCTCGACGGTCATAGGACCGACTTTCTCCATCTCGCCGCCTGTCATCGTATGATCTTCTACGAGGTGCAAGGTCCTTTCTGGGCTCAATGCCAAACATCACACCATAGTCCCGTGCTACTTCACGCGTTTCTCGATTCTCGCAACGTAGACAGAACATGTTGTTGTTGCTAGTAAGCGTCAAATCATAGCCGCATTTCACACACTTCGCACGCAAGACGCCCAGCTCAGGACCGACAAGACTGATGTCGACAGGGATCTCATGTGAGTTCAGGGCAATACCTCGTACGATGTCGCCCTCTCGGATTACGTTGCCCATGGACCTAACAAAACGGCGTGTCACGTTGCTGATGTGGATTTCTGCAGCAAAAGGACTGTATACGTCCTTACCATTCCGTTTCACGATGCTGACTTCGGCACGCTGCTCGTACGCATTCACCACCTGTCCCATCAGAATATCACCTTTGACAGGGAGTGCTAGCTTCATTGTGCCGTCAGCCGCCAGTACTCTTATGCTCCGTGCCTTCAAGTCAATCGCGACTCCCCCCGATGTGGCTGCATATACAACTCCATCTCTCTCATAGGTGCCGAAGTCCGGAGTAAGTTCCTCAATCACACAGAGCTGGTCTCCGGGTACCACAACGTCACCAGTCTTAACATCAGCCATTTCATTCACACTCTTCATTACGTATGCGGTAAAGGTCCACTCCAATCAGATGTCTGGGCTTCTTGTGAAAGTCATAGATTCTATCTATCGGAAACTCGAAAGTCTCGACCTGTGCCACTTTTCCTCCAAGGTCTTCGATTGCATTTCTGAGGAAGGCTCTGTTCTTATCGCCCGCGACATGCATGCTGTATGTAGTCCTCGCGATTTGGACTGCCTTCCGTAGGAACCTCAGGTCCGCACCTCTCTTCTTGACACCGAAAGGGGGGTTTGTCACCACAGTGTCTAAGGGCCCTCTCACTTCAAACGAGGAAACATCCCCTAGGACCCAGTCTGTCGTGTCGTCAGTCCCGAGTGCGACTGAATTCCTTTGAGAGACCTTTAAGGCTTTGGATTGCACATCAATGCCAATAGCACGTTCTGCCCCCAGAAGTGCCGCTCCAATAGCAAAGATACCATCGCCGCATCCAAGATCACAGATTGTCTTGCCAGCAATGTCATTGTGTTCCATTTGTGCAGCGTAGAGAACTGAGGCTGCTATGGTGGCAGGTGTGGGGTACTGTTCCAATGATACGTCATGCTCATCAATGCGTTCTATAGATTGTAGTGCGATCTCTAGGTCTCTCAGACGCAAATCTTTAGCACTCTCAATACAGGATACGCTCTCTGCCCTAATGGAATTCCTAGATGAATGCTGCGGACTCGTGCTACCAGCGAGTTCAGATAATACGTACCTTTAACACTAGGATTTGTTCCATATGCTCCATAGGTTCCAATGGAAATCCAGTGGAACTCGCCTGACTTTCGGATGGAGACGTGGAGGCAATGGAGAAGCCGCTTGACAAACTGTTCGATAAGTTTCTTCAGGGACAGGCCATCTTCAGGGACAGAAACGCGCTTCGGCCAACATATGTCCCTGACGACCTGCCGTACCGTGATGAACAGATGAATCGGATCGGAGCCATTCTAGGCCCCGCACTCCGTGGTGCACCACCATCGAACATCTTATGCTATGGAAAGACGGGAACTGGCAAGACGGTGGTTGCCCGCTATGTCTTGGATTTGCTTGTCAAGAAAGCAAAAGAGAGCAGAGTGAGTCATCCGCTGGCGGCCTATGTCAATTGCCGTATCGTGGGTACTAACTACAGAGTGTTGCGTCAACTGTGTGAGGACATTGATGCGAAGATGCCAGATGGATCCGAAGTGCCCTTCACAGGCTTGCCCACTGATGAGATCAGGTCCATCTTCAAGAAGAAGCTTGACTCAGATTCCAACATAATGGTGGTTGTGCTCGATGAGGTGGATTCTCTTGTGAGACGGGATGTCAGCCAAGGCAACGACATCCTCTATGGCTTGACTCGGATGAATGGAGAACTAGACAACAGTCGAATCTCAATAATCGGAATAAGTAATGACTTGAAGTTCAAGGAGATGCTGGATCCAAGGGTTCTATCGACTCTGGGGGAAGAAGAGGTCATCTTTGCACCATACAATGCTGTTGAACTCAAAGGAATTCTGCAACAGAGGGTGAACATCGCTTTCAATAAGAGTGCCATAGGTGAAGAGGGAGTCATCAATCTGGTTGGAGCACTTGCTGCTCAGGAACATGGTGATGCCAGAAGAGCACTCGACCTACTGAGAACAGCTGGCGAACTTGCTGAGCGCAATGGTGACGAGAAGGTGACACAAGGACACGTGCGAGAGGCTCAGAAGATCATCGAGAGGGACACAATCACAGAGGCTGTGAAGACCTTGCCACTCCAGTCCAAGGCGGTACTCTTCTCAGTGTATGCTTTGACAAGCAAGGGTCAACGAGATATCTACACTGGCGAGTGCTACAACGTATACTCTGTGATTGCAGAGTCATTGGCCCTAGACACACTCACTCAGAGACGTATCTCGGACCTAATATCGGAGCTCGACATGCTCGGACTGATCAACACAACGGTCATCTCGAAAGGGCGCTACGGTCGTACTAAGAAGATTCGACTAGCTGTAAGCAAGCAGCAGATAGGTGCGATACTCGACGAGGACGTTCGACTAAGCAAGATTGCAGAAGAAGTGCTGTAAGTAGACCCTAAGAGCCGGGCGAAGAGTTATAGAAGACCCTGGCCTCAAGTTTTCTAGTCATTAGATTCATGAGGGTCACAATCCCTGGTGTGGGCTTGATGCCTTGCTTGCGCATGAATTCTGTCTGTCCTTGAAAGGTACCGGAGTTGATTATCTGAACGCTCCGGTAGGCATCTGTTTCATTGTGGTGCGCGTGGCCGAAGTGAATCAAGTCTGGGGGCGTGTCAATCACCATCCAGTCCCTATGCAGTGGAGCAAGCTCCGTCTTGCCACCGTAGATTGGAGCAAGATGGCGCTTTCGAAGAAGGGCTGCCATGGGGACGGTTGGCTTCTCATAGGAGGCGCCGGGGATACTTGTTACAAGATCATCGAGGGAGTCACCGTGTGTCATTATTATGTTGACACCCTCAATGATTAGCTGGCACGGGTCGCCAAACATCATGAGGCGGTCGCCCAGATTATAGAGAGAACCTGCGAACTCCTTAGCAATGGGAGGGCGTGGGAGGGCCTGCCTGCCAGCGTCGTGATTACCGGGAATGCAGAGGATTTTAACATCGTCTGGGATTCTCCGCAGCTTCTCAGCAAGTATTGCATACTGATTATGAATGTCCGGTGTTGCCAAGTCACTCCTTTGTTCGGGGTATACTCCAATCCCGTCTACAAGGTCTCCTGCAATCAGGAGGTATTTGATTTGATTGACCATCTGTTTCTCCGAACTGTCAACGTCCCGCCCCCCAAGCCAGTCAATGAAGAGGTCAAACTCGTCTTCCAGGAACTCACTACTTCCGCAATGAATGTCGGATATGAATGCTGCGTAGACATCTCGTTGGGCCCTTCCGACCTCTCGAGTCATGGGAATGTCTGGGAGAATCACGTCATCTGCTATCATCCGTCCGTATTCGTCTAGATAGCCCGATATGCATACGACTTCATCTAGCAAGACTGAACTGGCCTTCTCAGAGAGCTGCTGACCTTTCTCTCCCTTCTGACCAGTAGGTATTACTGCAACTATCTCAACGCTGTATTCTTCATCCTCATCATGCTTGTTCAGCCTTTTCTCCCACGTTTCTATATTCACAACAACATTCTGCGCCTTGGAAACACTCTTCTCCTTGACAATCCCGATTACCTTCACGCTTGAGCGCCGGGGAGCTCGCTGTCCTTCACTAACCCTTGTCGGACGTCCTGCTGCCGCCTTTTGTTTTGCCTCAATAGCAGCGGGAGATAGAGCATCATGTGTATCCACCCGACTTGCATACATTCTCTTGATACGATGGAACCTGTCTCTAAATAGAGCCAAGAAGTCGTCAACGGTTCCTTTGGAGCCTACGGTGTCGTACGTAGGATTCTTGATGATCCTAATCAGTGGATCAGCTTCTATATGATGGGGCTCGGATTCGGGCTCGATCTCTTCGGAGAATGACTCGATGTGGGTCACAGTGGGCGTTGAGTCCCTCTTCTCATTCTCTCCAGTAAGCCATTCTGCGATGTATTCACGAGATAGGACTGATGGGTGTGCTGATGCATTGCGCTGACCTACTAAAGAGTCCACAACTGACATGGGTGCCTCTAGGCCCAGAAGGAAGTCAAGTGCATCGGGTGATATCTGAATGCCTGATTTTATCAGCTTCTTCAACAATGCTCGACGGTCAGCTTGTGTCAATGGCAACCGCTGACGCAGTCGTAGTTTTCTGTTTTAAACATCGCCCAAATTCATGATTTGAAGAACTGAGCTAACCCTCAGAGTTTCGTCGGATTGTGGATGGGAGAAGATGCGGGAAGTGTAATAAGCGGGCATTTCAACGGTGATTTGGCGCCATCTAGCCTGGGTGGAGAGAATGGTCACGTACAGGAAACTGCAGCAGACTGGTGGAGAGGAAGGCAGCTCGTTCTTGATAATACTCCCCAAAGACTGGGTTCTGAGGCAAGAGCTTGGCAAGGGGGACACCGTTGTTGTTGCCGAGCGTGAAGACGGCTGTCTAATTGTAGATCCGCGGCTTCCGAAGGCCGGAGAGCCCAGGACTACCACAGTTCAGATTGAGGCCAACCTTAGGTGGGAGATTACCAGCAAGTACCTGTTGGGGTTTGATGAGATTCGAATAGCAAGTGGAGAGCCAATAACGAGTAGCCAGAGGCTGGAGTTGAAGAAGATAATCAGCAGATTCGTTGCCCTTGAGATCACTGATGAAATAACTCATGATGATGGACACGAGATTGTGGTTAGATGTCTGGTAGACCCATCGACGCTGCCGGTAAGGAAGGCAATGAAGAGAATGAACCTGATTGCCTCAAGGATGCTGAATGACGCTCTCACGGCCTATTTCGAAGGAACTCAAGACATTGCTGAGGACGTTATCCAGCGTGATGAGGAGGTCGACAGGCTCTTCTTCTTGATTGTGCGAGAGCTTCGTTCTGCCGTTCAGTATCCTCGGATGTCTGAGATAATGAGTATCGCCCCTGTGGAGGCACTTGACCTTCGTCTCGCCGCGCAGTATATCGAAAGGATAGCAGATCTGTCGGTGGATATCGCCGGGCGCACTGACAAGGCGCCTGCTGCGAGTTTCATAAAGAGAATGGAGTCAATAGTAGACAAAGTGAAAGATATGTTATCCAAGTCCGTTGAGAATCTCTTCAAGTTCGACTCTGAAAAGGTTGTGTCGGTCATTGAGGCAGAACGGGAGCTGATTGATGACATAGGCAAGACCAGACAGTACGTTCTGTCCAAGTCTGATGGTGAACCCCACACAGAACTCTTCGTGATTGACAGTCTCTTGAGGATAGGAGAGGCAGCCAAAGATATAGTGGATTTGGCGCTACCGCAGAGCTAGGAGG
This sequence comes from Candidatus Thorarchaeota archaeon, assembly GCA_020355105.1. Taxonomy (GTDB): domain Archaea; phylum Asgardarchaeota; class Thorarchaeia; order Thorarchaeales; family Thorarchaeaceae; genus SMTZ1-83. The sequence goes on along the minus strand of CP070658.1, from coordinate 780,401 downwards.
CGTTCTCTTGAGCCTGAAGCTGTTTGGTACGAGTGGAATCCGCGGGGCCATCGCAGACAAAGTGACTGTAGACCTGGCTCTTGGCCTAGGTCGAGCGCTTGGAACTCATCTAGAAGGGACTGGCAGTGTGGGTGTTGGTATCGATGCTAGAACCTCGAGAGAGATGCTGAAGAATGCCTTCGTTTCCGGGGTGCTGTCTACCGGTGTAGACGTGATAGACCTTGGGATAGCACCAATGCCTGCTGTGGGTTACCATAGCTGCCTCCCGGGGATTTCTGTATCTGTGCTTATCACTGCCAGTCACAATCCGCCTACAGACAACGGCTTCAAGTTCTTCAAGTCAGGGCGGGAGTTCATTAGATCTGAGGAGGAGTTTCTGGAGAACTCGGTGTACAACAGAAGCTACACTGTTGCATCTTGGAAGAAAATCGGACAGCTCTCTAAGAAGGACATCAGGATTGACTACTTATCTCGAGTGAAGAAATTCCTCAGAAACAGAGGAGGACTAAGTGAAGGAGTAAAGGTCTTGGTGGACTTGGCAAATGGTGCAGCAACAGACTATACACCTGAGCTTCTTGTTGACCTTGGGTTCTCTGTGACAACAATGAACTCCCATCAGGACGGTCATTTTCCAGGCCGACCTCCAGAACCATCACCGAGAAACTTGGGCGATGCGATGAATATGGCCAAAGAGTCTGACTTCGCTGTGACCATGTGCCATGATGGTGATGGTGATAGACTGGCTGTGATTGATGAGAATGGCGAGTTTATTGACCAGAATCGTGTGATTGCTGTGTTTGCAGGGGATGAGGTTGAGAGAAATGGCGGAGGGATAGTTCTCACCTCAATTGATACCTCCAGTGTGATTGATGAGGTCGTCAATTCTGTAGGAGGGTCCGTTGTCCGAATGCCACTTGGGTCGCTGCAGGAGTTTCTAGTCACCAAGAAGGGCAAGGATGTGATACTAGCATCCGAACCTTGGAAACCAATATTCACAGGATTAGGTTGGTGGATGGACGGTATCGCAGGGGCGGGTCGATTTGCACAAATGGTGGATGAGCTCGGTGATGGCAGCTGTATCAAACTGATGAAGACGGTTCCAAAGTATCCAATCCTACGAGACTTTGTCCCCTGTCCAGACAAAATCAAACATGCATTTCTTCCAAGAGTGAAGGAGTTACTTGTACCTGAGATCAGTGGAGTGGAACAGGTTCTCGAGGTAGATGGGGTTCGAATAGAGAATAAGGATGGCTCCTATGTGCTTGTTCGAGTGTCAGGGACTGAACCGAAGGCAAGGGTGTATGTTGGAGCAAAGACACAGAAGACGTTAGACGGGCTTGCTGCAACTGCAAAGAAAGTAATGGCGCAGGTGTTAGATGAACTACAATGAATGAGAAATGGCGCCGGGGATGAGACCTGTTCAATTCCACGAATTGCTCTTGCTGGTTATATCCTCGTTGCCATCCTGTTACTCCTTGATATCTCTGCAACGATTCTTACACCGATTCTGTCAGTACTTGGCTTTCCTGTTGGAACCATAGCAATGAGCATACTTGGACTCTAGTCCTAACCACTCTATGCCTATCTTCATCAACCGAATGATAGAAAGCACATGATTGAGTGTTGCATTAATATTATATCGGAGTCAGCCAAGAATCCATCGATGCCGGGGTATCCAAGCGGCTACGGAGACGGTCTCGAATCTGTTGTCCTGCGAGAGAACCGTTGCCCTTTGAGGCTCATGGGTTCGAGAAGCTCTAACTCTCTGGTTGGGCTCGAGTGTCCCATCCCCGGCGCCATTACTCTTTGTTAGAATCCAGATTGGATGAATCCGCTCTATAGGAGAATAAATCCCGGTGGATTTGACTTTCTGATGTGAGTACCTATGACTGTTCCTACCCCTGCAGAGAATCCTACCCCTGTAGAGGATACAGATTGGCGTCTAGATTTTCCAAAGCTGGAGGGTTGTTGATTGTCGGGCGGGTCTACCATAGATCCCTATTACCATAAAGACACACCTAGAAAGAGTAAGAAAGGCAGAAGAAGGAAAGTAAAGCATTCCCGGGGACCGCGCAAGATTACGATCAATGCAGAGGATGTTCGCCGTCTGTATTTTGACAGGGGACTTACACAAGCCCAAGTTGCGAATGCACTGAAGACTACGCCAGATGTAATCAGACACGTATTCAGGGATAACGAATGGGAAGCAAAGAGAAGTCGGAGAATTGACGAAGCAATTCGCCGTCTATACTTCGATGACAGACTTACAAAAAGTGAAATCGCCAGAAGACTAGGGATTTCACTTGGCACCTTATATAGAGCGTTTGAAAGGAATAGATGGGTAACCTTACCTAAGCAATGGCCAACAAAATCTGACCCAGAAGAAGCACGCAATCTCTACGAAGAAGGCTTGCCCCTTGCAGAGATTGCCAAGAATCTGGGAGTTTCTGTTTCAACTGTTAAAACATATCTTAGAAGCACAGGAGCTAAGCGTAGAGTAAGACCCCCATTCAAATCCGAAACACAACGTCAGAAAGCTCGCAAGGAGCAAGCGCTGAAAGCGCGGAAAAAAATCCAATATCTCCGTGACAAACTTTTCGGCAAAGAATGCAAAGTATGTGGAGTTGATGGGAACAAAAGGAAGCTTGGCATTCACAAGAAGGACTTCACAGAACATAAATTGAATGCACTCTGGAGGCTCTCATTTCTCAAGAAAGTGAACCACGAAGAATGGTCTGCACTCTGCACGATGTGCCATCGAGGCGTTCATTGGGCAAAAGATGATCTTGGAATAGATTGGCCTGCAATTGAAGACAACATCAAGCGAAAATCAACGGAAGAATCTGAAAGGGGGTTGAGAAGGGAGTCCAAATCTGCCATGCATTTGGAGAAGAAATCAAACGGTCCTGCAAGCGAAGCTGAAGACTTTCGTAAGGCTCTATTCGGAGATGAATGCTATTTCTGTGGTCCAATGCCAGCGGAAAAGCGACTCGTGATTCATAGAAAGGATGGAGAATCTCATCGGAGGGGCATCCTCTGGTCAGAAGAACACCTACAAAGAATGGACCCAGATGAATGGCAGGCACTGTGCCAAAAGCATCATCGCTACGTGCATTGGGCAATGAAGTATTTGGGACTCAAATGGAATGATATTGAGTCAGCATTTCAAGGGACCAAGAATGAACAATAGACCAGATGTTCCCAATCGTAGACGATTCGAAACCGCCTCCATAGCCACTAGGAGACCCCGGCTCAGTCTGATTCAATTGCCGTAGGGATATAACGTTAATTGTCTGCAGTCAGAACGTGAGAATTGAGTATCCAGCGTCAGCGAATTTCAGTAAATCACTATGACCCTTTAATTCACCTCTGATCGGAACGCCAAGTTTCTCTGCGGCCTCAGTGGCTTCGAACGCTGAAGAGCAAGCTCTGCAAGCGTGGTCTATGATCTCAAGCTCCATCGCCTTATCAAAGACAGGGAGTTTGATAGTGCCATCAGCTACTCCAATCAATAGCTTCGGAGAGGCACACTCGAGAACGGCTGCAACCTCATAGTCATTCTCGTGGAAGTGTATCGCGTTCAGAAGCAGGTGGTATAGCTGCATCTTGTTATCATCAGTTGCCAAGAACATGTACTTCATGGTTATCTCGTAAAGCGTGGAAGACAACCCGATAATGAGGTTTACCAATAGATGGTGCGGAGGGCGAGATTTGAACTCGCGAACTCCTACGAGATTCCCCCTTCGTGACATATTGGCACGAAGTCAGGGATCTGAGCCCTGCGCCTTTAACCTGGCTTGGCAACCTCCGCTCGTAATTCGCATTCGAAAGGCGTCTAATGATAAGGATTTCTATGAAGCTTGGAGTCCCTTGTATATTGTTTGTCCAAATCAGCAAGAGCACTAGTGAAATTACCTGCGCTGTTGAATGATTATTATCAGAGCAAACACAGTAATAGTGACTGCGATACTTCCAACAACAACGTATGGTGAATAGTCTATACAAGGTTGACAAGGAACAGTAGCAAACTGAAAATCAATGACTTCACCTGACGAATCAAGGAATAGAGTCCATTGTTCCGACTCGGCTACAAGATGAAACTTCAGTCTCCACACAATGTTTTCTGTCTGACTACCTAAAACTCCAGGAATAACAATTATTTCCTCACATAGCCCCCAATATCTGCCATCATCAGAAAAGAAGTCTGTTGCACTCTTTACAACCACAGAGAAGTTCTCGGAAACCCTACTATCCAGGTGATGAATCCACTCTAATGATTGATTGTCAATGCTTAGTCCAACTAGAGTCTGATAGAATCCTGTACTGTTAATTTGAACAACTGCAATTGTATTGATTAGAGCGTTTTCAGTCAAATTCCTTCCGTAGTTACCTATCGGTTCCCAAAACATTGTACTGTTCATGTTGAGGATAGAAGCTAGAGTTGACTCACTAGAGAAAAGTGGAAACCCTTGATTTAATTCCGATAAGTC
>CP070658.1:771093-775811 GCA_020355105.1 Candidatus Thorarchaeota archaeon | reverse complement strand
TAAGAAGCCTACTCTATCAGTATCCGCATGAGATTCAGTTCACATCAGCCCAAGACGATATGAAGAAGATTGCGAGTGGACTTGTGGAGCTAGAAGGCATTGTGAGATCCCTCACACTGACAGACGTCAAAGACGGTCTGGTTGAATGCAGAGTCATTACTCCCCAACCAGAGATATTCTATGACGAACTTGTACGTGTTGCAGTAGAGAGGAAGGCCACGTTTCTTCAGATGGACACACTTTCCGAGAGCGTGGAGCGGTTGTTTGAATTCTTGGTAGCGTGAGGTGAGAAGGATGGAAACAGATACAATACGATCATCAACTGCACAAGCCGGGTTCGCAGGTTCTGTGCAGAATCTACTAGTAAGAGGCATCAACGTATTCTGGATCTTCATCAAGGCATTTGTCAAGGACAGGAAGAGCCATGTCCTAACACTTCTTGGTCTTCTTCCGGTGCCTGTGTTGATTCTCTCAGGCCAGGTTCCAACTAATCCGTATCCTGCTCGAACGTTCTTCATTGATCTCACTCAGTCGATGTACATCTCTCTGCTCATCCCACTCTTCGGCCTGTTGCTGGGTACCGCGGCTCTAACAGATGAGATTGAATCTCATACAATCGTACAGCTGGTAAGTCGTCCCATTAGGAGAGTCGAAATACTAGTCTGGAGGTATCTCGCGACAGTGGTTGCAGGCACATTAGTGGCAATCATAGTCACAAGTGGATTCTACACGACACTCAGCTTGTATGCACCGGTTCCCGTAGAACTGCTGACTGGCTTCTGGGGAGTATGCGCCATCTGCTGCGCAGTCTACTGTGCACTATTCATTCTCCTGGGCGTGGCACTCAAACGACCTCTAATCTGGGGAGTCGTGATTACTCTCTATGAACAGCTTCTTGGCGTTCTCGCAGTGTTCCTAGGGGGAGCGGCGTTCTCGATCTCTGGCCACATACTTCATGTGGGAACTCAGTTTGTCGACTACTCGTATTCAATAGTGGATTGGACCCCTACCAGTTCAGGACTACTACTAGTCGTGATAACTCTGATGAGCCTCGTTATTTCGACCCTGATCTTTCGGCGTAGAGACCTAACCTAGCGAACCCTGGCTCATTGAACATTCAACGACCAGTCATAGTCCACATGCTTGATGGTGAGAGTGTCTAACTTCTCGTTGACATACTGTTTGTCTCTCTCAGGAAGGTATCGTGCGACGAAATCCAGAACTTCCAAGCCATCCGACTCGAAGTCTTTCTTGTACCACCTGAAGATCATACTCAACCATAGGACATTTCGATCTCTGTCCAGTCTGCTCCCTTGGGGGCTGTTGATGTAGAACCAAGTCGCGTGCTCAAGCTCCTCATCCAGATTCTCAGCTGAATACAATCCGTCCTTGAGTGGAGGGCAGCTCATAGAGGAGCAGTTCAGGGCAAAGTGAATGCGCGGATCCTTGAATTCCTCTCTGATGTAGTTCTCAAGGGACCGGAGTGAGAATCTCCTATTTCCGATATCGAATCGTTCCAGGACGAAAAACCGTGCTTTCTGTATGAGGCTACTATTCCCTCTCTTGGCAAACCCCGGATCCTTTCTGAGCTTCTTTACAACTCCATAGATTGAGAGAGCATTGTAGGCGTTTATCCAGAATGCCAACCTCTCTTATCTGGTCTTCAGTGTTGTCAGGTCAAAGCCCTCAAGTAAGTCGACATACTGTACTGTTGACTTCTCTGCCAAGAGGGCAAAGTAGTCAACATTTCCTGATTCATCAAGGTGCTGTCGTAGCACTCCAGCAAGCCCACTCAGAACTTCATCTGCTTCGGTTGTCATCAAGCGCGGCTCCACATATCTCAATTAATTACAGTCAAGCAGGAAAGAAGATTAGTGCTTGGATTTAGGACCAAAGAGCGCTTCAGCCTCACCACCAGTAGCGGAATCGATTCTGGTATCATTGTCATAAGACTGCGTCACTCGGAAGCTCCACTAGTGCCATTTTTATAGCCAGAAAAGGGACTACAGCATGTTCACGTGTCTGGCAATCCATGCGCGATGGACGTCAGGCATTTGAGGGAGGTCTTCAATATGTCACCAGGAAAGAAGGCGGACGATTCAGAGGAAGCAGATGATATTGACTACGAGGAGTTTGAGGATAGCAAACTCGATGAGGATACGATTGACATAGGCGATGAAGGAGTGTCAGGTCTGGATGTGACTGACCTCCCCGGTGTAGGTCCCGCGATCGCGAAGCGGCTCTCCGAGGCGGGCTACAAGAGCGTTGAGGCAATTGCAGTCGCCTCCCCTGCCGAACTTGCGGCCGCTGGTTCTATAGGCGAAACTACAGCGACGAAGATCATTAAGGCCGGACGCGAAATGCTCGACATTGGCTTCGAAACCGCTGACCTGCTACTTGAACGGAGGAGAACAGCAGGGAGAATCACAACCGGGTCCAAGGCCTTGGATGAGCTCTTCGGTGGTGGCTTAGAAACTCAGGCCATAACCGAGATGTATGGATCATTCAGGTCCGGGAAGACGCAGATGGCGCATCAACTGGCTGTCAATGTACAGCGGCAACCTGAGGAGGGCGGCTTGGCAGCGACAGCAATCTATGTAGATACTGAAGGCACATTCAGGCCAGAACGTTTGGAGGACATGGCTGAGGCCTATGACATGGATAAGAAGAAAGTGCTAAAGAACATAGTTTGGGCTAGAGCATACAACTCGGATCACCAGATCTTGTTGTGTGACCAAGCCATGGAGATGGCGCCCGAGAGAAATGCGAAACTGTTGGTGGTCGACTCAGTGACAAGTCACTTCAGAGCCGAGTACACGGGACGCGGAACACTTGCAGCAAGACAGCAGAAGCTCAACAAGCACTTGCACCATCTACAAAGAGGTGCAGAAATCAACAACATGACGGTGTACATTACCAATCAAGTCATGTCTAGGCCGGATGCGTTCTTCGGAGATCCAACTGCACCTGTTGGGGGGCACGTGCTCGCTCACGTTCCTCAAACGCGGTGCTATCTGAGAAAGTCAAAAGGCGAGAGACGAATATGCAGACTTGTCGACTCACCGAATCTTCCCGAGGGAGAAGCGGTCTTCACCGTTGTGAAAGATGGGATTCGAGACGTCTAGGTAGATTCGTGCGAAGCGACAAGGGATGAGCCTGAATGGCTGTCCTCTAATCAAACTGTGCAGAATTGACTATGTCTTTGACTGAGTGGTTCCACTGTTCAAGCCCTGCTTCACTTGAAGGGTACGAATCGTAGAGCTTTGATATCCTTTTCATTAACCCTGCAGCCTTCTGGAGGCTCCTAAGCAGGCCTAGCCTCCCGATACCCCTCCGCACCCTTCGCAACTTGTCAAAGTTTCCAAGGGATAAGCCGTTTCCTCGATTTGCGGCCATAAGATCTCCTGCTTCAAGAAGCCTCTTCTCGAATCCGAAGTTCATGTCCTCGTCAGAAACAGATTGCAGGAGTCTTCGAAAGATATCGAGCGAAGCAAGGCGCTTACCAAAGCCCCTCATGAATCGTACGTTGTAATGCCAAAGCCCGGATGCGCTCAGCTGGTTTCTCGCAATTGCTCCCTTGGCAACTTCTCCCAAGATTATCCCTGCACGCATCCCTGCGCCGATTCCACCTCCGTGTATTGGATTCACTTGGGAAGCCGCATCGCCCACAAAGGCAACACCACCAGCTACGAGCGACATGAGAGGGCGTCTCACTGGTACTGCTCCCCCACCGCTATCAATCAGTGAACTGCGATGAAGAAGGGGATATCTCTTTTTGAAACTCTGGAAGTACGACTTAGGTGAACCCCTGCCACCTCCACCCGCAACACCAATCCCTGCATTCACTTCTTGAACGCCCTTGGGGAAGATCCAGGCATATCCGCTGGGAGCCACTCCTCTGCCGAGAAAGACTCGCGCAACCGCAGGTTCTGCCAACGGCATGTTTAGCTTGAGAATCTCACGGTGACAGAGCGCGACGTCCTCCTTGTCTATCGTCCTCTCAACAAGCGGGTCATCGAGCTTGTTCCTGATTGTGCCTGCGTAGCCACTTGCATCTATGACCAGTTTGCTGTAGGTGTTCCGTTCCGCACCACCTTCTGACTTGTCCTTGTAGCTTACTCCTGCAACTCTCCCCTGGCGAAATAACGGCCCAGTTACATGACACTCGGATTTGAAAGCCACTCCAGCGTTTATGGCCTCTTTGAGGAGCCGCTGACCAAATTCGATTCGGTTGACTGTCCAGCCATCAAACTCAGTCCATCCTCTAACTTTCAATTCATTCGACATGCTGGGTGGATATACGTCTGCCCCAGCAATCTTACAAGAAACCTCTAATCCTACGGGAAACTCAATCCCTGTTGCCTCGAAATGCGACTTGCTTATCTCATCACCACAGACCTTCCTACCGACTTCATGCAGAGGTTTCCTGTCAAGTAGTAATGTCTTGAGGCCCATCTCTGCGCATCTTCGAGCCGCAACGCAACCGGCTGAGCCAGCGCCTGCTACAATCACAGTGGGTCGCTTCAAAGTCTGTCGACCACTGAGCCTTGTGGAGAGTTATAAATTCGTTCGTCGGAACCTATCGGTTTCGAAACGTAGCCCGTCCTAAAGATGCCGGAACTCGATAATCACGACTGAAACAACTAGGATACCTACTATCACGACAAGTAACGGAGGCATCCAGTTCAGAAACATCACGAAGTAATGCACAAGAGTAG
>CP070658.1:767662-770993 GCA_020355105.1 Candidatus Thorarchaeota archaeon | reverse complement strand
TAACAGACGCATGCACTGCGTGTGGAACTTGCGCTGATGTTTGCCCGGTTGATCCAACATTGTATGTTGTGAACGACGTGGCTGTATATCAGGAAACACGTGCCGATGAATGCACTGAGTGCTTCGCCTGTGTAGACAGCTGTCCTGAGGGCGCTATCGAAGAGGCGTAGTGGCCCGCGTAAGAGCAAAGACTACAACGAATCGACAGGAACGTCCGTACCCAGAATGCGGCGTTCCTGTCAGTGACACCTATCCGAATCGCCGAGAAGATGTAATGTCTACCTTTTCACCTTATACGGCTCTCCAAAAACAGAATCGAAGAATTCTCTAAGCGAGTCGTCGAGAATAACTACCCTGACCATAGCGAGGTCGTCTTCTGAGGGGTCGAAGCTCCCTCTCACAAGTTCGATTCTCTCTTCTTCTTCACGTGTGAGTGTGGTTCTCTCCTCATCAATCTCTTCGTGTAGATCAAACTCATCTCGAACCCTGTTCATCAGATCTCTGTACTTGGTTGGGTCCACCTTATAGAATAGCCTCACTGAAGTCTACCTCCTTCACCGTTGTGACACATACCTACGGGAAGGTATAAGTGGTTAACTGAATCCCCTAAGGCCGATTCATGAGGGAGAGGATACTCACAGATGACCATCGACCGAACTAAGTTGGGCAGTCTGCTTGTTGTGAGTCTAATGATATCGGGCTTTGTCCTGCCCCTTGCAGCCTCATTTGGGACTCAGCCGACGAAGACCATCGAGTTCGTTTCGTCTGATTTCACATGGCAGACATTCAACCGCAACATGAACGTCACCACATTTGTTTCCCCAGATGGGAGTAAGGATGAACTCTGGCACTTTCTTCAGAGCGCCGAGGAGAGCATCTACGTCGAGATATATGGGGTAAACAATCCCTACATTCTCGAATTGATACACGAGCTCAATGCAGTCAAGCCAACACTTGACATGAAGTTCCTCCTTGGATGGAACAGCTTAGGATATCCGAATCCCAACAAGTATGTAGCCAACAACCTAACGCTTCTTGGATATCCTGTCAAATGGACGAACTCTTCAGATTTCACCTATGCACACCAGAAGTTCGTGATTATTGATAACGAAACTACCATTGCTCATTCCGGCAACTGGGCGAAGACGAGTTTTCCTGAAGATGGCAAGAAGGCCAACAGAGAGTGGAGCATTGTCATGACTGACGTCGAAGTCACTAATTACTATCGATCAGTGTTCGACTATGACTGGGGGAGAGGGACTGACTACGATTCAGGTACACACGGAACTGGCGATCCTCTCACTTTCACTGGTGACAATAGTACATATCCCCGTCCCTTTGCCGACGCGGGAGAATTCAGCGGACCGATGAACGTCACACCGATATTCAGTCCTGACACAAGCCTCCAGGGAATTCTCTACTGCATAAACAGTGCACAGGCGACGCTAGACATACAGATTCCCTATTTCACAAGCATAGGTGACGCAGGTGCTGTTGACCAAGTAGTCGACGCAATTCTGGCGGCCAAGGCCCGCGGAGTAACGGTCCGTGTCATATCCGAGGAAGAGAAGGACTGGCTTGAGATTGAAGAGATCTTCCAAGATCATGGAATCCCTATCGTCTGGCAAGATACTAGGTGGTTCACTGCCAACCACAACAAGGGCATCATCGTTGATGGACGTTTAGTTCTGATAAGTAGCATAAACTACAGTGATGGAAGCATCACCGCCAACCGGGAGGCGGGAGTCATCATTGAGAACGAGGAGGTGGCTCAATGGTACCTAGACATCTTTGACTTTGACTGGGGCATCGGTGACTGCGATGCAATGAATGAGGTCAATGTCTATTGGTCTCCCAACATTCCGACCAGTTCTACCACAATCAATGTCACAGTCTACGCCCACATGCTCAATTCGACCAATCTGGACGAAGTGAGCCTTGGTGTGAGGATAGGAACGGGAGCATGGAGTAACTACAGCATTATCGAACACATACACAACTCTGAAGAGGGCGACCTGGAGAGTTACTCACGACTTCTCCCTGCCCAGGCAGATGGCACTAACATCACAGTGCAGGCATCAATAAGAATTGGCTCAACTTGGTACGTTGGGATGGAGATGGTCATTCGTGTACGTAACTCCATCGGGTCACTTCCAACCACAACCACAACAACGACTGTCGACCAGCTGATGCAATTCCTCATCGATTGGGGTATCTACATTGCTGCGGCTATCGCCGCCGTGATTCTGGGAATCGTCTTCCAGAGAAGGAGGTAGGGATACGAAAGCAGAAGTGCTCTGGTCCACTACATAGTGTTGTGAACTAGGGTCTTCCCCCACCCCTTTTGGCGGATCACTCTGCAACTAGGAGCTCTCTGCGAATCCGGCGAATTTCTCGCAGCTCTCTGCCTCCTTGGTCTCTCCTCTCTTTTCGTGGAGTTCAGCGGCGATTCTATATGCCCGTGCTACCTCTGTCCACTTCTCCTGTGCATCTAAACAGAGTGCGAGAGCCTTCCATGTTTCAGGATTCTCTGAGTCGTACTTGATTGCCTTATTATACGCCTCGATGGCCTCATCTATCTTCATCATACTCTCCAAGGCCCGAGCCTTCTTTTCCCACAGTTCAGCCCTCTCAGGAGAGAGTTTCAGCCCTGCCTCTGCGGCGTCCAAGGCCTCTTCGAACCTGCCCAATGTCAAGTGTGCCTCGGCCTTGTTGCTATGTGCTCTGAAGTCGTATGGACTGATTGAGATGGCCAAATCGAAGGCAACTTCAGCGAGTGCCTGTTCCCCGATGATGACGTGGACCAACCCCACCTCATTGAGAGCTTCCAGGCAGTCACGGTCGACGTCGAGCACTTCACGGTAGATTTCTATGGCCTCCCTATAGTCCCCCTGTTGACGGAGTGCTCGTGCCTTCTGCAGAAGCTGGCTGACGCTCTGCTCATCGGATGCCATGACATACACTCCCGATGATTTTGTTTTAACGGTTCTTCGGCTGGACGTTCCCGGATAGTCCTCTTGCAAAACAGACAACAACTGTTTTAACGGAGCCACGCTCTCGACAGGTCACAAATCGGAAGAGGATGCCTTCATGTTCGACAAAGACTTCGACGACTCTGAGGAAGACGAAGACGAGTTCTACGAAGACGATGACTACGAAGAGGATGAAGAGTACGAAGACGAGGAAGATTTCGAGGACTGGGAACCCAGTCGTGAGGTTGTTGTCAGTCGAGCATCGTCCGAAAGACTGGAGGCGTTCATTAGTGATCCTTGGCCTTCCCTTGCCTTTGTTATGATTCTAGTTGGCTTCGTAGTGGTCTTACCCTGGCCAC
>CP070658.1:761960-767562 GCA_020355105.1 Candidatus Thorarchaeota archaeon | reverse complement strand
TGGTCTGGTGTTGCCCAGATTGCTCGCGTCCTGCCTAGCGCTGAGAGAAGCAACCGACGCGAAACGACATCCTGCCCCCCTGAGAAGAGTGACTCAACCTTGCCTGGGACCACTCTATCTTCCTCAACAATGCCGTATGCCCCTGACTTGCGCGCCATCTTCTGAACGAGCTCAAACCTCTCTGCAGTGGGCTTGGACATTGCAGACATTATTTGGTCCATCTCTCGTTTTGGAAATTCCCAAGAGCTCGTCATTCTGACTTCATTCTTCGCAGCATAGGATACAAGCAAAAGCATGTCGATTAGAAGAGTGTCGCGGTCATCAACGACGGTCTTCGCCTTCTTGGGCAGCTCACGACTAGGCTGCGGTTTGGACGAGAATAGCTCAGTCAAGAGAGGCATGAAGAAGTCGAGGACCTTGAACTCCGCAACCTCTCTACCAAAGTCTGTCAGTCTGGACATCATCCTACGGATAATGACGCCCTTCTTCCTAAGTTCCCGCTCGGTCTGATTCAGCTGGCCGTAGCTATAGATCTTCCTGAAGGGCTTCAGCTTGTCATTACTCATTGCTCCTCGATTTAACGCGAGCATCCCTAGGAGGTCTCTTTCTCTGTCTGAGAACGTTTCAAAGACGCGGCTTCTGGTTTCCTCGTCCCTCATCTTCTCGGCGAGCAATGCGATCAGCTTTGTGCCAGACTCGCTAGTACTGACATCTATGTCCCAGTACTGGCAAGCGACCATGAGGTCTTCTCTAAGCACATGCTCGAGTTCTTTCTCGAGAGATTCCTTAGGCATGTTATTTCCAAGCCACGGTTTTTTGAGGTAGCAGCCAAGGCCCCTGAATTTCTCTGTTTAAGACCATTTTGGTTTCGACCATTCTCCTCGCGAATAGCTAAAACGCCGACTGTTCAAAGGCAACCTTATTTTGGGCTAGCTGTACTGATGCCCAGGTGTACCCAATGGAACCGCCCCTCTGGAGTGTCAAATATAGTCCTCAAAGCTGGGACGATTTCATTGGGCAAGACCGAGCTATCACGCAGCTTCGTAAGCTAGCGGAGTCGGGCTCCTGTCCTAACATGATTCTACATGGTCCATATGGCACCGGAAAGACAACGGCAGCCCTGCTCTTCTCCCGTGAGTTTCTGGGTGATGCATTCACATCCAACTTCAAGATGCTCAATGTGAGAAACGTATCTGGGTATTCGGTTGCCCAAGCTAAGCGTGACATCAAGGCACTGGCCAAGCTGGACCGGTCTGAGCGCACCGAACTCGACGAATACATGTCTCTGGTCTTCAAAGAAGTGAAGAGCGAACTAAACGCCAAAGGGAGAACAAGGGATCCGAATAGGTCCCAGCTGTTGCAGGGTGCAATCCGGCTGTTCGCATCCACGGTCACTGTGTCTGATGAGAAGGTGAAGGTACTTGTCTTGGACGAGGCTGATGCACTCAGCGGCAGCATGCAACAGGCCCTGCGAAGAACCATGGAAATCTACAGTGATGTTTGCCGGTTCATTTTCACGACACCAACTCTTGCAGGCTGGAGTCCTGCAGTGATATCTCGGAGTCTGTCGCTCAACTTCCCAAGTGTTTCCGAAGGTGACGCAGTTCCATTCCTCAGTGGCATTGCGAAAAAGGAGAATCTAGAAATCGACTCGGCGGCTCTTGACGCCGTCGCACGGGAGTCTGGAGGTGATTTACGGTTCGCTGTCAATCTTCTGCAGATTGCAGCCGCTGATGGGCGACCTGTTACCGAAACAAAGGTGTACGAGAGTTCAGAAACGGAGTTCGTGAAGAGCGTTCGCAAGATGCTGGACTTGGCGATCTCTGGTGCCTTCGTAGACTCGCGAAAGATACTGAGAAATCTCCTTGGAGTGAAGAACCACTCTCCAGGAGACGTCTGCTTGGCCATTCAGCGGAACCTTATCCGGAAGCGCTTCAAGCCTCAAGCTCTGAAGGCAATGCTGGACAGGGTGGCTGAGATTGACCATCGACTCGTGCAGGCACAGAACCCATTTATCCAAATTACTGCACTTCTGGCATCAATTGGAAGGATTGCCTCCGAAACGCAATAGCCAATTCAAACAGCATGTCATCGTCTCCTCCATGACCGAAGTCGCAACTTGTTGAACATCCTTTAAGTGGTTAGAAAGCGTTCTTGAGTCGCGTACCATGAGAGGAAGAGCAGTCAAGCAAGTCCATAATCTTCGACCTTCAGACATCGAGAAGTTGTTGGAACCAGAGCTGGAACGGAGTCGCCTCCATGTTCATAGGTCTTTGATTGGGGGAATGGCCAACATCAACCTGCTCGTGACCTCGGACAGCGATACGTTTGTGCTTAAGCTCCCGGGTCTAAAGGGGATGCAAGAGAATCCATTCGAGTACGAGTTCTCTATCTGCAGGACGCTTGCCAAAGACAGGCTTTGCCCACAACCTGTCATTACAGGGTTTCTTCCTGATGAACTGGCTACTCCATTCATGGTATACCGGTACGAGCCGGGGACAGTCCATTCCTATCTCCACTCGATGAGTTCAGGCGAGTTGACGCACTTGGGCAACGTAATTCGCAAGCTGGAACAAGAATGTCCACCAAACGCCCGCGTGTACTCGAGACCCTCTGAATACATCGACGACTGGTACGAGAGGATACAGACCGCGGTGAATCTGAGTGAGCCAGAATCTTCAAAGATTCGTTCCATGGTCGGTGCCGTAGATGAACTGCAGCATTCGCTCGGAAGTATTGTTGACACAACCATTTTCTGGTCGGGGTCTTTCATGCACGGTGACCTACGGCCCAGCAACATTGTCTTTCAAGAAAGTCGTGCGATCCTTCTTGATTGGAGCGAAAGCTCCTTTGGTGAATCCCTTTTGGACATAGCATACTTGGTGGCAGAACCAAGAGGCGAGTGGGCTGGAGAGGTCCCGCTGGTCGACAGCGAAACTGTACGGTCCAGAGTTGAGGCCCTAAAAACTCTCTCATTGATGTCTGTGGTGGCTTGGACCACAGAACGTTTGATACGAGTTGAATCCGGGCAAGTAGAGGAGAATCTGGTTGACCCTCTACTGACCAAGGCCATGTTCAGCTATCTGCAGGAGAAGACCGGTTTCTTGAAGCGGCACATCTCAATGCTTAACGAGTGAGGTGGCCAGAGCAGACTAGCTGAAGAAACTCTCAGGCCGCCGTTCCCAGATATCCTCATCTGCTGAAGCTATGACATATTGGTAGCCCTGCTCAGTAAGGAAGAGTTGACGCTTTGCTGCAAAATCCATGTCTCTCGTGTCCTTTGTAACCAAGGAGTAGAACCTGGCAAAGCTGCCATCCGCCTTCGGCCGCAGGATTCTTCCCAGCCTTTGAGCCTCTTCCTGTCTCGAGCCAAATGTCCCAGAAACCTGGATTGCAACATTCGCATCTGGAAGGTCCAGTGCGAAGTTGGCGACCTTGGATACGATAAGAATCTTCTCCTGCCCCTCTCGGAATGCTCCATACAGCCTCTGTCTCTCTACATTCGGTGTCTTGCCCGTGATTAACGGGGCCTTCACCTCATCTGCAATAATCTTGAGTTGGTCTAGGTACATTCCAATGACAAGTATGTTGTCAGCTTGATGGTAGCTCAGCAGCTCTTTGATGATTGGGAGCTTGTCCGGGTTTTCAGCTGCTATTCTATACTTCTTCCTATCCTCTGCGAGCGCGTACTTCCTTCTCAGCCCATCAGGGAGTTCAAGTCTAATCTCATAACAGACGGCCGTGGCAATCCAACCCTGATCCTCGAGAAGCTTCCACGGCATGTCGTACCTCTTCGGACCAATGAGACTGAACACATCTTCTTCTCTATCGTCTTCTCTGACCAGCGTTGCAGTGAGACCGAGTCGTCTTGTGGCCTGGATTGTCGCTGTTACTCTGAAGACTGGCGCCGGAAGGAGATGGACTTCATCGTAGATGATGAGACCCCAGTTCCTGGCCTCAAAAATCTTGAAGTGCTCGAACTCGTCATCTCTTGACTTTCTCCAAGTCATTATCTGATACGTCGCCACCGTGACAGGGCGTACTTCTTTCATGTCACCAGTGTACTCTCCCAAGTCTTCAGGGGTCAGGGTTGTCTTGTCAAGAAGCTCGCTTATCCATTGCCGCACCGCCACAACGTTAGGACAGAGTATCAGTGTGGATGTCTGGAGCTTCTCCATTGCTCCCATGCCCACCATCGTCTTACCAGCACCACATGGCAACACTACAACGCCGGACCCTCCACGAACTCCTCCACCGGCATGGAAGGTGTCTGCTGCATCCTGCTGGTACTTGCGTAGGCCCCATGGAACTCCCTCCAATGTGACATCTCTCATGTCGAAGTGGAGCGCTTCTCCCTCTACATATCCTGCAAGGTCTTCAACTGGATGTCCGAGCTCAATTAGTGCATGCTTCAGAAAGCCTCGCTTGCCCGGATCTACTCGAAATGTCAGCTCATCGATACGTTCTTCGATGTATTCCCTGACCTTCTTGGCTGCCCATATCAGTTCGGCTAGGTCCTCTTCTTCGCACTGCAGCAGGAGATCAGGCCCCTCCTTCGTCAGAGTGAGTTGACCATACCTTCCCATGTATTCGACAATCTCACGTTTGATATTGTCAGGAATCGGATACTTGGCGTATCGCTCTAGTGAGTCAACGACCTCTCTCGCAGACATCCCCATAGCTGCAGAATTCCAGAGGCTCAGTGGAGTCACTCTGTAGGTGTGAACGTATTCTGGGGATTTGACAAGTTCTGCAAACCTGGCAAGTGAGTCTCGCGCCTCTTCGTATAGAGGATTATCTACTTCCAATAGGACAGACTTGTCAGACTGCACTATGAGCGGATTCATCGGGTTGGGCATCTACATTCCTCTGGTTCCTTTCCGTTCCAATATCAGACGGAAACCGAAGGACGGCGAGTTGACTTTAAGATAAATCCTTCCTTCAGGTCAATGCTTGATTCCTCGAAGATAGTTGAAGACTCTGTTCTCGATTCTGAGGACCACAAATTCTATATAGCTAACCTGAGCAGCCCGACTCGTCTGATTGGACGGAGGTGCAGTCTACCTATGATGGTCTTGAGATTTCTAACAGTGGACACCTGCACCCGCTTTGAGGGTGTCAACTAGACATCCGCTGCTTCTTTGTGCTGGCCATTCTTTCTGCGCATCGAGTATGGAGTGCTCATGGAATCACATGGCGAGTGGTTGGTTGTCTGCTTATCTTGGTCTATAGTGCTTTGAATGAAAGATGCGTGCCAGCTGAATCAACGAGCGTCCGTAAAGAAGTTGAACAAAGAGAAGCAACCTGATCGACTGGACTCTATGCTTGGCTGGTGCCTGGCCTGAGCCGAGTCGAGAAATACAACCCTCTCAAAGGCGGTGCCCTAGCCCAGAAGCGCGATGCGCTGAAAGGTGAAGGCAGCAGGAGAGGGTCGGAAATCAAGGAACTAACCTTCGACTCAGTGAGAGAGGATGCTATCCAGTTTGGACTTGTCACCGACGTAGTCTATCAGATGAACTCCGGGAAGGAGGCATCAATCTACCTTGCGCAGTGGAAAGGGCATCCAATTGTGCTCAAGGCGTACCGCCTATGGCACTCCTCA
>CP070658.1:757135-761860 GCA_020355105.1 Candidatus Thorarchaeota archaeon | reverse complement strand
GTGTTGGGGACTCCACCCATCGTGGTAGAACAGGAATGCGTAGACCTTGTGGAAAAGATGGGTTCATCAATCCGAGTGAAGTTCTTCATGTTCCTAGTTGTTCTGGCTGGAACCACAGTCCTAACAATGGACTTCCTCAGGAGCTACTCTCTGGGTGTCATCGTGCTTTTGCCAGTGGTGTTCCTACTGGTCATTCCATATGCTACTTCAAGGATGGCAAGGGGTGTATCAAAGGCAACAGCCGCGATGCGAGCAAGGAGTGCAGAGAAAAGGTCACTCACCGAGATAGCTGACTGGGGGTCCAAGATTGCACCATTACCTGAAGAGGCTGAGATCAAGCCACCAGATGAGGAGGTTCCAGAACCCGAGATTGAATCCGAGGAGGTTGAAGCCAAATCGAAGACAACTCTGACCAAGGAGGAAATCATTGAACTGCTGCCCGACGAAATGAAGGAGCTGATGGGAATGGAGGAACTTGAGAAGCTGACCAAGACTCAACTCGAGGAACTGCTACCGCCTGAAGAAGAAACGGGGAATGAGGAAGAATAGAGGAAGAAGTCCTGGCAGAGCTACTTACTCAAGTGAAGAACCACAGGGACAGCCATATAATGAATCTCCACGATTCAGAATAGGTTCTCTCTAGAGGTCAGATATTCGAAGCCCTATCGATTCGATGCCTATTTATGAGGGTGACTTCCAGCGAGGTATCGCTTCAGACAAGGCACGATTCGGTCAATCGACTGAAGATGGAGGATTATCGAGTGAGTAACTACAACAAGGTCACTGATGAAGTGGTCAAGAAGCTTGTAGCCATTTGTGGCGACGAATATGTCACAACGAGCGAACCGCTTCGTCATAGCTACATGGCCAAGGGAATCATGGGTTTGGAGGCCGTGGTCCCCGAGGTTGTGATTCGACCTGCGAACGCGGAAGAAGTGTCCAGAGTTCTCGTCGTGGCAAACGAGAATTTGACCCCCGTTACGCCAGCCGCAGGAGGACTCAGCGGTGGATTCGCACTGCCTGCCATTGAGCCGGGCGGAATACTGATGGATATGACTCGCATGGAGGGTCTCGAAGTAGATACCGAGAATCGAGTCATGATTGTGGAACCGGGCCTGAAATCAGGTGATGCGTGGAGGATATTCAAGACAAAGTACCCGGAGTGGGCACCGCCAATTCCCGACGGTGCTCCGCCAGCAGCGACAGTCCTAGGTGATGCAATAGAGAGAGGCTTTTCACTTGTCACCGGCGTCTACGGGCCGCAAGCGGATATGATAATGGGAATGGAGATTGTACTGCCAACTGGTGAGATATTCCACACTGGTTCGTGGGCACTACCTGGTGCCAAGCCATTCTATCGGTGGGGTGTCGGTCCAAACCCAGATGGTCTGTTCTTAGGTTCTCAAGGTTCGATGGGAATCATAACCAAGTGTGCCATCAAGATGGTGCCACATCCACATCACAAGACGGTTGTAGCCTACGGAGGAGAAACTTGGGACGACATCATCAAGCCTGCTTGGGAGATTTCCAGATACGAGATGGGCATCAGCGAGAGGACAGTGATGGTACAAGGCGGGAACTACGAACTCGTCATGACGCGCTGGCCCAAGACTAATGTGCCCCTCGACTACGAATTCTACAAGAAGATTGGAATCGAGAAGAAATGGATGAACTATGAGTGTTGGGCGCACACGAAGGAAGAACTTGACTACACACTGAAGAAGATTGATGATGTATACAAGGACTATGAGGCGAAAGAGAAGCGACACACACCTCAACAAGACCTTCATCCAAAGCAGGTAGCATCACGCCTCAAGAAGCCAAACAAGATTGCCATTCCATACTCCCTCTGGCAAGCAGGCTTCCTCTTCATCACCTGGTACTGCCCATGGCTTGAGAGCAGCAAGATGATGGAAGAGTACTGCGCCAAGATGGAAGAGTACGGATTCCCACCAACCATGTGGGTCGCTTCCATTGATCATGCAAGACAGGCGATTGTGATGCCCATCCTTTGTTATGATAGCACAGAACCGGGCATTCTAGACAAGATTCGAGAGTTCAACCTTGAAACGACGAGGAGTTTCCTGAAGCAGGGCTGGCTCAACTATAGACCAGATCCATTCGTGCATGCTCCGGAAACCTTCAGCAAGGCGAAGGAATACTACAAGATGCTGGTGAAGTTCAGGAAGGTCCTCGACCCGAATCTCATTCTGCATCCAGGCCGGTTGGCAATCCCGTGGGAAACTGTAACCGACCTGCCCAGCCCCTTTGAGGAGTGAAACAAGGGGGCGAGGGAAGTTACAGAACGTAACATCTTTAATCTAAGAAACAAAACAGGAGATTGATGGACATGGTAACGCTAGACGAACTTCGTAAGATTAACGCACGATGCATTCACTGTCGCGCTTGTCAGTACGCATACAGTGGCGAACCAGACAAAGAAGGTGAAACAGAGGAATACACTGGAATGCTCCAGGGTTGTCCCGCCGGCATCTACTATGGATGGGAGGGCTATTTCAACTCAGGAAAACAGTGGATGGCCAGGGCGTTCCTTAACGACGAGTTGCCAGCCAGCAGAGAATTGCTTGAGGTAGCAGAGGCATGTACCACCTGCGGGATGTGTGAAACACAATGCCCAAACTACATTGACACAGTTCACGTGACTGAGGCACTGAGGGCCGCAGTCATCGAGTCAGGTGTTGAGCCGCTCGACAAGCACAAGGGCTTTGGGACTCGAGTGAGAGACCCCGAGATGAAGAACCCATACGCAGAGCCTTTTACAGAACGAACCAAGTGGTACTCAGGTGATGTAGACAACAAGGATGTCAAGGTGGCGTACTTTGTCGGTTGCACAGGGGCCTACAGACAGCAGCATGTTGCTGACCACACGGCATCGATTCTCAAGAAGCTTGGCTTCGATTTCACAGTGATGTCCGAAGAAGTCTGTTGCGGTTCACCTCTCTTGAGGACAGGTCAGAGAGATGTCTTCAGGGAAGTCATGGAGAGGAATCTTGAGGTCTTCAAGGACTTCGACCTACTCGTGTACTCATGCGCAGGTTGCTACAAGACATTCCGCAATGACTATCCAACAATGAGCGGAAAGCCACTGCCTTTCAAGGTGAAGCACACCGTTGACTTGGTCTATGAGCTCCTCCAAGAGGGCAAACTCAAGATTAACAAGGACTATGCGGAAAAGGTCACCTGGCACGACCCATGTCACAGCATCCGTCATGTCGGTCTAGCCATAAAGAAGGAGATTCTTGAGAACTCCAAGAACTGGCTTCTCGATGAGAGAGCGGCCAAAAAGGCAGAGGCAGAGTATTACGAAATGCCTCGTGAAGTCCTCCGTGCAATTCCTGGTATTGAGCTTAGAGAGATGTACCGCATTAAGGGTGACAGCTTCTGCTGCGGAGCAGGCGGCGGCGTCAAGGCACAGTTCTCAGACATGGCGATGGCGACAGCCAAGGAGAGAATGAAAGAGGCCGCCTCAACTGGCGCCGACGTCATTATGACCTCATGTCCATTCTGCATCACAAACTTCTCGGATGCTGTGAAGGCGCTGAAGCAGCAAGAAGAAGAAACTGGCAAGGATCTATCCGACGTCGGCTCAAAGATGAAGGTCGTCGAGCTCCTAGAGGTCTTAGACCAGCTGATTGAGTGAGGCGCTTCTTGGGCCCTGTGAGCAACAGGGCGCCTTCCTCTTTTTGAAACCTGGTAGTATCTTGAGCAGGCTCAAGCTTCTTTCAGCACCAGGGTAACCGCAATCATTGCCTCGACGACAAGTGCTAACGCTACTATAGCCGGAATGAACGATCCAGTCAAATCCGTCAAGTAGCCAACGATGATTGGACCAAGAAAACCACCGAAAGCTCCGATTGAGAAGAAGATACCGCTGGCAACTCCTGTGTACTCAGCTCCTACATCTCGCAGATCCATGAGGACCACAAGTAGGAGAGGCATGGAAGCACCGCTGGTCACTCCATATACTACTAATGAAAGAATGAGAACAGGTCCTTCAGCCAGTCCGGCAAATACCATGCTTATTCCCTCAAGCAGTAGAACAATGATGATGACCGGTTTTCGTGACCCTGCCTCTGCCAATCCAGGAACGGTGGCACTTCCTGCTAGACCAATCCAACTTGGCAGAGAGGATAGTATCCCTGCGTCAACTGGACTCAGTCCTCTTAACTCGAAGAGAGCGGGAAGCCAATTGCTGAATCCATAGAAGACAAGGAATGATGTGGAACCGACAATGGCAACCATCCATACTTGTCTGTGGCCGAGTAGCTTCCCTGCGATTACCCTCGATGGCAGGAAACTCTCACCTTCGTCACCTATCTTCACTGGTTCACTCCCTAGCAGGAGCCAAGTCACTGCGATGAGAAGTCCAGTCACCCCATAGACGACGAATACATTGCGCCACGTACCAACCAAGGGTAGGATGAGAGAATTCGTAATGGCCAACGCTACCGCGGACCCAATGGCTGCCCCAGTCATGTATAGGCCAGAGGCTATTCCTCTCTCTCTTCCCTCAAAGAACGATGCCACAACTTTGGCCAGGCCTACAGAGATAGTGGGTCCGCCAAATCCAAACAGGAACACTGTTAGGAACAGTGTTTCGAAACTGAATGCAAACGCCCTGAGTATGGCAGAAATCGAGGTGAAGAACACTCCAGCGGCAATCATCTTCTTCTGACCTACGCGGTCAATCATGACACCGATGGG
>CP070658.1:749196-757035 GCA_020355105.1 Candidatus Thorarchaeota archaeon | reverse complement strand
TCAAGAAATCCATCAAACCCTGCGGGCAGACCCTAATGTTTATATACCACCGCATTCGGCCTTATAAGTCTTTCGAACCTTTATATACCTAGGTTCCACTCCGCCTCTTCTCCCCCCGGAGTGTATCTACAGCATAGACGCATTTTGATTTAAGTTTTCCGTCAGGTGTTTTTTCGAGCAAGATCATCATCCTCACTATAAAGTATGAGAAGAATATACCATTCTCACTATATAGTATGGCCAGATTCTCGGTTTTGTGGTTAAACAACACCATCAAACCTGCTGGATTTCCCTTTCTACTTCCTCTGTGTCCGAATAGAGTCGCCATTCCGCAACCAAACCGTCACGGGTCTGAGCTGTCCAGAGGATTGTCTCTCTCTCCTCAACCTCTGGTGAAACATGAGAGCCAGTTGTTCTGCCCAGAATCGCTACTCCATTGCCGCTCGTAATTACATGGTCTACATGGATCTTGTAGTTGGGACACTCCTTGAAGTAGTCCTCCCATCCAGAGCGACCGCGGTATACTCCTCCTTCATAGTCTATCAATGTGAAGTCCTCGCTCTGGAGCTCCATCAGGCCCTTGGAGTCCCCTGCGTTCATACTATATATGTAGCTGAGGGTGGTAGACTTCACTGCCTCTGAATGCTCTCTCTGTTTCCTGGGCCTCTGCACTTTCTTTAGCCTCTCTCTCACTTCATGAACATCAGAGTAGATTCGCCATTCGGACAGTAGATCATCCCTAACTTCAGCTGTCCAGAGGATGGTCCATTCCTTCTCCACTTCGGGTCCAACATGACAACCTGTGGTCTCTCCAATTATAGCTGCGCCATTTCCACTGATGATTATGTGCTTGACATGAATCTTGTAGTCCGAATAGTCCCGGAAGTATCCATGCCAACCATCACGGCCCCGTGTAATGTCCCCGTCATAGTCAATGAACACGAAGTCCTCCGTTTGGTGTTCCATGAGTCCCTCGGGGTTTCCAGCATTTATCCGGCTGATAAAACTGCGGACCGCTGACCTGACCTCTTCTCTCGACTTTCCCAAAATCCTTCCCCAGAAGTCTTCCAACTTACTTCGACATAAACTGAATGGATACCGGGTGACTTTGGTGGCTCATTCTGACTTGGCATATCTGACGCCCTTGGCGGTCAAATGATAATCGTGTGTGGCAATCTGCTCGTCCAAACAACCAGATGCAGAGGGGCAACTCGAACAGTGAGTGTCTTCAAACTCAACACAATCGTCCCGTTTCAGATACTCCTTCTCGACAAGTAGCCTCAGCATGTCCTCGAGAGTTTCTATCTGGACTCCTAGAATCTTGGCGAGGTCCTGCTTGTGGATGATTCTCCGTTCTTGCATGACCTGTAGGATCTTCTTCAACATGCGATCACCCTCCTAGAAGGTGTTTGGTGAATCCTCCCTCTCCATCTCCCTCAACTGCTCTGGCAATCGCAAAGAGAAAGAGCACGAAAAGGAACAACCATACAGTCGGAGTGAGATTCGACACTGCATCCCATGAAACCCAGTCCTCAAGGCCAAGCACCCACCCTAGATAGTTTGTCGATAGAATGACCAGCTGGAGCCCAAACATTATGCCAGCCAGAAGCACGCCAACCGCTATAAATCCAAATCCGTTTCGATCGCCTTTGCGGAGCGGCCTTACCCCGGAAAAAAAGATGACTGCTACGATGACCAATACAAAGGCGCTCATTGGATCGGCAACAGAGGGAACTGGGATTGGTAGACCTAGGCTTGCTGCCAACCAAAGCAGTCCTCCTACCAGATACAAAGTGCCCATTAGAAGTGCGGAAGACCAAGCAATCGTGAATTCACTGTCCTTCATCCTTACACCTCCTATGCCAAGAGGAGCCCTCCGACTAGAACGACAAGAAGAGACATCAGATAGGCAAGCACGACTTGGTACACCACCGAGAAGCCTGCCCATTTCCATGACCCGGTTTCACTCCTTATGGTTCCTATTGTTGCGATGCACGGTGTATAGAGGAGAACGAAGACCATCAGAGCAAGTGCAGACAGCGGACTTAGGGCCATTGCCAACACCGTGCCAATTGCAGCCTCACCTTGAACAGAGTAGATGATTCCTAATGCTTCTACTACAATCTCCTTTGCCAGAAGACCGAAGATGAGTGCTGAAACAATCTGCCATGGGAAGCCATGTGGTGCGAAGAGTGGTGCGCCGAGATTGCCTATCATCGCAATGAAGGACTCATCAGCATCAACACCAAACCCTGCCGGACCTGTGTTAGCAAGAATCCAGAGCACGATAGCACCTGCCAACAGGTACGTTCCTGCTTTCCTAAGGAACAAGAAACCCCTTTCCCAGGCGTGTCGAAAAGAACCATGCAAAGTCGGTTTCTGATAGGTCGGTAGCTCCATGATAAGGGGAGCGGACTCTCCCTGAAGGATCGTGCCCTTGAATAGAAGAGCCATTGCGACGGCCATTACGATTCCCAGAATGTACATCACAAATACCATCGTGCCAGCGTAGTCTGGAAAGAAGACACCTGCGATGAGAACGTAGACTGGAAGTCTGGCAGCGCATGACATCAGAGGCGTGACAAGAATAGTGGTAAGCCGATTTGATTCTCCATCAACGGTTCTGGCAGCCATAATGGCTGGGACACTGCAGCCAAAACCAAGTAGAAGCGGAATGAAGGATCGGCCGTGAAGTCCAATCCTCATCATGACCTTGTCCATGACGAACGCAGCTCGAGCCAGATAGCCAGTGTCCTCAAGGACAGAGATTGAGAGATACATGAATAGGATTGGAGGCAAGAATACTACGATGAAGCCCACCCCGCCGACTATCCCATCTGTAAGTAGAGAAGCTAGCCAAGGTATCGGTATCTGAGAGGTCAGCCCCCCAAGCCATGCGAATGCCTCTTCAATCATAGCCATGAAGACCAGTGATGCTGTGAACGTGAAGTGAAACATCGCCCACATTATTACGAGGAATATGGGTAGACCAAGGTACCTGTGAAGAAAGACACTGTCCATCATGTCACTGAGAATCCA
The DNA here is from genome assembly GCA_020355105.1 of Candidatus Thorarchaeota archaeon. GTDB lineage: Archaea > Asgardarchaeota > Thorarchaeia > Thorarchaeales > Thorarchaeaceae > SMTZ1-83. Next base: position 753,996 of record CP070658.1, on the reverse strand, counting down.
CTTCTTTTCCCCCGGTTCGTATACCTCACAGAGAATGTCACTGACTACCCGGTACCTCTCGTCAGCAAGGACTATCTCGTAGTCTACTTGATCTTCAGGAACCTCCGAATCGGGGTCTACTAGTTGCCGGTCTCCGCTCAGATTCCCACCTCCAGAACCCTCTCCCGGATGACCGGGTTCTGAATCATTAGCAGGACCTCAGTGTCTCTTTCCAGAACTCTGAGAGCCAGCCATCGAGGTGGAAATCTGTCCAGCAATTCCTTCTCTTCCTCAAGTATTACTACGATTTCTTTGAGCTTCGATTCTATGTTCTGATTGTATTTTATGGCGGGGGGACGAATCCGTTCGTATTCGCCATGGTGATGATGACGGGGATGATAATGCAGATGGTTCCTTCCATTCTCTTCTCCCGGCGAGTGTGGAACCTCGTGATGCTCTTTGTATTTGTTGTCCTCCAAGAGACCTTCTGGTGTTGACTTGAGAATAGATTCTTTGAGGTCTTCCATGCCCTTTTTCTTCGTTGCAGTGGTCACCACTACAGGGGCGCGGAGTTTCCTTGAGAGTGCATCTGGTTCGATTCTATCACCTCGGGCCTCGACGACATCGTACATGTTGAGTACGACGACCAGGTTCAGCTGCATTTCAACCAATAGCAGAGTGAGGTAGAGGTTCCTCTCAAGCTGGGATGCGTTCACTATGTCAACAACTACATCCGGCCTATGGTCGATAAGGTATTCCCGAGCGACTTCCTCATCATCAGACAGGGTGCTCAGACTATACACCCCTGGTAAGTCTATGACTTCAAACTCGTAGCCCTTGTATTCATAGTAGCCCTCTTTCTTCTCCACAGTCTTTCCCGGCCAGTTGCCAGTGTGCTGCTTGAGTCCTGTGAGATTGTTGAAGATGACTGACTTCCCAACATTGGGGTTGCCAATGAGGGCCACCTTTATTCTCAACTGATCATGGGACCTCCTTCACAAGTATCCTGCAGGCCAGGTTCCTACCTACCGCAACTCTCGTTCCTCTGACCTCGATCAAGACGGGACCTGATCCTCCACTTTGGACTACTTCAAACACGCACCCCGTAGTGATACCGAGGTCCATGAGCCTCCGCATCAGTCCCCTGCTCACTGGCCTTCTCGTCTTTCTGTAGGGACAGTCTGGGTCTTCTTTATGTTCGTCGTTTCCTCCGAACCAATGACGACGCATAGCGGAGGCCCATCCCCCCCGTTTCTTCTTTCTTCTTTCCCAGTTCTCACGCCATTCATCGGCCCAAGATCTGTGGGGGTGATGCTGTTTCCTTGGAGGATGCCGCCTGAGGCCAAATCTCTCTATGCTGACGAGGGTGCATTTGGTCCCCGAGCTGACCTCCGTGAGACGCTTTGTCTCCATGTGGGAAGGAATCTGTTCAATATCATCAGACATCCTACTGCAGCTCCGAGCTTTGCACCTTCGGCTACGTGCATCAAAAGTTAGATGGCTCTAACATTCTGAACCCCATAGGGTTGATATAAGGCTTTTTGAAACGGCCTAAGAGACCCTGTTCTTGCCATGTACCGGAACCGTTACATATGTGCTGAATACTCGTAGTTGGGGAAAGCATCATGTCCTTCTACAAGACTCCCATAAAATACGGTGCCACAGTGGTAGACGAGTTCATACCTCTCGCACTGAAAGAAGTCAGTGTCCTAGAGGTTGAGGATTACAAGCCAGACTTTGACGATTTCGAAGCCAAGCTGAATGACGTTCTGGAGAACCCAATCGGTTCCAAGTCTTTTGATGAGCTCGTTCAGGAGGTCTATGAACCTGGCAAGACCATCATGTTCATCGTTGATGACAATACACGCCCCAATATCCATACGCGAGCCTTGTTGCCTCCACTAACTAAGAGGCTAATCGGTTTCGGTGTGAGAGAAGAAGACATCAAGATTATCATCGCCAGCGGTTCTCACAAGAAGCCCGCTCCAGAGGCAATTGAGAACAGGATACTTGGGTCCCAACTCTATGCCAAGTGGAAAGACCACGTCCTGATTCACGACTGCGACGCTGGGAATAGGCCATTCGACAAGACATCGAGAGGCACTCCGATCTTCATCGACGAGCAAGTGCTTGAGGCATCGCTTCTGATTCCTCTGTCAGATTCTGAGTACCATTACTTCGCTGGACAGGCGGGCACTGTGAAGTTGTTCTGTCCAGGGGTCGCCGGAAGAGAAACCATCCAAGTGAATCTTCCAAGGATGTTTGACCTCGAGCGAGGTTTCGTTGAAGGATGCCGGCTCGGTAACTGTGATGGGAACCCCGTCATTGAGGACATGATTGAGATTGCTTCAAACGTGAAAGAGAAGCTCCGCATGTTCTGCGTTGATACTATCGTGAACCATGGGGAGATTGTGTATCTTGAGGCTGGAGACCTGATTGAGTGTCACAAAGCAGCAGCTGAGCCATTGAGGAAACTCAGGGTCGTGGAAGTCGATGAACCTGGAGACATTGTGTTTGTGTCTGTAGGCGAGCTTGGACTCAATCTATATCAAGCAGGAAAGGGGATTCACGCCGCTTGGAACGCGGTGCGTCACGACCTGAAGGGTTGGATCGTGTTGCTGGCTCCGTGTCAGGAGGGGATTGGAAGCGAGGGATACGAGGAGGCCATGTATGCCTCGAAGGACATGATGGTGAAAGATGCACTCAAGTTCGTCATTGAAACCTATGGGTCCGAGGAAACATTCAAGATTGGGAATCAGAAACCTCCTGACCTGTACAGGATATTCCTGGATGTTGCGGAACACAATGTCAAGGTGGTGACGGAGCTAGACACCAATGAGCTATGGGATGTTTATCGAATGGAGGGAATCAACCCCCAAACACCTCAGGACGCACAGAGAATCATGCGCGGACTAGTCGATAGATTCGTGCAAGACAATCCTGACACGCCTAGTCCACGGGTGTATGTACTTCCAGATGCAGGGCTCCTTGTAGAGGTCAAGAATCGTTCCAGATGACCTCGCCTTTTGGTTCGGTGGTGATTCTCCATGGAGACAAGGCGAACGGAACAGCGAATACACCACATAGTATCCAGAGGCGTGTCTGGTATATGGCTAGATAGATGAAGGAATCTATCGGGTTGGCGGCTGCCAATGCCTCGAGTAAGCCAGGCATCGTTGGAATGGGGAAGAGCGTTCCGGGTGGTGTCCCGAGCCAAAATGCGCCGCTGGTCCAGTCCCCGGTCATTCTTAGAGTATACGGATACAACCACAGCAGATAGAGGAAGAGAGCTCCTAGTGCGATTCTGAGGCCCATTATTGGGCCGGAGCTCTTCCTTCTAACAAATCTGATTGGCATTGAATCAACCTCCTACTTCAAGTAAAAGATCATTTGAGTTTGCCACTCGGACCTGCTTCTGCCCGAGGGGCTCGTCAAAGATGACTTCAGTTTGATCTTCGGAAGTGACTGTCCAGGGAGAGAAGGCAAACGGGACAGCAAAGAGACTGTACCATAGCCAAAGGCCGGTCCTGTACAGAAGCAGGTAAATGAGCGAGTCAACCTCGTTTGCAGCTACTAGCGCCATGAGGACTCCGGGCATCCTTGGAATCGGGAAGAGAGATCCAGGTGGGGAACTCTGCCACCACACGCCACCAGTCCAATCCCCACTCATTGTCAGTGTATAGGGGTACAGCCATAGCAGGAAAAGGAATATGCCTCCCAAGGCTATTCTGACGGCGAAGGTTAGACGTGAACTCCTCCTTCTGACAAACCTTGGTGTCATTGATAGAATCACCTACTTCGCGTAACCGGCGAAGTGAGTGCAATTAAGGCCTCGGGCCTCAGCAAAAGGTTTGGCCGGAGTAATGAATCCTCCAGCAGTTTCTGTGATTTTCGTGAGGTGGTTTGGCCTGGCTAGTACATTCTATCAAAATGTTGCTCACTTCTCAGACATACATAATCGTGTCACTCTCTATCGATATCGTAACACTGACAAGTTCATCCGTCAGTGCCTTATAATCGCCTACTCAGACTCATCTTTTCATCTGAAGATGTTCAACCTTGACTCTCTCAGTCGAAACAGGAGCGTGTCTACGATTGACACATGTACAATCGGGCTGGGATCAGTCTCTCTTGGCTAGCCCGTTGCTCCACTCAGAAACTCCTGATCACAGTTCTGGCATCTAACAACGCCCGTTCTTATTGCATGTTGTGGTCCATAGAGGTATGTCGCTCCGCAACGCGGGCAAATGAGCCGTTTATGGTCAGGGTTCGCTTCTTCCCACTAATAGTCTGTCTGCTCCTTTTCAATCCAGAGCTCATCTTCAGGAGGTATAGCAGAACCGTCTATCCATGTTTCTGATATACCTGCCCTCGAAAGCTTGGCCCTTCCCCAGCGTTCACCCAGCAATGTGATTCCTACAACCCCGACCAACAGGAGAACTACAGGATCAATGACTACAAACACCTCGAGTACATCATGTTCGGTGTTGTTGAGGAGGGTGTTGTACGCCACGATGTTGACACCTGAACCAAGGAGGTAGATACCAATCCTGTTGTTGTTGCAGGTGTTGTACATCACGGTGTTGGAATCTGAGGAGCTCAGGTGGATGCCAATGTCGTTGCTGTTGCAGTTGTTGTTGTCCACCGTGTTGGCATCTGAGTGACCTAGAAAGATGCCATCTTCGAAGTTTCTGGAGCAGGTGTTGTCGGAAACTGTGTTGGAATCTGATTCATCGAGGGAGATGCCGATGTCGTTGCTGTTGCAGTTGTTGTTGTCCACGGTGTTGGCATCTGAAACATCGAGATAGATGCCAATCCTGT
>CP070658.1:745197-749096 GCA_020355105.1 Candidatus Thorarchaeota archaeon | reverse complement strand
TTTCATCCTGAATGGAAAAGGATAGATTCATGATGAGAAATCACGGTACATCGTACTCCATTGGTGATTCCGCTTGCAGGTTTCGGAAGCAATCCTCAACATCGGACTTCTCATCTTGGGTCTTGTCACGTTGAGTCAAGGTTCCGAGTACTTTGTTGAAGCGGCATCAAAGCTTGCAAGAGCGGCTGGTGTTTCAGAGCTGTTCATTGGCCTCACACTTGTAGCTATCGGTACATCCCTGCCCGAGATAGTTTCGAGTTCTGTAGCAATTATTGCAGGGAGTGCAGACTTGGCTTTCGGGAACATTCTCGGGAGTTATGTCGCGAATCTGACAATGCTCGAGAATATACTGACAGAAGAGGAAGACCACCACAACGTGTTCAAAACTCTGCTCGAGAAATGATGTGTTTCATCAGGCGATTACATAAGCAGTAGTCAAGGGCACAGGTAGAGAACCTAGGACCTCTAGGCCGGTCGTCCGCACTTCAGATTCAAGGATCCATGAAGACTCATATCAACCAAGGGTTCCAACAGTCGCACCCCATCTTAGATGAGCATCCACCATTTCCTTCATAAGGCGAGATAGGAGAGCAGAAGTCCACATACGTCGGAGACACAGAACGATTTGATGCGAAGGCGTGAAACTGAACTGACGGCCGAAGAAGTAGATAGAGCCCTCAGCAAGATGGTGAAGCAGGGTGCCGCAGTTCAGGTCAGGACAACGCTCACAGAGAGTGTATTCCTTGTTGCTTTTGCCATTCTCCTAGGTGCTTCTAACACGATAATCGGAATTCTTGCAGCGATTCCTTCAGTGACGCAGTTGCTGCAGCTCCCTGCCGTCTTTCTCATTGAGAAGTACAAGAACCGGCGACGGCTCAACTTCTTCACTCAGCTTGGCAACAGGATTGGAGTCTAACTTATGGCTCTAATCCCATTCATATCAACTTCGGAAGTTGGCGTTCCACTTCTTTTGGGAGCAATAGCCATTCAGACCATCTTCACAGCTCTTGGTTCACCTAGCTGGAACTCCTGGTTGAGAGATCTTGTACCACCCAGCAAGCTAGGTGGTTTCTTTGCAACGAGAATGGCGACAATGGGCATTGTAGGGATTGCTGTATCTGTTCTCGGAGGGGTGTTCATCGGTGAGTGGACCCGAGTTGCATCGGGGAGCATTCTGAAAGGCTATTCGGTTCTCTTTTTCTTCGCATTCCTTGCAGGGATGACTGCAATCTACTATACATCGACAACTCCTGAACCACCAATGCTTACAGTCCATGAGAAGATGACCTATCCAGAACTCATGGCCAAGCCCTTTCAGAATGAGAACTTCAGGAACCTGATGTGGTTCTCTGCAATTTGGGGCTTTAGCACAGGATTGGTTGCTCCATTCTTTACTGTCTACCTTCTAATCAGGCTGGGACTTGAGATTCCACTCGCGGCAGCTCTGGCTGCATTGACTCAGCTTACAAGCGTAGTCTTCTTTAGATTCTGGGGAGGCCTCTCTGATCGCTTTAGCAACAAGTCCATTCTACAAGTTTCAGTGCCCGTCTTCATGTTAGGAACACTTCTTTGGACATTCTCATCAATAGCGGAGGATTACAACCTAGTCATACCTCTGTTAGTCCTGATTCATGTCTTGACAGGATTCTCCGCTGCAGGTGTCAATCTTGGGTCTAACAATATAGGATTGAAACTCTGTCCAAAGGGCCAGTCATCGGTCTATCTTGCGGCGAAGGGGGTCGTTGCTGCTGTTACTGGTTCAATAGCACCGATTTTGGCGGGCACTCTCGCGGACCTCTTTGACCTACATCAGCTATCGCTCTCCATCACATGGGTTGGCCCACATGGTGTCATAGTGGTAGATGCATTTCGTCTGATGGGACTTGACTTCATCTTCATATTCTCAATTCTGCTTGGACTACTAGCGCTCCATAGACTCGCCTATGTCGAGGAGGAGGGCGAGGTAGATGAGAAGATAGTCATAGAGGCAATAGTGGCTGAAACGAGAAGGAATGTGAAGACAATCTCTACAGTTGATGGACTTCGTCATACTTTCGAAGCTCCAGTTAAATTGACCCGAAAGGCTGTCAGAAGAATGAAGAAGACTAAGAGAGAGAGAACATTCTCTGATGATTCTGAGCCACCAATTCAAGAGGACGAGTTGGGTGAAACTGGAGGGATTTCGTGAACGTATTTAGACTCTGGCACAGGGTTTCAACATATCCGCGAAGACTAGTGGCTTGGATTTAGAACCAACGTTTCCGGCGGAAGTAGAGAACGAGTGCCAAGCCAATCATGAACATCAGGCCAGCAACCACCGGATACCCATACTCCCAGTCAAATGGCATGTTCTGAAAATTCATACCGAAGAGGCTAGCCAAGAATGTCAGAGGTAGAAGAACAGTCGATACAACGGTCAGAATCCTTACAGTTTCGTTCGTCTTGCGATCAAGACTCAAGAGGTGAATCTCAAGCATGCTAGACAGAGTTTCCTTGTAGGTTTCAGTCATCTCCCCCACTTGAAGTAGATTGTCATAGAGATCCCTCAGGTAAGGTATTGACGCTACCTCGACAACGCCCGACTCATCTTTGGGAAGTCTGGAAATTGCGTTTCGGAGAGGTCTTGCATTCCTCTGGATCATTCCAATCATGTGTCGTACATTGTAGATAGAACTAGGTGTACTCTTGTCTAGATATGCAATTGCATCCTCAAGTGCTTCAACTTGGTCGGCAAGCTCATCCATCACGGCAACGTATCGGTCAACGATTGTATCAATCAACGAGTAACCTAAGAAATCAGACCTGCTATTTCGTATGCGGCCTCTTGGGTTTGAGATTCTGTCCTTGATGTGGTCAAAGATGGCCATACTGCTCTCTTGGAAAGACAGTACGAACCCAGCACCAATGATTATGCTGACTTGTTCAGATTCTATTTGCTGGTGCTCTCCCAATCGGATGTCACGAAGAATCAAACAGACGTGGTCAGACTGCGTGACCATCTTAGGCCGATGTTTGGTGTCGAGGATATCTTCCACCAGGAGTGTATGTATCCCGAACTGCTTCCCAATCTGCTCGACCGATGTTCTGTCTTGAGAGCCCTTCACATGCACCCATCTTATTGTTGAAGGGTCTGTAGGTCTTGTGCAATCCTGAATCGAGATATTCTCTTGTACTGTCATTTCGGTGCTGCTGAAATCAATCAATGTGAGCCGAGCCGGTGTTTCTTTGGTCTTGTCCAATGCATCAGAGGATGTGAATGAGATTCTGGATGATTCCTTCCTATCGTTCATTTATGGCTAGTGTTGACTCGCAGGCTTAAAGATGCACCTGTAAGGTCAGGTGGACAGAGCTGACCTTGTACCATCCGGCTTTGCATTGCGAAGGGGCTGTATGCTATCTGGACAGATATCAGATACAAAGTAGTTGATTTCCAGTTCTCAGTTCAATCACCTTTCTGCATCACGATGGCATCGAATATGAAACAAAAGCTGGGATGATGCCATTCCAATCGGCCATGTAGGGACTGAAACTCTAAAGCTGCATCAGAATGACTGAGGTTCGTCATGAGCTGTAGTTCGTTCTGAATGTATCAGCGTATTTATTGGGCAATGTGGGCCACTCTGATGCGATCATTTCGGTTTGAGTAGGCCCCTTGACTGGTGGTATCCAAGTGTGGGGATACATCCAAATCTCGACAATGCTCTTCGAGAAACCTGCTGACTCCGGGACACGGCCACGCAAGGTATTCCTGTACATTGATAGATGGATTCTATAGCTCGCAGTTGTACCATTCTTCAGGGTAACTCCGCCCTTATAGCTCCCGGATTTGAGGCCATAGAACTCTTTCACATACTTGGGCACATAGAATATGTGGTACGGACCCGCACCCTTTGTCAGTC
>CP070658.1:742295-745097 GCA_020355105.1 Candidatus Thorarchaeota archaeon | reverse complement strand
GCATCTGTGTTTCTGGGGGCAGGCAACGCATATCAGACAGCTATGGTCGTCGACAACTACTTCCGAAGCGGCATATTCGAGCTGATGCTAGACGATTACAATGACCGTCCGCCTCCAGGCCAAGAGGTTACCGAATGGTTCCTTGAGAGAGGCGGTGGACTTCCCATGGACTTTGCTACCGCCTACTGTGTCTTCATGAGGTACCTTGGCATTCCTGCCCGCGTCACTCTGGGTTACGCTGTAGGTGACCCAATGGGAGGATACCGAGAGATCAAAGTTCGTCACATGATGTTCTGGGCAGAGGTCTTCGTTCCTATGACGGGCCATCCCGAAGGTGGCGAGTGGATTCAGGTCCTTCCCATTCCACTCCCCGGCAGCATGGGCGGCGGAGAGGATCCCGTCAATATGGGATCTGGCAACGCCCAGCTTTGGGTCTGGCCGAACCTATCGCCGGCATGGGTCCAAATTGGCACGCCCTTTGTACTGAGTGCACTCTTGATGGTTGACTATGTTCCTATTTCCACACCGGAATTCATATCGTTCTACGATGTGACTGACTCTGTGGATATGGGTACCCGCCAAATCCAACCCGGAATCCTGCTCCCGCTTGCAAATCTCACATACGTGTTCCCGTCGGGTTCTACTGTGGGACCTCACAACATCACAGCCACATACTCCACCGCAGGTTTCACGGTTGCTAACTGGACCATAGTTTCTGCGGCATCAACTCCTATTCCAATGGTGGCTTCTTCTGAACCCGAGAAGAGCTTCTTCGTGAGCGAGACTATCGATATCGACATAAAACAGGGTCTAGACACCCATACTGCACATTGGAACGACACACTAGACATTAGAGGCAATATGACCGATTCTGAAGGTCAACCAGTAGATGGCACTACACTGAATAATCCGTGGATGCAGATAATGTGGGACAATGACCAGCTTGGTTCCGCCCTAATCCAAGCCAATGGGTCCTACAGGTACCTACTCTATATTGATGGTAGCAACTCCACGTTGATGAGTCTGATGGATCCTGGAGCACATGAACTCTGGTCAAGCTATGCGGGAGAATATGACCCAGGAACAGGACTTCCAATCTACTTACCAGCTAGGTCGTCTGACAATTCAACTGTTACAGTCTATGGGCTTGCCACGTCATATCTGACTGTCAGTCCAAATCCAGCATGGAGAGGGGCGACTCTAAATTATCAGGGTGTGCTCCAGCTCTTCGATGGCACGATTCTCCCCTTCGAGAGTATTGACATTTACTTCAATGGGACCTATCTCACCACTCGTGTGACAGATGGTTTCGGCTTCTTCTCGTACGACCATTCAATTGCCAGCGACCACGATCTTGGGTGGGCAGATGCTTACATCAATTGGACCTCAACAATCCCAGGCGTTTCAGATAGCTCGGATGTTGTGCCAGTCGAGATCCGTCGGCGGCCTGTCGACATGACAAACATGGCTGCAGACTGGTGGTGGAAACCCTCTCCAATTCACATCTACGAGAACATCACGATATACGGCTGGCTTCTGGACGGTACAAATGGCACCGGTCTACCAGGCAAGATAGTAGACTTCTGGTGGGACGATGGCACAGTTCCGGTCCACATTGGATCAAATACTACACTAGCAGCAGGATACTATGAGTTCACATACACAGTTCCCGCCGGTTATGAGGGATTCGTCGACTACTGGGTATCGTTTACTTCCATGGACATGTTCTACGATGATTCACAGTCTCCTGTACGACAGGTTGAGGTCAAGAAGTGGGATGTGGACATCTCTATATTCACGGATCCTACAGATCCTGACCCGGTCTATCTTGGCTGGACGCTCACGATTGAGGGTGTCGTTTCTCTTCCTGAAATCGCATGGCCTTTTGCGAACGCTCCAGTGACAATCTGGTGGCACAATTCGACCGGCCTGTTTAATCTCACTACCGTCACTGCAAACTCGACAGGAGGGTACATCTACTATCACCAGATACCGAGGAGTCATGAGTATGATGTCAATGCCACAGTGTATACGACCACTCCTACCTATCCGAATGCCCATGGAGGTGAGTCTTGGCATCTGTATCCATTCATTCTCCAGCCTTCGACCTATCTGAGCGTGCGCTCAAACGGTTCGGTATTTCATCTCAATGAAACAGTGCATATCTATGGTGAACTCCTGGACGAGTTCGGTTCGCCGATTTCTGGAGAATCTGTGACAATCTATTGGTCCAATAACACGGGCACCTACTCCTATGTGCGTACTACCAATGGGACCGGTCACTACGAGTTATTCAATCAACTCTCAGTCAATCACGACGAGGGTATTGTGGATGTTTGGGCGTACTTCCCCGAAACCGGACCTTATGCTGAAGCATCAGCTACACTTGTACCTTCACTCTGGCTCCAGAAGTATCAGACCTTCTTCACAATCAACCCAATCAACGGAACCTATCATCTTGACGAGGTCATGTATTATTCGGGTACGCTGAGATTCAGTCACAATCTGGCACCCATTCCTGGAGCTACTGTTACTGTCTACTACCAGAACAGCACAGGCACCTACCCCTATCCTAAGATGACGGATGCCACTGGTGATTTCAGCTTCCAGTACAACTTCTCTCTCTCCGACATACCTGGACCCATTTCGATATGGTGCGAGTACATCAGCACAGATCCGCTCTGGAGCGATGCATTCTCGTTCAGTCAAGGTTCCACTCTCATCTTGTATCAGCTGGAACTCAACCTCGCGATACAACCTTCCATCTATCTTGATCAAGGGCTGCTGATTGAGGGATGGCTG
>CP070658.1:738113-742195 GCA_020355105.1 Candidatus Thorarchaeota archaeon | reverse complement strand
GCCAGAGCAAACAGCACTGATGCAAACAGGAAGAGCTTCAAGTTCCTATCAAGCCCTCTGAAAGTCACACCCTTAAAGACATCTTTTCCAGGTCTCTCTTTGACCAGTGCGGCAATGACGAGAACCGACCCTGCCGCAGGAATCACGGCTAGTAGAATCACGCCTTCGTATCCCAACAGGGCGAAAAGGAAGAAGCTTATTACCGCCCCGATGACGGCCCCTGTCGTGTCCATGGCTCTCAAAAGACCGAATGCCTTACCGCGTTTCTGTTCTCCCGCACATTCAGCAACAATAGCGTCCCTTGGAGGTCCTCGCATCTTTCCTGTTCTATCTATGGACTTCCAGAAGATGATGTGATAGAATCCTGCTGAAATCACGAATCCAATCTTGGATATCATTGATAGAAAGTACCCCAGTGTGATGAAGGGCTTCCTCTTGCCAAGTTGGTCTGACGCATAGCCCGCACCAAGCTTAGAGAGGGCTGTGATTGTTAACGCCAGTCCGTCAACTATCCCCACCTCAAATAGATTCAGCCCTAGCCGCACATTCAGAAATGTTGGCCAAATTGGAGCAATCATGTCTGAGCTGGCATCGTTTAGGAGCGAAGCAGTTCCGAATATGATTGTTGGATCTTCAAAGGCTTCTTCTGAATTCGCATCTATCAGCTCTGAAACACCTCGGAGATTAGGTTGGAATGGCTGCTACTTATCTCCACTGGCCCAAATCAATATCCACAAGTTGGACACTCTAGATGACTCTTCTGAGGGTGTTTCTTGAGGCCAAAGCACATCTGAACTCCAGCAGAATTCGGCGACATGCCAGAGGGAATCCAGGAAGAAGAATAGATAGGGCGAAACAGGCGATGGAGGAAACGAATGCCGTTGCACTGTTGAGGGCATGCCTGACTCGTAACTGTTTTATTATCTTCTTAATATCGAGCTTCCATGACTTCCAAGACTTCTGAAGTATACTTTGGCTCCGTACAGCATGGTAGACCCGCAAGATATGCGTCTATAGGACGCAAGCTTGACGAGATCATGAAGAAACTCGACCTCTCAACAATCGAGGAGAGAGACAAGGTTGCCATCAAGATGCACCTTGGATTCCATGAAGGCTATCAAACCGTTCCAGTCTTCTTTGTCCGGAAGATTGTCAAGGCTGTCAAGGATGCTGGGGGGTATCCCTTTGTCACGGACAACCCCACCGCAGTCTACAATGCTGTAGAACGAGGATATACTTCTGAAACCTGCGGATGTCCCATCATACCCATTGCCGGAGTGAAGGACGGCTATACGAAGACTGTTGAGTTCAACTTTGGCAATGTCGGCACACTAGAACTGGGCGGAGTCTTGCATGATGCTGATGTTCTGATTGATCTTGCACATGCCAAGGGTCACAATGCCTGTGGCTTTGGCGGAGTAGTCAAGAACATCGCGCTAGGAGGGTACCACGGACCAAGCCGATGGACCAAGATTCATGGTGTGGAAGCAAGTATCCCATGGTGGAACGCTGAGAAATGTCCGCCTGAACATGCGAAGAAACTAGTAGAGAGCTGTCCGGACAATCTCATCAACTACGACGAAGAGAAACACATGCTCAGTCTCGGTTTTGGCATGTGCAATCAATGCATGGAATGTGTTGAGGCCGACAAGGATGTTGGATGTCTAAGTCTGAAGCAGGAGAACTTCTCGATGTTTCAGGAGCTCATGGCCAGAGCCGCCAACGAGATCCTGAAGACATTTGACGAGAAGAAGCAGTTCTTCCTAAACTTCGCGATTGACATCACCCCAGCATGTGATTGCTGGGGGGTTGGTCAACCTCACGTGGTCAACGACATTGGGATTCTGGGTAGCAGAAACATCGTTGCAGTCGAGCAGGCCGCCCTGGACTTGATTGCGAAGGAGGGTCTAATTGAGAACATGATTCCTCCCTACTATAGGAATGTGAATTTGGATCCTGCTGCGAAGCTTCATCCTTTCGCCAGACTTCATGGACCGATGAAAGACCCCTACTTAGTCACAGGCTATGCAGAGAAGCTGGGCATGGGGACACGGAAATACAACCTCATTGAGGTGCTCACACCCAAGAAGATGCTGAGGAAGAAGCCCCCTACAGGAGTATCAGAGGCCGCCGCATCATTCTTCTAGATGTTTTACTAGGGTCCTTAAATGAATAGGGACCATACAATATACTGGAGGAGGTTTACTATGCCTTCTCCGTATAACATAAGAATCTTTAATATGTCCTAATAGGGAAGTCTAACACGGGTCCAAACCACTGGAGCCCATAGAGCAGGTGGGACACAGTTGACAAAGAGTCTCACGCCGGAAGAAAGGTTACGAAGGTACAAGGAGTACCTTTCCGGTCTGCAGGCTGTGGCCAATGACGGCCGTCCTCGTAGCTCTGCAACTGAAACCAATGTCAGAAATTCTTCTTCTACCCCACCTCCTGTTAAGAGAGAATTGGTCGATGCCCTTGCTATCCTCGCTAAGAAGAAGGAAGAAACCGAGGAGAATAGTGCACGAACCAATGTGATGCTCAAGGTGAAGGAGCGGGCAATTCAGTCCTCAATTCAAGAGGTGCGCGAAGAACGAATGCGCTTGAGGAGGAAGCTGGATCGCGGTCAAATCACTGACGAAGAGTATGAGCGAGAGATTCAGAAGCTCGTAGCAAAGGGGAAAAAGCTCCTGGCAGAGCAATCAGCAACAAACGGGATAAACGGCAAGCCTTAGAACAATCCGTGCTTTTTCATGGCCTCTCACTATTTCCCTCATATCTTTATGTCACGTTGCCTGGACCATGGGTGAGATGGCCTCTAACAATCAGATTCGGTTACTCTGTTTTGGCGATAGTCTGACTGCCGGTACACCTGGCCGTGACCCTATGTTCGGAGGACGCGAGGAGTTCCAGTACGCCTACTGGCTGGTGAAACTGGCTGAATCTGAGGGAAGGCAATCAGTCATATTCACAAATCATGGGGTGCCAGGGGACCTAGCGAAGTCGATGCCGAGGAGGCTCAGCAGAGCATTGAGCTCGGAGAAATACGACTTTGCCATCATTCTCGCTGGATCAAACGACCTTGGTTGGGACTACACTCCTGCCTCAGTCTTCTCATCGCTTCGGGAGCTGTGGAGTATAACTTTCCGTGCCGATATCAGGACCGTGGCTTGCACGATTCCCCCGATCGGAATGGACTACCCTCCAATCCAGACTGGTCAGCGAGAACTTAACAGAATGATACTAGATGAGACCGATGCTAGACAGGACCTTGTATGCGCCGATGTCTTTTCGGCTCTTGCTGATGAGAACGGCCTTCTCCCCAAGAAGTACGACTCGGGTGACGGTCTTCATCTAAACATCGAAGGTTACAGGTGTCTTGGCGAAACAATTTGGCTAAACGGCCTCAAACAACTTCTTGTGAAATAGTGCTGGGGCAAGCGAAGCAATCATAGAAAAGTGAAAAAGGGGGCCAATAGTCTGGTTTCTTTAATATCGGGAGGCTGAAAAGGCTGTCCAAGAGTCGCTCTGGGAAACAGCGAAAGATTCGCATATCAGACCAAGCGTACTTGGACAATGTTTGTGAACTTAGCAGACGCGGTTCTATGGAAGGTATCGCTGAGTTGATGAAGGGATACTGGATAGACAAGCGGGACCATCCATGGCATCGGCTATGCAGGATTCTTGGAAGAGATTGGAAGAAGACGGGCGACCCTACGACAACGTCCAAGAAACTGATGCTACTGAGAGAGGGTGTCTTCGGAGCCCTTGGCATTCTCTCGCTCAGCTTGCCGCTTGATTTCTCGACAGAGCAGGTCCTAAAGACACTTACACGAGCCAAGAGCTGGAAGGAAGGTAGACAGAAAGTCCGTGGAAAATGCGTCAAGCTTGCTATGGAGATGATTAGTAAAACACCGGATAGGGATCATTTCTTGGATGTTAACAAATTAAAGATAATGACTTTTGATACGTGCCAAGGTGAGGAGAGAGACATTATCTTTTATTCTATGGTGGCAACTGGAGAATCCGACAGACTTTGGGGTGTTTTCATTAAAAACCTAGCAGACGTGGACTGAGAAGAAGAG
>CP070658.1:732299-738013 GCA_020355105.1 Candidatus Thorarchaeota archaeon | reverse complement strand
TGCGTGAAATTGTAGCAACCCGGTGTTGAACTCTCGACGATTTCGAATCCAACAGGTCCACTAACCAGCGCAAGATGTGCCCCTGGAATTGCATAACCATACTGATCAGTAATATTGAACCATGATGATACTAACTCGTCCTGTTGAACAACAGATGGGAAGTCAGTATAGACTACGAGGGATGATGTTTCGATTCGAACAAGAATCGATTTGTTAACAGCATACATTTCTGTTCCAAATGGATGAGTTGCTTGAGCCTCCGCTGGATGGAGTCCAGGTCCAAGTTGCACTTCTGGATAGTATACATAGTAACCGAGTTCAGCAGGTGTTGCTGCTTGACCTACTCCTGCAAGAAAGACCATCACCGTTGCATCTTCTACAAATCTGTCAAGATTATCCGTGACACTGACAAATATCGTCATGTTGTCACCCTGATTGACAAACGGTGGCGTGCCAATCGACACCTTGAGTGGGCTTCTTACTGTGATAGCGTCTATGATTAACTCACGATAGTGATGGTAGTATTCGTGGTTAATAGAAACGCTCAGGTTCGCCATGCCCATCGGCCAAGATGCGGTAGTTTCTCCCCAGTAGTGCTGCTCCCACCAATTATAGTAAAGCCCGAATGTGTAGGCCGCCGGTCCCTCAGGGGTCATGTAATGTATATCTGTGTAGACTGATGCATCACCAATTGGTTCACCATAGGCATTCAGCACCGTTACATTGAGATCGAATTGGTGCGTCTGAGTAACGTCCGTTACTCCCATTGCTACTGTGACATCAAATACATAATGAGTGTCAAGGTTTCTCACAACACCCAAAGCGTAGTTCGACACGGTTGCGAAAGGATACGCCGCTATCTCCACACCCGAGATGGAATCTATGTTTCCCAGCACTAACGGGTTATGAACCTCTCCCACCCGGATTGTCCATTCCAATTCTCCATCGTATAGCGAGTATTGCGTCAGATGTTCATCCTGGTCTGTGAACATGATGAACTCGTTTCGATCGTCACCATCAAAGTCAGCTACTAATGCGCTAAGGGGTTGTGCAGTGGTTGCGGGTGAGGACCATAGAGCAGTAAGTGGTAGACTAAGATCAGTTAGGATCAACTCCCCAGGTAGCTTCAGAATCAGTTCATCTGAGCTATCTCCCCTGGCGTCAACTGGATAGAAGAACTGGATGGGTTGAGATACTTGAAAGACGGGTGTGTTGTTTACATTAGTCGTTGAGCTGTCGAAGACATAGATTCGTCCTGTTGGATCAGACCCGTTCCAGTAGGTGAATCCTGCCAAGAATTGATTCACACCTGATGTAGCATTATACATGGTGTCAATTCCAGCAAACTCCATATTTGGAAAACCAGCCAAGTCTATGTCCAGCGAATGCGAGTAGACTAGATCTGTTGTTAGGATGTCAATTTGAATGTCTCCCCTTACAATACCCATGTACCCAGATGGAGAGTCACTAACAACCGAAAAGCCTCTGACTCCATATCCACTGACCAGACTGTTTGGAAGATCTACTCCTGTCCAAGTTAGGTCAGAATCCATCTTGATGACATTGTAGGGCTGGGTGTCTGATGCGATGAAGAGCTCCTCATTACCATCACCGTCATCGTCGAAAACTCCCATGTAATTGAAACTCTTGTATGGAAATAGAATTGTGCCGTTCCCCATCAGAGCAAAGCTACTCCCATGATAGACATGGTATCTGAAGACATAGTCCTTGTCATAGTATAGGTCCAATACAATGATGTCTTGGATACTATCCCCATCCAACATCGCAGTGAAAACAGCGAAGTTGTCAAAAGGAATAGCAGCTGGATTTACTATCGTCAGACTGTCAAGAATCTCTCCAGTTTGTGAGTATTTCACTAGAGTGAGGTTTAGAGATCCACTTGCTCTCTCAATTGTGTATATCACAGGTGAACCATCAGAGAGATTGCCAATGTCAGATTGATGGAAGCTTTTGTGCACATAATCAGTTTCTGTCTTGTCTATTTGCCAGACAAAATCACCAGCAACTGAGAACACTTCTGGTTGAGTGGCGTTCCCCAAATGACCCGTGTTGAGATAACTGTCTTGGACGTTGATATAGTACTGATATTCTCCAGACTGCAGGTTTCCTATGAACGCATAATAGATGCCCTCTCTATGAGACGCAAACATCTCGTCTTGCGGTTGCATCCATAATGCACTTCCAGGCATCTTCATCCAGATGTCGACATGTTCGACATATGAGGTTTCATTGACATGGACCTCAATTGTGACATAATCATCCATGATGGTGGGGTGAACAGGATCCAGTGGGAGCGGAGTCAATATTGGCTGTGTCGTGTCACTTCTGATAATCCATACGCCATCTAATAGTCTGACAACAACATCGTCAACCCCATTACCCACACAATCAAAGCTTATGATCTGATGCGCACTTGAAACACTTACATCAATGAGATATTCTATGTGGGCAAATTCAGCATCAACACCACGAATTATGCTTAGACCTCCCAGCGTGGATCCGATAACCAGATCATCCAGTGAGTCCTGATCAATTTGACCTACTGCAAGCTGTCGGACAGAAGTGCTGTAGACTCCATCTATCTCAAAAAGAGGGTCTCCCAGATTACCATCTATGAAGAATGCCTTCTCTTGGGTTCGACTAATAACCACTAGGTCGTCTTGAGGATCTGCATTGAAATCCCCAGTTTCTATGTATCTGTTGTTGCTAGACGTGGGATCCACTGTCCGGTTAAAGACCACTCCCAGTGTTAGTCCGTCATAGACCGTAACATAACCATTTGAGTGAATTGCGGCAATCTCATCCAAACCTCCTCCATGTTTGAATGTAACAATATCTTGAACAGGGGAGTGAAAAATCTCATTTGTTACTTGAGTACCATCAGCCTCTACTATAGTTATATTCCTATGATTTGAGGCTCCTGCCTGGTTTGCCAGTGCAATACTGTCTCTAGCTACGCTAGTAAATCTCCCAATAACAGGGTTCACATATGCCCAATCTACATTGAATGTTCCAATAGTTGCATTGGCAAACAGATCAAATGTTAGGAGATTATCACGATTATTCACATTCTGAACCAAGAGGTCTGGGTATGAATCGCCATTGAAGATACCAAATCCCATTGGAGCTGGCCAAATGAAGGGCATGGGATACTCGGACACAGTGGCATCACCAATATCGACCATCAGAATATAGTAGGTGGAATCAACAACATTCCGAAGGAAGAATTCAGTATCGCCATCCAAGTCAACATCATAGCCCTTGAGGTAAGCTCCTTCATGCTTCACTCCTGCAGGTAATGCGATGTCCAATGTGACCTCATTGATTAGGTCGACAAAGTACAGTCTGCTCTCCTCTTCAATCACATAGGCAAAGCCGCGATATCCGGAGATCTCGCCAACAGCAATTCGAATATTGATGTCCGGCAAGCCATAATGGTAGAGTGAATCCTCTTGTGCAAGATTAGCCGGACTCTGTAACTGAACTACGGTTGTTGGCTTGTAGCTTGTCATGAAAGGCGCAATGAACATGATGAGTAGCACTGTAATTAGCAGCATCTTTGCAATACTTGCTGTGTCCGCATCCATATTCTTGACTTTAGGACGAAAAGGACTTCCTCTATCAGTTGATGGTGACATTTCCAGATTCTCCCTTATTCTAGATAGCAACTGTTTCTTGCATCCCCAAGAGTATCTGATAGGTAGCTCTCAGCAGCAATTGGCACTGTCCCTTTTATCGCTTCTGGGCAGTCTCATCACCGACAGCCTAAAGTCCCACAGTGTATCCGCAAAATCAGGTAATCTCGGAGTCTGTTCAGCATGGTCGAACACATTGTTGTAATTGGATGCGGAGCCGCTGGAGCCACTGCGGCACTACAGGCAAGGAAGTTCAATCGCAAGGTGGAGATCTCCATCTTCAACTCGGAGCTCTATTCTCAGTACTCACGTTGTGGTCTTCCCTACACAATATCTGGCAAGGTGGAGGATTTTGATGATTTGGTCCTCATGAAACCAGACAACTGGGGTGCATTGAAGATCAATGCGAAGCTGGGTACAACAGTGAAGAAGATAGAACACTCTAAGCGAACTCTGAGTTACGAGGGAGAAGCAGGAGAAGGGACTATTCAGTACGACGCACTTGTCTTCGCTACTGGTGCAGAGAATGCTGATCCTCCAATCAAGGGACTTGACAAAGAACGAATATACGGTCTTCGCACCTTGAATGATGCCAAGGCACTCGCGGCTGAAGCTGACAAGGCAAAGAAGGCTCTCGTTGTGGGTGGTGGTCTGGTCGGGATGGAGGCCGCAGAGGCTTTCCATGAACGTGGTCTGGATGTGACAGTCGTAGAGTTCCTACCACATATCTTGCTCGCTATGGTGGATCCTGACATGGCTGAGATTGTTGAGGAACACTGCCGCGTTCACGGAATCAAAATCCTGACAAACACGGCTGCTCAGGAAGTTCTCGGAAAAGAGCACCCTACAGGAGTAGTCGTGAAGAACAGAGTGACAAATGAGGAACAAACCATCGACACCGATTTCGTAGTTGTGGCAACTGGCGTCCGCCCTGTCACGGATCTTGCGGAAACAATTGGTGTGAAGATTGGTAGTTCAAGAGGAATCGCCACCGACGAGAGAATGATGACATCAATTGATGACGTATATGCCTGCGGTGACTGTGCAGAGCATTTGGATTTCGTTGCCAAGACGCCTTGCCCAGGAGGTCTAGGAACCATTGCTGTTAGACAAGGCAGAGTGGCTGGCATAAACGCAGCCGGTGGTGATGAGAAGTTCGCCGGTATTGTGGGCGCTAAGGTGACGAAACTGTTTGGACTCGAGATTGCTAGCACAGGGCTGACTGAAGACATGGCCAAGCGGTACGATGTTCCAATTATCAAAGGCTCAATAAAGGGCAGCACAAAGCCCCCGTACTATCAGGGGGGAAAGGAACTCAAAGTCAAGACTTTCTTCAACAAGGAAACAGGGAAGCTCGTGGGAGGCCAACTCGTGGGTCTTGAGGACGCCGCCATGAGACTCAACGTCCTCACAATAGGGATTCAGAATGACGTTGATGCGTCTGAGCTGTTCGATTTCGAGAACTGCTATGCACCGGCGATATGCGATACATGGGATCCGCTGGTAGAAGCGGCATCCGCAGCAAAACGCAGGCTCAGGAAGAAATGACTGAGATGTTTTGTAGAGCATACTGAAAGGAACTCACCTGAGTTGGAGAGCTGGCAACTACTACAACCTCTCTTACATGGGTTGTCAACTTTGAGTGGTCATAGACCGCCTTTGATATCTCCTCAGCGACTTCCCAACTCGGCACGCGTGCTACTTCGAGACCCAGAGTGAATATCCCTATTCGTTCAGCCTCGTCACGATTAGCAGTGTCAAGTGTGTTCTTGACTGCTTCATAGATCACCGACCTCCTGTTCGGCGTATCCATTGTCAGCACTGGCCAATACTCAGCTTTCTCTGCCGAAGGTTGCTCTTGAATGGTTATGCCCAGACCTCCAGACGCTGCACCACTATCAACTTCCGCCAGGACGCTGCTAGACATGAGTGCAAGGTCAAGCTTGTCATCTTTGTACGGTCCCAGTCTGACCTTAATCCTGATTGAGTCGAAAGAGCACTCTGTCATTGGTCGTCCCTCAACACGTCGACCATCACTTGGTCAATGAGCGCTTCCTC
>CP070658.1:725931-732199 GCA_020355105.1 Candidatus Thorarchaeota archaeon | reverse complement strand
TCTATCTGTAGTCTTCTAGTACTACCAACGTTTGAATCATCTCGACTTCGGGAATTGCCTGGACTTTCTTTAGTATTCCAGTTCGTGTCTTGCTCAGACTACGACTCTTAATGCTAAGCAGATAGTCCTGCGAGCCGGCCAGAGCAGCAGCAGTCTCAACCCCTTTTATGTTGTATAGGTCTGGCAATATATCTCCCGTCTGTGGTCGGACCTTAATGAACACGAGCGAACGCACGTCTGCAGCCTGTAATGCAACAATGCCAATCAGAATCAGTCCGACGCCGAATATCTTGAGAATCCACAGTAACATGTCGTAAGTCACAGACCCGAATGCACCGGGTATGAAAAGATCCCCGACGACCGTAATTGGAATTCCAAGCATGACAGAGACTGCGGCCAGTGAGTTGACCACCGCCATAGAACCTCTACCCAGCGCCCTGACGTACATGACTAGACTCAAGAAAGTGGCGACGGAAGAAGCAACCATAATCCACAACAATGACAAGAAGGCTTCAGACATCAGCAACCAACTAGAATCCTCCATAACGAGAATTGACATGAAACTGAAGAAGCCATTAAGGAAGAAGAGCGACCAGAGGCGCATGTTAATAGAGTCTACTCGTAGACCTGGACTCACCTCGAATCGCTTTGTTACTCGCTGATAGTATGTGTAGAGAGCTGACGAGATATTCATTGGTCCAAGCACTACAAGAAGAGTGAGCAGGTCGAAACCACCTGGCGTAGCCCCAATGAGCAGGACTCCTATGACGACTGAAGTGATGCTCTGAATCTCGACGACGGTTGGCGTGTCCTTTTCTGCTATAAGATCTCCAATGAGCAGATAGACAATCACAAGTTGTCCATACGGCAGTACGACTGAGGCGTCAGACGTGCTCGCCAGGAAGTAGTAGAAGAAGGTTGAGAGTCCAGCAAATGCCCCAGATGCTAGTAGGTAGAGCATAGGTTGTCTAGGAAGAACTCTGAGCCTTCCGAAGTCGGGGTCTAGAGAATAGCCTAGCGCTCTGCGATTGCCAGAGGAATCTCTTCGAGGAACGCTGAGAACGCCAACAAGCAGAATCGTTACAAGGAGGCTTGTCCATTGTGACATGAAACCAAAGGCAAGAGGATCAGCTATGAGCATGTTGAGAGCAACAACATCAAAGGTGACCGAGATAGCGCGCATCACACCTGAACCAATCGCTAGAATGTAGAAGACAGTCACAACAGACCGGCGTCCTACAGGGCGCTCACTCACACTACTCATCTGTCAACCTCACTCAGTATTCAACCACTATTCGACTGGGTGACTAATCAAGAGCTTCTGCTTCCCAAAATGTCCTCCCAGGGCTATACTATCTGCGGCAGGCTACGCAGCTTCTTCATCCTTGGTGGAAGACTCATTCTCAACGGTTGGTTCAACGGCCTCAGGCTCTTCTCGTTGAACTTCTCGAGCCTCTTCAGAGTTTCGCTCATCCGAACGCCGTTCGCCATCCCGGCCTCTTCTGGCTTGTTTCTTGTCATCTGCGACACCGCGTTGGGCAAGAACGAACTCATCGAACGTCAGTCGTTTTCCGGCCTGCATCTTCTCGACCGCAGCATCACGGCGTTCCTGCTCGTGAGCCATCTGAATGTCGCGCTTCTCCTGACGTGCAGTGTCCCTCTTCTCAGACTCCTGCTTTCGAATCTTGCCGTAGATCTCGTCTATTTGATCACGAACCTCTTTGAGCTTGCCTTCGCCCTCCTTCACCTTCTTCAACCACTCTACAAAATTCTGATGTGAAGTGTCGGCGGACCGCTTGAGCTCCTCAAGCTCCGGTCGAATTCTGACGACCTCTTGGTGATGGATTTGAGACTGCTCTGACAGTTCTATAACCTTGGAATGAGCCTCACTAGCCTCTCCCTTCAGACGACGTGCCAGCCTGCGCAACTCGCTTATCCGATCTTGCTTCTCCTTCTCTTGACCAATCTCGACAAGCTTCGTTTCAATACGAGCAATCTCTTCAACAATCGACCTTTCTTCATCCATTGAGAGTTGCTCGGTCTGTTGGCGCCACTCAAGTTCCTCTACCCGTCGCATCATTCTGCGCTGGTCTGTCGACGGGCTTCCAACAATGTTGCTACGAAGATCTCGAATCTCATCGTATATGCTCTTGAGCTGGGCGTGAATTGCAGTCCTTCGCTGCTTGGCCTCATTGATCTCCTTGTTAATCTTATCTCGCGCCTCACGTTCGGCCTTCACGGATTCGATGAGCCCGCGCACTTCCTTGTTGTGTGCGTCCCTGAGATTCTTGTATTCTCTCATCTTATCCCTGTTTCTTCGCAATACTTCAAGATCCTCTCGAGCCTGAGTCTTCAACTCTCTTAGTCGGGCTCGAAGGAACTCAACGTCCTCTGGTTTCGCTTCGGCTGCTTCTGTCACGCTCTGTAGCCTCAGAATTTCGTTTTGCAGTCCCTGCTTCGCAGGGCGGATTCCGACCCCTAGCTGCACATGTGTGGCCCAGGGGTGCTGGCGTGTTGCGAACGCTCGTTGAGTCTCTTAAATATTTATGGATTAGCACTCGTCCGAAACCACGCTTCTAACTCTTCGTTATTGATTCGGCGACGTATCCCGCAATATCAATGCCGGTCACTTTCTGCAGTCCAGTCCATCCTGGAGTGGCATTCACTTCAAGCACCCACAGGTCACCATCACGGTCGGGAAGCAAGTCAACACCCACCATCCGTCCTTTCACAGACCGCGCAGCTTGAATTGCTAGGTCTGTCACGTCAATGTCGTTTGGTCTGGCGCTCCCTCCTGCATGCAGGTTTGTTACAAACCCGCTTCTGCTCACTCTCTGCATTGTCGCGATGACTTCATTGTCCAATACGAAGGCCCTTATGTCAAAACCTGGCCCACGAATGTACTCTTGCAGCAAGTAGGCACCCTTTCCGAACATCTGACTATGGAATTTGAGATAGTCGTAGATATTCTCCAAGTCAAAGTCTCTATCGATCAGTTGAACCCCAAATCCTCCGAAACCTGTGATAGGCTTGAGAACGCAAGGGAAGTGATCTCTCACAAAATCGGCCGCATCCTCAATTGACTCTGTTATGAGCGTCTTGGGAACCGGCAGGCCCCCTGTAACCAGTTTTCTCATGGTTTCTGCCTTGTTCCGCATCTGAAGAATTGAGGATACAGAATTGACTATATCGACGCCCATCTCTGCCAAAGCAGAAAGAAGCCCGACCCGGGAGAAGAAGGTCCCAATGTCGTTTGCCCCAAGGTCCAGTACTAGAAGGATCTCAAGGGAAGTCAGGTCATGTGTCCCAGATACAATCTGATGATAATCGGAAGAACCGATTCTCGAGACCTTCCACGGAATCACCCTCAGGACGTCTACATTTAGAGAATGCAAGGCTCCCTCTAAAGCATCCACTCTTGCAGACCACGGATTTGACGAGTATAGACCAATTGGTGACAAGCGTTGAGGGGCCAAGAACAATCAACCTCCCTAAGACACCATCGCCCTGCCTTTTATCCATAACGAGGTGCTTTTAACCAACGCCACCTAGACCTCGTTCGACCGTTGATGGGACTTTTCACTAAGAACGAAACAGAGAAGATTGCAGAGGTAATCCAAGATGCACAGGGGAGTATCTTGGTCACGTTTAGGAATAGACATGGCCCCACGAAACTACTGGAGCTATGGACAGATCTTCTCTCCCGCCTTGGATTGAGTGGCAAGTGTCTGAACTGGTGGTCCAGTTCAGGGACGCTGGGGCTAATTGAATGTGATATCGATTCAAGCGTTACAGTCTACGGACAATGGGCACTGGCAGACAAAAACGAGCTGATTGGCGTCTTTGAGGTTGACAACGATGACGTGGTCAACATCAGAGAAGGCTTTGATGCAGGCAACATAGTAGCGGCCGAGATGAGGGCAATCAGAATTGGAGAAACTGGTGACAGAGACTAGTCCACTGTCAGAGTCTTTGACAGATTTCGTGGTAGGTCTGGATTTATCCCCCTGTCGATTGACATGAAGTAACTCAGCAGTTGTAGGGGTATTACGTCAAGAATGGGGTTCAGGAAAAGGTCAGATTCGGGCACCATTAGATAGTCCCCCTTGGAATCGACATAACTCCGTAGCTTGTCTTCGTATTCACCGACGATGATAGTGCGCCCACCCCTCACGCGAACCTCACTTAAATGATTGATGACCATCCAACTGTCCTCTGTTGTCGTGACGAATATAACAGGGTACCCATCTGTGACGATACTCAGGGGACCATGTTTGAACTCGCTGCTGTAGAGACCTTCACAGTGATTGTAAACTATCTCCTTGATCTTGAGGGCACCCTCTCTTGCTACGCCATCGGTGAACCCGTAACCTAGACAGTAGAGATCCTTGACATCGTCCAAAGTCCTGGCTAGGCGCTTGGCTTGAATCCCCGTGCGGTCAATCGTATCCTGTGTAAGTCGAGGCAGGTCATTGGCCAGCAGATTGACAAGACGTTTCGCCTCTGAGGAGTCAAGTGTACCGTTCCGTTCTCCCAACATCACCGCAAGATAGGCAAAGATGACTGATTGCGAGTAGTATGTCTTGGTCGCAGGAACGGACACTTCGTATCCACAGACCATTGGTATGTAGGCATCGGCATTGAACATTAGAGTGCTCCCAATGACATTCAGGATACCGAGACTCTTCCCATGCTTGGTACTTTCTGTGTGTTTGAGAACATTCAGTATGTCCTTGGTTTCTCCACTCTGAGAGACAAGTATACAGAGACTGTCCTGGCTCAAGGTGTTGCCATACATAGGGATAAACTGTCCGCCGATAGAAGGAGTCAACGGAATTCCGGCATATCGGTTGAAGTAGTAAGTCCCCACGATACCAGCATGATAAGAAGTCCCACAGGCCACCAGATAAAGGGTGGATGCATCCTCTATCATTTCGAGCCATCTACTGGTTTCCGAACCCTGAAGGGATCCTACGACATCTTTGACTACTTTTGGCTGCTCGTTGATCTCCTTGAGCATGAAGTGAGGATAGCCGCCACGTTCGGCTGCATGCGGGTCAACTGTGCTGATCTCCAGATTCCGTTCGAGTTTCTTGCCGTCCTCTATTCGGAAAACATCCACACTATCTGGGGTCAGTCTGAGCATCTCACCTTCTTGGATGTACAGCACTCTGTTTGTTAGCGGGAGGATAGAGGGCAGGTCGCTGGAAACTATGGTATCAGAGTTTCCAACTCCAGCGACAAGAGAGGAGCCCATCTTCACAGCGTATACTTCCCGGGTGTCGGCTCGTCCCACTGCGTATGCATACGCGCCTTGGAGATCTTTCGTTGACAGTTGCACTGCCTGAAACATATCTCCTGTCTGCTCGAAGTACTTGTCTACGGCGTGAACACACAGTTCACCATCATTCTCAGACCGGACGACATGACCAGTATCGACAAGCTCCTGCCGATATTCCACATAGTTGTGGATGTTGCCATTGTGTGCCCCGTAGAGTACTTCCTCACAACCAAAGTGAGGCTGAGCGTTGACCCTTGTTGGTGCACCATATGTGGCCCATCTCAGCTGGCTTATTCCCCTGTCACCCTTCATCTCCGAGAGTCGAAGCAGCCGATTGACTTCTTCGATGGTGCCAACTTCTTTCCTCAACTCGACCTTACCATTTCTCACGGCTGCTAGTCCCACTGAGTCATATCCTCTGTAGGCAAGTTTGCTGCTACACTCGATTAGAACCCTTCCGATGTCGTCGCGGTGCTTGCCAACAATCCCGGTTATTCCGCACAAGTCCTTCCCTCAACGCCAAACTCAGACGGCACGACACGCTACATAGCTGGAAATAAAGGATTCTGTACGATGAGCGCTGTACCACACGATGTCGAAGCCCTTTTATTCACCATTCCCGCATGAATCTGAAGGGAGCAGGACTAGAGGACGGTACGATGGGTCGTCAAAAACGGATGGCACTTCTTCTTCACCCTTTTCGGCGTGATTTGTACCAAGTCCTGTGTGAGAACCCTGGCACCTACCTGCTCGAGCTAGTTGAGATGCTCGAATCACCTCTGGGAACCTTGACCTGGCACCTGCGGATCCTCGAACGCGAGGGATTGGTCAAGTCCATCAAGTTCGCAGGCAAGCGGCTTTACTATCCAAAGATGTTGAGATCACGTGAGGCTGAGATGGCATATCTTACAATGAGAAGTAGGACAGCCCAGGGCATCTTTGCCTACATCGTGAATAATCCTTCATGTTATCAGGAACAGATGGCGG
>CP070658.1:718215-725831 GCA_020355105.1 Candidatus Thorarchaeota archaeon | reverse complement strand
CCGAGCTGTTCGCCGAAGCCCTCGACGTGATTCTCGTCCGACGCATTCTCTTCACCAATCTGGGCCGGCCGCCCGATCGGCCGGACATCAACCGGCAAAGAAGAGCGCTTCACCACTATCATGAAGTTCTGTAACCTTGTTTCGAAGTTCAACGAGAACTTCGTCATCAGATTCAAGCATGTAAACGGTGTCAATGAAGCTCATAGTGAACACCATTCTTCCAAAGCTTGTGCCCCACTCAAAGATGTCAATCATCTGTCGTATATACATATGGTAGCGGGAAACATCATCGACAGGATAACTCCCCCAAAGCCATGCACTGTACAATGGAGCATTTACAATCCCCGCCACACCTATACTATTGTTGATCGTAGATGCAGCTACAGATGCCACTGCGGCTTCATGAGAACTTGTAGTGGCGCTGGGGTATGGTAGATAGTCACTGAAATCACTATTCCAAGCGAAACTGGCTCTTTCAGTCATATTCAGGTCTCCATTCTGATTGTCAGTGATAGCTTCTCCGATGACACAGAGCCCCACTGCTTCAGGGGTATGGAAGGAATACCCATAGTCCCAGACACTATAGATCTCAATAGCTTCCAAATGCCAAGGGTCACCTACGGGATCGTTTGGAGTAGATCTCTGATCAAAAGGCAGACTTCCAATCAGGTATATCATGAGCAAGAATACCAAAGCACTCACAAGGGCAATTGGTTTTGAGAATAGTGCCTTTGAACTGGTTCTATTCTTTCTCATGGTTGACCACTCAGATGAGAAAAAACCTTGGTCCCGAAGTTGCATGGCGGGAATTAAGAACACTCATCCCAGCAATCGGGAGCGCGAAGTCATCCAGGTTCTTTACGAACTTTGGGCAACGAAGGTGAAGTCATGTCAAGGATTGCCATACAGCCGTAGAATCTGGTTATACCCTCAAACATCTAGCAGAAGAAGAGAAAGGATGGAAGGAGGTGCGACCAGCGCACCCTTGCGGGGTGTGTCAGACGCGGCCCGTTAGTTTGCGGCCGTGCCTTCATCCGCCGCCGGTCACAAGCTCCTTCCTGACTAACTCGCGGCCCTCCTCGTCAACTACGACGAAATGAGCACCGCATGATAGTCAGCAGTCATAGCACCGCACAACCATCTCAACGAGGTTGAGCAGTCCTTCTGGGATTTCTTCTGTAATTGTCTACACCATTATCTCTTCACCATAGGCTCTGGGAGCTTCAAGCTCTCGTGAGCCTTGTCTTCGAAAATCTGCTTCGCTGCGACCATCAAGCTTTTCTCGATGCCCGCAATGTTGTTGTTTGTTGCGACGACCAAGTTGGACTTCACGAGCATCCCTTCATCGTCTGAAACATAGTTGTGCATGAGAGTTCCTCTGGGGGCCTCCACGATTCCTACACCATCTCCTGCCTTTGCTTCCACGTCTGAGAGCTTCACGTCACTGCTCACAATATCAGGGTCATTGAGCAAAGTCGCCACCCACTCAAATGCCTGAACCAACTCGACGATTCTCGCATAGTGGTATGCGAATGTATGGTGGGAGGGTCTTCCGACTAGTTCTCGCATCTCCTTCAAGGCAGCGTCAGCTAGGGGAGTCGCCATCTTCTCATTCACATTGCACCTAGCAAGTGTGTTGGCTCTCCAGATTCCGTCAGGATATCCAGCCGGTTTGAAGTACATGTGTGTCCCGTAGCTGTGGTCTGGGACGTGTTCGCCATAGAACTTCGTGTAGTCCTTCGGCTCGAAGTCTGCGACTATCTTGCCCTCGGGGTCCATCACTCGAACCGTACCATCGTAGATATCAAGCTCACCATTGTTTGACACGCCTAAGTAATAGGTTGGTACAACTGCTACCTTGGTAATCACATCAAGGTAGTCGGTGACCACCTTCTTGGCCAAGTCGACCGTATTCAAAGTGAGCTGTTGAATCTCCTCGAGTCGTCCCAGGAAGAAGTCGCGGTCTTCCTCTTTGAAGGGCGCAAGCATTCCTCCAGGGATGCCTGTGGTTGGATGAACCGCCTTGGCTCCAATTGCCTTGATTAGCTCCTGTCCGAACTCCATCATCTTGATGGCTTGAACGGCCACCTCTGGAAGGTCCTTCAGCACCGCGGCCACGTTGCGAACTGCCGGGTCTGCAAAAGGGCCATAGACGAAGTCAGGAGCCGCCAGCGCATAGAAGTGAATTGTATGGGATGAGAACTGCTTGGCCTCAATCATGAGTCTGCGCAGTTTGATTGCCGCTGGAGGAGGGGTCACATCCCAAGCCGCCTCAACAGCCTTGACAGAGGCCAAGTGATGTGGTATGGGGCAAATCCCGCAGATTCTTGGAGCAATCCTCGGGGCTTCCTCCAATGGTCTACCCTCAAGAAACTTCTCAAAGAATCGAGTACTTTGGACGTTGAACTGAACATCCTTCACCTTGCCATCCTTGCTCAGCTTGATGGTCAAAGCACCATGACCTTCAAGGCGGGTCACTGGATCAATACGGATTATTTTCTCTCCACTCATTTCTCCTTCGCCTCCTCACGTCTGATTCTCATTCTTCCCAAATGGCTCGTGGGATAGTCCACTCGCCAGAAGGTCCCAAGTGGGTCCTTGACTTGTTGTCTGATCTCCTCAGTTTCAAGAGGTGCATAAGAGCCCAGCATCGATATTGATGCAGCTCCATGGTCCTGTGTGATTGGTGGAGTAGGCCCAAAGCATCCACGGCAGGTAGCACCTTTGTTCACGCACTGTCCTTCGCAAAGTCCCCACGTTGATGATCCGACACAAATGTAACCCTGTTCGAGCAGGCATCTGTCAGGGTCTGCAATGCCCTCGTAGGGTCTGAGAATCTTCTCAACGGGGGTTTCCTTCTTCTCTCTATTGCAGTAGTGACAGACTGCATGAGGCGGAAGGTCAATCGGTTGACCTGAGAGGAGTGCGCTCACTGCAGTGAATATGAGGTCTGATGTTGGTGGGCAGCCTGGCAAGAAGATGTCGAAGTCGATATAGTCTGTGTTTGGTTTGACTACCGAAGCTATGCCAGGTAGATTCTCAGAAGGTACTTTGCCACCCTTGACCGTCTTGTTCTCTCGGAACTTGACATCATAGCACTCTTCGATATCATATTGGTTGGCTAGCCCAGGAATGCCGCCGAAGCAGGAGCAGGATCCGAAAGCAATCATAATCTGACATTTCTCTCTCATCAGTTTGAGGAGATGGATGTCCTCCTCTGTTCGTGCCATGCCTTCGTAGAGACCGACCACAATCGATTTGTCCCCATAGCTCTCCAGGTGGTGAAGCTTGAAGTCTGCAACAGCTTGCCAGTATTTGATATCTAGTGCAGGGAGTACGTCTGCCAACCTCAGATGAATATCAACAAGGCTCTGGAAACAACCCCAGCAACTACTTCCTTGACCCATTGCTATAGGAACTGGATCTGCCATTCTCATACCTCCCTCAATGCAAAGACGAGTTCATGATGCTCCTCGCCAGCTATCTCCACGTCACCCCATCGCAGCAAGGCTAGGAGATTCCACATCGTGACTTGCTTGGAGACTCCCGCCTTCTCAGCGATTTGGCTGACGCTCACAGGTCCTTCAGAGAGAGCCCGGAGTATAGACTTCCGCTGTATCATGACATCACCATAGTTCTGGCCGAAGTACATCGTGAACTCTGTCATTTCCACGACCTCCCTATTGGACCAACTTCTCTCACCTGTTCTATCAGCTTCGCAACTCCATCTGCGAAGATCTGTGCTTCAGAGGCACTAGCCCATTGTAGACGTATTCTGCGTGGGTCAATACCTGCCTGCTTGACTGCCTCCTCCATGAATGCCCATCTAGCCCTCAGCTTCAGGTTGCCGCTTGTATAGTGGCAATCTCCAGGGTGACACCCAGACACCAGAACTCCATCAGCGCCCTTGTCAAGAGCACTGAGAATGAACTCGGCGTCTATCCGTCCTGTGCAGTTCACTCTGATGATTCTAGCATTTGTTGGATATTGAATCCTTGA
This sequence comes from Candidatus Thorarchaeota archaeon, assembly GCA_020355105.1. GTDB lineage: Archaea > Asgardarchaeota > Thorarchaeia > Thorarchaeales > Thorarchaeaceae > SMTZ1-83. The sequence goes on along the minus strand of CP070658.1, from coordinate 721,832 downwards.
TGTTCCAGCGAGGTCGGCACCGGCATATGAGCACCAGTTGCAGCAGAACGCAACGATTCTCGGCTCCCAGTCTGCTTGAGCCTTGGTCTTTGTCTGCGCTGTAGTCACTAGGCAGCACCTCCTTCAGATTCACCGTACGTAGTTAGATACGCCTCCACCATGGCCATGATCTGGTCATCTGTCGAGTGGAGCATCACAATTGCAGAGCTTGGACATGCGGCTGCACATGTGCCACACCCGTGGCACTTTGCTTCGGTAACGAACGCAACGGGTGGGTCTTTGGATTCATCCATTGATATTGCCCCATAGGGACAGGCTGTAATGCACGTGTGACACGAAGAGCAGAGCTCCTCAATCACATTGGAGATCGTCGATTCAATCTCGACCTCTCCCCGAGCCATCAGCCCAACAGCCTTGGCCGCTGCTCCGCTGGCATCAGTAATGGCCTCTGCAGCACTCTTCGCGGCTTGGGCTCCTCCAGCGATCATTATCCCTGCCGTATGAGTTGTCAAGGGAGCCAGCTTCACGTGCTCCGGATTGAAGAAGCCGTCGGGGCTTCTCGTAAGACTGAACGTCTTCGCCACCTCATCTATCCCCTCTGGAGGTACCATCCCAGACGCGAGAACCAACATATCAGGCTCGAAGACCAGGTTATCCCCAGAGAACACGTCATGCCAATGAAGCTTTATCTTTCCATCAGCAACCTCTACCTCAGGCTTCTTTTCGGGCGGGAACTTGCTGTATATGACATGCTTGTGCCTAGCTTCTCTGTGTATGGCTTCGTGGCCTCTTCCATATGTCCGAAGGTCCTCGTACAATATCACAACTTCATCCGTTGTGTCTTTCATTTCACCAGCTGATTTCGCTACAGCGGTGCAACAGACTCTCGAACAATGTTCGTGACCCTTTAGCCCAGCTTCTCGAGAGGCGACACACCCTATGTAGGCCAGCGTCTTGGGAGGCTTGCTATTGCTTGGCCTCAAGACTTCTCCCTTGAGACGCATCTCTTCTACCTCTGCAAGGGTAAGAATGTCAGGGTGTTCGCCGTAGGCATAGTATCCCACTGGCTTGAATGGCTCGATTCCTGTGGCAATGATTATGGTGCCTACACGATGACTTTCCTCTTTGCCATTGGTTTCAGTCTTGATGTCAAAGTTGCCGATGTAACCGTCGAGATCAGTTACTTTGGAGTTGGTGAATACCTTGATCTGAGGATGTTTCTCGACTCTCTTGATTAGGCCCTCAGTCAGAGTCGTACCTTTCTCAGCAGTGGGATAGACACTGGCAAGCTTGGCGACGTGACCGCCCAGACTACCGTCTTTCTCCACCAACACGACGTTGAAGCCTCTGTCAGCCACGTCAAGCGACGCCCTTAGCCCTGTTACTCCGCCGCCCACCACGAGTGCCACAGGTTCAACCTCAACCGTCTTGATAGGCAAACTCTCAAGAAGCGCGGCTCTAGCCACCGCCATTCTTACAAGGTCCGCTGCTTTCTCGGTGGCGGCTACCGGTTCGCGCATGTGACACCAGCTGACATGTTCTCGCAGGTTGACCTGCTCAAACAAGTACCTGTTTAGATTCGCCTCCTCAACAACCTTCCTGAAGGTTGGCTCGTGCATTCGCGGGCTACAGCTAGCCACGACGACTCGATTCAAGTTGTGTTCAGCAATCTTCTCTTTGATCAACTGCTGGCCGGAATCCGCACACATGAACATGAAGTGAGTCGAGTACTCCACATAGGGCAGTGACTCTCCCATCTTCGCCACCGCTTCGACATCAACTGTCCCGGCGATGTTGTGCCCACAGTGACAAATGAAGACTCCAATCCTAGGAACCTCAGCTCCCTCCGTAGCTCCAGCTTCTGCTTCTGTCAATCTGCTTCACCTCCCCTTGAGAGCACTATTGTGGCCCTCATTGCCGCAGCACTTCCTGCTGCAACGCTGTCTGGAATATCCTTGGGTCCCTCAGCGCACCCACAGGTATAGATTCCATCCATCTCTGCATCTACTGGATACAAAAGAGGATGTTCGACCTTGATGTAGCCATCCTCATCCAGCTTGACACCCATGTCCTTGGCCAAGTCCTCCATTCCAGGAGAGGGCATGATACCAGGACTGAGAATGACAAGGTCATGTTCGTTCTGTATGAAGTTCAGGGTCTCAGTGTTCTCCACGCGTATCAACACATTCTCATCATCGGTTTCAACTATCTCCGCGACGCGGCCTCTCACAAAGTTCACGCCAAAGCGGGTCTTTGCCATCTCATAGAACTCTTCGAAGCCTTTTCCAAACGCTCTCATATCAGCATAGTAGACTGTAACGTCGACATTCGGATCGTGCTCTTTTGCCATGACAGCATTCTTGATCCCGTACATGCAACAAACACGACTGCACGCAGGGACGCCTTTGTTGACGTCTCTTGCCCCGACACACTGGACGAATCCGATTGATTTGGGAATCTTTCCATCACTTAGACGGACAAGATGTCCCGCAGTAGGTCCAGCCGCATTGATCAGTCGTTCATACTCCATCGCCTGAATCACATTGGCGTGGATCTCATACCCGAATCGTGGGTATTTCTTCACATCGAACATCTTGTATCCGGTCGATATCACAATTGCACCCACATCCAACTCGAGGATTTCATCGGTCATTGAATGATCAATGGCCTCGCGAGTGCAGGCTTCCACACACTCCATACATTCTGAGCATATGGTGCAGTTCAGGCATCGCCCTGCTTCTGTTATCGCTGTTGCCTCGTCGAAACCAACCTCTACCTCTTGGAATGATGACCTTCTCTGAGGCATTCTGATTTTCGGCATCTCAGCACGGGGATGTACACCGAATCTCTCCTTGCGTATGTCCTCGGGTGACACCTCAATGAATGTCTTCGGCCTCCCTTCCTTCACATCCTCTCCTCGAAGATACCTGTGAATAGACTCTGCAGCGACATTACCCTGCCCCACGGCCTCCACAACAAGTCCGGGGCCAGTAGCCAAATCTCCTCCTGCAAAGACACTCTCCATACTTGTCTGTAGTGTGATGGGGTCGACTTCTGGAGTTCCCCATTCAGTCACTTCCAGCTCTGCATGTGGCCCCTTCGGGTCAACACGCTGACCAATTGCGATAATCATGTTCTCGAAGGGAATTGAGAACTCAGAACCTGGAATTGGAATCGGACGCCGTCTGCCTGACTCATCAGATTCTCCGAGCTTCATCTCGATGCAAGTGATTCCAACTAGTCTACCTTTCGATACGATGCACTCAACAGGTGTTGTCAGTACCTTTACTTCAATACCCTCTTCAATTGCGTCTTCAATCTCATGGGGAATCGCTGGCATTTCAGCTCGTGACCTGCGATATATTATTGTGACGTGCTTTGCTCCCAATCTCTTGGCGACCCGTGCGGCATCGATGGCTGCATTTCCTCCACCGATGACTGCCACATGGTAGCCCAAGCGTATTCTTTCACCTCGATTGACCTTCTCAAGGAAATCGATTGCGTGGTATACTCCAATCGAATCTTCTCCCGCAATCCTCAGTTTGGAACTCAACGGAGCACCGGTACCGAGGAACACGGCCTTGAATCCCTTGTTGAGGAGGGTCTTGATGGAGGTT
>CP070658.1:714768-718115 GCA_020355105.1 Candidatus Thorarchaeota archaeon | reverse complement strand
GTCTTACTCCTTGGTGAGTGTGCAGGTTTCTGCTCTGTCCTCCCTGATGCTCGTCCCCAAAGAATCTGAAGAAAAGGTTTGCTCTCCTAGCACTTTTCCAAGAACGCACGTTCCTAAACCAGGGCTATTACCTCAATCTCGATTCCAACATCCTTTGGGAGCCTTGCAACTTGAACCGCAGCTCTGGCTGGTGGTTCTTCTGAGAACCATCTCGAGTATTCGGAATTCATCTCGCCAAAGTCATCCATATCTTTCAGGAACACGGTTGCCTTCACTACCTTCTCCATTGTCGTCCCCGCCACCTCCAGAACTGACTTGATGTTTGTCAGCACTTGTCGGGTCTGGTCAGCAATTGACCCCAGCACCAACTCACCTGTATCAGGATTGAAGGGAATCTGACCTGAGCAGAAGACGAATCCTCCCGCCTTGATTGCTTGGCTGTAGGGGCCAATGGCCTTTGGGGCCTTCTCGCTGGCTACGACTTCTCGGCTCATCGTATCTCTTGTGTAGCTGGAGCACTCCTAGCGATTAATCTAGCGGTGTGACTAGCGCCGTGGAGGTGGTGGGGGTACAGCATATCCCTTTACGATTCTGGTCCCTGTTTCTCTGCGTAGTGCTTTGGTGATGTTCGGCGGGTCTGTGATGATTGCCTCAGCCTTCTCTCCACCCTTCTTCACGAAGTCGATGCAGGCCTCAACTTTGGGAAGCATACTGCCCGGTGCGAAGTGACCTTCCTCTATGTATCGCTGTGCCTCGATGTGGTCCATCTTATCAATTGGTTCCTCATCCTCCTTGCCAAAATTAAGATAGACCTTCTCTACCGCAGTTGAGATTAGCAATAGGTCCGCATCAAGACCTGTAGCAAGCAGACTCGAAGCACGGTCCTTGTCAATCACCGCAGCCGTTCCCTGGAGTTCACCTTTCTCGTTGGCGAAGACTGGGATTCCTCCTCCACCAACGGCATACACTATGATTCCCTGGCTATTGAGGGCCTTTATTGCTGGCAACTCAACAATCTCCTCAGGAATGGGTGACGGAACCACTCTCCTCCATCCTCTGCCAGAGTCTTCCTTGATATGCCAACCCTCAGCTTTGGCTCTGTCCTTCGCTGTCTTCTCTTCCATGAACGAACCAATCGGTTTTGCCGGGTTCTCGAAGGCGGGGTCCTCTCGATTCACTCTAACCTGAGTGACTAAGCTTGCAACATGTTTCGTGATACTGCGCCTGTGGAACTCATTGTAGAGGGCTCGTTGAATCATGTAACCAATTGCACCCTGCGTGTCAGCACCACAATAGTCCAGAGGCACCGGATGCAGCTCGTGTTCCGATAATTCGGATCGGCGCAGAATAAACCCAACCTGCGGACCATTGCCAGAGGTGATAACAACGTTCCAACCTTCCTCAATCATGTCTGCTATATGGGCACAAGTTTCTGCAGTGGCCGCATACTGGTCTGGGACTGTCTTCTTTGTCTTGTCTTTTATCAGAGAATTGCCGCCAATCGCGACAACAGCTTTCTTTGACATGCAAATCAACCCAACTGAATGAAGGTCACAGGAGATGCATTGTTCCTAATTAAGGCTGACGCCAGGCCTGAAACAACACGAACCAGAGCACAACATTCGTCAAAGAGCAGTCGTGGTTTGTCAGCCAAGGTATATAGAGAACTTGAAGACAATGTGTATCCGTCCATTTCTTCATTGAAAAGTCCAGATTGCGCGGGGGTCGTAGATTGGCCAGGGATTTGCAGAAGCAGTTTGCCGTTATTGTAATGGTCGTTTTGGTCATTGAGGTGGGAACCGTTTTTGTCCTCAATATGCCCCCTGAAGCTGTCAACACGCCACCCACAGCGCCGGTGGTGCAGATTGAACCAAGTCCCGCATTTGATGATAGCTCCCTGGCATGTGCTATCAAATCCCCCAGCTATGATGCGGAGGGCGATTCTGTCACCTACATGTACAGTTGGCTTAGGAATGGCGCCTTGACCTCCTTGACTGTCAGTAATGTGTCCGCTGACGAAACTGCGGCAGGGGACAATCGGACCTGCAAAGTTACTCCCTTCGACGGGACCGACTACGGACCTTCTGGAAATGACACTGTCGCTATCCAGTCGAGCTTGCCTGCCACCTCGCCACCCACAGCACCTGTAGTTAAAATCGAACCAGATTTGGCGTACAATCATAATGCACTCTGGTGCAACATCACAGGACCCAGTCATGATTCTGACAACGATTCCATTACCTACGAGTACACGTGGCTGTGAAATGGTGCCGCGACAGGTCTTGATGGGGATACTGTGTGGTCGAACCAGACTTCTATTGGTGACAATTGGACCTGCGTCGTAACTCCCTTTGATGGGACAGACTACGGCTTCCCAGGGAACGACACGATTACAGTCCAACCCTATGCCCCAAGCGGCACCTACAGCCTATCCCCCCCTATCTCGTATGTGTGTGCTTGTCTTCCTTCTTGTCTGGTTGATCTCTCCTATACGTCATTCACCTTCGTGGACGATGGAACGACTCTCATCGTTCAGCCAGCCATGAACGGTGGGTGTTTCATGACAGGTACATCGGCCAAGAACGGCCAAATCAACGTCAATTGCGACTATTTCGGATCATGTACTGAAACATACAGCCTTGTTGGTAGTTTCATAAGCAACTCTACCTGGCAGGCAACGTTTACTATGGTCTTCACAGGCAGCTGCTTTGACTGTTCAGATCAATTCCTGTCCATTACGGGCACTAGGACGTAGAATGGAAGAGCTGACTCAACTACACAACTCCAAGACGAAAGAAGAAGTCGACACGCGCCCTGGAACATGTGTAAGAGACAGTTCAGCCTATTCCTTCTCCAACTCCAGAAGCCACTCTTCCGTGAAGGCGGTCTCCATCTCCCCTGCACCGAACACGGTCTTCCCGGTCATTCCATCAATGAGGGTCTTTGCTCTTAGCAGGATCTTGGGGTCCTTTCCTGAAAAGGCCTTCATGTATTCTATCGTCCTGTCCAGAAGCTCACCATACTCGAAGACTCCGTTGGCAAGGCCAATCTCGTATGCCTCGGCCGATTCAACCATCCGCCCTGACAGAATAATGTCCTTGGCACGCGATGGGCCAACGATACTCAACAAGTTCGATGATGCCCCGGCCCCTGGGAACACACCAAGATCGACCTCAGGAAATCGTAGAGCCGCGTCCTTTGAGAAGAACCTGAAATCGCAGGCGACCGCCAGCATGGCGCCGAATCCTATGGCATATCCGTTTATTGCGGCCATGGTGATGCATGTGTTCGCTTCTTTCACCTTCTTCATAGAACGTTCAAGTAGTCTGAAGAATTCGGTCCTATCC
>CP070658.1:710568-714668 GCA_020355105.1 Candidatus Thorarchaeota archaeon | reverse complement strand
GACCTCTTGACAATCTGGAATCTGGCCGATAAGACTCCCGTATCGTCTAGGGCATCCGAATTCATGCGATCTCTAATCAGGGAGTTTGGTGCGTGCATAAGAATCGACAAGAGTCAGTCCCATGAGCTCACAGTCGAGACCGGTCTATGCGACGGATGTCATTTCAACACTGCAAAAAGTGTCTGCAATAAGGTCGTGTTGCCACTGAGTGTTCGTGCAGCAAAAGACCTGAATCGCTATTGCAAGGCTGCCGCATGGCTTCTGGGCGCAAACGAGGTAAGTCTGGAGCTTGTCAAATCACTGGCTGCCCTTGTGTTCTGGCATAGGTCTCGTTATGCAGGTGACGACATGGAAAAATCGCCTTTCTACGGTGACCGATTTGCATACACGCAGAACCTCGTTGAGCTTGCTTCAACCCGTTTTGCTCAGAGGGAGGCAGCCATAGGACTGATGGAGAAGCTTCGGCAGGGTGTGGCGCCAGATGATGCACACAACGAACTCAAAGAAATGGCGAAGAGCGACCTCCTTGTGAAAATCGATTACGTCGAATTCGCGAAGGAGCTGAAGAAGAAACGCTACGTTCAAACGGTGCATGCGATAGACAAAGGAGTCGCAGATCGTGACGTTAAGAAACTGGCAAAGGTCCATGAAGACCTAAGCAGAGACACAGACTTTCCGAATAGAAGCGTTCTCCTCAACAGGGTGTCTGAAGCGCTACATCGGCTCACGCTTTCGCAATTCACTCTCTCCTTTGAACAGTGGCTAGACGTCTGGACTGTTATCAGTCTGCGTTTCCCCAAGATGACCAGTATACTCAAAGAAACGCTCGAACCTCCCAAACGCAAAGTTGTGAGGACTAACGGCCTTACTCTTGTCATCTACGTCACAGGTGATTCCGCAGATTCTTCAGTATTCCTTGAGATTTCAGGAGGTACTGATGCCATCGAGATAAGGAAGGAGATTGATGCGAGTTTAGAAGGGTAGGTGGCTTGGCTGACAATCTCGCGTGATGCTCCCAGAAGTACCGCACTCAGCGAAGCAGCCGACCGGGCCTGGGATCAAGCGCTGGCCGACTTCTACTATCCTCCTCTTCCAGATGTCATCGTGGAGCACAGAAAAGATGCGAGCAGTTATTTCTACATTGACACAAACGATTGGACTGTCCATCTAAACACAGCTGGGGTTCCCATTCATCTAGACTTGAACGAGTCCGAACCATACCTACGTTCGGTCTGCCATCATGAGATTCAGCACTACTTAGTGTGCCCCTATGACGCAGTGATGAACGGCATGATGTTTGCCGCTGCACGACGTCACGTCAACGATGTCACTGCGCTTTTCATATGCAATCTCTTCGCAGACCTTGTTGTGGACTCTGCCCTGTTGAGAAGGTTCCCGCGTCTAACTCACTCCCGCATTATTGCCAACATATTTGGCTCTGCCATGATGGGCCAGATTCACAGTCCCCTTTGGACGCTAATCGTGTCATGCTATCGAGCAATGTGGGGATTCCCCCTGCCGTCGTCAGTCAAAGTCGACGAAGAAACCTACGAGGCGGCTGAGGCAATCGTGAGAGTTGCTCGAAAGCATATCGACACGGAACGGAAATGGCCCAAGGCAGTCGAAGCAATTGCGAAGATAGTTGCGAAGTGGCAGCCAGAAGAGGATGAGTCGTTGGCGGGCTGTTCCCCTGCATCTGGTTTCGAAGCTGGTTCGGCCTCGAAGGAATCCGACACGATTCTCGTTCCATTGGATGTCGATGCTGTCGTGGGCAATCCTATTGAGGTTCGAAATGGTGGCATGGCCAGAAGATGCATGGAAGGGGGGAATGAAGAGGATCTTGAGCGAGAGATGGAACGTCTGGCCATTGAGGTTGAGCAACGAAATGGAAACCTGAGGGACCTAGAGGGAGTATACCTGATTGCTGGCATAGGTTCGAAAAGAAAGGCTTGGATTCGTTTCTGGTATAGAGCAAAGGTTAGGGGCCTCCTCAGGTTTGAAGTTCGGGAGAAACAACGGACGGGCTTGATTCCGCTCACTGCAGATACGTGGCGATTGGGCGATCCTATAGAAGAGCTGGACATTGTACAGAGTCTTCAGGCATTTCCAATTCTAGTCCCAAACATGTCTACAAGAAGATGGCTCAAGATAGAGGTCTCAGGGGAATCCGACACCGAGTCATTCCCTGACCTTCTGCTTGTCATTGACTCCAGTGGGTCAATGACTTGGTCAATGGGTCCGAAGAACGTTTCAGGTCCCTACCACACGGCACTCGTGTCAGCCTTCGCGGCAATGGATTTTGCCCTTCGGAAGGGCAGCAGAGTAGCTGTAATCAACTTCTCAGATGGCACACGAGATAGTGACTGGTCAAGGGAGCGTTCCACATCTGAGAGAGTGCTACTAACCTACCAGGGTGGTGGGACACAAGCCCCCATCAAGAAGATTGCTGACAAGTGCAGGAGTGCTGAGTCGAACGTAATGGTCCTAATGATAACTGACGCAGAGATAGCTAATTGGGATAAGCTGATGAAGTCCATTTCCGAAATCACACGAATTGGTCATAGGTTCTTCATGTTTCATATTGCCCCTGAGTACTTTGGCTTGAGCAAGAAGACTGCCGAGGCGCTTCGAAGAGCAGGAGCAAGCATTATTCCAGTGAGCTCGCCGGGAAAATTACCAGGATTGGTCATCAAAGAGGTCCGTGGAATCTATGGGACCTGAAATGCTGGAGTCTTCCTCAGCCAGAGTCTTCCTGTTCCTCATCAGAACCCGGTTGCGGAAGGCCTAGCAGATCAGCATGAATTGACTTCGCTGCAATCCTTCCAGCACCCATGGCCTCGATGACTGTGGCCGCTCCAGTTACTATGTCACCACCAGCCCAGACCTTGGGCATGCTCGTTCGATTGTTCTCATTGACCTCGATGTAGCCCCACCTATTCAGCTTGAGCTCTGGCATTGTCTTGGTTAGCAGGGGATTAGCTCCGGCTCCTATGGATATGATCACCTGATCACACGCAATCTCGAAATTAGAGCCCTCAATGGGTATGGGTCTACGTCTTCCACTTTCGTCAGGCTCACCAAGTTCCATTCTGATACACTCCATGCGGACTACTCTCCCTTCTTCACCGAATATCCTGACAGGATTAGAGAGTAGCTGAAAGATAATGCCCTCTTCATCTGCATGATGAACCTCATCCTTTCTGGCGGGAAGCTGCTCTCGAGCACGTCGGTAGACAATCGTGACCTTTGCACCAAGTCTCTTCGCTGTACGGGCGGCATCCATGGCAACATTTCCGCCGCCAACCACACACACGTGCTTTCCGGGTGGTAGAGGAGAATCGTACTCAGGAAACAGATAGCCCTTCATTAGGTTGGACCTTGTTAGGTACTCGTTTGCCGAGAAAACTCCATTGAGTTCCTCTCCCTCAATCCTCATGAACCAAGGAAGCCCTGCACCAACACCAATGTAGACAGCGTCATAGTCCTCAAGGAGGTCATCCATAGTCACTGTCATACCCACAACGGTGTTCATTTCGAAGACGATGCCTTGTTGCACCAAGTAGTCGATTTCGGCCCGGACAATCTCCTTCGGTAAACGAAACTCAGGGATGCCATAGACAAGAACTCCACCCGCCTCATGGAGAGCCTCAAATACTGTGACTTCATGTCCAAGAAGAATTAGGTCTCCTGCAACAGTGAGGCCTGAAGGCCCTGAACCAATTATTGCGACTTTCTTGCCAGTTGGCCTTGGCTTCTTTGGGATCTCTACGAGGTTATTGTTTCTCTCGTAATCCGCCACGAACCGTTCTAGAGCCCCTATGGAAACCCCTCCATGTTTCTTGAATAGTGTACAGTCGCCCTCACACTGATCCTCCTGGGGGCAGACACGACCGGTCACTGCAGGAAGCACATTTGTTTCCTTGATCAGTCTTGCCGCCTCCACGAACTTGCCTTCCCCCACGAGAGAGATAAACTCGGGGACCTTGACACCTACCGGGCAACCTGAAACGCAAGGCTTCTTTCGACAATCAAGGCATCTCTGAGCCTCTCTCATTGCCTGTTCGGGACTGAGTCCCAAGGGGACCTCCTCGAAATTAGAT
>CP070658.1:701808-710468 GCA_020355105.1 Candidatus Thorarchaeota archaeon | reverse complement strand
GAGTTCAAACCATATAGGCGGAGAATTCAGATGATTTTCCAAGACCCCTATGGTTCACTGAGTAACAACATGACGGTCGCAGAGATAATAGCTGAACCTTTGAAGCTGCATAAGATCTGCTCCAGCATTGAAGAAGAAGAAGAGTTGGTTATCCGAACTCTGGAGGATGTCGGTCTTCGTCCAGCCTCTGACTTCGTGGATCGGTTACCTCATGAACTGTCAGGCGGACAACGACAGCGAGTTGCCGTAGGAGCTGCTCTTGTGCTTGGTCCAGACCTATTGCTAGCTGACGAACCTGTGTCAATGCTTGATGTGTCGATGAGAGGTCAGATTCTCAAGCTGCTGCTTGAGCTGCGAGAAAAGAAGGGAATCACTATAGTGATAATCACCCACAATCTCGCAGTGGCCAAGCAGATATCCAGTCGCATCGCCATAGCCTATCTGGGAGAGATTGTTGAAACCGGTGAAACAAGACAGATAATTGATGATCCAAGACACCCGTATACCAAAGCGCTCCTATCAGTCGTACCCGTTCCTGAAATCGATGCAAAGCGTGAGAGAATACTCTTGACCGGTGAAACTCCAAATCCAATTAATGTGCCTCCGGGATGTAGGTTTCATACCCGATGTCCCTTTGCCAAGGAGAAGTGCAGTGTAGAGGAGCCAAGTCTCATTACTCTTCCAGATGGTCGCAAGGTCGCGTGCCACGATGTGGGAGTAGACTCGGGATAGTCTGAGTCACAACCATGCTGTTCAAAGATGTTCACATGTGTTGGGACTCCTTTTCTACGTGTTCACTAGATGTTTGAACTATCATAGGTGGACGTGAATGGTTGATGGGCAAAGAGATTGAAGCGCTCAAGCAAGCTGTTGTTAACGGTGATGAGGTTGCAGTTCCATACTTAGCGAGGAAAGCATTGGATGCAGGCGTCAGTCCCATCGATATACTGGAGAAGGGAATATCTGAGGGGGCTCAGATTGTGGGTGAGCAATTTGAGAAGATGGAGATCTTCTTGACTGAGCTTATGCTCTCTGGCGAAGCAATGATGGCTGGTCTGGAAGTGGTTCTTCCACACGTCAAAGCTGAGGATGTCCCTCAGAGGGGCAAGGTTGTTGTTGGTACTGTCCGAGGAGACATTCATGAGATTGGAAAGAACATCTTCAAGTCACTCCTTATCGCCAACGGATTCGAGGTGAGTGACATAGGCGTTGACGTTCCCACCTCGAAATTCGTTGCGGAGGCAGAGAAGATCAAGGCCGACATCATCGCCGTGTCGGCTCTAATGACATCGACTCTTGGCGGGCAAAAGGATGTGATTGATTTTCTCGAACAGACTGGCGACCGTGCCAAGTACATCGTAATGGTCGGCGGCGGTCCCACAAATCAAGAATGGGCGGACGAGATAGGAGCAGATGGCTTTGCTGAAACCGCCCCTGAAGCTGTGAGAGTGGCAGCGAAACTCATTGAGGAAGGGAGGAGATAGGACTTGATTCCCATAATCGAGATAACAAATCGAGCTCTCGATGGAAAACCCATTCTAGAGAAGGATTACGACATACGAGTGTTCTCTCCCAGGGTTAAAGAGTTGACAAAAGAGCACGGGATAGTCTATGATTCCGAAACTCTCGTCCCCTCTGATGATGGTCTGGCTGATTCGATATTTAAGGCCGCAATTGACTTGATCTGTGACGTGGGTGTCTACTGCAAAGACACTGAGAGAATCATCGCCTTTGACGAGAAAGAAGTCAGAACCGAAATCAAGACCTCATTCGATCATGCGGTATTGGGAGAAGGATTGGAACAGCGGACTCTATTGCCTAGAAAGCCCGAATCAGAGGAATTGCCGTGGATCTTTGCCGGAGCTGGAGGAGTAACAGTATCCGATGAGAGTATCTTCATGCGTCTTGTAGAGAGCTATGCACGAATGATACCGATTGCGAACGCGATAACCACTCCTTGCTTGCTGTCTGTGGATGGTGCTACTATACGAGCCAAGTCGCCGCTTGAGATTGAGGGCTCAATCAGGACTGTCAAACTTGGAAGAGAAGCTCTTAGGAGAGCAGGTAGGCCAGGGCTTCCAATCATGAATGCAATTGGAACTGCTGAATCCGCGATTGCGCTGGCATCAGGACTCCATCCTGATTTCGGACTAAGGAAGACCGATGGTTACATGATTGCAGAGCTTGCCGAGCTCAAGACAGATCTAGACCTGCTGAATCGAGCTGCTCTCCTGCAGTCTCTGAATGTTCCAATCGCGGGCATCTATGGGCCCATTTATGGAGGCTTTGCAGGGGGCGCAGAGGGCACTGCGGTGACCAGCACAGCATTTCACATCCAAGGAATACTGACATACGGAGCTTCTTGGACACTTTGTTTCCCTATCCACATCAAGTATACTTCAAGCTCTTCTCCTGAACTCATCTGGCTGGCCAGTGCGTATGCACAAGCAGTCAGCAGAAACACCAAAGTCCCAGCTCTGTACTACAACTACACAGCAGCCGGCCCATGCACTGAGATGGTCCTGCAGGAGTTTGCAGCAGAGTTCATAGCAGCAGTGTCCTCGGGTGCGTCAATTGAAACTGGAGGTGTGGCCAAGGGTAAGTACTTTGACTATCTGACACCCATTGAGCCAATGTTTGCCTCAGAGGTCGCATACGCCGCGGCAGGACTCAAGAGATCTGACGCAGATGAAATCGTCAAGAAGATAGTCCCCAATTTCGTCGACAAGGTGCCAGATCCACCGAGAGGGAAGCGATTCCAAGACTGTTGTGATCCCATGACAGGAAAGCCGTCTGAGGAGTGCTTCGAAATCTACAACCGGGTCAAGTCTGAGGTTGCTGATCTTGGCATGGAGTTCCTATATTGAAGTGGGAAAGTTCCTGAGAAAGAATCGTGCACCGGACAATACCTAATACTTCCTTCCGACCTCGGGCTTCTCTCCTACATAGAGGACAGCAGATGTCACACCCTCCTCACGAGTGAACTCATCGATGTTCTCCATGGTGAGCAATGCTCGTAGGATCTTCACCCCCATGTCTTTCATGAGAGAGGTTCGAGACCTCATTTGCACCCTCACAAGATCTCCCTCGCTGCGTACGTCACACTTCTCCAGCAGTCCGAAGGATGTCACCCCAATACCGGCTCTTCTAACACGCTCGAGTACACCGTTCGGAGCTCCAGAATCCAGTGGGTCAATGTGCTCCATGAAGTTCCTAACACCTACAATCGTCTTTTCGTCCAGAGCATCGCCAATGTTGTGTTCCGCCAGCCATTCAAGCAGAGACGGATTCAACGTGATAGCACCATCTTGGCCAGCCTTCAGCAGAAAAGCCTCTCTACGATTGTCCCACATCTTGCGAACTCTTTCGTCACGTGCCGCCTTCTTCTCCTCGTATTCATGCATTTCAACCCACGTGATACTAATCTTACTGTCTGCCACGATCTCAGCATCTACTGTGTAGCCAGCTTCATCCCATTCAGCGAGGACCATGGCGAGAAGGATTTCTGGCTGCTCACTCATCAACTTGGCGGTAGCTAGCACTCTCTTTCTTTCAGGATGGATTTCAAGGGACCTGAACAAACCCATTCGCTCAAGAAGCTTGATATTGCTGACAAATGAATCGAATGTGTTCTGCCACATCTCTTGTGGAACAGTTCCCAAACCTCGCAAGAGCTTCGTCTGTTCTGCGCCTATCTTCCTAAGTTGTGTCACTAGGTCTGCCGATCCAAGACGTGAGCAGCCAAGGTCTGCTAGGACTGAAAGCATCCGTGAACTCACAAGGCCCATGTCAGCCGAGTCAATAAGCGACCTTCTCAGGTTAGAAACCTCCATTGCCTCACACTCGTCGCAACTGGGAATATCCTTCCTTTTGCTGAAGAAATCAACAGCCTCTTCCAAGACATCATTCACGCGACCGGTTTCTCCGGCTAGTTCTCTTAGTAGTTCTCTTGTACGAGCTGAGATTGTGGTATGTAGATGAACTCGAGTCGCTGTAGACCTGCGGGTTCCACCGGAAACACTTCTCTCTCTATGTTCCTGCATGAACATCATCCCTCATGGCATGTTCACAATAACGTATTGCCTAGGAGCTCGTGAACATAAGTATTCCTAACAACGAGAGTTCCTAACAGGTGACAGTAACGGGGAATCCACACGTAGGGCAAAGGACTTTTCAGGCGCCGGGACAGAGGGCAGGGCGAGGTCTCCGATATGAGTGACAAGAAGCTAGTAGGAGTAGTCACAAGGTACTTCGCCAAGATAGGTGTTGCTGCAATAATGCTTGAGGACACACTCAAGGTTGGGAGCAAGATAAGTGTCGAAGGAACTACAACCAACTTTGAGCAGAATGTGGCCTCCATGCAGATTGACAGGGCAGATATTCAAGTAGGAGAAGCAGGGCAGGAGATTGCTATCAAGGTCAGCGACAGAGTAAGGGAGAAAGACAAGGTCTATCTTCTAGACTAGTCCAAGAAGCACGACAAGCTTCACAGCAAGAGTTATTGACCAGTCGGGGGATGAGCCCACCGATAATGACCCTGAGAGAGCACCATTCGGCATGCGCGTTGAATTGTCCAGACATGTGCGCCTTAATTGTTGAGGTTGATGAAGGTAGAATAGTGCGATTGAAGGGGGATCCTAGCCATCCATACACTCTGGGCAGATGCTGCCCGAAGGGCTATGGCCACGTCCTGCGGATGTACTCTGAGGACAGACTCCTATATCCGCAAAGAAAGCAGAGCGACGGTGCTTTCAGGGGAATCAGCTGGACTGATGCATTTGATGAAATCGCGCAGAGGATGAACAGCGCGAAGGAGATGTATGGGGCGGAGTCAGTCGGGATCTACTCTGGCTCGGGCAATGACGGAATGGCACCCAGATACGCAGCCAGATTTGCTAACGCGTTTGGAACAAGGATGATTCCCGGAATAGTTGAGATATGTTTTGAGGGAGCATATGAGGGGGCGAGATTCAACGTGGGACCGTTTCCGCCTCATGAGCTGAGTGATTGGGCAAATTCGAAGTGCATCGTGATATGGGGCACTAACAAGTTCGAGTCGAGCATCCACAGCAAGAACGTCATTCAGGTGGCTGTTGACAACGGCGCAAAGCTGATCGTGATTGACCCCAGGAAGACCCCTCATGCAAAGATGGCGGACATCTATACCACGATCAGACCAGGCACTGACGGAGCCTTGGCTCTCGGTATTGCCAACGAGATCATAACACGAGACTTGTACGACCGGGACTTCGTCGAGAATCACGTTCATGGGTTCGAACAGTATAGGCAGCGCGTGGCAGACTACGACAAGGAACGGGTAAGCGAAATCACATGGGTTGATGTCAACACGATTGAGAGAATCGCCATCACATTTGCCACTCACGGTCCGGCACTCATAACGACAGCGCCTGCGGGTATGAACCACTATGATAACGGCACTTGGGCCGCAAGAGCAGTTCACAGCCTTCTGGCCATCTGTGGATACTTGGGAGTTTCTGGCGGTGGATTCCAGTACCTTTCATCAGACAATAGTCCATTCAACGGAAGCACCGTGACCTTGGACCACCTCCTCGATTCATCGATCCAACCCGTTGTCCCATCCGGCACTTACATTCCGGAGTATGTCCTCAGTCAACCTGAGAGTCCTCTCAAAGTGCTTGTGATTCAGGCTGCGAGTCCAGTGACTCAGTGGCCAAACACGCAGAAGGCGCATCAGGGACTGGAGAAGATACCTTTCAAAGTCTGCATTGATCTGGAACTTACTGACACTGCGAAGCTCTGTGACATCGTGTTGCCGGCTACTTTCATCTTTGAGCATGACAATGTTGTCCATAGCGAGCTTCACAGGATAGTTCAGTATGCTTCCAAGATTGTAGAACCTCTTGGCGAGGCCAAACACGAACTTGAGATCTGGACAGAGCTTGCAGACAGGTTAGGAATCGGAGAGTACTTTCAAATCACTGAGCTCGACGCCATCAAAGCCGTGCTGGATTCAGATGACTGTAAGGACATCACTCTGGAGAAGTTGAAGAGACACCCGGAGGGTCTCCGTACGCGTAGTCCAGCAATACCATTTGCCGGTCGAGTCTTTGCTACGTCAACCGGAAAGGTCGAGCTCTACTCTTCCGAATTGGAAAGACGAGGCTATGACCCTCTGCCCTTCCACGCGGAACCCTTCGAGAGTCCAGTTTCTACCCCGCAGGTTTTTGAGGAGTACCCGCACATCATGATAACTGGCAGGTTACGGGATAGGCTTCACTCACAGTATACGACTCTCGAAGTAGGTGGTGGAGTCAAGAGTTACTCTCACTGCACGACGTGCAAGAAGTGTGTAGAAGAGTGCTCGGATGAAGCAATCACGATGATTAGTCCGAGCCCCAGCCTCCTGCAAAAAGGAGTAACTGACGAGTCGGACACTCAAGCGAAGATGCGTGCCAAGCTGGGATTACTGGTAGACGGGCTTGCAGTGACAATGTCTGAGAATCCCATCCCAATCCCAGAAGAGATTACGACACTTCTAGTTCCGGAATGGGATATAACAAAGTGCATTGGCTGCCGTGACTGCGAACTTGACGTTTGCCCCTACAACGTTGTCACAGAAACAATAACCATGCCTGAGAAGAAAGGCGTTTCTGATGGAAGGGCCATCCTCAGGATGCATCCTAGCACAGCCGGGAAACTGGGACTCAAGAATGGCGACTATGTGAACGTTGAGTCCCGTAGAGGAAAGCTTGGCAGGATTAGACTAGAACTCGATGATGATATTGACCCAAGAATTGTATGGTCGAGCGATGGTTGGTGGGAGAGCGACGGAAACGTCAATGTGCTTACTGATGACAGGCACACTGCATTCGGTCATACCCCCGGATTCAACTCAGTGCTTGTAAGGGTGACCAAGAGCCAGCAATCTGTAGGATAGATTATTCAGGCTTAGGCGGAGGCCAGGTTCCTTGAGCGATGCGATTGGTAACAATCTGTCCGAGATGGTACGAGTTGTGTTGTGCAAGCACTATCATCGCTCTTAGCATCGGGATGTTGCGCCAGGCGGGGAGGGGCATCACCAGATCAACTTCCGCGACAATTCTCTCGCCTTCCTTCAACCCTTTCCTGAATCTCTTCACAAGCACATCCCATTCAATCTGAGAACCAGGTTGAGGCCAGTCCTCACCGGCGGCCTCAGGCCACTTGACATCTTTCTCACCACGTGCGGCCTCTAGACACAAATCTTGCCAGAAGACCAGGTGGTAGAGTAGGTCGAGGGATGAATGGACTTTCTCCGACACGCGCTGGCTGGCTGTGTCATAAGTCAGGCCTCTCACCGCATCCACAGGGTCGGGGTGTGTGTGCTTCCCATAGAGTCCATCTAAAAGCGCTTTGGCCAATTCGTCTTTCATGAGCTCTGGACGGCTTCTCTCGATATATCTGTGGTCTTTCGGGCACTCATGGGCACAGGTGGGTGTCAGACCCGGCCCCTCTAGCGCAGGCCACAAGCTATATCTTCGAGGTTACTTTGGCCGACCATAGGACGGACCAGAAGATGGACCCACGAATTGATGAACACGCAAGGATACTTGTCGAATGGTCGACAGAAGTGAAGAGAGGCGATATGGTCATCATAACAGCCAACCCTGATGCACATGACCTTGTCACAGCAGTGACGAAATACGTGGCGAGGGCCGGTGGAAGCCCGACTGTAATAATGAATAGCCAGGAGTTCGAGAGGGCTTTCTTCGATGCGGCAGACGATGACACCATTCAGCTGTTTCCAAAGCATGTGAAAGCGGCTCTGGAAGAAAGTGATGTCTTGATAGGCATCAGTTCGCCAGTCAATACAAAGGCTCTGGCAGACGTAGACCCCAAGAAGATTATGATGAGGCGGATAGTGCAGAAAGAAATCGGCGAGATCCAGATTCAGAAACGATGGGTCGGGACTGTTCACCCCAATAGAACCCTTGCTCAGCAGGCAAACATGGGACTCGAACAGTACCGTGACTTCGTATACGGTGCTACGCTTATCGACTGGGAGAAGGAAAGCAAGAACATGTACCTGATGAAAGAACACCTCGAGAACCACAACGACATCAGATACGTCGGTCCTGAAACTGATCTTCACGCCTCCACCGAAGGACGCATATGGGTGGCTTCGGTCGGGAAGAACAACATGCCGTCTGGGGAGGTCTTCACAGCTCCAGTGGAGGACACAGTCGAAGGTCATATCTACTTCGACATTCCTTTCATGTTCCAAGGGAAGATCATCGAGGGAGTTCGGCTCAAGTTCGAAAAGGGAGAAGTCGTCGATTACTCCGCTGAGAAGTCAGAGAACGTACTCAAAGAGATTCTTGAGGTTGACGAGGGGTCAAAGAGGCTAGGCGAAATGGCCATCGGAACCAACCGCGGAATCAAGAGATACACGCTCAACATGCTATTTGATGAGAAGATCGGTGATACTATCCATTGTGCGCTTGGAAGGGCCTACCCAGACTGTAACGGCACCAACACGAGCGCAGTCCATGTAGACATAATCAAGTCCATGAAAGAGGGGGAAATCAAAGCTGGCGATGAAACCATATACTCACGCGGCAAGTACTTCTTTGAGAAGTAGCTTTTGAATTCGGTGAAGAGCAGGGCTCTCCCTTGCCCCCTAATATTTCACCTCAAGT
>CP070658.1:697952-701708 GCA_020355105.1 Candidatus Thorarchaeota archaeon | reverse complement strand
GTTCAAGAGGGTCTGGTCAGAGGCCACATCACCCTAATGCTTTTCTTCTAGAATGGTCACGACGGGGCAGTGAACCGCAATGGCTAAGAAAGTCACCAAGGGAATGATTACTGATTTCAAGAAGTTCAAAGCGGCATGGGAGAAGGATGCTGGCGACCCATACGATTCTATAATGTACTACTTGATTGCCGCCCTGAATATTGAGAAAGATCCAGAACTCGCTGACGCAATGATGACCGTTGTTGTCTCGAAGAGAGATTGCATGGAGTCAAGCAAGTCGCCTTCCGGGTTGAAGCTAGGAAAGAGTGCTAGATACTACATAGGACAGTTCCAGGATGACAGGAACATTGCACGCTCGTACATGGGTGCCAATTGGAAAGACAACTCCTCATTCGATAAGAAGAACCTTGTAATGACAGTGACCCGCGACCAGAACGTCGATGACAAGACGAGGAAGATCTTCATCGAGAGTGGTGGAGCAGACTCGCCGCGACCTGCAACTGTGGCTCGAAACAAGCACGGCCAGTGGAAACTGACTAACTACGGGTCTCTGTGTGTAGGTGTCAGGAAGCCTGCTTCGGAAGTAGACGATTTCTAGCTGCGCGCCATGTTGTGCGCGGCTAGAACGGCGCCTGTCCTCAGCTTGTGGCCTTGTTCCTTTGCACTGAACAGTGTTACCACTGAACAGGTTGATATCCGTGTGTGCAGGGATTCTTCAAAAAAAGAGCTGCATCAGCTGGTAACTACATCTGTCACCAGCTGATGACTTCATTCCCTCACAATCGGGACTGTGATTCATGAACGAGGCGACCCCGTTCAACGTATTAACAAGCTCCTGAGATCCGCCAGACCCCTGGTCTTGATGCGTTCTAGGTCACGCACTGCCGCTTCAGCCGCTAAATGTCGGCGAAGCTCCGGCCCAGAGATTCGATACTTCTCATCGAGCTCATCTACCAATTCCTCGATTGGTGTGATTTCCACAATTGTTCTCTGAACGATTTGGACTTGCTTTGTTCCCATTTCTATACACACATCCGGTATAGGGTGCGGCACAAGGGCATCAACCAACGGCCTTGGTTCAATACGTTTCGCAGCCTTGGAGTTGAAGGAGGAGAATCCACTGAGCACTGCTGGGATGGAAAGAGACTGAGAAACTTGTGATTTGCTGTGGAACCAGCGCGTTCAGCAGATTCGTTGATACTGCGGTTGGCACTTTCCGATTCTTGCTGCATCGGTCAGTATCGGAATCCTACAATCCGAGTTGTTGCCACTTGTAACCGCTATGTAGATATACGGCAACATATATATATACAGCTTGTGCCGAAAGTAATGAAACGGGATAGTTGATGACGTTCGGGAAAGTAGCGGAGCATCATGAGTATCCCTTTTGAGGAGCTTTCACGTGCCTCCTCTGCAGTACACGAAGTTCACCCTTGGATGTGACAAGCCTGAAGATCTCTGTAGACCTCGATGAAGAATACACCAGCATTCTTACCGCACTGCAGGAGGCAAAGAAGAAGGTCACCGCAAGTCAGCTGAGCAAAGAGCTTGGAATCCACGAGAGGACAGTGCGATACAGGCTGGAAAAGCTGCGAAAGAAAGGTCTCCTGAGACCCCCCAAGATTCAGACGTACGAGAGGAAGATTGGGCTCGGGGAACGACTTCTACTCTTTCAAGGATTCCCAGACAAGGAGGAGAAGCTAGCAAAAGTCCTTGAGGAGCTGCCTCTCTTCTACTATTATGCGTCCACCTATGGAAGGTATGACGGCTATGTGGCCCACGCTATGTATCCACTGGTTGCTCCTGGCATTGTTTCTCAGATTACGGAGGAGATGAAGGCCAGCGGCCTGGTGGAGGATTACTACATCTTTGATCTGGTTGACTACTGCAGGAAGGGCGCAGATGTCGCACCTCTACTTCCCGATAGTGATTGGGATTGGGACGTCTGGACCGGCGAGATTGCAGAGATAATGGAGAAGGGTTGCGAGTTCGACCTAGGCCTGGAACAATTCCCCCCGACTGTGGCTTTCAAATTCAAAGATCTCAAGATCATACAGAAGTTAGTTTGCAAGCCGACCATCACACTCAAGGAAGTGGCCAATCAACTGGGTCTTTCCTTGGCCCTTGTTCACAAGAGAGTGAAGCGACTAGAAGATGAGGGCATCATTAGGGGTATCAAGCCAACGTTCAACCCATTCAATGAAACGATCTCAATTGCGTGCTTCTTCAAGTCCACGAAACATGCAAAGAAGATACTTTGCAGTTTTCATAATCTTCCCTACGAGGTAAGCTTCGTCCTAGAGAACGATGTCCACTACGAGGTAGTGGTGACTATCCCTCCCAGCGAAACGAACCAACTCTTGCAGAGGTTGAACGCGTTCAGGAGGTACTCTGAGGAGTTCTTCATTCAGGTTGTCCTCAAGAGGCGGAGCAAGGGGTGGACTCATCTTCTCGATTCGTACAACAAAGAAACCAATAGCTGGGAGATGCCGATATCAGATATGCTGAGCAAGGTCAGAGAACTGGCCATATAAGGGGTGCGCCAGCCAAGTTTCCGTGGCGCAAGATTGCGGGAGCACAAGGGGCTCTCCCCTCCTACCACTACTCGGTACAGGCGCAATGTTTAATACATGAATTACGTAATATACTCTTACGTAAGTGGCGGCTAGATGATTCACCGAAAGTGCGAGACTTCTCTAGAGAATGGTGGGCGTCCATTACCTAGCTCTGTGGCCTCAGCCTGTGACCCTTTTGCTCGGATTAATAAGTCAAACCTTGAATGGAGGCCAGAGGCTGTACGCAAGTTGCCTGATGACGCAGAGCTCGACGACAAGCAGATGAAAGAACTCCGGAAGAGGCGCAAGAAGGAGGAGAAGGACGCCTTAAAGATTCGCAAGAAGGAGTTGAAGCTGGAACAGGAACGGGTTCGTACAGTGGAGGAAGCTGCTCCGCCTCCTGAAAGAACTCTGGAAGCGCCCGAGGATTCAGTACCTGCTTCTCGCGGCATTTCGTGGAAGGGAGTGGCGGTACTCACGATAAAACTCGTCTTGTTGGTCGCAGTATCATTCGCGATCTCGTTCATCCATCCATTTCTTGGTGGTGCACTACTTACCGTCGGTGGCTTCTTGTTGGGCGTAGCACGAAGGGACGTTAGACGAGCGCTCGGTCTTGACTAGAGCGAACCGCCGGGGCTCAGGTTGGCTACGCAGAAGCTAGCGCTTATATGACAATCACGCGATGTGACAGCTACAACAATGTCACGAGGAAATAACACGCACCCGTATTGGTTCCACTTTGCTAGTGCGAACTAATGCAAGTTTCCTCTTCCTCGTGGCGTCTGCTCTTTCTCATGGTGGTCCTCTCGGGGAAGAGGACTCTCGGCAATCGAGGGCTAGGGCCCACTGATTGCTTGTGCTGTGTGATCCTCTAGGAGGTACACAGAAAATGTCGGGTAGTGAATACCGGAAAAGGAAACGAAAGATGCGACGTGAGCGTAACAAGGATGAGGTCAGAACACTCAGACTGGTTTTCGCTGATTTCATCAACAATGGTCATAACTCAGAGCGGTTTCCGATTCGCGAGTACATAGCTCTGACCCCGCGAGGCAACTTTCGATACCAAACGAGCTCTTCTCGATATATGCATCTGAAGGAACAGGTTCTTCCCACAGATCGTGTCGACCTACTTTCTTAGGGCTTTAGATAGACACATCTGCTGGAAGCTGATAGATTAGCACGGCTCTGCCAGAGGGCTGTG
>CP070658.1:695051-697852 GCA_020355105.1 Candidatus Thorarchaeota archaeon | reverse complement strand
GTTAATTTTTGGCGATGACTTCTATGCCTCGATGATCCGTTACTGTTACTATAACGCTTGATGATGGAAGGTTCTCGCATTTTATTGTGTACACAAGTATATGTTGTGGGTCGTAGTTTGAGGTGACGCCTACTGGAGTGAGACCATCCACTTTAAAGCTGCCTTTTTTAAGGTCGGTAATGGGCATCCCGTCTTCTTCTGATACCGTTACAGTGATTTCGTTAGTAGAGATGTCAACATCGATGATTGCCAATCTTACGAAAGCTGTTGCCATAAATTTATATCCTGCTAAGCCTATGGACGTAACGTTGAGGTAAAGAGTAGTGTTTGCTGCGGAGTGAGAGACAGCTTTATTCCAATCCGTAGCCAGCCCTTGAGAATACTGGATGTTTGTCCCATAAGCCTGATGAGTACCTTGAACTAAATCATATGCCAGGACAATGCCGTAGCCAGGATACGATTTCCTCAAGTCGTTTTGCCATTGATTCAAGTTAGCTGCTAACGCAGAGTTGTTGTCAGATGCTGTGTATTCTGCCAGGCTTATCTGTACAAGGTGAATTGTGTTGAGTCTTACGTGTTCCACCAACGTTACATATTCTTCCCACTGTTCTGATCTATAGTAGGTTCCTGTGCTATACATTATCGCTCCTAAGGAAATTATCATAATTGCGATCATCATCACTGCGATCACGATGAATTGCCCTTTCTTGTTTTTGACAATCCTCAAGTCATTGCCCTCTCACGAGCTGCAAGATTAGGATTCTTGGATTGTATTCTATTTCTGCTGAATGTTGCATGCATTGATGTCCAGGTATGATATAGGAGACTGAAGCTGTTGAATTTGAATCTGTAAACACTTCGGGGGCACCGTAACGTATAGGAAAATCTTGATTGATTATGGTGTGTGCTCTTGAAGCGATTTCTCCGGCTTTGTCGTATCCTATGAACGGAGAAAGTCTAGTGACTATCATGAGGCTGCTCTCTAGCTGGCGCTTGATGGTTTCCTCATTAACCTTTATACCGTCCAGGCAGTTCTCAACAAAAGATCGAATCCCGTTCGACAGTATATGGATTGCATCCAAGACGTTTACAGTCATTAAGGGTTTTGTAACATTGAGATCCAACAGACTTCCTTGGCTCTCAGCAAAAGTAACAGTAGCGTCATGGCCAATCACTTGTACACAGACTTGAGCCAATGCCTCACATTGAGTTAGGTTGACCTTTCCAGGCATGATGGAGGAGCCAGGCTCATTCTGAGGAAGCAGAAGCTCCCCCAGTCCAGCACGAGGTCCGCTTGCCATCAATCGGATGTCATTAGCCATCTTCAGGCATGACAGAGCAATCTGTCTGAGGCTTGCGCTTAGGCGACCCAGAGCTCTATGGGAGGCAATGCCTTCGGCCTTCACAGCATGAGTCCGAATCGGTAGCTGAGTGAGTCGGCTAAGATGTTCAACGGCCTTCTCAGCGAACCCCTCGGGTGCGTTAAGTCCAGTTCCCACAGCCGTTCCGCCGATTGGCACAATGACCAGTTCTTCGTGTACAGCCTCAAGGTCGCGAAGGTTGTTGGCCATCTGCAATCTGTAGACTTCGAGCTCCATCGAGAGAGGTAT
The DNA here is from genome assembly GCA_020355105.1 of Candidatus Thorarchaeota archaeon. Lineage (GTDB taxonomy): Archaea > Asgardarchaeota > Thorarchaeia > Thorarchaeales > Thorarchaeaceae > SMTZ1-83. Next base: position 696,242 of record CP070658.1, on the reverse strand, counting down.
TGGCACAGCATCTTCAAGATGAGTGCGCCCGACTTTGATGACGTCAGCGAACTCGGCAATCTTGTTGGCAAGGCTCTGAATCAGCTTCTTCAATGAGGGTACCATGTCTGAAGTAGATGCTGCCAAGGCTGCAATGTGCATGGCCGTCGGAATGACGTCGTTAGAAGACTGTGACAGATTCACGTGGTCGTTTGGATGTACTGGGGACTTTGTGCCTCGAGGATGACCAAGAACCTCGTTGGCACGATTCGCCAGAACCTCATTCATGTTCATGTTCGACTGAGTACCCGAGCCGGTCTGGAAGATGTCGACAGGGAACTGATCAAGCATCTTCTTTTCCAGAAGAATCTCATCAACGGATTTCGATATTGCATTCGCAAGCTCAGATTCAATGGTACCGAGATCAAGGTTGGCAAGTAGACAGGCCTTCTTCACAGTAGCCAATGCAAGTATGAATTGCTTGGGCATTTGTCGTCCGCTAATCTTGAAGTTCCTGACCGCACGCTGCGTACTTATTCCCCAGTATGCGTCCGCAGGCACCTCCATTTCTCCGAAAGCGTCTTTCTCTTTCCGTGAGTTCTTCATGATTATTAACCCCAAAGATAGTGAGTCTGTCAAAGGACCAGTTCATCGATGATAGCCTGGAGTTCCTTCATGCTCGTTTGGTGGTCCCTTAGTCGGCCGTCCTCCGGAAGGGCAAGATTCTCAGCCAGAACCGGTGCTTTGACCTTGTAGAAAAGGCCAACTGGTATCTTCTTACCGTTGCTGAACGCGTTCTCCAGAGCCGCGAGCTTGTCGGTGACATCATGTCCCGTTTCCTGCAGGGAATAGGTATGTTCATTGTAGAACTTCCAAGTGAGAATCCGATTCCACGTTTGGCATGGTTGCAGAATGTCGACCACGGCGAAACCGTCGTGCTTGACCGCCTCTGACATGAGTCTTGTGAGTTGCTTCTGATCTCCAGAGAAACCGCGGGCAGCAAATGTCGCGCCTCCCGCTATGGCTAGAGCAACCGGGTTGACGGGATCCATCGGTGCACCCGAATCAGGTGGTGATGTCTTCGACACATAACCTCTTGGTGAAGAGGGAGAATACTGCCCGGTGGTGAGGCCCATGACTCCATTATTGTGAATGAAGACTGCGATGTTGACATTACGTCTAGCCGCATGTAAGAGATGTCCGAGACCCTCT
>CP070658.1:690311-694951 GCA_020355105.1 Candidatus Thorarchaeota archaeon | reverse complement strand
TGGTAGCAACATTCGTCCTCTTTCCGCAAATGCGGAAACCGACAACCACCCCTGGGTGCTGAATGACGGAAGATTAGTCTACATGCGCTGGGAATACGTCGACCGCTCCGTATTTGAATTCCACGGCTTGTGGGTTATGAATCCGGACGGCACCAACCAGATGACCTTTTACGGCAATATGCATCCGGACGATCTCTTTATTGACGCCAAGCCTATACCCGGCGTGCAGGAAGTGGTCATGATCCGATCTCCCGGACACGGCCGGCGAGAACATATGGGAAACCTTTCGATATTTGATCCTTCCGGCGGGCCAGACAACCGTGAGGGAGAAACGATCATTGCCAAGGGAAATTACCGTGATCCTTACCCGCTCTCACAGACGGAATTTCTGCTCTTCATGGTTGCTCTTTCTTTGGTCATGTCATTTGGCCTGCCACTTCTGATACTCTCATTGTCTGTATTATTGGCTGCCTTTGTCCCATATCTCTTCGGGGCATTAGTGCTCGTCTATGGTCTGGCCCTGGCGGTGTTTCTGCATAGAATGGCCAGGAATAGTGCTAGCGAAGATTTCCCACTCCACTCCAAGAGTCCAATTCGAGCCGGCGTCCAAACTCTCTCAGCAACGCCAGGAATTTCTTGGGCTGGTGTGAGGCTATCAATTGGTGAGGCTGGCGGCTACTACACAATTCGCAGCCCGACCCCAGTGGCCCGTATTGAAGCTATCGAGGGCTCTGCTCAGATAGAGATGAAGATTGACAATCTAGGGCGACCGGCCATCGTAGCCGCAACTGTAGTCGGCGGTGACCAGAGTGAAGAAAAGAGGAAGGAGATCCGTTTGAACACGACCACCGCCGTTGATCAACTAGCAAGTCTTGTCAAGTGGAGTCTGACCACATATGTCGATGTTCATGGTACCAACGAGTTCGTTGAGGAGCTCATTGAGGAGTTAGGAGTCGGGAAGGAAACCTCCTGAATCCCTTCGGAAACGATGTGCTTATCTCAATCTATATGCAATCTGAAGCATGAGTGAGTGATAGACCTTGAGTGGAGATACGATTGTTGATTACTCTCGTCAGGGAAGAGTCAATCTGGCTTTCGCAGCCATTCTCATTATCTGTATAGCATACGCGGTGTTGCTTAGAGTCACAACCTCAGAGCCCCAGTCTGTCGTTCTAGAACTCTACACAATCCTCCCAGTCGCTTTGATGTTAGCATCTATCTTGATGGGAGCATTGTCAAAACGAGCCATAGATTACGTTCAGGACGAATGGGAGGAAAGAAAGATCTGGGTCAGCTTCTCTGACTATGAGAAGATGGTGGAAGAATACGAAGACGCATACGGACACTTGTACGGGAACCCAGGAGGGTGTGCATGGATCTTCTGCATGCTTCCGCTGGCGGTGGCTTTCGGCCTTCTCTCTTCGTTCTATCAGACTCTCACCAGCCCGCTTTTCGATCCTCTGATTGACTCACTTCTGATTATACTAATCCTGTATTCAGTGTTCGGAGTAACTGGTTTTGTGATTGGCTTCAGGATTCCCGCCATTGATGCAGAGGAGTTCTTCAAGCCACCAATCAAGGGAGATGTGTACGATTTCGCCAGCCAGCTTGAGAAAGTCCCAGGGATTCGAGCTGGGCTGAATGTGGAGCTCGGTGTTCGGTCTGGCGTCCAGACGATCATGGACGCAGAAGTGAAGACGTACGTTGACGGTCTGCCAGACACTGTTTCAGTACAAGTGCAGGTTTCTCACTCAGGTTTCGCCTATCCGTACCTGGTGGGGACTGTCTACAAGGGCAGTCGGGTTTCGGTTTCGAAGGAACACTACAACATCGGAACTCGCTATCCGGCAATGATTGAAACTTCGATGGACGGAGAAGTATCCGTATTTGTTGCACGCTTTGACATCCCTCAAAGGACAAGCAGTGTACCAAGCATTTCAGGTCGCGACTTCAAAAGACTCGCAACCCTTCTCGCCGAGTCACTGAAGGGGAACTACGATGCGTCAAGATAGTCAAGAACCAAGGTCCTCATAGGCACCTTTAATTGTGGCTCAGTTTCGAGAACAATCCACCGGCCCCCCTAGGGGATGCATGAATCATGGCAAGGTCAAATTGGACAAACATGTGGGTCTTGATCCTAATGGCTGGAATAGTCATCCAGGTGATTGCCTACAGCTTCATTGCTGTCTTCAAGTTGAGTGATTTTGCGATTCATCCATTCTTCTTTGACGTCATGTTGATTGCATTTGCGTCAATAGCAGTCCAGATTGGCGGCTTCGTAGTGATTATGTCAAAGACAAAGGATGCTGACCCAGTCATCTATGGCCAAGGAAGACCCTTCCAGCACAAGCTTCGTGAGGAAGATGAGGACCTGGCCACACGCAAGCCGACCTTCGCTGAATGAGCCCTGTTACCATTTTGAGCAATCATTTGCACATGACTACTGGTCTACCACTCGAATATCGGTGGGAAGATTCTCGTGGGATCATGAGGTGGAATGAATCCGGGGATCCACATATTCATGAGAGGCAAGTAGGGTGCGACGACTATTGTCACTAGAACAAGCACGGCAAATGTGAGAGTGTGAACCGCTGTGACATAGGTGTAGTATGGACGAATGTAGCTATAGAACGCAAAGGCTGGAATGGACAACGCCGCCATCGCCACTATCTCAATTGGACTGAAGAAGAGGGGAAGACAGGCCGGGAATGTGAAGTAGAATATCCATGTGATCTTCTCACTGGAAGTTTCGTGGTGTGCAATCTTGTGGATTCCATCAATGCCCTGAGACAAGAAGAACACAGGAATGAACATCCACCACTGGAGTCCCACGAAGAACATCGCGCCAGCATAGAAGAACAGGTCACCAAAGCTCTCGAACCTCTCCCAGAGTGGGTTCCTTGAGAAGAACTCGGTAGCCTCCGTCATGTAGTATCCAATCATCTGGAATAGCACCAAGACTGGGAGTAGAACAAGGGAGAGTGCTATCAAAATGACTGCTGCCCTTGGCAGATCAGGGATTTTCCCCTCATGATAGTTGTCAAGAGGATAGATTCCGTGCAGCGTGAAAGCCGTGAAGAAACAGAGAATCCCGCTCGGGAAATTCGGGAGTACCAATTCTAGGGGTTGGAAAAGATACATCCAGGATCCCAGGAAAGCGTAGACATTCGAGATAAGCGATTCGGGAAGAAGGTACCAAACACCGAATACTACAAGGAGCTCTGGTATTAGCATCTTGAACCTGTAGTCTTGGATGAACTTCATGAATGCCCCTGGTTCTTCGGTTTCACTCATCGTCTAGTGCCGCCTGTGATTGAACCGCTGGCCTATTACCCATCACTTAAGCATATCTGATGTGACCCTGTGAAACCAATTGTCACCGGGCACCGCCTTTCTTCACTAGTGCCTTTCGCCTTACAATCCTGTTGCAAGATTGGATGGCTGGACATCCCAGACAGTCATCTGGCACATCTGTCACAGAATGGTCACCGAACAGCAGCACTTGCTCTGCAATCGTGGTGCCCGGGCTGGGAGGTTCTAGAGCCGCCTCCTTTCCAAAAAGCCTGACATTGCACTTGTGTTTCGCGAGCGTGTCATCGAGTTCCTCCATGTCCCCCTCTACGATGACGGCAGTCGGGCCAACCTGTCTGACGACGTACTTCTTAAAATCGTTGAGAAGAAGTAGGTCTTCAAGCTCTCTCTCTGTTTCGGTTTCGAAGAGATGAATTTCTGACACGGTGGCGAAAGTTGTCTGAGAGGTCCAGTCTTTGATGGATCTCTCAACATTTCTTGGTACAGGCTTACTGCTTTCTTCCTTAAGGAACTCCAAGATGTCGCTCTCTCTCAGGCCAACTTCGGTGGCTTGGAAGATTGACTTGTCTGTGATCTTGAACGTACTCACAACATCCGTCTTGATTGGCTCGGAAAAGAGCATGAGTCGATACAGCTTGTAGTAGTCCATCTCCGAAGTGAACGCTGTCAGCTCAAAGTTGGGCAAGACAAAGAAGGTTTCTGAAGCGCCTGACTTCTCCTCCGGCGATTCGATGAGCACTCTTTCACCAATCTGTGTGAGTCTGACTGCCATGAGCTTCTTTCCTCGGTAGGCGCCCTCCACGAGGCCAAGCAGAATCGGGGTTTCAAGGGCAAGCCTCACTCTGTCTACATCAACTTGGACCCATTTCAACGGCTGAGCGTCAATGAAAAGCTCACTCCGAATCCAGTCCTTCATCTCCTCTACCGGTATCCATTCTTCTTGGTCACTCTCTCTGAGGCGACAGATAGCAAGGTTCATCGTGTATTCAGTCGGCTGGTCCGGTGTTGCCCAGATTGCTCGTGTCCTTCCAAGCGCTGAGAGAAGCAGCCGACGCGAAACGACATCCTGCCCTCCCGAGAAGAGTGACTCAACCTTGCCTGGGACCACTCTGTCTTCTTCAACAATTCCGTATGCCCCTGACTTACGCGCCATCTTCTGGACGAGCTCAAACCTCTCGGCGGTGGGCTTGGACATTGCAGACACTATGTGGTCCATCTCTCGTTTTGGGAATTCCCACGAATTCGTCATTCTGACTTCGTTCTTTGCAACGTAGGACACGAGCAACAACATGTCGATGAGAAGCGTGTCACGGTCATCAACTACAGTC
>CP070658.1:687700-690211 GCA_020355105.1 Candidatus Thorarchaeota archaeon | reverse complement strand
TCAAGAACGTCGATTGCTGCAATGCAAGCCGCAGCAGTGGCTGGTGGGTGAGAAGCACTGAGGAGCCAAGAGCGACTCTTGTTGAGCGCGTAGTTGACCATATCCTGGCTTCCTGCTACGTGTCCACCCATAACTCCGAACGCCTTGCTGAACGTTCCCATCTCGAAATGGACGTCATGGTGTGTCAAATTGAAGTGCGACACAATTCCGCGCCCACCTCGTCCAAGTACTGCCTCACCATGGGCATCATCGACATAGATCATTGCGCCATGGTCCTTGGCCTGTTTGGCTATCTCGTCTAGCGCAGCAATATCACCATCCATCGAAAAGACGCCGTCGGTGATAATCAGAATCTTTGGTGGATTCTCTTTCTCAGCTTCATTGAGTACACGTTCCAGATCTGCCATGTCATTGTGTGCGTAGACGAATCGTGTGGCCTTCGTTAGCCTTACACCGTCAATGATACTACCGTGATTCAGTTCGTCTGAGATGATAGCATCACCCTTTCCAACAAGCTGCGGGATGAGACCCTCATTTGCAGTGAAGCCTGCACTATAGGTGAGCGAAGCCTCTGCTCCCTTGAAATTCGCCAGGCGGCGCTCAAGCTCCAAGTGGTAGTCCATTGTCCCTGCAATCGCGCGAACCGAACCTGAGCCTACTCCGTGGCTCTCTATGGCCTTCAAGGCCGCCTCTTTCAACTTCGGGTGGTTTGTAAGATTTAGATAGTTGTTGCTGCAGAGCATTATGACCTCCTTTCCATCTACATTGGCTTTGGGAGTGCTAGGGCCCTGCAATTCTCGAATCTTCCAGTCCAAGTTCGCTTCGACCAGCTTCATGTACTCTTCTCTCATCCATCCAGTTGGGTTTCTCATTTCTTTCACCGCCGTCCTACTATGGATAACAACGACCAGAGGTTGGGTCGTGTCTACGTCGGGCCCGCGAAATCTCAGCTATTTATGCTCTTCGCTAAACCCAGCGGCATACTTGGAGCGTCTTCCTCTGCCGGCAATGCGACAGCGCAATCTAATCCTTCTTGTCGGCATCGATGCTCTTGAGTAGGTCATCCACCAGTGCACTGGGTAAGTTCTTCGCCTGAGATACAATCGCCTCAATCTCCGGTGGAGGCAAACCTCTCTTCACTAGTTCAGCCCGAAGCTTCTCGACTTCCATATCAGACAACCGATCCTCGAACTCCACTTTCTCCTCTGCAAAAGGCTCCATCTTTTCAGCTTCTATGAGGAATCGCTCTGCAACATCTCTTGGGGCCTTCTCCGCCTCCCTCATGATTGACTGTATTTCCTTCTCCGGAGTTCCCTTTTCTTCGAGCTTTCGCTTGAGTTCCCTCAGTTCCTGATCAGAGAGTGTTTCAACAGGCTTGGCCGGTCTTCTCCTTCTCCTCTTCTTCTCTTCTTGTTCGTGCTTCACACCTTTGAGAAGGTCCATCGCAAGCGTTCTGGGGACTGCTCTGGCCTGTTTGATTATGTTTTCAATCTCCTTCGGGCTGACCTCGTCCTTCTTGAGTTGCTCCCTGAGCTCGTTTAGCTCCTTCTCGTTGAGGAAGTCATGGTCTGCTTCCTCCTCCACCATCTCAGCAGATTGGGCGAAGCCCTTTAGGAGCATCTCCCCAACATCCTTCGGCAGTTTACGAGCTTGGCCTATGACGGAGTCAATCTCATGCTCGGGCAATCCTCTATCGAGCAGCTCCTTCTTCATCTTCTGAATCTCATCGTCGCCGAGAGTTTCTGCCACCGCCTCCTCTGCTTCGGCCTTTGATTCGTCAATCCGATAGGTCTCCGCGAGGGATTTCTCGACAGTGTCAGGGTCCGCGCCTAGCCTCTTCAGTCTCTCTTGAAGCACATCCTCAAGGACTTCCTCAACAGAGATGCCCTGCTGCTGAGCAGCTTGGACCGCTTCCTGTTGGATTACCTCTCTTGCAAAGGTGGTCTGCTCACTGAGCTTCATCTTGGAGATTGCCATTCTGAACTCTTCGAGCTCCTCGGGAGACATGTTAGTGAGGATTGCTAGGTCGACAATCATTGTCTCTATTTCTGGAACTTCCACCGTGACCGCTTCGGGACTGATCCCCTCGGCTCTTCGTTTGACCCCCGCAGGCTCTGCAAACTCGTTGAACAGGTCGACTACCATCTCGTGCCTAGTCATTACGCTCTTGTCCGGATTCGGTACTTTGCCTCTCCTCAACTGCCTTATCATCGCTGACAGTTTGCGTACAAGCTTGGGCACACGCAGTATACGGACCCATATTGCTGCCAGAAGCATCAGTGCGACAGCGCCTGCTGCGCCTACTGTCATCACTGTTCGCATGAACACGAACTCTTCCGATGGACTGATGGTGACTACGAGACCTACTGATTGCGATGCATAGTCTGTCCTGTTTGCGACGATGCTCAGTTCCACACTTCCAGTTTCTGTGCCAGCAACGAAAGTAACCGCATACCAGCCTGACTGACCTGACACTGGCGTAACATCGGCAACTTGAAGGTAGTCGCCCAG
>CP070658.1:684717-687600 GCA_020355105.1 Candidatus Thorarchaeota archaeon | reverse complement strand
GATTACAAACGTGCTGAAGATCAGGGATGAGGTGTTCAGGGCCTCTCGTGAGTATTTGCGGCGAGAAGGATTCTACGAAACGACCTCCCCCATGTTCGTGTCAACAATGGGTGAAGAAGGAGCGGACATGTTTGAGGTTGACTACTTTGGTCGCAAGATGTTCATGACTCAGACTTCACAAATGCATCTTGAACCTCAACTGTTTGCCATGGAACGTGTCTTCACTCTCGCGCCTTCTTTCAGAGCAGAGAAGTCGCGGACTCGGAAACACGTCACCGAATACTGGCATCTGGAGGCTGAGGAGGCTTGGTGCGACCATGAGTGCAACCTCAGACGTCAAGAGGAACTCATCAGTTACCTGTGCAATTCCGTTGGTGAGAATCGACAACATGAGCTCAAGGAGCTTGGGGTGAATCGAGAACGTCTGCTCGGCGTCAAACCACCTTTTGATAGGATGACATACACAGAGGCGATTAGCATTTGCCAAGCAGCAGGTTTGAAGATTGAGTGGGGCGAGGACCTGCGCACAGAGGCCGAGCACATATTGACAGACGACCGAGACAACTTCCTGTTCGTCGAGTACTATCCTAAGGAGATCAAGAGTTTCTACATGAAGCACAATGACGAGGACCCACGTACATACAAGAACGACGATCTTCTGGCCCCTCATGGATTCGGGGAGATGATAGGCGGTAGTGAAAGGGAAACTGATGCACAGCTTCTCATTGAAAACATCATCCATGCGGGAGACGACCCAAAGAAGTATGAATGGTATATCGATGTTCGCAGATACGGGACTGTACAGCACTCGGGCTTTGGCGTGGGAATTGATCGCCTGATAACTTGGATGCTCAACCTTGAACACATCAGGGACTCCATTCCGTTTCCAAGAACCGTGAGCAGGGTTCACCCGTAGGCTCACTCAGAGACTGACTGACTATGGCGTTTTGCTTCGATTCTCTCTCTCTGGTGGATCTGGACCATTCGCACTGAGTAGAGCAAGCCCACAAACCCAGCAGCTACTCCAATCAGCCAAAAGTCGCTTCTGAGTGGATGAGAAAACCAGACAGTAAGAATGTACGCGTTGAGACTGAAGAAGAACACAGCAAATGTGACTAGCACTGCATAGAATGACCATGGTAGACCTTTCTGACTCAATACTTACACCACCCTTTTGATTCCAGGACACACCTTCTCCTTCCCTACGGCTCAGAAGCTCCAACCTTGGTTTCAGGGATATCGTTGTCAAGATCCTGTGCTGCGAGTGGGCTAACAAGAAGGCCGTCCGGTGTGACCTTCAGAACGACTCTCTTTCCGATACCTGCAAGCCTTCTGACAGTTTCAGGGATCACCATCCTCCCCTTTGCGTCAATCTCCGTAATGTCACCATAAAGCGTGTGCCTTTGACCCTCAATGAGTCCGTCTCTGATGTGCAAGACTCGGTCGGCGTACTCTGCGACATGGGGGTTGTGCGTAACGTTGACAATGCTTGTGCCGAACTCCTGGTTTGTCCTTCGCAAGGACTCCATCACCATCGTAGCAGTTTCTGAGTCAAGCTCTCCCGTTACCTCATCCGCAAGAAGCAATTCGGGGTTGTTGGCAAGGGCCACGCAGATTGCGACCCGTTGGTTCTCTCCACCGCTCAGTTGATTGGGTCTGTGACTCATCCTTTCGGCAAGCCCCAAAGTTTCCAGCAACATTCTTGCTCGCTCGTTTGCGGCACCTTTAGGAGCCCCTGCCAACCGCATCGGGAGTGTGACATTATTGAACGCGGTAAGACCTGGAACTAGGTTTCCGGTCTGCCATACAAATCCAACCTTCTGCCGCCTGAACAGCATGGACCTTCTGTCATCAAGAAGCGTTAGACTATGGCCATCGAATAGAATCGTTCCCGCAGTGGGTCGATCCAAAGCTCCGAGCATCTTGAGAAGAGTCGACTTTCCCGAGCCGCTGGGGCCCACAATCGATAGAAACTCTCCACTCGCAACCTCGAAGTCCATCCCTCTCAGGGCAATGACCTCTTTCTGTCCTCGACGATATACTTTCATGAGGTCTCTTACAACGACTTTGTGTTGTTCAGCGATTTGTTCCAAGTCTTCAGTCATTCTTCATCATTCCACGTACTGTATTTCTTCAGCGATGTTGGTCTTAAGGTTCCTGACGACTACGATGTATGTGGCCGCTAGGGTGAAGAGAACCGCTGCTCCGAGGATCACCGTTAGTAATGTTACAGGGACAGCAAGATGCACCGGAAGCCGGTTCCACAAGAGCTCGGTCATACTGCCCATATACACCAGTGGCAGTTGAATAACAAAGCTCGTTAACAACAGTCCCACAAGTGTGCCTATCAGTGCCGCTATCGCTATTCCCGTAGTCGACTCAATCAGGACTGACGCTATGATTGCCTTTCCATCTGAGCCGAGAGCTCTCATTATGGAGAATTGCCGTCTCAGTTTCCCAAATCGTACAATCGATACTATCAGAATCCCCACAGTGAGGTAAAGAAGGGAGAAGATCACGTTGAGCGTGTATGCACCATAGATAGACTGACCTGCTCTCGACTCCAAGGCTTCGTCAATAAGTGCCTCGGCGGACTGAATCTCCTCAAAACTGAATGGGGCGATCTGGTATAGACTGATGAGGGCTTGAGTGTGATTTGCGCCAGGTCTTAGCTTCACGTAAATGCTGTTTATCTTGGTGGTATTCAAACATGCATGGACAAAATCCAGACCAACGGCAAGGAAGGAACTGGCGCTCGACTCACCTGGGAAGTACGTTCTACCTCCCCACTGAGCCTCATAGCTGTCAGAAAGAACGTCAACAATCGTACAGTCGCTGATGTTGGTCCAGCTCTCTCCTTCGAGTTCAAGTGTCACCTGGTCT
>CP070658.1:681930-684617 GCA_020355105.1 Candidatus Thorarchaeota archaeon | reverse complement strand
TACTAGCCTTGCCTTCCTACTACTTCCTTGTGAAGTGGTTGCCCGCATCCAGAGCAATCATAGTGCTTCTAGTGTTCAGTGTTTTCCCTATAGTCATAGAGGCCATTGGAATATCAACTGGACTTCCCTATGGAGGCTTTCACTATAGCGATGAGATGGGGTTCAAGATTCTGGGTCTAGTACCATGGAGTGTGTCATTTGCGTTTGCGCCCCTCATAATCGGAAGTGCCGCCATCACCAACAGGCAGATTGAGGACGCCCGTTTGGCACTACCTGCAAGTGCTCTGCTATTGGTCATGTTCGATCTCATTCTAGATCCGGCGGCGGTGGTCCTCAACATCTGGGTCTGGGATGTTCCCGGTCCTTACTACGGAATACCGATCTCCAACTACACTGGATGGTTTCTTACCGGGTTAGTTGCCGCAGTATTGCTGCACCTGATGCTGATGGAAACACCAATGAGAACAGTAAGGCTGCCAACTGAAACTGCAGCAAGCCTGCTTCTGATCATATCATTCTGGACTGGATTCTCATTCTGGACCAGCCTCATAGTTCCAGCAGCAATAGGGCTCGTTATGATGGTATACCTCGTCTATGTAATTGGCTCCGCCTAGTTCCGCATCCACAATAGTCGTACAGTTGTAGCGACAACATTATTAACCATTGTTAAGGTTCTAGGCCCATTGAGGCTGGACTTTGACGGACAATGAGAAGCTAACAATCAGCGAGTTTCATGAGAAAATCGGAAAGCAGACCAACGGCGGAATCTGGGCTGTTCTGGATAACGAAAGACCAACCAAGAGAGAATTGGAGAATGCTCTTGAGCTGGCATACACCTCTCGGTATCACTGGAAGCAGGTGGGGACGCTTACGAACGATGTAAGGGCAGTCTATATGATCTCTAGAGTGTTCTCACACATGATGAAGGGCGACTCAGCCGTTCATTATGCAAATGAGATGCTAGAACTTGCTGAGAAAGCAGAGAGAGAGGACTCCAGCAACTGGAGAAACTTCGATATGCCCTTTGTATACGAGTCGTTAGCGAAGGCCCATGCGGCAGCCGGCAACAAGGATGAGTGCAAGAAGTACATCAAGAAGGCGCAGGACCTTATCGACAAGCTGACAGATGAACAAGACAAGCAGATCTGCCAAGGCGAGCTGGACAAAGTTTCCTGTTAGATTGGGTTTATCAGGAAGAAACCCCGACTCACGTTTGGTGAGTCGTATAGATGAGAGCATATCCGTATGTGCAGACGAGTGTCTTCACAGACAGCCGTTACTCTTTCGGTGGCAACCAACTTGCCACGTTCTGGGACACAGCAAAGAACCTGGAACTCTCTGATGAAGAGATGCAGGGTATGACTCTTGAGTTTAACTTCTCAGAAACCACGTTCATCCTACCTACTGAACAATCACATTGTGCGGCCAAAGTCAGAATATTCACTCCGGCCTTGGAGATACCCTTTGCAGGCCATCCTACGCTGGGGACAGCATTTGTTATGAAATACAGAGGGCTCCTACCGGAAGAGATAGAGAAAACGACCCTGGAGCTGGGAATAGGACCTACACCAGTTGAGTACCTTTCAGGTGATACCATCCTGATGGAGCAGAGAAAGCCCGAATTCCTGTCGGTTCTTGGCGATAAAGAAGCAATAGCAGACGCAATTCAATTGGATGCTAGTGACATCCTAGACAAGAATCCGATTCAGTTTGTATCAACTGGGCATCCATTTCTCGTGGTGGAGGCAAGGAGTCTTCAGGCCGTGCAGGATGCAGTTCCAAGTCCGTCTAGGATTATAGAGGCACTCTCTGATCAACTGAGTCAGGAGTTGGTCATCTTCTCAACCGAAACAGTCCATGAAGATTCATCTGTACATGCGAGAATGTTTGCACCAGCTGCAGGCGTGCTGGAGGATCCCGCCACAGGCAGTGCGGCAGGCCCATTGGGAGCCTATGTTGAGAAGTACGACATTCTTGACAGGAAAGAGATTGGTGCTCCTGTTGAGATTGAACAGGGATTTGAAATCAGGAGACCAAGTCGACTCGTATCTGAAGTCATTGGCGGCTATAGGCTTGATGGAATGAGAGTTTCAGGCCAAGTCAGACTCATCGCTGAAGGAGAGTTCTATCTCTAGTGGAACTTGTACGGCTATAGAGGGATTCTTGTGCCTGGAGAGAACGAGTCAGAGAAGCGACAGAACCTGGAGAGAATACGTCGGTTCTTTGCCGAGCTGCTGGATGCATCATCCGCCCAGGGATTGATCGGAGTAGCCAGCTTTGAGGCAGTGTGCGAGGAACTAATGCCGCTTCAACAGGCGAAGCTCAAAAACCTCGTGGGCGAGAAGTATGAGGAACTGTTTCATTCAGGTTCCATTCTGTCAATTGCTGTTGCATACCGCGGGCACGTGATAGACTCCATCAACGTTTCGCGAGATAATCGCATCGACTATAAAAGATGGAACGAATACGCAGATCAGTATCATAAGCTGAACGATTTTCTGAACGCGAACGCTCAAGCCATGGCAGCCAGATTCGGAGGCGTTGCCATTCCAGCTACGATAGAAGGAGTCGCCGCGAGGGTCGAAGATGTCGCACACTACTATCCGCTCACAATCTCACATCGCGTGGTGGCCGAGCACGCCGGGCTTGGATGGAGGGGAAAGAACGGTCTGCTAATCAACCAGAAC
>CP070658.1:678079-681830 GCA_020355105.1 Candidatus Thorarchaeota archaeon | reverse complement strand
TTGTAATGAAGCATTTAGTCCCACTGATTACATATTCGTCGCCATCACGCACAGCCCTTGTGGCAACTGCCGCCGCATCTGAGCCCGCTTTTCGCTCTGTTAGGCAGAATGCTCCAAACTTGGCATCCTTGCCAGTGATTAGAGGCTCTACATACTCTTTCAGCTGATCAATTGTTGCGCCAATGACCAACGGAGCAAAGGCGAGATTGTTACACAAGATTGTGGTGGCAACACCTGCGCATCCATAGCCTGTCGCCTCTGATACCAACGTTTCCGACAAGAGAGAAAGGCTAGGCCCTCCCGCCTCAGTCGGGATGTGAAGGTTCATCAGACCCGCTTCATACGCCTTCTGAACCACGTCTCTCGGAAAATCATTCCGTCTCTCCAGCTCATGAGCGCGCGGGGTGACGTGTTCACGGGTATACTCCTTAGCTCTCTCAAACAGCTTCTGGTCCTTTTCAGATAATGAGAAGTCCATTGATTGTCCACTCAATCTTTCGGTTTCAATACCGCTATAAAATCCCTTTGAAGTGTTCAGTTACTCGCTTACTTGTATCCGTTAGTTAGGGTTTTTATATTCGAAGTTGTCCGGGCGGAGTATCCAAAGGATGGTGGAAGGCGAAAGTGCCGCTCAAGAACACACAGATAGTCAGTGCTGCTCAGACCAAGTTCGGCAGTCTAGACATGTCTCTTAGAGAGATGTTTGCCGAGGCAGTGGACAAGGCCACTGTCGAGGCAGGAGTCCCCAAGAGCGAGATCCAAGCAGCTTTTGTTGGAACCTTCATTCCCGAAATGCTCGTTCATCAAGGTCACACAGCACCGCTGCTATTGGACTACGCAGGACTAAGGGGACTACCTGCAACGAGACACGAGGCCGCGTGTGCATCAGGTGCCACTGCCCTCAGGGCTGGTATCATGGCCATAGAGTCTGGATTCTACGACACAGTCTTGGTTGCGGGTGCCGAAAAGATGACCTCTGTGACAACGAATGAGGCAACTGAGGCTCTGGCGGCTGCGGCAGACGACCAGTTCGAGTCTAGTGTGGGACTCACCTTCCCTGGCGTCTTCGCAATCGCTGCTGTGGCACACATGCAGAAGTATGGAACCACCGAAGAGGATATGGCACGGGTTTCTGTGAAGGCTCACAAGAACGCCTCGACGAACCCGCTCGCACAGTTTCAGAAGGAGATAACCCTAGAGAAAGCAATGACGCCAAGGTATGTTGCATGGCCTCTAAAGCTGTTTGACTGCTCTCCAATCTCGGATGGTGCTGCAGCCTTAGTCCTCACTTCCACCGAGAAAGCAAAGCAGTATACTGACGATTCTGTGAGTGTCATCGGAACGGGACAAGCATCAGCATCGATGAACCTCGCAGACCGACGCGAATTGACATCATTTGAGGCCTCCGTTGTCGCGAGCAAGAATGCCTACAAAATGGCTGGCCTCAGTGCAGATGACATGGACTTCGCGGTCGTACATGACTGTTTCACGATTGCAGAGATTATTGCAAGTGAAGACATCGGCTTCTTCGAACCCGGCAAGGGAGCGGAAGCTGTCAAGGAAGGAGTGACCGCTCTTGATGGAGATCGACCAATCAACCCGATGGGCGGTCTGAAGGCTGTTGGTCACCCTGTTGGAGCGACTGGTGTGAAGCAGGCTTCGGTCGTGTACAAAGAGATAATCGGCGCAGCAGGACCTAATCAAATCGCCAAGCACGACACTGGTATCATGCACAACTTCGGCGGAACCGGAGCCAGTTGCGTAGTGAATATCTTCAGGAGGTCAGATGCATGACTGAGAAACCGACAATTGAGCAATACTTGAAGAACATAGAGGCACGTGACTTTCAACCATTCAAATGTGTCGACTGTGGGACAGTCATTGCTCCTCCCTCAGGTACTTGCTACAGTTGTGGCAGCAACAAGATGGAATGGACCCGTGTGAGTGGAAAAGGGACCCTCGTTTCGTTCACAGTCATTCACATTGCTTCAGATGAGTTCCAAGAAGAGGCACCCTACTTCATTGCGATTGTAGAGCTAGAGGAAGGAACTCGAGTAACTGGCAGGCTGCAAGGATTCGACCCTCTGAAGCCGGAAGAGGTCGGCATCGGGACTCTTGTCGTACTGGACTATGAAACGGGCAAGTCTGGAAAGACGTACCTCGCATTCCGACCGGAATAGTGATACTCAAGGTCTTGCTACTATGCATGTAGCGGACCGAGCGAGCGGAGGTCGTGGGAAATGGTAGTGAAGAAGTACAGAGATCTCCTGCACGTAGAGTTTCCTCCGTCGAAGATGACATTCAATCAGCGTACCGGCGGCAATCATGTCTTCTATGATAAGCACCTTCTGGAAGCGAACCTTCCTCCGACTACTGGAGTCATGACTGCAGACAAGACTCTCTTGAAGTCGTTGGGCAAGGTTCTTCCTGATGGAACCAGAGAGGCACTTCAGGAAACTGAATTCGTGAATGTCTTTGGACGAGTGGTTGAACAAGGCCATAGCGGGGTCACATGTCTTCAATACCTGTATGTGTGGGACTACCAAGCTGTTCCTGCCCACGAGGCTGATTATGAACCAGTCTTCGTGTTCATTGATCATGGACAAAGGCACGCAATCTACGATCTGGTACACTACTGCTCACGCAGACTGGACCTAGCTCATCCGGGTGCAGATGGTCCGGGCTTAAGGATGGTTCCAGGCTGGCATTCATTCCTCCCGGATGGAAAGGTCCCATCTGGATCGTTGGATAGGGGTTTAGAGGTGCATCCCCTGAGTGATCAACATCTGGAAACCTGGTGGTCAATCCCGGACGAGGAACCTAGACTCAAGATTCACGAGTACGTTAGAGACCCCTTTCTACTCGAAGCCCCTGGACACTTCATGGAGAAACCCGACGAAAATGCCCGCACCATATGCTGTACATTCCTCGAGATTGAGAGAGCCCTCCAGGAGTTCAAAGACCCTCGTGTCGGGCTTGTTGAGGGGATGAAACGCGCATTCGTTAATTGTGTGGGTTTCTTGGCACTTCATAGACTTGTGGCATATGTCCAGCTCCTGAACGAGATGAACAATGTCGGGCTGGTGAGCATGCCGGCTCCCCTCGGTGCCGGTTTTAACATTGCAACGATTGGCGACAAGTTGCGAGATGGGTTTGTATCTGTTACCAACGCGGGCAAGTCTTTCTTCGGGGGCATGGGCTCCGTGAAGGATGATGATTCCGACAAGAAGAAAGCAGGTTCCAGCGTGAAAGATTCCATCATCTAGTTATCTTGAATGTCGTTCCTATGTCTGAGCTAGCCAGAATCTCCTGACCAGTCTACTCTGACCAGCGCGTAGATGGCGAGGATGACAAGCAAGAATCCCGCAACCTCAACAGATTTCGTGAAGACACTTGTAGGATCCAGACCTCCAAGAAGGTCGCCAATCCACGAAAGACCAAGTCTGCCAGTCCACGCAATAGCTACCAAGAACATGGACTTCCCAACGAGCTGTGGTATGGCCACCTTCCACCAAGGATACTTTGCTGCTCCAAGCGGGACGACCAATACATCATCTGGAATGGGAGTTGCTGCGAGGAACCACAAGACAAGGGGAGTCAATCGAGGATATTGCTGAATGAAGTCCCTGAAGCTGTTTCTCGGCTTAGCCTCAATCAGAAATCCTCCTCCATAGCCTACTGCATACCCGGTCATTTCGCCAAGCATAGCACCGAGTCCCGAAACAAGGCCCACCACCCATGGGTCGAATAG
>CP070658.1:670796-677979 GCA_020355105.1 Candidatus Thorarchaeota archaeon | reverse complement strand
GTCTGGGAATGTCGAATCTCGGTTCCATCCTGCTAATAATCCTCTACATTTACGGAATGGGGAAGATTGCAGAGAAGTTCCAATAGAAGCATCAAGTACAAGTTACGGAAAGGGAGGAACTTCCTCCCCTTCCTTTCTCTTTCTTTGGGAGCAGTAGTTGTCGGTACATAACTATCTCCACCAACTCAAAGAGTTGGAATACGGTTCTTGAGCGGCATCAATGTACAATTGTCGTGTTACAAAAGCGGCAAGAGGTGGTTTCTCCTCTCTTCAAGTCTTTGACTTTTTCCGTGCCCAGCTTGCTGCCGCAAAATGGACAGAGTCATTTGCTAAGTTTGTTTCTTAGCTCTTCAATAGCAGGGAATATCATGGCTTCATCTTCGCCGGTCATTATAAACTCGCAAGATGCACCACTATCACCCGGTTTCCCAGCGATTCGCAATAGGGCGCCCAGATTGCTGGGTGGGGATTTCACTGCACTTCCAGAATCTCTTGTACTCTCCCATCGAGGTCGTCCGGAGAAACAACCTCCACAAAATCCTGTACTTCGCTTAGAACCTTCTTCGCCGCCTTATGCTGTCCTGATGGAACTACTACAAGTACAGGTATCTCAAAGGACTTGGCTCTGTATAGTAGGTCGAGGGGCTTCATCCCTCGGTACTCCTCCAAAGCATGGCCTGTTCCCTTCGTGGGCAAACGCTCGGGAGGAACTAGCTTGTGCAAGAACCCGATTATCAGATCAACTTCACCTGGTTCCAGATGAGATGCGATCTTCCCATGCCCATCCCAATCATTAGCCAAAGGAAGCGTCCCACATCCTTTAGCCACAATCTCTGTCAGTAAATGAGGGTCTGTTCCCTCGAAATATCCAACTGTCTTCATCTTGGTCCAACTCCAGAAAAATCTCGAACCCAATGGCTAAAAAACCTGCCCTCTGGCAGAACGGGTCTCTGTTTTGTCGAAAGGGCTACCTTCTCGGATTGTCACTCGACTTCCGAATAATCAAACCCAGGCTTCTTCACTCTCAGGAAGGGTGTCGTCTGGCGGTTCGCTACTCGCATTCTTCTTCACGATGTCAACGACTTCTGGAATCCAATCTAGCCTCAGAAACTTGATCTTCTCCTCGGTTGGAACACCGTTGCGGCTCCAGCCTCGGCGTTTATAGACGGCATCCGTGAGGCACATGTATTGTTCTTTCTTGTACTCGCGAAGCTTCTGAATCTTCTCGGTGGTCGTCATGTTCGAGCAGTCAATGCCACACTTTTCAAGAAGCTGAGAGTCATACCTCTCCTGCCGGCTCTCGTATTCCCATTCAGTAACTGGCCCCACGCTGCGATAGGGTGGATTGGAGTCGTGGATTCTGAGGCCCTTCCCCTGGCGGATGTTGAAGATCCTCTGGAAGTTGTAGACACGCTCGCTCATGTGTATCAGGTCTTCGCCCACGACATCTTTCCCTGTCATTGCACTGAAGAATCGAACGTAGAATGCAACGTGACCAGGGACTTTGGCCGGCTCGTCAGTCTCTGAGTTGTCGGCTGGAACCACATCATTCCACGGCAGTTTGCACAGACCATTGAGTCCAAACCAGGTCCTCCACATTGGGAAGTAATGAAGCGCCTCAGCCTTGTCCTCAAAGGTGGGCATGTAGTTGTGAACCTGATCAAGAAAGATTAGCCAAGCCTCGTCATGTTGTGGTCCCTTTAGCGTCAGACCGTATCCCCCTTGTTGAGCAAGGCTCTCCTTGGTAATGTACTCAGAGTATTCTAGGCCCTTGTGTTCCATCCCAATGTCTTGCATCAGCTGCTTGTCGATACCGAACTTGTCACCAAAGTGACCTTTGAGGTAGCGGACACCTTTCCCAAAGTGTTTGCCACCAAACCCATCACCCTCAGCCATCTCATGTAGCACAGCAAGAGCTCCTTCAGCAGCTCCCCACTTGAGCTTGTGACCACCTGTTGCCTTCTCATCGATGTGACCCTCCTCGAAAAGCTCCATCACAAATCCCATGGTCGTTCCAAAGCTGATGGTGTCGATTCCATAGGCATCACAGTAGAAGTTCAACTCTGCTACATATTGCGGATCAAAGACTCCGATGTTGGAGCCACAGCCAGCAATTGTCTCGTATTCAGGGCCGTCGACTACGACCTTCTTCCCCTTGAATGGACCTGTCTTAGGAACGAATCCCTCTATGCAGTGACTACAGTTGATTGCACATGGTCGCCAACAGCCATCCCATCCCTTGCCCGAGTTCGTGTAGATTTTCTCCCAGACATCGCCAAACAGGCTCTTGGCCTCGGGGTCGCTGCCGGCTCTGAAATTCCGGACAGGTAGGAGGTCGAATTCATCCATGATAGATGGAAGGTGTGCTGTTCCTATCACTCTCATACTGTTCTGTACTGGGTCCAACTCTCTGATTTCGTCCGAGTGTTCTCGTCCAACCTTCTTCACGCCGTCGATGTCTGCAGGGCCATTCATCTCGAGTGTAATCTTCTCCTTCTTGATGACAAGTGCCTTCAGCTTCTTGTTTCTGAAAACCGTGCCAATGCCTCCCCTTCCTGCCTGCTTGTATCGAGGAATGTTCCTTCGCATATCCCACCACGAGAAATTCAAGCAACCCATGTACGCGTGTTCTGCCCCTGGTCCCGCAGTGACTACCGATAGATCCTTTCCCTCTTTTGCAGTATGCCTGTCACTGAGCACACGTGTAATCTCATATGCTGTTTCCGGCAAATCGCCAGCATCGTGTATCTCAACCTTTCCCTCGTCACCGTCAACAAGTACGTAGACGTCTTTCTCTGCCTTGCCCTGAATCTCCAGAGCGTCGAATCCTGAGAACTTCAGGTTCGGGCCTGCGTAGCATCCTTCATTGCTGTCGATTGGAATGCCTGTTTCCGGAGAGATGGTGGTCACGATCGAGTTCCCAGCACCGGGATATTGGGTGACACCGCCTAGTGGCCCGGTTGCGATGCATATCTCATTCTCAGGATCATCCCACTTCACAATACGATCCTTCGGAAGTCCATTCCACATGAGCCAGAGGTCAAAGCCCTTCCCCCCGGTGAAGGTCTCCTTCATCTTGTTATCGACAGGCTTGACCTGAATTGTGTTGTCTGTGAGATTGATGTACAGTGTTTGGTTAGCATAACCCTTTTCGATTTGCGGCACGTCATAATTGAAGTCCTTCAACATCAGGCAGACTCTCCTTTCGAAGCAGCAAGCGATTCCCACGCCTTTTCAAGTGGGCCCTAACAGTGGCTCCGCAACGAAGTGCCATTTGAGTGTTCCCTTAGGCCATCCAAAGAGCTGTTATCCGATGTTCTCACACACGGGGTCAAAACACTCATCAGCAATGGCATTGCCGCAGGCGCGTGTGTTATATTGGAAATCTAGAAGCCTGCGCCCGTTGGGAATCCCCGGCTAGGCCAGAGGTGATTGTTTGAATAACTACATGTCAATACTGGAATCGTCTCTCACAGATGCTAACCTCAGAAAGCTTCTGACCATACCCAACCAAAGTGTTCACAGGTTCATAGCAGACGCAATCGAACTCTGCAGTCCAATGAAGGTCTTTGTTTGCGACGACAGTAGAATGGATGTGGAATACATCAGAAGAACGGCCATCGCAAGAGGAGAAGAAACCCCCCTCGCGATTCCAACCCACACTGTTCACTTCGACGGCCTACACGACCAAGCACGCGACAGGGAACAGACTGTGTACTTGGTTCCCAAGGGCGATTCACTCGGCGAGCATCTTCTTCAGATGGACAGAGAAGAGGGGCTTGAACTCGCAAGGAAACGTCTGAAGGGTAGCATGGAGAACAAGAAGATGGTCGTCCGATTCTTCTGCCTGGGCCCACGAGACTCTGTCTTCTCAATCCCGTGCGTTCAGATAACGGACTCTTTCTATGTTGCCCACAGTGAGGACCTTCTTTATCGTCGCGGATATGACTTCTTTCGTAGACTAACAGAAGACGCAGAGATCTTCTGGATGCTCCACTCCTCTGGTAAGCTCATGCACTCCGTAAGCATTGACTGGCAGCGTCGTGGCGTGGCAATAGACTACAAGGAGAATACGGTATACAGCTACAATACTCAGTATGCCGGCAACACCATCGGCCTGAAGAAACTGGCACTTCGACTTGCCATAAGGAGAGCAGACCGAGAGAGGTGGCTGGCAGAGCATATGTTCGTGATGGCCGTTCATGGTCCCAATAGGAGGAAGACGTACATCTCTGGTGCCTTTCCGAGTGGCTCCGGGAAGACAAGCACCTCCATGATTCCCGGTGGAAGCATTGTCGGGGATGATTTGGCCTACATTCGAAACATCAACGGTGCCGCCAAGGCCGTCAACGTTGAACGGGGTATATTCGGAATCATAAGGTCTGTCAGTGCCAAGGATGATCCCGTCATATGGGAAGTCCTCAACTCGCATGAACCTGCGATATTCTCTAACGTACTCGTTAGCTATGAGGGTATTCCATACTGGCTCAATGATGGCAGAACTGCACCGAACAGGGGAGTCAATTTCTCGGGAGACTGGTTCGAGGGAAAGAAAGACGTCAATGGCGAGGAGATACCTCTTGCTCACAAGAATGCTCGTTACACGATAGGGCTTGAGGGCCTATCCAATGTGGATAAGACTCTCGAGGACCCCAACGGGGTAGAACTCGGTGCAATAATCTATGGGGGAAGAGACCCGGACACATGCGTTCCTATTCAGGAGTCATTTGATTGGATCCACGGAGTCGTCACGATAGGTGCGAGCTTGGAGTCAGAGTCCACTGCCGCTACCCTCGGCCCGAGCGGAATTCGGAAGTTCCAGCCGTTCTCAAACATGGACTTCATCTCGATTCCCCTTGGTCGATATATCCAGAATCATCTGGATTTCGGAGAGTTTCTTCAAAGGAAACCTCGAATCTACGGTGTGAACTACTTCCTGAGGGATACAGAGGGTGACTTTCTGAACGGGAAGGAAGACAAACGTGTTTGGCTTCAATGGATTGACCTCAGAGTCCATAACGAAGTGGAAGCCATCAAAACACCAACGGGACTGATCCCGAGATATGACGACCTATCCAGTCTGTTCCGCGAATACCTTGACAAGGAATATACACGTGAGCAGTACGACCAACAGTTCATGGTAAGGGTCCCCGAGCTTCTGGCAAAACTCGATAGGATTGAGAGTGAGTATCGCGATTGTGTCGGTGACACGCCAGCCTTACTGGCTACAGTGCTAGAAGAGCAACGTCAGAGGCTAATTCAGGCCAAGAGCAAGTTTGGTGACTATATTTCACCCAATAGTCTTCAAGCAACCGTGCAAGATTCATCCACATGAGTCTACTCAATCACAGGGCAAACGTTCCCGCTGTCCTTGACAATCAGAATGTTAGAGTCATCACCCTTCGCTTCAATAGCCGCATCAAGCGCTTCCTGAATCGACCCGAAACCTCTGATGAATATGCGGTCAAGATTCTCATTGTCTATCTCCGTTACCATCCAGAGGTCCTTATCTGTTAGGAAAGGTGGTAAGGATCCAACTTTATGCCATCCTAGTTGATAGTGCTCCTTGATCTCCTCGAACTTGGCCGCGAGCTCCTCTGGTGATTCAGCGGATTGCAGCATAGCGGCATAGTCGTCAGGTCCAATCCCGTCATAACATGCGGCAACCAGTATCATGATACCCCCTGGCTTGATTGCTAGAAGTGTGTTCTCGAACCCTTTCTGAGCTTGGTAGAGGTTCTGGTCCAGAGGTGAATGCACCACTGAAACAAGGATATCAGGCACCGATTTTGCCACTGGAGAGTAGATTGATCTAGCTACTTCAGCCCCATCCTTGAGCTGCTTAAAGATGTCCCCGGCTACAACAGTCACAATGTTGTGTGCGCCATCAAGAACTACATTGACTGCGAAAGTGGGATGCCCTTTCACGGCCATCTGGGCCGCTTCCTCGAGGTCTTCGGCAAGTGGGTTACCTTCAAGAGCCATTATTCTCGACTCCTCAAGCAATGCCATAGAATGGTTTGCCTCAACAGAGTCGTAGGCCGCGATTCCAGGCAGGAAGCTCTTCCTCCCTCCAGTGAATCCCGCGAAGTAATGAGGTTCGATAGAGTTGATACTGATGAATGCCTCGTAGTCCTCGATAATTCGGTTAATCATAACAGGAGTCCCTTTGCTGGTCTTCCCAAGGTCGACAGTTTCGACTGTCTTGGAATCATGTATCATGAGTTCCTCTCTAAGCTCATCGTAGAACTCGCCTAGGATGAGCTCCCCGAGATCCTTCTCAGACGGACTCGCATGAGTCCCGGTGGCTACGATTATACCGTACCGTTTCTCTCTCAGAAGAGGAAGAAGATGCTTCAGAATCTTGGGCGTGGGAGTTGGTCTTGCATGATCATTCACAATGACCAAGAACGAATCATGAGCCTCCACAAATTCGTTCAATGGCTTGGAGTCGATTGGATTCTCGAGTGCTCTCTGAATCATACCCTCCTCCGGTGTCCCCAAGTCGAGTACCTTGGGTTCAACAATCTCAACGTTGCACGAGTCTGGTATGATGACGTCTTCTTCTGCACCGTGGTAGTATAGGCTTACCTTCATTGTGACCAGCACTGCATATTCGACCCTCGATGATAATAACGTATCCCTATGCCACATCCATCGGGTCTTGTGGTTGCACTAGACTGCGACCAGTGTTATCCAGACACCTAGGACAGTTGCGAGAGTGCCGATTCCAACCTTCCAGTCGATTGGCTCGTCAAGATATCTCATCGTGAAAGGGAGGGCAAAGAGAGGTGCCGTGGAACCTATTATGGCGCCTAGTGTGGCCCCAATGTATTTGATAGACGCTACATAGAACGTTGACGCTAGAGCCATGCCAAATATGCCAGCCACGCCGATTATCTTCATTCCTCTACGTGAAGGCAGGGGCATCCCAATTCGCCAGGAGCCGTAGAATACCGGAGCCAGCAGGACAGATCCAAAAGCAAGTCTGAAGACATTGGCATCGATTGGGTCAACGTCTGTAACACCCACATCAATCAGGATTGTCGCACATGCATACATGAGGACTGTCAGGACTGCAAGTGCATAGCCAACCGTGTCCGTATTCTTGGGACCATCTTTCTCATCTTCAGGGGACCTCGTCTGAAGTTGGACTGAGATGACGACTATGCCACATATCGCG
>CP070658.1:666635-670696 GCA_020355105.1 Candidatus Thorarchaeota archaeon | reverse complement strand
TCACCAAGACTTCCAATACTGGCCCCTCATGCCCCGTCATAGTGTAGAGATGAGTTCCTGTTTCAACATCCCAGAGCCTTACCGTACCGTCTTGACCTCCCGAAACGATGTATCGAGCATCTGCGGTCATAGTAAGTGCTGTGACGAGGCCCTTGTGTCCCCGCAGGCTATTCAACAGAATGCCTAGTTCAAAGTCCCAGACCCATATCAGCCCTGAATCTTCCGAACCTGGTCGGATCTTGGCGCCCACAACGAGATGGCGTCCATCTGGAGAAACCAACATCGAGTATATGCTGCCGGGGTGATTCAAAACGCGAAGTAGAACGCCACTATCAATGTCCCAGATTCGGACTCTTCCATCGTCGCCACCAGTTATGACATATCTGCTGTCGGGGCTCACCGTGACCGCATTCACGTGTGCAGAGTTTGGAGCGAGGGCGCTGATCATGGTCCCGCTATTGATATCCCAGATTCTGACTGCGAGGTCCATGGCGGCTATCGAAACAATCCTGTTGGAATCTGACATAGCGGCTATCCCGTACACAGCACCCCTGTGTCCCGGTAGTGTGTGTAGCAGACTCCCAGATTGCAGGTCCCATATTCTAACAGTGGCATCCTGCCCACCTGAAACAACATAGCGGCCATCAGGTGTGAAATCGATGGACCACACTGTAAACTCGTGGCCTTCAAACACACTGTTCGGAACAAGTTCTTCTTCCAATCTATGACACGCTCATGCCCTGTCGTCCTGAAAAGCGGCGTTCTCTAGCGTAGTTCAGCGTCTTCTAAGAACAAAAGCATGTCGATTACGGGGGAATACTGACAACGGTCAATTTTCTCAAGCTGGAAGCAAAGAAAAAGGAAGAAGAGAGGTGGCGATGAAGCCACCTCAAAATGCATTTGAAACTACTGAGCTACCGCTTCAGCCTCTGGAGCTTCCAGTCCAAAGTCAGCAGGCCTTCTGCTCTTCCGGATGGCCCAGATTGTAATGGCACCGAGTACCAACAGAGCGGCCAGAATGACAATTGTGGCTTCAGTTGTGCCAGCATTGAGTTGAAGCTGGACAAGGAGAGGTGCCAAGATTAGGCTGAGCAGGTTGACGACCTTTATCATGGGATTCAGGGCTGGCCCTGCAGTATCCTTGAGTGGATCACCAATCGTATCGCCCACCACTCCACACTTGTGTCGCTCTGAGCCCTTTCCTGTGTTGCCCGAAGGATCGCATGGCTCATCCTCGATTGCTTTCTTAGCGTTGTCCCAGGCACCACCCGCATTTGACATGAAGACAGCTAGCAGCTGACCAGAAACGATGATTCCACCAAGAAATCCACCCAGTGCTGAAACGCCCATAAGAACACCAACCATCATCGGTATTGAAACGCTGATTGCCGCCAATGCGATGAGTTCCTTCTGTGCGGCTGTTGTAGAGATATCAACTGCACGATCATAGTCTGGTGCTTTCGTGCCCTCGAGGATACCAGGGATTCTGAACTGCCTACGAACCTCCATCACCATCTCTCCGGCAGCGCGTGTGACTGCCTTGATGTTCAGAGCCGAGAACAACCAAGGAAGTGCCGCACCCAGAAGAACTCCAGAGAACACTAGTGGGTCATCAAGGAATATGTGTTCCAAGTGAAGGGGTCGAAGAGCCACAATGACATAGCTGTCGAAGAGACTCACAGCGGCAATCACTGCAGAGGCGATGGCCACACCCTTAGTTATGGCCTTGGTAGTATTCCCCACAGCGTCAAGTTCCGCCATTGTCTTCATGGCACTCTCGTCGAAATCACCTGGTGAGAGTTCTCCAATCCCAGCAGCATTATCACTGATAGGACCATAGGAGTCCATTGCGACATTGTTGCCTGTGTGTGACAGCATGCCGATACCGATCAGAGCGATACCGTATAGAGTCCATATAATGCCATCAATCCCTGGTACAAACCATGGCGCGAGTGCAACTGCAACCGCAGGCAAGAACAGAGCGGCAGAGATGCCGAATGTCGCTACTATCACAACAAGCGCAGCGACAGTTGACTCGTAACCTGCAACAAAGCCTGAAAGAATGAATGTCGCATGTCCAGTGTCGGCTGACTTCACTATCTCCTGCACTGGAGGTTTCTTCAATGATGTGAAGTA
Organism: Candidatus Thorarchaeota archaeon; assembly: GCA_020355105.1. Lineage (GTDB taxonomy): Archaea > Asgardarchaeota > Thorarchaeia > Thorarchaeales > Thorarchaeaceae > SMTZ1-83. The sequence goes on along the minus strand of CP070658.1, from coordinate 668,560 downwards.
ACTCGTGATAGGATTGAAGGAGACTGCAAGCAAGACGCCAACGGCGACCAATATCCCAAATCTCAGGTCACCCACATAGAACCAAGACAAGATCATGGTTATGAGAATCGTGAATGCGCTAGATGCCTCATAGGACAGAAACATTGCCTTCTCAGCATAGACCTCTCGCTTCCGTAAGAGCCTCGGCCAAACAGGCACCATGAAGGTGCCGATCATAGATGATATGACACCGACAGCTCTCACAAAGAGAGGAAACACGACAACAGCCAGAAGCCCACCAGGAAGCACTGGGTAGAGGGCATCTTGTGCTGTGTCTAGATATAGTACAATTGCGAGAATCAACGCAGAAACTATAGTGACCTCATAGGATTCGAAGATGTCCGCAGCCATTCCTGCGCAATCACCAACATTGTCTCCAACCAAGTCTGCAACAACTGCTGCATTCCTTGGGTCGTCCTCCGGGAGACCCTGCTCAACCTTTCCAACAAGATCTGCACCAACATCAGCAGCTTTAGTGTATATGCCTCCGCCAACACGCATGAATAGAGCCAGGAGTGTACCCCCAAGACCGAAACCCAAGAGGGCATCCGGTGCTGCGATGCCATAAATGATGAAGATGATTGTTCCACCCATCAATCCCAACCCATCAGTCAGCATCCCAGTGAATGTGCCGCCTCGGTAGGATATTGTCAATGCTCTGTTGTACCTGTCTTCACCCTCGCGAGTAGCCTGAGCAACTCGAATATTGGATTCAACAGCAATTCTCATTCCTAGCTGTCCAACTATTAGAGAGAAGCTAGCGCCAAGCACAAAGGATAGCGCTCGTCCAATCCCGACAATCAATCGGCCTCCATCAGGAGTTCCGCCAAACAGGATCTCAGTGCCTCGCTCTGGCGTTGTCACGTACACGGTGAAGAAGAGAAGGAATGCCAATACGGCCAAGATAGGTACAATAGACCTCAACTGTCTGTTCAGATACGAGAGTGCACCTTCACGAATACCTTCCCATACCCTCTGCATCTGCTCAGTCCCTTTGGGGAGTACAAGGACACCCTTTCTGAGCCACCATGCATATATGAGACTAGCAATCGCCGCCGCTATGACGAGCACAATCATTACCTTCTCGATTAGTAGCATGTCAATGAAGGTCTCAAACAACTGCATTTCACGAATCACCATCTGATAGGTCTAGGCGCAGGGTCCTTCAAATGTAAACGCCTGCAATACGGCCTAGGTTCTTATGCAAATTAGATACGAGGCCAAGACTAACCCCTCTTAAGGATTACCTTATGATAGGTTTTATAGCTCAAACGTTCAGTTGTGCTTTCTCATTCGGGCTGTCGGGCATGAGCGTATTTGGCCATATCAAAGCTATTCACCGACTATTCGCTCTAGGACATCTGTATCGATGTTGCCCCCACTAACCACTGCGACCACAGACATCCCCGAAAACCGGTCGGGGTCCTCTAGAATGGGTCCTATCGCGATGGCACCAGCCCCTTCGGCTACCTCGTTCTCATGTTTCCATAGATGATGAATGGCCTGTTTCACTGTTTCCTCGCGAACAAGGTGGAAATCGTCTACTTTGTCCGTTATGATGTCGAAGGTCATAGCTCCGTCTTCGAGTCCACCAAGTATTCCATCAGCGAGTGTTCTATTCTCTTTTGGATGAACGATTCTGCCTGCCCTCCATGAGTCGTGCATCGTCGAAACTCCGACTACTTGAACTCCAACCACACTCGTGCTTGGACTGAGGGCCTTCATTGCGACAGCAATCCCCGATATCAGCCCTCCACCACCCACTGGAGCAGTAACTACATCGACCGCATCTATGCTTTCAAGGATTTCAAGACCAATGGTGCCTTGTCCCGAGATGATCTCTACGTCACTATAGGGGGAGATGTAGCTCAGTCCATACTTGTCGG
>CP070658.1:663103-666535 GCA_020355105.1 Candidatus Thorarchaeota archaeon | reverse complement strand
CCATTGCTGTTATGTCAACAATAGGCAAGGAGGAAAGCTCACGGTTTGAAACATGGTTGTTTGTGTTACTCACTTCGAATCTCCAATTCATCAAATCTGAGTTCAAGACACCGAGCAGATAGGGAAGAACGTCAGATCCAAGGTCTTCCCTGACTACTATGTAGTTGCAGGAGTTGGCTAGGACCACCTCTGAAGGAACAGGAGCGAACTTCAAACGCCACCGTTGAGCTCTGTTAGATACCTGCTGACAGGCCAAACGCGGTTTGCGCAAGTGAGCAATACGTCTTGAGGAGCCAAGTTTCTTCGAGAACGCCGCCACATTCACACATTCGCACTTAGTTTCCGGAGTTTCAACTATGCTGTAGCGAGTAATGTGAGAACCCCTGATGAGCTGAGCGTCGCCACGACCCTTGCGCACATACTCTTTGTGCATCGTGAGGTCCAACTCACCTCTTCGGTTCTTCAACCAAGATAGCTGACCCAATGGCGGATTACGATGTAGCTTCTCGAGTATGCTCCATCCTTCACCTGGCACACGCGGAATCACGAGAGAGTCTCCCATCGTTTCTTGGATGTCTTGAATGTCAATCGTGAGCCCCGTGCTCTTCTCTGCCTCATCTAGGTTGTCTAGATTGAAACTGCCCCTCAGCTTGATAGTTGTACCTCCACGTTCCACAACCACGATACAGACTGCCTGCGTGACTCCTGGGAACAGTCGGCTTCCTTCGTTGAACTCCTCCACAGTTTCAACCCGGTTGTTCAATAGAAGGCTACGTCTCAGTTTGTGAGCTGATAGGTCTCCGAGAAGCGTCGATGGCACAACGAATCCAATTCGCCCACCTTCTCTGGTTAGCTGAAGGGCCCGCTCGATGAAGAGTCTGTATGTATCGATTGTATGTGTGTTGCCTAGCTTGTACTCTCCAGAGTTTCGGAAGTATTCAACATCCTCTGAGAGCCTTTTTCGGTATCCTTCGAATTCTTCGTCGTGGATTTCTCTCGAACCCATCAACAGTCTCTCACGCATGAACTCTGCCATGTTTGGTTTGAGGCGCTCATATGGAGGATTCATCAGGATGAAGTCAAATCCGCCTCCCGCGCGTCCGAGAATCTCGGAGAATTCATCAGACCACTCAAAGGCATATCGAGATGACGAATCCTCAAAGAACGATTCGAGACTTGGTTTGTCAGTTCTGCCTCTGAGAGAGATGAGCGAGTTCCCTCTGCGAAGATTGGCATCTCGTAAGCTGTGAGAATCGGACAGGTCTAGGCCGAGCTCGTATCGAATCGAGAAGTCGGCTATCTCAAGAGCAGCAGCATCTAGGTCGACACCATAGAGACCTCTAGCTATATTCTCTGGATAGCCATTCAGTTTTTCATCTGCAATCCTAGTTAGGTTTCCCTTTGCGCTTGCTTCGCGTATCCTCTCAATACGGTTCGTGAATTGCTTTGCAGCAGACAGAAGAAAAGTTCCTGGGCCGCAGGCAGGGTCGAGGGTACGGAGTGTCATGAGTCGTGTCAGAGACCTCACTGATCCCCTGGAAACCTCCTGAATCAGCGCATCAAGTAAGAGTCCCATAGTTCTCTCTGCAATATGGTCCGATACTCCCCTAGGTGTATAGTATGCGCCCATGGATCTCTTGTGGCCCGCATCTTCCTTACCTTCTGGAAGTAGGAAACATCCCATCGAGTGGGTATCTCCTAGCAGTTCTGTGAACTCACTGTCTGAGAAACCCGAGATCCTAGCCAGACCATCTGTTTCTGGTAGAGTATCTAGAACATACTTCTCGATAGCCTCGACCTCGGACTGCTGCACTTCATCAAGGGTAGCAGCATGAGACAAACGGGAGAATCTGAAACCAGAGGACGATGCAACAGACTCAGGCTCGGCTCCGTGGCGGACCCCCCATATCACATTCAGTGATGCTAATCGGGCTGCTTCTCTCACTACCCGGGAATTCGGAGCAATAGCGCTGGAGTATTCCTGTCCGGTTGACTGGCAGGCTCTCAGTACTGACCATGCGAGCTTGCCTATAGATTCAGTCAAGGAATACCCCTGCGGAGTATAGCATGAAGACCCCTAAAAGATGTGATGCCTCGTTCCCTGTGCGAAACTGAGTCAGTTAGAGGGCTCTGAGGCTACTTTGCATTTGGATCGCTATGCATCAGCTCATCAAACGCTGGCCCATTGCCAGGCCTGTGGGCGGTTCTATTTAGGAATCATAGACCTAATTCTATGCGGGATTCAGAAACACAGATAGGCCAGTCGGATGCATCTCAGAGAGATAGAGATGGTGAAGGACGAGAGCCAAGCTGCGCGCAGGCGAAGGGAGAGAGAAGAGAGAAAGAAACGCAAGAAGCAAGAAGAAGGAAGTGACAGCCTCAAGGAAACAATTCGGGATTTGATGTCTGAGCCCGGAGCCGAACCTTTCATTGTTCGAGAAGGCTCTGACCCCAGAGCTTTTCTCTGCGATCACTGCGGGACACAGATGATGAGAGTGTCGACAGAAGCTACAGACGACCCGTCAGGTCTTGCTTCAATCTGGCAATGTCCGAATTGTGGCAGTAGAAAACTTGAGATTGTTGAGGTGGACTAATGCTGTCAGAAAGGCAACCATGCCACAGGCGAATATCGGTCTTGCTCCCAGTTCTGTGCAGGACCAAACTTCGGTAGCCTTATGTCCAAGCTCCGGACATACTCTGGTTCACAGTGTTGTCATACCCATGACACTGCTTCAAGACTCTCTCGACTAATCTGAGAGAACGCAGTGATTTCTTGTATCTCAGCACTAATAGGAGAGGAAAGAATCGTTGAGTAATGCTACAAAAGCTTCGTTCGTACTCGGTGCCATTGGTGGTTTCCTAGTCGCGCTACTAGAGATCCCGGCAGAGCTTGACTGGACCTGGGATGATGTCCCGTGGAATGAACCACAGTTCTTCCTGATACTTAGCCTGGCTGGGATCCTAATCAGTATAGGGTTCATTGGGCTATGGCGAGAGAGCGGGAACGTCATTCCGCTAGTTAGTGCAATATGCATCATCTTGTGGGCTATCACCCGTCCCCTGGCGTACTACTTGTGGACGTTCACCATGTTTGGTTTGCACCCCGGATATCAGGCGATCTCTGCCATCGGGAATATACCGTGGGCAGGCGTGGGCTGGATCACTGCAGGGATTTCTGCATGGTTGCTTCGCGAGGAATTTAGTCCGTTTTCCATTGTTGCTACCTTGGTGTTCTTAGCTTTTGGCGCTGTCCATCTTTTGGGCCTTTTAATCGGACCATTTGACTGGTTCTATTGGTTCTTCATAGCGACGGGCATAGTCGCAAGCATATACTTTCTTGATGCCGCAAGAACCTAGACCTATCTTCTGTCCTGGTGTCAAACGAAGTCGTGGACTAGACCGCTCAATAGACAGGCAGAAGTCTTTGGGTGG
>CP070658.1:659355-663003 GCA_020355105.1 Candidatus Thorarchaeota archaeon | reverse complement strand
GGCTGAAGCTGGCATTTCCGAGTCTACTGTTCGCCTGTCGGTAGGCATTGAAGACACAGAGGACCTGCTAGCCGATCTCCAACGAGGAATCGGCACAGCATGTGGAGAGGCCTGATTCCGACCAGGTAAAGTCTCAGAGCGGCTTCAACCGTTCGTACTCGTCCTTGAAGGAATCTCGAAGCTGAGCCTTCCTCTCTTCAGGCAGGAACGACACTTCAATGCTATTGAGAGAAATCTGGAAGAGCTCGTCTATAGAGAAGCCAAGATGTCTATGCAACTGAATGAACTCGTTGTTTAGGTCCGTATGGAAGAATGAGGGGTCATCACTGTTGACCGTGACGAGAAGGCCAAAGTCAAAGAAATCTCTTATTGGATGAGTTGCTATGTCTGATACCACTCCTGTTCTGACATTGCTAACAGGGCACATCTCTATGGCGACTTGCTTCTTCTTCAAGAAATTCATCAGCTCTGGGTCTTCTCTGGCAGTCACGCCATGACCAATCCTCTCGACGTTGAGATGATTCACTGCATCCCATATAGACTGGGGGCCAGCAGCCTCTCCCGCGTGAGCAACAAGGTGGAGCCCCATCTTCTTGGCTCGTTCATAAACCTGGGCAAAGGGTCTCGGCGGGACTTTCTCTTCACTACCTCCGATGTCAATAGAAACAATGTTGTCCGGCTTTTCCTCTATCAGGTCTAGGACGCTCATGCCCGCGTCCGGTCCGGCGTTACGCACTAGGTCTATTCTGATATTCGATTCAACACCGAACTGCTTCTTGGCCTTCCGAATTCCCCTATTCAGGGCATTAATCATAGCTGAGAATTCCATACCTCTCTCTATGTGATCGAAAGCTGAGAAGCTGGCCTCTACGTAGTGAACATTGCACTTGACGCAATCCTCGAGCATCTCGAATATGATGCGTTCAAAGTGACTCTCCCTAGTGATGTAGTCAACCACCTGTGAGTAGATGGAGATGAAATGCGTGAAATCCCGGTATCTGAACAATCTCTCGATGTCTTTCACTGACTCATAGGTTACATCGATTTCTCCGTCGTCCATTACAGCGAGGAGAGTGCCAGGGCGAATTGAACCAACCGTGTGAATATGAAGCTCTACCTTCGGTAAGTTTCTGATTGTCTGCTCAATCTCCATCGGACCTGCTTGCCTCTCTTTCACACTGAATCCGCGTGAAGCGTTTGCTGATGAATAATCTTCCTGACGATGAAGTAGGAACGCCGTCTTGGACGACTGTGACCGGAAGTTAAGTCCACCTACAACTTGAAAGCTGTGACATGTCTTATGAAACCGACGAATCGTCATCTTTGCTGTCGAGCCCGGACGTAATACATACTGGTCTCAACTGTAGGCTCCCTAGCTGAGACATTTGGCTCGGCACTTTCACTATAATCCATTATATGCTAAATGCCGACTGGTGTTGTGTATCGACAAGACCGTCAACACTCAGATTCCTAGTATCACCATCGAACCCTCAAAGACTCTCTGTGGAAGACCCGGCTGCATCACTTTGTACATCGGGGACGACTGTGTTCTGTGCGACGCTGCTATACAGATTCTGAAAGAGGTAGTGGGTGATTTCGGGCTCTCAGACAGCACGATAACACTGATTGATGCTGAGTCACTTGGCGGTAATAGGCGTGGTTCTTCAGGATCCCTCGTCCTTCCTACGATCAATATCTGTAGGAGCGTTATCAAGGGTCTGCCAGACGTAGATGCTGTGCGCGGAGCTATAATGCATGCCGTTCTTAGGAACTGCTTTTTCGACTAGGCATGCATCGTGAAGGAAGACTGTCCGGCTGTCACGTTAGACGGGAGAACGGTGGACCATCTCCCTGTGGCTTGCAAGAGTACGAGATAGTCACCCACTAACCACGTGCCCTAACGCTGGCGAGGGTTCTCCAGATGTCAATCTCCCGTTCGAGCTTACGGATTCTCTCGATATCGGCGTGGTACAGTGGTTTGCGCATGTCTTGAAAGTTGGCAACCTTGCGACATAGATTGAGCTTGAGAAGATTCCTCAGAGCAAGGGTGACAGTTCGCGGAGCGAGTCCCACCTTGTCTGCGATCTCCTGTGGATACATCGGTCCGTCGTGTGCCAGACTGTCTAGTACTAGTATAGAGCTCTTGGTCAGACCGAATGGTAGTCGCATACTCTCTTCCTCCTTGGGTTGCCAACCAGTTGCCGGCCAAATCAAGGTCGATTGGTTGCCAATTTGTTTTGATTCAAACTAATACTGGCAAGTCTCGTTTTATAAGAGTTGCCAACCGCGTAAGCGTCTGTACTCAGAAACCTACGGTTAAATGATTCTCTCACGTTTCAATCCTGGAAGCGATCTTTTGACGAGCGAGCACTCTATAGACCGCAAGGACCTTGACATAATCAGTGCTCTTGATGAAATAGGAGCCAAGGCCTCGGCGAAGAAGCTAAGCGAAACGCTTGGTATTCCTTCTAGGACAGTGCGGTATCGACTATCAAGACTCAGAAGAAACGGCATCCTTCACCCGCCTCAAGCAATACCACACGAACGCAAGATTGGTCTTGGAGAAGTCTTCGTAGCCATGGAAACGAGCCGTAAAGGAACCCTCCTTCTTCGAGCTGTGATTGAGTCGATTGCTCAGTTCTACTGGTACAGCGACTCATATGGCAAGTACAATGGCTACATCGCTCAGGGAGTGTATCCTTTGGCGTCGCCGAGCATAACGACCACACTTCTCAGAGCGATGCAGGACGAGAGTCTCATCAACGATTTCCACGTCTTCGACATAGTGGACTACGAGTACAAGCGTGCAGACTACGACTACTTCGACATTGATTCCGGGTGGACATGGGACTGGAATGAGTGGTACAACCAGATTGAGGAGAACTTGGAGAAACCAAGACCCATCTTCTCCAAGATGGAGCAGAACACCCGGATCTTAGAATTCGATTCCAACGATGTGCTCCTTCTAGAGCAGATTGTGGAGGACTCTGAGGCGACCCAGAAGCGGCTAGCGGACATTCTTGGCCTTTCGGAAACCCTTGTCAACAAGAAACTCCATCGACTGGAGAAGACGGGTATCATAAAGGGCTACAGGTCTGTATTCAGTCCGTTCGGTAATCACGGAATGATTGTCTTGGTTCTTGAACTGGAGGAACCAGTAGAACGCGTTCTCAGGAGTTTCTACCAGCTGCCCTTTCAGCTCTACATTATGATGGAATCGAAGACTCGCTATTGTATCCGATTCAGTCTGTCCTCCAAAGACCACAAGATGTTCCTACGAGGCTTTGATCTCATCCGTCCTCATGTCGTATCCTACTTCTTCCAGACTCTACATAGCTCACATACTACAATACCCCCAATTCCATTCGACATGTTTGATAAGACCTCAGGAAGGTGGGAGTTCCCAATGGAGGCGTCACTTGAGATAATACGCAATGCCGTAAGCTGACAATACTGAAATACGACCTCCGAAATAGGATTTCTGCAGAATGACTGAGAAACCGGGAGCGTGCACTCTTTCATGGCCTGGAAAGGACGAGGCACGAGAGCTCGCCTACAATCAGTCCCTATTCACTCTGCAAGCCGACCCAGAACGCTCCATTGAGTTTGATGACGCAGAAAACCTGTTCGTTGAGGGCGACAATCTTG
>CP070658.1:651429-659255 GCA_020355105.1 Candidatus Thorarchaeota archaeon | reverse complement strand
GTAGAAGCGCTGTTGGCTGCCATTGCTCTGGCAGTATCAGCGATACCTGAAGGGCTACCAGCCGTCGTCACTATCACGTTGGCTATAGGGGTTCAGATGATGGTCGACAAGAATGCCATTGTACGGCGACTGCCCTCGGTGGAAACGCTCGGCTCCACAACTGTGATTGCCTCAGATAAGACTGGCACAATAACAAAGAATGAGATGACAGTGCAAAGGCTCTTCATGAACGGTATCACGGTCACCGTCACAGGGGCAGGCTACAACAAAAAAGGGGAGTTCTGTCGGTCCAGTGCTGAGTATGATGTCAAGACCGACCCTCATGCCGTGAGACTTCTCGAAATAGGGCAACTCTGCACAAATTCGCTTCTTCAGGCGGATTCATCTGGCAAGGCTGATTGGACAGTCATAGGAGACCCGACCGAGGGAGCATTGCTGGTTGTCGCTGAAAAAGCAGGTTTGACCTACGATGCCACTTGGTCCAAGTACACCGAAATCTATGAGATTTCCTTTGACTCAGCAAGAAAACGCATGACCTCAATCTGCGAGAACAGTGATGGCTCTCTATGGGCATTCACAAAAGGGGCCCCTGAGATAGTCCTTCCTCTCTGCGACAGAATCTACGGGAACGATAGCGTCACTCCTCTTTCAGAGGAGGTCAAGGAGGAGATACTCAACGTAAACGCAGGCTTCGCTGAGAATGCTCTGCGAGTCCTGGCTTTCGCATATCGGCCCCTTGAGAAAAGACTACCGGAATGGGAACCGGAGAGCGTTGAAAGGAACCTCATTTTCGTGGGGCTGGTCGGCATGATTGACCCTCCCAGGGAAGAGGTCCGCGAAGCCATCAAGACAGCTGAGCGAGCAGGTATTAGACCCATCATGATAACTGGAGACCATGAACTGACGGCAAGAGCTATTGCCGCAGATGTTGGACTAATCCGGCGTGAGGCGGCGGTCGTCACCGGAGCCATGATAGACTCTATGGATAGCGAAGAGCTTCGTGATGTGGTTCAATCAATCGATGTCTTTGCAAGAGTGGCTCCAGATCACAAGCTTGAGATCGTAAGGGCGCTCAAGTCGCACAATGAAGTCGTAGCCATGACTGGTGACGGAGTGAACGATGCTCCCGCCGTGAAGACCGCAGATGTGGGCGTGTCCATGGGCGTTCGTGGTGCCGATGTTACAAAGGAAGCTTCGGATGTCATTCTCACTGACGACAATTTCGCCACGATTGTGACAGCAGTCGAGAAGGGTCGTGAGATTTACTCGAACATCCGAAAGTTTGTGCGGTTCCTCCTGGCAGCTAACTTCGATGAGATATTCCTGATCTTCACAATCATCATGCTAGGACTTCCTCTTCCACTCACTCCAATCCAGATTCTGTGGTTGAATCTTGCAACGGATGGCTTCCCCGCCTTGGCTTTGGGAATAGATCCAGCCGAGGAAGGAGTCATGGAGAGACCTCCGAGAAAGCCTGGTGAGAAGATGATGAACAGAGGAATGATTCAGTTCGTCATAATCGCAGGCCTTGTTGCGTTTGCCTCCTCCGCCTTCGTCTTCCTGTGGACACTCTCAACCTACGGCGGATGGATACCAGGCCTGACCGGACCTGCCGTAGATTGGAATAGTGACCTTTGGAGTGGTGCCTTGAGGCATGCAAGGACTGCGGCGTTTGCCGGTGTTGTGACTTTCGAGTTGTTGTTTGTTTGGAACTGCAGAGATGAGTACAAACCTGTGTGGAAGACCCGTATCACCAATTCTAGAGCACTCATTGGTGCAGTCCTTCTATCAATCGTCCTTACAGTAGTAACCATCTATGTCCCGTTCATGTGGCCTCTATTCCAGACGATGCCTCTGCAGCCGGTCGACTGGGCTGTGATTATTGTGACGTGCATCCCTGGATTGCTAGTCCCACCACATATCATATTCGGACACAGGAATGGGAAGGGAACCTAGGAGGGAAGTCTCTTCTCGAGCCAGGCATTCATTTCTCCCAGAACCTGGTCCTTTTCGGGTTCTTCGGGGAGTTCATGGTACAGACCTTCATACAATCTGAACTCCTTGTCCGCAGAGGTAATGGTATCGAAGAATTCCTTCACCTTCTCCGGTGATACCTGCTTATCTGCTCCTGCCTGCTGTATCAAGACTGGAAGAACAACCCTCGGTCCAAGTGTGAATGAGTGTTCTGAGGCCTTCAGTGCCTCGATACCGAACCTCGGTGTCACCTGATCTACTCGGAGTGGGTCTTCATCCTGACGCCTGATAACCTCAGGACTTCTTGTGGATTCCTCGTAGTCTGTCGGGATGTCGTAGAATCTCTTTACGTTCAGAATTGAGAGTATGTTTGCAATGAACCTGGTCGCCGGATTGATGTCCAGCGTTTGGAATACAGCAGGACAGTGCAGCAGGATTCCGTCGACGGTTGTAGGATATGCCACAACATAGCGGAGCACTTTCATACCACCCAGAGATATGCCATACAGGTAGGTTAGTTTGTTTAGGAACCGGTCCTTGACCTGCATCACGATGTTCTGGATATCCTCCACGTACTCATCGAATCGCATGACGTGTCCCTTGAGTCCATCGAAGTGACCAAAGCCCCTCATATCAGGTGCAAAGACGGCGATTCCGTTCTCGGCGAAGTACTCCCCGACAGTGGCGAGGTCAAGGCCATGGCTACCTAGACCGTGGATAGCTATCAACAGGGCACGAGGACGCTCGTTGTCAGGGATCCAAGAAGCCATGAACATTCGGGTTCCATCATATCCGATGTAGTGGGTTTCCTTGAACTTCATTGGCGGCACACATGTTCCGTCTGTCAACTCTCCCATTAATGTTGCCTGAATAAATCGGAAGAGTGATCCCGAAGGACCACTCAGGACAGAATCTGCGTTCAGAAACGGTTTGGGACTGGCTTCTCCCCAGAATAATCGTAGAAGCCCATGCCGGTCTTTCTTCCAAGCCAGCCAGCCCGTACCATCTTCCTTAGTAGTGAAGGAGCCCTGTACTTGCTATCTTTGAACTCATCCACGAAGTAGTCGGAGATATGCAGCGTCGTATCAAGACCCACAAAGTCTAGGAGTTCCAAAGGACCCATCGGCCAATTTAGACCTAGCTTGATTGCGAGGTCCATGTCTTCTACCGTGGCGATGCCTTCCTGTATTGCGAAGACAGCCTCGTTCAGCGCCGGTACCAACAGGCGATTCACAGCAAACCCAGGCGCCTCGTTTACCAATACCGTTTCCTTTCCTATCTTGGCAGAGATTGCTTCGATAACCTCCACTGTCTTATCGTCAGTTCCCTGGCCTTTGATAATCTCGACGAGACGCATAACAGGGACTGGATTGAAGAAATGCATCCCGACAAAGAGATTCGGTCGCTCTGTTACGGCGGCCATCTGGGTTATACTTATGCTCGATGTGTTTGATGCGAAAATTGCATGCTTAGGCGCCAGTTTGTCAACCTCTTTCCAGATATCGAGCTTCAACTGCACGATCTCCGGTACTGCCTCAATTATGAGGTCGGCATCTTTCACAGCCTCTTCGAGGTCGAGCACTCATTTGATTCGACCGACGGTCGCATCTATCTCCTCTTGAGTAATCCTCCCCTTCTTGAGACCCCTTTCCAAGTTCTTTGTGATGGTAGCTATGCCCTTGTCAAGTAACTTCTGTTCGATGTCTCTCATCTTTACGTCATAGCCCGCCTGAGCACATACGTGGGCGATTCCATTACCCATTAGGCCTGCACCCAGGACTGCTATCTTCTTGATTTCCATCCTTATCGTCCTCTCATCGATGGTTTCGATGTTTCTCGTTCGCGGGTTGGTTGGTAATATGTTTGACTGTCTGATGTCCAATGACAATGGGACTCTGCTTGTGGACAGCTAGCTCATCCTTTAGGTACGCGGTAACAAACTTAATACTGAATGGTGCGCAGTCTGCCTGAAGAGCTATCAAGCACGATATGTGCAAGCCAGAGGGATAATCATGGGTGAACGACCACAGTTTCTTACTGTTACCTACTCGGATCGGGGCCTCACGACCATGGGGCATGAGAGGAAGATGGTACGCGAGAAGGACGTGAAATTCGACAACGAAGATGGATCGATGGAAGTCACGGACATTCGACTTGTATGGATTAAGAAGCCCTCAAGATGGGGTGCAGCCAAGAAGTTCGGAGCACTTGCAGGAGCAGTTGCAGGCGCTGCGATTCTTGAGGGAATTGGACGAGAAATGGGTGGTATTGGTGGACGGGCTGTTCGCGGCTTAGGTCGCGGGTTGGGTTTTGCTGCTGTTGGAGCAGCCATCTCATCATGGAGCTCGGACTCATTCTACAACAAGGATGCCGATGGCAACACAGAGAGTCTTGCTATTCCAATCCTGGCAATAAGCCAGGCTGCCCAGAGTGGCAATGATCTGATTGTGACCTTGAAGTCTGGTGGAAACATGCGTTTCAGTTTCAAACAGAAGAGGGTCATTCCATCAATCATGGCCAACATCACGTCAGCTCAGAACGAAGGCAAATGCCCATATTGCGGTCATAATGCTGGAAACGCCGCCTCTTGCCCCCAATGTGGGGCACCAATCGAGGGTGGGCGAAGCGGAGCTGAGCCACGTACCGAAAGTGTCACAATCTCAACAGGTGGCGCCGGAGGATTCTGCACCAATTGTGGACAGCAGTACCCTGCCGGAGCCCGGTTCTGCAACAGCTGCGGGCACAGGGTCGAATAGGCATAGTCACCGGAAGAGGTCTTCGGCAGCTGTCCTATGGATATCCCTGCCGACCTTCCCATCCTTTACTATTTCATAGCCCCGTGCAATTACGACTGGTACTGCGTCATCAGCCTGCCCCATGAGCGGTTCTGCGGCAGCTGCGAGCTCATCGATCTGGCAAACAGTGGAACGTTTCAAGATTCTGCCATATAGGTCTCTCTTTCCTCGATTATGCCTGAAGGCGCCAATTCCGGCACAACCGATGGCAATGTTAAGGGATCCTATTCTCCAAGGTCGACCTTGTGTGTCAGAGATTATCACCGCCAGATTCAGTCCAGTTTCAGCCTTCAGAGTGTCCAGTATCTGTGATGCACTTGCGTCAGGATCCTCGGGGAGAAGCAAGAAGCAGTCGACAGGTGCATTCGAGCGGTCTACACCACTGAAGTTGCACACAAGTCCACCGTGAGTTTCAGTGATTAAGACACCCCTACTTCGTAGGACTCTTTTGCTCTCCTGAAGGGCGAGCTCAACAAGCAATGGGTCGAATCCATTTGCCGCTGCGATTGTACGCGCCCTGTCAGAAACTGTGATGGTGTCCCGATGAACCACGCGACTCTCTGCCTTTGAAACGACAGAGTGAGCAATGATGATAATGTCGCCATCAATCAACTCCATTTGCGATTCACGTATTGCTTCGAGAATGATCTTTGAGAGGTCATCTCCTTGTTCAATCTTCGGAATCCCCGGGATCCCGAATAGTTGCAAAGGCTTCGTACTCAAATGCTCACCTCTCATCCCATTCAACTAGCTGATCACGGAAAAGTCTGCCTCAAATGACCGTTCTCCAGTCTTCGATAGCTCCATCATCTTTGTGGACCAGCTTTCCGTATCCAAAACGCTCCCGGGAGGGTGTTTTAACAGGAAAACAATAAATGCGATGATAAGGAAATCTTCAGAAGCGAGAAGTGCAGTTCTAGACCTTGTCTGGCGTCTATAACGCTAGGAGCACAATGACCGGTAGCTTGAGCACAGAACGACAGACGGAGTGATTGATTTGAGCTCGAAAAAGAAAAAGTCCACGAAGCGCAAGAAGAAACCATCCACCAAGAAGGTCAAGGCTACAGAACAGGAACTTTCCAAGGCAGGAGACATTCGGGAGGGTACAATTGCCAAGTTCATGCGTAAGAGGACCCAGCTCGTTGGCTTCGAAACAGGACTTAACAAGCATACTCAGTTTTCTATCGAGTTTCTTGACAACGCGATAGATGCTCTTGAGAGTTGGTGGTGGAAAACAGATAGAAGACCTCGACTAGATGACAAACTGGATCCGAAATACGTGGAAGAGATACATACGAAGCTGGAAGGGACGCTTGAGGACTCCATCGCCATTAGCAAGAAGCTCGAGAAGGACGTCAGGGAGGGAAAGGATGTCGAAATCCCTCCACGAAGAAAGGAAACCTTGGAAGAAAGACTCACGACATTCAGGAAGTTCCTGGTGCCATTTCGAGGAATGATAAATCGACGAGAACCACTATGTGTTATTCAGCTCACTGAAGTCTTCATGCCAGATTTGGTGCCAATAGACGACGAAGAAGGCTTCAAAGTCTATGAGTTCACCTGCTTCGACAACGGCGTCGGAATGGTCCCATCGGATCTAGAGAAATTCGGAATCTATCTGGCATCGAGCAAATCAGAGAAACTCCGGCAGACAAGAGGAAGCCAAGGTTTTGGTGCACCATCTGCTTTTAGTGACGCTCAGAACACTACCGGGAAACCCATCTTCACGGTCACAAAGAGATTCAACTCTAAAGATGCCACTGTATCTGACTTCTATACCACTACCGCAAACACAAAGGACTACGTAGGGGGCCCTATGAATATGGAGCTTCCATTTGAGCATGGCTCCTATATTCGATTGAACTACCTCAACATCCAGTATAGACGAGGCTACGCTGACACCTACTGCGAGATGGCGTCTTTGCTTAACTCGCATGTCACAATCGTCTTCATAGATCCATATGGTGCGGTCCACATATATCCACGGCGAGTCAAGGAATTTCCAGAAGAACCCAAGTATGCTCAACCACACCCTGCGAGCATCCGTATCGGTGAGTTTCAAGACCTGCTTAGGGAGACATCCGAAACAGATTTGCGTGGCTTTCTTACTAGGGCGTTTTGTCGGCTTAGTTCCAACAAAGCACGCAAGATCATCACCAATGCCAACAAGGACTTGAAAAGGCGTCACCTTGACGTTCTCGGTCCTGGAACACCCGCTGACTCACTGTCGAAGACAGAGATTGAGCTCCTCTACAAATCATTCTCAAGTGAAGACTATATAGCTCCTCCCACTGACACGGTTGTCCCGGTAGGAGAGGAGGTCTTCGAGCAGACTATCCAGATGGCATACAATCCCGACTTCGTAACCGCCGTGACGAGAAAGCCGACTTCTGGCAAGGGCCTGGCGTTCTCTGTCGAAGTCTGTATTGCCTACGGTGGTGAAATCAAGCCAGCTACTTCTGCTCCGATGGTGTTGTGGAGATTTGTTAATCGGGTTCCGAAACTAAGGGACAATAGCGACTGCGCGACATGGAAGGCCTCTACTTCAGTGAAATGGAAGAACTACAAGGTTCAGACATTCGACAACGGCATCCCTCGAGGTCCCATTATGGTATTCATTCATGTGGCAGGAGCCTATGTTCACGTGATGTTTAAGGGACAAAGCAAACAGGCGCTTGCTGAAGATGAAGTACTCCTTAGAGAAATCAAGCTGGCCCTAGAAGACGCAGGTAGGAGATTCAGACGATATATAACAAGAAGGGAAACAGCCCGGCGAAAGGCAAAGAGAGCCGGCATCTTGGCGATGTACGCGGACCAATTCGCTCAAAGCCTGGCCGCCATCGCGAATGATGGTCGGACGAGACGCGCATTCGACCCGGAAGTAGTAGCGAGGAAGATCAGAGATTCCATCACGGGACTAGAAACCGCCGATGACCAAGAAGAAACAGAAACTAATGGTATTGGTACCGATCTAGTTGCTGACTTGCCTCTTGGAGATGGTGAGGATGAGTCACTCGAGGTGCCTGTGGAGGGTGGCGAGTAGTGTCAAGGAAGAAG
>CP070658.1:648646-651329 GCA_020355105.1 Candidatus Thorarchaeota archaeon | reverse complement strand
TGTTGCGTCGACCCTTCCTCTGATAAGCAGGGCACGATTCTTCAACGAGATTGGTTGAGGTGCTGCAATTGGATAGAGAAGGTTTTCGTGGATTTCTGAAAGAAAGGAATCTCTCAGCTGATGAGCTTGAAGCTTCAATCTCAATTGCAGAGAGATTCGAGAGTTTTCTGGGTGAGAGGGGCCAGCCTAGTGGTTTCGAATCTTCGGGTTCCATTGATGCAGCTGGCTTTGTGGAGTTGATGATTAGTGAGGGTATCAATTCCTATGAGAACTTCGTCGCATTGGCCAGATATGGGCTGTTTGTGGAGAACAATGAGCTCTACCTGACATTCTTTGGTTTGATAGATGGTGGCAATGTCATTGATGTGATACATGAAAAGCTGGGAGAATCAGTGGGAGAAGAGCAACGTGATGAGGTCTTTAGAGGAATCGACATGCCGCCTCTTGGTATGCCGTCCTCTCAGAAACCAATAGTCACAAGGGCAGTGATGAAGCAAATGGAGGCTCAAGTTGATCCTGAAACATGCAGGAAGGTCCTTTCAGATGTTGCCCATGGGATACCAAGGGAGTATTACAAGGAAGAGAGGGAGAAACTCCTGAAGGCAAAGAACATCGATGAGTATCTGGAAGACAAGAGAAGAAGAGCAATTGCCCAGCTGGAGAAACATCGGGATGAGCAAACGCTGTTCTTCAATCAGGAAATTACAGACGAGGTCGTTGATTTTGTGAAAAGCCGCCCGGACATGTTGACCGGTGCCCGTGAGGGTGACAAGATAATCCACACAAAGATACCATTCATGACGAAGGAGTACCTAGTTGAAACAGATGAGAGAATGAAGAGGTACTATGCATGTCACTGTGCATGGGCTAGGGAAACAATCAAGACAGGAGGACCCCAAATCTCCCCCACCTTCTGTTACTGTAGCGGAGGTTTCACTAAACAACCATGGGAGGTGGCACTTAATCAGCCACTAGAGGTCAAGATGGTCAAGTCGGCGCTCAAAGGTGATATCGAATGCCGGTTCATCATTCAGCTTCCAAAAGACGTGGTGATTGGGCTGGAGAAGGGCTAACAACCTGAACCGTGGGATCAGGCTTTCTGGAGAAGTGAGTCTTCTCGGTGAGTCCGAGATTAACTTAGATAAGGTACTTTGCACGCTTACGGCACGCCATGACAATGAGTGTGGATGAGGCTCTTAGAGAGAGGAGAAGCGTCAGAGCCTACTTGGACCGTGGGGTGCCTGAGGATTTGATTAGACAGATGATTGAAGCCGCAACATTTGCACCGAGTGCAAAGAACGATCAACAATGGAGATTCACAGTGTTGACCGGGGCGTCTAAACTGAAGTTCACGACGCTGTATAGAAGCGAACTTGACAAGCTTGACTATGATGTAGGATCCTCCTATGGCTCGTGTCAGATGATGGAGAAAGTTCCTGTGGTCATAATCGTCTGGAACACAAACGAAAGGGGTTGGTCTACGGAGGCTCACAGTGTGGCTGCCGCAATTCAGAATCTGCTTCTCAAGGCACATTCATTGGGTCTGGGAACCTGCTGGATTGGTGATGTCTTCTATACATACGAGGCGATTATGAAACATTTCAGGAAACCGTGGAAGCTGTTGGCTGCGATTACTGTCGGATGGCCCAGAATAGTTCCAAAACTGAAACCAAGACTCTCAGTCGACCAGGTGACAGAGTTTCTGAGCTGATGGAATCAAGAGAAGCAGTCGGAACAACGGTCTAGAATACCAGTCAGACTCATTTCAGATGCCAAGTGCCCATCGTTTTTTCTGGCGACAGTTTCAGACCAAGTTGCTGAAGTCGTGTCATTTCATCAATTGGAGTGTTGGTATCAGGGTCTACTGCCAAGCATGCACCACCAACCATCTTGGTCGTTAGCTGCCCTTTGGCTATTGGATTGTTTCTCAGATGAGGAGCGTCTAAGATGCCCTTCCCAACTGCCTCTACGTACGTCTTGGGTTCGATGAGAGTATCAGGCGAGGTTTCATCCCCCAGAGAATGAATGGCTGCGACTAGTAGCTTGGCTTCTTTCACAAGCTCGTTCTTCCGTGCAGAGATTTCCTTGTCATCTAACGGACTTGAAGTTCCAAGAAGACAGTCATGGATGACTCTTCGCGCAATCTTGCAGCTCTCAATGATTTCCTTTGCAGTTGCGGCATGATCGGCCTCACAGAATGCCACTACATGCACAATATGCGGATTTAACTGCATTCCGGTATAGATTGAAGATGCAAGCTGACCCTTACCCATTTGAAGATCAGGCGGATAGGAGAAGAGCCCGGGTCTTACCTGTCTTATGGATAGGAAACGGTAATCATGCAAGGACTCAACTAGCTCAATCTTGGCAAGCATCTTGGCAAGATCCATTTGGGGAGAGGTTCCAAGGGGTGTGTTGAGCATGTACTGTGCAACATAGTGTCGGACACCAATTGCTTTCGCGTTATATGCAGACAGATACGCCATTGTGACTGCAATCGTATCATGGGCGCTTCTCAGGCTCCAATGATGGGGTTCATTAATCTCAACTGGAATGTCGTGTCTTGCGTGCCATCGGTGGCTTTCTTGATTCTCAGTGATGGCTTCCATGAGAGGCCTCTTGCTTCTTCCATCAAGCTCACTGTACCAAAGCAAGGGTGTAGCACACCAAGCGTTGTTTATCG
>CP070658.1:644396-648546 GCA_020355105.1 Candidatus Thorarchaeota archaeon | reverse complement strand
ACACAACGCCCTCATTGAGAATTGCTACGCGGTCTGAGATGGCAAAGGCCTCGTCTTGACTATGAGTCACATAGATGGTGGTTATTCCCAGTTCTTCCTGTATCTTCCTAATTTCCATTTGTAGTCTTTCTCTCAGTTGCGGGTCCAGAGCAGAGAGTGGCTCGTCGAGGAGAAGTAGCTTTGGCTGTTTGGCAAGAGCTCGTGCGAGGGCTATTCGCTGTCCCTCTCCACCACTCACCTCGTTGATTCTCCTATTGAGAAGTCCGCGAATTCCGAGAAGGTCTGCAAGGCTCTCTACTCGCTGAATGGTATCCTCTCGGCTCCAGTTGGCCATCTCCAAACCAAAAGAGATGTTCTGATACACGTTCATGTTCGGAAACAGAGCGACCGACTGGAAGACCATTCCGACATTTCTCTCCCTCGGGGGCAACTGGGTCACGTCTTCTTGGTTAAAGAGAATCCGTCCGGACTGAGGACTGATGAACCCTGCCACCATCCGCAACGTAGTAGTCTTGCCTGACCCACTGGGACCAAGCAGTGTCATGAATTCTCCATTCCGAACTGACAGGTCAATTGGCCCAATGCTTGTACCATCTCTGAACTTCCTTGTCATGCCCTGTAGCTCTACACTTACCACTACAAAGCACCTCCTGACATCTCTCCTGAGAGCTTCTCAATCAGGATGAAAGCGGCAAAACATGTCGCAACCAGCACAAGGGCTGCGGCCCCGGCTTCCACGAACTTCCTAACTCCTAGGTACTGGTAGATCACAACAGCTAACGTTGTGTTCTGTTCAAGAGCAATGAATAGTGTTGCAGACATCTCACCAATGGCCATGGCAAATGCAAAGACTCCCCCTGCGAGGATGCCTGGAGCAAGTAGGGGGAACTCGACGAAGAACAGCCTCTGCAATCTTGACGCTCCGAGTGAGTCCGCCTGTTCGATGATTTCAGGGTCAATGCCTCTCAACGATATCTCAATTGCACGAGCGCTGAAGGGGAGCCCTATGATGGTCTGCGCAATCACGATTAGTAGCCACGGATTCGTAGTGAGTCCAAGAGGAACAGCAATCATCCTCATCAGTCCGTATGCAACGGTTATGGCCGATACACCCAGTGGTAGCAGCGTCATGGCCGAGGCCATTGTTGGGATTCCACTCCTACGTGAGCGATGGGCAAAGGCCAGAGGTATTCCCAACAGAACTGCAAGCAGAGTTGCCAATGTTGCATAGAGCAACGAGTTCACAAGCGGCACAAGACCTCCTCCTGTGCCAGATTCAATTAGATTGGCGAAACCCGCCAATGTGTAGTTTCCGCCGAATGGGTCGTATATTGCGGCCTGAATGATTGCCAGAATCGGTCCAAAGATCAGAGTGCCGACCACGACCAAGTAGACTAGGACCATGACCTTGTAGCCGATCCCTATCTCATCAAGCCCGTATCTCCTAATTGCCGCAGTCCTGCCCGGATCCACGTCCTCGACTCTTCCGAGTCTTACATACGAATGGGCCAATGCCAGTGTAGTGGCGATCTGTATGGCAGCAAGGGAGCTGGCCTCTCCGAAGTCAAAGGACCTGAATGCGTACCAGATTCTCACCTCCAACGTCATGTACCGTCCTTCACCCAAGGCAAGCACGATGGGGAATGACATGAAGCAGAAGAGAAACGTCAGGATTGATGCGGCCAGCAAAGCTCCACTAATGTGCGGAAGGATGATGTGTCTGAGCTTTTGGAATGATGTGGCACCAAGGGCCTCTGCACTTTCCTCAAGCTCCGGATTCAGTCTTTCAAGCGACGAGGAAACCATCACAATCACGAGTGGGATGTTGTAGAATGTGTGCGCAAGCACTATCCCAACGACCCCGGTCGCGAGATTGAGCACACTCTCTGATGTACCTAGGATGTACATCGCAAGAGTGTCAAGCAAGCCGAACGAGCCAAAGACTCTGAGAAAGCCGACAACGACTACTATCGGCGGTAGAACGAACGGAACGATGAGCGTTGCTCTTAGAATTGACTTGCCTCTCATTCTAAGACGCGCCATCATGAAGGCACCAGGAAGTCCGATACCAATGACCAGCAGAGTACTCAATGCCGCTTGTGCGAACGTGAATCCCAGAACCCGTTGAGTGACAGATGAAGCAAGGGTTTCTGCGAAAGAAGAACCTGGACCATACAACAATCCATCCACTATGACGCTTGCAACTGGGTACAACAGGAAAACGGTCAGTAACAGAATGGGGGCTGCTATGGCCAGTAATCTAGGGATGGAGCGCCGGTCCAATGTTTATTCCTCGTCTAAGGCGTCCGAATCTCATCAAACGTATCGAGCCAATCGTTTATGTTCGCAGCAATCTCTGCTCTTGGTAGCAGTTCATTCAGCAGGCTAACCTCAGTTGGGTGTAGCGCGTGGACGAATGCTGGATCTAGAGTCACATGGCTTCTGACTGGGAACATCCAGTTGTTTGTGGCAATCAGTGATTGCACTGTTTCATTCAGACAGTATTCGATGAAGAGCTTGCCAAGTTCCGGGTTTGGCCCGTTCTTAACAAGACCCATCCCTTCCACCTGCATCCATGCATAATATTCGCCATCATGGTATATCGCTGCAATTCCTGTATCTGGTTCTCCACCATAGAAATAGACTGAATAGGCCGGGTCTGTACCATAGCTGTTGAGTATGTGTTTGGTCGGATTATAGTACCATGCTTCCCATGCCTCTGACCACCCGGATTCAACGTCGATGTACTCGTTAACATCAATCCACCACTGAGTCCAGTTCTCAAAGAGAAGCTTCTCATAGACTGTGATTTCTGTAAGGAGGAAGGCTAGGCCTGGACTACTCAGGTGAGGGGTTTCTGTGACGAGTGCGCCGGCGAATGTGGGATCGGTCAGGTTCTCGAATGTCAGATTGAGAAGCTGCGGGTACGTTGTGGGGCTCATTGAAGTCTTGTTGTATATTAGCGTCACAAGTCCAAAGTCATAGGGCGTGACGTAGTGGTCTGGGTCCAGAGCATCGATGAAGGACTGATTGACCACATTCAGATTCGGCGGTTCGAATGGAGTCAATAGGTCCGTCACCTCGGGCTCAAGAATGAGGATGTTGTCGATGCCAACCACGACGTCTGCAACAGGATTTGCACTCTCAACTCCAAGGCGTGTGATAATCCCCTTCGCGTCCGTCTGAAGTCTTTGGATGCTGACGTTTACATTGAATCTCTCTTCGAACTCACCAAATGCACGACTGTCAATGGTATCGGGATTGTCACCCCAAACCATGAAGCTGTCATAGGTATAGACCATCAGGGTGGGTCTCTCCGAAGGCGGTGGAAGACTGATGAAAACGATTCCTGCTACTCCTAGGGTCAGCACAATCACAATAGCGGTAATTGTGATTCTTGGATCCATTCTAACCGGGTATTCTGTCGTAGTTTGCACCACCTTTATATCAAAGTTATACAACATTGTTATAGAATCAATCCCTGATAAATAGCTTCCTCAGGAGTTATAGAGGAGTTATAGAGATGAGACCCCCTTGTGAGATGGTGCAGCGCGAGTTCCTTCCATATGTAAGGGCCTCCTTGGCATCCAGACTAAGAGAGGCGGGAATGTCCCAGAATGCAATAGCCCGCAGATTGAACGTTACACAGGCAGCTGTTAGCAAGTATCTGAGTCAAGAAACAACGGAAGGACAGTTGGCTTCCCACATCAGTGTACTCTCTGAGAAGCTGAGCAGCATGATCATCGACGGAAAAAGCCCTGCAGACTTGATGGTGAGAGAGATCTGCTCAACCTGCATGTATCTCAGAATCGGATCAACAATCTGCTTGATGCATAGAGAAAGAGTTCCCTCTCTTGGAGAAGTCAATTGCCAGATTTGCACGGGTCTTCTTGCCGGTAGTGAACCTACCTTTGCTGGGAGAGCTCAAATCCTTCGGGACATGCAAGAGGCCCTAGCAATGCTTGAAGTAGCTTCGGGAATCGGGAGGCTCATGCCACAAGTACGACTGAATCTTGTCGCATGTGATGAAACAGCAAACACGACTGCCGATGTGGCTGCAGTCCCTGGCCGAATAACTCTAGTTGAGAACAGGGTCAAGGCATTGACAGCTCCACAGTTCGGTGCATCTCGGCACACTGCGACGCTCATT
>CP070658.1:637982-644296 GCA_020355105.1 Candidatus Thorarchaeota archaeon | reverse complement strand
GCAGCTCTCAAGTGGGCACTTGAGAACTTCGAAATGACAAGAGCCAAGCAGAAGATATGCATCTTCTCAACGGACGCCTTTCTGAGTGACCAGGCAGAGTGCGAGAAGCTTGCTGAGAAGATGAAGCATCAGGAGATCAAGTTCATCATTCTTGTCCCGAAGGACTCCTATGACATGAGAGCGGCGAGAAGGCTCGCAGAGAAGTCACATGGAGTAGTACTGGACATTGGTGCAGTAGAGGAACTCCCTGAGAAGCTGCTATGTCTGACAAACTATTAGATCGGCACAAATCCGAGTCTAGAAGAGAGGCTTTTGTCCTTGACTTCGCAGACGTGGAAGATGTAGGCGCATGGGTACTCTGAAGCACGCAGGTCTATGAAACGCCTGACAAACAGAGAGCGCATCGCCCTCATGAACCTGTAGAACGGGTCCCCCGGAAACACAATCTGTGCAATGCAGTTGACTTGCCAGCCCGAGTAGGTATCTTTCTCAGGTTGGTGATGCTGGAAGTTCAGTACGACGCGGGGGTCACGACGGATATTCCCGTAAGTGACATCGCCGTAAAGCTCTGCCGCTCCGAAACGGAAACGGTCGATCTTGGAGTCGTCTAGATACACTCTGCGGTATAGTTCGATTCTCTCCTCGAGGGTTTCCTCGTAAGGACGGCCTTGGAAAGACAGAAGCTCACCTTCGATATCTTCAATCTGGTTCTCAATCTCTTCATCAGTAAGAGAGAGATGAGCAGTCTTGACTGCAGTGCCAAAATGGAAGATGCTCGTGGGGTCTGAAGTACAGACGGTAGGCTGCAACACAGTGTCATAGTATGCTCTTAGGAGCTTGCATTCCGGGTTCGCTTCTCCGTCATAGATCGTGGCAATTGCAAGATAGAGTGGGTCGGGAATGGCGTTGAGCGGGAACGTAAGAGTAACATCGTTGATGACGAGTTCAATCCTTCTCCGCTCTCTGTCTATGAACTTGACCCTGGACGGAATGTCGTCTGGCAACGATACCTCACACCCTGCACCGCAATAGAACAAGTGCTTTTGTAGTTAAGTGGGACCAACTCACTCAGAGATGATTGCTAGATGCTTCAATTCAGACTAGTCCAAGCCTCGGTCATCCGCAATATCCGCAGAAAAGTATCATAAGAGGGACTGCACCATCTCAATGAAGATACTCGCAGGAGTTCAAGAAATGGTAGATGCTTTTGAGATAGACTCAGATGCAAAATTGAGTGAAACCAAGGCGAATGCCTCTACCATTGATTCGGAGAAGGTCTTGGTCTTCATAGACCACGAGGAGAAGACGATCTATCTCTGGCGGGGAGCGAAAGCACAGTTGTTCAAGAAGCTAATGGGAACAAGAGTGGCTGCCACATTGAGTCACAGCTACCCAGAGTATAGGATTAGACCGATTACAGAGGGAAGTGAACCAGCAGCGTTTCTGGATCTTGTGGGAATAAAGCGATCATAGGAAAATGGAAACACACATCTCCATTCATGTGTACATTCGGGCGGGTAGAGCAATCTGAACATCGATCGCAGAGCATACCTTCATTGGATTCGCAATGTTCAGAGGGGACTAGTGACACGCAGTGCAATCATCCGCTTGCTCGACAGAAACACATGGCGCACGACCTCGGAGATTACAGGACAGGTGCCAGTTTCCTTCGGAACAGTTTCTTATCATCTCAAGAACATGGAACGGGAGAGTATTGTTGAGAGAGACCCTGAAGGTCAAGGCTGGAAGCTTGGCCCAATCCAACAGAGTTCGCTTGAGGACTTCCTGAAGCCGGCCCGTCGGCGACGCAAGAGAAGATGAGCATCTTCACTTGAATGGAACCAAGCAAAATACGATTCCAGCAAGCAGGATCACTAGAGGATGGCTAGAAGTCATAGAACCTTCGAGGATTCTTCCAGTAGATTTGCTCCAACACAGAGTCTTCTAGAGATAGCCCGTTAATCTGCGTGCCACCGCTGTTGATTGTGTCTGCATCCTGGAAAGGAAGCGGCATGTTCCGAACGTCACTCTCAAGGAGGAGTCTCAATGCGGAATAGCGGCCCTCGTAGTAGTTGACATCATCTGTGTAGGCGACACAGTCAGTTCCGAAATGGATACGGTTGCTATACTTGGTCAGAAACTCAGATGCTCGATTGGGATCCTTGCTCAGTTCTCTGCTCAACCATCTGGCAGAGCTAGTATCAACGTTGAAGTTGGGGTAGCTGTCTAACCATCTGCCAAGGTTATCGAGCCGATGAATCTCCGGCTGCGCTGCAAAGTGTGCGATTTGGTATCTAACATCCGGGTACCTTGAGATTACTCCTTCCAGCTCACTAAGGTCTCTCTCCTTGGACCCAAAGAACTCTAGGTCACTATATCTCGTGGAATAGTACGTGTCAGGGTCAGACAAGTGAAGTATGAATGGTACTGCCTCATCTCCTAGAGCTTCGAACATGGGGGACATCTCATCCTCATGGAGCCTCAGTTCATCTGGATCAGCTTTTGCTCTGGCTCGCATCACGGGTGCTGATTGCATCTTGGCCAAGTCATAGCCATCTTCCTTCAGATTCCTGATCTCTTTGGCAATTACGTCTACGCCGTCAGTGAATCTCTGAACCCCTGAGAAGTACTTGGCATAGACAAAATGACCAGGATATTCGCGTTTCGCATATCTCATTGCACCAGGGCTGTGGCAGATCAGCACAGCTCGCTCAACACCGAATCTCTTCTGAATTCGAACCATAAGATCCAATGATTCATTGTCAACTGCGTGAGTATGGGTGTCGAAGATTGGCCCATCGTATACGAGATCTGGGTTCAGAGATAACACCACGTTCGGCGCCTATTCCGTACTGAAAACGGTTTTTGTCTGGTACCCTTTTGGTTCTGGACATAGGTCAATCAATGTCGTTTCGTGTTGACCTTCATTCACTCTCGAGTCTGGTCCAAAGGCTCTCGGCAGATTCCGTCGACACACGAGAAACCTCTTCGTCGTCGATGAGCGTAAGTCTACCCTCCTCGACAACGGAAACACCGTCTACAAACACACTGGCCACGTCACGCCCCCCGAACGTGTTCACTAGGTGACCAATTGCCGACTCTGGAGTGAGTGGTGTTGGGAGCCTTGATGTATCGAGGATGACAATATCGGCAAGTTTGCCCGCTTCTAGACTTCCTATCTTATTCTCAAGTCCGTAGCATTTGGCACCATCCAGTGTGGCCATGCGAAAGATCTCATCAGGACCAATGATACTGGGATTTCGTGTAGCCAGTCTGTGGACAGTCATGGCACATCTCATGTTCTCAAATGGGTCATAGATCCAACCATCGTTTCCGAGACCAACTGTAATGCCCTTCTTGAGCATCTCTGGGACTGGTGCTGTTCCCACTGCATTCAGCATATTGCTCATCGGATTATGTGCCACTGAAGCACCATGCAGGGCAATCAGGTCGAGCTCAACATCGTCAACATGCACGCAATGTGCAAGCACAGTTCGTGGTGCTAATACTCCCAGTCGGGAGAGTCGCTCCACTGTTCGTTCTCCATATCGCTCCAAGTTGTGGTACAGGTCCACTAGACCCTCCGAGGTATGAATCGTTACCGGTACGTCTAGTCTGTGGGCTTCCTCCACAGCTCTCTGAATCAACTCATCCGACAGCGTAAATGAAGCATGGACACTCAACATCAAGTTGGTCAAGCTTTCGGAGCTAGCACGCTTGGCAAATCTCACGTTCTCGGTGAGACCTTTTTGGCCGTTTTTGGGACTATCGCGTTCTGTCATCTCGAACGCCAACATGGACCTGATGCCCACCTGATTGGCTCCGTCAGCAATCACATCCAGACTCCCCTTAATCGAGTTTGGGCCTGAATACGTGTCAGCAAAGAACGTGGAACCGTTTCTAAGCATGTCAGCAGAGGCAGAAAGAGCACTTGCCTTCGCATCCTCAAGTGTAAGTTTCTCATCGAGCGGCCACCATACCCTCTGTAGAATCTGCGCGAAATCGGTTGGAGGGTCGATGTTAAGAGTCGCTCCTCGTAGCAAGATTCCATAGAGATGGGTATGTGCTGTTATGAGTCCTGGAATAACAAGACTGTCTTTGGCATCAACAACGTTCCCAGCGGACTCTCTAGGCTTCCCCGTTCCAACTTCTAGAATCCTGTCTCCCTCGAAGAGTACGTAGCCATCAGAGTGAACCGTTCCCTTCTCATCACCTGTTACAACGAGTCCGCCTCGAATCAGAGTACGCTCGGACATGCTGCTAGCCTCCAAGTGGAAAAGTAACAACAGAACCATGCTGATTAGTCTTTGCTTGCTCCGTTTGACTACGAGTCTGGTTGAATATCGACTCGGCTAACAGTTTCATTGTCCACCATGTACACTGTGCCTTCCTTCACAAGCTGGTCAAGGACTTTGTCAAACTCCTTTTCAGACATCTCAATCTCTGGCGCCTTGACCCGCATCACAGCAAGAGGGAGCTCAGTGCCGAGATTCGCCGAGAGACTGTCCATTAACGAAAGAAATCTTGCAGGTGCAGCAAGTTTCGAACGGGCCTTGCGGGGTTTCGGCGAGCGCTTTGCAGCAGTCTTAGTGTCATCAATTCTCATAGGCGGAACGGTGGACTCCTTCGTTTCAAGCATCTTCTTCAAGAGTGCCTTTCGAAGGTCCGTTTCCGGTGGTGCAAAGTCGCTAATACCGATTGGCTCTGGATGGGCTTTATCTTGTGAGTCCTCAGGACTGATGAAGGGAATCAAGCCGTCTTCAGCTACTTCAAGTCCCAGCCAAGAGGAGTCAATGTCCTTGTTTGAGGGAGCTGCCTTGAGGAGCTGGTCTCTAAAGCGCTTCACCAACTTCTCACGTTGAGTCGCCACATCCGAATTTGTACAAGCCTCAGTTCCAAGCCTCAACAGAAGTCGTCGAGCTGAGCCGTGAACGCGTTTATGAGAATCGGCCACCATTATCTCCAGTATCCGGAGAAGACTCGTGAAACGGGACCGCCGTACATCGATGCTCTCAATAAGTGCCTGTTTGACTCTCCAGTCGGGATCGTTCAGGACTTGTCTGACAATTCCCGATGTCGTGTATATGCCTACTCTTCCGATGCCACGTGCCACTTCTTTGCGCTCTTTCCATTTGCCACCTAGGAAGACACTCAGAAATCTAACGTTCTTACTATCTACAACTCCTGCGATGTAGGGTAACAAGTCGCGCTTTCTCTTTGCAGCTTCCTCACAGAGAAGCGAAACCAGTGCATTTCGATGCTTCTCCTGAAACTCCCGAATACTCGCCAAAGCTCCAATGTTGAGATTCTCTATGTCCTCTTTGATGATTCTCTTGGTCCATCTGAAACCAGTGGTTCCCAAAGTCGCCATGAGCTCAAGAATCCCAGGTTGATGCTCCCGTCCAAGCCCTTCCAAAGCCCCTATCCAACGTTTCTGTTCACTTAAAGAAACCGGGGACCCGTTCTCCTTGAAAGCCTCACGAATGCTCATCAGAACCTGTGCGAGTTCAGCTGGAGATACTCCCCTTAGTGCATCGAAGAACTCCCCAATGTAGCCCCCGTAGACGTTCCTACCTACTGTCCGAACCACCAGTTTCTGCAGAAACGTGTCCTCAGCCCTAAGAAGAGTCATGGCTTTTGGAAGAAGTGTGCGGTTGACATCATACAACGAGAGGCCTTGAGCAGCCTGATACATCGATTCCTGGCTTGCAGACTCTAAGTTCCATGCAATCTTGCGCATCTCTTTGAGAGTCTTCAGCTCGAGGTCGACAAGGGACAGGTTTCCAGACGTCAATCTAGCTCCTTCCTCCCTTTCTTGATCGCTTCTTGCGGCCAGGCTTCTTCTTGGTCTTCTTGGACTTGGGTTTCTTCTTTTGATTCTCCCTCTCCAAGAACTCTGTCAAGGAAGCCTGGACACTCTTCGGGTCGACCTTCCCTTCAGGTTGATCTCTGCCCTCTGTGATTTCCTCGGCGATTCTGCCATTAAGTGTAGTCTGAAGTGTGTCTTGGAGGGGGACGAGCTGATCATCGAGCTCCATCTCGACCAGCAGTCTTTGGTATTCTTTTGATAGCTTCTGAAAGCGTGGATCATCCTCGGGCATCTTAGTTTCAGTGATCATGTGTTCTGCCAGAAGGTGCCGTCCTAGAACTGACCTTGATAGTCGTGCAAGACTTGCCTGACCCTTCCTGACCTTGGGTTCAGCTTTCCTGAACTCCTCCATAAGAGCATCCGAAAGCTCAGGAACAATGAACCCAAAACCATCTCTCTGGAGACCAGATGGCACGAGATGTGCGACCTCACCAGAGGAAATCAT
>CP070658.1:631091-637882 GCA_020355105.1 Candidatus Thorarchaeota archaeon | reverse complement strand
TGGATTCGAGAAGAGAGAAAACGATACTACCGATGAGGTCTTCGATACATTTCGGAAGTCAAGAAACGTAGTATCGCTAGATGCCCCTTCTGGCCTGGACGTGTCTACTGGGGAGACCGTTAGTGGTATCAAACCCAATGCAACACTCACGCTTGCCTTTGCCAAAACGGGGCTACTGAATACAGATGCAGAGAATGTTGGGAAACTCTACGTCGGCGACATTGGCGTTCCGAGTTCCATCTATCGTCACCGGTTAGGTATCGATTGGTCGAGCCTCTTTGATAGTGACGAACTGTACAGACTTGATGAGGCTTTCATGAGATCGCCGGTCCACAAGATAGAGGTTGGAATCTCGTCAGACCACGGAGTTTCTTTCTGGACACTGTGAACAAGAGCTATTGTGAATGTCACTCTAGTATCTGCATTCATAGCAGACAATCATGTCCTCGTAGTTTGAGATTTCCAAAATGAATGAGTTGAGTTTGAACACTGGAACAACCGGTACTCCCTGGTTGAGGATGACCTCTTCAACTAACCATGTGACAAGAATCGGTGTCAGAGTGTAGGTCCCATGAGGTAGACTCCCGATCTTCTCTGCAAGGCGTTCCATCTCACCACAGAGACGTGCGGTTCTCTCTCTCTGTCTTTCTGCAGCACTCCTCAGCGCAGAGGATTTGCCTGTTCTAACCCCCCACAACTTGGCATCTACGGCGATTATCCTCTCTCCACGTACTCCGATGACATCAATCTCCATCCCTTGCATCTTGGATGTGCCGCGACGCCTGAAGCTCTCAACACATCGATAGTCGTTCTCCTCCAGAATCCCTGCCACGAGTCCCTCGAAATCCTTCCAAGAGAGGAGATTCACTACAATCTCTGGCTCGGCACCCAATGAAATAGCCTGCATAGCCAAGGATACTCTTGCAGATCTATCGAGAACCCAAGAGTCATCTAGAGCTTGCGAGGCTCCACCCTCAACCAAAAGCTCTGTGATAGCCTTTTCAACAGAATGAAGCGACTCTGAGTCTTTTGTCCCCTTTAGCACGGCCATTAGGTTCGAGAGGTAGTTGCCCGACATCTTAACTCCTGTATTGCACGCTAGTTTATAACAACCAATGATGACAGACTCTCGGGATGGATTGATGTCGAGAACCGCTGATGGGTGGCAACGTGTCTTGAGAGCCTTTGACAACTGGATTGCCTATGAGAGTACCGAATTTGGACCATGGACAGGGTACTTCTCCTTGGAGAATCTTCGCACTCTAACCAGTGAGGAACGATTGGGATGGATGCACTCAATGTACGATGAGGTGATTCCTGGTCGGGTCGAAATATGCCGGGAAGCCCGTGTTGCGCTTGAAGACTTTCTTCCCTATATGCCCGACGAGGATGCAGTGCAAGTTGTGCAGTCAATGATTGACCTAGGCGACGTCATCAGGAACCTGATGCTAGGAATGAGCGACACTGTCTATTCCATGATGGAAGAGTACAAGGAAAGTGGGCTTGACGAGATAACCCCGTACCTCTCTTCGATCAAAGAAATCGAAGAAGAGGTCAGGCACAACATGAGTCTATATAGCCAAGGTTTCAGCAAGCTAGGGGCAATAGGTCTCGAGATTCCTGACGACATCGGGTAGTGTCTATGTTTCAAAGCCTCTCCCGCAAACGCTTAAATCGAAATCTGATTAGCCCTCAGATGACCCAATGATAAGAGGTGAAAAGCGAAATGGGTGTTCAAACCGATACCACCGCCCATCAATGTCGGGTCGCAAAGGCAAAAGGTGAGTCCGAAATTCACGCAAGAGGTGAATGTATTCTCTAGTGCACACCAGGTGCAACAGAGCCACGAACCTTTCGCCAAGCCTTCTTTTGACAGCCTCGCTGCGTCATTCTTCAGTCTGGCAGACTTGAGGATGAGTGAGAACCAGAAACTCGTTCTGAGAGTGAGTGCAGAGCTGCTGAAGAATAGCGACCTAACAGTGACGGCACTAGCAGATCTCGTATCCCGAAGGACCACTGTGCCCTACAGTACCACGAAGTGGAACCTACGTTCCCTGATGAATATGGGTCTGCTAACTGGTGGTGATATGGAAAACAAGGGGCAGCCTGCTAGGCTCACATCATCAGCAATGATGCTGGCTGATTTCCTGTGCAGTAGGTCTGACTAAGAGATGAGGCTTGCTCAGCTGAGTGGCCTCTTCTCACTCTCTTTTTCTTCCCAGTGCAACAGCGGAAGATGTTGGGTGCTGCCCTTCCTCTGCTGACACTGCCTAGCTTTACGTGCCAACGTCATCGGATCTTCCGTGCGAACAGGCTCCATGCGTTTTCGAGGAGGTTAGACGTTTCGTCCTGACTCACCGCAGAAACGAGGACAATGTCAATAGACTTGCTTTCACTTGGTTCCATGTTTCCCAAGTTCCATTGGAGTCCAGTGGCAATGTCTTTCGGTCCCAACTCAAGGTTGTTCTTGAGATCGCGTCGATTTGGTGTCACCTTCAGCTTCAGCGGTGTTGATATCTCCCAACGGTCCGGTTGCGGCCGAGAGGTCATGGCCACAGAGAGCCTAGTATCGTCATAGGCCATTATGACGCCGCTTTCGGGGTCATATACACCGATGTCATCCTTATAGCTCGTGGGGCCACCTACATCGAAGTCGAAGAAGCAGTGAAGCTTCAGATCTTCGACTCTGCTGCTGCCGATATTGGTCGTCGTGTGCCGCACTAGAAGAATGGGCTTGTTGTAGCTCCAAAGGTCTAGTCCGAGAGCGACATTGGGTTCTGTCGCTCCCTTGGGCATATGCCGCAGCTCCACGCTGAGAGTCCCTTCTCCTGGTTCGTTACTGACAAGGGAAACTGATTCCGGTTCAGTTGATTCAACCGTGCTCAGAACCCCGTTTCTCAGGTAGGAAAGCCAGAAGCCTCCCTTGTATTCTGCAGGATTCCTCAGCAGTAGCCGTTCCTTCCCAGAGGGATCAATCAGACCGAGGCGTCTTATGAAGAAACCAAGCCGACCTCTTCCTCAAGATATGCAGTCAACTGTGTAGCTGATATCGAGTCTAGGACGCCGGTTCCCGGTATCGAAGACCTCGGACATGACCGATCACTTACCTATGCTGCACCTGTCGAATGTCACTGCGGTTAAAAGCTCTCCTCTGTTGGCTAGGTAAAGAGGCTCCCCGTTCACAAAGTTGAAAAGCAAGACAGAAATCCGGTCACGCATCGAGGTCTCACTCCGATGACTACTCTTACAATCGACCAGCTCCAGAAGTGGTATCGCAAACGTCTCTTAAAGCAGTCCAAGGAATTCACCAAGAAGGCGGAGAAGAGCTACAAGTTGGTCGAGAGAACTCTGAAGGACATTAGAGATCTGTCAAAGGACCTCAAAGAGACTGACGATGATGAACCAGATTCAATTGGAATTGCCACGAGGTTCGCAATGAAGGTTGAGGAGATAACAGAGGACTTCTATGTTGACAAGGAGATAACCCACGGTAGTGCAGAGGCTCTACAGGACGAAATCAGGGCCTTCATTCAGGAGCTTTGGGGTGCTGGTGCTCGATGGATCAGACGGATGGACAAGAGGCACAAGAGAACCATCAAGCAGATCGATGCAGCCATGAAAGAGCTCATGAATGAAATGAACAAGCTTCAGAAGCTCCTCTATGAGTATAGTTGGCTCAAAGAATTGGAGAGAATCGGAAGCCGCATTCAGACGCTGAAGGACTTGGGCTACAGCGAAGAGCTGTTTGAAGAGCAAATTAGACAGACTAGGAT
Source organism: Candidatus Thorarchaeota archaeon (assembly GCA_020355105.1). Classification (GTDB taxonomy): domain Archaea; phylum Asgardarchaeota; class Thorarchaeia; order Thorarchaeales; family Thorarchaeaceae; genus SMTZ1-83. Next base: position 634,109 of record CP070658.1, on the reverse strand, counting down.
GAAGATTGAAACTGCTGCATCTGAGTATGATTCCGCAAAGAATGCCTATGACACATTCGTTGAAACTTCAGATGTAGCTGGGCTTCTCAACTTGGACGAAGAGGCCGACCACTTGGCTAGCCTGCTAAGAATGAAGATGAATCCTCTGAAGAAGCAGGTGAAGAAGTTCCTCCAACGAGACACAGGTGTCAGGGTCGGTGCAGCAGGGCAGAAAGCACTTGTCGACTACTTCGAGGATCCATACAGAGCCATTGTAGAAGAAACGGACGACTACCCAGGCCTCCTTGAGGGTCTTAACGGCCTAAAGGTAGCAATTCAGACTGGCAAGCTGTCATTGAAAGATAGACTTGGTAGAAGGGCGATTGAAGAGGTGGAGTCGATTAACAGCGGATCATTGCGGGAGCTCCAAAAGAAGGCGAAAGAAGTGGAAGAAAAGCGTCTTTCGTATGCGGGCTCCGATGTCTATGCAGAGAGTGCTCGACTTCAGAACAGCCTCGAAGAAGCTCAGAAGAACCTAGAGTATCATCGTAGCGATATGCTCAGAATCAGAGATGACATCTCGCGAGAGGTTGCCAGAGTTCAAGAGCATAGGGATCGAATCGAATCGGAGATTCTGGAGTCCTTTGAGGAGAAGGTAACTCTTCAACTGGAAATCAAGCTCGAACCCTTGCTGAAAAAGTGTGTTGTAGATTGAGCAAAGGGTGTTCAATGTGAGAGTGCTTGTTGCATCCACTCAAGACATTGCCAGTCAGACTATAGGTAGGGTCTTGATAGATGACCATGGCTTTGAAGACTCTGGCTCGAGCTTTGAAGGAAGCCCAGTCTACTCGCTTGGAGAATCTGCTCTCCTGGTCACCACCAATCGGGACATGATCCTCGCAAATCACCTTGAACAGCACTTTGAAGCTCAAGTCTTTGTTTTCTGCTCTCGACACAGAGCACAATCTGGCCGTCCTGCCCTGCTGGTTCACAGCACTGGCAACTTCGGAGCTGACGCCAGTTTTGGCGGAGAACCAGAGCAGCTATCGGTTTCCACTGCATCACTTGTGTCCACAGCCCTCCGCAAACTGAAGATTGAGAGAGATCAGAGATCAATGGAGGAGTTCGATGTCACACTTGAGGTGACTCATCATGGCCCGACATCGATGAATACACCGCTGCTCTTCATCGAGCTCGGAAGTGATGAATCACATTGGAGAAACATGGATGGAGCCCAGGCGGTAGCTGCAGCTGCGATGGACTGCGTTCGCGCACCTATTGAGCATGAGGCATCGATTGGCTTCGGCGGAACCCATTATGCGAGCAAGTTCAACAAGCTAGTTCTGGAAAGAAACATCAGAATCGGTCACATAGCTCCCAAGTACGCTTTGGATGAGATGAGTCCCTCTCTTGTACATCAGATGATCTTAAGAAGCAGAGAGAAGGTCACTCGAGCCATCATAGACTGGAAGGGAACCAATGCTGAGCAGAAGGGAAGACTCTTCCCTATCCTTGAGGAGTGTGACCTTGAAGTCATTCGCTCCTCCAGAGTATAATCTCGCGCCGTGAGTGATACCTCTAGACTCTGTAACGCCCACATTTATGAGGCATCCCGAAAAGCTAAATATGCAGAAACTGTGCTGCACACAACCTCCGATACCAATGGTTGGGGAATTAATGGCCAGCGAGAATAAGGCTCTTGCGAGCCTCGATGAGAAAATAGACAAGCTCAGTGAGGAGCTTGCATCCATTGGCAAGAAACTGGAGGAGCTCGCCTCTACAAAGGACATTGAGAAGAGCGTAGCTCCACTCTCTAAGATCGAAACCCATCTTGACAATATGAGTAAGACGAAGGACGACAAGGACCTTGCTGGCAAGATTGACGGTCTCGCTGACACTCTGAAGGGAATCGATTCTGCCGTAGTAGAGATACGTGATTCGAAGGAGATGGAGGTCCTATTCAAGAAGATGGACGACATCCTCGTAGGTGTAGCTGATGTCGGAAACGAAGTGAAGTCAGTTGCTTCTTCAGGTGGGAACAATGATGAAATCGGGAAGAAGATTGACGATCTCCAACAATATGTAGGTGGCCTCTCTGGGCTTGAGGCTACGATTCAAGAGTTGTCCGGCTCTCTCTCCGAAACAAAGGAGATTGTCGGAATAATCGTACGGCAGCTGGACGACCTCGAACGCAAGTACAATTTATCATTGGAGAAGATGACTGAGGCAGTGGAAATCGCAGCGAATCTACCTGAGAGGGTGGCCGCAGAACCGGATGAGAAGGATACGGGGAAGCCTGCAAAGAAGCCCCCGAAGGAGAAAGAGCCTCCTCCGAAGCCGAAACCTGTGAAAGTAACACCCTCGGCTATTGATGACATAATGGACAATCTTCTTGACATGGTCACACCTCAGACCGAGGCGATGGAGATGGCTGGAGCCCTGGAGGAAGTCCGAGATGAGCTCACACAGATGATCAAGGGACACACTCCAGTGCTATTCCAGTTCGGAAAGAAGGCAAGAGAGTTGAAGTCCTATCCTCCCACCACGACTCTCAACGAAAATGACATTGCAAGTCTGAACACTGAAATCCGTTCTTGGACGTCCAAACTCAAGGAGATTGCCAAGGCCGACGAATGAAACCTGTTTCCGGACCGCTCCGGGACCATGGTTGTGGGCCATAAACTTATCAAACTGAAACGCGATTGCGCAACTTGAGACACCTTCGCTGCCGTTTGTGCGGCAAGGTGCCGACCGAACTGCTCCAGGTCCATCTGTAGCCATACAGTACTGAGTGAGTTGACCAAAGTCATGAAGCTGAAACGACACAATGATGATCTTGCATCGAGACTGAAGTTGCTTGACAAAGCATCAGATAGCCGCATTGCCGAGGAGTTCTTTGAACTACTTGAGCAGAAGTGCGAAGAATGTCAGGAGGACCGTCTCGGTTGCACTGTACGTCCTGCCTGCAGGGACCGTAACTTTCTGAATATGCTCATTGAGTTGGGTGTGAATCCTGAAGATCTTCCATCCTTCTGCTAT
>CP070658.1:626011-630991 GCA_020355105.1 Candidatus Thorarchaeota archaeon | reverse complement strand
TCGATGGCCGGACTCAGATCAATCACATACAGGAATAGAGGAGGAATGAATTTGGCGAGCGACTCGATGTTCAGTCTTCGAAATGGGGGAAGGAATGCTGGATCTTGCTGTCTCATTGCTGACGACCCTTATGCCCATTCCTCGCAATCTGAACAAGACGGTCGCTATTTTGGCGAAGCCGCCTACGTGCCAATGATAGAACCTTCAACGGCTCAAGAGGCGTTTGACATGGTCAAATGGGCATTCGAGGTGTCAGAGAAGCACAGGACCCTCGTCATAATGAGAACCACCACTCGAGTGAATCATCAGAGAGGTATGGTATCACTCGGAAACCTTAATCGAACGCCCTTCAAGAGGAAGAGATGGGCAGACGTCAAGGGTCAGTATTTTACTGTGGGAGCAATAGCAAGGAGGCTCAAAGCGGAGTTGCTTGAGAAGACCCAAGCTATACGGGATGAATTTGAAGACACCGATTTCAATTTCGTGGAGGAGGGGGATGGTGATTTGGGAGTCTTAACCGGAGGCGTATGCTATCTACACACCAAAGAGGCAATGCAGAATCTTGGAATCAACATTCCAGTATTCAAACTTGGCACAATCTACCCTCTTCCAGAGGAGAAGATCGCCAACTTCCTCAAGTCATTGAAAACGCTCATTGTGGTCGAGGAACTGACACCCTACCTCGAAACGAGAATCACAGCGATAGCAAAAGAGGTCAACTCCTCTTTGAGGATTATCGGCAAGAAGAGCGGACACTTCCCAGAGATGTTGGAATACAACGTCCCCATTGTTGAAACGGCCATCGCCGATGTGCTTTCCACGGTGCCGAGCACGGACTACGGTGCCATACTAGAGAGGGCCGCCAGATTGAAGGAGATTCTCCCGGAAAGGCCACCAATCTTCTGCCCTGGTTGTCCACACAGGGGCACACTATGGGCGTTTAGACAGGCACTTCAGCAGCTGAGAATTCGAAACGAGATTGTATTCAACAACGACATCGGTTGCTATTCTATGGCCTTCCTGCCACCAAACGAGTTCTCTGACTCGATGCTTGCGATGGGTGCGTCCGTGGGGATCTCTGCAGGAATGGAGATGGCGCTAGAAGATAGGGTCATAGCAATGGTCGGTGATTCTACTCTATACCACGCGGCGCTGCCTGGAATTGTCAACCTTATTCACCACAACTCCAACGTGACCTTATTCGTGTTGGACAACTCCGTGACCGCGATGACAGGGCAGCAGTTCAACCCGAATTCTCCATTCAACGCAGGAGGTCAGCCAGCACGAAAGATCAACATGGAGAAGATGTTTGAGGCACTTGGGGCAGAAAAGATTGTTGTCATCGATCCGTATGAAACTCGTGACTGTATCGGACCTATCAAAGAGGCAATCCAGTCGGATGGATTCTCAGTAATCATATCACGAAGGGACTGTGCCCTCTACGGAGATAGGCAGAAGAAGAAGCGTGGTGAGAGGATTATCCCGAGCGAGAATGACAAGGAAACGTGCAGAGAGATATTCGCCTGTGTTAGAGAGTTCTATTGCCCTGCTATCATCGTAGATGAAAGTGACCATAAGATGTTGATACAACAGGACCTCTGTGACGGATGTCTAGAATGTAGACAGGTATGTCCGGTAGATGCACCAAGATCCACGGAGGTGGAGAGATGAAAGACAATGAAACATACAATATCATGTTCTGTGGAGTTGGCGGGCAGGGTCTCATGTTGTTGTCCGCCATTCTCGGAAAGGCTGCAGTCGATGCCGGACTTGAAGTAAGGACAGGAGAACAGCACGGGCTCTCACAGAGACAGGGCTCAATATACGTGCACTTTAGGATTGGAAAACCTCTCTCACCCTTGATACCGTACGGGAGAGCTGACATGGTCATTGCCATGGAGGCAAGTGAAGTCCTCAGATACATCGAGTACCTGAAAGAAGATGGCGTGGTCATCATGAGCAATCGAATCATGCCTCCTGTTTCCGAAACTGAGCAAATAGCACTTGACAAGCAGAAGCAGACTAAGTACATCACAGTTGAACAGATTATTGAAAGAATCAGAGAAGTCACCTACAGAATCGTGACATTGGATTCACTTGAACTTGCTATTGAGGCCGGCAATCCCCGAACCGAGAACTCGGTACTCATAGGTGCCACTGTTGCTTGCGAAGACTTCCCCATCCTGGCCGAGGATGTGAGAAAGGCATTACTGGGTCTGGTGCCGAAGAAGACGGCAGAGGCCAATTCAAAGGCGTTTGACCTCGGGATGGAAGCGAGTACGGACTGTCTAGGAACTTCATAAGCTCCGGTACATGCTTATGAATCTCGACCCTGTGGCTGATGTCATCGTTTCCTGATAGCGAAGACCACTATCAGAACAACTACTCCTGCAGCCACAAGCGTCGCGATCAACAGCAGGTTGCCAAAGAGGCCCGGCGCCTCTACTTTAACAATTACTTCGTCCGAGGCAGTATTTCCTGCTACGTCGGCAACCACAATCGTGTAGTTGTACTCACCGACCTCGTGACCATCGACATTGACGACGATGTCCTCCGTTGTGGAGTTCCAATCTCCTGAAACGAGGACTGTGTCATCTAGTAGAATCTGATAGCTTTCCGGATAGTCGTCGGACGGGTTCCAAGTTATGCTGTTCCCAGTCTGTCCCAGGAAATAGTTGACATTCGATGGGTGGTCCAGAGCTGGGGCGGTGCTGTCAGTGTACGGCTCCAGTCCAAGTCGGTATGCGATGAGCTCTCCAGTCTTCTCCCTTGTTGTTGTATTGTAGCTCTCGATAGAATAGTGTGCGAGGAAGCCGTCGGCCTTCAAGTAGTCTACGTGGACTTCTAACGTGAGACCCTCAGAAGCATGTATCCATCCATAGGACCAATTGTCGTCAGCCCAACTGTAGCCCCAGAAGTGCGGGTTCTCCGGATCAATGGTTAGGTTATCAACGCCGAGTGTGTCTAGATATAGGGTACTTAGAAGCGCCCAGTTTCCAATCGGCACGTGCAAGTTATGTGCGGGAAGGAATAGGATAGCCTCAAGACCCATGTCTGTTCCGTTGGCATAGTAGGAATTCATTGTCACCCAAGGGATATCTGTCCAGTTGTCCATAGAGTCTGGAATGGTAGGAAGTGTTTCATTCGGCTGGAAGTATATCTCCTCGTGAATCAGCAGTCCGTCTCCTTCAATGTCCATGTCGAAGTGGAACTCAGTATCCCACACAAACCCCCATTCGAACCCCTGATTCGTTTGAGCCACAACTGGTGGGGAGTACAACAAGGCTGCAAGAAGAAGTGCTATAGCCAGCTTGGAAGCACGTTTCATTGTTCACTCTCCTTTGGATTAACAATCTCCAAGACCCCATCGAGGAATTCGGTTAAAAGCAAATCGTCAACTAGGTTTTGGAGCCTTCTAGGCCGCATGGAAGCGATGGACAGTTTCTCCATGCTCCATCCTTGAGTACGCCAAAAGACTTAACTATAGTTACTACATCCCTCAAGGGAGGTTCCTTGGATGCAAGAAAGACTCTATGATACAGTGATCGTGGGTGGTGGCCCAGCCGGATGTGCCGCTGCATTACATTTGGCGTTCCACAAGCGTTCAGTACTGGTCTTGGACCGTGGAACCAGTCCTATGCACTTCCATACCAACACAATCATGAATTGGGCATCAGGTGAACTTTACCATGAGGGGAGAACTCTCCTTCGTCAGCTTCAGGGAGTGGCTCGCTCCGCTGGTGCCGAGTTCAAAGAAGCGGATGTGGTTGAAGTTTCGGGTAGATATCCGCATTTCGTTCTGAAGACGGACAACAGCTACCGCACAAAAGACAAGTCCGAATACCATGCCAAGACAATCATCTTCGCCACAGGAACAGCCAGAAAACACCCCAAAGTTGACGGGAGATGGCGAGGGTGGCTCCCGGTTGCCAACTACGGCAACGCTGCGTTCTACTGTCCAGACTGTGAGGCACCATTGTGCAAGGACAAAGACGTCCTGGTCGTGAATGCCGGGTCGGTGGGAAGTGCACTGCATGTTGCAAACTCGCTCACAAGATTCACAGACAAGATCCGAATCCTAATGACTGAAGATGCCTACGTGCCCATAGAGGAGCAGGATCTTTCGAAACTAGATAGCTCACCTTTCGAGTGGAGCAAGGGTAAGATCAAGGAAGTCAGGTGTCCCAAGCCAGGGAGACTCCAGATCATAACACTCTCCGATGGGACGAAGATACGTGCCGAAGTCTTCTTTGTGTCACACGTTTCAGAACCGAGATCTGGACTTGCTCAGCAGATTGGTGTGGATGTGGATGCTAGGGGCAACATCATCACAGACCACCGAGGAAAGACAAACATCGAAGGAGTATGGGCTGCAGGAGATTGCAGACCGATCACACAGCAGATTGGCATGGCCGTTGGAACCGGCAACTACGCGGCCCTTATGGTAAACCAATTCCTTGGAAATGACCATGAGATTGAGCAGGAGTTCGACCATCACGACCATCGCACAGCCCTTCACATGGGCTAAGCGGGCTTGAGCATCAGGAGGCGGTATCCCTCATAGAAGGACAGGGTTATGGCGACAACGCTCATTGCAATGTACATGATATCTTGGGCGACGAGAGGCCATGAGCATAGGAAGCCCAGATAGATTACTAGCATTCCCGTGAGCAGTGTGGCCAAGAAGACAAAACGTGGAAGAAAGCGTTTCCCAATCCTAACAAAGAGTGTGAGTGACCCGACACGCACTGTCTTTGCCACAGAGTACTCACCGTGTTCATTCTTCGTCACAAGTCCTGCATCTTCCAACTTCTTGAGATGGTGCTTCGAAAGACTCGGGCTTGAGAAACCCAGTTCTCGCTGGATCTCTCTCACGCCCATTTCGTTCTTCGTCAGAAGAAGAGAGTAGACAGACATCGTGCGACCTTTGAGAAGTTCTTCCACGCTCTCCTTGTACTCTTGGCGGCTCAATTCAATCTC
>CP070658.1:623258-625911 GCA_020355105.1 Candidatus Thorarchaeota archaeon | reverse complement strand
GGTCCTCAGGGAATGACCCCTTCCCAGCCATAGTACAAACGACAGGCATTGCCATCCGCTCGGCAATCTTCTGTAGCTCTGGCATCGCTGAGGAAAGAAGAACACCACCCCCGGCAAGGATGACTCCATTCTCTGCAGTAGTCAATAGGTCAATTGCCTGCTCTAGCCTCTCGGTCTGAGGCAGTACCCTGTGTAGGTTCAGTTCATATGGCGAATCCTCAAAGAGCTCCAACTCAGCAGCATCGGCTTGAATATCCATAGGGAGGTCAATGTGAACAGGGCCAGGTCTCCCTGACATAGCGTGTCTGAACGCATTGTGAAGAACCCACGGCAGTTGATCAAGGCTAGTCACCCGAAAGCTTCGTTTCACTATGGGCTTCATTATTGAGACAAAGTCGGCCCACTCACTCCGTTCAATCTCCTGAAGCACGCCATGGCCGTACCATCGGACATGAACTGAACCAGTGATCACGATCATTGCCTTTGAATCAACGAACGCGGTCGCTACGCCTATGACTGTATTACATCCACCGGGACCAATACTTGTGAAGACGACCAACGGCTTGCCAGTGGCTCTGAAGTAGCCATCAGCTAGATGAGTAGCACTTTGCTCATGACGTACCTGGATAACCGGTATCTCATGCCTTAGGAACGCGTCTGTAAGGCCCAAGCAACCGTGACCTGGAATCCCAACTGCATACGGCACACCCTGAGCTTTCATGTATTTCGCTACTGCTTCTCCTCCAGTCATTCGCTCTTTGACCATTCTCATCACCTTGATCTAGGTGGAATTCACAAGCGGCTGCCGAATCGGCAGTGGAAGGTAGAGATTAATTAGTCCAGCTGCATCCCGCCTAAAAGGCCTGTCTGATGAATGGAGAGTCATTTGATATGCCCGAAATGGTCAACTTCGGAATCGTTGGTTGTGGAAGAATCTCGGACCTTCATGCCCCCGGATACTTGGCTAATCCTAAGGCACAGATTCTTGCTATATGTGACGTCGACCTAGACCGCGCGAAGACCAAGGCGAAAGAATGGAAGGTGTCTGAGGGCATGGTGTTTGCGGAGTTCGACCAGCTACTTCGGCTCGATGAACTGGACGCCGTAGAACTTCTAGTTCCTCACCACCTCCATGCTGAAATGACAATCAGGGCTGCAAGAGCAGGAAAGCACATCTCGGTTCAGAAGCCAATGGCCAACTCGCTCTCAGAGTGCCAACAGATGATTGCCGCAGCCGAGAATCATGATGTGAAACTTAGGGTGTTTGAAAACTTCAGGTTCTATCCACCATACCTCAAAGCAAAGGAGCTTCTCGACGGCGGTGCAGTTGGACGGCCCTCTTCAATTCACATCAAGTTGGGAGTAAGTCACGCAGGTGGATGGGATGTGCCAATGGATGCTTGGATGTGGAGAATAGACCCAGATACGTGTGGTGGGGGCCCACTTTGCTGGGACGACGGGTACCACAAGTTCTCAATTGCGGAGTTCTTCCTGGGGGATATTGAGAAAGTCAAGGCTTGGATTGACTCAACAGGAATGTTCGATGACGAGGATGAAGCTCCATTCGTTGTGGACGCACCTGCGGTCTTCATGTGGAAGTATAAGACTCCCAGAACATATGGATCTATGGAGGCAACTTGGAGCAGACATGGCAATTTCCCCTCCAAGTACTACAGCGCAGATGAAAGGGTTGAGATTACAGGGGATAAGGGCTACATCTGGGTGAATCAGTGTACAGCAAACTCGCTGAGAAATGAAGCTCCAGTTGTCACCTTCATTGAAGGGGAGTTGGTGGAGTATCACAATCTGGAGAGCGACTGGTTTTCGAGCTTTACCGGGGCTGTGGACCATTTTGTCGAGGCCCTATTTATGGACTCGGAGCCTGTGCTGACCGGCGAACAGGGTATGAAGATTCAAAGATTCGCACACGCTGCGCACAAGTCAGCACAGATTGGAACCGAAATCCTGCTTGATGAACTACACGATTGAATTGCCTTCGTAGTTTCAAGACGGTTCGATAGGCGGAGGAAGCTTTCTTTCACCGGCTATCATGTACCCACTGTCAATGGCCTCCAGCACCATCTGATATGCATTAGACTCACTGTGGCCTCCAAGTATCACTGCCTTAATCATCGCCTCTGGCGTGACTCCGTAATCTATGCTCAATGAGTGAAATGCATCCGCTACGGGAGTCAAGTGTTCTGGGAGGTCCTTCCTTACACCGACGTATCTACTCAGCAATGCACCATCAAAGTAGCTCTCGAAAATGGGGTCAAAGGTTCGTGAGAAGACATCTGAGAGTTCCGGAGTATGGAACATCTCTCTAACCGTGTCCTCCTCGTGATCGTACAATCCGCCGACGTCTCTACCGAAAGCCTCGAGCTGGATCTTCTGCCTCTCAGAAGCTTGCTCAACTGTCACGATAGCGCATATGAGCACTTCAGTCTGGACGGCAGTGATAACTTCGGAAATCGGTATTGCTGACCATATTGGCTCATCCCACGAGAACTCCGACCTAAACTGGGTAATTGCCGCAATGAATGAACTGAGCATGGACTCTTCGAAGCCACCTTTGATTACACGGGAATATACCGGTAGTCCTACATCCCGGTGGATTACCAAGAGGCTTATCAGATTCTTGGCATCGTCGAGT
>CP070658.1:615869-623158 GCA_020355105.1 Candidatus Thorarchaeota archaeon | reverse complement strand
ATAGAACATGGCATCTTTGAGATCCTTCAGGGCGATGTTCCGACTGGTGGCATAATCATAGACGCAATCGGGGATGATATCAGGTTCTGGGAAGGCGGAATGGAAACCGCCCTCACGATAGTTCCCAATTTCCTGTGGACAGGGATTCTTGCAGTCGTCTTCGGTGTCATTGTCTGCATGTGGGCTACTCTATTCGTTCAGAGAAAGTATGGTGCTAGCATACTTCTCATTCTGACACTCACAGTCTTTCTCGTCGGAGGAGGATTTGCACCAATCTTCCTCTCCCTCTTGGCTGTTGGAACTGCAACCAGAATAAACAAGCCACTGAATTGGTGGCGCGACCGTTTCCCGGGGCGTGCATCCGCAGCAAGACTGTGGCCTTCCTTGCTCATCATCTTTGTAATCGTATTTTGGACTGCGGTTGGAATACAGGTCTTCGGACTGCCTCTGGATGTAGCAACCACTGCGGGTATTATGGTGATCTTCTCCCTCGCCATGGTCATCCTCATGCCAATCGTAGTAATTGTTGGACTTGCATATGATGCACAGAGGCTTATTGACCCTCAGAAAGCATCGTGAAGCAGTTTCGCTGGGAGATGAAAGGGCGATCATTCAAACAGTTCGAGCAGCTCCTTCAGTTCATGAATGACGGTCACACCTTCCTCGGTGTGGGGAACGTCGTATCCCTCATTGACAACAAAAACGGGATGAAAACCGGCTCTCTTTGCTGCGGCCACATCTCTCTCGATTTCATTTCCTACGTAAACGCAATTGAGTGGATTCACTCCGAGCTCCATAGCATTCTGTATCAACATGTATGGAGAGGGCTTACGGTATCCGGGGACAATACTGAACTGGATGCTCTGAAATATACCATCGATTCCTCGGGACTTCAGAGATTCACTGGGGTCGCTCCAGTTAGTGGACATTGCTAGCTTGTATCCTCGATCTCTCAGCTGCTCAAGTGTTTCTTTTGCGTCAGGTTTCAATTCTTGGGGGAATTCTGCGGTTATCCCAGTCCACAGATCCTGCATGTGTTTCGCACGTTCATCAAGACGCTCCGTGACTCCTAGGTTTCTCAAAGCAATGCGATTGCGTTCTATCCAATCCTCTTCAGAAAAGAAGTAGTGCTTGTCATAGTCTTGAATTCCTTTCCAGACATCGTCATCAGCAAGGTCAATGGCCTCAGCAATCGCCTTGTCAGAGAAGCTGAAATCATCACTGAACACCTGTTGAATAGACTTCTTGTGAACCTCGAAGACTGGCATGAAGAAAGGCTCAAGGAGTGTTCCGCCATAATCGAACGAGATTGCTTCAAAGTCCTTCAACGGTCTGTGAGGCATGTCATCGCAGTTCAATGCCGAGATTAAAGACTTGCTCACTGATAGAGGTGAAGAGCCGGCCTCGGCTACTGCAATAGGCTTCCATCATAGTGTCAGGAACATGAAACTAGAGAGAGAGGGGCGTACACCTTTTTATGGACCGGTGCCCCTTCGTAGCCTCGGTTTATGAGATGCAGATTGACCTGACACCAATCTCGACTGTTCTTGGATTGGGTAGCGTCATTATTGGCATAATCGCCACCTTGCACTCAATCCGACGTTTCACAAGAGCCAGGAAGTTGGGAATTTATCTCGAATTCAACAAGCTATTGTACGACAAGGAGTTCGTCAAAGAGATGAATGAGATTCAGACATGGACCTGGGATAGTGTGGAAGACTTCTTTGTGAAGTACGGTCCAGAACCAAATCCTGAGGCCTTTGCGAAATTCATTCGAGTGGGTTCCTACTTTGATGGGTTGAGCACACTAGTCCACAGGAAATTCATGGACGATGATTTTGTCCCTGAAACTACGGCCATCGCCCTCATCTGCTTCTGGGAGAAGTTCGAACCGGCTTCAGAGGCTTTTGCAAAAGTGTACAGAAGACCGGGGTGCTGGGATTCAATCAAGTATCTGTACGACAAGCTACACAAGATAGATTGTGAGTACGATAGGGAGCACTATGAGAAGAGGCTAGAAGAAGAGGTCACAGAGAACGGATCCGCCCAACAGTGATTGGTCCCTGAGAACAAAGGGGAGTCGGCTCAAGGAATTGCAGCGATGCATGCTGCACAAGGCAACTGATTCTCAATACTAATATTAGGATGATTTGCTCGTCTCTGCAATCAATGGGCAAACTCCCATTCCGTAGGTTGTCCAGTCTTGACCAGGACCTTAGATCTAGAGGAATCTGACATGACAAATCAATTGGAAGACTTGAAAGTGAACGTGAAGGTAAAGCTCTCAGCTTTATGGATAACATTGATGTTCTCATATTCATATGCAGATGTTCTGGGTTTCTATTCGCCGGGTAACTTGGCAGAGATTCTGACAGGGGAAATCGCAGGCGTCCCACTAACTCAAGAAATGCTGGTTGCTATGGCGATATTGATGGCGATTCCGATTGTAATGGTATTCCTTTCGCTGCTATTGATGCCAAAAGTGAACCGCATACTTAACATAATCGCGGGAATTGCCTACATCGTTGTGCTACTTGCCACATTTCTTGGACCACTAACAGCATACTATCTGGTACTTGCTAGTATTGAATTAGTGTGTCTGGTACTGATTGTTTGGTTTGCATTTAAATGGCCAGAACAAGAATGATTGCCCCAAGAATTTCTCTTGTGCGCAGCCATTTAGAACTCCAAAGGAGATTGATGAGAAATGGAAAGAGATTGGGATCCTGAGATACTTGAACAAATCAAGAATTTCGAAAGATGGCACACTGCCATTACAATTCCTATTAACGTGGACTTGAAAGCATCACCAAAGATTATCAACATTGACCAAGCTGCAAGCTATCTCGACAATGCAGAGAACATATACTTGTCAGATTGCATTTGTAGGACCATGATGCAGAACTGTGAATCTCCACGGAGAACGTGTATTGCTTGGGACAGTGCAAAGCCACTACTTGACACTGAAGTCTACAAGAACCAAAACACAGTGGAGATAACTAGAGAAGAAGCGATAGAGACCCTTAGAATGTCGAATGAAGCAGGGCTTTTTCATATGGCCTACGCCATGTGGGATGACGAAGTGAACCGACTATGCGGTTGTTGCTCGACTTGTTGTGCGGTTTTCTCAGCTGTGCTCAGACATAAAATGTATCCAGACCTTATTACCTCCGATACGATTTCAGTCACTGACATGGAAAAATGTGTCAATGATGGGACATGTGTCGAGCGGTGTCATTTCAGAGCTAGGGAAATCACAAATGGCAAGTTGAAAGTGAATGATGAGCTTTGCTACGGATGCGGACTCTGCGTTTCTACTTGCCCCTCTGAGGCAATATCTCTGGTGGAAAAATAGTATCAGTCAAGTTATTCAGCGAAACAGACTTCATTTAGTGGATGACTGGGCTCTATTGAACAAATGCTTCGTGCAATCGGGATTGAAGTTCATCGCATCTAGAGGAATGTATCCTCTAGCTACCTATTAGTAGGTTGTCGCATAAGACATCAAATAGTGGCATATAGCAAGCGGTATCAGGAAAACCCAATGTCTCTGTCGGCAAGAACATCATGAAGTTTGGGAAGATGCCGCTGAGAGTCTGGAAGAATATGAATCTGTGAGTGAATTGGATGAATTGAATCCTCGGGAACGCTTCTACTGGTCATAGTGTTTTTATCGAGGATGTCTTTCATGGGAAAGAGAGTGTAATCCAGTTGCAGTTGGAGCTAGACCCACAAGCGATTTCGATCATCATTGCAGCGACAAGTGTAGTCATTGGTGTTTTCATGAGTGTTCTCTCCCTGAGGAATTTGGTAAAGTCCCGGCAAGCATCAGTGTTTCTAGATTTTCACAGTCAAGCTGACCTAGAGTTCATTGAAATAGTGAGTGAAACTATCGTCGAATGGAACTGGACCAGCCCGGAAGATTTCCTTGAGAAGTATGGTCCACGGTCTAATCCAGAAGCCTATGCCAAGTTCATACTTGTTGCATCTTTCTTTGATTCAATGGGCAAGCTAATCGAAGGAAAACTAACAAGTGCAAAATTGGTTCCCGAAGCGCTAGCAGTTTTTTGCGTGTCATGGTATGAGAAGATCGAATCTATAGAGCCGTACATTGTTGGCCGATGGAGAAGTTCAGGATCTGTGAACTCCACAAAACTGCTGTACAAGAAACTCAAAGAACTAGGGTATCGTTCACCGGTGCAATCAGGTTAGCCTTAGGAGAAATGGAGCCGGCTCTGGGATTTGCACCCAGGTAAATTGGATTTGCAGTCCAACGCGTAAGCTACTCCGCCAAACCGGCTCAGCTAGTGTGGACCACTGCGTCTTGGATTTTAAGGATATCGGCAAAATTGTCATCTAAATTAACGGATACCCTTGTGAAGGATATCTCCGTTATCCGTAAAGGCTTTTGGGCTCGTCAAGAATGATGGGATCTTACTAGTAGTCGCAATAGACCTATACACAATATTACACATGTGTCGCGTGAGCGCAAAATCTATTATCCTCAATTTTGAAGATTTGCTTCTAGTTTCCAATTAAGATGATCGAAGAGAGGGAATAGGATGAAGCCTAAAGTCACGCATCTATTCTTCCTGACCCTCCTACTTAGTGCCTTCATTCTGCCAGTGGGAGTTTCAGCTGAAATGGATTCAGCTATTGTGATTGTCGAGAAGGTAGATTACCCGTCTGTAGATCGAACATGGGAGGATATTTCCCTACTCTATGAAGATCAGTTTCACAGTGCCGCAGAGGTAGATGAGGAGATAGAACGCTTCCATTCTCTTGTGCCAGAGCTTGTTGATTTGGAAGTGATTGGCGAGAGTTATCAAGGTCTGAATATCAGCGCTCTTCGCATCACGAATGAGTTGAACACAGTGCAGAAGGCCAAGACTCTAGTTGTGGCCCATCATCATGGTAGAGAGTGGATAACAATTGAGATGGCGCTGCGCTTCATTTTGCATATTTTGAATCTCTATGGAGTTGACGATTCAATGACCACCTATGTAGACACTCAGGAGATTTACATCATTCCCACAATCAATCCGGACACACTAGAATATGTTCTCAGTGGGGATCATTGGCTACGCAAAAACGTGCATCCCTTCGATGATGATGACGATGGTGAAACAGACGAGGACCCTTGGGATGATGCCAATGGCGATGGAGTGATATTCGGAGGTGATGTCTATACGAAGACGGGTCCAGGTGGTTCAGCTGAGTATCAATACACCTACTACGAAGGTATTGATAATGATGGAGATGGCCAGAAAAATGAGGATCCCGTAGGATATGTTGATCTAAATCGAAACTATCCAACTGGTTGGGGTTCGAATGACGCGTCGTCACCAGACCCTCTCTCTGAGGTCTTTAGAGGGCCCTATCCTTTCTCAGAACCCGAAACGCAGGCCTTTCGTGACTTTGCATTGCTACACAGTTTCACTATGGCCTATTCACTACATTCCGGTATCAATGCAACTTTCTTTGTGGCAGATGATTATGGTTGGGTTGAACCAAGCATCTATGATCAAATCGCTAATGACTTCATCTGGTTCATGCCATGGGGCTTCTTTCCTGTTGTGGATGATGCAGCTAGTAGTTCTTTAAAGCGTCATGCATATTCAGGATACTGGGGCGACTGGATGTATTTTGAACGTGGGACCACGGCCCCAATTACCTTTGAGATCTATCACAATGCTACTGTTGATGAGCCAGGATTGTTCAATGTCATTGAGGATAATTCCACGCATTACATAGTGGAGTGGCTTGACATCTATGGCATCTGGGCTCCCGTAGAATCCGCAATTGAGAGAACTTGGGAAGATATAATGCCTGGCTTTAACTACCTGCTAGAAAACACTCCGATCTTCACCTCGGCATATCCTTCTGTTTCAGGAGGCATCAAGGAGAGTGATTCTGTGACTGTAGGTGTATCTTTGACCTGTCAGAGCATTTTGTTTGACTCAACGGATCCGATCTATGGCTTCCTCGAGTATGATAGCTCCTCCATGCCCACCTTCTCAATCTCAACTTCAATAATCGATGCTGGAGCAACCAAAGCCCTTTCGACTTCTTTCGATTTGCCTACTGATTTGGGGGACTCGCCTGTTTCTCTCTATATAGGGAACAACTTTACTGGATACGTCCACCTTCGACTCTCACTGGGCGAGGCGCCGCCAATTGACTTTATGCTATTTGTGGCAATCGGAGGCGTAGCCCTTGTAGCTATAGTCATTGTGATTGTATGGAAGAAGACATGATAGAGCCATATCATGTCACGGGTTCGATAGACCTGCCCTTCTCCAGTAATACGATAGTCTATTGGTCTGCTACATTCATAGCGACTTCAGAAACTTCCTGTATTGGTTCCGAGTTTCTTCTGATAGTACCTGTATCTTCAGCTGATAGAACTGTTCGTACTTCTTATACATCATCTCGGGATACCTTCTTCTTCGCCTAAAAGGTATCCGTGAATTTCGATGACCCTATCGGCAAAAATGGCATGGATTCTTCATCAATGTAGAAGATTCTTGATTTCTGATTATGTAATTTATAATTAGGTCACCTCCGAGGGCCACTTGAATGCAAACCAGATTATCAGGACTAGGCAAGCAAATTCTATACTAGCAAATACAACGTAATAGGCTGTAATTGTGTTCAGAAATGCTGCAAATAGTACAACAATCTGAAAGATTCCGATTACGATGTTAAGGAGACGATTCACCTTAGGCATTAACAACAGGGATAGGATTACCATCTTATTCATTGCATCCTACCATGTGTTCTTGCATCGATACGGAAGTGATGAATCACACCTGAATATATCCAACAACCTCTCCAGAGTCAACAGCCCCCAGGATGGTCTCTCGATTGCAATCGTGTGCCTGGTGTATCTGGTATTGGGTTACCAACCTGACTTATTGAGTATGTCTTTTAGAGGTGACTGCCATTATCAACGGAAGAAAGAAATTCATCCATTATCTGATTGTATTCTTCTGGTTTATCCAGTTGCAGCCAATGACCTGTCCCTGTAATCATTTTGTGTGGAAGGTTAGGCACAAGGTTGTGTACACTAGAAGGAGTTTCGTTGATCGATGTAATGACCGATAACTTTGGCCCATCGTAACGTTCCAACGCCGGTACGGGATTGTATTTGAAGAGTTCTTTGAAAACACCAACAACCGTTGCTTTGGGTGTATCGCGCAAATCCTGCATAACTTTCGCCCGGGTTGTTTCAGTCGAACCGGTCAAAAGTTGACCCCAGTATCCTTCAACAACGCTTGAGTAGGCTT
>CP070658.1:611479-615769 GCA_020355105.1 Candidatus Thorarchaeota archaeon | reverse complement strand
TACTATCTGAGAAGCAATCTCACTTTTGATAGCTTTTTCCAAGAGTACATTCTCTCTCAGGGCCTCATCTATCAATACATCATAGGATTCCAAGGTGCGGCAAGAGACCCACTTCAGCATGCATTGCCGTTCGTATTCTCCCAACCGGATATCGTCAAGACAATCATCAGGTATACTCTCAAGACCGTGACACCCGAGGGTGACATACCCTACGGGATTGCTGGGAGCGGCATGTACATGCCTGCTCCTTGGAAACCAAGTGACCAGCCGCTGTGGTTGCTCTGGCTGGCTAGTGAATACGTATTGGCTACTCGTGACATGGCCTTTCTGGATGAAATGATTTCTACCTATCCGGTGTATGGACGAAAGGCCGGTAAAGCCCGAGTTAGGGAATTGCTCTCACGTTGCTTCAAGTATCTAGTTGAATCTACAGGAACTGGGGAACATGGACTGCTTCGTTTGTCAAACGGAGATTGGAACGACGGTGTGATTCTTGGATATGTTCCAGACGAAAAACGGGAAGAAGTAGTGGAAGTTGCCGAGAGTGTATTGAACGCGAGTATGGCGAGCTTTGTACTATCTCTATACTCCCAACTTCTCACGTGTGCCAACGAACCATCCATGGCCAAGGAGGCCTTGGCGCTCGCCGCCAACCAATGTGAGGCTGTAAGAAAACAATGGGCTGGTAGCTGGTTCAGACGAGCTTGGCTTGGCGAAGAACTGGGATGGATTGGTACTGACGCTATGTGGCTGGAGCCCCAGCCATGGGCGATCATAGGTGGTGCCGCAGATGAGAGCAAGGCAGACACTCTTCTCAAGTCCATTGATAATCAGGTAAGGCGGTCTCCCAACCATGGTGCAACGCTTCTGTCTAGTCCCCTTCATGAGATGGCTGGGTCTCCAGGGGTCGGGATAAATGCTGGAGTCTGGCCATCAATCAATGGTACTCTAGTATGGGCGCTGGCGCGGCTGAATGGGGCCTTGGCTTGGGATGAATGGAGAAAGAACTCACTCGCATCTCATGCTGAAGTGTATCCTGAGATATGGTACGGGATTTGGAGTGGGCCAGACACATACAACTCAGACTATTCCGAGAATTCTGGCCATACCATAATTGTCGATGAGAGAACCGGAGTTAGGGCATCGATAGCAGAGGGTGAGATTGAAGACGAGGGATTCATGGGTGTCGGTTGGTCAGACTTTCCGGTCTTCAATATGCACCCACATGCTTGGCCCCTCTACTCAGTTGCAAAGCTGATGGGTATCGAGGTCACTGTTGATGGGGTTGAGCTGGCACCCTCACTTCCTCACGAGAAGTACGAATTCATTTCTCCCCTGGTCGGTTTCCAGAAGTCTAACAAAGGGTTCTCTGGTAGATATGCTCCTTCACTATCTGGGACTTGGATTATCACGGTGAAACTCCCGATTGACGAACTGCAACGCGTTTCCAAGGTAGTCGTCAATGGTAAGGAGGCAGATCTGACTCGAGAAGATGATAGAATCTCATTCTCGGGTGAGAGTTCTCCAGAAGAACCACTCATATGGATGCTGGAATACTGAGTCTTGGGATTGGAATGACCTCGCGAACTCTCACTCTTGCGGCCATTGATGGCACTCCCGAGAAGGTTCCTTTTAATCCCTTCATAATGCACCTTCCCGCAGCTATTGAAGGCATTGACTACTCTAATGTATATTGTCAGGACGCCAGTGTCTTAGCTGACTCTCAAATCAAATGCGCCGAGAACTTTGGTATTGACCACGTGCATGTTTCCACAGATGCCTATAGAGAGGCGAGTGCCTGGGGAGTTGAAATGGACTTCTCGGGTCATACCCCGGTGGCAAAGACCCACCTGAGCTTAGATGATTTCGAGAGCACAGAGGTGTCTGACCTCAATGACGCTGTGCGTATCCAAGACCGGGTCGAAGCTGTGCGGATGCTTAGAGATCAGGCAGGAACCAGGCACTGTATCATCGGATGGATTGAGGCTCCCTTCGCCGAAGTCTGTTGTCTCTTCGGAATGATGGACGTGCTTAAGATGGCACGACATAAGGATTGGAATGACCGTGTGAAGACCCTATTCCGTCGGATTATTCCTGTCCAACTGGAGTTCGCTATGATGCAGATAGAGGCCGGAGCCGATATCATTGGTGCAGGTGACTCGGCTGTATCACAGATTGGTCCAAAACGGTATCAAGAGGCCTGCCTTGATTCCACACGGGAGTTTTTTGGTGCCATCTCAAAGCAAGTGCCTGTGCTCTACCATGTCTGTGGAGATTCTTCAGTTGTTGATGGAGATGGTCGGGATATGCTGCGACTTGTCGGAGAATCAGGTACTTCCATTCTCGACATAGACTATCAAGTAGACATGGCTTCAGCAAAGGAGAGGGTAGGTGGGGAAGTCTGCATTCGCGGAAACACCAACACTTCTTTGCTTGGTAACCGTTCATATGGCCCTTCTCACATTGCAGATGTTGTTACCGAAACTATACACGCTGGGAAGCCGGGCGGAAAGTACATGTTCGCAGCTGGATGTGAGTGGCCTTGGGAACCCCTTGACCTCGCAATTCGAAACCTTGAGATTGCAAAAGCCATTGTGGAGAAGCTGGGAGGTTATTGATTTGAACTCCAGAGAGCGCGTTCTCACAGCTTTGAAGCGCCAAGTGCCTGATATGGTTCCCTTAGATCTGGGAGGAAACCAGTCGGGACTTCACATAGTAGCATATCGGAAACTGCTGGAACATCTCGAGATTCACGATAGCAAGATTCAGTACTGCGATTTTGTGCAACAGGCGGCACTACCCTGTGAGGAATTGTTGCAGCGCTTTCAGATAGATGTACGCTGGCTACGCCCCGAGTCCACTATTGTCCCTGAAGACCATGCTCCAGAGATTGAGGGCAATTTTCAAGGAGTGTGGGATCAGTTCGGCGTATTCTGGGGGAACAGTGCGGCGAAGGATGTTGATGAGATTCTCTACTATGACCCTGTGATTCACCCATTATCAGATGTGACCACTGTTCAAGAGATACGTGAATACGATTGGCCTGACGGCAGTGACAGGACTCCACTAAAGGGGCTGAGGGATCAAGCCATGAAACTCAGAGAAACCACAGACTATGCAATTGCTACCCCTCCAATTGGGTGCATCTATGAGTACACGACATTCCTGTTTGGATTCACCAAGGCGATGAGGTACCTGCAAAAGAACCCCGAGTTGATAGTTGCCACGATGGAAGAACTCGAGAAATACTGGACTGACTATGCGACCACATTCCTGAACGAAGTGAAGTTTGGGGATGAATACTACGTTGATATAGTATCCAACAATGGAGATCTAGCGGCACAGACAGGTCCAATCATGAATCCACAAAAGGTGTATGTACCGATCATCAAGCCGATAGAGAAACGCTTCTCCGATAAGCTGCACAGTCTTGCAGATGTCAAGATCAACTACCACTCGTGTGGGTCTGTTACTCACTTTATTCCCCATTTCTCTGAGATTGGTTACGATGCACTGAACCCGGTACAGGTTGGAGCATACGACATGGAACCATGCAGCCTGAAGAGTCGCTTCGGTGACTCAATCACATTCTGGGGGGGTCTCTGCAATACACAGACTACACTTCCATTTGGTGGCCCAGACAAGGTACGCGAGGAGGTAGAATACAATATGGCATGTCTTAAACCCGGTGGGGGATATATCGCTTCAAACGTGCATAACATCCTTTCAGAGGTCCCCCCTGAGAACATTGTGGCGATGTTCGACACTGCCATAGAGTCGAGGAGATACTGAATCATCTAGAGAATCCAAACGTATGGTGGTGGAGAGTCTGGGGCGTCTGGACACCGAGAAGTTGCATGTCAGACTGGTTTCGCCAGTTACTGAAGAAGGTCCCGTCACTCCACGGCGCTACACGTTGACGCATTCTGATCGGACTGGCGACTTATTCCTCACAATTGGTCCCGACTATGACCACAGACAAATCAGAGGATGGTACACACGTCTGCTCCGTGATGAGGTTTTGGCTGAATGGATTGAGTCAACAGGCAATCCAGAGATGCATGTTTACTGCCAAGTGGGCAAAGGCCTAGGTACTACCAGATTTCGAGAGTCAATCTTTCGACGAGAACTGCCTTTGGTGCTTGAAGCCTTCCGATATGGCGACTCCAGACTTTTCACACGAAACCCTCATCTTGATCAAGCAACAATCTGGATCCACTTCCAGATGAAGAGCGAAGAGCAAGACACTGTTGAGAACTGGGGCAAAATGGCTGAGTACGCGGCCGACAG
>CP070658.1:608631-611379 GCA_020355105.1 Candidatus Thorarchaeota archaeon | reverse complement strand
CTCCTTCATTCGAAGCAGCGATTTGTAGATTGGCTCGACCTTGGGAACACTCATGTACTTCTTACAGAATTCCTTGTTCGCGCTACCTTTCAGGTTCACAGAGGCCGCGTCAAGGAATGGAGCTATGTAATCAACAGCCTCGGGAGTCATGTAGCCGTTTGTGACAAAAGTGTTGAACATCCCTCTCTCACTAGCAATCTGTGCGGTATCGTGCGCGAGCTCCATGAAGATTGTGGGTTCAGTGTAGGTATAGGTCATTCCATCGCATTCATGCTGTTCGGCAAGGTTGACCAACTCCTCAGGGAGTATCTTCTGACCCACTGGCTTCTCGCGGTGCGATGAGTGATGATTACAGCAGAACTGACAGCGGAAATTGCATGACGAAGTACTAATCGAGATGGTGCGTGAACCAGGGGCGAAGTGGAAGAGAGGTTTCTTCTCGATAGGGTCAGCGGCCATTCCATCGATGAGACCATAGACCATGCTGTAGAGCTTGCCATCTGACACCGTGCGAACCCTGCATAGGCCGACCTCACCTTCATGAATCACACAGCGGCGAGCACAGAGGTCGCAACGAACACCCTCTTTCAGAGTCGAATAGAGAACTGCTTCCTTCATCATTCTTGGCAATTGCCTGATAGCTCTTATGCCTCTTATGGTGGGTCAAAGGCCGCGAGCCAACGAAGGTCATAAGCAGAAAGGAGAAACCGGAGGAGGTTCGACCGCCATACGAGAACGCACTGAGAATAGACAGACTCCTGAAACTCGTGCAGTTCCTTGAGAGAGTAAACGACGCGCCATGTGGAACCGCTACTGTTTATAGCTCCAACTTCTCTCTGGCCAGAACAACAGTCTGACCATCATCCTTGACATTGACAAGGCCCAAGCGCTGGAAATCCTCTATCCACTTGCTGACAGTTGCAGGAGAAACTCCTAGAGACCGGCCTATTTCCCTCACAGACATCTCTCTATTGTCTTCGACCATTAGAAATGCTTTCGTCTTCTCAGTTACGTCCATCAGATCGAGGTAGCCTTCCAGTTTCTGTTCCGTGAAAGCGAGTTTGGTCTTTGTCACATCATGATCATTTGTCAGTCGCTCAAGCGAAGCACTCGCACGTTCCAGGTCGCTCTTGACACGATCAAGCTCTCTCATCATGTCTCCAGATTCATAAGACCTCAGCCTTGCTCTCAGGTCATCAACTTCGAGCAACTGTTCGCGGTTCTTCTCGATTTCTGCCTCAAGGTGACCAACCTGAGTCTTCAGGTCACCAATCTCGATGTCCCTCTTGGCAACAAGATCCTTCTGTTCAGCCGTCTTGGCTTCAGCCTCGTCCGCCAATCGCTCTGCATCATTAGCTTTCTGAGCCAGAACATCTCTGGCAGCTTCAAGCGACTTCACGTTCTGTCGAAGCTCAGCGAGCACGGCCGTATCCACCTGAGGTGTAGCCTTTAGGCTTGCAACTGTTTCCTCTAGACTCTCTTCACGGGCCTTGGCCTCTTTGAGGTCGTCTTGGATCTCTGCTATACGCTGCTCACGGTTCTGAAGCTTCTCTTCTGCAAGTTTGAGGTCACGGTCAACCTCTTCAGCCCGCCTTTGCGTATCCTTGAGTTTCTTGGTAACCTCGTCGGGAGTATCGACCTTGGGCTTCATCAGGAGCTCTCTGGCAAGAAACTCCACCTCTGTGGTAGCCCTCTGAGTGAAGTCGTCGACAGAGGTCTTGAGTGTTGTCAACTCCTCATAGGTGGTCTTCATTGCTTCCTTCAGGCTTTCAGTTATGTCCTTGATCTTCTCCATGATTGGCGCGGACATGCCTGTCGTAAGAGTTTCCTCGACCTTCTCAAACTCCTCGGTGACTATGGGTTTGACTTGACTCTCCACGTACTCGTGCTGAAGGTTTGTCCTCGCACGACGCTTGCTTCTGCCGACAATCTCCGTTCTCATGTTCACAAGGTTGCCCTTTAGGCCTACCAAGAATGACAGGACGACCGGCACTAGGTCACGTTCAACTCTGTCTATTGTATTCTCGGCGGTGGTCATCTCGCGTTCCAACAGAACCAGACTGTCTCTAAGTCGTTCGGCACTTCGTTCTATCTCCATTCGACGGCGGACTTGCTCGGCGGATTCAACCATGAAGACATCCGTACTTAGTCTGCCGGAGTCTATCAACTCCTGTTTGAGGTTGTCATCAACACCGAGCTCTTCTAAGAGATCGTCCACAACCTTCGCGCGATCAGATCCGGACGGCTCCTTTTCTGGTTCCTTGCTCATTTTCGAACCTCACATACCTCGTGACCACTCGTGCGGTGGCTCTGGAGTAGCAGACAACACATAAATCTATTCGCCCGTCGAACGACCCACACCTTTGGTGTCGAGGTTGGGACTTGAGACTAAGAATTGAGATGCAGGCTGACATTCTCAACAGGGGTAAATCAAGAATTCGCAATGGTAGGATGACCTGGCATCTCTTCACGGACGTGGAGAACCAGTTCGTCGAGATGATTGATGTATTCCCTCCTGCCAGAGTGTCAGAGAAGGCTGAACGCAACATTGTTGCATTGCTCAAGGTCCCAGAGCTCAACCCCGGCGAAAGCTTCTCTCCGACAGTCATTCTCAGAATCGACACTACGACTCGTGATTGGCTCATGGAAAGGAAATCTACATCCGAGTCAGATGAAACCAAGACACGGGGCACGTTTACGTCGATGCAGAAGTACTGGGAAATAGAAGGTCCAGCTATCCAAGAGATG
>CP070658.1:601672-608531 GCA_020355105.1 Candidatus Thorarchaeota archaeon | reverse complement strand
TCCCTGCAGGAGGAGGCAAAATCAAACGTTCCTGAAGATGTTCTTTCTGAATCACTAAGAGTGTGTTTGATGTGCCTTAGTGTTAATACGACCCAACACAGACACGTTTAAATCCGTGCGGGGATGAGGCAGTCAAGGACGCGCCCCAGAGCCCAGATGCTCTGGGTGTTGAATCAACTTTCTAAAGCGCCGAGGTACATTCAATGTCTAGCCGTACGCATTCCATGTCCGTCAGAGATTTGATGGAAGTAAACGTGGTGACAATGCCACCAGATGCCATAGTACGTGATGTGGCCTCACGAATGTCTGAGATGGATATCGGTTCCATCATAATCATGGACAGAACACGTCCAGTCGGAATCATAACAGAATCGGACATCGCTCGCAGAGTGGTTGCAGAGGAGAAGGACCCAAAGACAACCAAGGCAAAGGACGTAATGAGTTCGCCCCTGGTGCATGTCACTCCTGACATGGCTCTTACCGAAGCAATGCGTGTCATGGCGCGAAGTAATATTCGAAGAGTGGCTGTGTTGAAGAATGAATCCCTAGCCGGGATTATCACATCGAGAGATATCCTGCGCTGGTCTCCTGAGCTCATCGACATCTTGGTCGAGTCGCTAAGGCTGCAGAATGATCATGGTGCGAGAGAAGAGGAGGAAGAGGATGAACTAATAGCCTTCGGAGGCATATGTGATAGCTGTGGTGAGTATTCCACAGATTTGGTGTTGGAGGACGGACGGTACTTGTGCGAAGTGTGCCGAAGCTAGTTGATTGAAGCAATACAGATTGTTCAGTATAAGGAGGTCTGTGGGTTGAAGGTAAGTCAGATTATGGCAAAGCCAGTGACAATTGACAAAGACCAAAGACTGTCTCGGGCACTTGAGCTTCTGGCCAAGAAACGTGTAGACATGCTGGTTGTTACGCAGAACGGTGGGGTTCGAGGGATTCTTACATATGCCGACATTGCGGATAGACTGAGTGTTAGCAAGGTGGTGGCGGTCTCAATCGGAAGGCTCCATGTTTCAAGCGCCATGACAGACACGGTAATCACAGTATCTCCAGATGATGAGATCACCGATGTCGCAGAGTTGATGATAGACAGGGGGATGAGCGGTTGCCCAGTCGTCGACGAGGAGGACAAGCTTGTTGGCGTGATCTCCAAGACAGAACTGTCCTCAATCGTGAAGAAGTTCGAAGATGTAACAGTGGGCGACCTCATGACTACGAAGGACCTCTTGGTTGTCAATCCAGTTGAACGTCTGGTGAAGGCGAGGGTTGAGATGCTCGACAAAGGCTACTCGGGACTCCCAGTGACGGATGGCGGACGAGTCCTGGGACTGCTGACCGAGCGGGCAGTGGCTGAGGCAATGGCTCGGTTCAGTGTTGAGGTTCCTGACAAGCACCGGAAGAATCAGGTAAGACAGATTCGTGTTGTTGATGCTATGATTCAGCAACCGCCGCTTGTTTCTGAAGATGACTCCATTTCAGTTGCGGTAGAGAAGATGCTTGATGCCTACCTGAACACTCTGCCTGTTGTAGGCAAAGGAAACAGACTGGTTGGAATCATCAGCGCAACTGACTTCACTCGATTCATTGCGAACAAATTCAAGGTTCCAGAAAGTGCTAGGTGATACTTCGGCGACACAATCTTAACGCGCCGTGACAACACATTTGACATGCCTGTGGACCTGCTGCTCAGCAATGGCATAGTAATTGTGGAAGGTAGAGAGGCTGTCCGTTCTGTCGGAGTCAGTTCCGGGAAGATAGACGGAGTTTACGATGTGGGCAGTGAACCTGCTGCCACGGAGAGAATAGATTGCGAGGGATTGTATATCCTCCCTGGGGCAATTGATATTCATGTTCATCTTCGGGATCTGGGTGAGTCTGATAAGGAAACCTTCGAAACCGGAACCCGGGCTGCAGCAGCAGGAGGAGTGACAACAGTCGTAGACATGCCGAACTCAAAGCCTCCAATACTTGGCAAAGAAGACTTAGAGGGAAAGATTGCTTGTGCAGAGATAGACCGTTACGTCAACGTTGGTTTCTACGCGGGAATTCCCAAGAAAGCGGCGGATTTCGACAAGACTATGCTTCCACAGATTCTGGGGATGAAGGTCTACCCACATGCGCCTCTTGACAAGGGCACTAGGTACACCAAGAAACGAGCACTTGAGTGCATGAAACTGTCTGCTCAACATAACATACCACTACTACTACATCCAGACGCTGCGCCTAGGACCAAGAAATCAAAGACGCTCAGTGACTACCTGCTGCTTCATAGTTGTGAGAGCGAAGTCAAGTCGCTCAAGATGTTCCTGTCTGTGAGAGATCAGGTGAGAGGGAGGCTGCACGTATGCCATGTCAGCTGTGGAACTACCGCGCGACTAATAGCTGAGAATCGTGCCGAGGAAACCCTAACTGCTGAGGTTACGCCTCATCATCTCTTCTTGTCTGGAGGAGGGTTCACCCACAAAGATGGGACTGCCAAGATGCTTCCTCCACTAAGGTCCCCCTATGACAATGTGGCACTATTGGAGGGTCTTACAAAAACGTGTACTATCGATTGTGTCGCCTCAGATCATGCCCCACACAGGAAGGATGAGAAGACGGTGTCGTTCCTTGAGGCGGAGGCAGGAACACCTGGACTCGAAACCACTGTTCCATTGATGTTGACAGAGGTATTCAAAGGCAACATTAGCTGGATTGACTATCTCCGATTCTGCTGTTCGGGTCCCGCCAAGATACTCAATATACACGGCAAGGGCGTACTCACTCAGGGGTATGATGCTGATATCGTAGTCGTCGCCAAAGAAGAGTGGAAGATTCGTGGCGCCGATTTCCACTCGATGGCCAAAGTCACTCCTTTCGAAGGCAGACCTGTTTCTGCCCGTCCAATGATTACGATAGTGGAAGGAAACGTTGTTTACGACCGCGGCGAGTTCTTAGTTGACCCCGGAATGGTCGGTAGAGTGCCCGTACGAAAGGTCTGGTGAATGCGAAAAGCATAACCGGTCCCATGTGTTGGAGAAGTCCGGTGGATACTGATTGGACCATGCTTACTCCGATGAAGAGGGTACATTTCTTGTGAGATTGGCAAGGCAGACTGTTGATGAATACGTGAGAAGCGAAACCAGACCCAGCATTCCAGACAATCCCTCCCACAACCTAGTAGAGAAGTCGGGAGTGTTTGTGACGCTCAATGTGATTGATGGCACACATGTTAGGCTCCGGGGATGTATTGGTCGGCCTTATCCAACTCAGCCCCTCATTGAGGCCACGGTCGATTCGGCCATCGATGCGGCAGTTCATGATCCAAGATTCAGACCTGTGAGTCATGAAGAGCTGGACCAAATCGTGGTTGAGCTCAGCGTCCTTACTCCACCGAGTAGACTCGAGTACTCCAGTCCCGACGAGCTCCTTCAGTTGGTGCAGGTCGGCAGAGATGGACTGATCGCAAGCAGAGGAATGATGCGGGGACTCCTCCTCCCTCAGGTTGCCGTGGAGTACGGCTGGGATGCGAAGACTTTCCTCGAGCACACCTGCAACAAGGCAGGCTTCCACAAAGACCTCTGGAGAGACCCAGGTACTGAGTTCAAAGCATTCCAAGCTGAGATATTCGGTGAAACTTCCCCCCGTGGAGAGATTGTCAGAAACCCTGAACATTCTCGACGGTAGTGAGGTGTGACATCCTATGACAAAACTTCCTCCCTCGGTGATTGAAACATTGAAGAGCTTCCTTCAGGAGGACATAAGATCTGGCGATTTGACTTCAGAGATCACAGTTCCTGCTGATGCAACAGGAGTAGGTACAATCTTCTCGAAAGGCAGTGCAGTACTGGCCGGGGTTCAGGAGGTTATTGCCATAGCAGAGATTAGCGGCCTTGACTATGAGGTTTCTGCATTCGAGGGCAATTGGGTATCGCCTCAAGAACCAATTGTGTTGTTAAGAGGAAAGGCGCGGACCCTCCTAGGCGTAGAACGGGTGTGTCTGAATATTGTGATGCGGATGAGCGGCATTGCAACAAAGGTCTACAAGATGGTACAGGCTGCCAGGGAGATTAATCCAAGAATCAGAGTGGCGGCCACAAGGAAGACCACGCCAGGTTTCAGGTACTTTGAGAAACGTGCAGTGCACATAGGAGGTGGAGACACTCATCGATACGCCCTCGACGACATGGTTCTGATCAAGAACAATCATGTTGCCGTGACCGGAGGAGTCGCCAATGCAGTCAAGGCAGCCCGGGAGAACGTTTCTTTCAGTAAGAAGGTGTCATGCGAGGTGAGAACGCTGCAGGAAGCGATTGAAGCAATCGAAGCTGGAGCGGACATTATACTGCTAGACAACTTCATACCTCAGGACGTTGGGGGAGTCCATGAAGTCTTGAAGCAGAGGGGGCTGCGTGACAAGGTGTTGCTAGAGGTCTCTGGGGGAGTTGATGAGAGAAATATCAAAGACTTCGCTCAGAGTGGAGTGGACATAATCTCATCCGGGGCTCTTACTCACTCGTTCGACTCTGCAGATTTCAACATGCTGCTTTCTATGACATAGACTGAAGAGGCAGACATAGAATAGTCTAATCCATGGGACTGGTCAGCCCCTCTCACGTTCCTGTTCTCCAACAGACTGACTAGTCGTTTCTAGACAAGTAGGCTGCGTATGTGTTTGCCTATTCTGTCGCAGGCTTCGACGAGTTCTCTCGACGGGAATTCGAATTCAGTCTTTCCGACGGTCGGAATCGGCCCAATGCTAATGCCCTTCGTCTTAGATGGCAGATAAGTGGCCACCCTAACGCACTGTTGTTTTTGGTCTAGTTCAATCTCTGGACTCTCGCCAGCCTTGACTAAGAGGTTCGTAAGCTCGCCGTCTTGGTTCAGCAGTTCGGCAAGACGGCCACCCTCCCACTTCACATCGACAAGCTTCTTCTTCACGAAGCCCTCTTTCTTCTCCTTGGCCTTTGCCTTCAGCTGCTTCTCCTTACCCTCCACGTTCCCTCTCACCACGAAGTGGGCATCAAAGTCACCCGCGGCGCCCAGGGGCCCCGTCATTCCTCGCAACAATAGCTGCACTAGGTCGACGTTCTGACCCTTCACCTTTATGCACCCGGCATTTGATCCGCCAGACCTGAAGGTCCGATATCCTCCGATCTCCTCCGGACTGCCGGAAGGCAGCACTTCAGCGTCTATCCCTATCTGCTTAAGGTATTCACACAGACTCTCTGTTGGAGCTCCGCTGATTCTTCTGAACATCCTACACAACAGCCATAAACAGTATGATATGTTTCTATTAAGTCTGACTGCTACTTGATAAAACGCCGCAAATGCAATTAATGCCAGTCACTAATGCAGGTTTCCATGGTTATTTAACTATAGTAAATTATGAGGTGGTGAAATGCTGATGGAGAAGATCATGTTGGAAGAGAACAAGGCGCTCGTTCGCAGATTCTTCGAGAAGACGAATAGCGAGGAGAGGACGGCTGTGGAGCTATGCGCACCCGGATTCATTGCACACATCGGCGGGAATCCCGCAATGGACCTACAGGCCTTTCAGCAGTACCAGAAAGCTTACTTCGCAGGCTTCTCGGACACACGTATGACCATCGAAGATATGGTGGCTGAAGGTAACAAGGTTGCCTTTCGGGGCGTGGTGCGGGCGACGCACTCGGCGGAGTTCAGGGGCATCCCAGCCAGTGGTAGGCAGGTCGTGGTTCCCGTCATCGGCATGGCGCAGATTGTTGAAGGCAAGATTGCAGAATGGTGGAACTCCCCAGACCGGCTGAGCTGGATGCAACAGATTGGCGCTGTCCCGTCCTAAGCAGGGCAACCTCGGGCATCTGAAAAGAACTTGGTGCCCCGGCCGGGATTCGAACCCGGGTCTTAGACTCGAAAGGCCTAGATGCTGGGCCGGACTACACTACCGGGGCCTAGAAGCACGGGACTCAAGCAAGCGGTTATTAACATTATGCAATCAACGCGACTTTGACGTTTCCGAGATCTCTACGTGCTCCAGAGTATGGTGACGAATGTTTCCAGTCGGACGCAGTGCTCGCCTTTGACGAGCAGACTTGAGTACAGTCCGCGCCCTAGATTCATCACGGTCAATGGCTCTTGCAGCAATGGAACGCAGAAGAAATGATCTGAGGTCCTCCTGGCACGGGACTCCCGACATCATGTAGCCCCTTGATACTAGCGTCGGTACCACAAGGATGCCATAGGCCTCAGCGATCTGACTGTGACTATCTACATTGATCTCGTGTATTGACTCAGGATCTTCGAATCCTTCACTCTCATGCTCTATCATCCCCTTGACAACATCGCACCAAGCACAATGGTCAGAGGTGAAGAGTAGTATCATCCCTGCGGCCTCCATGATTGTCCATCCGTAGTTTTGACCTTGTGATTTAAGGTCGGAGAATCACATTGCGCATTTTCTTTCGCAACCTTAATATCAAGAGTACTAGGGGATTGGTCTGTTCATTGATATGCAACGGGCCCGTAGCTCAGCCTGGTAGAGCAGCAGGCTCATAACCTGTCGGTCTCGAGTTCAAATCTCGGCGGGCCCACCATTCTCGCTTGCCTTATTCTCTGCTGTAAGTCGTTCAAAGAAAGGGGCGTGGTTCTTAGAACACGTGTTCTAACAAGATACGTGTTTCAGCAAGAGTTTCGGCAGGCTTAACTCAAAGTTCATACAATAGACTCGTTTGTCAAAACGACACGGAGGTGAGAATGTGCCAACGTTTGTGATTCTAGGTACGTTGACCCAGGAAGGAATCAAGGACATAAAGAATCTGAAGAAGAGACAGGAAACAGCTAACAAAATAGTAGAAGCTGCTGGAGGCAAGATCGTAGCCCTATACTACAC
>CP070658.1:597280-601572 GCA_020355105.1 Candidatus Thorarchaeota archaeon | reverse complement strand
TATAGCAATCAATACAGAAACACAGTCAAGTATGGCGCCAAGGAGGACCACCTCTCTCAACTTGAGAGAGTGCTCGAAAGGCATCCTGGTCTAATGTTTCAGCTTCCTCATTTTGGTTCACAGCCAGAGATACATAGGCTCCCAAATGTAGCCAGATGGTTGGACCGCTATCCGAATATCATCCTTGACACAGCCTCATCAAGGTGGATGGCTAGAGAACTGAGCAAAGACGTACGACGGGCGCGTGAATTCATGCTGAAATACTCAGACAGGGTGCTCTTCGGCACCGACCTCGCATCTTACAAGAAGATGAAGAAGAGCGACTATGAAGCGAGGTACGTTGCCCAGAGGGCTCTGTGGGGGTCAAATACTCAAGGAAGACCCCTGCCATTTAGCGACCCTGATACCAAGAAGTCTGGTGGGACAATCATCAATGGACTGGACCTTCCTCTCTCTGTGCTTGGCAAACTCTACTGGAAGAATGCCATTAGGATATACGGAATGCCTGAATGATTCGATGTGCATAAAGTGCACTGGCCGCGTTTCCAGCTGGCTATCCAAGTGAAGATTAGGAACTAGTCATGGCTCAATCAAGACGGGTTTTCGTACGCCAATCACCATTGATGGCACCGAGATGTCCGTTGTGATGATTCAAGTGCGCGAACATATCTGAAATCACATCGATAATGCGCATGCCTCTATGATACGGAGAAACACAGGATTCATCCATTCTTCGATTCAACTCCTCGACTGGGGCACTTTCAATCCAAAGGATGAAATCACTCTCAGTTGAGTCATAATAGGCTTGGATCTCTTCAAGCGGATTGCCCTTCCAATCACCTGTGTCACTTGAATCACCCCGGTATGAATAGAAGAAGTCGGGGTTCTTGGGAGGATTACCTCTGATTAGCATGTTCAATACAAAGTCGTAGACTGCGGCCTGATGTGCGAGAATCCATCCCATGGCTGACATACCCGTAGAAGGTCGGTAGGACAAATCATTACATCCGTTCTCTTGAAGGCTTTGAAGAGCCCTTTCACGAAACGTCCTAGTAGACTCTACCATACTGATGACAAAATCGGTGACGGTCATTTCTATCAAGGCGGTCCTGAAACTGAATCGATTTATGCATTGACAATAAAGCATGTTCGGTCATCAACTCTAGATTCGACCACCAAGTCAGG
Organism: Candidatus Thorarchaeota archaeon; assembly: GCA_020355105.1. GTDB lineage: Archaea > Asgardarchaeota > Thorarchaeia > Thorarchaeales > Thorarchaeaceae > SMTZ1-83. The sequence goes on along the minus strand of CP070658.1, from coordinate 600,387 downwards.
TTAGTACGCGCTGTTGATGTGGTGGACTGCTGTGTCCTTATTAGCTTGATATCTAGAAGTAACAGGAGGATGGCAATATGAACATCGCTGTATTAGGCTCAGGAAACGGGGGCTGTGCGGTTGCATTCGATTGTGCGGCCCAAGGCCATCGGGCTAGATTATTCGATTTCGAGCAATTCCCGGAGAGTATTGAGGCTGTCCAAAACAGCGGAGGCATCCACAGTGAGGGCGCGCTTGAAGGATTCCAGCCTGTGGTTTCTGCGGGACACGAGATTGAAGAAGCATTGGATGGAGCTGACATCGTCTATGCCGTTGGTCCGGCGTACAGCACTAGACCATTTGCTGAAGCCTGCAAGCCGTACCTCAAGAAAAGGCAGGTCGTGATTGTGTGCCCAGGTTCCTGCGTTGGCAGTGTTGAATTCAAGAACGGGGCGGGACTCGGTCTTCGGGATGCTGACATCATCGTTGCAGAAACTTCTACGCTACCGTACGCCTTTCGTCTGCTTGAACCTGGCAAGATTAGGATCTTCATCAAGCTCAAAGGCGGTTTGTTCCTAGCAGCGGTTCCGGCACGAAATACCGATTATGTGTTGGAGCAGGTGCGCGATGTCTATCCTACGATGAGCGCGGCAAAGAACATACTCCAGACCAGCTTACAGAACGGGAACCCGGTCATCCACCCCACGATAACTCTCATGAATGTCGCTCTAATCGAACGCACCAGGGGTGATTTCGATTTCTATCACGAGGGCGTCACTGCTGCAGTTGGAAGGCTGATTGAAGCGGTTGATAGAGAACGGATTGCAATCGGAAAGAAGCTGGGCGTGGAAGTCATTCCCGATTCAGAATTAGGCGTCCTCCAAGGCTATATGACAGAAGCCTCGTATGACAACGGATTCATCACTGCGCCGGGATTCGAGGGGGTCAAAGCCCCGAGTAGTCTGAACTACCGGTATTTCAATGAAGATGTGGGTTATGGTCTGGTGTTCCTCCAGAAACTTGGGGTACAGGTCGGCGTGGCGACACCGGTTATTACGGCTGTCATCACAATAGTATCTCAGTTGATGAATCGCAACTATTCAAATGAAGCCAGGCGTACAATGGAATCTTTAGGACTTTCAGAGTACAGGGCGAAAGAATCGGAGAAACTGCTGTCGTAAGGGTATATCCAGCTCAATGATTCTTCTTGCGCGTAAGGAATCATATGCCATCAGAATTGGTGTGTTCATTATGTTTGTTGAACTCATCGTCTAGGTTCAGATAGGAAGATGCCCTTTCCATAGCGTCAAATAGCTGTGATGGTCAGATTTGCTCGAATGAATATGACAATCCTACCTGATGTTCCAGATGATTTCCAACCGACTTACTTGGACCTAGTTTTGGCAACTTTGGCAGCAATAGGATTACCATTTGCTGCTGGATTCATCTTCAATGTAACGGGAGCACTGATTCCCTTGATCATTTACTATGGTGTGTTCTGTTGGGCCATCGTAAGATGGAGGCGGGGTGCAGTTGGGTATGAAATAAACCGAGGTGAAATTCGAAAGCAGTTTGCAGGTTATGTAAGTTCAGTCTTCTTGGTGATACTGATACTTCAGCTAATTCTAATCGGATTTGAATTCATCACTGTTCAGCGTGTATCAGACTTCAATCTTCTGGGGTTCATACTCACACTTGTAATCTGGGCTCCCTTGAATGCATTTTCTGAACAACTCATCTGGATCTATACTTTCGACTCCTATGCAGAGTTCTTCAAGGAGGGTCCTAAGAGGAAGGGGATGATAGCAATTGGGGGTCTTTTGTACATTGTTCTCATCAGTCTAATTCATCTACTTTTCTGGATTTTGGTCCTTCCAGAGGGTCAATATGTATTCCCCTTCAGTGAATTGTTTGTACCCATTCAAACAGTGATAGCAATTGGTTACATCTTTCTGTATAGAAGATCAAAGAGCATGTGGCCCTTGGGAATTATCCATGTATTGATCAATATTGCAGCAATAGCACTCAGCGGGTACTCGATTATACCAGTACTACTAGTATTCAGCTAGCGCACTTGGATTCGCAGGAAAGAAGAGGAAGGATGAATGACAATGTCAAGGCCAGAAGACGTTGATTCCTACATTGCCAATTCAGACAAAGAAGCCCGTCCGATACTCGAAGAACTCAGGAAGATTGTAAAATCGACTATTCCAAAGGCAGAAGAGGGAATAAGCTGGAACGTGCCATTCTACAAGTATCACGGGGAGCTTGTTGGATTTGCCGCATACAAGAACCACGTTAGCTTTGGCATTGGTGCAGCCGTGCTTCAAAGTGAAGACCGCAGAATGCTTGACGAAAAGGGTTACAAGACCGGTAAAGGAACTATACAAATCAAGTTCGACCAGAGAATACCGACCACCGCAATAGAGCGACTCCTAAAAGCAAAAGCAAAGCTGAATGAAGCCAAAAGAGCGATGAAATGAATCTTGGAGCCGAGGCGATTGGACTAGCAATCCTACAAAACCATGTGCCGTTCTTGCCGATATCCCTGTTCTTTCCTGAGCGGGCTAGCACGTCTTTAGCGCCAGGGAAATGGACCGTCCAAGGCTATGACGATGTTTCCCCTGTTGCGTCTTGTGACAGAGTATTTGAGCTATCATCGATTCTCTTGACGTCCAGCTCAAACTCGTTTCTGAAGCCAAATCTCTCTGCAAATCCGAATATGTAGCTCCGTCTTCTTCCATGCTTTGCACTTACGAGCATCAACATATACTTTACATTTGGGCATGTTCTATCACTGTGTGCAGGTTCTGTTCATAATGCTCGTTGAACTCTCCCTAGTCTTACTTGTAGCACTATTTGTCTGGATGTTTGTATCATTCAGAGGTTGGAAGCGGAATCTACTAACCTCTTTGAATGCGAAAAGCGAAGTTGCGAAAACTTCCGTGGGTGAGATTGAATACGTCCTGAAGGGAAGTGGACCAGTTCTACTGATGTTACATGGAAGTCCTGGAGGATATGATCAATGCACTCTTGATTTGGAGATGTGGATTGACGAGGGATTCTCCTTGCTGGGAGTTTCTAGACCAGGATACTTGCGTACACCATTGAGTACCGGAGAAACATTC
>CP070658.1:590483-597180 GCA_020355105.1 Candidatus Thorarchaeota archaeon | reverse complement strand
TGTCACCCACTTTGATCGTGGGTTTGAATTCCCACTTCTTCTCCTTGTTTATGCCTTCTACAGTAAGGCCCCTTGAGATGAAATCGCCAGACATCTCCCTAAGCTCGGGAAGAGGTCGCTGGATTCCATCGTAGATGGAGCCTAGAAGCCCGGGGCCTAGCTCGACAGAGAGTGAGTCGCCAGTTGGTACCACAGGTTCTCCAGGTGTAAGACCGGATGTTTCCTCATAGACCTGTACAGTACATGTACCCTCACCGACCTCGATCACTTCTCCAATCAACTGTTGTTCGCCGACACGTACGACCTCATACATTCTGACAGAGGTCAGTCCTTCACATCGGACGACTGGGCCAGCAATGCTCTCAATCCTTCCAGTTTCTTGGGTCATCTTCTTACGCTCCATCAATGTCAAATCAGATTTTTATCTCAATACCAACAGCTTTTCGAATGAGCTCCCTCAGGACTGCATCATATGCTCCAGTGGTTCCATCCCGGTCTGGAATAAGTAGAATCACTGGAACCGGAGCCTCAGATAGTTCAAGTATGGTATCCTCCACAGTCTTGGCAAGAGGTTCCGTTATGAGAATGAGTCCCGTTTTGGGGTCTCGGAAGTACTTGGTCAGTGAACTATGTGTTTCTTCTGGAGTTTCAGGAACGCTGCATTCCTTCACACCAACCATCCGGAAACCTGTGACCGTATCTCGGTCTCCGATTACCACAATCCTGTTACCAACCATGTGTTGTTACGCGCCACTATCATTTTTGGAATCTAGAACCACTATTGTGGTCAGTGGCTGCACAAGTGTCCATCAAATTAAGGTTTTCATTCGCCCCACTGCCTCATGAAGCCTTGTTCTTATTCAGTGAACTGGGCGATAATGTCCTCTTCATCCACAAGAGTCCAACAGTACAGACACTTGAGTGTCGGTGGAGTTCGAGAAACTACCTCATACTTGGCTTTGATGGGTTCTCGTTCTTTGTTCGTCACACATCGTTGGTTTGGACAGACAATTACGCTGGTGATTGTATCCGGAAGTTCTACTCGAGTCTTCTTCGTGACCTTGCCTGATTCAATGATGTTCAGGGTGGCGTCCGGTGCTACCAATGCAATCCGGGCAACTTCGTGGTCATCAAGAGAACGATGTTCAAGCTTCACAATGTCCTTGCGGCCAATCTTTGAACTCGAGATGTTCATCGCCAGGGTGATCACGTTATCCTCTCTGCCTGTGATTCCGAGGATTTGGAGAACCTCTAATGCATGTCCCGCCCTGATGTGGTCGATGACTGTTCCATCCGATATCTTCACAATGCGGATGCCGTCATACTTCTCTCGTTCGCTCATCTACATCATCTGGGGGTAGTGTGTCTGACCGTTCCGTTTTATTCCTTCCCGTTGATTTCGCGTCTTTGACCATATCAAGAGGCGAAGGTTGATATGTAGAACTTCCAGACGGCACCAAGCAAGGCTGTGAAGTGATTTGGTTCTGGAAGGTCTCGGAAAGGCACTCAACTCAGCTCTGAAACGGCTTTTCGGGGCTACTGTAATAGATGAGGAACTGGTGAAGGAGCTCACAAAGGACATTCAGAGAGCCCTTCTGACAGCAGATGTCGATGTCAATCTGGTAATGGCTATTACAAAAAGAGTGGAGGAGCAGGCACTTGATGAATCGCTTCCCCGAGGGATATCTCGACGCGAGCACATCGTGAAGGTGGTCTGGGATTCCCTGTCCCACTTCTTAGGCGAGAAGACTGTTCCTCTCGAGATTGCCCCAGGAAAGCCCAACTTGGTGATGATGGTTGGTATTCAGGGTTCTGGGAAGACCACTACAATCGGGAAGCTGGCACGATACTATCAGAAGAGAGGAATAAAGACGGGTGTGATCTGCGCAGACAACTTCCGGCCCGGCGCCTACAGTCAGCTGAAACAGTTGGCAGAGCGCTCCAATGTGCCATTCTGGGGCGACGAAGAAGAGAGGGATGCTGTTAAGCTAGCCAGGAAAGGTTTCGATGACATGAAGAAGAGAGGTATCGAGCTTATTCTGTTGGATACCTCTGGAAGACACCGTGAGGAAACGGGCTTGATAAAGGAGATGAAGGACATCTCCAAGGGCGTCAAGCCCCAAGAGATTATACTGGTTGTCGACGGCACTCTCGGTCAGCAGGCCGGCACTCAGGCGGCTGCCTTCAGGGACGCCACAAAGATTGGCTCGATAGTTGTCACAAAACTTGATGGAGGTGCAAAGGGAGGTGGAGCTCTCTCAGCCGTGGCGGCCACTGGTGCTCCAATCAAGTTCATCGGAACTGGTGAAGGAATGGATGCCATTGAACCTTTCAATCCGACGAAGTTCGCTGGCAGACTTCTTGGTATGTCGGATATCCAAGGACTGATAGAGAAGGTTAGAGAGGCGCAGATTGAGGTTGATGAAGACGCCACGATGCGCTTCATGAAAGGCCAGTTCTCGCTGAATGATATGATGGCACAGTTGAAACAGCTGAAGAAGATGGGGCCAATTGGCAAGGTGATGGAGATGCTGGGGCTTCAGTACAAGATCCCAGATGACATTGCAGAGATACAAGAGGAGAACATGAAGCGGTGGGAGGTCATTATGAGTTCCATGACTAAGGAGGAGCTCGACAATCCCAAGACAATCAAGTCTTCAAGAATTCAACGCATTGCCAAGGGCTCCGGAACTAGTTCGCGAGACGTACGAGATCTCCTGAAGCAACATCAACAGATGCAGAAGATGATGAAGCAGTTCGGTAAGCAGCGCCGTGGGAGAAGAGGAATACCTGTACTGCCAGGACTGCCGGGCGCCTAGACACATCTATCCCGATCCCTGAGGGAAGGTTGATGTCTCTTCGTCGGTTCTTAATCGTATTCAGACAGTTCCCGATTGATGAAGTCAGTGTGAGGTCAGGTGAGAATGCTCGTGAAGTTGTCGTTGCGTGTCGTTCAATCAATGTGGGATTGTTCATCTCGGGGGATTTGCGTAGGAATGTGGAGGTTAGCATCGCGTATGGTGAGAAAGAGGACCTTCGAGTTATGACCTTTCCGGGAAAGAGTCTGAAGAGGGTGTCTCCCGATGAACGTTCAATCTCATTCTTCCTGTTGAAAGCGTACAAAGAGCTTGCTAATCTTCACCTTGGGGAAGTAGAACGCATGGACAATGGAATTGAGCTGAGAAGAACGGGCGTGACCGAGCTTCTTTCATCATGGTCCGGCTCAGGTACCTACGTGGCACAGGATGATGCCGCCAAAGAGCAAGTGCCGGTCGAATCTCCTTCCGGGCTATACATCTATGAGGTTGATGACGTGGGAATTTCGGAAGGACTCGCGAATCTCCCCGCTGTAATGTTGCGAAAGCCAATGAGTCCTGAGCGCTTCATTCTAGATATCAACCTGAGTTCAGACTAACCCGGAAATGAACTTTGAGTAACCTTCATAATGAAAGCCTCCAGAAATGACATCAAGACACAAACCAAGTGTGGGTGTGGCCCGCATTGCCTACCAATGTATCTCCTGAGTTCGATAAACAGAGGCAAGTCTACGAGGACGCTGAAGACCTTGCACAGCGCATAGTAGAGCTTGAGAAACTCCTGTCCTTGGCACCCAGGCATAAAGGCGCAGAGCGCATGGTGGGAGACTACCGCAAGAAGCTTGCTCAGTTGAAGGCAAAAATGGAGAAACAGCGTGAGCAGGAACGGGCACGAAAGGGTGCAAGAGCCGCTGAGGAAGGAGTCGTAAGAAAAGAAGGCGCTGGTCAAGTATGCCTCATCGGTGTCACCAATAGTGGTAGATCCACCCTAATCAACGCAGTGACAAACGCGGAGCTAGATGTTGGAGACTACCCTTTCACGACGCCACTGCCTACACCAGCGATGCTGACTCTTGAAGACATCAACATTCAGTTAGTGGAGATTCCCGGGCTCTTCGAGGGGAGCCATGAATCTGGAATAGGCAGACAGGCCTTGTCAGTGGCACGGAACACTGACTGCATTGCACTCATTATCGATCTCTCTCAAGATATCGAAACCCAGATGTCTATCATTCTTGGCGAATTGGACAGTGCAAGGATACGTCTGAACCGAGAGAAGACAGCTGTCAGAACTGAAAGAGTCGGCCTTGGTGGACACATGATCTACGGTGCACAAAACTTCCAAGGGGATATAGAAGAGGTAAAGGAGTACCTCAAAGCACGCAAGATCTCAAACGTAATCGTTCGCTTCCAGAAGCCCGCGACGTTTCAACAATTGGTCGATGCCATGGATGCAAGTGTAGCATACGTAAGAGCATTGATCATCGCCACCAAGGGCGATGCTCCGGGTTCTGAAAAGAGGTTCGAGGAGCTCGAAGAGAAGTATGGGAAGCGATTCGAGATTATACCCGTTTCAGCTGAGAAGGGAGAGAATCTGGACGGGATGACCTGGGCACTTTACGATCACTTGGACATTCTACGAGTATACACCAAGATACCCGGCAAAAAGAGAGAGGACAAGCCCATTGTTCTGCCGGAGGGCTCTATTGTGGAAGACGCTGCAGCAAAGGTACACAAGGAGCTGTTTGTGGAGAGATTCCGTGCAGCTGTCATATACCGTGAGAAAGACAAGATCAAGCGGAGACAGGTAGGTTTGAACTATCCCTTGGAGGACGGGGATGTACTTCAGCTCTTACACAGGTAGGGTGAGCCGGTTTGTCCGAAGATGAGGAAGAAGCCGGTTTGAATAACCTAACAGTGGTCCTTGTAGAACCCCAGACTCCTGGGAATGTCGGATTCGCAGCGAGAGTTCTCGCCAACTTTGGGGTTAACAGTTACAGAATTGTGGGAAACGACCCACGACACGATGACTACGCGCAAGTCTTCTCGGCACGTGCTTCAGACATCTTGGATTCGGCTCAGATCTTTCCAGACTTGAAGTCTGCGCTGAGTGACATGCATGCCTCTTGGGCTGCCACAGCAAGAGTAGGAAGAAACCACAGCGTGACTCGAGCGGCGGTGCCGTTACCCGACTTGCCAGACCCGATGGCTGTTGACGGACGCGTTGCACTGGTCTTTGGAAGAGAAGATGCGGGACTGACGAATGAAGAAGTGGCGCTTTGTGATCTTGTGTTCACGATACCGGTTGCTAAGGGCTATCCGAGCATGAATCTTAGCCATGCCATTGCGGTGACTCTGTACGAGTTGTTCAAGAAGTACGCACCCAAAGGCCCACCAGAGCACACAGAGGCGAAACCAGCGACTCGGGAGGAAAGGGAGATTGTCTACCAGTTCTTTGACGAGATGGTAGATGAGCTCGACATCAAAGAGTACAGACGACCTATTGCAAAACAAGTCTTCAGGAATCTCCTAGGCCGTGCCTACATGACCGGCCGTGAGGTTGCAACCCTCACAGGCATAGTTAGAAAGCTTAGAGACCTTGTCAGAAGGAGTGGTTAAAGATATTGAACGTTCTGGACTCTCTTGACATGATTACGCCTAGGGACTTCTTGTTTCAGGGTGTTCATTGGATAGTAGAGATAATTCTCCTAGTCCTTCTAGGTCTATTTCTCTGGGTCTGTGTTTGTGTTCGGTCAATCCGCTACTTCTGGAAGTTTCCAATGCCAGCCTTCGCCGGGGATGCGATTGCTGCAGGTCCATACAGGAATAGGGCCCAGCCACCATCGATGGTCGTTGAGGCAATCAATCCTAGACCGGGAATGAATGTTGTGGAGATAGGATGTGGTTCTGGTCTTTATACTGTGGCAGTAGCAAAGGCAATACAACCCGATGGGATGGTATATGCTGTTGACATCCAAGAGGGGATGCTAGAGAAGCTGAGAAATCGAATGGAAAGAGAAGCGGTCGACAACATAACTCCTGTTCTAGCAGACGCGGAAGGTCAGATTCCTCTTGAAGATGGGATAGCTGATGCAGTATTCTCTGTAGCCGTTATGCCGGAGATTCCAGATCCCGTGAAGGCAATGAACCAGGTCAGACGACTAATGACTGATGACGGAGTGTTCGCAGAGGCGGAATTCTTGTTGGACCCAGATTTTCCACTAAGACGAACGGTTGTGAGGTGGGCAAAGGGTGCTGGACTTGTCTTGGAAAAGCAGATTGGTAGTGCATTCCGTTACGTGCTGGTATTTAGGAAGAAGTCGCTACCTGAGTAAGTTAGAGAGACTCTCTGTCAATACTGATGAGTATCGATTCCAGTTCCTCACTCGCTCTTTCAAGAGCTGATATCCGAACGCGACCATTCCTTCGATTCCAAAATCAAGCCCTGACAGTATGTATATGAAAGGAATTCTACCAAATCGGAATGACATCCTCTGTGGGAGATGGGCAGCAGCCATTCTGGGGTAGGTCCTCAGCATCGCTGTCAGGAACTCTGCGCCTTCCCCTTGGAAGAGAAAGTCTGCTGCAGGGTCATACATGCGTGCTTCTTCAAAGTCGATGATGCCAGTCATTTCGAACGTTTCTGGATCAACTAAGATGTTTGAGGTGTCGAAGTCACCGTGGACCAGAACTGGTTGATATTTGAAATTCTCATCATGGTCAAGGAAGTCGTGGAACAGTACATCACTCCACTGCCTCTGCGCGGGTGATAGATTCGGATACGTAATCTCCACTGCGCGATCGTAGAACCTGCTCAACTCTCTGCGATCAGACTCTGGTTCAAACGAGGGGATGTGTACTCCAGGAGATATGTCAGCCAT
>CP070658.1:583353-590383 GCA_020355105.1 Candidatus Thorarchaeota archaeon | reverse complement strand
TGCAACAAGAGGTCTTCTTACGGCACCTTTGGAACCGACCTCTCTAAAGGACGCACTAGTCGCGGCTGTCGGAGCCCTCAAATTCAAACATGATGACGTCGAGGTGAAAGTTGACTATCATGTGGACGAGGCGATTGTGAAAGCCGATGAGTACATTGGACACTTGTTCACGAACGTGCTTGAGAATGCAATTCTACACAACCCAGAGGAAACAAAGCATGTCTGGGTCACCTTGAGAGAAGAAGGAGGAGGTTTTGAGGTTTCCATTGCAGATGATGGAGCAGGCATCGGCGACACAATGAAAGGAGCACTCTTTGATCAGGATCGACGATATGGAGGTCTTGGTCTCCACCAAGCCAAGCGCATCCTAGCGAAGTACGGGGGTAGAATTGAGGTCACTGACAGAATCGAAGGAGAACCAGAGAAAGGAGCACTGTTCTGCCTGTGGTTCCCCGGTTCTGTATCATAGTCGCTTCTTGAGATAGCTGGTCTTAGCAAAGAAACTCAAATCATCTCGTTTCTGTGCGTCCTCAGAACTCAGACGACTGAGGTCCACACCTAAGCGGTCAGAAGCGGACCCAATCCAGGCATCACGGGCGTTCCTTGCAACTATGCTCGCGGCTCCAACAGAAACCACATCTTCAGCACGTGGTTTCTGAATGAGCTCTACTGTATCCAGGTCAATAGCGCGCCTGAAACGCTGCTGCGTCTTGAGTCTTGAGAACTCATCTACTACAACTCTCACTCGCGACTCCCTACTTGGATTTAGTTGCTTGTGAACTTCTGACACAGCCTTCGCATGTGCCCACGCAAGTAGGTCGTTCAGGTTCTTTCCCTCTTGGTGGAATTCTTCAAGCCGCTTGTTGAATGTCTGTGGTGGCACTATGACCGAGTACAGTCCTTGGCAGTTTCCTTCAATCTCTGCAGAAAGTGAGGCAATACGGTCCGCCGAGAGTCCTTTGCTATCCATCACACCTACGGCCCTCAAGTCGGCGGATTGCTTGGGCGTAAGACCCACCGCAGCAACTACCAGAGGACCAAGCCACTCCCCCTTGCCAGCCTCATCCGACCCAATTATGAAGTCGTGTTCTGACTCCCCAAAGTCAAGTTCGCGTATCATGCTCTGGAGAAGAGCCTCACAGGTCTGGCCGGAGGCTACTATCTTCCCGCTAGTGTAGGCGACTATAGTGCCCCCCTCACACCTCAACCTAAACAGTTCGTATTGACTAGTCGTGGCGACTTCGGAAATGTACCTGCTCTCGAGTAGTCTGTTCTTTGCTTCCTGCAACTTCTGTGTGTCAATCTTGATTACTGCCGGTGTCAAGTGAAGGCCCAAGCGGTGTGGTACTTCAATCAATCTTATGTCTTGAGGTTCAGATGGACAACATCCCCCGTCGACAACTTCACTTCACCCTCTTCGGTTTCCACGATTAAGGCACCATACTCATCTATGTTGAGGGCGGTTCCCTCAAAGATTCCATCCGTCTGCTCTACTCTGACTCGTCTATCCAGCGTATTACAGACGCTCTTATACTCTGAGAGAATAGACTCGTAAGTCTGCCGCGTCTCCACCTCCCTAATTCTGCCATAGACTTCGTTCAGTAATAGCGCGGCAAGATCTTCTAGTGATGATTCTTCACCGGTTTCCAGCAATATGGTCGTAATGCTCTTTCTGAGGTCTTCAGGGTAGTCATTAGGCAGGAGATTCACATTGATACCGATTCCCAATATGACTGCAACCCCTTGATCCCCTTCAGTAACAGCCTCGTTCAGGATACCCCCAACTTTCTTATCGTCGACCACTATGTCGTTTGGCCACTTTAGATGTACGTCAATAGCCGACAATGAGTAGATTGCTGATACAGCTGAAAGACCCAGCATCATGCCCATGAGGGGGAGTCTAGAAGGTGACAAGACAGGTTTCGTTATCAGTGAAGCATAGAGCCCTCCGCGCGGTGATATCCAGCCTCTTTCGAACCGACCTCGACCCGAACTCTGACAATTCGAGATTACTACAAGGCGGTCGCACACACCTTCCTCGACGAATCTCTTGGCTACATCGTTGGTCGAATCAACCTTGTCAAAGCACACCAATCGAACGTCAGCTGCAGGAGGATTCAATTGCCTGACTATCTTGTCCGGACTAACCACTGAGCTTGACCTTCTGTCTGGATGTTCGGAGTGTAGAAGTTGTCGCTATGGACACTTATATCCTGTGAGGGGTCGAACTGCTCCAGATACGCAGAGGAATCTAGAACTCGTCCAACGTCGTCTGACTCATCGATATCTGAGGTATCATCCGCTCCAACTTTGCCTTCTGTCGGGCATTAATGATTCCGAGGAGATCGAGTAGCTGGAACGCATTAGCAGGTCCATACCCGAAGAAGTGATTGTTGAAGAAGAGGAGAACAGATTCATTCTCATCAATCAAGAAGTTGACACGGTCTCTCCATGACTGCAATTCGCTCGTCGTGTAGCAGTAGTTGTACCATGGATTGACTCCATGTCCGTGGAGACGTACATAGGCAAAATCCGTAGTCACTCTCAAGTCAATAGGGAGGGGTGGCTCATCTACTATGACGTACGCGATATCGTATGACTCTAGAAGGGTCAATACTCTAGATGTCAGCCAGCTCCTATGCCTAAATTCGATAGCATAGCGGTACGAGAAATCAAGCTGTGATAGAAATGTTTCAAGGTCAGCAAAGATGGAGATCTCCCAAGGAGGAAGCTGAATCAGAAGAGCCTCCAATTTCGAGCGCATAGGTTTCATCTTGGCAAGAAACTCGCTAAGAATTCCACCAGCCTCGGAGGAGAGATCCAAACGATTGTAGTGGGTGATACTGTGTGGAATCTTTGCCGTGAAGAACTTGCTATCTGGAAGACTTGCAGACAGATACTCGATGAATGAGTCCTTCAATGGGCCATAGAATGTTGCGTTAATCTCTGCAACGTCGAAATAGGTCAGGTACTGCTGAAGCATCGAGGTACGAGGTCCATAGAAGATGCCCTTCCATTCTGGGTACGACCATCCGCATGTTCCGACATGGAGTCCTTCCCTTGCAGACAACCTACTCTCAAGCACGGCCATACACATGGTTTTGTCTTGTCCATTGAAAAGGACCACCAAAACTCAAACCTTTTACCTACTCGGTCAAGACTTCACTCGATTTGCATTGTGCGGCCTATTCAATTTGCTCTCACATAAGAAGGTGCTAGAAGCGAGAGTCGGGGTTAAGAAGTTCGAGTTTGAGATAGTACCCCGGTACAACATTGCCCCATCCCAACAGATAGCGGCTATCCTCGCCGACCCTGAAGTCCACCTTGTTGGAATGCATTGGGGGTTCATTCCCTTCTGGGCAAAGGACAAGAGAATCGGGAACAGGATGATTAATGCTCGTTCTGAAACTGTTGCGGAGAGTAAGGCGTTCAGACACTCTTTCGCGAAGAAGAGGTGTCTGATTCCGGCGACGGGTTTCTACGAATGGCGCAAGATAGGGAAAGTCAAGAAACCGATGCACATTAGATTAGAGTCCAGAAACCCATTTGCCCTTGCAGGAATCTATAGTCACTGGAAGTCTCCCTCAGGAAAGACACTGATGAGCTGTGCAATTCTGACAACTTCGCCCAACGATCTATTGAAACCGATTCACAATCGGATGCCTGTTGTGCTACAACGAAAGGATGAATTGACGTGGCTAGACCCTGAGAATGAAGATGTGGAAAACCTCCAGAAGCTGCTCAATCCATACACATCAGAACACATGGAGGCATATGAGATTTCAACCTACGTGAACTCGCCTTCGAATACTGGGCCAATGTGTACAGTGCCTGTAGAAAGTGCCTCTCTGTAGCTGGGCCCTACACCGGAAGGGTAAAACGACGAGTATTCTTACCAACAGTCATCATGAAGACTATCGACCTTCGCAGTGATACCGTGACGAAACCTACTGACGAGATGATAGAGGCAATAGTGAGAGCACACAAAGAAGACCGTTTCGGTGATGACGTCATCGGCGAGGACACTGTGGTCCATGAACTGCAAGACAAGGCGGCCAAGATTCTTGGCAAAGAGGCAGCACTCCTAGTTACCTCCGGAACTCAAGGCAACGTCGTATCGTTGCTTGCCCAAGCAAAACCGGGTGAGGAAGTTGTGGTTGAGGAACGCTCGCATTCGTATATTCACGAAGCAGGAGCAATGGCATCACTTGGGGGGCTCTACCCGAAGCCTGTGAAGGGTGATAGAGGATATATCACACCTGAAACTCTAAAGTCTGCAATCAGTATCGACAATCCACACTATGCGAAGACCACGATGGTCATTCAAGAGAATACACACAATGCCTCTGGTGGTGCAATCATTGGACCTGAGCAATTCGATGCACTAGCTGATGTTGCGCACGAGAATGGTCTAGCCGTGCATTGTGATGGAGCGCGATTGTTTAACGCTGCGGTTGCGCTCGACATTCCGGCCAAAAGGCTGGTAGAGAGATCAGACAGTGTAATGGTGTGCCTAAGCAAAGGTCTCTCAGCTCCAGTAGGATCAATTGTTGCTGGCACTGAGGATTTCATCTACAAGGCTCACAGGGCCAGAAAGAGACTTGGGGGAGGAATGCGTCAAGCAGGTCTAATCGCAGCTCCGGGTATCGTGGCTCTTGAGAGCATGGTGGAGCGACTTAGAGAAGATCATGAGAACACTCAGCTGCTCTATAGTCAGCTGTCAAGAATCCCAGATTTGATTGTTGAGGAACCAGAGACGAATATACTATTCATACGGCTCGACAACCTGAAGATCAACTCTATGGAGCTTGAAACGGAACTGAAGAAACGGAACATACTCGTGTACGGAGATCCTCACTTTGGAACCCGTACGCGACTGGTTGTGCATAGAATGGTAAGCAAAGAAGACATCCTCCACTTCGCCAATGAAATGGAAGACATCCTAGGCGGGTAGTTCCTCGTCCTATTCAGACTTCTGACAGAGCTCTACCAATACACCGCCTGTAGACCTCGGATGCACAAATGCGATTCTCATGTTATGTGCGCCAAATCTGGGTTCCTTATCGATCATTTGCGCACCGTTGGCCTCATGCTGTTTGAGAGCCTGATCGATGTTGTCGACTCTGACAGCTACATGATGAATACCTGGTCCACGTTTGGCCAAGAACTTGGCAATTGGACTATCATCGGAGGTAGGTTCTAGGAGTTCGATGCTACTCTCGCCGATTTCAAAGAATGCCACTCGCACCTTTTGCTCCTCGACAATCTCTTCGCCTCTATACTCTAGTCCGAGAACATCTCTATAGTAGGAGATCAATTCCTCAATGCGTTCTACTGCAATCCCGATGTGTTCAATCTTCTCAATCATCGTTTCTCAACCACCTACAGAATATCTGCTGCCTTGTACTCACCAAAGACATCACGAAGGACACCGCAAATCTCACCTAGGGTGGCGTATGCTTTGACGGCACCTAGGATCAAGGGTACTAGATTCGCTTCTCCCTTCGCCCCTTCGCGTAATACATCAAGCGAATCCTCAACCTCGGAAGCGTCACGTTTGCTCCTGAGACCCTTCAGTCGCGCCACCTGTTCCACCTCAGTTTGAGGATCAACTCTGAGGTAGTCAAACTGCTGCTCTTCATCTACGGTGAACTCGTTAACTCCCACAACAATCCTTTCGCCGCTGTCAACTCTCCTTTGATAAGCATAGGCGCTATTGTGAATCTCATTCTGTATGTACCCACGCTCAATCGCAGCAGGTGCTCCACCCATTTCGTCTATCTTCTTGATGTATTCCATGGCCCTGCTCTCGATCTCTGTGGTCAGTGCCTCCACGTAGTAAGAGCCAGCCATCGGGTCAATTGTGTCACCAACGGCGGTCTCATGAGCGATTATCTGTTGAGTCCGTAGAGCAATCTGAACTGAGTCCTCCGTTGGGAGAGAGAGAGCCTCATCTCGAGAGTTCGTATGCAAGGATTGAGTACCACCTAGAACGGCTTGGAGGGCTTGAAGAGTAACACGGACCACGTTGTTATCCGGTTGTTGTGCTGTAAGTGTATATCCGGCAGTCTGAGTATGGAATCTCATCCGGGTGGACGTATCATCCTTTGCGCCAAAGCGTTCCTTCATTATCCTAGCCCAGAGCCTTCTTGCCGCTCTGAATTTAGCTATCTCCTCAAAGAACTCGCTCGCAGACCCAAAGAAGAATGATAGTCGAGAGGCGAAGGAATCAACGTCCAGACCAGCTTTGATTGCTGCTTCAACGTAGGCCATTCCATCTGCCAGAGTAAAGGCAACTTCTTGCACAGCCGTAGACCCCGCCTCCCGAATGTGATAGCCTGAGATGCTTATGCTATTGAAGAGCGGCATGTTCTCAGAGCAGTACTTGAATGTGTCAGTAATCAGCCGCATTGAAGGTCCTGGCGGAAAGATGTAGGTCCCCCTCGCGGCGTATTCTTTCAGGATGTCGTTTTGGATTGTGCCTCGCAGTTTGTCCATTGAAACACCCTGCTTCTCGGCCACCGCGATATACAATGCCAACAGCACCGCGGCTGAGGAATTTATGGTCATTGAGGTGCTGACCTTATCTAGTGGGATTCCATCGAAGAGAATCTCCATGTCGGCCAGCGAATCGATGGCAACTCCCACCTTCCCCACTTCGCCCTTGGCCAACTCGTGGTCTGAATCATAGCCGATCTGGGTAGGCAAGTCGAAGGCTACCGACAAGCCGGTCTGACCTTGCTCCAGCAGAAAGCGGTACCGCTTGTTAGTTTCCTTGGCAGTGGCGAAGCCACTGTACTGTCGCATTGTCCAGAAGCGCCCCCTGTACATTGTCGGTTGGACTCCTCGTGTGAACGGATACTCTCCTGGGAAACCAATGTCTTTCATGTAATCGATAGACTCCGTTTCTGCGGGAGTATAGAGTCTGTTCACGGGAATCCCCGATATAGTTTCGAACTGTTCCTTCCTCTCGGGAAATCGGCCAATGACCTTCTTGACAACAGTATCCTTCCATCGCTTAAGCGCATGG
>CP070658.1:576575-583253 GCA_020355105.1 Candidatus Thorarchaeota archaeon | reverse complement strand
TTATGACTCCAAAACCCTCTAAGAGAAAGAGATGATAGAATCCGCCTCCACTGCGGAAACGTTAAAACAGAACTCCGTTAGACGCACAACCACAACGAGGTCATGACAATTGAGTCTAAATCAACCAATCGCAAGTGCGGTTAGTACCGGCAAGTGCAAAATCGGTGCAAAGTCATCCATCGATGCTATCAAGACAGGTAGTGCAAAGCTAGTAGTCGTTTCAGCCAACTGCCCGCGGGACGAACAAGATGACATAGAGAGATTCGCACAAGTTTCAGGAATCAAGATTCTCAAGTTTGAAGGAACCTCTTGGGACTTGGGAGAGGTAGTGGGAAAACCCTTCATGGTATCTGCGATTGCTGTGATTGAACCTGGAAACTCCAAGATTCTGAAGATGGCGTGAGGCGAGTTCCTTTGGCCCGAGTCAAACTCTCCATGGAGGACATGGCACTCATAGCTTCATTTGACAGAATCACGGGGGCCTCTGCAGTGGACGTGATTCGTGACGACGACGGCGAGCGCATCATATTCGTTGTGAGACCTAAACAGCTCGGCAAGGCTATCGGCCGTGGCGGAGCTAACGTAAAAGCGGCGGCAGATGCTTTTGGAAGGACCATTGACGTCGTGGAGATGGCAGAAACCGCAGAGGAGTTTGTCAAGAGTGCACTAGCTCCTGCACGTGTAGAAGACGTGAAGATTATTGTACACCGGGATGGCAACAGAGTTGCATCTGTGACCGTCAAGACTGAGGATCGAGGCATTGCCATTGGACGAGATGGACGAAATGTAGCACGAGCCCGACTGCTGGCACGCCGTCACTTCGACCTAAGCAATGTTGTCATAGCCTAGCATTCACTCCGATGCTGCTGCGACCCGACTTCTTATCCGTATTTCAAAGGATGGCTCCGCGAGGATTGCCAAATGATTCTGAAAGATGAATGGCTCATTCCGATAGGTGGTATCTGTCTTGCAATTGCTCTTGTCATCGACCGATTTCTTCCACAGGATGATGTTCTTTCTTTTGTGATCGGTGTACTGATTGGTTTCTCAATCACCCTCAACCTTGTGGGATTGTACAGATCCAGAGGCAAATAGTATCACACCACCGATTGCAGAAGGAAAAGAGCAGAAGGGGACGCCCCGCGAGACTAATCAGTAATCGGTATCTCTTGCAGACTCAATACCTAGAACTTGATTGAGATGGGGAAGATGTCAGGGAAAGAAGATTCGAGTTCAGACAAAGGGGGACGTTGGCGAAGGTTGCCTGAGTTACCTGAAGAGATATTCGACATATGGCAGAAGCCCGATGGCGAACTGAATCCCAGTTCAGTTGTAGCCACAGTGGACGCAGATGGTAAGCCTCGAGTTGCTCCATTTGGCAGTCTGAGAGCGGTTACACCACGGCTTCTACGTCTAATCTCACTTCGCCATCACGACACTTATGCCAACCTCGCACGCGATGGTCGCGTCATGGTGTCTCTCCTTTCTCCGCCCAACCTTGCCGTGGGTGTGAGTGGTCGAGCCCGAGTGGTCAGAGAGAAGATGTCCACGGACGAGCGCTTTGCAGTGATTGACATTGATGTCGATGAGGTGAAGAACGATATGCCTTTCAGGATTGACATCGAGAGCGCCATCAATATCTCTCCACAAAGTGAGTTCAGTACATGGTGGAGCACAGTCTGGAAGGAACTTGAGAAGATGTGATATTCGCCTGCTCCGGAATTGAATCTAGGACTCTGAGATTACAGAAATGCGCATCAAATTGGGGTTGACCACCCCAAGTTCTGCCGGCAAGCCGCTTGCATTTGACAATGCTTTTAAGGAAACCACGGAACGCAGCCGTGGCCACCAGTAGAGAGCACCATACATGGTGGGCCCATCATCACTGAGAGGTACAAACCTTGTCACGTGGAAAGAGCCCCTTGGGCGAGTTCGCAGCAAGACCCCTAGTGCGGAAGCGCAAGAAGTATCGCTGGAAGAAGTCGTCCTACAAGAGAAGAGTCCTGAAACTCAGAAAGAAGACGGATCCACTAGAGGCCGCTCCGCAAGCACGTGGCATCGTTCTGGAGAAAGTTGGGATTGAAAGTAAGCAACCCAACTCTGCTATCAGGAAGGCCGTGAGGGTCCAGCTCTCAAAGAACGGGAAGCAGGTTACTGCATTCATTCCTGGAGATGGTGGGCTGAAGTACATCGATGAACACGATGAGGTTATAATCGAGGGCATCGGTGGCGCAATGGGCGGCGCTATGGGTGACTTGCCCGGTGTTCGTTTCAAAGTCACAAAAGTCAACGGAGTTTCTCTGGAGTCACTAATCTACGGTAGGAAGGAGAAGCCGATACGTTAGGTGGTCATCATGTCGAAGAAGAAGAAGACTGAGGAGGCTGAGGAGGCTGAAAAGAAAGCCCCCAAGAAAGCAACTAAGAAGGCCACCAAGGAAACAGCTGACAAGCCCGCCAAGAAGGCAACTAAGAAGGTACCCAAGAAGAAGACGAAGCAGGCTGCCGAGGAGCTCGCTAAGAAGCCCGCTAAGAAGGCACCCAAGAAGACTCCCAAGAAGGGAGCTGAGGAGGCCGTCGAGAAACCTCCAGAGGAGTCCAAGGAGGAAGTCGAGGAAATCATCGAAGAGGCTGTTGAGAAGCCATCCGAGGAAGCCCCTGTTGCGCCTGAGCCGCACGTTAAGCCTGACCTCATGCTCTTTGGCAAGTGGGATTCCACCGAGGTCGAGGTCAAGGATGTGGGTCTTGCTAGATACATTTCTCTCAAGCCCGTTCTACTTCCCCACACCTCAGGAAGACATGCACACAAGAGATTCCACAAGAGTCAGGTGCCAATCGTTGAGCGGTTCGTCAACAAACTTCTCAATGCTGGCAGAAGAAAGGACAAGAGAACACGTACAGGCCGCAATGCAGGCAAGAAGCTCCAGGCAATCAATGCAGTGCGACGTGTCTTCGAGATGATTGATTATAGGACTGGACTCAACCCAATTCAGGTTCTGGTCACAGCAATCGAGAACTCTGCACCGGCTGAGGAAACGACACGTATCTCCTATGGTGGAATGGCGTATCCACGATCTGTTGATGTTTCACCCCAACGCAGGATTGACTTGGCCCTCAGGTACTTGGCCGTAGGAGCCACACGTTCTGCTCACAAGAACGCCAAGTCATTTGAGGAGTGCCTTATCGACGAGCTCCTGTTGGCATACAAGGGCGATTCCGGCAGTTTCGCTATCGCCAGAAAGGAAGAACGCGAAAGAGTGGCACGTTCCGCAAGGTAGGACCATCTTTCCATCATGCTCTTTCCATTTTCCACTCCCACTACTAGTATCTAGAAAGTGATATAGAGAGGATTCTACGTAGCTGGCAGACATCCCTCCAGTTCTCGTCGAACTTCAGATGACTTGGAGAGAGCACTCAAGATGTCCAAGACCACCCTTGCATGGCTGGCAATTGTCCTGACCACCATGTTCTGGGCGACGTCTCTCATCTTTGCAAAGATTGTGTTCGATGAGGTCACGCCAATCATTTTCGTCGCACTTCGGTATACACTTGCGTGTCCGTTTCTCATCGTGTTCATGGCCTTGTTGAGGAACAGAGAACGTCAGAGCGTAAGTATCAGAGCCCATTGGCGTGTTATACTCGCTACAGGCCTAACCGGCCCATTTCTCAATCAGATTCTACAGTACATTGGTCTTGATTTGACAACTGCAGGGGATGCAATTCTCCTGCTCAATCTAAGTCCCGTATTTGCGGTCATCCTAGCAGCACCTATACTTGACGAGGCGATAACGACCGAGAAGGTCAGCGGATTGATCCTGGCTACTCTAGGTGCAACCTTGATAGTGATGAACACGACTCCAGACGACCCGTCGTTCACACCTCTGCGCCTTCTTGGAAATGCAGTTGTCATCGTCTCCACATTCTTCTTTGCCCTGAATGGTATAATAGGGAAGATTGGTGTAGGCTCGATAGACTCTCTTTCATTCACATTCTATAGCACACTCTCCGCTGTCCCTTTTCTATGGATTACTGCTGCAATTCTCGAAGATGTGACAGTGCTGCTACACATGAGCCTCATAGCATGGCTTCTCATTCTGTGGGTTGGAGTCGTGAACACAGCGATAGGGTTTGCACTGTATTATGAGTCACTGAACCATATCGAGGCCTCAAAGGTACAGATTGCCCTGAACCTAATAGCTGTCTGGGGCGTGATGATGTCGGTCTTTGTCCTTGGCGAGTCAGCAACTCTCCTTCAGTTGCTTGGTGGTGCACTGACAGTTGTGGGTGTTGTGTTGGCACAGAGAGTGAGAGAGGAATCTAAGAAGGCAGTTGTCACACACTCAACAGATTCCACAGAGGCACCCTAGGTCCTATCGAGGCTTGAATTCTCCTCCCCATTCAACCATGTCCCTGACTGTGGCTTCTAGGCTCCATTTCGGCTGATACCCCAACTCATGGCGAACCTTTGAGTCATCAATCACATAGTCACTGCCCATATACTTCACACGAAATCCTGTCAGAAATGGACTATCCTTACGGTGGAAGGCCCGAAACAAGCCTGAGGTTGCTTTTCCGATAGCGAGTGCAGCTCTGTAGGGAACACTCCGGAAGTCCTTTGGCACTCCCAGCTCATCGGCCAAGGCTTCTATCAAGACCCGCATTTCAACTATGAAGGATGTAACATTGTATGCATTTCCGTGGGCCATTTCAAATCTCTCTGCAGCCAAGATTAGACACCGAGCGACGTCTTCAGCATGCACAATGCTCTGACGATTACTCCCACCATCTAGGTACATCCATGTTCCTGCTTTCAGTGCATCAATAAGCGTAGGGCCCAAGTACATGTCACCATAGCCTACCACCGTTGGTGGTCTCACAGCGGTGGCCCTGATGCCGTATTCTTGCGAATACTCCCACACCAATTCCTCTGCTGCAAGTTTCGACTTCTGGTAGGACTCGTATGGCTTCTTGGGAGAATCCTCTGCCATTGGCTCTCCCGGAAATCCATAGACGGCAGTGGATGAAGTATAGATGAACCGTGGGATGTCCTTTCTTCGGGCGACTTCAAGAGCGTTACGAGTTCCTTCAACATTAATCGGCCAGTTCCTTTTCTTTCCTCCCCATTCCGACATCCGGGCTGCATTATGAAAGAACCATTCTGTGTCATCAGATGTTCCGCGAGCCATACTTTCCATGTCCGTGACATCTCCTGCGACTTTGGACACCGGAAGATCCTGAATCAAGTCCATGTGCGATGTCTTGCGCACTAACACATCGACACTATGATCCTTCTCAGTCAGCAGGCGAACAATGTGATTTCCAATGAATCCTTTACCTCCCGTGACAAAACACTTGACCATCCTAACACCGACTATCTTGTGCATCTCAGTAACATCAAGCTTTCGAGAGCATTCGCATTCAGCTTTGTCATATGCCAGTACAAGTCTTATTTCATTTCCAGACCAAATCTCTCCAACCCACTGGAGGGCTAGCAATGGTTTCGACAGAGACTAATCAAATCAAGAAGACTGTAGACTCATACATAGATGGAGTCACAAATAGGTCCATTGACCGGTTTCTCGAATCTTGGCATCCTGAGGCACGGATGAGCTCTATTCGTGAGGGCAAGCTATCCATAGTGCCACGTTCATTCTGGGAAGAGTGGTGTAAGAAGCCAAGTGAAGACGTAGTGATCAGCAGCGAAATCAAGTCAATCGATATTGCTGGGACTGTCGCCATGGCGAAGGTTGAGGTCGTCAGAGAGAGTTCGGATGTCATTCGAACACTGACCGACTATCTCACTCTGTTGAGAGTCAGCTCCAACAGATGGGAGATTATCAACAAGTCTTTTCACGCGGAAGCTGTTTCAAAATGACCTAGTTCAATCCAAGGACGTACTTACAGGTAGGCCGCTTGTCAAGGCGGTCTACCTCCACCTTTCACAATCCTAATGACTCCATTCATTGATTTGCTGCCCTTTGCCACCGTGGAGATGAAACCAAGCATGGATGTGTGGGGCCAGAGAACTGACTAGTTTATTCTCCGCCTTCTTCAGATGCTCTTGAAATGTTGTTCTTGCTACCCGTCTCTCTGCTGCTATTGTCTGAATGTCAGAGTCCCTTGGGAGTTTGTAGTAACCATGCCTGTAGGCAGTGAGCAGCGCGTCCATTTGTTTCTCTGTTAGGTCTGAAAACAAGGTGTCGGCCGTGAATGTCATAGAACTACCAGAGAATCCATTGAAGACCACCTTGCGTAGAACTACTGGAAAGAACGATTGGTCCTTGAACTGCTCAAGAAGTGCGTTTATGTCATCATGTCTAAGCGCAATTATCCGGTGATACTCCCACCCTTTCCGGAAGACAATTGGGAGTATCGGTAACAAGCCAGTTTCTTCAACGCTTTTCCCGACTAGATCTTCAATCCCACAGGAGCAGGTTCTGGTGATTAGATGGACCTTGTGACCGTCAGACATCTCTTCTATGACATCCGTTATCTCAGAGATGGTCTTGACAACTCTTGAGTAGTCCTTCTCTGTACCTCCCACAAGCTCTATGACCTCGCGTCCGTTGTTGCACCACTTGAGAATCTTGATTGACGGGAAGTCCGATGAGATGTTCCCGAGGTTGCAGGCATGCCTAATCTTGAAATCCAGTTCGAACATTGGCATGAGTCAAGCTCACC
>CP070658.1:573942-576475 GCA_020355105.1 Candidatus Thorarchaeota archaeon | reverse complement strand
TGTCATAGCGCGAGTGATTCCAGCGGTCATCCTGTCGGCAATTGCAGTCAGTGACAAATCAAGCTCCATGCCGACCATGAATGGATTCACAAGGAGCTGCCAGACGACTGAAACGACCATGAGTATGATCGCCGTGATTCCGAGATACTTCGCGAGAAGGTTCACCTTCTTTCTCAGAGGAATGTCCCCTGTATTCAGCTCTCCAAGTGTGCCTTGGATCTTCCCTATCTCTGTAGAACCTCCAGTTGTCGTTGTCACGACCCTGGCCGAACCGGTGGCTACGAAGGTCCCGAAGAACACCATGTTCCTCATGTCAGTAAGAGGTGCATCTGTTGCGGCCTTGATCTTTTCGTCCTTTTCGACTGGAACACTTTCACCAGTCAGGGATGCCTCGTTTGTGGTGAGATTCGAGGCAGATAGGATTCGTGCATCAGCCGGGACTCTGTCGCCCTGTTCTAAGATGAAGACATCACCAGGCACAATCTCGGTGGGTGTCACATTCATCTCTGAACCGCCACGAACAACCCTAGCCTCACCGGCCGAGAGCTGTTCCAAAGCTTCAAGCTTCTTTTGTGCACGATATTGCTGAAAGATCGCAACCAGGCAGTTTACAGCGACAATTCCGAGCCACACACTTGCCTGAGCAATCTGGTTCTCGGTGGAGGGAAACGCGTAAGCCAGAACAATCAAAGCAAAGGAGCTTATCAGGTAGATGTTAATCAGCCAGTTAAGGATAGGAGCGAGGTAGACCTTCCAGAACGATCCTCGAATCTTAGGGATTGCATTGGGACCATATTCGTTTCTGCGCCTTCTTGCCTCGGAATCTGAAAGACCCTCTCTTGGATCCACCTCGAGCTGCGCAAGAACCTCCTCCGCAGATTTCGAATGGTATAAGGGGGGAGGGGCAATCATCTCGGTGGCATCATCGGCGGTCATCGCAGTCCCTCTTATTCGCTGCACGTGTCCATGGAGATACTGCAGATAAATGAACTTGTAATCTACAGCTCAGTTTATCTATGGCCAGACTCGAACATGCATTTCCAGCTTCGATAGGTTCATCTGCAGAGAATAGGCATCTGGACACAGTACAAATCGCGCTCTCTGGTGCACGCTATGTTACGCTATCTTGAACCCTTCCCCTACGAACCGCAGAAGACCTCTTCTTCGAACTTGAAGATGATAGCCGTGATTGTCATCTTCATGCTCATTATTTCGGGGGGTCTACTCATGCTCTTGCCACTGGGCGATTTGTGGGGACCGACCAGTGGTAGCGTGAGGGTTGCGGTTATTGACTCAGGTATCGATATGGACTACTCATTACAGGGACGGGTTGCGAACCAGACGAGTTTTGTGTTGAGAGAGTATGGTTACCTAGTAGAAGACACAACCGTTACAGACTCTGCCCCTGATGGGAGCGTTCATGGTACAATTGTCGCAAAGGAGATCGCTTCTCTCAGCTCAAATGCCATAATTCTGAACGCCAAGATACTCGGTTCGAGCGGCACGGCATCATCGAGAGCGCTAATCGCCGCTATTCGGTGGGCTGTGGAGATGAACTGCAGTGTGATCAACTTGAGCCTTGGTTCACTCCCGACCTATGAAGACCCATTGGAAGAAGTCATTGCTTGGGCTTTCGAGAGAGGCGTGATCTTGGTTGCGGCGGCTGGGAATGAAGGTGAAGATGGAATAGCCGGGAACCAGATTAACTCGCCAGCAGTGTTCGAAAAGTGCCTTGCTGTCGCTGGACTGAATGAATTCGGTAGCCCCGCATCCTTCACAAGCCCGGGACCAACAGCCTCAAGATACATGAAGCCAGACCTTGCTGCTCCAAGTTACTATGACGTTGGAACATACAGGTACAGCGGAACTAGCTTCGCTGCACCTCGTGTTTCAGCAGCAGCAGCAGACCTGATTGCTTTCTGCGTTGACAACGGAATAGCTTACACTCCAGGATCAATCATGACTGCTCTCATGAAAGGAGCAACAGGGCTTGCTCATCCAGAATACGTGGTCGGAGCAGGGGAACTCAACGTTCAGAGCTCCAAAGATGTTTTGCTGTCGGAATCGACCGAAGGATCGCTTCCCGCGATAACTTACGTCCATCCACAGGTACTGCCAGTTGATTATGAGAGAATGTTCTATGGAGACACATTCAACTTCAGCGTTCAAGTCTTCACATCTGGGCTTGCGACCTATGACATCGCCATAGATAGCGATGAACCAACAATGTTCACTGTGCCCTCATACGCCACAATTAACCAGACGGGTCAGGTCCCCATTACTGTCAGGATTCCTATGTCTGGAGCGACTCGTTACGAGAGCCATATCACCCTCACATCAACGGACTTTGGGATGGCATCCCTTAGCGTTGATTTCGATGTTTCAACCGCAGTTGCCCGGGTTGCTTTCGACATCAGCTACACAACATGGTCGATAGATACAACATACGGTCAGTTCAGAGACTTCTATCGTCTTCTAACAGAAAACGACATCTCGGTGACTGAGATTCGAAATGAATCACACATGACCCTCT
>CP070658.1:570881-573842 GCA_020355105.1 Candidatus Thorarchaeota archaeon | reverse complement strand
CTTCCTCAGGAACTCCACAATCTCCTCAAACATTTCTGAGGTTTCCTTGTCGCTATCGGACTCAAGCTTCTCTAGTTGGTCCACTTCTGACAAGTCACCATCCAGAATCCCCTTCATGGCAATCGCAAGAGTCCTTTGTGCAAGGTCCGCAAGATAGGGAAGTGACTCGAGTTCCTTGAAATGCTCTAGTCCTTCGCATAGGTTCACGATATGAGCAATCTTGTAAGCGTATCTTCCGACACGGTAGAGATTGTGAGCAACTTGAAGGTAAGTGGCAAGTCTTCTCAAGTCAGAAGCAACTGGCTGCCTTCGAGCTATTGTTTCGAACACGCTAGCTTCGATGTTCTCTACCATTTCCTCTAAGGTCGCCGATTGGGTCTTCACGTTGCCCGCTTGTTCTTGGTCAAGCTTCTCAAATGCTTTCATGGATTGTCCAAACGCATCACTTGACATCTCATGCAGCTTCCTGACCTTCCTAGCTATCTCCTCCAGATGAATCTCAAGTTGTGTCCTCAAACTTCTCACCTACCCTATTCTTCCAGTAATGAAAGCCTCGGTTCTCTCGTCTCTAGGAGCTTCTGCAATCCTACGAGTCTTGTCAAACTCCACCAACTCTCCCAAGTAGAGAAACGCTGCCTGATCAGACACTCTGAACGCCTGTTGGACATTGTGCGTGACAAGTATGACGGTAATCTCCTCCTTGAGTTTCATAATGAGCTCTTCAATCTTTCCGGCGCTGAGCGGATCAAGTGCCGAAACTGGTTCGTCCATCAACAAGACCGGTGGATCTATTGATAGCGCTCGGGCAATGCAGAGCCTTTGTTGTTGCCCTCCCGAAAGATTCGGTGCTGGTTCATCAAGACTGTCCTTTACTTCATCCCACAGAGCTGCTCTCTTGAGAGAATCCTCTACAAGCCGCTCCAATTCATCATCATCCTTCTTCCCATGAAGCCTCGGACCATAGGTTATGTTCTCTCTGACACTCATCGGAAACGGATTTGGTCTCTGGAAGATCATCCCTACCTTTTTTCTTAGCTCATAGACATCGGCATCAATGGAATAGATGTCTTCTCCCTCTACCAGAATCTCGCCTTCCATCCGGAAACTGCCTATAGTATCATTGAGCCTGTTCAGGCTTCGAAGGAAGGTGCTCTTGCCACAACCGGATGGACCCATGATTGCAGTAACTGAGTTGTCCTCGAAGTAGCAGCTGATATTCTTCAGAATCTTCTTCTTGCCAAACCAAGTTGACAGGTTCTTGACCTCGATTTTGTGCTCGAATGACATTGTTAGACGACCCTCCGCGTTATCTTGCGCATTATGATGTTGGCAATCAGATCGACGACAAGAACCATTAGTATCAAGACTAGGGCGGCTCCGTGTGCCTTCACCTGAAGGTACTATCTTGGGTCAGTTATGTAGGCCCAGATTGTATACGGTAGGGATGCGACCCACGACCCGCCGCCTGTTATGCTTGTGGGGACTCCGAGTGTGTTTCCAGCGGTGAATATCAACGGTGCAGTTTCACCCATCACTCTGCCAACGGCCAGCAGGACCCCGGTCATTATTCCGGGGAACGCAGCCCTTATTGTCACGTTCCAAGTGGTCGCCCATTTTGTGGCACCCAAGGCAAGAGATGCCTCTCTTAGGGTCATTGGTACTTGCTTCAGGGCTTCCTGAGTTGTGCGAAGTACAGTAGGTATCATCATGAACGCAAGTGTGAATCCTCCCGCAATGAGGCCCATACCAAGATGGAGAAAGTCAACGATGAAGGCGAAGCCAAATGCCCCAAAGACTATTGACGGGATTCCGGCGAGTACGTCTGCTGTGAATTCTACAGCACTAGTCACTCTGCCTGGTCTAGCGTATTCAGTTATATAGACGGCCCCGAGTACACTGAGTGGAATCCCTACTGATGCAGCCACCACCATCAGCAGGATTGTACCTGCTATTGCATTTCTGATTCCTCCCAGCAATCCCGGCCCAGGGAAGGTCCCGAAGAACTCAAGTCCCTGTCCCGGCCCAACGCCGAACACTTCTGGTATGCCAACTGCGGCAACCTGAAGTATGACCATGAAGAAGGGAGCTGCAATCAACACTACTGCTACAGCCAGAACGATCTTAAAGAGGAAGTCTGAAAAGGTCCTTCTAGACCGGGTCTGTTTCCTCAAGTATCTGGCAAGCGTCTGGGGAATAGTCTTGGCAGAGCTGACAGAGCGTGACAGAAAGTCAGTATCGTGCCCTTCTGCCGCGTTGGAACTTCTGGTTTTCTTCGTCATTCCATCACCCCTACCTCAGACCTCTTGTCTTCATGCCCCAACGAATGAACAGCTTCGCCATAATCGTGAACGAGACTGACATTAGCAACAACACCAGGGCCACAGAGAAGAGCGCCGATCGCCAGAGTGGAAACACGAAGGCGTATCCAAGCTGGTTTGTGATTATCGAAGTCATTACATATGCCGGATCAAATAGCGAGTAGGGAATCTGCAGCGAATTGCCAGTGACCATCAATACCG
This sequence comes from Candidatus Thorarchaeota archaeon, assembly GCA_020355105.1. Classification (GTDB taxonomy): domain Archaea; phylum Asgardarchaeota; class Thorarchaeia; order Thorarchaeales; family Thorarchaeaceae; genus SMTZ1-83. Next base: position 571,323 of record CP070658.1, on the reverse strand, counting down.
CCATTGTTTCCCCAACTGCCCTGCCCAGAGAGAGAACTATCGCTGCTCCTATCCCCGGCATTGCTGCACCCATTACAACCTTCCTCGCGGTTTCTGTGCTGGTTGCACCTAGGGCAAGAGATGCCTCCCTGAGTGCCCTGGGAACTGATCTGAGCGCGTCATCTGACACTGTAACTATCGTCGGCAGTAGCATGAGCGCAAGTATCAGACCACCAGCGAGTAGAGAGAGTCCGCTTGATTCGACTCCGAAGAGCGAACTAAGACTGTCCTTGATCCAAGGCACAATCACTAAGTATGCCCACAGCCCGTAGACGATAGAGGGTATTGCCGCCATCATCTCGACAATCATCCTAATTGTCCCTCTCAGTCTATGAGGGCAGAATTCACTCAGGTACAGTGCTCCAGCGAGACCCAGTGGTACAGCTATTCCAATCGCTAGCAT
>CP070658.1:556555-570781 GCA_020355105.1 Candidatus Thorarchaeota archaeon | reverse complement strand
TCCTCCACCACGGAGTTCTTCACCAAAGGAGCCCACTGCTTGGAGAAAGCCTCCAACGAGGTTGTCATCAATTCCGCCCTCTCCTGCTTGTCCATAGGTCTTGCTGATTAAACAGAGCCCGCTTTCGGCTATTATGAACAACCCTTGGATCAATCCGAGCACCCCATAAGGCGAATCCTAGTATATTCGAACGAGTTAGTTCATCTAGCTTTATATCACTTCTTGGCGCCTCCTCACACGAACTGATTTGCATCTATTTGAAATCTCCCATCAGATTGCCTGGTGAAAGACATTGGATACAGCAAAAGACGCGAGAATTCTGATTTTGGAGGACGCTCTTGGACATCTGAATAGAGTCATCAGTAATCGGAAGCTCCGATTTCACATCGAATACGCGAAATTGGGCGAGGCCCTGAAGAGAGCTGGTGCTCTGCTCTATGAGGTGAAGTATTCGTATGTAGATGCAGAGTCTGTTGCTGGACTCGAGGCCACGCAGAATCTCGTCAATGCTGTCGATGACTTCGGGGGCATCTTTCAGTCGGCAATTGATTCACAGGGTTACTCACCATCATCCAGCAGTGAACGCGAAACGGTTGCAGAGGTCAACTACGCGCTGCGAACTGTCCGAGGGTTTCAGAAGAAGCTAGTCGAATACAATGACGAACCGGCATATGCCGTTGACTTGCTTGCTGTGGAGATCACAAAGACTCAACCAGTCGCGGGCTCCAGCATCCTCCAGAAATGCCGCTGTACAGATGGTTCTCGGACATGGAATATCGTCACGAATATCGAGGATGTCCACCCCGGTTTGAAGCTCGCGTGTGCAGTATTACCTCCTGCCGTCATGATGGGAACTGTAAGCGAGGCTATGTTTTTGGGAGGGAATCCACTGCCTGAAGACACTCTACTGGGAGAACTGACCAACGTTTCGAAAGAGGCTTTGGACCAGGCGAGGGCTCAGGTAATGCGAATAATGAAGAGGATGATGTAGATGGATCTTAGCGAGATTCAGAAGAAGAAGGCGGAGTTCGAACGTGAACGTGGCTGGGACAAGTTCAGTCCATCTTTAATCTTTGCTCATTTGATTGAAGAGCTTGGAGAAATCTCTCGGCACATAACAGTCGATGAAGGATACAAAGTAGTTGGACTAGGACATGAAGCTCCAACGAAAACCAATCTGTCGCGCGAGTTCGCTCAGGTATTCTCTCTCTTTATTCAACTTGCGAACTACTTCAAGGTTGATCTGGAGAAGGCGGTCATTTCGGAGCTCGAGCTGATGCGGAAAAGGTTCCCTGTCAAGGAATGGTCAGAACACATGAGAAGTCGCTAGCACCCATGTGTGATTGTCGCACGCTGAACTGACTACGTCATCCGATAGTATGCCTCAAGCTCTTTCTTCGCCATTTCTTCAAGGTCCGTCGTGGCGGCAAGGAGCCCTCTTGCCTTGTTGTATACCACCTTGATATTCTGTTCCTTTGCCCATTGAGCGAGCCCGCCAACTAGAGGTCCCAGCGCAGTTCTTGCTGCCTCCACTGTACCAACTGCTCTTCCGTACAATTCCAAGGCGTTCCTTCTATCCTTTCCTGCCTCAGCGACTCTGAGCCATACCAGTCCGTGAATCATATGCAGAGACTCAAGCATTAGCGTCGGCGATTTTGGATTCTCCTGGACTCTCTTCAGGAGTCTCTCTTTCCGCTCTTCGAATACTTCCTTGAAGACTCCAAACGCTTTCTTGTAGTTTCCTTTCTCTAGCTCTATGATTCCTCTTTGAAGTTTCTCATCGGATTCAGACAACGCTCATACGCTCCGCAATCGTAGGATGTGGGTCGATTGAAGGATGAGGCCCCTACTATTATATGGATTTCTACCGTGTGCCCCTAATCAGTGGGTGTATTACGAAAGCTCCACTTCTCACAACTTTTATTACAGCCCCAAATGGCATGCCGCTAGCAAACACGAAGCTGAAACTGGAGGATGCTGTTTTGACTAAGACGACTTTCACGTTCAAGGAGCTGAAGAGAACAAACCATCGAGAAATCAAGCAGTTGCAGGATCAGAAGTTCAGGGCTTTCATCCGTTACCAGATATGGCCAAATCATCCCTATTATCGTCGTCTTTTCAAAGACAATAACGTAGACCCGTTCAACATCACGTGCATTGAGGACTGGGCGAAGTACAACATCCCTCTGGTAAGGAAAGTCGACTACAAAGATCACCTGCGTGAATTTGCCCTCAACCCATCGGAGGTAGAAGGTAAGGAACGTGACCCTGCCGAGATAATCAGAAACCTCATGAACTACTCTAAGGAGTCCGGCAATAGTCAGCAGTACAGTTTCCTGCGCAACAACGGAGCTAGAGTCAAACTCAAGATTGGCGCAGCCAGTGCAATGGAAAGGCTGAAAGAACGGCTCACATACAACTACGCTCCGCTTCAGTTCTGGCTCAGCTCGGGCCGGGCTTCCGGACTTCCTTCGCCAGTCTTCTTGACACGATACGACAACGAATTGCTTGCTAAGAACAGCGTCAAATGCGGACAACTTGCAATTGACCCGTTCGTTGAGAGTGGGTGGGAGCTTTCTAGCATGAACCTATTCCCGTATGCGCCCCATCTGGGTTGGCATGCGGTGAATGTAGGCCTGAAACAGCTAAGCAAGTTCTATACTGCGACTAGCGCAGGTGGTGCGATTCCCAGTGACAAGCTTGTAGAGCTTGCCAAGGCCTTCAAGGCCAACGGTTTTGCAGGGATGCCGAGCTACCTCCGGAATAGGTTCTTCCGGGCCATGGCTGACGCTGACTATGAAGCGCCCGAGAAAGTCGTAGTCCTGCTTGCGGGAGAGAAGATCTATCCTCGAGTAGCAGACGATATCGTTCAGACACTCACAGAAAAGGGCGCAAAGGAGGTCCGTGTCGTTGGAGGGTATGCATCATCTGAGAGTAAGGTGTCATTTGCTGTTCAATGTGAGTACAACGGACCCTACCATAATCTCTCACCTCTGATGATGTCATGGGAGTTTGTCAAGCTCAACGATGACGGCACCTACGAGTTCGTTGGGGAAGATGAACCCGGACACACAGTTCTATTTCATCTTGACAGCACTGGTACTGTTTTCGAAGGTTTTCTCCTTGGAGATGTAGCATCGAAGCATGAGAAGGGCAAGTGTCCTTGTTGCGGAATTGATGGACCCTTCTTCTGGGACATCGGTCGGACAAATGATGCTCAGGCACAGATCGAAGTCATGGGACTCGCAGAGAAGAAGATCAAAGGTGCCACTGTGAACCTCACTGCTCTAAGGACTGACATACTTACATTGAGCGCCGTTGAGGAGGCGCAGATCGAAGTGACCAAGGAGGACATGAACGACCCATATAGTATGGATGTCCTGAATCTCTATGTTGCTCCTTCCGACACTTCCAGTGCAAACCACGAAGCCCTGATTCTTGAGATTCAGAAGTTGACAAAGAACAGCACGGAGATTACACCGAGCGTCTTCATATGCACTTTCGAGGAGATACTTGAGAGGGCAGGTGGACTGAAGTTCATGGAGATTTCAGACGTTCGGCCAAAGCCTGCATAAGCTTAGCATAAGTCCGTTCGACTTGAACCTCGGAAGTAGTTATAAGCCGCTTCTAGTGTTTACGACATGGAGGAGCCATTATGGAGATAGACGAAGGACCAGGAATTGATGAACAAGCTCCCCCAAAAGGCGACTTTGTGGTAAGTTCTACGGGACTTGTTTCCAGGACGCTTTCAGTCTGGGGCAAGAACATACTTACATTTATCATTCTCTTCGGGATTCTCTCGGCAATCTTCACTGTTGTCAGGTTCTTCGTACTTTGGATGATTTTCGGCGACCCTGGCTCAGCCCAGATTCTAATGGGTTACGTGGGAACTGACCCGTTCTCGTTCTTCATCGGACTCTTCTCGTTGGTACAGCTCGGCCTTGTTCCACCTGACGTTATGAATACGTTCGTTTCAGTAAGCCTTCTACTCATGGTCGTCAGCATGATCGTGTATGCTGTTTTGATAGGAGCGACAATTAAGTATTCAATCGATGACTACGGCCGGGGCCAAGCCTACACAGGTGAGAGTGTTTCTGTCGCCATGGGTCGTTCAGGGACGCTAATCATGGCACAACTGATAGTGGGTTCCATAAGTGCTGTATTGTTTGCGCCAGCTCTGTTCTACATCATTCTTTTCCCTTTGACTATAGCGACCCTAACAACGTTTCTAGTTGTCATTCTCGTCTCGTTTGTCCTAGTACTCTTCGTGAGCATCCGGCTAGCTCCAACCGCCGCAGTGGTGATAGCGGAAGACCGATCTGCCCTCGATTCAGTGAAACGGGCGTTTGATTTGACTTCTGGGCAGTTCTGGCATGTGTTCGTTGGACAAATCATTCTTGGCATCGTAGTTGTGGTTCTCGATCTCATCGTAGGAGTGTTTCTATTTGGCGTGACCTTTGGTCTTGGATGGTTGGGTGGTCTGCTTCCAGTTGTCGTTTCGGGACTGCTATTTGTTGCGTTACCCTATGTATTCCAGGCTGTCCTCTATTTGGACTTGGAGGCACGGGGCCTAGACACATCTCAACAACTGTGGTAGAACGCATTCGTTGGGGAGCCTAGCGGCTCCCTGCGTACATTCTGGGCAACCACAGATCAAACAGACTTTGTCAGGTCTTGCTTCTTGACGAACTCTGCAAGAACGTCCTCTAGGTTGGGCCTACCAATCTCTTGCAGGTCGTACCTGATTCGGACACTCGGTTTGTTGATCTTCAGAAGACCAGCGAGGTCAATCGGTGTTCCTATAACAACTGCCTCAACGTCAGCCTTGTTGATCGTGTTCTCGAGTTCCTTCATCTGCTTGTTACCATACCCCATTGCCGGAAGGACGTCCTCGAGATGTGTGTATTTCTCAAAGGTATCTTTGATGGAGCCCACCGCAAAGGGTCGTGGATCTACAATTGTGGCACCTGCCTTACGCGCAGCAACGAATCCTGCTCCGTAGGGCATCTCTCCATGCGTTACTGTGGGGCCATCCTCAACGACTAGAACTCTCTTTCCTTTGATTAGAGCCCAGTCTTCAACACTGACTGGCGAAGCCGCTTCGATGATCACAGCTTCAGGATTCACATCCATGATGTTGTCTCTGACCTCTTCCACAAAGTCATAATCCGCAGTTTCAACCTTGTTGATTACTACAACGTCTGCCATCCTAAGGTTGGTTTCTCCTGGGTAATACGATATCTCATGGCCGGGTCTGTGAGGGTCGGCTATCACTATGAGCAGGTCCGGCTCGTAGAACGGAAAGTCATTGTTCCCGCCATCCCAGGTGATCACATCGGCCTCCTTCTCAGCCTCCTTGAGTATCTTGCCATAATCAACACCAGCATAGAGTATCACACCGATATTGATCATTGGCTCGTACTCTTCTCGCTCTTCTATGGTGCAGTTGTACTTGTCCAAATCCTCGAGTGTCCCGTAGCGCTGCGAGATCTGTGTTGTCAAGTCAGGATCATAGGGCATTGGATGTCTGATGTTAACAGGTCTGAGGCCTAAGTCGACTAGGATCTGATTCACACGACGTGAGGTCTGACTCTTCCCACAGCCCGTCCTGACCGCGCAGACCGCGACCACCGGTTTTGAGCTCTTTATCATTGTGGTATGGGTTCCCATAAGTCGAATGTCTGCACCGATGCTATTGACCCAGGCAATCTTGTGACCAACTGTGTCATACGAAAGGTCGGAGTACGCAAGGATGCATTGCTCTACTCCGAATTTCTCAACCAGTTCAGGGAGCATCTCCTCAGAGAAGATCTTGATACCGTCAGGATACAGCTTGCCAGAGAGCTCGGGAGGGTACATTCTATCCCCGATCCCGGGTATCTGCTCAGCTGTAAATGCTACCACTTCATAGTCTTCGTTGTTTCTGAAGTATACGTTGAAGTTGTGAAAATCACGTCCTGCTGCGCCCATAATGATTACTTTCTTCCTTGTCATCTCTATCTCCTCCGGAGGAGGTACTCGAAAGTGATAGTCCTCGGGGCGCAGACGCACGATATGAAATTAGCGGTGTGAATGTGGGTCGAGTTTTCCGCCTTGTGCCGGGTGTGACGATTTTTGGAGAATTCCGACGATTAATAATAACTTTGATTATTCGGAGACGCATCGAGAAAATCGGAGACATAACACCTAGGTTTAAATATCCTTCATGTCTGGTATAGAGGAAGAGTGTCCTGAGGAAACACTCGTCGCCTGTCTGTGGGGTGCCGCGTTGAAACTGATCGAGTTGGCTGAGAACGCCGTCAGGTTACTAAAGGAAAGTGGGGAGGATGGAATTCGAAGCGATATTCTCGCGGACATTCTCGATACTCCAAAGCGTCGCATATACGATGTAATAGCAGTTCTGAAGGCACTAGGTCATGTGACAACCAAGCGCAGGTTCGATGGGACAACAGTAGCCTGGATTGATCAAACAAAGAACCATGTTGACCGTGAGGAATTTGAAGCTGTCAAGGCACAGTTCGAAGAGGTCAACAACGAGCGGATCAACCTCCAACTCGAGGTGGCGCAGCTAAAAGAGCAGCTCCGAATTACAAAGTCCAGATTGAAACGAGATGTCCGGGTCGTTGAATCGGCTGGAAAGACAGAGTTCGATACGACGCAGATTCGAGTAAGGGCTCTATCAAGCTCAGGCATCAAGAGAGTCCGTGACTCGGGAATCGAGGTTGTCATAGAAACGAATGAACCTGGCTTGATCATAGATCCAACAGTCATTGAGCCAGATGAAACAGAAGCTCTGTTGCGCAATCTCCAGCGGTTGTAGACTCAATCTTGAGGGAAACGAATCACAACTGCGGCTCCTCGTCTGACTGATTTTAGCGCCTCAAGTGTTTCACTATCTGAAGTGATTCGGCCAAGAATTGTTACTTGACTGAACGTTGTCATGTTGTCCAAGTAGATGCACAGATTGTCACCCAGGGGCATGTATGCAACATCACCTCGTTTCACTTCCTTTGTAGGTTTGATGTTGCCCTTTCCGATACCTAGAGTAATCTGCATCTCATTCCTCATCAGAGCTGCTCTCGCCTCAATCGGAAGTTTCACTTTGACTTCCTCCAGAATGAGCGGAGCGTTGACCCTCTCCAGTAGAGCTTGAAGTATCGTTCCTCCTTCAAAATCGAATTCCAGTAGTAGATTGGTCTGAGCCATTCGAGCCACAGATGATTACTGAGACCAAGCCCCTAAAATCTCCTGTGCATAGTTTTGTCGGCAAAAGCTTAATTGTGGCAGAAACAAGACTCACTCGGAGTGGATTGGGCTGTATAGACCCAAACTTGACGTTGCATTTGTAGTTGACACGACTGGCTCCATGAAGGATGACATTCGGGCTGTCAAGGACAGCCTGTTCGACATCGTAGAGAAGGTTGTGACACGAACCAAGGGACTGAGTATTAGGTTTGGGATAGTTTCCTACAGAGACCATCCTCCGCAGGATCGAACCTATGTGACGAGGATATTCGATTTCACCAGCAATATCAAGACGGTTCACAAGGAGATTTCGAAGCTCAAGCCGTCGGAAGGCGGAGACACGCCAGAGGCTGTAGCTGACGGGCTTCATGATGCAAGAACACGCCTGTCTTGGGATACTGATGCCTACAAGGTTTTGTTACTTGTCGGCGACGCACCGCCTCACGGGCGCGAATACAACTCGTTGGCGGATGATCACTTTCCAGATGGTTGCCCCAAGGGCCATGATCCAAAGAACGAAGTTAGGGAGCTCAAGAGAGTCTACGGCACTACTGTGTTCATATTCGTGTGTGGATGCAACCCCTTGGTCAAGGAGTCCTTCCAGAGCATTGCACAATCGGTAGAGGGTGGAAGATACTACTCCCTTCAAGAAGCTCACGAGTTGCCTGATGCCATTCTAGAGATTCTTGAGGGTGTGAGCGATCTTATTGAAGCTGATCGGCGAGTTCTTACCTTCTATCAAGCGAATGATGGCTCGTTTGACATAGCAGCGGCCTCGATTGAGCTCGGTCTTGAACTTCGTGAGATGAAGACTTCGCTCTCACGCCTTCTTGAGTTGGGCAAGATTCCCACGTGGCCCAAAGGACGACCTCTTGAAGCGTCGCAAATGGGGCTATCAGTTGTTATGGGTCACGTTCCTGATGCCTTGGTGGCAGGCAAGCCATTCAAGTATGATCTCAGAGTTAAGAATCCGAGTTCTGCAGTAGTCGGAATTAGAATCATAGTGTCGTTGATTACTGAAGATGGTGTGTCAGAAGTGACAAATGAACGACACGAGGTCAGTCCCAACACTGACCAGATCATCGGGATGAATTTGGTGCCCATGTCTTTTGAGAAAGGAAAAGCGAGCCTTAGAATTCAGGTTCTCTATGGCTCCAAGTCCCTCCAGACGAAGATATACAGTACTCGCCTCTACTGAGTGGGGTATGTTTCTTGGAGCTCGCTGCTTTCCGAGGGAGAAACCAGAAAGGCATCTCATTCGTACATAGTGATAATGATTCTCTGGAACATCAAGTGAGCCTTGTGACATACAGGGGTAGACGTGTCTGTATAGACGTCCGAGTTTCTCAGAATGTCCCTTCTGATTCAATGATACTTGACTCACGACTGTTCGATGAGCTGGAGTGCCAAGAATCAAGCACCGTTGAAGTTACTAGTGTAGATGAGTCCATCCCAATATGCAATGAAATCACACTCTCTGTTGAATCACTTGCAGGGTTGGACAATAGAAAGGTCGTTCAAGCTGTATCTTCCAGGATAGAGGACTTCAAAGAGCACATCGATGGCTTAGTCTTTGGGGTGAATCAGACCGTTTCGATTCCTGAATTGAAACTCAGACTGACTGTTCATGACCTACGTCCTGCTTCAGAAGCTCTACGCGTGGCAAGAGTTTCTTGGAAGAATGTACTGAAAGTGAGTTTATCTCCCTCTGAGCCAAGCACCACGCAGGAGGAGCTCTGCTTCAACTTGTGTATCGTTTCAGATGTGGGAGCCTCAGCGAAGATAGCAGACATCGTGGAGGGTGGCGACCCGAGCAACTCTACAACACCCAGTCATGAAGGCGCGCTTACAAGGCGCAAAACTGCATTGCTGGTTCTCAGACACCTTCTGACCCTACCAAAAACCGATGAGGGTTCTATGGTGGCATCGATAGCCTACGGTGAGGAAGCGGATTCATTTTCTGAATCTGGTTTGCCAGACGATACGGAGAAACTGCCGTTTGATCCCGAATCCCTGAAGCCGCTTGATAGCTGGCTTTCACGCCAATTCGACATGCATTCGGCAGAACCCTCCAATCCGGGTTCAGGTCTTCTGGAGGGCCTCAGAAGCGCCGCGGAACTCAGTGAGGCAAACGGACTACCGACCGCGGTGGTGCTTCTCTCTGGAGGAGCGTTCTCCGCTGGACGGAACCCCGTGAGTGTTGTTCGAGATATTCAGAAGGATGAGAGAGTCAGTGTATTTTGCATTGCATTGGGTGCCGAGTCCGACTACGAACTTTTGGAGGCCATAGCCAATGTGACAGAAGGGCAGATTCTCAGTATCTGTCACACCAGCGATGTGGTTCGAATCGGAGCGGAACTGTCAAAATGGGGAAGGTGTAATGGATGACAATGGACGAAGATATTGTACCCAGACTTCAAGCGCTACAAGCAAGTGGAGACTTTGCAGGATATCTTTGCTCTAGACTTCCAGATGCAGGTCTTCAGACTGGCTGGGTCGAACGTGGATTGACTGCGAAAGGTCTGAAGGGCACTCTCAAGACCAAGTCCAATCAGGAGCGCTACATTGTTCCATCGGACCAGGCAGTCCGTTTGATGTCAGACAGGGCTATTGATACTCCCCGACGGTCTGGTCTTCTAATCACTGGTGACCAAGGTCTTGTGGAAGACCGGCTGGTTGTGTTCCTGGGCGATTTGAAAGACTCTCCTTCAGGAGGCAAGCAAGTAGTAACCTTCTGGTCGAAGGGATACTCGCCCCACGATCTTGTGCGCTTCGTCATCAAACATGGACTGAGAGAGTCCATTTCTGCAGAGTTCCATGAACCCAACATCGACTATGTTGAGCAACTTAGGGCCGACTTCTTAGACAAGATGGTGCTGGAAGGAATCTGCCTGAAGATACCAAAAGGCAAATTCAATCCAGCAACATGGATCAAGGAGTCAGTGAAGGGCCTGAGCGACTCATCTGGGAAGGTGCTGTTCCATTCTGACAAGCTCAAGCAGATTCCTGCATTTGCTCTCCTATTCAGCAGATGGCTTCTGGACATGGATATGTACCAGAGTCTGAAGAAGGGATTGTCATCCCTGCTTCTTGTGAGGGAAGATGCATTGGAGGTTGCCATTTGGGACTCTCCAAGAGGACTAGCTACGTTCGCCATATTCGTCAAGACTCCACTGGAAGAGGTTGCCCGGAAGTATCTGCTACCAGCTTGGCTGGCCAAGGGTGAAAGAATCGAACCGCCAACCAAAACAAGAGAAGTGGTGGTCAGCAGTCCCAAAACGGACGAGCCATCAGTCAAGGTGGCGAAGAAAGGAGTCGAAACTCCTGCCCCTGTTCACGTTCAAGAATCTGAGATGATAGACATCCTTGAACAGGTCGAGAGCCTCGAGAATCGCCTTGAAGACGTTCGGCTTGAGGACCTCTTGAGAAGACTTGAGTCTGTGGAGATTCGCGCGAGGAAACTCGTCGAGGTATTCAGCGAGCTAAGAAGGATAGAGGGACGTCAGGAGTCAGAGAGGCCTGATGACAAAGCTTCCCTAGGTCTAGTCCAGAAGAGCCTGCACGAGATTGTTGGACGCCTTGAATCACTCGGTTCCAAGCTTGAAGACATAGAAAGGAGAGCCTCAAAGATCATCGAATAGCAGGAGGTCGAGATTGTTTTGCCACGGAAGGACAAGGACAGCTTGGACAACACTCTTCAATCACTGGAACAAACAGTTGAGGCTCTTGAGGAGGTGCACATCAGACTTGGCGATATTCAGAATACACTGCTTCCCCTCTCCGAGAATGTAGAAAGCGCGCTGCTCAGTCACACAGAAAGAGAGGCTGAGTCTACGAATCTTCAGTTTCTGCTGAATCAGATAGAGATCGTTGCAAGAATGCTTGAACAGGTCGAACTTGAAACGGATGTTCTAGAAAAGAGAATATCGACCATCGAGAACCTCAAGGCCCGTCGGAGCCGCTAGCTTCATGCGTCGCAGGCGTCAGGTTCTCAATCGCTTCTGCCAGGAGGCCTTCGAAAGCATCTGAAGAGAACTGGGTTACGTTATGAATTCTGAGTTTGACTCCCCCTAGCTTAGCCGCCGCGCTGGTTTCTGCTGTTCCTCCACCGAGCTGAAATAACTCAATTTGGTATCGCTCCTTCGCGGTCAAGGCCTGCAAGAACGGCCGAGCGGCATCTAACTCTCTGTCAATGTCTGCGGTAAATACCAGTGCAAGTGTTGGAATCTCCGGTCCGAAATCCTCCAAGTACTCTACGATGGACCGAAATGCACCGGAAACATTTGACTCTCCGCCCACATCTGCTACAGTATCCAACAGCGAATAGATCATTGACACAAGGACCTCGTCAGAGGAGAGTTCGGTAGAGAACTGAACACTAGTTCTTATCGTGTTTCCTTTCTGGATTGAGAATTTAGAAGGGTTCTCAGAGATTGTCACGATGCCAATCTCTCCATCATTTCTGTTTGTGGAGAGATTCTGTATCGTGTGCATGGCCGCCAAAGTAGCTATCTCTATTCTGGAAGACCTGCTCCCCAACCTTGAAAGAAACTCGGTTGACTCTGGGACTATGCTGACAAACGGTCTAAGTCTCCTACGTGTAGATTGAAGAGTCTTCAGCTGAATATCACGTATTCCCATCGAAGCGCCTGTAGAAACACACAGAACGATGTTGATGGGTCTGAACATCTGAGAAGGTCGGAATCCAATGTCCCTCTCTGGCAGCCTCGCTAGCTCGTCGAGTTCAAGGGACGGTACGGTGTAGGCAAGAGCCATGCTATTCCCAGTATCTCGGCCGCCAAACCACAACCTTGTGCCTTTGCCGACGACCTGCCCCTCAAGCAAGGATCTCATCTCGTCACCGTGAAGATGAGCATATGACACTAACTCAGCCATGGACCCCGGGGCGGCAGAGTCAAGTGCAAAGACGGCCCTATCGAGATCAGTTATTCCCCCGTCGCCCTTTACGAGATCTACTACCGACGACCCGCGCAGACCTAGGAAGGTGGCGTCCTCCTTTGACACCCCAAGTGTTCGGTCCGAGAGATTCTCGTCAAAGCCTGCTTGAGCCGCCCACCATTGTCCTGTTCCAGCCTCAAGCACAAGCAACAGCTCCCCTTCGCTGACACCTACAGCCCGCATGTCTGACTCAGACATCCTGATGATGCCTTTCGGTCCCTCTGCAACCTGAACCGTGAAGTGTAGAGCAGAGAGGATCTCCTGTGGGTTTCTTACCTTCAGACAATCGAGGAGTGCGTAATTGAATCGGTTCAAGTGGGATGGAGAATCTAATATGGGTCCTTCTGACCCTGTTGCCGCCCGAACCAGCGTGCTGAACAGGTCCGCTCGCCTTTTTGTGATTGTTTCTGTGAAAGTCTGCCGCCATCCTGATACTCGAAAGGACCCATCTCTTTCTCTGAGCAAAGCAATCGCGTTTCCGGACGGCTCTCGTGGGTTTCTCACTGTCATAACTGCATCATCGAAGTGAACAACTCCCCCATCTCGAGACAGCATGTAGTCGAATGATTCGACAATCTGCAAACTGCGTGCCGCGAGGATGCGTAAGACCCTTGCGAATTCACTTAGTGATGCCTTCCCAAGGAGCCCCTCAGCAACCACTGTGGAGTTGTTCATTATATATTGCAGATATGGTGGCCTTGTAGGGAGCATCGACAGCATGTTGCCCCCGAGAATTCTCTGTATATCATCTGCCTCAGCCCCAAAGCTCTTGCTGAGTAAAAGGCTCAGAAGTTCCGATATGCTGTCGCCTACCTGGGTTTCTGGATACGAGCTTGCGAACACCAGTCTTGAGGACCAAGGTGAGTCGGTTGTCACTTTCCGCAGATACTTGGAGATAGTAGTGATGGAAGAGATTGTTGCCCCAGCTGTAAGGATTCGTGAATCCGGGATGTCAAGGATTCGAACAATGTCATTCCCCCATTCTTTATGGTTTCTCGCGGAGAACACAAGGGAAGGCAGACCCATTCCAGCCTCCTTCAGGAAGACTGCCCATTTGACGACACTATCAAGATCACTCACTTCTTCTAGTTCAATGAATACCGGCAAGCCAGACTTGAGGTACCATAGTAGGTCTGTTCTGTTTGTACCCTTGAGAGAGGTTTCGAGATCAGAGGCCAGCATATTGCACGCCCAACCAGAATCGCTTCTATGACCGTACCGCATGTCCTGTGTTCTGTAGAGTCTTGAGCTGAATGGAGGGGTCATTGCCAACTCTTCAACGAATGTGATGTTGTCTGTCTGCTGTCCAACAGGTAGCGGAGTTCCGGAGATGCCAAAGAGCGGTCTGACCATGAATGCATCGACGAACCACTCTGAAACAGCTGTTGTGGAGGGATCCTGATAGAGTTCACTCATCAAAGGGGGTTTCTTGAGGTGCTCGTAAGCTCTGCGAGGCAGGAATCCAAAAGCTTCAGGGTATTTGACGGAGTAGTCGTATAATCGACTCTCTACCATCCCGTAATATGAAACAGCTCTAGCAGGGTCGAAGACCGCAGATTGTGTCCCTGCTTGGACTACTCCAAGCTGAAGAATGGCATCAAGTATGTAGAAACGTCGTATCTCGTTGGTCGTAGTGTCTTCGACAACAAGCATGATTCTATGCTTCCTGGCTCAACCTGTTCTCTGATTCCTCACGAGATGTTATATGCATGATGCAGATTTCCTCCAAACGCGGGAAACAATCAAGGAATAGTTTATCACGCTCTTGGGGACACTGTCCAGAGTCCGGGGCTTTGCTCAAATGTTAGTAGTACGCGCAGTTGAAGACATACCTGAGCAGGGAATCAGTAAAGGCGACCGCTACCAGTTCTATGTTGTCGACGCTCATCATCACATGGGAAAGGAGAAGGGTCACAGGAATAGTCCGTCAGGCGCGTATGATTTCTATGCTCTGCTCTGGTTCGAGCTGCAACGAATGGTCAAGGATCAGTTGGAAGAGGACCTCCTTCTGTTTGAACCTAT
>CP070658.1:551043-556455 GCA_020355105.1 Candidatus Thorarchaeota archaeon | reverse complement strand
TCGCTGGTCCTTCGACTATTCGCAGACGGTCTTTCATATACTGCTGAGTCAGACCCGACAGAACCATCAAGAGCTCGGACACCCCATCTCCAGTCTTCGCACTAGTTGGAACTATTGCTATGGTATTTGTGAAGTCTTCCACTCTGTCGAATCTCTCGGAGTTGTAACCATTTGCAGAAAGCGCCCCCACAATCTCGTAGATACGCCTGTCAATCTCACTCTGGGTTGACAATGCTTGAGCCTGTATCGTCTGGGAGAGGCTCATCCCTTCTTTGTCACGCCAACCCGGGACCTTGTCCAGTTTGTTTGCAGCTACAAGAAAAGGAGTCTTACCGGACTGTAGAATCTTCAAGGATTCATAGGTCTGTGTGAGAGCCCCTTCATTGATGTCCACGACGAGAATAGCGATATCCGCTATTGCGCCTCCTCTCCTTCGGAGGTTCAGGTACGCTTCGTGACCAGGTGTGTCAATGAACAGAAGACCATCGATAGTCAGTTCGGTCTTCACAGTCTTCAGAAGGTCCCCGCAGATTGCCTCTATTGTTTCGGTGGGGAAGAATGAAGCTCCTATGTGCTGAGTTATCCCTGCAGCCTCACGGTCCTGGACAGCAGTGCCACGCATCCTGTCAAGAAGGGAGGTCTTGCCATGATCGATATGGCCGAGTACAGTGACAATTGGTGAACGCAACTTAGCACTCTGTCCTGGCTCGGCTTCAGTCATTGGTGACACCTCACAAGAAGACTTGCAGCCGAGCATGAGCTGATGTTTATGAAATTGTCGTTTGGGCCAGCTAGCTAAGCAGTCAGGTCACAAGCCTAAAATAGGTCAGTCCTGCGTCGCGACAACAAGACAAGTGATAGATGTGAATGTCATGGAACGCTCCCTCGTCATAATCAAACCAGATGGTACAGTTCGGAGAAACGTCGGTGCACGCGTACTCAAGGCCCTTATGGACCGAGGTTATCATGTTAAGGCATTCAAGGAGATGAAGGTTTCCGAGTCATTGGCCAGATTGCATTATGATGTTCACAAGGAGAGGCCGTTCTTCCCGTGGCTGGTCCAGTTCATCAGCTCTGCTCCAGTCCTAGCAATGATCCTTGAAGCAGACGATGTTATTCAAGGGGTTCGAGATGCTCTTGGTGCCACCTTTGTACAGAAGGCTTCACCTGAATCGCTCCGAGGAAAGTATGGCATATGGGCAGGAGTCAATATTGCACATGCATCAGACGCTCCAGAAACTGCTGCAGTAGAGATTGCGCTCTGGACTCAAGAGGGCGGTCTAACTGAGTCTGAGAATGCAGACAACCTTGCACGCACTTACATCGACAAGTACGCGAAGACAGATGTGGACTTCACAGCAGAGATTCGGAACAAAGTGAAGGCATCAATTGAAACGGGCGATGTTTCAGACCATGTGTTGGAGTCGTTGGAAACTCTCTTTGGAGAAGACTCTGAGGGGGTCCTAGAGAGCGAGGTAAGAGCCCTTGCTCAGGCTGTCTTCGACTTCATAAGAGAAGAAGTTGAGAAGCGATAGAGTCATCAGATGGCACGTTGTGCCGCCTAGGACATCATCTCAAGAATCTATTTGGCCTTCCCGCCTTTCTCAAAACCTGCAGTCCACTTGGTGGCCCTGGGCCTCATCTTGCGTTTCAGTCTGGCAGTCTTGCACTTGTTAGAACAGAACCAAAGAACCGAACCATCCTTTGTCTGTACAAATGCTGAACCCGTACCCGGCTCAATGTCTTTTCCACAGAAGACGCATTTCTGAGTGCCAACCATCTCTAATCTAGCGCCTCCTCATCTTCCTAGCTTCTCGTTCTGTTTCTCGGAGAATCAGAATATCTCCCATTCTGACAGGTCCCTTTACGTTGCGCGTGAGGACTCTCCCCTTGTCTCTGCCATCCAGAATCTTGACACGAACCTGAGAGATTTCTCCAGTCACTCCGGTTCGCCCTAGCAACTGAATCACTTCAGCAGGGATTGCCGGGGTAACAGTTTCTTCATCTTTCTTGCTCATTGAAAGCCATCACCTGAGTCACTTACGTAGTGCACCAATCTTCTCAACCACATCGGACACTAGATCCTTTGCTTTTCCCTCGACAACAATCGCAACAGCTGCTGTGGGTCTCTCAATTCCCGCTGCAGTTCCAAGGTCCCTCTTGTTTGGCACGAAGATGTATGGGGCCTTGCGGTCGTCGCAGAGTCCTGGGATATACATGATTACCTCGGCTGGCTCCACATCTTCCGCCACAATCACTAGACGAGCAATTCCACGTTCAATACTCTTCGTGGTTTCATTGATTCCTTTCTTGATTCGACCTGTGTCCTTGGCTATTTCAAGAGCCTCAAGGGCCTTCTTTTGAAGCTCCTCAGTAGCTTCCCATTCAACGAATGACGGCTTTGGCATCTTTTTTACCTCTGTTCTCACTTCATTGGTATGAATACAAATCGTACGCTCCCAATCCTAGGGGCGTTCTCCCCCGCCCAGATTCCAGATTCTTTTAAAACTGTCGAAGTGTCAGAAGCTGGCTTTTTCCATCAGAGGCGGTTCAATCATCTTAGTATTCGAGCATCTTCAGAGTTTCCAAGATGTCCGTGTTCTCAACACCAAGATGTTGTAGAGCCGAATATCTATCTCGACGCTGCATTATGTCTAGGCCATGCTGAATGTGATCTATGAGTTGACTCTCTGAAAGATTCAAGTCACTTAGACGTGCAGGCATGTTTCTCTCAACCAAGAACTGATGCATGTCCTCTGCGCCGTAGTCTGTATAACCTGCCTCACGAAGGTAGTGTAGACATAGGGGCGTCGCAAAAGCAACCTGCAGACCATGGAGTTCATTGCACTGTCTATCCATAGCGTGTGAAATGGCATGCTCTGTACCTGAACAAGGTCTAGAACTACCGAAAATACTCATAGCTCTTCCTGCGTCGATCTCTGCTCTCACAAGAGTTTCCAGCCCCTCATCCTGTAGAACGGACTCCAGTGCAGACTCGGCCAGTGAGTATACCCTCTTCTCAAAAGGTTCCTCCCGCACCTCATGAGCCAGACGCCATTCTCCCAAGCTCGACGCCTTGCTTATGATGTCCCCAATCCCTGCAAGTGTCAGGTTTGGCGGGGCCTTCTCGATTATCGAGAGATCTGCTATGACACCAATGGGACTCTTACACCTTACCGAGTATCGATATCCGTTCTGACTCACAGAAGCCACATCACTGGCGATGCCATCATGTGAGGCTGCAGTTGGCACGGATATCCAGTTGAGTCCTGTGTCTCTTGCTAGCAGCTTTGCGGTGTCAAGGCTCCGACCGCCACCAAATCCGAGTATAACATCCTTTTCGAGGACCTGAGGTGGCACACCGCTCTCATAGTGCGATACCATGAACCACGTCTGTTCTTGGTCCATGAGATTCTCAACCTCCTCTTTGTATATGGAGAACAGGAGGCTGTCGGTAACGAATATTGGTCGCTGATAGTCTTCCAAGAAGTCATCTACTTTGCTTAGAGCCCCCTTCTCTATCACGATGAAATGGGGGTCCACGATGGACATAATATCAGCTCCTTCATGCTGGCCTCGTGGTCATTGTTAAGCACTTCTGTTGGGCACCGTGGCAATAGTCAGTGTTACCTAGGAAATACATCAGCTGATATGTTCGCACTTCAAAGCTGACGCGTCCACTCCATGGAGTCAAAGAACATGACCCGATATGTAAAGGTCGCCCTGATGGGTTCTGGATATGCTGGCAAGTCCACGCTCATCAAGCTTCTCACTGAGAACACTGAGAAGCTGAACACGAACTATCAGCCGACCGTTGGATGTGACGTAGGTACTATTTCTCTTGATGATTCCACAAGGGTCACACTTTTGGAGATGGGCGGTCAGTCTCACTTTGAGTTCATGTGGGCCGACCTTCTAAAAGGCAGCAAGATGGTTGTGGTTGTGACCGAGAGCAATCCGAAGGCTGTTCTCAAGACCCGTATGCTGCTTCAGAAATACAAAGACAAGATGAATGGTGTTCCCGTCATCGCAATAGCCAACAAGCAAGATATTCCGGGGTCCATGAAGCCCCGGTCTGTGGAGGATCTCCTTGGAGTTCCTACTTACGGAATGGTTGCCATCGACCCAAAGCAGCGCCTTGATGGATACAAGCTGATAGTCAATGGTCTCAGAGACATGGTGCAGATAGCAGCCTAGTGCTTTAGCCCCCTCATCCCAGTAGACTGTGAAGTCCTAAGGCAATCCTTTTATGCAGACCATAATCTGAGGGAATCGCCCAGGGCATGGGCGACAGAGCTGCTTGACTTCAAGTCCTGTAGCGAGTCCGTCCGGGATTACGTGTTTTGGGTATACACCTCCACGGTTGGTGAGCTAATGGAAATCACTATCATTCACAAGCAAGACGATGCAATCCACTTTCTTGTGGAGGGCATCGATGTTGCATTTGCAAATGCACTCCGGAGAACGATGCTTACTAGAGTGCCTGCGATGACAATTGACGAGGTGCTTGTCCTAGAGAACACTAGTGTAATGTATGATGAGATTCTAGCTCATAGACTTGGCTTGATTCCTCTGGTAACCGACCTTGAGAGCTACAACTTACCTCAGGAGTGTGACTGTGAAGGCAAGGGCTGCAGCCTCTGTCAGTGCACGCTTACTCTTGAGAAGGAATCCGGTGCCGAGGACCTAGTTGTCTACTCCGGTGATCTTGTTTCACAAGATCCAAAGATAGTCCCTGCAACTAATGATATACCTCTTGTCAAATTGGCTCCTAACCAGAGACTGATAATCGAGGCGTATGCACGTCTTGGTACAGGAGCTGAGAACGCCAAGTTCCAGCCTGTTTCAACAGTGGCACACAAGCATGTTCCCATAGTTGAAGTGGACAAAGAGAAATGCACCAAGTGTGAAGCCTGTGTCGACGCCTGCCCAAGAAAGATATTCCTAATTGACAATGATACACTTGTTACCCAAAACACTCTGGACTGCAGCATGTGTGAGATATGTGTTCAGGAGTGCGAACCCGAGGCAATAACAATTGCATCTAAGAACAGTGCCTTTCTATTCAGGGTTGAGTCCACAGGTTCAATGTCACCCGATGAGATTGTGGAGAATGCGGTAGAGAATCTGAAAAAGAGAATCAGAGTGACTCTCGATTTTGTTGGCAAACTATGAGGTGAGCAGAAATGGTGAAATCCGGATCAACCGACCCCAACACTCGTGCATTGATTAACGCACTGAGAAGAACTTCAACCAAGCATAACGTCATGATTTGGAAGAGAGTCGCAGAACTAGTCGCAAGACCAGCCAGAAAACGACCTGAAGTCAACTACGGAAAGTTTGGTCGTCACACTAGTGCAGGCGACGTTGTTGTAGTACCTTGCAAGGTACTGGGTTCAGGAAGCCTGCCGC
>CP070658.1:548408-550943 GCA_020355105.1 Candidatus Thorarchaeota archaeon | reverse complement strand
CGTTAACGCAGCCTGCCGTAGTCAGTTCAAACAATGGCATTTCCGTAGCCAATTCTCTGCAGAATCCGAGAGCTTCTCGAATGGTTTCTTCCGATTCTGAGGTCTTTCCTGCGATGAGTAATGCATATGCTATGACAGACAGAGAACTCGTGGTACTCCTTGTGACATAAGGTGGTGCTGTTGGGGCCGATTCTTGATATAGCTGATGTCCCTCTCTGATTGCCTCTATAGCCTCTTCTGGTCTATGAAGGCCTAACAGGAACTGACCGAAGAATTGCAGAACCAAACCCAAATCTTGGGAACGAAAACCCGGTGTTCTTTCATCAAGGGATCTGTAGATTTCGAGAGCCTCTTGGTAAGATTTCTCGGCCTCCGAACTCCTTGCTATTCTTCCGAGTAGGACTCCAAGAAAGGTCAGTATCAACGCCTTATGCACCAAGAGTTCGTCTGGAATCCTCTCACCGAACTCTCGAAATGTTTCAAGGGCACCCAGAAGTGCATGTTCCCCGTCTGCCAGTCTGTTTACCCATATAAGAAGGGCTCCCTTCAACCCCTGTACAATCGCTTGACCCACCTTTGTGTCAATCGAAACAGCATCAATGAATACAAGAGCGTCAGAAACAGGTCTACTCCACATCAAATCAATGACGACTGTCGCGACTCTTGCCTCTGCATCTCTCTCCGACGCAAGTGCTCTGACGGATATGGCTAGTCCTAGAAGAGTGTAGTCAGACTCCTCAGTCGATGACTCTTCGAGAAGTGTGGCCACCTCGTCTGTCGAGGCCTGCAGCTGCTGGCCGAGTTCAGCTACGATTAGCTCTCTCGCAAGGTCGTGCAGCACCCAAGTCTCGTCCCCTCTGTCCCTGACAAAGCTAAGACGAATCAATCTGTCCCATTGGTCCGTTCTCATTCCTGGAGCAACTACGTTCATTATTCGCCGATTGAAGAATGGGACAAGACCTGCCTTCTCAACCAGCTCAAAGAGAGCCTCGGCTTGGCTGAATAGCCTTCTCCAGGTCTTGAGTCGCACATTCTCAAGGGTGTCTGCACGTAGGTCTTCCACATCATTGAGTGACAGGCTTCCGGACTCTGCAAGGTCGCATATCGCACCTATGACAAAGGGATTCCCTCCACTCACGCTGACGATTCTGTCCTGAAGCTCAGTATCTGTCACATGACGCTGTTCAAGAAGTTCGATACAGCTCTCTCTGTCAAGCTCAGTGAGCTCGGACTCCTCGATTTCCAGTTCTTCACCAGTTTCGCTAGACAGGGCGCGTCTGCTCGCCACGACGCCAATGCAGTTGGACAACGAACTCAGGAATACATACCAGAGCTCGGTTTCGGTGATATCTCGGCCACGATAGCGCCATCGGCATGTTTCACTGTCGACACGCTCTGAGTGATCAAGCAGGAACACAATTGGCCTCTCAGAAGTCTTACGATTGTTCAGGTCCTCAAGCAGAGCATCAAGATACAGGAACTCGGCGCGCCGTGGCTCCTTCCACAGAATCTCGAGAAGCTTCTGCACGTGGTCTTTCCCAAGCCGGGTCTGTAGCCATTTTGCCACATCGCCATACATGTTCTTCAGCTTTGGAGCCACCTTGCTACCAGCTGCGCTAATGGCACTTCCGATGCTGGCGAGAGAACCAATGAAAGGAATAGCCATAGCAATCTCTTTTGCCCACTCTCGACCTTCTTCCTTGACAGGTTCTACCCCCTCTACAAAACGCTGTCTGATTTGCCATAGAACGTCGAACCTTCGTAGATTCACACCAAGGAGAACTGATCCCTTGGCGATCACGTTCAAGCGATCATAGAACTCGGTGTACTGCTCACAGTCAAGACGAATGGTTTCATCAATCGTATTCTTCCAGTGGTCGAGAAGTGAGCTCTTTCCTATCCCTCCAATTCCACGAAGATGAAGAACAACGCTTCGCTCTTTACAACGCTCAAGTGCCTCGGCCATCCAGTCGAGATGCTCTTCTCTGTCCACGAACACGCGCTCGGTTGGTTCGTAGTGTTCGTACATCCTCTCTACCCTTCATCACGCGTTAGCGAGCAATAGGATGGGTGTCACATAAGCCCGTCGGTATTCAAGCTAGTACGCCGCACATTCAGTGTCCCCGCCCACAAGGGCTTTGAAGACATAGCTGTTCCATTCTTACTTCAATATGCTGTCAATCGTACTGAAGATTGAATCGACACCTGCTTCTCTATATGTACAGTTCAACCATACCGAGAGTGATTGTCCATCCACCTCAAATGCCTAATCGGTTAGGAATACTGCACATTGCGGCGGGTATGATATCTCCTTCTCTAGTCTGTGACTGCATTCATGAATTCGCAATAATAGACCTACTCTGTGTCAAGGGCGATTCTTCCTGACTACTATGAAGACTACCAATGCAGCGATTGGGATGACTACCATGACTACCAGTGCAGGTAGAAGAAGACCGGACGGCGGCGGTGGGAGAAGTTCTTCAAGACCGGAACCATCTTTCGCAAATTCTATCTTCCCACCAATCATCGTCAGAT
>CP070658.1:537244-548308 GCA_020355105.1 Candidatus Thorarchaeota archaeon | reverse complement strand
CTGGGCTACAGAGGGGGACGACAACGAAATGAATGCGCAAATCAGGTTCTCTGTAGCTACCGTCCTGATGATGTCCGATATTGGAGTAAGAGCCCCTTCTTCCTGATCGACATTGAACTCGGTTCTGAAATTAGTAATCGCTGTTATGAAACCTGAAATAAGCATCCCGTCGATTCCACCCTTTACCATCTTGGAGAAGATTGGTATCCCGGTGTTCTTGTGCAGGACAATGACTCCTATGAGGCTCTGTACATCGTCAAAGCGCCGCTTGACAATCGTTGCTTCGAAGTTCCTATCTCTTTCACGCCTGATGTACGTCCTCCGGCCAGCTAGACCCACCACCGGCACTACAGATAGTGCTGCGAATGGGAATACTCGTTGAAGAGTTCTTCCGAGTGCTGCAGCCTCACTTTCAAGCGAGGTCATGCGAGCCTCAAAGACTCCTCCCTGCAGCTCATGGTCGTCTAGTGTAACAAAGACTCTTAGAGTGGAATTATACTCAAAGCTCGGCATCACGATACTAACAGTGTAGACGCCTGGACTAACTTCCACCATCTCTTCGAGCGTACCTGTGTCTGATCCGATAATCATCAGATACTCGACTGTGGCCCCGACAATCGGGTCACCGGAATCAGCATCTACAACACTCACGCGCAACTCAACATCTTGTCCCTCAATCGCTGTCAATCCCTGTACGTCTGATATCTCCATGGTCACGTACCCCACAATGAGTGTGAAGCCAACCGTGGAGTCCTGGTAGTCTTCGAGGTGCGCTCTAAAGGCCAACTGGTATGCACCCGTATCTGGAGATTCAACTGTGATATTGTAGTATCCGCCTGACAACTCGACGAAACTGTGAACAATGACCCCATCCGGTGGACTCAGGGCGAATATGCTTGCTCCCTCCAGTCCGTTTGACTGGTCATCCTGAAACAGGAATTGGATTGTGTGATTCTGGCCCACTGTAGTCCTTGCTGTGGATGCATCAACAACCAATACTGAAGGAATCTCACTCACTGTAATGGTGAAAGTCGCATACTGCGTTTCGTGATTTGTCAGATTCGCCCTGATCACTAGTGTGAAAGTTCTGGCGGACGTCGAATCTAGCAGGATGGAATAGTAGCCGTCTACAGAATATGTGGCGTTCCCGTAGATA
Organism: Candidatus Thorarchaeota archaeon; assembly: GCA_020355105.1. Taxonomy (GTDB): domain Archaea; phylum Asgardarchaeota; class Thorarchaeia; order Thorarchaeales; family Thorarchaeaceae; genus SMTZ1-83. Next base: position 547,152 of record CP070658.1, on the reverse strand, counting down.
AGACCAGAATCAGGCGTGACATCGACGACCTCTACGTCGGCGGCCGCTAGGCCATAGTCTGTGCTGTTTGCATATCTCAGAACAAGCCTGTACGTAGTGCCTAGACTCGTGAAGTCTGCTGTACCGTTTGCTAGAGAAAGATCCGTTCCTATCTCTCCCACTATCAGCGTAAATGTGTCTGATTCATTGTGATGATAGTCTTTCGAACCGGAAAGTGTGATTGTGTAAGTCCCCGATTTCGAGCTAGTGATGTTGACCGAGTAGTCGCCTGGAATGCTACCACTCTGACCAAGAAGAGTCAATCCTCCGGCAGGGCCTGAATATTCCATGCTGACCGTTGCGCCAACTATTCCGGATCCGCCTTCAATCTCATATCGTACATCAACAGTGACAATCTCGTAGAGCCCGGCCTCGACAGGGATGCCCCCTACGGAGGCCAATTGGAAATCGGTACGGTATGTTGACGTAATGACGAACTGACACGATACATTCTCGAAGTAAGGCCTTGAGGCGTTGACAACTACCACGTATCGACCGGAGCTGAGTAGAGATGTATCAAAGTCCGCCTCCCACCAGTTCTTCACAAGGTTGGGTGTGAAGTCTACGATTGAGGCTGACCAGTTGCCCTGTATGACAACAGAGTCATCCATCAGATAGTTTCCAGCGTCTGCATCCGCAAAGTATACCATGTTTGTGATCAACTGTCCGGTGTCAGTATCGACAACAGCCTGGTGCGGCGTGATAGTCGCACTGTGATACATATCGAAGGATGAGAAATCGAAGGCAATCTCTGTCCCGTTCGTCCATGCTACCTCAACTTGCCACACTCCTGCCGTGGTATTGGTCCCCGCGAGAGTGAATGACGAGCTATTGACCACACCGTTGGTCATCGTTATGACCGAATCCAAAGTCCAAATGCCTTCGTCAGGCATAATCCACGTGATGTTCACCGGGTCGCCTTGAGCAGGAGTGACAGAGAGCGTACCTATCTCGACCTGAGTCCTTGTGATGTTGCCCGATCTAAACAGGGAATTCACTGACCATTCTCCTGTGCCCACATCTTGAACCTGAATTGACACATTCTGCGCATAGTTCGGGGATTGAAGGTCTATCTCCCACCACCCACTTCTACTCATCTCGCTATTAGGGACATGTATACGGCCAGGGGACACACTGCAATTGTTCGTTATGTCTATACTTAGAGGATCAAAGACCGTCGCATTCTCCCAGTCCATGGGATACAGTAAGTCCAGTGTCACACCATCATATTCCGCTGACGGTGTAACATACGTGAAGAGTGACAAATCTGGACTCTTGCCTGCGGTGACTGAATAATGAACACCCTCCTTCGAGAGATCACTAGTCCATGATGAGTTGATGTAGCGATGAAACAGTGTGGTCACTGAATATGTGAAGATCACACTAGTGTTTGCTGTTATCTGAACCTCTAGAGGACTCACGGTCCAATAGTCTGGATTGGTGATTGTGGCTGTTCCAGTCCCCATCCCAGTAATCGGAGAGGAAAATCCGCCTGCATGGAATGTGAGTTCGACATCCTCGAATCCTGGAGAAGTGATACTTGTGAATTCAACATTGTCTATGTAGACAGTGACATTCTGTGCATTCTCCCAACCATCGGGCTCCCCTAGTGGGTCATCATCATAATCAAGATTGTACACTCTGACATCACCAGCAATATACAGACCTACAGCTACTCTCAACTCGGCATCTGCAACTGGAAGTGCATAGTCTTGAGAAACTGAGATCCATGTTTCTCTTGAGTCGAGTTCTTGCATGGGCCAATACCATCCCTCATAGTAACTGTCTGTGTCCAATTCCCAAAAGACACCCACATCTCCATCAAATGTGTCATCCCCGTCTGGGTCAATTGGCCCTGTTGGGTATCGGAATTCGAATTCCAGTCTGAAACTTAGCGTTGCAGGTGTGTTGTTTGCTATCTGCCTCCATCCCACCTCGCTGCCGGAGCTGTGAAGATACGAGCCTCCAAATGAGGGATTCCAATCGCCCATATTCCTGCAGACGATATACCCTCCTGACGAATTATATGAATGAAGCTGCGTATTCCATCCACCATCGATACTATAGGTTGTCCATGGGTCTGTTCCGTCGTCGAATGTTCCATTCACACAATACAGACGCTTCAGGTTTGAAACTTCGACTGCCGTGTTGTTCACAAACCAGTCATTTGCCTCATCAATGGAGATATTCGCTGTTTTGTTCCTCCCCAAGTCCGTGTTACCTCTCGCCAAATTCGTTGTCTGGTATCCCGACTGCTTCAGCCTGATAGGATCAAGGACTCCTTCATTGGGCTCTGCAGATATACTGAAGACCTTGCTTCGAACTGGATTCTCTTCGTGTAGTGTATGACGTGACTCTGATGAGAACGGCAAATAGTTGTTCGATTCAAGAGTCAAAAAGGCTCCCGGTGTAGGAGTCCCAATAAGGCCTATCAGTAGTATTGCAAGAAGTCCGATGACTGCGTGCTTTCCTTTTCTCATCACGTTCGCCTCGAGAGAGCAGAAGAGGACAACCCTCTAGGTCATGATGCACTTGCATGACCTGAAAAGACTCGGATGCTGTTGGTGGGGAAGCTGCTTCATTTTGAGCTCGATATTGGTACCAACTGTGTGTTCACGAAGTCTTCCAACTCTGAAGCTTTCTCAGAAATCATATTACCATACTTAGGACGGACTTCTCGATAGATTTTGAACACTACCTTCTGTTTTTCGTCACTCGGCTCCAACTCCCAGCGTCCCACCGCTTCTCCATCAATCCAGACTGTGGGACGAATCTCTCCGGAGGCGTTTGTGGACTTGCTGGCCTTTGTCACAGGCGTTGACATATCCGGCGGCCAGTAGTGCTCTCTGAGTTGTGGAAATAACATTGGCTTCTGTTCTTCGCTCATGTACCAGGCCCTGTTGGTGAAGGCCTTTGGAAGGTAATCTTCGTACGGAAGCAACCATACTACAGGGTCAGCTGGAGCCTCGAGCGATGCCGCTGTTTTCGCATCGTCAGCAAACATGTGTTTCTTCTCTCCCTCAACCTGGACTTGGATGATCTCGTCCGACAGCTGTTCAATCTCTGTCCTGGCCTTGGTCTTCGTTATCGGTAGCCACCAAGAAATGTCATCGATAGTCACGGGCCCAAACCTCATGACATAGAGTCGAATTACTTCCCTGAGGGCTTCCTCTTCTGAGGCGTCGGAAGGCACGAAACCATTGACCCATTTCTCAATCAGAGCATATGCCGTTGTAGGATTCCTCGCATGGCTAGCAGTAGCCCTAATCACCTTCCCCGAAGTTGCCGCTAATGTGAAGAGAGGCCGAATATTCCTAGCTTGGTCTGGTAGTAGCTTCTTTATTTCCTCCATAGTCTTGGGACCATCCTCCAAGACGGCTAGCACACTATCAGTCAGGGACTCCACTTCCTGATCACTGAGCCCCTTGACGTCGGGATGTTGGCGCATTCTCTTGTAGAGAAACGAACCTGTAGCACGGATCAAGAGTGGTAGGTTATCGACATGCACAACATGGACCGTAGCTCGAAACGCGTTCAATCTTACAAGACGGTCTCCACAGTTCAATGACCTGAAGATCTTCTCAGCATCATAGTTTCCGATTCTCGCCCAGACAGAGAGATATGGTGTCCAGTAGTCTGTGGAATGCAGTCCCAACTGCTCTCTGGCAATGTCAAAAAACGTTGGCTTCCTTTCGTCAAGGGCGTACTGCTTCCGCAGATGGTTCAAGCGGATCTGTTCTATTGTCAGGCTAGTGATTGCGAATGCCCCCCCTAAGGTGTTCTTCATCGCGACCTCCCGACATATGAAGAGATTGGTCAATGAGTCTCGATTCTATCATCTAACCTGAAGCCAACTACTTTTTCAGTCTCCACTAAGCCGGTTGCCCCAACAACCCGTGTCAAAGTGTTCTATGCTTATGAACAGGATTTGCCCTAGGAGCTATCCACTTGATTGAGGGTCTACCTCATGGCTCCCACTACGAGTAGGATGAATCCCAGCCCAATGAGGATTAGCATCAACTCAGAGAACACGTAGCCTGCGAGTGGCAAAGAGTACAGACCGAGGCCAGTGGTGAGAGCATCAGTAAGGATGGCAAGCTCAGCGATTCCTAGCATTGGTAGAAACAATGGCATAATCCCTACAATGATTAGGATGAGTCCAAGTAAAGCGAGACCTTTTCCCATTACATTATCCACTCCATGTGGTAACAGAATCCTAGCTTTACTAGCATAAATAGATGTGGGGGATGAAATATAGGGCTAGTTCTACGTAATATGTAACCAGTTTTCCCTCTCCCGACCGAGTTGATTCAACGAATCAACCCCTTGGAGCAGGTCTGACTTGACTATTCGCGCATTGACACTTTTGGTGTTCCATTGATACCTCTAGACTGCCCTCGGATTTCCATGATTCTTGCGCCGAAACCTCCCATTACTGCACTGAAGAACCACAACTGGTAAATGATTGACGTGAAGAAGGCCGAGGCAAGTGGAGTCCACCCGAGGTATCCTCGCAGAACGTTCCAGACATAATAGTCCGCAGCCATCGAAAGAAGAAGAAACATGACGCCTGCAATCATTCCCTTTACAAGAGCACACATCTGGAATCTCAGACTGCATCCGCCTCCGACCAAGTTTCGATAGGTGACCGGTATCACTGTCAAGGGCACGCTACAGACAAATGGAAGCCAGGAGGAGGAGCTTCCCAGCTGACTGGACACAAGACCTGCTACGAAGAGAATTGGGAATATGATTGCCCAGTACTTCAGAATCCAAGTCCAAGTTTCAAGTTCGGAGCGGTCAATCATGCTTTCTCAACGTAATCAGCTGATATCTGATGCTAATGACTTCTTTGTTATGCTGCAAAGCCCAATTCTAGATCTCAATCTCTTTTGTGACTCCTCTCTCGAACAGACGAAGAACTTCGGATTCTCTTGAGAGTCCCCAACCTCCCAGATAGGGGGGCCTGTCTGCATCCGCGACCGCGTGACTCAGATATGCTCTTTTGGCCATCAGTAAGAAGGTGTCATGTGTTACGTAGATGTACATGTCACCTGGCTGAGCTGCAATCAGTGTGCCGATGGTACCTTCTATGACTCTCTTACGATAGCTCTCGAATCGTTCTATCCGATTCTCATGATAGCGACCATCCGCATAGTCATTGACAAACTTGGCCACTTCTATTCCATCGACACCCACATTGCTCCAGATTTCAGCGTCCTGAACGCGTGGCCCTACAAGAATTCCAAGCTCTTCCAACTGTCTTACCTTGCCTCCCATTTCACGAATTCCGTCTTCGAGATTCTCAGCTGTTTCGCGGCATCGGCCTATCCTGCTATGCCTAATAACAACTCTTCTATCGACTGGCAGTCTTCTCCCAAACTCTCTGCCCATTTCGCGGCCTATGTCTGTGATTCTTCTATCTACCATCTCATCAAGAGTCCTCACTGTTTCTCTGTGCGAGTGTCTGACAGCAAGCATTATCGGGTAGGTTAGGGGTTGCGAGTTGGCCCAGCTAATCAATTGCCGGGCTTCTGAGAGCCACTCTTGCCTCTGCCATTTCTCCTCGCTTATGTCCAACTTGTTCCCTCTCTCTAGGGTCGTACGCCCGAGCGACATTGTTCCGACTTATTTCGATTTCGAGTGAACTGCATTGTTAGTTCTTGCTACAGAATTGCAGATGACTAGGAGCTCTCAAGGAAATCTATGGTGCGCGCATACAACTCATCCTTAGTCGCTTCATGATTCATGATTGCGTGGCCTGCTCCCTCTACAATCCAGATTTCCTTCCTTTTTGAGGCGATTGCCTCGTATATCTTCTCGGCACTATTCTCGGATATTGCCTTGTCCTCAGATCCCTGGACTACGAATGCCGGGCAAGTGACATCTGCAAGAGCTTTCTTCACGCGTTTCATTCCATCCCGTGCAGCGAGACCAACGACGGGCGAAATCCAATCATATCCCACCCACCCTTGCGCCCTAAGCTTTCCCGACGGATCTGTGGGGTATCTCTCTGGAATTACGCGCCTCAGAAGAGGTATTCTCATTATGAATGGAAGCAACACTATGAGGCGATACTGTACTGCGATTGGCGTAGCCCAAGTGATGATGGCGCTGATAGCCTTTCGTTCAGACGCCAGAAGCAAGGCGAGCAACCCTCCGCCGCTGTGTCCTAGGACGAGTATCCGATTACATTCTTGCTTCAGTCTATCAATACCCGCACGAGCATCAGCTAGCCAATCATCAAAGGTGACTTCATAGAGGTCTTCCGGTCTTGTTCCAAATCCTTTCAGGGCCGGCAACCAGATTGTCATTTCTGTTCGCCTATGCAGGACCTCGGCGAACTCCTTCAGGTCCCACGTGGTTCCTCCTCCGAGACCATGAAGCAGAAGACAACCAGTATCACTACCCGCCACATAGAGCGGCTCTGCTCCAGGAATATACTCAATGCTCACGCAATCTCAGACTCCTCTTTCGTGGCAGACAAAGACGCAAAGTCAGGATCAATGTCGATGTATCGAAGTATCAAGGCAGCAATCAACAGGAAGGGCGCAAAGACTGGTCCCCACCACATGAGACCCCATAGTTCACCTCCAGTGGCTGTAACAGAGAAATCCATGAACCATCCCAGGAGAAGTGTTGACGCCGCTTGAAACACATTCAGAGGCACACCAATGAAACCTGTGTATATGCCGGCACGACTCTCGCCGGTTACGATTTCATCGACATGAGCGATATCAGCAGGTACGACATAGCTCATTAGGTAGTAGATGGCCATGCCCGCGCCAAGTGGCACGAAGAACAGTATGGCAGCAGTTGTGAAGCCGATTAACTCGCCTATCCCTCTCAGGATGGGTGTCAGGGGTGTCAAGACTGCCAGCAAAACAAGGCCAATCGTGAGCGATTTCTTCTTGCCCATCCGACGAATGCCGACTAGCCAGAGGTAGAAGAAGACCATTGTAGATCCAAGCATTGACAGAGCAGCTGGAAGCAGAGCTTCGATAGTATCCAGAAGGAGTACCTCTTGTATGAATCCGACCAGCTGCTGCGTGAGTGCTATGAATGTGAAAGACAGGAATCCCACAGCCAAGGTCCATCCGACGAATGTGCGGTTTCTCAAGGCAATTCCAGTTTCTTCTCTTAGACTACGCTTGATTGGCATGATGCTGGGCCTCTCTCTTATCACTGTCATCGATGGTATCAAAAACAGAAACGTGATGCCACAGAAGATTAGCAGTAGGTTCAGACCTGTGTCGCTCAACCTCTGAGGTGGACCCGCAACGAACAACAAATTGGTCACAAAACCGAGAATGGCGCCGCCAGAACTAGCTGTGAAGTTGAATGTGTTCATCAGACCAGAAACTAGCGGTCTCTCATCTTCTGTTGTTATCTCAGGCAACCATGCTTGATGAGCGGTCATTAGTAGTGCATAGAAGAACTTGAACAGACATAGCATTGTTATATAGTACGAAAAGACGAGAAGTTCTAGGGCTGGGTCTGCAGTGTTGAGGAACCAGTTGGGTACGAACAGCATGAAGCAAGTAACTACAACTCCTGGTGTACCCGCGATGATGAATGGTTTTCGCCTACCTAGACGAGATTTCAATCCGTCACTGTAGTAACCAGTTAGCCAATGTGTCAATCCAATTACTATGTAGGATGCAGACAGTGAGATTCCATTCAGGAGCCAGTTGAGAGAGAATCTTGTTCCATAGATCCAGAAGAGGCTCAGTTGTACTACACTCAACAGGAATGATGGACCAAACCGTCCCATTGAGTAACCGACTTTCTTGTATAGTGGCAGCATGCATTACTCACTTCCTGTGGGGCGGAATGACAATACACTCGCTTCTCTTCAGTGTTGCTCTTAGAGCTGGGTCTAGGTCGCGTTTGGAGTATCCTCTCTTCGGCTCTATCACCTACCGAAGCATTGATATTAACCATAGTTAATAATGCGAGTATGAAACGGAGATTGTTGATACTGTTGGCCGGTATAGCTCTGATTGGCCTTCTCACTAGCAGTGTGAGCGGACACGTGCCTGTTGCACCCGAGCCTGGCGAAACACTGGACACTGCGGTTGAGATTGTGAATCCCACGAAGTCATGGGTCGTGTATTCCGACCTTCATGAAGGTGAGGAACCACATTACTTTCGCTTCCAGATAAATGAAGGAGAAAGAATACGTCTGACGCTCATGATTCCCATCAATCAAGATCCTTCAGAGTTTCGTCCAGCTATGGCTCTGATGGGACCTGGTCTAACCAATGAAGGAGTGGCTCCAAGCTATTTAGAAACTCCAGAATCCGGAGGCGTTGTCATAGTGCAGAGTGGAACGCCACATCCAGAATACGAAGGCTTCACACCGACTAGTTTCTATGCAATGGCGGATGTTGACATATCAGCTGCCAAGACTGGTACATACTTCTTGGCCGTCTTTGAGCCCTCCTCAGGAGGACGTTTTGCCCTTGCACTCGGTTACATTGAGAGTTTCAGCCTAGATGAATGGATACTCGTGCCTTTCAGTGTGATGATTATCCACCAGTGGAATGGTCAGAGCTTGCTCTTCATCATTTCACCCTTTGTCGCGACTACAATCGTTGGTCTTGCATATCTCCTGATGAAGCGACAAGACCTCCGAGGCCGAAACAGCCTATCAACTTGGTTGGTAGTCACTGGCGGCCTGATGTTTATTGCAAGTGGAATGGCCATGCTGCTTCAGATGGTCGTTGCCATTTCGACCGTGCCAGCAAATGCCCAAGTTGTGGTGACTACCGCGTTCGCAATGATTCCTCTGTTGCTGGGGGTTGCCACTCTTAGAATTGCCCTCAGAGAGAACTGGGAGCTTGACTCATCTGCTCTGATGAAGCTATTGATTCTGGGTGCAGTAGCCCCATTCGCTTGGGCTGGACTACTAATAGGCCCCGTTTTGGTCGTCATCCCAAGTCTGATCATCCTTCTGATTCGTCGTCAGCGACAGAGTGATACCTAGGCAAGTCTTCCTCGTGTCTACAATCTTCTAGAGGCAGCGACATGACAGATGAAGCTGAGAAAGTCTACAAGGCGTTTCCGGATGCCGGAAAGCCACTAAGAGCTGGTGACGTCGCGGAGATTACTGGCATAGCCAAACCCAAGGTATCAACGATCATCAAGTCACTTACGGCAGATGGTAGACTCACTTCTCCAAAGAGATGCTACTACGCACCTGCCTAGACACAGAAGGAGAAGTCAATAGAAACGGCACAGTGATATCTGGCTTGGACCGTTTCCAATCTATGCCAGATAAGGAAGAGAAAGCCCCCAAAATGGAAACTCCGATATACTTCGATGAGCATGCTGATCTATCCCTCATTGAAGGGCTGGTGGCAGTCATCGGATATGGGAATCAGGGGAGGGCCCAAGCACTCAATCTCAAGGAGAGCGGGGTGAATGTTATCGTCGGTACAATTCCTGATGAATCTTGGAAGGCTGCTGAGTCTGATGGTTTCGAAGTGCTAGGGATACAGAACGCTGTGGAGAAGGCCCGCATAGTACTGCTACTGGTTCCGGATGAGGTCCAACCCACAGTCTTCTCAGAGAGCATTCTTCCATCTCTGACACCGGACAAGGTTCTCTGCTTCGCCTCGGGCTACAACATTACATTTGGGATGATTGAGCCCCCTGATCACATTGACATAATCTTGGTAGCTCCACGGATGATAGGCGTGGGTGTCAGGCAGGCTTACTTGGAAGGTAAAGGATTCTTTGCTTTTATCGCCGTGCATAATGACCAATCGGGGAAGGCCAAACAGGTTGCTCTTGCAATTGCGAAGGGCATTGGCGCAACCAAGGCAGGCGGCGCGGTACTTGAGGTGACCTTCAGACAGGAGGCT
>CP070658.1:524478-537144 GCA_020355105.1 Candidatus Thorarchaeota archaeon | reverse complement strand
TAATTTCGTTTCTTATTTATCTTGTGGATTCTTATTTAATATTTGTCTTTTACGAGAAACTCAATCCGTTGTGAAGACAGTTTTTTTTTTTGGTTTTTATCCTGATTGTTTCTTCGTTTAGGTTGATATCGTTCAATGCCCCAGTTAGATATAGATACTCACTGTGATGCTCCGAACCAAACACCAGCTTTGGTACACCGATATCTTGCAGAAGCGCATCGAGGAACACACGCAGAGGTGACTCAACAATCCTAGCGAGAGTGACAGAGGTCTCAAGGAATATGTTCGTACGCTTCACGAGGGGAATCAGCTGGGGGAAACCAAAGATACCCCCCATATGCATGATGACGAATTTGCCGCTTGGGTACATTGTTGATGCTCTATCGATAAACGACATCACTTCAGTGGTCATCACGTCTGTATGTAGATAGACTGGGATGTTCTTCTCAACGGCCTCACTGACAAGAATTAGAGGAGCAGGGTCCTGTGGATGATATAGCCTGTCATCCAGCACGAGGGCTACACAACCCTTGTCAATATACTCCTTGAGCTTTCCCCTTGCTGCATCAATTGGTCTAGGCATCAACGTGCATGCGGAAAAAAGACGGTCCGGGTAGATAGCGGTGGCGTCTATGTAGAGCTCATTTCCTTTCGATGGCTCAAGTGGACTAAGCACAGCCTTCTCAATTCCGAAGGCATCCATTCGACTGACTAGTTCTTCTGTAAGCATCTGGTAGTTGTCATAGTTGACTAGATCAAATGAATTGCGATCTGCTCCCAAGTGCGTATGGATGTCAGTCGTCATTTCGAACACACTTTGACCTTTCTAGTATCATCTCTGGCTCAAGGCAAATCTGCCGGTTCTTAGACTGGTTCTAGATTAATAAAAGAAAAGTGTGTGTGGTCAAGGAAACCGCAGAGCTATAGCAGCATCTCTAAAAGGTCTAGGAGTGTCCATTGAACTGAATCCAATTGAATGAAGAGGAACGACAGCACAGTCTTGAGAGAAGTCTGTCGCAGCTGGCTCATGATATTAACATTGACAAGTTCATGCTGATGGAGTACCTTGGTCCGATTGTGGATGGATGCTGCGCGGCCCTCAACGTGAGTCTAGATAAGGCACGGGACCTCCACAAGATGTCTGACTCTGAGTTCGAGGAATACATGAGCATGTCAGCTGGCTCATTCAAAGACATCTCCTTCTGTTTCAGAACTACTGACGTCCAAGAGCAATACTCTCTGGTCTTTGACCGCGGCAGAGTGAAGGTATTCGATGAGTGCATAGAGCCAGACGCTGTCATAACATCGACGTTTGAGCATCTGGCCAAGGTTCTCGATGCAGACCCCAACGTGTCTGTCATTGAATCCCTAGGTTCAACTGTTTCAGTATCCGGGCTTGATTCCACCGACGTTGTACAAGCCCTTGGTTTCCTATGCTATCCGACTCTACTTCGCATGGCTCGTTCTGGTGTCGATCCCTCTTCCCTAATGTCTGACGACGCAGACTCAATAATACTCGCCGCAGCTTCAGACATGGTTACAAAGATCATCAAGAAGTGGATAGACACATTATCCGAGGCCATGGATGAGCATTCGTAGGTCGCTAGGCCATTCCGTGATAGGGGAAGACCATTTCCTTCAGTCTACGTATGACTCTGTCCAAGTCAAGCACAACCTGTTCGCGAGGAAGGTATGCCTGCACAACCAGTTCTTCATCCCTCATTCTTTCGGGAGGATTCGCATAGCCAAGACTGCGGCATCTCTCCAGGAATGACTTGGGGAGTTCCTTGGGAACATCCTCCTCAAGGATTGTTGCAAGGAATAGCGACCACAGTCGAGCGACATTCACTGGATGATATCCTCCTCCTCCAACGGCGAGCCACCCAATGTCACAGATATCATCTGACATCTTCTTGAGCTTCTGTAGAGTGAACTCAAAGCCGTGGGTGGTATAGGCTAGGTAGGCCAAGGGATCCATGAAGTGACCATCGACTCCAAGCTGAGTCACAAGAAGGTTCGGTTTGAAAGACTCAAAGAGTGGAACCACAACCTCGTCTACCACCTTGATTAGCTCCTCGCTTCCAGCCCCTGGCAAGACAGGGATGTTGACAGCATAGCCCAACCCTTCACCTTTTCCCATCTCGTGGATGTATCCCGTACCCGGAAAGAGCGTCTGACCTGTTTGATGCACAGAGATTGTCAAGATATCCTTTGAGTCGTAGAACGCGTTCTGAACCCCATCACCGTGATGAGCATCGAAATCAAAGTAGAGGATTCTGGCCTTCTTCTTCTGTAGGAGGTGGTGGATGGAGATGACGACGTCATTGAAGACGCAAAATCCTGAGGCCAAGTTACGGTGCGCATGATGCAGACCGCCTGAGATAACAAACGCGTTGGAAGCACCTCCAATGATTGCTTTCATTGCATCAAGCGTGGCACCGACATACCTGATGGCCGCATCGTATAAGTTTGGGAACACGGGGTTGTCGGATGTCCCAAGCCCATATTCAGGCTTTGGAGTCAGGGACTCTCCGCTCTCGATGACTGCATCCACGTAGTCTGGTGAGTGGAATAGCTCTATGTCCTCCCTTGTGGGCATTGTGGGCTCGAAGAGTTCAACAGAGTCCAACAGACCTAGGTCCCTAGACAACTCATAGGTAAGGCGAAGTCTATCGGGTTTGAGTGGATGATCCGTCCTGAACTCATAGTTCATCAGAGCTTCAGAATATGGGTATTGCAGTTTCCCTCTCATGTTGTGAGCACTCGACTTCTGTCTTAAAAACGGACTTATTATCCCAGCGTTTTCTCGAGAGTGAGGGCGCACATCAGACTTTGGCCGGAACAAATAACGCCTGGCATGACAGACGAACAGAAGGTGTTTTGGATGAGCTGGGAACGACCCTCCGAAGATTTGCTCCAACTCCTGGAAGAGAACCTGCAAGGAGTAGAGTGTGAGAAGAAGAAGATGTTCGGTCAGTACGCATTCTTCATGAATGGGAACATGTTCTGTGGCGTCCACCAATCGAAACTCTTCCTCCGGATGGCTCAAGATGACCTGAAAGAGGCCATGTCCCGCCTTCCAGATCTTAGGAAGTTTGAGCCGAGAGAAGGCATGGCGATGAAGGAATATGTACAAGCGTCTTCTGAGTTCGTTGAAGACCTCGAGCGCTTCAGAGGGCTTCTGAGGAAATCAATTGAGTATGCCCGCGGATTGCCTCCGAAGAAATGAGCTAGATAGGCGAACCTCACCTACTTCTTCATGTATCGACGGAGCCCTTTCTCATAGCTCTTCTGGGCGTCCTCCCTATCAATCACAAAGCTCCCGAAGCTCGCTTTCGGCTCAGCCATGGTCAATCCTAGTTCGCAGACAGGCACAGCGTGCTGATTCATAGTTTCAAGGAATTCAGGTTGCTTGGTTTCTGTCACTTCCACGATGTACCTTGCAGAACTCTCAGAGTAGAGTATGTCTGATTGAGTCTTGGCAGTCCCTGGAACGTCTGAGATATCGAGTCTAAACCCGTAGTCACCCCTGATTACCATCTTCAGTAATGCGACACCCAGTCCTCCTCTGCCAATATTGTTGCAGGATCTAACCAATCCTTTTTCGATGGCGGAGAGCACTGCATTCATTGTCTTCTTCTCAACCTCGGGTTGATATCCCGGTGGGATTCCTTCGACAGCACCAAGTTGAAATCGCTGAAATTCGGTCCCATTCAGTTCTCTATGAGTTTCACCGACCAGGAACACGTTGGCCCACGGTGTACAAAGGTTCCTTCTTAGTGGTAGACGTCCCTGCCCCAAAGCCCCCGCCATGATTATCTGAGGTGTTGGGTTAATCCTCGAAACAGCACCCTCCACCTCCGCCTCGTTATATGGCGATACATTCCCAGTCACCACTGGAATGTCAAAGTGATGGGAGAACTCACCAATCCCCCTTGCAGTCTCTACGAATTGGGCGTAGGGTTCTGGACGTTCTGGGTTCCCCAGATTAAGACAATCAGCGATTAGTATAGGCTCCGCGCCCATGGACACTATGTTCCTTAGAGCAAGAGCAGCTGAGTTAGCTGCGCCAATGAACGGGTCTAGAAGGCACCATGTTGAATTGCATGCGGCTGTGAAAGCAACTCTCTTGCCTTTGGGTAGCTCCAGGACCCCAGCGTTCTCTCCGGCATCCACAAGTGTGTTTCCTTGGATGTGCTGGTCGAACTGGCTGTAAAGCCATTCTCTGCTGGAGATATTGACCGATTGAAGAAGCGAGAGTAGTACCTTTGAATGGTCTTTAGGCTCCATCAGCCATGCGGTTGAGGCGGTCCGTTCCGGCAGGTACTCTTCCCGTCGTTCTGGTTCTGGGAAACCACTCACAAGCAGTACAACTGGTATCTTTGCTATCTCGTCTACGTAATAGTGCATGGTCAGCATGTTGTCATCTGTGACCTCTCCGATGACAGCGTGTGGCACATTGTTTTCACCCAGGATTCCCAGCACGTTTTCAAGATTCTGCGGTGTGACAACAGCCAACATACGGTCCTGTGACTCAGAGAGTAGTATGTCAATTGGCTGAATGTCGTCCTCCTCCAGGGGTACCTTCTCAACAAGGATCTCGAATCCTAGGTTCCCCTCGGCGGCCAACTTGGCACAAGCTGATGCTAGTCCACCGCCGCCGAGATCTTTCAGACCCGACAAATATCTTCCTTCAAGCAGTTGCTCTAGAGTGTCTATGAGGACTCTCTTCGCAAGCGGACTCCCCGTAGGAGTTGCTTCCTTGGAGGGCGCTACAAGTCGTTCGTTTGCTGTCTTGGCTCCAAAGAGTATCAGTGAATCCCCCGGGCTGGAAACCACTCCTCTGACTATCTTATCCGTTTCAGTGACGCCGATACAGGCCACATTGAATAGACTATTCCGTTCGAAGGACTGGTCGAACTCCAACTCTCCCCCCACCATCGGGATTCCGACGCTATTCGCAAAATCTGAGATCCCTCTGGCTGCGTCGCCAAGGTTCTTTGCGTTCTTAGCCTTCTGTGGGCTTCCAAAACGGAGACAGTTCATTAGACCGACAGGTCTGCATCCGTGCGAGATCACGTCACTGATTACGCCGGCGACTCCGCTAGCCGCACCGCTGTACGGATTGAGCTGAAAGGGATGGTTATTTGACTCTAGGGATATGCCAAGAATCACATCATCCCCAAGGTCTACCAATCCAGCTCCCCCACCAAGGCCGAGAACAACCCTCTCACCATCTGTCTTGAACAGCTGGAACCATCGCCTGCTACTCTTATAGCTGCGGCGCTCAGACCACATCGCGCCAACAATGTGCAGTTCGGTTTCGGTAGGATCTCTCCCGAGTGCTACGGTTAGTTGGTCATGTTCGCGGTCATCGAGCATCGTGGGCACCCTATCGGTCTAGTGTTGTCCTAACAAAGTTCTCCAGTATCAGTAGGCCATCGTTGGATCCAGCTTCTCCTCTCACAGCACGCTCGGGGTGTGGCATTAGGCCGAGGACGTTCCCGTTCTCACTGACTACTCCTGCTATGTTCTCAATGGACCCGTTAGGGTTCGCATCTGATGTAATCTCCCCATCTACATCGCAGTACCTAAGAACAACCTCATGCGAGTTGTTCAGCTTTTCCAGTCTCTTCTTGCCAACTTGATACCTGCCTTCTGAGTGAGCAACCGGGATACGAACAATCTTGCCCTCAAGACCTTCGGTAAAACTTGTCGGGTTCTCGCACACACGAAGATAGACCCACTTGGAAACAAACCTCCCTGATTTGTTCGGCCTCAAGCTGCCGGGAAGGATCTTGAACTCAGACAGAATCTGAAAGCCATTGCCTATGCCCAACATGGGTCTTCCTGAGTCTGCAATCTCTCTGACTACATCTCTCATGTCGTCGATAGCGGCAGCCGCATTTGCGCGAACATAGTCCCCATAGGATAGTCCCCCAGGGATTATGACTCCGTCTGCCTGGAGAAGAAGAGCGGGATCCTGGCGGCTCAATACGATTTGTGGTTCGGCATCAGGAATCGCTTGCAGCGCTCGGAGTACGTCCTTCTCGCTGTTCGTACCCGGGAACTTGACGATTGCGATCGTCACAGGATGCTTCCTCCTCTCAGCAGAACTGCCTAACCCGTCTCTCTAGACTCTGGTGGAACGCACTTTTAACCGTGTGGAATCGCGATTTGAGAGGTCTTTTTGTCGGTTGGTATAATACTTATCTCACAAATGCATGTATGTTTCAAGGAGGAAACTGCTTTGCGCGACCCAAGAGACCTTACATCGTACTGTGGACTTTATTGTCCCGGATGTACACGGTTTGAGGGCCGTCTTGCAGAGCAACGTACGAGTCCCCAGGATATCGCTGATAGGTACCGAGTCATAAGGGAAGACCCGAGCCACGATAGAGCCCAGACAGCTCATGCTGGTGACACGTTGGATGGGGTCCGTGACACTTCTGCTGGACACTACCAAAGCTGCAAAGGATGTAAGGAGGGCGGCGGAAAGAACGATTGTCAGGTGCGTTCATGTGCATCGGATAGAGGATATTCCACATGTGTTGAATGCATAAGAATGGAGTTTTGTGATGTCTTGAGTGGCAATCCAGAATCCCTTCCACGTCTGCGAGAGATCAGAGACAAAGGGTATGATGGTTGGCTCAAGACGAAGGAGGAAATGGTCAAGACTGGATGGACATTCAACATCGACTTGGACTAGGTCCACCATTCACAGAGAGGAACCACAACTGCTATCAAGCATAAGACACATTCCCGTTTCTACTTGGAGGCATTCACATGGTCAGGGAAGAGCCTACTATAGACGACTTATCTGGTGACGATGATTCTGAAGCAGCTCTTACTCGGAGAAGAAAGATAGAACACATCGAGATATGTCTAGAGGAAGATGTCCAGACACGTGTATCGACTATGTTTGAGCATGTGGAATTCATTCATAATGCTCTTCCTGAGATAGATAAAGACAAGATAGACCTCACAACCAACTTTCTTGGCCTCAGGGCAAATGCCCCCATTGTGATTGCAGCCATGACAGGCGGACACCCTCGGACGTACGATATCAATCGAAAGCTTGCTGAAGCCGCCGAGATGCTGAGGATTCCGATTGGTGTCGGTAGTCAGAGGGCAGCCATCGAAGATCCCTCTCTGGCTGACACATTCCGGGTGGTGAGAGAGAAAGCACCCTCTGTCCCAGTCATCGCGAACATCGGGGCCACCCACGTAGAAGCCGCACCCGCTGCAATCGAGATGATTGACGCAGACATACTCGCTATCCATCTGAACCCCCTCCAGGAGGCAGTCCAGCCTGAAGGTGACTGCAACTCAGAAGGTGCCTTGGAAAACATAGCGTCGATTGTTGACTCGGTTGACATCCCTGTGATTGTAAAGGAAACGGGTGCCGGCATATCTGGGGACGTTGCTGAGTCTCTTGAGGGTATTGGAGTCAGCGGAGTGGATGTTGGCGGAGTAGGAGGCACAAGCTGGTCCGCCGTCGAGTACTTCAGGGCTGTACGTGAAGACGATGATCTGAAGGCACAGTTGGGACTCGACTTCTGGTCTTGGGGCATACCAACAGCCCTGAGCGTCATAATGGTTCGAAACTCTACGGACCTTGAAGTGATTGCGACAGGAGGAATTCGCACAGGACTGGATGTGGCAAAGTCGCTCGCGCTTGGGGCAATGTCTGCTGGCGTGGCTCATCCCCTGTTGAGACCTGCTACTCTGGGGTCGCCGCTCGATGTGATTGTGCAGATAGAGAGAATGCTTGAGAGTCTCAAAGTTGCGATGTATCTTACTGGTTGCAATGCGGTGAATGAGCTAAGCGACAAACCCCTACTCCTCGGAGGTCCTCTCATCGAGGCATTGAGGTCTCTAGACATAGACTACAGAGAGGTAGCAGGCTAAAAGCTGGACACCTCACCTTGATTACATTCATGGGCGGAAGCTCATACTGCACCGATGCGAATTAGGTAGTCCGTACGTTTCCTTATCCCATTTAGCATCTGAACGGCCTCTTCAATAGTGTCAGCTACTGGGATGCCGTTCAACTCAAAGCCTCTGATTATCACCTCGTACTTGTAGAGATTTGGCACGTAGGCTACTACCGTCTTGTCATGTGTCTTAGCCACGTTTGCAAGCCGTGTGCCAATCTGTAGTGAGATTCCAGGAGCATAAGGCAGCAACAGGAGCAGCGCCGCATTGATGCTGTCAAAGGTGAGCATCCTATCAAGGACTTTCTCGAAATCTATGTCCGAGGCGCTTCCTGTTAGATCACAGGGGTTTCGGAATGAAGCAATGCCTTGGTAAGCCGGCGTCATAACGCTCCTTAACGCATCCTGTTGGTCTTGTGAAAACGGGGGGAATTGTAGGCCATAATGCGACGCTTCGTCAGTCGAAATGACTCCGTGCCCTCCACTAACTGTCAGTGCACCCACGCCCAGACCTTTCATCAGCTTGGGGTTGAACGAGAAGACCTTGGAATATGCCATGACCTCGTCTTCGTCTACTGCTCTAATGACTCCAAACTGCTCAAATGCTGCGGCTGTGACTGCCATGTCACCGGCCAACGAAGAAGTGTGACTCTGTGTTGCGCGATGGCCGGCTTCTGACTCGCCACCTTTCAGGACGACGACTGCTTTCTTCGGTGCCACCTTCGCACATGTTTCCACGAACTTTCTGCCTTCGCCTTCTTCAAAGCCCTCTATGTATGCTAGAATCACGTGTACATTATCATCTTCACCGAAGTACTTGACAAAGTCTGTCACATTGGTCTGAGCTTGGTTGCCAATTGAGATTGCCGCGGCAATTCCGACGTTTCTTGCTGCGAACTCTTCGAGTCTCTCTACAAGCCATCCTCCACTCTGCGAGACGATAGCAACACTCCCTCTTCTGGGTCTGGCTACCCTCTCGCTAGGAAGGAAGAAAGTATCTACACAATCAGGCACGAAGACGCCGATGCAGTTTGGTCCTACCATCGTAATGCCATACTCGTTCGCTATGTCTACGATTTCAGATTGTAGTGATGCACCTGATTCGCCAGTTTCGCCGAAGCCTCCAGATACCACAATGACGGACTTGATGCCCTTTTCACCACATTCTCTGAGAACACCCGGTACAAACCTTGACGGCACAGATATCACGGCGAGTTCAATACCCTCTGGTGCTTCAGTTATTGACTTGAAGACTTTCTGACCTTCCACTACTCCGCCCTTTGGATTGATTGGATAGGTCGGCAGGGCATTCTCAAAACATAGTTTCCTGAAGATGACGTTACCTGGTGAGAACGGATTGGTAGTCGATACTCCTACGACGGCTGTTGATTTGGGCTTGAGCATAGTGGCGAGACCAGACATGTCGAATTCACGTCCAATTGGACAGGAAACCATTCAATCCCTTATATGAAGTGCGTCTGTATTGCGGAGCCCTGAGTCATACGATAAGGAGGTATACAACACTATGGCTTCATCTGTGCCAGTATCTCTCTGAGCCTGGGTTCGGCAAGAATTGCATGTTGGAGCTTGGTCAGGAGCTTCGTAATCTCGGAGTAGATTACCTGCCTCTGAGGATCACTAGCAGACTCAGCATTTTGAAGTGCTTCTTCGCACTGCTGGTTGATTCTCTTGATTATCCTTTTCTCGAGCTCCGGTCCTCCCCAGCCGAAAGCGTCGAAGCTGTTGCGCGCCTCGTTCAGCTTGTCCTCAACCTTAAGGTCCTTGCCAGTTAGGACATCGGAAACTCCGGAGTAATACACTGCGACTGCCCGCTCTACTCTTTCCATTTCAGAGGAGTTCAGATAGTTCTCCTGTGGACGTTTCTGTGAGAGATCCTGAAGGAGTCTGGCTCCAGGAGCCTCAGTAAGGAGGCCCTTTACGATTGTCGCGAGCACTCTGCCTGGTATCTCTACAACATCACCATAGTAGGCGGAGTCCGACCGATACTTGTGGAGTACTCTAAGCGTGTCGACCCAGAATGTGGGGAGCAACACATGGCAGCGTTTAGAGTATTGAGTTATCATTCGCTGCATCTGACCTATGAGACCCCACTCGTCATTCTCGACTTCTACCTTCCTATAGGGCTCAACGACTACTTCTGCTTCTTCTCCCACCAAGGGTACAAGTCTGCTGTCTGCAGCGGCGTTCTCTGCGGCAGTTCCCATGCCAGGGGGCTGTGCGGTAGCAACCTTGGATTCGCCATCAAGCAGTGTTAGTATCTCTTGAGCGGGTGTACCCCGCGCTTCTGCCTCCTTTGCCTTGGCAGACAGCTTGGGGAGAAGGCTCTCAATCTGTGAGAGTCTCTTGACGATGAGGCTGATTATGTTCTGAGTGGAAGGATTCACACCCTTCATGGATGTTGCCTCTTCCATCCAACGGCGCGTTCTAAGCAGACCCTGGGTAAGCGAGTCCACTCTGTCGGGATCAACGGTCCCATCTACCTGGGTACTCAGGAGGAAGTGAACGAGTGTAGAATTGAGGGTCTGCATCAGCAGGATTCTATCAATGAGGTCTTCGCTGATGTTTGCTTCCTCGGTCAAGTTGACACACTCCTAGCGCTACATCGGTTCTGTTGTGTCACCCGGCGCCATATAGTAAGAGAACAGTTCTCGGAAGTCGGCTATTGCGTCAACAAGCTCTTTCCGAGTGGTTCCCTTTGCACGCATGAACCAGCCTTGTTTCAACGGCGATGACCCGCTGTGCAGATTTACCAGCTGAGTTGCCTCGTTTATTATTTGAACCAACTCAGGGATCTTGGGAAGACCCAGCAACACGAGAAGGTCTGTTTTTGGGTCTGGATAGAAGTACTGAACATAGCATGGTGTGATTGCAGCTCCGGGGGCAATGAAACCGTCCAGAGCTTCCTTCAGATGCATACCGTACTCGGCCTTCGAGATGTGCCTCGGTCCGGAGAAGACATAGTACACGCTCTCCGCGTTTGGCTGTTCCCCAACGTCTGCATAGGAACATTCCTTCACTGCATAGTCCATCATTGTACGAAGTTGTTTCGGCATGCTTCCAGCGTCGGGAATCAGGCCTACGTCCGTGTACAAGGCAGGAACTACGACAGGGTCAAGCTTCCTAGCATAGTCGGCAAGGTCAGTTGTCGGGAAGACGTCTTTGTTGGATTCGTACACCCCTGGTGACAACATAGCCTCCACGACGTCTAGAGCCAGTGGGTTTACCAGCTCAACGAAGGCTTGCTCGGTTCGCGCTTCAAGCTCGCCACCCTCGTCAAGAGTTGAAGGAACCATATGCTCGATCTGGTCAACATTAGCAATGTCAATCTCGAGCTCACGCTGAAGGTACTCAACACTGTCTGACGTGCGAGATTGGAGAATCCTCTTCAGCATAGTTCTGTTGCTGAGGAGAATAGTGAGGTCTGCACCACGTTCTTGGAGCTGTGCTCTCAGGAGCTTTGAAACAGCCCATATGGAGTTCAGAGCTTCACTGGACTGGCCCTCAAACGGAAGGATGCCTACGACGTATACGAATATCCGGCGTCCCTCTTCTTCTTGGAAACGCTGCTTCAAGAGCTCGATGATTGCCGGGGTGCCACCACAACCAGTACCGCCTCCAAGGCTTGTGAAGATACAGAATCCTGAAACGCCTTCAAAGCCTAGATCGGCAAGCTGATTGAAGATGATATCCTTAGACTCATGAACGGCGTTGTACCCGTCCATGAACCGACCACCGACACCAATCTCCGAAGCTCCATACAACATTGTATGCTCCTTCGGAATCTCGTACTTCTGGCGGACTTTGGTCAGGTCTGCCCTGTCAGTGTTCATCAGAAGGTATCCTCTAACCCTTGAGGGCAACTTCTTGTCCACTGAAGTCTTCAGATAGGAGCCCACAATGTTTGAGCCGCATTCACCAATTCCAATCGCAAAGACCTCTGCGGCCTTCGTGAGTTCATCGTCGCTAAGTGTGCCTCTTGACATTAGTTGTGTCTCCTTATGGTTAGCCTCTCTTCCCTACCATCCTATCGGCGATTTCCCTTATCGCCCATGTAAGGTACGAACTTATGTCGTCCCTAGTGTAGGTTTCCTTTACCTTCTTGATAGCGTCAGTTATGAAGGCCTCACGCTGGTCTGGAGCTGCAGCAGGACTGAATCCAGTCATGAACACCCTCATTGACTTGTGCCAGTCGTCCATCTTCTGGGCCTTGTCGGTCCATTCGGCTCTCAGTCCTTTCACTTCGTTGTAGCTCTGAATCGCATCTTCGAGAACTTTCGAGTCGTTGAGGTCTGTTTCAAGCTTCTTTAGCTTGTCAAGCGGGAAGATGAGCTTGCTGAAGTCCTTGGGATGCTTCTCGTAGACTGCTTCAATGGTCGAGTAGTACTCTGACTTCTCCTTTATGCTCTTGAGGTGCTGCTCTCCATCCTTGGTTGCGATACTCTTTATCATCTGCAGCATTTCCTCTTGAATATTGGCCAGAGTGAGGCAGACCTCCAGTATCTCATGGACATGCTTGGAGTCCTCTGCCATTTCTGTAGGAACTTGTTCCAGCAGACCCTTCAGCCGGGACACAAAGTCGGACATTCCTGCTTCTTCGAAGATGGAGACCGCTCCCTTGATCTGACGGTGCGCCTCATTGGCTCGGTCTCTGACCTTCTTGTGGATTGCAGCAGACGTAGTCAAGCTCATGAGCTTGTCGAAGGAATCT
>CP070658.1:521823-524378 GCA_020355105.1 Candidatus Thorarchaeota archaeon | reverse complement strand
TTTCGCTGGATAGTCCTGATGTCAGGATAGTTGTCATCTTGACTCCATCTGGGACCATGTTGTGCGAATCAAGAGAGTCAGTGCTACGAAGGGAGCTGAGGTTGAGAGACCCAGGGAGGAAGGCCTTCTTTCATCCGTCAATGATGAATTCCCAACTGGCGAGAGCAATGTGCAATCTTGCGGGAGTCCGGCCAGGTAGTATCGTTCTTGATCCGTTCTGTGGAGGCGGTGGAATTCTCTGCGAGATTGCAGCGTTAGGCGCAAGGGCAATTGGAATAGACCTCAACTGGCGGCTTATCAATGGAGCCCGAACCAATCTTTCTGCAATGTTTCACAGTGACTTTTCTCTTATCCAGGCCGATGCAAGCTCATCTCCTGTAGGCAAACAGCGGCTAGACTGCATTGTTACTGACCCACCATATGGTAGAATAAGCTCAACTCGTGGAGCAAAAGCAGTAGACTTGGTCAGAACGTTTCTGGAAAGAGTACCAGATATGATTCGGATAGGGGGACGATTGTGTATCTGCGGAAGCAGTGACATGAATGTGGGTGAGATGATTCTTGAGCTTGGGTTTGCAGTCACAAATCGCCTAGAAGTTCGAGTGCACAGCGGGCTCACACGAGAGGTTTCAGCAGTTCAGTTCTAGTGGCTAACGATGCGACCGTCTTTCGTAGGCGGTGCGAACCACGCAAGGAAAGCTTCGAACTCCTCTTCGGACGCGAATCTCATCGTAATCTCGACAAGCCCCAAGGGAGGCTCTTCCTGTCTATCATCGACAAGTCTTAGTTTCCCGTGGTACGCAGCCTGTTTGTCAAAGCACATAATCGTCTTCTCACCGTCCCAGTTCGACAGCAGTCTTGAACGAATTGCATCGATAATTCGAAGTGAGTGGATCTTGCTTCTAACATAGTCAAGGGAGTCCTTCTTCGTAGATGAGATTCTGATCTGGCAATCTTCCGTTTCTACAGGTAGGGAACCTAGAAGAAAGAGATTACTTAGAGCAGCCTCGACGCGTTTCTCATCCTCTGTAGGATAGATAGTAGTCGTAGCAACCACGTGCATATCAGACGAACCTCTGCACGAGCCCTTCTGCTTCTTTCTCCAAGTGTTCAAGGGTTGCTTCATTGATGATTACGATGTCGCTCAGTGCTATGACTGCTCCAAGGCCAACGGATATCTCTCTGAGATCGCGTTCCCTGAAGACGTCCCAATCCTTGGGGTCATCTTCTCGACCACGGTTCTTCAGTCTTGAGAATCGAGTCTTTGGGGAGGAATGTATGCACACCTTCCATAGTGTTTCAGCGTAGTCGTCGAAGACATCTACTTCTGCAAGGCTTCTGCACCCTTCAATGATTAGGAAATCGGAATCTGAGGCCTTCAGACTCTCTATGCAACGCTTTGCCACTGCTCCAAGTCCATCACGTTCACGAAGCTCTAGCATCACGTCCTTCGTGTTTGCGGGATTGGGCTCCAGACCGCGCGCTTCGACCTCTGCACGGATCACATCCCCCATAATGACCACTGGAACTTCGGCCCTGCGGAAGACATCAGCCACAGAGCTCTTTCCGGAGCCAGGCATTCCGGTCAGTACTAGAAGCTTCATTTTCGTAGACTCCAAGACGCGAATCCTCAGCTCCTGCGTACTGCTTAATCCTTGTGGTTGAACAGAGTCCATACGATATATCAATGCATTATACCAAGCGTCATGGAGTACGAGGTGAAATCATGTCTGAGCTTGTCAGAGCATTTCTGAGTGTGGACATCGAGGATGACGCACTAATCTCGCGGATAGCGCATATTCAGCAGAAGCTGGACAGACAGGCCGCAAAGATGAAGATTGTCGAACCAGACAATCTCCATTTCACACTTCGATTCTTCGGAGATACTCTGCTTACTAAGATAAGTCAGATTCGACATGAGCTTGAGAAGATTGAGTTCAGCCCATTTACAATCCGAATCGAGGGAGTAGGAGCGTTTCCAAGCAAACGGCGACCC
Organism: Candidatus Thorarchaeota archaeon; assembly: GCA_020355105.1. Lineage (GTDB taxonomy): Archaea > Asgardarchaeota > Thorarchaeia > Thorarchaeales > Thorarchaeaceae > SMTZ1-83. The sequence goes on along the minus strand of CP070658.1, from coordinate 522,382 downwards.
AATGTTATCTGGATTGGCGTCACTCAGAATGCTGAGAGGTTCGTCGGACTCAAGCTCTTGATAGATGACCTGTTGGGAAACTTGGGCTATCCATCCGACAGGAGATTTCATGCACATATCACGATAGCTCGGGTGCGCTCTGTCAAGGACCGTGATCGGATTCTCAATAGTCTTGATTGCTTGGCCACTGAGTCAGTTGGCACAATGTCTGTGGATTGTTTCAGGCTAACTAGAAGCACGCTGACTCAAGCAGGACCAATCTATGAAACTATGTGGGAAGTCAGGGGCAGATAACCAGTCAATTAGAGGTATCGTTTTTTGTTGTGCTTATTAGTGTGTGACGGGACAGATTTGTGATGAGTCCGGTGTCATGGGGTTTGAATGTTGTCCCTTGTTGACACCGGATCTCTCCTCCGTTCTCTGCGGCATCCAAGTTGACTTAGCTTATTCTCTCGAGAACTAGAGATCGTTTTAATGGTGGGCCGGGGGAGATTTCCAATGCACAGGTCGCTCCTATGCATACTTGAACTCCCGATCTCTTGCATTCTGTGACTTGAGG
>CP070658.1:518745-521723 GCA_020355105.1 Candidatus Thorarchaeota archaeon | reverse complement strand
TGAGGACACTTACCGACTAGCTTGATGGCCCGAAACGCTACGCCCTGCAAGGCAGCCACGAAGTTCTTACTAGTTTAATAGTGGGTTATGCAACCAAATCCAAAAGCGAACCTCAAGCATCTAAATGAGAGTGACCACTGTTATGCAGTCCGAGAAGCTCAGTCGGAAGAATCTGTGGGGTTATGCCTTTGGTGCAATTCCAACTGGGTTGCTTGGGTTTGTGTTCAGCTTCAAGTACATCGAGTTCTTCTTCGATGACATGGCCCTACTACCATCATTCTTCATAGCCGGACAGATAATCTACATGACAGTAAACTCACTAAACGACCCTCTGTCTGGACAGCTGTCAGATCGAACTGACCGTGACAAATGGCGCAGCAGGCGTCTAATCTACATCAAGTACGGTGGGCCGATTTGGGCTCTGACATTTCTACTGGTGTGGTTCCCTTGGAGTCTCACCAACCAGGTCATCATCTTCATTCACTATGTTGTGACAATCTGCCTCTTTGACACGATGTATACGCTTGTCATTCTACTCTGGCTAGCATTGCTTGCAGAGATGACGATGGATATTGATGAGCGAAACAAGACACAGTTCTTCGCCACTGTCCTCGGTACTATGGTGACTCTGCCGGCGTTCATAGCAATCGCCAGCATGCCTCCAAACTCTGATGGGTTTCGAATGATCATGTTGGTCTTTGCTGCGGTTTCCACGGTGTTCATTCTGCTCACGGCCTTCATGTGTGAAGAGAAGCCCGAATTCCAGCATGATGAGGTCTATTCGCTCAAAGAATCGATAGTAGCCACTTTCAAGTCAAGGACGTTTCTTGTCTATGCAGGCTTCTATTTGTGTCAGAATCTCCTTGGCAGTCTTGGCCTGAGTTACTTCTTCGTCTACCTCCTCCTCTTGGAGAGCATAACTCCGGGACTGGACATCATCCTTCTGTTCTTTGCAATCTACTTCATCGTGGGTTACTTGGGGAACATCATAGCAATGAGACTCCGCCCGAAATGGGGTATGAGGAGAATCATGCTTAGGTTCGGGTCGGTCAGAGTGATAGGCTCTCTCATCCTGTTCGCGATTATCCTAGTCCCTAATCTGGAATGGTTGATTTGGTACGGACTCATCTTTGTCACTCTCGCATCAGGATATGGTGTCTTCCACATTCCAATGCAGTACTTGGCGATTGACGAAGATGAGGCGTTGTACGGGTCACGACGGGAAGGAATGTTCATAGGAGTGATGGCTCTACTCACCCGGCCGGGAACAAGCCTAGGTCCGATAATTGCCACTTTCGTGTTGACAACGTTTGGTTATATCCAGGGTGGGGCCTTGGCTGTACAGCCTGAATCAGCTCTTCTTGGAATCAAAGTTCTCTGGCTGCTTGTGCCCGCCCTGGTTGCTGCATTGAGCCTAGTCTTCATCTACTTCTATCCACTTCACGGAGAGAAGCTGGCTGAGATGCAAGAGAAGCTGTCCGAGTTGCATGAGAAGAAGAGAGCCGCTCTAACAGGGGTCAGATTGCCTGATGTAGATTCCACAGGACCATCCGCTGGCTCTTTCAACGACTCCCTTTAGGACGACTAGTCGGGAACGCTAATCGGATACGTCCCATACATCTCTCTGACTTCCATTACGGCTTCCCATCTGTCGACGGTGGCAGATGGTACAATGCTGTGTCCACTACTGAAGAAGTAGCCCCCACCAGGGGCTAGCTCTCGGATTAGTCGAACGCTGTAGTCCTTTATTTCTGATATCTCTCCTGTCGCAAGCAATGTAGGGCTTAAGTTTCCGACGAACGTTATCTTATCACCATACTTCTCTGCAAGCTTGAAGATGTCGTATTCTGGATTGGCTGTAGTGGGTTCTATAGGATGAATGGCGTCAATCCCACATTTCACTATATCCTCGAAAAGCATCATCAAGTCTCCATCTGAATGCAGCATAATCTTGCTCCCGCCTTTGTGAGCGGCATCACAGATTCGCCGTAGCCACGGCCAAACATACGTTTCGAAATTCCTTGGGCTCATGAAGGGACCATTCTTGAATCCATAATCGTCCCATATCAGAATAAGCTCCGCTCCACGCTCGGAGAGTATCTTCACTAGTTCGAGTGCTAGTTCTCCCCTGTCGTCAAAGACTCTCTTTGCCTGCTTGGGCCGGGCCAAGATCCTTGAGAATAATTCAATCCCGAATGGCTCCCAAGCTGGTTCCATCATTCCACCGATCGCTGGAACAGAGAGAATCTCGTTCTTCATCTGATCTTGAACTTCTTTGCCTGCTTGATATGCGGCGAGTCGTCTCTTCTCATGAGGACTCGGCTGTTTCCACTTCTCGTAGTCTTCGAAGCTCTTGAAGTGACCTCCACGATAGCCTAGGATCAGAGTACCATCCTCATAATAGTCCACCTGCATTACTCGCCCAAACTCGTCGATGTAGCCCCCCTCGATGCCCTTCCGGTAGGTATGGGTCACATAGCTGAGGCCGATGTCGATTTTTACACGCCGTAGGAGCTCGTAACCATCAACCAACCCCTTAGCAAGCCACTTCTTGTTAGAAAAAGCCATGTTGGCAAGACGGTCCTTCCCGGGAAGTCGCTTTATTGCTTCATATCCATCCTTGATACCCGCACCTGGCTCAATTCCATAGTGTTTCATGATTGTGTTGTTTGTGAAGGCGCTCTCGAATGCCGGTACTCTATCTGGCTCCTCGTGGTCAAGAGCTTTCATCACACGTGTAGGTGCGTCCATTTGTATCAACTCTCCAACAGTTGCTTGACGCGTCTTACACCTTCGATTGCGTCCGCCCCGAAGTCATCGGCTCCCATCTTCTTTGCGAGCTCCATACTCAATGGTGCTCCTCCAACAATGAGCTTCACCTTATCTCGAAGTCCCGCCTCTCTTAGGGCATCACTTACTGCTGTTATCTCAGCCATCGTCATTGTGAGCAGACAACTAAGCGCTACCACACGAGCATT
>CP070658.1:516065-518645 GCA_020355105.1 Candidatus Thorarchaeota archaeon | reverse complement strand
TTCATGGGCATGAAAACCATATGGATCTTGGGCAGATTTCCCTTCTTTTTCCTTTCCTCATTCAAGCGGACCCCCACGACTGCTGATTCCAAGATCTTGGGGTGTTTGTATAGAATCTCTTCAATCTCAGTAGGAAACACATTCTCTCCTCCTGAGATGAACATGTCCTTTTTGCGACCAACTATGTAAAAGAACCCGTCCTTGTCCTGCTTCACTAGGTCTCCAGTGTGCACCCAACCATCAGATTCAATCACCTTCGCTGTTTCCTCAGGTTCTTCCCAGTATCCACTAAATGCGTGTGGACCTCTGAGCAGTAACTCACCTACTTCTCCATCTCCTACCGCGTTATTATCATCGTCAACTATCATCGTGTCACAATGGAATGCGGGAAACCCCACAGATGTTGGCCTCTCCTTCACTGCATCATCAGGCAAGTGGAAGTTGTTTGGTCCCACCTCAGTGAGTCCATACCCCATCTTCAGAATCTTGCCGCGCTTCCAGTATCTTTCCATAATGGCAACGGGACAGGGAGCCCCACCACTGATGAACACCCGCACATGTTCGAAGTTAGTCTTTTCGAAACTGGGTGATTGAGAAATCATGTTGAACATGGTAGGGACACCAATCACGACCGTGCATCGCTCACCCTCAATCACTCTGAGGGTTTTTTCAGGATTGAAGTCCCCCATGATGATGCTTAGTGCTCCAAGATGATAGAATGGGATGAGGAGTACATTCATTCCTCCCGTATGAAAGAGTGGAAAGAGCAAGGGTTGAATATCATCTTCTCTAAGTCCCCATGAAACAATCGTATTGACAGAGTTCCAGAATACCAAACCATGTGAAAGGACGGCACCTTTCGGTGGGCCTGTAGTTCCCCCAGTGAACACAATAAGATAGGGGTCATCCATTGTGATTGCCGGTCGATCTATTGGGCTGGACGACCTTTTGGTCATGAGAGAGTGAACATCGGAGTCACCACCAACCGCCTCATCCCCCATGACGACCAGATGGTTCTTCTCAATTACAGGACGGAGTCCCTCGAACTGAGTTCTTAGGTCGGGGTCGTAGAATACAATGGACGGGTCTGTCTTCTGCAAAAGATACTCAATTTCACGCGAGGCGAGTCGAATGTTAAAGGGGGTCATTATGGCTCCTATCTTTCCACAAGCAAATAGGATGTCAAGGAAGTCGAACCTGTTCTTGGAGTAGACGCCTACTCGATCCCCCTTTTTCACTCCTGAATCAAGTAGTAGTCTTGCTACTTGGTTTGCTCGCTTGTCTATTGCTTCGAATGTGTATCTCTTATTCTGGATGTTGTCAACTATTGCTTCCCTTTTTGGTGTTAACAGCGCTCTTCTTCCTGTCCAATCACCTATCCAAGACCAATCTTTCAGGTCCATTATGAAGACTCCTGTCAATTCGGGGTGAAAGAAGAATGGAAGGTATTAGTCTTCCTGAAGAGAAACCAGCATGCTACCATAGACTTGAACCAGTTTCGTCTTAACGGGTCGCTTCTCTCCAGCAAATCCAAAAGACATATTATTCGCGGAAATCGGGTTCACTGGGAACAGCCAATTTTGGAGAAACCATGTCATTGCTGGAGGAAGTCGAATTGTCCTCATCAGATGATTTCATCCTTAGCACAAGTGGGTTGACCAAGAAATTTGATGGACTAGTAGCCGTCAATGACGTGAGTCTTGATGTCGAAAGAGGTTCGATAAAAGCAGTCATCGGCCCGAATGGTTCAGGCAAGACCACGTTCTTCAATCTCATCACTGGAGCGCTCCCTCCTTCTGGTGGGAGAATATACTTTGAAGGTCAGGACATAACTCGACTCTCTATGCATGAACGTACACGAAGAGGGATATCTCGCTCTTATCAGATCACGAACATCTTTCCATACCAAACAACATTCGAGAACATCCGACTGGCAGCGCAAGGCTGCAGTGGGGCAAGAGTCAATTTCCTTAGCATGTTGAAGAAAGCAGGTGAATTCAGCGAGTTTCATGAGAAAGTTATCGATATCGCATTGGTGGTGGGTCTCGATCCCTCTAGGCTCTACGTCCCTGCCGCATTGATCCCGCATGCAGAACAAAGGAAGCTTGAGATTGCAATGGCCCTCGCTACTGATCCAAGACTCCTCTTGCTTGACGAACCTGCTGCCGGTATGTCAATAGAAGAGATACCGGAGGTCATTGATTCCATTATGCGGGTCAAGGATTCCTACGGGGATCAACTGACGCTTATTGTGGTTGAACACAAGATGGACATTGTCATGAGACTCAGCGAGGAGATTGTTGTTCTCTCGGAAGGGAGGATGATAGCGAAAGGGCCTCCAAAGGAGATTCAACAGAATGAAGAAGTGTTGAGAGCTTACCTGGGTGGTGTAGATGAAGAACTTACTTGAACTACAGGACATTCATGTATACATTGGATCCTTCTACATTCTGCAAGGAATCTCGTTGGTCGTACCCAAAGGAGAAGTAACTCTGCTATTGGGAAGGAATGGGTCTGGCAAGACTACAACAATGAAAACAATACTCGGCATCTATCCCCCGAAAGAAGGCAGGATTTCTT
>CP070658.1:513400-515965 GCA_020355105.1 Candidatus Thorarchaeota archaeon | reverse complement strand
CGCAAGAAGAAGAACCCCAAGCCCAGTTACAATCTGTATCGCCCTTGTTGACCTCTTCAGCTCTGAAGTCATTGCGCCCTTTACTACTCGAGCGACCCCAATAAGGGCAAGACCAGCAGCAAACCCGACAATGATTGCGGCCTCGGCAAGTGAGCTATCGATTATTATCCAAGAGCCTAGTAACACCAGTACTAGTCCGATGATGATGTCGATGACTCTCACAGCCATCGGAGTAGTTATTGACATATGTCATCTCTCTCTCGGTGTGGATATCTGTCTTTGCATCGCTTTCTTTCCGCTTCGCGAATTTCCTCTCGTAGATTCCTGCTCACAGGGTGCCCCTTGATTCATATCTGTGAGTCCATTATAGGAGCAGTGGCTTGCCTATACACTCTGTGTAGCTCTAGGCAGTCTTCATGGCCTCATGAAAGTCTGAAACATCAGCTTGGAAGTCTGCTCCAATAGTGAGTATATCCTCCGGCTTCTTCACGATGTAGGCTAGTCTGAATGTGTTCCCCAAATTCGCATTGGACCAGAACATTATCTCAGGCTTCTCGAGGAAATTGTCTGTATGCTTCTCGATTACATCATCAACATAAGCAAGCACCTTCTTGAAAGAGTAGTCTTTGTGCACATTGATGTCGAAGGAATAGCGATACACTTCTAATCCCTTCGCGAGGTCTCTGAGACCGCCCAAGGCGGATCTTAGTCTACTTTTCTCAGTTTCCCTGTGGTACTCTGCCCCTCGATCATGCATCAACTCATCAACTCGAATTCTGAAGTTCGTCACTTCGGAATCGACGACTTTGCTGTTCGGAACTACCTGCCTTGTCAGGTCTGGGAGTATAAGGCGGGTATAGTTCAGAGTGAGCTCACTCACAATCCCCTCCGCACCTCCAATTCTCACATAGTCACCGACCCGAAACGGTCTTGCACCAAGCACGTAGAAGCCGCTAACCATGTTGGAGAGTGCTCTAGAGAACGCTAGCCCAATAGCTGTGCCGAATAATGCACCTCCGGTGAGAATGGCCGTATCAGAAACTAGTGTGGTAGCTGACAGTACTGTGGTCAGTCCGAAGGCAAAGAACAACAGTCGAGCTATTAGTCTTACTCCGCTGGTGGCCTCCTGAGGCATTCCAACTCTTCTAAACGAAACTGTGATAGTCCGCATTATGATGAGGTAAACAACATAGAGCACTAGAAGGAACGGTATCAATGCTACAACCTGGGCATAGTCACCAAGACCCAGAGGAGCCAGTATCAGCCTTATGAACTCAACAAACGGATTCTGAACTTCTTGCATATGTGTTCTCCGAACTTCTCTTAAAAAAGGCCTGCGTCATAAGTACTTGCAAAAGAGATGCCTCTTCATAATGCAACCTGCCAATCCTTGGTACTTTCATCCGGGATGCCTGGCGGCGCCATTCATCAACGAGGAGTACGAAAGAGATTTAGTTACGTTTTGAAACCTAGGTCCTAATCGTTTCATCTGGTGAGAGAAGGATGGATGTGAAAGAATCATTGATTCTGATTGTTCACGCAATCACAATTTACTTTGTGTGTTTTGCAGTGATGGGTGCGGGTATGTCAATGTTGCCCATCGACACGGCACTAATAGTCCATGCGGCTGCGGCGCCCTTCGTCTCTGCGATATTCTCATTCATATACTACAAGAGGTTTGACTACTCCAGTCCGCTTCTTACAGCCACAGTGATCGTTTCGACGGTAATCTTGTTGGATTTCTTCTTGACCGCGACAATCATCCTTCGTGACTATGCCATGTTCTATAGTCCAATTGGTACTTGGATTCCTTTCGCACTGATATTCAGTGGTGCGTTCTTAGTTGGCTACTATTTGAAGAGAGAGAAGTAAAGGCCATCCACTTGGTATGCAACATTGCTGTCGACGAAGGATTGACTGTGTATTACTCCTGGGCTATCAAGAGCCAAAAACCGACACATGTCAGTATTAATCTTATACTGCTTGTCAAGACCTTAGTTACTGAGGGAATCAGATAGTTGTGTGAGTATTGCGTTCTCCACGGTAGCGGAAAGAGATGGTACGAAAATGCGCTGAATTACTCTAAAGACTTGGCAGCGAGTGACTTCGTGAGAGAATTCTGTGATTCGTACTTTGGGCGTGATGTCAAACCTAACACAGTGAAAATGAAGACTCCATCAGAACTCCAATCTGACAATTTCCTTGACTCAGATTGTCGGAAGACTGACCGACGCTACAGGTTATATCTTCACCACCAGGTTGTTACAGCCGATGAAGCAACATCAATCCTGAATCTTGCCAGTCGGCAGACTGGAGAACATGAACGCACAGTCGTGCGGATACCCTGCATTTGTCGGTATCAAGTATTGGGTTCGGATGAAGGACTTCACTGCTATGGTATTGCCTTCACTGATGAGTATACCCGGCGATTTCCCACGTATCTAGGAGGCGGCCATGATTACCTCAGTGCAGAAGATGCCATTCATATACTAAGAGACACGGCCGCAGAGGAACCAATAGTTCACGCGATTTCTGCGTTGGGAGTCCCGTACTTGGGATTGCTCT
>CP070658.1:509966-513300 GCA_020355105.1 Candidatus Thorarchaeota archaeon | reverse complement strand
GTAAGATGGCACGTATCAAGGATGGAGAAGGTAGGATTGGTAAAGGTAGTGAAAGAAGGCCGAAAGAAGAGGCACTATCTTGACAAACTGGGACAAGCACTGCTTACCGGTAGTCTGAACACAATCTCCGAAGCATTCTTGATGTTCTTAGTGGAGACGCTTGAGGATGGTGGTCTGAACCCTGAGATAAGAGAGGCTACCGATGAGCGTGTTACCATCCGCATTGACTGCCCTGAACGCGGCAAGGATTGCTTCATCACAATAAACCTCAGAGAATGGGACTTTCGTGCTATTGAAGAGGAAGAAGAAACGGTAGCTGATTCGGATAGCAAAATCGAAGAGGTCCGGGCCGAGGAGGCCTAGCCTAGACCCGATACAATATCACGCACTTTCTCAGCGAGCTCAGCAGGGTTTTGTCCACGACAGGCCACCATGATAAGCTTGTTCTCATCAACACGAGCCACCATGAGTTCGAGCTCCCCAGCCGTCATGGTGATGTAGTCAGTTTCTTCGGAGAAGGTAAGTCCATTCGAGAAGATGGAGCTTGCCAGACCGGCCAGTTCAATTGTATCTTCGAAGCCCACTGATCCAAGGGGCATGCCTTCTTCAGTCAACAGCATAGCCTGAGTTATCGCTGGGAGCTGCTCAAGAATACGGCCGATGGTTGACTGCTGTCCGAAGTCGCTTGTTGAGCTCATCACGAGCTCCATTCTTGTAGCGATTGACCGGAACTTTGGTAGCAACTCTTCCAAGTCCATTCCAGCGTCATCAGCCTTTGAGATTACAATAACCAGTAGGTAGTTGGGTTCCAAGATCGTGACTATGCGTTCGATTCGGGTTGACTGGACTAGGTACTTGGGTTTTGAAGATCCAATCGAGTCCAAGGCAGTTGAGCCAGCCCATACAAGAGCAGCAGATATTGTAGACAGAACCTTAGAATCGATTTCGTGATCTCTGCAGACCGATGCCACGACAACGCCCTCCTTCGTGGAGAGTACAACTTGCCTAACTGAGCTGTGTACCTCAAGGGTCTCTTCAAGTAGTGTGGCCACCTCGGAGAGAGTCTTCTGCGCCATCGTCTTCATCCCTTCAATCGCTGCGAACCGTGTTGTAACTCTACTACTTATAACTCATGCTCTCAAATTGCTCGATATGAAAACCGATGAAGTCATCTCAGTGTTCATGAAAGCCCAGATTCTGAAGAGTCTGCAAAGAACAGGATGGGCTACTGCTGGAGTTCATGGTAGTGTGATCGAATCCGTGGCTGACCACACATATGGAACCACATTCATCTCACTCATCCTGGCAAACTTGCTCAAAGCGGAGGGAGTGGCGGTGGATTTAGAGAAAACTCTCACAATGGCAGTGCTTCACGACTTGGGAGAGCGTGTTGTTTCTGATGTACCCAGCTCGTCAGATGCGACAGACTCGGAATCCTTCGGAGATGCGAAGACTGCTTTGGAAGCAAGGGCAGTTGCGTCGATTCTATCTCCGCTTGAAGACCTAGGAGTCACTCTTCAGTCCTGTTGGGCAGAACTGCAGCAGGGCAGGTCGATGGAGGCAAGGATAGTGCGCTCTTCGGACCTGCTCGACATGCTTGTTCACGCGATCACTCTAGAAAGATCTGGGGTCGATTCTGAGATTCTTGAGGGGTTCTTCGAAACTAGTGAGAAAAGACTTGAGGAAATGGGAATTGGGTTGACCTTAGAAGTGTATAGACTGCTTGAGGACATACATCGGAAGTGAATTGGTGTCCACTAAGAATCGGACAAGACTCCAAATGGCTACTCGACGTCATGGAGTATCAGAATCTCGTCGAGCCGCCGATGCGACAATCCGCGCTACACGAATTGGTTCAGGAATTCTTCCATCCAGAGTGAATTGGTCCACTAGACGCTGAGCCTTTCTCAGACCGAGGCCAGCTGTCGCGATGAAGACTGAGTGCCCTGTCCCCAGAGAAACACTCTCCCTTGGTCCGCCCCGATCCATCTGATCAACTCTCTCTTCCCAGTTTGTGGGGAAATACTCTCGGATGTATCGTTCAATGCCCTCAGAGGGATTGTACGAAACACACACGACTGGGACTTTGGTAGATTCATGCAGTTTCACGGAATCTACAACGTTGAACCAAGAGATTACACATCCCCCCAGCATCCAAGCTCTGATGTCATCCCTAGCCAGACGGTCATACATCGCAATGAGCTTCTCAGTGGCGTCTGTTCCTCCTACAGTTGGCCCACAAAATCCAATGCCATCAATGCGCATATCGCCCCTCATGACGACAGCGGCTACAGTGCTTCTTGTATCCGACCTCTTGAAGCTCTCTGACACTCCAAGAACCCTGACACCCCTCTTCCACCCTCCTATATCCTGTAGACCAATCTCCGACTCTAATTCATGAATATCAAACATGGGTCACACCTCGGCTCCAATTAGGCCCTTCTCGAGGCTCTCTGTGCGTTCTGAAATAGACTCATCATGCAAACTTTATTAACGCGCATTCCCTTCACTCTTTCGCCGTAAGGATAGTGAGGAGGTAGGCCACCTTGTTTGACCCCGATTTTGAGGAGTTGCAGGGGAAGCTTCGTCAGATAATGGAAGAGGCCACCACACTAGCCACGGGAATTAGGGCCTGGATGCTGCTCTCCAAAGAAGGCTTGCCGATTGCTTGTGCCGTGCCTCAAGGACTGGAAGAGGCCGAAATAGCTGCAATGGCGGCATCTATTCTGGGTGTTGCAGATCTTGCAGCCGAACGAATGGACCAAGGACTTCTTGAGGAGGTCCTTCTCACAAACGAGTCTGGCCTCATGATTATGAAGAGTGCAGGGGAGAAGGCTATTCTTGTTCTCGCTGCAGCGAAGAGCATGAAAACTGGACTTCTCGTCTACGCGGCAAAGACAGCCGCTGAGAACATAGCCCCCCTTCTCTGAACGCTAGACAAGACCAATCAGCCAATATGTCATTTGAAGAGCAAGCAAGGCGTTGCTATCAGACCTATAGTAGCCTTCCACGCCCCAGTTGTCAAAGGCGAAGTTGCTGCCGGAAACAATCATGCGTCCTCCGCCAGCACCCTCAACGGCGGCCATAAGAGTGCGGTTCTCTTTGACAATTGTCCCGTTGGGAAGAAGTGAGTTCACTTCGATTTGCGCCAGAGGAAAGGCAGCTCCGGTGTAATTAACAGAACAACCATTGAAATCGAATGAGTCAACTCCTGCAGTCGAGTTGTGTTCTGCTATGTCTGTTACTAGCTCGGTGGAGGAGATTCCGTTTGCTACAACAGTGACAGAAGGTATCTGATCATATTCGAGTCTGAAGCCGAAAGGATACAGTAGTT
>CP070658.1:506699-509866 GCA_020355105.1 Candidatus Thorarchaeota archaeon | reverse complement strand
TGATCATCAATCACTTCAAGTCAAAATCGATATACGCTCCGACCTATGCAGACACGGAGCCGCGCCGTGTTGAACAGGCCGAGTGGGTAGGTGCTCTGGTTGATGAGATTCAGGACGCTGATCCAACCGCGAAGGTCATGGTTCTGGGTGACCTCAACTCCTTTGAATGGGAGGCTCCAATAACAACACTAGAGGCAGGTGGATTGACGGATCTGATTTACCAAGTCCCAAAGAGTAGTCGCTACACCTACATCTACCGCGGAGTTTCCGAGGTGCTTGATCACATCATGGTTACACCGTCACTGGAGAGTATCTTCCTGAAGGCCATGGTAGTACACTTCAATGTGGACTTCCCAGCGCTCTTCTTCGGTGAGGACCCAACAACTGGAGTAGGCAGCTCAGATCACGACGTGCTGATGGCTTCATTCTATGTACGTTAGTAACCTCGCAGTCGAATCAAGAACCAGGTGGGTGGCAGGAATCTCCTGCTGCCCCTCTGGCATCTATTCCTAGTAGAACTGGAAACGGAATCATGGTGTTCCTGTTCTCATTCAAGATACCATATCTCGAGCCTCTTCTTCTATCAGTCTGATTTTGGCACGAAGATCAGGCTCTTCACTACAGATGGTTCCAAGATCTCTCAAACCGAATTGTTTCCAGAAATCTTGAATGGCAATCTCAATATCCTGCCCGTCATCACGAGATGCCGAAATTCTGACACGCATCTCTTCAAGCAGTCTATCATGGTCTATCTTCCTTAGCCGGACTCGAGCCCAGAAGTCGCAAAACCTACCTCTGCAGGGCCCTTTGACCATGACACACCAAGCCATCTTCTTCAGACTCGGCCATGCGAGTAACCATGTAAAGTGTTCTCTTGTGGCATCAGGAAAAGCGGACCGATCTCTCAAATCCACATTCACTGGGGTAGTCTGCCCTGGTCCGCTTCATCCAGCAGAAGAGATAACAAGTCCCACAGCAGTATTCCTGTCACTGAATTGCCCTCGAGGAAGGTAGTAGTACAATGAAAGTCACACAAGTTGAGATGTATCACATATCAATACCTTTGAAGAAGACATTCTTCCCATCTTGGATTCCTGGCTATCCCCAGACTCATAATCGTTTCACACTCCTTCGGTTGACCACTGATACTGGATCAATAGGATTGGCTGCCGGAGTTGCATTTGGAGAAGAGAGAGAAGGACTTGGAGGACTATTGGCTCCATATGTCCTTGGCTTGGACCCTTGTGATCTAGAACTGGCACACCAAAGGATAAGAGAGGCATCCTATCTTGGATGGAGGAACTTCTGGATGGAAACGGCATTTCTGGACATCAAGGCCCAGGCTGAAGATGTTCCGATATGGAAGCTGCTGGGTGGAACAGACAAGCCGATTCCCGTCTACTGGTCGACGGGAAAAGTGTGTGATCCGAAACACCATTCTAAAGTGGTCAGCCAAGCGCAAAGCGAGGGCTATCATGGAGTCAAACTCCGTGTTAAATCAAAGACACTCGAAACAGATGTCAACTCTATCAAAGAAACTCGCTCACTAGTAGACTCGGGATTCCCTCTGATGATTGATGCTAATCAAGGATGGCCCGTGACGATTGTGGACCGACCCCCCATTTGGGATTTGGCCCGTGCTAGGGAATTCATAGATTCTATCAAGGATCAGAACATTCGTTGGCTTGAGGAGCCACTCGACATGCACTCGTATGAGGACTATGCCGAGCTGAGGAAGTCAAGCCCAATCAAGATTGCAGGGGCCGAGCTAAATGCTGGTTGGCCTGAGGCGCGAATGTTCCTTCACTTCGAAAGTCTCGACATCTACCAACCTGACGTGACCATGTTTGGTTTTCATGACACTCTGAAGACACTGGAAGAGGTCAAGAATCGTGGTTTCGGATTCAGTCCCCATACTTGGACGAATGGTGTTGGTCTATTCGCCAATCTTCATGTTTCCACCTTGACCGATCGCGAGTATCCTCTTGAGTACCCTCATGAACCGGGCTCGTGGACGCCCGAGTTTCGAGATGGAATTCTGGAGCGTCCAATTGTGCCAGACGATGGATTCATCGAGCCGCCTCAAGAGCCAGGACTGGGCCTGTCCATTGACTGGGAGCGAGTCAAGAAGTTCGGTACAAAGTTCTTCTCGATGACAGAAGGTGACCTCCGGAAACAGGTCATGAAGGAGAAGGGTGTTGTTGCAGCACTGCGACTAAAGAGAAGGAAGGATAGGGAAGCAAAGGAATAGGATTCACAGACAGAACCTGAAGGAGTCATTTGAAATTGAAAGACAGGTCAAAAGCTTCAGCCTACGGGGGTGCCGGCTGGTCACCCCGAAAGAAACCACTACGTGAGGAAATAGGAACCATCTGGGCCAATTGCGGAGTCGAATCTGAATGGTCCCCCCTCAAGTCTGTCTTGCTCCACTGCCCAGGTCCAGAGTTGGAAAATGTGACAGAGCCTGACAAGGTACAGATGCTTGAAACTCTTGACTACAATCTGGTCTGTCAACAGCATGACGCTCTGGCTGATGCTTACAGGGACTCTGGCGTTTCAGTTCTCTTTGTTGAGCCACCCGACCCGCCTCCCCCGAATCTTATGTTCATGGCGGACTTGTTCTTCATGACGCCCGAAGGTGCGATTCTAGCCCGCCCGGCCTCTGCTGTGCGAGCAGGAGAAGAGCGGTTTGTCGCTCGAAGACTAGCTGAGCTTGGGATTCCCACTCTTCGAATTGTTCGGGGTGCCGGGACGTTCGAGGGTGCTGATGCGGCTTGGATTGATTCTGAAACAGTCCTGTTAGGTATGGGTTTCCGCACGAACAAAGAAGGTGCATCACAGGTTTCCAGTCTTCTTCGCGAGATGAACGTAGAAACAATTACAGTTGACCTACCTCACGGGTCCATGCACCTCATGGGGAACCTTCGTTTTGCTGGTCGTGATCTAGCTGTCTGCAGGTCGGGCAGAACCCCCTACGGTGCCATGCAGGCCTTGAGAGAACGCGGCTATTCTTTGGTTTTCGCACCAGACGAAGAGGAGGTCGCCCAGGGAATGTCACTCAACTTTGTCACACTGGGTCCAGGGCGCATACTCATGGCCGCCGGAAATCCAAAGACTCAATCCTTCTATGAGGATGTTGGCATCAAGTGCAACACAGTAGAGATTCA
>CP070658.1:503586-506599 GCA_020355105.1 Candidatus Thorarchaeota archaeon | reverse complement strand
GAGTGCCCAAGACGGTGCTCAATGAAACAGTTTCAGTCGAGGGACTGACACCTCCTGAGATGTTTATAGAGAAGCTCTACGAGGCTGCCGACCAATAGCAGCTCCACCGCCACACTGAGGTAGAAACCGATGGAGAAGCAATCATTCGTCATCATGCTAAGGCCGGCTCCCGCGTACGGAGAGGAAGGAACAGAGGAGATCGTTGGCGAGCACTTCAAGTACCTTCAGAGTCTTCAAGAGTCAGGAGAACTCCGGATGGCCGGACGATTCAACGACGTTCTGATAGGCCTTACCTTGGTTGACTGCGAGTCCCGCGAAAGAGCTGAAGAGATAGCGAGGAATGATCCAGCTGTCAAGGCCAAAGTGTTCCATGCTGATATCTATCCATGGAGAATCGCTCTAGGACACGAATCTTGATGCATTCGACACCTGTCAGCATTTGAATGCGAATTCCCTCTCGTTTACGTAGCGGTAGGCCTGATATGCTGCATGGACACCCTCTGCAACACCAGTGATGGCCTGTTTGAACTCAGTATCTGCGACGTCACCGGCTGCAAACACACCTTCCACATTGGTGCGGCTCGAACGATCAATGGCAATCTCACCCTTCTCGTTCGTTTCAACACCAAGCTTCTTGGCAAGGTCGGAGTAGGGTATCCCACCAATGGCCACGAAAATGCCATCCAGTTCCAAGACATCAGAACCGTTGAATGGTTTGTCCAGCCTAACACCAGTTACCCTACTATCACCAAAAACCTCGGTCACATTGGTTTCAGTTATGACCTCGATTCCTGAGTCAGCCTCGATTCGACGGGCATTGATTGGTTCAGGACGAATCTTCGCTTTTCGGTATATCATGTAGACCTTTGGACAGTACTTGGCCAGCAACAAGGCCTCTTTCGCGGCACTGTCGCTGCCTCCAATGACGGCCACAACCTTGTCTTTGAATAAAGGCGCATCGCAGAGTGCACAGTAGGAAACCCCTCGATTGCGAAGCTCATCATGACCGGGCACCTCTAGTTCACGTTCCTTCATGCCCGTCGCAAACAGAACAGTCTTGGCTAGGAAGGTCTTGTTGTTCGTCACTACATAGAAGAAGTCCTGACTGTCACGAAAGACATCGGCAACAGTACCCGTTTCGATTGTCACAGGATAGTCAAGTGCGTGCTCCTTTAGTTTGTCCGCAAGCTCCTTCCCGGTAAGTTGTATGAACCCTGGATAGTTGGCCACGTCATCGGTAAGCGTGATTGTGCCGCCATCTACATCCCCGATTACTGCAACAGATAAGTCAAGTCGAGCCGCATACATAGCGGCCGCGTAGCCTGTGACACCTGAACCTATAACAACGAGATCATACATGGCATCAAACCCCCAAAGTTCGTTTCAAGCGCCGCTCTGTCCTTCTGTCGAACCCAACGAATATATCATCATCCACAGCAGTGACTGGAATTGCCCTTTGGCCACTTGCCTTGACTAGTTCTTCAAGCATTTCTGGACTTGTCAATATGCACTTCTCTTCGAACTCAATGTCAACCCCTGACAGGAATTCCTTGAGTTTCTTTGAGTGCGGACATTCTGCCGCCGTGTAGATTACGACTTTGGTCATTCCGAACAAGAACCTCCGATAGTCTGACCTGTTCCAGTTGGGTGCTCTCAGCAAAGCGCAGCTTGACAGATATAATTTGTGAAGACATCGTTGAGGGATGACCATTGCCGAAATGTCTTAAGTGAGTGAAGAAGCCTAGAATGCACATTCATAGAAGGTGAAGAGGGATTATGAACCGAGAAGAGACACTGGAGTTCATTGACAGGCAAATCGAGATGGAACTCAGCATCATCAAGATAGTAGAGGAGAATGTGTCAAAGCTTGGTAACGCATTCATCAAGGATCTCTTGCTGGGGGTTTCACAAGACTCTCAGAAGCATGCTGCTCTACTGAAGTCGCTAAAGAAGGCCGTAGAGGGGCCAACGCCCTTCATCAGTGAAGCTGAACGCGACAAGATTGCAGAGGGGATTGACAAGCATATCAAGATGGAAGAGAATGCTGTCAGGACCTATCAAGAGCTTGCCGACAAGAGCGACAATGAGCAAGTCAAGACCATTGCTATGATGATCAGAGAGGATGAGCTACGCCATCATGTACTCCTGAAGGAACTACACAAGACTGTTGTAGAACCTGAAACCCTGACGGAGGATGACATTTGGGATGTCCTTTGGAAGGATACACCATGGCATGGCAGTCCTGGCGGCTAGAATATCCACCCGGATTATCAGAAGCCACAGCAGCTCCTGGACATAGATTGAAAGGCACGTCTACTGGGGCTTCTCATGTTCAACTTCGACTTCCTCGAATCGTCGTCTCATGCAATCTTTTATGAATTCAGGGAAGCTTGAGTACCCGAGGTTGTACTCTCTATTCTTCCGTTCGAACTTGACCTTGTAGTCTTTTGGAATTTTGATAGACAGACGTCGGGACATATCAGGGAATTCTCGACTGTGCATATTAGCTGTTTCCTGATTCTCAACAAAAGGCGCCAAGCATTCTCCCGCAAGTTCTCGAACATATACCAATGCTTATGTTCGTAGCAAATTCAAACGAAGTTGGATGGATTCTGAAGCTAGATGGGGAATAGGAACAGATGACGATTGAGGATGTCAAGCGAAAGGACAATGGCACCGCACTTATGCTTGCGAACGAAGCAGTCGTTCGAGGGGCACTTGAGGCCGATGTCAAGGTTGTGGCGTTCTATCCAGGGTCTCCGACTTCCGAGATCCTGGACACGTTCGGTGAAGTTCTGGAACACTTCGGCGACTATCGGATGCAGATAGCCGCCAATGAGAAAGTGGCTCTCGAAACTGTGGCTGGAGCGTCGATGGCCGGACTCAGATCATTCACATCCATGAAGAGTGTAGGAATGAATGTGGAGAGCGACTCGATGTTCAGTATTGGATATGTGGGACTGAATGCTGGATGAGTCTGTCTCATTGCTGACGACCCTTATGCCCATTCCTC
>CP070658.1:495483-503486 GCA_020355105.1 Candidatus Thorarchaeota archaeon | reverse complement strand
CGAGGTAGAAACCGATCAGCTCCTGTGGAGGACTCGTCGCAGCGTAGAAACTCGGAAGCTCACCATCAGGGTCTCCAGCCCGACACTGGAAGACCTGCGACAGGTTCTCCTTGACTGCCCAGAGCTTTCTGATGGCAGTCGTGGTCTCGACTATGTTCTTTCCAGCAAGCTCTGGACACTCCACGAACTCCACACCGTCATTTGTGACCATAAGATAGGTTGGCCTCTCAGACTCTCCGGTGATGATAATCTGGTCAAAGCCCGTCAGCTTCATCTCAGCCGCAAATTGGCCGCCTGCTGCAGAGTCTCCAAGAATTCCAGTCATAGGTGACTTGGCTGTTACAGTATAGTAGGCGGATGCAGGTAGAAGTGAACCAGTCAGGGGTCCGACTCCATAGATAATGATGTTCTCAGGACCCAAGGGGTCACATTCTGTGTTGAGTTCCTCGTAGAGTCTCTTCGTGTTCGCAGCCCTTCCCCCTATAACCGACTTGAACCAGGTTATGTTGCTCTGCTCAACCTTGAAACTCCGATCGCCGAGATCAACTCGGAGAATCCTTCCTCCATAGCCGTATCTAGTCACGACTCTCCCTCCAGTTAGATCTAAGCAGAATACCTAGTTGCTCAACATAGATGAGCCTCTTCTCGCTGGGATTCATCTTCTCGGTTGTCTGTTTCAGACTAGCAAGAGTCGCTTCATTCCCGGTGCCAGGTGCATAGACAATGGCCCCCTCAGTACAGGCATCCACACACTTGGGACGACCCCCACAAAGGTCACATACATAGACAAGGTCACCATGTTGTTCGATTGCGCCTATTGGACACTGACGTTCGCAGGAGCCACACAGATTGCAGATTGTGGGGGCCACAACGATTTCGCCGTTCTTGCCGACGGTAATGGCATTGATAGGGCATTCGAGGCAGTACTTCTCTCTGCACTGAATGCAAACCACTGGTCCGTCAACTCCAGTTTCATACAGATGCATTACCTTGATCCGGGCAAGTCGGTTGCTCACCTTGCCAGTATGGAAAAACGCACAAGCGGTTTCACAGCTCCTGCATCCTGTGCACTTGCTGATGTCGACTTGTATCATGTTGACATTCCCCAAAGTGATGGAAACATCCCTGGCAGCCTATTCCTCAGTTTCAAGCCTGAAGATGACTTTTCCTTCGGGGTCTGGACACGTGAAGTGCTTGACCTTCTTGACCCAGTGTTCGTCCGGCAGTGTTTCTCTTACATCCATGATCGGAAACACGGGCATCATACTCTGCAGTGCCCAGATGCATACGTTGTTCGCTTCAGGCACAGTCAGCCTTGAACCATCAACGAAGAAATGGTCACCTACTAGTACGGGGAGATTGCAATGGCCATCTATCCTCTCGACTGTCACTTTGATCTTCGACATTCTGACCATCCCGAGGCCACAGGATTTGCCTGCTTAAAGGGTATTGGTAACACGTTCCATTCACGAGTAACGATGAATGATTCTACTTCAGATTCCCTCCCTAATACCTGAACGGTGCGTGCAGAACCCAATCTCGGGATCGTGAAAGATCATTCCGAACTCAATGACACATATGGTACCCTAGAGCACCTATTTCCGCCTGTGCCAGAATCTTTTGAATCTCGCGTCCCGACTGACTTCGCTAATGACTACAACAGCTATCATCAGACCGACCATTGAGTATATCATGAGCTGAGCAAACTGTGGAGGGAATATCACAGAAACCAACACAGTGTCAGTTGCTGTGGCTCCTGTTACCTCGTACAGTACGAAAGTGAAGTTAGAGGGCCTAAGGGGACCGATTTCGAATTCATAGATCAGGGCGCCTGACCCTCCCCAATAGTCAGTTTCAAGTTCTGATCCATCCAAGAGAAGAGAATACGTCCCAGGTCCGGACCAGGCCACCCAAACCAAGGTTAGCCTCCCACCAAGCTCTGTGAGGATGTCAGGTGTGCTTGCAATTGTCGGTCGGTCCAAGTTTCTGTCCTCTCTAAGGAGTGGGAATTGGTCTACGTTGTTGGCCCATCCGTCTATGTTGTGTGTGCCTTCAAATCCTGAATCGGTCCAGCAGTTGCCAATCCCAGCACCATCATCCCAAAAGTTGTCAAACTCGGTTTCATGGTCAATCGCATCCCAGTCGTTGTTGTGAAGTAGATTGCCATAAAACGCATTGTCAAAACCTGATTCGTGGTATATTCCAACCTCATTGTTTCGTATCTCATTGTAACGGACTAGGCAGAGGTCCGTGCCATAGAAAGTGATACCATTTCCAGCACAATCGATGATGATGTTGCCTGCAAACACACAGTATTGACACCCATAGGAAGTGATTCCGCTCTCAGATGTGTGTCGTATAGTATTCTCAAGGAAAGAGCAGGTGCGAATGGCGTCAGGGGATCCCGCTGTTAATTCAGCAAGAATGCCTATCTCTCCTCCCTGAATCTCATTAAATGCAATGACATGCGAGTGAGCATTGCCCCGCATGGAGATGCCAACATCTTGAGAATCGATGTGATTGTGAGTAACCGTGCAGTGTGCTGAATCATCCCAGAATTCGACACCATCGTTATCGGATGTCATTGTGTTGAACGACACGTTGCAGTCAATTGAGTCCCAGATTTGGACACATAAATATACACTCTCAACAATGTCGTTGTAGAGGGCAGAGCCTGACGAATTGTAGAACATGATTCCTATTAGGTTGTTGTAGAACTCATTGTTGACGACTGTACAATCAGTCCAGCCAACAAAGACCCCGGCACTTGTTCCGTCACGGACTACGTTGTTGGTGATGATACCGTTGCTTGAGTTGGCGATAGCGATTCCAGTATCAAAACCTCCCGAAGGAGGAGGAGTCCCCGGTGACTGTATTAGTCAATCTCGAATTATTAAGAAGGAGCTGACGTTCGCGACTTCAAGGATAACGACACTATGGGTTATGTTGTAGCCCTCTATGACATACGGATTGGTTTGAGTGCCGTTTCCTGCCCAGCCCTCTGCCGCCTTCTGCGCAGCAAAGTCTGCATCAGACGTGATACTGATAGGACTGTGATTCAAGTAGCTCTTTTCCTGAGCAGGTCGTTCCTCTTCTCTGATGGCGGTGTGGTCTAGTTCTTCCGCTGAAGTCTCGATGTATTGCGTAGAACCATCAGTCTTTGTTGGAGGATGAATGAGTTCTGTGGATGGACCCACGATTGCCACAGTTAAGACAAGAAGGATGAATCCTATCCTCCTCCTTTTAGCCATTCGTCAAATCTCCTTGGTTGAATGCCTTCCGGACTCGTCCATGAAGAGTCGTGCTCTTCCTTCTAGAGGGATTCTCGTTGTCGTTGAGAGTCTTTTCTTCAATAGGCTATTGATGCTATTAATGATATCGAGTTCTCCGGGATTTTGAGGAATGGGCCCTACATGGGTTTCAAAAAGTCTAGGCTTTCTCCATGCGTGGGATAGATATGGTACTTTCCCCATAACATGAAGAAAGGACTTTGAAGGTATAAGATTGCGTGTTCTTGATAGGGAGGTAGAGGTCAGATTCTGGCTGAAGATGGCTTTAGCTATAATAGCAGTGATGCTCATGCCATTCTGGTCATATGCCAACTCCACATCCTTCTCTGGGAGTGACCCCACACTGTATTTCTCTTATACTTGCATTCTCTTCAACTATCAGAACGCGGACGATTGGCCAGAGCCAGACATTTGGATTCGAGACACCCCCACAATAGTTACTGCACTGATCCTCTGCATTCCAGCGATCTACTTCAACCGCAGACTCTCAAAGGATCGAAGAAACAAGTCAATCTGGCACATTGGATCAGCTACCGTCTTCTCAACCGCTTCTCTGGCTGTCTACTTTGTATATTCCCCCCCTGCCCCCATAGCAATGCCTGTACCAAGTTTTGATTGGGACATATTGAGCTTCGCATCAGTCGTCCTTATCCTTCTCGTACTTCTACCTGTATTCGGAAGAGAAGCCTCTCAGCTGGGTGTTCAGAGAAACATTGCATCCTCCGCTAGGTCAAAGCCAAGGAAGGCAGAGTACCGAGCAAGTGTCAAGGCTTCCCTGGTCTACTCAATTCTCGGTCATGTTCTGGGGCTTGCTCTGTGTCTGCTTCCGTTCGTTCTCATCATCAATGTGTGGGCGCTGGATGACTATGTCTACTATACGGTTTCAGCAGCGGCTTCGTTGAACCACCGATATTCTCAGGACTCTCTTGGATGGACCTTTTCTGAGATTACGTTCAACATACCTACTTTGATGTCACTAGTCGACCAACTTGTGTATACGGGGTTCCGAACAATCTTCGGCTTTAATATAATCCGCCACTGCCGAGGCCGTGTTTCTCGGAGGCGCACATTGTTCTATGGCATTGCTGGAGTGCTGGTCCCTCTGGTCTACTTTCAGTTCATTCAGGACCTGTATTCCTATGCCAGATTCTCGTATCTGATTCCACTGCCCATTGTATTCATTGTTGGTTTCTTGATTATCCGATTGGTGAAACCCCTTGAGCGTGGGATTGAAGATGATGCAGAAGAAGTGGAAGAGATTGCTACAGATCAGGAAAAGCGAAGGGATCCTTTTGGGGACGTTGTAGTGGTACCAATGCTTTACGCACTAGATTCGATGATGAGGGGAGCCGTATCAAGATTGAAGCGGATATTCTCAGGGGGAACTTCAATCAAGCAGGACCCAGATGTGGTTCCGGTTGAATCAGAAGAAAGTGAAGTGAGAGGTTCAGATTGAGGATAGCCGGTAGAGATCTCAACGTCAAGTTTTGGACGAAGACATACTTCAAGGTTCTACTGATCTTGCTTGTTCCGGTGTCCCTGTTCATGGAAGTGAGCTTTACCCTCCCTGGACCCGGGAGCTATGAAGGCAACTACAATTGCATGTTATTCACAATCCAGACAGTGCACTACTCGAATGAGGTCTTCATCACGATTCGAGATCCAGCAATCGTTGCTGCTGCCCTAGGTATATGCATTCCCGGCATCTACTTCACCCGAAGACTAGCGCACCAATCTAGAGCTGCTCCAGTCAAGGACCTCGCATTATCATCGGGCTTTGCAATGATATTCATCTCCATGTACTGCGTCTACAGGAGTAATCTCACCTACGAACTCTTGAGCGTGGGAGTATTGGCACTTCTGGTTTTCGTCTTCCTACCCATCTTTGCCAGAGAGGCTGAACTAGTTGGACTTGCAGAGGTGTTGACATCACAATCCGGCAAAGATGTTCCCGGGGAATCTATGGCTGGGCCGCTGAGAATACCCCGAAGGTATGGCATCTATGGAAATGCCTTGGCTTTGGCTGCTTTCCTGATGCCCTTCTTGCTACTGGTACAGTCATCGTTTGGTGAAACTTCTTGGTATCAGGTGATCTCGCTGCTATCTGCCCCTGTGTACCGTGACCAGTTGACACTGCGAGTCCGGAGCCTCTGGGACAATATCTATTCTGTCGATCTTCTGTTTTTCGTATTATTCTTCTGTGGTGCGCGAGTCGTATTCGCATTCGGAATCCTCAGGTATTGGAGAGGATTGACATCAAGGACAAGATTGGTGTTGGTGGGAGCGTTTGGGATTCTCGTACCTGGATTGGTCGCCAAGCTAGCCATCGAGAACCAACTATCCGGTGATTTGTTCTTCTCAGTCCCTTTGCCTATTCTCTTCATTATGGGGCTCATAATCATCACCAAATTAACGCCCCGCTACGTTGAGAGCCCACAAATCTCAGAAATAGACGCTGAGGTGGCCGCACATGAGAAGAGGGTCTGGGACTCGAGGCACGAGATCGATGTGCCTTTACTCTATACCTTGAAGTCAAGAGCGGTTCTGGCACTGTCAAGATTGCGTCGAAGAAGGTCGGACTCGGAATCTGAAGAGTAGCCAACCTTGTACTCAGGGCCAGAGGCCAGCCTCTGCAAGCATCTCCTGGAGCTTTGTCTGACCAAGCCTGGCAAACTTCCTAACTGGATAGCAGATGAGAACCCTCGTGGACTTGGTGAAATCTGCAGCCGTCATGTTCCTCGTGATCTTTTCTGCATCTCTGAAATGGTCAGTGACGAACTTGGCAAAGAGCACAGGTTCCATCGCAGACACGTAGGAGTACCAATACTCCATTTCGTACTCTGAACGAAGCCACTGATCGATGTCCCCAGGCGTTCTCTCACTCTGATCATATTCGAGTCTGACGTAGAACTCAGTACTCGGCCCCGCACTGAGATTCCATCTAACGCTGAACCAAAAGCTTCTGCTCTCGATTAGCTCGGTGAGCAGTTTCCGAACACGACGAGCAGTTAGGCCAGAACGATTGGCAATCTCAGATACCGTCATTCTTGGGTCATCTATGAGGTGACGAAGAACTCGGAGGTGTAGATTGGTGAGGTTCGTCTTTCTCCCGGGATCTGTGACCATGGTATGCAAATCGACACTTTGTACTCCTTCAAGACCCCGAAGAAATCGACCTAGCTCCAAGAGACCATCAGTACCAATGTACTCCGCATGTACCATGTAGGACCTCCCTTCACCGCCTGCAAGGAGTCCCGCTTGTACAGTCATATCATTCTCTCCAATCAGATTGATGAGCTCTTCCTCGTCCTCAGACCCGTCGGTACGGACCTCAGCTATGAGGTATTCGGCTCCTGTCATTGCGGGCTTGAAGGCCACTGTGAATTCATCAATGACGCCGGATTCTGCTAGCTTGTCAAATCTCTTCTTTACAGCATTTGACGTGATGTTCAGCTTACGACTCAACTCCTCGAAGGATACTCTACAGTTGACGTCAAGCTCTAGAAGCAGTCTTTTGTCGATTATGTCCACAGGTTTCACCTAGCACTCAGACATCCTGTTGAAGTCCGAGCTCGGTTTGACATAAACTCCATTTATGTTTGATGAAGTGTTTCGGCGCTGTTCAAAGAGTATCGATTCTGTACAAGATGTAATCAGTAGGGACAGCCTCTCTTCCAATCAATCTTAGCCCCTTCACTATCTGGCCACGATGATATGTTGCGTGATTGGCCAAGTTGAAGAAGAACTCCTCGAAGGAGAAACGCATCATTCCTTTCTTGGTTTCAATCTCGTGTTCCTTGTCAACCGGTTCCTGAAGCATGTCTATGATTCTTTGGTTCAAGTTCTTGAGTTCCTGAAAGAGTTCATCACGTTTCATTGACATGAAGTCCGGTCTTGGCTGGGCTTCGTCCGCAATCCAATGATGAATCCAACTGTGAAGACCCTCAGCCATGTGGATGTATCTTGACCGAATGCTACCGACATGCTCACCAAACGGGCGGTCAAACTCCTCGTCGGTGAGGTCACTCACTAGATCCCACACGACTTGATTGGCCCACATCAAATACTCTCCCATCCCTTTCAAAGAAATCATAGATGTCCTTCATCTCGTCGGCTCTTAAGCTGAAGTGTCTGAGCAAGTCGTGCCCGTTTCGCCGATGGAACACTACATATACCTCGTTTTCCACGTGAGAAATACTGACAGACAACTGGTCACGGTGATTTCAAGTTGGAACCAAGGGCAACTATTGTTGGCTATGTTCGAAAGCCAGATTCGGGCGACGTATACATCGAGGTCGAGGAACACTTCTGGGAAGCAACCATAAACATCGATACCTTCTCGCACATAATCGTGCTATGGTGGATAACAGGTCGGGATAATCCCATGGACCGAGCTAACCTGAGTGACTACCCACCTCAAGAGGGTGCTGAGCTTTCAGGAGTCTTCGCTAGTAGATCACCTGCCAGGCCCACACCCATAGGTCATTCAATCGTTGCCATCACGAAGGTAGAGAATGATCGGCGGCGCATCCATCTCGACCAGATAGATGCCTTTGACGACACTCCAGTTGTAGACATCAAACCGTACATGCCAACCTCAGACAAGGTCGACAATGCTAGAGTACCCACATGGTTCAGGAACAACATTCCAAGATACACCTCATAGACTCATGGGCCCATTTAGGCCGCTCTGGACACCTTTATTAGCAATTG
>CP070658.1:492288-495383 GCA_020355105.1 Candidatus Thorarchaeota archaeon | reverse complement strand
CGGGGATGAGTTACACGTTTATAATAAAACATTCATCGTCGGATGCAGGCAAGCAGTACCAGTACTCACTCTGGGGTCACTACACCGGCAGAATGGCTATCTACTACGGTCTTGAAGGAAGCGCGGCCGAGTTGAGGGGGACACTTCATGCAATCAACATCACACGGACTGAGGCTGGTGATATGAGTGTCTATCTCAATGGGTCTCGCATATTGTCGGGAACAGACACGCAAATCACTAGTTCCACATCGATCTTCATAGATTTGGCATACGACTGGGCAATCGATAGCTTAGTCGTGGACGACACGCCAATCGATAGCTTCGTGGTGCCCCTAGAGTTAGTGGCCGTCGGTGCAGGTGCAGTCGCCATCGTTGTGGTGGTGCTCGCAATTTTGAAACGCAGGAGATGAATCCTATCTTCAATCTAGTAGGAGATGAAACGCAGAAGTTTGACCTATCTAGATATTCAACTTCACCAGGAGGGGCAGGCAGATGCTGTCCCCCTCCTGAGATTCTTTTTCAAGGTGACAATTAGACACTCAAGCGCTCAGAGGTTCTCATTGGAAACAGTTTCAGGCAAAGCCCGTTTGATGCAAAGTGTTATTTTTGAAATTGGCCCGTTTCGTATACGATTGACGTCCTGGAAGCCGAAGTCCAGGAAGCGAAAAGGAGGACAGTCCCACGAGTCCTAATCAGGGTGAGTCCCTGCTTTCACAACTTGAGTCGCTTGTTGATGGCGAGAGATTTGGAGAAGCAATGCAGAGCATTGAGAAGATTCAGAAGAAGGTACAAGAAAGAGGCGACCGACTGAGAATTGGAGTACTGAAGGGCCGATGTTTCATCGGTCTAGGAGAGTTCAGTGAGGCGCTCAAGGCTACGCAAGCCGTCGTGGAGGAAGGGAAGAGATCCGAAGAGAACAGGATATCAGTGATAGACGCGCTCCTCGTAAAGGCGGACGCATTGTTGCGCCTTGCTCAAGTTGACAGGTCGTTTGAGGCATGCGAGCAGGCCGAACGGCTAAGAAAGGAGCTGCCAGCGGACAACGAATCGCTGCTTGAGTCCATCAGGGCGAAGATACTCCATGTCAAGTCCACTGGCTTCTACTACAGGGATGATGTTCAAAAAGGCATTGAATGTGCTCGCCAGAGTCTCTCATTAAGGGAGAGATTGGGGGACGTTTCGGGAGTCGTTGAAAGTCTCATGAAGGTTGCATACCTCCATCTAGAAGTAGACTCTGACCAGTCGCTCGAGTACATGGAAAGAGCACTTGAACTGAACAGGGAGCTTGGCAAGAAGTCGCACATCATAGCAGCTCTTGGATGGAAGGGATTGATTCAGTCATCGAAAGGAAACTGGGATGAGGCTGAGCGGTTCATACTGGAAGCCATCGATCTAGCAAGGGAACACGATATGGGAGGACGGGTTCAAGCAAATCTACTGATCCTTGCACTTATGTGCCAAAGAAAAGGCGATTTTGTACGGGCAGAGAAGCTCTACCAAGAATGTATCACGGCCAGTGAAAGGGTTGGCCAAAGTTTGTTTGTCGCAATGTGCTCCAACAATCTAGGAGAGATGTATAGAGCGCAGGGTAAACTTGACGAGGCTTTGGCTGGGTATAAAAAGAGTATGGAGATAAACAGAGAGATTGACCGCATGAAGGGATATGTTTGGGGTCTTGGCAATTGTGGCTTGATTCAATACGCTAGGGGAAACTTGGATGCAGCTTTGGGTTTTTTGGAAGAGGCTCTGAGAATCGCCAAAGAGCGGACTGAGGCTGGACTCCTCATGAAGTACGTAGAATGGGGCGCCCTATACGTCGTTATGGTCCTGGTCGATAGAGGGATGATAAAGAAGGCTCAGATGCATGTCGAGGACCTTCGCCAATTCGCTGAGAAGGAGGAGAGTGAGATTACCAATCAGATTTACAAAACAGCTGCGTCCATTGTTTTGAAGTCGAGTTCTCTTGCTCAAGATAGAGCTTTGGCAAAGGACTATCTGACTGAGGTACTCGGCAATCTCTACCATTCTGAAGTCAATTCTATAGCTTGTCTTCTCCTCTGTGACCTTCTCGTTGAAGATCTTCGCTTATCTGGTGATAGAAGCTTGCTCGATGAGCTCAAGTGGCGCCTGTCAAGCTTCGTAGAAACAACGTTGGACCAGGGGTCAACAAGCCTGCAGACCGAAGCATTGCTCCTTCAATCAAAGGTCGCACTACTTGAACTTGATATGAAACAGGCAAGTCGGTTGTTGAACCAAGCAAGAAGCCTCTCTGAGGCCAAAGGACTAATCATGATATCGAAGCGAATAGTCGACGAACATGATGCATTGCTCACTGAGTTGAGTGTTTATGAGAAGCTCGGAGGAGATGAGCTCCGCATTCCCGAACAGATTGAGAGAGTTCGCATCCATGAGCAGATTGGGGAAATGATACAAAAGGGTCTGTGGAGGAAGATGCTCTTCTAGTGAAAGTGGCGGCAGGTTTGGCTGGCATTGTAGGAATGAAACTGAAACCTCTAGAGTGTGTATTCAATGCTTTGAATATCGGAGAGAATTCCTCCTCGATTGTTTCATACTCGGATGCCTACTGTGTGCGACTTTTCCGTACTATACTGGTGCAATACGAGATGAGTGATTCCTCTGAGTCATCACTACCATGGCTGTCAAACCTACTGGTTTGCGAAGGTGCAGATGTAAGGCCACACTCTGGACCCTGTACAATAGCCTATGTGCTGTAGTCTTTGTAAATGTGGTACCAGTAGATTGAGCACATTGGATTGAATGCCAGTCCGCTGCCCCTTAACCAGGCTCTCCAGACCCTGAACTCCTCCGCTTGCCAGAAATAGATACTCGGCTGGTCATAGGCCACCCTTTCTTGGATCTTTCCGTAAAGCTCTAATCGTTCTGTCCTGTTGCTAGAGCACCGCGCCTGAATAATCCAATCATCAACGGCGGCATCGAAGTAGCCAGTGGCCATCATGTAGCCGCCATGTGAGTACACAAATGCCCAGGCATAGTTGTGTGGGTCTGCAAAGTCCGGACCCCATGCAATGAACCACATCTGTAGCTCGCCTTTGTCCCTTTTCTTTAGGAGTATG
>CP070658.1:486071-492188 GCA_020355105.1 Candidatus Thorarchaeota archaeon | reverse complement strand
TAGGTGATTTCGATGTGGCGGCGGACATCTGCAATCCCTGGCTGTATTATACTAGCCCAAATCTGAATATCAGTCTATGCTCTGTGTACCTCGACCTTGCATCGTACTCCACTCGAATGATTTTGAGGCGAATGGGTGGGAGAAAGACACACTCCTTCGCAGCAACCTCTACTAGTTGTGAATCCGAAATGAGCAACTCTGATGTGACAGGAATTCACAGAACATCTTCACAGAAGTCTTAACCTTGCTTCTTTGAAGGGCATTGTATTACTATTCAAAAATGAGGGCCTTTCTTTAGCAGAAAGAGAAAGGGGGACAGCGCCCCCACAGTGCATCTCAATCTTAGGGTCATTCTCGGTTTGACAATCTGTGGCAACCGATTGAGACTACTACCAAACCAACAATCGGTAGAGGTATAATCTGAGCCAGAATTGAGAGAGTCTGGGACTCCCAGATGTAGTTCATCACTGCACTGAAACCGAGCATAGATAGCACCATATCAGCAATGAAATGCCACATGAACGACACAGCTACCAAGCCCATCGCTCTGAGGTTGTTCGTTGTGTAGGCCCCACTCTTAGTGTCTTCATATGTCGGATTATTCGCTGCGATTCCCATTCCGACTAGTGCACCACCCACACAGCTAACGAACGAGTTTGAAACTAGGAAGAAGATCTGACCTGGTTCGAGTCCAAGCAGTACTGTGTAGAGGCCAGCTGGGAGAAGGGCAACAGGAACAATGAGAAGGATAGACTGAGCAGTCTTTGCCTGCATGTATCTCCTTACACCCTGTGGTGCTGCCTGAATCGTCCATAGCTGGTCTTTCGACTCAAGGAAACCAGAACCGCCAAAGACCTGAACCCCTAGGAAACCAAGCATCAATGATATCATTATATTGACCGATGTCAGATCGAATTCCCCAGCTCTGATGTAGATGAAGATGGGAACTGTTAGGGCGAGGAGCATGAGTAGAGTCAGACGAGAAAGATTCTGTGCCTTTCGTCCAAAATCCTTGAGGCCAGTCACGACCAGCACGCCAAATGAGCCCGCAGCTACTCGACGAACTCCGCGCAGTGCCAAGTTCTCATTGTGACTAGTTCTCGTCGACTTAGTCCCAGTACTTACTCTGATGGTGAAGAGGCGATCAGCAGACAGCAGTCCTAGGACAACAAGTGCCACGCTGAAGCATCCCAGAAGCAGAACATTGATGGACCAATGGAAACCTAGCGTCGCGTCCAGGCTGCCAACTGCTAGACCTGTACCGTTGAACACTACAGCCATTTGAGTCACTAGATCTGCGCCCCAAGTGAATGGGAATATCAAGAATACATTCATTCCCAGAATCTCTGACATCAATGGAGCGAAGAGCTGCAGGCCCACGAGTGGTAGAATTGCTACAAAGCTAAGTGCAATGGCTAGAGCGTTGGCAAGGTCCTTACCGCGTGGTGACGCCGCAAGCTTTGATTGAATCGCCGTCACGATTAGTTGGGACAGCCATATTGTGCCCACGGTGACCACGAAGATTGTGATGTACATGAGGGCCTGTCCAGCAGGTGATACCTCCAGAGCCTCAGCAAAAGGTGCAACCAAGAGCGGAGCCAGATAGAGCACATAGAGTCCATAGACCGATAGTTTGCCAGCAAACGACCCGACTAATATCTCGCTGGTTCGAACATTGTTGCTAAGCAGGATCTCCCACTGCCCTATCTTTACCTCCTTCAAGGCGTTCGACAAGGGCAGGATCAGAAGGATTACCCAGATGAACATGATGCCCGCACGCATCAAGCCAGGCATGACCATGACGAGAACAGACTGAGGAATGCCGAGGGTCTCCGTAAGGACTAGGGCCATCACATATGGTGCTATGATGAGAGCCCATATGATCCCCAGAACAGAGAAACCGATTGCGATAGGCATCCTATAGGCCTTAAAGCCGCTTGTCTGGACCTGGAACTCGGCCTTTGCAATATGAAACCAGTTTCCAGTCACCTTTGTTACCTCCATGCAAGCAGGGCGGCGCGGTCTACTCTCCTACCTACTATCTTCAAGTAGGCCTCTTCGAGACTGTATGCACCGGCTGCCTCAACAACTGAATCTGGCGGTCCCACAGTCACAAGCTCACCGTCGTTGAGGATACCTATGATATCACAGATGTCCTGGGCAAAGCTCGTCATGTGGGTGCAGATGAAGAAAGTTGTATCGGTTTCCTCTGCGAGCGCAAGAATCAACTCCTTCACCAGTAAACTGGCGGAGGGATCAACTCTTGAGGTCGGTTCATCCAAGAACACGACACTGGGCTCATGTAGTAAAGTTGAGGCGATGAGGACCTTCTGCTTCATCCCAGAGGAATAAGATTCCAGCAGGTCATCCCGCCTACCTTCTAATCCCAGAATTGAGAGTAGGGCATCAATTCGGTCATGGAGAGCATCTCCATACAGGCGATTAAGTGCACCAATGAACTCAAGGAACTCAGTAGCAGAGAGCTTTGAGTAGAGTCCTGGCGTTTCTGGCAACAGACCTGTTACTGCTTTGACTTCATCCTTTTGAGAGATGATGTCATAGCCGCATACAGATGCACTTCCTCTTGTTGGCTTCATTAGACCAGAGAGCATGCGAACTGTAGTCGTCTTGCCTGCTCCGTTCGGCCCAAGAAGTGCAAAGCGTGTGCCAGCTGGAACATTGAGGTCCAGTCCATTCACAGCATTCACTGAGCCAAATGACTTTGCGAGTCCATCAGCAATGATTGAAAGATTCTCGACTTTCACGATTATTCACATGTGGAGCAGTGAGAATTTACTATATAATGGACTGTGGGAAAAAGGTCCATATCCGCTGGTCATCCTAAAGCCATGACAAGAAAGGCTACGTGCTTCATTGATCCATGCCTCCTAGTGAAGAACTGAGTTACGAGTGTGTAGAACTGGTCCAGAGCCTCTCGCCCCTTCTCAGTAGTCTTGAACACGTATATGCCGGCCTCAGGTTCGTCGACCTGTTCGAAGAGACCGGCATCAAGAAGGAATTGAAGGTCCTCTTTGATCATCTGGGTCTTCAGTCCTAAATGCCTCATCAGCCAGCTCTGAGTTCGTGATTCCCATACGCATGCCTCAAGGAGTTCCACCCACCGCTCATACTTTGTCCTCCTAGGACCCGGTGTCCAAGTTCGAGGACGAATAGTGGGTGGCTTCATGTGGGAGTCCTCCCATCATAGTCATTTGTTGGATTGGAGATGATCCTCTCCAGTTCTTCGCCCCAGGCAATGAAGCCTTGATAGAAGTTGAGCCACCGTCTAACTAGAAGCCGCCAATAGAAGAAGACGACCCATCTAGCCACTAATATCGCAATAATCACAGCCAGGAAGATCAAAGGGAATAGCAGTGCGGTGCCCTGTTCAATAGCAGCCAGGAACTCTGGTATCAGGAAGTTGACAATCAGCAGGGTATACAGAGCACCTTGAAAGATGACTTCAGTGATCACCCTTCTTGTCAGACCTGCGAGGTGGCTTCGGAGGTTCTGAATCTCATTCTCTGAAGTCATATCATCCGGACTGTCACCAGGTCTGAGCACATCGAAGATGAGAAAGATATATGATGTCAGACCCGGCACGATGTGTCTTTCGTCAAGCGCATCTTCAATCTCCTTGAGAGCAGTGCCTGCCTCTTGGAGGGCTCCGAATCGGTTCTTTGCGGACTTGTATTGAAGCGGAGTAACAAGGATGGGTAGGATGATGATAACAAAAGCAATTGAGAGGAGCTCAAATGGTAAGTCCATCATCGCGATGAGAAGGATGACCCATAGCATTACGATGTATATCCCGAACACTGAGGAGAAAATATGCCACATCAAGAACCGATGACTTCTACGCATCACTCGTAGAATGCCTCTCTGGCGGGCTAATATCTCGAGTTGTTCAGGTTGATCATTCTTCAATTCAATACACTCAATGTCTAGGCCATTCTGAAGCGAAGCAGGTTATATAATCAATGGGCAGAGTTCGGAGAAGAAGAGAAGACTCAAAGAGAGTTCAGGATCCAAGCCCAAACTATAGGGTTTCTCTTTGAGTCTCAGTTCCTTCCCTGTATTTCCTGCCCTTCACAATCAATGGAAGGGCAATAATCAGGAGAATCCTACTGAGGTCAGTTGTCTGTACGCCCAGAATCTGGCCGTTCAACATCAACACGACTGCAACCGCAATCAAAGCGGCTGCGACAGCCAAGTATAGTTTCTTGGATTGATTCATTCTAGTTCAAGCATGGCAACACGTAGTTAGTATATAACGAACTGTGGGAAATCGTTCCATAGGATGAGATCTAGATGTCCAATTGCTTCTGGTATAGTTGAACTATACATGTGGCGAAGAAAATGTCGCACCCTCCGTCGTGTCCAGTATTCGCTACCGACTCGGCGAAGGCCCGAGCCACAAACCTGACATAAGTGGCTCCGAGGTTGTAGGAAATCGAGAACGTGCTTGTAGAGTACTTTCAAACTAGATGGCGACGAGAATAGACTCGATTGTTGTGCAGCATATCGTGATGTGTACACCTAGCTGTGTAATCTGAAAACATCCACGAAATGTCGGGTTTTTGTGTCCATTTCAGTACGATTGGCGTCACGTCGAGGGTTAATGAGGGTGCCATGGTCCTCTCAGGACGCCTAGGGACCAGAATAAGACGACTACGCTATTATCAGCGCCTTTTGCTCCCATTGGAGAGTGGAGCCCCTGTATCCGGTTCGAACAGTAGTTTCTTGATAGATTGGTGATTCACTCTGTAGAAGGATCTGTTCGTGTCACGGCATGACTCGGTCATGTCTCATCGGCGTGCACACACAGCACGTTCCCCAGAGAGAGGAAAGAGTTGTGAGTCCCATGGGGATGGAGAAGTGGAGATGGAGAGAAACAGGCGAGTCAACCAGAGAGGACTTGGACGAGCGCCGGGAGGAGTTGGAGAGGGATTGGGATGAGCGCGTCCGACGTGCCTTGGAGTGGCTCAGAGATTATGAGTGGGAGCTACGGAAGGAACGGGCATTGGAGCGGCTCGAGGAGGCCAACCGGGAGTTTCAGGAGCAGCGCGCACTTGAGTACCTTCAGCAGGAGGTAGAGGGGCACCGCGAAGCAGTTCGCTTGGAAAGGGAGGGCGCGGTCGCAGAGGCCGAGGAGTGGCTGAGGGAGGAGTTGAATGAAGAACGGCTACGAGAGTCGACGGAAACTGGGCTGAAAGAAGTCACGAAAGACTCTGCTGTGCAAGAGAAACTGACAGACGTGGAGACGGATGACAGTGAGGAAACGTCAGACTCTGCTGTTCTCCGTAAGACTCTGGCGGTCGCTGATATCGATTCTACAGAGATCTTGAGAGGAGTCGTTGAACACGTTCGGTATCGCGATGGGAGGGTCATGGTGGAACTCTCTGCCAATGTCGCCGAGATACTGAGCGAAGAGAGTACCCAGGAGGTCGTAGGGCCTCGGGAAATCTCCGACGAGAGAGTGAGGGATGCTTTCGAGAATGTAGAGCCAGGGGAGCTGGACAGAGAGAAACTATCCGATGGTCTACGAAAGCTTGCAGAGGATCACCTAGTAACAGGAGAGGCACTCTATTGCGACCTTCGGAGAAGTCTGGACCTGACAGAAGAGGGGCTTCGTTCGTTCGAGGAAACTTTTCGGGGAACACGAGAGGCTCTTGACAGGAACGGGGAGGTCCGGTTCGGAATGGTTGGGGAGAGGCTCTACGTGTGGAAACCGGACCTAGACCCACGTCGACTTGAGAATGCGTATGGGGACCTGTACTACTACTTCCGTGATGAGGCTGCGTTTGAGAAGTACATTGCCGACGTTGGTGAATCTCTCGGTGTCGAGAGTGAAGACGAGAAGGAGGTCATCAGATATCTTCGGGAACTTGCGCCCCAGATGGTGGATGAGCCCTCGGATAGGCTCTGTATCAATCCGCGTACGGGACGCATTCGCGGCGACTTCATCCAGTTGATGAATGACCTTACTGGGAAGACACTGCCGGGAATACAAGATGAGATTTCGAGGATCTCTGGGCGAAGTGGGCAGGGAGGGATTGAGAAGCCACTCTTTCCTCAGGGTGAAGAACTCGAGATTGTAGTGGCGCGTATTGCGGC
>CP070658.1:483024-485971 GCA_020355105.1 Candidatus Thorarchaeota archaeon | reverse complement strand
TAGGCAAAGAAACTGGGCATCAATTGAAGAAGGAGTTTCTACTTAACGCAAGCGCAGGCGGGTAGCACTGCTTTTTCTCAGACACCTTGCTCACAGAAAGGATCCGAACTGGCGCAAGCACCACGTATAGGAATCACGGATCACGAATCTCAGGCCAAGTCTGAATCCGGTCGAGAGCGATGGCCTTGATGACCCGCCCTTTCCATGATCCCCAGTATCTTGGTTCCTCTGGCAAATCTCATCCTCCTTACGTTGTCTGCCGTCAACCTTGCAGACAGTCCCGCCAGAGGTCGTGAGTCAGGAGGTGACTAATCAGTCTATCCGTCTAAAAGAGAGGAGGGGGAAGGGGTTCACCCACCGGTCAGGACTCGACATAGAAAAGACTTATACCATGCAATGCGCGGGGCTTTTTTCGAATTCGCGTGCTTAGCTAGCTACCTGACAAAGCAATCGAAGAGGACTATTCAAGACATAGGGAGTGAGTCATACGAGGAGGCGTCTAGGAGCTGTTTCCTCTCTCATCCTGGTGATGATTCTATCAGTCAGCATTTTGACCGGCAACGAAGCATGTGTGGGCTTCATCCGGAGCACACAGACAAGATTGCCTTCAATCCTTTCAACACAGTACACCAACCGCGGTCCCATTACCATAACGAGTGATTCAGGTTTTCTGAGTGCTGGATTTACAGGGATCGGGAATGAGAGTCATCCATATATTCTAGATGGGGTCAGCATTAGTGATTATGAGGAGTGCATCTCCATATCGGATACTACCGCGCATTTTGTCATTCGTGATTGCCTGTTTACTGGAACCGGGGGAACGGGTATCAAGTTTCACAGTGTGCAGAATGGAAGTGTGGAATCCTGTCTGATATCGAATAAATGGCGAGGAATAGATTTCGACAGCTGTACCGATTGTTCACTGAACGACATTACGATTTCGAATGGTGACTTTGGAGTCTACATCACTTCCTCAACTGGCTGTAGAGTTGAGAATAGCGTCATCCATGGACAAAGAGTCGCGTTGGACCTCCATAGCTCAACAGGCTTGATCATATCAGAGAACGAAGTCTATCACAGTGAGCGTGGTGTGGAGATTGGAAGCTGCACCGCTCTTACTGTGACCAACAACGATCTCACAAATAGCGGATTCCAAGTATCGGGCCCCAACACAAGCTATTGGAATCATACCTTCGCGGGCAACGTTGTGAACGGAAGACCTCTTGGGTACTTCGCGGATGTGACTGATACAACACTTGATGCCAGCTCATATGGTCAACTCCTTTTGGGACACTGCACCAACGTGACTGCCACGAGCGGCGTCTTTCGTGATATTGACTACGGAGTAGTAATGCAATAGTGTGTTGATTGCACGTTGGAGGGTTTCACACTTGCCAACAACAGCATTGGCGCCTTATTGGATGCTTCGACCATGTGCAAGCTGACAGGTGTCAGTTTCGTTGACAATACAGACGGCGTTGTTCTTGAGGGCTGTGTGGGCTGCAACCTTACAGGAAATGAGTTCGAAGACTGTGCTGTGAGCATCAGAGGCGGACCGGGCTTCGTATGGCGTCATGAGTTCAAGGACAACACAGTCAATGGCAAGGAGTTGGGCTACTTCCTAAATGTGAGCCACACCACGATTGATGGGAGCTCCTACGGCCAGCTCATCATTGCAGAATGTGAGAATCTAACGATTGAGAATGCAGAGCTCCATTCGGCGGGAATCTTAGCAGGCTATGCCAACAACATTACCATTTCTGACTGCATCGTCGTAGATTCAGTGGATGGCGTTAGAGTCCATGAGTGCGGCGATTTCACACTGAAGAATGGCATCATCTCAAATAGCACTGGCTATGGAGTGTATTCTAACATCGTAGATGGCTGTACGCTGCTCAACAACACGATTTTGGGGAACTCTTTGGTTGGCGTCCACCTTCGGATTGTAAGCGATTGCTCGATTGTCAACAACACCGTCAGCAGGAACGGTGAGTATGGTGGAATAGTCGTAGGCTCTGGGAATCACATGATTCTCTTGAACAACACCGTTACGTACAACGAAGGAGTTGGTATCAGTCTTGGAGTGGATACCCACAACATCACTGTCTATTACAATCTAATCGGATGGAACGAACCTTTTGATGCAGAAGACTATGGAGCTGACAATCATTGGGATGATGAAGTCAGCTGCGGCAACTGGTGGGGCGACTACAAGGGCACTGGCACGTATCCAATCACGGGGACAGCAGGCGCGGTGGATAACTACCCACAGAAGGCTGACACCATAGATCCAACAATAGACCATCCTCCGGACATGTTCATTGATGTGCGACCAAGCGGCAGTCTTCTAGTCTGGCGACCTTCGGATTCACATCCTTCTTCATTTGAGGTCAGTGAGAGAAGTCTGTATGTGGTAGCTGAAGGCGATTGGAATGGCAGTGCCATTGTGATATCGCTAGATGATCTGAACCTAGGTGTTGGCACCTATGTGTACACACTCACTGTAATCGATACCTGTGGGAACTCGATAAACGATACTGTGACCGTCACAGTCCTAAACTACATTCAAGTTGCTGCGATTGGCGGCGCGGTCGTGCTGGTACTGGTCGCTGTAGTTGTGTTCGTCAAGAGACGTCCTAAGAGCTGAAGTCACAGAGATCATGGAAAAGGCGTGATGGTTCTGGACGAATATAGGATGATGGCTGGCAAGACGATCCCAAACATTATCCATAGGACCACCAGATACGGAAGACCCAGTGTCACGTAATGGTTGATTGCTTCTGGCGAGTAGGTTTCGATACGGTGGGCAAGCAGATCATGAGTGCCCCATGTGAAGTATAACTCATAATGAGGCCAGAAGTATATTGTCGTCCAGTGCACCTCTGCAATTGGAGTGACAGCTGTGGACACCAGCACGGCTAGCGCCGCGAACGGATATCGTTTCTGC
>CP070658.1:479222-482924 GCA_020355105.1 Candidatus Thorarchaeota archaeon | reverse complement strand
TTCCAAGGGGTGTGTTGAGCATGTACTGTGCAACATAGTGTCGGACACCAATTGCTTTCGCGTTATATGCAGACAGATATGCCATTGTGACTGCAATCGTATCATGGGCGCTTCTCAGGCTCCAATGATGGGGTTCATTGATCTCAACTGGAATGTCGTGTCTTGTGTGCCATCGGTGGCTTTCTTGATTCTCAGTGATAGCTTCCATGAGACGCCTCTTGCTTCTTCCATCAAGCTCACTGTACCAAAGCAAGGGTGTAGCACACCAAGCGTTGTTTATCGTTTCTTTCAACACTTGGGCCCAAGGTATCAGATCTCTCGTACCGCTGTAGCATCTCAAGAGAGGATAGTTGCCTCTTCTTGAGGAATCAAAGAGCCGCTTCAATTCCTCGATTTCTCTTAGTGGTACTCCTCCATCGCCCTCTAGACTTTCGTTCATTTCAGCAGGGCGGAAGAATGACTCCTGTGCATTCTGATCTGGCCCGATTGAGATAACATCTAGGACTGATGCCTCTGCTATCTTTGCCACACCCTCCACTGTGTCTTCTAGAGATGGCAGACCAAAATGATGTCTGATAAGTGGCATTGGGCTCCGAATTGCAAGTCGTGTAACAAGGTCCTGAGGGTTCTTCTCCTGTGGTTGCATGTGAGTGCGTCCTCGGAGGAACTCCAATGTTTTGTCATCCGTAGAGAAACCAGTGAAGATTTCTTCGAAAAGCCCCGTCTTTTCAGCAACAGGTTTGGTTGGTGCAGTACAGCCTAGTATCCACCTCTTCGTTTCCAGACCATTCTTGGTTACAGCCTCTTTCAAGCTATCAAGAAGTTTTGCAGCGGTTACTGTAGAGAGCCTGTAGCTCACACCGACAACATCTGGGTCGTATTTCTGGACTTGGACTATCAATTCATCGATGGCTGTTGCAGGTCCCAAGAAGACAGTGTCATGGCCTACCTCCTCGGCAAGGTTCAGGAATCGAAGAACCCCAGCCACATGGACGCAGCTTCCGATAGAAGCGCCCAGAATCTTCATGTGTCATCCACCTCCAACCCATAGATATCCAGCATTTCGTGGAAATCAGGATAGTCAACAGGTGGAACTCCAGTTCGAACGTATTCCTTGACTTCACGGGGACTCATTCCGTCAAGAGCCAAGCTCTCTAGATTGCGTCCGACCTCCCAGAAAGCGTATTCGTAGAGTTGGCATGCAATATTGACTACGGAATCTATGGCCGGGGTTGGGATCTCTGCTAGTCTGCCAAGACAAGCAATTGGTACAAGACCGGTGGGGACATCTTCGAGAACATAGCGGTGTTTCAGCGATGAGGGGCTACCAATCCCATCATATGCATCTATACTCCGGATACACTCGCACAAAGTGGCTCCTTTCGCACCATATGTGGTCCTCAGCCACTCTAGCACGGATACATAATCTACAGAGAACTCCCTAGCCACACGGACTCTCTCTGCATCCATCTTCTCAACAAGTCGGCCCACCGTCTGAGAGATGGCATCATGATAGTGATTATACCCGCCTTCTCTTGACTCCAGAAGACCAGCACACAGGATTGTAGGGGTTGGGTGTAGCATTGCACCAATGTTGTTGAGACTGGTTTCCATGACGTCCTCTGCTAGCTCGAGTGCAAGTGGAAGTCGGTTCAGACTCCTTATGAACTCGGGATTGTCGCAAGCTGGAAATGAGCTTACTTTCACGCTGTTCTTGATTTTTGAGATCATGACCGAGTCTTGTGACATAATCCTTGATACAAAGCTGAAAGTCTGAGCCTCACCCAGAAGAATGTCATCTGTGCGTTCATTTGACCTCAGGATTCTCTCGAACTCAAGTGCGCCACCAGTCCGTCCAGGCATCAGAAGTACAGTCTGTCCCGGCTCAAGGTGCGGTCCCAAGGTTCTGGCAAAGAAGGGGTGGGCCTGCGCAGGTACTGTGATGATGATAATATCTCGGTCAGCAACTGCTGCACTCATGTCATCTGTAATCAGTGGAATGTATGCGTTAGCCTCGATTAGACCATGAACATCAATGCCACGTTTCTCTGATATCTTCTTGACGTTCTTGAAAGTACGGTTGTAGATGGAAACATCAATGCCATGTAAGGCGAGATAACTGGCAAGACCTCTGCCAGCATGTCCTGCGCCCAGGACTGCAACCCTGACTGGGTCTAATGTGTACTTCTCCGACTCTCTCCTTGGCATTAGATCCATGCTTCCACTTCAACTCGCAAACTTGGTCTTCATCAGTGGTCCCGGTGAGCAAATACACCCTAAGTCGGACCGATCTAGTCTAGAAGATCCAAGGCACGTAGGTTGTCGATGCGATCTCTCTACGGATTCTCTTCCGCAGTACCTTCCGGGTCAACTATTATTAGATTTGCGAAATCGACAGTTGCCGAAGCATAATCCGACTTGAAGAAGGAGAAATGGTCGGGACGGCCGGATTTGAGTCGGACAAGAAACAGTCACATGGCTCATTCAACTGCCAAGTCAAGGTGTTATCCATTCTATTGTGTTTCATAGGAAGCAAAAGGAAAAATGAGAGGCTTCTCGTGCCTTATAGAGAGGAGGAGTGCACCCTTATAAGGGCCGACTATGACTAGATAATGGTTGAGAGATCAAGTAGAAAGTGAGTTTGGCAGTAATCTCGTGTTGGCCGCACGAAAGACCATACTACTGACTGGCCCATAATGAGGCGTTCGGAAACCGTACTATTCCAAGGCCTCCTACTTTGGCGCTAAGCCATCATGAAAGAAGTGAATGCAATGAAAGAAGACATTACCCTAGACATTAGACTGCCAATTGCAGAGTGGGATGATATTGAGAGAAGAATGGCCATAGTTGCCAGAATGACTGCTGATAGACCGCATTTCAATGAGTTAAACGAAACTGAATCTCCTCAGAATGATGATGTCCAAGAGGAGAATCGCTAGATGAGCCATAGCATGGTCTATTCCACACCATCTGAGGCCTGGAATAGAAAGCTACCACCGATTGGTTTCTCAGTGGACTGGTCAGGTACGGCGATGACCATTTCCAAGTTCCCTGAGTCGGGGTACTATCTTAGAATGGCAATAGACCCAAGGGGAATACTAGAGTTTGTCATCAAGGCATATAGAAATAGGATTCATGATCACTACACCTTAGAAACCTTGATTCGTGATTTTTGTCAAGAGTCTGGAACCAGTTTGGATATGGGAAAAGTCACCTCCACAGAATTAGGTGGAGTTGTCCGCATATCTCAAGAGTTTCTGACAGGGCGTGGCCTTTCTCGGAAGAAGTGGTTGGCTGCACAGGTTCCCTCACCAGATGGTGGCCCCTATGGGCTCCTTGTTGTGTTTGGCGTCTATGTGGGACCCCACAAGAATGCAAGACAAGTTAGGATTATGGAACACCCAGTCTTGAAGGGTCTGATGATGAGTTTTCAGCTTGCCAATAGTCGCTAGGGTGGCAACGGAGTGGATAGAAATGACGACATCAGAAAGGAAGAGAGGCACTCATACAATTGGAAGGGAAACGTGTCTTGGTTGCGGGGGAGAGTCATTTACGGAAGACCAACCTCGTGGAGAGAACATCTGCACGTCCTGTGGTCTTGTGGTATCAGATCATACGCTTGATAATGGGCCTGAATGGAGGGCATTCACAACAGAGGAAAGACAATCACGAGAACGAACTGGAGCGCCAATGAGTCTCATG
>CP070658.1:476439-479122 GCA_020355105.1 Candidatus Thorarchaeota archaeon | reverse complement strand
TTGGAATGATCATGAAGGATGCGATTAAAGGAGAGGAAGCAGTCCACCTTATTGAGAGGGACGATGGATATTCCCACGAGTCATTAGGGAGCCAATATGTTGCTGAGTTTGCGGATTGGCAAGAGGGGCAAAAAGAGGCCTCGGTAGAAGTCCACGGGAAGATACTGGATATCGGATGTGGTGCCGGACGTGTCGGCCTTCACTTTCAGGGTCTGGACCATGAAGTAGTGGCCATCGATTTCCAAGAGGTAGCAGTTGATGTTTCTAGAAAGAGAGGACTGAGAAATGTACACTTGATGTCGGCTGAGAGTATTGAGTTCCCCGAAGGGACCTTTCAGACAGTTCTCCTGTTTGGCAACAACTTCGGGATACTAGGTGATGAGGACCGCATTGTAAACATGCTGAAGAACATCCACATGATCACTTCTCCAGATGGGGTTGTGCTGGCTGAAAGTCGGGATGTAGCTGCTACTGACAAACCGGAGCACCTTGCATACCACGAAAAGAATCGAAATGAAGGGAAACCGATTGGGCTCGTGACGCTGAGGTTGAAGTACCAGGACGTGGTCGATGATTGGTTTGACTTACGCATGGCAAGTCCAGAAGAGATGTCAGCCATTGCAGAGAGGGCGGGTTGGAAACTTGAGAAGACCTATGGACAACGGGAGCTGTTCGTGGGAGTCCTAAGAAAGGTATGATTCTGTACCGCCAATACTTTTAGCATTATGAGCCATCAGAGTCAGTATCGAGGAGCGAATAATGCCGAAGATAGACTTGAGATACTACTGCTACATCTGTGGTCATCCAGTTGATCTGAACCCTGTCGTTCCAGCTGCACCCAACTTCAGTCAGGTCGAAGTGCATTGCAGCAACTGTGGGGACGGCACTCACCTGATGCTTACTTCCTGTCCTGACTGTGAGAAAGGTGTGAAATACGTCCTGTCGGATTTGGACTTTCCTGAGGAGGTGCTCAGGCTCTCAAACGCATATGTTCAACTAATCGGAGGCATTAAGGAGAGCCTGAACGAGGTTGCAGAGTTCAATGTCCCTCTGCCCAAGAGATGGTCTGTGCGACTTACATGTGAATGCGGCAAGGTCTATACCGGGGAAATCCCTCTGCCGCAGCTTGAATGAAAGGCGATACATCAGCCTATTGCGACCTCATATTCGAGATTTACTGCACACTTCATCGAGTTTGCAACAAGGCAATACTTGTGGGCCCTGTCAGCTGCCTTCTCCATTCTCGACTTGTCCTTCTCGGTTGGCACCTGTATCCTTGCAGACATATTAATCTCTTCAAACTCATACCCGAATTCGCCTTTCTTCAAGTGTCCTTCTGCAGTGACCGAGAAGTCAGTGAGCTCAGCATGAAACCGCTTGGCGACACCAGAGAGTGTTACTCCATAGCAAGACACCGCTGATGCCACAAACAAATCCTCTGGTGATAGAAGATTCTTGGGTGACTTAGGCCAGAAATCTTGAGGTGTGGCAATGTCCAAGGTCTGTTTCCCTTCAATCTCAACCGTGACAATCCTCTCTTTGATCCAGTTGCTTTTCATCTCATACCGATGCTCTTCTGTCATCTATTGATCCTCAAATCTGTCGTTTCATCTCTCGTTGAAAGGCGTTTTGTTGTGGCAAGACTGGACAGAAGGTTGATGTCAAGACAGATGGGAGAGCCTCGCTCATTCGGGGTTCATTGCTCAGCGCACCGGTGAGACAGACAGTTCATCAGAATGATGTAAGGCAACCGAGTCCAATTCGATACAGGTGTGACGATTATGATAGGTTCAGGCAACTCTCCGATCCGCGACCTACTCCTAGTTAACATCGTTTTCTCCGTCCTTTGCGTCGTTATACTGCTAGTTCCGGGTTTGGTGATTGGTGCGAGAATGTTCACCTTGGTAGTCATCTACAATGTGATGATACCCGTGGTGGGCTATCTGAGAAACTACAGAGAATGGATTACGATGTGGTTCTTTGCCTTCCTGTTGAGCATCTTCATGATTTGGCCCGACTGGTTTCTGTCAGCTCAATTAGGGGTTCTTGTGTTTCCTGACGACGGGTTCCTCATGATAGGACCAGTTTCCGGATACATGGCAGGACTCTGGTCGATTCCATTGTTTGTACTGATCTTCGTGGGAATCGAGGTGAGCAAGCGAAGGTCATATTCGCGGACCTATCTCATCATAGCAGTCCTGACCCTACTAATCTTTGGCACTGCTGAGGCGACCATGTGGATGCTCCCGTCTTGGTACGCGCAGAATGTCACAATGTGTGGGCATGTCGCCGTTTACATAATCCTCCCTGAGATACTCCTTGGACTCTCTACATTCTTCTGCTTCATCTTGGTTCGAACCCGGGCGATATGGATGCAGATCGTTGGTGCCTTCACGGTCATGATTCTGTACATGGGCAACATCTCATTCTTCTATTTCCTGATTGAAAAGGTTCTACCATCCATCCTGTGATGAGTCAAGATTCGCCCCAAACCCTTAA
Organism: Candidatus Thorarchaeota archaeon; assembly: GCA_020355105.1. GTDB lineage: Archaea > Asgardarchaeota > Thorarchaeia > Thorarchaeales > Thorarchaeaceae > SMTZ1-83. The sequence continues at coordinate 476,623 of CP070658.1, read as the reverse complement.
CTTGAAAGGATGCCCGAATCGCATCTAGTCACGAGGTTGGTTTAATGGACCTTCCTGAAGGCCTACTCATAGAGAACTACGAAACGGTCAGGCAGAAGATTGTTGGTTTTATCATCAATTACATGGATAGCGCCGGAATCGATTCTGCAGTCCTCGGACTGAGCGGAGGAGTCGACTCAAGCTT
>CP070658.1:471433-476339 GCA_020355105.1 Candidatus Thorarchaeota archaeon | reverse complement strand
TAGAAGACGGACTAGCAATGGGTGCGGCTGTTGCAGCTAGGTGCATGAACTCGATGGGCACAAGACAAAATCCAATGGGCGGGAGAAAAGGTGACAAGTGCGTCATGGGGGCCCGAATGAAGCTGCAGAGAGATGAAGCTGACACATCCAGCTAACCAAGGTATGGAGCCTTGTGGATGGACCAATGGTGAGGTTTTATTTGGTGTTGGCACGGCTTCGCACTCGGTGAGAACATTGCTCGTTCTTTCGATTAGAACCCGAACCATCACACCAACTGATGATCTTCTCGATGTACTGCTCGATGGAATGCAAAATGCAGGCCACGAGGTCCAAGACAGAGATATACTAGCTGTTGCAGAAACCCCGCTGGGTACTACGGAAGGGCGAGTTGTCAAGCTGTCAGACATCAATGTATCCTCAAAGGCGCGCGAGCTCTCAGAACAATTCGACCTTTCACCAGAGGTTGCTCAGCTTGTTATTGAGGAAGCCGATGAGATACTGGGAGGAATCCCACATGTGTTGCTCACGATAAAGAGCAACACACTCATGGCTAATGCGGGCGTCGACAAGTCCAACGTGCCTTCAGGCTCAGCTTCACTGCTACCTGTGGATTCGCGTGCAAGTGCTGAGAGGCTAAGACGAGAAATCAAGACACGGCTTGGAAAGGAGGTTGGAGTTCTGATAATCGATAGTAGAACTCAGCCCCTTAGACTCGGAAACATCGGTATGGCACTGGGAGTGACAGGATACAGACCTGTGGCTGATGATCGTGGAAGAAAAGACCTGTTTGGAAATGAGCTGAGGGTGACTCGAAGGGCTATTGCTGACAATCTTGCTTCGGCATGTACTGCGGTGATGGGAGAGTCCGATGAGTCCACACCGGCTGCTCTGATACGAAACGCTCCTGTTGAGTTTGTAGACGAGTCCTTTGACTCCTCTGACATGTGGATAGACCCCGCTGAGTGCATGTACATGGCGATCTTCGAGCAGTGGAGGAAAGGTGGCTCAGCGGTGAGGGAAACCTTGCGCGATTGAAACATGTAGACCACACAATCATTGAAGAGGTCTTCAGAAGGCGGGATGCCTACATGGTGATGTAGTTTGACTACATCGTTATCACCGCTGAGCTCAACCATCTGTCCTGACAAGATTATTTAGGCTGCCCGCAAAACCATTACATCAATCCACCATGTGACACTCTGCCAACTGGAGCAAGAAGAGTCATACTGGCGAATTGTGCTGCGCGAACTAGTCAAAGACGGAGAACCCGGCCATGAGCGATAAAGTCCTCATAGATGTTAAGACTGCTGGAGCATCTGGAGACATGTTCCTATCTGCATTAGTCAGCCTAATCGGTGAGGATGACGCACTTCTTCCAGTCGCAGCTAGTCTGCTAATATACGACCCGGCAATCAGAGTGCGTTTCTCTCCAATGACCGAGGAGGAAGTCGCCGGAATGAATCTTCAGATCACCAGTGACTCTGACATTCGTTTTGACCCAAAGACCCTCAAAGAGATAATAACCACTGTGTCTGAAGAACTGGAGCTCTCGGATGAAGCAAAGAGCATCGCGGAGAAGGCCTTGGATGAGATGTTGCAGGCTGAGTCTCGCGCTCATGAAACGCCTATTTCCAAGCTCCATCTCCATGAAACTGGGTCTGTTGACACTGTTCTCGACTTGGTCGGAACCGCTTACCTCCTCGAGAAGGCAGGATTACTTGTCGACACCGAGTTCATAGCTACGCATGTGGCTGTCGGCAGTGGCAAGATTGAAACCGAACATGGGACACTTGAAGTTCCTGTCCCAGCTGTCGCTGAGATTCTGGTCTCGAATGATGTTCCATTCATCATGGGTGCTGCAAAGACGGAAGTGTTGACTCCCACCGGTGCAGCGCTTCTTGTGACTCTAGCATCTGAATATGTCGAGTCTGCTGAGGGCTTCGTAGCAAGACAGCAGGGTGTGGCATTCGGTTCTCGGGACTTGGGCGATGTTCAGAACACGATGAGGATCTTGGTGGGTGACTTTGCAGAGGAGTTGGAGGAAGCGCCGACTCCTGCGAAGAAGGCGCCGAAGAAGAAGGCACCTCCCAAGAAGAAACCCGCAAAGAAGGTAGAGAAGAAGGAAAAAGAGGAGCGAGCCGAGATGATTGATGCCTGGGTTGCTGATGACGTGGTCGTCATCGAAACAAATGTTGATGACATAGATGGAGAAAGCATGGGTGCTCTGTTTGACACACTCCTTCTTGAAGGGCTCGCCTACGATGTAGTAATGATACCGGCCTATGGCAAGAAGAATCGTCCCTGCTATGTAATCAAGGTGATCGCTGCGAAGACCGGACTTAAGAGCATAGCCGCAATCCTGATTAGGCATCTCGGGACGCTTGGAATACGCTACACGACCTGGGACAGATTGAAGGCTGCGAGAGAGACCATAGTCTGCAAGCTGGAGATTGAGGGCAAGGACTTCATGGTTCGGGTGAAGGTTTCTCGTGGCATAGATGGCAGTGTAATCAACATCAAGCCTGAGGCTGACGACGTGTTGAGAGTTTCGCAGGAGACTGGCATTCCAGTTCGTGATCTCAAACCAAGGATTGCCATGCAGGCCTATGCAATCACTGAGTAGTGCTATTCTAACACACAATGTTCAGTGACTTAGCTCTGCAAGAGAACACGTGGCTCCTCAATCAAATTGGAGTCTTCGAGGTACTGGTTGGGTATTAGGTTCTCGAAGGCTCTACGACAAAGAGTTGCATATGCATCAGGATCGTATCTTGTTGTGTCATCGAAAAGCTCTAGGGCTCTGACACGCCTCATTGGGCTCTCCGATTCTGCACTCACCATGACATAGCGCACTTTCTGCCCTGCATGTAGCTCTCTACCCGTTTCCACCAACTGCCTTGCAACTATGGCGGCTCTTGACATGGCACGGTATTCATGTGGTTCACGTGTCAGACGTGTATGCAAGATCAGGTCCCTTGTGTCCACATCTCCCTTGTACAGCTTCTCGATGTAGTCCTGACACACCAAATGCGCTTCGGGGATTCTTTCTATGAACTCCTTCTTACTTCGGCCGCGTGCAAGTGCCCTAATCATCGCCATCTGGCAGTCCCCCACGTAGAGACATGTATCGCGCCGTCTGGTTTCAATCCCTCGTGTCTTGATTCCTCCATTTGCATAGACACCATAGTACCGATTCAATGGGGCAATAGAGGGGTGTAGCCGCGATGACGGAATCACCATCCATCGGTATACTCCTTTTGGCGACATTGTGATGTCAACAGCATCAGATACCCTTCTACAGAACTCCGCGACTCTGTCGTATTCGGGCACTCCCTCTGATCTCATCCATACAGAGTCGACAATGCCATGTATCAGCTCGAAGCCCATCTCCTCCCCAATCTCCTGAGTCTTCAGGAGCACATCCCGTGCAAAGGCGGTGACTGCTGTGTGTGCCTCCACCCTACCAAATCTTGCGTTCTTGAAGCCGAGATAGCCAAAGCACGACACTAGCACTCCCTTCAGGGTGTTCTCCATCAGTCTGTACTTCTTGGCGTCCTGTCCTCTCTCAATCTGTTTCTTGAACTCCCTGCGCTTCTCCACGACCAGTTCAAGTGACTTTGAAACAATTCCTCTCTTCTTCTTACAGAGTCGAAACGGAACCTCTGGAACCTCTATGCAATATTCCTCGTTGTAAGGGCACTTGTCAAGTGTACAAATCGTTTCTGGGCTGATGTTCTGATTTACCATCAGGGTCGGATACATGGACGAAAAGTCGCATTCGGCAATATTGTCATAGATGTCTGGTTTAGGTTGAAGAATGAGGCCGCCTCTGTCGATTGAGGCCAAATCGTTTACAGACTTCAGAAACTCTGGATTTCGCTTTACTGGCGGTATCAGAATGTCCATCTCGTAGGCATTGTAGTATTGTACTGCTGCATTGACACTGCCTATCGACATCCTTGCCACTCTCTGAGGCTGCGCAAATGCCAACCTGCAGCCCTCGACAACCCCTGCCATTCCGGATGGCGAATAGTAGAGGCTTCCCGATCTATCTATGTGGATTCGCCCATTGAACATGACCTGGTTGCCTGCCCTATAGACGATCTGGTTGTACTGCCAGAATGATTTTGGCTTGCGATGTGCAACCTTCAAGGGAGTGCCATCTCGCGACATCACGAGCTTAACCCCATTCAGCTTCGCTCGTAGAGTCAGGTATCTGAAGAGATTCTCATCACCACCTCGGCTCACAATCACGTCCGGATCTATTCCGTCAACCGTTCTCTGAAACTCAAGTAGAATCTCCCTCTCCCTCTCCCCCTCTATTCGAATGGTCAGGCCTCTGTGATAGACATCAATGTGGTGTATCTTGTCATCCATCTTGGGGAATATCTGTCGGGTGTCGACAAACACCTCGAATCCAATCTCCTCCAAGTCGGGTATCTCATACTCGGAGTCCTCTCGTCGGTCAAGGCATCGAATCTTGGTGACAATGTCACCCTTGACCTCGAAGTCCACTCTGCCGAACGGGAATACCTTGCTATCGATGAAGAACTGTTGGACCGGGTCTATGTCTGCATGGAAGACTGTCGTTCCCGGTATTCTCTCTAGGTCTCTTGCCACCTCCCAGAGTGCGTCCGGTGTGGTAAAGACCTGCAGCACTCGACTCCTCGGCCTGAGAGCCCGCAAACAGAGGGCTGACGAGCAGCATGAGTGCCAGCAGCACTGTCAATCTTTTCATCTTTTTCTCCTTATTTGCTTTATTGCGAAAACCAGAAACTAAAACAGCCACCTCCTTATGTTGTTGTTCTATCCCGATACACCTCACGACCGTACCGGGCTATCGCCGTTTCCATGGCGTTGCGCACATACTCCAAGTAGGGTACTGAATGGCTCGGCGATGCTATAT
>CP070658.1:468198-471333 GCA_020355105.1 Candidatus Thorarchaeota archaeon | reverse complement strand
CCGAAGTTGATGCGATTGAAAATGAGTACGCGGGACTCCCTGGCCAATCTCTTCAGCAAGGGATTTGAGAATCCCTCTGACTTACTCTGTTGTGCCTTTGGCCTCAGGAGTACGGAGATTGACACCTACTTCGCACTGATATCAGGGCCCAAGACAGTCAAGGAAATAGCCTCTCGCATAGGTCGGGATCGAAGCACTGTACAACGTGTGCTCCCGAAACTCAAGAAGAAGGGCCTAATCGAGAGTGAGGAACGGACCTTCGATAGGGGCGGATACTACCTTGTCTATAGAGCGATCTCCACTGAGGAAGTGAGAGAGGAGATTCTTACCAAACTAGAACACTGGTACGAAGAAACTAGAAGGTTCTTGCTAGATCCGTGGCCGGAGCCTCCTAGCTAAGTCGCCGCAGATGGGTGAGTCTACAATGAGGTCGATTCCACTTCAGCAAAACACTGTAGCCCTGGCAACCCTCGCAATGCTCGCCGCCCTTGGAATCGTGGTAAGGATGTTTGTCAGAATTCCTGTGATTCCCGGGCTGCTCGACCTCACCCCTGGATTTCTATTCTCAGAACTCGGTGGAGTCATAGGGGGTCTACCAGGCGGGGCCCTGGTCGGTGCTGTTGTGGGTCTTGGAGGAGCAATGGCTGGTGGAGAGCCGCCGCTACTGCCTATGATTGGCAACATCTGTCTTGGCGTGGGTACTGGATTCGCAATTCACTTGCAGTCGAATAGAGATAGTCCTATGTATGCTGCAATGGTTGTCCTTGGTGGCGGGATAGTCGGTGGGTTCATCCCTAGTATGACTATATTCGCTGCAGTGACTGAGTCAATTGAGATAACTTTGCTATATGCCACAATAGACATGCTGCAAGCATTTCTATGGGCGTTTGTCGCTCTGTTGGTGGAAAGGCTCCTTATCCGACCATTAGTCGGCCATTACCTATATCCAGAAATGGAATCTCTTGACTTACATGAAGTGAGGGAAGACCAATGACTGAACGAACTGTGACAATCGACGTTCATAAAGACCTGTTCGGTGCCAATGAAGAGGCTGCAGCCGAGAACGCAGAGCTGTTCAGTCAGAGTGGTATTCAGGCGTTCGACATTATGGGCTCTGTTGGAACAGGCAAGACACAGCTCATAGAGTCACTATGTGAGAGGCTCAAGGGGAAGTTCAGGATTCTGATGGTGGCTGGTGACCTTGCGACCAGAATAGACGCGGATAGAGTCGCCGCTCACGGGGTAGATACAGTTCAGATCAACACGGGTACAGCATGTCACCTTGATGCCAGGATGTTGAGGGTCGCACTGGCAGATGTCGATCTCTCGGAGTATGATCTAATATTCATAGAGAATGTTGGAAACCTCATTTGCCCTGCAGGCTATTCCCTTGGTGTCGAGAAGAAGATAGTCGTGGTGAGCGTCACAGAAGGTCCGTATATGGTGAGGAAACATCCACTCACGAGTAAGAGAGCAGACATGGTAGTGATAAACAAGATTGACCTCGCGGAGGCAATTGGATTTGACATGGATGCCCTTGTCAGTGACGTTCGAGAAGTAGATGCTAGTATCCCCGTGTTCAAAGTCAGCTCCAAGACAGGAGAAGGACTGAACGACCTGATTGGCGTCTTGGAACTCTAGTCATTGTCTTCGTTCTCTAACCGTGCAATAAGTGCCGATTTCACACCATCAATGTGCCCGGCACCAAGGACGGCTACGATCTTTCCTTTGATGTCTTTCAGGATTGTATGCAGGTCTTTTGCGACATAGAGGTCCCTCTGATGAATCAAGGCATCTGTAAGGCCCGGGAAATCGGACTCGAACTGAATCATCAAATCCTCAATCACACCATCTTGCTTCAGCGCACTGAGGAGGTCTGTTCCAGAACCGTCCTCAATCTCCTTTGTCGCGTCGGGCATTAGGTTCATGAGTCTGTAGATCTCGTCGAGTGGCACCTTCATTATTGCCTGCATAGTCACTTGGATCGGTCTATCCACGAGGGCAATCTTCGCGCCTATCTCTTCTCCTTCTTTGATTGCCGCAAGCATCTCCGTGCCAACACCCGCTCCGGTCATCTCGCCCAAGCTCTTCTCAAGTGATGCTAGGTGCTCCATCAGATTCTGGACTGCATCACCTGTGGGAGGCGGTATCCAATTCTCCATTTCCTCGTCTGGGTTCATTAGCTGTTGGTACCTATCGTGATCAAGCTCGACCGCCACGACCTCTGGTTGAACCTTCCTCACTGCCTCTTTTGCTCGCTCCACACTCTCTTGATCAGTATGAATCACTGATACGAAGACAATGCGGTCCAAATCATCGGCCAACTTGCAGACTCTCGATGTCGGACAGTGGCTACCCATCTTTTCACTGTTTTGACTGGTTCTCTGTGTCCTCTGAGTCGTCAAATCATTCAGTAAACGTGTACGTCAGAATCAGCGTTCCAAGAGGTCACAAACTAAGTTCTGGCAATGCAGGAAGCTTTTTCATGAACGATACGTCAACTGCTGCCAGTTGTCTCAACTACGGGGGCTAGATAGGTTGAAGGCTGAACTGAATCGAACATTTGCGAAGCTTCTGAATCCACGCATGAGTGCAGGACTCATAATGCTCCATAGTCTTCTCAATCCTCTCAAAGGGAAGCCCTTGGGTGCCGGAGAGGTACGAGAGGTAGTAGATCGTCAGATGAAAGAAAGGAAGGTCTCGAAGCAGTCAATCACAAACATCGCACGCAGGCTTGAGGAAGCCAGAATAATCGATAGAGAGAAGGGATACTCCGTAAACTACGGATACTTGATCTCAATGCTGCTTCAAGTGATGATGGACATGTCCAGACGCATGGATGATCTCGAGGACGAGATTAGCAGTCTCAAGGAGTCAATTGGTTCTCCGGCCTAGTCTGGAGGAATCGTTGTCGAAACACGATCTAGGTCGTTGAAGAACGCATTCAGAGCTCCCGCAGATACATGAGGCATCAAGACTAGTCTAATTGACGAAGGAGCAGGGGATGTTACCATTCGCCAACCCTTCCTCTCCATCTCTCTCACAACAACCTCCAGCGGCACTTCTTTGCTCTTGATTCCAAGAATGTTCATGACAGGGTTGATAGCCAGACTCAGCATGGGGTTATCTTCCACT
>CP070658.1:464171-468098 GCA_020355105.1 Candidatus Thorarchaeota archaeon | reverse complement strand
CACTGTTTTCAGGACTGACTGAGAAGCAGATGCATGCACTATTGACTGCTTATGCACAGGGCTACTTCAGATTTCCAAGAGGATCTGACCTCCAAACCATTGCGTCCAAGGAAAAGATTTCGAGAACGACCTTCTTGGAGCACTTGAAGAAGGCAGAAAACAAGATAATCACTGCATTGATTCCACACATTCAGCTCTTCCGGCGAATTCCCCAAGAACGAAAAGACGATATGCGCCTTGTCGGCGAGGCTGCCTAGTTCATCTTGCTCAGACACCCGAAGACGTGGCGTATGGATGGGTTTCAACCGGCTTCCACCCCTAGCACTTATCCCAAGTCATGGTCTACCGGTTGAACGACATTCTATGAGATTCTGCAAGTGCAAGCGATTTCCGACGCTCGAACTGGCGTAAGGCCTCTTCCTGCGCGAGGTGCGTTCTAAGCACTCTTGATTCTTCGTCTGCTACTCTAGCACGATCTGAAAGGCTCGGTTCCTCACACTTGATGGACTCAAGTACGTCTATCGGTTGAATTGATTGTTGCTCTGTTGTGCATGCCATTTCTATCACAATCATCAGGACTCCAGAAATGGCATAACCTTTGTACCGACATCTGTCAGTACCACCTACGTTTCCTCAACGAGGCGCGGACAAGTCCTGTGATAGTGCATACGCGGTATAGCCACCAAATGCCCCATTCATGAGTAACCATGGCAATGTGAATCCAAGGGCATTCAAATAGTGTTCCAAGCCTAGGAGGGGGTCTGTGTAGAGAAAGGTAAGAGCTGAGAGCATGATTAGAAAGTGCATTGTGACTAGCACCAGCCCAGTAGCCACCCCCCGTGTCCTATCATTGGCTGACTTTGGAATGAATCGATAGGCCAGATCTGCTGAGAACCCTACAATTGGGCCAATTGCTGACCAGATGACTGCTGCAAAGGGAGAGATTAGAACTGGATCAAGAATCCACTCCATGTAGTACTCTAGAGGTAGTCCAATGAGTGCATAGGGAATGAAGACCAGAGTCCCCATTCCGAATTTCCCAGTCATCATCATTGGTGTGATCACAACTGTGGCCATAAGGTAGCCAATCATGAAGAACATGCACATATCGCGTGTCACAAGCAGCTCCCAAAATGCCCCTATCATGTAGACGATGAAGAGAAGAATTCCTCCAGTAAGAGCGATCTTGAAGTCTCTACGAGTCCAACGATTCTCCATCTCTCTCATCCCTAACCGCAATCAGGAAATCATTCGCGGATAATAAGCATTGAGTAGAGAGTGCTTTCTCTTCAACAGCTCCTTCACTCTGATGGTTTGAGCCAGGTCTTGAGAAGCAACGCTAGGTCGATTGGGATTCGATACTTGGTCAAATCATGAAAGACAAGATAAGCACAGAATCCCATAATGTATGTGACTAGAGATGCGCCTTAAGGACAAGAGGCGGAAAAAGGCGATTCTTCGGCAGTTCATACGTTCTGGTGTAACGTCAGTCTATGTTATTTGGGCAGGTAGTAGCGAGCGCCCTGTCGTACCGCAGGTTATCTCCCAAAATGTCTTCAGTCCCCCGCGAAGAAGACGCAGAGTCCCAAGAGTCCTCCGACGACGATGGAGAAAGAAGAAGTGAATTGGCCAATCTACCAGTCGTGGCACAAGGATTCGCGCAGGTGCTACGCCAGGCTTCTTGTTGCCTATGCAGTCCTTCTAGTCATCTTTGCCCTGTTATACGTTGTCCGCTTGTTGGATGTTATGACACTCATAATAACAGTCGTTTCGAGCCAAGTGATTGTTCTCGTCACAACTGCCTACATGGTGTGGCGAAATCCTCCTGTTGAATATCGTGAAATAGCAGAGTGATGGTTGCATTGAAGAGTGGAATGACAAGCCGTGGGATTAGATTCTGTCCGAAATCTAGCCCTTCTTGGGATTCTTCGAATGTATCCTCTCAGATTGCTAATATGCCCGCCTTTCTGCAGGTAGAAAAGAGCCCAGACCAACAGTATCCAGAAGTAAACCAATCTGAAGCAGACAAACGCGACTAATGAAACAACTATGGGCATCAAGTAATGCTTCTGGAAACGAAATGGCTCGGCGCGTTCAAGTTTCAAGTCACGATAGTCAAAGAGTACAGAGATGAATGGTACAAGTGAGAGTAGGTAGAACTTGTAGGACCCTCTAGGAAAGAACATCTGAAGAGTCAAAACAACGAGAATGCTCCAGAATAATGCATCAACAATCACCTTCTTTGCCCATTCTTCTTCGGTTTGTGCTTCTACACTCGCAGAAGGCCTGAATCTGGCGAAGGAGATATAGATTATAGAGAGAGAGAGAGTCCCAACAGAACATAGTAGGCCAGAAGGTACGCAATGGCCCACACTATCACATCCGGAACGCCAACCCAAGTGAAGAAGGTATTGAAGTTGACTGGCCATCCTAGTTCCGGATGAAATGTTGCAAGACTCTCCGGACCGGGACTTCCGATGAACATTCTCCCAATGAAAGCTTCGGAGTCGACGAAAAGGAATGGAAGAGATACCAAACAAACAAAAGCTGCATATAGTGTGCTATGCTTCACAAAGGCCAAGACTCCTCTCCGAAGGTCTACACTTCTATCCTGTCTGACTAGAGCTAGGACAAGTAATGGGAAGAACACAACAGCGAATTGCTTGTAGAGTGTTGCCATGGCCATCGCGATGATTGAGCCTGATTTCCGACCCTTCACAGCCAAGTAGAATGAAAGTGTTACGACGAAGACGTAGGGCGTTGGGTTCAGCCACAGGAAGCTGCCATAGACCAATGTGATTGGATTAAGCAAGAAGAGTGTCATAGCGAACACAGATCGCTTCTCGTCATGGGTAAGTCTGTGTGAGATTCCGAATACCACGGCACCGGTAGCCACGTTGAATGAGAAGAGAATCAGACCGGGCAACCAAGAGGGAATTGATCCAAGCAGTCCGACTGTATACAGCCAAAGTGGGGGGTAGACGTAACCAGACATCATACTTGTAGGATCAAGAGTGTATGGCCACGCGCCTTCCCACAAGTTTGGAATCCAGCGGAGGTAGAAGAAGAGGTAATCATTGTAGGGCTCGATGGTCTGCTCCAAGAGAACGGAAAAAGCAAAGACATCAGCCACAAGCGTGAAGACCCGTACATAGAACAACGCGAGATTGACGGCGAGTCCAAGAATGAAGTACCTTCTCCATCCGACCAGATACCATCCGAGTCCAGCAAGAGCTACGAATAAACCTGCAAAGGCTATCGTCAGGGACGAGGAGAACGTAGCTGGAATGACTACATAGTAGTATCCACAGAATACCCGGACTGTATTGTTGTTGAAAATCACAATACGAAGATTGATGTCGCCAGAAGGGGATGTTTCCCATTCATAGTCCGGTGAACCAGCGAAATTGGCGATTGTGTCTACTTCACCTATTGGAGTCCCCGTAGAGAAGCGTTCGTATTCGGTTTCGCTGAGGAGATATGCAGAGAGATTCTGATAGAGGAAATTTAGCCTCAGGTAAAGTCGAAATGAATAGTCGTCTGTGCCCGGTGAGAATCTAATCTCATCTACGACGTAGCTGGATGCCTCTACGGTAATAGGATAGCCACTGCGAGTTTCGCCAGGCACAACGAAATGGATTGAGAAACCGAAGACTGCAATGACAACACCTATGCAGATCACTGCTACCTGCAGTTGTTTCCGGTCTGGCTTTCTCATCCTGTCCCCCACATAGACGCATCATTCTCTCGTGATACGGATGTGCGTTCTGATAGAAAGGCAGGAAACTCTCCTCTCCCGTGCAGCTCGGATTGACTGTTATTTCAGTCTTACTCAGCGTTGGCCAAGTTCCGGACTGATAGAAATGGCGGGCCAGGAGGAGTTCTTAGGTCCATTGTCAGGAGTCAACTATGGTGTTTATTTCAAGT
>CP070658.1:461234-464071 GCA_020355105.1 Candidatus Thorarchaeota archaeon | reverse complement strand
TGGACGAGGTAGACAAGGCCATTCTGCTGGACTTATCACATAATTGTAGGATGCCTTATCAGAGCCTGGCGAGAAAGCTGGGCATCAGCTCGAATGCTGTCAAGAAGAGAGTTGACAGGCTGATTGAAGAGGGGGTTATTGAAAGATTCACAGTTGAATTGAGTCTTGAGATGTTTGGAGGGGATATTGCACTCTGCATACTTGAAACAGATGGAACCGAGGATGAGCATGCATTCTGCAGCACATTGGGCGAGAATCCGATGGTTGGTGTCGTTGGTCCGACCTCTGGCAGTATGTACATGGCATTCGCAACCTACATTGGAACATCCGGATTGTCTGAATTGGGAACATTCCTCAGAACCCAAGAGTCAGTAGAAGGTGTTGAACTCATCCCTTTGATCTTCCCGAGAGGGAGGAAAGTAGGGTACTCAAAGTCACACCTGAAGGTCCTCAAGGCTTTGGCAATGAACGCAAGAATGCCAGTTAGAGATATTGCGAAAAAGACAGGGCTTGCAGCACGCTCAGTTAGACGGCTAATCAATGAAATCATCAAGGGAGAGGGGGTACGACTCTCGCTATCTTGGGACCTCAACGCGAGCGATGGAATTGCGATGATTGCAAGGACTGAGTGGATACCCGAGAAGACTGACATCAGCAATATGATAGGTCTGTTCAGCTCCCAGTTTCCCGAGTTCTATACGCCAATCATAGCAGCTTCAGAGCCAGTGATTTTTGCCTCATTTGTCGGGCCCAACCTGAAACGATTGGATGAGATTGCTTCGCAGATCAAGAAGTCAGAGATGGTCAGGAGCGTGGTTTCCATATTTGGACGCCCGTCGTTCAGCTATCCGGACCTAAAACAACACGAGCTAGAGAGTCTTCTCTCTTCTGTAGTCCTATGACTGTGGATTGGCCGTAGTCTAACTGATAGGTTCATTCTAGGCCACCTGAGGCTGATGAGATGGCCATCTGCTCACTTGGTCGCTAGCATAATTACTTAATCCAAACTACTGAGGTATTATCTGTGAATAATCATGAGTCAAATAGGATTTACAAGGTTGGCGGCGACTAGGGTTGCAGCCTTTGTTGTTGTCTATGCGCTTTTTGGACTACTTATCCCGATTCAAGGAAGTGTGACGGCCAGTTTTGCCATTGGAACTGTAGTCACTGCGGTTCTCTATAGTGTAACACTATACTATCTGAACACAAATATGCCTCTAGGAAGAAGAGCAAGGTTCCTCATAACTTGGTTGGCAGTCTACGTCATTCAGATGTTGATGCCTGTCCTCGAAGGGGTCTTCTTCTCGACCCAGTTTGCGGGAGCACCTGAACTGGTTTTTGGAGCCTTGATATTTGGATGGATTCTCGTATTACCTACGGCACTAGCTGGTACACTCCTCTTCAGACCTACTGATGCAATTCGTAGCTTTGGAGAGATGAGGAAGGAATACTTTGCCCGGATGAATGCTCAGCAGTTTGCTGGACGTTATGTGGTTTCATCAGCAATGTGGATGGTCATCTATTTCGTCTTTGGATCCATAGTAGCTCCATTCGTACTTCCCTACTACACTGCTGGAGGCGTTGGCTACGAACTTGTGGTGCCTGAGCTTCATGTGATTCTTGTCCTGCAACTGATTAGGGGCTTCATCCTCGTTCTAATGATTCTACCCTTGATTATGTCAATCAACCTGGATTGGAAGCATCTAGCGATTGTCTTGGCTGCTCTTCTCTACGTTGGAGGTGCTGTGGCAATATTCCTAATCTCAGATCAGTTCCCATTGGTGCTCCGGATGTTCCATGGAGTGGAGATGCTTGCAGATGCCTCCGTCGCGGGAGTTGTGATAGCTTACATACTAGGGAAGAAGTAGTGGACCTGAATCACAATATGACTAGGGAGGAAGGGGCTAAAATGAATCCCAAAGACATTCTGAAGGAGTACGAGCGGCTCGTGGCCGCTCAGTCCTCCTCTGATTCCGAGTTTTCTAGTGTCGTTCTTCTTGAACAGGATAGAATCAGAATGGTCCTGACAAAGTGTGGTGGTACGATTCGGCTTGACGTAGAAATCACAGGACCATCCCTAGAAACAACGTCTGACACGAGTGATGCGGCTATGACACAGGAATGCAAACGGGCAATTCTAGGGTCGATTGAGCTTTTGGAATACATCTTGACGCTTGTAGACAATGGCTTCACCTTGACTGTAATAGACTCGGAGTTCCTTTGGACTGCTAGTTTTGTGCTGATAGAACCTCCAAGCGAATCACTCTTGATATCACTTCAGCCACCAGACGTGGGTCGACTCAGTACCTTGTAGTAAGTGCAATTTGTATACTTGACTTGGCCATTGCTGTGGGTGGCTTGGTGCTTCTAGGTTCTCGTTTGTGGTCTGAGATAGATTAGAGTAGCTCCTAGCAACAGGAGAGCTGGAATCGGAATGAGGACAGGATACATGACTTCACCCCCCGGGGCGATTGTGAACGGTAGCCGGAGGAGTGGTGGAAGTGATAGCAGAAGGGGATGAATCTCTGCATAGAGGCCTACAATGAGAGTCCAGAGTCTGCTTGCTTTGCCTTGATAGTGCCTCACGATTTGAATGACAAAAATGAGGCCGAATACATAGTATGGGAAGAGGTGAACTGTGTTGTCGAGAATGAACAAGCTCGATATGGGTAGGACGTATCGCCATAGCACGGCTTCGAACGAGTTCCATCCGAACGGGTTAAGATCAAGATGATAGGCAAATGGGACCAGAAGTGTAACCAGAATCATGATTATGCCGATGAATATGGGCTTTCGTTCAACATTCTTGTTCATAGCGAAACACCGTGCCTGCCCCG
>CP070658.1:458571-461134 GCA_020355105.1 Candidatus Thorarchaeota archaeon | reverse complement strand
TCGAAACAGCTACCGAATCCGAGTATTTTGACTTTACATTGAGTTCAATTGCTACTGACACTTGGCAGCATGTTGTTTTGGTGAGAGCAGGAGATACTTGTACACTGTATATTGATGGCTCATTTGTCCAACAGGTTGTAACCACAGGTGCAGATACACTCATTGTAGACAGTATCGGAGGTACAGTTGACATAGATAGGATGTTCAACGGCACCATTGATGAAGTCCGTGTTCTAGACCGCCAGATATCTGCGGGCTGGATTTCAACAGAGTATAACAATCAGGAATACCCATCCACCTTCTACTCGGTAGGTACCGAGGAGATTGTTGGAGGGGGACAGGGAGGGGGATCGGGATTCAGATACAGCAAGGATATCACTATAGACCACACGAAGATCAACTCTAATCTCAACGACTTCCCAGTTATGATAGAGCTATTCGACACAGACTTACGCTCTGACGTGCAGGCCGACGGCGATGACATTGTATTCAAGAATGGGACTAATGTCCTTGACCACGAAATCGAGCTCTTTGACCAGACATTCAACTCGACTCATAGCCATCTTGTCGCCTGGATAAGACTCGACTTGTCCTCCACTGTCGACACAACAATCACTATGTAATATGGTGACCCGGCGGTTGAGAACCAGGAGAATCCTTCAGGAGTATGGAATAGTAAATATGTGGCCGTCTGGCATATGAAACAAGACCCATCGTCCTCCAACATTCTGGATAGTACCATGAACGGGTTCGATCTGACTCCAACCGGATTCGCTTCGGATCAACGAATAAATGATGGGATGTTGGGCACAGCAATATCCGTTGACGGAATCGATGATAGGTTCAGTGTAGGCGGGTTCTCTGGTCCGGTGAATGACTTCACATTTCAGTCTTGGTTTGTGCTAGATAGTATATTCCCGCCAGGCAGCGACATGCACTTCTTTCGGGGTAATAGTCCGACGAATGGCTACCCGCTGATGAGATTCGCTGCTAGCTCGGGCAAGGTTGTAACACATATGGAGGTCACATCCGACCTCGATGAAACCTGCGCAAGTAGTACAAGTCTGTGGTATGCAGACTCGTGGTATCAGTTTGCATTCGTGAGGAACATGTCCGCCATCCGAGCATATCACTATGTGGATGGTTCATTGGATTTTGAAGACACCAGTGCTGATAACGAGAACCCCCATTTGGTCTGGGACAATCTGTACGTTCTATCTGATTCCGTCGGCGGAAACATGTGGGGCCCTGGGGCGGTTTCAGAGTTCAGAATCTCCAGCATATCACTACCGGCTGATTGGATTGCGGCGGAGTACGAAAATCAAAACGACCCAGCAAGCTTCTATACAGTCGGAGCTGAGGAGGATTTGGGAGGGCCCTCAAGCTTTGCATACAAGAAGGACATTGTAATAGACCATAACAAGGTGGACGCAGATCTTAGTGGTTTTCCAGTCCTCATTGACATCTACGATGCTGATCTACGAACCGACGTCCAACCTGATGGAGATGACATCATTTTCAAGAAGGGAGCAGCCACACTGGCCCACGAGATTGAGCTATTTGACCAGTCCTATAGCCCTACTCATGCACACTTGGTTGCGTGGGTCTTGACGGATCTCTCTTCATCCACTGATACTGTAATAACAATGTACTATGGAGACCCTTCGGCCCAGAACCAAGAGGATGCTGCATCTGTATGGGGCAATTCATACCTTGGGGTTTGGCATCTGAGTGAATCAAGTGGCGATGCCGTTGACTCTACGTCCTATGGCACAAGTGGAACTCCTCAAGGAGGGTTAACTCAGGGAGCTACCGGCCAGATTGATGGCGCGTATGACTTCCTCGGGTCAAACGGACGAGTCAACTACGGAGACCCGGCAGACGGGCATCTCGACTTCGGAGCGTCTGATGACTTCACAGTTTCTTGCTGGGTTTATTTGGATTCTACTGGGAACCCCGAGTTCCTCGTGGCCAAGCGTCCGGGGACCACGGCCCTAGACAAAGGATACGTACTGGGAGTTGCAGGGAGCCAGCTTACTTTTCAGGTTGCGGATGGGTCTCAGGGGTATTCGGTTTATGCGTCAACCGATGTAACCATACCTGCGTGGCACTACGTGACTGTGATCTGGGATGATGACAGCATAGCCGGCACTACAATCTTCATGGACGGAGCTGATGCCAAGGCGAGTACATCAGGTACTCTATCCAGCATCGACAGCATCGAAACTACAGTTGAACTAACATTTGGGGCACACGTAGCCGGCATCTTCGCATCAGATGGTCGAATGGACGAGGTACGAATCGCGTCGGTAGCGCGCCCATCAGGATGGATTTCCACTGAATACAACAACCAGTTTGACCCAGCCAGTTTCTATTCGGTATCCGCCGAAGAAACAGTTGAAGCAGTTCAGGAATCTGACGAGTTCAAGTACGCGAAGGATATCACGGTCGATTCTAGGACTGTTGCCTCAGACTTGATGAACTTCCCGCTGCTGAGTGAACTATCTGATACGGATCTGCTCTCAGCTGCACAGGCTGATGGCGATGCCATCGCGTTCATGAT
>CP070658.1:455769-458471 GCA_020355105.1 Candidatus Thorarchaeota archaeon | reverse complement strand
GGGAAGCCATAGATGATTGCCCGTTCAAGGAGAATGTCCATCTCAGATGGCTCAACTGAAACTGCCACAGTAACAACAGCTGATTCACAGTTCTCCTT
This sequence comes from Candidatus Thorarchaeota archaeon, assembly GCA_020355105.1. Lineage (GTDB taxonomy): Archaea > Asgardarchaeota > Thorarchaeia > Thorarchaeales > Thorarchaeaceae > SMTZ1-83. Next base: position 458,373 of record CP070658.1, on the reverse strand, counting down.
CGACAGTTCGATTGTAACAATGACAGATCCTTGAGCTCTGCCTGAGCTAAGCACAATCTCATACCACCCTTGTTGAGACGGATCTGATTGGTTTGATGAAACCACAACGTACAGCTCGTTCCAGCTTGTGGCATTTATCACGCCTTGTGCAATCCCATCTCTATCATGGGTCGGCCAATCGTCGTAGAAGAATACCCTGACGGTCACGGTCTGACCGTAGCTAAGGGATAGCTGGTCAGTACCTTCGACCTCCAATCCTGTTGGAAGATTGATTATGGTGAACTCGAGGTTGACCGTAGCCCTGCTTCGATTATCTAGTTTGATACTGAGAATCAGTTCATAGGGTTCATTGTCCACTCTCCACCTTGTCGTGTCAATGTGCAGACTGTAGTTGCCGTTAAGCAGTTACGTAACCGTGATGGTGTCTACACCTATTATCGAACGATGTAGAATCACAGCACTCAGGTCGGTGGCACCAGAGAGACCCCGATTGTACCATGTGTCGTTGTAGAAAAGTGTGAGTGGGAGTGTGTCACCATAGGGGATTCTTAGATTGAGAGCGCTGTCATCAATCTGGTTTATTGCAGGTGAGAATGCCGTGATGGCCGTCGGAACCTCCAGCACATTCAGAGTGAAGACGCCAGTTCCTCCCTCAAAATTCGCCTTGAAGAAGCTCACAGAAACTGGGTTCAATCCAGGGCTAACTAGAGACGAATTGATGAAGACAGAGTATACACCTGAGCCAAGGTACATATACTGACTCTCTTCGCCTTCCCAGACTACCTGCAGGTTCGCAAAGTCAACAGATCTGTTGCGCAGTAGGTCCGAGTATGTGAAATTCACCCACCCCGTCCAGCCCCAAACTTTGGGAGCTAGATACGGTGATTCTACCTCTGTCTGAACTGGATACACCGCCAGAGTCGTCATATTGCTGGAGAATGCTAGACTGCGCGGTCCGGGTGCGGCAGCGATTCTCATTGTATACGTCTTCGCATCAACGTCAGAAGTGTCAAACTGATAGTAGAAGTAGCCAGGGCCTCCCAATGAGGTGCCATTCAGGAACTCGCCAGAGTGCCCCGTACCAGACAATGTCCATGATACAGTGCAGTTCGAGATTCCTGTCGAATATGGGTATGACTCATTTAGCGAGGGCGCGAGTACATAGACCCCGATTGTGACCGTTTCTGACCAGTTGAACGTCCGTGTGCTGTAGGTTGATGTCAGCGAATCTAGCCATACTGCAGTGGGTACCTGATCTACTCTCACGCTTATTGAGGTGACTTCGCTCACATAGTTGATTTTGTCTGCCTTAACCACGACTCCGTAGTCACCTACCAGCGCATCGCTAGTTCCGACAAGTCCTGTGTAGTATCCAGCGACGCCCGTGGGTGACAGCACCTTATCCGAAGTCCATCCAGCCGTGGTGGTAATGGTGACACCCATCAGGGGTACATCATTATACATGTCGTGAATGTAGACCGTGACGTTGACCGGTGTTCCTTTGAACACTTCTTGGCTGTGAAGGCCATCCACAACTGTAAGATTGAGAGGCAGTCTAAGCACATGGACAGTTATCTGTCCGACTGCTGTCAGATAGTTTGATTGAGTCGCTGTGATTGACACAACATGTGTCGTTGCAAGGGCAAGGTTTCCTGAATCAACTGTGAACGAGTAGTTGCCGGCTGGTCCGACCTCAGTGAGCACATCCCCGAGATTCCCAAACTCATAGACTACCGTCGCACCTGAGAGGAGGTTATTGTTTCTTGTATCGTTGAACATTGCCCATATTGAAACGTTCTCGCCCCAATACACATCTGGGACAGACTCAGGAAGTATCAGCTCCGTCGGGATACTTTGAATATCAACGGGAATTGAGATGTCAGGGATGAAGTAGTCGCTTCTCTGAGCTCTGACTACAAGTGTGTGGAAACCAGCGGTCAACGTTCCCGTCGACAGAGAGATGTTGTATCTGCCATTGCCGAGTGGCACTGGGGCTCCGGAGCTGTCGGGCCAATCTACGCTCAAGGAAGCATCGCTGATCGGAGTGTTGTCGGCGTCAGTGTCGACAAGTTCCACAATGACGAACGTGTCTTCAAGGTAGAAAGTGACTCCCCCACTTTCTCTACTTAGCGCACCAGCTCTAAGTGTAATCTGGAACGGTACCTGAACCTCAACGGTTTGGTAGTCAGAGAAGTCGACTGTTATTATCAATGCATTTGTGCCTGTCGCTCCGGCATCTGAGCAGTCCACGATGAGTTCATACTCTCCCGGAGCAATCGAATTCAACCACCATGTTGATGGTCCTGATTCATTGGTCTTGTACTTCACACTGAATCCAGATTCTGCACCTGATATCGGTAGGCCATGGTCAATGTCTGCGAGTGTCAGTACTACCGACACATTCTCACCAATTGGAACTGTCGATGGGTCAGGCGCGTCATTTACTAGCTGCGCCTGTATGAGCCTGACGGAGCCATAGAGATACACGAGCGAAGTATTCTGATAATAAGGTTCAACAGATGGATTCCAAAGAAGCCGGAGAGTGAATGTGTATACACCAGTGCTAGTGAGCCTGGAAGCATCCAAGATTATTCCGTAGTCGCC
>CP070658.1:452406-455669 GCA_020355105.1 Candidatus Thorarchaeota archaeon | reverse complement strand
GGAGAGCTGAAGGACGAGTTAGACCTCTCATACACTGCTCATCTGCCATTCTGGGCTGTCGAACTAACCTCGTTCAATGACTACATTCGTTCAGGAAGTGTGGATAGCAATGTTCACTCCATCAGGCTCGTACAGAGTCTTGAACCTGAGGCGTACGTACTTCACTCTACAGGCGCCTTAGCCGCAGAGTATTCTAGGCAGGGATTCTCAGAGCGTGTGAATCTCGTGGTACAAGGGTACATGAATTCATTCGCCATGAAGAGCGTCGAGGAGATTATCAGCAAGTCAGAAGTAGATCCCCGTAAACTCGCAATAGAGAATGTCGAGTTTCCCTTCGATTTCACCCGGGACATTGTTGACGAACTGAACACCAGCATATGTTTCGATACTGGGCACTTGCTCACAAAGCAATGCGGAGATGAGCCTTTGTCCGAGTTCTATCGGAAACACCGTGACAGAATCACAGAGATTCATCTGAATGATGGTTTGGCTGAGAAAGACGAAGCTGGCGGCCATCAGGATCACTTGGTGCTGGGAACAGGCGATATGCCGGTCAGAGAATTCCTATTGGAACTGGTCAAAGACAATTTCGAAGGCCCTTTGATATTTGAGATGCCGCATGAGGATGCAATCGAGTCGCTCAGCACAATTCGCAACCTAGTACCAGAAGCTCTCCAATAGTCCTATCTTGATGTCACAAGCTTTTTATCGCAAACCGAATCCTAGCCGTCTGGCGGCCAATGGGCCCGTGGCATAGCCTGGTTATTGCGCCGCTCTGATAAGGCGGATGTCCGGAGTTCAAATCTCCGCGGGCCCACCACATCTTCTTGAGAGTCAAACCTAATATGGAACTGGCGATGGGAGAATCAAACGCTCCTGAGTAACTGAGTCTTGGTACGCTAGAACGGACTTGGTCGGTGAATTGGCAATGCCATTTTGGACGCCTAGACGGATGACAGCGTTTCTGACAATATGGACCCTCGTGATACCACTCAAGGTCATTATCGCATTCCCAAGCAGGTTGGTGCACGTTTCGGCTATCTATGCAGGTCTGTGGGCGTATATTCCAGGCAACCCATTCTACTCATCGGCGCTGGTCTTTGATGTTCTCTATACTACGTTCATGATTCCCTTCTGGTTTCCCGGAATAGCTGTCGCCTGGTTTGTATGGCATGCTTCCAAGGATGGGAATATGACCAGAAGGAGATATGTTGAGATCGTAGTGGCATTGCAGTTGATTCATCTACTCATTGTGTGGATACTATTCCCTTGTCCCATTTCCTTTACCCCACATCTGTGTGCTCCAACATCCATAACTGGGTTACTAGCATTACCATTCGTATCTAGAATAGTCAAGGACATAGACTCGCCTTGGACCGATAACGACAACTGAAACTAGCACCAGACTGTGGTGGCTTTCTTCTGCCGAGGTTCAAGATGAATGGCGAGGAGTTCAATCTGATAGCAATTGCCCTTCCGAAACCAGTCACTCCGTTCCTACCATTTCTGATTCTTTACAGACCGTCCCGTTGCTTTATTCGGTTCATTGACCAGCCCAAGTACGCCGGATAGGCGAACATCAGGTTGAACCCAATGAGGAGTGCGACTAATAGAAGGATGAGAGGATGGATCTGAAAGCCGCCGGGGCTTCTTGTGGACATCATGACTACCATCAGTCCAACAATGCTTGTCATTGCAGTAACAACAACTGAGAGCAATATGAATCTGCGATAGTTTCCTGCGGCACTACATCTGAGCGAACAGTAAATGCCGCGCTTACCGCTCCACGTGGCGCTTACTCTTGTGTTTCCACACCATTGACAGCGGTGACCCGTGTCGCCATACTGTCCTTGTTTCGGGTAGAGTTGAGTGTCTGTCATATCTCCAATGATAACTGTCTCACTCCTTCGCCGTACAGTCCATCCAACATATGCTGCATAGAGTGACCCGATACTGGAGCCAGAGATCAATAGTATAATGATAACAGCTACACCGGCCGCGAGAGGGCTCGTTGTTCCGTAGGGATTTGCCCTCTCCAAGATGATCTCGTACATTACCTGAGGGAACAGGAGAATCGCTAGGAAGAATGGTGTCATCAAAATCGCGACGAGCAGAGAAGTTCGATACTCGGCCGCAGCAAGGCATCTGAATGAGCAATAAGAGAACCTCGTTCCACTCCAACGACCCCGTGTTTCACGCCTTCCACACCAAGAGCACACTTTTCCAATAGACTCTGCTTCCTCAGCGCTGATATGCTCCTCAAACGAGTCATCCAACTACTCTTGACACCTCTGTCCTAAACACGAGATTCCCTTGATTATTGGACTTAATAGGATTTGCAGGCCATTCTTGTGGTCCAGCACTTCTCGTGCGATTCTCGGTTGCCATTGGCGACTAGTTTTATCTGTCCTGAAGGAGTCTAGTCTGTTGGCGAACGTAATGAAGCTCAATCCGTGTGGACATCTCTGCAACGGCTGCCCGAGCTATCTGAGCGAAGGCGACCCGACATGCACTGGGTGTACTGAGTCTGGTGGAAAACCATGGTGGGGCACGTGCAAAGTCTTCGAGTGCGGGGCGAGAAGGAAACTTGACCACTGCGGCCTGTGCAATCAGTTCCCCTGCGAACTCCTTGCAACTCACTACGATCCAGACAATCCCGAAGGTCAGCGAAACGCCATGGTCAGAACAGGAATCCTAGCCTATCGAACCAAGCATGGGGATGACAAGGCTTTGGAGCTGTTCAGAAAGATAAGAAAAGTCTAGGACTGGGAGAAGACACATTGCAGCGGAACAAGGAACTATGTACCGATTGCGGATTCTGCACAACTGCTGTTAGCTGTCCAAGCCCGCGGCATTGTGTTGCTTGTGGGTCGTGTTATCTGGCATGCCCCCGTGAAGCAGTTCTTCCCGTTCACGCTGAACCGTCAGACACTGTCACTATCACCGTAGACGGTTCGGCCCTTGAGGTGTCAACCAATATCACAGTGAAGACTGCATTGGAGTCCCTTGGCATGGTCTTTGACCGCTTCCCCAATCCGAAGAATCTCTTCGCTCCCTGTGAAACTGGAGGATGCTACGCATGTGCCGTTCTAGTGGATGGTGAGGTCCGACCCAGTTGTCATACGGCTGTAAAGTCTGGGCAGGCCATCCAGACCCAAGTTTCAGATGATGTGAGTCCGTTACGGGTTGTTGGCTGGTGCCAGCCGCACTCTGTTGGAGGCGTGGGAACGCCGTGGCTGTCTAAAGCAGCTGGCAAAAACTCT
>CP070658.1:449575-452306 GCA_020355105.1 Candidatus Thorarchaeota archaeon | reverse complement strand
CCTGCTCAACGGACTTAAGAGCCTATGCCGGTCTGGTATTCTCAAGCTCTATGAAGATCTTGTTCTCGAGCTCGATTAGCTTCTTCTTGGAAGTCGAATCAAGTGCATCTAGCAATTGCTTCCGACAAGACAGGATGAGCTCTGCGTCTGAGCCAGATTCTCGTAGCGACCCTATGCCAATCTTCTTCCCGGCAATCTTCCCCGCTAAGCGCCTCACTGCCCCAGCATTAACACTACCGGCCTCTATCACGTCAAAGTCTGCGAACCGAAAGATCTCAGATTCGGTGTGTTTCTGCAAGGAATCAGGTAATTCGCTTTTGGCACAGTATTCAATCCCTAGCATCAGCTTCTTTATGTTGTGCGAATCTTGCTCAGTTTCGAAAAGACATCTTATCGAACGAGCCCAACGACCCCCTACAGCTTGTGCAGAAACCCATTCCCTCTCTTTGGGATGAGACTCAGCGAGTGCTCTCATAACAAGTACTATCCGCTCGTAGTTCTCCTCATAGAATCCAAGCGCATCATAGCAGTCTATGTAGACTCTCTTGGTCTCTTGACCGCTATTCATTCTGAATCACCTTCTTCTGTTTCAATCTCTGTGAAGGTTATGCCCTAACAGATAAATCCAGTGATACACATCTTTCGCTTGCTAATTCCATTGTAAGGTCGAGATGACAAAGATGAGCTGGCTGAGGAAAAGAGGACCATCATTAGACGTCGAGAAGGTTGAATCAAAGCTACAGGATTCTACTGTTCTGGAGTTTGCAGGCAGTGGAGACCCGCATGAGGAGTATGGAAAGGTAAGGCTTTTGCTGGAGAATCTTAAGGCATGTCCTCCAGACATTTTGCTTTTCGATGGAGATTACCTCGCAGAGCCTGCCTATCTCAAGTCTGGAGAGGATCTGTCGTCTATTACGAAGGAATCTGTTGAGAAGCTTCAGAAACTTCTAGAGCTACTCTTGGACGCTCCTTCACCCGCTCTTTGTGTCGCGGGGAACTATGAAATACTTGGTAGTACATACGACGCTCTAGAGGCTATTTCACCAGACAGACTGGTCGATATTGGGTGTGACAAGACTGCTGAACCACGTCGAGATCAAATTCACGAGGATTCAGTCTTCATGAATCTAGAAACAAGTAGGAACACTTGGCCAGGGTCGAAATATGACATCGGAGGGTACACCATACTTGGAGTTGAGGGATCGAATCCCATTAACTCGACGTTTCCTGGAGAACGTACGGAAGGGAATCTCAAATGGGCCTTTGACGAAACAATGTCAAAGACAGATGTTGGTCCAGAGAAGGTCATAGTTGTCACTCATAGCCCACCATTTGGCTATAGGGACCGACTTGGCAGGTTCGGCGTTCCTCCACATCTCTGGGGCGCTCAGAAGGGCAGTGTGGCTCTACGAAAATTCGTTGACAGTCAAAAACCGTTTCTGGTTCTTGTAGGGCACATTCACGAGGCGTTTGGAGTGCACGTACGCTCAACCGACAAGGAAACTGGTGAAACTCAAGAAACTGTCATCGACAGGGATTTCGGCAATCGAACAAAGCTGCTCATTGGATATGATACGGAGAGAACTCAGATTTCGATTACGCTCAATAAGGGGACTCTAGAATACTGGAACTGGTCAAGAGTCCGCATAGCCGAAGAAGGGACTCGTCGCTTGATTGATATCGAAGGAGAATGGTTGGACAGAAAGGGAAGGAAGAAGCCCTTCAAGAAATGCGACCAAGTAGTGGACATCAATGATACGGTCACCCACTTGATGACATAGAATAGGCTAATCAGCAGTTCAAGTCTGAAAGATAGCCAGCTATCTTCTGGTAAGGCTTCTTCATATGAACGGTTGAGGGCGAGAAGGAGCCCGATTGTTTGCTAGGTTTCTATTAGACTTCTTCTTAGCCCTGGAAATACCCATCGGCGTGAATCGTCCCTAGATTCAGCCATCCCTTGCTTCTCGAGCCATCTCAGTAGGGTAAGGATTTTGTCCTTTGGAAGGCCTGTTTCGCGACGCACTTCCTCCATCTTTATCGTTCCTCCCCGAACAGCAGCAAGTAGAATAATCTGTTCCGTCCGCCGCAGGTCTCTTATTGGCACTACTATGACTAGTAGAGCAGAGAAAGAAAGAACAAGACTTGAAACCAAACCGGTGATGGCTTCATCAGTCGGCCCTAGTATAGCATAGATCCAGATTCCTGAAACCATCAGACTTGTGACTATTATTGCAGCAAGGACGTAGAAACGCTGACGCCTTCGCCTCAGTTTTCGAGTCAACTTTTCAGTTTCTGCTGTCATCTGTCAATCACCCAGCAAAAAAAAAGGGGAGAAGGGTGGTATAAGTCACTTGGGACGCCGATACCACATAATGTAGATAAACAGTGCAAGTACTCCGTACGTGAATGTCATACCCAAGAAGTATGACAATGCAGCTAGGATATTCGCACCGATAACTATCAAGTATGCAGCGAGTGCCCCACCGATGATTGCTATAATCACCAGCAGAATGACTCCACCCATCATTCCAAACCGCTCAAACGGGCCAAAGATTATGTCTCCTAGACCCATTGTCAGTCAACCCCCTTCATACGCCATAGTGCTATAGCGAAGACCACGACGACTGCTAGCCAGATGAATGGTATTAGGAGCAACCCAGGTGCTGTCCCTGGGTCAAGTCCAATCGCGCCGGGCATATAGAAGCCTTGCATGAATACAAAGACGAGGGCT
>CP070658.1:437503-449475 GCA_020355105.1 Candidatus Thorarchaeota archaeon | reverse complement strand
TATGTACACACGGCTGGTGTGTTGCTCTTTCTTACCTCGAGGAAGAACTCGGAGGCTCCATATCTCTCCATGGCCTCCATTCCCTTCCGGATCAGGTGTGTGCCGATCCCATGTCGGCGACATTCCCTAAGGACCGCCACGGATACAATATGCCCTCTCTTTACAGGATAGGGTCTCCGGAAGCTGGAGATGCCCCTCTCTATTCTGCACATTATGTAGCCAATTACCTTGGACTCAATCACTGCCACTAAGAACGCCTTGGGAGCATGGTTGTGAAGGCCCATGAAGAATGAGCTTGGGTAGTTCTCGGGAAGGGTCAGCTGGTTTATCTCGACGACTGTGTCTATGTCTTCTTTCTCAAACAGTCTTATTGTGTAGTCAACAGTCATGAAGCTCGTCACTTCACTTCGGGGTGATTCTGTGACAGAACTTTGGTCGTCTTTTATGGCTTGTGCCGCAACCGTGGTGAATGAGGACAATTTACGACTTGTCTTCTGACCATTTCTTGATGTCCTCGGGCGTCAGCATTATGTGTTCGTTAGCGGCTGCAATCCAATGACGTGCGGCCCACATTGTGAAATCGTGGCCCTTCGGAACCTCGAAGAGACCTTCCTCTAGCGCATTCTCCACCTTCTGGAGGAGTTCCTCCGGGTCTGACATTGCCAATTCCAGAATGCTCGTCACACCTGCTCCTTCAACGATTGCCTTTGCGTCAGCAATCCACGCTTTCGCTTCCTTCTTCTTGATCGAGCATACCTTAGCTATCAGCGCTGCATCCGCAGCCGCCAGCTCGTCTAGTGCTGAAATCTCTGCGGCTCGAAGCTTCTTCCCAAAGGACTTGCCTATTCCGTCCACAACCTCAACGGGTATATCGTGAACTAGTCCTACTGTTTCACTCCCGACCTCGTCTACGGGTATCTCGAATCCTTCGTCCTCAGTTTCGGTTGAGAACTGTTTCAGCGACTCTCTCATCTGTTCCTCCAGCAGGTCAAGTTTCTCTACCGGGATGCTGTCCCATTCTCGGTATATCCGCCGCCGTCTTTCGTACGTCTGTACTTGCACCTGTTCGAGAGGTCCAGTGCATGCTCCGACTACAAACACGAACAGCGCCGATACGATAAGAATCATTGCCAGAACAGTGTTGATCCACCATGACACGACCGCCACTACGACTAGTATCAAAGAAACTACCAGTGGAAGTCGTCTGACACCTGGGCTTGGTGGTTCTTCTGACATTGTTCTGCTCCTAGTCGCTTGCTGTCTACTACAGAATGTTATCGGCTTATAAGCGCAGCCTTCTGACTATCTGATAGATGCATGCTCCGTCAGGCAGTTTCGTTCTTAGTTTCTATCGGTAGGTCCATAAGACCAACGCTCGACAACGGCGGCATGTCTGTGATTCTTATCGGAGGTACTCCTGGCACAGGGAAGACAGAGGTCGCAAAGATCCTAGGAGAACGGCTTGAACTTCAAGTGATTTCCCTGGGGGAGTTGGCTGAAGATGCTGGCTGTATATCATCACATGATGATGAACGTGACACGAGCGTGGTGGATGAAGACTGTCTTGTGAGTGCTATTGAGGGCAAAATCCGAGAGGTCGACAAAGAGGCTATTGTTGAGGGTCACTACATTGACCTAGTACCGTATTCTGTGGTCAGCCATGTGTTTGTACTCAGAACCCACCCTGAGGTTCTGCAACATCGTCTGATGCGTCGCGGCTGGACCATTGAGAAGGTTCGGGAAAATGTTGAAGCCGAAGTGCTAGGTGTGTGCCAGCTTGATGCGCATGAATCTTTTGGAGATGACGAAGTAACAGACATTGACACGACGGAGTTGTCATTATCAGAAGTCGCAGACATTCTACAGAGGGCTATCGGAGGGAACACCAAAGCAACACACATTGATTGGATGACACAACTTGAGGAAGAGGGCCGCCTCGCAGATTTCGTGCAACTTGACGGAATGGATGAGGACCTCGACATCTAGTGCATTCTATATGAGCCCTCAATCTCCGTGACGATTCGTGAACTCAGGACTTCGTCAGACAAATGTGAAATGTCTTCATCACGGAGCATCTCGTGTAGCTCTTGTGGGTTCAACTCATCCTTGGCATCAGACAGTCTTTCCTCCACTGCATAGGTAAGTGAGTCAGAATCAAGGAGAAACAACTCGTATACGAGTGCGTCGGAGATTCTCTCCAAGAAGTTCAGGGCATCTGCTTTCGCCGTGTCCGGGTCATGGTGCAGAATCTCTAGGGCTCTAAAGAGGACTGAGAAGGGCTTCGGATTCTTGGGGAAAAGGAGTGGCAGTTCTTCCATGATTCCAGTGTTCAGGCAGGTAGTCAGCTGCGAGTAGTTCGTCAGGTACCTCAAGCACAAATAACGAATCAATCGTGAGTTCAGTATCAAACCTAGTGGTTCAAGATCTACTCCCTCTCTCAGAGGCATGATTCGAACAGCACCTCCTCCATGAATCACCCCCTTGGGCTTCATCACGCATCTAGGATACGGGTAGTTCTTTGTTGATATCAGGAACTTGTTGTTGTAGGAATCAAGAAGTCCTTGGTCACTCCTGTAAGTCATGTCGGAATAGATCAGGTGTTTCGAGTCCAGTCTATATCGCTTGACACTCCGACCACTTGTTGCATATGGGATGCTAAATCGCTTTGTTCTTCGGTTTCTCACATGAGCCTTTGAAATATCCCTTCCTCTGCTTGCAGAAATCCAGCCTTTCGTGGCCTTCTTCATGATACCAGCGAGGGTCGAATCATAGTAAAGGGGAAAGACCCCACTCGAATCAAGTACCTTCCAAGGAACTTTGCTCTCCCAATCGATCTCTGGTCGTCTCGATATCACTGTGATTTCGTGATTCCCATAGTCCTTCTGTGCCCGGCAGAATATGCTGACCATCTCGAGAGTAACATCGGCAAACGGGCTTGCCTCATCGATGACAAGCCACATCGTCATCTCTCTCAAGAGAAACTGCCTTGCTCGCTTGAACTGCCTTGTTCGTAGAACGCTATTCGGAATCAGAAAGCCAAGGTGCCCTCCCTCTTTCAGCAGAGACCGAGTCTGAGCGATGAACAGAGCTGCGCTGTTCCAAGTCCCTGTCCTTCCTGTGCTCATATCGTATCGGCGCGTCTGCGATATCAGATGCCTCTCGATGTCGGAGAGGATATTGCCATATGGTGGGTTCCCCAAGACTACGTCGAATACAGTTGGCATCACTTCAGGAAACTCGACGTCCCAGTGGAATAGCTTCATCGGCACCGTCGTCTGCCCGGTCTGCTGACGGTGTTTCGAATTGAGGGAGGTCCAAAGCAGGTCGTCGAGGGTTTCTCTCCTAGCGTCGCCAAGACCGGACGGAACCTCAATCCATCCAACTAGACTATTCCCATGTCGGACATGGGTGAGGATTGAATCATCGCTACCAACCCCTGCCCATTCTCCTAAAACGTTTCCACAAGTTTCCAAGGCCCGCTTGTCGATATCCACCCCGTAGAGACAATCTCGCACAGTTTCCTGTTTCATAGAACGCTCAGACCGCTTGTCTCCGAGCTCCCTTCGAGTCTTAACGAGCCATTCTGCTGCAGCGAGCAGGAAGACGCCTTCCCCCACAGCAGGATCTAGAACGCGAAGAGTCCTCAGGACTTGGATAGCAATCGCCCGCTGGTCGGGGTCGAAGCTAGGTTTTCTCAGCCTTTGCAGGCTCAGGCCAGTTAGGTCTTCGAGCGCCGCCGAAAGAGTCCGCGATGCAATATCATTAGCAATAGGCCGCGGGGTATAGAATACGCCGGTCTTTCGATTGGATTGTCTTGGAGTTTCTACTGAATCGAACTGTTTGCCTGTGGAATCAGTGTCTTGTTGGTGGGACGAGTGTGCATTGTTCACAGCAATCCAGCCACGACGGAGTCAATATGACCAGTGTTTGAGTGTTAACTGCACTTGTCACATATAACGGGATTGGCTTGCTACGCTGGTGGCTTCCAAGGAAAATATCTGAGGGGGGACCTTACGGTCCTCCCGAATGTTTGCTAATTACCCTACTTTCTGTCCACAATTCGGACAGAACTTCGCTCCTTCCAGTGCTGTTCCGCAATTACTACAGAATTTAGCACCGGCTGGTGTTGCCTGGGGCTGTTCTCCGCCCTTCATCTGGTCGGACACCGCACCCATGAAGCCCATGCCTGCTCCGAAACCTGCACCAGGACTCTTCCCAAGTGACTCAGCGGCATCCTTCATCGTTTCCATTCCAGCTACTTGCTGTCCGGTAACTCCACCAGTCCTGAGCCAGAAGAGCCTCTCACGGTATTTCTCAGTAGTATCAATACCTTCGAACTTGAGGTCAACCAGTTCAAGCCCTATTCTCTCAAAGGCCTGCCTGACCTTGGTCTTCACTTTCAGCGAGGTTTCGTCCAGCTGTGTGAATACGGCCTGGAGGTCAAAGTGGGCGAATTCGTCAATGATTCGCTCGTTCATGAATGAGCGAAGATAATCATTGATCTTCTTGGTACTGAACGCATTCTGATTTCCTACAACGTCCTGCACGAAGATGTTCGGTTCCTTTACGCGATACCACATGTTCCCATGGAACATAAGTGGCGCTAAGTCACTTGTCTGCCCTCGGCCGCCGAATTTACCTTGAAATTGGCTTCTCGAGATGAAGACACAGGTGGCTTCGAAGACATCGCCTTTGACCTTCTTCTGCAACCATCCAACCAAACCGGGCATGCTGCTTGTGGTCAGTTTGTGGCGCCCAGCAAGGAAAGTGTCGAGTGCCTTGCCGTCTCTGTAGAAGATTGCGGCCTGGTTCTCCATAACGATCAGCTGTGAGCCCCATTTTACTCTATTATCAGGGTATCGCCAGACGACATCGTCTGGGCTGGCATTTGTCCACTCTATAGCGTCTGCCAAATCAGAATCTCTCCTATAGTCGAGTTCTGGTTGGTCTAGGGTCTTCATATGTTAAAAACGTTGACATGGCAGTGTCAGAGTGAGGTTTCGAGGTTGCGGGGACCCTTCCAACTACGAAAACTCAGATGTTGAGCACCATCAAGTCGCTGCCAAGCACGACCTCCGCATTGGTCCTGCGGCCAACCGTTGTAATGACCTTCTCTTCTTTCGCCACAACTTCCGGGGAAACGTGTGTCAACACTACCTTCTTCGGTTCGGTCTGCTCCACTATCTCGGCCAGCTCAATGGGACTGGTATGCACCCCCTCCGGATGAGGGCCATCCAACCAGTTGACTTCGTGCACCAACACGTCTGCGCCTTTGGCAAGGTCAGTCACGTCATGGCATGGAGCAGAATCGGAAGAGAAGACCATGGATCGACCTCGACTCTCAACGCGGAAGGCCCTTGTTTCCATCGTGCTATGTGTTGTCGGCGCGGTCGAAACTTGTACTGGTCCAAGCTGCACGACATGATTCTCTTCAAGCACAGTTTCCTTGACAAGGACTTTCTCACGAAGATAGGGGAAGGCAATGTCACGCACCCCTCTTGACCACTCTCTCAGAGTAAGTGGGGCGTATAGCTCCAATGTCCTTTCGTAGCCCGCCAACCATAGGCTCTGACATAATGAAAGGAAGTCAGAACAATGATCAATATGGAAGTGGCTGATGAACACAGAGTCGAGTGTCTTGAGGTCGATGCCAGTCTGAATCAATCTATGCAGCACGCCGGAGCCTACATCGAGAAGAAACGTCTTGTTCTCTGCTTCCACAAGTATCCCTGATTGGACCCTGTTTGGGTCAGGAGAAGAAGTTCCAGTTCCCAGAAGTGTGACTTTCATTGTCATCGGGGACTCGTCGTCAGACCCGTGTAATCAGTCTTACCTTGAAACCGGATTGCTTGAGAATGAAATAAGGAAGGAGATTGGGGACAAAGCCCCAAGTCCTTTATACCAACTACTCTTGGTAACCTTTCATGTACCCCTCACGCTGCTTCCACTTTTCTTCGAGCCTTTGCATGATAGTGTACATGCGGTGAGTGAAGGGCCATGCTTCATCGAACTTGCCTTGATTCATCTCTGAGGTGAACTCTTCAACGACGTCGTTGATGTCTCCGATGTCATTGATGATCGTAGCGTCAAACTCGTAGACGAGGTCGAGCTCCTTCTCATTGATTTTCTCTTTTGAGCCCCATGCGGCATAGCCATAATCAGCGTAACGGATAGATGATTCAATCTTGTCAGTCAGGGCCAACATCCTGTCGAATGTTTCCCATGTCTTGTCAAGGTTGTATTCTACAACCATTGTCTGTAGCTTCTCAAGGTCCTGCTTGACAAGCCTGAGCTGGTCCGCCATGAACTCACGAAGGACTTTGTCGGCGGCGCGTCTTTCTTCCTTCTCTTGGTAACCGTGCCAACCTGGAATGTAGTGAGTAATCAGTCCGAAAAATCCTCCCTTGATGTCCTTGGCGGCTTTCTTCCTAATCCGTTTTGCAATGGGATCGGTAATCTTGCCCATACAATCTTGTCTCCTAAGTGATTGTACCATCCCAGTGACCTAGGTCGCCGGGCTGTCTAGGGTGTCGTACTCTTCTTTCCTTAAAAACCATGTCACTGAAGGGTCAGCGTTGCCTCTAGCAGAGGTGCAATCTATATAGCGCCCGCGCCTTTCGAGAAACAGGTGTGTCTATGGAGAAGAGCTATTACCTGGCCAAGATGACTTGGCAAGAAGTGGAGAGCAGGCTGGATGAATGTGATATTGTACTTTTCCCAATTGGTTCGACGGAACAACACGGTCCGGCACTTCCACTGGACAACGACCACTTTGTGGCTGGCAGATTCGCCTCAATGTCTGCAGACAGACTGTGGGATGATATCAAGGTGACTGTGGCGCCAACAATCGCCTACGGCTACTCACCTCACCACATGGAGTTCAAAGGCACGGTCACATTGCAGGAGTCAACTCTTGCCAACGTCATTGTGGACGTCTGCTCATCCTTGGCACAACATGGATTCACTAAGATTGTCCTGGTCAACGGCCACGGAGGAAACGGAACTGCCATCTCCAACGCACTGCATATTCTTCGCGATATGGGCTCTGCAAAGGTGTACCATATAGACTGGTGGGCCATGGCCTCGGATAAGATCGAGGAGGTAGCAACGAAGCCCGTGTTCCATGGATGCGACATGGAAACCTCGGTGTCATGGTACTTGGGTCAGAGAGTACTTGAAGATAGGAGAGTCGATGAGCCTGGCAGGGACCTTGTACCCGGGTTCATTGGGGCCGACATGGCTGATACAGGGATGAGAATCAACACAACTTGGTCTATGAAGGAGATCAGCGATTCAGGAGTCGTTGGCTACTCAACCAAGGCAACAAAGGAGAAAGGAGAGCAAGTCGCTGAGGTCGTTGTTGACAGGATAGTATCCTTCATCCGAGAGATTGCAGGGCAATAATGAATTAGTCTCACGCTTCCGCCTCTGCATCAGGTAGCCATACTTGAAACTCAGCTCCATGGCTTGGTTGGCCAGGAACGCGGTCTACAACGCTAATCCGACCCCCGTACTTCTGGCATATTCTCTGCGCCTGGTGTACTCCAACACCGCCGAATCTTCTGTCAGGATCAAACAGTCCTTCCTTCTTCCCATCAGAGATTCCAGGGCCGTTGTCCGCTATTCTTATGGTCACCCCTTCGTCAGATCTCCCGACAAACACCCAGACCTTCCTTGGTTGGGTTTTGTTGTGAACGACTGCGTTTTCAAGCAGATTCATCAGCATATGCAATAGGTGTCTGTCGGCGTAGACTCTCGTACCAGGTATGTGATTCTCAACCTCCACCTCAATGTCAGCATAGGTTTCTCCGAGCCTTCTCATAGCTTCCTCAACCACTTGGTCAAGGGGTAGAGCCGTCAGCTCAGTACTAAGGAAGGTTTCAGTCACCTGCGCCTTTGAGATGAGTGATTCACACGCTCTTACGGCGTCCACGATACTGTTGAGTAGCGCTTCCGTTTGGGAGCTTGGGTTCTCCTGCTGAATCGCTTCAGCTGCCAGCAAGATTGCCTGAAGCTGATTTCGTGTATCATGAGTCAGAAGGTCTAGATAGAGAGTAGCAGTGTCTGCAGCCGCTTTTATTTCTCGTTCTGCTTCGGTGATTGCTACAACAAGGTCCGCCACACGAATTGCTGTACCTACCTGGGTTGCCAGACTAAGCAGAGTTTCCCTCTCCCCGGTCGAGAAACCCTGTCCCGATATGCGAGGACCAAGAGTAAGAATGCCGACTAGATCGCTCTCACGGTCCTTCACCGACATAATCGGCACGAGCAAGTATCCAATGCCGCTTTCGAAAACTGTGGAGTCCTTGCCTTCGCCAAGATTCGCTAGGGTGTTTGCGTCGAGGGTGCGAAATCGCATTCTGTATCTGAGCGATTTCTCTTCAAGAAGCACGAGCCGATTCTCTTCCTTCAGAAGATGAACTCCGATGTACGATACAACGAAGAGGTTCGCAACACGACGGACAAGCCTCTTGCCTAGCTCATTCAAGTCGATGATTGTGCCTATTTCACGCGAGAACTCGTTCTCGACGCGTCGGTAGTCAAGTCTCTCTCGTAATAGCGTTCGGTGCGCTACTGTCCTCACAAACTGATATAGGACAGGTGCTGCCAAGACCATAAGCAGCCCGGACACAACGACGGAAGCTGGAACATTGATGGCGGTAACGACAGGAGCGGCGCCCTGAATCAGAATGGCTCCTCCGAAGATGCCACCCATAAAGACTGCAACAAGAAGGACATAGGTCGACCCAGAGTAGACGACGCGCCTCAAGTCCCACAATCTGTATTGGATGACCGAGAAGCTGATGCTGATGGGGACTACAAGTGCAGGTAGGGCTGTGAAAGCAGTCTGAAATATGAGTGTGTAGTATACCGAGGCTGCACCTGAACCAGTAACGGCTTCCGTCATGATGCCCGCTGCATTGATCGCGACGAAGCCCATAACCAGAGTTGCCGCACCCAGGATCAACCACTTTGTTTGCTGACGCTCCACCGGTCCATGGTACTTGAAATATCGATACATCTGGACGAGAATACCGACCGCGATAGCTCCAAACTGAGTGCCGGCCAGCATTTGCATCAAGATTGCAGGTTCTGATTCCAAGAGAATCATTAGAGTCTGAATGCCATAGTTGACTGCAAGGAGGAGAGTAGCCATCATCCATGCGCTACGCGGACGAAATCTGCCGTCCGGAAAGGCAAAGAGAAAGACAACCAGAAACAGGTGTCCTAGATTGGCCACCAATGCAGTAATCGAGTCCAGCGGCTGTAGAACTGGAGTCGACATCACTCTTGTAAAGCCCAAGCCGAGAGTCAGAAGGGTCAAAGACACAGAAACAATCCATTGGTCACTGGAGTGTCTGTAAAAGAGTCCAAGCGCAGTAACCATGAAGAAACCCGTGACTATCGTATCCCTCACTACAATGACTGTCGCATAGATTTCGGGCGTCAGACCTATCTCCATCAGTGCTTCAGCGGTATCGGTCACATGGGCCACCGCTTGCAGCCAATCGAAGAAATGCGGAATCATAAGGGCGAAGGACGCAATTGCGAAAAACGCCACGACCATCCATACCAGGACAATTGCAGCGTGCCGCATGTCATCTAGAGTCAAAGCTGATGAATCCGTGGACCTCACGGGGCTCGAATCAGCGGGCATCCTCGTCACTTCTCTAGCGTAGAGGTGCTTGCAGTCCACTCAGGCTGACTAGGCTCAAATCAGAAGCATAATAGCTTTGTTCGTTCAAAGAAAGCCTGACTAGCATCCAGAAGAGATCCTTCCACACTTCGAATCATTCACGGAGCCCAGCCTACGTTGGCTTTCTTCACGACAAGTGGGTTGAGGCGGCAATCTTCCCTATATCGTCATTCTTGCGGTTAGCTTCCTGACCAAATCTAAGAGAGTTTCTATTTCGCTTCTGCTCAGATGACTGAGTGATTCCTCCATCTGAGTGAGAGCGCTAGATTTGAACCTGTTGTAGGTCTGCTTCCCTCTTGGAGTAATCTGCAATGTCACCACCCTTCTATCACTCTCTGATTGACCTCGTTTGACGTATTTCTTATTGACCAGACGGTCAACGATGCCTGTTGCCGTACTTGCAGGCAGCGAGAAAGTCTCCACGATGTCTTTCATGGTGCAGGTATCTGAATCCGCTATGAGGTCAAGAACAAGGAATTCATCCAAACTCAGCCTAGTGTTTCCCAGGAACCATTTGACCTTTCCAAGAAGGCGAAGTGCGTCGACAAGGTCATACATGAGGTCCTGACGGTTTCGACTCATTTACTGACTCCAACCTAGTGTTTCTCGGGTGTTTGGGCGCCGCCAAGCGTTGCAGTAGCATTTGGAGCTAATGTGTATTTCGAAACCCGATATTTCCTTCGCGAATATTTCGACACCGAAGTATTATAAGAGTATCTTGTTGAGCCCGGCACATGAGAGTTCTTCTTACTGGGGCTTTCGGCAATGTCGGCGAGAGTGCCATGTTATCACTCCTGGAAACAGATCACGACGTTTGTTGCATTGAATTGAGAACGTCCCGCAATGAGAAGGTCATGAAGCAACTCTTGCGAATCCGTGAGTTCGAAACCATTTGGGGTGACATACGAGATCCTGAAGTGGTCTTGAACGCTATGAGGGATGTCGAATGTGTCATTCATCTAGCGGCGATTATCCCTCCCACATCAGATGTCGACCCCGATTTGACTAGAGCCGTGAACATAGGCGGCACAACGAACATACTGGAGGCCGCACAGAAGTTGGGAAGTACCCCAAAGATGATCTACGCGAGCTCAATTGCAACTTACGGACATTGCACAGGCAGAGGACCTCCGAAGACTGCCAATGACACTCAGATGGCGACAGATCTGTATACAGAAACCATGACTCCGGATATCCGGCCGCCCACCAGGACCAATATGGCGCACCTGCACTTCGGCACTGGCTGGTGGAATTGCAGCCCTCGGGGAACTCTTGAGATAACCAGCTTCTTCCGTTCTTTTCTATTGATAAAGCAAGTTGGCTTTCAAGGAATCTGCACGCACGGAGAGGAAAGTGCCCTCAACCCACCGGCGGAACTGAACTACCACGTCTACGCTGCTCTGGCTGAGAACCCCGAAGCCTCGCCTGAAGACATAGCCAAACGCTCAATTGGGGAACTGTACGGCGATGAGGAACTCGCCATTGAGCTGATGAGCTGATAAGCTGTTGAGTTTATGACATTAGTTGGGCAAAAACCCCGAGAGACCGGGGACTACAAAAGCAGCCAAAAGTACAACCACGAAGAACACGAAGGGTCACGAAGACTTTATCCCAAGAAGGTTTCGGACTAATTACTTCGTACTCTTCGTTTCCTTCGTGGTGAATACACTGCCGGCTAAGTTTTTTTCACTCAATTGAGGTGACATTAAAAATGACAAATCTCAAAGAAGCTGTGAGCTAATCGCTGACCGCTAATTGCTTATTATTAGGAGGAACGGTGAATAAGCGTCTGGTTCGAATAAGTCTTATATGCATAACCCTTCTCCTTTGCTGGGGGTGCGCGGCGAATAAGGAATATACGTACGAAAGGGTCGTATCGGAATACGGTCTTGAACGTTTCGAGACAACGCCGTCCGTAAAGCCGAAATTTAAGCTGAATTTCAGCTATCTAAAAAAACCGATTTCCGTGCTCGATGCCATCAGGATTGCCATTGATAATAATCCTGACATTCTTCTGGCAATTTCCCGCATCAGGGAGTCAGAAGCGACCATTGATGAGGCCAATGCCGCTTTTTGGCCGACATTACGTTTTTACTCGGAATATACCAAAGCAGATTCCCCGTCGACATATCTTTTCAAAAAAATGGACCAAAGAAGACTATCTCCAGGGACTGATTTTAATGATCCTGGTAAGATCGAGAACTTTGAAATGGGGTTTTCGGCCAGGTACAATATTTATAGCGGTGGGAGGGATATATTGAGAAAAAAAATAGCG
>CP070658.1:432183-437403 GCA_020355105.1 Candidatus Thorarchaeota archaeon | reverse complement strand
TCCTGTGTGTGAGCCCGGCCCTTGTCCTGGCAGGTCTGTCTGTTATCTGCTACTATGATGGCTATCAGAGCGGGACTACCGGCACGTTTTCCGAGGACTTGGATCATCTGGAGCATCTTGCGTGTTCAAGGATCTCCGCAATTCAAGCAGCAGCCTCTGGCATCTTCTCCGTGCCATTTGTAAGGTGGATGTCGAAGAGCCAAAATCGAGTCTTAACGGATATTGGTGTCTATGTGCTTGGCCGCTCTCTGGAAGAAACCGATTCGGTCATCACCTACTCAGTTGGATTCTCACCGACTGAGATTGAACGCATCGAGATGCTCCTTTCTTCGAGCAACGACCCCAGTGCACTTGATTCGCTGAGTGACGTCGAACTTGTAAACGGTCTTGAATGGACTTTATCAGAGGAATCTTCGTCAGGGTGGCATAAGACTGTCCTTTCGAACACAAAAGGAAGTCCGAATATCTTGGACCCAGTCACACTGATCAAGAGTCCTTCCGAATTGGAGAAAGTGACCTTGACCATCGCCAAGGCAATAGAGACTATACTCGGTCTCTTCGGCTCAAATCGATGACGGTTCATCCCCGCGCCTGTGTGGCTCAGCTTTTCCCGCGATATACATAAGGGTTCCAAATCTACTCAAGAGTAGTGCATGCTCGATGAAGGTCAAGCTGAAGATAGAGGAACAGTGGCTTGAGCTAGAAAGACAGAGTATGCAAAAGATGCTTGATGAATACAAGGCTTGGGAACAGAAGACTCTGAAGAAAGCAAGAGAGGCCGAAGACTTACGTGGGCTCAGAGATGTGTTCTATGAGCTTGGAGATAGATGGGAATGGTCTCAAACCGCAGGGGCATGGCTGTCGGCTGGAGAACCGCTCGATACGGTTGGATTGGTTATCAGGATGCCCGGGCTTGTCCCCAACAAGGAGCGCTATGTTGTCTACGCCGTAATGGCGTACTCAAAGGGATTCACGGACAAGTTCGACCACCTCGGAGATAAGGAACGGATCATCATCGAGCGTGATGTGGATACAGGACAGATACTCTGCTGGTCCACAAGCGGCCACGGCGCTATTGATGTGTTCCCCGTTGACCTCTCTACTCTACAGAGCGTCGAGAACGCACTTGATTCATGCTCACTGGTTGCTCAGCCGGGCGACCATGCCCTTCGACTTGAAACCCCAGCAGAAGAGGCGATGTTGCCATGGCTGGCACGGCGCCTATGGGAGATTGCCGGAGGGGACATGTCATTTTCGGTGAGGCAAATCGATGTCTTGGACTGGAAAGACGTTGAGGAGTCACTTGACTTTCGCTTCTACAGGTATGCCAACGCTGTCGTTGAGCTCGAGCGTGTTTGGACTCAACTCAGTGGCGGAACGTTCAGCAAGGCACGAGAGGTCGTACTCGATCAAGTTCCTAGTCACATAGAAACGCGTGTCGAAGAAACACTGCGCCGAATTGAAGGCCTGCTGCATGTTCTTTGGTTCAAACCCCCGGCGAAACAGGTAAGGGCTGTTCGCACACTGTACAGCGGGATGCGCGCTGAGCCCACTCCTACCGAGGCGCAGCGAGAACTCCAACCATATCTAGGTGAGCTCCTCTACAGCCTGACTGACATTCTCGAGAAGGCCAAGTTCCTCAAGTGGAGAAGTGTCCTTGAGAAGAAAGAGTTCAGCGAGAGTGACGTATTCCGCAATTTGGAGCTGTCTGCTCTCGCGAAAGAGGCTCTGGCCACAGTGTTGGAGGATATACTTTGCGATCATACTCTCGCCTACATCGGCTATCCCGAAAGGGCCACCATCCGGACCAAGATTGTTCGCGTGTTCTTCGGAATCGCCATTCTTCCAGTTCGACTTCTTTTCTCGTTTAAGCGATGGATAACAGGAGCCATTGTCAAGAGAATCCCTGCAGTGATTGCGAAGGGGAAGGTTCTCGAGAGTGCACAGATGCTAGACTAGGAGGGCATTTTGACAGGTTTCTCCGGTCCTTCAAAGACGTCCAAGAGGTCAAGCGGCGATTCAAGCACAATCACTCCATCTGGAGCCTTCTTGCTCTCCCATGGTGTGGCCCAAGTCAATAGGACGGGCAACATCTCTGCTCTCAGTGCGGCTTTGATGTCCGCTCCTACATAGTTGCCAACGAAGGCGCATAGCCTCGGATTCACTTCTAGGCTTTCAGAGGCTCTCAGAAGTGTGTAAGAACTAGGCTTTGCATATCCTGGAACCCCAGACCATTCAACTACTGCGAAGATTCCTTGGAGGCCGCTTCTAAATATGAGCCCTTGTGGGTTGTCGTGCCGTCGCGTACAGATACCCAGCCTGTAACCTCTCTGATGAAGCTCATGCACAGCTTTTATTGAGTCATCAGGAAAGAACTCATAGTCTGTGTCCCTCGTAAAATGCTTCCATCTATCCTCTATGCGGACTAGCAGGCGATCCGATAGGTCCTTGAATCCAAGTGTTTCAAAGACAAGTCTGTCTGCTTCTACCCAATCCTCTGGACGCTGGCCCCATGACGGCGGTACATTCTCATTCACCTGATGCTCTACTAGCCATGGTTCTGCCTTCAGGAAGGCGTCACTGATCTCTTTGTCACTGAAACCAGAGAGATCCACTCCATGCTCCCCTGAAACCTTCCTGAAGAGTGAAGGTAGACTCTCCTTCAAATCGGTTAATGTGTGATGGAGGTCAAACAGGAGTGCCTGGAGCTGCATGGTTGGGATGGACTGGAGCATCTCTTAGATAGGTTGCGGTTAACATGCCTGAGAATAGCTGCTCATTAACCATGGGATTTGAGATTCATGGTCAGATTCAAATAGCTCTCATCAAAGGGCCATAAGAGCGATTACTATGGCCAAGATTGGGATAATTGGAAATGGCGTGGCTGGTACAGGAGCCATTCGAGAGATCAGGAAGTTGGATTCAGAAGTTGATATCGACGTCTTCTCAGATGAACGACACCCCTATTATCCCAAACCGAATCTCATGGACTTCGTCGGAGGTTCCCGCACACTTGAAGAAATCATTCGATATGGCCCAGAATGGTATGAGAATCTCAACGCGAATCTCCATCTGTCGACGCCTGTCACCCAGGTAGATCCAGGCATTAAGGCTCTCTCAACTCCCTCTGGTATATTCTCTGGCTACGATTCTCTCCTCATTGCTGTAGGCTCATATCCATTTGTCCCACCCTTCGAAGGAGTGGAAAAGAAGAACGTGCATATTCTAAGGACTATCGATGATGCTGTCGACATTTGCAGGGCTGTCAAGGGGGCAGGGAGAGAAATCATAGTTGGAGGGGGAATTCTTGGTATTGAACTCGCTGTGGCCATCAAGCAGACTGGGGGTCAACCAATCGTCGTGACCAACGTAGATAGACTCCTACCTATCCAGCTGGATGGCGGTGCCAGCGAGGTTCTTATCCGACATCTCGATAGGATGGAAGTCGAAACTCTGCTGGGGTTCACATGCACCGGGATGACTGGAGATGAACTCGCGACTGGTGTGAAATCTACAGCAGGTGACATTGTCGAGGGAGATCTAATCGTCGTGGCCACCGGTGTGCGTTCCAATGTGGAATTGGCAAGAAGCTCCAACCTATCCGTCGAACGTGGCATCGTGGTGGATGACTTCATGCAGACATCAGCAGAAGGTATCTTCGCCGCTGGGGATTGTGCAGAATGGAACGGCAACTGGTACGGCATAATCCCCTGGGCGCTTTCTACGGCCAAGACTGCCGCTCAGAATATGATTGAATTCGGAAGCTCCAGATTCAACGGGATCATTCCGTCCAACACTCTTCAAGTTGCCGGGATAGATTTAACATCGATTGGAGTAGTGCACGTGGAGTCGCCAGATTATGAACAGATAGTTTCGGTTGATCGCAAAGAAGGCACCTACTACAAGGCTGTGATTAAGGATAACCTTGTCGTCGGGGGCATTGCACTTGGCAATCGAAAGGTGGCACTGAAGCTCCGGACTCTCATTTCTCAACAGACCGATGTTTCAGAAATGAAACCCACACTCTTCGAATTGGAGTAGTCGCACAGTGTGTTACTAGGTACTCTCACAAACGGCCAAAACAGAATCATCTCAGGGTGCAAGATCCGTAAGCGCCCAGTCTATGAAGTAAACCGACTTTGTATCAGCACCAGAGATTATGTTGTCCGGTAGGTACACTGTGAATAGAACCTCCCAGCCCTGTCGAAGCTCATTTGACCAAGGCCAGAACCAAACATTGAAAGTCACTATGTAGCTACAGTTCCTATCTCGAATGTACACGAGCTTATCTCGTGGTGTCATGTTCAAGTGAATCATATCGGGTGTGGTTAGTCCTGCAAGGTCAATCGTTGTTCGGTGACTGAAGAACGCGATTGCCCCGGCATCTACCATAGCTATGGTGGCATCCTCCGGTGTGTTCTCTGCAAGCCATTTGCCAATGACCACTTGCTGTTCATTGATGTTCTTGACTGAGTTGCCATAGATGTCAGCTTGTTCGATATATCCGACAGCTGAAGGTACAACAAGGATGAGCACTAGCAGTACCCCCAATACCCTGATTTCGCGCTTGTGCTCGGGCTTCTTTATCTTATCTGCAAGTCCTTAGGCCACGACCCCGATTGCTGCGGCTGTCAGTATCTGGAGCATGTTGAAGACTGGAACGAGATATCTCGCATTGTTGATGAGGGCTTGCATAGGCATGTTAAGCCTGTAAAGTGCGATTAGACCGATCGCGAAGGCCCACATGGTTCCACTGCCCGTTTTCCCCTTTGCCAGCAGGTAGGCTCCACCGGCAATTCCAGCGATGATGAAGGGGAAGTCTATCAGCCACACATTCCACCAGAAGTTCCAGACGTCAATATCCCACTGTGTTGGTCCATGCACCTTCGCAAAGAAGGTATCAGGCACGGGAGTTCCGTTGATTGACATGCAATGCAGGGCCCATGGCAAAACTACGAATACCGAAGCCAGCACCATGACCACAATAGATCGGATTCTCTTCCTTTCGAGTGCTCCCGACTGCCAAATCATCGTAAGTCGGAGTGGGTAGCAAAACACAACGACAATGAATCCCTCGGGCCTAGAGAGATAGACAAGTCCGCAGGCGATGCCCATTAGAATGTCATATCGCCATCCTGGCATGTCGAGGAATGTGATGGCTAGAAGAATCGTGAACATGAAGACCGGAAGCTCCATCCCCGAGAGCATGAGCCAAGTATT
>CP070658.1:429545-432083 GCA_020355105.1 Candidatus Thorarchaeota archaeon | reverse complement strand
GAGGACACTGAGTCATACTGCATGTTCTGGTTTGGAATCGTGATCTTCAGCTCATACGCCTTCAGTCTCCTGCTAGAAACCCTCGTGCAACCTGTCACTGCTGTTCATCTCCTACCTCTAGTAGGAGCCCCGATCATCATGGTCTTCTTTCTCGTTGGCTATCTGAGACCCGAGAGGGGGCGCATCAAAGTCAACATGCTGGCCATGTCCGTTGTCGTGGGCGTGCTCTACACCATCTACGTGACCATTCTCATAAGCGACCTTGGAGGAGACCTCTATCTGGCAACATGGGGGATGGGAGGAGCCATATTCATTTCAGGTGGCATCTCGATATTCCCATCACGTGAAGAAAGTGTCACTCCCGGTATCATGGATGTTAGTGCTCTCCACTATGGTCCTGAACCGGAACCAGAACCTGAGCCTGAAGCCGCAGCGGAGCCCGCGGAGGAAGCTGAAACCCTGTCTGAGGTGCCTGAAACTCCTGAGCCCCCTGCAGAGCCGGCAGAAGAAGAGAAGGCTGACAAGGAAGAGTAGCCCCGGTTCTCAACTAGGACCCAATCAACTATTCAATCGCCATACCTAATCTGAGAAGAGAGTGAAATAGGCCAGCCAGCTGGCCTATGAAAGACTATTCTGTATTTCGAGAGGAGCGCCGAAGTGGCTCTCACTCTCGCAGCCAGCTAAATGATGCATA
Organism: Candidatus Thorarchaeota archaeon; assembly: GCA_020355105.1. GTDB lineage: Archaea > Asgardarchaeota > Thorarchaeia > Thorarchaeales > Thorarchaeaceae > SMTZ1-83. Next base: position 431,389 of record CP070658.1, on the reverse strand, counting down.
AGCAAGCAGTAGGCCGAAGGCCAGCCAAGCGAACAGGAGAATGCCCGCTAGGTCGGTGTACTGAGTGATGTCCAAGTATCCATGAACGCCAGCGAAGATTCCCGAGGCCATCGTCAGACCAATACGTCCGCTTCGCGTGTTGGCATATGCAATGCCCAGCGTCGATACGACAAGCAGCAGACCGCTCATGAAGATGAAGTACTGGTATGCCGGGTTTATCGGGGCTACCGTTAGAATGATCCAGAGGTAGGCACCGATGAGTGCCATCCCGATCAACAGTGCCAGGTAGTAGAAGAATGTACCCTCTTCCTTGTAAGACATTGAATCACCTTGGATATGTGGTGTAACCGAGTTCCTTCTGGAATATGGGGTCTATTTAACTTCTTTGAGCAAATTTGGTCGATGGGTTTTTATCCAGCTAATCTGTACGCCGACCTCCGCGGCGGAGAGCAAAACCAGGGACTCCGCCAGCCGAAGACTGGACTCTAGGGTCCATCTCTGGACAAGGCCGGTGCAGCGAGACAATGCGCGACAGACCTAGATTGACATTTGACACAAATTCCTGCCTTTTCCGCCGTGTTGCTTCTTCCAGACAAAGTGGAAGTCTTCGGCCTAGAACCCATTTCGAGGGAGGGTCCTAAAGATTGAGGCTTTTCATCGACTTCATCCCGGTCATCGTTTGGGCAATACTTGCTGTGGTACTTGTCTTTGTAATGCTCTTAGCATCCTGGGAGCTTCGACCACATATCTTGCAGAACTCCGAGAAGACATCTACGTATGAGTGCGGAGAGGAACCCATTGGCCCGGCCAGGATGACGTTTCCATATAGCTATCTCATATACACAATTCTCTTCCTGATTGTTGATGTCATGGGCGCATTCCTGTGGCTCCTGTCCGCATCTCCGCTGAGGCTTGACCCGATTGTTGCCTGGCAGACCTTCATCTTCGTTGTGATTCTTATGGGAGGAATCGGCTTTGCGGTCAAGTACATCCCGCAGACTTCTCTCGACGGCACGGAAATGGTGGTTGCTTATCGCAAGGCGAAGGAAGCCGCCGCTAAGGTGGAAACGCCGGGGAGGTCTCACTGATGCAAGAGTTTGAACTTCTGTTTGAGCAATTCGAGTTCCTACTCTTGGCAGGGATTGTGATTGTGTTGGCATATCTTGCTCTTGAACACAGAGAGATTGTCTATGCGGCATTCTTCTTCGGAATAATGGCTTCATTTGTGGCTGGGTTCTTCCTCTTACTTGAAGCTCCATTCATTGCCGGTATGCAGATTGCGGTATACACAGGCGGCATAAGCGCCCTGATAATCTTTGGAGTCTTGCTCTTGCCACGGGCCCAGGATTCGACGCTTGAAAAGTTCGCTTCTCCTAGAGCCAAACGAGTGGGGATGATATTCTCATTCACTATCATATTCTTTTCTGCCCTTCTAGCTGCGATGTTTCCATGGAATGAGTCCTTCCCTGTTTCTCGAGTAGGAGAATCACAAGACCTTGCGATGCTCGCTGAGTGGCTATGGGGAGATCACGGTATATACGTCCAGATGATTGCACTCATTCTTCTGACAGCGCTTGTGGGTGCGATTGCATTGATGAAGCTGGACAAGGCTGAGCTGCTAGGATCAGTCACGGGCGAATTTGGCCCCGAGGCAATGCCCTCGCCTGATGACTCACCAGCTGAGCCAGATGAGCTGATGGAAACCGATGCTCCAGAAGAGGAGGTGACTGAGGAATGATACCCCTATCGTGGTACCTCGCTCTAGCGTTTGTGCTGATAGGACTTGGAGCCTACGGAATGATGGTCAAGAGGAATCTGATCCGGATTCTCATAGGAGCAGAGAT
>CP070658.1:425465-429445 GCA_020355105.1 Candidatus Thorarchaeota archaeon | reverse complement strand
GGCATCTTGCTGCTCGTTGTCATATCAGTGTCAGTGAACCGACGAAGATCCAAGTAGATCAGTTTGGGCCGCAACGGAGGGCGTTTGCCTTAACCGACCAGCTGGCCTCTTGAGATGCTCTTATATGAAGAGGTCATCCAGACCGACTGCCGCACAGCCTGGGGAAAGAGACCATCCATGAAACAACTCGGAGGATTCGACATACGACTGGAGAAGTCATTCGGGTTTTCTGGAAGGCGTATCCCTGTTCAGATTCTCGTGGATCAGGAGAGCACAACTGTCACTATTGATTGCGGATGCTGTGAGGAACTATTGGCAAACAAGCTGCCGGGTGGTGTTCTGATACCCATCGCATCTGCCCTGAAGCTGTATTTCAAGGAACGCGGTATGAGAAATATCAGTGTCGACGTGAATGGGACGCTGATGCATAGAACATACAGCGGAGTCGCCAACGAGACAATAATCCCTGAAATGAGGGGTCTCCTCAAGGAGGCAGTTTCGAGGTTCCAGAAAAGGAGAGAATCCCGATGAGGCGCAAGCCGTCCAATTCCTAGAAGTAAGATGGGCAACATGACGCGCAATCGGTTCGGACGTCGGTTTCCTTGGTCATCAAGATTCTCGGCCGATGACTGGAGATATGGTCAAATCTAACGAAAAGGCGTCGATATTGTCCAAAAATGGCAATAATGGCGAAAAGACGCGTAACTTGTCCAAAAAAAGACAACTGTCCCTTCAAACCATAATCGGAGCATTTGTGCGGGAATACTTTTATCCCACCAGCACCACATTGATGTCAGCTGTTGAACTGCGAAATGGTCAGCCTGGGCCATTTTGATGTTCGTGGTGTTCGCAGAGTGTTGAACACTCTGGGAGAGAGAGGATGACAGATGGGCGAAACCCTAAGTGGTTCAGCCGTCTCGTCGACGGAGAAGACACGCCATATGTATCTCATTTGCATGATTTGCATGAGTCTTGTTTTAGCTTTGACCGTCGGTGGTACGATTGCGGTAACGAATGCATTAGAGTCGCCTGGGTATACTAGCTCTGAGCCTGCCGTGACCGGGCCCCCTCAAGGTGCAACAGATGAATTTGTGAGTGCATCGTTGCCGACTTCGAAGACTTTCGATATTGTGCTGGGATCGCAAACAGGAGAACTAGGTCCGTTCGATACCGAAGTCGGAAAGATTGAAGTAATGAGCTACTACTACCCAGATATTCTGCCACTATGTCTGACTGAGGAAGAGCTGCGAGGATGGTACGTCAACCTCTTCATAACTGGAGGTTACGAACTGATTTGCGGTTACATCGACGTATGGCAGAAGGGTGAAGTTGTCGGGCAAATTTGGCTCGACTGGACACGTGTGAAGGGCGAAGTCTGTACTACCGAGTACTGGTACATCACCTTCCACACTGAAGGTATATTCCTGGATAGCAACCAATATCCAGACGTATGCGACCCATTCGAACTGTGGGCTCCATTTGAGAAGATTCCTGACAAGGAAGTATACTTCGATATCATGACCTGCTGGCAAGGCTGCTCGCAGCCTAACCAGTCCTTCGCGATAATCTCAGCACATTCCGCATCGATACTCAGTGCCTCCACCATGTGAGCGCCCTCTCTCCTCACCACCATCACAACCTAGGAATGGACTGCCACGAAAGAAGACAGAAAGAATCTTGATACCCGTTGTCCCCATTCTCTTCCTGTCTTTTGGGGCCACGGTTGGTAGCAATGATGCCGCTCCCAGAGTTCTCCGAGGGCACATGAACAGCAAGAGAAAGTGGGGACGCTGGCCGGAACCAAAGACTTGGTGCCCCGTGGGGCATTGAGGTCCACCCTCTCTTCTTGAACGTGAGTGGTGCTCCTTGGCACGGGATTGAAACGCCGTTCTCTGAACACTGGGTGAGAGCCGAATCTCCATAGAATTGGACATTCGGATTGGCGGATTAACCCCGCTCAGGCATTGTCTATCGCCAATGCGAGTGGAGCAACGGGCTTCCAGCCAGTCGTCCAGTAGACAGATATGCAACCTTCTAACATAAGCATTTCTTCTTGATGAAATGCTGTCTGCGGAGCAGAGAACTCACAGAATGTTATTCTATGCTCGCAAATCAGTCACAAAATGATGCTTTCGAACACAACACTGGGTGGTGATTGGCTGGAGTGGTTGTGGGTTCGTACAGAAAAGGGATATCTATGCGCCAACAGTTTACTTTATCTTGGGACCCTATGGGGCACCAGTCCTGACAATCTATTTCCATCTTCTCGGTCGTGTCAAGCTATGGAGAGCACGGATACCAAGTTCACGAAGCAGTGGCAATATGGCAAGATATCTCAGTGGACCATTCTAACCCTTTCTTTGATGGCGCTTCAGTTGACAGCCGGTGGCCCTGTCATGCCGCACACAGCCGCAATTGCAGCTTTGATAGCAGCCCTAGTTTCAATGACATTACTACTCTTCAAGAGATTCACCAATGAGCTCCTGGCTCTGTTCTCATTTGGGGGCATTCTGATCGGTCTTCTCCTCCTCTTTGGACTCCTATATGGTGGATTCATAGTGGTGGTTATGGCTGCTATCGTGATCCTGGGAGGGGTCCATTGGATTGGGGTTTATGTGCCCGAGATAGTCCTGTTCTCGGGGAATTACTGGATTCTACTCTTGGCCTTCGTATTGGAAGGTGGCATGATGGTCTGGAATCTCGATCTTGTCACGAGAGTTGCACACTTTCTTCAGACGAATCGAGTGCATGTTACGACATCTTAGTCCCACACTCGCCAGCTTCCATTGCGGGGAGCGTTGATATATCAAAGGTCGATGTGAATATTCTACGACCGCATAATTTTAAAAGAAACGCATTATCTACCAGTCCGAAATCCGTGGACCAATGTGTCAGAGGTGTATCTAATGAACGGAATCAAGGTTGGAATCGTCGGTGTCGGGAACTGTGCAAGTGCCCTTGTTCAGGGTGTAGAGTACTACAAGGACGCCAAGGCAAATGGTGACCTTGTGGGTCTGAACCATTCCGACTTCGCCGGATTCCATGTCAGGGATATCCAATTCGTGGCCGCATTCGACGTTGCCGAAGGAAAAGTAGGAGCAGATCTTTCTGATGCAATCTTTGCTCACCCGAATAATGTCATGCGATTTGCTGATGTTCCGAAGACTGGAGTCAAAGTTCTCAAAGGTCCCGTCCACGACGGTGTAGATGATATACTCAGAGCATTAGTCAAGGTTTCAGACTCAACCGAGGTCGATGTTGTCAAGGCACTCAAAGATTCTGCCTGTGAGATTGTAGTCAACCTACTGCCTGGTTCGGCTGAAGAGGCCACCAAGTTCTATGCCAATGCCTGCTTGGAGGCAGGCTGCGCCTTCATCAACGGGGCTCCAATTCCTATTGCTTCTGACCAAGAATGGAGTAAGAAATACAGTGAGAAGGGACTCCCTCTCGTAGGCGACGACATCCAAGACCAGCTTGGCTCAACAGTACTACATCGGAATCTCCTTCAACTTCTTGTAGCTCGCGGTGTGAAGGTTGACAAGAGCTACCAGCTAGATGTGGGGGGTGGTGCGGAATCACTCGATTCGCATTATCGTGGACGGATGAGGAAGCGGGGTGTGAAGAGTGGGGCGATAAGTCAGGACCTTCCATATGACGCTCCGCTCGTTGCAGGGTCCTCTGACTATGTCCCTTTCATGGACAACAGCCGTGAGTCGTATTTCTACATTCTAGGTCGACAGTTCGGCGGTGCACCCATCAAGGTCGACATTCGAATGGAAGTAACAGACGGTCCAAATGCAGGGCCAATTCTGATTGATGCGATTCGAGGAGCCAAACTTGCTCTGAAGAGAGAGCTCTCGGGTTCACTGGAGTCCATATCTGCATACGGCTTCAAGATGCCGCCAACGCCCACAACAATGTACAAGGCAGAGAGATGGGTCGAGGAGTTCCTGCTCGGAAAGAGGAAGCTTTGAGCGGGC
>CP070658.1:418236-425365 GCA_020355105.1 Candidatus Thorarchaeota archaeon | reverse complement strand
GGAGAATTTCGGAATTCCTGTAGGAAGCAAAGCGATTCACAACAAAGGCCTGGATGAGTCGGTAATCAATGCCCCGTTAGAAGTCAAGGTCGAGTATCCGCGAGAGGTGGTTGGCGAAGATGGTTGCTTCAGTGGAGGACATTTCTCTATTACTCGACATAATGTGCTTCATCCAGGTGATAGGACCGAAGCATATCGGGAAAGATTCGGAATCGAGCCGTTGGCGACGCAGAAGCATATTGAGTTCGTTTGCGACCGGGGAAAGGACCAGAAAGCGACTCTGAACTACAAGAAAGGCGAAGTCGTACGTCTGAAACTAAGTGAACTAGAACAACTCGAAAAGTCTGAGGACGTTGGTAAGGCGATGACTGCCAAAGAGCTGCTTCGGCTAATCAATGAGAACCCGAACGGTCTTCTGAATGACGAAATAGACAACATCTTGGATCCCTTGGGGATTAGAATGACTCTGACGTGTAAAGGTCTGTACTACTATAGGCCGTCTGGTAGGCTGTCAATAGGGTATACTGCTGCCACGAAGACTGTTGAAGATGTCATCAGATGGAGCTTAATAGCTCCCCCAAATCATCCGAGGAAAATGAGTGCGGTGGTTAAATTCGTTGAAGCCAGAATGAAGTATGTGGATAGACTTCGAAATCAGATAGTGGATGATGGTTTGAACATACATCCTGTTTGGGAGGAATATGGAATATGAAAGAGAACATTCAGGCGGTTGAAAAGAGAATCTTGGACATTCTAGATGGTAGTCCAGGAGGCTTGCCGAAAAGCACCATCGAAGAGGAACTAGTGAACGAATACCCTCTAAACATAATCAGGGAGTCAATATCACTTCTACTGGATTCTTGCTTGGTTGACTTGGTGGTTGATTACCCATCAAGCGATTCTGGACTCGACGATTTGCATAGGGTCTGGCACCTGAAACTACTGACATCTGAGGAAGGTGAAACGCTTCGTCGCCTCTCCCCCGTCAAGCGGGCTCTTCTGAAGATTCTCCGTCAGGTGGAACACCCGAAATATCCTGGAGAGATGCCAGTAAAGGATGTTGAAACAGCTCTTAGGAGAGAAGGGTTCAAAGATGGTGAAATCGGATGGCTGAGGATAGAGAATAAGGTTGACCGAATTGGCACTACAGTAGAGGGACAATCGACCCAGTGTTATCGAATCATCCCCGAAGATGAGAAGACCGAGGAGTACAAGAGAGCCATGGAAGAAATACATGAGGCGGCTGTTAGGAAGGAAGCTTTCTACATGTACGTAGCAGACACCCATGACCTTGCTCATGGAATTCTGGAGGCTGTACGAGCAGCTCCCGAGGGAATCTCAAAGAAGGATATCATTGGGCAGCTCTTCAGGTCCGACCCTGACTATCTCAAGGAGGCCTTCGCGATTGCAACTGAGGAGAATGAGATTCTCCCTATCACACTCGAAAATGGTGAAGATGGATATCGAATCAATCCTGAGTTCTATGAAGAGGATTGGTAAAAGAAATGGTAGCGGGTGAAGGATTTTTCGGCTACGTGCTGGGAGTCAGCGCGTAAGAACCTTCGATCTCGGGGTAACCCCGAATACGGAACTCAAGTGTTTCCGCACTTATGAGCCCCGCGGGATAGGCCTGGCTTCCCCAACCCGCTATTGGTGGACGGGGTTGAGCAGAGCGAAGTTTTAAAGTTATTCGTCGGACAAGACTCTGTGTTTGAGATTTTGATGGAATATCATGGATATCCGAAAGGGAAACGCAGAGATACAAAACGGTAGTCACTTGATATTCTTGTGAAAATCAGACCTTGACCACCTATTGCTGCACGATATGCCTTGCGAACTTTAACTCTTGGGTTCACGAGTTCAATCTTCTGTAGAATCTGGCCAATATTGGGATTAGTTAGTTTGATTCTCACTGTTTTGTTGTCGAAGAAGTTATCCATCGCCATATCGAATTCTATGGATAATGCATCGGGGTTTAGATAGAACAAGCTGTTTGTAGATTTGGTCACAATGATTGGTTTGTCGATAGATGTTAGAACAGGGAGTTGTTCGAGCGTTTCGGTAAGACATTCATGGAAATCGATGACCTCTGCTACAGGTTCTGCAACATGTTCTAAAGGTGCGTCGTAAAATCGATCCTTAGCCCTTCTCCAAAGCACAGTCATGATAGCAAACAGATTCATCGCTAGGTGGCCTAGTCTTCCTCTTCCATAGATACCTCGAGTTTCACGAGCAAGAATCTTCCATCGATTGACTAGTTTCTTAGTAACATTCGATGCCACATTCATTTCTTGATCCATGAATTCAGCAATCTCACGTATTCTCAATATGCCAGGTTTCCACAAACGATAGATGGCAAAGAGTCGTCCTACATCTTTGAATGCAAGACATACTTTACTGGATTCATCATAATGGTTTTTGAAATACTCTAGTGCCATATTGTAGATAGGTAGTGCATCCTTCATAGTGGTAGCTAAGACTCTCGGTGTTTCTGGCATCTCCTTGTGTTCTCTTAATACAACACGAACTGGTTGAACGAATCTACCTATTTCAGCTAACAGGTTTCTGAATGTAATGAGAGGTGCACTCTCAATGTACCGAATTATAGAGGAGAATTCTTTCCTAATTGTGGAATCTAATCTAGGGATTTCTAATTCGGATTCTTCTATTACTGGAGATTCCAATATTGTCATTTCAATCACCTCACCGAATTATATTAAATATTCGTACTTTTCATTAATTACGAATTATTATCCGTGTGAGCGTTTATAAGGATTGTCAAAATGAACCCTGGAATACTAACGAGGGGCGCAGTTTCGATGTTTCCAGCTGATATAATCAGAAAGTATGGGGACATGTACTGTGATTGGTCCGATGCTGTAGAGGAGAAATTCAATCTGTTCAGACCAAACGCCAAATTGAAGAGATTTGTGTCTAGGATTGTCGAAAGCAAAACTGCACTCGTTCTCGGTGCGGGATTGTCTTCTACTACGGGACCCTTCATGGAAAGATGGAAAGAATACGAGAACATCTATGATGCATTGACTAATGATCCAGAGCAAGTAGAGGGCTTCGTCGAACTCTATTCCTGGGGGGGTGTAAAGGTACAACCAAAATTCGGGAACGGTATGATTCCGGATCTAGTTCGGGCGGGACTTGTATCATCCCTTCTCATCTTTAATTACAATTGCCATGTACAGTATTGTCTGACCCTATGCAGAACTGGTTATCAATCACTTGTCTATTGCGGGGAGAAAGAGGTGGAACAAACAACTGTAGGGAAGCCTAAATGCCGAATATTCAAACCGCATGGCTCGGCTCGTTTGACGGAGAAACCTACCAAAATCATTTGGCCAAAGAAGCAGCTGGGAATCAACTTCTCAGTTTGCGAAGAGTTTGTGGCTGATGTGAAGAATAGAGGTGTCAAACAAATCCTGATTCTTGGTTGGTCCGCAAGATTTGATTCTCACATCAGACCCTACTTAGTTGATTTGAAGAAATCAGGTGTGAGTGTCATCCATGTTGGTCTTCCCCACCATACGGACGAGAGTGCAGCCACAGTTGGTTGGGGCGTTTTAGATGAATATGTGCTTGATTATGAGGAAGGCGGGATTGATGTACTCTATGGCTTAGCAAAGGAGATTGGAGTTGATACTCCGTGTATATTGGATGATGATCCATTAACTAGACTATCCAACAATCTTCAAGCTATGAGATTAGAAAGAAGCAGATTCCCGTTAACAAGCTGAAAGTCTGTTCTATCTTAACAAGCAGCCATTCGGTTCGAGTGAATTGTTCACTGTGTAGTTCCACTGATCTCGGGGTGACCCGGTGCGGATGCTCGAAGCGTTACCGCTCTTATGAGCCCCGCGGGATAGGGTACCAACCGAATGGAATGACTCCAAAAGGTACCTGGCTTCCCCAACCCGCTATTGGTGGACGGGTTCAGACAGAGCGGAGTTTTAAGCGATTTCATAGAACTTCAACAGATGCTAGCGAATTCAGCCCAACTATGAACTGACTGTCAGTCTTCGCATCAGACGGAGCGCCACGAGAGCCACAATCGTGAGGAAAGACGGGATAGGCAGAGGGAGAACATAGGTTGTCAAGGCGTGATACTACCATGAAATCGAGCCCGATAGAGAGTGAAAGACATTGAGAGGAAGTGCAATCTGAAGCAAGAAAACCGGCGCAACAATCACCCATGCAACGACGGGAAGATAGCTGGTTCCGGACGAATAGAGGATGATGGCGGACAAGATGGCCCCAAACAGTATCCATAGGACCACCAGATATGGAAGGCCAAGTGTCAGGTAATGGTTCGTCGCTCCGGACCAGTAGGTTTCGAAATAGTGGGCGAGTAGATCATACGTACCCCAGGTGAAGTATAGCTCATAGTGAGGCCAGAAGTATATTGTCGTCCAGTGCACTTCTGTAATTGGAGTGACAGCTGTGGACACCAGCACGGCTAGCGCCGCGAACGGATATCGTTTCTGCAGCGACAGACCTCCCCGCGGAAGAGTATCTCCGGAGTACTCAAAAACTCACGTATTCTTTTGTTATTACACACATTGCGGAACTTCAAGGCAAGTAGCCTAGGTGAACCGATGAGTGACTATTCATGACAGTAGGACTCAAGCAGGAAGGGGCTCAAGCGCTGGAAAGGAACCTATGGGCGGTAGGTATTCTTTTTGCTCTTGTAGCACTGCTGGCACCTCATACTGTTGTATACTACATGTGGGACCTTCAGGTCATGGCCGCTACATGGATGGCGTTCATTGACCCGTACTCGGTATCCTGGATGAGTAACCCATTCTTGCTGATGGTGGCAATTCCAGGGGCTTTGTTGCGGCTTGTGTTCGGATACATGGTAGTGAGGGCCTACCAAGGTAAGACAACCAAGAAACGAGCTATCATTATAGGGATTGCGTTGGAGCTGCAAGGACCTGTCTTCTTCTATGTACCGGTAATTCTCTTCCAATTAGCATCCCCAATACTCCGAAGCTACTACCCAATACTACTCCCAATACCAGCCTTGCTCATCCTAGGACTAGTCATCATGAGGATATGGCCACCACCAACGGAGTCCACAACATGGACAGATAACGATACGCAAGGCCACTGGTGGGAGTCGTCAACAGAGACGGCAGGTTGAGTGTGAGGTCTGCCCCAAGACCGTGGGCAAGAATCATACATGGTCTGTCACCAACACAGACCAGTCATTAGGCCACACCTCCACGAATGGCATGACAACTGCGGATGCCGCTACAACGAACGCCGTAATCTTGTATCGTTTCTGCGGCGACAGACCTCCCCACGGAACAGGGACTCAGAAGTGTTCAAAGACCCATGTATCCTTTTGTTCCTACGCATGCTGTTGCGCAGCTGCAACTCCGAAGAGTCAAGGCATGTCCGTTGAGGGTCCAGCAGACCATTTGATGGCAGTTACAGCTCGTCTGCTGGCGCCACTCTGGAATACTCCCTATCGCAATACGCCAAGAGCATCTGCCCCACCACGAACAGGACTGGAATTGCAGCCACCACTCGAGCTACGTGAGCGGTCGAGATCATGTATGGAAAAGCGAACATGTGAAAGAAGACTCCGGCCACACCAACCGCAACCGTGGCCTTGTGATGAGTGCGGTGAATGCCGTAGTTCCAGACCCCACATACATAGGCGAAGTCTAGGCCATTTGACAAGAATGACAAGGGAATGACCAAGGCAGGGTTCATCATACCGTAGGCACTGAAATCTAAACCTGGCGAGAAGCCGAACTGGAGACTCCCCAGGACGCTGCCAAGTGTGAATTGACTTAACCTGCCTTCAAACATCACACTATTAGGTGCAGCTATTGCCAGCACGAGAAGAAGAGCACCTCCACTCGCAAAGAGTGAGTTTCCTAGACTGCCAAGATCAGCAATCTGATGCCCCTTCAGTCTATTCATCCAAATTCTTCCGAGTTCCCATTTCGCCAATGGAACTAGTATCAGACCAAGGACAACCAACACTGCAAAGAGACCCATACCCAACCAGAAGCCACCAAACAGGAAACCTGGTGGTGTAGGGGACACGACGAACATAAAGGGCAAGGATGCAAGAACAGTGAAACACATGGCCACTAGCCCGGATTCCCAGAGGGGGCTACTATTGGGGAGCACTTGCCGTCTCCAAGTAAAGACCAGGCCTGGAGCACTGACAAGGGCGATTCCCAAAATGAACAATGGACCAAGATTGACTGCAAATCCTTCGGACTGAAGTCCGTAGTCCCATAGCAGAGAATGAATCCATACGTAGCCATTTCCAGAGGTCACGTATATTGAAGCATAGTATGGTATCACAGCGAAGAGAACCAGCAGTGCCATTGGCAACAGCCAGCGTCGCAGAATCTGAAGGTGTTCTTGCAGCGAAAGACCTCTCCACGGAATAGTGTGTCAGAAGTGTTCAAAAACACATGCATTCTCTTGTTGTTCAGCAGGTTCAGGAACTGGTTGCGGTGAGGATAGGGAGGCAGTACTCCAAGGCACTTCTGCTCATGGGACTGGCACTGGTACTTCTGTCGGGGTATGCCCCCACGATGGCCACTGACTACTACGTCTGGAACTTCATTGCCGGTGGAATCGGAATCTTCCTCATCATAGTGGCGTCAGGCGACTTCTTCGTAAATGAACAGATGGACAGCAAGGCCACCAGCTTGAACTTCTTAGGATTTGTGCTAGTCGGTATTGGATCTGTTCTTCTGATGTACATACAGTTGGCTCTGAACGTCCAACTGGCAGAGTGGTGGGGCTTTCCACTCGCAGGAGTAGCGTTTCTCCTCTGCGGTGTCACTCTGATTCTTTGGACGCGTCATCAGACATCTTCATGATTCATGGTGAGGCGCTCGGATGACGCTTCAGGAGTGCCACTCAGACTCCTATATACTGGTTATAATGGTGAGAAATGAGTAAGTAGCTTGACTCTACCCCCAACCCGCTATTGGTGGACGGGTTCACGTAGAGCCGAGTTCTAAGGGTTTTCATAGAACTTTGATAGGGGCCAACGGCAAGACCGGTTACGAAAGGTCGAACTTCACCCATCCTCATCAGAATCGTGGGGTTCCAAGGAAACCCTTATGTGCCGAACACGGAT
>CP070658.1:411638-418136 GCA_020355105.1 Candidatus Thorarchaeota archaeon | reverse complement strand
GAGGCCCGTCCTTGATGAAGGGGTACCACGGTGATGAAGCCAGAACCCAGAATTCATTCGATGGTACATGGTTTCGAACGGGCGACCTGTTCAGAGTAGATGAGGAGGGCAGCTACTACTATGTGGAGCGGAAAAGCGAAGTAATCTTCTCTGGTGGAGAGAAGGTCTTTCCCGTAGAGGTGGAGGGTATCATCAGAGAACACCCCCAGGTGGAGAATGCAGTCGTCGTAGGCGAAGACGACAGAGTCTGGGGCCAAATTGTGAAGGCGTTTGTGGTGCCTGTTTCTGGAGCCACCATTAGTCCAGACGAAATCATAGAGTGGTGCACAGGCAAGATTGCGTCTTACAAGAAACCAAGAATCGTTCTGATTCGTGACGAGCTACCAGTCGCCGAAGATGGGAAGATACTGAGGGCTGCACTCAAGGAAGCGCAGGAAGACGATGACTAGACGCTTCTGGGATTCCGCCGAGTTCTCATCTGAGAGAGAACTCTGCCTTACTCTTCTCTGTCACCTTCTTTGAGATGCGGTTCTCAGCCAGCAGGTGTTTGAGGACGCTATGAATGAACATTCTCCTGAAGACATCTCCGGGGCCCAAGCCTAGCCGCTGAAGCTCTGAGGACAGTTCTTCAAGGCACATCGGCACAGATTCCAGACAGTCAATCACTCTTCGCTCCGCCCTGTCAAGAATCTCCAATGACTGCTCGATTGCCCTGCCAATCGCTTCTTCCCCGATGAGTGGGTTTCCGTGACCCATGATGAGAAACCGAGGCGATACCTTCAGAACGGCTTCAAGTGTTTCCCTCATCGAATTGAAATCGGATGAAGGGGCTGTAAGACCTGGCTTCATCCTGTGCCGGGGGTCCAGCAAGTCCCCCGCTATCAGAACCCCATCTTCTCTTCTCAGGAAACCAATATGCCCTGGATGATGTCCTGGCAAATCCAGTGGATGGAATCCTGTTTCCATCGGTCCTTCCTGTATCTCTTGGACTGAGTCGATGGCACGACTCCTACCCATCGTCAACCGCATAATCCCTTTGACAAAGAATTCTGGTGCACTGAACAGCTCTCTGAAACTGACAATCATATGCGATTGTTCTCTCTCTATGAGAATGGGTGCTTGGGCCTCAACGTATGGTATCGCCTCTCTTGACGCCCAAACCTCTGCTTGGAATCTGTCCACAAGAGTCGGGTCTCCAGCGATGTGGTCTATGTGCCCATGCGTGTGAACACAACGAACGGCCTGGGGGCTTTCTTTGACAATACGATCCAGGAGTTGCAGTATCTGCTGTTTGGCCGCATTTCCCCCACTATCTACCAAGGTTACCCGTTCCTCTCCCAAGAGAAATACGACGTTCCCAGACCTCCTCCAGCTGGCGACTCGGGCACGAGGCGCGGTGTACAGCAGTACGTCGTCGGAAACTTCACTGAGATGCTCACTGAATGTCATCGATCCTGTCTACGGCACTCTCGTGGCGTTATTGTTTGTTTGGGTATAGAAGGTTAACAATAGTTAACATAATAAGTGTTCGTGCCGTAATCTTCCTGTAATTAGGTGACAGACGATGATACTTCGTGAACAGAATGTATGCCTAAATGTTGGCGAACTGGCCCCGGACTTCTCGCTTCCTGATGAGAATGCCCGAGAGGTGCGACTGTCAGACTACCGAGGAAAGAGGAACGTAGTGATTGCGTTGCACCCTGGTGATTTGAGTTCAGGCTGCAAAGATCATTTCAGGTTCTATCAGCAGTACCTGTCCGATTTCAAGGCTTTGGACACTGAGGTCTTAGCCATCAACATGGCCTCAGTTGAGGCTAACAAGAAGTGGCTTGCTCAAACCGATGAGCTCGGCTATCCGATTCTAGCTGATTTCAATCCTCTAGGAGATGTGACGTTGAAATACGATTGCTTTGTTCCGGAGGAAGGATACGGGAAGAAGGTAGTCTTCGTTGTTGACAAGGCAGGGGCTCTACGACACATCGAAGTGCTGGGAACATCCAGTGAGGCCTGTCCGAACTTGGATGGAATTCTAGGCCTTCTAAGAGACCTCTGAAGGAGGACCAATCGACAACAACTAGTGTGAATGGCCATGTATATCCTCATCCGGTAGGGAGAAGGTGAAGAGCCTCACATACTCAATCCCAGACAGACCACCCAGTCTACTGGCCAGCTTCTCAATCCCTTTCCGTGTGCCTCTTACAACCAGAACCTCCAGACAGTGAGAGTCAGTAAGATGAATGTGGACGGTCGTAACCACGCCTGCCTCCGCGCCATGCTGTGCCCTCATCAGGTCAGCCATTAGTCGAGGCTTATGTTCGTATACGATGTTTATGGCTGCAGTAGTTCCCTCTTGCTCCGTTTCCCACTCATACTGAGTGATGAAGTCGCGCATGGAATCTCTTATTGCCTCGGATCTGCCCACATAGCCCTTGCTCTCCACAACACTATCGAATCGCTGCAGGAGATCTTTTGGGATCGAAACCCCAAAACGCTTCAGTTTCACCTTATCTGACAAGTTTCTGCCTCCGTTGGCCCAGGTATGTCGGTTAACACGAATTGAACGACAAGTAACACGAATTGCTGAAAAGTAACACACTTAAGAGTATTCGGGTGCAGCTGGTGCTGGAGAGAGAAGGTTGCACGTTCCTGACGGGATAGTTCCACTGTGGCTTCAAATCATACTATTCGTTGCCAGTGGACTTGCCATTGCGGCTTCCATCAGAATCGTGAACAGGCGATTTGATGATAGACTCGTGCCTTACATGGGGGTACTCGCCGCCGTCATATTTGCAGCACAACTCGTAAACTTCCCAATTCCACCATTCTCCAGCGGACACCTCGTGGGATCAACGCTTCTGGCAGTAATGGTAGGTCCATGGGTCGCGACTCTGATCATGGCTCTTGTTCTGTTCGTTCAGGCTTTGTACGGAGACGGTGGAATTCTCACACTTGGGCTCAACTTCTTCAACATGGGCGTTTTCTCTGTCTTTCTGGGTTATGGACTAGGCCTGCTTCTTTACAGAGGGGCCTCCAGACTTATGGGCAAGAAAAAGGCCGTTCTCCTGTCTGCTGGCGTAGCGTCTTTCATTGTTACGGTGAGTGCCGCGTTTGTACTTGGGATACAGCTTCTGACTGTAGTCGGATTTGGTCAGACGGCCTTGGTGGCCATTACATCTGTGCATGTCCTCATCGGAATCGGTGAAGCCTTGCTGACAACGCTCATTCTCCTATACTTCGTCAAGGCCAACCCTAGTCTTGTTTCATTAATTCGTGAGGATGACTCGCGTGAGAGCGCATATGGTCAATCCCAAACCTCAGCCGATGAGGATGTAGATGCTCCATCCTATCCTGAACATGAGAAACCACTCAGACCTCTCGTGGCCACGGCCATAGTCACAATTGCATTGGTTTCTCTCGTTATCCTTACTGGGCTCGCTTCAGGCAACCCTGACGGCTTTGAGTGGGCCTTGTTTGTGTTCGCGGGCGTACCGGAAGCGGAAGGTGGCTTTCCTGGCCTTTGGCTGACCATTGGAGAGGGCCCAGTAGTGGACATTGTCACAGGATCAATAGGGATTCTGGCTGTGTTGGGTCTGGGCATTCTCGTGTTTCGCAGAGCTTCTCAGGAATCTCATAATGCAAGTCCTCAGACAGGGAAGTTTCTACTGCCGTTTGCAGAGGGCAAGCGGTCTCCAGCACCATTCTCGCCCGCGGGAATGATAATCGCTGCAATCGTACTCGCTGTAATCGTCACAATTCAAACAAGCTTGCTCATGTTGCTCATCCTCCTTGCCATGATTCTTGGTACCGGAACCATGTCTGGTACTAGGTGGCGTAGAGTCATCTCCCTGGCAACCAAGTTTGAGTTAATCATCCTCTTTTGGCTAGTTCTAGAGCCATTCCTATATGGGAGTACTGTGATGCTAACGCTTCATTTCCCGTGGGGCCCGGTTTATGCATACTGGGAAGGTCTGATGTTAGGATTGGCAATTGGGCTGCGAATGTTCGCAATTCTCCTTGTTTTCCTAGCTACACTGTCCCACATGACACTTAGTGAATTCATTGGCGCCTTGAAGACGCTTCGAGTTCCTACAGCTATCCTTGGCTCTCTTCTAGTGATGTTCAGATACGTTCCTCTCTTCATCGAGGAGAGGTCGCGAATGCAGGAGGCCCAGTTGTTGCGCGGGTACGATCGGGGCAAAGGATTGGCCCGTCTACGTTCAACAGGCTACCTTGTTGGTACAACCATTGACCGGGCATTTGACCGCAGTGCTAGGGTCTACGAGTCTATGACTCTAAGGGGCTTTGGCAAAGGGATGATGATATCAAGCGTCGGGTTTCGTCGGTCAGACTCTCTCTTGCCTGTGCTTCTCTTTTCGCTAGTTATGGCGATTGTCTTTCTACTACCCCCGATCATGGAGGCGATTCTGTTATGACATGTGCAATAGATGTCAGTAGGGTGAATTTCAGATACGATGAGTTTAGGATTGAAGATGTCAGTCTTCAACTGCACGTAGGTGAGCAGAAGGCAGTTGTAGGCCAAAACGGTTCGGGAAAAACAACCCTCTTCAAACTCATTGTCGGGTTGCTTGAGCCTGGTTCAGGTGAGATATTTGTCTATGACAGGAGAGTCACTCGTGACATTCTCTGGGAGATTAGGCAGGACATCGGATTCCTATTCCAGAATCCGGACGACCAGCTATTCGCTCCGACTGTATGGGAAGACGTCGCCTTTGGTCCAACTAATCTTGGTCTGTCCCAAGAAGAAGTCGCAAAGAGAGTGGACTGGGCCCTTGAAACCGTGAAGATGAGTGACTTCATTGACCGGCCTGTAAACGAGATGAGTCACGGTCAAGCCAAGAGAGTTGCACTAGCTGGTATCATCGCCATGAGGCCATCCATACTGATTCTTGATGAGCCATTTGCAGGTCTTGATTTCGACATGGTTTCCAGCATGGTGGACATTGTCAAAGAACTTAGACAGGAAGGGCTCAGCATTCTCTACACAACGCATAATCGGTTCTTCCTTGAGAACTGGGCGGAGTCCGTCGCCGTCATGGATCAGGGTAGAGTGATATTCGACGGTGCAGTGAGCGAAGCACTGTCGACTCAGTCTGTGGTTGATAGAATGGGTGACTGGGCAGGGCTCAGAAGGCGAATGGCAAAGGCGAGAGCCTACGGTTGAGTCTGAAATCATCGAATGAATGATTCATAAGCTGATTCTTGGTGTTCATCTTGCTCAATATCCCACATACATGTGAGCAGGTGAGTGTCCCAAGTGTCGTCTTCAGATATCATAGAGATTCGACCAGTGGCAGTCGTGAAAAGAGAATCGGCAAACGAGAATGAACGTGATCCGACCATCGTTTCCAAGATTGTATTCAGCGAGGAAATGACCGACGGACTCACTGGAATTGAGGATTTCTCACACATCCACGTCATATTCTGGATGCATCAAGTGAATGACTCGGACAAGACACTCATCCATCCGGGCGGACCCTCGGACGAGCCTGTGGGCATATTCGCTACTAGGGCACCAATCCACCCTAATCCAATTGGACAGACAGTCGTAGAGGTGGTGAAACGCGACAAGAACACACTCTGGGTTCGAGGCCTCGATGCAATTGACGACACACCAGTTCTTGATATCAAACCCTATCCTGATTGGGGTGATGGCCGCTTCAAGATTGTCCAAGACTTCAGAGTTCCCAATTGGCTTCGCGAGCTGATTGAGGAATGATTGCTGGGAAGAGGAGCTTCTTCCTCTGCGTCCCGAAAGAATAAAAAGAAGAACCTTGGCTCGGCCTAATCTAGTTACCTTCTCGAAGACTGCGGAGGTTGCCAAGCCAGGTCAAAGGCGCAGGGCTCAGGTCCCTGTCTCGTAGGGGTTCGCGAGTTCGAATCTCGCCCTCCGCACCATTAACTTCCAACAACGCAGGTCCTTGCTAACCCTCAATGATCCGGTACAGGCATTAGGAACATACTATCAACCCGCTCTATGCCTCTGAGAGTTTCAAGCTCTCCAGTGATGAAGCTGGCGAGATCTTCCATGCTTTTGGCTCGTACAATGCAGATGACATTGGCAGGACCAGAAGTCCGGTAGACCTGTGTCACGTGGAATGCACGTTCATCCTTGGCCTCATAGTCTAGGAGTTTGTCATAGATCTCTCTAGATGCCCCTGCCCATGACGAGATTTGAAGCAAGACCTGAATATCATAACCCATCTTACGCCAGTTGACGTCAACGGTGTACCGTTCGATGATCCCCCGATCTAGTAGTCGCTCCATTCTATTGCGCACAGAGCTCGCACTGAGTTTCACCTGTCTGCCAATATCTCGAAGAGGGCTCCTTGCATTCTCTGAGAGAGTCCTGATTATCTTCTCGTCGTAGCCATCTATCCTCTCTTTTGACCCCATGTGAACCGTCTCCTAGAACCTAGTCCATTCTACATCAAGTAAATGATAAACTATAGGTCTGCGAGATGACAGACGCGCCGGTTT
>CP070658.1:408251-411538 GCA_020355105.1 Candidatus Thorarchaeota archaeon | reverse complement strand
TAGGTCCGCGTCCGCCGCCGAGTAGAGCATCAGACCCGTGACTCCTCCACTTTGACTTACAAACGAAACTGACCCGCCCGACACTATTACCGGATGTGGGAAGAAGGTTGCATTGAGATTCCTCCTGACGTTTCCGGCCCCCAGACAGTTCGGCCCAATGACCGCTATATGTGCGTCGTCTGCAACAGACTTCACAGCCTTCTGATGCTCTTCCCCCAGTGGCCCGAGCTCCTTGAACCCAGCTGAGAATATGATAGCTGCCCTGACGCCTGCGTTTGCACAGTCCGAGAGTGCTGAGAGGATCTGTTTCGGACCAAGGGCGATAATGGCCAAGTCGATCTCTTCTCCAATGTCGACGACACTCGGAAAACAATCCAACCCACTAATCTTCGCATGATGCGGGTTCACCGGATACTTCCTGCATTTGTAGTCGTGCAGTGCAAGAAGACTCAGAGATCCGAGCTTGTCCGGCTTCTCGGATGCTCCCACTACTGCAATGCTCTCAGGGGCAAAGAGTCTGTCAAGGGATTCGATTTTCCAATCCACCAGTACGGTTCCTCCATTGGATTGCATCATCTGCCAATTATCAGTAGGCTATCGATACTATGCCCTTCACTTATCCTCTGTGGTTTCAACCATGCGATGGATATGGTTCATTACCAATACCCTCAGTCGCTTGGCTGCCTCCTCATAGTCGACAAGCGTGATTGCGTCCACAGCAGTATCAGTTGCACGTTTCAACATGAACTCCTGAATAAGCCGAGTTGCCTCGAATTCTCTCTGCCTGTCTTCGAT
Organism: Candidatus Thorarchaeota archaeon; assembly: GCA_020355105.1. GTDB lineage: Archaea > Asgardarchaeota > Thorarchaeia > Thorarchaeales > Thorarchaeaceae > SMTZ1-83. The sequence goes on along the minus strand of CP070658.1, from coordinate 410,743 downwards.
ATCGTCTGAAACTGTCTTCAATCCACTTGCACTATACTTCGCAAGGAACATCGTCTTGTGAACATCATGTTGTGGGTTGACAAGCACCTCTAGAACGCCGGTCCCAAGGTCTTGGAAGTCACCCGGAACCATGTGCACCCCCTCTACGATTGCGTCTGCTCCTTCTTCGAGCACTCTGCGCACGGATTTGATGACGGTTGGTCTGATGAGCTCGCATTGTGCGAGGAAGCCTCTGACCATGGGGGGTAGGTCTTTCGAACCTGACTGTCTATGTACATGAGCTTGGTAGGTGTGACAGTACAGCTCTGGGTGTTGGTCTGGCGTGTGCAATCCTCTCAGAATCTGCCTAACGGTATCTGTGCTGATGATGCGCGTGGCGGCAAGATTCGCAATCAAGTCCAGTGCTAGCATTGATTTGCCTGTGGCAGAGGCTCCTTCCAACACTACAACAATTGGCTGAATGTACGTGCTTCTTCTCAACGTGTCGTACCGTACGAGTGTATCGAAGTTCTGTATGATGGTCGTACCCGATGACTCAATCAGTTGTCTACAAGTTTCCACCAGGACCTCGTGAGTTGGAATCTCACCAGAGCTGGAGAAGTGCCGTTCTAGCTCCATGATGGTCTTATCTGCGTCAAGGACAGAGAGTCCGCTGAGTCGGAGCTTACCTTTCAGAGCCGCCATGGGATAGGGCATTTCTGCACCGTGATGGTTGATTCTCATAGGGACACTTCTGGATGATGTTCAGTCCTGACCACATCATGTGAACCGGCTCAAAAGGACTTCCATGTGCAGTATCCTTTGCCCTCTCGGCCCGGATCCCCACGAAAAGACCTACCCCTCTTGGTTCTGGGTTTCTTACGTCGTGGTGCAAGTCTCATGAAAGGCATGCTCATGTCCACAGATTCGTCGACAAACTCAACGGGATGCTCTGCCTCTACAATCTCTCCTTGGCGGCCTATGGCCAATTGCATGCACTCATCGTACACAGTCACCCTGCCTCCTCGCAGGAGGTACGACCCACCAACTTCGACGTATTCCTTGTCAAGGTTCCAAAGCGTTAACGTGATTGTCCCTGTTGGATCTCCAACCACTGCCTCTGTAAGAAGGTGCTTTGTACCCCACTTTCGTGAGGTAACTGTTCTTGGCTCTTCCATGGATAGGACTCTGAACCTCACCGCTATGTGTCTGCATACTGGAGTGATTTCTGCTATGTCGGTCACGTACGCAGAACTATTCCGTCGTGTCCCGCTGTCATTTGCTTCACTCAAGTCATCTCATCCAGAGATTCGTACGCCTTGGATACTAAAGAAGACCTACCGATTTGCGAGGTTCGCCTAGTACTATTCATAAGTCGGTTATACCTATCCACAATTAGGCAGGCCTTGAGTAAAGAATCAGAGAAAGTAGTACGCCTTTCAGGGGCTTAGCATCATGACGACCATTGTCTTCATTGTGGATGACGAGCAGCCCGTAATTGATGTGCTCAGTCAGTTCCTCGAGAGATTCATCGACGAACTCGAGGTGGTGTCAGCTCAGAATGGAATGGAGGCGATAGAGAAGGCGACTGAGCTGGCCGAGGAGGACAGACTTCCGCATATCACACTAATGGATCTGAAGATGCCTGTGATGGACGGAATTGAATGCACTAAGAAGCTGACTGAGTTGGGAGTCGAGAACGTTCACATTCTTACCGCGCACGTCGACCGGGACTTGATTGGTCGGGCGGTTTCTGTGGGGGCGAAGGGGCTTTTGATGAAGAGCGAAGGTCTGAGGACAATTGCCACGAAAGTCACGGAGATGGTTCGAGGCGTCCGACAATCAGCCTAGTCGATGCGTCATGTGGAGAATCCGTATGCACAATGCTTTTCTTCTCTAGACCTGTTAGTGTGCCTCTATAGTATTCAGGGTGAGGAATTCAGGATGCCCCGCTATCGCCGTAGAACAATAGTCTTTTCTGTGGCCGTCTTCGGAGCGCTGATTCTATTGTCGAGCGCATCTTTGGCCGCAGCACAACCTCCGAATTGGTTTGGTGACGCCCATCTTACTGCCTTGGTGGAAATCAACGGAACTCCCATCACACAGACCAGTCAGACTGAACCTGTTGAGATAAGCCTCGAGGGCTACACAAGCATCTACATACAGATTGATGTGGTGGGGTCCGATGCTATCTTCAATCTCAATGGCACTATCAGTTTCTTCTATCAGAGCATCAAGATATTCGAGCTCTTCTTGGCGCAGAATGAAACTGTAGCCTATTTGGCACCCACTGATCCTATCCTACCAGTCGAGGCCTTGATAGACTTCGGTTCCATACTTAGAACCTCCATTGGAGGATTCGAGGTAAATCTAATCACTGGACAGTTCGAAGCATCAGTCAGTATGTTATACTATCTCGAGGGTGAAACTGTAGGAGTGGATGCACCACATCGAATTGAACAGCCTTTCTACCTGCTTATCCCTCCGAGCAGTCCCATTGATGCAATAACATC
>CP070658.1:396608-408151 GCA_020355105.1 Candidatus Thorarchaeota archaeon | reverse complement strand
TGCGACCCGAATTAGAACCTTGACTGTAGGCTCTTCTCAATTGTTGTTCAAAGAAGAGGGACAGATAGACTTCGATCATCTCACAAAGACAGTGGGTGGCCAGACACCAATCAATGTGCTCTTCCTCAAGACATTGAGAAGCGAGGAAGAAAAGCACTTCTTCATCTCAATAGTCCTGAACCAGCTCTATTCTTGGATGCTTAGGCAGGGATTCACCGACAAACCTAGGATGATTCTATTCCAAGATGAGGCAGCACCGTTCATACCCGCAGGAATGAGGGCGCCTGGTCCAAAGGAAACATTCCTTCTGCTCTTCAGACAGGCAAGGAAATACGGAGTGGAGTGTCTCATAGCTACTCAGAGTCCCAAAGACATTGACTACAAAGCCTTTGAACAGTTCAATTCCATCGCCTCAGGTAGAATCAGTAGTGAACAGTCTTTGAAAGTGCTTGAGAGAATCCTTGAGCCCATAGCCGGAGAGAAGAATTCTGAAGAAATCATCAAGGCCCTTCCGGGACAACAAACAGCATCCTTCATCTTTTCTTCGGCAGATTTGAAGCCGAAAGTGAACAACATTGGCGTCAGATGGCTTCTTACTAAACACATCACGTTAACAGAGAAGGACGTTCAGAAGCATATGAGCGCACTCCGGGCTGAGCAAGAGAAGATTCTGAAGAAGCTAGAACAAGAACGCCTCGCAGAAGAGGAAACGCAAAGAAAGGAAAGGGAGAAGCTTGCAGCAGAAAGAGAGGCTGAGAAGGAGAGAAAACGAAAAGAGGCTGAGAGGCTCAAGAAAGAGGAGGAAGAACGGAAACGGATAGAGGCCGAGCTTGCAGCCAAGAAGGCCAAGTTCAAGAAGGCAAATGAAACAGACAAGGTCTTTGCAACGAGAGGCCAAGCGGGAATGGTTTCCTACGACGACCTGATGAACGGATTCATTGCGAAGATTGAAGCAATAGCGAAGACTGCCTTCGGATTGCCCTTCCTCAAAGAGCTTCTGAAGAAAGGAGAGCTGAACTACGAAAAGGCACTGACCTACTACCTCAAAGAAACAAAAACGGCATTGAAACACGGTCTCGCCAAGAAGGTCAAAAAGGAAGTCAAGAAAAAGAAGGTCGACTATATTCTCTACGACTTCGAGCATGTTCTTCTCGGTGTCCTCAAGAGCATGGGAATCAAGGAACCCGAGTATGTGGATGAACAACGCCTGAAGAAGCGTTTCGAGCAGTTGGTCAAGAGAGCTTCGAAGAATAGCATTCTTGAGCGGATTATCCTCGGAGAACCATTCCTAGAGTTCTAAGTCGATACAACAGCAACCCCAAATCCAGTTATATGCATGGAGAGAAACGAATCCATATAGTAACAAGAAACTGCTCCGGGGGCATTCAAGATCAGCGGTTCTTCCTACGTCTACAAGATCATTATCATTGGAGACGCCAATGTGGGAAAGACTAGCACTGTGAACAGATGGGCCCACGGATGGTTCAAACACGACTACAAGCAGACGGTGGGAGTGCAACATTACAGTCGGACTGTTGAGCTAGGCAAAGGAAGCAGCGAGGCAACTGTAAAGATGGTAATCTGGGACATGGCTGGACAAGACATCTTCAAGGAGCTCAGAATGCACTTCTACGATGGTGCCACGGGTGTCGTTCTGATGTTTGACATTACCAGGAAGCGTACATTCAATCATTTGCCACGTTGGATTGATGAAGCGTGGGAGAGCATCGGCGAGAGAGTACCTGTGGTGGTAGTGGCGAACAAGGGAGACCTAAAACGTCGTAGAGTAACAGAGAAGGACATTTCCCAGTACGCCAAATCATTGAAAGCTCCGCATATGGTCACTAGCGCACTTACAGGTTCGAATGTGACTGACCTCTTTGAGCTGGTGGCATCAATGGTCCATCAAGAAACTCAGGGAATAGTTCCGCGAGGTCACGATTGGTCGAAGCCAAGGAAGAAGAAGCGAAAGAGGACTACCAAGAAAAAGACAACCAAGACCAAGAAGAAGACTACAGCAATGAAATAATCTCATCTAGACTGGATACTGAGATATCCGGTTCTCTGTCCAATCCCTTTGAGTCAAACTCAGTAACATTGTCGCGGCCGCGATCAACTAGAACAGTAGTCATCCCAGCTGCGTTACCCCCTGCAATATCTGAATCCGGATTGTCGCCAATCATGACTGAATCCTCAATCTCGAAACCAAGCACCTTGACAGTTTCGATGAAGATCTCAGGTAGAGGTTTTCCAACTACAACCGCCTCAGCACCCGTGGCGTGCTCAATTGCGGCAGTTATGGACCGCTCTCCAATGTAGACATCTTCTGCACCCAGATAGACTCCACGATAGTCCCAACTCCCACTTATGCAGATGAGGGCTGCACCTTCTTTGACCATCTTGGTTGCGAAGTTCAGCTCTTGGAACGTGAGACCTCTGTCAGCGGCCACAGCAACAAACTCTACTGGTGGGTTGTTTGTGACGTTGAGGCCACGTAGTACGAAATCTTCTGTCGCTCCACCCTCGCTAATCACAAAGCAATTGGCACCTGGAGCCCTGTTATGTACATGCGCAGCAGCTGCAGCCCCAGCACTGAAAGTTCTCTCAATGGTCGTTTCGAATCCAGCCTTGCTCAGGACATTATGTATCTGTCGTGATGAGAGCCTTCCAACGTTTGTGAGTATGGCGTTAGTCTTTCCCAAAGACTCAAGATGATTCCAAAGATTCAGTGCATCTGGGAAGACTTTGGGATGCTCTACGTCAAGCACCAGAGTGTTGTCAACATCAAACACCCACAGACTCTTCTCGCTCAGCTCCATCTCGTTCACGGTGCAGCCATTGGGAGTTCCTACAAAAGTACTTGTCTAGAGTGCGCCGCTCTACTACTCCTGGTTCAAAAGTGGAATCACGCAGATGAAAGCAAAGGACTCCATGCCTTCAGTGTTATCGTAGCCGTGTAGGAAGTCAGGAGGGATGTAAAGAACGTCATCCTTCTTCGCGATATCGGTATCACAATCTCCAATCAGTCTCGCTTCTCCTCTTAGGACGAAGATTTCGTGCTCTTCCTTATGTGAATGCTCTGGTACAATGCCTCCAGGTTGAATCTCGAAGTACCGCATAGCATAGGTGGTTGCACCAGTCTTTCGCCCGACCAGCCACCGCACGGTTGTCTTCTCCGCTCCGGGCATCGTCACAGGTGTTTCTTCGCGGTCTTTGTAGTTAATGACGTACACGGGATGATTCCTCCAAGTTCAGTAGGTGCCGGTATTCGAGGAGCACAGCGACCAGGGTATAATAGTATTAGGTTATGCACCTACTCGGTGTTGTGTTTCTTCCCTGAACATGGACCAGAAAGCTTAATCAGAATAGCCCGGCACCTCCTCATCAGACCCATCTGAAGGCGGTTTGCCGGGGTCAGCAGAAGGGATAAGCATGAGCGACGATGACACTTACGTTCGGGCCAAACTGACTGAGATCAACGGAGCCATAGAACGACTGACTCAGATGCTGAATAGAATGATTGATGTCCTGTCAAAAATCACCGAGCTGCAAGACTCGAACAGCGAGATTTCGATAGTAGTTGCAGCTAATAGCCAAAAACTGGACGAACTCATGGCCAAGGTGGAGAAAGTCTCTGCAATAGCTCCAGTGGCGGCTGCTCCCGACGTGACAGCCGTTGCTCAGAAGGGCGCCATATCAAGCCTACAGGCAGTCATTGATACTCTGGATTCACAAGTCAAGGAAGGAGTCATTGCCAGCGACCTTTCTGTGAAGATAAACGAGGCCGCCAACACTTTGGAATTGCGGGGCGGAGCTCCACAACTAGTGGTCAAGATGCAGAGATGGGTGCGAATTCTGAAGACCTATGGAAGAGTAGATCCGATTAGTCCTGGAGACATTCAAAAACTTCGAAAGGATATGCAGTCGTGGACCAAGGAACTCGCCAAGTCTAGGTGACTGGCAGGAATTCTCTCGGATTGCGCAAGCGCCTAATCGGTTGGCGGCCCTTATAAGGCGACGACAAATGCCTAATATTTAATAGCAGTTCCTTAGAGCTTCGAATAAGGCCCTCTGCCGGGAGTCAATGGGGTGCACTTTGATGTTGCCGAATGATTGGGAGAATAGTGTTCGGGACACGATAGAACACTTTCCGAAACCACACAGGGAGAAGATAGCGGAAGCTTGGTACGAGTGGCTTCAGACGAATCCTGAAGCTCCCTTCCACAAGAGTTGGTCGGAGTTCTCGGCAGGAATTGATGATCACGAATCACTCTTCACTGAAACTCGCGTGTACCTGAAGCGTGTCACAAATGAGCTGCGGGATCTTGAAGTTCCGCAGACAACTTGGCAGAAAATAGCCAAAGCGTTGGCGGCAGTTGCGAGCGTCTTTCTTGTTGTCTTCCTGGCCCTGTCGAGGCTCGCCAGAGCAGCAGAGTGAGATAGATGGCTTAGCTCGTGGTCCCTGAGAGGCCCACTTATATTGGCTGTGCCCAGATTCTTTCTAACAAGATGCTCCTAGAAGAAGTAGTTCCCGCCAGTATGCTCCATCGAATTATCCAGGCAAAAGAGGTGATTCTCCAATCAGAGAAGGCACTAGCCATATCGCACATCGATGCGGATGGAATAAGTGCGTTGTCCATCGTAGTGACAATGCTCGAGAGAGCAAACGTGGAAGTAGTCTGGAAGAATATCCATCAACTCAACTCTGAAACGATTCAAGAAGTCCGCAATCTCGTCGAAGAGAATAGACCCGATCTGCTCATCCTTAGTGACCTAGGTACTGGGCAGATGGAGCTAGTTGAATCAACAGTCGCGCCCGAGGAGTACCTGAATTGGATAGTCGTATTGGACCATCACCTTCCTTCGGAGGAAAGAACAGGACCCGCTTCATCACACCTAGGCAACAAGATCATCGAGATCAACCCGTGTCAGCATGGCTTGGACGGAGGATATGACATCTCCGGGGCCGGAGTTGCCTTTCTGCTTGCACTTAGTATCTCCTCAGACAATGCCGACCTCTCAGAGCTCGCGGTGGTGGGTGCCACTGGAGACCTACAGGACTACTATGGGAAGGGATTCAGGAATGTAAACAGAGCCATAGTGCAGATTGGGGAGGATGCTGGACTAGTCAAGGTGGACAGAGACCTCACTTTCTTTGGGACAAACACAAGACCGCTGCCATACCTGCTAGAGTACGCTACCGAGCCATATCTCCCAGGGTTAACGGGTAACAGTGAGAGTTGCTTTGTCTTCTACGACGACTTGGAGATTCCATTACGGGATGAGGATGACCAATGGCGGATGTGGACAGATTTGGAAAACGAAGAGAAGCAGAAGGTTATCCATGGACTCTTTAGTCACATACTTGAAACGTACGATAATCCACGTGTGGCCGAAGGCATTGTCGGTGATGTGGTTTCTTTGGTTAGACGCCCCCCACGAACTGAAATGAGGACAGCAAAGGAATTCTCGACTCTCTTGAATGCGTGTGGACGGAACAGGCGCCCTGAGGTGGGAGTCATGATTTGCCTGGGAAACGAAGACGCGTTCCAACAGGGGCGCACCCTCCTTAGGGAACACCGCGCGAACCTTGCCTCTGCGCTTCGTAGGCTTGAAACAGATGGATATCTGGAAGAAGAGGGCATGTATGTCGTCAGGGATCCAGAAACTCCAGACACAATCATTGGCGTTGTTATCGGCATGGCCCAGGGTTCAAGAATCGTCCCAACCGACAGGCCAATCATCGGAGTGAGCACGAATACATCGAGTGAGGGCCCGCTTGTGAAGATATCAGGCCGGGCCCGTGGTGCCCTAGTAGAAAGAGGAGTCAATCTCAGAGATGCCTTCGTGTCAGTTGGCGAGGCTATGAATGGAGAACACAAAGAACAGGTTGTCGAAGCGGGAGGGCACCCTATGGCAGCAGGAGCCTTCGTTCACACTGACTATCTGGATGAGTTTCTGAAACGTGTATCAGTGTTTCTCGCGCAGTCATTGGGTGAAGAAAAAAGGCGTGAAATGGGGGAGTGAACCCCCAAGACACAGTAGTCTCAGCAGATTAGTACTCTTCTGCAGTGAGTGATGCACCGATTATGCCTGGTACGAATAGCAGTGCAAATGATACTCCCAGGTCAATCGCGATGCTCTGAGCCAAAGCGGCCATTGCGGTCACATCAGTCGCTGATAGATCCAGTGAGAGTACCCAGTACCCAACGAAGAAGAGACCGAGACATATCAATGATACAAAGAGCATCCTGACTCCGCTTTTTGAGATAAGTCCGGCGATGAAACCTGCGACACCCAAAGCCACTAGTGGTGCATAAGCTCCACCGATAGCCCAAGTGTAAGGAAAGATCAACTCGCTGAACAAAAGCGCACCTTGCGCCTGTGCGAACCCGACGATATCCCCGCCAGAAAGAACGGCCTGCAATGTTGCGATATCGAGGCCAAGTATCTGAAATGCGCCAATCACGATTGCAACGACAAGTGCAATCACCAAGGCCATTATGGTTCTAAACATGGTAGTAAACACTTCCTATTTGGATATAGGTATCCGTGCCTACGGTGTGACGCATCTGTGCTTTTATACTTCTTGGACACCGAATAGGCGACATCTCTAATCTCTTGAAGACAAAGGCCTCAGCTGCTGACTTCTGGTCTGCGGCCATTCCAAACGACGAAAACGCTTCCGAAAACTGCAATACTGGTGAAAAGTGCAAGAATCAAGGTCATACGCAACCTCAAATCGGGAGAAAGGTTCTGAATCTCATATGTTGCAATCATTATTGTTGAATCGATATAGAATGTGGCATTCCAACAAGAAACGAACCTGCAGCCGACTTGGATTGTGTAAACAGCATCGGGGATGATGAGAGTATTGATACTGATACACCAAGTCAAACCGGCATCATCTGTTTTGGTTCCATTCACCCTATAGACTCGGTCTGAAATGAAGGAGTCCTCCCGACGTATCGTTGCTTCCACTCCTGTCAGAGAATAAGGATGTCCATCCTGAGCTATCAAGCTGGTATTCAGGGTCACATGACATTCAACTAATCCTGAGAGGAGGTCGTTTTCATGGGCCTCAGTACCATTCCCGAAGAAAAGTTTCGAAGAAGACTGGAAGGTGGAGTCTTCCCAGAAACCCCAATTCCCGACCTCACCCGTCAGAGCCATTCTTATCATGCAGACGAGAAGTGCCTGCATGAACTCTTCTCTTTGGACTACGTCGCTAGCCATTATCCCTGTGTGAAAGACGCTTCCATTGCCATAGAAATGCTGGTATGCGGCTATAGGTTCACTGGGTGCCTCCCCCGGGTCTATGAAATGCCAATAGCCTATGACTTGCGTGTCGGTAAGATTCTCAAGCTTATTCTCTTCATGGGCTCCATATCGACTGGTTATGTTCTCTCCATAGGAATCTCTAATGTAGTTGCTGATGGGATGGGACGTGTTAACTCGTAGGTAGTCATAGTGGTCCCCATACCAGTATCTCCAGTAGTTACTGCCAACCCAGTTGCGATTCTCATCGGGCCACCTATGATAGACCGATTTCCAAGCATGAGTTCCATTGAATTCCCACCCGTGTCCCTTCACTAGGCTGAGGTAACCAGATTCACCAGGAGAAGAAGGAGGATAATACTTCACCTCGGCAAGGAAGTTACACGCATCCATGATAATCAGAGTACCTCCAGTTTCAACGAATCGTCTGTAGGCCGCGTATTCCTCCGCAGTGACGTATTCTGTGAACCCAAGAATCACTACATCGTAGTTCCTCCTGTCTTCGTCGAAGAGTGCTCCCAGGGCCACATTGATTTCGTCAATGAGTACGATATCGCTTTCTAGTCCTATGCCAGCAAGGCTCGCTTTGTAACTGCTCAGGAACTCACGTAGTCCCGTACTCCATCCCCAGTCATCCTCTACAGTCACATTGAGATAGTTTAGGTCGGTCGTGATGAATGGTGCTGGATTCTCTCCATGTTTCCAGTAGAATGTATAGAACGCGTGTGAGTAGGCCGTGTCTGTGAAGATAGGTTTCACAACAGCTATTCTGGGTTCTTCTTCAGGAGAAGCCACTGTGCTGAGGTCGTCCGATATCTGAATCGGGGATGTTGGCACACTATTGGCTACCATAACGGGTCCATTGCCAGGGACTGAGGATAGCATGGTTATGAAGAATCCGAAGAAGCATATCAGGAATATTGCCTCCTTCATCTCTCCACTCCTCCAGTTCCTGACCATGATGTCGCTCACACGTCATTGCGTCTACTGCAAAACACTCTATAGACTTTTCCTAGGAATCAGTGAAACGTGGACTAGAATCACAATGTCCATTCCACTATTTCATCAGACTGAGAATATCCTCTTTCACGCCAAGTAGTAAGTCCCTTATTCGAGGGGGCAGGTCCATTTCTTCGATCATGTTAGGATGAACCCACATGACTTCTGTGTCTGGGCTTTCCGGAGTCGTTTCAGAGGTAGTGGCTCGACAGAGGTAGTGGTTGAGCACGAAGTGATATTCTACTCTACGCTGAGAATCAAGTGAGATGAGGTCCGCCGTGCTCACAAATTGAAGAACCTGACACGTCACACCAGTTTCTTCAAGGACTTCTCTAGCCGCCGCTTCCTCTTGGGTTTCGCCAACTTCCACTGCTCCACCGGGAATGCTCAGGAGACCTTTGCCAGGATCCTTATCACGGGTTCCCATTAGAACGCCTTCAGGCCCAACTACAATAGCTCCGACTCCAAGAATGGGACTGGTTGGATATTTCCTATCGCTCATGATTCCTGCCATCCCTAGCTGTATATCATACCGCGGCAAGACCAGAGGGCATCCGAATCAGCGTTTCGCACTCAGGGCAGATGCGATCAACATAGATGTCGAACCCGTCTGACTTGGAATATGGAAGATGCTGTTCATAACCACATCGGCCGCACAGAATCTTGACGTAGTTTCTAAGCTGAAAGGCCACGCGCCATGCATTTCGGGAGTGCTCCAGCAATCCAACGCGGTCATACTGCTTCGCTAGGGCAACCCAAGGTGAAGCTGATGTGGGGTCAGCTTGCGCCCATTTGATGAGACAGTCAATGAAATCATCTGAACGATCCAGCATTGAATACGCGTGGCAAAGCCCTCTCCACATCTCTGGATCATTGCTGACGAGGGACTCAGCTCTCCGCAAATGCTCCTCTGATGCACGTTCATCCTGCACGTAGAGGAAGAGCACCGCAAGGCGGGACAGTGCTTCCACACTGTCTTTGTCCTGTTCCAGAACCTGGCAGAAACACTCTCTTGCTCCTTCATGCTCACCAGACTGAAACCTCAGCTCTCCGAGAAGAATCAGTGACCTATAGTCTGTAGGGGCCATCGTGTGTGCATGTCCTACAAATGGAGCGGCCTCATAGGTTCTACCCAAAGTCAACATCAGAAAGGCGTAGTTCGAAACAGCGGACATGAGTCGTGGTTCGAGTCTATGAAGACTCCCCCACTGCTCAGCCGCGCGGGTGTAGTCACCCAGCTTGTAGAGGCCAAGAGCGTACATCGCACGGATGTCGAGATTGTTTGGGAACTCTTCAATCGCACCTTCAAGTGTCTGGATGATTTCGCCGTACTCTCGCTTCTGGTACAGCACTTTGCCAAGGTCGCCCCAGGGCTCAGCATGAGTGGGGTCAAGTTGGATGGACCGTCTAAGCTCTTCTTCAGCCGAATCCAGTCTGCCAAGAATCATCAAGGCGCGACCCAAGAACATGGACAGGACACTGTGTTCTTCTACAAGGTCTTGAGCCCTTTCCAAAACCTCAACGGCTTTCTCCGCTTGCTCATCCTGTACGTAGGCAATTCCCAAGTATACTAGGGCCTCTGCTTCATCGTACACCTCGTCGATGATGGACTCGAGTATCTCAATTGCGTCGTTTGGTCTTCCTTCCTCAAGAGCAACGACTGCACGCTGGATACTCTCGTCAATCACTTGGGTTTCCGCCGTCTCATCTATCCTAGCACTGACATAATGATGTCCATTCTGCAACATCAGCACCTCCGCGTATCATATTATAAGAACCTCTGGTTATGGCAAAGATGATGGCAGACAAGGAATATGCGACACCTTTCTCGCTTCTACAAGCGGCAAGATTGCTGAGTCACCGTTCCCGACTAGCTAAGTTCGAAGAAGCTCTTAGGAGAACTGTTAGAGGAGATAGCTATGTCGTGGACATCGGGTCAGGTACCGGAGTTCTGGCCTTGATGGCGGCCAAGGCTGGAGCAAGACGTGTTACCGCCTTAGATGTAAACACCGAATCAGTAGAGTACGCAAGAAGAGCAGCCAAGGAAAACCGGCTCAGCGACATTGTTGAATTCGAGAGCCTTCATTTCGCAGATTTCGTTCCAGATGAGAAGGCGGATGTGGTTATCTGCGAGATGTTGTCTGCAATCATGCTGATTGAACAGCAGATTCCTGCGAGTCGACATGCTGTTCAGCAGATTCTGGCACCTGACGGGGTCCTCCTTCCACATCAAGTTTCAGTCTATGTTGTGCCCGTAGAGTGTGATGCAATGGGAGAGAGATTCCGGGTCGGAGACCTTCAGTTCGAAGCCCTACCGCAGACTATCGATAGTGACATCGTCAAAGACTTGTCAGAGATTGTGGGTCTAGTCGACTTCGATCTCACTCGTATCCAGGATAGTGTCCATGTTGATACTGAGATTGAGTTTGTCATTCTTGAGATTGGAGTCGTTCATGGAATTGTCGGGATGTTTGAGGCGCAGCTCTACGAAGAAATAGTGCTCAGAATGGACGACGGCTGGAGGGACCTCTTCCTTCCACTCGCAAATCCAAGACAAGTTGTCAAGGATGACCTGCTCCGCATCAGGGTGGAATATACCCCTGGAAGATACGATTCATTCACTATGAAGTGTCTATAGATTGTTCCACAAATGCCCCAGGAGGGTACTCTTGCATGAACTCCTCTCTGAGGATATCCATGACAAGAAGGTCGTGATGCTGTCCAGCCATGAACTCTGTTTTTCTGAGCAGCCCAACTCTCTTGAATCCACAACTCTCGTACGTGCGTACCGCTCTCTCATTGTCCGGGAAGGTGTCTAATGATATGCTATGAAGACCCAGAATGTGAAAGGCAATCCAAAGTACGACTCGTGTTGCATCTGTTCCATAGCCCTTTGAGCGGTTCTCAGAATCATAGATAGAGATTCCAATACGCCCTCGATTATGTGGGCTTCGAATTGCCCGAAGGGTGGCGACTCCAAGGAACTCGCCACTTCTCTTTTCGGTAATTGCTAGAGTTATTTCATCGTCTTTCCAAGGGTCTGTCTTGGAGGTCCGAACGAACCACTCTTCCATGGCTGCTCTCGACCTCGGAAGTGGCGCACCTATCGTGTGTCTCAGCTCCCAGGTGTTCCAATGCAACAGCATGGAACCTATGTCAGACTCCCTGAGGGCCCTTAGACACACGAGTTCTCCGTAGTACATGGTTCATGGGATAGCCGACTGGCACTTAAAGCTCATCTGCAGGAGGTTTTCCTCAGGAAGCAT
>CP070658.1:389346-396508 GCA_020355105.1 Candidatus Thorarchaeota archaeon | reverse complement strand
GGCTTCCGGTCTGAGCGCGGCTATCTTTGACGGAGATGTTTCGCAGAGTCAGAGAAACAAAATCTACCTGAAACCTCCAGATATCCTGGTGACCAATCCAGACGTACTCCACTACCATCTAGGCTGGTCTCAGTCTCGTCTTGTACCGCTCTTCCGTACTGTGAAATATGTAGTCTTGGATGAGATTCATCTCTATACCGGGTCGATGGGTTCCAATGTCTACTACATTCTGAAGCGACTTGAGATGGAGGCCGGGGAGTTTCAGAAGATTGGTGCTTCCGCCACTATCGCCAACCCGAAGGAGTTTGCTGATCAACTGTTTGACAACGAGGTGCGCCTTGTAGAGTCAGAGAGTGCGAAGAGAGGACCAATCCACTTCATGATGTTTTATCCAGGTGATCGAAGCAAGTACAGCATGATTGTTGACCTCGTGAGGCGGCTTCGAGAAGGGCGATTCAAGACTCTCGTCTTCGGGAACACTCATTCTGAGGCCGAGGTGCTCAACATGCTGATTCGGGACACTGGTGTGAAGTCGATGGTACATCGTGCCGGGCTCTCGAAGAAGTACAGAAGCGAAGTAGAGTCGCAGTTCAAATCAGACGAACTCCAAGTTCTCGTTTCAACTCCAACGCTTGAACTGGGTATCGATATTGGTGACTTGGACAGCGTTGTGAGCATGATAGTGTCAATCACACGTCTTACTCAACGAATTGGGCGCGCAGGAAGAAAGGGGCAAGAGAGTGTTGCCATTCTCGCGCTTCGTGATAATGACCCCATATCATCATTCTACCGTCATGAGCCTGAGAAGTACTTCTCTGATATTGATGCTGCGTACATGGAGCCTGAGAACGAGGTTGTGGGTTACTACCAGCTTATCGCAGCAGCAATGAGTGGAAGCCTCAAAGTCACCACGTTTCCAAGGCAACGCAGCATTCTGGATACCCTCGTAGAGGATGGGATACTCAGAATCTTGGAGAGTGGTGATGTTCGTGTCGTTGATGCTGATTTGGCACGCAAGAAATGGAGGGGCTATAGTATTCGTGGGATTGGTGATACAGTCCAGATACGGTCAGGAGAGAGAACCATCGGTGAGAGGACTATGCCGATGGCCGCTCAAGAGTTGCACCCAGGAGCAATCTATCTTCATGGAGGGCGCAACTACTTGTCTGTTGATTACCGCTATCGACCGGGCTTTGGCAGGGCTACTGTGGTGCCGTTTCTGGACCGCAGCGTCCACACTCGGCCCCTGTACTCTACTATGCCCCACATAGTAGAAGTGACTGACGCGTGCAAGATCCTAGGTTTGAATGCAGTGTACTGTAAGCTTGAAATGACTCAGACTGTCTACGGCTTCGTGAAGAAAGAAACAAGGTCTGGTAGAGTGGTGGGGAGATCCTCTTTGTCAACTCCGCTTGATTATACATACACCACTCGAGGATTCGCGTTCACTGCCCCTGAACCCACGAAGACGATAAACGAGTATATTGATGGTAGACTGACAACCGCACCACATCCGCAGATGAGTCCTGCAGAACTCTATGGTGGAGCATTCCATGCCTTGGAGCATGTTGTGATCGAGTCAAGTGATATGCTGACTGGGGGGAGTACGAGAGAGATTGGCGGAGTGTCCATGGGTGACTCGGGCATCATCTTCGTATATGATGGTAGTCCAGGTGGGAATGGTGCATCGAAACTTCTCTTCACCAAGCTTGACGAAGCTTTCAGGAGAACCGAAACGATACTTGCAAAGTGTGACTGTGACACAATCGATGGTTGTCCCCTCTGCACCTACTCATACCAGTGCGGGAACAACAATCGGCCTCTGTTCAAGCTGGGTGCGCTTGACAGTGTCAGGCAAATCCTGAGGAAGGTTGAAACGGAAGTAGATACGAAAGGATATGTTGGATACGAACCGCTGGTGTAGATGAGAGGGTGACTCTGCTTGAGTGAATTCATGATTGATCGAGGCCACGATGGCCCTGCGAGAGTTGGAACTTTCAAGGCGGGAGAGTCTGTTGTCGACACTCCTGCGCTGATAGGTCCAATGGATGCCAGCAGACTTCCTCTACGATATTCCACTCAAGGACGCGATGAAACGCCCACCTATTCTCCAGTCATCTTCTCTTGGCCCTTCACCATTGAGAAAGACATTCAACTTCCCCGGCCCATAGACATGTTACTTCTCCCTTCCATGATTGCCGGCGACTTCCTTGGCTCAGAGGCTGCAGGGCGATTGCTTGACTACCAAATTGAAGCACTTGAGAGGACTGGAGAGGAGATTACGCCCTCTCAGATGATTCTTAGAATCCCATCTTCGTTGGATTCGGTAGCTTCTGAGGAGGATTTCAGGAAACTCAGTCAAAGCGGAGTCAGGGCGGCAGCCTTTCGATTTGATGGCAGCCTTGGGCCGTCAGACTACAATTCTCTTATTCTTAGAGGTAGTACACCTCGCAACTGGTTGACCTTGGCAATTGGGAGAATATCTCCCTGGATGGTCCCAATCCTCTACTACGTGGGGTTCGATGTTCTGGATGTGGGGCATGCATTTGAGGCTGCAGCAAGTGGGACAAGGCTCTGGCGGATGGATTCCGAGAGTGTAGGAGAATCCAAGCAACTGCGTTTTTGCTCATGCCCCGCTTGTGCCTCGCTATCTGGTTTAAAGACAGAATCTGATGATCAGCTTACGGGGATACTCAGCAAGCACAATCTTACAGTCTACGAGATGTTGCTCTCAGAGAGCATTCAGGCCATGAATGCTGGAAGATTGCGATGGCTCGTTGAGTCGATGACCCATGCTAGTCCACCAATGGGTGGTCTACTCCGGAGAATTGACGGCGAACTCTACGCTCATCTGGAAGAGTTCACTCCTACAATCGGCTCCAAGTTCATTCCGCTTATTGGCCCCGAATCATACAACTCTCCTGCGGTCAGACGATTCAGAGAGCGGGTCACTGCACGCTACACACCGCCAGAGCACAAGAGAATTGTACTGCTCCTGCCGTGTTCTGCTAGAAAGCCATACTCTGACTCCAAATCGCATAAGCAGTTCTCAGAAGCGCTAGACGCCTCACTTGGAGGGCTACGCTTCTCAGTCGCCGAAACAATCCTGACATCCCCCCTGGGTCTAGTGCCTAGAGAGCTGGAGAGGATTCATCCCGCAGCTCAATATGACATCCCTGTCACTGGTGATTGGGATGCCGAAGAAACAGACATCGCAGCTAAGGCGCTCGTGGCGCATCTTCGGAAGTTCGAGGATTCTGCAATTGTTGTGGCACACGTGTCTGGCGGGTATCTGGACGTTGTCCAGAGTGCTGAGAAGGAGATAGACCAGAGTATTATCTACACCACCCCCGATCATCCAGTCACAAGCAAAGACTCTCTTGCGGCGCTTGGGGACACACTTCATGATATGAAAGAGATATTGAACATAGAGGGTAGGAAGCAGACAGAGCTTCGGGATACTCTTCGTGCAACATCAGACTACCAATTCGGGCAAGGGAGTGGTGCCATCCTAATCCCCGCCGAGGCAAAGCTGCGCGGTAAGCTCTATCATACGGTCACGTGCAAGGTGGACGGAGAACAGGTCTGCGCCTTTGTGTCAGAGGCCGGCACTCTGTCCCTAACATTGGATGGCGGACGCCGTCTGGCACCGCTTAATCATAGCTGGATCAAGTTTGAGGGCCATGAAATCAAGGGCGGTTCCATCTTCGCAGTTGGAGTCAGCGAGGCCGACACTGGGATACGCCCTGGGGATGAGGTAATCATTCTCGATCCTGATGGTAAAGTTGCGGCAGTGGGCAGGAGTGAGATGTCAGGCCGCGAGATGTGTGAGCTTGCAAAAGGGAGGGCGGTAACTCTGCGACATAAGAGGGAGAGTGGGGAATAGATGTCTCACATCCCTGCTTCATTGTTGCCTGTGATTCAAGAGGCCAACATGAAAGCAAGAGGTGCTTCTCTGACTCGAATACGACGACGTAATCTATCAAGACCTGCGGCTGCATGGGTGTCCAAGAGCCGTATTGGCAACACCGTTGGAAGTGCACTATCTGTCGTATTAGCAACCTCTGGATGCAGCCACGCGCGCGGCGAGAGTGGAGGCTGCACTATGTGCAGTTATCTACTGGACGGTTCGCATGAAGCCGTTCCTGGCGACAAGATCCTGCAGCAATTCAGACACGCGATAGAGCGCGCGTCATCAGAGAAAGGCCCCCTCTCCATCAAGGTATACACGAGTGGTAGCTTTCTTGATGAGGATGAGGTGCCAACTGACACACGCAATCAGATATTGGATCTAATCAGCGAAGATGAACGAGTAAGCGAGGTCGTCTTGGAGTCTCGCCCTCAATATGTCACTGAAGACAGTATGGGAATTATCTACGACCTATTGGACGGTCGTCATGTGGAGATTGGTGTCGGTCTTGAGAGCAGCAGCGACGCCATCCGGACTCTCTGCATAAACAAGGGTTTTGAAACAGAAGACTTTGCGGAGGCAGTGACGACAGCCAAAGCACACAAGATTGGCATCAGGGCATACGTGCTTCTGAAGCCCCCTTTTCTTACTGAGCGTGACGCACTATTGGACTCCGTCCGCACAATTGAAGATGCGGCGAAGATGGGAGTAACGACCATTTCAGTAAATCCCGTGAACGTGCAGAAGCACACGCTAGTTGAAAGACTCTGGACTAGAGGCCTGTACAGGCCACCTTGGCTTTGGACACTTGTAGAAGTTCTGAGTCAGGCACGGGCACAGGTTGATTCGTCCGTCAACATCGTCTGTGATCCCGTCGCAGCCGGAAAGAAACGCGGGGTACACAATTGTCGCCGATGTGATGAGTCCATCACGATGGCAGTACGAAACTTCTCTCTGAATCAGAAGACCGGAGTCTTCGATGCATTGGACTGTGATTGCAGACACCTCTGGAGTCACACTTTGGAACATGAGGACTTCGCCCTCTTGGTCCACTCCATCAAACGATAGTATGACTGGCCAGAATCAGCACAGACAGCCAACAATCAATGAGAGTGAGGGGAACAACTAGGCAAGGGGAAGATTCCCCCTGCCTAGAGGGAGGTTAGGGTGAATCCTAGTCCGATGTTGTTTCGGGTTCGCGACGTTCGTACTCTCCAGCGTCTTCTCCAGCTTGAACAGTGACGCTGATTCTTCTCTTGTCGCCAGGGTTCATTCTGGTCCAGTTCCACACCAGATTAGTTCCGTCCTCTGTTGGACTCGCAGTGGGTGATTCCTCCTCTGGGTCTGCGGAAACGTATTCGAAACCAGTTGGTATCCAGTCAGTCACTTTGACGTTCTCAACTGTCACCTCGCCCTTATTCTCGATCACCAGCACAACGATGTATTCGCCGGCCTCGGCACCCTTGTTGATTGCCTTCTTTGCGGAGATGCTCCTCTTCTTGTAGATTATGCCAATCTTATGTCCATCTGCTGCACTGGCAACTTCTGAAGGAATTCCTGCTGGATATATTTCCGCAAGGCAGCGTATTGGGCAGGGATACTCCTTCTCGGGTCGGCTCTTCCAGGCCATTATGGCATAGTTCACACTTACGGTGTCGCCTGGTTCTACCTCGCCTACAGAGTCCTTCAAGTTCATTATCTTGAAGGTGATCTTGTGAGGCACTTCGGGGTTCTGATCGTCGGGATCCACCTTAATCTCAATTTCTCCGTCGTACTCCTTGCCTCTCACCCAGACCTTGGCATGCTCTGGTTTTGGAGGCATCACGTCGTCAGGAAGACTATCCTCAATTGTCAATGAGTTGAATCTCGCAGTTCCCGTGTTCTTGACCTCAACGGTCACCTCCACGGGTGTCTTGTCAAAACTGTTCACGTCGGGGGGGTCGAATTCCTTCTTGTAGTCAATCTGAACGACCGGGATATCCTGAGGGATCTTCTCGACTGTTCCCAGAACCCGTTTTGTCACAACTCTCATTGGCGTATAGACTACTTCTTGCGTACACTTAGGTGGAGACTTACTCTCAATCTCGAAAGTAGAACTCCACTCCTGACCCGGCGCCATCTCGAACCTGGGTGCCTCATCAATCATCTTCTGCTTGTCAGTGCCGTCTTCAGGAGTGAGATAGACCTCGGCCTTGTCGAGTCGAACCATCAGGTCGCTCTCGTTCGAACACTCCAAAGTGCACTCCCATTGATTCGGCTCAGTTTCAGCCGTTTCTATTCCAGTCAAGAACTCAGAGAGAGCGGTCATATCTGGGTCGAGAGTTGACCTCTGCTGTCCTTCGCCCCGATAAGTCAACACAATCTCTCCACCGCCCTTGGTTTCTGCATCTTCGACGGTTCCTATGGCAGAGATGAGAAGGTTTGCCTCCTCTTTGGGGAAGATTACGAAGTCTTTCCAGATTACCGTCCTTGTACCTTCGTCAATCTCAGCGATGCCTGAACTTGTACGCTCAATATTCAGCATCTCCAGCTCCGGTGGAATTGTCTTGTTCAGAACGATGTTGTCAATCTCGCCATTTGTTTCATTCTTGAGATTGATTTCTATTCTCACTGGATTCTCTTTGCCAAAGACGTAGGCCCAGTGTGGCTCCTCACTATCCACATTTCCACAGGTGTCGTAGGTCTCAGTGAGAGTCACGATTGGTTTCTTGATTTCAATATCATACTCAGTTTCCCATGTGGCGCCCGCGTCGATCTCTCCTGCAGAGATGGATTCCTCGTCGATGCTGGTACCTTTGGTTCCTTTGGGTAGGAGCACTCGAACGTTCCAGATGCGAGATCTTTCTGAAACGTTCTTGACGGTCAGAACGCCGCTGGCCTTGGCGCTCTCAAGCTTACTGAGCCCGCTGACAAATGCCTTCTCGGACTCCTCTAAGTCTACTATGACCGTTTCTTGTTCACTATTCTCAGCCAATTATGATTCACCCACTTATTCGATTGTTCACCCTCCCGCACGGCTATTCTGGTTCTGGCTCTGCAGTATCCACGATTTTGTGTTGAAACTCGTGACCTGCAGCCCATTCGACATCAAGTGTCTGCCCTGGCTCCATCCTGAACGGAATTGTTCCCATGCCGAACTGCTCGATGTACCTGACGAACTTCTGTGGCTGTTCTTCGGAAATCCATCTTACTGGAATGCCTATCTGTGGTTGTGCGTCGATACACAGACTTACAGCATCCTTCACCTGGAAG
>CP070658.1:386094-389246 GCA_020355105.1 Candidatus Thorarchaeota archaeon | reverse complement strand
GGACGGTATAAAGGTTAATGAGGAAACCATCAAGCGCCAGCTAGAGAGCAGCCTCATGATAGTCACTAGACTTTCTCCGGTCATAGGATACGACAAAGCCGGAGAAGTCGCTTCAAGAGCACACACAACAGGGAAGAGCATAAGAGAAACCGTCATCGAGATGGGGATTGAAATCGACGGAGATCTGGATGAGCTACTGGATCCAAGAAAGATGGTCTAGCATGAGGTTCAAGGTGATGACTGTCATTTGATTCATATACATCCAAGAAACTGGCATGGGGGGCGAACAGTAGTTGTATAGCCACGACATCCTGGTAATTGGCGCTGGACTCTCTGGTCTAAGAATAGCAATCGAAGTTGCGAAGGACGTAGATGTTGCCATTCTCTCAAAGGTCCATCCTCTGAGGTCTCATTCAGTGGCCGCGCAAGGCGGCATGAATGCATCTCTGGGTGAACAAGACTCTTGGGAAGCACACGCCTTCGACACTGTGAAGGGGTCAGACTATCTTGCGGATCAAGATGCTGTAGAGGTTATGGCTAGGGGGGCACCAAGGGCGGTTATTGAGAATGAACAGTGGGGTACCGCATTCTCTAGAACGGACGATGGCAAGATTGCTCAGCGGCCATTTGGAGGAGCGATGTTTCCGAGGACATGCTATGCTGCAGACAGGACCGGACACAATCTTCTCCATACAACATTCGAACAGGCATCGCGTCTGGGTGTGACCTTCTATCATGAGTGGTTTCTAACATCTCTGGTCCAGTCGGAGGGCAAAGCATGTGGTGTAACGGCCATTGACATTGCTACGGGAGAGATTCACGGCATCAAAGCAAAGGCTGTTGTCTTGGCCACCGGCGGCTTTGGACGTGTCTATGGGTACTCTACCAACGCTCTAATCAACACGGGAGATGGCGCCGCTGTTGCATTGAGGGCTGGTGTCCCGCTGAAGGACATGGAGTTTGTGCAGTTTCATCCTACAACTCTATACCCGTCTGGCATTCTAATCACTGAGGGCGCAAGAGGCGAGGGAGGCTACCTTCTCAACACTCAGGGTGAAAGATTCATGGTGGAGTATGCTCCGAAGCAAATGGAACTGGCACCAAGAGACATTGTGGCTAGAGCAATCCAGACTGAGATAAACCAGGGTAGAGGCTTCGAAGACTCCTACGTTCACCTAGACTTGACGCATCTGGGCCGAGAGAAGATAATGGAAAGACTGCCGGGCATCCGTGACATATCGATGTTCTTCGCTGGTGTTGATCCAATTGTTTCGCCAATCCCAGTTCGTCCCGGCCAACACTATTCAATGGGCGGCATCCACTGCGACAAGGACGGAATCACATCTCTCTCAGGGCTTTATGCCGTAGGGGAAACAGCTTGCATGAGTGTTCATGGAGCAAACAGACTTGGAGGCAACTCACTTCTTGAAACACTCGTGTTCGGCAGGTTGGTAGGCCAGAAGGTCAAAGAGTATGTATCGAGAGACCCAGATGTGAATTCTTGTGGTGTGGAACAAGCAGCCTTTGAGATGCGAGAGAGACTCCAGGCAATTCTGCTCAGAGAGTCAGGAGAGTCACCTGCTGAGATTCGAGCACAACTAGGAGAGATTATGGACAACGAGGTGGGTGTGTTCAGGGACCAAGAAACACTGGAATCTGCTTTGAAGGCGATACGCTTCCTAAAGGAGAGGTCCGAAAAAATCGCGCTGGCACGTAGCGATACTAGGTTCAACTACTCACTCATCCGGGCTCTTGAGCTGGAGAACACACTAGATCTTGCCGAGGTAATCACGATGACTGCCCTGATGAGAAGGGAGAGTCGAGGCGCACACTGGAGGACTGATTATCCTGAGAGAGATGATGAGAGCTTCTTGAAGCATTCCCTGGTTACTCTTGGTGATGACTATTTGAAGACAGAATACATTGACGTAAACCTAGGCATGTTTGAAGTGAAGGAGAGGACCTACTGATGTTGCTCAGAATAGCAAGAAGCAGAGAGGGCGCGAGAATCACACACTATGATCTCTACAAGGTTGATCTCAGTAGGGGGTTGACAGTACTTGACGCTATCTTTCAAATCCAGGACAATATGGATGAGTCTTTGTCCTTCAGGTACTCATGTAGGGGTGCTGTCTGTGGTACTTGTGCCATGCTAATCGACAAGGTACCAAGGCTTGCCTGCCGGACTCAGGTTGCCACGGTCAAGGACTCCAAGGTCGATATGCGTGAGCCATTCGCGGCCATTACTGACATTCCCGCCGGATGGGATTCAGACAATGAGATACTGATTGAACCACTCCCCAATCTCCCAATTCTCAAAGACTTGGTTGTTGACATGACTGCCTTCTATGACGCACTGGAAACCATGAAGCTATGGGCGGAGCCACCCGGTAGTGAAGAACCCAGACTTCAGAGTCCAGAGGAACGAGAGAGAATCGACAGGTATGTGAACTGCATCATGTGTGCTCTCTGTTACGGATCATGTCCAGTCAATAATAGCAAGACAGAGTATGTGGGTCCAGCGGCACTCGCAAAGGCATATCGATTCTATCAAGACTCGCGCATCAACGAGAGAGATCGCTTTCTGACCTCGGCAAAGGCTCCCACTGGCGCTCCGCTGTGCGAACTGATCATGAACTGCGTAAGGGTCTGCCCCAAGGGAGTCGCCCCCGGAGGGGCAATCCGGAAGATAAAGAACCTGTGAGATCTCCGAACCCACGACTATGCTCCGCCGACCTGCCTCAGACGCGACTGAGTTTCTGAGTAATGCTCTTCCTCACCATCGAAGAACCCGATGTCATGCCGCTTGGAATCTCTGAGCTTGTCAGAGATTGTGGCCTTCTCGTCCGGGTCACTATCTCCGTATGTCAACCTCCCAGTCAGTCTGGAATAGGCAAATAGACTGAGTCCAATGATGACGACAGCTGCAATCAGGAGTACATCCAGCAATGGAACCACAGGTTAACTGGGTCCAAAGCGACATATGCGTTTCGACTTCTTTCACTGGCTTCTCTTGGCTCTGTTCAGTAGCATCGCAATCTGGCCTGCATGATGCACCGCGTGATAGCCAGCTATGACACGAAGCACAGTTTCAACAGACCCTCCTCGAAATCCAGTCTGAGGAGAGAGCGTCACAGTTTCTTCAAGCTTCT
>CP070658.1:383299-385994 GCA_020355105.1 Candidatus Thorarchaeota archaeon | reverse complement strand
GTCTTTGTAAGGCCGTTTGACATGGAGGTCATCTCAGCATTCAGTTTGTTGCCGAGCTGGTCCAATGATGATGTCAGATTTCCAGCCGCTGTTTCGAGCCCTTCGGATGCGCCTATGAATGCTAGCGCTACTTCGCTCCGGCGCTCCTCAATTGCTGACATTGCCTGCTCTCGCGCTTTCCTTACTGCTTCCGAAGCTGAAGCCTCTTTCTTGGAAAGTGAAACGTGGAACGCCTCTACTTGCCTGTTTGATTTGTTTAGAAGCTTTGAAGCAAGGGCGTCCATCTTCTTGCTCGTTGCTGCAAGGAGTTTCTCTCTAGAGTCCCTCTGATCAGTGAAGTAGGTGTCTATCGCCGACTTTATCATTCCAGTGTTCGTGGTCATTGAGTCTTCTGTTGAGTCCTTGATCCTCGAAACCTTCTCACTAATGGTATCGCGTGCGCTACCTACTGTTGACTTGAACTCCTTGGACACCTGAAGTACATTGTCCCCAAATTGCCGAATCGTTCCCGATTCCATTTCCTTGAGGGCGTCTTGGGTACTCCTGACTGCATCGTCGATGCCGCTCAAAGCTTTTGCCATCGATTGAGAGATCTCGGTTCGCTTTTCGACAGTTATCTCCTCCAGCGCCTTTCTCATGGCATCAACTGCTCCAACAAGCTCTTCCACTTTGAGACCCAACTCGACTGCGAACTCTTGTTGGAGTTTCTGAGAATCCTCTTCAAGAGATACCATTTCTGTCTTGAGTGACCCCTTGAATTCAGTGTGGACTGAAGATATCAAGTCACGTGCCTCAGTCGTTTGACTTGAAAGGAATCCATTGAAGGTCGCCTCAATTCCTCTTGTCAGATTTATGAACTGCCTTGTGATGTCCTCGAGCTGGAGATGAAACTCATCTCGCATGGCCTTGGTGTGTTCATCGATTCTAGCCACTTGTTCTTCAATGGCTGTGTCAACTTCTTTCTGAACTCGAGATGCATGTGACGTTAGTGCACTGACGCCTTGTGCCAGTCTCGTGTCAACTCGTTCGTTCAGGCTGGCGTATAGGTTCTTGGCTCCTCTAATCTGAGACTTTGACGTAGAAGCGAACTCAGCAATCACCTCAGAAAGACGGTTGCCGACATCGGCTTCGAAATCATGGGCAATCTTCTTCACGGAGGTGATAGCTGACTCCTGTTTGGTCTTCGACGTTGTTATCACGGTGTTGAATGCTGACTTGAGTCTGCTGTTGATTGCCTCTGCGAGTGTATCCATCTCAGCAGCTTCTGTGTCAAGGATTTCACCGATGTCCTTGATTATCTGATTCAGATTAGAACTCAACGACCGAACAGCAGTCTTCGACAGCTTCTCGATGTTTGTTAGAGCTTCGGCATTGACAGACTCGAGCTTCGTTTCATTTGCATTCATCTGTTTGTCCAGCAGACCTAGCGTTGAATTCCTAGAGTCTGCAAGATGGTCACCGAAACCGCTGTGTACATTGGCAGCCATTCCCTTCAGGGTTTCGTATTCTTCGTTGTAAAGTGCCTGGGTCTTGTCAATAAGCCCCTTGGAGGCTTTCCTTACATTATCAAGGTAGTTGGACTCTGTGGACTGCATCTGGTCTAGCTGAGACTTCAAAGACTGGAATGCCACTTCCGTGAACGCACCGACTTCGTTCTGCCAAGCTTCAACGCTTGTCTTCGCTGATTCCGAGATTCGAATAGCATCTTCGATTCGACCCTTGGCGAATTCGGCCTCATCGGCAATCCCAAGCCGACTCTTGGAAGTCACCTCTTCGAGGGTTTCTTCGCCCGCCAAATAGGTCGCGCTCAGTTGAGCCTCTAGATGAGAGATCACACTCTCGAGTTCCTCACTTGCGGATGCCAGGGCAGAGATAGCATCGCCAGATGCATTTGTTGACTCTTCCGTGATCCTCTGGCTCATTTGTTCGCCGGATGCCTGCACGGCGCTGCGGGACTCATCAAGGGCTGCCGCAACAGAAGCATTGAGGGATTGAATGAGAGATGCAATCTTGTTTCTGAGCCCGTCCACAGCGGCCACTGATTCTCGGCGTTCCTTCTTGACAGTCTTCTTGAAGTCCTTCGATATCTTTGTCAGGACACGACTGAGTTCTTTTTGACTCCTGTCAAGTTCTTGGTGGAGGGCAGAAAGTCGTAAGCCGAGGCTGTCATCTAAAGTGGTGTCGAAGCCAGCCAACGTAGTTTCCATACTCTGAGTGAAGTCAGTGAGCAGTTGAGTAGTTAGAGAAGCAATCATGTCAATCTGGGATTGGACTGTTTCAACCGTCTTGGTTTCATAGCTCTGAAGAGCCACCTTTCCGTCATCCATGGTCCCTCTATGGGACTCAACGACGGATTCGACGCTTTGGTCAATCTTCTTGACATTGCCCTCGTATACCTTCTTTGTTTCCTCAGAATAGGACTGAAGATCACTACTGATTGACGAGAGGACATCTTCCATTGCTAGAATCGAAGGTGCTAGGCGGTAGACAGTCACCACGCCGTCCACCTTCACTACGAGTCCTTTCGTTTCTAGCCGTATGAGCGCTTGCTGAACCTTTCTCACGGACTCTCCGGTTATCTCAGCAATGCCTCCGGGCGTTAGGTTACCTCCAAGGAACAGAGAGAGAACCACCTTGGCCTCTATGTCTGTGACTCCTAGGTTTCTCTTCAACACTGGAATACTCTCAACTACCG
>CP070658.1:379238-383199 GCA_020355105.1 Candidatus Thorarchaeota archaeon | reverse complement strand
GGTAGTTTCCGCAGGAATGTCATACTCACCTTCGTGACGATATCGATATTGTCGCTGGGCGCCACTGGCTCAATCTCCTACTTCTTTGTGGACCTGATTGGCGACTTCACGACTGGGCAGAGTAGCACTGCTCTGGATAGCCAGATACAGACAAACATGCTATCGACGGCCGAGAAGACTGCTGATGTGATTAACCAGAAGCTCACAAACGCAGAATCGATGGTGTTGGCGATGGCGGAGGAATGCGAGAGAATCTTCAGTAGTGACTCTACTTTCGAGGCAAGAGAAGTCTACTATGACTACTTCTTCGAGTATGGCGGCCCTCCCGGATCATTTCCGGATGACACGCACTATGACCCAGAATACGACATCAACGTTTCATGGAACTATTCGTCTTGGTACATCCCTGGGTCAAACTCCAGCAACTATGCTGCATATGAGGCAACCTACTCGGATAGACTCGGACGAGTGTCCAATCTGGACTTCATGTTCCAAGCAATTCATCGACAGATTGACTTTCGATGGCTCTATCTGACCTTTGCAGATGACAGCATGTTCATCAACTATCCGGGCAGCGTCCTAGGTGGTTCAGATCTTGACCGCCAACTTGATCCATGGTTTCCCGTCCTTGATGATTGGTACACCGAGATTGAGGCAGGGAATGGGGACATAGTCTTCGTAGAGCCCTATTATGACCCTATTGACGGAGTCCTGCTGATTTCAATCGGAAAGACAGTGCACCATCAGAATGGCTCACTCATTGGAGTCATCGCGGGTGACATCACGATTGAAGACATCAATAGCAGGATTCTGGACATAACAATCTTAGACACAGGATATGCTGCGCTTGTGGAGCAGGTAGGCCGTGGTGTTATTGCTCATCCAGACCTTGTACCGGATGACTATCTGGCTGGATTGCCGCAACTTGCTAACGTCGAGTCCAACACTGATGGGAGTCCGACTAACCTCAACATAGACCAAGTGGTTTCCGGCTCGACCGGATCATTACAGTTCATCAAGGACAATGATGAATACCTACTAGCCTACACTCCAGTTGGAAAGGCGAATTGGATATGCGTCATTGTTGTACCACTTGATGAGGTACGCGAAGCTATCCCAGCGCTTGAAACTCGAATCATGTCCGCTAACACACAAGCTACGCTCTTCATTCTTTCAATAACGGTGATTGGAATTCTAGTAGCAGCCGCAGTAGCGGTGGCCATCTCGAACCAAATCACCAGGCCGCTCCAGTATATGATGGACTTGGCATCGAAGAATGTCACGGCAATGATAAGACAAGACCCCCTTGACACCCTTGACCTGCAGGTGGATGTGACCTATACCTCGAAAGATGACGAGATAGGAGAGTTGGCCCGGGCATTCCAGGGCATGTTGGACTCAATCCGAGAAGACGAGTCCAACCAGTGAAGCAAAAACTGAGGTGTGGACAGTGACCCATGAAGAGTGGTCAATTGACAAGTCGAGACTAGTTTATGGCCTGAATCGCAACGACCTGCATTTTCTGGATATAGACGATGAAGGTCGCTTGCTAATCAGAATCGGCAGTGAAACCATTACAGTTGAGGAGATCATCAAACGGATAGAAACTGAGGATGAGGAGCGTGTTGGGTACACATCATCCTTCACCCTTCGGTTGCCGCAGCTAATCTCATTTCAGGTGTTGAAGCTGAGGAGAACTTTCGAATCCGCAATGAATCAGACGGGGTATAGTGGCAAGTTCAGGGCAATCTATCCTGTGAAAGTGAACCAACGCAGAGACTTTGTTGTGCAGGTCCTTCAGACTGATCCAGAATACGGACTTGAAGCAGGAACCAAGGCAGAGTTGTTCCTCATCAAATCGGTACTAGAAAAGGAGAAACACCGTTTGATAGTCTGTAATGGTGCGAAAGATCCCGAGTATCTGGATAGCATCGCTGAGTGCATCAAGGAAGGCTACAGCACTGCAATCTCCGTGGAGTCACTCTATGAAGCCCGAATGATAGTTGAGAGATTTGATCCGAAAACTACGGACTTGGTCTTGCGCCTGAAGCCGTACCTGAAGGTCAGAGGCCACTGGTCACACTCCACGGGGAGAGATTCCAAGTTCGGGCTAAGCATTCACGACCTATTTGATACGGTCGAGCTTCTCAAGAGTCGTGACTTCCAAGGAAGCGTGTCTACAATCCTGGGACATGTAGGCTCTCAGATAACTGCAATCGAGGACTTCCACGTGTTTGCAGTCTTCATGACACGTATATTCCAAGAGCTGAGAGATATGGGACTCTCGAACCTCACGACAATCGATTTTGGTGGAGGGCTCCCGATAGACTACACATCCACACATCAACCCAATCTTATGGAACTGTACGCTCGATCGCTGCTGGGCGGGGTCAAGGAGGAACTAGGAAACTGGCCAGACGGTATGGTACCTGATATCATGATTGAGTCGGGTCGTGGAATCACTGCGTTGGGTTCAATGGTCATGGTCAAGGCGCTCGAGGTGAGATCGGTGTTTCCATCCATCGAGGGGATGGATGAAGACATGAAGAGAGAAGTAGATGAAGCAATAGAGAGCATGGCCTCAGCTTCGTCTGTCAGCGAGTTGCTGGGAATATGGAATGAATCCCAGGTCAAGAAGTCGTGGCTTGCTGAATCAATGAGCGACTTGAGAGAGAAGGAGAGGGCCCTCGCGAGTGTCAGAGCCGGAATCCGGTTCCAACTATCAGAACTAGAGTCAGCGGACCTCAGTTCAGATGCTCATCTTGAGAGACTCTGGTATCCAGACCACATTGTTATTGGCAATTTCAGCGTCTTCAACAGTGCTTGCGACTATGTCTTGGTGAAACAACATTTCCCGGTGCTCCCAATCATAGACCTTCACGTCCGCCCAGAAACGACGGTGAGGCTCGTTGATATTACGTGTGACTCTGATGGCGAGATCTCTCAGTTCCACAGAAAGGAAACGGAGGATATCTGGTTCACACAGGACTTCAGACCGTTGACAATGACTGTGGCCGGAATGGGCCAGGGGATTCCTGTAGGGAGTCTCGAGAATATCCATGGCTCCTACTTCGCCATTGCCCTCACTGGAGCATATCAAGACGTCATTGAGATGAACCACAACCTGCTCGGAGACCTCCCAGATGTGGAACTGCTCTTCACGAAAGAGAAGAAGTGGCAGGTGAGATGGCTATCTGGGGCGGAGAGCATGGAGGAACTCCTCGAAGAGATGGGGTATGTAGGCTTCGACATAGATGAGGATCCCTACATGTCTGAAAATGATTAGCCAAGAATCGCTTGACTGGTGTGCGTGAAACTACCAGTACATGTAGACTCCGGCGCTAATCCATCTCTTCTCCGGTCCATTCCTTGACGATGAGGTAGATATCCTTAATCTGATTATAGTTGAGTCGAAACATCTTGTCTGAGATCCACTTCCTCATCATGTACGCATTAAGATACTGCTCTCGTAGTCGTTTGGTGGCATTTGACACACAGGTTGCCCTCCTCATTTCCTCTTCGCAAATGTGGGCAACTTACAGTATTCGCACACAAACCTTTGCGAAGAAGTTCATTAGAATCAGAGAAGACAGAAGATTTCCCTCTGAGGCCTCGACAGGAACTCACAACCCTTCTTTGTTATAACAATGTCCTCTTCTAGACTGACCTGCCCATAGTCCTTTGTTCGAACATTGAGCTCGAGAGTGAAAACATTGCCAACTTCCACGACCCCTTTGGGCGTGTCACCATATCTATCCCAAAGTGGACCCAGAATCGTGCCGCCGTCATGCGCTTGCCGGCCTATCTGGTGTCCCAAAGCATGCTGATACTCCTCATAGCCCTGTTCAATAACATGGTTGCGGGCAATGTCGTCAACCTCATGGCCCACACTTCCGGCCTTGATGAACTCGCTAGTGGCCTGAATTGCGTCGCGTACGGGTTCAAAGGCATTTTCTACCTG
>CP070658.1:375396-379138 GCA_020355105.1 Candidatus Thorarchaeota archaeon | reverse complement strand
TGGTTACTGGTGTCTTGCTGCCAGTTGTGACCCTCATCGCATACCGGTTGGTCTACTCGACAAAGAAGACAGTTGAAACCAGCGGCGGAAGATTGAGCAAGCTATCTCGGGGGCTCACAATCATCAGATGGGATGCACTAATCGTCATTCTCGCATCCCTATTGATGATCGCAATGTACTCAGGTGGGTCGGAGATTCAATCCAATCCTATCCTTGGATTCCTAGCCTCGATAACACCTCTCCCACTCTTTCTTGGTGTCGCAAGCCTTGTCATCAAGGGAGTACGAAGAGGAGCTAGCCTCATATCCGGGGGGCTCGTGCGTTTGGTGGGTGAAGTACCCGCATTTGTTGGTGTACGTAGAATTGGGAAGGAGGCATCCTCTGCGGGCCCAGCGATTATGGTTCTTGTCCTCGCCATTAGCCTCGCCTGGAACAGTGCTGTGGTTGATAGTACACTCCCAGTCACCAATGTGAACCAAGCCAGATTTGCGATGGGCGCAGACGTTACCTTCGAATTGAACCCGGCTAGTATCGACCTTTGGGATGAGTTTCTTGAGAACGTCACGCAGCATGAATCAACCGCCTCATCATCTCAGGTCGATGTGGCCACACTCTTCCTAGCAGATGAGTATAGTAGCACGGCGTTCTTTGTTTCAGTCGACCCGACAGAATACGCAGAGATTGGGTACGATCACCTCGGGTTGCGCCTAAACGAGTCTGATTTGAATGAATACCTGACAGACTTGGAGAATGATCCGTCAGGCGTAATCATCACCAGTGACATCGCTGAAATCTATGGTTTTGAGGAAGGCGACCTAATCCGTGCGTTCGAAGAGTGGGACTCGCCCCAAGTCTATGAGTTCACCATAATTGGAATCGTGCCCGCAATTCCCGAGCTTCTTGAAAGGCAATCTCAGGGCAGAGGCGGAGGAGGACCGATCTTCTACGAAGACATGATTGTGCCTCCACCTGGACCATACCCGTGGTATTGGCAGTGGGGATTCGGAGAGAGAAGGGCTTGGGTCCACAGAGACGTAGCAAGAGTCCTATTCAGCAACACAACCCAAGTAGACCACTTTTGCGTGGTGAGCACCGCCCCTGGAGCTAACGGAACCGCCTTCGCGGAGGAACTTCTGGGCACTGGCGGAGATGCGGTCATCGCCGAAGGCAGATGGGGCTCCGTAGACTTTGAGGTGTTTCACTACCTGAGTCAGGTCGCGTACCACATCGATAGATCTCTGGATACAATGCTTACCGCAGTCACTGTTGGAGTTATTGTTGGAGCTTTCACGATCTACGCTGTTGAAGGAGTCCGTGCCAGACGGAGAGAGATCGCGCTCTTGAGGTCTATGGGAGCCACAAACTCACTCATAGTGAAGGCCCAAGGTGCTGAGTTGCTTGTACTGCTGAGTCTTAGCGTTGTTCTCCTAGGAGTTTATGCTCCACTGTTCTTGGCCAACTCTCTACTGACCGCGGTAGGAGCATATGGATCATGGTCGTTCTTCTTCCCGATTGTGATATTCCCGGTCTTTCCATGGTCCATGATGTTCACAGTATTGACCTTCTTTGTAGTGTCTGTTTCCCTATTCATTGCAGCGATAGCGGCTTTCTCATCAAGAGTAAACCTCTCTGCGGCTCTCAACGCCGCTTGGGCAGAGGCAGGTCCGTACGGAGGTGACCTCTAGTGTTCCTTGTGTCGAGGCTGATGTCAAAAGCTCCTCAGATGGCGGCCACCATCCTGATTTTCTCACTCTCTGCCGGAGTACTTGGAGGCATTCTGTTCTACATGGACAGTGCAAGCCCATATGTCCTGGGCGAACTGACAGAAGATATCCCGGTGGACATGTACGTCAGCTTCAGACCCAGTTTCTACAATCAGAATGAAACAACGGTTGAAGACATAGACTCTGTACTCAGGAGTCAACCATCTGTATTAGACACAGAAACACTGGCGATACTTGAAACATACGATTGGGAGACCGAGGACTGGAGAGATGCATATCGAGTGAACATTGGAGTCAATGAGTCCTTTTTCGAGACATTCTCCGAGGCAATTGACCTCCTTGAGGGCAGTTCTGAAATCAACTCTACGACATGCATCCTTGAACGAGGAAGGTTGACACGGCAGGGACTTCAGATTGGGGACAATGTGACGATTTCCGTCGAAGCCCTCAATGAAACGGGCGGTTGGTATATGGTGGAGCAGAATTACACAGTTGTCGGTACATTTAGCACGACTCTGTTTATGTATGCATACGAATGGGGCGCGCCCTTGTCAACCTCTCTCTTCATGGTCACTTCTACGGACGGGATAGCGGATCGTTTCCAAGAACTCGGAACTGACTGGTACGGGATACGTACCGAGATTTGGGCTACTGTTGACCACGCAATTGTCTTTGAGCCGGATGCAATTGGAGCAATGGAAGATCTTGAACACCGGATAGAACAGAGAACTCTTCCCTTCGCCTCCGTTAGCCATTTTGCATTGATCACTGCAGTGTACGAATTTGTGACATGGGGAATAAGTATGAGGGCAATTGCATTGGCATTTTCTATTCCAACGATAGTAATGGCAATCATACTTGTCCAATACAACTCCAACCTGCTTGCAGATGAGAGACGTCGTGATGTGGGAACGTTGAAGACACGAGGGTCTTCTGGATGGCAAGCGTTCCGATGGATTCTCAGCAGCGCTCTTACAACAGGTATCATTGGAGGTCTTGGTGCCATTCTTGTTGGAGGTCTGTCGGCCATTCTCTCTGGCACTGTCAGGGAGCTGTTGTCCTTTGACCTCACACGGCTATCAGAGTTCGCTCTACTGCTACAGCCAGAGGCGGTCATTGTAGTCTTCATGTTCTCATTTGTGGTGGGATTCATCGTTGCTCTACCTTCTGCAGTGAGGGCGCTGCTCATGACTCCGACTGAAGCGCACAGTATCATTGAGAGTCAGGCATTGCTTGAAACGGAAAGCATGGGGACTCCCGCCTACGAGCTCGTTGTTTTGGGAATCACAGGATATCTCCTATCACCCCTGTTGATGGCCTTTAGATACATTCCTATGGGCGCCTTCGGCTCATTCATGTTTGCCGCTCTAGTGATTCCTATGCTTGGAATATTCATAGTTGCCTTCACGCGTCTGCTATCGAGACCAACTGCGCGTATCAAATCAAGAATCCTAGCAAGGATGAAGAGCAAGTCGCTGCAATCGGGATCAAGAGTAATCTCCGGGAATCTTCGTCTCTTCAGAAAGAGCGAGTCCTTGGGAGTCATGTTCATTGCCATGGTCTTTACGGCCGGCATTTTCTCCTCCCTGTCTGCTCACACAGCCAGCACGCACATGAGAGATGTACTCTACTTCGAAACGGGGGCGGACATCAAGATTGAGGTCAAGACATCGCTGGAAAATGTGACCTTGGAGATCCTCGAAAACGTGACTGCCGTTGAAGAGGTCGCTTCAGCAAGTGGAGTCTTTGAGGTTGACGCACATGTTGGATATTGGACTTCAGACTACGGAACTCGGCACTACGTCAGACTTCCAATTGCTGTCTATGGAGTACAGCCCCTGGCATGGCTTGACAGTGCATTCTGGCTTCCCTATTTCACCAAAGACACCACTCCAACTGAGTCACTCACCCTTCTCGCATCTGACCCAACAAACATCCTTTCATCCTTCAAACCTGTGGATCATTACATAACAGAAGGCTGGCAATATATCCCCGTCTACGGGGACCAGGTGACACTT
>CP070658.1:372623-375296 GCA_020355105.1 Candidatus Thorarchaeota archaeon | reverse complement strand
CCCATCTGGCTAAATCAGCCAAATATGATTTGGGTACGTTGGACCCGGAAATTAGGGGTTCAAGTATCGAGTCCATATCAGTCAAGTTTGATTTACAGTAGTTTGAGACAGCTGGCGAGAAACAGTATACTACCAATGGGGGGTTCTTGATTCGCAATAGAAGGTGGCAAGCACTATAGGATCTTGCAGGCAAACTAGAACTACCGCAGACAATCCATGGAAATATAGAAGACTTGAGTGACCTGTGACGTCACTCAAGTGTTGGCATCTTACCAAGGCCCACTCGGGTAGAAGCCAGGACCCCGGCAACATGGACCCAAGGGTACAGTTTCAGAGTTTCTGGCCACTCCTATGAGGAGGGATTTGGCACTAGGGGTTCTTGGTCGGTATTTGCTATTGGTCATATGAGTTCAGGCGCAAGTACGGCTTGGAGAAACTGATGCACGTGTGACTAGAACGGAACGATGAACCGGTTTCTTCTTGTTGTTTGTCTGTACTTGTCTTGCAGGAGAAAAGGGACGGCGGTCTGACATTAAATAGTGAAATCACGGTACTTTTACAGCCTGATAGGACGGCCGGGTAGGAATAGCACACTCATCACGTCCCTAGTTGTGAATGAGAGAGATATCGGCGTCACTGCTTGCCCCTAGGCCTATCTTCACCGCATGTCTGATTTGGGGGATATCCCAGACGGGCATGTTGAGCCTGTTTTCTGCGTCATAACTCTGGAGAATTCTAACACCCTCGACGTCCACTGCGACCATATCAGTCCCTGCTAGGATATACCCGGGAGATTCAATTCGTCCACTTGCTGGACCTCCGGTAACGAAGACTTTTCTTGCATCCATGACAACGAGGTCAGGTTGGAAGTAGGAGGCAAGGTCAGCAATCTTCTCCTCCAGTTTTCGCGAATGCATCTTGAGTCTATCTGAACCCTTAATCACACCTACGAAGAGCTTCATTGTACCGGTAAATCGTGCAAATCGGTGTGTCTTGAGACATGGCGCAACCACCAACTTCTCATAAGAGGTCATCGCTTCGCCGACGTGGGCACTCTTCATGTGTGTTCCCTTCGGTAGATTCTGCTTGATCCACTGGGCCTCCTCGAGAAAGGAAACCTCTGCGCCGATCTTCTCCGCGACCTCTAGAAGCCCGGTTTCATGTGCAACCTCCCTTGTCTTCAATCTGAACATCGAAGACTCTACAATCTTGATCTTGGATGCGCCTGCATCCAAGATTGCTTCTCCCAGTGCGTGAATGAACTTCGGATCGCTGGAGGCAGGATACGGATCTGCGGTGTTCAGGTTTGGTTTTATAGTCACCACATCTCCTGATTGCACGAATCTGTCAACGCCACCCAAGAGGTTCAGGGCAGTATTGACTCCATCTTTCACCGAGTGTTCGACCCGTACTTTGGCGACTTGGGTTTCTAGATTGCCGGACTCTGTCAATTCGGATCCCAGATGGGCGGATGAAGCATGTGCTAAAGGTCTTGTCGTTGAAGGCAGCAGAACTCCTGCGAGAGTAGGACATGAATCTCTGTGGTACTTCCCAACTTCAGCTGTCAGCCTTCAATTCAGAATCAATTGGAACCAAGTTCTTGTAAATCGGCAGTGGAAGAATGAATGTTGAGTCCAACTCTCACGGATGAATGTCCTTTGCTGTCATGTGAGCCGATTCCCGGGCATCAGAGTCTACCTAAGTCGTATCATAGTCTTGAACACAACCTAGTACACCTCGTTGTGTGGCCACAACTGGTGTACCATGCCATTCTTCTCTAATTGCTAATATACTACTTCGGAACTGCGCAAAGGATGTTCACGGAGATAATATCATGTTGAGCAGCTCTGTTGCCACTCCTTTTCTAGCAAATCATTCAAGTGGGGGAGATGCTTCTCGTGAAAATCGAGGAAGATACTGTGCCCGAGCCATTCAGAGTGCTTCAAGTCGGATTTGGTACGATTGGGAGGACAATCACACAGGCAATCATTGAACGCGAGAACCTAGAACTAGTAGGTCTTGTAGATGTAGACCCCAATCTTCAGGGCCAATACATAGAGGAGATTCTAGGACTAGATTCCAGGCCCCGCACTCCAATTCAGAGCAGTCTAGACAAAGCCACTGAATCATCTGACAGCCCCTCAGTAGATGTCGCTGTGGTGGCAACAGTATCTGATTTGGAAGAAGTCATGCCGACATTGTCTGCTTGCCTGCGTGGCGGAATGGATGTCATTTCCATCTGCGAACAGCTCTCATATCCATACAATCGTCATCCAAAACTTGCAGAGGAACTGGATGCACTCGCAAGGGAATGCGGAAAGACCGTGTTGGGCACAGGAATCAATCCCGGGTACTTGATGGATCTTCTACCTATTGTGCTATCCTCACCAATGCAGAGTGTGGATAGTATCGAGGTCACTCGTGTAATCAACTCAAGTCATCGACGTGCTTCGTTCCAGAAGAAGATTGGAACAGGAATGTCACAGGATGAGTTCAGAAAGTCCATCGACGAAGGCGTTATAACAGGACACGTGGGACTGGATGAATCCATTCGAATGGTTGGAGACGCTCTCAATCTCGAACTTGACCATGTTGAGGAACTACCTGTGGAGCCGGTTTGTGCTGACAGAGAGGTCGTGACCCCCTATGCTACTATTGAGAGAGGAAGTGTCT
>CP070658.1:368768-372523 GCA_020355105.1 Candidatus Thorarchaeota archaeon | reverse complement strand
CTTTACTTGGAGAAATAATCGAAATCGATGGATAACTCGGCCCTAACGAGCAACTCTGTTATCTCCTTTCAATCTACTACTATCACATAGAGCAATGTCTGACGAGCATGCCGACCACCACCTTGGGGAGTTGGCAGAAGGGCACGGTCCCACCGCCATCAGAGGGTCTGAGATTACGAACGCCCTTGAAACGGTGAAGAAATCACGCACCCATGATCAATAATACACTTCAAGACTTGTGCAGCTGCGCACATCCTTATTCGCATTCAAGAGAGCTCAAGAGGACCAAAGAGGTGAAAACAGAAATGAAACGTACAAAGAAACGAAAAGACAAGAAGAAGCGCTGGCGGTCACTCCCCCCATTCGAGTGGTACGCAGCAGCAGGAAGATGAGCACTCGTTCGCTCATCAATCTAGTTTTCCGAGGTCTTGATGTATTGATGTGATCTTACTGGCCTCAGTCTACACTCCTTCTCATTATAAATCTCAGATTCTGCTCAGGCATCTCCGACAGCTTTAAGTGATTCACAAATGCATCACCAAATCGCTTGACTCATGCGGAGGTTGCCAAGCCTGGCCAAAGGCGCTAGGTTGAGGGCCTAGTCTCGTAGGAGTTCGCGAGTTCAAATCTCGCCCTCCGCACCATCTTCAGTCCTTGTCAGTCAGTCAGCTCTCTTCATTCCGCAGAAGAGGGGGGTTCCAGAAAGAGAGGGCGCTCGTCGGAGAGGGGGGTCTTCGCATTCAGCGGGGAGCAGATAGAGTGACAGGGACCTGCTTCGAGTGCCCTGAAGGAACCCCGTAGATTCATTCAGACTACTCATCTGGTCCTAAGTGTCGCTTGAGGAATATAAGGCCCTAGCACGACGCTGTGACACAAACACACCCTTCAGGTGTAAAAACCATGCTGATTATCTTGGATACCAAAATGAATCAATCACGAGCAGCCAGAATAACCTATAAAGCAGGCCTCCTTGAGAGTTGCATCAGAGGAGTGGGCAGACACGACAACACCAAGGATAGGTATTATCGGCACGGGAAACATGGGGAGAATTCATGCCCGAATCCTGAGTGGAATGCGTGCCCTAGCAGGTGTCACTGATACGGACTTCAAGCGTGCACAAGAAGTAGCGGAGATGTACGACGTAGAGGCGTATGATGATTTCCAATCGATGATAGTACAAGCCAAGATTGATGGAGTAGTGGTATCTACCCCAACTGAAACCCACGCAAGCATAGTAGAGAGGGTCGTAAAGGACAACGAGGAAATACAAGGGATTCTGATTGAGAAGCCGATGGCAAGAACTCTCAAGGACTCTCAGAAAGTGGCAGCCCTACTTCGAGAGAAGGGAATAGTCACACTTGTAGGCCACTCAGAGATCTACAATCCCGTAGTGGAACGGACACTGAACCTGGTGAGAGAAGGCGCAGTTGGCATTCCTCAGACAATCATTCATGACAGACGCGGATTTGTACAGCCTTCGAGAATACCATCCCTCGGAGATGTATTCGAAGACATAGGAGTGCATGACTTTGACATCATGCGGCGAATAAGCAGCGGACAAGCAAAGCTATACGCTCAAGGAAGCATGAAGAATGACGTAGTAAATGCAGCAGCTGTTATGGTCACATTCGAAACTGGTTCTGAACACTTCTTCCATCTGTCAAGACAATACGTAGGCAGGAAGCGCAGTATGGACGTGTCGGGAACCAAGGGCACTTTGACGCTAGACCTGTTTGGACAGATGATCAAGATTCAAGACTTGGACGAAGCCCCTTCCGCTGACGACCGAACCCTGAGTCTTCCGGAACGTGGTGCAACCATCAAGGTATATGGAGAACCAGTCCAACAGGTGATTTCAGACTTC
Organism: Candidatus Thorarchaeota archaeon; assembly: GCA_020355105.1. GTDB lineage: Archaea > Asgardarchaeota > Thorarchaeia > Thorarchaeales > Thorarchaeaceae > SMTZ1-83. The sequence goes on along the minus strand of CP070658.1, from coordinate 370,659 downwards.
CTTCACTGTATCGAAACCGGTGATACGCCTAAAGTCAGCCTAGAGGATGGTATCGCAGCGCTTGAAATCGTCGAAGCGGCAAGGAAGAGTGCACAATCTGGCAAGGTAATCGATATGATGATTCAATCACGGCACGTCTGAGCAGTCAGATGGGTCCTGGATGCGGATTCGATCTCCACATCAACGTAGGTTCCGAATTCCAGTTCTTCATGGACTAATACAGGCTTGTAGGCGAAGTTTCTACAGACTACACCGCTTCTCGACCCGGATTCTGTGACTAGCACAGGACCAGACCATCCAACCCAGGATTCATTCTCTTGCGTTATCATCTCCGACACAAAGTCAGATAGTTGTCGACTTCGAGCCTTCTTGACAGATGTGTCAACCTTCTCGGTCGATTTCGCGGCGCGGGTTCCAGGACGATCACCATACTTCGAGATATTGACGACGCTCGGTCTGGTGCTCTCTAGAACGTCCAACGTCAATTCAAAGTCGGCTTTGGACTCGCCAGGGTACCCGACAATGATGTCTGTTGCAATTGTGGCTCGTGGAAATCTCCGGACTACTTTCTTCACAATCTGCTTCCATTCCTCCACATTATACATGCGTTCCATGCTCCTGAGCATCCGGTCGCTGCCGGACTGGAGAGGAATGTGAAAGAACTTGAAGTAGCGCTCAGAGGACATGGCTTGAGCAAGGTCCTCCACCGAATCTAAGACTAGGTTCGGATTGAACATGCCAAGTCGCATGATGTGTTGGCCATCGATACGGTCCAGTGTCTTCAACAACTCGACGAGGTTCTCACCTGTATCATGCCCAAAGACTCCCGCATCCTGGGAGGTCAACCGGATCTCTCTATAACCCAGGTGAACACACCGTTCTACAATATCACGTATCTCGGATGTACTATGGCTCTTGACATGACCTCTGGCAAACCGAACCGCGCAGTATGCACAGCTACCTAGACATCCCTCACATATGGGAACAGTACAGATGACACTGTTTGGCGGACCTTTGAAGTAACGCAACTTGGACTCAGAATCAGAGTCAAGGTGCACGATGCCTCGCTCACCTTGGAATACACGTTCTACGACTGGTCCTAGTGACCCGATTGATTGAGGACCAAGCAGGGCTGCAAAGTCGGGGATTGCGGTCTTGATTCGGTCGAAGGATATTCGCGGGAGACAGCCAGCAACCAGCACAGGCACCTCCATTCCCGACAACTCTTCAAGACGGTGCACAATTCGATCCTCAGGTGGTTCCTTGACCCCGCAGGTGTTCAAGATGATGAGATTTGCATCTTCAGACTCTTCAACACGCTCCGCTCCCAGGGAGTCGAGATGACCCACAATGATGTCAGAATCAGACTTGTTCAATGAACATCCGTATGTTTCAAGATAGAATCGAATTTGTTCCAAGGTCTACACTATCCCCCTTGGACGTGTGGGAGCACAGCTATCTCGTCGTTCTCTTGCACCAGAGTGTCCTCTCCATTTAGGGTGGCCACATCCTTCTTGTTGAGCATCACTATCAGGTTGCCACTGATTCTGTCGCCTTCCATGATTAGACGTTTTACCTCATCTCCACCAATCTCGATGATTCGATCTATTACCAGTCTCACGGTGGAATCATCTGGTACTTCTAATTCCAACACCTGATTTGTTAGAGCCCTGCGGATCGGACCGAAGGACTTGAAGCTCACAAGCACATCAAGAACCTGGTGGAGGCATCTCGGATGGACTATTCAGCGTTTTGATAGTGCGAAATGGCCTCACTAACAAGCTCATCTACAATCTGAACTATCTCATTTATCTCATCCGATGTCGCAGCGTCATAGTGAATCCCAACAGTCACAACGACTGGCCTCTCGAGAGTCTTGCAGATTCTCTCG
>CP070658.1:362638-368668 GCA_020355105.1 Candidatus Thorarchaeota archaeon | reverse complement strand
GCAACAGTGTTCTGCTGAAGTGGAATCGACCTCATGTCAGACTCACCCGTCCGCTGGGATTCAGCTTAGAGGCTCCGGCCACGGATCTAACAAGAACCTTCTGGTTTCTTCGTACCAGTGTTCTAGTTTGGCAAGAATCTCCTCTCTCACTTCCTCAGTGGAAATCGCTCTATAGACAAGGTAGTATCCGCCCCTATCGAAGGTCCGTTCCTCACTCTCGATTAGACCTTTCTTCTTGAGTTTCGGCAACACACGTTGCACAGTGCTTCGATCCCGACCTATGCGAGAGGCTATTTCCTTGACTGTCTTCGGTCCTGATATCAGCGCGAAGTAAGTGTCAATCTCTGTACTCCTGAGACCAAAGGCACAACAGAGTAAGTCAGACGGATTCTCAAATCCCTTGCTGAAGAGATTGGCAAGAGAGTCCCGCGTACTCATTTTCAATCGCATCAACTTCGGGGTTGTGAGTTCATAAGGGTTGTGCAATAACATGCACAATCGACCTTCGCGATAATACTTCGGTTCAAAAGATACCGTGTGGAGATTGCTGTGGTGCAAGTCAGAAATGGATTTCAGGGCCCTTAAGGATGATATGCAATCAGATCGGTATACCAGACCTGAAACTGAGCCCGCATACCTTCGTCCAATTAATCTAGCCCCATTAAAGGGGATAATTGAATCAGACCCGGTCCGATCAAGGGTTCTGAAGGTTCTAATCGAGGACGGTTCGTGGGTCAGTACAGCGGACCTTCTAAGGGCGGCCCGCAAAGAGAGACCCATCGTGGGTGCCGTGACCATAGGGACAATGTTGAACGGACTGAACAACCTAGTTTCCTCCAAGCTCATTCTCAGCCGAACGTCTCTAGACTCTGGAATCGAGTGGGCCGAGTGGCGAATAAACCCGGATTGGATAAGACCAACACGAAAGTTGTTGCATATGTTAAGAAGGCCAAAATTCGAAAGGGCCGTCGTGAAGAAGAAGACAGAAGGCAGACAGACAGCCCATCTAGAGTATGAGACCAAGCCTACTCAGTAGTGAGTAAATAGCGTGGTTTGAGTAGACTTATAAGGTGTCGGCATTCTCAGGGGCTCATGCAGAGCCGCACGGAACGAGAAGTGCCGGAAATGGTTCCAACTGAGGATGAGAGCGAAGAGGTTCACTGGCAGCTAACAGAAGCTTCACAGTCAGCTGAGAGAGTCAAGAAAGTTGCAGCAGCTGCAATCCTTGCATCCCTCTCAATAGCTGTGGCGCCTGTTGCTTCCTTCGTTCCAAGGATACCCATGTTCTATATCGCAGTCTTCGACCCTATCTCGCTCTTCTGGGTCATTGCATTTCTCGTAGGCGGAATCTGGGTTGGCTCTGTAAGCATGGTAGCGGGCGTGGTCATGCTCAACTTCTTTGACCCAACTCCAATCATTGGACCTCTTCTAAAGTTCTTGGCAACTGCTCCAATGATTCTCCTACCTTGGTTGGCTGTTCGTGGGACCGATCGTGTAGGCAAGGGTGGAATACTATCAAGAATCCCGCTCATTAGAAATGGAATCGAAGAAGGAGTGAAAGGAGGTAGCATGCTCTCTGGCGCCTACTTGTTTGGAGCCCTCATGTTTCTTGCATATCTGGTGAGACTGGCTGTTATGGTTCCGGTGAATCTCACCGTCGTACCTATTCTCTGGGGCGTAAGCGATTACGTCTTCATTGTTGGATACACCCTTGTTCTGAACACAATCCAGAGTTTCTGGGACGCATTCTTGCCGTTCATTGTCATCCATCGTACACCAGTGTTCAAGAACTACGGCATGTGGTGAAAGTAGAAGGTAGTCCCGGTTAGGTGGGGGGACCCTAGAAATCGCTATATGTGACAGTCCGTATCCTAGCTCGAATAAGCCGCTACAGGTTGAGTCACAATGCGCCGCTGCGAGTTCTGCGACAGTCCGGTACCTGCCGATGCAACGACTTGTCCAGTGTGTAGGGAAGTAATCGCAGAGGAGACCCTTGAAAGAATCCTCCCTGTATTGAAGAGGCCAGATGCTCCTGACGTGCGCGAGATGGGGACAATCAAGAGGCTGTGGGGAGTCATTCGTCGGCCTGCAGCAGCGTTCAGGGACATTGGGCAAAAGCCCGATGCTGTGGGACCGGTTCTGGTCATTCTTGCCAATGCCCTCGTTCTAGCTGGATTCTTCCTCGCCGTCTCATCCAAGTTTACGGTGAATGTTGTAGTCAACGCCACATCCGGGCAGACGGCCGAGGTTAGTATTCTTACAAGCGGCATTGGATTACCACTGTACATATCGGCCTTGGCCACTTTGGTTCCGAACATGATGCTAGGCATGGTCTATCTGTTGGTAGGAGGTGCCTTCGCTCACCTTGCCTTCAAGCTAACCGGCGGCACTGGTCGGAGAGGAAAGACCTTCTCAATAATCGGCTACAGTATGCTCCCAGTAGTTCTGATCAGATTAGTCGGGATTCTCGTTATCCTAGCAACAATGCCCACCTTCAATGTGGATCTTGCATCTCAACACGCGTTTATCATCAATCAAGTGTTCCAGGCGGAACAATGGCTCACGATAGACTATCTGACAATGATTGCATTCATGTGGACAGGGTTCCTTCTCATATTCGGGATTCGAGAAGGGCATGATACGTCCACACAATGGGCCGCCGTCGTGGCCATAGCATGCATCTTTGTGCTTGTTTGGACCTTTTGGCAGGTTCACTAGACGAGGAAGAAGACCTCGTAGAGTGGAATGACTATGAAAGCAATGAGGCCGACTAGTGCGCCAATCTTATCCAGGGTGCTACCTATCAGCAGTCGTTTCTTGTTGCTCGGTCCAGTTAGAGGAGTTATCGCAGCCCCGACCACAATTCCAGCCCCTAGAATCATCAGAGGCCAGAGATCCCAACTGGCGAAGTTCAAGACCAATACAAGGACAAAACACGTGGCACCATTCAGATTCAATATCGCGGCGACTGCTGCTGCTGTTTCATATCCATAGACCCTGGCAATTGTCCTGACGTCTCTCAGGTCGTCCCCCTCGACATCCTCTGCGCCCTTGATCGTTTCACGAGCCTGAAGTATCATGAACGCGGTCACGAAGAACAACCAGATCGGGAGAGGAATGTTGAACGGGTGCCCTATCACTTCTCCGTACACAATGGCACCATAAAAGACTCCGAAGGCGAATGAGAATGCCACCATGAAGTTGCCGGCCAGTCCAAACGTCTTCACCTTTGCAGCGTATGCATATCCTACAACTATGAAAATCAGGACTATCAGCGGCCCATAGACTCCAAACGGTTTGTTAAGCCACGCGAGTATCACACCGATTATACTGAGGAATGCAACATAGTACCAAGCCTGTCTTACAGTCATCCGCCCGCTAGGAAGTGCTCTATGTGGACGATTAATCCTGTCCACTTCTATGTCAAATATGTCGTTCACGACGTTGCCGCCGGCCGCAATCATGAAGTAGGCGAAGTATCCGAAGAAGAACTGGGGCAGATATAGCGAGATGTCGGCCCCTATTGGAGCCATCTTGTACGCCATTGCGAGACCGGCAATGACAGTTAGACCTCCAATGATACAGTTCTGTGGTCTTATTATAGACAAGAAGGCCATGGGGTCTGTCTTCCGTGGCGGATCAGCGGCTGAAGGAGCTGGTTCGGACATGGTTCCTACCTCTTCAGGCCAACGATAGCCCCTGCGATTAAAGACTTCCGCTGAATTGAGTAATACCCCATGACTCTTATTGAAGAGTGGAGGGTGCTCGCCAGATGAGGCTGTATCCAATCTAGAGGTGAATACTGACGCCTTGCTCTGGTTGGAGGCATGATTTCCCTGGGTAACACTCGGTTCGGTCCTGCAGGATTCCCTGACACTGCAAAGGGCAAGCTGTCACGTGTGTTCGAGATTCTTGATGAAGTAGGCTTGGATGCACTAGAGTATGCGGCAGTCTATGGACTTCGATTGGGTAAATCAAGGGCCCGTCAGATTGGTCAGCTCGCAAAATCACACAAGATTCTCATGAGTATGCACGAAGCCTACTACATCAGCCTCGTATCAAAGGATGTGCAGGTCCGCAAGAGGTCGAAGAATCGTCTTGTGAAAGCTCTCAAGTATGCGCCTTTGATGGGAGTGAAACGGATTGTCTTTCACGCAGGAGGATATAGCGGGTTTGGCCCTGAAGAAGCATATCAAGTGGTGAAAGACACCCTCCAAGAGGTGTGGGAGAAAGCAGGGGAGCAGGGAAGCGGTACATTCCTTTTTCCAGAGGTTGCAGGTAAGCTGGGTGCTTTCGGTTCAGTTGACGAACTCGTTCAGCTGTGCAGCGAGATCGATGGAACGCTCCCGACAATAGACTGGGCTCACTTGTATGCACGAAGTCAGGGAGAGATAAGTGACAAAGACAGCTATCTTCGCGTTATTGGCCAATTCGAGACCGCACTGGGCAAACAGTTCACTGACAACTTGCATTTTCACGTCAGCGGAGTCAATTACACGGAGAGGGGTGAGAAATCCCACAGACCTTTGGGAGGAGATTGGGGTCCCGACATTCTACCTCTCATGGAGATTGTGAGTGAAGTGGGCTACAAGCCCACCTTCATATCCGAAACGCCCAGTCCAGTTAGAGGAGCTCTGTACGCCAAGGCTCTGTATAAAGAACTGGAGAAGGTGAAAGGATGACCGACTATGCATTCGTCCTAGGTAAGAACTGGTTACTAAGTCTGGCCGAACTCGTTGTGTGTCTTCAAGACCGTGGAATAGCTGAAGGAGTCAAGGACTATTCACGCACCGCCGTAATCGTAGAGAGTGATCAGAAACTGAGCGACGAGCAACTTGTCGACATTCAGAGTGCACTTGGAGGCTGCTTCAAGGTCGGTCGAGTAGTTTCGGTATATGATCGTACGTTGATTGAGGAGGCTTTCCCGGCCAAAGGGAAGGTGCAGAAACCCGCTAGGAAGATGATGCAGGAAGTCCCCTGGGTCAAGAGGGTCTGGCCGAGACCTCGAGGAGCTCGTATCAAGTTCGGAGTAAGCACATATCCTCTACTGAATAGGCAGACGAGTGTGGATCTGAGGAAGTTCACACTAGCGATTGATGAGTGGGTGAAAAAGCGACTTGTAGAGTTAGGTGCGAAGAAGGCAGCCTATTTTGCATACGACGGCCCTGATAGGCGTGACGCGAAAAGAGTCAATGTTGCACTCTGGCCACAGACAATTGCCAGACGAGGACTCTTGAGCCCCCCAAATGCGGAGATACTTGCCTTGTTGACAGAGGGGGCACTTTACTTCTCAAAGACTGTGGGCGTCTACGACTCCCAGCTGCAACAGTTCAGAGATGAAGCCAGACCATATATCTCGGCTGAGATAAGCACAAGCCCAAAGATGTGCAGAACCCTTCTCAATCTAGCTGGAGCTAGACCTGGAGACACTGTGCTAGATCCGTTCTGTGGGTCTGGAACTCTCCTGATGGAAGCGGCAATGCTTGGCATGAAATGCAGGGGCATTGATATCAACGGCGAGGCAGCAGAGGGAGCGCGCGCCAACATGAAATGGTTGGGGTCGGAGATGGGTGAGTGGATTGATTTCAAGATCATAAAAGGAGATGCTCGAAAGGCCTCAGCCCTTGTTGGTCAACAGGTTGATGCAGTTGCCTTCGAGCCAGACCTTGGCCCGGTCTATCGTGAAACTCCTTCCATAGAGGACGCCAGGAGAAGCATAGAAGGCCTCACAGTTCTCTACCGCGATGTGCTGCAAGACTTGGAATCATGCCTCCGGCCGGGAGGAAGAGTGGGAATGACAGTACCAGTTGTCAATACTATCAATGGACAGGTATCTGTAGACATAGACACCATGATACAGGGAACGGGCTTCGACATTCACAAGCTGCTAGACGGCGATGCATTCGAAGATTACGTGCCAAAAAATCAGAGGTTGAAAGTCAAGACCGATCGTACAACACTTCCTGAAAGAAAGCGAGGTCAGATTGTTCAAAGGGCAGTACTGATGTTGGGTAGGGTCTAGAACAGGTG
>CP070658.1:359791-362538 GCA_020355105.1 Candidatus Thorarchaeota archaeon | reverse complement strand
TTCGAGGAATGGAGTGCCACCGTACCTCGCCTTGGGAGAATAAAGGCTAGCGACGACTTCTTCCCGGTTTTGACTTTGAATCCCAGCGAGATGTCAGGTGCTCACCGACTCAGTGAGGCGTTGAGAGACCGCATACGAGTCTGGATCAGGCTAGGGTACCCGAGAAAGTCCACTGAGATTGAGATTGTGAAGATGAATTGCCCAGAGTACAAGCTGTCAGACAAGACCCTGGATAGCATATACAGTCTGGTATCGGCTACGAGGGTCAGCACTGACATTGAGACACCAGGGTCAATCAGGGCGGGTATATCCATTGCCAGACTCTCAGCTGAGATTGCCAAGAGGGAGGGTGTTGATGACGTGACTCATGGCATCCTGTCCAAAGCGGCTACGTATGTGCTTACTGGCGCTCTCAGGTTCAGGCCAGGGATCGACCCCGAACCAGCCGTCAACTCCTTGGTGAGACGTGCACTCGGCTCTGGCGGGAGCTAGAAAGAGATGGCTGCAGCACCGAAGATAAGCCCTTCTCCAAGCAATGCAGTCCATTTCGCTCACGAATTCGTGAAGAGGATGAGGAGAAGAGAAGACGTTCGTATAAAGCCAAGTGTACGGCAGACACAGGCAATACCTCAACTACTGTCAGCCCGATATTTCAAGAACGGAAGTCTTACACTAGACGATTTCGTGGATGCAGCTGTCAGAACTACGTATCCCCCTGACCAAGAGTTGGCGAGAATCATTGCAGAGGATATAGTTCTCGGTAGAGAGAAACAGAAAGTCAACGCTGTCGAGGTGAAAACAAAGGCAGCATCTAGCAAGGCATCCCAAGACTCTCGAATACAGGCGGTCATAGACCAGATCCTCCGTGAACAAGAGCTTGCGAGCAAGATTGACAAGGATAAGGTGGAGGCAGGGTATGAGTATCTGCAGAAGCTTCGTAGCCGCAAAGACAAGAGGCTCTACAAAGCAGCACGACACTATCTAACTGAAGGTGACATCGTACTCCGAGGGCTAACAAACAACAAAGAACTGAAGCAGGAGGCGTCATCGGAACTCCTTGAGGACTTGGGGAATCTATCCTCTCAAGACATTCGTAGTGCCAAGACACTTGGAGTTCTTGATCAGGTGTGCGAGTCATCGAATGCTGCTGAGAGTATGGCGGGCAAAGCACTCCGTGGAGATAGTGGAATCGAACAGCTGTTCAAACAGCTTGCAGATAGAGACCCGGCTACTGCAGCCAGAGCACTTCGTCACATGGAGGATGTCCGTGCAGGGAAGAAGGAACAGAGAGAAGCGATGGACAGAATCCTGCAAGACAGCCTTAGGAACCTAAGAGACGTCGCCGATTACACCGGGCATCTCGAGAGGATTCCCGAAGATGGCAGTCATCACGTAGAGAGTGCGCCTAGAGAGTATCAGTTGGCTGATTCTGCAGAGTTTGCTGAGAAGATCAGACAGCACACCAACAAGGACCTCATGGACAACCTGCTGGAACAATACGACAAGCAGTATGACCAAGGTGCTTCCTCAAATGTCGACTTCAGGCAACTCGCCGAAACAGCACGGCATACGGACAGTTGGAAAAGCCTGCTGGACAAGAAAGCAGGTGATACGATTGAGGATGCCGATTCGCGGTCTTCTCCGTCGGAATACATTCGACATATGATACGAAGCATGTCCACTCTTGACAATATGCTTCCAAGTGGCGGCCCGGAAGACGACTGGGAGAGAGCAAAACAGAAGCTCGCCGATGCCGCAATCGCCAGATCTCCTTCAAAGGCGGCCCTGAGGAAAACTGTGAGGGAGTTGTCAATACAGGGAATCGTACCTTCGAGCGAGGGAATCCGCCAGGCAGCTGAGAAACTAGGCATGACAGAGGACGAGATTCTGGAACTTCTCAATCCGTCCTACAAAGTTGCGAAGGCACTCATTGAACAGAGAGTAGAGGATTTCGAGCGACTACACAATCTGATATCGGCAGCTGGACTCACGGAGCAGCAGTTGAGAGAACTCGCACACCTGGCGGCTAGCAAGGGAAACCAAAACGCATTGGGTGCAATTGCACACGAGAACCTTGGAGCAGCTTTGGGGATGGAGCCTAGAGGAAGATATCGACGTCCGGACTACATGGTTCCGACAGGGCTGCCACAGAAGGACAGGTCCGAAATGGTCCTCGGCGGACTCCTGGGTGGTCCGGCGACTAGCATAGTGAGAATCTGGTATGCTTACAGAGATGATCTCCCCGATGATGTCAGGCAGAGGCTCAAGGAAATAGCAAAGAGGCTGTTGATTGACCTTGGTAAGAGGTATGCAAGGGCCACAATGGGATCATCTATGCTGGGCGGTATTCAACAGTCTACAACAGTCAGACCGTTCAGGATCGGCGATGACATCGACCTAATAGACCTAGAGGAAACCATCGATTCCTTGCTTTCACAGGGAAGGGGCGACATCCAGATTCTTGACGTTGAGGACTTTCTAATCTGCGAAACCTACCAAGGACATAGGGCGTTTGTCTGGGCCCTTGACAAATCAGGTTCCATGGATTCACCGGACAAGCTAGGAATGCTAAGCGTTTCAGTCATGGCAGGTCTCTATGGAGTACAGAAGGACGACTTCGGAGTGATTCTCTTTGATAGCGTTAGCCATGTCGTAAAACGCGTTGATGAGAGGTCTGTGTCTGTCGAGAAAGTCGCTTCCGAGCTTCTGGATGTGAGAGCGAGCGGAGGCACAGGGGGACGTGCAGC
>CP070658.1:356626-359691 GCA_020355105.1 Candidatus Thorarchaeota archaeon | reverse complement strand
TGAAGTCCCCATCCTCAGTCCTGGTGTGGGTGCCCAAGGCGCCTCTGCTAGAGAGGCTATTGACGCCGGCGCATCCTACGTCATCGTGGCCAGATCTATTGTCAATGCAGATGACCCGGTTGGCGCAGCAGCATCAATCGCACAAGAAACCCGCTGATACGGAAATTGCCTTCTGTGAGCGGTCAACCCACGAAGAACACTTGTGTACATCATGGACCAGATTGGAACGCCCGAGTCCCAATTCCGTGGGAAAAGGATAAAGGCCAGATAGCACTCAGTTCAAATTGGAGATGTACACTCTTGTACATGTCCAACGCAACCGGGCAGGATGGTGATCCACCACACCGACTCGGGGAGCGAAATCTGATGGCAAACAACTCAGGTTACAGTTTTGCAACCTGGACTTCCTTCATTGAGGAGTCCCAAATTAGAGCACTTCTGAAATACAAGGTCAAGTACTACTTCGCTGGTGGCCTACCCGGCATCATGCCCACCAAGATCTTCGGACAGATCTTGAAAGACTTGGGCGAAACGTATCAGGTCAACCCGAAGCAAGCTATAGATGATTTGAACTATGGACCAACAGGAGGTCAGCCATGGTTCTTGAAGACTCTTGCAGAGCGTCTTCAGAAGGTCAGAAAGATTCCGATTAACTGCGAGAACGATTGGGAGTGTGTGAGTGTGACTAATGGATCACAACAGGCACTCTATGCGATTCTTGACACAATGGTTGATCCGGGGGATGTGATAATCACTCCTGAGCCAGCATATCTGGGCTTCTTGGTTCCAGCAGTGAAACTTGGCGCTAGGGTAATCACTGTACCAACAGATCTAGATGGAATGATTCCCGAGGATGTGGAGAAGGCGATTGAGATTTCCAAGAAGAACTTCGGCAAATGCCCCGACATTGTGTACGTTGTACCCGACTCAGACAATCCAAAGGGAACTACACTTCCTATGAAACGTCGTCAAGCTCTCTTTGATCTCTGCGAGAGTGAGAACATCATCATTCTGGAAGACTCGGCCTACGCCGAGATTCAGTTCAAGGAGAACCCAAAGCCAATAAAGACTCTTGATAAGGAAAATGAGCGCGTGGCATATCTTGGTACATCCAGCAAGGAAGCCGCCGTACTGAGAGTCGGATACTCGGTTCTTCCTGCCACTATGCGAGAACATGTGCTCAAGGACAAGGGGTATCTTGATCTATGTACGTCGACGCTGGTACAGAGAATCCTAGACATCTACTACAAGAACTACATCGATGAGGCGATGCGCGAGGGAATCCCCAAGTACAAGGAACGTTACGAGGCAATGGCAAAGGCAATTGACAGTTGCTTCCCAGCCGGACTAAGAACTGATCCAACTGGTGGCTTCTTCATCTGGTGGGAGAGTGAAACTCCATTCAACAGTGCAGATTTCCTGCAAGATGTTGCCATACCAAATGATCTTCTCTATGTTCCTGGAGGTGCCTTCTACCCCATTTCTGGGTACAAGCTTGTGAACAATGGAAGCGATCTCGAACCCAGCAAGCCCAAGCACAACACAATGCGTCTGGGCTTCTCTTACGCCCCTCCAGACGTAATTACGCCTGGTATTGAACGACTTGGGAAACTTCTCTCAGAGCATCTATGAGAACTCTGGAACCATCCCTCATCCAGTGTCGGAGTTCCCTACAGGGTGAAGTTCACGAAGTAGGTCGAACCATTCTTCATCTCAGCTACATATGCCCTGAAGTATGGCCCAAACAGGTCAGCGAATCCAGAGTTGATGACCCACTCAATCCACGACCATGTGACCTCTTGGCCAATCTTCTCCTGAGTAAACTGGCCGTACACCCAGCTCAGATACCTCTCCACCTCAAGCTTAGTCATTAGATGGTCATCACTAGTCTTGAGCGCTTTGCCTGGTTTCTCATGGCTCATTTCTTTGTGTTTCTGATTCAAGCTCGCTAGAGAATCCTTCAGCAGCGTTTCAAACGACTCTAGTGCCGAATTCATCTTCTCATAGTCCTTCTTCTTCCTGAAACGTCCGATTTGTCCAGTAGCCTTGAACATCTCAGGACTGTGAAGCGTGGGGAAACCCTTTTCCTTCAAAGTGCCAGCCAGACCTTCGTTCCATGGTGTGTTGAAGTAGACTCGTGGATATCTGAGAAGCAACGGAAAGGGTATGTCCATTTCATTTGCAGCAGGAATGACCTGTGCGTAGTACGCAACCTCCCCGGGGCCACCAACATGAGCAACTACTGGGAGAACAGCATCCACGGCAATCTGTCTTGTGTCCACACGAGGTGACAATTGGTTTGAAACCTCTGATAGATCTGGTCTGTTTGCATCTGTTTCAATGGCCACTCGGTCACCACAGCTGGGGCATTTCCCCGTTAGTTCTGCAGTACCCTTGGCTACTTGATAGCTGAGATCAATTCTCGCTTTGTTACAGCCCTCTCCAGGGCATTCGTAGAAGAAGGGAACGTAGGCGTCGTTTCGTTCTCCTATTCCTGGTTTGAAACCGTTCTCGACTATGAGAGAAGTCGCTTCTTCATGAGCCTTCAGGAACCGCTCTCGGTTCTCTTTGCCAAGTAGGAACTCAAATCCCTCTACTAGAAGCGATCTGATTCTTTCATCAGACCCAGGAAGGATTGGTATTCCGAGATTTCCCTCAACGTTGAGTAGCCGCCCGAGTATCCTCTCCGCCCACTGTCCCAAAGTGCTTGAGTTGTCATAGGCCCATCTTGTCAGGGAGAGAGCTTGCTCAAGCCTCTCCTCAATGAGTAATCTGGTCTGAGAAGCGAGGGGCTTCACAAGTGGCCGGTAACCTGCACGTATACTCTCCTCAACTTGAGCATACCAATCAGAGTCTGGAAGGGGTAACGCGCTCACAGGGGAGTGCTCGTGTCCCTCTTTCACAGGGAAACTGACAAGATTTCCTTCTTGACCGGCATTAGGAGTTCTGATGTTTGTGAGTTCTGGCTGTACGATATCATAATCTGCGATGAAGAAGAACGATGTCAGTTGTGGGTTTCCTTCTTGGCTTAGATTGGCAATCTTGGTTGCGGTTGCAGCCTTGTT
>CP070658.1:351351-356526 GCA_020355105.1 Candidatus Thorarchaeota archaeon | reverse complement strand
ACTTCTTCCGCCTCAGTATATCTGCCTGTCTGTGTGAGAGGCAGTGCCAAGTTCATCAGGTTTATTGCCACCCACGTCGACATTTCAGGTTCCTTCTTGGCCAGTTCTCTCGCCAAATGCAAGACTTCCCTGTGTGCCTCTTCTGCCTCGTATGGTCTGCTCGTCATCCTAAGGAATTCACCAAAGTTTAGGAGACTTACCCCGAAACGAATCCGATAGTCTGGGTTTTTCTCTGCAAGCTCTCTGGACCGCGCAAGGGCCTCCCGAAGTATCTCTTCTGCTTCTGACGTCCTACCTGTGAAGACAAGATTCATACCGATAAGGTTCAATGTTCCTGAGATGCTATGCAAGGTGTCATATCGTGGGGTTTCGGAGGATGCTTCAAAGAGCTGATGTGCCTCTCGGTACATCTTGTCGGCGTCTTCTAGTCTGTTGATGTTAGCCATGACCCAACCGAGCCGCACGAGAGTCCAGGCCATATCCTCAAGACGAAAACCCGGTGTCTTCTCATCTAGTTCCCTGTAGATTCTTAGAGCCTCCCGGTAGGCCTCCTCGGCCTCTGAAACTCTATCTATTCTGTAGAGTAGGTATCCAAGTTCTCGCAGCGTTCGTGCAGTATGTGCAATGAGTTCGTCTTGAATCTCTTCACTAACTTCTCTGGATGTTTGAAGTGCTTCTAGAAGCTCCTGTTCACCGTCTGCAACCCGGCTCATCCAGCTCAGAACGCTTCCTCTGAGTCCCTGTAACACTATTTGACCAAACTTCGTTTCGATTCTGACGGCATCAAGGAACTTGAGAGCTTCAGAAAAGGCATCCGGCCAGAGAAGACTAAAGACAATGTCTGCGGTCCGTATAGCGGCATCCCTTTCCGATACCAATGCCTGAACTGATACTGCCAATCCAAGAAGACTGTAATCAGACTCCCGAGTTGATGATTCCTCAAGAAGACCAGCCACCTCATCAGTGGAGTATTGGAGTCGTTGACCGAGTTCGGCCACAATCAGCTCTCTCGCCAAATCATGTACCACCCAGGTCCCGTCCCCCCGGTCCCTGACAAAGCTCAGTCGAATCAATCGCTCCCAGTGGTCCGTTCTCATGTCTGGTACAACCACGGTCATTATTCGACGATTGAAGAATGGGACAAGGCCGGCCTTCTCAACTAGGCTCAGCAAGTCCTGGGCTTGGCTGAATAGTCTTCTCCAGGTTCTCAAACGAACAGCCTCGAGGGTGTCTGCACGCAAGTCTTCTACATCATTGAGCGATAGACTACCCGAATCAGCAACGTCACATATTGCACCTATCACGAAGGGGTTCCCGCCGCTTACGCTGACAATTCTGTCCTGAAGTTCAGGGGCCCCGATCTTACGCTGCTCAAGAAGCTCGACACAGCTCTCTCTGTCGAGTTCTGTGAGCTCGGACTCCTCAACTTCAAGTTCCTCGCTTGTTGTGCTGGGCAGGGCCTGTCTGCTTGCCATGACTCCGACGCAGTTCGATAGAGAGGACAGGAAGACGTACCATAGTTCGGTTTCAGATATATCTCTCCCAGCATAGCGCCAACGACACCTCTCATCGTCAACATGTTCGGAGTGGTCCAACAGGAACACAATGGGTCTTTCAGAGGTCTTACGGCTGTTCAAATCTTCTAATAGTGCGTCTAAGTATAGGAACTCTGCATGCCTTGGCTCTTTCCAGAGTATCTCGAGTAGCCGTTGGATATGGTCCTTGCCAAGGCGAGAGTGTAGCCACTCTCCCAAGTCACCATATCTTGCCTTGAGCTTTGGGCTCACACTTGCTCCCACAGCACCAATTGCACTCCCAATGCTTGCCAGAGAGCCAATGAACGGTATGGCCATAACGACTTCCTTGGCCCACTCTCGGCCCTTCTCTTTGACAGGTTCTACTCCCTCCACGAATCGTTGTCGAATCTGCCAGAGAACGTCGAACCGTCGCAGATTCACTCCAAGAAGTACAGCCCCCTTCGCAATCACATTCAGACGGGCATAGAAGTCTATGTACTGCTCACAGTCAAGACGAATGGTGTCGTCAATTGTGTTCTTCCAGTGATCTAAGAGTGAGCTCTTTCCAATTCCCCCGATTCCACGAAGATGAAGAACAACGCTCCGCTCCTTGCAACGTTCCAGAGCGTCTGACATCCAGTCTAGATACTCTTCTCTGTCCACGAACACGCGCTCGGACGGCTCGAAGCGCTCGTACATCCTCTCGACCCCTTATCACGCGATGATGTGTATTGGATTGGGTTTCACATAAGCTCGTCGGTATTGATTCGTCCGAGAGAGAGTAATAAGCAGCGCGTGAAACAGCCACCTCAGAATGTTTGAACATGCATTGGTCCGGCCCCCTCCCAAGACTTTCAGCAATTGTATTTCATCGCATCCTGGGCACCACACATTGGACATTCGTCTTGCTAGAAGACAGCATTCCGCGTACTGCAATGTCCTGTCAGAGCTAGGAATTGAGGTCATTGTTCTCCCAAAAGACGAGGCACACCCAGACTCCTGTTTCGTTGAAGACACTGCGGTGGTCAGAGGTGGTCGAGCGTTCATCACACGAATGGCAGAAGAGAGTAGGCGTGGAGAGGAGGAGGGAGTTCTCGAGGCGCTCAAGCAGTACAAGAGCGTGAAGGCAGCGACTCAACCTGCCACAATCGAGGGTGGAGATATCGTGCATCTCCCGAATCGGCTAATCAGCGGCATAACCAAGCGTACGAACAGAGAAGGCATCAATCAAATGACGGCCTGGCTCGATGTAGGCTCAGACCTCGTGGAAGACCATTCAATCATCCACCTCAAGAGTCATGTGACCTACATAGGAAGCGATGTGATTCTTGTCACGGAGGCTTTCGCAGACCACGCAGTACTCCAAGACTTCGTAAAGGTGGTAGTTCCATTCGAGGAGCGTTATGCGGCTAATGCTCTAGCCATAGGTGAAACAGTACTCATGTCTGAAGGGCATCTTCAGACTCAGGAGATGGTTTCAGAACTGGGCTTTGATGTCAAGTCCTTGAAAATGAGTGAGTTCGAGAAATGTGAGGGCGCCCTGACCTGCCTCTCGATTCTATTCTAGTCAGTGCTCAATTTGTCGATGCTTCAGCGGTGAGAGGCTCACTCATCTGATACTCGGAACCTTCCAACAGACCGTTCCACCTGATTTCAGAGGGATAGTTGAAACCCATAAGTTCCCTGCATCTACCAATCCATCTCCAACAAGGTATGTTGTCTACCTTCTCAAGTCTGTATAGATTTACTCTTGTTGCATTGTATCGAACCTCAAGCAGTGTGCCCTGGGGCAGGCCATCTATGTCTGCCACTTCAAGAATCTCCCGGCGGCTCTGGCTCGACTTACCCTTCTGAGATAGGTAGTATCGAGTGTCATTTCCACTTATGGGGTCCCGCACGAGAACGGCAACATGAGGCCTCGCTATTGGATTCCACCAGCGAGGAAAGGCCGGTCTCCTAATCAGAACGTAGTCGTTCTCAATCCCGATTCGAGGGGGCATTGACTGCATGGTTTCGCTCTCCGAATAGGGAGTAGTTGAATCTGCATATAAGGGAGGATTGCATAATTCAGCACGCTGTGGTGTACACTGAGAGTACTCTTGGGCCATTTCAAAGCGTGTATCACCTCCTGACTCCTGAGAACTCGAACACGTCATTCAGAAGTAAAACGCCGAAATCCCCACCCTTAACAAACGGCCAAAGCACTGTCATGAAACCTGAACAGTTTAATCCGAGGTGCACGTAGTCCTGTTGGTAAGGTGAAATCGAGATGGGATTCAGCGTGGGCATCGTGGGAAAGCCTTCATGTGGTAAGACCTCATTCACTAATGCAGCCTGCATGACAGACTTCAAGGTGGGAAGCTATCCGTTCACAACGATTGACGCCAATGTGGGAGTAACTCATGTGAGAACTCCTTGTGCGTGCGCAGGATTTGACGTGGATGACAATCCGCAGAACTCGCTCTGTGTAAACCGCGTGAGGCTGGTACCTATCAAGCTAATTGACGTCGCAGGCCTGGTACCTGGTGCGCATGAAGGACGAGGGATGGGGAACAAGTTTCTGGACGACTTGAGACAGGCCGATGTGTTGATTCACATCGTGGATGCCAGTGGCGCGTTGGATGCTGAAGGCCAAGAAGTTTCTACCGGCGCGTACGATCCAATCGAAGACGTGAAGTTCCTCGAGGACGAGATTACTCAGTGGTTGCTTGGAATAATCCAGAAGGACTGGAGAAGGCTGACAGGAAGAGTCAGAGCCGAAGGCGTCAAGCTCGATGAGATTCTCCTAGAGAAACTATCTGGGTTGAAGATTGGGAGGAAACATATCCTGAAAGCAATCCGCGACTCCGGGTTGAAAGCAGAGGCTGCTGACCAGTGGAGCGATGAAGAGATCAAGGGATTCGCCTCCCTCATCTGGCACACAGCTAAGCCAATCATCATTGCAGCCAACAAAATCGACAGGCCCGGAGCGGAGGAGAACTTCAAGAGGTTGCAGGAAACGTTCCCGGACTACTTGGTAGTGGCCGTTAGTGCCCTAGCGGAGAAGGTACTCAAGGACCTTGAGAGTAAGGGAGTCATTAGTTACGTTCCAGGGGATGATGACTTCGAGGTGCTCAAGCCAGATGCGCTGAGCGAGTCTGAGTTGGCACAACTTGACAAACTGAAGTCTGAGATACTCGGCAAGTATGGTGGCACCGGGGTACAGAACATTCTGAACAAGGCGGTGTTTGACTTTCTGAACATGATCACAGTCTATCCAGTTCATGACGTCGGTTCGCTGTCAGATGGGGATGGTAATGTACTTCCTGATGTTTTCTTGGTGCCTGAAGGAACTACGGCAAAGGAGTTCGCAGGACATATCCACACAGACCTGATGGAGTCCTTCATCCATGCAATCGATGCCCGCACAAACATGAGAATTGGCGACAAACATGTTCTCAAGGACTGCGACGTCATCAAGATTGTCAGTGCCAAGGGAACCAAGTAGAACAATAATCCAACTGCAAGAATAATCGTCCTCGTCAGTGAATATAAGGTCGTAGAGAAAGGACCTCATGGATAGCAGATTCCAACCCGTTCTTCGCGATTCGAGGCGGCCAACATCGGCAACATCGGTGATCTGGAGTCGCGTTTATCGGGGCAGCTCGATGCTCTGATT
>CP070658.1:346714-351251 GCA_020355105.1 Candidatus Thorarchaeota archaeon | reverse complement strand
GGTACAATCCTGTTCGTGCGTTTAATCAAAGGGCGAATTCACGCCCATGACAGAGAAGCTGTGTGCAAGTGGTGTGGAGGAGTACTTGAGATACGTGGAGAGAAGGTATTCTGTGGCGGCACTTGTGAAAGATATCAGGGGGAGTTCTCAAGAGACCTTAGCGCGTACCTGTGGTGGGAAGGAGCGAAATCGTACACACTACGTAGAAGACTGGCTGAGATTGAGATGCTCGAACTGCAACAAAGAGACCTAGAACCCATGACATATGCACCTCCTTGGTCAGTGCTCGAGGAATACGAAGAAGACGAAGAATAGCCCTCGATGACGAAGTGTAGGGCCAGACGAAAGAATAATTAGAAGCATCACAGCTGTTGTAAGGTTTAGTGAGTATCGTGACAGAGATTCCGATGGCAGAATCCGGACCGGTCGGAGCAAGACCTCGCGAAGTAACAATCGCAGGCTATCTTGTGCTACTTGACGCAATCACTGGACTAATAGTTGGAGCCATTTCGTATTATATGTGGGAGGAATGGACTGCGGGCATCGGTGTCATACTGGCACTTATCGCCTTCTTGCTGGCATTCCGTATCTGGAACCGAGATCCGCAGGCGTGGAATTTGGCAGTCATATTCAATCTCGCCGCAATCTTCCTGTATATGACGAGTTGGAACGTTCCCGGCGCAGTTCTTAGCCTCATTTCAGTCATTTACCTGACCCTTCCAAATGTGAAGGTGCATTTCGAGGACAGGTTCTGGTAGCACGCTTCAGAGAACCCGAACAGAAGTAGAGTCAGAACTAGAGGAGGTCAGGCATTCGATACACTAGAGGCTCATCTCATACAACATGAATCGACGGCCCTTGTACTCAGCTGGAATGTCGACCATGTATTGAACCCATTCTTCAGCACGAGGCCCCAGGAAAAACGCACCACGGTCTGTCTTTGTTTCCTCAAGCTCGTCTAGAATCCTAGAGAAGACATCCACAAAGACACTCCTGTTCTTTGAGAAGATAGAGTAGACAGAAGTCCGCATGTCATTCATCAGTCCAATGCGGGACAAGAATATGGTGTTGGTTCCCCCTGTATCGTCAATCACCACACGAACTTTCCCAAGCTCTGTAGCCTGACGGATACCCTCAAGGTCTTTGTTGTAGAACTCCCAAGAGAACGCAAACGTTTCACTCTCGATGAGATCTGGGGATATCGCCAAGATTTCTTGGAATCGTTCTGGTCCTATCTCAAGCGGCACGAAACTTGGACTTGGTGTAGGGTGCGCCGGGAAGGGTGGCTCAAGTCGCAGATACGAAACGCTGTTTGTCAGTCTGAACCCAAGCTTCTCAGCGAGACCCATTGACGCCTTGTTCCTCGTACTGGTTCCATATCTGAGCGTCTTCACCCCAACTTGGCGGGCATAGTCCATCAGATGCTCGGTAATCCTAGAACCCAATCCCTTCTGTTGACTCTCAAGCTGTACCCTGAGTCCTTTGATCCATGCCTTCTTCTTCTCTGGGGTGACTTGCAGCGCCCCTATGGCCACTAGTCGGTTATTCTGAAAGACTCCAAAAGGATGCATGCTATCTGAATCAATCCATTGCGGAAAGCGGTCAGGGATGTAGTCGCGCTCCCCCCAAAGCCCCATGCATAGGTCTCGTACATCGTCATGGTCCGAAATATGCAACGCTCGAATCCTTTCCGGCATGCCGACAAGGGAATGTGCTGTGCTTTATGAACCATGCGACATGATGACTGGGTGGGACGGTGCTATCCATCCCTGTCAATCACTTTCTGGAATACCAAGCAGAAATGATGATGAACGTTTGAAACGTAGGTCGTCGGATAGCCCCAGCAGCCTAGGCGTTTGTTGTCTTGACACCAGACCTGTTCTTGACGCATCTCGTATGCTTCTGACAGTCGCGTCGCCAGGTCCCAGGCAATCGGTCTAAGGGAGCCATCTGCATCCCTCATGTTCTGCGCATCAACTGTGAGATACGAGCCATCCGCCATGAAGGGAAACACAGAGTCAAAGACTTTCCCAACTGATTCAATATACTCTTCATATGAATCGATGTTACCGAGGTCCTTCGACGAGCTGCTGTAGTATTGTCTGAGCCCCTTCTCTGCTCTCTCCTTGTGGGCGGACTCGTTTCCACCTCTTGACTTCTTCAGCATATTCCAGTACGGAGGAGAGGTTATCAAATAGTCAAATTGCGGTAGATCCTCTCCAAAGTGGGTTTCAAGGACAGCGGCGATGTCAAGCGAGTCACCTAGTAGCAGACGTTGATCTCCCGTACCCTCCGTTCTTTGAATCTCACTCGTTCCTGCATTCACGAATTCTTGACTCAACTCAATTCCGATGGAGTTCCGGTTAAGAGTCTTGCACGCCACCAGAGTGCTGCCGACACCAGCAAAAGGGTCAAGCACCCACGCACCGGACTTTGTGAAGAACTTGACGAATCGCGCGACAAGTTCTTCCGGAAACTTGGCTGGATGTTCCAACTGGTTCCTACTCCTCGAGCGAGGGTTAACGATGAACCATGATTTCGTGGACTTCACCCATTCCTTGCCATCAAGATCATTGAGCTTGCTGGTTGTCGGCTGGTCTTCTCGCAAAATCAGCACCATTTTCTACAGAACGGTGAACTCGTCATAAACCTGCTTGTTCAAGTTGTTCAAGTTCGCTTGGTAGAGCAAGATTTCAACCCTGGCAATCTGGGCCGGACTCTCCGAAAAAGAGAGGCGGTACAGTGCGCTCCGCATCCCTTAATTATTAGTTCGCACGGCCGGTACTCAGAAGATAGGAGAAGAGAACGATGGCCAGTTTTCGACGTCAGCTCCTCGTGTTTATAATGGGCCTCTTAATCGGCCTAGGGTTCATGGTGCTTCTTACTCCACCGTCCACCGTTGAAGGGGGCCCTTATACAATCACGACGGCTGGGTCAAGCACGGTATTCTCTCTGTCGCAAGAATGGGCCACAAGGTTTCAGTCAGACTACCCCGCATTCACAGTCAATCCAAGCACTGGAGGGTCAGGGCTAGGTCAATCACAAGTCGCTCAGAAACTCATTGACATAGGAGCGTCAAGTTCGTATCCCGATCAAGAGTACCTCCAAGCCAACCCATCCGTTCGGACCATCCCAGTTTCTGCGGATGCGCTAGGCATCGTAGTGAATCCCTCGATAAATGGGTCCACCTTTCGCATGGATTGTGACATGGCTGTAGCTGTATTCCAAAGAAATGTAACAACTTGGGGGGAGTTCTCGGCAACATTTGGGGTGGCGGTCCAGCAGACTGGAGAGATTGATGTATACGTTAGATCTGACGCCAGCGGCACGACTGCCACATTCGCCAAGTGGTTGGAAACAGCAGATGACAATCCTAATCCATTGGCAAACTACACGTGGAGATTCGGCCACAGCGAAACTCTGTCTTGGGCCCCGGGAATCAACTCTGTTGATGGGAATCCGGGCGTGGCAGCAGGCGTTTTGGGAGATGATCATGGCATTGGCTATGTTGGATTGGCGTTCATGGAAGGCCTCACCCCTGTCGAACTCTACAATCCTACAACGCAGGAGTTCGTGACTCCTTCACTTCAGAACGCTCTCAAGGCTCTGCCGGAGGCCTTGACAGACGCCGGTGAGAACCTAATGAACTCGGCAATCTCAGGCGCATATCCCATCGCTAGACTCCTTTACTATCTTGTCCATGAGGAGAATGTCGCTTGGCAAGTCCTTGTCTATCTGAACTGGATCACGGTCAGAGGGCAGGTATTCATCCCCAGTGTCGGATATGTTCCGATTAACGGAACTTCTGCTGCAGTGTACTCAATCGATCTCATCGCATCACTTAGCCCAACTTGGCAGCCATAGGAGGTTTCTCAAAGGGCATGTCAGTCCGGAATCTGATTTCGAAACTTGCACGCGATATCAAGACATCCAAGGGTGCAGCGAGAATTGATCTCTTTGGTCGCTTTGGGTTGCTTGTTCCGGCTCTTGCGAGCTCCGGGATTATTGTACTGATTTTCACATTCCTCTGGTATGAGTCTGCACCTATAATGACCAGCCCTGAGGGTGGCTTTGGAATCATATTCAACACAACATGGGATCCCAACCGAAACCTCTACGGAATCGCCATCTTCATAGTTGGCTCATTTATGTGTACGATGCTAGCGATTGGAATAGCTGTACCACTGGGTCTCACTGGAACCGGTCAATAGCCCTTCTGCTAAGTGGCGATTTCGTCCAGGGCTGGAAGGAATACGAGTGGCGCCGCAAAGCCAACCTGGACACCATGCTCTATCCACACAGCTTCGATGCGCCTCGATGGGACGGCACGGCGTTCCCGGGCAAGAGACTCTTCATACATTGTGAGCAGGGCCTGGGTGACACGCTGCAGTTCGTGCGATATCTGCCGATGGTCAAAGCCCTCGGTGGGACGTTGATCCTCGAGGCTTGGAAGCCGTTGCTCGGGCTCTTGCGGCAGTCTGTGGGGGTGGACGAATTAGTTGAACTGTCCTGGGACAGGAAATCGGATGTGCAATTC
>CP070658.1:343676-346614 GCA_020355105.1 Candidatus Thorarchaeota archaeon | reverse complement strand
CAAGCTCCTAGAGCTTTGCGAAACCGTTGTTGATGGTTCCCTATGTGGACTGGGCCAGAACGCTCCCAACCCTGTTCTGACGACTATCAAGTATTTCAGAGATGAGTACGAAGCTCACATCAAGGACAAGATCTGTCCTGCGATGGTATGCAAGGATCTTGTCAAGTTCGTAATTGACCCTGACAAGTGTACTGCTTGTGGCGCATGTAAGAGAATTTGCCCAACTGGGGCTGCACAGGGGGAGAAAGAGGTTGTGCATCGTATTGAGCAGGAACTATGCATAAAGTGCGGAGCCTGTCACGAAGTGTGTCCACCGAAGGCGCAAGCCGTGATGATAGTGCCAGCTCATGCTGAGCACAACGGAGGTGGTGACTGATGCCTAGTATCTTCATCGACGATAAGAAGGTAGATTTCGACGGTACAGATGAAACGATTCTAGATGTGGCACGGAAAGGCGGCATCTATATCCCCACCCTCTGCGACCACGATGAGTTGGAACCTCATGGTGGGTGTAGGATGTGCATAGTCGAGGTTGAAGGAATGAGGGGGTTCCCTCCGTCGTGCGCAACTGCAGCAAAGGATGGCATGGTTGTCAGAACTTCAACTGAAGATCTATTGAAGCTGAAGCGGAACATCTTGCAGCTCCTTCTCATGGAACATCCTAGCGCGTGCATGGTATGCGAAGAGCGCGAGCGCTGCAGCAAGTATAGACCACAGCCGTACAAAGCAGGAAACATCACCGGATGCACTACTTGTAGCAATCGATACACCTGCGACCTGAGAAACGTGGTTGACTTCTTGGGAATTGAAGAACTCGACTATGGACCAGTATACAAGGAGACAACGGTAGAACGTAGTGATCCATTCTTCGACCGTGACTACAATCTTTGCATTCTCTGTGCTAGATGCATCCGAGTATGCGAAGACGTTAGAGGGACTTCAGCCATTACCTTCGTGAAGAGAGGTCACGAAACGAGAGTGGATACTGCTTTCGGAGTTTCGCACCTCGAAAGCGGCTGCTGGTTCTGTGGTGCTTGTGTTGACGTCTGTCCCACTGGAGCCCTGACGGCTAGAATGACGAAGTGGATCGGAGAGCCAGACTCTGTTGAGGAAACCACCTGTGTGCTCTGTGGAATGGGCTGCCAGACAGAATTCGAGGTCAAGTGGGGAAAGGTAATGGGTTCCGGACCAGGAAGGCCCGAGAGCCCTCCGAATCACCATCACATGTGCGTTGTCGGACGCTTCTGTATTCCGTCATTGGTCAATGCGGCAGATAGAATCATGGCACCCCAGCTGAAAAGGGATGGGGAGAAGGTTCCTGTATCGTGGGACGAGGCCTTGGACGAGGTTGCTGCCATTCTGAGGGAGAAAGAACCACAGAGGGTTGGGTTCCTCGGAAGCCCTCAGATGACAGTAGAATCAGCTTACCTGTTCGGTAAGCTTGCCAGAGTCGGCATCAAGACTGGAAACGTCGACTTCCAGGGTTCGGATTTCCCCGCATTGATTCACAGGGAATTGTCCAAGGATCAGGACTTTGCCAGGATTCGAACTCTTGACCATTTGCAGGATGCAGACTGGATTGTGGCAGTAGGTGGAAACTTCGTAAAGTCCCAACAGGTTGTTGCCAAGGAAGTATACAAGGCAGTTGCAAAGGGGACACCCTTGATAGTGCTTGGCGAAGCTGGTTCGAACTTGCGTCGATGGGCCACAGAGCACGTATCAATGCCGTCAAAGAAGGTAGGGCCGCTCTTGGTGAAGCTGGCCGAACACAAAACCACTCTACAGGGTGTAGGTCGAAAACAGGCGGAGCGACTCGTCGAGATAACAAAGACCGGAAAAGGCGCAACATTGGTGGGACCAAGAATCCTTGAGTGCAAGGAACCAGAACTCGCTTTGAGATCACTGATTAGACTTGGCGGAGCAAGCGGGGCACTGTTTCCCCTCTTCCCATGGGGCAACGAGATGGGGGTAATCAAGGCAGGGTTACGTCCTGAGATGCTACCTGGGCCCTCTTCTGTCACAGTCAAGAAGGCCAAGGCATCGGTCAAGAAGGCATGGGGAGAGGGGGATTTCTCGGATGGGCTGCATCTAACGGAAATGCGTGCAAAAGCCCGCAAGAAACAGCTTGACGTGCTATATGTCGCTGATGGATCCATATCCATGGATGGTTTTGAGAAAGTACCAACGATAATCTATCAGTCACCTTATCCTTCTGATTGGGTTGATGTTGCATCTGTGATTCTCCCTTCCTCCACGTTCGTTGAAGAGAGCGGCACATTCGTGAATCTAGAGATGAGAAGCCTCAAGCTACATCCAATTGTACGATCGCCCGGAGCGGCGAGAGAAGACTGGCAGATATTTGCGGAAATAGGAAAGAAAGTTGGCGCAGAGGGGTTCTCTCATGAAGACAGTACCAAAGTGTGGGAGGAATTGATCCATTTCACACGCAATGTCGAGATTGGAGGGCAGTCAAGAAGGGATTCTTGGAAGCCTGCTTCCAGCGAAAAGAACGAGTGGTATCCAAGGTACCGCGGAGCTGACTTGCCTGCCAGAATCGAAGACCTTGCTATCTTCGTCGATGCCCTTGACAAACGTGATGAAATGGCGCCTGCCGAAACTATGGATGAGATGGTCAAACGTGTTTCGGGCGGCAGAGCTGCTCATAGGGAGGAGGTGGGCTAATGACTGGAAGGATTCTGGTCAATGAGCAGGTTGCGCCAAACGTGCATCGGTTGGTATTGGATGCCCCCAAGGTGGCGCGCAGAGCAAAAGCCGGGCAGTTTGTCATAGTAGTTCCTGATCCTCAGGGTGAACGTACTCCCTTTACGCTGTCCGATTGGAATGCAGACAAAGGTACAATCACGATATTCTACCAAGAAGCTGGAGTTTCAACCATGAAGCTCACAAAGCTCAAGGCAGGAGAGAATGTCTATGTCGT
>CP070658.1:338505-343576 GCA_020355105.1 Candidatus Thorarchaeota archaeon | reverse complement strand
CCGTTGAAGTACCGAATTCGCCCAAGATGTCCGTGTACGATACTCCATCTTCGCTATAGGCTACAATTCTCAGGATATCCCGTCTTACCGTGTGAGCAAGCACCTCAAACACAGTTGCCTCGACTTCTTCGTGCATTCATAATACCCTAGTCTAGACCACGCAAAATTTAGTAAAATGCTTTTCTGACTAAAATTTCTTGACAGCTCCAGTCGTCATGTAAACTCGTTCGTCGGTCCGTATTCACACGAGTTCCATGAAGACCGTTGAAACTCGGCTCTTCACAGGCCCGTTCAGCAATAGCAGGTCTTCCTATCATTCATCTGCCCGTCGTCGTGGCCACTCTCGTTGTTGCGTTCTACGGGTATAGGGCACTCTACGGTTCCAACACGAATCAATAGTGTGGTTCATGCCGTCTGCGTGATATCCTGATCTCGTTGCATACAACCGTTGTCTCCCAATATCCTTGGTATAGGGAGATGGCCCAGTTTGCAGTTTCTCTCATGCTGAAGACTGAATCCGTATCTCTTTCTTGGAGAGCAACTACATCATCTTAGCGAGTTCCTCACCCATTTGCCTGAACGTCCCTTCAGCTCCCTCTTCGAGTGGCCCCTCATTGCCTAACACAATGGCTGACACTGCCGACTTTGCAATGTCGAAGCCAAGGCCCTTGAGTTTCTTCTCAATCTTTCCGCCAGCGGATCCAGCCAACCTGCTCTTGAACTTCGTGTCAAATGCAAATGCCTTCTTACCACTCAGGCCTTCCATGTCCTCCAAGCGCTCAAGGAACTCCCTTGCGGGTTTCGATATATTCCATGCGTGCACAGGAGTTCCCACACACAGAAGGTCAATCTTGTCCAACTCATCATACTTGACCTCGTCAACCTTGGCAGTGTCCGTGTCAATCCCGCCGCTCTGTAGACCCACCGCCAATGCTTTCGCTATCTTCTCAGTATTACCAAACTTGCTGTAGTAAACAACTAGAGCTCTCGTCAATGGTTTCACCACACGCACTTCAGACTAGCACCTCATATAGCCCCACCGTATACAGAGGCAATCTCACCGCTGGTCCATCAGGATGGACTCCTAAGAACTCTCTGCAACTACGCGCTTCTGCTGTCAGAGATCGATAGTACAGGCACTCTACAGAAGACCATGGCCAGACTAGAAGAGCTTGGCTTCGAGAGTCTGTCTGATAGCGAGGAGTGGTCAGAGGAAGAGGGGGCTGATACTCACCCTTCATTGCTCGGCCATTGATGGGTTGACGACCCAGCCGCACAGAGAGATTGAATGGCCAGACAACGCAAGAAGGATGAGATTTGCCAGAGGAACCAAGATACCAGGAATCATGGAAAGGCAGGGATAGACTGATTAGTCATCTCCTAATTCACAGCCTCTGACGGGATAGTTTGCTGGATCAGCCGATGACCGGAGATGAGATAGTATCATCGAAGGTAGACTATGAAGAGCAGAGAGAGCTTCAGGAGGCCCAATAGGATGGATATACAAGAAATCAAACGTGCATACGAATGGTCACTACTAAGGATGGCCAATGTAGTGGGGGTGATGACTGGATACAAGAGGAAGGATGGAGTGAAGACCCAGGACATGAGCATTATACTAATGGTCGAGAAGAAAGTCCATGAGGAAGAACTGAAGAAACGGGACGTAGTGCCCCCGAGTATCGAAGACGCCATCACGGATGTAATAGAGGTGGGAAGGCTGAGGGCTCTGTCGATAGACAAGAAGGCTCGACATAGGCCCTGCCCAATGGGGACTTCTGGAGGCCACTATCTAGTGACCGCAGGCACAAACGGAGAGCTACTTAGAGACAGGAAGGCCGGGAAAATCTGTATTGGTACCAACAACCATGTTGGTGCAAATTCAAACGATGCGCAGATAGGGGATCCCTACCTCCAGCCTGCACCATATGATGGAGGAACAGTTCAGAACGACACGATTGGACATCTCTTGAGATTCGTGCCGATGACGTTCGCCCTCGACCCGAGTGAATGCGGAGCAGCGAGACTCTGGAGTGGAATCTACAACGTTCCTGCAAAGGCATTTGGCCGAAAGACGAGGCTACGTCCGGTTGTTGTCGAGCCCGAGTACAACCTCGTGGATGCGTCTATGATCGAAGTAGATAGTGATGATGTCCTGCCAAGCATCGTGGACATAGGGGTTCCAAAGGGCATCAGAAAGGCAACGCTTGACATGCTTGTACAGAAATCGGGAAGAACAACCTGCCGCACAGTTGATGGAGAGATAATCGGCGTGGATGCGACAGTAGGTCCCATAAGCTACGGAGGGAGGTCCGCATACTTTAGAGACCAGCTGATCATAGGTAGGGAGGGTTTCAGTGCTGGGGGTGACTCTGGGAGTCTGATTCTCGACAAGGAAGGGTACGCCGTGGGAAAGCTCTTCGCAGGAAGCGAGGTTCAGAATACTACAATAGCCAACCCGATTCAGACCTATCTAGACCTGTTGGATGCGGAACTGTATCTAGGATGAGTTTGGTCATGGTCACCATGGAGAAGGCAAGAGAGGTGAAGAAGAGACACGAGGCCGAACTCATGAATAAGTCGGGTGTGGTTGGTGTTGCCATTGGTTACAAGTACGTCGATGGTATAAAGACCAACCAGCTGTGTATTGTCTGCTATGTGGCCGAGAAGAGGGCAGAGGCGGATCTGAAGATGGAGGACATTATACCCAAGGAGATCGATGGTGTCCCAGTAGACGTTGTCGAGTCAGGCAGAATTCGGGCATTTTGAAGAGCGTCATTTCTTACACAGATATACATCCGAACGAATAGTGAAAAGACGGAGTCCCAGCCCTCGCTCGTCCGCATAACTGAGGCTGAACAGAAGGACCTAGCAGGCTGAATAGGTCAGAGAGAGTGTCCGCAAGGGCCACGCTATCTGTTTCTCTTCTAAGGACCGAGAGGAATCCGCACAAGGTCATTGCCCTGTTCGACACGATATAATACCAACATGGCAATCTGGAATATGATGAAGATGAAGGCTGATTCCTCACTCAAATCTCCAGTCAGACTAATCATAATCATTCTCGGTATTGTTATCGTCTTCATTCTCCCTTATGGCTACCATGTGGATCTAGGACCGGGGCCAAGTGGATTCATGGCAATCACTTGGGAGCTTCCCGAGTTTCCGGTCTACCAAGATTATTCCGGAATCATGCTCCTCACTTCTCTTGAATACTTCATCTACTACCTCTATCGACTCGTTGTCTTGTATGCGATTTGGAAGACCTCACTAGGATTGATGAAACCAAAGAGGCTCGTGACTCATGGCTTAGCATCGGAACTAGTACCCGTACTCATCTCCATACCCGGATCGTTGTTCCTCAATTCAGAAGGAGAGAACTACATCCCCATTATGATTCCAATTCCGTTTCTATTTCTTTACTGTGTGTTTCTAGCCCTCTACATAACAAAATATCATCTGAAGGAAAGCTAGTCTTTCGGCACAACGAACGGAAGGAGCTCATTCGTCAGGCTTTGTATGACCTGGTGTGTCAGGACGAAGAAGGGCCCTCTGCCAAACAAAGAGAGAAGGTGTGATAAAGAACCTTCAGGCTCCTTCTCTCTTGATTCAGAAGGGCAGACTGCCGCCCTCTTTGTGATAGGGCTTCACTCTGCGTCAGTACGGTGACAGTCTGGAGGGAATCTTCTGTATCTCATGGTAGAGATACTCTATCCACTCCCACAACTGAGGACGGTTCTCAATCTCTCTTCTCCACATGACCCAGTTCTCAATTGCTTCCCATACCCACATCGTGGGACCGGACATCAAATCGGCAACCAGATTGACGTCAATTAGCCTTCTCTTTACCAAGACTCCGACACCCTCGAAGAAGAAGAGAATTGAACTCATGTCCCCCCTACTCGTTTCCCAAATCTCAGGATGACCATCCTGTGTTTGGTCTTTGAACGCCTCTACTAATTGAAAACGCCGCTCTAGCAACTCACTCTGCGAGAATTGTGCATATATCTCCATGAAGAGTTGAGCCTGTCTGGTCTTACTTTGCTCTCTCAGTTGCAGAGTGGCCAGAATTACTCCCAGGACCACGCTCATTGAAGCAATGACAATTGAAACACTCGCAACATCAAACTGCTGCATCTTGGCTAACCTCACAAACCGCTCTACAATGGTTGGAAAGAATGAGGTGGGTAATATTTCTTTCAGGACACACTCCATTCTTAATCAAGAGCCACAATCTTCATGTCAACGGAACATTACAACACAGATCGAGGACTCTTGACCACTGGACAAGCACGATTGGTTCGAGCATCCGGCATTATACGCCTATCTCTACCCATCTATCACCGGATTTCATGCTAGATTTTTATAGCTTCAATGATTTCAAACCCAATTGAGGGAGTTTAGAATGAAGATTACGTCAGTGAAAGTTATCAGCTTCTCCCCAACCGGGGGCTCAAAGAAGGTAGCCGAAGCCATCGCCAAAGGAACCCAAGCACCCATTGACCACGTGGACCTAACACCGCCGAGCGCAAGAACCCAGCAATTTGCGGAATTCAAGGATGAGCTCGCCATCATCTCCGTTCCCGTCTACGCAGGACGGGTACCCACTGAAGCTGCCCATAGGATACGGAGGCTGACAAGTAAGAGGGAGCCATACGGAGCCAAACGCACACACGGACTCCCTGCCGTAGTCGTTGTAACTTACGGCAACCGAGCCTACGAAGACGCACTACGTGAATTAGCAGACATTATCTCTGAGGTTGGATTCCAACCCATCGCCGCCGGTGTCTTCATCTGTGAACACTCGTTTAGCGTCCCAGAAACGCCTACAGCCCATGGACGACCAGACTCCAAAGATCTCGCCAAGGCCGAAGCATTTGGCCAAAAGATACAGGAAAAATATGGGCGCGCAGATACCATTGACAGCCTCTCCCCCGTCAATCCTCCTGGCACAAGTCCATACACGTTGTCGATGCGCGCAAATCTCACCTGGTACGACTATGGCGAATTAGCAACGCCCTACACAAATGAAGACCAATGTACTAAATGTGGGACGTGTGTCGATGTCTGT
>CP070658.1:335468-338405 GCA_020355105.1 Candidatus Thorarchaeota archaeon | reverse complement strand
TTGGCGAACGCTCCTGCACCCATCACGGGGGAGTCGCCAACACGACCAGGCATCTTATTTGATATCCCGCCAGTTGAGGAGGTGGCCGCAATTCTCCCTACCGAGTCGACGGTGACACAACCCACAGTATCGTTGGTTTCATAGTAGCTAGGCGACCTGATGACTCCCTTTTCAGCCTCTTCCCTGTAGCCTTCGGCAATCATCTGATCGTACACCCTTCGTGCATTGTCCCCAGCAAAGAATGCATAATCTGTCTTCTCCATGATGTATCTGGCCAAGGATACCGGATTCTGAATTCCGGTCACAGCTGCTACTGATCCGAATGTCAGTCTGCTCCCATCGATAATCATGGCATCCAGCTCTTTGACACCGTCCAGGTTGTTGCGCGCCCCAGCTCCTGCATTTAAGTTTCCACTGCTCTCCATGAACACGGTACACGCCTCAGCTGCATCCAGAGCAGAACCACCTTGTTCAAGAACCTGAAATCCTATTCTTGCTGCCTTCTCAACGTTCTCCATACCGATTGGTATTCTATCATCCTTCCAGGCACCGGCGCCGCCGTGCACTATGATTAGTGGAAGTCCCATGTTGCGCAAGAGCCTCACCTCAACTAGTCAGCATCTGCTGCGGTTATCGCGATTGATGCTGCAAGCGATTTATAACAATGGGGGTCATAGTAGGCCGATGGTGGACGCTGTTGGTTGCGAGTCGTGTTGAAGCCCTACGGGAAATGGTGACTGGGTCTGCACCCATTGTATCTATTGAAAGACAGGTCCTGTACACGGAATCCATGAAAATGTCAGAGGGTGAGCCGATGATTCTTCGCCATGCCAAGGCGCTTGCCCACGTGTTGGAGAAGATGACCGTCAAGATTCTTCCTCGTGAGATGATTGTGGGTGCAATTGTCGATAGAATCCCCGGTGCAACCCTCTATCCGGAAGGTATTGGTGCGAGAGTCATCCCAGAGCTAGAGGATCTAGAATCGCGAAGCCATAGCTCCCTTAAGATCTCTCAAGAAGCAATTGATATTCTGACAAATGAAGTCGATTCCTATTGGGCTGACAGGTCCATGCTCGCGTATTCTGAAGAGAACACACCTGAGGAGATAATGGATGCTCTGTACTCAGGGTCCATCTTCGTGCTCTCGGAGATGGCAGGCATCGGCCATGTCAGCATAAACTACCCGATGCTCTTCTCAAAAGGGTTCCAACAGATTAGCATCGATGCTGAAAAACGACAGGGGGAGTACCAAGGGCTTTCTGACAAGAACTCCAAGAAGAAAGCGAAATTCTACGCCGCCACGAGAATAGTTGCCGATGCTATTGTAGGATTTGCAGAACGTTATGCAGACGTTGCATCGAAGATTGCCCGGACTGAGAATGATCCTCGGAGAAGAGAGGAGCTTGAGAGAATCGCTGAAGCATGCAGACATGTTCCTGCAAACCCTCCGAGAAGCTTCCACGAGGCTCTCCAGTTCATCCGGTTCACTCATCTTGCACTCACGTTGGAAACGTACGATGTTCAAGCTATCTAACTGGGACGGATAGACCAATACCTGCAGCCTTTCTATGAGGCTGACGTTAAAGCAGGGATAATAGACCGTGGGCGAGCAATAGAGCTCGTTGAAATGCTCTGGATCAAATTGAACGAACTCGTTCCCTTGTTCGATAGCGTCGTCGGGATGTATTTTGATGGCCTATTGACTACTCATGCGGCAACCATTGGTGGCATAAACAGAGAAGGAATCGACTCAACGAATGATATGACCTATATCATATTGGAGGCTACCAGAAGTTCAGGACTGCCGCTTCCGAATGTCCATATGAGGATACATGAGAACTCTCCAACAGAGCTCTTGACCAGACTAGCGGAAACCATCGCCTCTGGGGTCAACAACGTGGCTACATTCAATGATGAAGTGATAGTCAAGTCCATGACACGAAAGGGGATTCCGCTTGAGGAGGCCAGGAACTATGCCACGGTGGGCTGTGTCGAACTAGCACCGTTCGGAACCAGCTTCACGTCGTCAGATGCAGCACTCTTCAACTTGGCGATGTGCCTTGAGCTCGCGCTTCACAATGGGACCGGCACTCTCTTGGGTACCAAGCATGGTGTTGAGACTGGAAGCCCCTTAGACTTCAGATCGATGGATGACGTCGTGGAGGCGTTTACGAAGCAAGTGTCGTACCTAGTAGAATTGATGGCGCGTGGATCAAACAGTTTTGAGAAGGCGAACGTGGAGCTGAAACCGACGCCGTTCCTTTCACTCTGTGTTGAGGATTGCTTTAATGTCGGCAGGGACATAACCACAGGGTCAGCTCGGTACAACTTCACGGGTGTACAGGGAGTGGGAATGGCGGATGTCGCAGATTCACTTGCGGCCATAGACTTGCTTGTCTTCAGAGAGAAGAAGGTGAGCCTTGACTTGTTGATAGAGGCATTGGAGAATGGTTTTGACAACCATGAGCCATTGCGGCAGTTGTTGCTTAACAAGGCTCCGAAGTATGGGAACGATGATGAGCTGGCTGACTACTATGCTTCTATTGTGGCGGAGATTTACAGCCGAGAGGTGGAGAAGCATCAGAACGGAAGAGGCGGCTCGTTCATCCCCGGGATGTACTCCGTTTCAACTCACGTTCCATTCGGCTACTTCACAGGCGCGTTGCCAAGTGGAAGAATGCCCACTGTTCCTTTGAGCAACGGGGTATCACCTGCCATTGGGTTGAGCTCACGTGGGCTGACTGCAACTCTAAGTTCAGTTACACAGTTAGACCACACGCTCTATCCAAACGGTATTGCTTTCACTCTTGCTCTAGACCCTGGTTTTGTTACTGGCGAGGCAGGATTGGAGCCCTTAGTATCCCTTCTAAGGTCATACGTGGAACTTGGAGGCATGCAGATCCAGTTCAACATGATGGACTCACAACAACTGGTCGA
>CP070658.1:328490-335368 GCA_020355105.1 Candidatus Thorarchaeota archaeon | reverse complement strand
GACCATGAGGGGCCTTTGGGTATGGTCTTGATATGAACCACTAGCGGTGGTCGGGAGAACAGCGGACCGTAGCCCTCGGGACACGGGAAGTTAGGATCCTCTCCGGGTCCATAGCCGTCCTCTAGGTCAGTGCATGTCTGTCGGGCCTCGGCGCTCAGAATCTCCACCCGATCCAGACGATAGAGTAGGCCAACGTCAACTGCCCTATAGTAGGGCCCTTCAATGAGCACAACTCCGTATGCTCCAGCAATTGGGTCGGTATTAGCCAGCCTTTCGAGAATCTCGAAGTTCTCTACCTCTTGCACTGCAATCAAATCAGGCATCTTTAGTAGGTCATGAATGGCCAGAGCGTGCTTTGAGAGTTGCAGCTCGACTACTTCAGGGTCATTGACTGTGTCATCTAGGTCCGGGTCATCGATTTCGTCGAAGAGATTGTACATATTATAGGTGGCAACAGTAAGACCACCACTTAGACCAAGATCTGGTACATAGTTGGACTCTGCCCACTCCTCAGTGACTACTTCTGGTGGGTGGTCCGGACTAGGCAGTACTTTGTACTCATCATACGTGTAGTCAAGTGGACCACATAGATCCCTAACAATATTACCGGTCCTAGTATTGACCACATATCCGCCTGCGTCGTCTGTGAAGATTATCCCACCTGTGCCAGCAGGGTCATCCAAGAACACACGCCTAACGTCCGAGTACGCTACAACACCAGCAGCCTCACCGTAAACATTCGTGCCAGCCACGGTCCTCATGCACTCGACTGAAACGAGCATACCCTCCAACGCCTCGTAGTATACATCTGAGGCATAGTCGTCATATGGGGGATCGAGCTCAACTGGGTCAGGAAGCGGGTTGCCGGTAGAGAGTATGGTAATCCACGGCTTGTACATCTGCGTCATGCCGTAGTACTCGCTGACCTTCCCCTGGAGCATGACCTCATCCCCGACATTCACGTCATATGCATAATTGTACACGAATATGCCATCTGAGGTGGCCGGATTACCGTCACCAACAGGGTCTTGCACAAAGAATCCACTCTTCAACCCGTAGGCTTGATAGTCAGCCGTTACGATACCGAACGTGTCGATATACATGTCAGACGGTATCGTATTGACAAAACCATCACCTTGGATTTCAGGAATGGTATAGTCTGGATTATCGTAGGCCTGCATTGTGCCTGGGGCAAAGCCGAACATAATCACAAACACACTCAGAAAGCAGACAGCCATAAGCCTGCTTTTCTTTCCCTGCGTCATTTTCTTCTCTCTCCCTTCTAGAAATGTCATGACATCTTACAAGGTTGGGTTGTCTGACATTTGGTTGCAGCAGGTGTCTGGTCCTATTTCTCTGTTGTGCCCTAGGTTCTCCAAATATCGAAGTCAGGGACAGAATAAGGTGATACGCGAGAGATTTTCGAAGCCTCTGAAGAATAACCGGACTATGATGTAGAACCCAGTTATACAGCGATTCAGATGCGTTCTAGGGAGGTCCTAACACATGCTTCTGCTATCAGATAGCCCTCCGAGATTCACTCAGCCAATTCCGGGGGTTCTTCGTCGTCATAAAGCGCGCCTTCTTACTCGACTTCATGAATTCCCTGAGGTGCCGGAACGAAGGGACTGTCAGAAGAACGTGATTTTCCTAGGGGCCAAAGAGTTGCTGCAAATATCTCATGATACAGCCGTGGCAGGGATGAGCTATGCGAGTTCAGGAACAGAGATGATTTTTCCACTATTCAGTAGCCATTTCGGGTCTAAAGCTCGCTTCACGGACTGCATTTCCTTGATTCCCTCAACGCCGTACATTATTTCTAGGAATGCAAGCTTGAGTTTGCCGATTCCATGTTCAGCCGCAACTGTTCCACCAAGCTCCAAGGCCTTCTTCGCAAAGAGCATGTAGTTGTCCATGCCCTGCTTGACTTCCTCATTGTTACGAGGTAGCATGTTGACGTGAAGATGGTTGTCACCGGCGTGACCAAATATCACATACTCCAGTCCTTGCGCCTCAAGAGTGTCACGATAGAACCTTAGATAGTCACGCAGGGCCTCATCCGGAACGGCCATGTCCGTTCCAATCTTGTGAACCTCGTGATGCTCCGCCTTTCTCATGGCTATCGTGGCATTAACGGTTTCCGGTACAAAGTGGCGGACGGTCTTCATCTTCTGAAGCTCCGACCTGTCCATACCGGCCCAGCTGGATTCAGAGGAAGTGCTGTTTCTATTGAGAATCTCCTCAAGGCCCATAACCTTCGATTCCATTGTGTCATCTGTATATGAGAACTCAAAGAAGACTATCGCCTTTGTTTCGGGAGTCATTGCAGGCACTCTGATACCGGAAGAAGCGGCCTTCTCTTTGATCATCTCAATCGCATTTGGACCAAAGTACTCCAAGAAGTTCATCGGCACTGGAGTGTTCGGTGCGCGAATGTCGTAGACGAAATTGATAGCATCCTCTTCACTGGGAAAGAACGCCATGACCGTCATTATGTTACCTGGCATCTTGTTGAGACCAAGCTCTACCTCTGTGATCACACCGAGTATGCCCTCAGATCCGATGAAGAGGTCAATCAGGTCCATATCCGGTTTCGCAAACAGTCCAGCGGCGTTCTTGGTGTCTGGCATCTTATAGCTCGGAACAGAAATCTCGGTCGTAGTCCCGTCACTGAGAGTGATCTGGAACTTGCCATCCTCTGCAAGTACCTGCCCACGCTCAATGTCAAGGATTTCCCCGTTTATCAACACAACCTGTATTCTGCGTACCCAATCTCGTACTGCACCGTGTATGAAAGTCCTAGCACCTGAGGCGTTACATGCCACAATTCCTCCAAGCCACGCGCTCATTTCGGTGGGGTCAACTGGGAATGTGAAGTCATCAGGCTCTCCAAGGAACTGTTCAAGGGCCTTCTGTTGATTGCCTGTTCCTTTGCCCTTCAAGCTATCAAGGCTCTTTGAGTTCACAACGCTGACCAAATCCTCAAGAAGAACTCCAGCTTGCGCGCATATGGAATACAGCCCATCGTCGACGCTGTAGTCCATGTAGAGCAACTCAGTCATCTTCTCTAGATTAAGAGTCATTCCACCAAGGGGAACAGCGGCGCCTGTGAGACCGGTCCTTCCGCCTTGAATAGTGACAGGAGTCCCAGAATCGTATGCCTCCTTTAGGACCGAGGCAACCTGTTCCACAGTTGTCGGAAATACAATCTTGTCCGTCTGCCCATCGAACGAGTGGCTCTCGTCATCTAGATAGAGCGCGTAGGTGTCAGTAATCTCAGCTTGGTCAGTAATAACTTTCATCTCAGAAAGATCAGCGCTGGCAGGTGCAGAAGCTCTGATTTGATTGGTCATTTTCCGCCTCACTTCTTGTCTGATTGACTCAGGCCATTCTAGGTTTCAATATCAAGCATTTGGTATGTAGCAGGGCTTGGTGAACGTGCAGACTCTTTTTTTGGAGCGAAGTATAATGAATCTCATGTGCACGCAGAATCATTCCATCTGGAGCAGTGAGAGGCTATGAGAATAGCGGCGATATCTGACATTCATGTTCGTCCCGACAAGGGTGATGAAGCTCTCATTGAGGAGATTCATAGTCGGGTCGAGGAGATATCTCCGGATGTCTTTGTGATCGCAGGGGATGTCAGTAGTAGGATAGCCACTCTTGCAGATGCTTTGGCGAGGCTCCGTGTTTCCAGTGCCATGAACCTGTTTGTCCCTGGGAACCACGACATTTGGTTTGAAGAGAAGATTGGGCTTGGGTCCTTGGAGAAGTACTCTACCTCACTGAGTGAAGTATGCAGAGACAGTGGTTTTCTATATCTTCCAGATGCACCCTACGTGAAGAAGAAGATGGCCTTTGTCGGGTCCATTGGATGGTACGATTACTCTTTCAAAAGGGAAGACCTTGAGATACCTTACAAGGCATACGCACAGAAGGAGTGGAAGGGCAGCATATGGTACGACCTACTCTGCATTGACTGGGGATATACCGACGTAGAGGCTACGACTCTCTTCAATCGAAAACTCGAATACGACCTGTCAATCTTATCGGAGAGCGTAACCAAAGTTGTGTTTGTTTCCCATCATCTTCCATTCCGCGACTTGACTCTCTACAAAGGGCGTCTCCCTTGGGACTTCTTCTCAGCATTCATGGGGTCAGAGAACACAGGAAGACTGCTGATTTATGATGGGAGGGTGGTTCTAGCAGTATCCGGTCACAGTCACATAAGAATGCAGAAGCGGTTCAATGGAATCAAGTCCTTCACAGTCCCGCTTGGCTACGGACGTCCTGCTGATGGCAACTATTCAGACCTCGCTCGGAACGCAGTCGCCCACATCGAGATTGTGGATGGAATTGTAGAAGCTCACGACTTTGTCGAGGGAGACATATGCGAAGGGATGCCTTATGCAGATGCCAGATAGGCGCTCTGATGCGACACATTAATGAGAAGGGCCTCCTCCTGCCACAGTCTGTAGCTTCAGAATATGCATCTGTTACTCCATGCTAGACAGAAGGTGATAGTGACAGAATGGACAGCCTCGGACTCACAGTGGTCGTCGTATTCGTTGCCACCTATGCTGTCATCAGCTCAGAGAAAGTAAACCGAACCGGAATGTCGCTCCTTGGCATGGCCATCATTGGGATTGTGTTCTGGGCAACCCACTTTCTCGACCCTGTCCAGCAACCTCTTGCCTTCATTGACCTCATTGAACACATCGAATGGGACACTGTGCTCTTTGTCACCTCCATGATGATCATTGTTGCAGTAGCAGGCGGATCCGGGATGTTTCAGTATCTAGCTCTAACGCTAGCGAAACCTAGTGGAGGAGTTCACAGAAGCTTGTATACAATCTTTCTCCTCTTTGTGTTCTTCATCTCACTTTTCCTGGACAATGTGTCCACCACTCTAATCATGGCGCCGCTTACAATACAGGTTTGTAGAGCACTGGAGATTGATTTCAAGCCATTCTTGGTTTCAGAGGCGATAGTCTGCAATATCGGGTCAATACCATCAATTGTAGGTGCAGTACCTAACATAGTGATTGCTGATGCTACTGGACTTGATGCTGGACTCCTCTTCATCACCTTCATGCCGCTCTCCTTCATTCTCCTAATCGTGACGTGGTTTCTGCTCTCGTGGTACTACCGTGAGTCCTTTGGTGCAACTGATGAAGACAGGATAGATTTCCTGCTAGACATAGATCCTGACTACATGATCAAGTCTAGGAGAGACTTCTATTTCTCGGTCATCGCCTTTGGGGTCTTGGTCACGGGCTTTGCGCTTGGGCCCTCGCTTAGCATAACGCCGGTCATGGTGGCCCTACTAGTCGCATCTGGATTGATTATTCTCGCGCATGATAGAGCGGTGGAATTTCTGGCGGAAGTCGGGTGGGACACAGTATTCTTCCTGGTTGGCCTATTCGGACTCGTCGGAGCCCTCGACATGACAGGTCTGATCAATGAACTCGGTGTAGGATTGGCTAACATAATCGGGGACAATTCTGTGGCTGCGATCGTCTTCATGATTTGGGTTCCGGCCACCCTGTCAGCATTCCTGGACAACCTCCCGGTTTCAGCTGTGCTAGCTCCCATTGCACTCCAGC
This sequence comes from Candidatus Thorarchaeota archaeon, assembly GCA_020355105.1. Taxonomy (GTDB): domain Archaea; phylum Asgardarchaeota; class Thorarchaeia; order Thorarchaeales; family Thorarchaeaceae; genus SMTZ1-83. The sequence continues at coordinate 329,762 of CP070658.1, read as the reverse complement.
TGGCTCCTGTGAGCGCTATTCTTCCACTGGTGCTAGTGTTTGCTGTTGGCGTTGGAGGAAATGTGTTCACACCACTTGGTTCACCGTCGAACATGGTGGCAATCGGATTCTCCGAGAGAGAGCATGACCCAATCTCGTACGCAGACTTTGCGAAAGCAGGTACGTTGGCAGGACTTGCCCATCTGGGAATTGGGACCTTGTGGCTCCTCTTGGTTGAATTCGTCGGGCTCGGTATCGTGGTCATTGGGGGATCTATATTGTCAGTAATCGGTTTTGCGTTAATCTTGCTGCCGCACGTAAGAGTGGAACGCAGTGCATCCTTTCTCAAGAGGAATTCATGAAGAAGTTGCAGCCGCTATAGCTATGTATAATTGGAAGTTGAGTAGGCGACAGGACAAATTACGAGAGGTGAGTAGGATTGGTCGCGGAGATTGTGCTTGCAGTATTTGTGGTCACCTACATCGCCATCTCATCAGAGAAAGTGAATAGGACTGCTACTGCACTCTTGGGGATGGGCGTAGTTGGTATAGTCCTCTGGGCAACTGGCAGTGGAGGATTCTCAGATATTGTTGAAGGAATAGAATGGTCGACAATCCTCTTTGTGACAGCCATGTTCATTATAGTCACCATCGCCGCGTCCTCAGGGATGTTCCAGTATCTGGCAATCGAACTCACTCGACCCACCCACGGCGTGTCAAGGCGTCTCTTCATAACTTTGGTCGGCTTTGTGTTCGTTATCTCTCTGTTCTTTGACACAACCTCCACCATGCTGATAATGGCGCCACTCACGATTGAGCTCTGCAAAGCGCTGGAGATTGACTTCCGTCCATTTCTCATCTCGGAGGCAATCACTTGCAATTTCGCATCGATTCCCTCTATCGTAGGCGCAGTGCCAAATCTTATCGTATCAGACGAGGCTAGTGTGGATCCTGGCCTTCTATTCGAATTGCTAATGCCGCTATCCATCATCTTGTTCGTTGTGTCAGTGCCGCTTCTTCTCAGATACTTTGATAGTCAACTTGAGGACTCTGAAGAGTATCTCGTGTCGCAAGTGATGCGAATAAGTTCTCGTTACATGATTCGTTCGCGAAGTGACTTCTATCTCTCGATCATCGCCATGTTTATTCTTGTCCTGGGCTTCACTCTTGGTCCGGTATATCATCTTGAACCTGCTGTGATAGCTATAACAGTGGCGGCCGCGTTCTTGATAGTCTCACGAGAATGGGTTGATGAGATTCTGAAGCGTGTGAACTGGGGCACGATATTCTTCTT
>CP070658.1:323056-328390 GCA_020355105.1 Candidatus Thorarchaeota archaeon | reverse complement strand
TGAGCAGAAAGAGAGATAGTACTTTCCCAACTGGGGGTGGAATCCCACATTCAGGATGGGGCTTCTACCCTTCATCCGCAAGATGGCCATCTTCAACTCTTCGAAGGTCGGGGCGTTCATGGAGAACCTGACGAACTCACGCCCAATCTTGTTCGGCGACGGTGAATGAGCATCACTGCAGGTCAAGAAGGTAAGGCTGCGAAGGTCAGGAATGCAGTCAGCAACTTCTGAGTCAGCAGAAAGTCCCAGTTCCAAGAAGTGTACATGCTGCCTCTCTTCTCCATAGCACGCTTCAAGACTGATGTACTTGCCTTCCCTGAAAACAGACCTGAAAGGTGTGAATGCATGTGCCGGTCCAATCAGTCCTTCACAGTCTCTTACTACTCCGGCCAATTCCTCTGCCTTCATGCTGACACGGGGCCGGCCACCCCACTCATGATCCAAATTGGGAGAGTGAGAACGTAATGATTCCCGGAGTTGCACCACGGCCTCGAAGTCGCGAAGGATGACTAGATGGTGTATCGATTCCGAATCTTCAATCTCTGCGCTGGGGATGAAGCTCACAGAATCATAAATCATTGCATCTCCTTCTTGCTTCACGTGTGTACGAAGGTGCTTCAGCCACTGGGGCTGTGTAGCATCTCCTGTCCCAAGAATGTCCAGACCTTTGTCCTTGGCACCTCTAGCAAGATTTGGGACAGTCATTGACTTGCTGACACCGATTGAATGGAGGGAATGAATGTGCAGGTCAGTGTCGTATTCTACCATGCACTAACTCCTCAGATGTTTATGACGACCTTCGTAGTATTGGGGTCTGCTGCAAGTTCAAAGGCCTTTGCCCCCTCCTCGAGCTTGAATCTCTTTGTAATCATTCGTTTGACTTCAATCCGGCCCTTGTCCAGCATATCTATTGCCTTTTCAAAGGGACCAGCACTAGTACCTATCAGCTTCAAATCTCGAGTAACCACGTCGGAAGGATTGAACTCTACCATCTTGTTATGTATACTCTTCAGCGCGATTCTCCCTCCACTTCGCACGATGTCGAGCCCCATCCTAAATCCGTCAGCGTTTCCAGTGGCCTCGATGACAACCCGGGGGCCCTCATCAGTGGTCAATTCCCGAATCCGTCCCTTCCAGTCTTCATCCTCAGAATTGATAGTATTCGGAATCCCCAGCTGCCGTACGAAACCCAAGCGCCATCTGTTCTTCCCCAGAACTATCACATTGGCCCCGTAAGCATCGTATACCTGGGCGGTCAGAAGTCCAAGTCGGCCACTCCCAATCACGACAATTGGTTCGTCCTCTGCTGCAGGGACCTCTTCATAGGTCTTGATAGCTGAGGCGAGTGGTTCAACGAACACACCTGCAATCACATCAACGCCAAGTGGAAGTGGGTGTACCAGTTCTGCCGGGACTGTGAGATACTCAGATAATCCGCCGTCAGTGGTGACTCCGAGTATTTCCCTATTGGCGCATTGCCGTCGCTGATTGTGACGGCAGTACCAGCAGCGCGAACAAGAAACCTCAATCTCGGTTGTCACCAGTGTGCCAGGCTTAAGTTCGGGCACAGAACTCTCATGAATCACTCCTGTGATCTCATGCCCAAGCACAATTGGTAGATCGGTCTCGTAGTTTCCCTGCCAGATCGCGATGTCGGTCCCACAGACTCCAACAGCCCGAACTTCAATCCGAACATCCCCTGGCATCAAGGGGGGTCGAGGAGTATCAGCTAGTTGGAGACCATCTTGTGTCAAGACAAGTGACTGCATTCTCTTGCCCTCTCGGGGTTTGAATCTAGCGAGAGGTCAATAAACCCTTCGATATATGTCTCACACGCGAAGGCGATTTGCCTGCTACGCTTTGGTACGAGGAAGCGATAACTTATTTTGGAGGAGAATGGTCAGAACCGACTCTACAGGAGTATCAGGCAATGCGCATCGGAATAGAATTTGTACCTGACAAACCAATAGAGAAGTTGTTGACTTGGACGAAGCTTGCAGAAGAAGCGGGCTTTGACAATGTGTGGATAACCGATCACTACAACAACCGCAACGTCTGGGCAACTCTCACTGCTCTTGCGTTGAACACTGAGAGGATTGCGATGGGGCCTGGGGTGACCAATCCCTTCCACATCAGTCCAGCCTTGACTGCATCCGCCGCGGTTACGATAAACGAGTTGAGCAATGGACGTGCCGTCATCGGAATCGGTGCGGGAGACAAAGTCACGCTTAGTGGCTTGGGCATCAAATGGGAGAGACCTGTGTCAGCCGTTGTTGAGTCAATAGAGTACATGCGGAAGCTTACGCAGGGTAGCAAAGCGAAGCTCGATGGTAAGGTCTTCAAGGTCAAGGGTGCCAAGCTGGCAATCGTCAAGAAAGAACCGGTGTTGGACGCCGATGGGAATCCCAAGATGAAGGATGGCAAACCGGTCAAGAAGGGCCCCCACATTCCAATCTATGCAGGAGCCCAAGGACCAATGATGTTGAAGGCAACTGCAAAGGTGGCAGACGGGATTCTAATCAACGCGAGCCACCCAAAGGACTTTGAGATTGCCATGGAGAAGATCAAAGAGGGTGTCAAGGAAGCAGGGCGCGATATCAAGGAGATTGATGTCACGGCCTATGCATCATTTAGCATTGGAGAGAGTCGAGAGGCTGCCCTTGAAGGAGATGCCAAGATCGTCGTAGCCTTCATAGTTGCAGGTTCACCAGATGTTGTACTTGAGAGACACAGTCTAGACATGGATGCCTGCAACAATGTCAGAAAGCTCCTTGGAGAGGGCAACTTTAAGGACCTACCTGGAGCAATCACAGACGAAATGGTTGACGCGTTTGCAGTTGTTGGTGATAAGGACCAATTCATCAAGCGTATCGAGGATCTCGCGAAAGTTGGTGTAACTCAGTTTGTAGTTGGTTCACCCATCGGACCAAAGAAGAAGGGAGCAATCAAGCAGATTGGGAAGGAGATCATACCTCACTTCAAGAAGTGAATAGATTATCTCGGGAAGAGTCAGTGCAGAGTCATGAAGCCGTCCACTATGTTCACCAGAAGAATTCCGAAGGACGAGCTCGGTACCTGGTTGAACCTAGCCGGCCGTGCCTTGCCTGAGCAGATAGACTATGCAGAGAGCTTCATCGCTCTTCCCGATACCATCTACTTCCTCGCCAGCATCGGCGGGGAAAATGCTGGTGGAACGGCAATCTACAGAGATAGAGCAAGATATGCAGTGGCACTTGTGGATGCGTTCCTGCATCCTGATCATAGGAGCGGTGCAGAACTTCAACTCTTGAAGTCATCGCTCCCGTTCTTTCGTACCGTTGTCATACGTGAGGCGGATGTGCTACTAGACTCTGATGACTTTGAAGAGTATCTCCCGTCTCCGATGGCGACAAGGATTGCCAGTTCGTTCAGAAACACGCTTGAAGCCCTTGGATTTCATGAGGTAGCCAAGATTCACAGGTGTTCGATAGACACCCGAATAGAAGACGATATTCCAAGTCCGATGTCACAGGATGAAACTCCGAACCGAAAAGGTGCTCTAGACCTCTTTTGGAAACAGAGTGGACTATCTAGGCTAGATTGCTCCCAAGTCACCCTAGCATTGGAAGTCGCAGGGAAGAGAGGAGCTCTAAGGACTTGGACAACTGACGGCACCACCGTCCTTGCCATGGGCATTGAACGGCTTCAAGACCGCGCTCTAGTCTGGCCTATACTGGCAGACTTGGATGTGATAGACGATAGTTCAGTTGCACGGGAGATTGCCGCTCAAGCAATCCCAGTGAACCCAGTGTCAATTGAATTGCCTCTTGTTGGACAGGGACAATTGGGTATCATTAAAGAGCTGGCGAAGCTTGTTGGCAGTCAATTGAAAACGAGAGAAGCAACGCTTATGCGGAAAAAGCTGTAGAAGCAGCTCAACCAGGCATGCTGGGAAAGCCTTTTGTGACAGCATCCCAAGGGCCGAAAAGGTCATCCAATGTCCACGCTGAAGCTTCGAAAGCAGTCAGACGGGTTTGTCCTTGACTACGGTTATGTACGTCTCGCTCTTGACACCGGAGTAGAAGGTGAAACCACACTCTTGACGCATGCGCATGCAGACCACCTGAAGGGAATTGAGAATGCGCACCGTGTCATAGCCACACAAGCGACAAGAGAAGCGCTCCTCGCGCGCGGCCACAAGCTGCGAACCAGATTCGAGATTCTAGAACACAACGAACGGACAGGACAGCTTGGAGTCGTCATAACGTCGCTCAACGCGGGTCACGTAGTGGGCTCGAGCATGTACCATTTGCAGTTCGATGAGGGACTCTCGGTTCTCTATACTGGCGACTTCAACGTGATTGACAGTATGGTACACGTCGCTGCAAAGCCCAAAGCGGCAGATGTACTGATCACTGAGGCCACCTATGGTGCACCTGAGTGGATATTTCCCAAACGTCAGAAGATCTATGAACAGATACTGACTGCAACCGAAGAAACGATAGAAGCCGGACGGATTCCCACATTTCAGGCCTACTCACTTGGCAAAGCCCAGGAGGCGATTGCCCTCCTTCAATGGGGAGGATTCAATGTTGTTTCCGGCAACCACATGATTACCGAGGTGTGCAAGGTCTACAACAGACACGGAAGTGACCTCCGACAGTCCTCACTTGGATCAGAGAGAGCGAGGAATATGCTCAAGGATGGTTGCGCAATCGTAAGCTCCTCTTTTCATCACACACGCAAGAATATCCGTGCCCATCTGGATTCAGGAACTGCCATAGATGTCTTGGGAAGACTGGAGCACTTTGTGCTTTCCGGTTGGACCCTTGGGGATTCCAGCAAGACCGGCTTTCCACTAAGTGCACATTCTGACTTTCGGGGTCTACTTCGGTTTGCCAAGAGAGTTTCCCCGAGAATCATCTATTGCTTCACAGGAAACGCCGCAGAGTATTCAGGGCATCTGTCTAAAGAGGGCTTCAGTGCAGTCCCACTCGAATAGGTGAGGGTAATGGAGAAGTATATGTCAGACATGGTAGAGCCGGTCCATGCGGATTCGTTTTTCTCAGTATCCCATTCCGGCGAAGTTCACGAACGACTATCTTTCGAGTACCTCGATCCAGAGGGCTACTATCGACGAATAATCCGCGACGATGAGATGCTCAGAAAAGAGGCAGAGAAACTCTCAGTCAACATGCAGACCTTCCTCGACCAGGAACGTGTAGAGATCAATGGTAGACGCGTGAAATCCCGAGTCGACTACACAGACATATTCCTCAAGGGAAGTACTGAGGTCGTGGCAATTCTGTACCTAATTGACTTCGGGACAGAGTTTGAGAGGAAGAGAAACAAGAT
>CP070658.1:300575-322956 GCA_020355105.1 Candidatus Thorarchaeota archaeon | reverse complement strand
CACTGTTTCTGATGGGAGAACACTTACACTCTTTGGAGTAGAGCAACAGTCGCTGGAGAGCATATTGAAGATAAAGACACCTGACGTAACTACCGCAGTGAAGATGGGGAGGATAATCGAAGGCAAGGCAGGGGGGCAGGTTCTGCTCGCTCTGCGTGATTCAACAGTGCTCCTACTCGGTTTTACGGGTCTCGAACTTGAGGAGATAGCTTCTTTGAAGACAGCTCCGAAACCGGGCGAATCTCTGGTGGCATTTGGGGATATTGACGGAGACTCCTCCATGGAGATTGTGCAAGCTGTGGGCAACAATCTGTATGTGATTGAAGTGGAGAATGAGTAGGCTCTAATCGAGTTGGGGCATATAGACCTCGTCAGGCTGAAGAATTCTGATTGTCTTGGTCGGTGTCCTAGATTGGATTCCCGGGACTACTTCACTTTCAAGCCAGCCTTTGACCTTGGCTCGCGCTTTCTGAATGTCCTCTGCTTCAGCATTCATGTCGAATCTGATGAATAGATTGTAGGGTTCTCGCGTTGACAGATCTTTCTTTATCATTGCCCAGAAGGCCTTGGACCCTTCCGGAATGTCGATTCTTCCGATTATCTCGAACCAAGACTTACCCTCAAGTCGCTTGGACACCATTGCGAGATCCTTCAGCTCAGAAACCTCCTTCAAAGCCGCCAAGACAGACTCGCCCGTCTTCTTGAAGTCCGCAATCTCTTCAAACTCGGCAACGAGATAATGGTCAGCTCTGAACTTGGGCATCGACGTAGCTCCTACATCTGTTGACGCGGCGGGCCCATCATGTACCAGCTCTTAAGTATGATGGTCTGTTGTGTCACGGCGCTCCATCAATCTGGCCCTTATAGTGATGGTAGCGATATGCCGCAGTGAGAATTCCCAGGAGGGTCACAATGACAAGGCCCAGCAATATCAGCGATAGAAGCGAGAAGACGACAAGGGTAAGAAGTCGCTCCGACCTTGCGCCTACTCCCACGTCCAGATCAGTCACACCAAGGCTCTCGGCTCGTGCCCTAGTGTAGCTGATTAGAAGCCAGCTGGTGAGGCACACCAAGACCCAGATTGAAACTGAGAGGCCTAGGACTATACTGGTGGGATGTGCCAAGGCAATTGCAGCCAACACTATGAACTCTGAAACCTTGTCCAACACCGAATCAGTCAAGGCACCAGTCCTAGAGGCGATCCCGGAGCTCCTTGCCATGGCTCCGTCCACCCCGTCAAAGAAACCCATCAGAAACACTAGCAATCCATAGAGGGGTTCAGAGTTCATCAAGACTAGTGTCAACATGGCGACAATCGCAAGGAGAACTGTAAGATATGTGACTGTGTTTGGCTGGACCCCTCTACTATGTAGCGGTGCTGCAACACGATTGACAGCACCTCTGAAAACACCACGAACTCGGTATCTGCTTGGCGACATCGTTCTTCACTCCGACAACTGTAATCGATCATACAAAATGGCACTCTGTACTCTAGCCTTCTTTGGAACAAGGGCGCGGCCGAATAGCACTGCGTTCTCTATCTGACAGTCGTCCTCTACCTTAGTTCCCTCACTTAGACTGGCATTCGGACCCACAATACAGCGGGGCCCGACTACCGAGTCGGGAGAAATCAGCACCGGGCCGACTACGCGAGTTCCATGCCCGACGAGATCCTGAAGGGCAGGCTCTCTGATATCATCAGCATAGAATGTACGACCAGCCTGCACGAAGAGTCCGACCTCCGGAGAAACCTCCACACTCTGTAGAAGACGTTGGTTGGTTTCCAGTACATCAAGGATGTTGTCGATGTCAGACCAGTAGCCAGAAACTGGAACGTGCGCCACTTCAAACCCTTCAGATATCATTTTATTCACTGCTGAAGATACGCTTGCGTGACCGTCTTCCCAGGCTTCCTTCAAACGGTCAAGCAGAGGGCGTTCGATAATCGACATCATTGCGCTTCTAACCGTTTCATGATTGGACAATCCATCTTGGTTGAAACCGACGATGGATCCATTCGTGCCTAGACAGACCAAGGCCCCTCGTTGTGCCGTCATATCTACTCCGATGGTCATGAACTGGTGTTCTCCACGCTTATGATGAGCCGAAATGAGCTGGGATGCAATACTCGCATCTGCAACAAGGTCAGCAGGACAGAGGAGAAACCGATCCGGGGCAGTGTCGCCCACAGTGTTGATGAGAGTTGTTAGAGGACCTCTCTCGTAGTCGTGTGCTGTCACAATCTGAATCTTGTCGGAATCAGACAATCCAAGCAAATGGCTCTCAATGAGTTTTCCCTTCCAACCAACACCGATTGTAAAAGATTGGACGCCAGCAGCCTGAAGTTCAGCAATAAGTCGTTCAATTAGGGTCATACCTGCAACCGGGATTAGAGGTTTAGGGATTCTGTCAGTGAGAGGTCTCATCCTTGAGCCCCTTCCAGCAGCTAGAATGACCGCGTGTATGCCTATTCCTCCTTCAGAACCTGTACAAACGGCATGGTTCTTATGAGTGTTTGTCGGGAAGGAGAATTGGGATCGACCTTGACACCGAGAGTCCTCAAAATGCCAGGCCCCAATGATATCGCCGGGGTGATAGAGGAGGCAAAGGAGGTCCTTCTTGATGGGGGTCTGGTCGTGTATCCCACGGACACGAGCTATGGACTTGCTTGCGATCCCAAACAGAGTAGCTCGTTCGAGCGTCTCCTTGCTGTGAAGAAGAGGGGCCGAAAACTGGGAGTCCCTCTCCTGTTCTCGGACTTGGCCCAATTTGAGGAATACCATGAGTTTCGAGATCTCGAGAGAACTCTGGCCAAGCTCTTCTGGCCAGGAGCATTGACACTTCTAGTAGTGGCAGGTAAGAGGATTCCAAGATACATTACTGGAGGACGAGAGTCAGTAGCCGTGAGAATACCGGATCATCCGATTCCGCGTGGCATTGCGGCTGAACTCCAAGGACCAATTGTTGGCACTAGTGCCAATCGAAGTGGAGGACCGAGCCCGTTTGAGGTATCTGTCGCGGTAGAGCAACTCAGTGATGAAGTTGACCTCTACATCGATGGAGGCCCTTCGAGAACACATCGGGACTCCACAATAGTCAGTGTGGAGGGACCGGAAGAAAAGGAAACACCTCTTCATATCAAGGTATACAGAGAAGGTCAGCTCACCCTTGATAGATTGACCGAGATGCTAAGAGCCGATTCAGATGCTCTCAGGTTATGGACAACCTGTTTTGTCTACGCGGACATGTGAGGTGAAGTGGTCTGCCCAATTACAACCTTCTGGTTGGCTGCCCAAGAGAAAGAGAGCGCGCGGCCAGCTCGGAAGTCAGATATTTCGTTGGAGAGCTCTTGGGAGACCCCGATCTGAAAATCTCCCGTACAAATGTGTCTGGACTCCTAGCCTGTCATACCACGTTAGATCCGGTAGGGGTGGTTCATCAGCTTCGGGAGTATGCACTCGAAAACCCATATCAGTTCAGATTTGCGGTGCGATTCACCCCTCTCGAGTTCTGTGTCAACTCAGACTTGCAGGAGATGGTCAGTGTGGCCAAGGAGCTAAGCAACAGAATTCGAGAAGAGGATTCATTCAGGGTGACTGTTAGAAGAAGACACACGACGCTTGAAACCAGTGACGTAATCACAGCCGTGGCCGCGGTCATCCCCAGGAGAGTAGACCTTGACAATCCGGACAATACGCTGTGGATTGAGATTGTGGGTGATTGGACGGGGATGTCACTGATTGATCCAGAGAAAGATATTCTGTCAATCATGTCAATGCGTGACGATGCCTACTGAGTTTCACTCTATGATTCTAGTGACACCATAGAAACTCTGCTTGCAACACACCCCTCAAGCGCCTTGTAACGTGACTCTAGAGAGTCCGAAGAAGAAACGGCCAAGATCTCACTTTCACTTATGCCGAAGTGCTCCATTATGCAGCGAAGTCGACCTTCTGTAGGTACGAAGGGCGGCACTATCTCATCCCCCAACTGCTCAACCGCAAGCCGAAACTGATCTACTAACTTGGCTTCGTCAGTATCAATCATTACCAATGCGACTGAGTCAAGTCTGTCTTCCACTCCATGGTGTTCAAGTGCAACACCGATTTGGTGTTGACCAGAAGCATACAGTGCCACCTCGATGTCTAGGCTTCGAGCAATACCATATCCTCCCTTCCAAGCGTTGAGAGCATTCTGAGCTGCCGAGAGAATATGACCGATTCCAGCGATAAGTGAAGGGTTGAGGAACTGAAAGGCCAACAGGTTCTTGGAGAACTCCAATGCCATTCTAAGCAAGGTGGCACGATCTGATTTGCTTTTGTTTTGGAGCTCGGCAATAACAACCTTGAAGGCTTCTTCACCATAAGACAAGCTTTCTAGTAGCAATCGCCTCACCTGTGTGTAGTTCATAGCCTCTTCATGAAGTAGTCAGCCACCGTCGGCTCGAAGCCAACTTCAAAGACTAATTTGTCGCGAATCTCTTTTACATTGAGCGAGGGGTTCTCATTTCTGAAGACCTTCACAAGTGCGATAATCGACTCTCGCATCTCCCAAGGATATACAGTCCAGCTCTCCGTCTTCACCATGAAATAGTCTGGGGCAACTCTAGACCATGGTTTGAAATGAAGCACTGCAGATTTCACGTCACCGGCACCAAGAGATTTCACATGCTCAACAGCATGGAACAGACTATCACCAGTGTCAGCAACTTCGTCTACGAGAAGAATGCTCTTGCCTTCCATTGTACCGGTTATCGGTTGGGTAATCTTGGGTTCCCGACCACGCTTTCCAACGTCGGAATAGTACTCGATACGGATGTTCTGCAGAGTTTCTGCGAATAGAACATCGGATAGAATCCTCGCAGGTATCCAGCCGCCTCGTGCAATTCCTACAATCACATCGGGCTTGAATCCACTCTTAACAATTCGTTCAGAAAGGCGAAGTGTGAGATTGTAGACGTCTTCCCAAGTAAGTATAAGATAATCCATCCTTCTTTTTGACCCCGAACTAACTTTGAGAATCAGTGTGCTTCATCCGTATTAACAGTATGCCCGAATCGATACAGCGCAACCTAAATGTGGGACAGCTTGTCGTAAATCTTGGATTACGATGAAGGTCGACTTCGTTCTCACTCACATTGGCCAGCTCGCGACCCTTTCTGGAAATAGTCAGACTCCAAAGACGGGAGAGAGTATGCAGGACCTCTCCATAATTGAAGATGGAGCGGTAGCAATCAAAGACGGTCTTATTGTGGCTGTTGGAACGACCAGAGATGTCATGGCAGAGATTGATGATGAACCTCAGATGCCCCTGATTGAGTTTCCCAACATGCTAGCCATACCGGGCTTTGTTGATAGCCATACCCACCTAGTCTTCGGTGGGTCCCGCGAGAATGACTTCTCTATGAAGCTTGCAGGCAAGACCTATCTAGAGATACTGAAGGCGGGTGGAGGAATCTTAAACACACTTGATGCGACTCGAAAGTCTTCATTTGCTGAGCTCAGTAGTGGAGCCTTCTCATATGGTGAGAGCATGCTAGGCCACGGCACAACCACAATAGAAGCCAAGAGTGGGTACGGCCTCGACGTTGAGAACGAACTAAAGATGCTAAGGGTCGTTGAGAGCCTTCGGAATAGACTCCCTGCCGCGTTTGTATCAACCTTCATGGGGGCTCACGCAGTGCCTCCTGAGTACGAGAACAACACAGAAGGTTATGTCGACCTTGTTGTCGATGAAATGCTTCCAGCTGCAGCAAAAGACGAGCTGGCTGAGTTCTGTGATGTCTTCTGCGAGAAAGGAGTGTTTGAGATTGAGCAGTCGAGGAGAATCCTACTCGCTGCCAAGGATGTGGGATTGAAACTGAAAGTCCATGCCGATGAGATTGTCCAGCTAGGAGGTGCCGGACTCGCTGCTGAGGTCGGAGCGGTGTCGGCAGACCATCTCCTCATGGCATCCGACGATGATCTCGAGGCAATGCAGAAGGCAGGAACCATCGCTACGCTGCTACCTGGCACGGCCTTCAGTCTAGACAGTGACTACGCGGACGCGCGAAGAATGATTGAGATGGGGTTGCCTGTGGCATTGGCAACAGACTTCAATCCCAATTGCGCAAATGAGTCGATGTTCTTCACCATCGCACTAGCCTGCTATAAGATGAAGATGCAACCGAGAGAGGCAATCTCGGCGGCTACAATCAACTCAGCACACGCGGTCAGCAGGGGCGACGTTGTTGGAAGTATCGAACCAGGCAAGAGAGCTGACATAGTCGTTCTTGAGTGCCCAAATCCGGAGTATCTTTCTTGGAGATTCGGGGTTAGTCTCGTGCATACTGTGATTGCAGGGGGGCAAGTCGTGCACACTAGACTCGGTCCTTGAGTTGCATCAGCCACTATTCAGATTGCCTGCACTCTTCAGGGTGTTCTCCTGACTCTTGGTACTCCTTGAAGTGTTCAAGCCACCTAGGACTTCGTGGTGCTGTCTGTACCCATTCTACGAATTGTGTCAACTTGTCAACTGTTTTGGGATTTGCAATGTGCTCAAACTCACATGCATCTTCATCAGCAATATGCTCATCAATTCCAATCATACAGAAGAACCACTTGATTGTCTTGTGAGCTCTTTCAAGGTCTTTCGCGATTTTTTCTCCATTTGTGGTCAGACTGACGCTACGATATCTCTCGTAGTTCACGAGACCTAGTTTCTTGAGCTTTCGAAGCACATACGTAACACTTGGTGCCTTGACGCCTCTCTTTTCGGCGATGTCAGTAACACCAGCAGACCCTTTCTCGCGCTGCAAGTCATAGATTGTTTCAAGATATTGCTCCATTGCCTTGGTGAAACCCTTCAAGCACTTCACTTCCATGAGTGTGCGAGGCATGTCCTTCCAGGGGAATATGCTGAAGGACAATGCAACATAGATAAACCTTGACGAGCAGCCACAAAGGGAGCGGGTTCTTGCCGAATGGGGTCTTTGATCACCCGGCAAGCAGAGGTCCTGTCACTTCTTCCACATTTAATGTGATCTTTCGAAGAGCCATGATTTCACGAATCTTGACGATATCGGGATACAGGGCCCTATCGTCATCGAGGGTTGAAACGACTTCACGGATTGCCGCTAATGCCTTCTTGAGAGGATTAGAAGGTTGAAGCGGAGCCAGCAAATCGATACCCTGTGCAGCACACATATACTCAATCGCAACTACGTTCCGAGTGTTCTCCAGAATGTCCAGACACTTCCGTGCTGCTACTGTTCCCATGCTTACATGATCTTCCTGATCTGCACTGGTGGGTATGGAGTCAACACTCGCAGGATGGGCAAGAACCTTGTTCTCAGATACCAGGGCTGCCGCAGTGTATTGTGCAATCATCAGCCCAGACTCAAGTCCCCCTTCTTTAGTGAGAAAGGCCGGCAAGCCGCTTAGATTCGGATTGACAAGTCTGTTGATTCTCCTTTCTGATATGCTCGCCAGCTCTGCAAGGGCAACCCCTAAGAAGTCCATGGCAATTGCAACAGGTTGTCCATGAAAGTTACCACCCGAAATGACCTCTCCTTCTTCGGGAAACACCAGAGGATTATCTGTGGCGGAATTGATCTCAGTTTCAAGGACTCCACGTACATAGCGAATCGCATCAAGAGATGCCCCAAGAACTTGAGGGATGCATCTAAGAGAGTAGGCGTCTTGGACTTTCCCACAATCTGCATGGGACTGGTTAATCTCACTGTCTCTCAGGATCTCCATCATCGCCAACGCTATGTCAGTCTGTCCTTCATGTCGGCGTGCCATGTGGATTCTCTCATCCATTGCGGCGCGGGTTCCTCGGAGAGCCTCTAGACTCATTGCAGCGGCCACACAGGCATCCTTCATTGTGGCTAGTGCATCATGAACTAGGATAGAACCTATGGCACACATTGGCTGCGTACCGTTGATGAGCGCAACTCCCTCCTTCGCCTCCAGAACAACTGGAGACACTCCGCCCCTACGCATGGCTTCAGCCCCATCGAGTCGCTCTTCCTCAAAGTAAGCCTCGCCCTCTCCGATGAGAACAAGAGCCATGTGAGCAAGTGGTGCGAGATCCCCACTTGACCCCACTGATCCTTGTTGGGGAACAACTGGAGTAATCCCTGCATTCAGCATGTCAACAAGGACCTCAATAAGATCCAAACGCACCCCCGAGAACCCCTTTGTAAGAGCGTTTGCTCTGAGAAGCATCATTCCCCTCACAATCTCTTCATGGAAGGGGGGTCCGACTCCTGCACAGTGACTACGAACTAGGTTGACCTGAAGCTGCGCCAGGTCCCTCTTGCTAATCGACACCTCAGCGAGGTCTCCAAAACCAGTATTGACACCGTAAATCACGCTGCCCTCCTTGAGTGCCTTCTCAACCACGTCACGGCTCCTCAGTATACCGTCTAGTGCAGACTCTGCCAACTCAGCAGGTTCGTGATGTCTTGAAACACTCACTACATCATCAATTGTGAGGCTGACGCCATCAATAACCACAGTCATTGATTCATCCTCGTTCGTTCAGTTTATGAGAATGGAGGTTCATGTCATCCTTGGCAAGGAGTCCCTCTTGACTAGGATTGCATGTCCGGTTCTAGAGCATCTAGACCCCACTTTAGTAATTACCGGATGTGAGTGTTAATGCAGTTTCTTCTTTACTAGTTCTTCGACTAGCTCCTCCTTCGGGATGTAGGGAAGCGTGATATGACCTCGACCATTCATCATCTCGTTCCACTGAATTGCAGTTTCAACCGCATTTTCATTTCTAGCCCAAGCTCTTCGGGCAACACCCCCCATCACGTCCCAATCAAGTGCAGAACGGATGATACCATCAACTCTCTCACTGCCATCGAGAACAAGACCGAAACCTCCGTTGATGGCCTTGCCAGTTCCAACGCCTCCGCCATTCGAGAGAACTGTAAGAGTCATGCCTCTGGCCGAATTCCCAGCCCAGCATTGGTGTGCCATGTCACTGGTGACACTGCTGCCGTCATAGATGTTTGCCGTTTCCCGGAATGGCGAATCTGTGCCGCCTGTATCATGATGGTCACGACCGAGCATTATGGGCCCAATGATCCCCTCGCGAACAGCTCTGTTGAACTCCAGTGCAATCTTGACTCTCCCGGAGGCGTCCGCGTAGAGAATCCTGGCCTGAGAGCCTACTACCAAAGCGTTATTCTCAGCGTTTCTAATCCAGACGTAGTTGTCCCGATCTTGGCCTCTCCGATTCGGGTCAATACAGGACATTGCGATGCCATCGGTCTTGGATAGGTCCTTTTGCTTGCCGGTCAGACACACCCACCTGAATGGCCCGTAGCCATAGTCAAAACATAGTGGGCCCATGATGTCTTCCACGTATGATGGGAATATGAAACCTGCATCAGTGTTCTTCCCGTTCCTTGCGATATCCTTCGCGCCAGCATCGAAAACGGCCTTCATGAAGCTGTTACCATAGTCCCAGAAGTGAGTTCCGCGCTCAGTCATAGTCCTGATGAGGTTGAACTGTGTTGTGAGTGATTCGTCAACCAAGGCCCGAAACTCCTCTCTGTCGTTCTTCAGGAGCTCACGACCCTCCTCGAATGTGACTCCCTGTGGTGTGTATCCTCCACCATACACATCATGGCAGGATGTCTGATCTGAGGCCAACTCCACCTGGATTTTGTTATCGACAGCGCACTGCCAAAGGTCTACGACGTTGCCGTAGTAGCCAATGGAGATCGGCTCTCCGGTATCGCGATACTCGTCGACCCACTCAAACACTTGTCCAAGATCATCTGAATGTCTACTGAGCCATCCTTGATTACTGCGAGTGTCAATACGACTTTTGTCAACCTCAGCGATTATCCCAATACCACCAGCAATTTCGATTGCCTTGGCCTGCGCTCCACTCATGCCACCAAGCCCTGATGTGAGGAACACCTTGCCACTCAGATCCTCGTCATCAGGAGTACCAAGATACAGTCTTCCTGCGTTAAGAAGTGTGATGTAGGTTCCATGGACTATTCCCTGTGGCCCTATGTACATCCATCCACCAGCCGTCATCTGCGCATAGTTTGTGGAACCCATAGCAGCAGCTCGATGGAATGCCTCTGGTGTGTCAAACATTCCCACCATCAGACCGTTGGTGGAAATCACTCGCGGGGCGTTTCTGTTGGACGGGAAGATACCCAATGGATGGCCTGAACTCACAACCAGAGTCTGCTCTTCCGTCAGTACTTTCAGGTACTTTCTAATCAACTGATACTGCATCCAATTCTGACAGACCTGTCCGCTCTCTCCATATGTGACCAGCTCATATGGGTAAAGGGCAACCTCGAAGTCAAGGTTGTTGTCAATCATTATCTGTAGCGCCCGAGCTTCTAGGATTCCCTCATACTCGTTCACAGGCTTGGCCTTGATAGGTCCTGAGGGACGATATCTGTATCCATAGATTCGACCATGTGCTAACAGCTCATCCAAGAATTCCGGTGCCAATGTTTCGTGCAGCTCTTCAGGGATGTATCGTAGAGCATTTTTGAGAGATGTGACGGTATCGCTGTGGGAAAGATTGAAGCCTCTACTGGGAGCTCTTCTGATGCTTGGATCGAAAGAAGGATCAGGAGGTAATTCTGTTGGGAGCTTAATCGTCATAGCCTTGGTAACGTCCAATTTCATGGAATCACATCCACAGGGCGTGATTCTCAGAGGGACCTTCCTTCATAAAGAAGTCGCCACGGAGGTGGGCTACGACGTCTAAGATGAGGACTGCACAAGAAGCTCGGAGAACTAGTTCCCCAGACGCACACCCATTTCGTAAGAACCAATACAGTTGTCACCCAAGAAGAATATTCTTGTCGATGAAATCTAATACGACCACCCGAGAAGTCAGCTGAAGTAGAGCTGTCTTTAGTATCACGACAACATGTGTTTGTGAATCCCTTTCGCTATGTTGGCCGGCGCTCCCCCTGTGAATCTCTACTAGGGGCCTACTCCTCCTACCATCTCAAGTAACTTGGATTCTCCTAGAGCCGGGAAGTACTTGTGGTATATGCTGACAAATACCTTGATACTCTTGACGTGTTGATTCTTCCGAATCTCCCTTGTGATAGCTTCAGTTTCTGTGAGATTCCCTGCTGTGAAGAGACAAAAGAAGGTAGGCTCAGAAGCAGAGATAAAGACCTCCCATAGCGGCAGTTGAAAGGACCGATTCAGCCAAGTCAACAACTTGTCATGAGTCGTCTTGGAATCATCCCAAACAAGGCGTGCAATGAAGGGAATACTGTCTGCCACACCGAGCTCTAGCAATGCTCGGAAACGAACTCCTTGACCTGATATCAACTCATTAATGATTCTGCGAACCCTTCTAGCAGTTAATCCAGTCTTCTCTGCGAGTTCCACAATCGGCATCTTGGGGTCTGCATTCAAATGCTTCAGAACAAGAAGGGCTAGTTGACCGAGCTTCACTTGGTTACCTGTGTCAATCACAAGGGCGTGTAGCTCTACCTGATCCACACCTTCAAGACTCCTCAGGAAGCTTGAGATTCGGTGGAGTTCATCCATGCTCCTGAACTCGGCTATTAGCAGATAGATTCCTCCCGTGTACGAAGATGCAGCGCTGACAAACTGATTCTGGCCAATCCGTTCAACAAACTCCTGCTCATCGTGTGAACCGTCTGTGTAAAGCACTCCAAACGCATAGTCAGCGTCAAACATGGCAGGAGAGAGTGTAATTCCGTACTCGTATATCACACCAGAATCCTCGAGCTTATGGATCCGCTTCCTTATGGCGTTGGCAGAAATACCGTACTTCCCAGCCATCTCCTGATAGGTTACTCTGCAGTTTCTGGTCAAATCAGACAGTATACCTTTGTCTATCAAATCCAAGAATAGCACCCCGGAAATGAGATAGGCAGCCCAACAGATCACATTGCATGTGAGACGACACGAGTTTTCAAGGAACAGACTATATCCTTTTCTGATTGCAATGGTGGCTTGCTTTGAACGACTGTCTTATGTTAGACACCATCTACTTGAAGACTGGAAAGCTGGCAGAACACACGACGACCCGTTGTGCGTCAAGGGATATCCTTATTATGTAAGCAAGCACTTACTTGCATAACATGAAACCTGTCGAGGAAAGAGTCCTTGAAGCGGCCAAGAACCTTCTTGTGAAGCATGGCTACAAAGCCACAACCACAAGGAGAATTGCGAAGAACGCTGGAGTAAATGAGGTTACTCTGTTCCGGAAATACAAGTCGAAAGACAGGCTAATCGAGGCGGCATAAGCCGAAGTGGAGGTAAATGCACACGCGTCATTCGATTCGGTGTTTGATAAAGACAAGGAAACGTATGTCCAAACGTCCATTCGAGCATTGGGCGAGAACCTCATTCAATTCACAAGAAACGAGACCGATCTCATGATTCTGCAGTTCACTGAGGGGCTGAGAATGCCCTCAGTAGCAGACTCTCTATCTTCAGTCCCTCAAAAGGTGTTGAAACATCTGACCGAGTATTTTCAGGAGCAAATCGAGAGGGGAATTATGTGGAAGATAGACCCAAAGATTGCGGCACTGGTTTTCATGAGTTATGTCTCGTACAGCCAGATTGCGCGATTGATTCTAGGTGATGAATTCATTGAGGACCACGAGAAGACATTCGAAAGTTTCCTTGACGTCTTCACTGGGGGCATTCTTGAGTCCGAGGAATCCAGACAACGAAGCAGTGCTCCCAAAACCGGCAAGCAATGATAGTAGGTGTCGTTGATAGGAAGTCAGAAAACAGATGACTCGAACGTTGAGTTACTGAAGGCACTCACTCAGAACAGGATTTCAAGACGCATACTGAGAGGCTTTGTAAAGAGATGTCAATCATGTGGAAACACAAGGCTGAATGTGGCGCTCGAGCTGATTGCTGGAATCAGGCAGCATGCATGTCGGTATTGTAGACTGGCCACCTCAATTATCCGACGAATCATGTCAAGGGGTTCCTCAGCTTTTGGGGCGGATCCTGAGTTTGTGGTCAAGGGTCTCTCTGATTCGATATTCAGAAGGTCACTTTCCAGCGTTATTTCTGGGCTGGCTAGGTTCGGTGCTAGAACTCCTTTTGTACCGGGCGCACCATTTCAAGTCGTCTGGAATGTAACAAGGGCATGCAACCTGAGGTGTAAGCATTGTTATGAAATCGCAGGCAAAAGGGCCTCTGATGAGATGATTACAAGTGACGCGCTCCGTTGTATCGACACGCTGGCTGATGCTGGAATTGTATTCTTGGCCTTCTCAGGAGGAGAACCAAGCCTTAGACCCGATCTTCGTACTCTGTTAAGACACGCGACAGACAACGACATCTATGTCGCAATGGCAACCAATGGCACGACTCTTTCGAAGGTTGGAAGAGTTGTGGAATTCAAGAAGGCAGGCCTGAAGTTCGTCCAGATAAGCCTGGACGGCGCCTCTGAAACAACACATGACAGTTTCAGAGGCGTCCCCGGAGCCTTCAGGAAGACTATCAAGGGAATCAGAAACTGCGTAGATGAAGGTCTATTCGTGGAGGTGGCCATGACCGTTACTCGTCACAATCTCGCAGAGCTCTTTGACACTGTTCAGCTTTGTAGGAGTCTTGGAGTCAGATGGTTCATGGTCTACAACTTTGTGCCCGTTGGACGCGGGACAGAGATCTTGGAGTCAGATTTGACACCGAGCGAGAGAGAAAGAATGCTGCATGGCATCCTAGACATGATTCTCTCGAAGCGCAGCTCAGAAGACATGGACGTATTAACAACAGCCCCACAGTTGGGCCGTGTGGCACGAATGGCTGCCGAAGATAAGTGTGCTCACTTCTGCCACTCCTCGGAGGGGCTGTATCCCACTCACTTCTTCAACGCCCGCCTACCTGCTCAGATGAGTGAACTCTCCAAATTCATTGGAGGTTGTGGTGCAGGCCGGTTCTACTTGACCATAGAACCGAACGGGGACATCTATCCGTGCGTATTCTTTCCGCGCGTCCCCAAGGTAAGAGTAGGCAACGTTCTCAGAGATGATTTGGAGAAACTTTGGACTGAGAACAGAGTCCTGAATGACCTTAGGAACAAGGACCTGCTGAGAGGCGCCTGCGGTACATGCGAGAGCCGCTATGTCTGTGGAGGGTGTCGAGCACGTGCAATGCAGTACTTCGATGATTATCATGCGCCCGACCCAGGTTGCATAAGGAACCTGACATTCTGGAAGGCACTCAAGGCAAAAGAGATAGTAAACGAGAGATTCAGAACGGCCATCCTGAAATCAACACCCAAGGCATCACAAGGGGGATGAACAGGTTGAGAGTCCTTCTCACAGTCCCCAATTCCAAGTGTGACGTGAGGGACTCAATAGGCGTCCACCCTCCCCCACTGGGACTAGGATACATCGCCAGCTACATCAGCACTTTTGGTGATCACGAGGTGATGATACATGACGCTCTACTTGCACGTTCAACTGACGCCGAGTTCTACAGCGTCCTTGACTCATTCTCTCCTGACGTGGTTGGCATAAGTGGAACAGCCACACCGTCAATCTATGACGCATATCATGCGGCTCGATTGGTGAAAGAATCCGATTCCAAGACTCTTGTTGTCGCGGGTGGAGCCCATGTAACGTTCGAGGACACAAATGTACTCAGGGAATGTCCAGAGATTGACATCATTGTTCGAGGGGAAGGAGAAACCATCATGAATGCACTGCTCAAGGCAATCGAGGCTAGGCAAGGTCTTACTGACATCAGGGGAATAACCTATCGCAAGGACTCACAACTAGTTAGAAACCCTGACATGCCACACATACAGGTCCTTGACAACCTTCCCTTTCCCGCGTATGACCTCATCGGCCTCAGGCAGTACTTCGCAGGCAACTTTCCATGGGCCACAATGATTACGAGTAGAGGATGTCCCTACAAGTGCGTGTTTTGTTCTTCTTCGCGCATTGTCGGCAAAAGGTGGCGAGGCAGAAGCCCCACGAATGTTGTTGAAGAAGTCGAGATGCTTCAACAGGAGTATGGTGTCAAAGAGATTGAGTTCTTGGACGACCTTTTCACATTTGACAAAGAAAGGGTGAGAGAACTTTGTAGGCTGCTGTGCCATAAAGGCACAAGTTTCGGTTGGACTTGCTCGACACGAGCTGATGTAATGGCAAGATATCCAGATATGGCAAGATGGCTCAGGGCTGCTGGGTGTCACACAGTATACATCGGTGCGGAATCAGGGAACCAGCGAATTCTCAACATAATGAAGAAAGGAATTCTGGTTGATGATGTCGTGAAATCAGTTAGGATTCTGAAGAGAGAGGGTCTGGGCGTGATTCTTTCCTTTGTCATTGGAACCCCAAGTGAAACGAAACAAGAGATGGATGAAACTATCGACTTGGCATGTAGGCTTGATCCTGACCTCGCTCAATTCACTGTCTGTACGCCCTATCCGGGAACTCCTCTATTCGATGAAGCAAAAAGAAACGGATGGTTGGTTTCTGAAGAATGGTCAAGATACTCCGTACTCGACCCAGTCATGCAGCTCCCCGGTATTGAGAAACGTGACATCAAGAATTGCCTACATAGAGCGTACCTTAGATTCTATACAAGAGTAGGATTTCTTTGGAAGCATCTCAAAGCAGGGAACGTCCACATCTTCAGAATGATGGCTCGGAGTCTGACAGGATATCTCAAACGGTTTCGACGCTACTAAGATTCATCACTAGAATCTAGGCATCCAACAAGTGTACCCTATGCCAGTATTCCTCCGATGGTCCTGAACAGCATCTTGGCCTTCTCCTGGTCGGCCAGATAGAGTGGTTGCCTCATGTCGTGAAGGTTGGGTATCCGGCGACACAAATGAAGACGTCTCAGTTGCCGAAGGGCGAAAGAAACTGTTCTCAATGGAAGCTTGGCGTTCGTGCTAATACTCTTGGGAGAATGCGGACCTCTAGTTGCAAGGAAGTCAAGTACTATGAGCGCGCTTCTCGGTAGTTCAGCAGACATTCTTTACCACCTATTTGTCTAAATCGTGTATCGGAAAGGAGGAATGACAGACGGGTTCTCCTTTGCTCTCTGACCGCAGCCAGTTGGCGGTTTCAAGAGGTCAAAGACATCCGAAACTGGAGTTTCTGTGAAGTCTCTGAAGGCGGTCCAGAGACACTCCTGACCTACGACATCCAGAGTGAATCCGTTGTTTCGCAATCGCGAAAGATAGTGCAGGTGTTCGATCGCCTGATGTAGCAGGTCAGTCCCATTGTCCTTGGCCTTACTATCAGCCCCGTCGGCGTCGGAGGTTCGGACAACTGGAGAGGGTAGAGAGATTTCTACCTCAATTGTGACGAGATCTGGAGTGCTTGGACGTCTAATCACAAGAATACGAACCCACTCAGACTGGCATAGCGTGGAGAGTGATTCGCCGTTCTCATTGACAGTTGCTCTGTCAACCGGAGTTTCCATGAGCTCCGCGTATTTCCTGGCCATCTCAGGAATGTCCGTCATCTCTTTCACATCTATTGGATTGTCCAGGATGGATATCTATTCTCGGTAGTCGGATGATTCAGGATTGTGCGTTCGAGGTCATTCAGAAGGAAGAAATCCGAAGCTAAGGGTTCGGAAATCTGCACACTTACAGTTTCAGCAACTCGAGCTTCAGAAACGGCGAGTCGATTCAGAGTCATACTATGTCCTTGACGACCTTTCGGTTTCTCACTGTCCCCCAAGAGCAGAAGTCCAGTCTACGCCATCTCTCGTACACTTCTTCGGTCCCGAGTAGATGGGCAAAATAGAGTGACAACACCAGTCCGTGGGAAACAAGCAGAAGTGAGCGCGCTCCCGTTTCTGACTCGATGTTGTGAATGCCCTGTTCAAAACGTCGAAGAGCGTTGGCTGCAGTTTCCCATCCGCTGATACTGGATTCCGGGACACTCAGCGCACTATGCACTCGTTCAAGATACTCCTCATGTGATGTAAACGGACCTGTGCCTCTGTTCATCTCGTTGAAACTGGAGTTTCTGGTGATATCTACATCTATCCTCTTGGCAATTGGCATAGCAGTTTCGTAAGCCTTGTCTTCAGCAGAAGTCACAATCATATCCACGTTGTCGAAGACACCACTTGATGCCAGAACCCGGGCAGACTCCATTCCCTTCTCACTGATGTGCCATCTGTCTGCGGGTACGCTTGGATCCAATTTGGTTTCCGCATGTCGTAGCAGATGTATCAGAGTTGTCACTTAGCTCGCCTTGTCCTGATACGAGTGTTGCTGTTCTCCCCAAAGACTATATCGTTCTCGTCCACGAAACGTGTAAGGATTGAAGGCAAGGAGAGAATCGGAGAACAACCATGAGTGAGATGGACGACAGTGGCAGGACTATTCTTCTTCAAGACCAGAATGCTCGATGAGATCGTCAGGTTCTATCTAGACAGAACAGGAATGGAGATTTGGCTTCGACAGAAAGACTGCGTGATACTGAGCCATGGAAACCTCCTGATTGGGTTCTGTCAACGTGACGCAAGCGAAACGGAGGGTATGATCACTTTCTTCTATCCTTCAAAGGAAGAGGTAGACAGAGTCTTCGCAAGACTACGAGATATTGCAAATACAGAACCAAATGAGAATCAACAATACCAAATCTATCAGTTCTTCGCGGTCGATCCAGAAGGAAGAGCGCTGGAGTTTCAGGCATTCCTTCATCCTTTGCAAGCTCTTAGAGTGGAGCCCTTTCTACAGAAGCGATAATCTGTCAAGGCTCACAGACAGCATGGTAGGTCAGACCAATTTGATCCCCAGTCATAATGCGACAAAATGGCTTGTGGATTTGTCCCATCCAAGTTTCTTGGCCTTTTGGAAAGCCTCACTGGATTCCTTGTAGCGACCAAGAATCCAGAGGAGAAGTCGCATCTTGTTCCAGAGTTCCGGATTATCCGGGTCTGACTTGAGCTCTTGGCGCACACCCCGCTCCATTCTCTTGTACTCCTTCATTTCGTTGGACCGTTCTCTAATGACAGAATCTAGAACAAATCGAATGTGACTTGCAGAACGCAGCAACTCGTAAGAGAGGAACTCTTTGGGTGCTCCCTTAATCGCCTGGTTAATCGCAGCGTTGGAAGTGTCGGCTGCGCGCCAGAGGGCTCCTTCAATCAGGAGCTTTTCACATCCTCCGCGCATGAATTCTAATAGAGATGCAAGATTCGTTGTCACCGGATGGTCCTCGCCCAGCAGTTCCTGAGCCTGAGACCACTCAAAATAGACGACCTCTCGTCCTACTGTGTCTAGGACTCTGGGGGTGCAGCCAATCTTCTTCAAATCGGTGACAAGAAACTTTACTGTGTACTTATCCCTGTTCGTGAGCTTCACAGACTTCTTACCGGACATACACCTCGCCCACCGAAACGGGTTGGATGTGTATGTGGACTCTGATAAATCATATTCATACATACGATAGAAGTCGCTCTGGAAGCATCAAAACGGCAGTTCCCAGAGCGCCCATTCTGGAAGTGGCACGTATAATCTAACGTAGACTAGCAGTATCAGACCAAGAAGTGAAACCAAGACTACTCCCCAATCTCTCTTGCGGAATCTCAGTTTCTCCATGTAGGTCCTTTCTTCACATGCCCCAAATCCTCGAGACTCCATGCTCTCGGCAACAGATAACGCTCTTCTGATTGACACGATGATTAGGGGAACGATAATTGGCACTATGTTCCGGATACGCCTCAGGATATTCCCTTTGTCAAGCTCCACTCCACGTGCCTTCTGAGCGTCCATTATTGCATAGGCCTCCTGACCAAGTGTGGGCACATACCTCATAGCCATGCTCATTGCAAAGGCGAACTCAAATCGAACACGCATCTGGATTAGAGCCTGCGCTAGTTGGTCCGGATGCACGGTCAGAAAGAACACAGAGAATGCCGTCATCAATGCGACAAGCCGGATAGCAAGTGAGATTGAGTGAGAAAACGGATTTGCCACGGTGGAAAGAAGGGTGTTGAAGATTACTATGAAGACCAGAAGGAAAGAGAGTCCCTTCATGCTTCTCGCCCATCTTCGAAGCGATTTTGCTGCGCCAATCAAGGGAATAAGAAAGAGTAGAAGGAATAGCAATGGTACTATATTCAGGAAGAGAAACGATAGGATGGCCAGGACTATAGATAGAAACATCTTGGAACGTGGGTCCAGGTCATGGACTACTGATGACTTTCTTGTGTACTGGAACACTTCAAGGAATGACAGATTCAGCCACCCCCAAGAACCTCGGCCACCGCGTTCTCCACTTCTTTCAGCAGAGAGAGTCGGTCGGATATCTCCGGAAATCTCTCGTTTAGCGCCCGTGCGGCTAGGGTGAGCTGAGGTGGGGTCAGCGAACACTCGTCTAGTACCTGATCGTTGCTGAGTACAGAGCTTGTCGTACCGTCGGATACGACACGTCCGTTGGCCATAGTTATTGTACGTGGGAAGTGCTCGACCACAAACTCAATATCGTGTGTAACCACAATTACAGTACGGCCACTCTTGTTCATATCAACTAGCATCTCGGCGAGGTTCTCCTTCTGCTTCGCGTCTTGGCCTATCGTTGGTTCGTCAAGTGCCAA
This sequence comes from Candidatus Thorarchaeota archaeon, assembly GCA_020355105.1. Lineage (GTDB taxonomy): Archaea > Asgardarchaeota > Thorarchaeia > Thorarchaeales > Thorarchaeaceae > SMTZ1-83. The sequence continues at coordinate 303,385 of CP070658.1, read as the reverse complement.
CACATGAGGTTCGGTGGCAAGGACTGATGCGAGAGCAACGCGCTTTCTCTCGCCGCCAGAAAGCGCAAACGGTGACCTTTCTGCAAACCCCTCTAGGCCAAGGCTATTCAGCGTCCTCTCGCAACGCTCGTCGGCCTCTTCACTTGTGAAACCAAGGTTCTTGAGACCAAAGATGACCTCCTTTCTTACACTCTCCAGAAACAGTTGATGATCTGGATTCTGCCAGACGAGCCCTACTACTCTCGATATTTCAGCGACAGATTGCTCCGATGCATCCCTACCGTCTATGAACACTCTGCCCATTTGTGGTCGAAGTAGACCGTTTAGGTGTTTTAGCAACGTGGTCTTGCCAGCTCCGTTGGCACCCATTATGGCCACGCGCTCCCCACGATCAATCTGCAGAGACGCTCCGTTTAGGGCTGTGTATATGCCCTCGTAGGAGAAGTGCACATCCTCAATCAGGATCACCGGGGTCTCGCCTCCTGAACCATTGTTGCGAGCTCCTCACCGGTTAGTGGAATCTGTGGTATCTGGATTCCTTTTAAGAGCAGCCGCTTGTAGATCTGAGTCGCCTTTGGAACTCCCACACCTATCTCTTCGCACAGGTCCATTGTCAAGACCTCACGGGGTTGGCCATCCGCAACTATGCGTCCCATATCCATCAAGATAATCCGAGTTGCTTCTTTGGAAACTAGGTCGAGCCGGTGTTCTACAAGCACTACGGTCATTCCATTCTTCTTGTTCAATTGGGCAATGATATCGAGAATCAGCTCTGCACTCCTGGGGTCGAGATTCGACGTCGGTTCGTCTGCGACAAGTATCTTCGGCTTCAGGGCCAATATCGCACCTATCGCTACTCTCTGTTGTTCGCCACCGCTCATCTCGTGGGGGTGCTTCTCACGAAGATAGTCTAGATTGAGCAGTTCAATTATCTCTTCAACTCGTCTTCGGACTTCGGAGGGCTCCACACCCAGGTTCTCGGGCCCAAATGCAAGCTCTTTCTCTACATTGAGGGTTACTAGTTGATTAGCAGGGTTCTGGAACACTAGACCTACCGAAGATGCAAGATTGGCTACTGTGGACTCTCTTGTGTTCTGCCCATCGACGTGCACATTTCCTGCGATATACCCCCGGTGAAAGTGAGGAACTAGACCGTTTATTGTCCGACACAGTGTAGTCTTGCCACAGCCCGATGGGCCAGTGACAACCACGTATTCTCCTTCTTCAACAGTCGTGGTGATTTTTCTCAGAGCAAGTGAGTCCGCTCCCAGGTACTTGAAACTGAAATCAACGAACTCAATCAATGCCACGGTCACGACCTCTTACCTGTCACCTTCAGTTGGATTCCGGTTCTTCTCAAGTGCGATTCGAATCAACTCTGCGGACCGTTCAAGTGCTTCATCTCTGTTTCTCGTTCCGTTTGCGCCTGCGGCATTTACGTGCCCTCCGCCCTCACCCCCAATAAGCTCGCCTAGAGGCTCCATGACATCAGTCCCAAGGTTAACACCGGTTCGCGTGGAGAAGTCACGAGTGCTCCTTGAGCTTATTCTCACCTCGCCGTTCGCCGTAACTCCACCAACTATGGCAACATCCGCACCCAAATCGATTAGCCCTCTACATGCGCTGGCCTCAAAGGCCTTCACCTTTGTAGTGACAACTATCCAGTCGCCGATTGTATGCATATTGAGCCTGCCCGCCGCCTTGAGTCTCGCAATCCTCTCTGAGCGATCCGGTCTGATTATCAACGAGTTCACACAGGCCTGATAATCTGCGCCCAGTTCAACAAGCTTCAGTGCAATCTCCAGTGAGTCCTTGTTTGAATAGAAGAAGCGCCTCGTATCAAAGATCATACCGGTTAGCAGCAAGTTGGCCGTAAGAGCATCGATTTCCAAATCCATGTCTTGGAAGAGATTGAACACTATCTCACAAGTGGAGGAGGCTTGGGTATTGATAATCGTGTGCTCAGCGATTGATCCAATGTCGGAGTTCTCCTCGTGATGGTCGATGACTAGTGTTTCTGTTGGCTCTCTGAGGAGTGTGCCGACCCGAGATCCAAGTTGTAGCCTACTGTTGGTGTCCAACAACACGATCAAATCGTGGGATTCCTCCGAGAAGTCACCAATCTCAATTGTCGATTCAAAGATGGAGAGAACCTTCTTGGACAGTCTGCTCACGTCTGAGCAGACAAGAGTTGGTTCTCCTTCCGGATTAGTCATGAGATAGAGAAACCTAAACGCAAGCATAGAACAGACTGCATCTGGGTCCGCATTCTGATGGCCAATGATTAAGGGAGCCGATGACTTGGCGAGGATGTCTTTGAGATTCAATCAGACTTCAACTCCCTGAGCCGCTTCTCCAGCCAGCCTGCTGCGTGAACTGTAGCGTCATGGAGCAGCTTGTCGAGATCCAACCCAGTATCATAGCCCTGTACCAAATCCAGATGCACGTCGAGGTCGAGCTCCCTTCCAAGCTCAATTGTGCAACTTATGGACATCTCCTCTATACTCTTCTTTGGTACTTCTCTTAGAATATACGTAGATATCTCGGCCTCGCATTCTTCAGCCAAGCACTCGATATCTTCTTCATCGAGATCAGGCAGGCCGATGTCGACAGGCTCGCGACTCATCTCCTTCACTGAACCTTCAGGTCACGTTTGGAAAGCTCAATCTCGATCTTAGTTTGAAGTTCCTTCAACTGCTCAGCAAGCTTCTGTACCTGCTTGTTCGTGGATGCAAGGCGCATTTCGAGCGTCTTCTCCTTGTCATCCAACTCTTCGACTAGTTTTGTCTTGTCCATTCGAAACATGACTT
>CP070658.1:291770-300475 GCA_020355105.1 Candidatus Thorarchaeota archaeon | reverse complement strand
ACACTCATTGAACCTCATTGGCTTGCAAAGAAGATGTACAGAGCCAAGAACACGATGGCCATAACCACTCCTATGACAAGGGCTAGGATTTGCCTCCACGACCTCAATCTCATCTCACCGTCCTCTCTCCTCTCGGAGTGTGTTTCTTATCTCTTCAAACGCCCTCAGTGTGTTCTCTGTGAAGATGCTACGTCGACCTGTACGGGCTACACCGGCATCTGCAGAGTGCAAAGAACGTCCAAACCCTCGGAGCTCTCTAAGGATGAACTCCTTCAACTCCTCATAGAACATGATTCCCTCAATGACCTCTTCGGAGTCCTGTCGTAGCAGATACTTGAGAATCAGGGTAAGGACACCAGTTGCCTGCATTCCTCCAGATTCCCCGGCGGTTTCGATTTTGACCGCCCCGATTCCAAAGCCACGATCGAAGATCCCAACTCTGCTCTTGACATTCGTGATTGTTCGGAACGGTACGTGTTTCTTTGTAACAGTGATAATGCCCTTTTTCTGGTATATCTCCGGCATGGTTTCTCCTTGCCAACCTGCTACTGAGTACTCTATGCTGTTCACCCATAGATGGGTCCAGATTAGAGCGGGAATCAACCAGAAAGGCGTGACCATCCAATAGACCTGACTTGCAACTACCCACCCTTCTTTCACAAACCAGAGATTGAGAGGGATGAATTCTACGATGAATACTGTGACTAATGGTGGTCCGAAGAAAGAGAATAGGAATACAAGGTAGATTGCAGACGAGGCTAGGATGAACTTCAGCCATCTCTTGTAGCGGAGTCTGGGGAGCGGCTTGAATACTCTCCCATCGTATACATCTTCGATTGGAGGTTTGATGACGCGGGAACTCCTCTCCGTCATGACAGTGGCCACCCTATCTTCGTTCTCGCAGCAAGTCACGAATCTCATTCAGTACACTGAGAATCTCGTCTTCGATTGAGCCGCCCACACGGATGACTGTATCATCTTCAGGTAGTACCACTTCAGTCCCTGTAACGTATGGATCCTTGAATCTCCTTAGCTCCCGAAGAATGAAATCCCTGAGCTCTTCGTAGAAGACAATTCCCTCCAGTTTCTCCTCGGGACCAACTGAAGTAGACCCGGACTGTCCCGCGGTTTCGATTTCGACACTTCCTATCCCGAACAGTCGGTCAAAGGGACCAGCTCTACTCGATATGTTTGTGATTGTTCTGAAAGGGACGTGTTTCCTGGTGATATTGATGATTCCTTTCTTCACGTAGATCTCAGGCATTGTCTGTCCTGACTTGGCTATCACAGAGTAGTCAATGGCGTTGATGTAGATTGGAGTTGCAATCACTGCCGGTATCAGCCAGATTGCTGTCAGAATCCAGTACCAATAGTTCACTACTCCCCAGAACATGGATTCCCATCCTGCATAGCCCACAATGCCACCACCCACTCCAAATACCACGAACACAAGCCACCCGATTCCTAGTAGGAGTCCGGCCAAGACTAGCCATATGCTTATGGCCGCAAAGATGCCTGTGAACCAGTACTTGTTTCGGAACGCTTTCGAGGGTTTGAAGACCTTTCCGCTCTCAACGTCCTCTATTGGGGGTCTAATCACTCTGCCTTCAGATGTCATTGCTACTTGTCCTTCTCTCTCTTCAGTTCATCAAGCACCTCTCGAATCGGTGCCACGCTATCCCGTATCTCCCTCAAGGTGATTAGGATTTCGTCTTGGATGTTCCCTTGAAATGCGGGTGCAGGCATGTCACTTGGAGTGAGCACTTCAGTTCCAGTGACATATTGGCCAGTGAATCTCCGCAATTCTCTCAGGACGAAGTCTCTCACAGACTCAAAGATTTGAAGCCCCTCCAGCTTCTCTTCGGGCTTTGCTCCTGCCTGAGCTCCACCAGAGAAACCTGCCGTCTGGATCTCAACGCTGCCAATCCCAAACAGTCTGTCCATGGGTCCGGCCTTGCTCGAGATGTTTGTTATTGTGCGGAAGGGCACATGTTTCTCGGTAACTGTGACTATCCCTTTCCGCACATAGATTTCGGGCATCGTTTCGCCAGAAAGTGCAATCACTGAGTACTCGAATCTTTTCACATAGAACGGCCAGATAATCAGAGCTGGCACGAGCCAGAACGCATTAGCCACCCACCACCAGAAATTCACAGGCATCCACCAGTAGTTAAGGTAGGCTACATATCCAGTAAATGGAATCCCATCATCGAAGATCAAAACAAGGTATGCTGTCCCAAGCCAGGTTAACATTGCAAAGACCCAGAGGGCCAACGCCAATAGTATAACTCCCAGCCACCCCTTATAGATGAACGCTCTGGATGGCTTGAACACCTTACCACTCTTTATCGCCTCAATTGGTGGCTTAATCACTTTTCCAGTTTCCATCTCTATATGTCCCTCCTGTCTAGCTTGTCGTCGATTCTTCTCAGGAGCTCACGCATGTCCCGAAGAGTAGCCAATGTTACCTCCTCAACCGAGCCATCAGGGATAGTCAGGACTTCTGTTGTCATAGTATATGAGCCCTTCAGCTTGCGCATCTCACTCAGTATGAAGTCCCGTAGCTCCTGATAAAACACGATTCCCTCTATCTTCTCTTCCGGCTTGCCACCCTCGTAGGGGCCGCCTGAGTATCCTGCTGTGTGTATCTCCACGTTGCCAATTCCGAAGAGTCGGTCGAAAGGCCCGGTCCGACTCGCTATGTTTGTGATGGCCCTTAGCGGAACGTGTTTCTCTGTGATATCGACTAATCCCTTCCGAACGTAAATCTCTGGAAGGGACTCTCCCGACTCTCCCCTGACCGAATACTCAAACCTGTTCAAGTATATCGGTATTAGAATGAAGGTCGGTACAAGAACTGCAAGTCCAATCATCCAGAACCACATGTTCACGGGTGCCCAGAGGAGATTGAACCAGGATGCGTATTGCAGCAAATCGCTGTTGAACATGTGGACCAGATAGAATATGCCGAAGAAAGCTCCTGCCGTTATGACGTAAACCGACAGCACGCTGACTATGGCAATGAACCAATACTTGTTCCTCAAAGCCGATGAGGGCTTGAACACCTTTCCATATCCTATTGCTTCGATTGGCGGCTTGATTACCTTTCCATTTCCGTACTCATCCATTCCCTATCCACTTCCTTCTGATCTCTTGTACTTGGGAGACGGTTTTGCTGCGACTTTGTTGAAGATAGCAATAGATTGCTCTGTCATAAACAGCTCTTCTTCATCCGGCCTGAGCTCAATATTGTACTCTTCGATAACGATATCTAGGGTGTTTCTGCATTCTTCTCTCTTTGGACAATCAGGGCACAGCTTTCCAGCGTATGAATCGTGCTTGTACCAGACTATCACGCCGTCCTGCAGAGAGAACACAATGTACACCTGGGTGTTTGCCTGGTAGTCAAACCCGATCAGTATACCCTTCTCATCGAGGACACTCTCGACATCAAGTCGATGGCTCTTGGCATGTTGTCTAAGGACCCTGCCGACCTTGCCCTTGGCCCGATTCAACACTCTTGAAACGTACTGAGTGTCTTTCAATTGCACAACCTGTATGCCTTGCCTTTCGGATTCACGGTTAGAGCTCTCAAAGAGTCCGTAGACGTATTCAGGAGCTGGTTGTCCACTCTCATACTCAGTCGCAATATCACTGGTAGTCTTTCCGTGATGGTATTCCCACCAGACAACTGCTTCGTGAACAGAGAGTATCATCATCTTATTCCTCGCAGCATTAGCCAAAACCCAGCTATAAAGGTTTCGGGTTAATGTTAACTACGCTATTAGGAAAGTTTATATTAATAAGGTTATTGTTTACCACACAGAAGTAAACAATCAGTCGGTGAAAACATTGGCGAAAAACGATGTAACAATCCGAACTCAACGCTTGAACAAGTCATTCGGCACTGTTCAGGCAGTCAGGAATCTAGACCTTGACGTAATGGCGGGTAGCAGGTTCGGCTTCCTTGGTCCCAACGGTGCAGGGAAGACAACAACTGTCCGGATACTCTCGGGTCTACTAAAGCAAACTAGTGGTTACGCAGAAGTCTGCGGTCTTGATGTCAACAAAGATCGTGATGCCGTGAAGGCTGTCACCGGACTGCTTCCGGAAACCCCTGGCCTATACTCGAAACTCTCTGCTGTTGAGTTCCTAGAGTTTATTGGAGCTCTAAATGGCAGGAATGGCTCAGACCTACATAGACGGATTGACAGTCTACTTGGTATACTCGGCCTCGAGGGCAGACAGGATGATCTTCTTGAGTCATACTCCTCCGGAATGAAGCAGAAGGTTTTGGTTTCTTCCACACTGCTTCATGAGCCCAAGCTGGTCTTTCTCGACGAGCCCACATCTCGACTCGACCCTAGTGCAACAGCAATCATCAAGGACCTGATTCTAGTACTGGCTGAGGAAACCGACACGACGTTCTTCATCTGCACACACATGACGGGCTTTGCTGAGGCTGTCTGTGATGTCATTGGTCTTCTCAATGAAGGTGAGCTAGTCACTCGAGGTTCTCCCCAAGAGCTCATAGAATCAGCAGGGGCGCGGAACCTAGAAGATGCATACCTCAAGATAGTCGGCGGCAAGGTTGACCGTGAGGTCCTTCTAGCTTGGAGGTGAAATGATGACACGTAAGTGGTATCACATCGCCAAGGCAGAGTTCTATGTGCTGACTTCCGGACTGAGAAGGCATCGGAAGGTGACAGTCACCATAATGTACGTCCTTGCCGCAGTATGGGCTGCATACTTTGCTCCCATGATTATTGGTGGATTCCTAGGGGCAATCATGCCCATGGAAGTCATGCGAACCCTTCTGATGGTGATGTTCCCTGGACTTATGCGCACAGTTATACTGTTTCTCTGGGCATTGCTGCTGCTGTTTCCCCTGTCACATGCTCTTCAGGAGATCAAGATTGGACAGTGGGAGATCTTTCTCTCAAACAATGTGAAGACTAGGGATATTCTTGCTGGGACATTTGTCGGCAAGATACCGATGTACGGACTAATCGTTATGGTATTTGCACCGCTGCTGATATCCCCCTTCATGCTGGCCTTTGAAGTATCTCTCATCGGCCAAGCACTCGTATACACAGTGATTGCGTTGATGGTCCTCTCGACAATCTGGCTTTCGAACTTCATCACAGCAATTATCCAAGCTAGACTTGGTGACTCTTCACGTGGAAACGACATTGCCAAGGCTCTCTCAGTGGTGGTCGCACTCATAGTCATCATTCCGATGTATGGTCTGATGCTCTTCATGCCACAGTTGTCTGGTATTCTTGGAATAAACGCATTCCTGGTAATGCCTTTCACATGGCCAGCGGACTTGGTGAGCTGGGTTACCATCACGTTCAATGGGATTGGTCTGACCGGGTCTCAGATACTTGCCTTTGGCGCAATCCTACAACTCGACATGCTGACGAGTGCCCTGCTGATGGCTGCCTTTGGTTTGGCATTCGTGCCCATCGCAATTACAGCAGCTGACAGAGTCTTCACGATAAGCGCAGGAGTACGGACTGAAACCGTCACTACTGTTGGACGCGAGAACGTCTTTCTCAGAGGCATCCGCAGTTTTGCAAAGGGTCCCTTTGGTGCACTCACTATTGTAAGTCTGAAGGACTTCGGCAGGAAGGCACAAAATCTCTCCAAGATCTTCTATGGAGTGGTCTTGGCCATTATACTACCTATGCTGATGCAACAGATTACCATTGTGGAGGGAGAGGTGTTTGAGGCTGCAGAGATTCTACCCATGATTAGCATCATGATTGGCGTAGTAGGTGTCTTCCCATTTGCTGGTACAGGTTTCCTTGAGTCCAAGGATCAGCTCTGGATCATTCGTAGCGCACCTAAGGGAGCCTCACACTTCATGAGGGCACGCGTTGCAACCGGGTTCATGATGGCTATCCCCCTCAGCCTAGCACCAACAATTGCCATGACCTTGATGTTCAATCTGGCTCTTCTATCAGCAGTCCAGATATTCTGTGCGGCATACGTTACGGTCTGCGGGGCAGTCATGGTGAGCATGGGAATCACTGCTCAGAACCCTAACTACGAGGATACGAAGTCATCAGCACATCAGACGGTCCTGATCACCTCTATGATGCTGGTCCAATTCACACTCATCGGACCTCTCTTTGCAACGATATTCCTAGACATAGGGCTTGGCTTCAATCTCTTCCGGTTCATGGAGAGTATCTTTGGCCTTAGCGGTTTCATGGTGGTGGAGCTGGTTCTTGGACCCACAGTTCTACTGCTCGTCGGTGGCCTAATGCTCCATCTCGGCATTAGAAGCCTTGGCAAGGTGGAGGTGTGAGCAGGGATGAGAAACAACGGAATCTCTATCCAGACTCAGGCACTGAACAAGACCTTTGGTCCGGTTCATGCGGTCAGGGACCTAGACTTAGAGGTGGCATCAGGGGGCCGTTTCGGCTTCCTGCGCCCCAACCGGGCAGGCAAAACCACCACAGTACGCATACTGTCAGGACTGATGAAGCCCACCAGTGGCTCCGCATCCGTGCTCGGCATGGACATTCTGACTCATGCTGGAGAAATCAAATCGCTGACCGGGCTCCTCCCTGAAACCCCAGGTCTCTATTCCAAGCTATCGGCCGTAGAGTTCCTCGACTTCATCGGAGCATTGAACGGTCTCGAGGGTCCAGTTCTTGACAGGCGGATTGACAGCCTACTCTCTATGCTAGGACTAGAAGGACGTCAGGATGACCTCCTAGACTCATACTCCAGTGGAATGAAGCAGAAGGTGCTTGTAGCATCTACGCTACTTCACGAGCCTCGCTTGGTGTTTCTGGATGAACCGACTTCTAGGCTTGATCCTAGTGCGGGCGCGCTGGTGAAGGATTTGATTCTGGTCCTTGCAGAGGAAACTGAAACAACGTTCTTCATCTGTACTCATCAGACCTCGTTCGCAGAGGACGTCTGTGACATTGTGGGCATAATCAATGATGGCTCATTGGTGATTGTTGATTCTCCAAATGGTATTGTGGAGTCAACCAGTGCAAAGGACCTTGAAGAGGCATATCTGAAGATAGTTGGAGGTCAAGTAGACAGGGATAGTTTGCTGGCGTGGAGGTGACACAACCGATGGGGAGAGAGAGGTATCATGCAACAAAGGCTGACTATTCTTCACTCGCAGCTTGGTTTCGACATCATCTGAGGACCACTGGACGGCTGAAGCCACGCTATCGAGCCGTAACATAGAGGTGAATATGTCTGAGAGGGAACTGGTACTACATCGCAAAGGCTGAGTTCTTGGTCCTCACCTCGCGGTTCCGCCCCAGAAGAAAGGTGGCACTGCTCGGGATCCTGGCTTTCACTCTAGTCTGGGCCTTATTCCTAGTTCCCTCAATAATGTCACATATCCTTTCTTGGTTAGGTGGCAGTGTGGATTCTGTCTTGATGGTTGGACTTCCCGGATTCATGAGGTCCTTTGTCCTGTTTCTATGGGTCACGTTTCTCTTCTATCCAATAAGCTACGCACTGGAGGAGCTCAAGATTGGTCAATGGGAGATTATGCTCAGCAACAATGTCAGCACTAGAGACTTGATGACTGGATTGTTTGCAGGCAAGATTCCGGTCTATGGGCTCGGCGTGCTCTTCCTCACTCCTATCCTAATCTCTCCCTACGCAATAATCTACCTAGTATCACTGATTGGGCAGTTGCTCATGTATATCTCCCTCATTCTTGTGGCTTTGAGTACACTCTGGTTCTCCAACTTGCTCTGCACAGCGATTCAGGCGAAACTTGCCGAGTCTGCAAGAGGGACTGATTTAGCCAGAGCACTGTCAATGGTAGTTGGCTTGTTGACTCTAATACCAATGTATGGGATCTTCTTCCTAGCAGAGCCTTTCTCTGAATTCATGGGGCTCGATATCTTTCTTCTCTTCCCTTTCACATGGGGGGCAGATTTCGTGACGTGGGTCATTGTGGCCTTCAATGGTATTAGAATGAATCCTTCAAGCATCGTTGCGCTCGAGTCAATTCTAGGATTCGGCCCTCTATTCGACATTACACTCCTCGGAGCATTCTCAGCGAGTACTATCGTCATTGCACTGGTAGGAGCAGACAGGCTTTTCAGAATCGAGGCGGGGGTTCGAAGTGAGAGAGTGACCACTGTCGGAGAGGAGAACCTTGTTCTTAGGGGAGTCAGAAGTCTATTCCCTGGAACCTTTGGCATCCTAGTCGTTTCCGCCCTGAAAGACTTCACAAGAAAGGCCCAGAACACATCCAAGGTTGCTTTCGGAGTAGCCTTGGCAGTGATATTTCCATTAATGATCAATGTATCAGGCCTTGGTGGAAATGACCCGGGAATTACCGTATTCTATTCAGCACTCACGGCAGGACTAATGTTAGCAATGATTGGTGCCATGTCATTCGGGGGAGTCGGGTTCATGGACTCTAGGGACCAACTCTGGATGCTGAAGAGCGCTCCACGCGGCGTATCAAAATTCGTCAAGGCCCGCATCGTTGAGTCCCTACTGTTCGCATTACCGATGGCATGGATTGCTTCAACTCTAATCTGTGTAACAATTGGCCTACAGGGCTTTGATGCCCTGATAACTCTCGTCAACGCCACACTTGCTGTTACTGGTTCTGTATTCGTAAGCACAGGCATTACAGCAAACAATCCGAACTACGAGGACCAACAGAGTAAGTCGTTCAAGGACAACACCGGGGCATGCATGTT
>CP070658.1:281279-291670 GCA_020355105.1 Candidatus Thorarchaeota archaeon | reverse complement strand
GGAGCGCGGCAAGATGGAAATCGTCGTGGACCCACTGGCTGTCAAGTGGGTGCCGAACGAAGAGGAGTTACAGAGGGCATTTGACTACGGCAGAGAATTCGCGAAGAAAGTGAAATAGCACAAGTTCGGATAGATGCTTGTTGCCTGCATCTAAGAGGTCATTTTGGCGCCAAGGCACAGTATTACGAAGTTAATACAGGTGCTTTTGTACTATAGACCGGCACAACATCTTGGTGGATTGTCAAAATGGAGGCAATAGAGGCCAAGATTAGGTACGGTCTTGAAGACAAGGGAATATGCTGTCGATCTGTCTACAGCATTCCTGACCCAGATGACCCAAGAGTTCTGCTTGCATTTAGCTCAAAGGATAACCAGAGACTGACTCCCTCAAAAGTTCAGAGGGCGCTGAACTCACTAGGAGCTGGAGAGTTCAGTGTATCTCAGGACTTCCAGCGACTTAGTGCGGCGTTTCTACATTTGGAAGTCAGACTCGGAGCCAAGACTGAAGCTCCCATTTCTCGTGTTGCGAAGTGATTCCGTAGAAGTGAAATAGCAGCTCCCGGTTGTTACACCAGGTGCACAAGAAACTATGAATCTAGGATTGAAGGGCAAGACAATACTGGTCACAGCCGCATCTCGAGGCCTTGGTTTTGGTGTAGCAGAAGCTTTGGTTCAAGAAGACGCCAACGTAGTCATCTGCGGTCGCACCGAAGAGTCACTCAAAGCGGCTGTATCCAATCTCGGGAAAAGGGCCGAGTATGTTGTGGCCGACGTATCAAGACAGGACGACATCAAGACCCTGATCAGTTTCGTTGAGAATAAGACCCCAGGGCTTGATGGCCTCTTTGTCAATGCGGGCGGCCCTCCACCTGGTGCATTCTCAAACCTATCAGACAAGGATTGGGAAGAAGCTTTCAAACTCACGCTGATGAGTGCAGTGTGGCTCACTAGAGAGTCATTACCTCTGCTGAAGAAGACGGAAGCGCCATCAATACTCTACAGCACTTCAATCTCTGTTAAGGAGCCTATCTCCAATCTGCTTCTCTCAAATGCCATTCGACCTGGTGTTATTGGCATGATGCGCAGTCTCGCGAACGAGATTGGACCCGAAGGAGTGCGTGTTAATGCAGTGTGTCCGGGGTATATCTACACAGCACGAGTTGAACAGCTCATTGGTAGTGACAAGTCTGTGAGAGAGGGTCTGGAAACAAATATCCCTCTGGGCCGAATGGGCAGACCTGACGAGTTCGGAGCAACCTGTGCATTTCTGCTGAGCCCCGTGGCCAGCTATATACATGGTGCCCTCCTTCTGATTGATGGAGGACTATACAGAGGCATGATGTGAGTCGCATCAGTATATGTCGAACGCGTTGACATTCGGTTCTTTCCAGTCTGGCTTCTCGCTGTCATACTTCATAACATGATGAAATGCGGCCATCTGAAATGCAATTGAGTTTGCTACTGTCTGTCCAAGAGGGCTTTCTAGATTCAGGTCTTCAGGTGTGTAGAGATGATACGCCCTTATTCTGAGCTTGTCGACTAGGGCCCTGAAGAACAGGGCATCATCATCATTAGTAGGGCTATCGGACACCAATACCGCGGAATCACCTTCATTGATTGACAACACATGATGGTGTCGGAAATCTTCTCTGAGTGCTGCGAAGCTATGAACGACCGAGTATTCATTGAACTTCATCATTCCAATCTGCGCAGCTACATGATTCGAACCGTCTGAAATCGTATATAGCGGACCTTTTGGGGGCACAACCTCAGAGATAGCCTTGCCCACTCCTTCTGCCCAGTTCACCATCTTCTTGCCTACACGTTTCAGCTGACGCAGATCTCGACTGATTCTACTGTCAGGTCGTTCCTGAAGTTCTACGGCCAGTTTGAGAAGATATACCATGGCAGTTGTCGTCGCTGATGAGGGACTAATATTGTGACTTTCTACACCAGATCGAGTCGCCCACGTATGATCTGCATATTCAGTAGCTTTGCCTTTGGGATTATCTGTGAGTACTATAGTGGTCGCATTCGTTGACTTCGCAGTCTTCAGAGCGTCGATTGTGGCATTGCTTCTTCCAGAGGCACTCACCCCAATGACAAGACAACTATCATCAAGCTGAATCTGGGAAATCGCCAGGGGAGAGATGGCGACAGAATTGAGTCCCACTCGGAGGAATGCCCATCTTCCATAGTCTGCCACAGCATAAGAGTCACCACAGCCAGTTAGGATGACAAGTCGTCTGTCTTTGAGAAAACGCGCACTGTCATCATCCGCAGCGTTGATAGTCTCAGATAGGGAAGTTTCCTGTTTCCTGATTGCTTCATAACATGCATCCAGGAATTCTGTCATACGTTCACCTCTCACCTGCATAGTTCACAATGGTGATTCAATCGGGATTCGGTTTGACATCTTAAGAGTACTCCCCCGAACGCGTTCAGTTGAAAGAGAGGCCACCGCTCGCGAAGAACCTTAGCAATCTCAAGCACTCTTGCACACTTGTCTTTCAATAGGGCTAGGAGTGGCTTGCAGCATGACGGACTATGGCCTCTACTATGCGGGGTGCCACCTGAACGGGTATACCGTGACCCATACCCTCGATGATTAATAGATTCGCCCCTGGAATGGCTTCTGCTGTATCTCTTCCGCCCTCGACGGGAACAAGCGGGTCCGCATCACCATGAATAACAAGAGTTGGTGTCTTTAGCTTCTTCAGTGCTTCTCTACGGCTACCAGAGGCAAGAATGGCCGCGAATTGTCGTCCTGTTCCCTGAGGATAGTAGCTACGGTCATAGGCGATAGCAGATCGCTTACGAACGTAATCCTCGTCCGGCGGGAACTTTGGACCATTGAGTATGCGCCATAACTGCAGTTCATATTCGATGTATTCGTCACGATCAGAAGGCGGAGTGGTTATCAATATGGAGGCCACTTCTGGTTTTGGTTGTGGCAAATCCGGATTTCCTGTGGAGGACATAATGGATGTCAGAGTGCGGATTCGGTCAGGGTAGTTGATTGCCATCGTTTGGGCAATCATCCCTCCCATTGAAGCACCTACGACATGAGCTGAATCAATGTTAAGAGCATCAAGAAGTCCCACGGCATCGGATGCCATGTCCGACAGTGTGTAAGGCACCTCTACTGCCAATCCCATCGTTAGTGCAAGTATGTCCGGTATTCCCGCATCATAAAGCTTGGTTGACAATCCAACATCTCGATTGTCGAAGCGAATGACCCAGTAACCTTGGGAGGCGAGTGCTTTGCAGAAGGCATCCTCCCAGAGAATCATCTGCGATCCCAATCCCATGATGAGCAGCAGAGGAGGGGCGGAGGGGTCTCCGAAGGTGTCGTAGACAATCTCGATATCGCCTACCTTGGCTATAGTTTCCTTACTATATGGAATATCTGTCATAGCCATCTCTCCTTCCTATTCCAAAATCACATGGAAGTTGGCGTCCTATCTATCTTTCTAGAGTCCTGTTGATCAATAAGAAGTGGCGCCCCCGCCCGGACTTGAACCCGGGGTCAAGAGTGACATTCTTGAATGCTAGACTGGATAATCCACGCCACTCCACCTTTAGGGTCAATTAGATGTAGGAGATGAGGTTCTCCTTGAAGAACTTGTGGAAGGCGCGGGGAAGGTGAGTGAAATCATGATGCTTCCGAACCATATCCCTGAGGTCGACTGAATTGTAGGTATGCCAATAGAGAACTGGTTCTCCTGACAGCTTTTTGCTACGAATATGATCAAGCATACCTGCAAAAGCCTTCCCAGTGTAAGTGGTTTCGAGGTGTATCCCTTCAGTTTCACTGAGTAATTGCTGGGCTTCCAGTCCTTCATCAGTTACTGCGCCATAACTGGGGCCCGCGAAATCGTGGTCTATATGAATATCAGCAGGGGCCAGTTCAATCTCCGGAATGTCATCTGAGAAAGATTGTAGCATTTTTGCAGTCTTATTCACTAGCTTGGCGGCCTTTTTCTCGTTGGTCATACTCCTCTCAGTGACTCGAACACCAACAAGATCGATGTCAAGGTCTGCTAATTCAAAACCAATCTTTAGACCACAATAGGTGCCCATTGTTCCTATAGGAACATAGACGTGTCCGGGTTTTGGTAAAAGACCATTGTCTATTTGGTTGGCAAGTTCAAGACCCGCCTCTACATATCCGAGATTTCCAAATTCGCTTGATCCCCCGGGTCCTAGAAGGTAGACACCCCATTTTGAAGCCAGTTGCCATACGCCTTTTAGAACTGCACCAGTTGTATTCCGGGCGTAGGATATCTTGGCACCAAGATAGTCGAAACGAAGGAGCTGTTCCTGCGTATGTTCTGTGAGTGGCTGGTCAATCAAGCATAAGACAGTCTTGAGTCCATGTTCACGCCCATAGAGTGCCGTCGCCAGACAATGATTCGAGCCAAGTCCGCCGAATGTTAGAATCCATTGCTTTTTCCTTCTCAGAACATCAGCA
Source organism: Candidatus Thorarchaeota archaeon (assembly GCA_020355105.1). Lineage (GTDB taxonomy): Archaea > Asgardarchaeota > Thorarchaeia > Thorarchaeales > Thorarchaeaceae > SMTZ1-83. The sequence continues at coordinate 287,196 of CP070658.1, read as the reverse complement.
ATAATGAACTCGAGCTTTCTAACCTTGTTACCTCCATATAGCTCACCCGTCTGGTCGTCCCTCTTGATCCAAATCCCATCATATTCTAAATTCTGCTCAAGGATTGTAAGCTTCTGAACAGCGGTTGGAAAACTTCCTAGGGATAACCATGGGATATTCTCTACAAGCTCTGGATATCTTTTGAAGAGTAACAGCTCAGAATATGACATCGACACTCACCTTGCGTGTGCAGGAATGTGAATTCGCCCTTAGATATATGTGAATTCGCCCTTAGATATAGGACCGATATTATCGGTCTTCTCGGGGGCACACTGGAAACAAGAATGGTAAAACTCAGGTCTCAGTTGTACAAGATTGAAGATTGTTTTAAAGAATGCAATATCTAGATGTCTTAATTTCATCAACGAAAACAGATGTTACCAACCGATTAGTTTAATAGAAAATCGATTTTGCTCCACTCGAACCGGTGCCCCTGTAGTGTAGTCCGGTCTAGCATTCAAGACTGTCAATCCAGTCGGGTTGACCGATGGAACGGACCTCTTGAGTTTCTCTCATTCAGAGAGAAATGGGGACAGACCCGGGACAGTCATGAAAACTTCATGACTGCGGGAATTCAAGTCCCGGCGGGGGCGCCATCTTCTCGTTCTAGTTACTCACTGTAAGAAAGATGAATGCTAAATAGAATCAACCTCTTTGATCTTGTTTCTGACAATATCAGGAAGAGTTATTCTCTTTGAAGACTTGTAATCATACACTACCATTTTAGATTCGCCAAGTGCAGCAATCCCCTTTGACTTGCTCTCGGCAATATATTCCATAATGAACTGGGTTGGTTCAACAGTGGTCACACGGGTACCCACAGTTACTGTATCAGGATAAAACAGGGGTTTAATGAATTTAGCAGAGGTGCTAGCCAAAATTGGACCTATAGAATCCTTCTCCATGGTTTTAATGAACCCAATTCTCTCAAAATACTTGATACGTGCAGTTTCAAAGTATCTGAAGACTCTAGTGTTGTTCACATGTTTGAAAGAGTCCATATCTCCCCAAGCAACGGGAATTTCAACTTTAATGTTAAAATCATCTAATGACTTCATATCCAGCACTTCTGATTTCACTGTTTCAAGAGTGGCGTTCTTGAATGCTAGACCTTGCTAATATTGCGTTAAACATTGTCATATTATAACGGATTATTGATGATGAAATCTTGAGTATCCATCTTATCATCGATGGATGAAAGGTGTAGCTGGTTAGACGAGGCCATTTGAAATGACAATGGAATCTTCAAAGAAAAAAGGCGCTGTCGTACTAATTGTGGCTCTTTTTGCTATCGGATCTCTAACCCTTGTACTCGCATATCCGACAGGAATGGAAGGAGTCCGCGTAGCTGTCTATAATGGTAGAGGTGCTATGTCATCCGGTTCCACAGCATTGCTAAACATGTTTCGTTGGATGCATGCAGAAGCTAACTATGTGAATTCAACTGAGATTCAACAGGGTGTGCTTGATGGATATGACATTATTGTCTTTCCCGGTGGCTCGCCCTTTGATTATCATACCTACCTTGGAACCATAGGCAGGAATGCAGTCATAGACTTCATTGCAGGAGGAGGATCCTACTTTGGCATTTGTGGAGGTTCGGTATTCGGGACTACCAACTATCTTGGCCTCTTCAACGGTCATGCAAGCGGTGCTGTGAATGGTTCGGAAACAAAGGTAATCCCAATGATTGTAAACACAAATTCGACAGGTCCAGACCTTTCTAATGAGCCTTCAACGTATGAAATTCTATACTGGAACTCCGGCTATTTTTACTCAAGTAATGCAACATATATGTCAACAGTGATTCCAATCATACTCTATACACAAAACAATGAACCTGCTATGATTGCGTTTAAATTTGGAAACGGTACTGTTTTCCTCTCACATCCACACCCCGAATATGAGGAGAATGGTGTGCTTGATGGGATTGACCAGTTTGACTATCACAACGATCCGGACTCTGAGTGGAATCTTCTCTTGAAGGTATCATTATGGCTTGTGCAAGCTTCAGAATAGACTCTTCTTTGACATAATAAGCAAGTGTAGATTCTGGAGGTCCCTAAATACGCCCGAGAGATGCCAGATAGCACGACTGTTTTCTTTGCTCAAAGAGAAGAATCTAGCGGTCTAAGGACAAACAGGGAATGAGAATCATTCCAGCGCAATGCTTTTTACCGTGAAGAGCACTATAATGTTCAGCTCACCCAAGCTAGAGTAGATGATACTCCATCTTTCGTTTTATGGAAAGGCTTTTATTGCTACACAAACCCGTCCGGACAGCTCAGGCAGACCGCTTCCCGCTCTAGTATGACCACGCATCATGCTGTCTACAAGTCCTAGTCTTGAACAGCATCACAATATATCATGCATTATGCTTGGTCTGTACAGGTAAGGGCTCGTGGCGCAGCTAGGTAGCGCAGCAGGCTTTTAACCTGAAGAACAAGAGAGTCTTCTCTTGTTTCGGGGAAGGGCCGCGGGTTCAAATCCCGCCGAGCCCGCCACATTCCCTGTGGAGGGGCGGAGTGCGTCTATAACTTGAGCAAGAAACACGGGGCGGCTATTGCGGCAAATGGGTGAGCTCGGATTTCTGGGTTCATGCTTAGGGAAGCGTATGCTAGCAGTAGTTCCCCCGTCCCACATAGTCATGGTGTTGCAATATGGCTACGGACTCTACGGACACGGGAAAGTATTGGCCTGTCATTGAGGCCTTTTTCGACCATTATGGCCTAGTAGGCCAGCATTTGGACTCATTCAACCGTTTCATTCGGGAGGAGCTTCAGGAAGTGGTCGATAGCGTGGCGAAACTCAATCCGAAGGTCGAGGGATACCACGTGGAACTCGGAGATATCACGGTTGAGGCGCCCTCGGTGAGAGAGGCTGACGGAAGTGAGCATCCGTTATATCCCAATGAGGCGAGGATTAGAAACCTGACGTATGCAAGCAAGCTCTACCTTGACATGACACCTGTGCGAAAGGAGGGATCCATTTCTACACGCATGGAAACTCTGAGAATATACATAGGTGATATGCCTATCATGCTTCGGAGCGAGAAATGCCTTCTTCACAACATGTCAGATGAGGAGCTCATAAAGCATGGCGAGGATCCCAAGGATCCTGGTGGCTATTTCATAATCAATGGGTCCGAACGCGTGCTTGTCACGCAAGAGGATTTGGCGCCCAATAGGATTCTAATCGAAGAGGCCAGCAAGAGCTCTAGCTATACACACATAGCCAAAGTCTTCTCAACATCTCGCGGTTTTCGAGCCCCAGTCACCATAGAGAGAAAGAGAACTGGTGAGCTACGAGTATCATTCCCATCGGTTCCCGGCAAGATACCCCTGGCTATTCTGTTAAAGGCACTGGGTCTAGAGTCTGATCGTGAGATTGTCGATGTCATATCTGATGATGACGAGATTAGAAATGAACTGATTGTCACAATCGAGCAGTCCGCGCCAATCAATGTACTTCAAGAGGATGAGGACAGTTCAACGAGAAACAATGCGCTGGATTTCATTGGAAAGCGAGTGGCGGTGGGTCAGACCAAAGAATATCGTCTAGCTCGTGCCGAGAAAGTCCTTGACCGCTATCTACTTCCTCACATCGGAACTGAAGACAAACACCGTCTTCAGAAGGCATACTATCTGGGACAGATGGTAGAGCGCCTACTGGAGCTTGTTCTGATAAAAAGACAGGCGGACGACAAGGACCACTACGCCAACAAGAGGCTCAAACTGTCAGGGGACCTTCTAATGTCCCTGTTTAGAGTCGCACTCTACTCCCTGACTCGTGACATAAAGTATCAGCTCGAACGCACTGCGGTAAGGGGCCGTAAGCCCAACATCCGCACGGCGGTCAGAGCAGACGTCATCACACAGAGACTCAAACATGCCCTTGCCACAGGCAATTGGGTAGGCGGCAAAGCCGGAGTTTCACAACTCCTTGATCGCACAAACTACATCTCGTCTCTCTCACATCTACGAAGAGTGGTTTCTCCCCTCTCCCGATCCCAGCCACACTTCGAGGCGCGAGACCTTCATTCTACTCATTGGGGTAAGATATGCCCGAACGAAACCCCTGAAGGCCCCAACTGCGGTCTTGTCAAGAACATCGCTATGATGGCATACATCTCTGTAGGCACTGACGAAACTGCCGTCGAGAAGGCTCTTCTAAAGGCGGAAGTCGAGCCAATAGAGAAGATCCGCGGAAAGCGGGGCAAGAAATGGGCAGATGTCTTCTTGAACGGTCGGCTTGTTGGAATCCATCCTGCACCTCAAGTCCTAGTCAAGACTATGAGGCAGAAACGACGTGCTGGTGAGATTGACCAAGAAACCAATGTTGCCTACTACGAGAACACCCATGAGGTTCAGGTCAACTGTGATGCTGGCAGAGTAAGACGTCCAGCAATCGTCGTAGAGAACGGGAAGAGCAGACTGACCGACGAGCATCTGCGGATGGTCATGGATGCCGAATGGGGCTACATAGATCTCATGAGAAACGGAATAGTGGAGTTTCTTGATGCAGAGGAAGAGGAAAACACTCTCATCGCAATGTATCCTGTTGAGATTGGACCCAATTCCACTCACATGGAGATAGTCCCCTCTACAATCCTTGGTATCTCCGCGGCACTCATTCCTTTCCCAGAGAGGAATCAGTCACCACGTAACGTCTACATGGCTGGAATGGCAAAGCAATCAGTAGGAGTTCCAGCGTCAAACTTCAGATACCGTGCTGATACACGATCTCACTTCTTCCATTATCCACAGGTCCCACTTGTAAAGACACGAGCCATGGACTCAATAGGCTACGAGGAACGTCCAGCAGGCCAGAACTTCATCGTTGCTATCCTCTCCTATGAGGGCTACAACATTGAAGATGCCCTCATAATGAACAAGGCCTCTATTGAGAGAGGTCTTGGAAGAAGCACTTTCGCAAGAGTCTACGAGAGCGAGGAGCGAAAGTATCCTGGAGGGCAAGAAGACAAATTCGAGATTCCTGACCGCAGTGTCAGGGGATACAGAGCATCAGAATCCTATCGAAACCTTGGCGAGGATGGCGTAATAGAAACTGAGGTTGAGGTTCAAGGCGGCGACGTTCTCATCGGGAGGACCTCTCCACCAAGATTCCTTGAGGAGTACTCCGAGTTCGAGATAACATCTCCCAACCGTCGTGAAACATCGGTTGCAGTGCGTCATGGTGAGTCCGGTGTAGTAGACAGCGTGATTCTGACGGAAACTATTGATGGTAACCGTCTTGTCAAGGTCAAAGTCCGGGATCTTCGTATCCCTGAACTGGGCGACAAGTACGCCTCAAGACACGGTCAAAAAGGAGTCCTTGGTTACCTAGTTCCACAGGAAGATGTGCCTTTCACGGAACACGGAGTTGTTCCGGATCTCATAATCAACCCACATGCAATCCCCAGCCGGATGACCATTGGTCAGATACTAGAGATGATTGCTGGAAAGGCTGGGTGTGTGGCAGGTAGTCAGCAGGATGCATCGCCATTCTGTGGAGTCACAGAGGATGAGCTCTTTGAAATACTAAAGAAAAACGGCTTCGAGCATACGGGCCGCGAGGTCATGTACTCTGGAATTACTGGCGAGAAGCTCCTTGCCAACGTGTTTGTTGGTGTTATCTACTATCAGAAGCTGCATCACATGGTAGCAGACAAGATTCATGCCCGAGCTAGGGGTCCTGTACAGATTCTGACTCGTCAACCAACCGAGGGTCGTGCCCGAGAGGGTGGTCTCCGCTTTGGAGAGATGGAACGGGACGTGCTGATTGGTCATGGAGCAGCTATCCTGCTAAAGGGCAGGCTACTAGATGAATCTGACAAGAGCAACATGCTGGTCTGCGAGGACTGCGGCCTCATTGGTGT
>CP070658.1:278227-281179 GCA_020355105.1 Candidatus Thorarchaeota archaeon | reverse complement strand
CGACTATCCTGATGGGCCCACGTTGAACATAGGTAGACGCACCTGCCTCTCCGCTACCTTCTATGACACCGTGGGATGCATGGTTGAGAGCGACAGCGACTGGCAGAGAAATCAAAAAGACTAGAACAAGCACGCCTCCAAATCCAATACCATTGAGTCTTGCCATAGGAACCCCCCCGCTAGCGCTAATGACGGGGTTGTTGAATAGTCGAAAGAGCCTATCTAGGCCTGATACTATTGATGAGTTTATACTTAAGATTAATAGTAAAAAATATCTCTTATTCTCTGGACCATTAATAGAAGCAGAGTGCCGAAAAAAGACGCTGGTTCCGTTTACTTGGGATGTTAGTTCGAAAATGCCCGTGTCACCTGATGCTCCGAGAATGAGTAGTATCTCCATCTTGTCCAAGCGGACGGACTGACTTTTATGCTCCTCAAGGCTACTCTGCAGTCCCTGAAGTCGTTGGTGGCCTTGATGATTGCCAGAAGGAGGAATTTCGTCTGGGAGGACGATTTCGAATCCGTACGGGCCTTTCTTGCCCAGACTCACGGCATGACGAGATCATTCAGGAATTGGGTTCCCTCCCAGTTTGAAAACATTCGATATGGGCCAGGTGGAGAAGAGTATAAGGCTGATGACAATGATCTTATCGAGGTTTGGGAGGCAATCGATGAGTCTGAGGAATCTGGGAGTCCGAAGATTGTTGCTGTCACTAATAGAAGTCCTCCTTCGCTTTACTGGATTCATATCCACCCCGAATATACAGACCTTGAGAGCGAGATTATCAGCACTATTGAGGAAGATCACAGAGAGCTGTGCGTCAAAGAGAAACAGGACTTTGAGATTCGCACACTCATACAGGAGACTGATGAAGACCGTCAGGCTTTGTACTCCGGTAGGGGGTATCAGAAGACTGACCTTTGGGAGTACAATCGAAGACGGCCCCTAGACCCGCCGATTCTGGAATATGAAGTACCAGAAGGTTTCGCTATTCGAAGTGTGGACGTTGAAGAGGACTTCTCAAGGTATAGAGAGGTTCTTGTCGCTGTCTTCCCTCATTGTGGCAAAATGACTAAGAGAACCGCGAGAACATACACTGAGGCCTCGTTCTACAAAGAGGATCTTGACCTAGTTGTCGTTACTCCTGAGGGGTCTTTCGCTGCCTTCGCCACAGTGAGATTAGATCCTGTGAGCAGGATTGCAGAGCTAGAGCCTGTGGGAACACATCCTGACTACAGGAGGCTGGGACTGGGCAGGAGCGTCATATGTGAAGGTCTGAACCGTCTACAGAAGTACAAACCATCTGTTATCTGCATCCCCGGAGCAGCTGCGACCGAAGCTGCAAACCGTCTGTACGATTCTGTAGGCTTCATAGATAAGGTGGCAGTCCATCTTTGGAGGAAGACTGCCTGACCTTCTTGTCTGCAAAGACTATCTTGCGTACTGTCTGTGGACCACCGAATCAACTGCTGTACGTTCTATGTTTATCTCTCTCAGAGTGTCGAGGTGCTCCTGTGCAACGTGTGCATCGATGGTGATTTGGGCTACCTTCCCAGTTAATTGGTAATAGATCCAGTCTGCCAGATATACCTCTGCACACAATGCGATGATAATGTAACCAGGAATCAGGAAGACCGGAATCAATACCAATGCCATAGAAACCAGACCGAAACTGGCATTGATGTACGTCCACAGAGTGGTGGCTTGAACATCTCTTTCGACCTCGATTCCATCTCCGATACGTGTTGAACCAATTTTAGGCACGCGATTCACCCAGTGAATAGTATTTGTAGAACGGATATCTATTCGTGGTATTGCGCTGGTTCTAAAAGCCTCAATACAAGCCACAAGAAGGCTCATTTCCGTATCATCCGGTTCGGAAACAGTCTCTATGGTGAGAACCCAGTCGTTCTGTACAGCAAGAAAAAAGGAGTAAGGTGCACAAGTGTGCACCTCAACCGCAAGTCTATCTCTGGACTTCAATCTCTTCCAGAGTCTTTCCCTTTGTTTCAAGAGGCCTGCCTAGCAGTGCTAGCAACGGGATTATCATCAGGAGACCCGCAATAACCCAAAACATGTCCATTGTGGGAAACATTGCCAAGAGCGCTGATGCAAAGAGGGGTCCGACGACATATCCCAGCCTGGCACCAGTGACGCAGACACCTATGCTCGTAGACCTAATCTCAGTTGGGAAGATTTCTGCAAGATACACATAGATCCATGCTAGGACCATGGCCATTAAGAAGAAACAGCCCCAGTAAAACTGAGAGATCGCTGTCAGGCCGAGCCCTGCGTAACATATGACTGAGCCCAGCGAACCCACCACCAACACGATGTTCCTTCCAACCCTATCCAATAAAATTCCGGAAATCAATGCGCTAAAGGGCAGTAGCAGTCCGGCAATTGTCAGAAGTGTGGTCCAGTCCTCTGGTGACATACCCTGGATTGTTGTGAAGTACACTCCTCCCCAGGTGGTTGCTATCTTGAAGGATATGGTCCAAGCGAGATATACTACCGTCGCGATGGCAATATACTTGAAATCTTCTCTCTTCAGTTTCCTTAGAGCCTCCATGATTCCCAGTCTCTTGTCACGGCCTTTCTCAGAATCTACCCATCTCTGGGGTTCTTTCATGAAGTACAACAGGCCCAAGACTAGCAGCATCATGAAGAACATGACTCCGTATCCCCATCGCCAATCAGTGGCATAGATTATCCTGTTGCCCAGAATGGCGTATAGTGGAATGACGCCAATCAAGAATGCGATGCTCCCGTAGAGTCCTCGCTTGGCCGCCGGCGCCTCTTCTGATACCGGTACCTCCCAGAGATTCGATGTGGTTCCCATAATCACAATTGAGTAAAGAAGAAGGAAAGTGAACATGTCCGTAGATAGAAACACGATTAGGATAGTCGGAACTCCCATCACCAAGACAAGAAGCATCATTCCCCTCCTT
>CP070658.1:270310-278127 GCA_020355105.1 Candidatus Thorarchaeota archaeon | reverse complement strand
TCCACGACCCATGACAGAGGGGTCAACTCCTGCCCATCCCATGGAAACAATTCGTGCCATAGGCTCTACGCCTCTTGTTTCAGCCTCCTTTGCCTCCATTAGAACCGCAGCGGTGGCACCTGCATTGAGAGGTGAGGCGTTGCCCGCAGTAATCACTCCCTCATCTGTCCCCTCTCGTTTGATGTATCCCTCTTTCCCGCCATTCTTTTCAAGATAGAAGGGTGTTGAAACTCTTGGCAGAGTTGAAACCTTCTCAAGATTTGAAGACCGTGCACTCAGGTCCCTATCTACTATCATGGGTTCATCGATGTTCCCTGGTACATGTCCCTGGATGGGAATAATCTCTCCCTTGAACCATCCACGCTCCTGATTCTTGATGGTTAGGTTATGACTTCTCACACCGAATTTGTCCATATCCTCCTTGGTGAAGGTCGGAACCTCCTCCTCGTACAACTTCTGAGCGGTCTGTAACATGTTGAAAATGGTAGCGACATCCATGCCGGGTCTGTAGAACTCCGATTCCTCGTCGCCAAAGGACAGGTTGGGTTCGACGCCTATTCCCCTCACCCGAGTCATATGCTCAAAGCCCGTAGACAGTACGGTTGTACTGAACCCTGCCATAATCTCCATGATACCAATGTGCATTCCACTACCTGCAGATCCACACTGACGATCGATGAAGAAGGAGGGTACATGGTGCGGAAATCCTGACATGAAGGCGGGTATCTTCCCTCCATAGGTCCAGTTCTCAAGAACCCCCGAGGCCACACCGACGGTTATTTCATCGACGTCCTTTCTCTCAATTCCTTTGGATGCCAATGAACCATCAAAGAACTTCATGAGCAACCGCGATAGGAGCGCATCACCCCTGATTTCACCAAACACATCAGTTTCTGGCTTCTGAGGGCGTGATCGTGAGAACGGTGTGCGAGCGTAATCAACCAGCCACACTTCTTTCATTCTTGTCACGCGCTCTTCAGTGGGAGTCCCCAGTCTTAACTCTTCTTTCAAGTGGTTCTGATTTCGTTGTTCTCGAAACACAGATTACGCATGGTACTAAGGACCGTTTGGGTAATGGTAATGGGAGAGCCAGAAGGAACATCTCAACGCGACCGTCTGATTATCGTCATTGGACCGAATGTGACCTTCTTTGTAACCCTAGCTATCTCAATACTACTAGTCTACCTGCTCTCTCTACCTTGGTTCTTGTTCCCTGGAATGGATGTTCTTCAAATACCAAGGTTGATGGAGCTCATTCTGGGCCAGATCCTCATGATTCTGTGTGTTGGACTAATGGCATGGGGAGTTGCATCCATCAGCATAGATCGAGCGCGTGGCGGCGAGATAGGAGCTGAAGAGGCATCGTTGGTCACTACCGGTGCATACGCCTATTCCAGGCATCCTGTAACAATTGGTTTTCTGTTTGGAGCCCCTGGTTTCGCACTTGTCTTTGATTTTGTGCCGCTCATAATCAACGCGATAATCTTTGCACCAATCCTGATTGCCTTTCTGTTCTACGAGGAGAGGGAGCTCTTGGAGCGTTTTGGAGAGGAATATGAAGCGTATCGAAGGCTCGTGCCATTTCTGATTCCTAGGAGAAGAAGAGTCTAGAGATTCTTCGAGAGAAATGGACCAAGATCCTCAAACCCAAGTGAGCGGTAGTAGGATTTCACCCCAAGACCACTATTGACCAGAATCCTGTGTGAGCCAAATTCATCTCGACCAATGTTCTCAGCTTCACTGATCATCTTCTCACCCATGCCTAGGTGTTGCCATGCCTCAGGATCGCGTTCGCCAATATCCACGACAGGACCATAGACCCTTAGTTCCCGAATAATCACACCGTCCTGAATCTCTGGCCTGAACACTCGCTCACTTGGTTTGCGTAGTCTAAGGAAGCCGAATATCACGTCGAGGTCAGTATCTTCGAATGACAGGAATATCTCTGTTCCCTCGTTGGCTTCATACTTGCGCCGGACAAGTTGGACTTGATCAAAGGCAATCGCCTTCTCTGACCTCATCTGATAGTGTCCAACCTCGCGATATCTGATTGTGGGGTTTCTCAATCCCAGGTCTTGCATTCTGTTATGCACGAGTTCTCTGAGGTTTCCCTTGCTAAGTCCAGCCTCAATTTGGTGAAGAGGAATGTCCCTCTGCATCCTCTGGATACGAACATACTCCGGCATCTTGCCCACAGCTTGCGAAACCAGATCGACAATCTCGTCGTTGGTGTAGGGCGAATAGGTCCCATCGACCCACCATTCGTACAGTTTGGTGTTCTGGACCACCAGAGTGGGGTATATCTTGAGCATGTCTGGCTGAAAACGGGAGTCTGAGAAGAGAGTTTCAAAGTCCTTCAGATCCTGCTTGGGCGAACTCCCAGGCAAGCCAGGCATCATATGGTAGCATACTTTCAGACCACTGTCCCTCAGCATCCTAGTCGCACGAACTGTGGCATCTGCATCATGACCTCTTTGAACCGTTTCAAGAATCTCATCGGAAAGGGTCTGAACTCCGAGTTCTACTCGAGTTGCACCCATGCGCAGCATATCATCTATGTTCTCTGGAGTGACCATGTCGGGCCGCGTTTCGAATGTAAGGCCGACATTTCTGACATCAGCAGTTTCGTTGAGCTTCTTTGAGGCGTCAAGAGAGCTACTCACTGAGCCATTCATAGCATCAAGACTGCCCTTGACGAATCTCTCTCTATATTCTGAGTCCTTTGAGCACCAGTCGCCTCCCATCACGATCAGTTCGACTTTCTGGATGGAGTGTCCAATTGTGCGAAGTTGGTTGAGTCTGTTGGTCGTCTGACGGAACGAATCGAAATCGTGCTGCAGTCCCCTCATCGTGGCAGGTTCATGACCAGTGTAGCTCTGCGGAACCCCCAAATCGGGGCCTCCAGGACAGTATGCGCATTTTCCATGGGGACACTTGTGTGGCTCTGTCATAACAGCCACAACCGCAACTCCAGAGACTGTACGAACTGGCCGCTTCTGCATAAGTGGCTGAAGTATCTCAAGTTCTTCGAGAATGGCAGCCTGAAGAACATCTGCGTTTGATGGTACTCGGGAGGCCTTGTGCCTTGCACACACTCTGGTCTTGATTCGGTTTATCTCCTGCCTGTTGAGAGACTTGTCCGAGGCAAGCAGAGCATCGATTATCTCCCTGTGAAGATTATAGTCGTTCAACGCAGACATTCTGATTGAGTGACCTGTAATATGCGATTAAAGAAATCGGTCTGACTAACGGCACTACACAAGGTAAGGCTTAAAACGTAAATCCTAGATGACGGGTGTAGCGAAGAGGTAGAATAGAATGCCCGGTTCACACGGTTCATTGACAAAGGCCGGAAAGGTACGTGAGTCGACCCCAAAGGTTCGAGGTCGTGAACGCCACACTCCGATTCCTAGAGTTCGCAACAAGAACAACTACACAAAGCGCTTCGTGAAAGGAAGACTAGTTGGACAGGCCAAGACTAGGTAATCTTCAGCACTCTTTCTTCAGACCCATCGAATCCCGATGGTATTTTCCAAACTCCGTAATGCGTTCAAGCTGATTTCCTTTGAACACTGGTCCATCGATGCAGACAAGGTCACCAGTGGGATCCATAGCGCAAGTTCCACAGAGGCCACAGCCGCACTTCATGAAACGTTCTAATGATGCCTCAAAGGCCATCTTCTTCTCAGTGGCCAATTTGCACAGCCCAGACATCATCAGCTCAGGGCCACACGTGAAGAGGATTTCGTGATTCTCAGAAGACAAGATGAACTGTGTGGCATCAGTTGCTAGACCCTAGAAACCAACCGAGCCGTCAACAGTGGATAGTTCCAGCCTGAACCCTTCTCTATTCAATGTCTTGAACTCCTTTGCATAGACAAGTTCTGACTTTGTCTTCGCACCAATCAGGAGGACTACATCCACGCCACGGTCAAGCAGTTCGTAGGTCAGAGGTCTTAGCGGAGCCATTCCTATCCCACCGCCGACTATAAGGGCACTCCCGCAATTGGAGTCGAAGTACGTACCAAACGGGCCTCGAATTCCAATTCTCTGTCTTTCTTGCGTAGAAGCTAGGGCGTTCGTGGCCTCTCCTATGGGTAGTACAGTGATTCCCATGAGAGGGGGGTTCAGGAGTGATACACTCATGGGAATCTCGTCCACACCTGGTATCCATACCATCAGGAACTGCCCGGGATGGATGTTCTCAACGTCGGGGTGCTCGAAGACTAGCGTACGTGCAGCCTTGCTCTCTTTCACGACCTCAGAAACTGACACTGTTGTTGGATTGCCCATTAGTTGCTCCATGTCCATGGCTCAGTCCCTCCCGGCTGCACCCACAATCTCTGAGATGTCTGTAAAGCCCTCGTCTCGAAGGTACTTCTGAACACCTTCTTTGATTCTCTGAAACACGTCAATTCCCGAGATGAGTGCAGTGCCAATCTGAATGGCGCTCGCTCCAGCAAGATGCATCTCTACAGCATCCTGCCACGTTGAAACCCCACCCACACCGATGACGGGGATTGCCAGCTTCTCATACAGGTCATATACGCATCTGACAGCAATTGGAAAGATTGGAGGACCAGAGAAACCTCCCACCCGGTTGCCCAGCACGGGTCGGCGTTGGAAGATGTCAATCTTCATTCCACGGACTGTGTTTATGGCCACCACAGCATCAGCCCCTGCGCGTTCTGCGGCAGCACCTACGGAAACCACGTCAGATGCGTTGGGAGTGACCTTTGCAAAGACAGGACATTCAACCGCGTCCTTCACTGCCTTGACATATTCGAAGGTGAGTTTCGGGTCATGGGAGATTTGGCCTATCTCAGCGTGTGGACACGAGAGATTCAGTTCGATGGCTGTGGGGTGCATCTTCTCTCCCTTGAATGCTACTTCCGTTATCTCTTCAACCGTATTGCCAAAGACACTCAGAACCACCGGCACTCCGACATCTTTGAGATTCGCCACTTCATCATGGAATGCATCAATTCCTGGGTTTGTCAGGCCAACGGCATTGAGTAATCCTCCATGAGAAACTGAGAGAATTGGCCCAGAATGCCCCTTCCTCGGCTCTGGGCCGATCGACTTTGTTACAACGGCATCAGCACCCGAATCCGCAACGCGACGAAGAATTGAACCTGTAACTCCGAGGATTCCCGATGCAAGCCAGTATCCTTCTATCTTCAACAAGACACCTGGGTGAGTCAGGAACCTGCAAGCGGTAATAAGGAAATTGGCTGTTCGCCTCGGAACACAAGTTCGCTAAATAGTCAAACTTATCCGCTGCTCGACCAGTCACTCATTCTCGGGGTTACACATATTGACAACCTTCCTGGTCCTCACAAGCTTTGGATTCTTTCTGCTTGACAAAGATGGAGAAGTGGTATCAAAGCAGCTTACGTATCCAGATTCGGTGGTTGCTGCTTCAGAGATCTCCGCCGTTGACAAGGGAGAGGTGACTGAGAACCTCAGAAGTGTAGTAGGGGAACTGAGTAAGCTAGGGACTGACGGAATAGTAGCGGAGAACAGCGCATTGGGACAGCTTCTGTCGCAAGTGACTGAGATACCAGTTTCTACTGAAGAGGGCTCTTCAGTGACCAAATGGTTTCGCGAAGGCCACGACTCATATCTTGTAGAAAACGGCATACTTGAGTCCAAAAGCGTGGCAGACTCGTTTAGGCGCGAGGTTTCAATCCAACTGGCCAGAGCGGCAATCACGGCCGCAAGCGAGGAGAGGGACCTTCTTGTCAAACATGCAATAGATGCGATTGGGGAGATAGACAAGTCGATCAACGTGCTAGTCATGCGACTCAGGGAGTGGTATTCACTCCATCACCCCTCACTAAGCAGGCTCGTTGAAGACCAAGATCTCTACTCACGGATAGTAGTCAGTTGCGGAGGTCGTTCTGATGTAAGTGAGGGTACCTTGACTGATATTGGTGTATCCGAGTCATTAGCCCGCTCGATAATGGAGAGCTTGGAGAAGGACATTGGTGCTCCATTTGAGCCAACAGACCTAGCCGTAGTTCGAAGCCTAGCAGACGGTGTTCAGAGTCTGTATAAGAAGAGAGTAGACCTGGAAGGTTATGTTGCTGAAATGATGAGTTCAGTCGCACCCAATATCACTGCCCTAGTGGGGCCATTGGTTGGTGCCCGTCTGATAAGCCTCGCAGGATCCTTGAAAGACTTGGCCAAGAAGCCGTCCAGCACAGTCCAAGTATTTGGTGCTGAGAAGGCTCTCTTCAGAAGCCTCAAGACCGGTGCAGATCCTCCAAAGCACGGGATAATCTATCAAGTACCTGAGGTTCATACGGCACCATACTGGCAGAGGGGAAAGATTGCAAGAGCGTTGGCCGGCAAGATATCCATAGCAGCCCGTATTGATGCATACTCCAAACGAGATGCTGGAGAGAGTCTGAGGCAGAAGTTCTTGGAGAGAACGGAAGAAATCAAGAGGCAAAATCCTGAGGCGCCTCCACCCAAGCCTCCCAAGAAACGCGCTGGACCCCCTCGAAGGGCTCATGGAAAGAAGAGGGGTAAGAGAGGAGGAAGCAGGTAGTGCTCAAGGTTGTGCGTCACAGATTCCCAGGCATCTTCTCGGTCCAGGACAAGGGAAAGGCCTCTCTCGCCACTCGCACGCTCGTTCCGAAACAGAGTGTCTACGGAGAGAGAGTGATAGCTGATGGCGAACATGAGTACCGCTATTGGACACCGAGGAGGTCCAAACTCGCAGCGGCCATTCAGAGAGGACTGGTGCAGATGCCAATACAACCGGGGTCCAGGCTGCTCTACCTAGGAGCTGCGTCCGGCACCACTGTGAGTCACTGTTCTGACATAGTGGGCCTTGAGGGAGTCGTGTATGCCGTGGAGTTCTCACCTAGGGCTGCCCGAGGACTTCTCCAGTTGGCACAGTCACGGAACAACATAGTGCCGATTGTTGAGGATGCGAGGTATCCAATGAGATACTCCTCACTTGTATCTGGCCCCATAGATGTAGTCTACCAAGACATTGCGCAGCCAGACCAGTCCCGAATCTTTCATGACAACATCAAGACCTACTGCTCTTTCGGTGCCTGGGGACTCATGGCTATCAAGGCAAGAAGCATTGATTCAGTTGCGCCCCTTGACAGCATTTACAGCCAAGAGATTGCCACTCTTGACGGTCTGGGACTTGAGGTGACCGAAAGTATCGACCTTGAACCACTCGAGAGGGACCACCGCTTTGTAGTCTGTCGGGTCACGGAGGAACTAGGTTGACACCGCCCATTGACAGAATAATCGAACACGAGATTGACTCGATTAACGACCATATGCCGGTTACGAGACACACAGTGCATGAGCTGTTGGAGTCTGATTCGCCTCACTACGTGACAAGAGGAGGTGAAATCTCCATTCTCAAGATGGACGAGATTGCAGAGATCGCAGAGGAAATTCCGTTTCGATTTCACAAAGAAATCAGGCTCCCCATTGTCATCCTACGTAGGATGGACTACGGCCCCGGCATCTATTCGGTTGCAGGAGAGAAGGCTGAGCTATTCCTTCTTCATCGCATCCTAGGACATGTTGACCTACAATGGGGAGATTTCCAGACTTGGAAACCAGTAGAGAAGCTGATGCGTCCGCAAGTACAGGCCATAAGACGTAGGCTTCCTTCTACGACATGTATCGGGTTCATCACCACGGTAGACGACGACTGAAATCAGTTTGACTTTGCGTTTGTGAATAGATGCAGCAGCTTACATTCAGAAATGTCTAAAAAACTTCAAGAGGAAACACGGACAAGGTTTCTGCGATGACAAAAGCACGAACTCGGCTGATCC
>CP070658.1:245208-270210 GCA_020355105.1 Candidatus Thorarchaeota archaeon | reverse complement strand
CACCTCATTCAATACATACGGAACTATGGAAAGACAGTGAAGGCCATCTGCAGAGAAGACGACATGCAGGAACTCGGGTTGGACCCGGGTTTCACCGTACATAAGCGGGACGACATGCAGACCTACGTGGAGTCGACCAAGCATATCTTCAAGAATGAGCTCCTCTTTCTTCACTTCCTGGATTTTGAGAGTCTGTACGCTCAGTATGGACACAGGACACCCCCAACGACGCTCCTGGAGAAGATTGTACGAAGGACGGATAAGTGGGTCAAGGTACTACTCAAGCAGGCAAGACTCGGAACGCTCTTCGTGATTATTGGCAATCATGGACGACATCCTGTTCCTCTAGACTATGAGGGAAAGCTGGCAGAGTGGCGCAAGGCAAATGCTCCCATTGCAATGATGTTCCAGAAACGATCAGAGTAGTGCTGGCAGACCGAACGCTATTGCGATTAGCGCCAGAACAAGACACAGTTTCCAGAAGCTGATTGTACGGGCCAGCCTAAGTAGGAACTCCATAGATGCCAAACCCACGACAAATACCATGAGTTCCATCGCTACCAAGTCTAGTATGCCAATCGACGATGGCACTGCATTCCCAAAGAACACCTCGACTGCAAGTATGCCTATGACCGCTGGGACACTCATGAGAAAGCTGAATCTCAAAGCGGTTTCCTTGTCAACTCTCTGCATAAGGAGTGCCGAAACTGTGACGCCAGATCTGCTCAGTCCAGGAAGTACGGCGAAACCTTGTACAAGTCCAGTGCTGATTGCTTCCCTATCTCCAACGTCGTTTGGAGGGTGACTAGTTGTCTCTCTGTCCGTACTGCGTGTGGGCAGATATAGCACAAACGCAGTTGCGAGAAGTAGAATTCCTACAAACATATTCATCATCTCGCCGTGGAAAGCGGCAAGACTGTTCTTCAAGAAGACATAGAGCGGAATTGCTGTCACGGCCGTGCCAATCGTTGCAATCACTAAGAGTCTTAGAAGTCGCCTATCCCTCATCGTTAGGACATCTAGAATTGTCCTTGGATATCGAACCAATACTGAGAGCGTTGTCCCGAGATGCAACCACACTACTAGTGACAACAGTTCGTCAGAAGGAACTTGGCCGAAATTGTAGACGAAGAGAACCACCTGCCCTTCACTACTTATCGGCAGCCATTCGATAAGTCCCTGAATCACCGCCACTATAATCTGCCAAGGTTCCATGAATATCATCCACCTAGGCCACGCTCGGTACTAAAGAATTAAAAGGGTAGCTCTGAGCCCGACAAACTATTCACGTAGGGATGAGAACTCATGGTCCTCGATAACAACAGATACATCAGTTCTGAACTAGCGCAAATCACTCAGATGCTTGAGGAACACTTCCGAGTTGCTCTATCGGCAAACAAGATTGTACGAAGTGCTATCGTTGACTGGCTCCAAGAGGGCAAGAATGTCGATTCCAAGCAACTCGAGAAGATTACTGAACTAGAAGAGAAGGGGGACTCAATCAAGCTTGCCATTCTTGATCAGCTCTCCAAGGCCAATACACTGATGCAGCGTGAGGACCTGCTACGACTCGTCAACTACAACGACAAACTCATCGATGGAGCAGAGATTGCCTGCTACCATCTGGCGGCGGTTGCAGGACCCTGGAATCCAACGGGGGATTTGAAATCGAAGATTGCCAAGTTCATTGAGCTATTCAATGACCAAATCACACACCAAAGAGAAGCCGTTAGATTCCTTCATATCAACATCGAGGAGTCCATCAAGAAAGCTGATGAGATATGTAGGCTTGAGAAGCAAATGGACATTCTTCAGAGAGAGATTGTGTCCCATCTCTACTCACTTGAGATCGACCTCGCCGTCCTCCTCCGCTTTCGTGATTTCATCAATATGATTGAAGAGATATCGAATTTCAGCGAAGACGCAGCCAACACAATCAGGGGTCTATCTCTAACACTCAACACATGATGCGGCCGGTGGAGGCATTGTCAAGTTCACATGAAGATACTGCCAAGGCGGAACTGGTTGGAGACCGAGGCGTAATCTGGAACCCTGAACATGGCATGCGACTCTATCGAGAGGGCTATTTCGGACAACCCCTTGGGATAAGGAAGCCTAAGTCCGCAGTCTTTGATAAGCCACTTGAACTCTCCTTGATTGAGTGCACGTACCTCACCAAGACCGGCCGACTAGAGGTACACAGTAGGCAAGAGAAGCGGACTCTAACGCAGGATGATCTATTGAGGCTTGGCGCCCAGAAGGTCGAGGACTTCAAGGAACGATTCTTGGTCTACAGTCAGTTGCGTGAGCGAGGATATGTTGTGAGGCCCGGTCTCAAGTTTGGGACTGACTTTGCAGTATATGAACACGGACCTGGAAAGGACCATGCTCCACTGCTTGTTCACGTGATACCACAACGGAAGGGTGTTGTCCCGCTGGACATCGTGAGAGCCGGGAGACTCGCAACCAGTGTTCGCAAAAGGTTCATAATAGCAACTATCAAGGAAAACGGCCAAATTGCGTACTACAGTTTCGTTTGGCATCGTCCGTAGGTGTCATACCGGAGCAAAACAAATAAGGACTCAAACCAAGCGTTTCCCAATCTCATCCAGCCCACAAGGGTGATTTCTGAATGGCAGACAAAGCTGAGAACGCAAAGACCTTCGGGTCATTGTTGGCAGAGGCTTGGGAGCATACTCCTTCCTTCATCTGCAGCAATGACGATTACATATACATTCTATATCCAGCTGACGAATCCAAGGAGAAATGGGTTGAGGCATCACTCACCTTTCCTGATGGCTCTCTCGATACGAAGGAGGTTGAACCTACGAAAGCAATTGCGCTTCTTGTGGAGGAGCTGAAGGTCCTTCCCGATTATGGCGCTGAGAGTATAGTTTCAACAAAGGCGAAGCTAGATGAAGTAGCGGCGCGGCTCGGTACACTGACGTAGTGGCAATCTGGGCACGCATGCTACAACCTACTCTGTCAAACAAGACTCTGCATGGGGCGGAGTAATCCGATGTCTGAGGCACTTGTCACTTGTCCCTCATGTGGTATGGAAGTTCCTGAGGGGAGTTTCTGCAAGTCTTGCGGGAAACCCTTGATAGTCACTGATGAAGACATCTTGGATTCAAAGGACTTGGGAGCGCCCGCAGATCTGGGACCGCCTATGGAGGACGGACCAATAGAGGCAGTTCAATTTGGTATGACCGTAGAGGGAATGGACCAAAGGGAGTTTGTGACCCTCATGGCGAGAGCTGAACTAGAGGTCATTCGAAAGGAGCTTGACAGCTTGGTTGAGCAGATCCAAGCTACACGGCAGGCTCTCAAGCTGAGGCATGCTGACAAGGCCATCCTTACCTCACGAGCCGAGGACTTACGCAATACATTTGACAAGACCAAGCGAAGGCGTGAAGAGCTGTCCGATTTCAGAGGGGATCTTCGTCTGGAGAGGGCAGTCAAGACACTTGATGAGCTAGAGGAGAAGCACTTCAAGCTTGAAGAGATGGAGGGGACTCTTGACAAGTCTGTCTACAAGGAGCAGAAAAAGAAGATTGCTGACGCAATCAAGAGTCTTAGGAAGAGTTTCAAGAGTTCCATAAAGGATGCAGAGAACTGGCTGAAGAGCATGAACAAGACAAGCCGAACCCTACAACGGGACGGCAGTCGACTCGAAGCTCAGCATAGGATTGGGGACGTTTCAGCAGGCAAATATGAGACGGCAAGGGCGGGAGTGGAACGGTCCTTGAAGATTCTAGAAATAGGCAGGTCCATTCTGGATGAGGTTCTCGTTGATGCCAAGAAGAGGAAGTGAACAATGTGTTGTGTTTGGAGTGAGTTGTTATGTCCAAAGGTCTCACTGTTTGCACACCTACTTGTATGGAATTCAAATGCAGCCGCCAGCCTAGCGCGCTCAAGATTCGACGCACAGAATCGAAGAAGACTGTAATGTGCACAGAGATTGACGATGAGTGCGATGGTGCCTGGTGCAAGTTCGGAGTATGCGCGATACGGAAGATGACAGATGCCGGCAAATGCAAAGGGCGTCATTCGGTGCCAGCCCTCTCTGATGACGATCTCGACTCTATTGAGGATGGGTCAGAAGAAGTTCAAGCCATATACTCCAAGCATCTGGGGGGAAAAAGAGCCCTCGATAGAGACGGGCCCCCATAGGACCTATCCCGCAACGTCTATAAGCAACACTCAGGTCATCGCAGCAAGCCAAGGTGATCCAAAGTGCTAGAGGAAGTTCGTTCAGAAATGAGGGCCCTGATCTACCTCATGATAGGGCTTTCTATGTTAGGAATTGGCATCATACTCGGACAGGCTGCTTTCGCCATAGGCTTCCTCGGTCCACCCTAGCTCATTGATTCTCCCAAGAGTGGTTCTGTTTGACACGTCTAGAGGAGATCGTTGGTCTCCTACACGAGTTCGAAGGGATTTCACGGAAGTACGTACTTCCTTCTATTATTGGCCGTCTCAGAGCCACATCTTACAATGGCAATCAAGAACATGGACTTGGCGAAGATTCGGCCGCAATCCTGACAACAAGTGATGAGATCGTTCTGCTTACAACAGATGCGATTGTTCAAGAGCTTTGCCTAAACCATCCACGAGCAGCGGGTTTCAATGCAGTACTGGCAACCGTCATGGACATCTATGCTGCAGGAGGCACTCCCACCTCCTTCGCTGTGGCAATCTCATATTCAGACTCCAATATCGGCGAGCAGATCTTGGAGGGATTGATAGACGGGTCTCACACATTTAGAGTTCCCATAGTGAGAGGCCATACAAATCCCCAGTCCAAATCTACCTATGTTGTTGGGTCAGCAACAGGGACGATCAAGAAAGAGAATATGCTGACGGCAGGTGGGGCCCGCCAAGAGGATGTATTGATCCTGCTCTTCGATAAACACGGGCGTCGAGGGGCCAGCTACAAGTTAGGTTGGGACTCGGTCACGGATCGACCTGCGAACGAGGTCGTGGAGCGACTCTCCGTAATGAACAGACTGGCTCAGCAGCATCTTGTGACTGCTGCCAAGGATGTTTCTGTTGCGGGACTCGTTGGCACGGCCGGAATGCTACTGGAGTACTCAGGGAAGGGAGGACTTCTCGATCTTGATGCAGTGGACTCAACTCGTCCCAAGTCTATAGAACTTGAAGATTGGGTCCGCATGTACGTATCATTGGGATTCCTCGTCGCAGTGAATCCGGAGAACGTGCCCTTGGTAACGAAGGTGGCGCAAGAGTGTGGGCTCACGGCGGTCCGAGTAGGTGAGGTGGACAACTCCCTGTCACTTCGGCTTGGAATGTCCACAGAAGAGCAGGTCATGTTTGACTACTCAGAGGGTCCACTCTTGACCCCGAAAAGTGATGTTTAGAGTTCTCCTGGTCCGTCAATGTTATAATGTGAACTTGCACGCCCATCGATGAAGTGAGGAAGTTGTCGTCAACAAAGAAGACATGTAGCATTGCAGGCTGTCAAAACGATTCTAAGCGGTCTTTCGCGACAGTACGCATAACACAGAGCATCACGAATGCAGGTCTGCAAGTAAAGGACGCTCGTTCAAGGAAGACCTATCTCTGCTCTGACCATTGGAAAAGTGTGAAGAAGATATTCAAGAAAGACACGAAGCCAGAGCGGCTTCGATGGGGCCATTAGCAACTGTCATATGAGTGGTAGTCTACCCTTTATTCAGTGGGGCACCGGAGGTGTTCACCGATGACCGCTGAAGATGACGCATTCTCAAAGCTGAAGCCAAATTGGAAGTTATGGTTGGAGCACGATGGCGACTATGTCTTTGGACCTGGTGCCTTTGCAATACTGAGGAGCATCAAAGAGAACGGCACAATCACAGAGGGAGCGAAAGCGTTGGGAATGTCATATCGATATGCCTGGGGTGTAGTGAGGAAGATTGAGCAGAAAACCGGCGTCAGACTTCTGGAAACCTACAAAGGTGGCACCGAGGGGGGTGGGGGCGCAAGAATAACGGGATTTGGCCTGAAACTCATGGATTTGTTTGCCAGTGTGCAGGATAGTTTCGAGAAGGCCACCCGGAAGCGTATGAAGGAGCAATCACGAGAATCGTAGGACTATTGCCCCATTTGGACAATGACTCTTGCACTCTAGACATAGAATGCACTCCGGCGAACGCAACGCCTTGTAAGGAGAGCGGCGAATTCTGATATTCATAGGACAGACAACTTCACACACACTGCAGGTGTCTGGTGTACACCTTGCAGGATTCCTACCTATGCCAACCAGAGCCTCTCTAGAGAATGCACCATAGAGCCATCCTGCAGGGCACAACCATCTACAGAACCATCTGGGCACCCAGATTCCGACGCCCACAATCAGAATCACGAACGCAATTTGCCCAAGGAAGAGACCCCATTGCGTTATGAACCACAGAGTTTCCAGCGAATAGGGCCAGAATTGCGTGGTCGCTTCATAGAAGATAATGAAAGCGGGGTTGAAAGGGTCAAATGCCGCAGTAGCGAATGGCCCAAGTATTCTCACAAGATCCTCTGCCGTCCCAAAGATCCTGCTGATTCCAACCCATATGGCCAGTCCCATCACAATCACGAAGATGTACGTCTTAATGCGCCGAAGCTCATTCTCAGTATTTGGGGAAGGACGCACTTTGGACCTCTTCGGAAGGGTCGCGAAGTCCTGAATAGTACCAATTGGACAGACCCACCCACAAGATGATCTACCAAGAACTGTGAGGATTATGATCATTGCGCCGAGGGTGAAGAATGGGAATATACCTCCCGAGAATTCTCGTTGAAGTGTGTCGAAGGTTCCTGCTAGAACTGCTCCTGGTGCCTCCAAGGGTGCGATGACGGGCAAAGTCGGTAGGATATCGCGGATGCCCTCCCAGAATGCCAGGACCTGTTCTCCACCAATCCACATGGCGAGTATGTATGCGTTAATTCCTAGGAGGAACAGCAGCTGGACAACTCGTCTTAACATCCGAACGTTGAAGATCATGCCGATAGGGTTCTCTAGGCTCAGTCTTCTCGGGGCCTCTGGTTCATGGGGTACTTCACTGACCTCTTCATCAGAAACCTCTTCCAGGTCGGACTCGTCCTCTTCAACTTCCGTGTCTTCAGACCATTCAGAATCCTCAACCATTACATTCAGACCTCAACAAAGGAGGTATCGTCGGCGAAGACCTGAGCCGTCATTAAAAAGCTTGTGTTGAAAAGAAACCGGCCTATAGCCTCAGGTGACTAAGGAGAAGGTGATCTCGATTGTGGCGGAACTGAGTTGAACATACACTATGTAGTTTCCAGCTCCCATTGGGCCGACAAGTACTATCGAGTGATTATAGACCACACTCCATGTTCTGGTTTCCATGCCTTCCCTTTCAAACGTAATCGTTAGAGTTGTCCCATCAGAGGTGATTACTACACCCTCGGGCACGTTGATTTCGATTGCGACGTTGTTTGCTGTTCCGATATCTATGCTTCTAGTGACATTGTGTACTCTGTCAGCGAATAGACTTGCTCTCTCTACTTGAGAAGCAGCTCCAAGTGTGTCCATTGCGTACATGAGAATCGGGACGCCTACCAGCACTGCAGTTGAGAGTCCGATCGCGATTAGCAGCATCTTCTCTAGAGACCTTGAAACCATGAGGTTCAGTTCAGCAGTCTACCCAATAAACAACCCGCTAATCGTTATGCTGGAGCACTAAATGCTAGATAGCGAAGGGTTTAAGCTGGAGTTCTGAGCACAACCAAGACTGTTAGATGATGAAGCAACTCGTCCCAGTTCACGTCGGTCTTGTGGGTCATATTGACCATGGCAAGACCGAACTGGCCCGCGCACTGAGTGAGAAGGTTTCCACTGCAGGGCTTGACAAGCATCCGCAGGCCAAGGAGAGAGGAATAACCATTGACCTTGGCTTCACAATGTTTACTCTTGGGGAAATGCGCGTGACACTAGTAGACGCCCCAGGACATGCCGATTTGATTAGAAGTGTCGTTGCGGGAGCAAACATAATCGATGCAGCGATTCTTGTTGTGGCCGCAGATGAGGGCCCCAAGATCCAGACGGGTGAGCACATTGTCGTGCTTCAGTCCCTAGGAATTGATACTGTTGTAGTGGCGATAACTAAGACTGATTTGGTTGAACCCACACGCCTTGAAGTAGTTCAAGAAAGGATACGTGCCGTCGTCCAAGAGGCGGCGTTCAAGAATGTTGCATACCTCGCAGTTTCTGCCAAGACTGGAGAAGGTATTGAGAAGCTGAAGGGTGTCCTCCACCAGAGGTTGAGGCCGAAGAAGAGGCAGATCGATGGTTCGTTTCTAATGCCAATCGACCACGCGTTTCCAGTGAAGGGTCATGGTACGGTGGTCACAGGAACAATCCAGCGAGGGGTTCTCCGAATCGGGGACACAATAAGACTGATGCCACAGGATGAAGAAGCGAGAGTGAGGGCGATACAGACATTCGGTGAGAATCTGCCTGAGGCGAATGCTGGAGACCGGGTGGGTGTCAACATCCCTGATATAAAATACAGCGAGATAAGTCGTGGTGACTATCTGTCTGCAGAAGGGGTTCTGGCAAGTCGCAAGGGAGTTCTGGTCCAGCTGGAAAGAAATCCGTTATACAAGGGTAAAGTGACAGACAGGATGGTTCTAAGCACCATGGTGGGGATGCCGAACGTGACTGCCGAAATTGTGCCCTTTGCTGGAGACAGGAAGACCATCATGGAGGAGGCAAAGGAGACAGAATTCATGGCGGCGCTCTTGTTTCAGAATCAGATCGCTGTTGAAGAAGGTCAGAAGGTGATCTTGATGAGAACTGACCTTCCACCTGCTCGTATGCGGATTGTTGGTTCCGGGGAGGTCGTAGAAACTCCAGCCAAGATTGTGCTTAACAGACGCAGAGTTCGTATGGGAACAATCAGCAGAGTACGTTCTGAAGATGTATTAGTCGAAGGAATTGCCTCAAGCAAGGAGCGCGCCGAGTTGTTTGTTGGTTCCCATGTACAGACTACCAATGGTGTCAAGGGAATTCTTATGCGGCCCTTTGGTACTCGAGGTGTGCTAGTGGGAGTCTTTCAGGCTCCAGTGCATGAATCAGACAGAGTCATCTATGAGAGATTCGTCGAGGAGGAACTCAGCTTTGGACATAGAAGAAAGGCTGCTTGATGTCATTCCAAGAAACATGGCAGAACGAGGACGTGTGACCATTGAGGCACTTCTAGCACCTCTCAGGGACCTACTGAACCGTAGGTGTTTTCCCGAGAGGCCTTTCTCTGACTTACAGCTTGAAACTCTGTTCAGACTCCTGTCCTCTATGGACACGGACAAGGATCCAGAGTCGGCACGAGTCGGGGAACGAGAGGCACGTGTAGCATCCCCCTTTGTTGCCCGAATGGCCTCAGGTTTCAATCACGGAATTGGTCGAAGTGGCCATGTTGCTGCTCCTCAACCCAAGGCCCCTGGAACCTCATTGATGCAGCAAGTAGCGGACCAGGTGGCGGTTGACGCTGTCAGGAAGCTGGGACTGAGCAATGTCCGAAACGGAGTTGTGCTGCCCTTAGCGACTGGCATGGGCATCGCCCTAGCTCTGGGTGCCCTGCGGAGAGAACTGGGTGTTCGGAGAGTCCTCTATCCGAGACTTGACCATGTTTCTCCATTGCGAGCAATAGCACTAGCCGGGCTTGAACATGTACCCATACCTACAGTCCTGGAGGAGGATTCTGTCCAAGCAGACATCTCTGAGCTAGAACGGTATGCATCGAAGAATGAATCATATGCTGTACTGGCGACGACGACCTTCTTCCCGCCCCGGTTGTCCGATCCCTTGAAAGAGATCTCTAGACTATGCAGCGACAACGAGGCCCCTCTGGTGATCAATAATGCCTATGGAGTTCAATCAGAACCCATAATGGCCAGCATTCGGTCCGCAATCGATGCCGGCCGAGTTGATGCAATTATACAGAGCAGCGACAAGAACTTCCTGTCACCAGTAGGCGCATCGATTATTGTCACCCCACAGCCGGAAGTCACGGAATGGATTGCAGAAACCTACGCCGGCCGAGCAACGGCAGCTCCAGTAGTCCAGACACTCGCCGCCATGTTGGCCATTGGCCAAGAGGGATACTCAAAGCTGAGAGAAGAACAGAAACAGAATAGGGAGTTCTTGGAGAAGAAGATGGTTGAAATAGCCGACTCGGTCAAGCAACGTGTACTCTCCGTGGAGAACGCAGTTGCCTGTGCGATGACTCTGGACGGCCTACCTGCAAAGGAGATTGGGGCAAGATTGTATGGCAGGCGTGTTACAGGTCCCCGCGTGGTGGAAAAAGGAGCATTTGGTTCTTGCATCGACGACTATCCACACGACTATCTAGTGATGAACGCAGCCATTGGAGCGTCAAGAAACGACGTAGAAACGGCTACTACCAAACTCTATAAGGAGGTCAGTGGATAGGTCACGGTTGGTTTGAAACGAGGGCTGTAGCTATGGAAGAAACTGGTGACAGAACTGAGGTCAAAAGGACCCTAGGGTATGACATTCCTGAGTCCGCAGTTGTGTTTAGACTCATCTGGTATGCCGTTGCTTCCCGGCCTGGCGTTCTGCTAAATGAATACAGCGAGGCTGAGAGCCAGGTCTTTGAGGGGAAGGCTGTCTTTTCGACCAAGATTGAAGACCACAAGGTTGACGTGAGAGTCCGGGTTGACGAGGCCCAGAAGATGGTCGAAGTCACCGCTATCGGCGAAGATCCCGCAGCACTTGAGAAATACCTCGATGAGATTAATACATCCGCGGGAAACTCTCTGAAGAAATATCAGACCCTACCTGACGATGTCAAGGGCAAACTTAGACGTGCATTGGTAGCAAAGACCTGTTGGGACCGCCTGGTATTCGAAATACTCAACAAGGCATCTCTGGGTGCTGTCTACTTCCAGCTGGCTCATGGAAGGGAGATGATGATTAAGGCCATCGAAGGAGAGGATATGATGTCCCTTCCTCTCACAACCTCGGGATGGCTGAGTAGGATTGAATCCATGCCCCGTGAGGAGCCTCTTCCTGGTAATATCGCCTCCGAGCTAGCAAAGAAGAGCATAGAGTGGAAGAAGGAAACGCATGAGGTCATAGCCAGGTATCTCTAGATGCTCAACCCTCAAGCTTAAGTCCTGAGCTGATATTAGGAGTCTGTGGCCTCCTACTGGGTCGGTGGTCCGGCTCCGTGGGCTTCAAACCCATGATCGTGCAAGCGATTAGAGTTCGATTCTCTTGGGAGGCCGCCATGTTTCTTCGGCCCTATCTGTGTCCCCTCTATGAATCCTCTTCCATCAGAACTCTTAGCATCGCCGTCAATGTCTGTTCTGTTTCATAGGGCGCGAGCCCTTCGGCCTTAGATTTCTTCAATACTTCTCGTCTCTTCTTCGTGATCCTAGGGTCGTTTCTGTATGTTGGGTTCTCCTGTAGGAACCGGGCCACGACCTGACGTGTAATGACATCCAACAGTCTGCTTTGTGCATCACTATTTCGGATTTCTCCAATCTCTGACCTTGGTTCTAACGTCTTCAACCGATCGACAATCTCATCCGCGGCATCATCTAGTGTACGAGCTCCAAGGTTGACCGTTGCTATCGGGCTATCCCAAGCGTATTTGCTGCCTGGAACGTCCAGCTTCTCGCTTATGCGCCTCACAACTTGCTCAGGGATGGGAGTGTCCCTCTCTCTATTCCTTGAGAGTGCCTCGTCGACTGGCGTTGAAACATGCAGAGTGGCGAAACTACACCCGTTTCTCATTGCGATTTCATAGAGCTCGTGTCGCATGCTTGCATAGTAGTTTGTGTCATCGTGGATGACTGATTTCCCTTCTCCAATCACACTCTCTGTTTCTTCTAGCGCAGCCTTCCTGACTCTCTTCTCGTTATCAGGTCTGAAATCCGCATAGTACTCTTCGTTTCGCCAGTCATCTGTACTGACAACTATTACGTCTGTTTCTCTCATCAGTCGTGTAGCTATGAAAGATGCCAGTGCAGACTTACCCGAGGCCGGTATCCCGCACAGAGCTAGCAAGAATTGGTCCATTTGCTGTCAAGAGAGGTATACTCATCTCACAAAAGAATCTGCTGAAAAGAAGTAAGATGCAGGAGCGGGTCTCCCCCACTACTACGGTTTGATTGTTATCTCCAGGCTATTGGCAAGATCTTTGTACCTGTTCCTCACAGTGACCTCTGTTACATTCGAGGCCTCAGCAATCTCTCTCTGCGTACGCCTGTCGTTTGTGATTATGCCGGC
Source organism: Candidatus Thorarchaeota archaeon (assembly GCA_020355105.1). GTDB lineage: Archaea > Asgardarchaeota > Thorarchaeia > Thorarchaeales > Thorarchaeaceae > SMTZ1-83. The sequence goes on along the minus strand of CP070658.1, from coordinate 257,939 downwards.
TATATAGAGCGCTGCTGCTGCGAGACCACCGGGGTCTTTCCCAGCTGTGATTCCCTCTTTCCTAGCATCGTTGATGATACTCATCGCTGTCTGGACAGTCTGACCATCAAGTCCTAGGTCTGAGGATATTCTTGGCATAAGGTCGTTCGCAGAAGGAATCGGCACCTTAACGTCAACGTGTCGTAGAATGAGCCGCACACACTGACCCAGGTCTTTCCTGTTGACTCTGGCTTCAGCGACTATCTCATCAAGCTGCCTGGGTATCTTGTGAATTCTACAAGAGAGATAGATTGTCGCAGCAACCATTCCCTCAATGCTGCGTCCCCTAACAAGGCGTTTTGCGAGTGCTTTTCTATAGACTAGGGCTGCCGTTTCCTTGGTTTCGTTTGGTACTCCAAGCTGAGAAGCAAGCCTGTCCATCTCACTCATTGCAATACTCAGGTTTCTGTGCTGAGAGCTGTGAACAAGAGTTCTGATCTGCCACTTTCGCATACGATAGATTGCTGCGCGTGAACTTGCAGCAATTGCCCTACCGTTGGCATCTCTGTCGCTCCAGCCAATTGTCGTTGCGAGACCTTTGTCAGCCATGGTAAGGGTCATCGGGGAACCGGTTCGTGCCCTTGCATTCCTTTCCTCAGAAGTGAATGCTCTCCATTCTGGGCCCGAATCTATATGTCTCTCATTGATTACACAACCACATGTTGTGCACACACTCTCTCCTCTAGTGATGTCCTGATAGAAGTCATTGCCACCACATATCGCACATACGGTCGCTCCCCTATCACGGCCGGTCATCGAGCGGACTGGTTTCGCCATTAGTGTTCACCTTGCAGATTGTCTCTCGGATTTGGCCTCACGAATAGTGGGCGCAACACGGTGGTGTAAAACTACACTCCGAGAGGAATGTGTCCCGAAGCGCTGTTATATCCGCATATAAGTTTAGGGATGAGTGAAATTGTGCACTCCACGTCCAATCAGTCTACTAGACGGGGCCCAATCTGGTTGGCGGACGTCCAGAACGTAAGGGGTACTTGACCGTGTGGGGTCGGTCAGATAGGGAGTTACTACGGACGCCCGCCGTATTCTTGTGAGCATTACTTGCGTGAATCAGACATTGTCTGCTCATTCGAGACAGTTGAGTTCCTTGACTACGGTCTCGGGAATGATGCGTATGTTGTCAAAGTAGGTGTAATCGGAGTCGTCAACGACCGTCTTTGAGAGCGCGACCTTTACCAATCCATCAGAGCGACCCAGAAGGTATCCGGCAACGTACTGAAGCGGCACTTTCTGTTTGTCTGCCTCTTCTTTAGTCATGGCACAGCACTCCACTCCGGGACTCTGATAGGTCACTTCAACAATCTCATGAGACTCGCAGGCAGGATGCCGATTAAGCAGTTGAACTCCGGCATCAATGCGATCTCTTCCACTGACTCTTTCTGTTGTCGATGCATCATAATGGAATGGATCACCATCCGCCCTGTGGACTGATGGAACCAGAAAGACTGTCTTGTCTTCCACAGAGGCAATATCGTCTTCTCCACCATCTACGTATCGAATGTCACTAGATTCTCCAACCTTGTAACGAATCCAGTACCTCTTGGCATCAACTTCCTTCTTCTCTTCTTCCTCTCTTACTGTTGCCTTTATGTCCTCACTGAGGACTATTGGCGTAAACGGGTTCTTTACCATGTGAATCATCTCAACGTTTTTAAGGCGTGTATTAACTATTGTTAATATACCTTTCCTAATCTTATAAGACTTCTGCAATGCATAAGGAGGAGTACTATTGGTTGCGCAACTGTTGGTCGTGTTAGGAGTTCTTGTTTTTGGGCTACAACATAGTGGACTCTCTGCACTGAGGGTGAAAGAGAAGGTAATCGATCGATGGGGAAAGATCGGATATGCTCGGCTATTCAATGGTACAAGCATCCTTGCCCTCGTTGTAGCCTTCTTCTCCATGAACTTCTGGGATTGGTTGTATTTCGTCACTGAACCTGAGATGATACAACCAGTTCTGTTGCTATCCGGTGTAGTCCTGATTGCCCTCGGGCTGGTAGTGTCTGCAAAGGCATCCCAAGCCATATCCGTTAGTACCGTGGCTGACATGCGTACTGACAGAAAACCCGAGCTTGTGACAGATGGTGTTTACTCGCGAATTCGGCATCCCCTCTATCTCGCAACGATCCTGCTTCTCTTGGGCATGGCTGCCGTGTATCCATTCACAAACGTGCTCGTGTTTGCACTATCACTGGGCGGTTATGTCTTGGTAGGCGCTTGGCTAGAGGAGAGAAAGCTTGTGCGGCAATATGGCCAGGAGTATCAGGAATATCGCAAGAAGGCGGGCTTCATGCTTCCGGGCCTCAGAAGACGAGGGCGCTGACCAATCGATTCGTTCGCACTTGTACCCCTCTACCACTTCCTCCTTGGAGAAGGTTTGACTGTGTCCATTCCAGTATCCAGTGGTTTATCAACCAGGGGTGATGCCACTCTTGCAATCAGATCCCCTTCGAACACGTATGACATTCGACTGCATGAAACGACCGTCCCATCGAATGGAGAGGTGATGTCAGACTTGTCCTGTATTTGGCCCACGACATCGCCGCTCCGAATCTCTTCTCCCAGCAGTGCTTTGGGTATGAAAAAACCCTCGCTATCTGCGTTGACATGTCGCATCCTTCCAGTGAAGACACTGGATGCCTCTATGCTGTCTCCTTCAATCATGTCCCTTAGCCTGAGGTAGTTTAGGATTGCCTCTCTGACCTCTACCGCAGCTTGGGTGTCTGTATTGTTCCTATCGCCCCTCACCTCAACGGCAACTATCGGTATCCCCTCATGGGCCGCCTCAGTAGAGAGTGCACCTCTTTGCCCCAAGCTTTGGGCCACAATCGGCAAGGCAATCTGCGACGCAAGATTCCTAACATGTATGTACTCGCGGTGCAGGGCCACGACATGACTGATACAAGCCTGAGCTCCTGTTCTCAGATGAATGACGGCGTCCGCCTGAGATACTCTACGCCATACCTCCCAAGCGACCCGCTGCGTAATCGTGCCGTGCTCGTCACCGGGAAAGACACTATCAAGGTCCTTCGAGTCCAATGGGGATACTCTCGTGCCAAGTCTGAATGCGAGCGGTCCGGCAACTGGGAGTAGTGTTAAAGAGCCACTTACTCTAGCGAGATCCTGAAGATGCCTCAACGTCAGATAGTTGGCATAGACATCGGTCGCGGAGAGGCCGTTCATGCCAGAGATAATCATGATATTCGGGCGTTCCTGACCAAAGGTGTAGAATCCCAATGTAGTCCCTGTCTTTGGATCTATGTCCAAGGCATCAACCGTTGGTTTCACCATTTGGAGACCTTCTCAGGAGTGATGGAACTACTCCGTCGTGCCGAATAAGAAGTAGTGTAAGACAGTGGGCGCTCTAGCTGTTAGTACACGCTATCCGTCTATCGCGCTAGGCCAGTTGAAGAGATAGATGTCAGTATTGAACTCTCTACTACCGAAAGAGTCCTTCCTACCGAGAGCGAATTCTGAGTTCATCTTGATGTGCGGCTTGTCGAACATCTCCGAGTGAACTGCACAGTGGTTTCTATCACCAATCCAAACGGTCGGCACACACGAATCTACGATTTCACCACCAACGGTTGAGAAGAAGGGTTCCCAACTCATGATCACAACAGAAGGACCAAACTCCTCCACTGATTCTAGCGCATTCATTTTCAACACCCACTTGGGGTATGCGATGTCGTACTCACCCTGTCTTGAATCTGTGCAGATTATCTCAGAACTCACTTGCGTCTTGAGGAACTCTGACAACCTTCCGTCACCGCCCATGACCTCCAGAACGGGCTTTGAGTTTCCAAGTGTTCTCAGGGCTTCATTGACTATGTCAGCAAGCTCGCGAATGAACTCCCTGCTGTAGACTTGGAAGATCCATCTACCTGCCGCGTTTGCTCCGCTACAATACTTCAAGACATCGAACTCGTCTTCAATGGTTTCAAAGAACGACAGTACCTTCTCGTAGTCATGGAGCTCACCATGAATGTCTATGTACTGGGAGGTACTAGTGCACATCCAATCTGTTGGCATTGCAGCTACGGCCTGACACACAGGATTTTACTCTATCTCTTGCGGTTTCAACTCTTCATCGGTTCTGGAAGGAAGGGCGACTCGGCGCTTCGATTTTCTTGGTCAACTGGATTGAGCCAAAGCTCTAATAAGGATTCCATGCGTGAAAACCAAGGAGTGACCCAGGATGGATTGCGTTCTCGACTACTAGAACGGTTTGCTTTTGCGTGTCCTTTATAGAGGATACTGGTCCTGGCTGTCACATTCATTCGGAGTCAATCGAGGCTATCAGAGATGAGTGAATCTGTGGAAATCGAGAAGAAGTGGCAGACACGTTGGGAGAAGGAACGCGTCTTCGAGGTAGACCCGGATCCGAAGAAAGAGAAGTTCTTTCTTACAGTTCCCTATCCGTATCCGAACGGCGCGCTGCACATTGGCCATGGCCGTACCTACACAGTCGGAGACCTGATTGCCCGCTACAAGAGAATGAATGGGTACAACGTCCTATACCCCATGGCATCACACATAACCGGCACTCCAATCCTAGGGATGGTAGATAGAGTCAGAAACGGTGACCCAGTTGCGATTGAGCAATACAAGCGAGATCTACGGGTCTACTTGGACACAGAGGAAGAGGTAGAAGCTAAGGTCAAGGAGTTCACGGATCCATGGGCAACTGTGAGATTCTTTGCTGAAGCTATCTCAGCAGACTTCAAAGCGCTGGGATATAGCATTGACTGGCGCCGCAAGTTCACGACAGGTGACGATATCTACAATCAGTTCATCACTTGGCAGTATCAGAAGTTTATGGACAAGAGTTACATTCGGAAAGGATCTCACCCGTTGCTGTACTGTCCTAACTGTGGAAACCCGGTCGGCGAGGATGACCTGCTGGAAGGAATCACTGCGAAGGTCAAGGAGTTCACAGGCATCAAGTACCCGTTTGAGGACGGTTTCCTTGTCGCAGCGACCCTGAGGCCGGAAACAACATTCGGTATCACAAACATGTGGATAAACCCGACCGCCGAGTATGTCCGCTCCAAAGTAAATGGTGAGATCTGGATTGTATCCTCAGCTGCGGCCACGAAACTGAAGCTACAGGCAAAAGAGGTTGAGGTTCTGGAGACATTCAGTGGCTCCAAAATCGTCGGAAAGTCATGTAAGACGGTTCATGACAACCGTGACATTCCAATTCTTCCTGCTGACTTTGTGGATGTGGATAACGCCACCGGAGTTGTGTACTCAGTCCCTGGACACGCCCCCTATGATTATGTTGCCCTGCGCGACCTATGGGATGACCCGACAGGTCTGGAGGAATATGGGATCTCTGCTGACGAGGTTCGTGGAATAGAAGTCGTCATGATGATTCACATTGAGGGTGGTAGCAAGTTTCTCACCAAGCACATGGTTGAGCGACTGGGAGTCGATTCGCAGAAGGACGAGGCGAAGCTAGAAGAAGCAACCCAAGAGGTGTACAAAACAGAGTTCTATGACGGAGTCATGATGGACAACTGCGGTCCGTTCTCCGGGAAGCGTGTGAGTGAAGTTAAGGATGATGTCATCAAGTGGTTGAAGAATCAGAATCGTGGTGACGTCTTCTACGAACCGGATGAACGACCGGTTGTCTGCAAGTGCGGTACTGATGTGCAAATTGCGGTCTTGGCTGGTCAGTGGTTCTTGGACTATGAGAGTCCCGGATGGAAGGACTTGGCCCGCGACGCATTGAACTCAATGGGAATAGTTCCCGAAAACTTCCGAATCATGTTTGAGTCCACGTTTGACTGGTTGGCTCAAAGACCGTGTGCACGGAAGAGAGGAATTGGAACCCCTCTACCATTCGATCCCGAATGGATAATTGAGGCCCTCTCTGATTCAACCATCTACATGGCATTCTATACTATTGCCCACAAGATAACCCATAACAAACTGAAACCAGAGCAGCTAATGCTGAGCTTCTTCGACTATGTGTTTCTAGGCCAAGGGAAGATTGAGAATGTGGCCGATGCAACGGGAGTTTCTTCAGATCTGCTGAAAGAAATGCGAGAGGAGTTCCTATACTGGTATCCGAATGACCAGAGACATACTTCGCCATCACACATCTCGAACCATCTGAGTTTCGCAATCTTTCACCATACGGCGATATTTCCCAAGAAACACTGGATAAGATGCATCAGCCTGAATGAGCACCTAGTCCAGGAAGGTGGAAAGATGTCAAAGAGTAAGGGAAATGTCACTCCACTTGGTGAGATTCCAAAGAAGTACGGCGCTGATGTGTATCGTACCTACGTAGTGTCGGCAGCAGAACCAGGAAGCCAGATAGAATTTCGCGAGAGTGATGTTCCAGCCGTGCGCAACCGACTGAATCAGTTCTCCAACATCCTGAAGAGATTCGCGTCAAAGACTCCAAAGGTGTATACCAAGAAGGAGAATCCTACCTTCGCGACAAAGTGGTTACTCTCCAAAGTCAACTCAATTGTTGATTCCTGCACGCATTACTTGGACAGCTTCAAGCCAAGAGACTACGCCTTGGCAGTGATGTCTGAGATGATACGGTCGGCCAATCACTACTTGAAGCGTCCCGAGGTTCCGAAAGAAGAGAGAGAAGGCACGATGGCCTACATATGCGACATCTGGGTGCGAATAGCTGCGCCAATGATCCCACACCTCTGTGAGGAGTTCTGGTCCAAGATGAAACGTAACGGTTTCGTTTCGTTTGCAGACTGGCCAGCCGCCGACAAGAAGCTGATTGACAAGTCCACTGAACTAGCGTTTCACGTAGTGGACTCCACTGTCCGCGACATACGCGAGATAAAGAAACTACTGAGGGGCAAGAAAGCAGAGAAGGTCCATATCTACGTGGCACCTCAATGGACTTTCGATGCAATGAATGGCATCCGCGAAGCAGACCTGCCGCTAGTAGTCGGAGAGATAATGAAGCATCTGATGTCCAATCCTGATTTCCGGAAGCACGGCAAGGCAGTCAAGAACATAGTGGATAGGATTGCGAAAGAGAATGGTCTGTGGGATCACTCCAAGAGTGCCAAGGATGAGGCAACTGCATTGCGGGATTCAACGAGGTACGTCGAATCCGAAGTTGGTATGAAAGTCTACGTTCATGATTCCGCAAATGCCGACTACGATCCTGACAACAAGGCGCGCCTTGCGCTGCCCGGCCGCGTTTCATTGTACTTGGAGTAAGTCTTCCCTGACTCAGCTTCTGATTAGGCTTAATAGGAAGTTCAGGTATTAGGTGAATCTATTATATTCCAGAGGAGGTGAGAGAATGCCCAGATTTGTAGTACTCGGCAACTTGACGCAGCAAGGAATCAAGAGTATAAAGGATCTGAAGAATGCACTAGAAGACACACAGAAACTAGCGAACTCAATGGATGTAAAAATCATTGATACCTATTTCACCATGGGTCGATATGACTGGGTTACGATAGTTGAGGCCCCAAGCGTTGAAGTTGCGATGAAGACACTCTTCGCGTTCGCACAGGGCGGAGGAAACAGGACTGAAACGTTGCTTGCGATACCTACCGAAGAGGCGGCGAAGCTAGCAGCAGAGTTGCCTTGAGCTTTTCATGCCGTGTCATAGACTCTGAGTGACTCGGTGGCGTTTCTCCTTGTTCCAGACAAAGACAGATAGCACGAGTAGGTATCCGCCTATGGCAAAGTAGATGCCCCACTCGAGGGTTGGCACCATCCAGATGTCTGGACGAGTGGAGAGATCTTCCACTGACTCCCACGGACCATAGAGGAAGAGAAGGAAAATCACGAGATTAATGACTCCTCCGAAAGAGAAGCCTTTGTGTATCTTTACCTGCTCTTGAAGCAAAATGGCGATGGTCCAGAGCCCTACCATGATCATGCCGCTGAAGAAGAATGACATGGCAGCCATGGTATGTTCAGCTAGGTAGTTCATGGGAAATATCCCTACGAAGAATATCGCCATGGCGGAGAAGACCCCCACTGCACCTGCAATCTTTGAAACGATGTTATCCATGTACAGGCCTAGCCCTATCATGAAAGGTATGAAGATCAGCCCAGCCAATATCATTCCTGAATTGAACAAGAATGCGAACTCTGAAACTCCAAGCTCACCGAGCTCAGACACGAAGTGGTTAAGCATTGAGAATGGCTCGCCATATACTCCAGTGTAGGGAATCTGAGCACCCAGCACAAACACAAGGCCAACGACGGAGCCGGCGATGCCCCAAAGTGGAAAATGTCGTTCGCCTATTGCCCATTCAAGTTTTTCTCTCAGACTCATGCCTGACTCTCCATGCTCAAGGTGGCTTCTCTCTGTTGTCTCTTCACTACGTTTGGGTCTGCCTGTCTGCGGCAAGTGATCCCATCCTCTGTTGAGAAGGAACAGTTTTATCCGTTCAAAGACAGTCTAGAGCAGTCTTTCCTTGGCAGCTGGTGGATGTTGTGATTACCGCTTTCATAATGGCTAAGGTTGAGTCGTCGAAGGCACGTGATGTGCTAAATAGCGTCAGAGAACTCGATGAGGTTGAAGAGGCTCACCTAATCTATGGTGCCTATGACCTGCTCATTAAGGGCGTCTTCAAGACTCCTGAGTCCCTTAGCTCCTTTGTTGTCGACTCCCTTAGGAAGGTGGATGGCGTCAAGGATACTGTGACCAATGTCTGCGCGGCATATGAGTGACCACTGCTGAGAGGTAGGCTACTTCGTGCAGTCGTTGCTTCTAATCGCTTGACCAGTAGTACTCGAAATCACAACAGTCATGCTTCTCCATCAGAGTCTTGGTCCTATCTAGGTCAACCTTGGGGTGGATTGCTGGTGCAGCGGCAAAATCATGTTTGCAGTGGAGCAGATATCCGATGTCTGGAGCCCCTAGATCGTTGTATACCTTCGCATACACACACTCAGTCACGTGGCAGAATGATCTGTCAGCAGTTTCCTTTACGATTTCAACAGTTTCGATGTTGTTGTCATTCAGCTCCTTGACCCAGTGTCTGAGAAGTGCCTTGACATCCTCGAAGTCCTGTACCGGTTTCTCTAATGACTCTATTACGTTCCGAACATCATTGATGGAGTTCTGTTCCGCCCAATCGGATACGATTTGGTGAGCCTTGTCTTTTCCGAGAGTTTGCTCGAGCTCTCGTACCAGCGACACGAGTTTAGAACTTGCAGTCTTTATGTGGTCCTCCACTGTGATATCCATCTTTGCCTGAAACCGTTCTGTGCCTTCTTCTGCCATTGCTAGATGACTCCTTCAGCATCCTTCGACAGACCCAGTCGTTCAAGTGTGCTCTTGAGAGGGAGTCCCGTTTCAACGTCCCAGCCTCTCATTTGATAATACTCGTCAAGCATCTGATCCAATTCGACAACTTGGCCCTTGGGTGGTCCCTTGGGGGCCTTCTCCTTTGTGAGCCGGTCAGGTAGCTGGTCCTCGCTTCGAGTTACTCCCCGTGCGACATTGAAGAGGCGGTTCAAGTTAACGATTCTCTCACCAATCGTCTGAAGCTCTTCAACGGTGAACTCAAGCCCGTTGTGAATCTTGAGAGCCAGAGCAACGTCTTCATAGTAGAACTCCGGAGGAATCTGCGTACCGTATTTGCACAGTCCCACGCTCTCTACAACTACCATGAAGTCCTCACATTCTTTCACCATTATGCCCTTGTACTTCGGGTTCAATCGGTCAGCCATCTCGGGAAGATACTGTTCTCCGAAGCGCTCCTTGATCTCATCATCAAATCCGGCTTCGTCTAGGACTGGGAATGAGTAGAGATGATCTGCTCCCCGTGCTGCAGTCACTGCTGCTAGACCCATAGACTTCTGCGCTCTGGGTTCTTGGCCTGCCATTTCCTGTTTCTTCACAGTCATCACGAACTTGTCAGTGCCTCGACCAATCTTGTCAGCAGCTCTCGCACTACCCTCAGCCAAGACATCACCGAATCCTTCTCTCAGCGCAATCATCTCTGTCAACTTGACGACCGTTTCGTGATTACCCCAGGAGAGGTCAATGCCTCCAGTGTCTTCTGCTGTGAGGAGTCCCTCGTCCCAAGCCTCCATCGCCCAGGAGATTGTACCACCAAGAGAGATGGTGTCCATGCCGTACAGGTTAGAAAGATGGTGCGAGTAGAGCACGGATTCTATATTGTCATTCCCACACCGAGAACCAAGTGATGACTGGGACTCGAATTCGGGAGATCCGCCTATGTACTTGTAGGGGCCATCCTTCACTCTCGTGTATCTACCACATCTCTGCAAGCAGCTCCAGTCCGAGCGTGGTTTCACTAGATACTCCCGTGTAATGGTTTCTCCACTGATTTTCTCATAACCCTCAAAGACGCCCTGCTTCATATTATAGCTGGGTAGCCTGCCTATGTGATCCATGAGTTCAACCAAGTTTGTCGTACCGTACTTCGCCCTTTCCTCGGTGAAGGGGTTTGCCAACATGCGCTCGTAGAATATGTCCATCTGTTTGAGGTAGTTCTGCGGGTCTGCCACCTCTATTTTACCAGTTCCTCTCACAGACACCGCTTTCAGCTTCTTCGCACCCATTACAGCACCTAGCCCGGATCTTGCCGATGCTCTGTCCCGATCATTCATCACTGCAGCGAATCTTACAAGATTCTCTCCAGCCTGACCGATTGAGAGCACTCTAGAATGCCTGTCGTGCTTCTCTCGAATCCAATCATCTGTCTGAAAGACAGATGTTCCCCAAATCTCACCGGCATCAAGGAGCTCGACCTTGCTGTTCGCAATATTGAGATACACCGGATCTGAAGAGGCACCAGTGAATACTACTGCATCGTAACCCGCCAGTTTCAACTCTGGCCCCCAGAATCCGGCCGCGTGGGACTCTCCCCAAACATCCGTGAGTGGGGACAGTGCCGCCACGACATGACGCGACGCCTGCGGAAACATCGATGCTGTGAGAAGCCCCGTCGCAATTCCAAGGACGTTCTTGGGTGACAAAGGATCTGTGCCCACCGGGACCATGTCAAAGATTGTCCTCGAGAGATACCCAGCTCCAAGAAGATACTGTCTGACCATGCCTTCCTCGACTGGTCGCTTTTCTATCTCTCCCTCAGTTAGGTCGACCCAGATGATGCTTCCACCTATTCCTTTAATCATGAGAATCCCCCCTTGCTGTAGATTTCGGCCTTGTTTCTTTCATAGTGCCCTGAAAGCCGTCCGTCTGAATCCTTCTTCTGCAGCTCTTCGTCCGTTGTAGTCCAGATTGCGTTCACTGGGCACCGCTCCACACACCTGCCGCACTGGATGCACTTGATAGCCTTCTGAGTATCCGGATTCAAGTGAATCGCATTGTAGGGACATGCAGCGATGCAGGCGCCGTGTCCCTTGCACTTCTTGTTGTTCACTATCACGACTCCCTTTGATGTTCTACTAAGCGCCCCTTCCGGACAGGAGTCAATACAAGGTGCGTCTTCGCAGTTGCGACAGAACAGAGGGAAGTCAAGCCCTGGCTCCACCCTCACAACTCTGGCACGAGACCATGCTGGTCCTATTACCTTGAAGTAGTGCATGCTGCAAACGTTCACACAGATCATACATCCGGTGCAGACTTCTGGGTCTCCAAATACAAACTCTCGTACCGTCATTGTTCAGTCCTCAAATGGTTTCATGCCACTCATAGACTGGAATCTTCCATGACCTGGCTTGACTGTAGTCCTATCCTCCTCAAAAACAAGCGTGCCTCGTACGTAAGTCTTGAGAGGGACTCCCTTCATACTCATGCCTTCGTAGAGTGTCCATCCACACTTGGAGAACATCATGTCCGAGCCGATTTTCTCTTCCTTTGTTTGGTCCAATATGACAAAATCGGCGTCGGCGCCAATCTGAAGCACTACCTTTCTAGGGTAGAGTCCAAAGATCTTGGCAGGATTGCATGAGGCGACGTTGAGAAGTCTTGTAAATGACAGTCGGCCCTTGTTTATTCCTTCTGACAATAGGACTCTTAGAATCATCTGGACACCGTCCACCCCTGACCATGCCTCTCTGATGTCGTCAGCTCCTGCTTCCTTCTTCTCCACCGGACACGGTGCATGGTCACTTACGGTTATGTCAACTGTACCTCTCAGTAGGGCTGACCACAAAGCTGACCTGTCCTGTTTGTCCCTGAGTGGTGGGTTCATCTTGCTCTTAGGGCCGAGTCGATTCATATCATCCCTTTGGAAGACAAGGTGATGCGGACACACTTCGGTGGTTGCCATCACTCCTCTCAGCTTTCCGCGCTCAATCTCGACTATGCCTTCGCTGGTGGTAACGTGTGCTACGTGCAGGTGTCCCTTAGTCTGTTCTGCGATGCTGACCATTTGTCTGATTGCCAGCTGTTCTGCAAGATTTGGCCTGGCAAGAGAGTGACTGATGGGTGCGTCCCATTCTCCCTCCATATCCTTCTTGAACTCGTCTAGGACGCCCTGATTCTCCGAGTGTACAGTGACATGCCCGCCGTACTCGGAAACAGTACTCAGTGATTGGACCAGAACTCCATCATGCGAGAAATAGGGTTCGCATGTAAACGCCTTGAAGGCCGCGATTCCCCTTTCGACCATTGAAGGTATCATCGAGTAGTTCTCTGAATTCAGCATCCCTGCATAGAATGAAAAATCAACGATGGACATCTGCTCTCCTTGTTTGATCTTCTCGTCGACAATCTGGGGCGT
>CP070658.1:241160-245108 GCA_020355105.1 Candidatus Thorarchaeota archaeon | reverse complement strand
GTCGAAGCTTCTTTGGATATGAGTTCCGAGGGTTTGAGCCTGTCCCAACTAGCATGCAAGAGGAGAAGATACTGGAAATACGCAAGCGGAAGGGTATGCCTGAACAGATGCCTACCCTCAGTTCATGGAGTCGCTGGGTCTACAAGCGAACCTAGGCCAATCTGCAGTAGCTTGAGTGACGACCAGCTGGTCGCCACTCTGCATCCTTTGTTTTCGACAATCTTTCTGAGCTGACTGGACTCTTTTCGATGCATATTTGACCGGCTTTGTGTCCATCCAAACTCACAATGACTCTCAGTGCCCTTGATGAGCTCAGCAGACTGGTTGCCTTTGACACAGTAAATGATTCAAGGAGAGAAGAGCAGTCTCCCGAATGCGCTCAATACATAAACGAGAAGCTGGAGCAGTTCGGTTTTCTGACTGAGACAATCGAGTCAGAGGGGCATTTTTCTGCCTTTGGTCGTCGTGGACAAGGACCTTTCAAGATTCTCTTCCTTTCTCATCTCGACACAGTTCCCGTTGGAGATCGGTGGGACTCTGACCCCTTCAGGCTTAGATTGGATGGCGACAAAGCCTATGGACGCGGCGCTTGCGATGACAAGGGCAACGTAGTTTCTCTGCTCCTGTTGGCTGAGAAGCTGAAGGAGAGTGACCCTCCCTGCTCTGTGATGATTGCTGCCACTGGAGATGAAGAGGCCGGTGGGAGGCACGGGGCGGCTGTACTGAAGGATTACTTGGTCAGGAGTGGACTGTTTCCTGACTATGTCGTGGTAGCTGACGGCATCGACCAACAGATAATCTACAGGAGGCGCAACATACTACCCACCACCATCAAGGTGAGGGCATCATCGAGGCGGATGAGAGGACACCCGGAAACGGTACGCTTTGAAACAGAAACCTTCGGTTCTCAAACGCGTCATTCAGCCTACATGAGGCCGGGTGTAGATCGACATGCGATGTTGACTGCGTCCAAGTTCTTGGACTTGAATCCGTACGTAGCAGTCCAAGCCCTTCGCGGCGGATTCTTAGCCGCGCGGAATGTAGTTCCGGATTGGGTAGAACTAGACGTTCTTCGACCTGATGAGTCGGCCACCGAGATTGAGTATGATCAAGCACTGACGGATGCGATGAGAGCGCTCTTAGCTCTCTCTCAAGCAGCCTTTCCTACGAAACACTCTGATAAGGGGAAGACGATTTCTCCAAACTCCCTTTCTCTTGAAGGTGATTTGTGGACCCTCTACTGCGACATTCGCGCCATGACAAATGATGGTGAGTCTGTCAAGAAGGCAATTCAGCAGTCTCTGGACGGAAAGTTGGATGTCTTCTCGCTCAAGGTTCTCTCTGGTGCTGGCTACGTTGAAACAGACCCTGATTCCCTTCTGATTCGCTCTGCAAAATGGGCTTTGGGGAAGGAAGGCATTCCAACACGTCTGATAGAGGGCTTTGGAGCATCGGACTCACGTTTCTTCGCTGGAGAGGGCTGCGAGTTGTTTGATTTCGGCCCTCGTGGAGGTAACACCCACGGTCCAAATGAGTGGGTTTCCCTTTCATCGATTGAGGAGAACGCCGGCTTCTTCTACAGTCTATTAGACGTTCTAATTCGCAAGCCGCCCGCGCTCTGATTCACTTGAGCGATTTCATCCCCGAAAAAGGTTCTACCTTTTCTGACGGGTTATCGCCACTATAAGCTTCTCGTTACTGAAGGCGTATTCTTCTTGGAAGTCTCCTGCGGGCCTCTTCACCTGTTTCAGACTAGTGGCCAGAGTTTCTTCTGTTATATACGCCTCATGGAAGTCAACTGCTTCAGCCAATCGTTTGCTCGATGAATATTGAACCTCTATTCTCTCGGTAACGTCCAAATCCGCCGACTTTCGTAGGTTCTGAACACGTCGAACGACCTCACGAGCCAATCCTTCCAGTTCTAGATCTTTTGTCAATTCTGTCGTCAACGCTGCCAAGTACGATCCCTCTGAGGCGGTGGAGAATCCTTCTTTCGCTTCTACTATCACCTCGACCTCTTCTGGCAGAATCTCCAGCTTGTCGCCGTTAACATTCACTTCTACAGATTCACCAGCCTGGAGTTTAGTCGATGCTGTGCGCGGATCCAGGCCTAGTATCGCATCTCTGATTGCGGGAAATCGAGAGCCGTACTTCTGACCTATCTGCTTTGGGAGCGGTTTGAGCTGATAGCTGATAACCTCAGCTGTGACATCCAACAAGCGAACGCTCTTGACATTCAGTTCGTTGCCGATTAAGTCTGCATAACGCATGACCGTATCTCGTTCTTTTTCCGATCCGACTGCAAATGCGACTTCAGAGAGTGGCTGACGAAGTTTGCGATTTGCTTTGTTTCTTGCTGCATGACCCAGCGACACTAGACGGAGTACCAACTCCATCTCATTGTTTAGTACGTCATCAACCGAATCGCTTACGGGCCAATTGCAGTGATGAACGCTCTTAGGTGCATCCGAGTCGATGCTTCGGGCTAGGTTCTGATAGATCACTTCAGATACAAACGGAACAAAGGGCGCGAGAAGTCGGGAAAGAGTGGTCAGAACCTGATACAATGTATCGTAGGCCGCATTCTTGTCCGCATCAGACTCTTCGCTTGCACCCGTTTCTGCCCAGAAACGTCGACGACTTCGACGCAGATACCAATTACTCAAGTGATCTATGAAACGGTTCACAGCAGCAGTTGCCATATTCGGCTCATATGATTCCAAGTAATCTGTGACTTCACGAGTGACTTCGTGCATCCTTGAGAGTATCCACCTGTCAAGCAGGCTTGGAGATAGCTTCATGTCATCTCCGGGAACCCACCCGTCTATGAGGGCATACGTGACAAAGAAGGAATAGACATTCCAGAGTGGGATTAGGAACTGTCGCCTTACTTCATCAGCACGTTGATAACCGAATGCAAGGTCTTTCTCAGGTTTATGATCACAATAGAGCCAACGCATCACATCTACTCCCATGTTATTGGCAGCATCATTGAACTCTACCATGTTCCCCCAAGACTTGTGCATTGGTCGTCCATCCTCTGCAACCAAGGTAGCATAGGTGAAGACATCTCTGAATGGCGCTTTGCGTTCGAGAATGGTGCTCATTGCCAGGAGGCTGTAGAACCAGTTTCTGAACTGTCCCGGGAAGCTCTCACTGATGAGGTCTGCTGGGAACCACTTCTCCCAATACGGTCTATCAGAGTTGTACCTCTGTGTACTCATTGCAACTATTCCTGCGTCTAGCCAAGGATTTCCAACATCTGGAATTCGTTTCATTCTCTGGTTGCATTCACTGCACTCTATCTCGATCTCATCAATGAATGGTCGGTGAGGTGAATGACCCTCGAATACATCCCACCCGTCGACAGCACGTTCTTTCAGTTCTTCTCTGCTGCCTATTACATCAAAATGACCGCAATTCGAACACTCCCAGATGGGCAGCGCGAGTCCCCAGTATCGCTTCTTAGAAATCATCCAGTCATCCATATTTCGCAACCAGTCTAGCTCTCTCTCCTTGCCGAAGGAGGGATACCAATTCGTTTCGTTGGTGACAACTTCCATGATCTGATAACGTAGACTGCTCTCTTTCTGATCTTCCGTAATGTCTTCGTAAGGTATGTCGGATTTTGTCCCCATCGAGATGAACCACTCATCAACAAGACGGAAGACCAACTCTTCGTGGCATCGCCAGCAAACAGGATATCTGTGAGTATAATCCTCAACACTGTAAGTCCGACCTTTCTCGCTAAGATTGTCGAAGATTGGTTGAGCGACGGCATTCACATTCATGCCTGACAACCAGTCAAAACCTTCAATGAAGATGCCATTCTCTGTAAGGGGCGCAATCGCGACAAGATCGTGTTCCTTCGAGAGTTCGAAGTCCTCTGCTCCGCAGCCCGGGGCGATGTGCACAATTCCGGTACCTTCCTCTTCACCCACCTCGTCC
>CP070658.1:225304-241060 GCA_020355105.1 Candidatus Thorarchaeota archaeon | reverse complement strand
GGATGGTGTCCCCAATAGAGATTCTCAAGGGCCTGGTAGTGGGCGCGGAGCGGGTCATTCTGGCCCATTGTCCACCGGGTGGATGTCATCACCAGACAGGCGACCATCTCTCAGAGCTCGTTGTGAGCTTCACCAGGGACATGCTGCATGAGATTGGACAGGACCCCGAACGCGTGAGTGCCACGTACATGATTGCAGCGTTACCTAACAAGATGCAGCAGGAGGTGGGCAGCCATGAGTAAGCGAGAAGCCTTCATAGAGAAGCTTCGTGAAATCGCAGTCAGCACTCCTACTGAGATAATCGAAGTCCCTGACAAGGTCGAAGGTTTCGGGACGGTTGTCTACGAGTCGCAGACCTGCAGTGCGTGCAAGAAGTGTATGGATGTCTGTGAGGTGGATGCGCTCGACATTCAGCTGACGCTGAACCTCCCTGAGTATCTTGCTGCTACAATACCCGAAGACGGTTTCAGGTCCAAGAATAGGGAGGCACTTGTGTTTCTGCTTCAGCATCTAAAGCAGAATGGCGAGGTACAGGCAATCTCAGTTCCCACCGGCCTTCCTGGATATGGCTCGATTAGTTGGGTGCAGGATAAATGCATTGCGTGCAACAAGTGTGTTGAGATCTGTCCAGAGAATTGCCTGACACTTGAGAAACAGTATGATCTACAAGCCGTCATCGGAGAAGTAGTATCGCCACCTGTTGTTGAGGTCAAGGAGTGGGAGCCATTCATCATCTGTTTCGTATGTTGGGAGTGTTCGCACGCAGCCGCCGATCTTGCCGGTCTTATGCATCTTCACTATCCGGCGAACATCAGGACAATCCGTGTGCCGTGTAGTGGGGCAGTCGAGCCGATACACATCATGACCGCAATGCAGAACGGGGCAGATGGCGTGCTTGTCACTGGATGCCTGTTTGACGAATGTCATTATGGTGGCGATGATGAATTAGCTGGCAACTTCATGCAGTATGACTTCGTACAGTTCTGGAAGCAGGTCTTCGAGGGAATCGGTCTTGGAGGAAGACTACACATAGACTTTGCATCTGCTGCAATGGGAATCAAGTTTACAGAAATCGTTACAGAGTTCGTTCAACAGATAGAGGAACTGGGACCAAGCCCTCTGAGGGGGAAGCTGGAGGTGGAAGAATAGATGGCCAAGAAAAAGAGTAAGAACCGCGAACCGAGAATTGGCGTCTTCATATGCAGCTGTGGAACAAACATTGGCGGAGTGATAAACGTCAGAAAGCTTGCACGTGAATTCAAAGATTACCCTGGAGTTGTGCACTCCACCACTAACATGTTCACATGCTCAAAGGACGGACAGGACACCATCGCCAAGGCAATTCGGGACAAGGAACTGACGGGGGTCGTAATTGGGGCGTGCACTCCGAAACTGCACGAGGAGCTCTTCAGAGAGATACTTGAAGAGAACGACATGAATGCATTCAGGCTTGCCCAGGCGAATCTGAGAGAGCATGATACATGGGTACACGACGACAAACCTGAGGAGGCATACAAGGTCGCATATGATCTAGTCGCTGCAGCGATTGAACGTGCCAAGACTCTTGAGGACATCGGATATGAGGAGTATCCTGTCGAGAAGAGTGCGATGGTCATCGGGGCAGGAATCGCAGGCATTCAGTGTGCGCTCGACCTTGCAGACAAGGACATCAAGGTGTATCTTGTTGAGAGGTACACTTCAATAGGGGGCTACATGGCTAGGCTTGAGAAGACATTTCCAACTCTTGACTGCTCGATGTGTATCTTATCTCCCAAATTATCTGCTGTCCAACGTCACAAGAACATAGAGCTGCTGTCTTACTCAGAGGTCCTCCACGTTGAGCGTGACTATGGCAACTTCAAGGTCCGTGTTGAGAAGAAACCCAGGTACGTGGATCCCGAAACTTGCATCAACTGTGGAGCCTGCGAGCGCAACTGCCCAGCCACAGGACATGACGAATGGAATCTGGGGTTGGCTGAGAGGAAAGCAGTCTACAAGCCATTTCCACAGGCAGTCCCCGGAGTCTACTTCCTTGACAAGGAATCCTGTCTACACTGGACTGAAGGTTGCAGCATATGCGCTGAGAAATGCCCTCGTGACTCTATCTCATATGAAGTAGAGGCCGAGGAAATTGAACTCACGGTCGGTGCCGTGGTGGCTGCAACGGGATTCCAAGAGGTTGGAATAGAAGAACTGCCTGAATACGGTAGTGGCAAATACAAAAGGGTCATCACGGGTGGTCAGTATGGTAGGATTCTGAGCCTTGTAGGGCCTACCGAGGGTGAGGTTCTCTTACCACCTGAATTCGAGGAATCTCCGAAGCGGGTTGCATACATCAACTGTGCGGGGTCAAGGGACGAGAAGTGTCGACCGTGGTGCTGCAATTTCGGATGCATGTATACTCTTCGACATGCGGAGATGACCACAAGGCTTCTTGATGATGTGGAGCAATGGATTATCTATCATGAACTGCGGGCAGGAGGCAAAGAGTACGAGCAGTTCTACGGACGAGTAAGAGAGAGTGGAGTACGGTTTGTGCGGGGCTTTCCTAGTGAAATGATTGAAGAAAAGGACGGTACAATTAGCTTCACAGTCTTCGATCAAGGATCTGGCGTCCTACTGCGTTTGAACTTCGATCTTGTTGTGCTGACAATGGCCGTTGATCCTTCTCCAGATGCTGCAGAACTTGCGCACATGCTCGGTGTAGACCGGAGCGAAGGAGGATTCATGAAGGAGCTACATCCCAAGCTGGAGCCTGTCAACACAAAATCGAGGGGAGTGTTCATTGCTGGAGCCTGCCAGAGTCCAAAGGACATTCCAGCTAGTGTTGCAGATGCTAAGGCCGCAGCTAGTGCTGCTGCATCTCATGTATTGAAAGGCACGGTTCGAGTTCAGATGGACAAGGCAACTGTATCTGAAGAGCTCTGCATTGGCTGTGGTCTGTGTGAGAAAGTATGTCCATATGCTGCCATTTCAATGGTTGACCGAGAAAGTGGACCCCAGCTAGCCGAAGTAAGCGCAATCCTATGTACTGGCTGCGGTAAGTGTCAGGTTGTCTGCCCCACCGGTGCCATAAGACGAGAGCATTTTACAACAGAACAGATAGAGGCCGAGATTCTTGGGCTTGTGACTGCTCAAAGGAGACGAGAACAAGCTCAGAAAACATGACAGATTCGGCGCCAAGAGGAGGCTATATTGGTCGGACTCAACAATCTGTCATCATAACTGTGAGATCTGACGGTTGATAGGGCGAATCACGTTCAGGATGCTCCTACTCCCAATCATCGGCATATCATTCATTGCATCGTACCTAGTCTTCTCTACGGGCAGCTTTGTACTTGACCACCATCAGCATCTGTTCATAACGCCCTTCGATTACAGCTCCTACAAGATATGGTGTGTCAAGAATGACACACTTCATGGCACATTCGAAGTCATATCGGGTGATGCAATAGATCTAGTCGCTATGGATGACAAAGAATTCAATGCATGGACGCGTGGTTTGTATCTGAGCGGAATATACGTGCAATTAGATTCAGAATCGCATAATTGGAGTGTTAGAATCCCATCTGAAGGGTACTACTATGTCGTCTACAGCAACGAGGATAGCTCGACTCCAGTAGAGGCCCATGGATCATTTCACATCGCATCGAGTAGGAACTTCATTGGACCCATTATAATCGTCACCGTTCTATTCGGCGTTCAACTTACGATTGTCGCGAAGTTGGCCGCGAAGACCATGGAATGGGCTGATATTTGGCCGTTCTTAGACTGAATATTCGCAATTGTCTTCCAACATCGATAAAGACTAGTGGGGATAGGGCACTCTGATTGCATCGACGAAATCTCATCAAAAGGAGAGATTCGGATGAGCGGCTTTGGCGTAGATGAATCCTATTTACTCTCGGTTCTGCAGAGTCTGATTTCAATTGAGTCAATCAATCCTTCTCTTGTGCAGGGCGGAAGCGGCGAATCGAAGATTGCCCATCAAATCGGCGACTATCTTGACAGAATCGGCCTTGAGGTAGACTACCAGGAGATAGATGAGGGTAGAGAGAACGTCATCGGAGTCCTGAGGGGCGGCGGGGCAGGACGGACTTTGATGCTCAACGGTCACACCGACACTGTCAGTATCACAGGCATGGACATAGAGCCACTAGAACCTGTGTTCCGCGACGGACTGGTGTATGGTAGGGGTGCCTTTGATATGAAAGGTAGCTTGGCTGCCATGCTAGCAGCCGCGAAAGAACTAGTCATGTCAAAAGCCCGTTTGAATGGAGATGTAGTCTTCGCCTTTGTTGCAGACGAGGAATATGCAAGCGTAGGCACCGAGGAGGTCATCAAAGAGTATTCCACCGATGCCGCCATTGTCACCGAACCGACCGGTCTGCAGTTGATAATTGCTCACCGAGGATATGCGTGGGCGAAGGTAGAAGTGCGTGGGAAGGCCGCCCATGGAAGCCTCTTTGATGTGGGAGTAGATGCCATCACAAAGGCTGGGAAGGTGTTGGTAGCGTTGGATGAGCTAGAAGGCAAGTTCCAGACTCAGAGTCGTCATCCTCTACTGGGACGTCCCTCCGTCCATGCTTCTCTCATTCAGGGCGGAACAGAACTGAGCACCTATCCTGATTACTGTAGAATTGAACTCGAACGGCGAACCCTGCCTGACGAAGACTATCACACCATTGAGGCAGAGCTGAATAGACTTGTCAGCGACGTTGCATCCTCAGACAGGCAGTTTGATGCAAGCTCTGAGGTATTCTTTTATCGACCCGGACTTGAAATCTCAGAGGACATTGAGATTGTCAATCATCTCACTAATGCATGTCAGACGGTCACAGGCACAAGACCTGAGCTCATTGGAGCTCGTTGGTGGACGGATGCTGCTCTCCTCTCAAGAGCTGAAATTCCTGCAGTCCTCTTCGGCCCATCAGGTGACGGTGCGCATTCACCAGTTGAGTCCGTTGACTTTGAGTCTCTGAAGACCACCGCCAGGGTTCTTGCAGAGGTGACCTCCTCATTCTGTGGATAATCTGAGAATATTACCTGTTGATGGCTCAAGTGCATTCTGTGACCGGATTCAGTTCAGAACACTAAAATAGGAGTCAACTTCCTTACCGATGTGTCCGCCCAAACATATCGGTGACAAAAACATGCGGCGAGAGAGAAGCATACTTGGAGTGCTACTCGTTACAGTGATTGCACTTGGGGTTGGAGGATTCTACCTCTTTGGGCTCCAGCTACAATCAAGGAACACATTGACCATATCCACAACCACAAGTCTCTATGATACCGGCCTACTCGATGAGTTGAAGGACATATACGAGGCAGAGCATCCTGATGTGCTGGTTGCCTTCATATCTGCAGGAACGGGTATTGCAATTGAGCATGCAAAGAACGGCGACGCGGACCTTATTTTCGTCCATTCGCCATCTCAGGAGTACACCTTCATGAATGACACGTACGGTGTCAACCGGAAGGTGTTTGCCTACAACTACTTCACAATCGTGGGACCCTCAAGTAATCCAGTTGGCGCAAGCCAGACAGATACATTGATTGCATTGCAGATGATCTATGACTATGGCCGCACACACAACACAACCCTATGGGTGTCGCGTGATGACAACTCAGGGACTAACTCCAAAGAGAAGAAGCTATGGAGTGCCGCCGGCTACAACTATAGCATCATAAAGAACGAGCCCTGGTTCGTTTCATCTGGCACCGGTATGGGTGCGACGCTAAACATAGCTGAGAACCAAAACCTGTACACGTTGTCTGACATAGGCACCTACCTTGCCTATAGCAGTCAAGGCCTTATTCATCTGGAGCAGCTCGTTGACGAAGATGAAAGGCTGATAAACATCTACAGCGCGATTGCAGTCAATCGGACGACAGTACTTGCTGCGAACTTCAGTAGAGCCATGGAGTTCATTCAATGGCTTGTCAGCGAGCCCATTCAAGAGGTCATTGGGGAATACGGGCAGTCCGACTTTGGGCAACCGCTCTTCTCGCCTGCAGTACCAGTGATGGAAACCCAATCCCCATCAGACATATACTCATGGATTAGGACGTACGGGTTCTTTGACTATGAAGGGACACTTTACGAATGTCCACCCCCGTGGAGAGATGGAGCTTACACATTCTATCCCTAGCACAAATCGGGCACACGTTCACAGATAACCGGAGTTGATCAGAATGTCACTGGAATCAGAACTACTTGAGATAACATTGCGAAGCCTATTCGTATCGGGAATGGCCGCTCTGATTGCTACCGCTGTAGGTATCCCAATAGGGGTTCTCCTAGGAATGAAACACTTCAGAGGGAGGTCCTTCCTGAAGGGTCTCTTTAACAGTATGATGGCAGTTCCCACGGTTGCTCTGGGTCTAATTCTGTACTTGATCTTCTCTAGCTCGGGACCCCTGGGGATCTTTCACATTCTCTACACGCCTTATGTAATAATCATCGGGCAGGCGATTCTTATACTGCCAATCATGATCAGCATAACTTCCGAAACTGTCGAGAATGTGGACCCAGCAATAGGTGAGTTGGCTCTCACTCTGGGCGCCGACAAGACCGCGGCTGCGGCGTCAACAATACGAGAGTCATTTGGAGGAATTCTCCTAGCCATCTCAGCTAGTTTCAGCCGAGCAATCTCCGAATTAGGTGTTGCTTTGATGCTTGGTGGCAACATCGCAGGTCTAACTCGTGTATTGACAACAGCTATAGCCTTGGACACGACACGGGGTGAGATTGCACTGGGTCTGGGAACCACGGCAATTCTACTGGTTCTTATGATAGCATTCAACGTAGTTCTACGCCTTGCAGAGAAGAGAGTACGGTGGTGGCTTTGGGAATAGTGGAACTGAAAGACGTGTGTGTCGACTTCGAAGCAACGCGGGCACTAGACTCCATCAGCCTAGAAATCAGAAAGGGCGAGCTCTTGTCCATCATAGGTTCCAATGGTGCAGGAAAGACAACTGCACTGAGAGTGATTGCCGGGCTTCAGCCGCTCTCCTCCGGAGAGGTGCTCTTCAATGACGAACTTGTCACTGGATCTAACATCGAACAGATGCGAAAACAGGTCACCCTTGTGTTCCAGAGATTGACACTCTTCAGCACTACCGTCTGCAAGAACGCTGCCTCGGGGTTAAGAGTCCGGGGAATTGACCAGGCAGAAGTCGAAAGTCGGGTAACCAAGGCTCTTGAGATAGTCGAATTGACTGATTTGCGGGACCGATTGGCACGCAAGCTGTCAGGTGGAGAGCAACGCAGACTAAATCTAGCCATGGCAATGGTTCTCAAGCCAACTGTTCTCCTACTCGATGAGCCAACGGTTCATCTTGATCCCGAAAACACCCAGATAGTGGGGCGTCTCCTGCAGACGCTCAACAAGCGGTCTGACATGACCATAGTCCTCAGCACTCACAATATCCTTCAGGCACAACTGATGGGCGACCGGATAGCGGTGATTCATCGTGGAAGACTTGAGAAGATAGGGTCTGCCCGCGACGTCTTCAGAGCCGAGCTCGATTCCATTATCGGTCAAGAGATGACCAGCAATGTCTTCTCAGGTCATGCCAAAGTGGTAGATGATGGAACGAAGCGACGGCAGCTAGTGAGAATCACTCTTGAGAACGATGTCGGTGTCGAGGCAATCTCGGACATCGAAGGACCTGTGACTGTGACCATTCCATCTGAAGACATTGTACTGTCTCGTGACACAGTACTCTCTAGCGCACGGAACATCCTGAAGGGCACGATACAGGAGATTTCAATCGAGGGCGCAGCGGTGTTTGTGACAGTTGATGTTGGCTTGCCGTTGACTGCTCAGATAACAAGATCATCCCTCGAACGTCTCGACATGAAACAAGGTGATTCTGTCTATGCTACGTTCAAGGCAACCTCTGTTCGTACCTATTAGTCCGATAAGAATCCCAGTACCGACATGCATGACAGAACATAACACATAAAACTCCGGAGAGGCGAACCCTGCACATAATGACGTCTGAGTCAGAATCTAGCTCGTCTGAGAATCAGAAGTTGTCATCGAAGATGAAGCCACTGGCGGATAGATTCGGACGAACCGTGAACTACCTAAGAATATCACTGACTCAGAGATGTAACTATTCGTGCTTCTTCTGTCATCACGAGGGTGAACAACAAGAAGGTCCGGAGATGACTCTGGAGGAGATAGAGAATCTGGTTCGGGCTGCCAGCAAACGTGGCATAAGAAGAGTGAAACTTACTGGTGGAGAGGCACTTCTCCGAGATGATCTTCTAGACATCGTCAAGAGCCTTGCTCCCTTGGTCGATGACCTATCCCTTACGACCAACGGATCACGCCTAGAGGAAATGGCGTCAGAACTGAAGGACGCCGGACTTGAAAGAGTGAATGTCAGTCTGCATACACTGAATCCAGCCACTTTCGCGAGAATAACGGGGAGGGACAATCTCGAGGCCGTGAAGAGGGGCATTCAGAGCGCCGTCGAAGTGGGTCTCAATCCCGTAAAGATAAACATGACCATTCTGAAAGACATCAACGAGAATGAAATCAATGCCATGATGGATTTTGCCTGCAGGACCGGTACCATCCTACAGCTGATTGAGCTCCAATACATGCCCGGGGAAAACGACAGAACTTGGCAGAGATACTGGGTTGACCTTGAAGCTGCAGAACAACAATTAGAGTCAAAGGCCTCAGAAATCAGGAAGAGGTCCTTGCATGCGAGAAAGCAGTATACTCTTCTTTTGGACCACGGCGAAGTTGTCGTTGAGGTGGTTCGTCCGACACACAACAGCTCGTTCTGTGATAGCTGCACTCGACTCAGAATGACCTCAGACGGCCGGTTGAAGCCTTGTCTTCTCCGACATGATAATCTAATCGATATTCGTGCTCTTCTGGGGGACGAGAACCCACGCAGTTCAGTGGATGGTGCCTTGGTCCGAGCTGTAGAAACCCGTGAACCCTACTGGCGAGGAGAGGACTCAACTTGATAGAGATGACTGAAGGAGACATCTCCATCGACGCAGTGGTTTCGAAGACTCGCCGTCCCTCGATGGGCGCCTTAGTTCAGTTCTTGGGAACAGTGAGAAACATGACTGAAGATCGAAAGGTCAAACGACTAGAGTTTGAGGTCGACGTAGATCCTGCAATTGAGGAGCTTGAGAGAATAAGAGAAGAGGCAATCCGAGAGTTTGGCGTGACTGATGTATCGATTGTACACAGATTTGGCACCCTTAACGTTGGAGAGAATATAGTTCTAATCGTTGTTGGCGCAGCGCATCGCGACGCAGCATTCAAGGGCTGCAGATACGCGATTGAGCAACTGAAGGAGCGAGCGCACATCTGGAAAAAGGAGCACTTTGAGGGGGGCAGCTACTGGGTGGGTGAAAGAGAGATTGAGCGAGAAGAAGGATCCAGTTCGGATGGTTGACATCTCAGACAAACCTGCCGCCGTCCGTGTCGCTGAAGCGGTTGGTGAGATTGTACTCCAGCCTGCAACAGTGGAGGCTGTTCGCTTGGGAACCACGAAGAAGGGTGATGTCCTTTCGGTTTCAGAAACTGCTGGAATCATGGCTGCCAAGAAGACGGACGAGTTGATTCCACTTTGCCATCAGATTCCACTTTCGTCGGTAGGCATTACATTTGAGTTCAAACCAGACCGAATCTTGGCAGTCTGCAGAGTGACTGCCACTTATGCCACCGGAGTTGAGATGGAGGCCCTCGTTGGAGTTACAACTGCACTACTGTCAATATGGGACATGGTGAAGTATCTGGAGAAGGACTCCGAGGGGCAGTATCCAACTGCCCGGCTTGAGGGAATCCGTGTTACCTTGAAACAGAAGGAAGAGATGTAATGACAGACGAACACAGACGAGACCAGAAGGTAGCAACAGGTTTCGCGATCCTCACAGTGAGTGATAGTAGAACAAAGGAGTCTGACAAGTCAGGCCAGTTGGCACAAGAACTGATTACTACGGAGGGCCATACTATCGTTGAATATGACCTTGTCCCAAACAAAGAAGATGCAATCAAGGAGAAGACCAGGAGCTATCTTGATAATGATGAGATTCGCGTCATAGTGACAAGTGGCGGGACAGGAGTGGGTCGGAGAGATGTTACTGTTAGGACCCTTGTTCCTATGTTTGAGAAGCGCCTCGATGGGTTCGGCGAGTACTTCCGACAGATTAGTTTCAAAGAGATTGGGATTGCTGGTATCTACAGTCAAGCATCTGCAGGCCTGATTGGGAAGACCATAGTGTACTGTCTTCCTGGTTCGAAGAATGCAATGGCCACTGCACTCACGAGAATCATCCTTCCAGGACTCGGACACCTACTTTGGGAGGTAGACAGATGAAGAAGATGGACCCCTTCAAGTTGCTTGTATCACAAGAAGAAGCTGAACGAATACTCCTAGAGAATTGCATTCCCGTACAGTCAACGGAAACTGTTCCAGTCAGCCAATCATTGGGACGTGTTCTTGCTGAGAACTTGAAAGCCGACAGATTCGTGCCCCCTTTTGATAGGTCCGCAATGGATGGCTACGCAGTAGTTGCTGAGGACACTTTCGCTGCCAGCAATGAAGACGTATTTCTAGCGTTGGATGGCGTAATTCACGCTGGAGAAGTCTCAGACAAAGCGGTTTCTTCAGGAAGATGTCTTCAGATAGCAACAGGATCTCCTCTCCCCGAGGGTGCAGATGCTGTCGTGATGGTCGAGTACACAGAAAGGCAAGGCGAGCAGATTCTAATCACAAAACCTGTCTACCCAGGAGCGAATGTTTCTAGGAAAGGGGAAGACATCAAGGAAGGCGACATGGTTCTCTCTCGTGGTAGTCATCTCACTCCTGCAAGAATCGGGACCCTTGCAGCTCTTGGTAGGACAACAGTCGAGGTATATGCAAGACCAAGAGTCGTTGTCATTCCAACTGGCAAAGAAGTCGTTTCTCCCGGGAACCCACTTCAACCCGGTCAGATCTACGATGTGAATTCCTTCACCCTTGAAGCAGTTCTCAGTTCCCATGGGGCAAACGTAGAGAGACATCCGGTAGTGATCGATGAGCAGGCCGAGCTAGAGTCTGCGATTCTAGAGGCGCTAGAATCAGACATGGTCGTCTTGTCAGGTGGGAGTTCAGTCGGTGAAAAAGACCTCCTTGCAGGTATCTTAGAGGGTCTGGGAGAGGTACTATTCCATGGTGTGCAAATCAAACCAGGCAAGCCAACTCTCTTCGGTGTTGTCAAGAAGACCCCCGTTATTGGCATGCCAGGGTATCCAACCTCGTGCCTGAGTAACGCGTATGTCTTCCTAGTCCCAGCGATTCGCAAGATGGCACGACTGCCCGAGCAAGTCGAGAGGACAGTAAGTACAAAGCTGAGTAAGAGAGTAGTCTCGTCCTCGGGCAGAAGGCAGTTCCTCACCGTACGTATTGAAGACGGGTTTGCCCACCCTGTCTACAAGCATTCGGGGGCAATCACAAGCATGGCCCAGGCCGATGGGTATATCATCCTGCCAGTCAACCTTGATGTGATTGAAGAGAATGAGGAAGTAACTGTCACGTTGCTAGAGTGAGCCACAAGCATATGACGAGGTGGAGAAATGACGCTCACAGCAAATCAGAAAGAGCGGTACTCGAGAATGCTTGCACTTCATGACTTCACAGAGAATGATATGGGGAGAATCTTGGCTTCCAGAGTCACTGTGGTTGGGGCTGGAGGTCTAGGCAGTCCCGTTCTTCGTCTTCTAACCGCTCTGGGCTTCGGTCACATCAGGATTGTTGATCGTGATGTTGTCGAACTCTCCAACATTCAGAGACAGACAATCTACAACACAAGTGACATAGGTACACCAAAGGCAGAGGCGGCAGCGGCCAACCTTAGTATCATGAATCCCGAAGTAGACCTAGAACCTATCAGTGCATCTCTGGATGAAGGAAATGCCCACGAGCTCCTAGCCGGGTCTGACATAATCATCGATGGACTGGACTCCTTTCACACCCGAAATGCCGTCAATAGAGTGAGCCAATCTCAAAGGATTCCATACGTATTTGCTGGCGCAATTGAGTATCACAGCAATCTAACAACCTTCATGCCTGGTCAAACCGGGTGTCTGCGCTGCATGGCTGGAGAAGCAGAGGACGACCCAGACTATACCTGTGCGAATGTCGGAGTTACTCCTGAACTCCTTTCCATAGCTGGTGCAATACAAGTACGAGAGGTAGTTCTCCTAGCTACTGAACGCGAACCCCGACTGAAGAGCAGGCTGATGGTAGTTGACCTATCTTCTTTGACTTTCGATATCTTCGACATCGGCCGTGATGAGGACTGTCCTGTCTGCTCCGTTGCGCAGCCTGATATTCCATTCAGAGTGTCAAAGGAGGTGAGTGCAACAACGCTGTGTTCGGGAACTTTCAGCATAGCTCCTGCGTCAATGATAACTCTGGACATTGAGGGCATTGCGACGCAGCTGGATGACAGATACGACGTCAAGAAGGCTGCTAGGTGGTTGAAGATTAAGACTCCCGACGGCGCAGAGATTACCATCATGGGGAGAGGGAACGCTATAGTCCGAGGTGTGAACTCAGTAGAGGACGCCTTGGCAATCTACCGAGAGGTAGTGGGGCAAGAGTGACAATAGACCGGAACACCGAATGAGTGTCAGACACGACTAGTCAATTAGATTTAAGAAGTGCAAGTCAGCTGGAGATTGATTGGGTGAGTCTGGACCTTGGAGATTGAAGGGTTCTCATTTCCAACCGAACTCTACTATCATCCAGATCACACGTGGGCCAAGTTAGAGGACAACAGAGTGCGGGTCGGAATAACACCCTATGCCGTGCACATCGCAGGCGAGATATCAGCCCTCACTCTTCGTCCAATTGGCAAAGAAGTCATGATTGGCGGCTCAATCGCGACTCTGGAGAGCAATAAGTGGGTTGGCCCTCTGAAATGTCCGGTATCCGGGAGAATCGTGGAGTCCAACATCGAATTGGAGGAGAATTTCGGTAAACTTCTGGAAGACTCCTATGGTGAAGGTTGGATATGTATCCTTGAGCCAATTGATTTGGAGGAGGATCTCGGTCAACTCATCTATGGCGAAGATGCCGTAAGAGATTGGGTGCTCTTGGAGATGAAGGGTAAGGGACGCGGTTGATCTGTGCGAGGATTTACTAGAGCCTGTGCACTCATCTCAACAGTCCTGAGGGAGCCAAAGACCCATGAATCAAGAAGCCATCAGGAAGGGTGCTAGCTTAGTAGAGACTGCCGATTCTACGAGCAAGATTCGATTATTCCACGTGAAGAGCGACCATCTTCTTCCGCATACATACATAATTGAAACTCCTAGTGCGCTGCAGATTCTTCTCCAGCCCTGGCTGGTTGGGGCAGCATTGGTCAACTCAGCGCGTGAAAGCAGTGAGGACTTTCTCCGTGCCGCATTCGGGACTGTCAAGGAATTCCGCAGCTCAACCATTGACACGGTGACGGAGGTTGTACCACTTGCAGGGGCACTCTACTACAGCCTCGCCGAGGCCTTTGAAGCTGTTTTTGGTGAAACTATCAACCGGTGCTTCATAGGAGCAAAACGGCATCTCTCAGAATTCGGTTGGATGACGGACCTCTCGTACCTGAATTTCGAAGCGATGACCGCCCAACCGTTGATACTCATTGGAGACACGATTGCTACTGGTGGGACCATTGAGAGTATCATTGAGGCCACGCTGAATCACAGCTCCGAAGTCAGGGCAATCTTGGTGTACTCAATCGCCGGTGGACTCAAGGGGGCTGTCCGACTGAAGCATCTTGCCGACAGAATACAGATTCCCATCTACGCGTTCTATTCGAATGCAATCTTTGGTGTTGAACCAAACGGCACAGATATGCCGTGGCTTCATCCTGGAACCGTTGTGTCCCCAGAGATTAGAGATGACGCAGAAACGGTATACGGGCCTGACCTCGGTCGGCGCTGGTGCAGTATCTGGGACTGGGGCGATCGTTCAAAGCATCCACTGAAGCACCTTCATGAGTTAGTCGAGAGATGCGATTCTGAGCTCTCTAGGGGCCCAGACAAACATACCCGAGCGATTCTTGGGCGATTCAAGAATGAATGTCAGGCAGCACTGAAGAGATTGAGTCGGTCCCTGTCATTGAAGTGAATAGGTTCTGTTGTACATGCGGTGACTGTAAGCTTTTTCACATGAAGCCGGCACAATGCCTGTCTAGTCCCACTACAAGCTGATGAGGTGTGAGAGCTGACGAAGATCCGCGTGATAGGAGTCTATGTTGATGATATTGACAAAGCCCTAGACTTCTACTGTAACAAACTTGGCTTTGAGGTAGAACACCGATATGATGACTGTCTTGTTCACCTCAAGAATGAAGGTCCTCCATTGGTTCTTGAAGAGGTGAAGGAATCTAACGAACTGAAGTACCCGGGAGCAACTCAAGTTGTGCTTTGTATTGAAGCAGAGAATCTTGAGGAAGAGGCCGCCCGGTTAAAGGAACTCGATGTGGAGTTCGTGCATGACCACCCACAACGATTTCCTGCTGGCACCTATATGGCAATGCGCGATCCCGCAGGCAATGTGATAGAACTGCTTCAGTTCAGTAAGGAGTGACAATCTTTGGCCTATTTCGGACACAAGTCATTCTTCGAATGAAAAGTCCGAGGGCAGGTGTGACTTCAGCCCAAGTATCCGTGACAATGAGCTATGAAATGGTTTGAGGTCTGGATTCCGCAAAGCGTCGCCCAAAGAAACCCACTCGTACTCGGAATGTTCCCAACTCAGCTTCACATCGCCTTCTAGATATCTACACCAGAAATCGATGAAAACCATTGGATATTCCTCTGAACCTCTGTAGAAGAAGCTTGTATGGACAGGCATAATCAACTCCGCTTGAATGCCCGTCTCTTCTGCAATCTCCCTGATTATTCCTTCTTCCGGATTCTCTCCCATCTCAAGCCGTCCGGTTACCACTTCCCATGTATCCGGGGCAAAGTCCTTCTCAGGAGACCGCTTGAGAATCAAGACTCCTTTGTCACTCTCGACTATGGCCCCCATTGCGACATAGAACTGCTTCAAACCACTATCTCCGAGTATCGAGTGACTTCACTTCTGCTTCTTCCAGTGATAAGTGAAGTCACAGACATCGTCGCCCTGCATCAGAGTCTTTTTCCTCTCTAGATGTATATTCGGATGAAAGGCAGGGGCAACAGCGAAGTCTGTTTGGCAGAACATCAGATAACCTAGGTCCGTGGCCTCGAGTTCTTTGAATACGTCTGCCCAAAGACATTCTCTGGTACACATGCTGAAGGTCCCGGGGTCAGAGTCAGGATAGTCATGAGTCTGAGTATTGGACGAGAATTCGTTGGTCGAGAGCTGTTTCATCAGACTCCCAAAGTCCTCGATGGACTCCAGAGGTTTGTTCACTCCTTTCATGAGGCTCTTGATATTCTCAACGGCCTCGCGTTCATAGAAATCCTGAAGGATTCTGTGGGTCTTTTCCTTCCCAATCTGGTTCTCGAACTCTCTAACTAGGGTGACTCGGCTTGAATAGATGTCTTTCAGGAAATCGGCGTATGTTGACTCATACTTACTACGAAACTTGTGTTCACTCTGTTCCGTCATCTGGGCCGCGCTCCCTGGTGTAGGGTGTACGACGTCCACTGATGCTATTAAGCTAGGTTTCTGCGCTTTTTTTTCAACATCCGTTTGGACTCATAGTCCACAAGGTTGGAAAGCACTCGTCTGAGGAAAGCC
>CP070658.1:218995-225204 GCA_020355105.1 Candidatus Thorarchaeota archaeon | reverse complement strand
GGGCACACCTGGAAGAAGCAGAATGAACCTCAGAACGCGTTCTTCGTCCTTCATTCGGAGAACCAGCTATGGATGTGGGTTGTTGCTATGAATGGACTCTTCTATGAAGTCGGGCATGTTGAAGTTGGTTTTAGCGACGCTTCCTTACGTCTCTTCTCTTCGAGGCCTGTCTTATCTGGACCTTGCCAGCGTGAACAGCGCAACTAACACAGTAGGTCTGTGTGACTCTCTTGGTCTGTATGAAGCTACCTTGCTGCCTAAGCTCTCGGGCCAACTGCGGGTCAACTGCTGAAACACGCTTCGTGTATCTCTTCGCCTTGTCAGCTGGAACGATCCGGCCACACTTTGAACACTGAACGTTCCCAGTCTTCCCAGAGCTACCTTTACTTCGCCCGCCGGACTTTCTCTTCTTACCCACTTGTACTTCACCACTAGCGGTTCTGGGGTCGCCCAAGTTGCTTGGCCTTTTAACATTGTGCATAAAGGGCCACGTTGACGAGGCGTTGAATCAGAGATACTTGGAGTGTGTTTCCAATACTTGTCCTATCACCTGATTGTTAGAGTCTATCAACATCTCATGCTCTTCCCGTTCCGTCTGGTCTTCCAAGCCTGGAACAGGTTTGCCGAGAAGACCATCCAGACTTGCACGGATGCTCAGGCCGAGTGCGAGAGGATTGTACCCTCCTTCTAAAACCCAGAACGAACCCTGCAGGCCGAGACTTCGAACAAGCTTCACAACAGTGCTCCCCAGAAGCCAATAAGTTCTGGAATCGACGTTCATGTTGCCAACGGGATCTGTATAGTGCGCGTCGTATCCTGCGGAAACTGCAATCAACTCCGGTCTGAAACTCTCCATTACAGGCACTATCACTCGTTCGACTACCGACTCGTAGGAAGTGTCTGGAGATGATTCCAAGAGGGGTATGTTAATGTTGGTACCTGCACCTTTGCCATGGCCAATTTCCTCGTAGTGTCCGATCCCGAAATTCTCGTAATCGTACTCATGAACTGAAACATACTGAACGTTCGGGTACGAGTAGAAGATTTCTGAAGTGCCATTCCCAAAGTGGCTATCGAAGTCCAGAATAGAAACGCGCTTGATTCCATGATTCTTCATCAGGAATCTGACGGCGACGGCGATGTTGTTGAAGTAACAAAGACCCATGGGTGACGCAGATGTGGCATGATGCCCGGGAGGACGAACAAGCGCGAATGCGTGCTCGGCCTCTTCTTCTACGACTGCCTTTGCGGCTTGTTTTGCTCCTCCAAGTGCGTGCAAGGCCGAGCGGAGCAGGTCCGGGCTGGCGTAGGCATATTCCCCCAACTCCCCGCTACCGATTCTCGACATTATCTCCACTGCGTGAACAAGATACGGGGAATGCACGGTGAGAGCGTCCTCTAGTTTTGCTCGAGGAGCGGCAGATTTCGTATATCTCTTCGAAACATCGCTGTTCTCCAGATATCTCATGGCCATCTGTATTCTGAGGGGAGTTTCAAATGCCCCTAGATTGGGTTTTGGAAACGGATGGACATGATTGTCAGTGGAGGGCTGATGGATCAACGCGATACTATCTGACGGCAAAATGGCTCACCAACAAGAGGCAGTATGCTCCCCTTTTTTACCCTTGCACAGTTGGAATGGGAAAATCGTCCTCCACCCTCAGAACGTATCTATGAATTACATGCTGCAGTTTTGCAGAAGTCTCGCCCTGAGTGACACGTTTGAGTCCCTCGACCGGATTCTCCTGAAGTAGCACATCAATCAGGCTCTGGGCTTTTGTCCACTTCCTGCGTTCTATAATCCAGAGGTAATCATCTCTCTCAAATGCATCAGAGTGCACTTCTCTGAAACTATCTACCGCCTCCTGTAGGTCTAGTGGCGGCCCTCTTCTCTCATATGTGCTGGATATCTCTGGCTTCTCAACTAGGAAGCCAATAGCGAATCTATCATCTTCGAAGTATACCTCGGAGATTACCTCACCAAACCGTTCTTCACCAGTTGGTTCACGTCTAAGTTCGCCAACGACCCTATTGGCCACGCTGTGGAGCTTGTCTCTTAGGACAGTGTAGTGGACTCCTCCATCCGACTCAAACTCACGAACATAGGAATGCTTTGTGAACCAGACTGGGACCGGTGCGACTGGGATTGGCTTTTCCAAGACCAAGTTCATCACTTGATCATTATCACTCTTTTGTGATGCATCGATTAGTTGTTGTATCAAGATCCTCAGTAGGTCATACGCTCTCTCATCGAAGCTTGATGCGACATTTCTGCCCGTGTCGGTCGGATCGATTATGAAGATGTGATCGTCCTTGAACGTGGAATCCTGCTTCAGAGTCTGGAGGCTCCTCTCAAGGGGGTCAACGGGGTCCCAATCTAGTCGCAAGATGGCTTCCAGCGCTGCATCAAAGCTCCCAGTGGATATGACTAGCAACTCAAGAGCGTAGCCAGTGAATCCCATCCGGCCAACCGCACAGGTATCACCGTATGTGCGGCTGGTTCTGACAAAGGACTTGAGTATTCTCACATCCTCTCTAAGAGTAGTGTTCAGATGGTTAGCAACGTACTCTGTGTGATGAATAGTTCTGTCCATCGCTGTGATTGGCCCCTTCTGCGCAAGTTCGTCGTACGTCAGAAGAAAGCAGGCAACGATGTCCACATCGA
Source organism: Candidatus Thorarchaeota archaeon (assembly GCA_020355105.1). Classification (GTDB taxonomy): domain Archaea; phylum Asgardarchaeota; class Thorarchaeia; order Thorarchaeales; family Thorarchaeaceae; genus SMTZ1-83. The sequence continues at coordinate 222,539 of CP070658.1, read as the reverse complement.
ACCCTGCCATGCTCAGTGAGAGGTAGGGGTGCTGTGAGAATGTCTTCTGTAAAGACTGAACATCAAGATTGGCAACTGCAGGAATGAACCACTGGTCAATCATGCTCTCCATTAGCTCGTCAATCGCACTACTTCTCTCTCGGGCATCCAAGTCTAGCTTCCCTCTGTAATGCTCCTTGTCAAGTGCCACGAAGAGGTCTATGTCTGATGCACCTCTTAGCTGCGTCTGTTTCTTCCCCGTCGAACCTTGAGCAGCCAAGAATGAGTATTGGAATCCTCTGGACCCAGCGTGATTTTCAAGTGCCCCCTTCAATGTTTCAATTGCTGACGCCTGTTTCGCAACCTCATCCTCAGTTGGAGTCAGCTGAGCCAGTATCGAAGACCTTACTTCACTGGGGAGAATCCTACTCACTTCCAATACCTGTTCAGAAAGACCCAGGTGTCTGCTTTGAATCTTCGCTTCTACTCTACCTTTAAAGCAAGAAGAGGACTTGATTAATGACCATCGATATCTCTACACGACGACGTTGAGGTTTATGTCATGCCGACGATTGTACCAATTGCTATATCCATCATACGCTTTGACAATCAGTATCTGTTCCTGAAGCGCAAGAACCCGCCCTACGAGAATCTATGGAGCATGATTGGCGGCAAGATTGGCATTGGTGAGCATATAGTGGACGCGGCGAAGCGCGAGATCATGGAAGAAACAGGTACGCAGAAGGTGAATAGTTACGAGTTTAGAGGTATGGTTTCCGAAAGGCTTGTCCTAGCTGACAATGCGCTCTCGGCACATTTCCTCATCTTTGTCGGCTCGGCGGAGATAGATGACTACCGAGAGAATCACAGAGAAGGAGAGTTGGCACTCTTTTCACTTGACGAAGTGAACAGCCTGCAAGACCAGTTCCTCCCCTCCGATCTCCCAATGTTTGACTGTTTCAGAACCACAAGTGATTCGCCACATCTTTACGAGGCCGAGCTCGTTCATGACGATGGCAGGTATACGCTGAGATACTATAGGAAGGCTAGAGATTGAGAATCGGAGAAATCGACGTAGTTCCGATTGCATCTGAAAGTCTTGGCGTGAGGTCTCTCTGCACGATGGTTTCGACTCCAGATGTCAAGCTCTTACTGGACCCCTCTGCCGCATTGGCCATGCGTGGGGGGCTAGAACCACATCCTCGAGAGTATCATAGGCTTATGAAGACGCTAGAGCAGATACACGAAGAAGCCCGGCAGGCTGACGTTCTTTCTGTGTCCCATTATCACTATGACCATGTTCGCCCTGGTTTTACCAACTTCCGCTACAATCAAAGCTCACGTGATGAGTTGCAGCGCATGTTCCAGGACAAGATTGTCTTCGCAAAGGACAACAGGGAGAATGTGAATCCATCTCAGAGACGCAGGGGTTTCTTCTTTGAGAAAGATGTGAGTGGAGTTGCGGAGGAGATTAGGTGGGCTGATGGGCAGTCGTACACTTTTGGTGAAACCACTGTCAGTCATTCGCATCCACTGCCTCACGGCCCTATAGACACAGATCTTGGATACATCATTGCCACGACAATTGAACATGCCGAAAGTCGAGTGCTGTTTGCTCCAGATGTTCAAGGCCCCGTGGTTAGCGATACGCTTTCTTTTATCCTCTCCAACAACCCCAATGCAGCAATCATTGGCGGCCCGCCAGTGTATCTGAAACGGTTCGAGGACTCCCACCGGGACGCCGCTCTAACCTCCCTTATGGAACTCGCTTCTCGCATACCGCTCCTTATAGTAGATCACCACCTGATGCGGTCAAAGGATTGGAGGGACTGGCTAGAACCGGTGACAAACGCCGCGTCCAAGGCTGAGAACAGATTGGTGACCGTGGCCGAGACTGCAGGATTGGAACCACACTGCATGGAGAGCATCCGAGAGGACCTCTACTCTATGTATCCTCCTAGTCCAGGATTCATGGACTGGGTGAACGCCACTGAGAAGTACAAAGTACGTCATCTGCCTCCTATAGGTCCACCCGATATTCCTGATGATGGTGCCTTGAACATGTAAGGACATCATAGACATCTTTTAGGGGGGGTTGTTGTGTTGAGAGGTGAAACAAGGGATAATCTGGACGCTGTAATCAAATGCAGACAGGGCTGTTCTATGACACCCTGTGAGAGCGAATAGTCGGTGAAGCTGATGAGCAAGAAATCAAAGAAGAAACCAAGGCCTAAGGTTAGCGGAGCTACGCGCACCTTGCTCAAACGCTTCAAGGATGCAGTAGGAGAAGCTGATGAACATCTCGAAAATGAAGAGTTCCAGCAGGCTATGGCTTTGTACTATGAGGCCAGCCAGTCTGCCGACGAAATGTGTGAGCGTTTCTTGACTCTTCTCATGAAGACTGCCCCAAGCCCCGACTATCGGACACTTCTCATGGAAATACTCAGCTGGCGGTTGAGATATCTGACAGCACAGTACGATTATCACCTTGCAGTCGCGCAGACACTAACCGGGCTTCCAAGAGAGGAATGGGTTGCTCGGCTGGAAACGCTCCTCGTGTTGTCCCAGACTTGGGTCGGCAAACTGCTCCCAATTCTTACAGAAGTGGCGGATCCGAAACTGGTGAAGAGGATCAGAGATCTCCTAGTCGATTGGGTTTCGGGCATAAGGAGTCTGGTGGCAAAACTGAAGACTTGGGGCATGGCTAGTGCTCAAGCATCAAGAGTGCTTGAATGGGCAATTGACAACGGAATCGAGTGAGAAGAGTCACTTCTCTTCTTTTGCCTTCCCTTCTGTGTATCCAATCGCCACTTCTGTATCCGCCAATTGATGGTGGCTATCAATATAACAGACGAGATAATGGTCCTCATGTTTGACAACAACGGCCACAGGGAATCGTTTCACACCCTTCAGCGCCTTGATTGGAATCTCCCAGAAGATTGTTTCCTTACAGGCGGGGCACTGCAACCACTTATGGCCTTCAGTCATAGAACCACCAAAACCTTGGGGTCGGCAGTCTGGGAATCTCGGCAATCGCACTAAAAACGTTTTCCAGTCGGAATTCCCGAGACCGATTGTGTGACTGTCTGTGTCCACTCGGACTGAGCCAAAAACAGCGTTGCCGTTTGGCTACTCATCAAGATCGAGGTCCCAAGCTCCCGGGTCCTCGAGGTCGCGGCTCATTATCGGCCCCTTCCTTTCAGCAAGTGCTTCTATATCATAGCGGTCTGCATCAACCACGAGCTCTTCTGACTCCATGTCTAGGTAGGCGGGAATGAGACCTTCTTCTATTCCTTTCTTGACAAGCTTTACGAGACTAAGCCACCTCATTCCAGTGCTCTCTATCAGACTGGCGATGGTCACAGCGGCCTCAGATTCCAGAGAGGTGCGAATGAATCCAGTCAGAATCAGGTATAGATAGGTCGTCACTCTTCTGACTGAGTCGGGGTCGAGTGTCTTCTTGAGAACTTCCTCGATGTACAAATCTGCATCGCCGAAACGATATTCAATCAACATCGAGGCGAAGATGACTAGCTCCTTTGATTCCTCCGCAGCGACTTCAGCG
>CP070658.1:211906-218895 GCA_020355105.1 Candidatus Thorarchaeota archaeon | reverse complement strand
GAACGAGTAGACTTCTTAGTCGCTTATGTGTGGTATTTTGTCATGTCTACATATCTAATGAACAAATCCTAGAGCGAGGGAATGATTGGGCTGAGTCAACAATGGTAACAGGAATCGGGTGAAAATCGTGGACGGATTTGTTAGAAGTAGGGCAATCATTGGTCCATTCATCTTAATGGTCGCGGGAATACTGCCGTTCATTAACGGAATTAGCGCGTGGACTGCAATCGGCCCGGACATGTTGGGATGTTGGTATGATCATTGCATCCCTACCACCATCCTTCCTTTTGCTCTCCAGATGTTGTTCGGTACTTTTGCTGTAGCTCTGGGCTACAACATTCTGAAGGTTGGACGTTGGGGAGAAGACATTCCGGCCATCGCGTTATCCTTGGGTGTGATTGAATTGTTAATGGTGGTGGCCTCCTCTCTATATCTCTCTCAATGGGACGAATGGGCCATTCCTATTCCTTTCTATCTTATGATTTGGTTTAGTGCGATATTGGTCATGGTCGGTGCTGTTATCGTTTCAGCTTTTAGAAAGGAGGACTAACAAGAGATTCTATCGGAAATGCTCAATTCTATCAATAAAGCATCATGGAGATACGGGGCCTTCTCGAAATCCTATGGAAGGCAAAGCCACCCTTCAGACCATCCTCCGAATCTTCATCTGCTCTTTTTCTTCTTCCGGGAACTCATGAAAGCCGATAGTCTTTCCATAGGCTCTCCCGAAGCGAAGACCTCTCCGAACCCTTCGTTTTCTCCGGCGAAGCCCTCTTGATTCACATAGATAGCTTTGTCAATCAGAGCCTTGGATCTTGCAATGGCATCTCTTGAGTTCGCTATGATTCTTCTACACAACTCGTTGACGGATGCTTCTATATCAGAAAGTGGAACAATCATGTTTGCCAGTCCGATTCGCAATGCTTCTTCCGCTCCGATGATGTCACATGTATAGATTAGCTCTCGTGCCTTCAGTGGGCCCACCAACCGAATCAGCCGCTGGGTTCCACCACCTCCTGGGATAATCCCGTATTTCGTTTCAACTTGCCCAAATCTTGCATTATCGGCGGCAACAATGATGTCGCAGCACATGGACATTTCAAGACCTGCTGTCAGGTTGATTCCCTTCACGGCGGAGATGACTGGAAAAGGCATCCTCTCAAGCTTGGAAAACACGCTTTGAACTCTCTTCGATATTTCCACCGCCTCACTATACACATCGCCTTCGTATGCTTTGAAGAAGATTTCCATGTCCGCTCCAGCAGTGAACATGTCATCCAATGCGCTGGAGATTACCAAGACACGTATGTTTGGGTTTGACCGCAGCCCGTCAAGAAAGTGGCCTAGTTCTTCGACTACCTCGTCATTGAACGCATTTCTCTTGTCAGGACGATTTAGCAACAGCCAGACAATCTGTCCTTCGTCTTCTTCTCTCACAAGCCAGTGACTGAATTGCTTCATAACCATGCCAGCTGCGAATCAAGGATAAAAGCGTAGTCACATAGAGATTTGGAATGTGTCCTCAAAGGAGCCCCTCCAGAGCCCATCAAGAAGGCGGCCAGAATCCTACTCGAGGAGTTCCACAGTCAGCATAGACTTCCAACACGTTTTTGACTGACGGTTCCCATTGATGAGCTGATACTCCATCAGGAGGAAGAGAGATGTCTGAAGAACCAGGAAGTCTATACAAGAGAATTGAACTCATTGGAGTGAGCTCTGCAAGCTGGGAAGACGCTGTGAAGAGCATTGTTGAGAAGGCCTCGACCACACTCCGTGACCTGCGAATTGCTGAAGTCGACCAGTTTGATGTCAAGATCGAAAATGGCAAGGTGGCTGCCTACCGGGTCAGAGTGAAGCTAAGTTTCAAGTATGAGAAGGAGTGAAGCGGGGAGTAACTCCCCCTTCTCCTTTCCTCTTCTTTCTTCGCAGGTAAGGAACCGTACTCTACCGGCCGAGTCATCTCTCTAAATGTGGGTCCTTTTTCTAGGTTACTTATATCATTCAATGCCTGCCAGTGGCGGGAGGTGGAGCGATGACACGCCCCATACCTGTGATTCTGATGGCGATTCTCATAGCGAGTACGTTTATTGTTCCAGCAGCCCTAGTTGGAACGAACAGCAATATCACTCTGCAATCTTCAGCTATCCCTGCTCAGATTCAGAGAGATGCAAGAGTAGCAATATACGATGAGAACAATCTAACTGTACCAGCAGTTTCAGATGCATTGGGGTTGACAAACAACATCTCTGAGATAACGACCCTGCTCGAGGGAGCTGGTCATTCGGTTGAACATCTTTCTACTGGCGACATTCTCAATCATGAATTGGTCACCGCAGACTATGATGTCTTCATCCTTGTCAATAATATCCCAAGAGAGAGCATATCCAAGCTAGTCAAAGAGTTCTGGATGGGTGGAGGCGGCCTGTTGACCTTCCATGGTGCAGTGAGCTTTCTTTGGTACGAGGGTATCATATTCCCTGACCAGGATTATGATGTAGGTCATGGAACCTGGTGGGGGTACTTGCCAAGCGAGAGTCAGAATGTGACTAGCCGCCATTCAACAATGAAAGGGTATCATGTCAATGATACCGTCTATGAAAGAGCTGAGGATTGGGCAACATCGTGGGAACCCAAGCTCATCGAGGGAAGAGGCGATGACATGATCTTGCTCATGAACAATGCAACGCAAACGGACTATATCACGGCCTTTGCAATTGACAACTCTCGTGACGGTGGAAATGTTGTCCAACTCCCAGGGGATGGCTACTCTATTTCTACAGATTTCGAGAGCATCATTGTCGATTCTGTCGAGTGGCTCATTCCAAGACCGAAGGGTCGAATTGCATATGACCTGTCTCATCAGTCTCGTCTGTGTGTTGATGAGTGGGATGATGAGTTTGCAACTGCATATGATCCAACAAATAGCTATACACAGTTCAGAACCCTTGCCGTGAACCACTCTTACACATTTGACAAGTTCTATCCATCAGCCTCCGGGAACTTGACTGCAGAGCGTCTTGCCAAGTATGATGTTCTGGTTATCTGTTGGCCAGATATAGACTACACATCCGCTGAACGCGCGGCAGTCGAAGCTTGGGTGGATGGTGGAGGCAGTCTGTTGGTTCTAGGCGATAGAACCGGATTGGCAGGAGGTGGACCCGGAAACACACACATCAACCAACTGCTCCACAACTTCGACATGAGTCTCGGGACAACAGATGTTCTGGACTTTCAGACGATGACTCCTGGAACTCACCTCACACTTGAGGGTTGTACCGGTCTGTACATCGGATATCGCAACTATCTGAGTGTGATTGGAAATGCTACAGCAATTTGGCTCGATGGGACCGATCCCGCAGTAGCAGGACAAGAGTTTGGCCAAGGGAGGGCTATCCTCTCGGCAGATATGAACATCTTCGTTAACGGGCAACTAGATCAGGCAGACAACCTACGCTACGCGCTCAACGCCCTGAACTGGTTGACAGCATGTGACGCTGATATCCTTGTGTTTACCACCTATGGTGGCTACCATGCAGAAGTAGTCACAGCTCTGAGAAACCTAGGACATCCATACCAACTTTTTGAAACGCCTGACTATCTTAATGACTTCCTGGACTCCAAGTCCTGGGGACTTGCCATTATAGATCAGTCCAACAGCTGGTTTTCCACACCTCACTTCGATGCGCTTTACGCATACGTTGATGGCGGAGGGAAACTGATTATGTCCTACTTTGACATAGGCGGTGCCAGTACTCATCCATTGTGGTCGAAGCTGGGAGTGGAGTACTCGGCTTCTCTCAGCGGTTCGCCTGAAATGTTCATCTGGGACACAAGTCACGACATCTTCAACGAACCGAATGATCACAGCAATATCAACTACACGTCGAATGTTCCTTTTGCTGACGATGGCGATACCCTGACCGTACTGCCAGGGTTCACAGCACTGGCTGGAAGCACGACTGATGAGCAGGATGGCAGTACACTCATTGTTGTAAGTAATGACAAGCAGACTCTCTACAACGGATACCTCATTGACACCTGCACTGGTGACGAAGACAACTCGACATACAGTGATTCAGCAGAGCTCTGGCAGAACGAGATAGTCTTCATGTTGGCACCATCGGACGGCCTACCCTTCACGCTGGATCCGATGACCCTCCTGATTATCGGGGGAGTATCTTTGGCTGTGATTGTCATAGCTGTGGCAGTTTCGCGTCGGAAATCGGGTGGCGCAAAGCCGAAGCCCAGGAAGAAGTCAACAAAGAAGAAATGAGTCTTATGGGAGAGTCCTGGAAGCGGGCCTCTCGCGCCTTTCCCTTTATGGTCTGTATAAGAGAGGCAATCTCAAGCTTGAGGAAGTCGTTCTGCAATCCAGTCTTTGAGGAGTTTCCTAGCAGGTATCTTCTCCATCCACTTGGAATCCTCATAGAATCCTTCATGTCGGATTGTGACACAATCTTCGAGCGATTCAGGCCGATTCTTTGTCTTGTCCTCTGCATACAGGTTGAGAGGGTAGTTGTAGCTCGGCGGCAGCTCTACCATCCGTTTCTTGGCCAGATTCGATAGGAAGACTCCCGTGAGAACGGCCTGGTGCATGAATATCTCATATCGTTTGTCTTGATTGTAGAATCTCAGATACTCGGCCTTCTGGAAGATGCGAAGGAAGGTGTCAAGCCAAGTCTGCAGAATCTTGGTATCAGGTTCAACAATGAGCGAACCAGCGTTGAAGTACGGACGAATTGGGATGTCCTCGATCTGCGTTCTCATGGCGAAAACCTGATCTTCGGGCACTCCACAGTGTTCGTAAATGAGGGTCCAGAATTCGTCTAGCGGCTCCTCTATGCCTGAGCCAAGAAGCTTGTGATGAACTGGTCTGTATCCAAGGCTCTTACCTCTCTGAAGAAGGAAGTTTCTCGGTTCCTGGAGGACAAGTGTGTTGGGTGCCAACCACACAAGCAACTCTACTTGAGCCATTGCTTTTGACTCAGCATTTGCTGCTGCATGGACATGTCCAGCAAAAGCGAACTCTCGAGATTTGCGTGCCATTTGGAAGGGGACCATAACGACGTCAAGGGAATCTAGCCTCCTCTTGAAGAAAGCAGACACAGGGGATTCGTTCTCAGGCGTGAAGCACCAGATGGGTGCACTAGACAGACTCCCTCCAAAGGCGCGCATGCTCTCAGTCAGAAGCAATGCATTTGTTTCCGAAGTACTCGTGGGATGAGCAATGGTGGCGATTACCACGCTTCTCTCTTCAATCGTATCCCTCACTTGAGCCACGTTCAATTCCCTCCTACACTAGATCAGACACTTTGTCCCTCTATTCTCTGCCTATTGACCAAGCATCCCCTAGGATTTCGCCAAGTGCTCTGTAATTGTCACCAGGTCTTGTAAAGATGATAGGGTCAATCTTCGCAGGGTCAAGAACGCCATCGGTCATAAATCGTTCCTCTGTGTAGACGTGCTTCACCTCACCCAGAATCAACAGTGTCTTAGGAAGCTCGACATATTCGTAGACAGTGCATTCCGCATTCACTGGACTCTCTCTTATCATTGGAGTGTTTGCGAGTTTGCCATAGAACACATCAAAAAGAGCAGACTTGTCAATCTCTCTCCCAGAATGTAGACCGCAGTAGTCAGTCTTCTCGATCAAATCGGTTGATGGGATGTTGATGCTGAAGCTGCCGTTCTCTCTGATGCCCTCTATGGTGTACTTGTTCTTCCCTAGAGCAATCCCCCAGATGTTCGGTAGTCCATTCAGGCGATTGAACCATGCCACAGTAATGAAATTGGGGCGACCTTTCACCTCTGATCCTACTAGGACTATTGGCTTGGGAAATGGAGCTGTATTCGAGTTGATTTCTATCTTAGACATCGTTCTTGACACGTCCGAGAATCTATCGACTGTGGAGGAGAGAGTGCAGCAATCGCTTTAGAATGCTCTCTCTGCGCAACCAAACCTAGTACTTGATGCGATGTCGTGCTTTGTACCTTGACAAGGCTTGAGGACCATCTCGACCGAAACGTCGGTCTAGCTCTTTCTTTGTGAACTTGATGATCGACGGCCTGCCGTGACAGCAGTTGTACCTGCTTGGAGTCTTTGCGAGGTCAACAAGCAGCGAGGCAATCTCTTTGTGGCTAAGCTTCTCTCCCGCCCTGATGGCAGAATGGCACGCGGTCACTTTCAGAAGGTTGTCCATGAAGTCGTCAGTAGCGGCTGCCGAGCCAAGGTCGGTCAGCCTATCAACAAGTGCTACTAGTTCATCCTCTGATGCTCTCATTCCGAGCACTTCTGGTAGAGTTGACACAAGGACCTCATTTCCACCGAAGGATTCAATCGTGTACCCTAGGGATTCTAGAACATCCTGCACTGCAAGAATGGCTTCTCTATCCTTCGCATCAAGTCCGAGAACTATAGGTTCCAATAGCTCCTGGACTACGACATTCTTGCTCGCCACGTCTTGTCTGAGTCGCTCATAGATAATCCTCTCATGAGCAGCATGCTGGTCTAGAATCACAAGTCCGTCATCAAACTCAAGCAAGATGTAGAGGTCATGAATCTGTCCCAGAATCTTGAATGCCCCGCTGAGAGAAACATCGGTGGGCTCCACCTTCAGATCCGTGACAATCTCTTCGAGAGTGACTCTCTCAAACAGAAGAGGCTCCTCTGCCAAGGTGCGGGCTGAGAAAGTGCCTTCTTCTTGTACAACTTCCCCAAAGTCGATGCTTTCTGATAGGGGTGTGTCAACAAAGTCTTGGAGAGGTAGCGGAGCCTTCTCTGGTCTTTCTTGATCCAATGCCTCCCGGACAGCGGTTCTAACTTTGTCAACCACGGCTTCGGAATCCTGGATTCGCACCTCTTTCTTTGTTGGGTGCACATTCGCATCCACCTTGGTTACGTCGACGTCAATATCGATTGCACAGATGGGGAATCTCCCTCTCATGAGAAGAGTTGAGTATGCCTGTTCAACCGCTAGGTTCAACCTACT
>CP070658.1:207496-211806 GCA_020355105.1 Candidatus Thorarchaeota archaeon | reverse complement strand
CTACATGAGTGGAAAGAAGTCCACCAAAGTAATCATTCAGACTTGATTCACTATTCAGTTTCAGAGAGACCCTTGAGTATCTTCATAGCCTGCTCGGCTTTGTCAGGGGGAACGAACAGATGGTCGTGGTAATAAGCAGAAACCACGTTGACACTGATTCCTGCGTTGGCCAATTCAGTGCTCATCCTGGCGATGAATCCCACTGCCTCTAAGTCAGAGTGGACTGTCAGTGTGATGAGCGACCAAGTTGGTCCAAAGGGTATGTCAAAGGACTCTGCCAGTTGCTTGTCAAGGACCACTGTGATTCCTTCGTCCTCAACATATGTCATGAGTGGAGCAACTGTCAACTTCTCGACCTCCTCCCTTGCTAATGTCGAGAATACATACTCACCATCTGCAAGTTTCGGCCTCATTGACTTCAACAATGTGTTAAGATTCCGCTCTCCGCTCACTATCCTCACCGCTGCTTGCTACTTCAATCCGCCGTAGTTCTCCCATGATACAATGTCTTCTAGTGGGAATCTAGTGCTGCTTCTTTCATGGTCACCATACCCTAGGGAGATTGAGCAAATGACGCGAAGGTTACCTGGGATTCCAAGAATAGTCCGAAACTCTGGCTCAATATCAGTGTCCCTTACGCCCATCCAGCAGGTACTCAGACCCTCTTCGTAGGCGGCGAGCAACATGTTCTGAACCGCATTGTGAGGATCTGCAAGATGGTATCTTGGATTCTTGTCCGGGTCTCCAAGAACCACTATGACAACAGGCGATTCGGCCATGAACCTACCGTACTGGTGGGCATCCGCAAGCTTCTTCCGCATGGTTTTGTCTTGGACAACAATGAAATGCCAAGGCTGCCGATTAGCAGCTGAGGGAGCCCACCTTCCGGCTTCTAGTATGGTCATTACCTTCCCATCCTCGACCTTCTTGTCCGAATACTTCCTAATGCTTCTTCGATTCTTGATGACTTCATGGACGTCCATTTGAGTTCGAGATTCGATTTGGCAAGTTGGTAATAAGAAGTAGGGTGTAGACCATCGATGGAAACACGAATTGAGCTCATGGCAAAGCTAAAAGGAGCGTGATGTTGGCCGATGGACAACAGGAGCGGCATAGACCAGAATGCGCACCGATACCAGACAGAAGCTGCTGACAAGTGTCGGCATCGACATTGGGACCACCACATCACACCTAGTCTTCAGCAGCATTCTCCTTGAGAGGGACTTCTTGAGCAGAACTGAGAAGTTCAAAATCAAGGAGAGAAAGGTACTCCATTCAGGCCCCATACATCTCACACCGTTTTCTGATCCCCACACCATAGATTTCGAATCGCTAAGACAACTGATTCTTAAAGACTATGCTGATGCTGGGGTCGAACTCTCAGACATTGATACAGGTGCGGTGATAATCACCGGGGAAACCGCCAGGACGGAGAACGCTGAAGGAATAGTTGCAGCTCTCGCAGGAGAGGCAGGGAAGTTTGTTGCAGCAACTGCAGGACCCAACTTTGAATCGGTACTTGCCGCGCACGGTTCAGGTGCAGTGGCCAAGTCCGCAGAAACCCGAAAGACAATCTTCAATGTCGACGTTGGCGGAGGTTCCTCAAACATCGCCGTATGCAATGAGGGAAGGGTCATTGCTACTGCCGCAATCAATGTCGGAGGCCGTCTGGTCGCCACTGATGACAGAGGGACAATCACTCGCTTGGAAGAAACTGGCAGGAAGGTCGGTGAGAAGATTGGAGTGAAACTAGCCCTGGGCGGTAGACTGAGCGAAGGGGATCGGAGGCAGATGGCACAGGCACTAGCTGAAGCACTGATGCAAGCCATTGCTGGTGACTCCAAGACTGAGCTCACACGATTGCTCATGATGACACAGCCACTAGTGTACGCTGTTGAACCAGACCTACTCATGCTTTCAGGCGGTGTCGCCGAATTCGTCTACGGAAGAGAAACCCAACACTACTATGACTTGGGGCGTATGCTGGCAGACGAGATTTCGAAGTTGGTCAATGAACGTGGTTTCAAACTTATCGAACCAGAACACCGCATCCGAGCCACAGTCATTGGGGCAGGTCAATCCACACTCGAAGTGAGCGGATCCACTACTTTCTTGACCAGCGGCCTTGATTATCCGCTGAGGAATCTCCCAGTTGTTAATCCCCATGTTCCTCTTGATAACACTTGGTCCTCGAACATCAGCGTTGCGATCCAGGATGCATTGATGAGGTTTGACCTGAAGGAGGGCACTGACCCAGTGATTCTTGCATTCATCAATGCGGTTCGGCCTTCGTATCAGAATCTCACGGAGTTTGCCAAGGGTGTAGTTGAAGGTCTTCCCAACACGGTGGCAAAAGGCAAGCCTATCTTGATGTGCTTCGATTCAGATATCGGCAATAGTGTTGGGAATGTCATGATGCGTGAAACGGATATTGAGAGTAAGATTCTCTCAATTGACGAGATCACACTTCACGAAGGTGATTTCGTGGACATCGGAGAACCAATCATAGAGGGCGTTGTTGTTCCAGTAGTTGTGAAGACACTGGTCTTCGAATCCTAGGTCCAGACTTCCTCGTCATGCGCCCATTCGGCCTTCTTTGGGTCTGTGGTCACGGTCCGGCTGTTCGAGCCATTCCAAAGATTCCTGATTCTGGATTTCAACAAATACGTCACTGGGATTGTTACTTCTGGTGTGGTGTCTGGAGTTCGTTCTTCATCCCGGCCACCCTCGTCGAACCACATCCTTTCGTCAACATCATCCCAAATGCGCTCGTCTTGTAGGGTCGAGTCTACGAAGACCATCATCAGCACACCGACAGCCTGCAGAACGGGAAGTGGAATGAATGTCGGAATGAAGCCCGTGACTTCACCTGTCATCAAGTACGGAAAAGAGAGCATCGAGTATGGGACAACAACACCGAGTATACCGTAGAGCGCTGTACGCATTTTCGATGCCCTTGACTGGAGATACAGAAGTACGGTGTGTCCGAAGACGAGGTTGAACACGAAGGGGATGGGGATGAGGAGCGACGTAAGTCCGTAGACTGATGCGAATGGTACGGGAGTCATTTCAAATTAAGCATAGTTGGTCCAAGACCTGAAAGAGCCGAACCATGACGTACTCGCGAACATGACGCTTTGCTCTCCTGCGCTCCAGCCAAAGATTAGCATAAAGAAGGGGACAAAAAGCGCAACCATCCCGACTGTCACTGCCATAGCCATTCCCCTGCCGAGTAGTCCCGGGAGGGACGCTACCTGGGCATCCGAAACTGACTTCAAAGCCTGACGCTGCCTAGCGGCATCGATAAAGGCCCCTTCTCTGGTAAAGACCGACAAGAGGACCAGCACAATGAGAATCCAAGTCGGTAGGAATGACAGTGAATATTCGTACGGATAGAAACTGGGACCAATCATTGGCGAAGGAAACAGAAATGATACAGGGAATAACATCATCGGAACGAAGACTACAGCTGCAAAGAGCTGCTTCTTGATTGATTTTTCTCTGGGCTGCCGGGACAACCAGTGTGAGAAGTAGATGCCTGGCACACACAACAGTAGGGCCGCAACGATAGCCAACAGATTCAGGTTCAATGAGGGTTGCATTCCAGGAGTGGGGATTTCAGGAATAAACCATCTAGGGTACGTTCCGATGTTGATAATGACTGAAGCATAGTAAAGGGAACTACCGAAATCATCAATCTCGAACCCCATCGATAAGGGGAGTAACAGGATAACAACTATCTTCGCTATCATCTTCAGCCAGAATTTCGTCTCCAATGTAGACTCCTCTCGTGAGAGCAATAGACCGTACTGTTCTGACTTGACTAATAGACACTTTGCTAGTTGAAAGTTTGCACCAGGGCACTCCTGCAGCTTGCTCTGATTAGGGTTCTCTTCACTCTAGGTCCGTTCAGTTTCGCCTTGGTCTTTGCTTGGCTCTGATCTCGTCCGTTTCCCACTAGGAATGCGGATTCTCGATCTTAGCCTGTATAGAAGAGGGATTTCAATATGGGGTGTAGAGCTGGGCGTTTCAACTCGCTTCTCCTCTTCTTGACCAGGCAATGTCCTTTTATCGATCTCATCCCTGGTTCCGTTGTCTTGCACTATTTGCTTCGCGCACAATATCATAAGCAGTCCCACAACTTGTAGAATTGGGAGAGGGATGTAAAAGTGATTAAAATCAATCTGAGGGTTCTCAAACACCAAGTACGGTGATGCAAAGACGACGAAGGGAACAACCGCTCCCATTACTCCATAGGCAAAGACAGGTTTCGTGGATGTCTTTGCCTGTAGATAGCGAAGCACACTGTG
>CP070658.1:202823-207396 GCA_020355105.1 Candidatus Thorarchaeota archaeon | reverse complement strand
GGCACTGGTCCTCCACCCAAAACAATCAATGTGTGTCCTTATTGTAGGTCCGAAATGGAACTTATCGCTGTAAGGGGAGAAACAGTGACCTGTTCGGTCTGTCGTGAGTCAATCATAGTTTCGTGATGACGGACTCTATTTCGCATCACCTTTTCTATAGGACTCTGCCAGAAGATCAGGAATGTAACGGGTCTGAATGTCAGTTTCCTGAAGAATATCGGTTATCTGGATTGTACAGAAGGGGCACTCGGTAGTGATCATCTCCGCGCCTGTGGCCTCGATGTACTCCTTCTTTGTGTTTGCAATCTTCTGTGACAACTCGCGTTGGCCTGCACGGACACCTCCTCCAGCACCGCAACATCGATTTCGGTATGGATCCTCGATGTATTTCACTCCTGGAATCATCTTGAGTAATTCGACCGGCTCATCATATACATGCTGACCTCTTCCCAGATGGCATGGCTCATGGTAGGTAATCTTGAGCTTGATTTCTCCCTTGGGTGGAACTATGTTCTCCTTACCAATCACTTGAATCATATACTCAGCGAGGTCATAAACCTCGTATTTCAGCGGTTCCCCACGCCCTTCTTCAATGAATGGTCGGTGGTCCTCACGCAGAGTCTTCCCACATCCTGCACATGCAACAACCACTGTATCAAGATTGTACTTGTCTGCAGCCTCTTCGAAGATTTCGGTCACGCGTTTTGCCGCCGCGTGGGCGGTGTGAAGGTCGCCCGTCCTGAAAGCAGGACTCGCACAACACCACTGTTCCTTGGGAACAATCACATCTATACCGTTTCGATTAAGGACCTCAATCAATGCCTTGCCGGTGTTCTGCATTCTGTAGTCGATAAGACAGCCAGTGAAGAATGCAACACGTCCACGTGGGTTGTCAACGAGAAATTCTGCTGTTTCAATGTCCTTGAGCAGTGGCGCATCTTTCTCAGGGACGGCCCTTCCGGTCTTGTTTATGGAATCGAGGAAGCCCTGCTGGCCCTCGGCTAGTGGATAGCCTGCCTCAACAGCTTTCGCCCTGAGAAGCTCGACTGCAAGAGACGGAATCTTGATCTTCTTTGGACAGATATCCTCGCACATCTTGCAGGTCGTACAACTATAGACCGACTCGTTCATGGCCAGGGCCACGCGGTCCTCTACATCACGCGGGTCCAGCTCGAGACGCGCTATCTGTCGGATTATCATGGGTCCTGGATAGTCCCAAGTTTCGTGAACAATCGGGCAGTTTGATAGACATGCACTGCACTCTATACACTTTCGTATCTCTCTAACCTTCTCTATCTCTTCGGCATAGATAATCTCGGGCCTCTCCGGCTTCTTGTCACGGGCAACATATGGCCGGATACGTCTGAGCCGGAAGGTGGTCTGAGCCATGTCAACTACAAGGTCCTTGATCACAGGCATCTTCTCTAGCGGTTCGAGGATTAGATTCTCGTTCGGATCCACCTTGGTCCGGCAGGCAATCCGTGCAATCGTGTTCACCTTGACGGCACAAGAACCACATTGGCCACCTCTGCACTCCCATCGGAAGGCTAGGCTTGAATCGTACTTGTCTTGAATCTGAAGGAGAGCATCAAGGACAGTCATGCCAGACTCATACTCTATGTCGAAATCCTGAAAGTATGGTTCATTGTCAAGGTCAGGGTTGTACCTGAAGACTTTCGCTTTGATTGTCTTTGTCATCATCTACTCCTCCACTATAGTGGTGTGATTGAAGTTATCACTAAGTCCTCCTTCCGCAGCTCCATCTCCCCGTCCTTGCCCTTCCTGATGACGATGTTGTAATAGCCCTTATCATTGGGGTCACCGTCAACACGGTAGTGGGCACCCCTGCTGCCCTTTCTCATGAGGGCAGCTTCAGCGACCATCCTAGCTGTGGTAACCATGTGTTCAAACTCGATTGCCTGATGCCATCCGGGATTGAATCGTTTAACCTGAACGTCGACCTTGATATTGGGGACGACCTCCTTCTCGATTCGTCGAAGCTCCTTTACTGCGTACTCTATGTCTTCCTCTCTTCTGAAGATCTGGACCTTCTCCCACATCAGTTCGGTAAGTTCGGCTCTCGCATCGGCAGGAGAGATTCCCTCCTTTCGTTCCAGCATGGACTCTAGCTTCTCAAACTCCCTGACGACTGTGTCCCTATCGAAGCCAGTGTGCGAGTGTCCCTTCGCGAATTTTGCAGCATTCTCACCCGCAAGTGCCCCGAAGACCTGCGTGTCTGCGAGGGCGTTTCCACCCAGCCTATTCCCTCCATGAACTCCGCCGGTGCATTCGCCCGCGGCGTAGAGGCCTATGATGTTCGTGCCGGACTCCTCATTGATCCTGATGCCACCCATGAAATGGTGACACGTAGGTGATACCTGCATTGGCTGATCCCGTATATCAACTCCCGCATCCTCAAACTGTTCAATCATACTCTCAAGTCTAAACTCAATGATTGATCTCGGAAGATGAGAGATGCTTAGGTACACTCCATCATCTGGAGAACCTCGTCCTTCAAGCACTTCAGTCATGATTGATCGTGACACTTGATCACGACCTGCCAGCTCCATCACTTCAGGGTAGTATCTGTGCATGAACCTCTCACCCTCACTGTTGAGGAGAATACCACCTTCACCACGAACAGCCTCGGTGACAAGTCGTCCCTTGGCAGACTCGGGTTTGACCATCCCAGTGGGATGAAACTGCACCATCTCCATGTCCACTAGCTCACAGCCGGCTGTAAAGGCCATCCCATAGCCGTCGCCAACATCCAGCTGCGCGTTGCTTGTTACCTTGTAGACACGTCCTGCGCCCCCAGTTGCCATAACGACAGCCTTGGCGCGGAAGACCAAGTAGTCTCCATACTTCAAATCGATGGCTGTTACGCCAGCGACTCGATCACCCTCCAAGAGAATCTTGGTAGCAAACACCTCATCGAAGACACGTACAGAGGTCTTCCTGATTGCTTCTGTCAATGTGACCATGATTTCGGACCCGGTTCTGTCTGAGGCGTAGGCAGTCCGTCTCCACGACTGTTTGCCGAAGGGTCTCTGAGCGATTTTGCCCTCGGGAGTCCTGTCAAAGACAGCACCAAACTCCTCCAAGTCGAATACTCTCTCTGAGGCATCTCTGACAAGTATCTCGGCAAGCTTCTGGTTGTTCAGAAAGTTCCCACCAGTGATTGTGTCTTTAAAGTGGGTTTCGGGATTGTCGTCAGGGTCAACATTCCCTAGTGATACATTGTATCCTCCTTCAGCCATGGCTGTATGTGCCTTTCCAAGTAGCTCCTTACTGAGCATAATCACATCGAGATTGTGTCTTGATGCCTCGATAGCGGCACGGCATCCGGCCCCGCCGGCGCCAACTACCAATACATCGCATAGAATCGTCTTGTAGTTCAACTACAGTCCTCCGATGGAGAGATTTCTCCGAGCCTGACCGGTCGGGCAATAGAGGTCCGTTTAAGACTTACTATTGTGGTTTGGAGCTTATTCCTTTATTCCGATTTGAGCATAGACGTTGGCCTTGCGTGCCGCGACTTGCTTGTCCATATCGGCATGAAGACTGTTGCCATGGGAGTCCATTGTAACGAGTAAGGGGCCGAAATCCTCGGCCGTGATGACCCATAGTGCTTCAGGCATTCCGAGGTCCTGCCATTCGTAGCTGCGAACCTCCTTGAGTCCCTTTGCAGCCAAGGCACCACAGCCACCAGTAAAGCTACAGTAGACGGCACCGACCTCCTTTAGGGCCGCTAGAGTCTTCTCGCCCATGCCGCCCTTTCCAATCACAATCCTCGCCTTGTACTTTCGTAGAAAGTCGTCTTCGAACATCTCCATTCTGATGCTTGTGGTTGGCCCAGCCGATACTATCTGCCACTTGCCATCCTTCTTCCAAGCCACTGGACCGACATGGTAGACAACACTTCCTTCGAAATCTACAGGAGGCTTCTCGCCTTTTTCGAACATCTCCAAGGCTCTCTCATGAGCCTCATCACGTGCTGTATAGACATGCTCCCCACTTACAAAGACTACATCTCCAACCTTCAGCTTTCTAGCGGCTTCTTCAGAGATTGGCGTAGTAAGATGATACTCGGCCATTCTATTCACCCTCCATCGGATGGGTCACATATCTGACCTCCAAATCTCTGGATATGATTGCCTTGCTATGACGTGCAGCCCAACATTGGACCGCAACACCGACTGGTAGACTGGCGGGGTGACGCATGGCATAGTCGACCTTCACATCCAGAACAGTTGTCTTGCCACCCAGACCCATTGGACCTATGCCTGTGGCATTGATTGCTGCAATTAGATCTTCCTCGATCTTGGCCACCTCCGGTACAGGATGTCTGTCACCAATAGGGCGAAGCAACTGTTGTTTTGCCATTCTTATGGCGATGTCTGCACCGCCACCGATTCCTACCCCGATTATGTTCGGAGAACATGCTTTGCCCATATAGCTCATGGCATTGTCTGTGACTAGTTTCTTCACACCGGTCAGACCGACTCCCGGCTTGAGCATGCCTACAATTGACACGTTCTCGCTCCCGCCGCCTTTCGGGAACGCTATGACT
>CP070658.1:200081-202723 GCA_020355105.1 Candidatus Thorarchaeota archaeon | reverse complement strand
TGAGGGCTATAATGACTCGGCTCTCATGTTCTCCGAAACCAAGCTCTCGGAGAATACGCCCTGCACGCGCAGTTATATTCTCCAATCTCTCCGCACTCGATCGGCTCATCTCTACCGAGAAATTATGTGTAATTGCTACTAATTTAAGCCTTTCTGAAAGGCGAAACCTGCAAGAATAGACTTGACAATGTCACGAGCGGCAATCGCCCCAAGTCCAGCCTTGTCAACAAGTGGATTCAACTCGGTGATATCAGCATAGCGTACTCGGCCGGTCCTGAAGCATTTTTCCAGCAATGATGTGAGAGTGGCCATGTCAAGACCACCGGACTCAGGGTGACTTACACCATGAACAATCTCAGGTCTGAGAACATCAAGGTCAACCGAAACGTAGATGAAATCGACTCTATCTGCCAGCGCCGTAGCCTTGGCAGAGAAATCTTCGGGAGAGCTCGGAACTCCTTGTTCCTTCATGAGCATCTCTCTCTGCTCAGGAAGAGCCGTTCTCAGGTCGTATGCAACGACGTCCTTGACAGAAACAAGCTTCCCGTCAATCAGCCGTCGAAGAGTGGTGGCATGGGATAGAGAGTATCCGCCGTATTCCTCGTAGAGGTCGGCATGCGAATCAAGGTAGACGACTCCGTATCTTCCAGGTCGGCCTCTCTTTAGACCCTTCAGAAGAGGATAGGTAATGAAATGGTCGCCTCCAAGGAAGAGAAGGCAGCTCTCATGAGAAGCAAGCTTGGCGGCCGCCTCCGAGATATCTACCATGGCAGCTTCCGGAAGACGCCCCATTACCTCCAGGTCACCGATATCTTCGAGCGAGATTAGCTTCGTGAGCGGTTTGCTCTCAGAAGATTCTGATTCACCAATCGTCAGTGGAAAACTGTGTGACCGCTCTGAATCTGTAGCAGCACGCATGGCGTCCGGCCCAAAGCGGCATCCGGGCACATAGCTCGAAGTAACGTCGTATGGCACTCCCAAAACGCCAACATCGGGATCTCCGTCGTCAGGTGGAGATATGCCAAAGAAGTTCCGCGGAAGCCTCAGAAAGCCGTCAAGCTCATCTCGTAAGCGCATGATTCATCACGCAGACAGGTGTCTGATTTCTGTCTGATAAAAACCTGCTGAAGAAGAGGAAAAAGGAGTAGCGACTCTCAGTCAGATGACTGAGAGCCTTGCTTTGCACTTACATCTGGTAGAAGTCGCTGCCTCCACGACTGCGGACAAGTCCCCAGATAGAGTAGACTCCCACTAGGGCCACTAGTCCAATGACACCACCTGTGAAAGGCCAACCGTCCATCATGGCTTGGGACAGAAGTCCCACAAGGTCGCCAGTGACTGTGAAACCATCGTTGCGAGTGTCTTTGGAGAAAGTGTAGCCGTGAAAGTCATAGGTCAGGACTGCGCTCGGGAATGTGTAACGTCCTTCGTTCGAAAACGTCACCGAATACGATATCGACTGACTCTCTGCAGGTCCTAGCATGGGCCAACTATTCGAAGTTGTACCTGTGGGTGTGATATCGGTGTAGATTGCTGGGAACCCAAGGTCGCCAAGTGTGATGTTATAGATAGGATCTGTTCCCTCGTTTGTCACTGTCACCGTGACCGTGGTCGACTCTCCCACCGCACAAGACTCCGGATCGAACGTCCTCTCCAAGGTGATCATTGGAGGCAGACCACTCGCGTTGAGGTAGACAGTGTAGTCCGACTGAGGTCCAAGTCCAGTTGCGTTCCAGAACACAATGCTACTATTCTGGTCAAAGAAAGTCAGGTTCAAAGCCTCATTCTTCGGTGAGTAATCTGTCACGTTCACATTGTACGGCATGTTGGCAATCACCACAGACAGGCCCTGATCTAGCGGGTCTACTGTTGCAGTACTACCAAGTAGGTCGCCGAAGACATCAAGCTGCGTGCTGCTTGTGTCCAGCACTTGGTCGCCAATGTATCCTACGGCCGCGATTGCCAGAGGACCTTCCAAGGTGAGATTGCCGAATTGAGAGGCAGTGTACTCAGCAGCTGATATGAATGTCGGACCAGGATTGAAGCCTTCAATCATGTCGACAAGTGCTGTCATGTCGGGTATTGCAAGAAGGCCAGCTGCTGCAGCATCGGCGTCTGTGATGACGGTTTCATCAATTGCAGCTGCGAAGCCGGTGGCATCCATCGTGTCGAAGACAGTAGAAACAACGTCGAAATTCGTCACCTGATGAATGTAGATGTCCAAAGCGGTGAAGGGCAGTGTTACTCCCATGTCGGGTGGGAAGAAACTCTGGTCTAGTCTGAAGGTGAACACCTCAGCGAAAGTGAACCCAAGGTTTGCTGCGCCCATATGGGCGAGAATATCCTGCATGTTGCTTCTCGACTCAGCCTCTGAGAGGTCGAGAAAGACATTCACTAGGAGTGTGAATTCTGACCCGAGCATGTCAAAGATCGAGTCCAGACTGAACATGTCGGTCTGAAGTGCCGAAATACCACCGCCGTCGCCACCACCACCGAAGAAGTCGGCACCTATGAGGTCAAAAACGTATTCTAAGAACTGGCCATATGTAGCGACCAATACCATAGCGATACAACCATCATACATTGGAAGGTTCAGACCCAGACTGTCGGATGGGATGCCAAGTTGACCGTAGATTACTTGC
>CP070658.1:182746-199981 GCA_020355105.1 Candidatus Thorarchaeota archaeon | reverse complement strand
GGTCATAGTGCGTATCATCCGGGAATGACCCGGGAGGGCCACCGTACTCGAAGAAGTAGTCGTAGTACACCTCTCTTTGCTCGAACGTGGAGTCAATGCTAAAGATCCTCTCGCACTCCTCCGCCATGGCCAAGACCATCGATTCGGCGTTCGTGAGCTTCTGGTTAATCACCTCAGCAGTTTTCTCGGCTGTGGAAAGCATGTTTGTCTGTATCTGACTGTCTAGAGCTGTACTGCTCTGTCCGGTCGTGAAGTCGCCAATCAGGTTTACAAAGAAGTAGGAGATTGAGCCAGTTGCGCCTAGTGACAGTATCGATATGGTCACGAAGGTGAGTATGACATTCCTGCGAAAACTGCCCTTCTTCTTGGTTTCTATATTCTTTGCCATCCTCATACACCTCCTAGTAGTCCAGAGTACTACCTCCTACTTCCAGTTGTGCCATCAGCACTCCGACCTCCTGGAAGGCCTTCTCAATGTCACTTCTCACATCGATGCTGTCCTCTACCGACAGATACTGCCCCTGTGGTATGTTCTCACACACCGACTCCAGGAGCTCCTCAAACGTCATTCTCCGCCCGGTCTTTGGCGACCTTACTCTGGCATCGATTCGCTGTTTCAGCTCTCCTCCAACCCCGATTATGATAAGGTTCACATCAAGATGATTGTCACGGATGAAACCCTCTATTGTCAGAGGGCGCTCCCTGCGGAGTCGATCCTTCTCGGTGAATATCCCTGCAATGGCGTCAAGTGAGAAGGTTTCGGAACTATTGTCCTGGCCATCAGTGAGTGCGATTACCCACCTGTGCTCGCTAGACTCAATCCTGTCCAGCTCAACTAGGGCTCTTCCCAACGCGTCGTAGAAGGCTGTGGCATAGTTCGGATGCCTCAGAGAGTCCAGCGCTCTTACAATTGGGCTATCTCTGGGTCTGTCGTACTCGCCTCTGCGTGTCAAGGGAAGCACTTCCCGATATGATGAGTTGAACACGATGATGCTAACATCATCCTGTGGGTTGACTTGAGTTTCGAGAATCTCTTTAGCACCCTGTGTGGCTGCTCGGATTCGGTTCTGTGCCTGCATGCTTCCTGAGTAGTCAATCACAAAGATGACGCTCTTCTTGAACATGATTGATCTTCGAAGCCTCTCGGCGTCTCTCCTGACTTCATGACTAGATTTGTCGAGCTGATCAAGAATATCGGCAAGGTTCTGCATCGCAAATACTACGAGCCAGTACTCTTCGGTCAAGTTACCGAGTCTGATTGATTCCTTGAAGGCACGTTCCGCCTTCTTGAGCTGATCTTGCATAGCAAAGAGCTCTCCCATGTGGAACTGGATGTATGCCATGCTTCTCTCATATCCCTCAGCTTCTGCTGTCTTCAGCGCCTCCTTGAACTTCGATAGAGCCTGACTGTAACGGCCGTCTCTCATTTGAACCAGTCCCATTGCATCGTAGCGCTTGGCAAGACCTCTCGCGTGGTTGAGAGTGAGGTCAATAGCTTCCGCGTCTTCAAGGAGCTTCATCGCACTCCCCTCATGTCCACGGTCCATCTCCACCAGCGCCATGTTGTGATAAGCAGAGGCGACACGCAGCATTGCGTCGGTTTCATCTGCACCTTCCTCTCTAGACTCCTCAAGCATTCTGGTTGCTATCTTGAGTGCCTGCTGATAGTAGTCCATGGCGTTTCCAGTATCGCCTCTTTGACGGAACACGTTTCCGATGTTGAGATACATCGTCTGCTCGCCGACTTCGATTCCAAGACGTCTGCTGATTTCCAGTAGATTTTGATAGTTCGCGAGTGCTCGATTGAGGTCACCTCTGATGAACGCCTGATTCCCGAACCTGCATGCTTCTTGGAAGCTCAGTAGCGCGTCAACGGTCGTTCCTACCTCCTCGTACATGGCGCCTGTCGTGGTGACGCCTCTCGTGAAGTCTTGAGCTGCCATTTTCTTGACGAGCCGGGTCATCTCCTTGATGGGTTCTACCACGGCGTTGCCTCTCCGGTAGGATACAGTTGCAACTCCTACAGCCACTAAAGCCAGAAGTCCAGCCAGGGCAACTGTGAGTACGAAGGTCTGGGTTAGAACGACATCGAGAATATCTGTTGCCGGCTTTACGACCTCAGCGGCAGGTACTACCACCGCCAACACAAATCCAGTTGTGTTCACCTTGGAGTACGTGATGTACCATGGATTGCCTTCCTTGTTGAACTGAGTCTGCCCAGTCTGTGCCATAAGGACCGTGGGCAAGAGTGTGGCAAACTCCGCTCTCTCTGTGGAGGATGCACCTGCGAATTCTACCTCATAGAGGTCCTGCCCTTCAGAAACAAGATTAGGATGTGCTATCAAATCGCCATCAGACTCAAGCAGATAGGCATAGCCGCTGTCAAGGATTTGAATGTTCAGTACGCTCGACATGATTGTGTCAAGTGTGACGTCTGCAGAAACGACTCCTATCAGCGTGCCATCGTCGTATCTGACTGGGCGTCCCATTGAGATGACAAGACCTGTCGAGGGGTCTCCGTACGGACTCGTGAATCCTATTCGATCGTCAGTGATTGACGCCGCATTAAGGTACCATTCTTCGACAGTTGGGTCGTAGTCTTGGCCAGGGCCATACCAGTCCTCGAAGTAAGAGAGGTCATCGAATGGTTAGTTCCTAAACAGTCGTGTATCGCATACGTCTGGTGAGAATCCCATATACAACCAGATGTAATCCCCGCTGGCTTGGTGTAGCGAACGAAAGATGTTGTCCATGTTGCTAGAGTTCTCTATGAACTCTTGAGTTGTAGCACTCCAATCCCATGGGTCGTTTGGAGTTATGTAATCATCAGCCGGCATGTACCAGCAGCTGACTTCGAACGAGATGTCGTATGACTCATAGTCTTCGTCATAGACGGAGGGATTGCGGCCCGGGATAGTCTGCCCGCTATGCAACCACTCAGCTGCGGGATCCCAGAAGTACGAGTACCGTGGTGTTGCGTTTATTCGCCCATTGAAGAGGTCCTCGCAATACTTCTCCATTAGATAGACACCATCGAAGTACTGCTGCATTCTCTCTTCGATGAAGGCAGCGGTGTCCTCGGAGATTCTCAACAGATTAGCGAGTTCTTCTGCCTTCAAAGCATCTGAAGCATCGGCCGCGTTCTCGTTAGATACGGTGAATACAGAAGTTGCAGACAGAGCTGCTATAATCAGGATTGGCGCAAGCGCCACTGCGACGAACGTTATCACTATTCTCTTGCTGATGTCCATTACCGCCGTCTCCTTTCCTTCGATTTGTACTGGTTATTGACCAATGTCTTGACTACGCCCCGAGTTCCTTTTCGAGCCTCTTCACAAACTCCTTGACCTTCTTCTTGCCAATGACCGTGAAAGTGTCTTCATATAGTGTGCCTTCCACTAGATCCTCACCAAGAAGAATCATGAGAGTCCTCCGGAGTACCTGGCGTGAGAGACCTGTTTCTTCCTCAATGAGCTGAATCTCAAAGCTGTTCTTCTCCTTCAGGAGGTCCCCAATCATCTCCACAGCAGCCCCCTTGACCTCCTTCGACGGTCGGGCCAATCGACTTGGCTTCTTCTTGACCGTACGAACGAAGACGTTTCCATCGAAGTGTCCGTCCACTACTCCTTTCTTGATCATTGTCTGTATGCTTCTTCGAAGGTTGTAGGCTGCTGGTCTAGGAAGTGTCTTTCTGAGTATTCGGTCGAGCTCCTTGAGTTTGATTCTATTGTGTTTTGAGGTGATCGATTCGATGCTCTCTTGCAAGTACTCCTCAATGGCGTATTCATCAAGCGCTTCCAGCTTGGCTCCGCAAGAGTGGCATTCTATTGCCTCAGGCGACGCTGGGGCTCCGCAGTTTCCGCACTTAATCGCCCTTCGATAGAGTGTAGTCTTTGTCGATTCAATCTCCTGCATCACGGCCTTCTCGGCCTTCTTGACATTGATTGTGTCCTGCACTTCCCAGAAGCTTATCTTCTTGTCCCGTGTACTGACAACGAGATATGCTACATCCGAGACGTCGTCGGGCATTCCAGTGGCCAGCGCTTTCGGTGCCGCCGATAGAGCGACTTTGGTCACTTCATTTCCGTGTATGTCCCAGACTCGAAGTTCTGAGGAGTGGTTGCCCGTTACGAAGAGCCGTCTCTTCCCAAATGCGAGTACCCCAAACACTGTGATTGTCTGTCCGAGGACAAGCCGCTTCAGCTCATAGCCGGCCGCCGAGAGTATGAGCACAGTGCCCTTCTTTTCAGCAATCACGACTTCGAGCTCTGAGTCATTGGTTATGTCCTCTAGCCAGACATCTGCAATGGGCTGTTCTACGGTTCTGCTGAAGAGTGCTGTTTCATCATGGTTCCAGAGGATAACTCTCTTGTTCTGGAGAGCTGCCACGACCTCCGCAGCGTCATCACCATCAACGTCACGGGCGTCACATGCGATGACCGAGCTTTCCAGCTCTATCTTCCACATCGTGCGTCCTCTCTGGTCTACCACGAGAACTCTCTTCCCGACGCCGCCAATGAGAGCATATTCTCCTTCACTCTCAATGTCAGCCACCGCAATGCATCTGACTCTGCTACTCCAGCTTCTGGATGATCCGAGAGAGCCCTGAGTGTCATAGACTCTGAGCCTCTCAGAATAATCCAGAGAAAATACCTGGGTTCGTGCATCCTTTCCTTGTCTGACATACAGACTATATGCATTGGCGGAGATTGGAACCCTTGCGACTTCGCGCAATCTCACCTTGGACCAAGCACCTTGTTGATTTTGCTCATGTAAGCATATAAGCATGTGCTGCTAGCAGCGTCATAATGAGTGCTTCCCTCGCTAAATGTCGTGTGGGTTTTGTCTGGAGCCCCAACCTAGAGACCTTCGACTTCGGAACAAAGCATCCCATCAAAGTAGGTCGATTCTTGATGGTGAAGGAGTTCCTTGAGGAAACAGAGTTCCTTGCACAGCCCAATGTCATCACGATCCAGCCGAAGCTTCTTTCAAAGTCACTCCTTAATCGCATCCACTCTCAGGAGTACTTGAAAAAGGTGCAGCGAATCTCTGAAACCGGTGAAGGCGAGATTGACATCGACACACCAGGGTTCAAGGGAATCTACTACAA
Source organism: Candidatus Thorarchaeota archaeon (assembly GCA_020355105.1). Classification (GTDB taxonomy): domain Archaea; phylum Asgardarchaeota; class Thorarchaeia; order Thorarchaeales; family Thorarchaeaceae; genus SMTZ1-83. The sequence goes on along the minus strand of CP070658.1, from coordinate 194,871 downwards.
TGCGAATATCACTAGCGGAGCAACCCTTGCCGGAGTGGAGGCAGTAGCCACTGGCAAGGTAGGTCACGCAGTCTCTCCCACAGGCGGTTTTCATCACGCGCGATTTGAGGGCGGTGGTGGCTTCAGCATCTTCAACGATGTCGCCGCCTCAGTCTTTCATCTACGAGAAAAGGGGTTCAAACGGATATTGATTGCTGACTTCGACGTTCACCACGGAAATGGTACACAAACGTACTTCTATAGTGACCCAGACGTAATGCACATCTCCTTTCACGAAGATCCAGAATGGATGTATCCTCATGATGGCTTCATAGAGGACATTGGCGACGGACGCGGCCTTGGGTACAACATCAACATGCACTTCCCCATGGACTCTGGAGATTCAGTCTATACGTATGCTTTCGACGAGATTGTACCGCCTCTTATCGAGTCATACCGGCCAGAGTTTGTAATATTTATCCCCGGCTTTGATGCTCACTACAAGGACCCCCTCGCCCACATGACTCTCACCACAGAAGCTATTAGATACGTGACTGAGCAGATTCATGATGCCGCGCATACTTGGGCGGACGGGAAGCTGGTTGTCCTTGCCGGAGGCGGATATCATCGGGACTCATTTCGCTGGGGGATTGGGACAGTCATGTCAGTAGTGACAGGTCATGAGTATCAGCCGCCTCCCCAGGAGCCGCCCTTTGACGATGATGAGGAAACGTGGACAATAGTGAGGGAGAACGTTAAACGCATCAAAGAACTCGTCTTTCCTACTCTTGGTATTCCAGGTGATTGGTAGGGGCATTCATTCTGGGTTCCAGAAGTGGAGAATGTACTCGAAGGTTGTCGTCAGCGTTATGTAGTTCGAAGGCCAGCCGAAGATTCCTGCCCTGTTGACAATGTTACGTCTATCCCAGACTATCGTGTTTCGGAGTTCGTATCCTGCCTGCTGAAGAGCCTGAATCACATACACATGAGCCGGCACGCGGCGATTCTCCCACCAGTAGTCACTGACGTTGATGACACAATGGCCTCTTTCCTTGAGCAACGGACGAATCCCTGCAAAGATTCTGCCAATTGCTTCAGCGTAGACTTGCACGTCCATTGTGCCGAGATCTCTTGGATTGGCTGAGTACTGTTGCACAGTGAGATAGTGCTCATCTCTTCGAAGGTTTCCACGCTTGCTCTTGTTACGCCGTCTGCGGTTCAACAGATTCGCATACGGCGGCGATGTCACAACAAGGGAAACAGTTTCTTCCTCGAGGTATTTCGGGATGTCATGTGCTTCCTCACAGAATGCTACCTGTCTTGTATCACCCTTCTCGCCACTTTCAACTCTCTTGTTGGCAATGTCGACATATTCACTCTTGAGGTCGAATCCAACGGCGTTTCTACCGAGGTCTTGGGCTGCGACCAGTGTAGTTCCAGAACCAACGAATGGATCCAGGATAAGCTCTCCTCGGTGGGTAAAGAGGCCGATGCACTTCGCTGGCAGTGCTATCGGAAACACTGCCGGGTGAACCTTCTTGTCACGAATATCTCGCTTCTCGTAGTAGAATTCCCAGACGGCTATCTGGTGTTGTATCCACTCTCTAGCGGTCAAGCAGTTTATGTGATTCGGCGGGCAATCACATGTTCTCTCAAAGCCGATGTCGATAGGCTTCTTCGTTCCCTGGACACTGGACAAGAGAATCACAACTCAGTCTATTCATCATCTGCTTTCTTCATTCTCATACTCCTAGCCTAGTTCCGCTAGGAATCGCCCCGCTATCTCCACGGCGCTTATTGCGTCACCGCCGAACGCGTCGGCGCCAGTGAAGTCAACCACCTCTTGGTTGACATCGCAGCCACCAATCATCACCTTCACTTTTTCTCTGAGGCCAGCTGATTTCAAAGCCTCAACTGTTTCGCGCATGACATCATGTGTCGTAGTTATCAGTCCGCTGAGAGCCAGAATTGGTGCTTCGCTCTCCTTGAGCTTCCCTACGAATGCTTCTGGTGCAACATCCTCTCCAAGATCAAGAACATCAAAGCCGTTTGATTTCAGGAAAGCAACGACCAAGTTCTTCCCAATGTAGTGAATATCTCCCTTTACGGTCCCAATAACAATCGTGCCCTTCTCTTCAGTCTTCTGAGTTTCCAAGAGTTTGGGTTCAAGGATCTCGAGCGCTCGGTTGAAAACGTCTGCAGACATGACCAGCTCGACCAGAAAATACTCGCCCTCGGCGAATCTCTGACCAACTATATCCATGCCTTGCTTCAAATCCTCAAGTATCTTCAGCGGATCCCTGCCATCCGAGAGTTGCGCCTGAACAAGCTCGCGGACACTCTTCTCCTCAAGTTCAACCAACGCCTCAGTAAGTTCGTTCATTACTTCTACACCACCTTTGTCATAGCCTGGCGCACCGAGAGCCTTCTCTTGTGACGATAGGTGTGCTTCATTGCATGACTTTCTCCTTAATCGGTCTGCGTGGCATATATGTTTCATTATCGCTCACATGACTCTCAAGGCATACCGCTCTGAAGAATAGTAGACCTAGCAAAGACCTCGGCAAATCTCTCCTGCGTAGCAAGCTCTAGGTATCTCACTTCAGGTACAATCTGTTCAATGAGGCTTCTCATCTTCGAAGAGAGTAGCATCTTCTTTGCTCCTTCCCCTGCCGCATTTCCGACCGGAATCACCTTATCAATCCCAACTGGCGGAAGGAGGCCGATTGCAAGTGCACTCGTTGGGTCAATGTAGTTACCAAAGGCTCCCGCTAGAAGGAGTCTATCCACTTCCGAAACCTCAATCCCTGAGTCTGCCATCAGGAAGCTAGCTCCGGTCAGAATGGCCCCCTTTGCTAGCTGTACTTGACGCACGTCTTTCTGAGTGAATAGTATCCTCCGTTCTGAGCCTCTCTCTCCCTTCTCCACAACTATGTAAGACCGCTCGCCCTTTGGAGAGATCTCGACTCTCTCCGATTCCTGCAGTCTTCCCCCTGTGGTGACCAAGTCCGAACTTCTGAGTTGTGCGACAGTATCCACAATTCCGGAGCCACAGAGCCCTTTGGGTGGCACGTCACCTATGACAGATATCTCCGGCGCTTCTGTGGCTTCTTCTATCCTTAGATATTCTATGGCTCCCTCCTGCCCTCGCATTCCGTGCTTGATGGTCGCCCCTTCAAAGGCTGAGCCTGCTGCCGCAGAACAACAATGGAGGTTTCCATGAACAGAGAGCACGATTTCCCCATTAGTCCCTATGTCGATTCCCAGAATGATCTCATCTGTTTCATCGAGGCGCTGTGATAGAATGAACGCCGCAGTGTCGCCGCCTACGAACCCGGCTATATTAGGAGCAATATAAACTTGTGAGTCCCTAGCAGTATCAAGGCCCAGCACAGTACCATTCGTATTGAGAGATTCCTTGATGACTGGATCATAGGGTGCTCTTCCAAGAGGGCCAACATCCAGCCCCAAGAGTAGATGGTGCATGGCTGGATTGCCGACAACCGACATTCTGACAATACTGTCGATATCTACTCCGGTTGATTCACTAAGGGTTCGAACCAGGTCATCAAAGCTAGCAAGTACAACGCTCTTGAGTGTGAGACTCCCCTTATCCTCCCGAGTCGCATAGGTTATCCGTGACATCACGTCTTCGCCGTAGACTATCTGTGGATTCAGCATTGCCGCCTGTCCAATCTGCACGCCATCTGCCAGATTCATGAGATATGCAACAATGGTAGTTGTGCCGAGGTCAACTGCAATTCCTTTCTCCTCTGAGTATCCCTCATCAACCTCCCACTTGGTGCCCTTGGAGACCCCCTCAAGGAGAATCTTAGTAGTTGCGGCAGCCTGTCTTACGATCACATGAGTGTCTTTATTCACGCAATGCTCGCACGCCAAGCGCACTCCCTGCCCGATGTCCTCCCCTGAGATATGCGATAGGTCTGCTTCGCTGGGCTTTGGCATTGGTTGCATGACTACCTGACATTTGCCACATGTTCCTCGACCTCCGCACTCAGAAGATATGTAGAGCCCCAGCATCCTAGCTGCATCGAGAACTGAAGTTGTTTCGTCAACTGAGATTCTCAGTCCAGATGGTTCAAACACTAGGATGGCTTCACACAAGATATTCGCCTACCCAACCAAGTATCTCGGATGCGGTCTTTCTGGGCGCAATCTATCCTCAAGAAGAGACCCTGATAGTGCTACGTCAATCATCGCCACTGCTGGAAATGTCACTGATGCATGCTTGATGGGACCATAGAGCACGAAGTCGGCCCCGAGTACAACGGGCATAAGGCTGGACCCAACAAATGCAGGTTCCTTTGCTTTCTTGCCGAACTTCTTGACAAGACCGCCCCTCATTGCAACAGCATTGTGAGCTCCGCACCCAACTGGCAGTCCATGCTTCTCTTTGATTGAAACGAGTGCTTTGCACGCCAACCCGAGGGTCAGAAGATCCACAACGCCGGTATCGAACATGGCGTTGGTAATCCCTGCGCGTTGTGCTTTCTCTAGGATCTCGTCAGCAAGCTCTGCTCTCTTGACGGCAGATGGCATGGCAACATTCGAGAATGTCAGGATGACTGCGTTTTTGGCACCTAGCTCCTGAATTGCTTCATAGACATCGTCGCCATCCTCAGGCGTCAGCGAGTTCAGCACCACTCTGTTCAAGAGCCCTGCTTCACGTGCGGCGACCAGTCCAGCCAAGTTCACTTCGCTCGATCCGGATCCATCAATGAGCAAGGGCATGTCAGTCATGTCTGCCAAGATGCCAAGGTAGTTCTGAATCGCCTCAGACGTTGTGCCTACGACATCCAACATGCTGGGTAGTCCCGTCTTCTCTGACACATCTGCGAGCTTCTGGAGCATCATCTCTGTCTTCGACTTGTCTATCTTCCCGGTTCTCTCATCAACTACGAGCTTGTCTTTCGAATAGAAGATTGAACCAACCATCACTGTGGGGATAAGTCCAGGTCTTCCACCGACCTTGACGCCCCCAATATCAAGAGTCTTCTGTTCGGAGTCGAATTGTTGCATGAATATGATCTCCTGGCTGTCGTGGATTAGTCGCATCGATTGCTTGATTTTATTCCAACCATGATTGGACACAATAATCTTTGCGTAGTTGGGTTCATCTTGAACGCATAGGAACTGTTTAATGATGCAGCTTCAGCTACGAGCAAAATCGGAAAGTGAATGCATGCAACTATTGGAAGATCTGTGCAAACCGGACCAGTGCGACAGAGAGTGTGTTGAAGCGTGCATTCAGCTCCACGGACATGATGCCCTACTTACGTTCACAGACGGTGACGGATTTCCCACCATCGAGAATGGTTGCACCCTTTGCCTTGCATGCGTCAGGGCGTGCCCCTACGGAGCGCTGACAAGCTCCTTCAGCGACGAGCCCCCGAAGCAGAAGAAGGATAGAGTCCGGAAACAGGGTGGACTACAAGTACGGGAACGACCCTACGTGGTGTCCGATTCCTACGAGCAATTCTCAGAGAAGGATATGATATTCGCGAGAGTCTACAATGACCCTGCTTTTGAACACTACAACAAGGATGAGTTCTATGGCTCCCCGAGAATGATCTCCAAGGGATTGCCGGGCTATAGTGGGGTTGAACGCGACATGGCCGCGGCTGGATGGATTCTCTATGACTCAAGGAAATCAGTTACCGGGCCGTTGCTAGATGACGCACAAGAGGAGGACAAAGCGACAGAGCAATCTAGAGCAAAGACCAGAGCCATGACTAGGGCAGTGAAGAATGCTGCCCGGATGTATGGAGCGGCCCTTGCTGGCATTGCAGAGATTGACAGGAGATGGCTGTACACTGGCGATCGGTCCGGTGAACTCTACGATATTCCCGAAACCATTGACCGCGCCATAGTAATGGCAATTGAGATGGACTATGAGGGGATTTCCACATCTCCCGCCTTTCCAAGCGCTCTCAGCACAGCGGTCGGATATTCCAAGATGGCATTCGTGGAGATTGAGTTATCGGCCTTCATTCGCCGTCTTGGTTATCGAGCTATTCCCTGTGGAAATGACATTGCACTAAGCGTACCACTGGCTATCGATGCCGGCCTTGGGCAGTACGGACGACACGGACTCCTCATCACCAAGGAATACGGTCCTCGCGTTCGAATAGCCAAGGTCCTTACTGATATGCCACTCCTACCTGATCGCCCAGATACGGGCTTCTGTGATGCGGTTATTCGCTTCTGTGAAACTTGTGAGAAGTGTGCAGATCACTGTCCCTCCAAGTCAATACCGAACGGCGTGACCCAGACTTGGGACGGAGATACGCGGTCTAACAACCCAGGGGTCAAGAAGTGGTATGTCAACCCGGAAACTTGCTATGGTTTCTGGATGGAGAACGGCAGTGACTGTTCTAACTGCATCCGATCTTGTCCGTACAACAAGCGAAACGGGCTCCTCCATAGGAGTGTATTGTGGGTAGTGCGTCATCTTCCCTGGATGAATCGTCTCGTCCTAGTGTTCGATGATGTCATGGGCTATGGAAACCAGAAGGCGCCCGGTACACTCTGGAGAAAGTTCAGCTAGTCCCTATTCTATGACCCCGTGATGACTCTTTCAGCCTAACTAGTCTTATAATACAATGTCCTTTAATTTCCAAGTCTTCAGATATCCTGCCTGAAGGACTGGAGTCCAGATTCTGATGAGCAAACGTGCACCGAGAAAGAGCGCGACAAGAGCTCCCGCATTTCAGACTCTCTCAGAGAAACTTCCACTTGCAGTTCTGGAGTCTAAGATGGATTACTGTATCACATACATGAACCACTATGCGTTGAATCTCCTCGGCCTTCCTGATAAGAATGCAATGCGTGCCGTTTCGCTCGACTCACTAGTAGTTCCCGAGCATTGGGAGCGTTTTCAGGAGGCAGCTGCCGCACTGTCGAAACCCGGTGAGCATCAGGTCGTTTCTGTCGGTCTACAGTCCGAATCGGGTGAAAGAATTGATGCTGACCTTCGCATGCTTCTGCATGGAAAGGGGAAGTCACAACGACTCCGTATCTTCGCTACCGAAGTGAGCTTAGCTGGTTCCGTGAGTCCTAGGCTCTCCTTCAGCGATGCAATCGTAAGAACGATTATTGAAAACTCTCACGATGCCATTGCAATTGTGGGCGATGATTACAAGATAGAATACGTGAATAGCAAGATTCCGCTCCTTGTTGGTGGGACTAAGGAGGACTTCATTGGACTTGACTTCAGGAAGTTCATCGAAGGGGATGTGGCTGAGTTCGCAGCTGATGTGTACACCAAGAGAAGGAATGGTGAGTCTGTTCCTGATGCCTACCCCCTGGAATTCAAGACACTGGACGGTACTCCCATCGTAGTCGAGGCCCGTGCATCCGTCGTTAAGGGCGCAGACGGCTCAAGGAAGACCGTCGTACATGTTCTGGACATCACCGATAGACGACGGGACCAGAGAGCGCTCATAGAAACAGAACAGCGCTATCGAGTACTGGTCGAAACGATGAACGATGGTCTGGCTATCGATGACCCGCAGGGGATACTTGTCTACGCAAACGACGCGTTTTGTGAGATGTTAGATAGGTCTGAAGATGAGATGATCGGTCAACCGTGGTTCCAGTTCACGAAAGACAAGGACCAAGATTGGGTTCAGGACAAGGTTGAGGAACGGAGGAGCGGAAAGACTGCACGTTATGAGCTTGAATGGATCAAGAAGAGCGGTGAGATTGTGCCGAGTATCATCTCCGCCACGCCCCTTGAAGATCAGAAAGGCAACTTCTTTGGAACCTTCGCTGTCATAACCGAGATTTCAGCCCAGAAGGAGGCCGAGGATACAATTCAATTCTACCTGGATCTCTTGACCCATGACATTGCCAACCAACTCCAAGTTATGATTACAGCGACTGGGCTTCTGGATAGAGAACTTCCAGATTCATACTTGGAAGAGGCCCAGACCGATATCCTCGAGGCTATTGAGAGGTGCAACCGGCTCATTACAAAGGTCAAACGTGCGGGAGAGTTCAGAAGACTTCCAACGACGCGTGTCGACCTCACAAATGTTTTGGAGGAGAAGGTGAAAGTTCTTGTCAGAGTCTATGGTGCCACGGTCTTTGTCGAAGATATCGAGCCCCCCGTCCACGTGAAGGCAGATGCGCTTCTTGGAGAACTTCTCTGGAATCTGCTTGAAAACGCTGTTCGTCACAATCCTAGGGAGAAACCCAGGGTGTGGGTATCGGGTAGCAGGGAAGATGCTATGTACAAGCTCGCTATCTCAGACGACGGCCCTGGGATAAGCAGTGCCCGCAAGAAAACGATATTCAGCAGGAGAGGTCACTCCGGAGGAGTTGGTCTCACACTGGTCGCACAGATGTCACGCAAGTATGGGGGCACAATTGAGGTAATGGATCGTGTGAAAGGAAAGCCAAGTCACGGTTCCAAATTCATTCTCGCGCTGCAAGAGGTCGACGAATAGGCAAGCTCCTATGTCATTACCCTCGCAATTCGCTGATACAATGACTCGAAGAAGTCTTTCTTCTTGATTCTCTTGTTTACTTCGAAGAAGCTCGTACTGATTCGATACAGCTTCCTCTTCAGTTTCTCGTATTCCTGAAGCCTGCCACGTTCTACATTGTTCTCAAACACGTTGGCAACATCCTCAGGGAAGTTGTCTATGTACTGGCACTGTTTCAGCTGAATGTGAAAAAGGGTACTCCTCAAGATCGAATCCTTGTTGATACTCCGAATCACCATTGGATGGTCCCCGCGGAAGGGCAAGGCAGAACTTGTCTTTAAGCGTTGTAGTAAGGCTATTCGAATATATTCATGTATATCTGGATAGTTGTCTGGGTACTACGGAGAGAACTATTGAGGTAGAGCGTGGGCAGAGAGAAACTCTCCGTACAGTTGGACATTTAAGCTCTTGACCTCACGATACGCCAGAGGTAGACACGGCACAATGCGACTTGCATCAGTGATTGACATTAGCCTTGTGGATGTCCCTGGAATACCAGTCACGGTGATATTTACTGGAGGCTGTAACTTCAACTGTCCCTATTGTCAGAATTCCGAGCTGATCTCGTCTGAGTCAGGAACCGAGCTTACAGTTGAGGAAGTTGCTGAGAAGGCGCGTGGGCATCTCACTGATGGCTACTGCATCACGGGTGGCGAACCGACAATTCACAAGGATCTGCCAGACCTACTCAGACTCCTGAGGGTAGATGGAGAATGTCATATCAACCTCAACACGCAGGGTTCTGTCCCATCCGTACTCGAGAGATGTCTTCCCTACCTTGACTCAGTCTGGTTTGACATCAAGACAACGCCAGATCGATATCCGAATATTACGAGAACTGGTGGCAATCCCTGGGCAAAGGTGCTGCAAAGTGCCAGGCTAGTGATGGCTTCTGATGTTGCTTTCTGGCCTCGGACCACGTATGCGGGAGATCTGATGACGTCTGACGAGATTCTTGGTGTCATTCAAATTCTGGAGGAGATTGGCTTTCTGGGAGAGTATGTCGTACAGAACTACGTTCATTCATCGGGCGTGAGGGAAGACGAGGCTGTGAACCTGAGAATTCCTGAGAAAGAAGATCTCAACGCAGTCTTTGATCTACTGCCTGACGGAATCATATTGCGTCTTGAATGGCGATGACGCTCCGATACCAATTCCTCACAAACAAACACACAGACAAGCTTTTAAACGTCGCACTATTGACGTTTGTTTGAGCCTTTCCAGAAATGGGCCTCAAATTCGACTGGAGCGTTATCAAAGCATGTTTCCATCACAGAGCATGGGTTATGACCGAGCAATCACAGTATTCAGCCCCGAGGGGCGGCTCTATCAAGTTGAGTACGCGACCGAGGCTGTTCGCCACGGGCCACTCGCTGTTGGAGTCAAAGCCGTAGATGGTGTGGTGCTTGCTGGTGAGAAGAGATCGCCTCATACCCTTGTGGACCTAGACACATTGAGGAAGATTCTGCTCGTTGATGACCACATCGGAACTGCAATTGCCGGCCTTCATGCTGACGCAAGGAAGCTGATAGACGAAGCTCGGTTGAGAGCCCAGATCAATAGGCTCAGTTATGACGAACCAATCTCCATCCAGTCTTTGGTCGTGAACATATGTGACATCAAGCAGGCATACACACAGGCTGGAGGGTACAGGCCATTTGGTGTTTCTCTACTTGTTGGTGGTATTGACCACGACGGCCCTCAATTGTTCACCACTGACCCCTCAGGCTCATTCTGGGGCTGGAAGGCTACAGCGATCGGGAAGGAGTCTGATGTTGTTCGTGACTTCTTCAAAGAGAACTACAGCGACAAAATGGACATCGAAGCTGCCATGAAGTTCGCAATGGAAGGACTACTGAGGAACGGTGACGATTCTGAAGAAGACCTCAAGGAAAAGGCCAAGTCAATAGAGATTGGCAGAATCGATACTACTGACAAGACGTTCAAGATTCTCACCCAGGAAGAAGTCGAGGCTATTCTGGCAACCAAATAGCAGGAGTGCCTGGTCGGATACTGGTTACTTGCTTTCGGACATCTAGAATCGTATAGTGAGTCATATCTTGGATTGTTCGACTAGCTTGTCGACTATGAGTCCAGCAATGTCTTTTCCCGTGACACGTGAGAGTGCACTCCAAGAAGGCGCTGCATTGGCTTCGATGATACAAGGGCCATCGGGCGCTTCCAAGATATCTATCCCTGTGTAATCAAGCTTGAGTGTTTCTGCAGTCTTTATCGCACACTCTGCGTATTCCTCATCAAGCTGCGCAAGCTCAGCACGACCTCCGCCATGAACATTCGTTCTCCATTCGTCTGGTTCTCCCTCTGGAAGGTACCTGTACATCGCGCCGATGAGCTGGTCACCTATCACAAACGCCCTAATGTCGCGTTGTGGTTTTGGGATCACCTCTTGGACGTAAAGCACCTGACCAAGTTGATGGATGAATTTCATTGCTCTATAGTTTAGCTCTCTGTTTTGCCCCCTTATGGCACCGAGTCCACGAGCGCCGATGAGCGGCTTTATCACAACATCTCCGATCTCATCCGCAAACTCGATTGCGGCCTCAAGATTCTCACCGATGTACGTTCTTGGCACCCGGATTCCTACCTTGTGCAGTGCTGTGAGCGTGGCATATTTGTCCTTGGCTCTTCGGAAAGAGTAGGCCGGATTCATCACATAGATTCCAGCGTCCTCGAAGTGTTCAAGCAGAGTTATTCGGAAGGTTATCTGGTCGCTGTTTCCAAAACCCACCGTTCGAACGAGCACTCCATTCATGTCTGAGATGTCTCTGCCTTCTAGGTGTGTGAATCTGCTTGGCAGTTCTGCGGAAATGTCGGGAAGTCTCAAGGGCATTGCATCGTGTCCTTTTGCCTTCATGGCCTCCATTAGACTCGAAGTTGCCCAATTGTTCACATTCTCGTGATACACCACACCAAACAGAGCCACGGGGTCTATCTCCCTATATGAAGTACTTCTCTCGAAACACAGCCTGCCAATAAAAAGGTGAACCTTGAACAGAACTTGCGTATCTAGAGATTCACAAAGGCTAAGTGGTCCGTGACGGAGAATTCCCGCATGGGCCTGCCAGGAATAACGAGAGAGCAAATGGTTGAGGTCGACCGTATCATGGTCAACGAGCTAGGCATCTCCGTTGAACTGATGATGGAACATGCCGGGCTGAATCTGGCACGCCTTGCAGCACAGCTGATGAATCAGAAGCAGGCCAAAGTATGGGTCGTTGCAGGGTCTGGCAACAACGGAGGTGGAGGTCTTGTGGCAGCGAGAAGACTTGTCGGTTGGGGTCATGATGTTACCGTTGTTCTTCCAAAGGGAGCTCTTGGACTCCGTTCTATACCTCTTGCTCAACTGAGGAGACTAGAAGGCCTTGGCGTCGATATCACTGAGTCTTTCCAGACAATGTCTGAAACCAAGGATTCCATGATTCTTGATGCATACAGCGGGTATGGATTACTTGCATCAAGCTCCGTGTCTCTGATTCCAACAACAACGTGATGGCCCTCGTCGAGCACTGATTGAATAAGGTCGCGATGCCCCCTGTGCAGCTCGGGGACTTGCCACCTGCCAATAAGTAATGATGTTCGCAACGTCGCCTCCGTAATTCGTAATGGCGACTTCTG
>CP070658.1:179950-182646 GCA_020355105.1 Candidatus Thorarchaeota archaeon | reverse complement strand
CTAGTATGTTGAAGAGTGGTAGAATCGAAGGAGCCGTGGTCGTTCAACGGGACGAGGAGAAGCCCTGGATGCCTGTCGTGAGATTGGCAAAGACTCCGAAAGAAGTAGCTTCCTCCGCAGGCTCGATCTATACTCACGCTCCAATCGTAGAAGGCTTAATTGAGGCAATGAGCAAAGGTCTCAAGAAGGTGGCAGTAGTTGGCACATCCTGCAACATCGATGCAGTACACAATATGGCGACACTGCCATCTGGCCTAATTGGGATTGTGCCCAAAGCAGAGGCAATTACTCTGGGTCTCTTCTGCACGAAGTCGTATAACTATCCTGGCCTTGTGGAGTTCCTCAAGAATGAGGGAGTTGACATCAAGGATGTGACTAGGTTTGCTATAGCCGGTGGCAAACTGACGGCTGATCACAAGGATGGCTCAAGCGAATGGCCAGTAAAGGACCTTGAGCACATCTCTTCGAGCTCTTGTGACTATTGTCATGACATGAACTGTAGGAACTCAGACATCTCTTGCGGCAATGTCGGTTCTGATGAGGGTTGGACTACGCTGCTGCTGCTTACTGAACGGGGAGAGAAGGTCTTCAGACAGGCAGTAAAGGACGGCTCTATCGAAGCAGAACCCATAGACGAGAAAGACCTCAGGGCAGTAGACAATCTTGCGAGATTCAAAGCAGCTCGATGGTACAAAATGAAATCGCACTGAGGAAAGACTACTACTGACTGATCAGTTTCTTGGTCCAGCTCTTCAGCAGACGGTCCGAGGTGCTCAGAATACGTAAGAACATCCTCCTTACAAGTCGTCCCGGAATGGGGAAAACCACGGTAATCAGGAGGATTGCTGCTGAATTGGGTGTTGAGAAGGCGGGGGGCTTCTGGTCAAGCGAGATACGAAAAGGAAATCGAAGAGTTGGTTTCGAGATTACGACACTCTCTGGCCATCGTGGTGTCTTGGCCCATGTAGACATTGCAGGTCGTCCGAGAGTGGGTAGGTATGGTGTTAATGTCGAGGATATCAACAGAGTCGCAATTCCAGCTCTAACCAGAGCTCGAGAATCGAATCGTATCATCATCATCGATGAGATTGCAAGTATGGAGTTATGTTCACGTCACTTCGCCCCTGAAGTCAGACGGTGCCTTGACACACGCAGAGTCTTGGCTACACTGCAACAACGAAGAGGAATGTTCCTCGACGAGATTCGAGCGCGGGAAGACAGCGTTTTCCTTGAATTGACGCTCTCAAATCGAAACCAAATGCCAATGAAGGTACTCACATTGCTGAGGGAAGACTAGGTCACCTAGTCCGTGTTCTGAAGTATAGCACAACCTCGACCAGAGTTGAGAGCCCGCCAAAGACTGCTATGATAACAGTCAAGGGTAGAGGCAATCCTTCGTCAGTAAGAGGCGTGACTTCGAACTCTCTCCAATCAATGGAGAACTCGTTCTGGACCGAAGAATTGTCCTTTGCAGTCACCCTATAGTGTATGACATCGGCGTGTTGGAACCTCCCGAGGTGTGCCTCGTAGAGATCATTGCCAAACAGAGTGAGGTCCATTTCCTCGATTGAAGATTCGTTGGTAGTGTACCACTCAACCTTGATATTCACAATCCCATTGAGGTCCCATGCGTAGGCCTGGACACTGATGTTGTTCTGCGAAAGTGTAGAATACGCTTGAATCATCTGGACATGGTCGACAATTGGGGCCACAGCGTCTGCAAGCACTGTCACAGTGACAATAGCTGAGGATGACTGATTGAAGAAGTCCGTGAAAGTGACTTCGTACTGATATACTCCTACTGAGAGACCATCCACTCCAATGCTGATATTCTCGCCTCTCCAGATCCCCTCGAGGAGTAGTTCTCCATTCCTAGTCAGGTTGTGAGAAAGTGGATTGTTATCTTCAGCAGACCATTCAAGCGAATAGCCTGTATGGCCTTCCTCGTATGAGAATGAAGCAGGAGAATCTATCGTTGGCGCGCGGATGTCCTTATAGATGCTCACGTTCAGTGAATGTGTTGCGTTACGGCCAAACTCGTCGAACAGGGTTATCTTGAATGTGTAGTTGCCAAGAAAGACGTTGTCCAGTGAGTATGTTACATTGTCGCCCTCAGGGTCAGTCAGAGCCCAACTTGTTACTACAACATCCTGTGGACTATGCATCAGTGGGTCTGATGAGTTTCCATAGCCTGTGTCTTCATCGATGATAGTGACATTGACAGTGTAGTTCTGAGGATTGCTGTCATAGACGTACCACGATATCTCATGGTCAGCCTCGCCAAACTCGAAGGACAGGTTTCCATGTCCTGTGGCAACTGGGTCAGTCAGGTCAGGGACGACGGTAACGTTCACAGAGCTTGTAGCGTTGCGCCCAAATGTGTCGTTCACGAACAAGTGGTATAGGTACCAATGAGTCGCGTTGAGGTCGTCGACGCTAATCGAGATGTCTGCGAGGAGCCAGTTTCCTTCCTCAATCACAGTGTTGTTGCTAGCAGGATCGCTGGAAGTACGTGTTATGTTGTAGTAGTCAGGATTGCTTTCGGTTATGTTCCACAGGATTACATGTCCAAAGCTACCCTCTTCATACTCGATGTCTGCAGGTTGTTCTATGATAGGTGCTGACTCGTCCCAAATCACGCCAACGAGTACCGTATCTGAAACGGACTCATCGTTGTCGTTGAATACTGTACAGGT
>CP070658.1:174108-179850 GCA_020355105.1 Candidatus Thorarchaeota archaeon | reverse complement strand
GCTCCTTTCGCCGTTTTGGAGTCAGAACCTTCGAATCCCGGACGCTGAGCTTCACCAGGCTAGGAAGTACATCATCGTCAAGCAGAACACCACATACTACCAGTGGACCAATCATGGGGCCGCGTCCTGCCTCATCAACTCCCGCAGTACCCTGCAGGCCCATGCTTCTGGGATCGACTTCGTTCATGACTAGCGCGCAACAGAAGTCTGCTGGACCTACTTAATGGTTGTCAAAACAAATGCATGTGTAGAGGTGGAAGTGGTGGGGCGAGTGGGATTTGAACCCACGATCGACGAGTGTCTTCGGCGACGGTCAGATTCATGACCCCGCTGTTCTGGCTCGAAACGAGCCTAGATCTGGAGCCCGTCGCCATGCCGGACTAGGCCACCGCCCCGAAATCGAAGGCGAGGACACTGACACGGGTTAAGAACTTTTCGTCGGAGAAATGGAGTCTGGTCATCAGAAGGTCATGGAAGAAGGGTCGCGTCGGTCACAGACTATATTAACTAACAGGAGAAAAACCGCACAAAATCAAGGGAATATTACGTTGGATATTGGAAAATGCCCCAAATGTGACAATTTCTTGACTAGCGCAGACATTGCGGATTTGAAATTCAGAGGTGTTCTCTACACACACTATGCCTACGTCTGTCGAAGATGTGGCTACATCATCGGATTCACTGGAGGCCGCCCATAGCTCCCGTATCTTAACGGATTCGGGAAGGCTAGCCATAAGGTAATGTTTAAAACCTAACAGGAACAAACTCGGGACTCGATGGCGGCCATAGGGGCTAGTGTCTACCCGATCCCGTTCCGCTCTCGGAAGTCAAGACTAGCTCCGTTGCAGGAGATGTGCGCTGCGCGAGCGCGTGACAGGCCTGCAAGCTGCCACATTCTCCTTCTGCCATGCTGGCTCTCAGAAGTGTTCTCCAACAGCGACATCGGGAATATGTTGAGATAGCAATGGTTAAAGGATAACCGACATGAGAAACAGAGTGATGTAGATTGCAGTTCGGTCAAGAAGGCGATTTCGCCTGGATTCTAAACATAGTTTGGGTTGTATTCTTCATAGGATACATGTTGTATGGTGCCAGGCTCCAAATATGGCAATGGTTGAAACAGATTGAAGCAGGTCTCCTAGAGATAAAGAGGATGAGAAACGATGCGAAGGAGGCCTCAATCAAGACCTTCAAGGCATATGGTAGAAGCGAAGAAGATGTCACACGCGAGCTGGACCGCTGGCTGGACTACTTCACAATCATGCCTGTAGACTTGGACCCTGCAGGTGTTCTAAGACGGCTTGATCACCTTCTCGACGAGCGAAGAGATCGGTTCCAGGAGTTCGTGGCCGAATTGGCTCCTGATGCTACATCTGCACAGCAGCAGACGTTGGAGAACACTCTGGAAGTGTCACAGGTCCTTGACCTGATCTATAGAGTTGTACGGCACTTCTTCATTTTGGGAAAGAAGACTGGCAGTCAAATCATAATCATGCAGATTCACATGCAGATGCCCGATATCATGCGACTTGCGAAGGCATACTTCGATGCTGTCGATGCTTTCTCTGAAGGAAAGCCGATTGGTGACGGTATCGGTCCGCTTGTCGTGACGAAGTTCGCAAGAGAGTACGGAGGCACTCCGGAAACCTATGTTCATGAGGTGTCCAGAGAGGTGGGCTATTATCCCATAGAGGTTGAAGGGCGAACAGTCTATGCCCTTCGTGCTACTGGACCAGGAGGTACCGTAGGCAAGCCCGGTTTCGCAGTCAAGAAGATTGTCGACGAGAACAAGGGTAAGATTGCGCGAATAATCACAGTGGATGCAGCGCTGAAGCTCGAAGGAGAGGATATGGGCCGGGTTTCCGAAGGGACAGGTGCGGCCATTGGCGATCCTGGACCGGAAAAGTATGCTATTGAGCAGACTGCGACTGACAATGAGATTGGTATCGAGGCCATCGTAATCAAGGAAGATGAAGCGGCTGCGGTCGGAGTGATGGACAAGAAGATTCTCGATTCAGTCCCACATGTGATTGAGAGGATTAAAGCGTCGATTATGAAGAGAACCAAACCGGGTGACAGAGTCATCCTTGCTGGAATTGGCAATACGATTGGCATAGGACTATAGGGTGTTGAACATGAGCATAATGACCAAGATAATCGGGGCAGTAACTGCAGGTGCCGGAGCTGTAATCCTGTTCTATGGAATATCAAATCCTGAGATAGATTTCCTAGTCTACTTCGTTGGACTAATCGTGATGTCTATAGGCTTCTCATTGTTCAATGCAGGCAGGACTGTGCAAGAAAGGAAGCCTCCGCCGCCGACTGTGACGGAGATTAGATGCGATAATCCCGAGTGTACGTTCAAGGAGATTAGGGACTTCAAGAAAGGAGACTACATTCTCAAGCCTGTCGAAGTCCCATGTCCCAAGTGTCAGGGCACTATGACCGTGCATGGTGTCTATATGGTGAGAGAAGAACCTGAACAGAAGTATGCGGTTTAAGGTGGTCCAATGAGTAAGGATAGACACATCCAACGTACTATCAAGACTACTCATTGGCTTAGAGTAGTCACAATGGGGCCATCCTCAGCAACAAAGAAACTATGTTCGAACTGGGATACCATGCCGTCCTTGCCTTCAATGAGAACAGGATAGGCCTTGATTGCTCCAGCTCTGAGAAGCGTTCTGACAGCATTGGGTACGTCGACCTTGGAGCTGTCTAGCCATCTTGAGGCCCATGGCAAGGTGCCGAACTTCTGACGAGCAGCCTTCCGAACTTGATTTGTCAGACTATCCAACTTACTCCTATTAGAAATCACGTTTGAGAAGATGTAGGAATTGGAACCTGACTTGATGGTACCATTTCCATCAGTAGCGAATGGTTCTACTGCATATGTTTCACCTAATCTCATCTTTGGGCTTCTTCGGGTACGAACATTCGGCACGTTGTTCCCAGCATGCAGATTCCACGGTTTCATCTGATGGCCAGACAACTGATGAATTGGTCTTAGCCCGTGCTTCTTGATAGCCTGTTCTATTGCTGCTCCCACCTCTCCCACAGGTATCCCCGGCCTGACCACTTCGATTGCGGCATCTAGTCCGGCTTGTGCCGCTGCAATGAATTTCTCATAGGAACCATCCAGATCGATTGTCACAGCTGTATCGGCTATATGCCCGTTTACATGCGTCCCTACATCCACCTTTACCAAGCCTTTGTCTGGGAATGTTCTCTTATCGCCGTGGGGGCTCGTATAGTGCGCGGCCTCCTCATTGATTGACACATTTAGCGGAAATGCTATGCCTCCTCCATACTCGAGAGTCTTCTTCTCGGCAAAGGTGCAGACCTCGAGTACCTTCATTCCTGGCGTCACCTGTTGGGCCGTTTCTTTCAATACTCGAGCCGCGAGTCGACCAGCTTTGATGAAGTCAGGGTGGGGAGAGGACACAATGACAACCTCAGCAATCCCGCTGTATGATGTAATCTTAAGGAGTTCTATACCTGAGCTTTGACCGGCTGAGTGACTAATATAAGTCAGGAAGGCGAAGTCGGGTCAAACTCCCAGAACTAGAATCACCGGAGGAGGACAATGATGAAAGTAACGTATCTAGGTCATGCATCGTTCAAGATTGAGTGTAGAGAGAACGTTGTCTACATAGATCCATGGCTTACTGGTCCCACATCACCGATGAAGGTTGACGATGTGGAGAAGGCAGACATAGTATTGGTAACACACGACCACGGAGATCATGGATATGCAGAGGCCATTGAAATCTGTAAGAAGACCGGCGCATACTTCGTTGCAATCAACGAGCTTGGGATTCAAGCGAAGGGTGATGGAGTAGAAAACGTACACACGCTAAACATTGGTGGAAGTGTCGAGATCGGTGACATCAATGTAACACTGGTCCATGCATTCCACTCATGCGGGAAAGGTGCTCCTACTGGCTTCATAGCCAAGTTCCCTTGTGGGACTGTATACCATCCTGGGGACACAGGGGTCTTCTCTGATATGCGACTCTTCGGAGAAATGTATGGAATTGACTTGTTTCTAAGCTGCATTGGTTCATACTACGTAATGGATGAGCATCAAGCGGCCATGGCAACGAAACTAGTGAATCCGAAGGTTGTGATTCCTATGCATTATGATACCTTTCCGGTAATCAAAGCAGATACTGAAGATTTCAGAAACAAAGTCAGTCAAGCCGTGAAAGATGTGAAAGTAGAGATTATGAAGCCGGGAGAGAGCATAGAGCTGAAATTCTAGACCAATCTGTTGAAAGCGCACTTGAGAAGACTTATGAAAGTTAGACGCATCTAAGAATTGTCCCGACCGTTCCCGCGTGTGGTCTTGGCATCGCAGTAGTTGATGACAATGGAGATGAGTTTCTTCTTTCGGATTGCATTCGTTCTTCTTTGGGTCTGTTTGGGAATTGTCAGAGGGTATTATGGTCGAAAGACAAAGACTCACGATAGTCTCGTAGGAATCAAGGAGAAGCTGAATACAGCGATGGAGGAGGAGGGTAGATCGTTCATGATTCTTACCGCTGTGGTGACTGCGATAGGTGGAATAGGGCTTGTTCTCTATCTCTTGGCACCGCCTTGGTGGACATGGACTCACCTTCCTCTCGGTGAATGGGCTCAATGGCTAGGAATCGTGTTTGGAATTGTCCCTCTCTTCTACTTGGTCTGGGTCCACAGGCACCTTGATACGCAGTGGTCAATTGCGCTGGAATTGAAGGGGAATCACAAGTTAGTCACTAGTGGACCCTACAAGAGAGTAAGACATCCCATGTATCTCGGCATCTTCATCTACACGATGGGATTGATTCTAATCTCGTCCGATCTCCTCGTCTTGGTCTTCTTCGCCTTCTCAATCTGGGTGAACTACAAGAGAATTCCAAGAGAAGAACAGATGATGATAGACGAGTTTGGTGATGAGTATCGTGAGTACCAGAAGCAGACTGGAAGGCTACTGCCTCGTCTTCGTGAGTCTGAAGAGACTTGAGCTAGACTCGTCCACAGCCTAGAAGCAGTTCGACAAATCGACAGAAATGAGATAGTGGCCGATGCCTGTGCCCCATACCACTAACTCCCAGCTTCACAGCATCGGAAATGCATCCGGCTCTGCTGAGTTGTCTCGTGATGGGCATTGTTGGCATCGACCTGCCTGTCAATGTACGAGACCTGGGTGACCCACGGTTCATCTAAGGACATCGTCCCCATCTTGTGAGTCCGTTGTGGCTCGTCCTATTGGTCTTTGACAAGCAACAGTCCAGGCTGTCGACCGTCCCTTGCGCAACACATCACAGGCAGAACCTCAGTGCGCCCTCGTGGACGGGCGTTTTCTCCTGAACGGTACAATATCCGAATCAATCGTTATTAGCCTTATCAATTGGCGCCTAAGGATAATCGCGCGGCTTCAGCAAGAGGGTCCCATCAGTGTGCAGACGGCGCTAGCGACATGTTCAAATACGGACCACTCGCAGACAGAGCTTGTAAGGCAGCACTGAACAGGATTCAGGTGCACTTTACAATTATCAAATAATCATATCATAAGAGCCACGGGTTCGCTGACTCCAATCTTACCAAGTCACCGAGAAGCCGTCGCGAATGTCTTCGGACACTTATCATTCATCAGATCATCAGAATCACAGGATTATCATTACGATTGCATAGGACAGACTCATAGTCAGACTCAGCTGGTATATCACTGGTCGAAAATGAAGAGATGGGAGATAGCTC
>CP070658.1:165565-174008 GCA_020355105.1 Candidatus Thorarchaeota archaeon | reverse complement strand
TCTGTATATAATAAGGTCATTGAGAAGGACCCTCATCAGAAGGTCTTTCATCAGGCCGTTCTCGAGGTCTTGGAATCTCTTGAGCCCGCAATAAAGAAGTACCCTCAGTACAAGGAGCATTCTATTCTTGAGCGGATTGTGGAGCCCGAGAGAATCATCCAATTCCGTGTACCATGGAAAGACAAAGATGGGAACGTTCAGGTGAACAGAGGCTTGAGGGTTCAATTCAACTCAGCTATCGGGCCATACAAGGGTGGACTCAGATTCCATCCCACCGTGACCCAGGGCGTCTTGAAGTTCCTGGGTTTCGAGCAGGTCTTCAAGAATAGCCTGACTACTCTGCCCATGGGCGGTGGCAAGGGCGGAGCGGACTTTAATCCGAAGGGGAAGACCGATGCCGAGGTGGAGAGCTTCTGCACAAGCTTCATGCTTGAGCTTTACCGACACATTGGACAGTTCATAGATGTGCCCGCAGGAGACATAGGCGTAGGTGCTCGTGAGATTGGATATCTTTACGGTGCATTCCGGAAGGCCACGGGTGTTCATGGAACCTGTGTTCTTACTGGCAAGGGGCCAACCTATGGAGGTTCTCTGATTCGTCCAGAGGCAACAGGATATGGCTGCGTCTACTTCGTTGAGGAGATGTTGAAGACCAAAGGCGAGAGTCTAAAGGGCAAGACTGCTGTGGTTTCTGGATCAGGAAATGTCGCACAATTTGCCACAGAGAAGTGCATTGACCTTGGTGCAAAGGTGATTGCTCTTAGTGACTCAAGCGGATGGATTCATGATCCCGATGGCATTGATCGCGAGAAGCTTGCTTGGGTCATGGAATTGAAGAACGTACGTAGAGGACGTATCAAGGAGTATGCCGAGAAGTTCAATGTAGACTATTCGGACAAGGGAAGCCCGTGGGAGCTCGAATGTGACATAGCCTTACCAAGCGCAACTCAGAATGAGGTTGACGCCAAGGAAGCCAAGACGCTTGTTGACAATGGAGTCCAAGCCGTCGGTGAGGGTGCCAATATGCCCTGTGTGCCTGAGGCAATCGAGATATTCCAGAAAGCCAAGACACTCTACGGTCCCGGAAAAGCCGCCAATGCAGGAGGTGTTTCTGTTTCAGGGCTTGAGATGGCGCAGAACAGCCAGCGCTTCTTCTGGACACGCGAGGAAGTCGACAAGAAGCTTCACGGAATCATGACGGCCATCCACGAGAACGCATACAAGACTTCTGAGAAATTTGGTGACAGGGGCAACTATGTTCTTGGAGCCAACATTGCGGGCTTCCTGAAGGTAGCCGATGCAATGATAGCTCAGGGCCATTATTCGTAGGATGAACGTGGCAGAAACTCTCCCAGTTTCTGCCTCTCCGCTTTTCTTAGTTCTGCCAAGGGGTGCCAGAGCCCGGGTCACAAATACCGCTCGAAACTTCTCCATTTGCGGTGCGAAACTGAAACCGAGGAGTATCGGATTAAATTCATTTCCAGTACGGTTTTCGGATGTATTTGTAGGCATTGTGAGCAGCCAGTGCTCCTTGCGCTGCGGCCACCGTTGCAAGCTGATATACTGATACAATATCTCCCGCAGCGAAGATTCCCTCAACGTTAGTTCTCATATCGCCATCCACTTTGATGAACTTACCATTCATCTCCAGTCCCAGTTCAGAGAAGACCTCCGTGTTAGGAACAAGTCCTACTGCTATGACCACAATGTCCACTTCAAGAGTCGAAGTCTTGTCGGTCTTGTTGTTGCGCAGTCTGGCTTGGGACACTTCGATATCTCCAAGTATCTCTACCAGTTCCGTATTGTACAGCACTTCTGCGGTTGACTCATTCAGAACCGCATTCACAGTCGTTTCTGCAGCTCTAAAAGCGTCCTTTCTGTGTGCAAGCCAGATGTGGTCGGTGACCTCATGGGCATCCAAAACTGCATCTAGTGCGGTGTCACCTCCACCCACCACAAGAACCCTCTTGTCGCGAAACAAGGCTGGCTCAGTAACATAGGGAAATACCCCACGATTCTTTCGAGAGAATTTGTCTTCTCCGGGGATTCCAAGTGTATTAGGCTTCATCCCCGTTGCAATGATAGCGACCTTGGCTCTGTACTCTCCCTCAGTCGTCACTACTCTCTTGTCGGAAGCTATGCTTGTCACTCTTTCAGGTACAAGGTATGCCCCTTGGTCTGCAGCCTGTCGAACCCATTCGGCCACAAGATGTGAGGCTAGAATCTTTGGGACGCCTGGGTAGTTGTAGACCGTCTTGTATGGGTATATCGTCGCTAATAGCCCTCCCCAAGCACCACCCTCGAAGATGGCAGTTCTCAGCCCTTTGTTGGATGAAATCATTCCAGCTGAGAGCCCCGCAGGACCGCCACCTACTACTATTACGTCAAACTCGCCCTTCTCAACTGCCATGCCAATTCATTTCCTGATTATCTCAAGCAGCTCGGCCAACCTACGTTTGACATCAGATTCCACAACCGCCAACTCAGCCAACTGACCAATCTGGCCTACACGCACATTTCGAAACTCCTCATCAGAGATTCTCCCTTCGCGTCTCTGAAGCTCAAGTCTATCCATCTCGGCGCCAATCTCCCTGCGTTTCTGATCAACCAGTTCGAACCCTTGTTTCAGCGACATCCACTCAATCATCGCATTGCTTTTCTCTTGTTCGAGTCTTTCTCGCCTGAGTCTCTCCTCTTCTTGCTGTCTTAGCTGTCTGTTGGCCGCACGAATCTCTCTCTGAATCTCGTAAAGCCTTCCCTCAACTTCTCTTTTCACTTGTACCATCTGAGTTGAAATCTTCCATTTTTCGTGATACTGAGCCATGTGTTCGTGTTCTTTGATTTTCCCACTCTCTAGTTTCTGGTCAATCTCCGTCAATTCCACCTTGACCTGATCAAGCTGCTCCTTCAGTTCCTCATAGGACTTCCTCAGCGAAACCCATTCAACGCTATACTGCGACAAGACTTCCTTCGGGTCAAGATAGTACTCGTCCCTTGGACTACCCTCATGATGGCTCATCGACGAAATCTCCAGGTGAATCGCCCATTTCACTCTCACCTTAAGGTGTTTTCTAACCTGTGATGTGTGATGGTTTCGCGGAATTACTAATCTGACTCCCTAGCCTCACGTTCAGGTTCGCTTTCGGGGGGAGTCTCTGTGTCCAGATAGTCCCAAGTCGGTGGAGGTTCAAGAGGCTCATCCTCAGAGAGTTCTAGCTCGGTTTCGGGTAGAGAAGGTTCCTCCTTCACTTCCTCCTCCTCTTCCTCCTCTTCTTCCTCTTCCTCCTCCTCGGCTTCAGCTTCATCAACGGCCTCCTCTAGCTCTTTCACTGCAGAGGAAATGGCCTTCAGTTTCCCAGTTTCCAGCTTCTCAAGAAGCTGGTAGAACATCCGTTCAACGACTTTGGCTCTTACCTTTGCCTCAAACTCAAGCTCTCCAAGTTCAAACTCAAGTTCTGTGTAGTCGTCTTTCTTCATACGTTTCTTAGTCTTCTTGGGTTCTTTCTCTTCCTTCTCTTCCTCGGCCATCGGACGCACCCATTGGAGAATCAGGCGATTCGCTAATAAACTATTCATAGAACTGAAGCTCTGACCTATCAGCTTAAGAGGAGGAACGCATATCGCGTTCCACGGTTGTGAGCGGAGATGAAGATTCAGTCTAGTCTCCTTCCTGAGAAGTCCCGTAAACAGAAGCCTACCGATGTTCTCAAGCTTTCATTTGGAACAGTGTTCACTGACCACATGTTCATGATGGACTACAGGAACGGCAATTGGTTGGATCCAAGAGTGGTGCCTTATGGGCCGCTTTCCATTGACCCAGCAGCGCTGGTGCTTCACTATTGTCAGGGTATCTTTGAGGGGCTGAAGGCATATAGAAGAGGCGACAGAGTACTCCTCTTTAGGCCTGAGAAGAACATCGAACGTCTGAACAAATCCGCTGCCAGAATGGTTATGCCCACACTCGATCCGGGTTTTGCTCTCGATTCCCTGTTGAAACTAGTCAGAATTGAGCGTGATTGGGTTCCACAGGTTCCTGGAAGCTCTCTCTATATTCGTCCCACGCTCATCGGAACCGAACCGAAGCTCGGCGTGAAGGCAGCAAATGAGTATCTCTACTATGTCATACTCAGTCCTGTGGGCCCATACTTCCCGACTGGGTTCGGACCTGTCAAGATTATGGTTGCGGACAAACACGTTAGAGCGGCCGAAGGAGGCGTTGGCGCGGCAAAGACAATGGGCAACTACGCCGCAGGCCTGCTCGCTGGAAAAGAGGCGGCTGAGGCAGGATGTACACAGGTACTCTGGTTGGATGCCCATGAGAGAAGATACTTAGAGGAAGTGGGCACAATGAACATCGCCGTGAAGTTTGATGATGAAGTGGCAACACCTCCGCTCTCAGGAACCATTCTTCCGGGGATTACGCGTGAGTCAGTGCTTCACATTCTTCGAGATTGGGGTTTGCGCGTGAATGAGCGAGAAATCTCCATTGATGAGGTAATCGAGGGACTCGGAACAGGAAGAGTAGAGGAGATCTTGGGGTGTGGAACGGCCGCAATAATCGCACCTGTTGGATCACTGTACTACAAAGGAGTCACCTACACAGTAGGTGATGGCAATACTGGGCCTCTGACCCAGAGGCTGTACGATGAACTCATCGGAGTCCAGAGCGGAGAGCGAGAGGACAAGTACAATTGGGTAGTGGAAGTCAGCTAGAACCCCAATCACAGGAATCAGTAACCTTTTTCCGTTCCGCATGTACTGACACTTCCGCGAGTTGGGCCTCTTGACATCACAACTTACCGTCGACTTCACCAAATGCACTGGTTGCAGAATCTGTGAACTTGCATGCTCGGCAAAGCAAGAAGGCAAGTTTCAACCAAGCCTCGCAAGGCTGAAGATAGTCAAGTACGACGACCTGGGGGTTGACATCCCCAACGTGTGTGGTCCCTGCGAAACTGCACCATGTGTTGACGTCTGTCCTGTTTATGCCATTCGGAGAGACCCGGTTTCAAAGATGACCTATCTCGATCCGGACAAATGTATTCTCTGCAAGAGTTGTGCCGGAGCTTGCGTGAATGGGGTGATTCTGCTAGATACCGAACGCATGAAGATTCTCAAATGCGACCATTGCGGCGGCGACCCCGAGTGTGCCAGAATCTGCCCTACTGGAGCCATCAAGTATGGACCATCACATGTTTCAGAAATCGTAGACCGTCATGGAAAGGTAACGAGCTACCTGAAGGAGATCCGCAGACTAGCGGAGGCACAGGAATCTGGCGGAGAGAGCTGACATGAAGTATGGCGGCTACACAGGACGTATTCTCCGAGTCCGATTGAATGAGGGCGACTTCAAGGTAGACAAACTACCAGAAGACTGGATCCGGGACTACATCGGAGGTGATGGATTTGCAGCGCGCCTGCTCTATGAGGAGGTTCCGGGGCGTACTGACGCACTTAGTCCTGACAACAAGCTGCTAGTCGCCACGGGACCAATAACAGGAACGCTGTGGCCAATGTCTGGTAGGACCGTATTCGTGTCGAAGGCTGCTCTGACAGGAATCTGGGGCGAGTCGCACGTTGGCGGATTCTTGGGACCAGAGTTGAAGTATGCTGGATATGATATGCTAGTCGTTGAGGGAGCCTCAGAAACACCAGTGTATGTTTCAATCGAGAATGACGATGTTCAACTTGTAGATGCTAGCGAACTGTGGGGGATGAAAACCAACGAAGTAAGTGCTGCAATAACCAAGAGGCACAATGACCCGGAGGTGCAAGTCGCGGCGATTGGGCCCTCTGGCGAGAAGAAGGTCCGGTTTTCTGCCGTCATGGTCAACAATGCCCGGGCGGTGGGAAGAACGGGGATGGGTGCTGTTCTTGGTTCGAAGAACGTGAAAGCAGTCGCGATTCGAGGTCATGGCGCTGTAGAGGTCTATGACCATGAAGGATTCACGGAGCTGGCGAAGGACGCCCATCGCAGGGTGGGCGAGAATCCTCAAGCACAGGAGATGGGAAAGTGGGGGACGTGGATACTTACTGCTGTTAAGCAGGAAATTGGAGAACTGCCAACGTACAACCACCGTACTGGCGTCTTCTCTGGATGGGAGAACCTCGCTGGTGACTACATCCGTCCACGCTACACCATATCCGATCGAGCGTGCTTTGGGTGTAGTCTCGGATGCAAGAAGGTGAATTACGTTAGAGAGGGACCCTTTGCTGGAACACTTGAGGAAGGTCCCGAATATGAGGGGTTGATGGCATTTGGTAGGTCACTCGGCATCGACGACTATCCAACGACATTGAAGGCCAATCAGATTTGCAACAGGTACGGAATGGATATCATCTCTGCCGGAGCAACAATCGGATTCGCCATGGAGGCTTTTGAGAACGGTGTCATTGATGAGAATGACACGGGAGGGCTTCGTCTTGAGTGGGGCGACAGTGAAATCACCATTCGTTTATTGGAGATGATTGCTAGGAGAGAAGGGTTTGGAAACCTTTTAGCCGAGGGCAGTGCTAGGGCGGCACAGAAGATTGGAAGGGGCGCAGAGAAGTATGCAATCCATGTCAAGGGAATGGAGGTTTCCGGACAGGATGGTCGCACTCACCGCAGCATCGGGTTGGGTCACGCAACCGGAGCTCGTGGAGCAGACCATCTGCGCAGCCTTGTTGTTGTTGATCAACTCGGATATGAAGACGTGGCCGCTGAACGCTGGGGCAAGGACAAACTCCCTGAGATTGTTGATCCATACACTGAGAAGTATAAGGCCACTGCAGTGTTTGAGTCTGAGAACACCTACTGTATCCGGGACACTCTGATTGTCTGCTGGTACTCTGTATCTTGGCCTCCCATCTTCTGGATACATGATTTCGCTAAGATGCTCCCTCTGGCCACAGGGGTGAAGGAGTTTGGAAGCGTTGACAATCTGATCAAGATTGCAGAACGCCAAGTGAACCTGAAACGCCTGTTCAACGCGCGTGAGGGCATAAGCCGCAAGGATGACAATCTTCCAGATAGATTCACGAAGGAACCAATGCCTGAGGGACCCGGCAAAGGCCAAGTAGTCAATCTGGAGCCTATGCTTGATGATTACTACAGGTTACGTGGATGGGACCTGGAAACAGGTCTTCCTACGAAGAAGACCATCAAACGTTTGGGCCTAGAGTGGACTAGTAGCTATTCATAATTCGAAAAAGAGAACATGCCGGGCAACAAGTGCCCGGACCGTTGTGTTCTACCGGAATCTGCTCCTGATGTCTGGTGTCATCAAGTAGATTATGATTATGAGGCTGATGATTATGCCCAAAACATTCTGAGCGGGGTTGGTAAGGCCAATGATGAGGCTTATGAAGTTGACAATGATGGCCCATATCCAGGCCCAAGACCTCATGCCCCACAGTCCAAAGCCAATAATCAGGCCTATGATGCCAACGATGAGCAATACTGCGCCAGCTAGGAGCAGGATGATGCCAAGGAAGCCAACCAAACCTGCGGCAAGCACAGCCGTGGCTCCCAGTACCAGCCACACCAATCCAGACAGTATCTGAAGAAGTGCCAGGATTGTTACTCCAAAGGGCCTATCTGAAGGTGCGCCAACTGGGCCTTCCGGCATTGGTATTTCAGTCATGACTTTTCCTCCTTGAGTTGTCGTGAAACTCAGACCATCATTCTTTGGCTGACTAATAAGGGATTGCTGTTTCTCCAAGGCCCGGCGCCCATCTTTGATGGATGTTATATGTATCGGGTCGAATCGTGAGTCTGCTAGGTTGGAGCAAAGCGCTCATAGTCTACGCGATGAGCGTTGTTGCAGCTGGGACAGGCATATTGGTCTGGCCCAACCCAATCGATGGTTTCCCAGCTCATGGGTGCATTGCAATGTTCACATCTGTTCTTGATGACTGGCTTCACATAGACGGTGCCTACAGTAGCTTCCGCTGACGTAACCTGCATCTCTTCTCGGGTTTCTTGAGCGACCTGAGTTGCGACAGTTGAAGTATCACTGTAGGTGTACTGGGATAGAGGATGCCTAGGATTGATGTAACTGTAGCTTCTGGCCAGCCAGTCCAGATTCTCCTTGGGAAGAACATCCCATGCTCGTGCCTGCCACATCTGTATCAAGTGATCCTGGCGAGGGACCCTTCCCCTGACCTCGAAGTTCCCAGTTGTGGCCTTTATCTTCAGACGGTTCTTCCTTGCCTCGAATGTTTCAACCATGTAGAGTGGGAACATGTAGAGCTTGTCTTTCTTGTCATCAAAGGCGTACAGACGGTAATTGGTGAGTATGAACGAGTCTGGCCAATACGTGAAGACCTCCTCACCCCTCAACCAAGCATAGGTTTGATAGAAATGCTTGGAGAATCTCCGATGATAGCCAGTCGTTGTCCATCTGTTATACGGATGATCCGGATGAACAAATGGGACACCGCAGACTTCACAGAGCTTGCG
>CP070658.1:156791-165465 GCA_020355105.1 Candidatus Thorarchaeota archaeon | reverse complement strand
GAATTATAGTCAGGATGCTAGCCAGCCAAGGAGCTAAGGTATAGGTTGCGTTAGACGATTCGTGATAGCAGCAGGATTAGCTACAGGACCTAGAACTGTACAAAGTTCCGGCCCGAATAGAGATGAGATTTGATTATCAAGGTTTGATGCTAAGCGTCGCAATAGAACCTATGAGAGGTCTGAGCTGACTCGTTCACGCCACTAGTATTGAAGGGTCCATATCTGAGCTATCGGCTGGAGGTACAACTCGAGCTATATCGGAAGCGAAGTGATTCAATGAAGCGAGAAGTCTTGATGCGTCATGCAATACGTTTCATCGGCATCCTGATTTTCGCTGTATTATTGTCTAATGTCGATCTAGGGCTAGTTGCCAATCTAGCCACAAGTCTCAACCCATCCACTATTCTACTTGCAGTGCTATTGGCCATACCGATAGTCTTTCTGAAAGGTGCTCGCTGGTATGTACTTGCGAGAAGTCTTGGATTGCGACTGAAGATTTGGGAAGCTGTCGACGGACTGTGTATTGCTCAGATGACTAGCTTCACAATGCCGGGGGCGCTAGGAGACCTTGTCAGGGTTCCGTATCTCAAGTGTCGTGGCAACACAACGGATCGTTCCCTGATGAGCATATTCTTGGACGCGATTGCTGCATCGGTTGTGCCATATACGATTGCTGCGGTTGCCCTGATCCTGTTGCTAGATGTAGACTATCTTGTTGCATCGGCTGTGATTGTCGCTGGTGCAATCTTGGTTACGGCTTTCTATGCAACCTATAGGATAATCAAGTTCATCCTCACACCTTGGTTGATGAGAGCAAGAATCAGGCGAATTAAGGAGAAAG
Source organism: Candidatus Thorarchaeota archaeon (assembly GCA_020355105.1). Classification (GTDB taxonomy): domain Archaea; phylum Asgardarchaeota; class Thorarchaeia; order Thorarchaeales; family Thorarchaeaceae; genus SMTZ1-83. Next base: position 164,624 of record CP070658.1, on the reverse strand, counting down.
GAATATCGGGGGGGTTGAGTGCTGGGATTGGGACCTCCCTACGTGCCACTGGTTGGAAACCAGTTACGACGGCGATTCTGTTTGCTGGTGGTGCATGGCTGCTTTACACACTACAGGGCTTTCTCCTCGCAAGTGCACTCGGTATCGAGCTTCCTTGGATTCTGGTAGCCATGGCAGTCACAATCGCGGCGATGCTGGCTTCCTTGCCAATATCCATTCAAGGTGTCGGAGTTAGAGAGGGAGCTCTTCTTCTCACGTTTGGGACAGTAGGCATAGATGCCGCATCAGTCATCACGTTTTCTTTGATTCTAATGGCAGTCACACTCACACCATCGCTTTGGGGGTTGGTGAGTTGGCTCAGAGACCCCTTTGTAAGGATCGATCCTGATTCACTTGAAGAAGCTATTCTAGAGCCTTCGACTATGATAGAGTGAATTGCGTTCACATTCTAAACCTGAATAACAGACGGCATACTACCAGGCCCTTTTCATAGAGATTAGTCAGTTGCTTGGACTCTGGTCATGTCATACATCCGCGATAGAACCGAAATCTGGCCTATGTGCATCGCTTCGTGTTCTATGAGATGAAACAGAACCCATTCTATGCTGACTTCCGCATGCCCTAGGTCAATGAGTCTGTCAAGTTCTTCATCATCGATACCCTTCAACCACTCAAGGACTTCCTGGCGTACTTCGTTGAGCCTGTCGAAGTAGAATTCTACTCTCTGCCCTGTTAGCTGGTCAATGTCTTCTCTCAGGGGGAATGCTTGTTTCCATTTTTCATAGTCCATTTCCTTCCCACCAATGTCCTCAAAGATCCATGACCATTCAACTGCTGCTATGTGAAAGAGCAGTGTGCCTATCGTTTCAATACTCCTTCCGTGAGGACTGTAGTCAATGTCAACATCTGAGAGGGATTCTATCCTATTGAGCAGACGTTCTCGGGCCTTCTCCATCATTGAGTATAGCAGTGCTACCCGAGGTGATAGTTCGTCCTCTCTTTCAAGAGTGACTACTCGCTTGGCTTCTTCGGACATACATCTGGCCTCGAGTGTGAAATATCAGAGGAGCTATTTGATGGTATGCTTTGTAACGGCTGACCAAAGATGCACTGGACTGATCACGCCTTTCTGATTCATAGCTCATGTAGCTGCTGGCAGAACAAGAACGAAGGCGGCTCCTTGGCCGTGGTCCCCAGTTACTCTATCTTCTATCCAGATTCTTCCCCCATATCGGTCAACGATTTGTTTGACCAGGGTGAGCCCCAGCCCTAATCCCCGCTTCACTTTCTCATCGAATCGAGAGAGTATTGCCTCTTTCATGGTGTCGCTAATCCCAGGTCCGCGATCCTCAATCTTCAGCATTAACATGCCCTTCTCGTCCGTGGTGTATTCGGATACATCGATTACAACTGATTCACTCTGATCCATTCTGGCAGCGTTGTGCAGAAGATTGTAGAACAGATCGATCAAGAACTCGTCGGCCAATACCTTCTGTTTGCCCTTGACAAGATTCGTGTTGACCTTTATCTCCTTGTCCGGATAAGAGTCCACAACTATTTCGATAGCATCCATGATTGATTGGTGCAAATCCGTTTCTGAAAGCTCCTTCTCTCCGCCGACGAGCCGTCCGAGTTTCTTGACGTTTCCAGTCAATGTGACTCCTCGTTTGGTCTGTGCCAGAGCCCTGTTGGCAAGTCCTCGATGCTCTTTGGATAGCTCTGAATCACGCAGCATGAGCTCCAGACTTACAAGAATGCCTTGTTGCATGTTGGCCAAATCATGGGCCATGAGATCATTATAGAACTCCGCCTGTGCCTTGGCTCTTGCAAGCTCTTCCTCTGCAGTCTTCCTCCAAGTGATGTCCCTTGCTACTCCAAGGACACCAATCGGTGTATCATCATCGTCTCGCAGGAACGTTCTAGAAATCTCAATCCAAAGAAGTGTTCCATCTTTGTGGATCATCTGAATCTCCATAGGTGGCGACTCGTATCCGTTCTTACCTACAGTTGCCTCTAGGCGTAGCGATTCTTTGAGGGTGTCTTCGGTTAGTCTGAGTGATTCTGGAGTCATAATCTGACTTAGCGGCAAGGACATAGCCTCTTGAGGCATGTATCCGAGAACCTCTTCAATTGAAGGACTAGCGTAGGTGAATTGCAGGTTCATGTCGACAGTCCAGATGATATCCACAACGCTCTCCGCCAGCCGCCGATAGCGTTCTTCACTCTCCCTGAGAGCGTCCATCGTCCTATGTCTCTCGATGACGGCGGCGAACATGCCTGCAACCGTCTGAAAGAAGTCCTTGTCCTCCTCCGATAGCTGCCTTACAGTGCAGTTGGCTACATTCATGACTCCTAGTAGCTCATCGTTCGCACCTACTATCGGCCAGAAAATCAGAGACTGAACTCCCAGAGCTTCAATCACTTTCATTCGTGACTTCAGTTCAGCGCTCTTCTTAACGTCCGATTCGAAGATAGGCGTCTTGGTTCGTGCCACGCGGGCTGCGAGATACTCGGGATCATCTAGGGGCACAGCTTCTTGGACTTCTCCTTTAGGTATCCCGACAAAAGCCTCCAGCCGTAGAACGCCATCCTGATCATCGAAGAGCCTTAGAGTCCCAATGTCGAACTCGAGTGTTTCAACCATTCCACTTAGAACCCTATGATAGAGGTCTGGACTACCTTTAGAGTGGAGCGCCGCCTCGGCAATCAGGCGAAAAGCCTTCCTCTCGCGCATGAACATCTCTTCATCTACCATGGTCTACCGCTCAACTACTTTGACCGAGGTATGTCCTCTCTGATACTATTGCACTCCTCCTATATGAGTAATAGGGGACTTGGTCTGATACAACACTCGCAAATCAGAATTGAGCTCACATAACTGTGACATCTGTCAAGAAGGAAACTACTCGCAGACACAGTCAGTAGTCTTTATAGGTTTGCAGCCACATCCCTCTATGTCTGGTGGACGACGGATGACCAAGTCTGATTCGAAACCACACATCTCAGTGTTCTGGGACTTCGAGAATGTTCATGAGGATTTCAGAACACACAGAGAGATGACGAAGGCGATACACGAGGTCGGAACTGTTGTTAAGGCCTATGCATTTGCAGACTGGACCGACCGTCGCCAGGGGGCGGAGGAACTCTACAACCTCGGATATGATGTTATTCACGTCCCCGACAACAGAGACAATGCCGCTGATTACAGAATGGCCGCCTACATCACGGATCACATGGTTCACTACCCAGAGACAACCTGCTATGTCCTGATTACGGGAGATGGAGACTTCAAGCTAATTGCGGGAGCCATTCGCCACCGTGGGCTTGGTCTCTGGGTCATCAGCAATCCTCTGATTACAGCATCCGAGATGACAGATCTTGCGACGAAGTATACAGATGTTCACTCATTTAGAAGAATCTCACTAGACTGTCCCGACGTAGGCCGATGCGAGGAACGTATCCGAAGCATCTCCGAGATGCGGCACATTATGGGAGCCAAACTGCAAGAGGCCATTCGGACTGTGGTGGAGGCTGGAAACAAGCCGGGTCTGGGCAACGTCAAGTATGTGATGCAATCTCTAAACCAAGACTTCAGCGATAAAGATCTGGGGTTTCAGAGCTGGAATGACTTCACAGGTTGGGCCGAATCTGAGGGCTACGTTGTGCGCGAAGGCGCCCTACCCGCCACGATTCTTCGACTGCCTGATACACTTTCTGAGCAAATGTCACAGCTGTCAAAGGAGAGTAGGGAAGCCTTCGAAACTCTGGTAAGAGTTGTAGAGGAAGGCATAGACGAAGGCAGACCCTATACGCTCCCAACTCTCAACGAAGAACTCAAAGATAGAGGGCTCGACATTTCTGAGGTTGGCTACACCAACCTACCGGACTTTGTCTTCTCAGCCGAAACTAGGAGCCTCGTCAGAGTCATGCCGTATGGTGGAGATGAGGTCGTTGTTCTCCCGTACTGTCGAGTTGACAGAATTCGTGATTGGTTTGAGAAGAATGTGCGGCGCCTGTTTGGCGAGTCAGTGAATGTGCCTAAGCCCCTTTTCCTAGAGAAGATTCGAAACATGATTCTTGAGAATGGTAGCACGCTTCCTCAGCTTGAGGAATATCTTCAGGATGAGAAGATTGGAGAGGAGTATAGAGCAATCCTGAAGTCAAGTGACATTACATTCCTTCCTCCCTACCAGCAGAGTCTTGCGCATATACTCCTAGGAAAGGGGCAGAGTTGCGCGGAAACAGTTGAGAAGGTCAATGCTGAACTCAGCCCTCTAGGGATAACTCTAAATTGCCCTTCGTAGCAGGCGATGCGAAGAGGCTATTGACTATGCCAGATGAAGCGTACGTAAGACTAGCAGCTGTTCTTGACACCATACCGAACGGTTTCGCTCACATCGAGGATGGAACCCACCTCCGAGTGTTAGAGTGGATATTCACTGCCGAAGAGGCGGAACTAGCGAGCAGACTGAAGCTACGCGGTGAAACCGCAGAGGAGATCACTGCACGCTTGGACTTGCCCCTAGAAGAAACAACAGAACTATTGGAAACAATGGTTGGAAAGGGCCAAATCAGTGGCTGGATGTCCCGATCTGCCAACGCGAGGAAATACGCGCTCATGCCCTTTGCAGTTGGCCTATATGAGGAGCAGCTCGAACGAATGGACGAGGAGTTTGCCCGGCTTATGGAGGAATACTTCGAGAGAAGTAAAGGAGTTCCTCTCTTCAGCACTAATCCTCCTATCTTCAAGATAGTTCCTGTGAACAAATCAGTAAGTACAGATCTCATTGTTCATCCGTATGAACAGGCCGAGAAGCTTGTTGAAACCTCGGCCTCTTGGGGAGTAAGAGATTGCATCTGCAAGAAACAGAAGGGACTGATCGGAGCGCCCTGTTCCTATCCTATGACTGTGTGCATATCCTTGGCTCCAAGGAAAGAGAACGCGTTTGATGACAATGAACTCACAACTCCCATCAGTAAGGATGAAGCACTGAAACTGCTACGTGACTCTGCAGAGGCCGGGCTTGTACATTGTACGATGAATGTTCAGCGCAATCAGACCTACATATGTAACTGTTGTACATGTTGCTGTGGGGTGCTACGAGCGCTGACAGAGTATGACCAGCCAAATGCATTTGTAGACTCGGACTTCGTTATCAGCATCGATGCTGACTTATGTTCAGGTTGCGGTACCTGTGTCGACCGCTGCCAATTTGATGTTCTGAGTATTCCTGAGGATATCAGCGTGGCAGACAAAGACAGATGCATAGGCTGCGGTGTATGTGTCATTGAGTGTCCGGAGAATGCACTGACACTGGTGCCTCGAGAGGGACGAGAGGATGTAGAGCCTCCAGAGTCACTCATGGATTGGATGACCAAGAAAGCAATATCTCGAGGTGTAGACCCCTCTGAACTGATGTAGGACGCACTCTTTCAGAGAACTGGGCAATGCTTTAAGAGGATGGTCTAGAAGGGGAACTAGACTGTCCCGATGACAATTGACTCGGAAGAAGGGGACGAAACGCCCCCTGCTCGGCGACGTAGTCGAAGATATGTTCCGAATCTAGCCGAGTTCTACTTTAGGCCACAATTCGACTGGACAATAGAAGAGGCACAAGCATCATATGAGGCTCGCCAACCTCCGTCAAGCAAAGTTGGCATTGATTGTGTCTACTATGAAGACTGCATTGAGGGAATGGGAAGGCTTCCCGACGGTTCAATAGACCTCGTCATAGCAGATCCCCCCTTCGGTATAGACTTTGATGGGAAGAGTGGAGCGTACAACAGAGATGCATCATTGGTCGTTGAGGGCTACGAAGAGGTTTCTGAGTCCTACGACGAATTCACCAAGAGTTGGATTCGAGAGATACCCCGCGTTCTGAAGTCGGATGGTTCCGCCTTCATATTCTCGGGCTGGACCAACCTTGAACCTGTGCTTAGAGAGGTTCGTGAGGCCGGTCTGACGACTCTGAACCACATAGTCTGGCATTATCCGTTCGGAGTCTTCACAAGGCGTAGATTTGTGACTAGTCACTATCACGTCATCTTCCTTGCCAATAACCCGCAGAACTACTTCTTCAATAAGGTGGAGCACTATCCTGAGGATGTGTGGGCTGTAAAGCGCAAGTACAGAACTAGGGAGGTCAAGAACAGCACCAAGCTCCCAACAGATGTCGTAATGAGGTGTATCGACTTCTCCTCAAAACCTGGGGACATTGTTCTGGATCCTTTCATGGGCAACGGTACCACTGCAGTGGCCGCCAAATGCAGTTGGAGGCACTTCATTGGTTTTGAGATCAATCCTGAACTCGAAACTGTGATTGACGACGAGCTAGCAAGTGTTGAACTTGGTGAGGCGTATATCCCCTATGGAGAGCGTCTACCAACCATAGAGCAGCTTGCAGAGAAGTATCCCGTCGCCTATCGCGAGTTTTTGCGGAGAGAAGGAGAACGATAGGTCCGAATATGAGAATATGACTCTGTATGACCGAGAACACTGGTGTGTTACAAATGGACAAAGAAGCTATCCTCGCCCACCTTGAACGAAGAAATGACCCACTGGGCGATGTGGCCGCTGCAAGCGATGTCTTCACCAGACAGTATGGCTCGGAACTGGCTGGGTGGGAACTGCGCTTCTTGAAGGAGTTCAATGAACCGACACCTGGGAAGCGGCATGTCTATCGTGGCTTTGCTCGTCATACACACGATGAATCACTGGTGTTGCTTGCACCTACTCCGTGGCTTTTGGAAGGAGTCTTCGTACAGTTGCCCCTTGGCATGGAACCGCCTCCTGATTGCGCCTATGTTGAGCTAGTCGGACGCAGTGTGGTCGTTTCAAGTGTGTTGGAACGAACTGGGAGATTCCTGAAGGCACTACTCGCAGAGTCCTGCGAGGTGTCGACATCGGAGGTCTACTCCATCATTGAGCCGCCTTTGAGCCTGAAACAGCTCTCAAACCTTCTCTTTGAGAATGTGGGGATGGCAGAGGCCAGCAAGAGAGTATTCGCACTGCTCTTCGCTTCGAGCCCGCCAATCTACGGGTCCATTGGAGGACTTACCACCGGGATACAGGCAATTGCGTCACAGGCTCAGGTTCGAAGACTATTATCGTTTATCCGCAGAGTGCTGCCCCCAACACTCAGAGGAAGGTGGGCATCTGGGAGAATGGTCAGTGGGGTTCGAGTATACACTCCTCGGCTGTGGCGACTTGACGTCGGTGTTCAACGGCGTCAGAAAATGGAATCCATTTGTGTTGACCGCCGTGACAAATCCGGTTTCAGAGAGGTTTCAATAGGCGCTCTGACGGATCAGGAAACCGCCGCTCTCCCTGATGTTCCACTGGCGCTGGCATCAGAGGATTTCTGGATTGAAACAGGGAATCCATCGGAACTGAGGCTTCCAATACTGAAGTCAGCCATCACCTATCAGATGCTTACCCCTGAACTAGCTCAACGTTCGATAGACGCAGGCACAAAGCACGTGCTGACAAGGATTGATGGTTTGAAAGAGAGCTTTGGACTAGACGACTCCGCACTAGCTCGTGGTCATCTACTTGACGCTGATGCACTTGGACGGCCGCTCAGTGCAACACGCCTGGCCCGTTCTAGTGCTCGGGCTGCCTGGAAGAGCAAGATAAGAGCTCATGACATCAAGACGTCGTGGAATCGAATCCTTGAGCCAGCATTGAAGGAGTTCATGGAACTCACTCGGCTGAAGACTGAAACAGAACGTGTTTGGGCTCCGGAAAGCCGTGCATACAAGTTCAACACGAAGGTTCTCCGGGCAGTCAAGAAACTCGACTCTGGTCAGACCGGATCACTTGGACCCTCCCTT
>CP070658.1:153930-156691 GCA_020355105.1 Candidatus Thorarchaeota archaeon | reverse complement strand
TAAGAAAGGTCTACCATTACTATGGCAAAGCAAAGGCTTTGGAAGAGGTCAATCTAACAGTGGAGGAAGGGTTTCTCGACGCAGTCATCGGGCCAAATGGTGCAGGTAAGTCCACGCTCCTCCGAGTCATATCCGGACTGGAGGAGATTGATAGAGGAAGGATAAACTTCCTGGGAGAGAGGATTGACGAACTAGATGCCCATCAAATTGCTCGGAAGGGAATCGCGCATTGTCCAGAACGTAGGAGGCTCTTCTATGATATGTCAGTAATGGAGAACATCGAACTGGGAGCATATTCTTTGAAGGACAAAAGCAAGTACTCAGGACTTCTCGATTTCGTGTTCGATATCTTCCCTCGACTCCACGAACGAACGAATCAACGCGCAGGAACCCTCAGCGGCGGTGAGCAACAGATGCTTGCTATCGCTCGTTCACTTATGTCCAATCCGACACTACTCTTGCTTGATGAACCCTCTTTGGGTTTGGCTCCCAAGATTAAGGATAGAATCTTCGAAGCCATTCAGCAAATCAAAGCTGAAGGGACTACGACTCTGCTAGTGGAGCAGGACGCGGTCTTGGCAATGGAAGTGGCCGACAACATACATGTTCTAGAAGAAGGGAAGTTTGAGATGCGGGGCACAAGGGAAGAGCTTGAACGAGAACCGCGGATAAAGAAGGTCTACTTGGGAATCTAGGTGGTGATGTTATGTCGTCTTCTCTTGAAGAGCTGCTGCGCGATGATAAGGTAGACTTGGTGTTGACAAGAGTTGAGAAGGACCCATCAATCATAAGGGAAATCGCAGGACTTCTGACCAGTGATATCCGATCAGTACGATTCAATGCGACGCTTGCACTTGGAGAGCTAGGTGACAGCGCATCAGAGGCTGTACCGGAATTGATGAAGCGCTTGGAAGATGAAGACTGGAGCATATGCCGCCAAGCTGCGAGGTCATTGGGCAAGATAGGACCATCCGCCGCCAAGGCAATCCCAGGTCTCTCCAAGCTGCTTACTGATGACGAGATATCCATTCGAAAGGCTGCGGTCATCTCCTTGGGGACAATAGAAACGTCCACCGATGAGGCCATGGATGCCTTGGTCACAGCCTTGGGAGACAAGAGTGAAGAGATTCGGACTGAAGCCGCCAAGTCTCTTGGAAGGATGGGACCTAGTGCTCACAAGCGTATTCCAAACCTTATCGAGGCCCTAAAGGATATGAGTTGGACTGTGAGGACTGCTGCGGCACAAGCGATTAAGGAAATCGGCACGGAATCTGCTGAAGCCATCCCAACGCTCGTCAATACTCTTGAAGATGATGATTGGAGAGTTCGGCACAGGGCAACAGAAACACTCGGGGAGATTGGAGATGAGGCAATCCCCGCACTCTTGGAGGCCCTCAACCACGACAATCCAGTTGTCCGTGAAGAGGCAATCGATACTTTGGGAGAGATGAGAGTCAGCGACCCTAGAGTAATCGGCAGCATAGGAGCTCTGCTGAACGATAGGACGGAACGTGTTCGCGGGAAGGCTGCCGATGCTCTTAGCAGCATTGGCAAAGAGGCAATACCAACACTGTTGGATGCATATGAAACTTCAAACTCCAAGATGAAGGTTCTCATAATCTCGGCAATTGGAGACATGGGGCAGGACGCACAGGATGCCATTCCAGCACTAATTGGAATACTGGAACGTGATGGGAAGTCAGAACGAACTGAGGTAGCCAGATCATTGGGCAAGATTGGAGTGGGTGGCGAAGATGTGATTCAGGCTTTGTCGAAGGCCCTGAGTGACAACAAGGTTTCTGTGCGCCGTGAGGCGGCTCTAGGTCTAGGCAAGCTTGGCCAGGCTGCATCAGATGCTATTCCTTGGTTGCTTCAAGCTCTTGATGACAAGAAACCTGATGTTCGGTGGCGTGCATCCGAAGCTCTGGGAAGGATTGGCACAACCAGTTCTGTGGTGACGACGGCCCTTGAAAGGCTACTTCATGACGAATTTGATTACGTATCTGAAGCTGCCCAAGAGGCACTTGACTTAATAGGCGGAGACTAGACAGCACTCGGGACCTACTATGAGTGAAGACCCGTATGCAGAGAAACCATGGCTCAAGAACTACGACGAAGGTGTGCCAGCGCACATCGAGTATCCGGAGATAAATCTGTACGAGATCCTTGACGACGCAGCCAGGGACTACGGAGGACGTCCAGCAATCTGGTTTCTGAAGAGGAGAATAACCTACAAGGAATTCAAGGACACTGCAGACAGACTTGCGACGGTGCTTGTGGAGCTTGGTGTAAAGCAGGGTGACGTTGTCGCAATGATGCTTCCAAACTTCCCTCAGTTTCTTTTCAGTTTCTACGGGATTCTGAAAGCGGGAGGAATTGTGACCGCATGCAGTGTTCTCCTGACAGAACGCGAGCTCGCCTACCAACTCAATGACTCAGGCGCTGAAACAATCATTGCATGGGACGCACAACTTGACAAGATCAACAACATCAAGGATAGAACTCGACTTAAGAATATCATAGTGACGAATGTTATGGACTACGCTCCCTCAGCTGTAAGAGAACCGCCTGAACTGGCAGGTACTCGACAGTTTGTGAACCTAGTCAACAACACAAAGCCGAATCCGCCCAAGTTCGAGATAGATCCGAAAGAAACTCTGGCAGTTCTTCAGTACACTGGTGGAACCACAGGGTTACCAAAAGGTGCAATGCTTACACACTACAACCTTGTTTCAAACTGCATTGCCACATACACTTGGAC
>CP070658.1:151090-153830 GCA_020355105.1 Candidatus Thorarchaeota archaeon | reverse complement strand
CTATTCATTGGCATCGAACTAGTTCGAAATCGAACTGCTCGTGAACCAGCCATTGAAGAAGCTATCTACATTTACGAAAGAATGAAAGATTATGGAATTCTGATTACCACCGATGGGAAAGACGATAACGTGCTCACAATCAAACCTCCTTTGGTCTTCACAAAGGAGAATGCAGATTTTCTTGCAAATACACTTGATGCAATTCTAAGGGAGGATCAAGTTAGATTATCAAATTTAGACAAATGAGACCTAGGCTGTCATGGATCAGTTGAAATCAAGGACGATTTATGCGGATTGAGCGAAAGTCGGTGAATTATTAAAAACCGACACTCAAGTTTGCAATATACGCCGTAATGCTTTTGAGGAGGCAAAGTTCCATCGAGTCTCCTCTGGGGCTTTCTTCAGTGAGTCTTTAGGTAATTGCCTCGGAGAACCATGGTAAGTGAAGGGACTTTCTTATGACTGTGGCTATAGTTGGTGTAGGACATACTCATTTTAACAGTATTACACCAGACGTTTCCTTCAAGGAGCAGATGTTCGAAGCCGCTGTCAAGGCTTACGAAGATGCGGGCGTTAACCCTCGAAAGGATATAGGCAGCTTCATCACAGCTGCCGAAGATTATTGGGAGGGTTACTCAATCTTTGATGAGTTTGTGCCTGACCAGCTTGGCGCAATTCTACGTCCAGTCTGCACTATTGGCGGAGACGGTCTGCTCGCATTGATTACTGGTGCGATGCATGTTGAGACAGGTCTTTTTGATGTCGTAGCAGTTGAGGCTCACAGCAAAGCTTCAGACATGCTCTCGTTCACAGGGATTGTGAGTCATGGACTTGATCCTGTGTACAATCGAAGCATGAATGTGAGTCCCTTCTTTGTTGCAGGGCTTGAGATGAAGAAGTATCTCTCTGAAACGAAGAATACGAGGGAGCAATGTGCGCGGGTTGTTACCAAGAACAAGAAGAACGCGTTGGACAATCCAATCGCTGCATATCCCGCAAACATGTCCGTTGACGAGGTTATGAAATCGGAGATGGTTGCTGATCCGTTATCTAGACGAGACATAAGCCCTCTTGCTGACGGAGCTATTGTGCTGGTTCTTGCATCAGAAAAGAAGGCAAAGGAACTGTCAGACTACCCAATCTGGTTGAAAGGGATGAGTTGGATTTCCGAAACGCCCTGGCTGGAGTCACGAGATTGGAGTGAAGCGACATACGCCAAGCTTGCTTCGAAAAAGGCGTACAAGATGGCCGGTATCACTGATTCCAAGAAACAGCTAGATCTTGTAGAGGTTGACGATTGGTTTTCATACAAGGAGTTACAGCATCTAGAGGCCATTGGAATCTGCGAGACGGGTCAGGCAGGGAAACTTCTTGAACAAGGTGAATTTGACAGAAGCGGAAACACTCCCGTCAATGTGTCAGGTGGGCGACTCGGAGCAGGAAACCTCCTCGAGGCATCATCGCTTCAGTCTGTCCTGGAATGTGTCTTACAGCTCCGCGGACATGCAGGAAAGAGGCAAGTCAAGGGTGCCCGAACAGCAGTTGCACAGTCGTGGCGTGGTGTACCCACGGCGACCGGCAGCATGTTGATTCTGAGTAGTGAGAAATAGGGGGAGATGAAAGATGACAGTAAAGAAACGCGTTGCGGTCATTGGGGCTGGAATCACACTCTTCAGACGCAGGCTGAAAGAAACTGGAAAGGAGCTGTCTTACCATGCTTCGAAGATGGCATTAGATTCTGCTGAGATGAACCTGAGCGAGATTGAGAGTGTTGTCATGGGCACTGCTCCTGATGCGTTTGATGGTATTCACATGAAATCAGAGAATCTCCTTGATGGAGCAGGCGGAACTGGTCGACCCTACATGCGGCCCTTTGTAGGAGGAGGCACAGGCGTTTTCGCTCCAATAGCGGGATGGTGGCATGTTGCTTCTGGTCTTTACGACACATGTTTGGTTGTGGCTGAAGAGAAGATGAGTCCTGTTCAACCACATCCACAGACTGCATTTCGTACCATCTGGGACCCTATCATCACGAGACCTCTTCAACCGAATCTCGTCTGGATCTTCGCCTTGGAGATGAACCGATACATGACGGTTCACAACATCCCCAAGGAGCACATTGCCGAGGTTGCAGTGAAGAACAAGGGGAATGCCTTGGACCATCCCAGTGCGCTACTGGCAGCGAAGATCACAGTTGAGGATGTCATGAATTCTGAAACAATGGTCTGGCCAGTACAGCGACTGGACATCAGTCCTCCAAGCGATGGCGCTGCGGCTTTGATTCTAGCCTCAGAGGAGGTTGCAAAGAAATACACAGACTCTCCTGTGTGGATCGATGGAGTGGGTTGGTCGCTCGATAGCTCCTACTGGACCAACAGAGACCTCTACTTCCCTCAATATGTTGAAGAAGCTGCCAAAATGGCCTACAAGATGGCAAAAATCGATGATCCTCCGAATCAGGTATCCTTTGCTGAACCGTATGATCCTTTCACCTACAAGGAGCTTCATCACATGGAAGGGCTTCTCCTAGCAAAGAAGGGAGAGGCACCCAAGCTCACTGCAGAAGGAGTAACACAGCGTGATGGGAAACTTCCAATCTGTCCGTCTGGTGGTCTTCTTGGAGTTGGCAATCCAATAGCCGCTGCTGGATTGATGAAGTGCTGCGAGGCATTCTGGCAATTGAGAAACGAAGCCGGCAAAAGACAGGTCGACGGCGCCGAGACCGGTGTGTGCCAGGCAT
>CP070658.1:147974-150990 GCA_020355105.1 Candidatus Thorarchaeota archaeon | reverse complement strand
GCGAATTTGAATGGCCTAGACCAAACTTCAGTGAATCCAGCTTCATACAAGGCAGACTCAATGACAGGAATGTCAGGGTATCTGGCCTTGTCGATTTCAACGGTAGCCGGAAAGAAACGCGACGTCATCCTCTGCTCAATCTGTTCGTGAGATTGGGTGACAATGCAGAGATGACCTCCAGCCTTTAGAACCCGGGTTGTTTCCAGTATTGCAGGTGCGAGGCTTCGAAGATGATGCACGACCTCCGTCATGAACAGCATATCGAAATGTCCTGTAGGAAACGGAATGGCCTCAGCGGCGCCTTGAACAAACTCAATCTCTGGTGCCTTCGCTACTGCTTCTCTCAACATTCCCAAGGAGGGATCAAGTCCAAAGACTCTGGTTTCTACGGCCTTCTGGAATAGCAGTGTGTTGTTTCCAGTTCCACAACCAATGTCGAGGACCTTTGAACCTGATTCAGGTGCAAACTCTTCGAGCAAATGGAAGATCATCTCAGGTTCGCCAACACGAACTTGGTCATATATCCTAGAAACCGAATCGTAGTCGATTGACTTGTCACGCAATGGATTCATTATCGAGAGAGAATCGTGTTACTCATATCAAAGTCGTGGTCACGATATGAGATCGAAGTCACTTATATGAAGATGCAGGATACGTGGTAGAAGAAGCAGCATCAGAGCTTTCTTGAGTGGAAGGTTCAAGGAATTGAGAACGGGCACTTTGAGAATCTTTGGCTTCGAGGGGACATCTCAAGAAATACTTGTACGACTTGCGAAAGAACACCGAGAGCGGTTCCAGCGTCATTTCACAGATTTCACAATCCATCCGGATGAGCTAGCCGTGCCTGAAGGTTCCTACGTGAGGAGCCGTGGGCAATACAAGGCATACCCTTTCTTGGAATCGCTTGGCCATCTTGTGACCTCCAATACTCACGCCTTGGGTCTAGTTAATCTTGACCTGTTTGTGCCGGATTTGAACTTCATTTTTGGAACGGCCCAATTTGGTGGAAATGCCATTGTGGCCTTGCCAAGACTTCGCCAGTCCTTCTTCGGCCTTCCCCATGATGACACCATGTTCTTTCAACGTACTGTCAAGGAGATCTTTCATGAACTCGGTCATGTACTGGGGCTTCGTCACTGTACCAACTACTGCGTCATGTGGTTCTCCAACTCTCTCGCTGAAACCGATGGCAAGCCGGACTCCTATTGTCAGGACTGCCTTCGGCAAATGGAGTAGTTCCTAGATGCTAGTTCGATTCTTGCCCGAGTCTAGCTCCTCTCCTTGCGCTCGCGGTCATACGACTCCCAGCTATCAGCAGCTGAGGCGGCTCCTCTTGACCTGAGCTCTGTTAGAACATACTCACGAATCTCAGAGCTCGCCATCGTTTTCTCACTGCGAGAAGAGAGGGAACTGGCTATTTCCTTCGCGACCTCGTAAGAGGCCCCACTCTTGACAGCGCTGACAACCACCTTCTCGGGCATGAATACCTCGGTTGAACCATCTCGTTTCTTGATTTCCATATTCTCACCTCCCAAAAGGACAATTGATGTTCTCTTCAAGTCTGATAAGGTTGGCGTATTCTGTGCGCTTCGCCCAATTCGAGGATCTCCAAAAACATCGCAGAGGGGTCTTCAAAGTGCTATCGTGGACCGATTCGCCACATAGCGCTCCTGATAGGTTTCAAAATGCAAAAAAGTAGACGAATATTACTATAAAGTGTTTAGAACTAGGTTCTATTAGATTACCAGTATAAGGATGCTAGCTTCACTTGGAATCATTGTCTTCATTGTGATAATAGCAGCCGTGTTACCAATTATCTTCCCTTCTATCTTGGAAGGATGCATAGCATTCTTTGTGGGCTTGAAGCCAGAGGACCATGGAGGATGGCTCTACTACGGTGAACTCCTAATCAAGATGAACAAACACATCGAAGCTATTGACGCCTACAAGACCGCCGCCAGATTGCGCTTGGACATATCCGAGATATGGGTGAAGCTTGGGAATCTCCTTTGGGATCTGGGGGACTTCAACGGGGCGGACCAGGCCTTTCGAACGGCTGGTATGCCCTGAACGTCAGAGGGACAGATTTTGAAACAGGAGCGGCTGTGTTGACTACTCAATATACTATTTCAGGGCGCATCTTCACCTTCCCATCTTCAATGGGAACTCCCTCTTCCTCACAGTTCCTTCTTCTGCCACTCGCTCTTTTTGGATTCCCCCCGAAGCTGCCATCTGCCTTGACTACCCGATGGCAGGGCACTACTGGATGAAGTGGGTTCTTGCGTAGGGCGCTAGCGACGGCCCTGACCGCCCTTGGTCGTCCAATCTTCTTGGCAATCCTTCCGTATGTGCTGACCATTCCACGAGGGATCTTGAAAGTGGCCGCATAGACATCTTTCTCGAACTCGCTCCGCCCTTCTAGGGCCAGTCTGACGTCTGCCTCAGTTCTGATTTTGCTTTTGTCATTCATAGGATGGGCTTCGACCGAACGCAATATAGGCTATTCCAATTGCGCCACATTGTTGACCGGGTCAAATGGATGATGACATCCTTGGCTAGATTCAGCCAAAAAGCTGGTCAACACACCTGTCACATAGTAGCTCTGAAACACCGCTCTCTTTGTTGATTACTTGCTCACATTTAGTGCAAACAGGCCGGAAACACCTATCACAGAGCGAGAGGTCGTTCATCTTTCTGATACGACCGCAGACCGAGCACATGTTCTTAGTTCCTCGTCCTCTGTGCTCAAACAGTGTTCGAACGATTGCTACAGCGTCCTCCTGCTCCAGCCGACCGCCCTCAACTTGCGCCTGTGCCTTCTCCTGTATCTCATCATGGTTTACGTCACTTTCAATCTCTAGACCAATCACATCACGGATCGCATCCGGCGAAACCTCAGTCACTCTGGTGAAGTTGATTGAGGACATGGGAAAGCATAGCGAGTTCTTCACCTTGTCAATTACGACATCAAGAGTCCCTACAAGTTGAGCATCAAGCAACGGACGGAGATGATGCT
>CP070658.1:143140-147874 GCA_020355105.1 Candidatus Thorarchaeota archaeon | reverse complement strand
GTGAGTGCGGAAGCTAGGGCACTCGGTCCACCTTCCCTGTTTGTACGGGCACCAATCACGGAGTTCGCAAAACATACAGCTGAGGACTCTGCCCAAGCGATGTGTTCACCATAATGTGGCAGGTTGCCAATCAGATAAGGCGTGCAAGTACAAGTGGTTACGACCCCCATCTTTGAGAAAGCATCAACCACTCTTTGCTGATTCACAGCAAAATCATCACTAATACCGTGCTTCTTCCATTCCAGAAGGTCCATTCCAGCAGGATTCAAAGTAGTCAGAACCCGTGTCCGACCATCTTCTGCCATCTCTGAAAGGTACTCGAGACCTGCCTCCCCCAGATTGTGATAGGATACCCCTGCAATCTGAACGCTGACAACCGGAATCAATCGTTCGGCGCCGTAGATCTCGCCCAATGTTGCAATGATTTCCATGGCCTTTCTAGTAGCATTACCCTTCCTTCCCTCAAGCATATCCTGCTCTTCTGATGTGAGGTCCAGTCCCATCTCACTCACCCAAGAACTTCTTCAAATCTACCTTTGGAAACTCTGCCTTGTCAAAGCTCTTTCCTTTGGTATCTAAGACCTTGGTGCAGTCAAAGCCGATCTTTGTTGTCATCTTTGTGCCAGGCTCGGCACTCGGATCTAGTGAGCTACCTGGCTCCCTGTCCTTTATGAGTAGATTCACATCTCCCTGGAACCGAGTTGCCATGGCCCACTCCCTTTCCTGCTCATCATAGATGTTAATATCCTCATCATAGACCCAGACATGTTTCGCGCTTCTATGGCCCGAAAATGCTCCCTCAAGAGCTTTTAGTCCGTCATCATCATGCATCTTTCTAATCTGCACAGCGATGTGAAGCCAACTGGTACCACCAGGAGTGATGTTTACATCTAAGACGTCAACTCCACGTTCCTTGATACTCCTGAACACGGTGGGTTCTCGAGGCATTCCCATGAGAATCTTGTGTTCAAGCCGACCAGGTAGCAATCCCTGCCAGACGGCGGTCTTTCTATGGGTGATTGTCTTGACTTCGAATACTGGCTCCTGCCGGACGACGTCCACAGTTTCCGTCAGGTCGATGAATGGGCCCTCATCATGCTTCTCGTCTAGAATGACCCTTCCTTCGAGGACGAACTAGCAGTCCGCGGGGACCATCAGGTCCACGGTTTTGGCCCTCGTCACTTGGATTGGTTTGAGAGCATTAGCTATCTCCAGCTCATTCACTCCTGTTTCAACTGACGTTGCAGCGGCGATCAGCACTTCGGGAGTATTGCCAATGCAAAATGCGACATCAACCTCACCATTTCTCTCTAGGAACTTGTGGAAATCACGGCCTCGTACGACTCTTGTCACCATTCTATCTTTCCCAATCTGCATTGCTCTGTGGAAGTCTAGATTCTGACCGTACTCGGGATCTGCGGCCACCACAACTCCTGACGAGATATAGGGGCCACCGTCCAACTCGGTGTGAAGCAGTATCGGTAGTACGTCTAGGTCCACATCCTCTCTCACTACTTCCTGACATGGAGCACCATCAATTGTTTCGGGTTGGCTGCGATTCTCAATGGCGCGGGCCAGCGTCGGAATGATATCTTTCACATCTATTCCAAAGTAGTCAGCTATCTGTTCTTTTGTACAAAATAGGTTGCCAGCAACCCTGAAATCGGACTCCTTGACGTTCTCAAATAGTGCGGGCATAGGTTCTACTGAATACAAGACACTCGCAATCTCCAGATTCTTGGATATGCTGGTGTCTATCTTCCTGAGTTTTCCATCTTTGAGAAGATGTTCTATGTATCTCTCAAGTATCATTTTCACACCCCAATCAGAGCCCGAATGTGGTATTGTAGACAAGAGGGGCTCCGTTTCTCTCTAGTGCATCACCAATCCGCTTCTGGATTCCTCCATCTGGAGCGATGGCAATCATGTTGCCCCCACGTCCAGTTCCTGTAAGTTTCGCTCCAGAAGCTCCATTTTCTCTCGCGATTTCAACCATTTTGTCCAGTTCCTTACAGGAAACAGTCAGATTCTGCAATAATTCATGGTTCTTATTCATCAGTTCTCCAACTCTGTCTAGATTGAACTCAAGCAGCGCATCTCTCGCTTGGTGAACTAAGTTTTCGTACTCTGCAGCAATCTCATGGAACCAACTAGGATTCTGGTCTTTCTTGGCTCGAACGTCACCAACGACGTCTGTAGTGCTTGCGGTGAGGCCTGTAGAGGCTATTGTTAGATGAATCGACTTCCTGAGCCTGAGCTTCTCAAAAGTGGGTGCACCCCCATCAAGATTTCTCACGTACCAGACGAGGCCTCCAAAGGTCGAGGCTGTGTTATCAATTCCTGATGGAGTGCCATGGTACCCCTTCTCCCCCTCGAATGCGATTTCGTTTATCTTATCATCATCAAACTCGAGCCCAAACTCATCACTGAGAGCACGAGCAAGGGATACACAGCTTGCAGCACTCGCTCCGAATCCCGAGGCACAGACTAAATCACCCTCATATTCAATGAAAACCCCCTTGTCACTCATGTCCAATCCTGCAGCCCTGAGCACGTTGTTAATTGAAACCGTCTGTTCATCCAGCTTCTTGGCCTTGTAGCCAGGCACTTCAGGCCTTCTGTCGTCTATTCTCCAACCCAGGTCTTTAGATCTGCTCACGAGTGCCACCGTTTCTGCAGATATGCCTGCAGCCAGTGCTGGAAGGCCGTAGACAACGAAATGCTCTCCAAACAAGATGCTCTTGCCGCGCCCACTGCCTCTTCCCATTCTCTCACACTCAGTCGCTGAGATTTGCAGCGGGAAGGCGTATCGCCACTTTTGAACTCTTCCTTCATGCCTAACAGAAGCGTGTCCAGAATGTTCTATGCGCAAGACTCATGTTCACAATGTCCAGAATCTCCAGCAGACATGAAGGTGTTGGACCTATTCTCAGGGGCAGGCGGTTTCTCTTCGGGATTCGCATCATACTCAACTGACTCACATGTGGCCGTCGATATTGATTCCTTTGCACTGGCCACCTACACACTGAATTATCCCTCAGCAAACACACTCCAATGGAACATCGGAACAACCCACTCAAATAGCATTCTGAACGAGCTTGGTGGCAAACCTGACATCGTAATCGCCTCTCCACCCTGTGAAGAGTTCAGTCGCGCAAATCCTGACAGTGATAGTCCGGCAGCCGACCGGATCTATGGCACAGGAACAGCCAGGCTTCTTCTCGACACCATCAGGCTAATCGGGGACCTGATGCCCAAAGTCTTCATAGTTGAGAATGTGGCTGCATTGCTGCATAGGGGCGGCAGCGAGATTGTCCGGCAGGAGTTCGAACGGGTGGGAGTTGACAATATCCACTTCAATATGGTGCGCGCTCACCAACATGGTAACCCCTCAAAGCGCCTCAGGGTGTTCATCGGCAATCTGAAACTCAACCTTCCTAGAGGAATCCCTCCACGAGTCATGGAAACAATTGGAGATCTCCCGCCGCTGGGTGTTGATGCTCTCTTTTCACCAAGTGAATATGTCGCCAACCACGACCTTCACCCTTTGACCGAAGACAAGATGAAACTTGTCAGAAAGGCACGGTGGCGTCGTGGAGTCAAGCACTTTCGAGTGTCGAAGGGGCGCACGATGCCAAACTGGGTGCGACTCTCACCTGACCAGGTGTCTACCTCGATAATCGGCCTATCACGGTACATACATCCGTTTGAAGATAGACTTCTAACGGTTAGAGAGCACGCAAGACTCATGAGCTACCCAGACTCATTTGTGTTCACGGGTCCGACAGATAATCAGTACAATCAAGTGGGTGAGAGTGTTCCACCTCTAATCTCCCATTTGATTGCAGAGGAGGTACAGAAGCATATTGAGTGACCTACTGAAGAACGTCTACGTAGTGCTGCATGATGTTCATGCCGTCAGCAAAGTGGTTGAAACGGCACAGGTAGTCTATGGACTTGGTTTCCCGAACTTTGTTGTTACCAAAGCTGAAGGATCTGCTGCACAGACCGGTGTGCCAGAGGCAAATCGTCTTGCCATGAAGATGAAAGGGAGCTTCATGGTTCTGCCCGATCTCCGTGATGCACTCGACGTTATGAATGTAGAACGTCCTCTACTGATAACATCACCAATGCTGACCAAAGAGCACATAAACATCAAAGCCATCATGAGTCGAGTCAAGTCAGGCGAACGAGTTGTGGTCGCACTCTCTGGAAGCAACAAGTCATTCTCTAGAAAAGAGATGGACATGGGTGAATGTTTCAGCCTTGATGCACGTGTTGACATAGGGCCTGCAGGATCAGCAGCAGTGGTTCTCCATGGTCTGAATGCCATACAATCATGATACATGAGGGACCTCGACTAGCTCCTAACACCAACAAAGAGTCCTGTCCTCTCCATGAGTCCTGGCTCAACATAGTCCACGTCGAACCCATTGTCCTCCATTATGTCGTTGAAGACAGCTCTTGGGAAGACACCCATTGGACTTGGGTCAAAGAGGTGCTCAACTCCATTCTTTGTTGCAATGAGGAAGTGAAAATCGAGGTATGCTATGTTTCCCTCCAATCTACCTCTATTGACACGAGCGATCTTGACATCTGGTAGGTCCACACAGTTAATGCCCAAAGATTCAGGACGCACAGTTTCTCTAGTCACAAAGGGTTCAATGATGACCACGCCGCCCTGCCTAGTATGCATTGAGAATGACCGAATCGCATCTATCAATTCTTCTTGTG
>CP070658.1:139047-143040 GCA_020355105.1 Candidatus Thorarchaeota archaeon | reverse complement strand
GGTCAGATTGCTGATGTGGCCTAAGTGCTCGGTTTCCTTTGGGATCAGTCTGTGCACATGTTCCCACAACATCATTCTCTTGCCAGTACCTGAGATATTCAAGGAATCTCTGGTTGTAGGGACGACCAGTCATCGTTTCCGCACGATGAGTGATTATCGACAGAGTGTTCATGGCATCAATGCCCATGCATCGAAAGACGCATCCACCGCAATAACGGCAGAGCTTTCGAGTCATCTCCTGCTTCTTCAAAAGGTCATCTACGCTCTGATGAATGTGGGTAAATCGGTTGACAGTCTGACCGCTAATATGAGACTGAGCTGCGAGCAGCTCCTTGAATTCAGGTTCCTCTAACCTGTCGAATGTCTGCGAAATGGTCCCGATGACACCCTGCAATCGAGAGTCGTCACGCCCCACTTTCTCTCCACCGATGAAGATGTTCGGCTCCATTTTGAGGAGCTTCTCTCTGTATCTCTCTCCGGTAATCATTGTCGGTTCACCAAGGCAGTTGGGTAGAACTGATACTTAACTTCAGCGAATCTAGCGGAGGCCTACGGAGGGCGAGTATATCATCCGCTCAGTTGTGTCTTGGCAGAGTTTCAAGTCTGGAGTCTAAGGCATCTTGGATGGCGGACAGCTCAGACACCCTCTTCATCCAGAAGATCTCGAAGCTTCTGCGTACCGGGCCACTCGAACACTTCCGTAGAAAAGAAGACGAGAGCTGAAACTCTCTTCGAAAATGCGGCCCTCTTGATTGCCCTCATTACCTCATCTGCTTTCTCAAGCTGTCTGACCACAAACCGTGCGAAGATTGTGGGTGATGTTGCAGAAATGAAAGGCGACCAGAACTCAAGTGGATATTCTGCTCTCAGCCACTCGACTATGTCTTTCACGGCTGAGGCCGCAGGGTCCCACTCTATTCTCATTAGAACTTCAGTAAGTTCACCTGATCCAAGAGACCAGAAGACCGAGAGCTGCACGGCGCCACCATCTTGGAGTTCACTCAGTGTCCTCCGGATCCTTCTCGCTGTTAGATTCACTCGCTTCGAAATGTCAGATATCGACATGCGTGGGTCATCAAGGAGAACCCTTAGAACTCTCAGGTGCGTCTTTGATAACTTCATCTTCTTACCCTTTGGATATACAAGGATGTGAATCTCCACGTTCGTGACTGACTCCATGGCTCTGAGATGTGCTCCGAGCTCCAGAACTCCCTTTGGTCCAGTCACGGATGCAAACAGACAGTAGAGACTGCCTATTCCGCACGCAACAGGACTGGCCTGCATGACGTCAATGCTCTCGCCAATCTCGTTCAAGAAATCCTCAGCAAACTCTGTTCCATCAGTCTGGACAAGCACAACGACTAGTTCCGCACCCACCATCTCAAGGGTCAGCCCTGCCATGAACCTATGAATCAAGCCAGAATCAAGCAGTCTGTTGACTCGCTTCTTTATCGCATTGGCCGTCATGCCGAACTTACGGGCCATTGACTCGTATGATGTTCTGCAGTTCTCATCGAGCTCCAAGATGATCCGCTTGTCTATTTCATCCATGGATGTGACAGTCCTTCCTAGATTCTACCAAGTCATGCAGGCGGAAATTCGAAGTCAATTGTGTTTCGGTTCAGTCCAATGTAGTTCGGACTCCTTGGCCGTGATTCTCCAGAAGACCGTTCTTTTTATATTCTACATTAATTAGTAGTTCATTTGTTCTTGGACGGAGGAGCTGAGATTGGCTGTTGTCAATTGGAGTAGAAGGGAGAGCTTGGTCAAGATTGCTGCAACTGCTATTGCTGCCATGCTAGTCATATCGTCTGCAGCAATGGTTGAAGTATTGATTACAGCCAAACCTTTGGACACAGCAGCAACAGGCGGGAATTTCTAATGAAGAGTCAACAATCTGATAGGCCTCCTCCAGCAATTCTCTAGATCGCTTTCTGTCTTGATTCATTATGGCATTTGACTTCCTAATTAGAAAGTGTGCCACTCGAAGCCTATCGTCAAACTGCTCTGCAAACCGTAGTCCCCTGTCATAACAACGAATCAGTTCCGCTGTGTCACCATCCACATGTGCACGCAATCCCAGGTGATCATTCAATACTGTTTCGTAGAAACCAAATCTCGGGTCGCTATCTATGAGTTGTCGAATCTTTTCCATTGTTGATGTCTGATACATTGAGGCGGGATAGTCTATCATGTCTGCCTCGAACTTCATGAAATACATTTCAAGAGCAATCCAGTCTTCTGGTTGTGTTGCAAGAACAGCATCAGCGAGTTCATGGACTTTCTTTACATCTTCATAGGTGCCCTGATATGCTGAGGAAAAAAACAGGTTTGGACCGAGTATTTGATGGCCCTCATATTTCTCTCTGATTTCATCTATGAGCTTGTAGTCCATGGCAATCATGGAATGATGAATTGCGAAGTAGACAACCATAACTGGGCTATCAGTATTGATTACCAAGTCACGCAATCTCTTCACAAAGTCGTAATAGTCTGACGCCTCGGTCATAATACTCTCTAGTACATTCTTGGTGTCTTCATCGATGACTGGGAAGTACTGCGCTATTGTCCCAATTGGATCCATCGTCTAGTTACGCACCTGAATCATCATTGGTTTAATGATTACATTGTGCAAATGTATTTGTAAGGTAAGATATGAATCCCATCTATTGGCTTTAGACCTGAATAATCGATTCAGCAATGAGCCCCTCCGGCGGACCACCCATTTATGAGGAGGATGCTATTGAACAGTCAAGGGAAACAGATTATGAAGAGCAGATTCGCCAACTGGCCCCTGACAAGTCTGAGTGGCATTTTCGTAATCCTGCTCTACTGCAGCTTCACATTTGCCTCTTGGGCGTTCTATCCAGACCTATTTGGCCCGACGACACACTACCTAAGCCGGCTAGGCAATTTCAACTACAGCCCGTTCGGGGCATACTTCTACAATCTGGGTTGCATCCTCACGGGGCTTGCTCTGTTTCCATTCTTCATAGGTCTGTACGAATGGTATACTGACAGACTATATCAGAAGATGCCACTCATCGTTGGACAGGTTATTGGAATCCTCTCCGCCATTGCACTGGTAATGATCGGGGTTTTCTCGGAGGACCAAGGCAGCCCCCACATGACAGCTTCTTCGACGTTCTTTCTGCTGAACTTCTTCGTCCTCATCATAGTGAATGCGGCTCTCCTACTACATACAAGGTTCACTAAACTCGTTGCACTCTATGCCTTTGCGATTGACATCCTAAGCCTGAGTTTCGAGCTCACAATAGGCGGACCAATCACTGAGTGGTTCACTGTCTTTGGAGCTCTGCTGTACGTGGCTTTCATATCCTTCAGCACAATACAGCTCAGAAAAAGGCCAGAGGGGACTAATGCAAAAACATCATAAGTGTCTGTTTTTGACAAGGAAGTGCAGGTACAGCAAGCAAGAGGCACATTCTCAGACGTGGTCCAGTGAGGGGTCATTCCCGCATCGCAACACCGACGGAGGGACAACCTAGTTTTGAGGAACCTGCAATTCGCACAAGCGAGAGTATACAAGATGAGTTACGACAGAGAGCCTGTAGAGGCTACGGTGGCCGAGTTAAGGCCAAGAATGAAGAACCTCGTCATTTCTTTCAAGGTATTGGAGAAAGGTGAGGAACGCGAAGTTACTTCGCGACGAGATATGACCACACACCGCGTCTTAGATGCAGTAGTAGGAGATTCGACCGGGACTGTTTCAGTGCCCCTTTGGGACGAAACCATTGACAGCGTAGAGGCTGGCAAGACCTATCTCTTGAAGAACGGATATACGGGCCTGTTCAGAGGCAACCTAAGACTGAACATCGGCAAGTATGGCGAACTCTCAGAGGCTGAGGAAGCCATTGAGGAAGTCAACACAGAGAATGACATGTCAGCTGAAGAGCACGAGGATACACGTCGACGCAGAGACTATGGCGGTGGCGGCCGAGGCTACGGTGGCGGAGGCGGCTACGGTGGACG
>CP070658.1:135706-138947 GCA_020355105.1 Candidatus Thorarchaeota archaeon | reverse complement strand
GTCCAAGAATGGAATCCGTACAACCATTCCACCTTCGCCCTGTTTGATTGCCTTTCCCTTCCGAACATGTACGAAGAAGATGTTAGGATCGAAGATGCGCACGAATTTACTGATGTAGAAAGCTAGCAACACTACAGCAAGAATTCCAAAGAGGGCTATAGACAACCCGAGATTGGAGGCAAACCAATCCATAATTCCCGCTTGCATTTGTTACTATTTCACACGCCTGTTTTCACCGTGCATCAAAACCTCCGTTCCACTAGATTCGTGCTTTGATGTGTCCCTCGATTTTGGCCGAAATTCACATCGGTCAAATGCAAGGCTAAGACTTGTCATCCCTTGACTCTGTCTTCTCCTTCGTGGCTCCCAATAGTGCCGGATCTCTGATTATTCATCAATGAGGCCTGACGCACCTGGGTAACCTTTCTTTTCTGATGATATAAACCTGCGCAGGGATTTGGCAATTGTTTGACTTCTTCGGTCGCTATTATGACAGCTAGGTTTCCGTTTCAAGCTCGCGAACACGGCGGCTCTGCTTTTGCTGCCACTTGACAACTTCCTTTCGTGGATCTACAAAGGCGAATTTCTCGTTGGCAGACACGACATACAGGATTGTGCCCTTCTCAAAAGACACACCTTTTTGGAAAGGTCTTGCATGGAATCTCCTTAGACCCATATCCGTTTCAGTGCGGATCTCTCCAAAGTGGTCGTTGACAGTAGAAACTGCTTCAACCTGCCGCCCGACGAGATGCCGAGGCTCAATAAGGAACCCAGCTTCAACGAAGACCTTCCCAAGAACAGTTCTGACCGCAACCACGGTGAATAGTGCTCCCATAACATGAAGTCCGAGCTTGCCTGCGAATGGTAGCATCAGTCCGTCATAATAGAGGATAGAGCCAAGGAATCCGAAGCTCACCAGAGAGGTGCCGATTGTGACTCCAAGAGGTGCGCCGCGTTCGCTCTCAAAGAACCCGGAGTGTTTCTCTGCTTCCAGTTCATGATCTATATCGACATCGTGGTCAGCATCATGATGGTCGATATCCTTCTCAACATAATGCTCAATCTCTTTCTCCACTTCATGGTCCCAGTCTTTTTCTACATCATGTTCGACATCATGGTCAAGTTCGTGATCCATGTCATGGTCAATCTCTTTCTCGACCTCGTGTCCAATCTCATGGTCATAGCCAGTCTCAGAGTCATAATCGGCATCATAGTCATGGTCAATCTCATGGTCGACGTCGTGGTCCACCTCAACTTCGTGATCCACATCATAGTCATGATCGACATCATGTTCAACATCATGGTCAACGTCATGCTCAACGCCATGTTCGGCTATTGCTGAGAACAAGCGACCTACCAAGAACATGCCAAAAGTGTAGAATAGACCTACTATCAGAACTCCAAATGATACTTCTCTTAACAACGCCGCAATTGCCACTAAATCCTGCATTCTTCCATCTACCGACCCTGCAGAGACAAGATGGTCCCCGCGAACGGAATCTCGGGTATGATTTCTCCCGAACGGATATAAAGCTGAGCCAGTTCCGGAGCCCTGTTTCTGCGTTGAATTTGAACATGGAGAACTCATGAATCTCGACTGATTCGCGACAACTTGATAAGACACTCGTGCCGTGCTTCTCAGTGGCCACAATGACTCAACCACACGAGCTTGCCGCAGAAGACCGTGAGAAGCTGTTGGCCATCCGCCATCCTGCCAGAGTCAGATTTCTCCACTACTACATAGCCGGGATTGTATTCTTCGTTTTTGGATGGCTATTCAACGTGACAGTTTCTGCTGGACTCGTTCAATACAGTGAGCTCTCCTGGTGGTTGGGTATGTCTTCTATGTCATTGGGACTACTGCTCGTTCTCTTGGGGGAGTACCGGCGTCACTATACTCTCTATGTAGTGACTACTTGGAATCTGAGGGTGAGGAAGGGATCGTTCACCAAGCTGACAACAAGAGTCTTCCACGACGAGATTGAAAGAGTGGAGATCTCCTCGCCCCCGGAAGGAAGGGTAATCAACCTCGGATACGTGAACATCTACACCTCAGACAGCAAGGAGAAGCCAACACTTGTCTTTGCAGACATCCATAATCCCGAGGGAACGATGGAACTCATAAACCGAGTTCGAGCAACATCTCCATTGCCAGCTCCTTGGGCCCACATTGAGAAGACCAGAACAGTAGAGTTCTAGACCAAGTGAAGAGGAGTGTGTGTCAACAACAGACCATTCTGTTGCATGGGCAAAAGGTAAAAGAAATGAGTTAGTTTGTACAACACCAAGTCATAGGGTCTAGGAGACGGTCGAACTGGGCAGAATAGTCATCAGATTCACAACCTCCGCAGGGGAGCATCTTCAGACGGATAAGGACACGTACGAAACAGAGCTGAATCTGAAAGATATGAAGATCAATTCGGTTAACCTATCGCCGCTCACCTCGTTGAAGGAACTTGAAACGATCAACCTGAAGTCAAACGATTTGACCGAAATTGACCTTACTCCTCTAGAGGAGTGTAGGAAACTAAAGATGATCATACTAGCTGACAACCACTTGGGAACAGTGAACCTGTCCCCCATTGCTAGATGTCAGAATCTTGAGGCCCTTGATCTCTCGCAGAACGAGCTTCAGACCATAGACCTGTCTCCGCTGAGGGAGTTCAGAAGGCTAACATGGCTTTACCTATCAGGCAACAAGATTTTACACCTGGATTTGACTCCACTCGAGCGTTGCACAAGATTGCAGTACGTGGTTCTCTCGGACAACAACATATCAAGAGTCAACCTTTCTCCGCTGAAGACATGCAAGAATCTGAGGTACGTTCTCCTTGAGGGCAATCCAATGAGCATGGTGGACATATCTTCACTGTTCAACGCCATGCAGCTCGAGCATCTGGTGATTGGCGACTCCACCGTTGTGACAGCAGAAGCCAAGCTAAGGCATCATGACTACTTTCCACGCCCAATTGAGGAGAGATTGGATTCCATAACCTGGGTATAGCGACAAATTGGTCGCTTGGTCATATCTGGATGACACTCTGTTTCGACTCGCGGAAACCTTATGTCGAACTTCCGGACACAGTGCAGTTTGCAGTGTTGTCATATCTATGACACAGCCTCAAGACTCTCTCAGTTGGTCTGAGAGAACGCAGTGACTTCTTGTTTCTCAACACTAGCAGGAGAGGAAAGAATCGTTGAGTAATGCTACAAAAGCTTCATTCGTGCTCGGTGCTATTGG
>CP070658.1:129675-135606 GCA_020355105.1 Candidatus Thorarchaeota archaeon | reverse complement strand
GACTGAAGAGACCCATGGCTTCGATGGCGTCAGCATCAGCATTGCCAACAATCGCAGTCCTCTCTCCGGCTTTCGAGAATATGAGTGCAGATTGCCAGACCAGATCTCCACCAAAGACTAGCTCCAGGGTAGGGTCAGCCATCTGAGAGGTTTCTCTCACCCACACGAGCCATGTATCGACGTCAAGCTCCTTCAGAATCTCGCCGACTTGCTCTGCCTTCTCTCGTACTAGATTTGAATTCATGAGTTCTGCAGCCCCCGTGATCGGTTGCTCTATTCATTGGGTTGGATTACAGCCTTGATTGATTCCTGCTTCTGTTGAACCTCAAGCGCACTCTGTGCATCAGCAAGAGAGAACTTGTGTGTCACCAAGTCTTTGAATGCGAATCGGTCACAGTTGTCTCCTATGGTCCGCAGGGCCTGATAAACGTGGGTTGTTTCAGAACCCCAGACTGTGCGGATATCAAGGTGTTTGCGGTTCATGTAGTGAGGGTTCACTTCGACCGTTCCACTGTCTGTGTACTGGCCACAGATTGTGTAGGTTCCTCCCTCTCTCACAAGCTCGATTCCCTCTGGTACTGCCAAGGCATTCCCTGTGGCCTCGTAGACAATGTCTGGACCATGACCCTCTGAGATGTCACGAAGGAAGTCAGAACGCTCCTCCAACGACGTTTCCTGAATGTTCAGAGTGTGGGTGGCTCCTAGGGTCTTCGCCATCTTCAGCCGATCAGGTGCTTGATCAATGGCAGTTATTGTCCGTGCACCGTTTATCTTCGCCAGTATGACAAGCATGAGTCCGACGGGCCCGGCTCCTTGAACTGCCACGCTTGAGCCCCACCTTATGGGGCTTCGTGTCACTGCATGGACCGCAGTAGGAAGAGCACATCCTGCGAATATCGCGTCATCGAAGCTCACGTGGTCAGGGATCTTCATGATCTGTGTCCGGGGTTTGAGATACATATACTCTGAATAGCCGCCGATCAAGAATGGCCACTTGGTAGAGTCAAGAGTAATTCCATATACAAACCGGTTCGGACACTTAGTTGGGGCCTTTGCGACCAGACAGTACCAACATGAGTAGCAAGTGTCTACAACGTCATGAAAGGCCACACGGTCGCCCTCTTGGATCTCGTTACCGTCCAAGTCCTGAATACCGCCGGGTTTGACACTCTCAATCGTCCCGACTACCTCGTGACCAAGAATAAGCGGATAAGGCACCCCAGCCAGCCTTCCGTGCCACAGATGAACATCGGTTCCACACACACCTGCGTTGGCCACCTTCATCAGGGCAGATCCGGACACCAGTTCCGGTATCTCCACATCTCTAATCTCAAGCGGCGCACCGGGCTCAGGAACAATTGCCGCACGACAGGTTCTCGCCATTGAGACACAACCCTTACAGCTTGAATGAATTGGTTAGTGGTCTGCAAGACCGGCATTTAACACTGAGGCTTTGACCGCGTAGGTCTGAGGACAAGGGTATCAAGGGCTATCTCGTGCTTTGTATGAACGCCCTCTGCTTCTTCTGTTGCTTCTCCCACTTCTTCCTCTCTGCGCGCAGCTGGAAGAGGTCTACGTCCTTGAATATCAGATCCTCCTTCCCGCGTGGTATGTTTCTCTCGGTTCTATCCTTCTCGGGAGAATGTATGAAGGAATCACCAAACTCTGCAACGTTGGCGAAGAAGCAATAGGCATAGATCGACCTCCGCGCATCGAAATGAGCAGCCCTAAAGTCGGCTGTAACTGGAGTGAAGGCAGGGTTGAGAACAATGTCTACCGGCGGCTCAGAGTTCTTCAGCTCCACTCTAAGGTCCATGTCCAGGAAGTCGCGACATATCGTGATGGCAATCCTTCCAAACTCTGTACTGCAGACGACAGTCTTCATCGGATAGACTCCAGTCTCTATGCCCTCATCGATTCTCTTGCCCTCAATGTGAATGGTTGCAGGGATGTGTTTCTCTTGCTCCCATAGAACGCCCTCGGGTCCCAAGACTCTGGATAGGTTTTGTTTCTTATCATAGACGTGGTATGACCCTGGAACCACATGCATTCCGTACTCTTTGGCAAGACTAGTCACTTCGCCGAGTAGTTCGCCGTAGTTCAAATCGATTGCCAATTCAGGGAAGAGCAGAAGGTCGACTCCTTCTGCATGAGCGGCCTTCATCATTTCTCGAGCCTTCTCGCGAACTCTTTCTACCTGGTCCTCCCGGATCTTGAATAGGCCTTCACTCTTCTCTTCATACAGCTCACTGAGGATGTCACCACTCTGGGACAGTCCTATCTGTGCAATCCCGACTCTGGATATGCTCCTCTCAGTCTTTCCCGAGTCGCTCAGTAAATCTAGATGCACCAATCTGTACTTTCTTCTCGGCGCCTCCGTGCCTAGAGCCATGCCATCCTGCTCAGCAAGTACTGTGACCGTCTTGCGAATCATCCTCTCGAGGAGAGCATCCAGTTGCGTTAGGTCAATCATCTCCTGTGCAGAAGGTTGTTGTTTTACGACGTTCTCCCACTTCTTCAGTTCGGCTTGAAGTGAATCCCGTTCCTCAGCGACAGCCCGGGCAAGTTTCTCGAGACCCTTCTCTTCAGCAATGACATGGGCCTGTGCCAAGAGAATTCTTGCTTGGTCAATGTCTAGCTCTACTAAAGCAAGCTTGGATTGAAGTATGTAGGACTCAACCAAGAGTGTGTGTGAAGACTGCTCTTTGGCGATATTGAGAAGTCTCTGGGTTAGGTTCTTTGTCTTCTCTAATACCTCGTCTTCTCCTGTCAGCTTCAGTTCTAGCATTAGTAGGTCGCACAGGTGAATCATAGCTGTGACAGTGAGAGAGTGGTCAGTGATTTCCTCTGAAACCACGCGTTGCAGAATCTCCTCAGCCTTGACACGTTCTCGAGTTCGTTTGCTCTTCTTTAGAGAAAGTGCTCTGGCAACGCGATATCGCTGGTCGACTACCCGATTGTCAACTCGACTGTTAATCTGTTCGAATCTCTGGAGATGCTGGTTTGCACCTGCTATGTCATCAGAATCGAGAGCAACCAGCACAATCTGATACAGGACTAAGGCGGCGAATGGATCATTCCCTGCCTCCTCATATATCTCCAGACTCCGCTGGTAGTGCTTCATGGCCTGATTAAAGTCATATTTTCTCCAATGTACATACCCAATGTTGAGTAGGGATAGTGCTAGTTCCTGTTTGATGGCCAGTTCTTCTCTTATCGCCAGACTTCGTTTATGATATTCAAGCGCCTGATCAAGATCGCCCTTCATCTGATATGCGCTGCCGATATTGTTGAGAGCTAGAGCAATCATGTAGCTGATGCCTAGCTCCTCGAAAGTTTCCAGACTACGTTGGTAGTATTCCAGTGCCTGGCCTAAATTGCCAATCCTTTGTGTAATACTGCCAACATTAAGGAGGGACATTGCGACTCCCTGTTTGTTGCCAATCTCCTCCCGAATCTTCAGGCTACGCTCGTGGTAGTCTAGTGCTCGCTCCATTTCGCCTTTGATTGCATATATGTTGCCTAGGTTGTTGTACGACGCTGCGATATCAGGTTTGCTGCCGAGTTCCTCTCTGATCTTCAGACTCCGCTCATGGTAGTCTGCTGCGATGTCAGGCTCACCTTTGGACTGATAGACAAGAGCCAAGTTGTTTAGCGAGTCGGCAATACCTCGTCGATGGCCCAGTCGTTCCCTAATCTCTAGACTGCGTTGGTGGTACTCACGGGACTTTTCCAGATTGCCCTTATACCAATGAATGATTCCTGCCTGAAGCAGATACTCGCCTTGCCTCCTCCTCAACTCTCCCTCATCAGTGGTTTCTGGTTCTTCCTGTATCCGGTCTAGCAGTTTCTGACATTCATCCAGCAATAGAAGGCCTTGGTCTATCTTCCCTGAGCGCCAAAACGCTTCTATCTTGGCAGTCATGTAGTCCACGACAAGCAGAGGGTTCTTAATGCTCTCGACTTCTCTATGTGCTTGCTCTATCATAGATAGCGCTCTCTCTGGATCTCCAAGTCTGCCCCTCAGACGTGCTTCGAGAAGCAGGCTGGCAAAGTGGTCATCCTGCGGCAGCCCCCTTCTCGCCGCAAGGGCATTCACAACATCTAGCGCTTCTTTGTACTCCCCCTTGTCGATCATTGATTCTGCATGTGACAGTTCTTCTTGGGGAGTGTTGGTCAATGCCTTTCGCTTCCTGAGTCGTGTTGAGTTTCGTATCGGTTAATGAAGGACGCCTGTGACAAGGTCACCGTTCGCCGAACCACAAGGCGGAATACGTTCTCCATCTAGAAGTGCTCGAGTCTAAAAGCATTTCCAGATGCGCGACGATCTGGAGTTTCTTCAGAGTCTAGAACGATGAAGTTATAAGCGGTTAACTATGGTGTACTTAACGATGGTTAGGTGAAACCCTCCATGTCAGACGAGATAGTTGAAACTCTAGATTGCATCGGACTATTCTGCCCTCAACCTTTATTCCAAGCAAGAGAAACGATAGACAGCATTGGACCAGGAGAAGTCATGGAAATGCTTGCAGATGATCCTGCCGCAGAGGAGGACATCAAGAGATTCTGTAAGAGGACAGGTCACGAGCTACTCAAGTTTGAGAGATTGGAGGATGGAACTCAGAGGTTTCTAATCAGGAAGAAGGAGTGATCCAGGAATGAGTAGTATACTATATGTTCAGACCAGCGACGATCCAGAGCGTCAGTATTCTCCACTTGTCCTTGCGCAGAGTGCCAAGGCAATGGACATCAAGGCCGAGGTCTACTATCTCGGGCAGGGTCTGAGAGTACTTCAGCCGGGAGCAGCCGAGAAGATCAAGGTTGGCGACTTTCCAAGTGTCGCTGAGATGATTCAAAAGACGATTAAGATGGGAATTACCGTCTATGTGTGTGAGGCTTCAAAGCAGATGCTAGGTTGGGACGACGTCAATCTAGTTGAAGGATGCAAGATCGTGGGAGCAGCTACTCTCAATGACCTTGTTCTAGAAGCTGACGCTACAATGTGGTTCTAGGTGACTCGAGATGGCCCAGGTCAAAGAGGTGTATCTCGACTATCAGAGCTCGAAGCCTGTCGACCCGCGTGTCATAGAGGGCATGATGCCTTACTTCCATGACCGGTTCGGAAACGCTTCAGCACTACACCGTGTGGGGGACATGGCCACAGAGGCACTTGAGAAGAGCCGCAGAGTCATAGCAGAATACATCAACGCCGATACAGACGAGATTGTTTTCACATCAGGAGCTACCGAGTCAAACAACCTAGCTTTGATTGGGTACGCTATGCGCCAGAAGCGTAAGGGCAACCACATCATCATCTCTGAAGTTGAACACATCTCAATCCGCAACATAGCCAAGTATCTTGAGAGAAACGGTTTCGAGGTCTCACGACTTCCTGTCGACAAGTACGGTCGAGTGAATATGAAGAAGCTCGAACGTAGAATCAAGGACGAGACTATTCTGATATCGATAGGCTATGCGAACAACGAGATAGGCACAATCCAGCCCGTGGCAGAAATCGGTAAGCTGGCTGAGGAAAAGGGAATCGGATTTCATACTGATGCCGTAGCCGCAGAAGGGCTTCTACCCATTGATGTGAAGCGAGATAGAATACACTTGATGTCTCTCTCTTCAAACGACTTCTATGGACCTCGAGGGATTGGCGTTCTCTACATGAAGAAGCGCTATCGAGTCAATCCCATTCTGATTGGCGGAGGCCAAGAGAGAGGTCTGCGTTCAGGAACCGAGGACATTGCTGGGATCGTTGGCATGAGAACAGCGATTGAGATAATGAAGAAGGAAATGCCCCAGGAGGTCAAGCGGCTTCAGGGGTACCGTGACAGATTAATCAAGACAATCTTGGATGAGGTGCCTGACAGCTATCTAAACGGACATCCCACAGAGAGGCTAGCTAGCAACGCTCATTTCAGATTT
>CP070658.1:124467-129575 GCA_020355105.1 Candidatus Thorarchaeota archaeon | reverse complement strand
TCTATGAGCTGTTTTAATTCCAATCACTGTTCCTGTTGAGTGTGCGACGATGAAGACTTTTGATTTGTCAAACCTATTCCGTAGATAGTCAATTAATTCGTTGCAATCTTCTACTAGCCTGTCCAGGGACATTGAATCAACTGGGATTCTAGAACTATATGATTTTCCTGCTCCTCGCTGATCCCAATGAACCACTGTGAAATGTTTTATCAACTCAGAATCTAATCTTCGGCAACTTGACATGCCTACTGATGGTTCGCCAGGACCGCCGTGTAGGAAAATCAAGACTGGATTGTTTTGGTCCACGCCCCTAATGAATATCCATTGCTTCAAATCCCCAAGTGTAATCTCCTCTAATGAGCTAATCCCATTTGGTGTTTCTATTCTTGTCGAATATCTCAAGTATTGCTTATACAGCAGTAATCCGATGAGAAGAAACAAGAGAGTACCTGGTATCCCAATAATGATTAGCAGAACGATATCCATGTCTTTTCAACCCATAGTAACAACAACGTTTCCCAGCTTACCACCTTTTTCTACAAATCTATGGACTTCAACCATCTGTTCTAGGGGGAAGGTTCTATCTATGACTGTCCTAATTGTGGCAGACTCGATAAGTGCCTTGAGCTCCACAAGACTGTCTGTCGTATAATCCGTGTACTTGTCATAAGCAATCATGTTGTTTTCCCTGGCAGACGACTTATCTCTTCTAGATACTGACCCATTTCCTTGGAGATAGATTCCATTCTCATTCAGTGATTTCATGCATCCTGAGAATTTCGTAACACCCACAACATCGAAGATGACATCATACGTTTCATCTCTCTCTGTAAAGAGCTCCTGTCTGTAGTCTATGAGATTGTCCGCTCCAAGTGATTTCAGCATGTCGAATTTCCCTGCACTGTCCACGGCTGTCACTTCAGCACCCTTGGACTTGGCAAGCTGTAGTGCAATCGTACCTATACTACCTCCGGCACCATTGACCAAAACTGTTTGACCCCTCTGAATGTCTGCTTCTGTCATGAAATGAAGCGCCTCACTTCCACCAACAGGAATAGTAGAAGCCTCTTCGAAACTCATATTGGAGGGCATTCTTGTTACTAGCCCGGTTTCAGACAGAGATTTGTATTGAGCGTAAGCTCCCATTCCAAATGCGGTGCATGCAAATACTTGATCGCCAGGTTTGAACCGTGTTACGTTTACGCCAACTTCTTCCACAACTCCGGCTAGTTGCTGACCTAGTATCTTCTTTCTTGGACCCCTGAGACCAAATCCAAGACGCATGAGGAGCTTGAGTTTGAAGCTATAGTATGGGAAATTGAATCCTCGAACTTCACAGTCACCCAGTACAACCGTCGTTGCATGATTTCTGATTAGAATCTCATTGTCCTTCGGAGTTGGTTTTGGAACCTCTCGGAGCTCGAGGACTTCTGGGGGTCCGTATCTAGGACATACAATCGCTTTCATGAGTATCATCCAAGTTTCAGATTGTTCCAATCCAAGTCCATGCATACCATACAATCACTACATTGAACACGAGTCCGACAGCAATCAGAAACCTATCGAAATATGAAGGGTATCCACGAATACCTGCAAGATTGAACAGGAAAAGGAATACAGAAAGAATGATGTTTAACCAGCCATTTATTGGATGAGGTAGGATGAGTGTCAAAGAAACCATGACAATTGGAATCAGCATCAATATGGCTGCCATCATCCACGTACTCTGAGTAGCTTTCTCACCTCCCATTTCTCCAGGAACAAAGTCACCAGCAAATACACGCATTACATCCCCCAAGAGATAAGTTAGCATCAGAGAAATCCATAATGCTGAGAGGATTATCTGTACATCTTCCATCATTGATTCACTGTCAAATGGGAATTGAGCACCGGGATAAATCCTCTCCTGTACAATAGATATCGCAATCTATGGGAACCAATGGTGATTAGCACCGGGAGATCCATATCGGTTCTCATACCTACTCAAGGGCAATAACGACATTTCCAATCTTTTGGCCTGTTTCAACATATCTGTGCGCTTCAACCATCTCCTCCAGTGGATAGGTTCTATCAATGAACGTTCTTATCGTTCCAGCCTCAATCAGCTCCTTGAGGTAGACTAGATGTTTGCTCTGATAGTCTGCTGTCCATTCAATGGCCTTCTTGTTGCCTCTCTCTGCTGTCTTCTTGTCGCTCCGTGACAACCATCCATTACCCAACAAGTATGTTCCGTTGTCAACCAGCGATCTCATACAACCAGAGAATGGTGCCGTACCTACAATGTCAAAGATGACATCATACAGCCTACCGCTTTCTGAGAAGTCGTCTTGAACATAATCAATAACATGGTCGGCTCCAAGTGAGCGCAACATGTCAAATTTCCTAGCGATATCAACTGCAGTCACTTCGGCTCCCCAGTGTTTGGCCAACTGGACTGCGATAATCCCTATACTCCCACCGGCGCCGTTGAGAAGTATTCTGTGGCCAGTCTGGAGGTTTGCCTGTCGCAGGAAGTTCAATGCCTCAAGTCCTCCTATGGGAATTGTGGAGGCTTCCTCAAATGTCATGTTCTCTGGTTTGATTGCGACAACTCCACTCTCTGATATAGCCGTAAACTCTGCATATGCACCTAACCCGAATCCTGTAGATGCAAAAACTGGGTCTCCTTCACCAAACAGTGTGACATCCTTTCCGATTTCTTCAACAACGCCAGCTAGTTCTTGCCCTAGTATCTTCTTCCTGGGTGCTATCAGGCCGAACCAGGCTCGCATGAGGAGCTTTCTAAGGAAAGGATAGGAGAGATTGAAACCTCGCATTTCGCAATCCCCTGCGACTACTGTTATGGCATGATTCTTGACTAGAATCTCATTTGCCTTCGGAACGGGCTTAGGCACTTCTTTGAGCAGGAGAACATCAGGGGGCCCGTATCTCGGACACATAATGGCTTTCATGAAACTCATTCCACTCTGTCTTGTCCTTTTTGGATGTTTCTCCTGCCTTTACGGCAGATAGTCTGGTCCGAATATCTCACACACCATGACGATCTTCTCCTAGTGATACGGCAAGTACTCATGTTGGGTTTTATCTGTTTGAAGGCTTTTCTTTTCGTTTTGAAACAATACTCACGAAGTTACATAAGAGATGAATGATTCTCTGTGTCTGGTGTCTTCTTGTGGAACGAGCAAATGAGAAGTATGGGTGGGTGGTGATGCTCGCCTTGGGGATACTATGGTTAGTGGTTGGTCTAAACCAAGTATTCACTCCAGATGCATTGATGGAGAATGATGCTCTACATATCATGGGCATGTCCATGAACGAACTTGAGGCTTTGAGCCCTGAGGCGGTCTTGTATGTTCGCTGGCTTATAGGGGCATTAGGTATGCTCAAGATGAGCTGGTCATTTTTCGTCTTGGCGATAACTATGACAGGCTTTCGGAAGGGCGAAAAGTGGGCTTGGTACACTCTGTGGCTGGCACCTGTGCTTCTAGTGGGTCAGGGAATCTTCAATTCCGTGTTTCTTGGTGACTTCAATGAGATGCTGCAGTGGATTCCGATTACGACGATAACGCTGTTTGGGCTCCTCCATCCCTATAGGAACTTCTTCCCAAAGGATAGACAAGAGGTTCTCGAAGAAGGTTAGGATTCGTCACAACCTCAGTCTGCTTGGAGCAGGAAAGAGTGATGAGAGAGGAACGCTCTCTCTTCCTGTTGTAGGTGAAGGAGTAGTCGCGAAGAAAAAGGGGGAAGAGACCGGGTTGCGGTCTCCAATGATCGGCTTATTGCTCTTCCATGAGAAGTCCTGGTAGGATGATGAAGAATCCTGGAAGGCTAAAGCCGGCAAGTAGCATAAGGATCCCAAGAATCGTGAACCCGGTTCTATGCGCCATCGGGTCTTTTCGCCACATGTAGATGACGGCGAAGAAGATAAATCCGATGAGGGCTAAGAATCCTACCGCAAATGGGACAACGTATGGGTTGGCTTGCAGGAACGCCAAGATCGTTGGGTCGGTGATAAGGGGCACCCAGTCAATCAACGGGGCGAACGCGAGTAGCGCCAACGCCGCTAATGAAACGCCTATGACGAGAATGAGGATGAGGACCAAGGCGAACCATAATATCCTTTGAGCTGTTTCAGTTTTCATTTTTCTCTCTCCTTCACTGCGTTACACTGTGTAACCAGCTCATATGGTCACAACATTCTCTATCATAAGTATTCCTGCAAACAACTCATCTTCCGTGTTGTCTACCAGAATCTTGTCAATGACAGTGTTTGGAGCAGTGTCTTGCTAGGTTTCGCCAGAATCGTCAATTGAAATCACTACTTTTCCTCGAGCTTGTCCTTCCTCTAGATACCGGAGAGCTTCAACAATCTCACTCAAAGGATAGCGTCTATCTATAACAGGTATTACTTTGCCAGCTTCAAGAAGCTCTTTCAAATAAAGGAAATCTTCGTGGTTCGGTTGCGCCACCCCTCCGGAGCCCAGTTTCTTACTCCCCCTCAGCGAAATCAATGGTCCTAAGAGCATGGCTTGGACCCATTTCCCCATTGAACCTCCAGTACAGACATAAATCCCCTTGGGACTTAATGCACGCTTGTAGTTGAGAATAGAACGATATGCCGCAACATCAAGAATCAGGTCATATTGTTCCCCACTCTTGGTGAAATCTTCCTGAGTATAATCAATGACATGATCTGCCCCAATCGAGAGAACCATGTCCATTTTGCTAGTGCTGCAAACACCAGTTACATTGGCCCCATAGTTTTTGGCAATCTGCACCGCAAAAGTTCCCACACCACCAGACGCACCATTGATCAAAACCTTTTGCCCCGGCCGAATTCGTCCTTTATCGCGAAGGCCCTGCAGGGCGGAGACTCCCGCCATAGGTAGGGAGGCTGCTTCCTCGAATGTCGTAGTGGCCGTTTTCAACACCAATGCATCCTCCCCGGCACATACGTACTCGGCAAAACCTCCCAGACCATACTCGCATATGTCCCCGAACACCTCGTCACCTGGCTGAAACTGCTTTACATTTCTGCCAACCGCCTCAACCTGCCCCGCTATGTCGGATCCGAGTATCTTGGGCTTTGCTGTTTGAAGCCCAAAGAT
>CP070658.1:120579-124367 GCA_020355105.1 Candidatus Thorarchaeota archaeon | reverse complement strand
ATCTGAAGGGTATGGGGAAGAAGACTCAGGAGCAGATAATCGAGGGGATAAAGCTTGTCAGAGTGGGAATGCGCCGAAGTCTGTTGGCTGAAGCAATGGAAGTTGCAGAGAAGATTGAGCAGCACCTTCAAGCTCTTCCTCAAGTTAGAAGAGTCGAAGTCGCTGGTTCTTATAGACGCAGACGCG
Organism: Candidatus Thorarchaeota archaeon; assembly: GCA_020355105.1. Lineage (GTDB taxonomy): Archaea > Asgardarchaeota > Thorarchaeia > Thorarchaeales > Thorarchaeaceae > SMTZ1-83. The sequence goes on along the minus strand of CP070658.1, from coordinate 124,181 downwards.
AAACGGTTGGCGACCTAGACTTTCTTGTGGATGCACATGATGTTGAACCCGTAATGGAGGCTTTCGTGACCTACGGAGATGTTGCTGATATCATTGCCAGAGGCTCGACGAAGTCTTCTATTCGACTCAAGAGCAATCTCCAAGTCGACCTAAGGGTAATACCTGCAGAGAGCTATGGTGCGGGTCTGCAGTACTTTACAGGAAGTGTTGACCACAATGTGCACCTCCGAGCTATTGCACAGAAGAAGGGACTCCTTCTCAATGAATACGGTCTCTTCAGTGGTGACAAGAAGGTTGCCGGGGAGAATGAACAGGGCATCTACGATAAACTAGGCCTTGAGATAATTCCCCCAGAGCTACGTGAGGACAGAGGTGAGGTGGAGGCCGCCCAAGAAGGAAAGCTACCTACACTCCTCGAACTTGAAGATATCCGCGGAGACCTTCATAGTCACACAGACGCGTCGGATGGCAAGAACACGCTTGATGAGATGCTTGAGGCCGCCTCAAAGAAGGGCTATGAGTATTACTGCGTTTCAGACCATACTCAGAGTCTGACTATAGCCAACGGCATGGATGAGGAACGTGTGCTGAAACGAATCGCAGAGATTGACGAAATCAATGACACAGGCAAGTACAAGATGCATGTCCTGAAGGGTGCAGAGGTCGACATATTGAGAGGAGGCGAGCTTGACCTTGATGACTCGGTCTTGGACCAACTTGATGTTGTCACACTGTCCGTTCACAGCATGGGGAAGGACAAGAAGGCAATGACAGAACGTGTGTGTCACGCACTCGAAAGCAAGTACGCCCACATACTCGGTCATCCGACTGGCCGTCTTCTACTCAAGAGGCTTCAGCTAGAGATTGACTTGGAGGCTGTCTTTGAAACCGCAAAGCAGAACAGAGTCATTATGGAGCTCAACGCCCATCCTGAACGTCTTGACCTGAATAACGGCAATCTCAGAGCAGCAACGAGAATGGGGCTCAAGATTGCAATAAACACAGATGCGCATCGCATTGACCATTTGGACTACATGAGATTCGGTGTGTACCAGGCGCGTAGAGGATGGATTGCGAAGGAAGAAGTTGTTAACACATATCCACTTGGAGAACTGTTGAGCATGATTAGGAAATAGAACGTTTATGACCCTCTCTATGCTCACTATTGAACTCTCAGAAGGCAAGATCATAGTCACAATTCGTGACTCTAATACGTGACCCTCAGTTGTGGCTCCGCATTATATACTCATTCCGCATGTTGTACCTTGTGAAACATCATGGCTCCAGCAATCAACTCTCATGAATCACCATCACTGAAGAACCACGTTTGCGCGAAGGTCATGACAACCCAGACTCTCTACTATGAGTACATGTACCGGAGGTGAAGGAATGAACCAAGCGAAGAACGACGACATTCGGCAATTCAAGCTACGTCAGGCCCGACTCTACGCCTTAGCATCTGCTCGTGCATACACGGCCTAGGTCAGGCACCAATACTCTGAAGTGCTGACGTATCAAGATGCGTGAGCACAGCCCAAATCTGATATCTCCCATGTCGATTCTCACCTGTCACAGGAAGCCGAAAGTTATGGTGCCGAGGGTGGGACTCGAACCCACGAACTCCTACGAGAGTGGATGTCTCATCGGAGTTAAGCCAGATTGCTCTGATCTTGAGTCCACCGCCGTTGGCCGCTTGGCTACCTCGGCAAGACTGAACGAGAGTTGGACTCCGTGGCTATTTAGACGTTTCCGTGCCACTAGTCAAGATAAGGCCTAATCTGGTCGTAGAAGTCGGCAAGTATCTTGCTCTTGGTTTCCTCGGTTTCCAGAATGAAGAGGCGTATCTGCTGACCAACCTTGATCTCTTTTACCAGTCCCATGTCAACAAGAGGCTGCATCACACGATGAATTGTTGAATGCGCCAACCCAGTTTCCTTGGCGATTCTACTAAGATTGAAGAACTCCTTGGGCCGGTCCAGAAAATGCTGAACTACCCTAGTCTGAGCGCGGGATGCAAACACCTTTTCAAGTAGCCTCTTCAACTTGTACTATCTCCCTTCTGGAATCATTTGTCCGGCTCGTGTACGATTCTGCTTCCTACATTCTCACCCTTCACAATACGAAGAAGGTTCTCTGGATCATTTCCATTGAATATCACAGTAGGAATTCTTGACCGTCCTACTACTCTGATTGCCACAGGATCGAAGAGCTTGTACTCTCCAGCACGAGTGCCAGTTCCTGAGAGTATCTGGCTGAGTTCATCAACCGTGACATTATCCAGTTTCTTTGCTCCCGTTTCCTTTGGATCGCGGTCGTATATCCCATCAACATTCGTCGCGTTGAGTAGCATGTCGGCCTGCACAGTTTCTGCGGCCAAAGCAGCCACTGCGTTGGTCGACTGACCTGGTGTCAACCCCCCCATGAGGACAACGTTGCCTGGGCAAATCGCAGTTTCAAGCTCATCAAGAGTTTCCACTATCTTGGGATATGCGATGTTCCCTAGGGCCGCGCATAAGAGCTCGGCATTGTTTCTGGCTATCTTAATCCCTAACCAGTCACATTGGGCCTCGCTGGCCCCGAGCTCTCTGGCTGCTGCGATGAAGAGCCTGGCTGGCTTGCCACCGCCGACTACAACGACCATGCTGTGACCATCTTCGACGAAAGAGTTCACTACCTTGGCATAGGCTCTCACCCGGTCAGTGAGAATCTGGCCCGTGTCGTCGTAAAGGAGTGAACCTCCTAGTTTCAGAACGGCTCGCATGTGTAGTCCCCTGAGACAATCTCCGAACAAGGACACCTTCTCGATTCAATTAAAGAAGCTTTCTTGAATGGACAGGTTTGCCGATATTTCGAAAGTCGGTTGAGTTTACTAGAAGTGCGTCAGCGCGCTAGGAAGTCCATTTCCTCCCAGTCGGACACTTCGTTCAAGCTTTCTATGTCACTATCGGATAGATTCAGCTCAAGTGCACCTAGATTCTCGTTCAACTGCTCAACTGAGTTGACTCCGACAATCGGAGCTGTGATTGTTTCGCGACTGAGAACCCACGCCAGAGCAATCTGCGCGATGCTGGCATCATGAGCCGAGGCAATCTCCTTCAGAGTGGCCACGATGCTGAAGTTCCTCTCCTTCGCATATCTAGTCTGTATGGTTTCGGCCCTCTTTGAATCAGGTACGCTGTCTTCTGTATACCTGCCGGTGAGGAATCCCCCGCCTAGTGGGCTGTAGCCTATCACGCCGAGGTGGTACTTCCTGATAACCGGTTCCAAGTGCTTCTCATAGTCTCTTCTCCTGGCGAGGCTGAATGGCGGCTGGAGGGATTCATACCTTGCAAGCCCATGCTTGTCACTGATCCAGAGGGACTCCACGAGTTCAGCAGCTGTAAAGTTTGAGGCCCCGATATAGTTGACCACACCGTCATCCATGAGCTTTGTGTAGGCACGAAGCGTTTCATCTTGTGGGGTTTCCTCGTCGAACCAGTGACTCTGATACAAGTCAATCCACTCTGTCTGCAGTCTATTCAGGCTTCTCTCTACAGACTCCAGAATGTGCTTACGTGAGAGGCCCTGGTCATTTGGTTTCTGACTCATCTCTCCTCTTACCT
>CP070658.1:117163-120479 GCA_020355105.1 Candidatus Thorarchaeota archaeon | reverse complement strand
GTTCAATAAACTCCCTGTAAACAGATAGAACAGGAGAACAAGTGACAGACTCGACGTCAAGAGTTCCATATTAAAACATTTCTTTGTGGTGTAAAACCAATCTAGCCACTTGTTTCAGCGGCAACCTGACGTTCCGGTCTTTCGTAGGTCACAACCATCTCGATCTTCTCGGCCTTGTCAAAGACCTTCAGTGAGTCCATCGCAATTCCAATCTCTGCATATTGGAAGTCCTGAATGTATCTAGACTCCTTTGGGAACTCAATCTTGATGGTCTTGCCCTTGATTGTAACTCCGTACTTGTCATCGGGAATGGCAGGTATTCTGCGTTTCAGGACGGCCAGTATCTTCTCCTTGGGGTCCTCTACTATTCCCTTCACTGTGACGTCAAAGACAAGTGTCTTTCCGGCTAGGGGTGGGTTAAAGTCTACTCTAACCTTGCGCGGCAACACGGCGGTTATGACCCCCCGCTCTTTTCCAAACTCGATTCTCTCACCCTTGATAATCCGAACTCCCTGCTTCTCAAGTTTCGCTCTTGCTATCATCTTCACAAGAGACTCATCACGATTTCCGGCACCTTTCTCAGGAGGGACATCGACAGTCTTCGTTTCGCCAGTCTTCATCCCCACAAGCTCTTCCTCAATTGTTTCGAGTAGCCAGTTGGAACCCACGGAAACCAGAATGGGCTCGTAGCGATCATCTTCCTTGTAGAGGCCTTCCTGCTTCGCAACCTCCTCAATAGTCAGGTCAAAGATGGTGTCGTCGTCTTTGACCCTTGCTACGTAGTCCACATAGATCAGACTGCCCTCTTTGACAGCCTCGTCTGCTTTCTTCTTCGGGACCTTCTTGGCGGCCTCCTTCTTTGGTGCTTTCTTGGCCTCTTTCGTCGTTGTCTTCTTCTTGGCCTTCTTGTCAGACATCCGTGATCCCTCTTGGTTCCTTCGCCTGAGATTGAGGCTTTCATAAAACACTTTCCTTATGGGGTCCCTCGAAGGACCTGCAGGATTTCGAAGAAGAGCCTCTTGGTGGCTGTTCTTTCAACACGAAGCCCGTTCTTCAGCATGGCAGCTTCAACTCGCTCCAAATCTGCTAATGAGGAGGCCACAACATAGACTGAACCCTGACTCTCAAGGTACGAACTCACCTCACTAAGGAATCTCTCTGTCATCTCCACTCCTACCGTTCCGCCAACAAGTGCACGGTCCATATCAGACGTATGTTCGTCTTTGGGCAAATATGGTGGGTTGAATGCGATTATGGAGAACTTGGAGTTGGGGTCTATTGCAGACAGAAGGTCGGATTGAATGACAGAGCATCGGTGGTCAAGAGAGTTTCTAATCAGATTCTCCCGCGTGTTCCTTACTGCTTCCAGTGAGATGTCGGTAGCTACTACTCTTCGAGATGTCCTTGCAGCGGCAACAGATAGTAGCCCGGAACCACAACCAATCTCCAGAAAGGAGTCACTAGGTCCGAGTTCTATTGCGTCAAGGAGAAGATACGTGTCGTCCGAGGGTGGATATACCTCTGAGTCAGTGACTAGTTCTATTCCATTCGGTTTCACTCTTCCACCCCTCTTGGGCCTCCCAACATACCCTCCTCAATCAAATCAAGGACTGCATCTGCCAGTGTGATGAGTTTGTCTTGATTCAGCGTCCTCAAACGTTCGTTCCCACGAAGAGTGTCTGACACACTCTCGATGATTATATCTCCAGTACTCTTGTCCTCACCCATGTTCTTGAGCCATATTCCCAGTGCCTTTCTCAGCTGTTTGTTTGGATATGAATAGATGCCATGAACGAGCCAGAAGAACACATCCTGGTTCCGAGCGAAACGCCCAGCCTTTCGTGGTTCCATCCTCACAACAACTGAGTCCACAGCAGGTACTGGATAGAACATCTGCGCTGGGACATCCATGATGTGCTGGAACTCAGTCAGGTATTGAGCATCGACAGATAGGCGAGAATAGTGTTGCATTCCGGGCTCAGCGAGAAGCCGATGAGCGAATTCCTTCTGATACATTAGAACAGCGAAGTCAAAACTCACCTCGTTCATCAACCTGAAAGTGATGGCCGAGGATATGCTATAGGGCAAATTGGAAACAATCCTGTTCACATCAGGAAGGTCCACCTCGAGAGCATCACCCTCAATGACATCTACATTTGAGTAGGTCCCAAGCACCTCTCTGAGGGCTTCGGCAAGTCTTGAATCAACCTCAACTACGTGAACACTGCCTGCTACTCGTGCTATCATCTCTGACAGAATACCAATTCCGCCACCAATCTCCAATACGGAGGTCTCCTTATCGAGTTGTGCAGACCTGACGATCTCTCTTGCTACTCCAGGATCAACAAGAAAACTCTGCCCTAGTGTCCTATCAGGTCTAACGCCATACTTTCTCAGCATCAGGCGAATGCGGTCTTCGGTCAGGAGTCTCACCTAGAACGCTCTCTATCATCGTTTCGCCTCGGAGGCCTGACAAACAACCAGCGTTTGACATCCTCCGCAAGCTCATCGATTATTCTTGCAGTTATCACCTTCTTCGGGCTTTGCAGCTTTGTGCGTGCCGCTATGTCCTCAAAGCTCTTGAAGGGCTCCCGCTTCCGTTCTTCGATAAGGGCCCACATCAAGGTCTGTCCAATCCCCGGTAGCAGCTGCAGAGAGTGTTGTCTAGTGGTAATAGGTGCAGCCTGATTGAAGAATTGAACAAACTTGTGTTCGTGCTTGGTGACAATAATCTCAACTACGAGAGGCAACTCAGTGACGCTCTCCGGTGCAAGATCCTCGTAGAAGATGCGTCTCTTCACGTGGTCAATCTTACTTCTCGAATTCTTCTCTATCGAGAGGCGTTCCTGAGGATGCGGTGTGGCTCCACGTTGAGGCGACATCTCAAGAAGTGTGAAGAATGACTCGCCTATCCCCTGAACCACGGTTTCGCCTCGGGGTCTTGAATCGCGGAGGGATACCTTCGGCGGAACGACTGCCAGGACATATGCATGCGTCTCGTACATTCTGTCTTGGTGTCCTTCCATCTTCTCTCACTCCGGATACTCTCTGACCGCATCATCAATGAGATGGTCGGGAATTGATAAAAAGTGTTACTTCCGCGTGAGGAACAGCGGCGCGAACGCTAGGATGTCGCTTTTGTCATTATCTCAACGATTTCTGCGATCTGTTCATCAGTCACGTCTGTTGATCGTGCATCAAGAATGGTTCTTGTTTCCTCAGGAGTTGTCGGTGCAATGTTCACAACCTGTACTGCATGGGCTCTACTGATGCCGAAGCTCTTGATCAAGCGCTCAACTAGCTTGTCGGCAACCGC
>CP070658.1:112331-117063 GCA_020355105.1 Candidatus Thorarchaeota archaeon | reverse complement strand
TACGTCTCCAAATGTCAGGTTATCTCCTGCTCTGAAGCTCCCACCAACATCTATTGACTGCACGGTGGATCCAGGCCCTACGACCACAGACCCGCCTACCTCTATCTCATCGATTTCTATCCCACCTGCCGACTTGAAGGTGCCACCAACAGCCACTTTCTCAATATGGCCAGTGTTCACCTTCACTGACCCGCCAACACTGACCTCTGCACTTACGATGCCTCCATTCACCTTGACAGAACCACCTGCAGAGATTCGCGTGACTTCGGCATCTCCCTCTACCTTCACAGATCCTCCTCCAAAGAGCCTCTGTGCCTTCGCGTTGCCTTTGACGCTAATTGAGCCTCCACCCTTGGCCGAGCCGCACACTAAGTTGCGCCCTACGCTCAGTGAGCCTCCCACACTTATGGACTGTGCACTAGCGGATCCTTGTACTTCGAGACTTCCTCTCCTCACGTTGATTTCTGTTTCAACGTTCGCGTCGCCCTCGACGATGATTCTATTGCCAGACTTGCACGTTAGCCTGTTGGCCTTCAGAGACCCCCGAACTACTGTGCTACCTTTGATTCTGAGTTCTCCGCCGATTAGTATTTGGTTTCCCTGCAGTGGTACAACGAAGTTGCAGTTCTCGAGCTCAACATCGCCTTCAACGGTCCCGAGCTCGACTTCTTCCTGTCTCTTGAATACGTGCTTCTCAGCCATTGTCGTTATTCACCTTGTCTTTTCCTATGTAAACCGGCTCATACTTGGTATATAAAGCGAAACCACAATTTAGGGTCACAGAATGTTACTACAGATGAGCACACTTCTTCAGCACTCCTGGGTCTAGAGTCCAACAATCGGCTTTGGGACCGGGATTCCAACAAGCGCTGCCATCCTCTTGTAGAGTTCAAGGTACTGGTGTCCTCTGACCGTTACAGAGTACACTCGCATCCCTTCCTCCTTGTCCTCTTGCAGCAGCCCTCTCTCCATTAGCTCAGTGATGGACTCTTTTGCCCTATCAACCGGCATGTTGGTCGATCTGGCTGCCCGTGTGAGCGGACAGTAGCCGTAGATGTAGATGACACGAATGATTTCCGCATAGATGTCGTATCTGGTTCTCTTGATACGCTCCTTCTTCTTCTTCGGCATCCAGCCGCACCTGTCTGGACAACATCAATGAATCATAAAAACACATGTACTGGTGTACGCATATCGATACCAGATTCTGAACTTTGTGATTACCTTAGAGCAAGCCTTATGACCGAACATCCTAAGAGCCACTCCACCACCGAGGCTACACAATGATTCTAAGAGCCTACCTGATCAAAAACAACGGTGAGCCAATATACGGTCGAACCTATGAGGGTTTTGGCTCGGTCATTGAGAATAGCCTTCCTCCGCATATCCGTGCATGCGCCACGCTCTTCCATTCCAGTGAGGGCACAACAAGTGACAAGGTCTACACACTTGAACAGAGTGGGGTTCTCTGGTCCTACCTCTTCTTCGAGTCTTTTGCAGTCGTACTTATGAGTGCGGTTGATGAAAACCTTGTAGCCCTCAAGAAGATGATGATTTCGATGGGCCGTGCCATCGCACATGAATACGGTGATATCATTAAGTCGTGGACCGGCAACCTTGGTGAGGTCGAAGGGATCGACTTACTTGTTGACCAACATGTCGGGATTGATCTGGATATCCCTTCTGACGCCATACTGGACATAGTCAAGAGAAAAATCGAATCAACCTTAGAAGCGAAGGAACTTGCTTACGCAGGCGTGTTGGATTCTCACGGTGAGATGCTGATTGGCAACGTTCCTGAGAATCACCTCTCTAGTATTCAGCAGGAGATATCCGCCGGGGTAATACAGCCTGGTTTAGACATGGTTCCTTCCTCCATTGAAGTCATGGGCTACAGCGTTCAGATGCTGAAGGTGAAATCCGTGACGGTTGCAGTTGCAGCTCAAAGAGACGAGAGTCGCATTGCGGCTGTTCAGGCAGTCAGTGAGATTGCTGATGCGCTGGACAATGCAATGTCCGACTGAGCACAAGTTCTAAATGAAGGCAGAACTCAACGCCATGTCCGGTGACTTGCTGTGTTGATAGTTGGTATCGGTGGCTCACCTAAGAAGGAGAAATCGAACACACGTTTTCTCCTTGAGAAAGCACTTGCAGCTGCGTCAGAAGTACTACGGACTGCGGCTTCAAAGGAATCTACAACCTTGCTACTGGACATCTCTGACTTCGAGATCCGCCATTGTACTGGTTGCGATGCCTGCGTACGGAAGAAGCCATGTCCTGAGAGCGCGCACGACGATATGCCAGACCTGGAGAGAAGGATACTGCCAGCAGATGGCATCATCATTGCTGCACCATCATACTTCACTTCCGTCCCTGGTGCGCTCAAGGATTTCATGGACCGTTCAAGAACGATGAAGATGCTGGACCATCAGCTGAAGGACAAGGTATTCGGTGCAATAACCTACGCCGGACTGAGATATGGTGGTCAGGAACATGTGATTGATGTCCTGAATCGTTATGCTCTCGGTCAAGGGATGATTGTCGTCGGAGCAGTAGGGAGCCCGGTCAAACATGGGACCTTCGGGTCTGGAAGTATGCAGACCGACGAGGGCAAGTGGCGCTCTTCAGAAGCTGATGCTCTCGCAATTGATGCCAGTGAAGAGCTAGGAAGAAGAGTCGCCCAGCTTGTGATGCAAACCAACGGAAGTGAGGGCTAGTTATGAAGACGTCCACTACGGCAGGACTCGTTCAAGTCTATACCGGAAATGGAAAAGGAAAGACGACATGCGCTCTCGGAGCAGGACTCCGCGCAGCTGGGCATGGCCTTGAGGTTCTTATGATCTGCTTCATGAAGGCCAAGGTCGCTGAACGGACCGGTGAAACTGATATCAACTATGGAGAGTTTGCTGCAGTCGAGTCTATTCCCAACTTCCAAATCATCCCCACTGGCCGAATGGATTTCGTGGACAAGGAGAACCCTGATCCTATCGACATCAAAATGGCGCAGGACGGATTGAAGCTAGCTCGAGAGGCACTCAAGAGTAGAAGATGTGATTTGCTTATTCTGGACGAAATCAACGTTGCAGTAGAATGGAATCTGATATCTCTGGAAGACCAGCTGAACCTCCTAAGTGAGAAGCCTGAGGATGTTGAGATGATTATGACCGGCCGGTATGCCAGAAGAGAGCTGCTAGACGCGGCCAATCTGGTGACAGAGATGACTGAAGTGAAACACTACTTCGCAGATAGAAAAATGGCAGCCAGGAGAGGCTTTGAGTTCTAGTGAGAAGGTCGCGTTGGCGTTCAGTCTGTATATCCTGGAGTGAACGTCGCGAGAATATCACATGCTCCAACGGTGTTGTCTATCAATGTCCTGAGCTCGTCCCCGGTGAGGTCCATGTCATTGGTTTCTGCAGTCACTGCAATGTTGTTGTCTGATGTAATTACGAACTTGACACCATTCACCTTCCACGAAGCAACCAACAGGTCGTACATGAGTTTGTGTTGTCTGTCTTCAGGTATGTTGTCGAAGTTTGTAAACAGTGCAGTGATGAACAACCATTTCTCATCCGGATCTGTTAGAATGAGAACTCTCAGCTCGTCAAACTGCTCCGTGTCCCAAACCATGAGGATCCCGTTTTCCTCCTTTGAGTAGACGATTCCAATCTCATCCAACAGGGTCGCAATTCCGTCAAGCTTGCCCATAGACAGTACCTCTAGTGTCGCTCTCTTTGACATTAGATAAAACTGTCTAGGATGCATGCCTCATCGATGCCGGTAATCCTGGAAACGAACAGTTAATATCGTGACCACTTGTCAGTCTGTTCCACAGAGGAGTGTCTTCGATGGGTGCCGAAAAAGTGAAGGAGAAGGACACTGGCAAGACAGACGACCCGGAACTGGTTGAGATTCGTGCAGCTATGGACCGTTGGGAATCCAGCACACTTCGCCGTCATGCAAAGACCAATCTTGAGCGAAGGGATGAGTTCATCAGTGTTTCAAGTCGCCCGGTGAGAAGAATCTACACACCGGCGGATCTACCTGACTTCGATTACATGCGGGACCTAGGATTTCCCAGTGAGTACCCTTATACTCGTGGTGTCCAACCGACAATGTACCGCGGCCGATTCTGGACGATGCGCCAATTTGCTGGCATGGCATCGGCCGAGGAAACAAATGAACGCTTCAAGTTCCTTCTTGCTCATGGACAGACTGGTCTCAGTGTGGCATTTCATCTTCCCACCATCTACGGGAGGGACTCTGATGATTCCTTCTCCTACGGTGAGGTGGGCAAACTTGGTGTGGCCGTTGACACCATGAAGGACATGGAGATTCTGTTTGACGGAATCCCACTCGACAAGGTCACCACCTCTATGACGATAAACGCACCGGCCGCCGTCCTATTGTCCATGTACATGGTGACAGCAGCCAAGCAGGGAGTATCTTCCGACAAGATTGGAGGCACAATACAAAATGACCTCCTCAAGGAGTACATGGCACAGAAGTCTTGGATCTTCGCTCCAGCACCGTCTCTGAGAATCATTGTTGACATAATGGAGTACTGCGCCAAGCATATCCCTCGGTGGAACACGATTTCCATTAGCGGATACCACATTAGAGAGGCCGGGTCGACAGCGGCTCAAGAGCTAGCGTTCACTCTTCTAAACGGCATGGAGTATGTGAAGGCTGGAAAGGAGCGCGGGCTTGACGTTGACATGTTTGCACCGCGACT
>CP070658.1:104675-112231 GCA_020355105.1 Candidatus Thorarchaeota archaeon | reverse complement strand
TCTACATCGGATGGTGCGTTGCTGAACATTATAGTCATTGCCAAGAAAGCAACAATCCAGAATAATGGGCTTATCACCGTGAGACCGGCGAAAGTTGCGAGAAACAGATAGACGAAGTTCCCAATCTGCCCCACGGGATACATTGGGTCGGCTAGTCGCGTTGGATCGAACTTCATGTTGATGAGGTCCCCTAGAAGAGTCAATGCTTCTCCTCCGATTCCAGGAGATCCGGGTACCAGATAGGTGGCTCCAAGGGCAAAGAAGATTAGGAGAACCAGAGATACGGCTACCGGTGCTAGATTGATGATAGCTCTCTTGAAAGTGCTCTCGGGATTGACATAGCGCACATAGCCCAGGATAACTCTGTCTTCCTGTCGTGTGACGTTGATTGGCTTGAATTCCACAATCTTGGTCCTGGTGAATAGGCATCCCAGAGCATGCGATGATTCATGCAGGGCAACTCCGGGTCCCACCAACAAGTACCATGATCTAGAACCTGGATTTCTGGTCGTGGCGAGAAGGGAATGAGAGAGACTCTCCAGAAGCCAGCCCAATCCCCAAACGACGAAGAAAAGCACCAAGGAAAGTAGTACTATCATGAAGTAAGCATTCATTGTTGTCCCTCACCGTTGAACCGTCTTTGACTATTCCGTGACATCCAATACTCCTATCGACTTCGAACTCATTCTCTTCTGGCTCGCTCGAGCTCTTTTGACCTCTCCCGTTGGATTTCTTGGACTCTCTTCTCTCGAGCCTTGTCACCATCTTTGAGTCTCTTCTTCAGGTTGTTCGCCCTCTTCTTCAGTTCAGATATCTGCTTCTGTTTCTGCTTCTTCGCAAACTCGTAGTCTTTGTCAGCCCTTTTCCATGACTCTTCTACTGCCTTGGCTCTCTTCCTGATTGCCTCGTACTCGTCTCTCCTCTCGCGTGCTATCGACTTGTACCGATCAATCTCCGCATCTAGCCGGGGCTCAATTCCCCTGAGCTGGGACTCAACATCGCGGAGTTCGTTCTCGAATCGTCTCGTGTCAGCATCAATGCGTTGTATCTTGCCGTCTGACTCAATCTCCCTATCCGACATAGCCATCGTTCATCAGGTGGAGCACGGGTATTTCACTCTTATTGGAGATGGGAGACTGCTACAATTGATTCACGTAGTTCCTCATGGTCCCCATGCCATCCATTGAAATCTCCACGAAGTCACCATCCTGAAGTGTGAAGTCATCCGGAGGTACGACACCGACTCCGGTGAGCATGATGGATCCTCTGGGAACCGGATTATCCCTGAATAGGTGCTCTGTGAGTTCTTCGAAACTCCTTTTCATATTCGAAGTGCTGGTTTCCCCAGTGAACACGACCTTCCCCTTTCTCTGGATTGTCAGTCGAATGCCGACGTTCTTGGGATCTCTGACTTCGTCGGCGGTTACGAGATATGGTCCAATCGCGCAGGAGTTCTGGAAGACCTTCGCTTGTGGCAAATACAACGGATTTGCGCCCTCGATGTCTCGCGAGCTAACGTCATTTCCAATCATATAGCCCACAACTCTCTTCTCAGCGTATACAAGGGTGAACTCAGGTTCAGGGACATTCCAAGTCGCATCGCTTCTGATGCAGATCACGCTGTTCGGACCGACTGTTCTGTAGCCAAGGCCTTTGAACAGAATCTCAGGCCTCTTGGATTCATAGACCATGTCGTATATCCCTTTCACATCGGTTTCGTCCTCGCGCGCGTCCACACTACGTTTGTATGTGACCCCCGCCGCCCACACTTCCGAGGGAATGATAGGCATGATGAATTGGCGTTCCAACCAATCGTGTTGGTAGATTCTGGGCGTTCTTCCCTCAATCAGGGATTCCAAGAACGTTTCCAGCGGCGTTTCGTCTACTTCGTGCAGAAGAAGATACTCACCAAAAGGATCAGAGCCCAAGATATCATAGACGTGTACTCCATCCTGATCAACTATACCTGAAACCGCGCTTGGTCCTTCCATGAATCTAACGAGCTTCAAGAACGTCACCAAGCAGCCGAAGCATTTGTAGGAGTTATCCATTTCGGTCCGCAGAGCATGCGATTAGAACAAGTGTCAGCGCGTTTCGTGTGCACTCATGATTGCTTTGGCAAGATCTCTTGCTGAAGCTCCGATCAACACAGCATTCTGCGTATCAAGCACGCTTTGGATGACGTCAGTGATGCAGTCTTCATCTGCTGTGGTGCCCACTAATCCTTGCTCTATTTGAGGAAGTGTGTCTTCAGGATGCAGGAAGAAGTCGCCTAAGATGGTTATGTCCCGAATTGAGTTCTTATCTACGTTAACTCTTACCTTGACCATCTTTCCCTTTGGGATCTTGTAGCTCTTGAACTCCAAAGCTGTCACCTTGAGAGATTCCATTCATCGGTTCCGTATTTCTCATATACTAGACTCGCCGCGAGATTCATCTCCACATCCGTAAGCTCCCCTGGAACCAGCTCAAGGTTGAGAGCCTCTGAGAAACCCGCGACAAGCGCCTCTCTGAGTTCATCCATGCCGACTTGACGCCCAAGCAGGTCGCGGATGGATGTGACCCTTTCCTTGACATCTGCTATCATCTTATCCGAGATCTTCTCCTGGGGGACTCTCAAGATGGAGAACATAACCTCAACATCAAGGTCTAGGAGAGTAGTCCCATGTTGAAGTACACAGGAATGCCTTCTAGTCTGCGCGTTGCCTGATATCTTCTTGCCGCCAGCGACTATGTCGTTGATTGGCTTGAACTGTGCATCTATGCCAAGATGTTCGAGACCTTTAACAACTCCACTACACAGGACTCCGTACGACTCAAGAATGTCATCTGGAGCAAGCCGATGACGCTGGGGTAGAATGATACTGTATGTTATCTCGCCATTGAAGTCATGGTAGACGGCACCGCCACCAGTAATCCTTCGGATGTAGTCGATGTCATTCTTGCCGCAATACTCGAGGTCCACCTCCTCCTTCATGCCCTGGAAGGTGCCAATAGAAACAGCCGATGGATCCCAGCGGTAAAGTCTCAGAGTTGGTGGAACTTTCTCTTCCTTCAGTGATCTCATTATGGCCTCATCAATTGCCATGTTATTGTGGGCGTTCTGAACTGACAAATCTAGAAACCTAATCTTCTCCATCTCAGTCACCAACCAGTAAGTGCGAGAGCGTCTGCAGCCTCTTCAGGGGTCAATGGACGAGGGTAGTTGTACATTGGCCCGCTTGGTCGTTCATTATAGAATGGGCGATTGCAGCCTTGGCAACCGGAGGTTCGGAATGCCTCCCCGGAAGACAAGAGTACACCCAGGAGTGATGCATCCAGCTCCACTTTCAGGGCACCTTCAGAATCAATCACAACCTCAGTTTCAGTTAAGTAGCCGTGGGAGATCAGGAACCTCAAGGCTTGCATGCGTCTGTACGTGGACAACTCAGGAGGCTTCTCCTTCTCAAGTGTAGTCCCTCGAACACCTGTGAGAGCGAACAGTCCAACGCTTATCCCCATCTTGTTCATAGTCAGAATGAAATCTGCAGCTTCTTTCTCAGTTTCACCTAGGCCAATTACTAGATGCGTTGTGACATTTCCTTGGCCAAAGATCTCCAGGGCATCTTGAAGGGCTTTCAGGTGCGTTTCCCATCGATATGGAGCACCACGTTTCTTGCCCTTGACCTCATCAAACAGTTCTGGCGTACACGCATCAAACGCAACGCCGATACTTGTGGCGCCAGCATCATGTAGCCTCGTGATACCGGTCGAATCTAGTGGGTGAATGGACACCGACACAGGCAAACTCGTCTTCACACGGAGTTCTTTCAGTATGCTTGCCACATCTTCGACTGCCTGCGGGTAGTTCAGCGACTGAATGCAATAGCGCCGGAATGTGTCAATGGTATCTAGACTGTCAAGAACCTCATCAAACGAGTACACCGGCCATGATATTCTAGAGAGCCGATCTGATGAAGAGGTACTCTCCCTTGCCTGTGGACAGAACGCGCAGTTCGCATTGCACTTTCCATCCCTGTACGTCATAAGAAAAGCAGTTGTGAAACAGGGGTCCAGAAACCCAGCCTCCAGTCCGAGTTGGATTGCTGTACCAAGTGAGAGTCGTACCTTCTCAACCAAAGCCATCGAGGCTTCTTGCTGCGTCATCATGCTATAACGATGTCGCTACGTCCAGGTTGCATCTCTACTAGCATTGGATTGTCACGGACCCCAGACGCACCATGGACATATCTGAGCACTATTAAGAACATACACTATGGGGAGGGCATTTCCAGACCCGAGTGTTTGTCTATGAGTACGAGGGAGAATAGTTCAATCGGCCCGAAGATTCGGAAGGAGAAGGAAACAGTAGAACGTATGATTCGCTACTACTGTAATAGTAAGCACGATTCATTGACTGGCTACTTGTGTGAGAGTTGTACAGAGCTGCTAGACTACAGTCATCATAGGTTGGACCACTGCAATTACGGCGAAGACAAGCCAACTTGCAGGAAGTGTGAGATTCACTGCTATCGGCCGACCATGAGAGAAGAGATTCGGAAGGTGATGCGATTCTCCGGACCTAGGCTAGCGATTCGCGCTCCAGCCGACTGGATTCGACACTGGGTTCATGAGCGGCGCTAGTTCTAGACAACAGGAGCCTACAGCGAAAGAACGAAGACATCTCCTTCGTCGTATCTTCCCACAAACTGTCCGATTCTCTCCGGAACAAGACATACCGGTGTCAAACCCCTAACTGTCTGCGCGCTTGAATACACGTGATTGGATATGCCACGTATAGGTACACCGTCAACTCTAGGGCTGAAGCTCCGGGAAACTCCGAACTGTACGTAACCATCGCCCGAGGACGTAACAAACCCTATCTTGCGACTCCAAGCTTCAACCTCTACGTCTTTTTCTGCCGAGCCCCCCCCAACCACGCCTCCATGCTCGTAATGTGGGATTCCAGCATCAAGTATCCCCACGTGGTCAACACCATGTGCTCGTGCCAGGTGTCCCTGGAGGCCTCCCGTCTTCACGTATGAGGCGCCCCTAGAAACTCCAATCAACACATCAGTCGAAGATTCAACTACCTTGCACTCAATCTCATCAGGAGTCCCCCTCTCTACTGACGAAACATTGGGGAGATCCACTGCTATTGGAGATGATATCGAGGACCGGTGGAAGCCGGCTTCTGGCATCACCTCTACATGGTAGTGAGGCCCTGTCCAGAAGCAGAAGAAACGTGAGCGCAGAACAGTACCAATCTCGTCACCCTTGTTCACCGATTGACCTACGGATACGCTTGGGTGACAATGGAGAACGCGGACAACGTAGTTGGAATCTTGCTCCGGTCTAATGGCAATCGCATAGTCACGGTCTTCGGAAGGAAAGACCTTCGGATCGCCCATTGCAATTTCCTTCATTCGGACTATCTTGCCATTTATAGGAGAGAAAGCAGATCCTCCCCATGCTTCATGACAAGGATAGATGTCGACAGATGAGCCTCTCCTATGTCCAACGTACGGACTGTTGAAGTACGAGAAGTAGGAGTCGCTAGGCGCAAATAGCTCAATGCCCGATGCGACTCCAACGCATCTCATTTTATCACTCCACTGAATAGCTACGCCTTCTTGGCTGCGTCATAGATAGGGGTGAGCCGCGCTTTCCAGTCAGCCAATCCTTTGGGAGTTGTTGGATACTGTGAATATACATCCTTGATCTGGTTCATTAGTTTGGCTACTTTGTTGACCCGCATCAGAAGTGGAACCTTGCCAATACCTGCTATCAGTCTCTTGAATTTCTCTCCGGTCCCTATCTCCATCTTACCAGTGATGCTGACACTCAGAAGGTCAATGCCTTTCACGATTCCCTTCTCAAAGGCGAAGTTGATGTCATTATTTGTCACGTTGAGAAGAAACCATCGGAAGACGTCTAGAGAGGCTTGTTTTATGCCGTAACTCTCCATATATCGAGGATTGTAGTCCCACAACGATTCCATTGATGTATCATTTCGCTCAAGTGCCTCAGAAGCCACTTGGGCGGCATGTACACCACCTAGCATTGATGAACCAATGCCACCACCGTTAATCGGATTGACCTGACATGCTGCATCTCCTACGAGCATGAAGTTGTCATCAACCATCGTGTCAATTGGCCTCCGGATGGGTGCAGTTCCGCCACTGCTGTCGATGGTGACAAGTTTCGTCTTCATGAAGCTCCAGTTCTCCCTGACAAAGCTGTCGTAGACCTTCCGAGGATGTGTGTACCCTGGGATAGTCATCACACCTAGCCCGACATTCACTCTATGCGGCCCCTGTGGAAAGACACACGTGTAGCCTCCAAGAGTCTGTTCCTGATTCCAATGAATCTGAAGTATGTCCGGTGTATCGAACTCGAGCTCAGGAGTGTCGTATATGTCCCTCCAAGCAACCATCTGGTCTTCCTTGGCCACAGTCTTCTCAATCAACGAACTCTCAGGCAACTGTCGGCGAAGCATTCCTGTGGCACCAGTTGCGTCAACGACTATGCGCGCTCTCAGGTCCTTGTCAGCGTCATCTCCCTCCTTGGAAACTCTCACTCCGGAAACCTTGCCCTCATCAAAGAGGGGTCTCTTCACCCTTGTAGAAGCCATTATCTCGACACCTGCATTCTCAGTCAGGGAAACCAGCCATTGGCCCATCTTGTGGCGGTTGAATGAATACCCCTTTGTTGATGGCCCAATCATTGAGAGTTTATTAACGCCGTCAGGAGCATAGAGATCTATGCCTGAAACTTCATGCTCGACGATATCTTTGGGAAGGTCTGGAAGACCAATCATCTCCTTCATCTTCTTGACATGATGGTCACCAAGTGCATCTCCACAGGTCTTGAGTCCTATCCGGTTTCGCTCTTTTCTGTCAATCATCAAGACTGAATGGCCTTTCTTCGCAAGCGTAAAGGCAGTGATTGCTCCACCTGTACCCGCTCCAGCTACAATTACGTCATAATCTACCATGGTCTACTACCTCGCTAACTCCCATGTCTGTTCAAGAAAGCCTTCGAGTTGAAGTGATATTAGGGGGTTGTCCGCCCATCCACAGATTGAAAGATCGGGCATCGATATCAATGCCTCCTCACTGTCGATGACAAGGTCAACAGCGAGCGTGTCCTCCTTGATTCGCTGCTCCATAGAGGAATCAACGGTTTTCGAACGCTCTCCCAATATCGCTCGTATTGTCACTCCGCGACCAGATGCCGTTGCAAGAGCTGAGGATACCAATGTGCCCAACTTCTCTAGGCTTGGGGCAACAAGCATAATCCTCTGCTTGGCTCTCGCTATCATGCTTAGCATCTTTGCCTCGACATCTGTACGCCCTTTAATCGTGTAAATCAGAGTTGGGGTTTCACGCTCCTTCTTTCTTCTGCTCTGTATCAGTCCTAGGTCCTGAGCTAGCTGCTCAACTTTCGCAGAGAGCAGATCCCTCATGTGCATTAGAGGGGCAAATTCGAAGACTCGAGGTCTCCCTTCATCGCTTGTTACCAGACCTCTCTCGACCAGGCCTTCAAGAACAGAATAGAGGTTTGCGTGATGGATC
>CP070658.1:101562-104575 GCA_020355105.1 Candidatus Thorarchaeota archaeon | reverse complement strand
TCTGCTATAGATTTGGCCTGGCCAACAATGCTATGCGATACTCAAAGAAAAGATATGCAGTGACATATCCTATGTATGTCAAGGAGAATACGAGGTCTACAATGGAATGTGGATATGCCAATGTGGCTTCCTAAGAAATTGAAAGTCTGTTCGGTAGAAGCGATCGCACCAAATTGACGTGTTGATCGAACATCTTCTTTCCTTCCCTTAGAGGATACTTGTACGGCTTCTCTCTGGTAGTTGTTGTAATCGTGATTTTGCCTGCCCAGACTCGTCCGGGTTTCTTCATCTCAACTTTCACGATGTCTGAGTATGGCATTGCGAAGTTCCTCTTGTCAGCCGCTAGAATGTCATCAGGTCGGGTTGTCATGTACATGCGTTCTCTTTCCTCGCCCTCCTCGCGTAGTTCAAGTTCGCGCCGGCGCGCATTGAAATCCATCAATAGGTCCGTGTCTCCCACTGATCGGTAGTAGCGCTTGTATTCAGTTCTTGCTACAATCAATCTGTCTGAAGTGAAGAACAGGCAGCCATACCAAGCATGGTCAATATCTACGTCGATATTCCCTCTAATAGCTTCACTCATGATCGTTCACCTCCATTTGATTCTGATAATCGGAATATGTAAATCGCCTAGGATAGAATAGGGAAGAATCGTCTTCAGCTTTTAGTTTCAATGAAGGCGTGGGATTCAGAGTCATATTCTGCCATAAGCATCGCCAAGGAATGGAAACAAACATCACTGATTCTGTCACGATAGAATCGCTGACTGTCTTCGTCCATCTTCGAAACTCCTCACATCTGGCACGTTCGTCGCGGCCTATCTGTCTTTGCTCTTGGCGGATCTATCACTATAACATCATAGTCGCCCATGGGCGAATCCAACTGTTGTAGGATGCTTGCAGATGGCGTTCTTGTAAGACTCAGCCCCCTAGTAGAGCCAGTATTAACAGGAGATATCCACTACCGATGGCGAGGTGAATCATGCCCAGTAATGTGCCAATCTTGATGAACTCTATGAATGGTATCGGATCATTTGCAGTTTCAGACAGTCCTATTACAACCATATTGGCTGGAGACCCCAAAGGTGTGAAGATATAGCCGCCAATGTTCACTGCAAACACCAACGCCAGTGGAAGCACAGGGCTGACAGCGGCGTACTGCTGAGCAATCGGTGCTAGCACGGCTGATACTGGCAGGTTGTCCAAGAAGGCCGAGAGGATAGCAGGTATCCAGACAAGGAAGACTGTTGCAAAGGCCGAATTGTCGCCTATGATCTCGCCCACGAGAAGCGCTAGGTCATTAATCAGACCAGTGACTTCCAAGGCTACAACTAGACCAAAGAGGCCCACTAGGAAGAAGACAACTGGCCATCCTATCCGGTTCAAGAACTCATTTGCTCTCTCATGCGCTATCAGGAGCATGGCGGAAGCAACGATCAACGCAGTCATCGGGGGCACGAGCCCAAATGTCGGGCCAAGTCCAAAGCCAATTACAAGAAACACAATGGCAACTATTGATACTTTGAAGTCCCAGCGGTCTTTTATCATTGTTTCAGGGTCGATTGAGAAGACTTCATCTACCTGATGCTTGTCTGATATGCCGAATTTGCTTCCGTACCAACGGTGCAGTATCGGAAGGCTGACCAAGAACAGAATGATGGATAACGGCATGAATGTAACAAACAGGAATCCGACATCGAGGTCAGTCGCACCTGCGATGACGAGATTTGGCACTGCGCCAACGATTGAGGGTATCGAGGAGAAGTTGCACACTATTGCCTCAGACACCAGAAAGGGCTTGAAGTCAATCTCGAGGGCCTTGCATATTTCGATTGTGAACGGAGCCGCTATTAGCATCGTTGAAACTGTATCAAAGAAGAGACTAATGCCGGCCACAACAATCAGGAAGGTTGTGAACAGAGCCTTGTGGTTCCCGGCACTGGGTGCAGCAATCCTGAGTGCAATGTACTGGAACAGACCAGACGCCGCAGAAACAGACACGATGACGCTCATGGCGATGACAAAGATGATGGTTGTCCAATCAATACCTACAATCAGGTGTCTAAAATCCTCGCCTCCCTCGAGTCCCATCTCAAGGCCAACCCATAGAACCACGCCCACAATGGCCAGCCCCAAGAGTGACAAGGCGGTCCTATTCAATTTTTCAGTACTGATTAGGATGTATATTCCTATGAACACGATGAGGACCGGAATCTTGAGATCGTTGAAAACAGCAGTGAAAATGATTGCAAAGATGGCCATCGCCGCGACAAAGATTGCGCCGATGATTTGCCGTCCCGGCATCTTCATTGTTGTGTTCATACCATTCATGCTTCTACCTACTGAATGACTTCAGGAAACCAACAGAGCTGGGTGTGTCTGGGTCTGCTCATTAATGTGTCGTATCAGAGAGCAAATCTGACATTTCCGTATTGCATCCCGTCGCAGGTGAGTTACTAGTTACGGGAATCCGCGTATTGTCCGAAAAAGGAGATCCACGTGAGTTGGTTGAGCGGAACTGGGGCCGCAACTGCCGAATGTATCTCCTGCAATAGTTGCGTGGGAAGTCTGGTACACGGGAGCGTCCGATGTGGCCAGAAAGAGTCAACTACCGCCGAATGAATTCGGTGGCTTGTGCATCAAGTCGTTCACACGACGAGGTACGTTCGGTCCGTTGACAGGGGCCCCCCGGACTGATGTGACATACGACACGGAGTCACTGCAGCCTAGACACATTCACAGCGGGATTTCATTTCTCAGTTGTGAAGAAGTACGAGAATGCTTGGCAAGAGTTGCCAATGTAGTATCGTAGAATCAAGGTGTATTTGGACCTGAGCACCTGCCCTACAGACAAGAGAGGCAGATGCCATCACTAGTGTCATGAGAGGGTTGCTATGCTCTTGGTCGTAGACATCTTTGTACTGAACCAGCGGGCCCTCGCAGGGCCGTCTGACATGACCCGCATCTTTAGGCACATGTCTTCATCCGTCGCTGGTTAGTATTGTATAATCGTT
>CP070658.1:94856-101462 GCA_020355105.1 Candidatus Thorarchaeota archaeon | reverse complement strand
GGGAATCCCGTGCGCTGGCGATGACATCAAGAGTCAGCTGGGCGCAACAATACTCCATAGAGTCCTTGCACAACTCTTCGACAAGAGAGGACTGATTCTACAGAATACCTACCAGCTCAATATCGGTGGGAATACCGACTTTGAGAATATGCAGATTGAAGACAGACTCCAATCCAAGAGAATCAGCAAGACAGAGGCCGTCACTAGCTGCGTCGAGTACGAACTGCCAACGAAGATAGGACCAAGTGACTACGTACCATTCCTTGAGGACAATAAAGTCTGTTACATCAGTATGCGCTCCAAGGCTTTCGGCGACCTGCCGATTGACTTGGACCTTAAACTCTCGGTTCAGGACTCACCCAATAGCGCGGGGGTCATTATCGATGTTGCTCGAGCGGTTAAGATTGCACTTGACCGTGGTGTGGGTGGTGAGCTTTCGAGTATCAGCTCATACAGCTTCAAGCATCCTCGTTACCAGATTGATGACTTTGAGGCCCGTAAACGAGTAGACGAGTTTATTGAAGGCAAGAGAGAGAGATAGTTTCCTGCCGCTCCAGACGAAGCATCTGATCTAGCAGTGGCCAAATCAGATAGCTCTATCCATTCGGAGATTACAGGTCAGTGAAACTCTTGACAGTCTTCTCATCCAGTTTTTGGATGACTTCAACTAGCAGTTGAACTGCATTCTCCACGTCGTGCAGATCAAGCATGCCATGATGCGAATGAATGTGTCGTGCGGGCACGCCGATGAAAAGAGATGGAGCGCCCATGCCAGTGATATGGATGATTCCGGCATCTGTACCTCCACCCTTCAAGAAAGCAGGCTGATGGGCGATTCCTTTCTCCTCTGCAATATCAAGAACAAACTCTCTGAACCGAGGGTTGGGAATCATTGAACCATCTCCCGCGGAGATGGCAACTCCTTTCCCCATCTTCTGGGGCAGCTCTTCAACACCGGGTACATCACCAGAAACATCAACGTCAAGTGCGAATCCTATGTCAGGAAGTAGCATCTGTGCTGACGTTCTGGCCCCTCGAAGGCCGACCTCTTCTTGGGTTGTCGACACTGCATAGACGATGTTGGGGTGTGATATGCCGTCCTCCGATAGCCGGCGCAAGACCTCGAGAGCAATGAAGACACCAATGCGGTCGTCAAACGCCTTGGCGACCGCTATAGTTGCTTCCCTGACCTCTTCTTTGGCATCCTTGTCCTCTTCATCCTTCTTCTCCCTTCTGGTGCGTTGCATTGTCCTGAACTCTGCATTTGGAACGGCGGGGTCTCCAACACGCACACCCAGTTCCTCGACCTCCTTCACGGAACTGCAACCGATGTCAATGAACATCTTGTCTTTAGTGACAACCTTCTTCCTCGCCTCAGGGGTGAGAACGTGCGGCGGTGGAGCGCCGATTATGCCAATGACCTTATCGGCACCCTTGGAGGGCTTGATAACAACCTCCTGCGTCAGCAGAGTCTGGTCCCACCATCCTCCAAGCTGATGAAATCTCAAGAAGCCATTCTTCTCAATCTTAGTGATGACGAAGCCAATCTCATCGGCATGTCCAGCAAGCATGATTTTCGGACCCTTGTCGCCCTTCCGGAAGACGACGGATCCCATGCGGTCATAGAGTACTTCATCAGCATACTTCTTCCCATAGTCACGGACAATCTTTTGCGCCTCATGTTCGTGACCGCTCGGACCAAATGCGTTGCATAGGTCTTCAAGAAGTCCAAGGTCAAGTCCCTTGCTTGTCATAAACTCACATCAATCTGCAGTATAGAGTGGTCTGGGAGAATTGGAACTGTGTATAGTCGTTTCGGTCAATGCACCGGGCACATACGGCCACTAGATGCTCGACCTGGCAAGCAACTGGAATGCTTCCTCGACATTCTGCCCTGACAGAGCGCTGGTTTCCAGGTATGCGACAAGATTGTATTGCTCTGCGAAACCTCTCCCCATTTCAGGAGTTATGACTCGCTCGTCCAGCAGATCCACCTTGTTGGCTAGAAGAATGATGGGAATTCGCTCTCCCAGTGAATTCTCAGTTTCTTCAATCCACTTTGGAAGCTCTAGAAAGGTTGACTTCCTCGTTGTGTCAAAGACAAGAAGCGCTCCCTTGGAACCTCTGTAGTAGCTGCCTCTGATGAAATCGAAGCGTTGCTGTCCGGCCAAGTCCCAGACAAGGAGCTTCACCACGACATCACGACCGTTAGCATCTGGAACTGCAACTGTCTTTACTGCGAACTGCGAGCCAATGGTCACTATATACTGTTCAGAGAACTTCTGTGTGAGAAACCGATTCACGAGAGCCGTCTTACCGCTACCGCCAGCGCCAATCATGACAACTTTTCTCATGAAATCAAATTCTGACGATTTGGCCACAACGGTCCCTCGCATAGTAGACACTGGCTTGATGAGCTACCAGAGACGGACTTGTGTTGGGTGATAGTCCTGCCTCTAGTCTGTCACTCGGGTTCAAGAAGAGGTTGGGCCTTGTCCGTATTTAGGCTTTTATGGCATTGAATGGCTGAACTGATGGTTTCTTGGAGAGATTGGATGGCGCTTATCTCAAGTTGGAGCATGATGAACTAGAAGGGGTTATAACAAGTATTACCCGAGTCGTACCTGCCGGGAGGACCTGATAGCATGCGTCTCATCACGGTCAAGATGAGTGAGATCTACGTAAACGGTGTTGATAGACTAGTTGAGCTAGGCATGTATCCGTCACGAAGTGAGGCCATCCGAGTGGCCATACGGGACCTGCTACGCCGCGAACTCTGGCCAGCGGAGGGCAGTCCGTTGTCGGTTTCAGAGGAGTCTGGAAGCAACGAGTAGATGCGCCAGATTGTACAAGAAACACACATTAGGCAATAGACGAGGTGGATTTCAAACAGGCCCGCACCCATTGGAGGTTTCATGCCTTTGAATCTGAGAGTTCTTTTCAAGAGCATCAAGTTCGCGTTTCGTGCCAAGAGACGCGTTTTCACATTCATCATTATCTATGCATTTCTCATCGTTATGGTTTCACGCGGACTTGCAGATCCTGGAGAATGGTTACTCTGGGTGTTTGCTGCATTCGTGTTGGCAACTCTGTATGCTGTACTCATTTCGCAATCCAGAGCGAAGGACATCGCGATTCTCAAGTGTGTTTCCTGGACCAACGCAGATATTCTTCTGGTCCTGATAGGAGAAGTCGTATTGGTGTCCCTTACCGCTTTTCTGATCGTGTTTCAGGTTAGTGTGGAGCTGCTGGGCCTGGTTGCCTACTTCCAGCCCGCATTCGATGTCGGGCTATTGACAGCACTTCAGGGTCTACTGGCCGTTCCAGCCGGAGACCTGTTTATCACTCTGTTCGTAATCGTAATACTGCAACTTCCAGGGCTCTTCTTGGCACAGCGTAGAGCCATGTTGATAGCCCCGATGAGGGCGCTCAGGGAGGAGTAAGAGATGGCCAATCCAATAATCCAACTTGAAGACGTCAACAAGGAATTCGGGCGAGGCAAGAAGACTGTTGCAGCCCTACGACATATCAACTTGGACATTGAACAAGGGGAGTTCGTCGCAGTTGTAGGACCTTCTGGCTGCGGCAAGTCAACACTCCTACATGTCATGGCAGGGCTCGAACAGCCAACTTCAGGCCGTGTCCTGCTAGATGCTGTTGATGTCACTCTCATTGGTGAACGAGATCTCCCGAAACTTAGAGGGCAGAAAATTGGTTTCGTGTTTCAAGCGTTTCTGCTAATCGAGGACCTTACAGCCTACGAGAATGTCGAGGCGGTCCTCTGGCCTAGTGAAGAACTCACAAAGGAGAAGCAAGAGCAGATGACACTGGAAGTCTTGAGAGAAGTGGACATGCTGGAAAGACGTGATCACTTCCCGCGCCAGATGTCTGGAGGAGAGCAGCAGAGAGTTGCGATTGCAAGGGCATTGGTGAATCGGCCACCTATCCTCTTCTGCGATGAGCCCACTGGGAACTTGGACTCCAAGATTGGAGAAACCATCATGAAATACATCTCAGATCTTGCCAGAAGCAAGGGAATGACGGTGGTACTCGTCACACACAACGAAAGCTTGACCAAGTTCGCGCAGCGTGTGCTTAGCATGAAAGACGGAGCCATTCGTTGAACCAGACCCCCTGCAAAGACCCGAGTCTTGTCGGTGGTGCAGAACAAAGATTTAGTAGTGGGCCTTTATAGGTTCCATCTGGCCAGTAGGGAGATTAACGCAAGATGCAGAAGTCCAGCTGCAAAGAACAAGAGAGGTTGGCCGCAGAGAAGGCTTCAAAGGGAATGAACTTGGAAGCCACGGATCTCTTTCAATCTGCAGCTGATTGCTGGAAAAGATGGGAATCGTTCGCAAGAGCAGCTGGCTGTTACGAGAGAGCGTACGAACATGCAATGCTAGTACACGAGTATTCGAGAGCGGCTCAAGTCATGCTTGATGGGGGCTTCGCGTGGATGAAGGAGGGTCACCATGACAGGTTTGAGATTGACTGTCAAATCGCCTCAGAGGCATACATCATGGCTGCTGAGAAGGAGAAGGACCCCTCGTACTTTGTAGAAGGCTCACTTTGTGCCATAACTGGAGGAGACCTTGACCTGGCCAACAGACTCGCCAATGCGGCCGCTGAAGTCGCCGGGGAGGAATCAAAGGAGTTAGTCATCTTCGCATCGATGTTGATTGCATACCGCTTTGGCGATGCGGATTTGTACATTGAGGAGGTTCTCCAGAAGGCATTGGATTCTGACTCTCTCAGAAGAGCGCGGACCTATCTATACCTGATCCTGACAGGATTCATACGCACTTCTCTGGAATCTGAGGCCGTTGTGACCATCGCAAGTCTGATAGAGAGTACAGGAATGAGATGGCTCAGTCTTGTCAAGCTTGTCAAGAAAGGAATAGAAGAGGGACTCATTCCCGCCTACCTTGACATGGAGTCAGAAGAGCTCGTAGTTGATGCAGACCGTTACGATATAGAAGCACTTGCTGAAAGGAAGGGCCCAATAATGAGCCGTGAACTTGAGGATCCGGGCGCGTGGGACCTAGATCTTGACGAAGAACCAGAGGACAGTACAGGAGTCTGATTCCGTCCAAGGCCATTCAGGCCTTCAAACGACCTTTTCGGGGAATCCCGACTGGAAAACGTTTTTAGTGCGATTGCTGAGATTCCCAGACTGCCGACCCCAAGGTTTTGGTGGTTCTATGACTGAAGGCCTAAAGTGGTTGCAGTGCCCTGCCTGTAAGGAAACGATCTTCTGGGAGATTCCATCCAAGGCGCTAAAGGGTGTGAAACGCTTCCCAGTGGCCGTGATTGTCAAGCACGACGATCATTATCTCATATGCTATGTCGACAGCCACCATCAACTGGCTGATACAGAAGTGGCGATTGGATACACAGAGGGAAGGGCAAAAGAGGGGAAGTAATCCCTCTCAGTCAATTCCGTTGTCAATTGCCCATTCAAGCACTCTTGCTGCCTGAGCACTCGCCATGCCCCAAGTCTTCAGTTTTGCCACTAGACTCCTTATGCCCGAAACCCAATCGACCAGGAGCTCTCTTATCCTCTTCACCAGTTTTGGATCCGCCACTTCTGTAAGAATCGGCAGCAGTTTGCCGACCCAGGTCTGGGACAATACGAGGAGGGTTTCCAGTCGAGCAATCCATTCCTCTCTTGGAAGCCCGGTCAGTGTCTGTGCGACTGCAAGGTGATAGTCGTACTGTGCTGTCAAGTATCTCAGACGCCAGCTGAGTATCTCCATGAGAAGTGTCCGATAGTCGGGGCTAGGGGCAGTCTTCATGAGAAGAGTCAAGAAGCGCTCACACATCTCGTCGGCGGACTGGCTAGCCTCATAGTAGAGAGCCATTGCCTGCTGGAACTCCTGGTTTTCGAGATGCTCATTAGCCTCTTTTACTGCATCTTTGAAGCGTTTGAGCAGGGTGCGCGTAGCGCCGCTCACCTTTGGTTTTTGTTTCTTCTTTGGTTTCTTGCTCACCAGCTTCACCGACTAGTGACACTGACAGGGGGTCACGAACCATCCCTGAATGCAGTGGTGTATACAATCCG
The DNA here is from genome assembly GCA_020355105.1 of Candidatus Thorarchaeota archaeon. Classification (GTDB taxonomy): domain Archaea; phylum Asgardarchaeota; class Thorarchaeia; order Thorarchaeales; family Thorarchaeaceae; genus SMTZ1-83. Next base: position 95,401 of record CP070658.1, on the reverse strand, counting down.
GAATATCCCTTGTTTCACCTCACAACACAACAACCCCCCCTAAAAGATGTCTATGATGTCCTCACTTATTCCAAGCACGATCATTGGTAATATTGAGCGAACCTATGGGTGGCAAATTACCTGCTTTATATTTCTCAGTGGCGTTTACCCAGTTCATGAATTCTGGACTTGGAGGATACATAGAGTAGAGGTCCTCCCGGATGCTCTCCATGCAGTTTGGAGCCGACCCTAGCATCTCGGCCATCGTCATCACTATGTTGTCAGCCTTGGACGCGGCTTTATTCACCGGGTCAAGCCACTCTTTCCAACCCCTTGACCGCATCAGGTGGTGATCTACTACCAATATTGGCATGTGAGAAGCGAGTTCCACAAGGGAAGTTAGGGCTGCGTGCCTGTGGGCGTCCTCGAACCGTTTCAGGTAGACAGGTGGGCCGCCAACGATAGCTACATCAGGGTTGACCGAGAGAATGAACGAAAGCGTATCACTGACCACTGGTCCTTGAACATCTGGAGCGAAAAGCACTCGATTCTCCGCATGTTCAATT
>CP070658.1:91299-94756 GCA_020355105.1 Candidatus Thorarchaeota archaeon | reverse complement strand
TGTCCAGGTGATGATGACGAGAGCAGCATTAAGAGTCTACGATCTGATTAGGAATGCGTGTCGACCAAACGAGGTGTGAAAGTTGTCTTTCAGGGACCCTAGCCGACCCCGATTCACGGAAGAGGACGCACTTCGGATTGCCGCTGGAAAATATGGTATCACTGGCTCGGTCCAAGAGCTCCCCGGCGAACGTGACCGCAACTACCTGTTGACGGCTGAATCATGTGAGGAGTACACTCTCAAGATTGCTGCAGTTTCAGAGAGAAGGGAAGTCTTGGAGTTCCAGAACTCTGCAATGCAGCACATATCGGAGTACGGCGATCGTGTCCAATGCCCTACGGTCGTTGAAACCTCAGACGGAGAGCAAATCACTTCAGTTGAGGATGACGAAGGGAACTCTCACTTCGTAAGGATGCTGACCTATCTTTCTGGCAAGGTGCTGGCCAAGGTGAAGCCTCATCCAGCCGAGTTGCTTCGTCGACTTGGTGAGTCCGTAGGGTATCTGACCAAGGCCCTTCAGAGTTTCTCTCACCCTGCAGCTAGTCGCGAGTTCTACTGGGATTTGAGGAACGCAGGCACAGTGATTAATGAGTACAAGGGACACATTGACGATTCTGAAAAGCTCGCTCTCGTCGAACACTTCCATCAGTACTTCACGGAGAATGTAGCCCCACTTCTTACAGACCTACGTACGACTGTTGTGCACAATGATGCAAACGACTACAACGTGATTGTGACGAAAGCCTTCCCCTTTGACCAAGCAGTGTTTGGTATCCTCGACTTTGGTGACATGGTCCATACATGTACTGTATCCGAAGTGGTTATCGCGGCCACCTATGCGATTCTCGACAAGGATGACCCCATCTCTGCTGCGGCTGAGGTGGTTGGCGGGTATAACTCGGTATCTCCATTGACCGAGCTCGAGATAGGGCTCTTGTTCCCGATGATTTGCGCTAGGCTTGCCACGAGTGTATCCATTGCCGCATATCAGCGAAAGCTAGAGCCGAACAATGAGTATCTGAAGATAAGCCAGGAACAGATCTTGGTCCTGATGCGTCAGCTGAGAGAGGTTCACCCAAGATTCGCCACATTCTCCTTCAGACACGCTTGCGGCCTCGAACCCTGCCCGCAAAGCATCGAAGTTCAAGATTGGCTGGAGCGTAACCAGAAGCAGATTGGTTCTATTGTTGAGTTTGGTCTTCACGAATCACCCGCAGTCGTCTTGGATCTGAGTGTCGGAAGTTTGGACGTCGAGAATCTCGACCAATTGTCAGACATAGAGAAGTTCATTGAACTTGTCGTCAATAAGGTCAAAGACGCTCAAGCTGTGTACGGAGTGGGTAGATATAATGAGGCACGGCTAATCTATGCCGGGGGGCAATATGTATCAGCTGGAGAGATGCGCACTGTCCACATAGCAGTCGACCTCTTCCTGAACCCGGGAACTCGAATTCTTGCACCGATGGACGGAAGGGTACACAGCTTTCTCTACAACAAGAATCCGCTGGACAATGGTCCGACCATCGTTTTGGAGCATGAGCTCGGAAACACAGGTCTGATACTTCACACACTCTATGCGCACCTTAGCGAGGCCTCTCTGGATGGGTTGGAGAAAGGAAAGGAGTTCAAGAAGGGCCAAGAGATTGCGAGGGTGGGCGAATATCCCACAAATGGTGGATGGCCTCCGCACCTGCATTTCCAGCTGATTGTCGATATGCTCGGGTGGGAGGGCGACTTCTTTGGTGCAGCCGCTCCGAGTCAGCGGGACATTTGGTTGAGCATCTGTCCGAATCCTAATGTCATCCTTGGGATTCCAGAGAACGTCTTCCCGAAAGACAAGATGGCCAAGGATGAGATTCTCAAGACCAGAGAATCCACGATTGGAAGGACCCTAAGCGTATCTTACAAGAAGCCACTGAACATCGTTCGTGGACATATGCAGTTCTTGTATGATGAAACAGGTAGGCGATATCTGGATGTTAGGAATAACGTCCCTCACGTCGGCCACTCTCATCCTCGAGTTGTGGAGGCTCTCTCCAAGCAGGCGGCAGTCCTAAACACAAACACTCGTTACCTCCATGAGAATCTTGTTCGCTACGCGGAACGTCTGCGTGAGAAACTGCCCGAGCCACTAAGCGTGTGTTTCTTCGTGAACAGCGGGAGTGAGGCAAATGAACTTGCCCTCCGACTTGCCAAGACCCACACGGGCCGCCAAGACATCGTTGTGATTGAAGGCGCCTACCACGGAAATACTGGTTCCCTTGTTGACATAAGTCCATACAAGTTTGATGGCCCAGGAGGAGAAGGAGCTCCTTCTCATGTGCACAAGGTCGCTGCGCCGGATGTGTATCGCGGACCCCACAGGGCTGACGACTCGAAGGCAGGATCCAAGTATGCCAAGGATGTTCAGGAAGTGACCAAGAGGCTCAAGAAAGAGGGGACCGGACTAGCTGCCTTTGTGTGTGAGCCACTAATGGGATGCGCAGGTCAGATTGTGTTTCCGGACAACTATCTCCGTGAGGCCTTTGCCCACGTGAGGAGGGCGGGAGGCGTGTGCATTGTTGATGAAGTTCAGGTTGGCTTCGGAAGAGTTGGAACTCACTTCTGGGGATTTGAAACTCAGGGAGTTGTCCCGGACATTGTCACAATGGGGAAGCCAATTGGGAACGGACATCCAATGGGGGCTGTAGTGACAACTCCTGAGATTGCTAGGTCTTTTGAAACAGGCATGGAGTGGTTCACTACGACTGGTGGCAACCCGGTATCCTGCGCCGTTGGCCTTGCAGTCTTGGATGTCATCGAAGAAGAGGGTCTTCAACAGAGAGCGCTAGATGTTGGTCGTTACTTGGTCGAACGCCTGACAAAGCTCAAGGAGAATCACACCATCATAGGTGACGTAAGAGGGACTGGACTCTTCATTGGTGTTGAGCTTGTACGTGACAGGAAGACGCTTGAGCCTGCGGCTGAGGAATCTTCGTATGTGGCCAATAGGATGCGGGAACTGGGGGTTCTACTCAGTACAGACGGGCTCTTTCACAATGTGTTGTTGATTAAGCCTCCGTTGGTCTTCACCAAGGAAGACTGTGATCAACTGGCTGACACACTTGATAGAGTGCTCTCAGAGGATTTCATCGTTCGATAGAGTGTTCTCAGAGGTTTTCGTACTCTTCCGACGGGGGATGAGCATCGGCGTCCTCTCTCTGTATTCGATGTAGGCCTGACCATATCTGATTACTAGGTCTCTCTCTTCGACTATGCAGAAGTAGTAGTATGCTGGGAAGTAGAACAAGGAAACCAAGGCCAGCAAAGGTGAGTTAAGGTAGAGTGCTATTATCAGTGCAACCCATACCTCGCCAAGAGCCTGAGGGTGTCTGACTGTTTCATATATCCCTCCATAGAGAGTGTGCTCCTTTTTGGGAGTCAGAGTTTCTTCACCTGCATCTTTGACTCCACGATA
>CP070658.1:87819-91199 GCA_020355105.1 Candidatus Thorarchaeota archaeon | reverse complement strand
GGTACCATCAACACCTACTCGGTGTCTTATCTTGATGCAGATGCGAACCGGATAAAGGACCCAATCTTGGTGGCCGTAGTTGATCTCGATGGTGCAAGTGAGGGTATTGGCATTCTCCACTATGTTAGCAATGTTGATCCGAAGGAATTGCATGTCGGGATGAAACTCAAAGCTGTCTGGAAACCCGAGAAGGATCGGATAGGCTCTGTAACAGACATTGACTACTTTGAACCAATAAAGGAGTGATGGAAGATGTCGTTTGATAAGAACATAAATCCGATGAAACTTCATCATCTCGTTGGTGATATGGAAGCAGACTACATCTACACCCCTGGTGTTGCAGGTGACAAGTTCTTCAAGGCTCTCAGAGATGAAGGGAAACTCCTTGCGACTTCCTGTGAAACCTGTAAGATCACATATCTCCCGCCTCGGATGTATTGTGAAAGGTGCTTCTCAGAGCTCGACAAATGGATTGAGGCAGAGTCTTCCGGAGTTGTTGATTCTTTCACTCTGGTACATGAAGACCGAGATGGGAAGAAGCTGCCTGAACCTGTCCTTGTAGCTTTCATTCGGATTGACAACACGGATGGTGGGCTTATTCACAAACTTGGTGGAGTCGATTTAGACGCTGCAAAGATCGGGATGACGGTGAAAGCCGTTCTTAAGGACAAGTCAAAGCGAACTGGTGGATTGACAGACATAGACCACTTTGCACCTGAATGAATGGGCCAAGTCCGTGAAGTAGGATTCCATGATTGCGAGCTGGCTCTTGCCAGCTCCTCTTCCTTCTTTCATTGAGTAGATTGTGACAGAGTTTATCATGCTCCACCCCAAGTCCGAACTATGAAGATTTCTTGTGAATCATGTGGTACCGAGGACTGGAAGATGGTCATCCATGAGGTTCGAGTCCCCGGTGGTGGAGTTATCTACTCTGCAATGAAATGTGAGAACTGCGGCATGGTCTACCCCCTGCAGGAGGTAGCCAAGGGCCGCGGAATGCGTGTTAGTAAAGACAGTGTAATCGGGATGTTGAAACAATAGAATCCTGTCATTCCTTCTCTCCCTCCACTTCGCAGCATGAGAACTGCAGAGGTCATGATACGCCAAATGTATATCTAAGATTGATACTTATTCTGGGATATCATTCCATGGCGTAGGAGTCGTTTGAATTTGAAGACGTGTCCAAAGTGTGGGAAAGCAAATGATGTGATGCGGAAGTTTTGTCGAGCCTGTGGGGCATCTCTACTAAAGACGGCAGAGGAGCCGACACCTGAGCCGGTTAGGGAACCAGAGCCCGCACCAATTCGGGAAGATCCGGTCCCTTCATATGAGGAGCCACTCGTACGTCCAAGCGAAATCGCTTCTGCCAAGGTCGAGGAAGAAGAGGAAGCCACGCTGTCTGATCTGATAATTGAGCATGAGGAGCTGGAAGAGGTCGAGGAATGGGAATCAGAGGAAGACGTTAAGGTCGCTGAGCCAGAGGTACTGGACTATGAGGAAGGTAGGGAAGTGGTCAAAGATATCCTTGCAAAGGTCAGAGCCGCGGAGGCACGAGCTGCTGAGGAAGCCGCACCGGCAGAACCAGAAACCACGGAGGCCGTTCCAGGAGAAGAGCTCATTGAGATGGCGACTCCTGAACCGCCAGCCCCAGAGGAAGCTGAACCTGAAGCTGAAGCTGAACCTGAACCTGAGGTTGTAGCTGAAGCTGAAGAGGTGTATGAAGAGCCACCAGCCCCACCTGCAGAGGAAGCTCCTGAACCAGTGTTCACAGCTGTAGCTCCTCCTCCGACTGTTCCTGATGTGATTGACGAACCTGCCAGAGATGAGAAGGTCAGAGCATTCGAGTCTGACATTAGGGCGTTCAATGTCGACCTCCAAGGTCTACAGTCAGAGTTGGACAAGCTTCGCCCTCGTCTTGACGAGGAGGTCGATCGTTACCGTGCCGTCGCTGAAGCCAAACGAACCCGTGTTGAGAGCCTAGAACGTGAACTGAAGCTCGCAAAGAAGGAGTACGATGATTCCAACAAGGAATACAAGAAAGTGGAAAACCGCAGGAAGAAGGAACTGTCAAACGCTGAGAAGAGGATTCGTGATGTGGAGAAACGAATCAAGAAGGCAGAGGGCTCCAAAGAGAAGCGAATTCGGGAACTCGAGAAAGAACGGCTGAAGCGTGAAGAAGAGGCTAGGAAGGGCTAGAGAGACAGACGATTCTGTGGGATAGACGAGGACTCGCCACCACATCCAGCGAATGAAACAGCGATACTGCAATGGAATTGGCAGATCAGGAACTGCCATCCTCACACTCGTTCTTGGCTTCCTATCCCGAGCTAAGCCTACGTTCCAAACCTCCTGGATGGAATCTTCGTAATCTCATAATACAGATACTCAGTCCATTCCCATATCTGAGGCCGTTTCAAGTCCTCTCGTATCCATTTCAGGTAGCCTTCGACTACCTCCCACAATCGGATGGTGGGGCCGGAGATCAAATCAGCAACTAGATGAACGTCGATGAGGTTTCTACTCACAAGCACGCCAATGCCTTCGAAGAATGACATGACTAAGAAGAAGGACTCAAAGCTATTCTCAAGGATTGCAGGCTGTCTTCCAGGTTCATAGTCTTCGAAATCCTCAACAATCTGAGTCCACGATCTCAGCATTTCAGTTCGATTGAACTGATCATAGATCCCCATGAATAGTTGAGCTTGTCTTGCTCTGATCTCTCAGCTGCAAAATGGCGAGAATCATACCAATGACCACACTGGCAGAAGCAATAGCTATTGAAGCGCTCGCTACGTCGAACTGCTGCATCTTGGATAGTCCCGTGAAACCATGCGTGCTATCTGACAGGGTGGAGGTCTGTAATAGCTCTTTCAGGAACTGCCTATGAAAAGCAGAGATGAGAGGCAGAGGGGTTGCTAGTCCCAGTCGTAGAGATGAGTTTAAGACACAGGAGTGCCATCTTCTCGATACGGAGGTTGAGCGGATGACAGGAGCTGCCGAGGGCTCCGAGAGTCTTCGAGAAGCGGCACTCAGCATCTATGATGCGATATTCGGAGGTCAGGACTCTGTGGAGATTGATGGCGAAACCTATCCAGTTGAGAAGACCTCAAAGAACAATCTGCTCTCGGTTAGGATTGATCCATTGTTCTTCGTAGAGCAGAATCCCAGCAAGTCCTCGAAATGGGCGGAGATGGCGAGGGAAGGCCATCAGATAATGTGGGTAATGAAAGGGCGAAGTTACCTTGCTCGAGTTATGGACGGAAAGTTCCTTGATTTGAAGCGGAAGCATTAGAACTGAGATACGCTACCATTAGAGAAGCACAATTCGAATTATTCTATTCTCTCTTGGATAGGCCAGATAGGGCTAGGACCGTGATGGT
>CP070658.1:81924-87719 GCA_020355105.1 Candidatus Thorarchaeota archaeon | reverse complement strand
TAGCCTTTCAGTGCGCTTACTTGCACGCCTCCACCTACAACATCCTCCACAGACTCGGACAAGAGAGTCGAGCTCGTGTAGCCGATTTGGTTGCCGAGGATGAATTTGAGTCCGATACCGGTTTCTTCCTTTGCATCAACAATCTTGGGAATGTCGTCATCGATGTAGACACTTGAGGTCTTGGCTAGAATCACAAAGGCTTCAGCCTGAGAGGCGCCCTCTTTCTCAGAAGCATCCACGAGTCGACCTGCTTTGTCGGCCAGAGTCATCTTAGCCGCCTCCTACAATCATCTCAGCCCTCATATGAGGTCCGCCAGATGTTACTGGCGCCCAATCTTCCTCACCCTTGCCGCAGGTTCCGGCAGAGAACTTCAGATTCTTGCCGACTGCATCCACTGTGGCTAGAATGTCAAGAACCTTTCCGGCAAGTGCCATACTTCTCACTAGTTCCGTGATCTCTCCGTTCTTGATTATGTAGCCTTTCAGTGCGCTTACTTGCACGCCTCCACCTACAACATCCTCCATACCTGAGAGCGACTTGACTACGTAGATTCCATCTCTCGTGTCAGATATTATCTCCTCGTCTGACCAGTCACCCTTGTCAAAGAACGTATTGGTCATTCTAGCGAATACACGACGGTTGTAGTCCTGAGCGCGTCCATTCCCCGTTGGGCTGACACCCATCAGTGCCGCAGTTTCAATCGTGTGAAGATAACCAGCATAGACTCCCTTGTCGATTATCATCGTCTTGGATGTAGGAGTGCCTTCTGAATCGAAAGGAATGGTCCCGTACTTGCCTTCGATTGTGCCATCATCAACCATTGAGACTAGCTCTGAACCCATCTCCTTGCCGACCATGCCGCTTAGAAAAGAGCGTCCCTTCACGACTTCATCGGCCTCGCTTGCATGTCCGCATACTTCGTGTGCCACAACCCCTGTTAGGTCTCCATCCATTACGACCGTGAGATTCCCGGAAGGCGCTTTCGAAGCCGAGAGCAGCTCAACAGCCCCTTTTGCCGGCTTCGAAGCAAACTCTGGGGCATCGAGGTTCCTAATCATCTCAAACCCTTCAAGACCACTGACACTGTCATAGTCAAACTGCATCCTATCGCCCTCTCTGGCAACAGGATTCACTGTCGAACGAATGCGCAACTCATCCCACTCAAGGCGAGTCCCTACAGTGTTCACGAGCCGGTTCACCCGCTTTGAATCCATGTAGACTGAGTTCACATTCACAATCCTATCGTCGACTCTCTGCGACCTGTCGAGCTCCATCACAAACTCTAGCTTATCTTCAGTGGACACAGCGGCAGGATCTTCTTTCACCTTCTGCCAGACACTCTTCTCTATGGTAGTGACTCCTGAAAGGTCGATCTGCTTTCGTGTGTATTTCGTTGTTGCTTTGGCCATTCTCGTCGCGTCAGACAAGAGTCTCTCCAGACGTTCATCGGTCAATGCTTCAGTTGTCGACGCCTGCCCCCAGCTCTCGCCAACCAACGCTCTCGCTACAGTCCCAGACCTACTTGCTTGATTGAAAGTTCGAAGTGCACCATTCACGACCGTGAGTTGAGTGCCCGTCAGTGATTCTTGGCGGATGTCAGCAAAGGATACGTCGTTGTCGGAAAGCCCTTCGATTGCTCTCCTAAGGGTGTCCAGCAGAGGAATTCACCTGGTCCGTGGGCACTTCATTTCGATGATAAGGGTTTTCTACACGGCATGGCATGGAAATCGCTACAAAGAAGAGCTGAGTATGCTAGAGATAGAGTGACCCTTTGAGTACTGTGACCCCAGTCCCGCTCACTTTCACCTGCTTGATGTCTTCTTGCTTACCTTGGACCTCTACGAATACCTTCCCAGGTCGACCTACAGAATGACCTTGCTCGATTACGATACTGGTCACCGGAATTGACGGCTCGATAAGTCCATACCTTATCATGTAGCTTGCCATACAGCCGGCACCTGACCCGCTGACCGGGTCTTCATAGACACCAAGAGCTGGTGCGAAATGGCGAACATGGGCGTCAGAGGTCGGTTCGATTGTGTCCCTGGTGAAGACTTGGATGGAAACATAATCGGCACCTTCGCGGAGTTCTTTGAGTCGAACCCAGTCGGGGTCAAGACGATTGATGGATCTCATCGTCGACACTGGGACCATTAGATGAGGTGTACCGGTACTAACAGTCTGAATGGGGTTTGGAGAGAGAATGTCCGCAAGGGATAGCCCGAGTGCCTCTGCGTATTCCTTCGGGTCATAAGTGTTCATGAAGGTCGGCGCGTCATGTGTTATCTGAACCTCATGTTGTCCAGTAGACTCGTTCTTCATCACATCAACTGACAAGACACCTGCATTGGTTTCGAGTTCGAACGTGTTCACATCGTCAGGCACTTCCGCAAGACCCTCTTCCACTAAGGCGTGGAATGCGGCGATTGTCGGGTGACCTGAGAAGTCAATCTCTCTCTTTGGTGTCATGAAGCGGAAGCGAAAATCGGCAACCTTTGACTTGCCCACGAACACGGTCTCTCTCACATTCATCTCGCGTGCAATCCTGTGCATGGCTGACTCCTCAATGTCACTGTGAACGAACACAACAGCGGCTGGATTGCCTCCATACGGAGTGTCAGTAAATGCGTCTACTTGTACAATTTTCAGCTCCTTACGCCTCTTCATGAGGTCCACTTCAGTCAGAGCATCTATTGGTTGCTAATTAAGAGTTTCATTGGGTCGCCTGAATCTATGGAATGGCTGGAACGACCCCCGGAATCTGTCATATGGTCTCTTAAACTTGGGCGCCACAGGAACATCTCTGGTTATATGACACATTAACAATGCAGAATCTTGACGAATGGATATCAAGAGAGAATCAGTCATATGAGGTGGCGAGCACATGGGAAATCGTGGTAGGAGGGGGGAGTTTCGTAATTGAGGGCATGTAACGAAAAACTAGCCCACATGCTCGCCTTTCGTTCATCTAGTGGACATGCTCCCGCACACCCACCAGATTATAGCGGAGTTAAGAAATTCCCCTTCTTATTAAAGTTGTTCTTCACGATGATGCACCGGGTCTAGAATGAGCAAGGAGCGCTAATTCCTTGCAGTGCGGCCAGCATATCTCACAGTCGACAGGAATCGTGACTAGGGTGAATGTGCTATTGACATCCTGAACAACCAGCATTCTCAAAGAGAATCCAGGGACGGAGAAACTGCTCGCTCTCCGTCCTAGGACGTCAGTTCTACTCGTTGTAGGGCTTGGAGATGCTGTCCTCCTCAACTTGGCTGGGCTTGTGTCTAGAGCGCCACTCGTCCAGGGGCTGACTGAACTTCTCCTCGACTCTTGACCTGTGTATTGTATTCATTGTGCAGAAGGGGATTATACGACCGTCAGGTGCCGAGTAGTTCACGTCGCAATGCTGGATTCGCTCCAAGTCCAGATTGTAAGGATCTTGGAAGTGCATCAAGCCAACCATGATAATCCTGCGCATGAACTTCGCTAGTGACTCGTAGTCCCCACGATTCAAGAATGCGCTAAGCAGATCTTTGATGATTCCCTTTCTCTTGATGTGACGGGCTCCTGCGGCAAGCTTGGCCTTTGCGCGCTTGCTGGCACCCCTCTTCTCCTCAGCGAAGAGGTTTGCAATGTCCGCTAGAAGTACCAAGAACTTAGACACGTCAATCAGGTTCGTGATAGGTTCATAGGTTCCATCCTCGTTGATATAGATGAAAGTGGACATTCCGCAGGCAAAGTGTGTGCTGAGTTCAAGCTGAGGTGTGTCTTTCATCAGACCAAGGGCCCTGCCCACAGGCATCATAGCCGGCACAGGGTACCACGCATCAGCAGGTATCTTCCCACCTGTCTGCTCCTCAATCAGATGAATCACATCAGGAATGGTAATCCGCATCTCAGTCCGCGCAGCATGGTCAATTCGGCCGGTGATGCTCACTGGCTGGAAATTGACACAACGAATGACATCTCGGTTCTCTACTGCATACTCGATTATGTCGCCAACTTGATCTTCGTTGATGCCCCGGACAACAGTAGGTACCAGAACAAGTGACTCCATTCCTATCTCTCTGGCGTTCTGAATGGCTTGTTTCTTGACTGGCAGCAGGTCTGTGCCGCGTGCCTCTAGGTACGGGCCAGGTGTAACACCGTCAAACTGCATATAGACCGTTGACAGTCCGGCGTTTCTAAGCTCCTGGAAGTACGCCTTGCTCTTTCCAATTCTGATTGCATTGCTTGCAATCTGGACATGCCTGAAACCAAGCTCCTTCGCCCACTTGACGTACTGAGGAAGATGCTTGCTTACCGTTGGCTCACCTCCCGCGAACTGAAGTGCAGGAGCCGGCACTGGTTTGTTGCTACGCAGGTTCCTCATCATCTCGAGGACTTCTTCTGGCGTGGGTTCGTATACTGTCCCACCCTCTGCGGCCACTGCAAAGCAGATTGGACATCGCAGGTTGCATCTATTCGTGACATCAAGCAAGGCTAGCGCTGTGTGCGACTTGTGCTCGGGACACTGGCCACAGTCTTCAGGACATCCTTTCACCGTTTCCGTACGAGGATTGTCCAGACCCACGGACTTGTACCACCACTTTGACGCCTCCCTAAACATATCAGCGTCGCCCCAGTAGACGTCAATGAACTCACCGTGTTGCTCACAGGTCTTCTTGTACATAACCTTGCCATCTTCTTCGTAAAGCGTGGCATCGATAACTTTTACTTCGTCATCCGTCAAGAAACACTCAGGACAGATTGACTGTGTATCATAAGGAAGCTCCCTCGCTGGGTACTTCTCTACTTGGAATCTTGAGAGGCCGCCAGACTCTTCATGTGTGATTGGTTCTTCTGGTATCGGCTTAACCTCATCAGTTGCCATAATCTTTCCACTCCATAACTAACATGTGGAACCACCACTAAACGGGGTGGTATTCTGCGTCGAAACCTCAGGAATCAGAATATAACCTTTGTCCGAGAACTCCGAGTATGAAAAGGGGGATACCTACTCGTCCATTTCTAGTACAAACCGCTTCTCAAACCCGCCTCGTTCATCCTTCTTGCGGGCCCTTGTTGCTTCAACTGTGGACCAATCAATACCTCTATGCTCCAGCAGTGCCTCTAGTGCTTCCAAGACGTCCGCAATCTCCTCTTCACTGCTCGAATGGAGGAGTTCCTGCGCTTCTTCAACTATCTTAAGTCTGATTAGATAGTCAACTTCGTGCTCCTTAGCTACACGGACTCTGGGCACTTCGCCACGCTTTCGGATTATCTCAGGGATTCTATCTCTGACAAGTTTCTCCTGCAAGGGTAACACCCATGGTCATTCTATAGAACTAGTGCAACCTCGATCTGTTGACGAGCCAGTTTCAGAAAAGCCTCGATTGCCGCTACCAAATCGGGTGGGATTTCTGTTGTCCAAGGTGCAACGGCGTCGCGCGGAGTTGACTCGGTCATTGCGTGAAATGACAAGAACTTGGGCGCGAGAGTCCTGTCAAGAGACACAGTGCCTATCCATTGCCCGTCTTTGATGACTTCATAGCTCGGTTGGAACTGGTTCATCGCCTCAGGTACTATTGCATTCCAGAAGAAGGACATTCCATTGAACTGCCCCGCATTTCCCAATGCTATGTTGTAAGTATCCATTGTGGCCTTTGCTGAAACCAGATCATATAGAATCCCGACCCTGCAGTTCAGACACTGGTTGAACTCGAGACCATCACCGCTGGGTTTCACGTAGGCTATGCCGTTCTTCTCGATGTTACTGTCGTTGCAGTGCACACAGAGGTCCATACCCCAGCG
>CP070658.1:73751-81824 GCA_020355105.1 Candidatus Thorarchaeota archaeon | reverse complement strand
GCATGTATTGGACCCGCAGGAGAGAAACTCGTCAGGTTTGCAGGCATAGTAGCTGATGAGAGAATAGCGGCAAGATGTGGCCTAGGAGCCGTCATGGGGTCGAAGAATCTCAAGGCAATCGCCGTGCAAGGAACTCACAAAGTAGAGGTGGCTGACACAGAAGGTTTTGCAGCATTAGCAAGAGAATCTTCAAAGATCTTGGGTGATGCCATGTATCATCTCAGGGACTCGGGCACCTCCCTGTATGTAGACGTCGGAATCATGTTCAACGATATGCCAATTAAGTACTTTCAGGAAACCGAATTCGAGGCCGACGGGCTAAGCGCTGCGACCATGAAGGGGTTTCTCACTGGTCGTACAGCATGCTATTCCTGTCCCATTGGGTGTGGAAGGGTTGTTTCCCTTCCGGAGTTTGGAATGGATAGAGTTGCAGGCCCCGAGTTTCAGACGATTGCAGCCTTCGGCACGGGACTAATGATTCCCGATTTGAGGAAAGTTTCACTGATGAGCTATACCTGTAATCAGTATGGCATGGATACAATCAGCTGTGGCAGTACGATATCTTTCGCAACTCACCTATGCGATTTGGGCAAGCTCGATTGGGGACTTGAGTGGAATGACCCTGAGAGAGTAGTGGAGCTGATTCATGAGATTGGTAATCGAACCGGAGTTGGCGATGAACTCGGCGAGGGCTCCATGCGTCTAGCGCAGAAGCACAATGTTCCAGAGTTGGCACTACACGTGAAGGGTATGGAAATCCCTAACCATGACCCGAGAGCTTTCGCCGGAATGGCCGCTGTCTATGCGGTTGCATCAAGGGGTGCAACCCATCTTGAAGGTGACATGTACTCTGTTGACATGGGAGTTGACGTTAGAGAGGTCGGAATCTACTCCGGTGATAGACTTGAGAATGAAGGGAAGGGAGAAACGGCTGCAAGGGCCCAAGACTTCAGAGCGTTCTTCGACTCCTCTATAATGTGTCACTTCGCGTTAGTGCCTCCTCAGACCCTAATTGATCTTCTAAACAGGGCGACTGGGGCCTCTTACAGCATTGAAGACATCCTGAGAATTGGAGCCAGAGCAGTCACTATGAAGCGTCTATTCAACTTGAAATGTGGCCTCACTGGTGCTGACGACAATCTTCCCAAACCCCTTCTGCATCCTCTTCCTGACTATGCAACTGACGACTTCGCACCGGACATAGAATTGCAGCTGAACGATTACTATGACTACAGAGGTTGGGATCGGGCAACGGGGGTCCCGTCCGCAAAGGCCCTCAAGGAATTGGGCTTGGAGGGTCTAACCAGCCCTTGACCAGTTTGCATCGTGCATAATCCCACATCTCAACGCATATATCGAGTCTACTCACGATTTCATGTGGTGCCAGTCTTGGAAGAGCAGAAGGATCCCGCCAGCATCAAGGAATCATTGGACGACGTGGTTGATAAACTTGAACAAGACCAGAAGTCAAGCGAGAGTTGGGGCACCTCCATCAAATCTAACCGCGAACGATGGGAAGTGCTGAAGAAGAAGATTAGAGAACGGCAGTCGGAATTGAAACGGCTTGTTGTGGAGAAGAAGGCGGGAACAATCGGCAAAAGTGAGTTTGAAGAGAGATATCGCAGAATCCAAGACGAGTTGACTGAGTTGGAGTTCGAAGTCTACAATCTCAGGCTTGGAACCTCTGTGAAGGTATGAGAGTTCACAGGTCTTGTTGTGAACTTAGCTGGAATAGCAGAACGCCATTGAAACCGTCGGTATCTTTAAGTGCGAGACGGAGGCTTCTCGGACTCCAAGGCCGGTGTGAGAAACCGTGAGTGATGAGATTCCTGAACGAAGGCAGGTTGTACGTTCCACAGTACTGACTGGCTTCTTGACGGCAGCGTTAATGGTTCTTGGGTTGGCATTCTGGGTATGGTCTGCACCTGACGTCGTTGATGCTAGTCCAGTTGGCGCACTGAATGCATTGAACCCATTTCTTTCACTCGTCCTAGAGATGTTAATCATGGCGGGCGTCTTCGTGTTTCTCACCGTGACAGTGGTCAATCTCAGGCTGTATATGACTCAGATTAGGTCCGGTTGGACTGAGATCATTCTTCTACTGATTGTAGTCTTCATTATGACTTTCATGATGTTCGAATCTGGAGTCGCCTTTGTGACTCTTCTTCTGTCGCTGGCGTTCGTGGTTTACTTGTATCTTCTTCAAGAAGAATAGGCATTATCAAGAAAGGACGTGTACCAGAAGCTTTATGAGCCTAGGTCGAAGAAGACCGAACAAGCTCGATGGGCAGAACTGCCCAGATTGAGCGAGTACAAAGCAGTTTGACGGCAACTCACCGGAACTGCCAGGTGTTGCCCTATGAGAGGCTCTGGCTTCCGGGAGGTTGTGGTTTTGACTACTTGGAGGAGTAAACGCGTGTTTGCATTGTTCTGCTCCACTAGCAGATATCCTTGGAGGTACCCCTAATGTTTGGCATAAGGGGTGAGGGCTATGACACCTCAACAAGCATCTTTAGTCCTGATGGACGCATATTCGCTGCTGAGTATGCCAAGAAGGCTGTCGAACAAGGGGCGACATCGATAGGAGTACTTGTAAATGAGGGAGTTGTACTCATGGCAGAGAAGAGGATTATGCCCCTTCAGGAGCCCGAATCCGTCGAAAAGATTTCCAAGATTGAGGAACATGTCGGAGTCGCAACTTCGGGCTTCATGGCTGATGCCCGAAGACTGGTCCAACAGGCACGTCTACAGGCGCAGTCATATTGGCTGACCTATGAGGAGCCAGTTCCGGCTGAAGCCGTGGCTGAGCATATCTGTGATTTGAAGGCACGATTCACACAGGCGGCCAGAGGAAGGCCCTATGGAGTCTCCATGATTATAGGTTCTGTAGACCCTGACGGTGTTCCAAGACTCTTTGTCACTGACCCAGTTGGTACCTACTGGGGATTCTTGGCTGCTGTTATTGGTCGAGGTAGCGCGCGCGCCGGCGAGTTCCTCGAAAGCAAGTATGATCAAACGCGCAAGCAGTCACTTGACCAAGCAATCCGTCTTGCCCTTGATGCTCTTCGCGAAGCAACAGACTCTGATCTAACTCCAGACAATGTTGAGATTGCCAGAATACCCACTAGCACACGTACATTCCAGAGACTCACTCCCAGTGAAACGAAGGCTGTTCTGAAGCCATCCGTCGCTAAAGACAAGGAATAGGAGATGAATTACACTTGATGGGTTCCGGAAAGAAGTCTGGGGAGAAGTGGTTGGAGCTTGATGCAGTTGTCATTGGCATGAAGAAGGGCCACCTCAGATTCGAGCTATTCGTTGATCCCGATCTAGCATTCGAATATAGACGCGGTGCCCAGATACCCATTGAGGAGATTCTCAAGAGCTTTGATTTGTACGAGGATGCAAAAAGAGGCGAGAAAGCCTCAGAAGATTTGGCTGCAGAGGAATTTGGAACGACAGACATCTTCGAGATGGCCTCTGAGATAATCAAGAATGGCGAGTTCAGACTGACACACGAACAGCGGAATCAGCTTGTGCATGAGAAGACAGAGTCCATAATCGAGAACATCTCGAAGCGTGCGATGAACCCACAGACGGGCCACCCCCACCCACCAGACAGGATCAGGCAGGCCATGGAAGAGGCCAAGGTCACTGTCGACCCTTTCATCAAGGTTGACGAACAAATACCTGGGATAGTCAAATCACTCCTCGTGATTATCCCCATATCCTTTGAGAGCGTGAAGCTCCAAGTCACACTTCCTGCGGCTTTCTCAGGGAAGGGCTACAATATGGTCGCGAATACTGGAGTCATCAAGTCCGAAACATGGGCACAGGATGGGTCTTGGTCTGGATTGGTCGAGATTCCCGCGTCAAAGAGGCAGGAATTGTATGATGACCTGAACAAACTCTGCAAGGGGCAAGTGAAGATAGAAACCGTTCGATGACGGATATTGACATTAGTTGATGATTCAAGAATAATGATAGAAATGAGGGAATAAATTGGCAGTATACTTTCAAAAACGAGAAGTTGTGGTCCCAGGACAGTTGTTAGCTGAGGGCAGATATCGTTCCTCTTTTGGGACCTGGATGGACGAAGGAGGCAAGATCTACTCTACATTGGTAGGCCTTGCCGAGTTGCGTGGAAACACTGTGAAAGTGGTGGCACTTGAGGGAGTCTACATTCCTCGGGAGGGCGACCTCGTAATCGGTACCATCACAATAGTGGCGGGAAATAACTGGAAGGTTGACATTGACTCTCCATACCTAGCGTCACTTCACGCAAACAATGCACTCCGAAGACCTTACGCGGACGACATATCTCAATACATGGACATCGGTGATGTGATTGCAGCAGAGATTATAGCTTATGATCGGGGAACAGGACCATTCCTGGGCATGAAGGGGCGCGGACTGCGCAAGCTCACAGATGGAATGATACTCGAGATCAGTCCTGCCAAGATACCGCGTGTCATAGGCAGGAGAGGCTCCATGATCAACATGATCAAGGACCAGACTGGAATCCAAACTATGGTTGGCCAGAATGGTCGCATCTGGATACGTGCTCCTACCAACGAGATTCTGCAGCTAGCAATCAAGGCGTTCAAGATGATAGAAACTCAGGCCCACACATCAAAACTTACAGATCGAGTACGGCAGATGCTTGAAGAAGGAATGGCAGAGATACAGGGTAAAGAACCTCCGTCTAAAGACGCTGTTGATGAAGAAGAACCAAGCGAGCCCGAGCCAGTCGAGGAATCAGCAGACGCGTCAACATCTCTGGAGGTCGAAGAGCCCGCGAAACGCATGGAAGTAGAGGCGGAAGTTGAAGTGGTCGAAGACGATGCCGGCCCTGTTGCAGAAGAGAAATCCGAGGAAGCTAATGAAACTGAAGAATCAGACACGAAAGATGATGAGGAAGTGAAAGAAAAATGAGTCCAGAACAAAAACCTGACTCTCTTATGACCGCAGAGGGCCTTCGATTTGATGGCAGAAGACCAGACGAGATGCGGCCAATACAGATGGAAGTTGGTGTGCTGAAGACGGCCGATGGGTCTGCATCGATAAGGCAGGGCAAGACCTACATTCTTGCAGCCGTCTATGGCCCCCGTGAGCTGCATCCAAGGCATCTCACACTCAATGACAGAGCCTACTTGCGCGTTGTCTACAGAATGGCAACCTTCTCTGTGCCAGACAGGAAAAGACCTGCACCTTCACGAAGAGAGAGAGAAATCTCCATGGTGATTGCAAATGCGCTTCAGCCTGCCCTGTTTTTGGAGGAGTTCCCTAAGGCTGTTGTTGATGTGTTTATTCAGGTAATCCAAGCAGATGGAGGTACAAGATGCGCTGCGATAAATGCGGCCTCGCTTGCATTGGCTGACGCCGGGATTCCTATGAAGTCTCTGGTACCCTCAGTGGCTGTAGGCAAGGCAGAGGGTACACTGATTGTCGATTTGGGTGATGAAGAAGACAAGTACGGTCAGGGCGACGTTCCCATGGCCATCCTACCGAATACCAACGAGCTGACCTTACTCCAGCAAGATGGCTCATTCACTCGTGAGGAGTTGGTGGAGGCAATAGAGATGGGCGTCAACGCTTGTAGGTATCTTCACGAGCTGCAGAAGGATGCTCTCAAACGTGCATATTCCAAAAGAGCGACTGAAGAAGATGATGATGAAGAGGACGAGGAATATGATGACGACCTCGAAACCGACCTCGGAGAGGCCGACATAATGGAGGATGAGTAGAATGGGAGACTTTAGTGCGGAAGTCATTAGTCACATTGACAGGAACTACATCGCAGATATTCTCTCCAAAGGTGAGCGAGTCGATGGTAGACAATTCGGTGAGTATAGGCCGCTTGAGATTGAACCTAGTCCAGTCGCGGCAAAGGCAGAAGGGTCTGCCATAGTTCGTCTTGGAGGGACTAGTGTTGTAGCCGGTGTAAAGGTTCTCACTGGTGAACCGTATCCAGACACTCCGGATGAAGGAGTTGTTATGGTGACAGCAGAGTTGGCCCCTATTGCTTCTCCTCTATTCGAGCTTGGTCCTCCGAAGGAGGATGCAATCGAGCTTGCCAGAGTTGTGGACCGTGGGGTCAGAGAATCTGAGTCCGTGGATGTGCATAAGCTCTGTATTGAGCCTGGGAAGAAGGTCTACATGATCTTCTGCGACATCTACACGTTGGAGTACGATGGGAATCTAATTGATGCTTCATCGATTGCAGCGAACGCAGCATTGCTCGGCACAAAATATCCTGAACAGAAGTTGGAGGATGGCAAACTCGTCGAAACCGGCAAGATGCTCGAACTTCCTTTGAAGAACATGGCCATTGAACACACCGTGTCAAAGATAGGATCACACTTGGTCATTGATCCTCATCTCAAGGAAGAGATGGTCCAAGACTGTCGACTGACTATGGCCATCGATCAGAACGACAACTTCACCGCGATGCAGAAAGGAGGCGGAAAAGGGCCCATGTCACTGGAGATGATTGACAATGCCATGGGCATGGCTCTCGAGAGTACCAAGGAGATTCGCGAACTAATCCGAGAGAGCATGAAAGACGCGGAGTGAGAACCAAAGAAGTGTCTTGGTTCCATCCAAGACACAATCTTCACTTCACCGATAGATAGTCTAATAAGCGAAACTCGGTGGCGAACTGTTGGACTCTGACCCAAGGAATCTAGGAGATCACAGATTTGGGAAGAAAGACCAAGAAGGTAGGCAGCACGGGCAGATTCGGCTCCAGATATGGGGCCAAATTACGCCGCAGAGTGCTTGACATAGAGAGGAAACGTTCTGAGCCTCAACGCTGTCCTTCATGTGCAACACGGGCGCTTGCGAGAGAGGCTGTTGGTCTGTGGAAGTGCAAGAAGTGTGGTCTGAGTTTTGCTGGTGGTGCATATGTCCCATTCACTGATGCAGGCAAGGCTGCAAAGAGGGCGATTGCTCAGAGAGTTTCGGGTGACTTTCTCGCCCTGAGAGATGACGAAGAGATTGTGGAGCCCGAAGAGTTCCTTCCCAATATTGAGCTTGAGGAAGAGGCCGAAGTTGCTGCAGTGTCCATGGAAACCGATGAAAGCGCCCCTTCTGAGCAGCCAGAATCTACCGAGTAGGATCCGCGTGGGCAAGTGAGCTTCATGCCTCTGGCAGTCCTTACTACTTCTAGAAAGACATCGAATCGAGTTCGGTCATTTGTACGAGACCTTTGGAGTGTACTCCCTGGCACCGAGCGATTCAATCGCGGTAGTATGAATTCCAACGAGCTAATAGCACGCATCCAACAGTCTGATGCTAAAATGGCACTAGTTGTTACTCTCTGGAAGGGTAACCCCGGAACCATCCAGTTCATCTCATCAACGGGTAGCGAGCTTCTGACCGTGAAGCTAGAGAGCGCCGCTCTTCGTCGTGAGGTTTCATCGCTCAAAGGACTTAGAATCCATTCAGTCTACGCTGTGACTGTTCCCAAGAGTATTTCCAGACAAGGTCGGAATCTGGCGGACTTCATTGCGGCTCTGTTCAATTTTGAGGCCACTGAATCGGATACGCCAGTCATGGCGGAGTCTGACGGCTCAAACAATGTGGAAATCAGAATAGAAGATCTTGGTGGCGGAAAGATTCTTTGGACTCATCTCCATGCTGTCAATGGAGAAGAGATGGGCCCTCGAATCAGGGTTCTTGGAGTCCGGAGGTAGATGTCGTGTGCCCGGATATCGTTCATGGCCATGCAGTGATTGAAATCCCGATGGAGTCCGCTGAAGTTGCTGAAACAGTTCGGTCGGCTCTTGAACCCGAAACCAATTCTGCACCATCTGATAGAGCCCGAGCCACAGTTTCGGTTCAAGGTCAAACACTTTTAATAGATATCACAGCAGAAGACATTACATCTTTGAGAGCCGCAATGAATTCGTATGTGGCCTGGGTGTCAGCTTGCATTGCATCCATAGACTCCGTGACAACCCAAAACCCTTAAGTCACAACCAAGAACGCGCAGCGGGAAACAACCGTCAATGAATGAGGGAGTCAGTAGAACATGGCCCAGAGAATCCCCCCTGCACTTGAACAAGAGCT
>CP070658.1:69374-73651 GCA_020355105.1 Candidatus Thorarchaeota archaeon | reverse complement strand
GGTGGATTCCTTTGAACGCGGTATCAACAATCATGACCCGGCCGAGGTTAAGGGGGAATACGTCGTCGATTATCCCCACATCCATGAAGCCAGTTCCCACAATAAGCGAACCAAACAGAAGGAAGAGGAATGATTGGTTTGCCTGAAGCCTGGTTGTCACAAGAGTGGATATAGCAACACCCAACGCCGAGCCCGAGATGGACATTAGCAGGAGGACTGCATCAAGAGTGAGAAGGTCTGTATTCGGTACAATGTTGAACATAGATATCCATAGAATCAAGAGAAACCAACTCTGGATGATGCCGACTGAGAAGTAGGCAAGAACCTTGGCAATGATAGCTTCCATCTTGGTCGCTGGTGTAAGAAGCATTCTATTGAGAGGCACATCCCCCACAATGGCCTGAGCGGCGGTTGCGGCTGTCGCGATAAAGACCGCAAACACCATCATGAAGACACCAAAGGTGGCCGCGATATATTCACCAGAGGGCTCGAACTCTCGAACTGTTTCAAGATCCACTTCGTTCTTGATCCAGCCATGGTCGTACCTGAAATCTACAACCACGGAGCTGAAGCTAGAAAAGACTGCTGATTGTGCTTCTATGTTCGTGCTGCTAATATGGACATTAACAAAAGCCGGTATATCCCCGGTTATATTCCCCTCAAATCCATAGGGAATCACAGCATAGGCATCGACCCGATCGTAATAGAGCGCGGTGAGGGCTTCGCTCTCGCTCTCATATATGATAGTAATGAAGTTAGGACTATTCTGTAGATACCACGTGAAATTGGCTGAGAGGTCTTGACCGGGGTAAGTATTCGTAGGATCGGCATCCACCAAACCTAGGACTATAGCGTCCTCACTCTTTTCCACTTGGTCCGTGGCCATCATTCCGATGCCCCCTTGATTTATTGCAAAGAACATTGTCACCATAATCATAGTAGGCAATGCAAAAATCAGTAGAAGCGCGAACTTGTCATTTTGAATCAATCGGAGTTCTTTCAGGAACATCGAGTATATGCGCCAAGGTTTGGTGTTCTTCTTCTTCTTCGTTCCCTCTGTCGTCAAAGAACTTCACCCAGATGCACAGGTCATCAGCAACCTGTCACCTTTTATGCGTTTTCGGGCTGCCTGTCTTCTCCACAAGCCCGAGTACATCTGCGCACATAAGCAGATACAGAATCAGAGGTCCTTGCGGCCCAAACGCATTAGACAGTTCAACTACTTGGTTCGTGTTCATCCTATTTCCTGCGTTGTAGACGTGACCAAGAAAGTTTCTGGCGCCGAGGTCCCCAAACGGAAAGATGTTGACATCTCCGAGAACTGCAATCATGAACGTCTGAACAGTCCACTCCCCCACTCCTCGAATGGAACCAAGAATTCCGAGAATCTCCTCATATGACATCTCAACCAGCCTGGACAGGTCGAGACCGCCGTCGGCGACCAAACAACACACATTGTATACACATTCGGCCTTGTATCCTAGTCCGAAGGCTCTTAGCCCATCAACTCCACAAGTAATCAACGAAGATTCACGAGGAAAACCGTATAGGAGTTCGTTCAGCGATGGGTCGGTAGCACCGAGACCCAGGACCAAGCGCTTTGTGATGACGTTTGCCGCTCGGTATGAAATCTGTTGTTGGACCATAGTCTTGATGAGGGCTTCGAAGGGCGTATCAGAAACATACGGTCGGATTCCCCTCACTCTGGACACAATGGGTGAAAGAATCTCGTCCTTAGCCATCCGGTCAAGGGCTGGCTGGGTGTCTATGTCAAGGCCAAGGATTCTTCTCACCTCCTTTTTCACTTCCCTCCTGTTAAGGATTTCAGAAGAGTAAGCCACTCTCAGACGGCCGCCTGGTTCAGACTGTTTCACTACTACTGGACACGGAACTGTCTCTACAGTCAGAATTCGACCGTACGAGCCAGGTTTCGTGACTTCAGGAACCGGCTGAACGTCAGGGTATATCCATGAGTGGACTGACAGCAACAAATCGTAGTCCCGGGGAACAGGAAGGGTCACTGACACAGCAGACATACTCCTCCAAGCAGAGGTGGCTAGGTAATCCCTCTGTTTTGGACCTATGCAGCGTTTTAGACTTTCTCTAGTCCGCCTCAGTCTAGCTCCCGAATAAACGGCACGATTATATCCTGCTCTTTGGCTTGGAAACCGAGGGCGCACATTGAGTCGGATTCAGATATCGCAGACTGAGTTGGTGCAGATCCTCGGCATAGTGGCGGCCGTGGCCCTTCTCAACGTAGGACTCTACGTAGTCCTCTATATCTTGGCCCCACTAGTAGCCGGAATCATCGGTGGCTATCTTCTCGAGAAACCGTGGCGTGGACTCGCTGTGGGTCTTGTTGGTTCCACGGTTACCTATACCCCGCTGCTCGCCTTCCTTGATTCCTTTCAAGGAACAGCCTCTGACCCACTTGTCCTCCTTCAGGCTGCATTGATCCTCTCGGTAATAGGCGCAGTAGGAGGCCTCTTTGGCGGAGTGCTCAGGTCAAGACTGCTTTCGAAGGATTCCCAATAGTTTCAGGTATCGACAACCAATCTGCCAGGTGAGTAGTCTGCGCGTGGGCCTACAGTACTCCTTCGCAGTGGATTTCCGAACATCACCCATTCTGCCGCAGATAGACCGTGGTCCGTGGTGATCTCAATGGTTTCTCCGGACCTCACTGCCTCAAGTTCGCTCTTGGCTTTCATGGCAAGTCTGTCGTAGATTGCACCGTCTACGCCAATCTTAACTTGCCCAATCAAATCATGGGTGTCAAGTAAATCAAGAAACCCGAACTTCCAGCCATCAGCATACGCACAGTCCCGCCAGTCATCGAATGGCTCTAAGTTATTCAGAGTGTCCAAGGTGGCACCAATGTAGCAGGCACCTTGATCCAAGAACGCCTTCAGAAGGGGGCCCTCTTGGGCTGTACTACATGCCTCCGAGTAGATTACAGGATAACCTTCGAACTTTATCCTGGAGGCCTGTTTGTAATCCATGATGATAGCATTGTGTGACGCCCACTTTTCGGGCGTACCATGAATCCTCATATCAAACATGCCGTCTGAGAACTGAAGAATGAACTCGCTTACTGATAGAAGCTTCCTGTCCCTCTCAGTGTACTTTCGAAGAACCTCTACTTCAAACCCCAACTTAATCAGACCCTCAACGTGGCGCTTGGAACGACCCGGCTGAGAGTCGAAGACTATAGCAATATCGCTGTCTATGATCATCGGGTCCATATGGTATAGGATAGTTTCGGGAGGACCAAACACGCGTCCTACTGGAGTATCTGGGATGCTGTCACCATCAACATCTTGAATGAACCAATCAGTATAACCGTAGGATCCTTCATATGAGATTTGAGTGGCAGGAAGCTCTTTGTTGGTGCCTATCAAGAGAACTCCCTTGTGGTGGCCGTGATTGTAGTTCTCTTGGATGGTCCTGTAAGCGAGAACCCAAGAACGACCAGACTCAGAGATGAAGTCGGCACCAATGTCTTCCGCTTTCTTCTTGTAGAGTGCAGTGTTCTCCTTGCCAACCTTTCCGCATACAACTAGAAGTCTACTCAGAATATCTCTCGGCATTCTGCCTACTTCAAAGGCCAGTTCCTCGGCTGTTCTTCGTTTCTTGCCAATCCGCCGCACTTCGTTGATAAGGCTCACACGGCCTCTTGGTTCATTGACAAAGAAGTTCATTCCGACTCGAGTAGTCAGACAACTCCTTTTCTCCTTTGTTAAGAGGTATGACCAACGAATGTCCACTAGACTCTAATACTCCTTTCCTGGGTAACGAGTGTCCCTGCACCATGTTGGGAACGTGACGCAGAAATGGCGAGTCGAATCAGAGTAGTATCTTTGGATTTGGACGGTGTTCTATATGATGGACCAAGTGCTGTTCATCCGTTGACAAAGACTCTTGGAATCGAGCAGGAGTTCCTAAGAGTATTCAAGAAGCTCGGAGATGGCAATCGTTCCCTTTCGGATGCCATCAAAGAAGGTGCAAGGATCTGGATAGGCGTGCCTTCAGATGGTACTCTTGACCCTTTAGTGGAGAATCTGCCCTTGATGGAGGGAGCAGAAGAGGTAGTGGCGTCTCTCAAAACATTGGACCTTAAGGTTGGGTGCGTGTCTAGCGGTGTGAGTCAGTTCTTCATGAAACCCTTCAAGAAGCGGCTCAAATTGGACTTTGCATTCTCCAACGTGTTAGGTGAAACAGACGGGAAACATGATGGTTCTGTCCACTTCGTGATGGCGGGCCCACAGAAGGCCGAGAAG
>CP070658.1:60859-69274 GCA_020355105.1 Candidatus Thorarchaeota archaeon | reverse complement strand
TTTCAGATATGCTCAAACTGTACAGAATATACCTGCTCTTCTCTGGAAGAGCTTTGGCAGAGTTTTTCCAATCATGAGATTGATGACTTGAAAGAACGACTCCTGATGGCGAAGTTGACTCTGTAGAGAAGCAAGGATATCCAGACCATCAATGACCATACGTCTGAGTCGGGTGCACTCAAGCATTCGAATTCGTTGTACCCTTGCGTATAACGAATGGGAGGGCGGTACTGGGTACACACACTCTCAATCTCTGCCCTGCCGGGCTGCGAGTATCATCCTCAGGACATCAAGGCGGTCCTGCATCCCATCGACTATGTGGTGTTCTGTGGCATGACCAAGGCCGATGTTCGAAAGACTTATATTACGTATTACATAAGTTGTGTATACCAACTTATAGTGTTGCTGAATCCAAGATACAACTTCAAGACTCTCTCAGCCGACCTGAGAGAGTGCATTGATTTCCTGCATTTCAACACTCGTAGGAGAGGAGAGAGAATGAGGGATTTGTACAATGTGAAGGGAGGTGAAAACGTAATGAGCTTGTCAAAGAGAATGAGTGTAGGTCTGCTAGGTATTATCTTCCTAGTGGCTCTGGTTTCTGCAATACCTGTTGAAGCTAACAAGCCACATAGATGGTATGCGGACATGTCCTACACTGGCGAACCTAGTTGGACGGGAGTAATTGAAACAGAAGACGGTAAAACAGGCGCATTCTACTGGGACAACGAAGACTTCTACGTATTAGGACCAGAGCAGAAGCCATCAGTACAGAAATTCTGGGGAGTCTGGGGAATCGACTGGGACGGCGATGGGTTAGATGATATTCATGGGACCCATTATGGATCGTTTACATATGCAATACTCCAATTCACCGTAAACGGTCGGGTGACAGATGCTTCCGGAGCTTGGTCGTATATGGATGGCTGGAAGATTCACACAGTTGGCAACGTGAATTGGGAAACATTCCACATGGAAGGCTATGTCCAATTCAACTGATTGAAGTCATCCATTTCAAAGGAGGGTAAGGTTATACACCGACCCCTCCTACTTGGATATGTTCAGCGACCCTGCTGAGCATGATTGGTGGGCTGTTGAGTGAATAGCACTCTACTCTATCGTGAATAGGACCTTGGATGTCCATACATAATCCTGGAGTCATCTGCATCGACGTCAGGCAACAAGCTTCTTGTGAACCCGTCCGGCAGTAGCGGGTTGGGAGTCCACAGGAAGGCACGAAAACGCGTTGTAGAGATCATCGACTCTGCCCTGCCAGGTTACAAGTATCATCCTCAGGACATCAAGGCGGTCCTGCAACCCATTGACTATGTGGTCTTCTGTGGCATGACCGAGGGTGATGAGATTGACAAGATTGTCTACCTCTCGGTCGAAACGGATAACAACTCGCTGAAGAAGTTCCGAAGGTCGATTGAGAGGACCATTGACGGAGAGAGCTACAGCTGGAACGTGGCTCGTGTCCTATATGATGGTACTGTCAACTACACAGAGATGTAGGAAGTCTTATGTCAAAACCCCGGATATAGTCTGGTTTGTAGTGTTGTCACATCTATGACACATCTTCAAAGCTCTCTCAGCTGCCCTGAGAGAACGCGACGACTTCTTGGTTTCAACACTACTAGGAGAGGAGAGCATGAGAGGGACTAGACTGAGAGCGCTCGCTCCGATGGCCGGGCTCTATTTTATCATATCACTGGCCGCTGTGAGCATATCTGCCAACCTGGCTATATGTCCTGGAGTGGCAGTAGTCGCAGCTGGTGCTGACGAGATTCCCTTCAACTTCATCGCGTATGGTGACACCCTGAGCGTTACAATGCCTAGTGGAGTATCGCCACTTCTTGAAGACATCATAGATCTCTATCTCACGCATGATCCAGAACTCATCATACAGCTGGGCGATCTGGCGTTTCTAGGTGGCACTTGGGACCAATTGATGGAGTTCAATGCAACCATGACTGCTGTCTGGGACTCGGGTGTTCCATTCTACTCTGCCCCTGGAAACCACGAGTCGGCCATTGGAGACTGGCGTCAAGACTACTCCTTCACAAACTACACCCAGTACGTCCACTATGAAGATGTTGCCGCTGCTTGTGGTGGGACCGAACTCTACTACTCATTTGACTATGGGGATGTCCACTTCATCATTCTCAATACCGAGGATAGCTGGGTAGATGATGTGTTTCAGTGCTCCACTGAGCAGATGACGTGGCTGCAGGGTGACATCGCGAACGTTGAAGACGACACTTTCCTTGTTGTTGCCTTTCATCGACCCCTCTATTCAGTCCGAGAAGCAAGACCTGACCGATGGGCACAGGCCGAAACAATCCGTGACGAATTCCATGGTCTGTTCCTCCAGCACGACGTCGACCTTGTGTTGAACGGACACGATCATCACTACTACCGCTCATTGAGAGATGGCATCTACTACGTTGTCAGTGGTGGTGGAGGCGCGCCGCCTGCTGGTGTCGACAAAGATGCTCCAGCTTGGCAGGATGGTGATATTGGCTTCACTGAATTCCACTTCTGCGACGTACAGGTCAACTCTTCGCATGTGACTCTGGACGTTCACTTGCTGAATGGCACGACGGCAGACTCCTTCACCATCCCAAGACCAGACACAGCAACAGGGATTCCAATGGAGTTGCTGGTTCTTGGAATTGGCGGCGCTGCAGTCGTAGTCATCGTAGCTGTGGTCATTCTGAGGCGCAGATGACGTGTGACGTAGAACATGCCCCGAGTATACGTGGCTCCTCCAACAAGCTTCCCGGAAAGCACTCTTCAAAAGGCATATATGCTAATTAACTATTGTTAATTGGATTAAGGATTGATTAATCATGGAATTAGAATTGCTACATTCTGGAATTAGCATCACTACCTTGTCGGGTGAAGAAGCTCTTCTCACAGAAGATGCGGTGGAGAGTCTGAAAGGGCAGATCCAAGGGGATGTGCTCCTGCCATCCGACGACGATTATGACCAAGCACGTAAGATTTGGAACGGTATGATTGACAAACGCCCTGCGCTGATCGTGCGTTGTACCGGTCCTGCAGATGTCATCGACGCCGTGAAGTTCGCACGCACACATAATATCTTAGTGTCCATTCGAGGCGGTGGGCACAATGTTGCTGGCAATGCATTGGTCGATAATGGGATGGTGATTGACCTCTCCAAAATGAGAGGCATTCATGTGGATCCAAAATCCCGCACCGTGCGCGCTGAAGCTGGTGCGACTCTTGGAGAGCTTGACCGGGAAACCCAGGTGTTCGGCCTGGCCGTTCCGTCCGGTATAGTGACGACGACCGGGATTGCGGGGTTAACCCTTGGTGGAGGATTTGGGTGGCTGGCGCGCAAGCATGGTCTCTCGAGTGACAATCTTATCTCGGTTGATATGGTCACAGCTGAGGGTGAATTCCTGACAGTTAGTGAAACGGAACACGAAGATCTGTTTTGGGGGTTGCGAGGAGGAGGAGGCAACTTTGGCATTGTCACATCGTTCGAATACAGATTACAGTCAATAGGTCCCATGGTTCTCGGTGGGATGCTTCTCCATCCCATGGAGGACGCCCCGAAGTTCCTACGCTTCTATCGCGATTTCATCTCCGACGCCCCTGACGAACTTGCAGTTGCTCCAATTCTCCGTCTAGCCCCACCAGCGCCTTTCTTGCCAGAAGAAGTCCATGGTATGCCCGTGGTTGGCGTCATAGTTCTATACGCAGGACCAATCGAGAAAGGAGAGAAGCTAATCGCACCTCTAAGGCAGTATGGAAAGCCATTGGTTGATGGAATCGGTCCCAAACCATTCCGACTACTCCAATCCCTGTTGGATGCTTCTGCCCGACCGGGGTTGAATTATTACGTCAAGTCGGAATTCCTCCCTGCCCTAAGCGACGATGTGATTGATACGCTTGTCGAACATGCCTCAAAGATCACATCGCCCCTATCAGTCATTGCAGGATTCCATCTTGGCGGCGCAGTGAGTCGAATAGATGAAGACGCAACGGCGTACTCGCATCGAGATGCTGCTTATTCACTAATCATCAACTGTGCATGGACAGACCCAGACGAGTCAGAGAAGCACATTCAATGGACACGTGCATTCTGGCAGGCATTACAACCGTTTTCAAGTGGTGGTGCCTACGTAAACTTCCAGAGTCGTGACGAAGGAGAGGATCGAGTCAAAGCCACCTATGGAACGGCCAAGTACGAGCGGCTCTCGAAGCTGAAGAAGAAGTATGACCCTTTGAATTTCTTCCGCCTGAATCAGAATATCCGACCAACATCCTAAGGAACATCTTAAGCAGACGTGGAACAGAAACAAAGACATACCATGAAGGGACAGATTGTGGGTCAACTCGTGCCACTACTGAACCCTGATAGGGTTGTTCCATTGTCCTCGAGCACAGAGAGTCACGGGAGAGGCCGAATTGGCCCTCCCTCTTTTCTATTTTCAAGGGAGGGAAGGCTGCCAATCTATGGGTAGCGTATAATAGGTGGCTGAGATTCGCCAGAGGAACCAAGATACTGGGGATTATGGAAGGGCAATGTCTTGAGCAGACTCGAGCTGAGATGTCTTCTGGAAGGCTTTCTCAGAACATGTGGCACCCGTGTGTATCACACAAAACAGAAACACTCCACACGTAGTGTCTGTTCATCCCTATCAATGAAGGCGATGAGATTCATTCGCTGTTCTATTGTTCGTAAGAGTGTGGATTTGTGTAAGGCAAGTAACACCAATCCATTGACCTAGAAAAACAGGAGGTCTCCACGCCTAGGCGGGACACCTCCGTATCAGACTAAGCTCATCTTCTCATTCGACACACAAGTGCGATGACAACTACCGCTACTATGATACCTATGACCACAACTATCTCAAATGGAATCGGAGGTGGAATCTCTGTATCAGTAGTCGTGTCAGTCGGGAGTGTATGTGGATTGACTGTGATCAGCACTGTGTCACTTACCACATGACCTACCTCGTCCTCCACAACAACAGTGTAGTTGTATACTCCTACCGAGAGGCCTGTGAGTTGGACCTGATGGGAAACAGTTTCGTATGCGTAAACGAATGTTCCCGACTCTAACTCCGACCCGTTCAACAGCACTGTGTAACTCTTGAGCGACTGATCCGTAACTTCCCAGCTTATCGTCGTGTGACCCTGTACTCCCTCAACGAATTCCTCGTCTTCAGGACTGTCAATCTCGGGGACTATCGTATCATCGACGCTTATCTTGAATGTGGCAGTGCAATAGTGATCATACTCATCATATGCCCTGACCTCTAGCCAGTACACTTCACCGATCTCGAGAATCAACTCGCTCCTCAGACGCCCATTCGAGTCTACGCTGAACCCAACAGTGTCGTTGACCCAATAGTGGTCAATCCCAGCAATATCAGAGGCGTTCAGATCATAACGAAATGCCTGTGCCGATCGGACGTACTCATGGAACTGGTCCGTTGGGGTCTCGTCCCAAGTAGGGGCAAGAGTGTCACTGAGGTTCACGAGAAAACTGGCAGAGATTGTGTAGCTATAGATATTGCGGCCCCATATAGTGAGGTCCCATGTCCGCGGCGAGTCCATGGCGGTGGAGTTCGTGATCACGCCGCTTGAATCAACTGCAAAGGCCCAGGACTGACCTGTGAGCCACCAGTAGAGTGGGGCCGGAGCTGTGCAATTCATGGTGTATCGGAATCCGTCCCCGAACTCCACATGTTGGTTTGTTGGCACGTTGACCCATGATGTCCCAATACGTGGAGTCGACGGTGTCATTAGCGGATGCGGGTCCTCATTCCCAGCTGACCCTGCAATTGGATAGGGAGTATCGCCGATACCGTCACCATTACCATCCGTTCCCACGTAGTCTGACCAATAGTTGGTGCCGAGGAAGTTCGCCGTTCCATTGTCAATGACGTTCTCTGTGTTGCTGTCGACGATGTTCCCTATGAATGAGTTGTCATGTGAGGTGCCGTTGACCACTATTCCTTGATCATTCTGGTAGCAAGTATTGTTCTCAATCGTATTGTAGCTCCCACCCCACAGCCACATGCCCACACCGCCGTCAGAGAGACTGTTACTGGCAACCGTACACCTCTCTCCTGCCAGATACAAGGTTCTTTTTCCGAACACAGTGATGTTGTTGTGAACTACAGTGACCCAGTTAGATCCTATGTTGACACCATAGTCTCCATTGTAGGCTGAGTTATTGGCGAACGTACAGTAGTCTGACGCGCCGTGGATCCAGTATCCCCACCAGATGTTTTGACATGTGTTGTTTGTGACAATAGTGTTGCTCGAGTCGATAACCTCGACTCCAATGTTATTACTATTCATGATGGTGTTGTTGAAGGCAATCGAGTCGTCACCATCAGCAATCCGTATTCCGTAGTTGGGGCCCCAGGTGATAGTGTTGTTGGTGACGGTCATTCCAGGCCCATACAGACCTATTCCACTGTTTGTATTGTTACACCAATTGTCGGTTATCGTGAGATTACCCGAGCTCAGGGCATTGATCGCACTCAGAGAGTCAAAGATCTCGTTGTCCCTTATCAGTCCATTAGTGGCATTGACGAGCAGTATGGCACGGTCATTAGATGGACCGTTCAAGGTGCAGTTCTTGATGGCGAAGTATGCACGAGTATCCCGGATGTCTATACAGGGGTCATTGGAGCCACCGGTGATATTCAAGTTCTCAATTCGATACGGGTCAAGCTCTGTACCAGATCCTGGCCAAGCCTGTGTCACGAAATCATCGTCACTGATGATATCGATTGTGGCATGGGGTATGTCACCAGATGTTCGATGGACCGTCCCTATCCTATTCTGTGTCGTGGTTATGTCAGCGCAGGTGATGCCTCCGGTTTCCACCAGGTATGAAACAAACGGAAACATCACAAGGAAGAAGATGAGCACCAAGAAAGCTCTCAGTTTTGTGTGCATATGCTATCCTCCTTCTCGCGCAAGCACTAAATGGTTTGTTGAGCTATTCAATCTTCCGGGCTGAGTTTGATAATAACCGACACTAACTATTTCGTCCTGGCTTGAATCTTTACAATCATCACGTGATGGGCTGCCATCCATCTACTGAGAGCACTCGGTCGCCGGCAACTCCTAGAATACCAAGCGCATTCTTTAGCAGACTTGCAGACAGACAACATAAGGAGGATGAGATTTGACAGAGGAGCCAAGATACTGGGGATCATGGAAAGACTCTGGAGTTTCTCAAGCTTTTAGTTCCTGTAGCAGTTCGCAGACGTCTTTGGGATGAGCCGTTGAGAAAGCGAATGGTCTTTCGCCACTAATCCCTACCCTGACAGCATCTCCTAGGGATGTGTTATATGCCCATGTTCCATCTCGCCCCAACCGTATTCCAATTCCACCGTATTCTTTTAGTCTTATCTGAATGTGCTCGCAATCGGTCATTCTCTCAAGAGGGACTATCTTTCGGTTGAGCCTGCCGTATGTCACCTTGAGATGGTTCTGGGTTATTGTGATTCTTAGGACTCTGAAATTCAAATAGAGTATCACAAAGACGAATGTCACACTAACGATGATGACGGCAGACATCAAAATGAACTGGGCGTCTTGAATGGCGAAGGCGACTGACAGTGCGAGCAGTACTAGGTAGATACTTGAAACGAAGGCCCTTACTGATTTGCCCGCCTTGATTGACTCTGTGTACACTGCATCGTCTTCAGAGGGGCACTCTGGTCCAACCATTCTGAACTCATCAACTCATTATTAGAAGACTTTACTTAAGTTCTTGTCCGAGAGGGGAGAGCGACAGCAGACTCTTCAGGAAGATGGCCCGTCGGTGACCTTTGAGTCCTAGGATGACGAATCACGATAGTAGAACACTGATTCTAGGAGAAGTATGAACAGTAGCACGCCTATGAACCAGAGCATTCCTGAGACGCTCATGATGAACGACAAGTATGCTGCGGAGGGGGTCACCTGATAGGTAATCACCAACATGACGCATATGGAGATGTGGAGAATTAGGCCGACGAGTAGTATCTCTTGCACTCTTCTCATCCTTCGATATCACTCTTTTTGTCTTTGATCAGGCAGGACTAGAACTCGAGCCTCAGATAGCTGCCGATTGCGAGCACTAGACCAACCACTGCGAAGATGACTCCCATCTGAATGATGAATCCAAGGAGTGGCAGAACGAGTTCGACTCCCGTTTCGGACTCCGCTTGCATCTCGATTGCGCTGATGACTTTTCTTATACAACAAATTCAGCTGTCTTCCGACTATTGCTCCTACATGTGATTCCAAGTATGAAGACATGGGCAAGAAGTGAGAGTTGTTCTCGTGGTCTTTCTGAAGTACGTAAAGGTAAACGACAGCATCATAGTGATGCGTATTATAGACAGTCCTTTCAATCAGAGTAATGTAGTA
>CP070658.1:56932-60759 GCA_020355105.1 Candidatus Thorarchaeota archaeon | reverse complement strand
TTGATGTGAGCAACCCGTCGGAAATCAGCCAGATTGGCTCCTTTGCTACGGGTGGAGCCGTATTTGCAGCTTGTATAATTGAGAATAGAGCGTTCCTAGCAGACTATCAAAGGGGATTGATAGTTCTGAATGTGAGCAACCCATCGAGTCCTTCACTGATTGCTAGCCACGCTGGTGGTGGTCGTGCCAGCAATATTGCAGTAGTTGACAATACCGTATATGTTGCCGCGCGCGAAGATGGATTGATAATATTCCAGTTTTAATGAGTAGCAATAGTAGTTACCGTGAACAGTATCAATACCTACAGGTCTTCAGCTTTCAGATTTGGTGTCTTCAATGAATAATGAGATTGTCCTTAATGCAGTTCTGAGTTCAATGCAAACAAGAATCCAGACCATCAATTAACCACTAGATTGACTGAGCTTGTCAGAACTGCATTACGATAATCATCATGGTACAGGACATATTCGGTCCTGACTATCTGCTGCACAGAAGAGAGAAGCAGATATAGATTCGATTTCCAAATTGAGAGTGTGTCTTCCTCTCTCATCCACACATTCTGCATGGACTGCAGCTACTTCATTGAATGGCGTTGACTTCTTGATTGCTTAGCTATATAGCCCGGTGGTGTCACTTCTTCGACATGTCACCTAGTGAGATGCTGCGAACTCCCGAATCCAGATTTGAGAGACTACCTGATTATCCATTCTCTCCAAACTATAGAGAGATAGATGGATTACGAATTCATTATGTGGATGAAGGTCCTGAGGATGCACGTCCAGTACTCTTGATGCATGGAGAACCCTCCTGGAGCTATCTGTACCGAAAGATGATCCCTCCGCTCAATGAGGCTGGCTTCCGCACAGTCGCTCCAGATATCGTGGGTTTCGGCCGCTCCGACAAACTCCCTAGGACCAAGGACTATTCGTATCAGATGCATGTCGACATGATGGTGGAGTTTGTGAAGCAGCTCAAACTTCATGAGATCACGCTCTTTTGTCAAGACTGGGGGGGGCTCATTGGCCTTCGTGTCCTAGGAGAACAACCAGACCGCTTTGCCCGAGTCGTTGCCTCCAACACAGGGCTTCCTGCAGCCAGAGGATTAGCCGGCAGGATTGGGTCCACGGTGTTCAAGCTTCGACTATTGCGAGAAGGAAAGGTTTCCATGAGAGAACTTCAAGAGAAACCAAGCTTCCTGAGATGGGTTGCATACTCACGGACTGTACCAAGCCTGCCAATAGGGGACATACTCCAGTTCTCCACCGTGACCGATCTCCCTCCAGAGGTAATCCAGGCATACGAGGCTCCGTTTCCTGATGAGCAATATAAGGCTGGGGCGCGTATCTTTCCAAGCTTGGTCCCAACTCAACTTCGGGAGAACCAGAGAGTTTGGGATGATGTTCTATCCAAATGGGAGAAACCGTTTCTCACTGCCTTTAGCGACAGGGACCCGATAACTGCTGGGGTGGACCGTTTGTTTCAGAGGAGAATTCCCGGCGCCCGGGAAAGAGAACATGTTACCATCAAGGATGCGGGGCATTTTCTGCAGGAGGATAAGGGTGAAGAGCTTGTACAGGTCATAGTTAATCTCATTGAGGAGGATGCATGACAGGTCAATCCAACTCAACACTTCCAGCCCCCAGCAGATAGCATTGAGTAGAAGGAAATCGAAATGGCTTCGCCGGATTCCAACCAATGGCTTGTTGGCTATGGCACATTCATCACAAGAGGAACTTGGAAGAGATACTCAAGTTGCAGAGTCTGCAGAGTCCCAGGACTCCGCCGAGTGTACGACCCTGAGATGGCATGGTTCCCATTCGCAATAGTAGACAAACAGACCGAGATTCTCGCCGTCTGTTTCCTGGTTGATGAGGACCGTCTAGACTACTTTGATAGATACGAAGGTGTGGAACAGGGTCTTTATGAACGAGCAAAGAGAGAAATACTAGTCCGAGAGGACAACGAAACATGGGTTTCTAGAGAGGCATGGATCTACTTGCCCACGTCGGGTACAATGCAACATCCGCATTTCCCTTGGGAGGACTCAGATGATCGATGGCTTCGCGAGAGGATTCGTAAGTCGGTCGAATTGCAGGACTCATTCCCCCAGTTCTTCCAATCAAAAGGTCAAGGATGATAGGTTGTAAAAGGACTAGTTGAAGCTTCGGGGTCAATCCTCTTTTTTGCGCTCTACGGCGCGGAGAATTCCTAGGAATAGATTCATTCTTGGAACTCTCCTCATATACCGTTTATAGTCATCTCCAAACTTTGCGATCAGAAGTTCTTCTGAATTCTGAACCCATATATGCATTGACAAGATGGGAGGAACACCTACTAATACAAAGAACCAATGTTGGGAGATCAAAATAGAAGCGCACATCATTAGTACAGCACCAAGAAATTGCGGATGGCGTACAATCCCATACGTTCCACTCTCTACGAGCACTGTGGTAGCCATAACTCCTCTTCCCTCTACTGGTTTACCTCTTCTTCTGAAATACATTAACGATGAGAACACAAACAGAAGACCAAGAACTAAGATGACACATCCAATATAGAAGAGTGTCTGAAGACTTAGTGAAGGTCCAAATATGACCCCATAAATAACCCCCCCGGGTAGCTGCAGAAAGAGGAGAATGAATGTTAGCCAACCC
This sequence comes from Candidatus Thorarchaeota archaeon, assembly GCA_020355105.1. Taxonomy (GTDB): domain Archaea; phylum Asgardarchaeota; class Thorarchaeia; order Thorarchaeales; family Thorarchaeaceae; genus SMTZ1-83. The sequence continues at coordinate 58,105 of CP070658.1, read as the reverse complement.
AGCCAAGCCAGCCAGCCAGCTGGCGCTGGATAGATGATTCTTATTGCTCGCACGGGACACTCAATTTCACACTTATAGCATTGTACACAATCTGATTCTCTGGCAGGAAACGCTTTTTTCTCCGAGAGGGGGTGATTAGGAGTTACCATCCAATCATACAACTGCTCTGGACAAGTTTCAAGACAGGCGCCACATCCCGTACAAATGTCCCAATCAACCGCCACATAGGTCCCCCGTATCCCCAAAGTTTCAGGGGGATCTGTTGGACCCCAAATGGCGATGTCTGTTTCTGTACCAACCTTCGTTCTGTTCTTCTGAAACTTCGGGTCAATTGGCAAGAAAGACACCCAGATGTAAGATTCTCGAGTCCTATTGTGACGTTCTCATTATATCTTTCAATCATAATAACACTTCGCTACCGGTTTACGAAAATGCATCATGAAGGAGATGTGAATTCGCGTCTTGTCAAGTGAGACCATTCTTCTCATCCGACCTCACTCACCAGCACATTTATAACCATAAGATTCATATGGTGATAATGGTGACAAATGTGACATCGAATGAAGCAACTAACAACGATGATAGTGAAGTACGAGACCGAATGCGGAAGAGATTTCAGGAGCTCGATGAGCAGCTTCGGAAGAAGGAAGAAGCAAGCTCAGCATGGGTTTTTGTTCTCTACATTGGGTTCCTCATTACCTTCATTGGGTCATTCATGATGCTATTCTTTCTGGGCATCATACCCCTGACACTGGAGATAGTAATCTCGATGGCAGTGATCCTCTTTGGAGTCTTCTTCATGGCCATAGCGGTCTTCCTCAGGAGAGCCCCAAGTCTGGTCTTGGATGAGCTCTGAACTTGTATTGACAAGAGGGTGATCAAGTGACTGATGTGACGATACGGGGCATAGACGACCATGTCTATAGCCTGTTTTCCGCCGAGGCCAGAAAGAGAAGTGTTCCAATAGGAGAGCTTGTGACTCAGGTAATGCGCATCTTTCTGGAGGAAACAAGTGAGAGAACGTTTAGGGTGGAGAACCTGGATGATCTGACTTTAACGAAAGACGAGCTCAAGTCGGTAGGGCGACCCATCGGGTTTAGTGGTATCAAGACCCTTACAATCAGTGAAGACGTTGATTGGGAGTCATTTGATCAGTATGTCGATGAGATAAGG
>CP070658.1:53000-56832 GCA_020355105.1 Candidatus Thorarchaeota archaeon | reverse complement strand
TTCTTCCGCCATGTTTGAGGGAAGCATACATGTTGCTTAACACACGGAACTGATCTTGAGGGTCCTCGAAATACCCGAAGGAAGTGAACATGCTGAGAATCACATCATAGGAACTCTCCTTCTGAAACTCTCTCATATCAGCCTCAATGAAGTTGACATCTAGTTTCTCCTCATCAGCCTGCTTCCCAGCAATCTCGAGGTAATGTTGCGTCCTGTCGACCCCAGTGACTTTGAATCCTCTTCGAGCAAGTTCTAGACTGTGCCTGCCGACCCCACAGCAAAGGTCGAGTATGGCATCATCTGACTTGATGTCAAGAAGTGCAATCAATGCACTGACCTGATTGTGTGTGCGTTCTATTCGCTCTTCAGAGAACATTGTCTTCATTTGTGCTTCCCAGAACTCGTCTTGGTCGTGCCATCTCTGTCCCATTTTGTCTTTCACCAATTCTCCTGCAGTGCAGGCTCATGCAAAGACAAGAATATGAATCAATGGACGGGTATAGTTGTCCTGATAGAAGATGGTGCCGCAGGAGGGCTTCGATCCCTCGACTTCGAGATTTCCCATCTCGAGCCTTGGCGCTTGCTCATGACCCCAGTCTTGTCCCGGATGACTCCGGGAAGATTATGAGTCTCGCGCCCTACCAGTCTAGGCCACTGCGGCGCTGTTCATCCAAGAGACTCAGATGTACCTCATTGAATCTGCTCGGAGGACCACACATGTGTCCTCTTTAAGGTTTATTCTCAGAAGAAGTAGCTACCCAGATAGAACACGTTCAACCTCGACTGCGAGGAGATTCCTGACTGTCTTCCCATTGACCTTCCCTCTTAGCTCCTTCATTGCAACGCCCATGAGACCACCAATAGCGGCTTCGCCCCTCTCACGGACAAAATCTGCACGTTCTGAAACTATTCTCTTGATTACTTCCTCAACCTCGGTAGTTTCTATCCTTCCAAGTCCTGCTTCCTCTATGGCTTCCTTCACGTTCGAAGAGGGATTCTTGGAAAGATGGGTAAGAATGGTGGGAATTGCTTCGGAGGAAACTTCGTTCTTTGAGATTGCTTCGAAGAGATCCACCAGATGCTGTTCGTCCAAGTTCTCAGTCGGTATTCCATCACGATGCAGACTTACGAGTGTGTTTTCCAACGTAACTACGACCAAGGTGGGAGGTACATCCAGCTGGTTCACAATACTCTCAAACAGATCTAGATTGAGAGACCTCGTGATTTGAGACGCCAAGTCTTCGCTGAGTTCGTACTGTTCAACGAATCTCTTCTTCTTCTTTTCAAGAGTTTCAGGCATCTCTCTCATGATTCTCTTCAAACGAGCCGTAGTAATCTTGACAGGCCGAACGTCGGTTTCAGGGTACATTCTCTCTGCGCCAGGTCTTGGTCTGGCATACTTCGTAGTTGCATCAGACAGTGGAGTTCTAGTTTCGGCGGGGACTCCAACTACAGCTTGGTGTGCTCTCTTGAGCACTGCCTGTAGGGCATCTTCACAGTTCTTCTTAGGAGCTGCAACAATGATTACTGCATCTTCATCTTTGGCACCGAGGAATCTCTTGACCTCTGCTACTTCAGTGTCGGTTATCCCGTAGCTAGGTAGTTCATCAGTGTGGAAGATGCCTCCAACGCCGCCCCAGAATCTCGCGTAATCAGAGAACTCTGTCCCAAGTCTACGATTTGGCTGGATTTCCTTTCCCACTAGACCTGCAAACCCGGGCAATAGGAGAGCAGTCACAGACCCACCGGCCTTGAGTGCTTTCTTGAGGACCTTTGAGTCTGTTCCGCTTAGGATTTCACTGACGTCCTCAATCTTGCCTTCAATGGCTTCGAGAGAAACCCCTCTATCAACTAGAGAATCGCGGATTTTCAATAATTGTTCTTGACGTTGTGCCTCGAACTTGACTAGATCATCTAGCATGTTTAGCTGTTGAAAGCCCTTGATTTCTATAATCGCGCCACCCTCAATTGAAACGTTGACATCTTGGCGAATAGTCCCAATACCTCGTTTCACCCTGCCAGTCGATCTGAGTAACAGACCTATGGCAAGGGCAGTTTCTTGTGCTTGGGATGGTGTGTGAATGTCAGGTGCTGTGGCTATCTCAACTAGCGGGATACCGAGTCTATCGAGTCTGTATATACGCATGTTCCTCTTGTCATCATCTGCAATCTTTCTAGCTGCATCCTCTTCCAGACCAATCGTCTGGATTCCAATCTCTTTATCTCCCACCCTGATTGCGCCGCCTATGGCAACAACACATGTTCGCTGGAAGCCTGTCGTATTACTCCCGTCAATCACAATCTTCCTCATGGAATGTATCTCGTCCATTGGTGAAGACTTCAGGAAATTCGCCATTGTAAGACCGATATCAATAGCCTCATCGCATAGGTCATGAGGCGGTTCCTCGTCAGCTTCAACCAGACATGTTGTGTCATTGTAATACTCGTAATAGAATCTCTTCTGCTGTTGAAACTCAAAGAGGGCTGCAGGGTCTATTGCCCCCATCTCACTCTGAGTAGGTCTAAGTCTACGTACGAATCCATCGATGGGTTCATCATCACGAATCAGTGTAGGACAATGACAGTAGAGTTTTCGTGTTGTATCGAGCTGCTGGTGCAGTTCAAGGCCGACCATCAGACCGAGCTCTCTGTATCGTGCCTCTTCGGTCATATCATTCGACCTCCAAAGAAGTCCTGTACTGGGCCATCTCTGTTCGCATCTCAATCTCTCCTACTATCGACTCTGACATTGATTTCTTTACTTCTTCCTCACTCTTCTTGTTAGCTAGAAGCCACATCAGTTTGACATATGCGGTTTCTGTGAGCATGTCTTCACATGGTACGACACCCATCTCAAGAAGCTCAACTCCAGTGCGGTAGACGTTCATGTCAATTCTGCCTGAGATGCACTGGCTAGTCATGGCCACAACCATGCCAGCATCTATAGCACGCTTCAATGATGATTGGGTTGTCTTTGGTGCATGCCCAAGACCGGTCCCCTCGACGACAATCCCTCGATACTCACGATCGGTGTAATATTCGACTACGCCCGGATTTAGTCCGGGGTATGTCTTTACAATGGCAACGCGGCTATCGAACTTGGGCTTCAGTTTCAGCTTCCGTTCGGGATCTCTCCTGTGGACCGGCTGGGTAATCTCGGTAATTCCGGTTGATTCAATCTTGAAGACCGGATAGGAGTTGACTGATTGGAAAGCATCTCTCCTACTTGTGTGACTCTTGCGCACACGAGTCCCGCGGTGAGCATATGCATAGCTATCATCTGGTTCTCCGTGCATGACGAGCATGACCTCAGCAACATCTGCACGTCCAACAAATTCAGTTGCATGAATCAGATTGCTGGCAGCATCAGAAGACGGTCGATCAGAAGATCGTTGTGATCCCACAAGTGCAACTGGTACTGGAAGATTCTGAAGTGCAAATGACAAGGCGGCGGAAGTGAAACCCAATGTGTCTGTGCCATGAGCTATCACTACTCCATCTACTCCGCTCTTGACCTCCTTGGCCACGGCACGTGCCATCTTCGTCCAGTCTGTGGCCTGAATGTCCTCTGAGAACACGCTCATCAGCACTCTCGCCTGAACATTTGCATGGTTTCCGAGTTCGGGAACTGTATCGTACAGGTCCTGTGCGGTCAATGCAGGATTCACTGCACCCGTTCTATAGTCAACCTTGCTGGCAATTGTGCCCCCTGTACTCAGAATTGTGACGGATGGGAGCTTGGGATTTGGAGTAGGCGTTTCTCGCTCATCAGCCCGTCCTGCTTTCCCTCCAGCACGGACTCTCTGGAGTTCGGACTTGGCAGACAGACGAA
>CP070658.1:50068-52900 GCA_020355105.1 Candidatus Thorarchaeota archaeon | reverse complement strand
CACTTTTCTTCCTTCAAGCAGGTTATGCTGCAGATGAAGAAGGAGCAAACACCATCCTTGAGAATGTGGACCATCTAGAGAAGGGAAGATACAGTGCTCTAGTAATATCACCATTGACAAGAACTAAGATTGTACCGGATGTTATTCTTGTGTATGGGAATCCTGCTCAGATGATGCGTCTCTTGCAAGGGGCTATGAACAAAGAAGGAAAGAGATTGAAGGCTGAATTAGCAGGAATCATGGCCTCTTGTACTAGTGGAGTTCTTCGCACTTTTAATACTCAAGACTATCAAATAGTAATACCAGGAAATGGAGACCGAGTATTTGCAGGTGCAAATGATGATGAAATGCTCTTTGCAATACCAGCCGCAAAAGCTGAGGAAATAGTAAACGGGATGAGAGAACAGCGCTTCGCTAAGTATCCAATTCCAATCTCGATGAGAATGCCGCCTCCTTTTCCAGGACTTGAAGAGACTTGACTAAATGGACAAACTTCCGCAAGAAGCTTCATATAACGGGCTCATAACCGCACCCGTTTCGTATTCCAACATCTAGGAACTCTGGGGTTGAGATACTGCATCATGCTGTCAAGTCAGTTCATTGTCTAATGAACTCGCCATCACTATCATTCATTCGATTTCTCGAGTCATTCTGCGACAAGTGAAAACTCCGGTAACCTTTTGTCAAAGCTCCGGACATAGTCCAGGCTACAGTGTTGTCATACCTGTGACACAGCTTCAAGACTCTCTCAGCTGGCCTGAGAGAACGCAGCGACTTCTTGCATCTCAACACTACTTGGAGGAGAGATTAGATGAGTAAAGGAACCAAAGCACTGTTCATATTGGGTGCCATTGGTGGCTTTATGACAGCTATATTGTACTTGATACCAGTTATGGGGTTTGGATTCTTTTTTTTCCTCTACGTTGGCTCCCAATCTGGCTGGCGTTCATCTTAGTCGGTCTGGGGTTCCTTGGACTCTGGCGAAAGAGCGGGAACTTCATTCCGCTAGTAGGTGCCATATTCGTATTCTTGGAAGCAATCATCATGTACCTGCTGATCCCTCTGCTGATGGGCTTGGGGTCCTACAATTCAATCTGGCCCTCTCTTAGACTGTGGATGATGAGAACCATTGTACCGATAGTCGTGGGCATGGCCTGGTTCACTGCAGGTATATCAGCCTGGATAACACGAGAGGAATTCAGTCAGTTTGCAATTCTTGCTGCTTTGGTGTTTGTGATTTACGGTCCCATATTCCTATTAACGGGCCTGCTATTTCCAAGCATACTGATTCCTTACTGGGACTGGGTCACGTGGCAATCTCTCCCTTATCTCGCGGACTGGATCATGTGGCTCATTATAGCGGTCGGCATAGTAGCGGGAATATACTTCCTCGATGCTGCTAGAACTGAAGACTGAAGCCGAGCATTGATGATCCAGGCGGAAGTGTTTTCTAGAAGGAATGCTGTAAGATTTGGTCAAGGGATTAATCAATTAGAAGTTCCTTTGTAAGGAGGAGAGAATAGTTGAGCAATGTAAGTAAAGGTCTGCTACTATTGGGTGCAATTGGTGGCTTCCTCGTAGGCATACTGGTGACACCTGGGGTTGCAGAAGTACTTGGGTTCATTGAGTATAGGGATTGGTGGATACTTCCTCAAGGTTTGATCACAATGTACTCCCTAATAACTCTGGGAGGAATCCTTATCGGTATCGGGTTTCTTGGACTCTGGCGAAAGAGTGGAAACTCCATCCCGCTAGTCAGCGCCATTCTCATATTCCTGATGGATATAGGATTTCTATATAGCGAGATGTGGACATTCTTACCGTATCCTTGGCTCTACCCCGATCCCAGTTCGCCGGTGATTAACGCCATTGTTTCGACAAGCATGGGTGTGGCTTGGTTCTCTGCAGGAATCTCGGCCTGGATCCTACGTGAGCAGTTGAGTCGGTTTGCCATTGTTACTGCTTTGGCGTTAGTGGTCGCCGCCGCCGAATCCCTGGAGAAAGGTCTGCTGTTCGGCTTTTTGACCTATGACCCTTTGTTCATATGGCTTATGGCTCTCACTGGCATCGTGGTGGGCATATTCTTCCTGGACGCTATCAGAATCGAAACCTGACGGTAGACCCTACTTGCAGAAGGAAGAAAAAGTCAATCCGGACATAGCAAAGGCGATGGAGCTGAAGAGAGGTCACGGGACTGTTTCAAGGTCCCTGAGGACAGATGGTCAAGGTAGTGGTCTTTCGCGTCCTCTCTCTTCTATTATCAAGAAGAAGAGCATTCTTGTGCAACTCCTAGAATTCCAAGCGTATTCTTTAGCAGACCTGCAGATAGCGCCAGTAGGACGAGATTTGCCAGAGGAACCAAGATACTGGGGACCATGGAAAAGCAGAGTCGTCAAGGCGATAGCTAATGATGGGGCGACAGGGACCTCAAGACCAAGCTCCTCCTTGGTGACTAACTGTTCTCTCGAATGCTCTTAATGAAACTATCTCACCACGGCCACATGCCGGACCAAGCCACAAATGCCCCCAACGAGAGAGAGGATTGTTCAGAGCAACAAGAGTCCTCTTGTTCTTGGATGACAGATGAGGCCGACTCAAAGAAACAGATACATGGCACAATAGATGGCCGCACCGACATTATGCCAGACGCCACCATACACTCAGACCTGTAGCGTGTGTACAATTGCTGAGATTATGAGCAGTACTCAGGCGAGAAGGTATGGTTGCTCTCTATTCACTGTCATGTACCTTCTAAGCCAACACACTCTCACAGTCTGCCAAAATCTCCGCATCTGAGGATAGAGTCACTTGCTTTGCCTGGATGTGGCTCCT
>CP070658.1:46593-49968 GCA_020355105.1 Candidatus Thorarchaeota archaeon | reverse complement strand
GGGCCATTCTAGCTTCTTCTTGGCTCCTTCAAGTTCATCGACTCCCGGCGGCTCTCCATGAGCTTTGGCTGTGTCTTGCCTGTTAGGCAATCCGTATCCTATGTGGGTCCGACACATGATAATGGAGGGTCGCTTGTCTTTCTTGGCCTTCTTTATGGCCGCGTCTATTGCGTCAACATCATTTCCATCAGGTAGCTTCTGGACGTGCCATCCAAGGGCCTCAAAGCGGGCCCCAGTGTCCTCGGTGAATGTCAGGTCAGTACTCCCATCGATTGAGATTCGGTTGTCGTCATAAAGGAGTACCAGCTTTCCTAGACCAAAGTGTCCAGCCAACGAGGCCCCTTCGTACGACAGGCCCTCCATCAAGTCTCCGTCTGTGACAATTGCATACGTATAATGATCGACCACATCATGACCCGGCCGATTGAACGCAGAAGCCAGATGTTTCTCAGCTATGGCCATCCCTACCGAGTTACCCAGTCCTTGCCCAAGCGGCCCCGTTGTCACCTCTACTCCATGTGTGCAGAAACACTCAGGATGACCGGGTGTAGCACTTCCCCATTGACGAAACCTCTCGATCTCCTTCTTAGGGAGGTCATAGCCAGTGAGGTAGAGAAGTGAATAGAGCAGCATTGACCCATGACCGCCCGAGAGTACAAAGCGGTCACGATTTGGCCAACTGGGATTCTGTGGATTGAAACGTAGATGCCTTGTCCATAGGGCATAGGCCATGGCCGCTGTACCCATCGGCATTCCTGGGTGGCCAGAATTGGCGGTCTGTACTGCATCTGCAGACAGAAACCGGATGGTGTTTATTGCTCGGGTTTCGAGGTCAGAAGGTGAAGACATTGATGGAACTCCTCTTCCGCTTGTGTCTGTTCTGAAGCCTTCCCCTATACAACTGTTGCCGTTGAGCGATGATTGTTTGGGGCTTCTTCCTACGCCCTAATTCAATAACGATATTACCTGGCTGCCCCAACAGTCACCGTACATGGGATTGGTCTTCAATGTCAGCTACAGATCATCTCTTCGAGAAGCTTGTCAACGTCGTTGGGCCGAAATATGCGAGTATTGAGCTTTGTGACCGTCTGGTCTATTCAAAGGACTACTCAATAGAAGGGTTTGCCGGCGACTATACTCCGGACGTAATCGTGAAACCCGCATCTGTTGAAGAAGTCCAGCAGATCGTGGAAATCGCCAATGATCTGGGCGTGCCCATCTACACTTGGGGTGGTGGCACAAGCATGTCGGGCAACCCGCTTGCGGTACGTCATGGGATTGTCCTAGACATGAAGCGAATGAACCGAATTCTTGAGGTCGATCCTGACAACCTGACAATGACCGTGGAATCCGGGGCTACGATGGCAGAGGTCCAGACAGCTGCTATGAAACACAACGTCTTCTTCACACATCAACCGGAGAGCTGTCTCTCTTCTACAATCGGCGGCGCCCTAAGCTGTATGGGCATTAGCATATTTGGAGCGAAGTACGGCTATGCCTACGATCAAGTGACTGGGCTTGAGGTCGTTCTTGGTACGGGGAATACGATTCAAGTCGGCGGTAAGAGCTATCTCAACGTGCCAGCTCACAACCTGCTTAACCTCTTTCTGGGAGCTGAGGGCACACTTGGTATCATCACGAAAGCCATTCTGAAGGTATACCCCATTCCACAGACTCGTGACAGAATCAGCATTGGATTCCCCGATATTGCCACTGCAATGGAGGCCTGCAAACGAGTGCACAGTTCAGGCTGTTGGCCTGAAACTGTCTATGCCTTCGACAGGCGTTCACTGGTTCAGTACATGGAACGTGCCAAGACCCCAATCCCAGAAGAACTGTCAATGGCAATTCTCTTTGGATGCTCGGGCGATTCGGATATGGTAGAAAAGTCGCTTGAGGTGATATCACGTTGCTGTCAAGAAACCGACGGGTATGAGCTTCCTACAGAGGTTACTGAGTCATGGTGGGACTCAGTTAACATTAACCGAGAAACCTTCGACAAGAGCAACTTCGCCTTGTCCCACACTGACTATGAGCCAGACCTCATTGATGCTTGCCTGCCGTTCAGCAGATTCCAAGAGTTCAGCGATTATTGTGATGAGCTCAAGAGAGAATTCGGATGGGTGGACATTGACTTTGGTTCTTTCATAGTCGCCGGGCCCAGAGGTCCTATTCCGTTCTGCATATACTTCGCCGTACCAATTGATACTAGAATACCGAGAGAAGTCGAGAAATGGTTCGAGTTCAAGGAACGGATGTATACACACGCCTTGGAGATGGGAGGGAGTGTTTCTAATGCGAATGGTGTCGGTCTAAGGTCTGCACCCTGGGTACGTGACCAGCTAGGCTCGGCCTGGGACCTACTAACTGGCATCAAATCGCTAACAGATCCAAACAACATCTTCAACCGCGGACAAAGGGGGTTTGACTAATGACTGAACGTCTTAGCAAGTATGAAGATTGGGCTCGAGCTTGCATACACGTGCGTTGCGGCCTATGCCGTGAGAACTGTCCGGCCTACAGTCAGCTAAGGCTTGACAGCTACTCAGCCAAGGGCAAGCTGACCATGATGTACCACTGGCTCAAAGGCGGGCTTCAACCCGATGAAGTCATGGCTGACCGGGTTTTTGCCTGCACTAGCTGTGGTCTTTGTGATGTTGCATGTGGCTACGAACAGAGCGCTGCCATTCAAGACATGAAGGCTGCGCTTCTAGAATCCGGTATTAGCCCCTCCAAAGGCTACATGCGCATCTCTCAGCGAACGAAAGAAACAGGCAACCCCTACGCAGAGGACCGGGATGATGCTCATGCATATCTTGAAACCATTCCCGAAACGAAGTTGGACTCCGCAGATTTCACGCTATTCCTTGGCTGCACAGAGATCTACAGGGAGCAAGAACAGGTGGACAGTGTGCTGCGAATACTCAGAGCGGCGGAGGTTTCTTTCAGTGTCATCCCACAAAACATCTGTTGTGGGTCTCCTACGTACAGAGTAGGAGATTATGAACTAGCACAAGCACAGGCAAAGCATGTCATGTCCCTATTTGCTGATTCGGATACCAGCACTGTCTTGACTTCATGCTCTGGCTGCTACCGGATGTTTGTGCACGACTATCCATCATTGATTTCCGAAGTGGAATTTCCTCCGGTTCTGCACACAGTTCAACTCATAGATCGTCTTCTCGAAGAGAAGAAACTGAAATCTCGTTCTCTTGAAGCTCTGGTGACCTACCACGATCCATGCCACTTGGGAAGACACGCTGACATCTATGATGCGCCGCGTAGAATCATCCAAGCAATTCCTGGCCTCAAACTTGTGGAGATGGAATGGGCTCACAGGTTCTGGAAGTGCTGTGGTGCAGGTGGGGGTTTCAG
>CP070658.1:40866-46493 GCA_020355105.1 Candidatus Thorarchaeota archaeon | reverse complement strand
TCAAGACTCATTGTCGCTTTTCTATTGTATTTTGAAGTGAACTACTTCTTGGGCGGGATTGCGTCGTACGTACGTATCAAACTGACTGTAAGGACAACCCATCCCGCCAGGCATGTTGCGGTTCCAATCCTCATCGTTGGCGTCCTCATCCCGGCAGTCCCTGCCTTGACGGACGGTTTTGTGGAGGCCATGGCTTGGCCCCCCAACAGCGTTGCCTATGTGCTGACTGAAACTCTTGGAGTATTGGATTGGGGATACGGGCCAGAACTCGGGTTCAACTTCCTCATCCTGGGATTCCTGCTCGCCTTCTTGGTTCTAGTTGCCTTCTGCGATCCAGAATACTACGAGGTCTTTGCAGCCGCTACTGGCACTGAGAAAGTGGAGGGGAGGTTCAGTAGAATCCTTCGGGGCCAAGTTGACTTCTCGTCAACCAGGATCAGCGATCCTGTCTTCTGGATTGTATTGAAGGACTTCTGGTCTAGGATGAGGAGTCCGATGCAAGTCTTGAAGTATGTGTACGTGGTATTCGGCATTCTTTTGGTGGTGTACTTGAATCTCTTCACTCCGCCCGGAATCTCGCCCCTCGAAGTGACGCCTGCTCTCCGAATGGCGGCCATACCAGCATTCCTGCTCATGCTACTGCTGATGGTTCAGGTAAGTAGTGTTACTTCGCTTCTTGGTTTTGTAGATGAGGGAGAAAACGTCTACCTTCTAAAGGCTAGCCCGTTTAGGGATCGCGATATCGTACTAGCGAAGTATATCCTAGGCGTCTTGGAGGTCGCTCTCTCGGCGATTCCAATAGTCGGATTCATTGCCTTCTTGTTTCAAGTGCCAGGCGCATCTGCGCTGATTTGGCTGACAGGCCCTCTGATCCTCCTCTTTGCAGCTGTTGGTACAGCCATCGGGTCCTATGTTCCTGTCTTTACCAATGAGCCGGGCGACTTACCTGTTCCACTGGCGTTCTCTTTCCCTGTTGTGAACCTGGCGATTGGGGGTGCCTTGATAGTAGTCGTAGCACTCCTATCCCAAAGCCTGCTGCTAGTCCTTGCCCTGCCACTCTTTACACTTGGACTTGTCTTCTTCTTCCTAAGAGCTTCTGTATCTGCGATGGGCAGGTTCAAGTAGATATCACAGGTTCGCTTGGGATATATCATCTTCTGAATGCAAGTCTGAGAGCATTGGCGATCACAATCAGCGACAAACCCATGTCTCCGATTCCTACTGCCATCCACAATGTAGCAAGCCCAAGAGTGGCTAGGACTGCAATGATTCCTTTGACACCAATTGACATTCCGATGTTCTGCTTGACGATGCGCATGGTTCTCTTGGCCTGGTGTATTAGCAATGGAACCTCTTCTAGGTCATCCTTCATCAAAGCAACGTCGGCAGTTTCGAGAGCCAAGTCACTTCCCATTACGCCCATCGCCACAGCAACATCGGAGGCGGCCATAGCAGGAGCATCGTTGATACCGTCGCCGACCATCACACGGGTACCGTTGCCTGGAAGCGCTTCCACCGCGGCTACTTTCTCATGAGGGAGCAATTCGGCCCTATACTCATCAATCCCAAGCAGCTCTGCAACATTCTTTGCGGTAGCCTCTGTGTCTCCAGTCAACATTACAGTCCGGATGTTCATTCTCTTGAGTGCCTCGATTGTCGCCTTGGCTCTCGGCCGCACTGTATCTGACAAGATGATTGTTCCTATATGCAGCTTGTCCCTGGCGACGTATACTTTGGTCCCCAGAGTGGGTTGCATATCCTCCTCGACAGCGATTCCTTTGATGACCATTAATGAGCTGTTCCCGACACTGATTGAGTGGCCGTCCAACTGACCGACTATGCCTCTTCCAGGAAGCACCTCGAACTCTGTAATCTCACCCATGGAGAAAGAGTCTATGGACGCAGCTTGGAGAATTGCCGTGGAGATTGGATGCTCAGACAACTGTTCTAGAGAAGCCGCGATTTCCAGCACTTCTAGCTCGGTGGTTCCGTTATAGGCAATCACTCGATTGACGCTTGGTTCTCCGCTCGTGAGTGTTCCTGTCTTGTCAAATGACACCACCGAAGTCTTGCTTAAGGCCTCGATGTATTCCGACCCTTTGACTAAGACTCCATTCCTCGCGGAACCTGCGATAGAAGACACCATGCTGACAGGTATTGAGATGACGAAGGCACACGGACAGGAAGTAACCAACAGGGTCAAACCACGGTAGATTGCGGCCTCTGGAGTCGACTGCAGAAGAAAGAACGTCAGTAGAACCACAAGCAAAGATCCGACAACAACCAAGGGAGTATAGACATGAGAGAAGCGGGAAACCAGCGTTTCGGCTGGAGACCTCTTCTCACGTGCTTCGTCAACCAGCTTCACGATTCTAGAGAGGACAGTTTCCTGTGACACACGATTGATTTCCACCTCGATGTATCCATCCAGATTGATGGTTCCAGCGAAGACTTCATCTCCGACATCTTTCGGAACCGGAGCTGACTCGCCAGTGATGGGACTCTGATTCACTGTACTTGCTCCTGAAACAACCTGTCCATCAAGCCCTATTCTCTCTCCTGGCTTGACGACCATTATCTCTCCTATCTGGCCTGACTCCACAGGAACTGAAACCACCTTCGACGATAGCTTCACCGAGATCTGAGGCGGTGCCAGCTCGAGCAGGCTACCTATGTCATCCCTCACTTGAGCCCTGGCCTTGTCCTCGAGTAGGTTGGCCACGAAGAAAAGGTACATTGCTGAAGCTCCTTCTAGCGGGGCACCTATTACCAGAGCGGCGAAAGCAGCAAACGTCATCAGGAAGTTGATGTCCAGGTGGATGTTTGCTGCACCCCTAATGCCGCGCGGTATAATCCACCTGCCTGCAAGCAGCATCGTCGCAAGAGAAAGGATGTAGACAGCTGGAGCATTGAACAGAATGAAATCTGACACTATAGCAAGAGTCCATGCGGGCGTTGACAGGGCGGCGATGACATACTTCTGGCGTATGTCAGAGCTACTGTCTTCTTCTTCATGCCCAGCACAGTGCGAGCATGATTGCTCACTTTCCACCAACATGCTCCAACGCCCTCCTCATTATGTCTTCGATGCACTCGTCATCAAGTGAGTGGTAGATCCACTTTCCCTCTCTCTCCCGCTTCACAAAGCCAAGGTCTCGAAGGATTCGCAAGTGATGGCTTACATTACTGATGTGCTGCTCCAATTCGCTTGCGATTTCGGAAACACTGATTCTGTCAACGTTCATCAAGACGTGAACTATCCTCAGTCTGGACTCATCTGTCAATGCTCTAAAGATACGTACTAAGTTCTGCGTGTCAGAAAGACTGAGGCCTTCACGCTGTTCAGTTGTCACATTATCTCCCGACATTCTCACATTTGAATAACTATTAAAATGTTGTGAAGACGACATGGCCACAGAGCATTTCGACACCAACAAAGGTTAATTGGAGTCGAAAAGACGATAGTCTGTTTGACGCATCATGGCAATTGACCAGTGCTTCATCAGAAGTTGTCATAAAAGCCAGACCGGAGATGCACTTCCTTGAGTGACGACAAGCCCACACGCACTCCAAGAACCGAGGACAGATACGAGAGCATACTCCGGATGGCAAACGATGGGATTGTCGTGGTCCGAGATGCCAGGATTGCGATGGTGAATCCGGCTCTGCTACGTATTCTAGAGTACGAGGAAGCAGACTTGCTTGGAACTGACTTCTCCATACTGCTAGATCCTCTCACAGCCTACGCATTCCAAGAGCAGACTGAAGATCTCAAGATTGGAGACACTGCCAGCTCAAGCTTTAGACTACGCATGTTGACCAAGAATGGACGGGCGGTGCCGGTCGAAATGAGTACTTCTCAATTCGCCTATGAAGGTAGGCCAGCAACTGTCAGCATAGTCAGAGACATGACTGAACAACTCAAGCTGGAAGCCGCAATTGAGCAATCCGAAACACGATATAGACAGCTTTACCAATCATCTCCGATTGCATACTTCACACTCAGCCCACGTGGCGTTGTGCTCCAGGTCAATCGTGCAGCTACTCAATTACTCGGGCACAGCGAAGAGAGCATGATTCGAAGGAACATAGAGTCATTCCTTCCTACGGACCCAGATAAGTTCAAGCCCACGCGGATGGCAATGTCGAGGATACTAGAGGGGGCAAGTGTAACAGGTATAGAAATGCAGATGCGTAAGGCCGACGGGACTGCGATCTGGGTACAAGTCACCGCAGGACCTTTGGAAGGTGGAGACGGTCCAAGAAGAATAGGCTTCATGGCGCAGGACATACACAGAAGGAAGCTAGCTGAGCAGAGGGAGCGGCTTGAAGTTGAACGAACGGACCTCCTCGTTGATGTTGCTACGCATGACCTGAACTCCATCAACCAGGCTATCCTCTTTGCTATGGGTTTGATAGAGTCACAGCTAGAAATCCCTGATAGTCTTGCCTCTATGATTCAAGAGGCATCTTGGAATGTGAGAAGGTCGGCTAGAATGATCGCAAATATGAGGTCTATGATTAGTCTCAGAGACCAACCTCCCTCAAAGCGTGAAACAGACCTTCATTCACACCTTCAGGCCGCGCTGCAGTCTGTCAAAAGTGACTTCCCATGGAAGAAACTAATAGTCAAGACCAACATCGATGAAGGGAAATTCGTCATTCGCGGTCACGAGTTCATTGAGCATGTTCTCTTCAACATTGTTCACAATTCGGCGATGCATAGTGAGGAAGAGCAAGTTGAGATTGAAGTGATGGCCGAGGCAAATGACTCGGATAGAATGGTCAGGATAGAGATCTCAGACAAGGGACCAGGAATCCCGGACCAGCTGAAGGAATTCGTCTTTAAGAGGACAGGAAGGCCAGATGCACAGATTGTGGGAAGGGGTCTAGGTCTTACTCTGGTTGACAACATCGTCAGAAACCTTGAGGGCGAGATTTGGGTTGAGGATAGAGTCAAGGGGGACTCAACTAAGGGTGTCAAGTTTGTATGTCTGTTGCCAATTTGGCGTGATACATCTGACTTACCATGCGGCCGAGAGACATGCATAGAATTCTACAGGTCTCATCATTGTTTCTGGTGCGACCCAATGTACGACCAGCTATTGAGAATGATGGATGAGATGGACATCGCTAGCTCCATTCTTGAATCAATCAATATCGATGAACCCGGAGCAGAGAAGCTCGAAGGTGAGCTTCCAGAACTACCTCTGATCAGACTCTGCGACGTAGAGCTGACCGGTTTTGTACAGGAACATACCTTGAGAAAGGAACTTGTGAATATGCTGGGGAAGCCGTGCTACAAGGGAATGTAGAAGCTCGAGGAAGGCTACTCACAAAGAAGATGATGGGGGCTCCGCTATATAGAGCCCCGATTCTTATGGGACTAGGATTGCCTAATACTTACGCTGTGGCCCCGTCTTGGAGCGCCATGTTACCGAGGGACTCTTTCATGAGCCCGTTGAAGTCAAAGCCCATGATTCTCGCCATCAGAATCATTGGCAATAGCACGTTACCGAACACTTGGAATGCACTTGCGCCTCCACCTTGTTCAGTGCAGTCGCCGCGGTTTCCTCCGACTCCGCCGAATAGGGTTATGTCACCTATGTCGATCTGCTCGTAGATTT
>CP070658.1:31227-40766 GCA_020355105.1 Candidatus Thorarchaeota archaeon | reverse complement strand
CTGTGCATACTCCTTGTCGCTCGGTTCGGTGGCAATGATGAAGCCACCGTGAGTTCGGATATAGTAGTCTGTGGTGCGTTTGCCCTTTGTCACAGTCCCGAATTTCACAACATAGCCACCCTCGATCAGCAGAGGAAGGTGATGATACACCTGGTTCTTGGATATGGGTTCTTTGGGCCACCTCTCCTCAGACAAATGCACTATTTCGGCCACCGAGAGGGCCTCGCGTTTAACGGTCTTCTCGCGGATGATCTTCTCACCAGATTCCTCGTTAAACTCCTCCGTGGTAAGCGTGTCCTTGATACCCCAATAGAGAATCTTCATAATCTTGCTTCTCACGGGCTCCAGCATTATCTTGCCTATCTCTTCGTCACGCACAATCTTTTGCCCTTCTGGTACCAGGGGCTTCCCGTCAACCAACGCTTCCTCCGTGAGTTCAATACAAGCCAACGTATCTGTCAGTTCATCATTCAAGTCTCTCGTCACCTCAATAATATTGGTGGTTATTACGGTTCTGACGCGGAATGGATGCTTATTAAACTTTTGTGTCGCTCATGCTTGTATAAACACACCGTCATAATATGAATGGTTTGGTGCACAAACCTTTATATACGTATATGTCTATCACAAAAACGTTGGTGGCGCAAAAAGCTCGGAAGTTTGGGCCCCACAGAAAACGGTGAGAAAAATGGCACTAGCAAAGAAACACAAGAAGCAGGTAAATGACCTCCCTGAGAACTTTCTCAGACTCAAGGCCGGCGTTCGCGCCGAAATGTATCGAGTTTCCTTCAGAAGGTAGACTGGTGATTCACCTTGTACCTATACTGGTGGATCGCTCTGGTTCCTTACCATGGTTCTCGAAACCCAAGTCTTGAGAACATTAGTCATTCTTCCTTCAAACACACTTCACATGTACAGACCAAGATGCTCATGTTGAATGCAGCATGAGCATCTCCTTCTCTTTTTCTGATTCAACCACTAATCCCTGAAGTCCTTGTCCCTATACTCCATAGGATTGGCGTCGAAAGTATTCTTGCAGTACTGAGCACAGAAGTAGTACCTCTTCCCCTCGAAATCACTGTAGAGGGTGGCCGTCGCAGTGTCGACATCCATCTTGCAAATCGGATCCACTGCGGTCTTGGGCTCCTGCTTTGACGCGTCTGGCTCCCGATACTTGTCCGGGTCCGACTCGAAAGTATCCTTACAGTATTGGTTGCAGAAGTAGTATCGTTTGCCCTCGTAGTCGCTGTAGAGGTCTGCAGTCGCAATGTCTACCTGCATCTTGCATAGGGGGTCAATGGCCACGTCACCTTCTCGGTATGCCGCAGACGGTATTCCTCCAACCGTTTCCCCTGGTCGCTCTGGTCTAAAACGATTCAGAGCCAGGGCGTTTGTAACCACGCTGACGCTAGAGAGGGCCATCGCCAGACCTGCAAACTCGGGTCTAAGGACCAGTCCTAAGGACGGGTAGAGCAACCCTGCAGCGATCGGCAGCAGGATGATATTGTAGATAAGAGCCCAGAAGAAGCCCTGTTTGATCTTGGTCATGGTGCTCTTGCCAAGCTGGATTCCAGTTACAACATCAAGGAGATTGTCCTTGACAAGTACGATGTCGCCGGATTCAACGGAAACATCTGTTCCTGAACCCAGAGCAATCCCCACGTCCGCTTGAGCCAGCGCTATCGCATCATTGACTCCATCACCTGCAAAAGCCACAGTCCGGCCTTGCTCCTGGAGGTTGCTGACTTGAATGGCCTTGTCACTCGGGAGAACTTCGGCAAGGACTTTCTCGATACCCACCCTCTCTGCGATGGCTTTGGCGGTAGTTTCCCGGTCTCCTGTTATCATCCAGACCTCAATGCCCAGGTCTTTGAGAGTGCGCACCGCTTGAGCTGAGGTAGACTTGAGTTCGTCTGCAATGGCAAGAACAGCAAGAGGTTGCTGGTCGGCTGCGGCAAAGACTGTCGTCTTCCCCAGCTGTTGGAGCATAAGGACCTGCCCTTCAAGATTGGAGAAGTCGACTGACATTTCCTCCATGAACTGCCCACTTCCGATGGAGATGGTCCTTTCATCAACCCGCCCAGTAACTCCCTTGCCAGTAGTGTAGGAGAAGTTGCTCGAAGCCGGGATTTCTAAGCCCCTCTCTCGAGCATCGTAAACGATGGCCTCTGCGAGTGGATGTTCACTGTTGAGTTCAACACTAGCCACCAGGCTCAGTGTTTCGTCTTCACCAAGGTCACCAGCCAAGACTATGTCTGTAACTGTTGGCCGCCCGATGGTCAGAGTTCCAGTCTTGTCAAACAACACTGTGTCTATTACTGGAATGGTTTCGAGGCCGTCGCCAGTCTTGATAAGAATCCCATATTGTGCGCCCTTGCCAATGCCGACCATTATGGCAGTCGGAGTAGCCAGACCCAAAGCGCATGGACATGCCGCCACCAAGACTGCGATTGTGAAGTTGAGTGCGAGTGTCCACTCTGTGGCCATGATTACAGTCCAGAAGAGGTACGTAGCCAGAGAGAGCACGAGGACGATGGGAGTAAACACTGCCGCAATTGCGTCTGCCTTTCGCTGGATTGGCGGCTTGTTAGTCTGTGCCTCCTCAACCATTCTAACTATCTGGGAAAGCACTGTGTCCTGACCAACCTTTGTAGCCCTTACACGGAGAACTCCATTCTTATTGACCGTCCCACCGACGACTGAGGCGCCGACGGTCTTCTCTACTGGAAGAGGCTCCCCAGTTATCATGGATTCATCTACTGAGGATTTCCCTTCTAGGACATCACCATCAACCGGAACTCGGTCGCCTGGTCGAATCAACACTATGTCATCCACTTCGACGTCCTCAATTGGGAGGACTAGTTCCTCATCGTTCCTAAGGACGACTGCAACTCTCGCCTGCAGATCCATCAGACTACGAATTGCTTTCGACGTTCTGCCTTTGGCGATAGCTTCCAGAGTTCTTCCCAAGAGAATGAACGTGATGAGAAGGACGGCGGTATCATAGAATGACGAGAAGCCAACCAAGAAGAATGTTGTTGCCACTGAGTAGAAATATGCCGCGCTAGTTCCAAGCATCACCAAAGTATCCATGTTGGTCTTCAAATGGATAGCTGAGCGTAGAGCTGATCTGTAGAAAGGAAAGCCGCCTATGAACTGAACGGGTGTCGAAAGCGCGAACATCAGAAGCATTCGGACTTCTTCTGAAGGTATGAATACGTTCAGCACTCCGAAGTGTAGTAGCACAACCGGGACCGCCAATATCAGCGAGAAGATAAAGAGTGCAGAATAGAACCTGCGCTCCCCTTCTCTTGCAAGAGATTCCCTATCACCCTCCACACCTTCCGCGTCCTCTAGCTCAAACCCTTGGTTCCTCAGGGTCTTCTTGATTATCTTGAATGTCACTAGATCCTCATCATATTCAATGAGCAGTCTATGCGTATCGGGAAACGTTCTGACAGTGATTATGCCTTGCAGCTCGCTGAGCTTGTCCTTCATGATGTTGAAGTCATTCTCAACTGGAGAGCCGGATACTGTGAGTGTCATGGCCAGGCGCTTGGCTCGGTAGCCTGTGGAATCAACAACTTTCTCCAACTGTTCTCTTGTAACCTTGGTGGGGTCATATTCAACAACCGCCTTCTCATCAAGCAGACTCACAGTTGCCCTGATAACGCCATCTTCTCCAGCTAGGGAATTCTCGATTGTGGCTACACACGAAGCACAGTGCATTCCATCTATCCTCAATGCCATCCTGGCCCTTTCGTCTTGGAGTCCCAGTTCTTTGGTCATGGTTTATACCCCCTATGGACTCCCGAGTCGGTGTTCTCTGATTAGATCGAGCTTGTAGGCCCGCGCACAATGGACACAACAGAAGGCAAGTCTGACGCCGTCCAAGTCCTCATGATGGGCGCCATCATACACACGAGCACCGTAGCTCGCGCAGGTTTCGAGTGAAGGCTCCAGGGCTGATGCGGTCAAGGATGCAAAACGTCTGAACAGACGATCCGTGAAAGTCCGCCCCTTCCTGGTCAGAGTATACACTATCCTAGGTCTCTTGCCACTCACTTTCTCAGTCTTCTTGACAAGCCCCATGCCTTCCAGCTTCTGGAGAAAAGGATACAAGGTCCCAGCGCTTAACGTGCTACCTGTCCGGTTCTTGAATGCCCGCATCACGCCATAGCCATGAATGGGCCCCTCGTTCAGGAGGATCACTATGTAGAACTGCGAGAAGTCCGAGAGAATCTCTGACATCTCAGTGATTGTGGACCCCTGCCTCTTACTATCAGAACTCATTACTTTGACCGTCCAATAACGTATCGTGTGGGATATATCTATTCAGATATATATCGACTACGATATATATGCGTTTGGATGGGGGCGGACGTTCTCGGCTTCGCAATCTCATCCGTCTGTAGGAAGCAAGGAGAGGAATCTGCTTTCAGAGTATCAACCAACGAAGACGTCGGACTCCTTTCCGGCGTCGGCCTCACTCATCATCCTGAGCAGTTCCTGAAAGGTGTCTTGAATATTCTCACCTGTCTTGGCACTCGTTTCTCTGAACACTGCCGGGACGCCAAGCCTCTCGATGAAGTATTCCATGAACTCGATACCCTCTTCTGGTGTGACGATATCTTCCTTGGGTAATGCCGGGCGTAGATCGATCTTGTTTCCAACAATGACCGTAGGAGGAAGTGGGCCCATGTTCTTGTAGGCCTCGACAAGCCACTTAGAGGCATTGTCAAAGGAATCCCTATCGACGACCGAGTAGACCAGGATTATGCCGTGACATCCGTGGTAATAGTGACCTCTCACCTTCTCAAAGGTCGGTTGGCCTGCGAGGTCCCAAATGATGAACTTGACAATGTCCTCTCCAAAGAGCACTTTCTTGGTGGCGAGATCCACGCCGATTGTGGCAAGATGGCCTTCGATGAAGTCATCTCCCAGATAGTTCCGACGGATGCTCGTCTTACCGACAGCCCCGTCGCCTATCAACACAGCCTTCATTACCATGCTGCCGTCGTCTTGGTCTCTCATACGCAAGTGCTCCACTCTTGTGAATGATAGGTAATGTACCCTCATTCCTTTGCCGCTGCGCACTCCCGGTTGCTGCGATTCAACGTGGTTGCAGGAGCCATAATAAGGTTAATGATAAAGGGACTCTGGGAGCTTGGCGAGGTCATGCTCTCTCAATTGGAAAGTACATGTGGATGAGGCCGGTTTCAAGCCAACCATCGGGATAGAACTCGAACTCAGGAGCGTAGATCTTGCATGAATGGAGTAATGCCATCAGAGAGAGAACGGGAGCTTGAGTGGAGCTCCCTAGGCGTGCCATCCTACTCCCAGTGTCTGGCAACTCGCACGTAGTTGAATAGAATCGAAGCCGCTTGATTGGCAATGAAGCTACTTGTCCATGAAGGGAAGGCTGGTTCTTGGCCCTCAGCGAGCATCTCTTGCCATGCTTCATCAGTCAGACGGTCATCCATCGGCCACTTGAACTCGTAGTAGGAGAATGTGCCGCCTCTGGTAAGAATCACTTGTCCTTCAACTTGGACTGCGACATAGATTACCATTGGACGACCAACCGCCTCTTCGAGGACCTCGCCCTCGTTTGGATCTGTGTGCACGTCTGCAATAACAGCCATATCGTCATCCGCATCTGAAACAAGGAAGTCGTCAGTAGGTAGTGCTACAATGCCCCCAAGTGTCTTCCCGCTACCTTCAATCAAGCGGAACTCCTCAACATCCAGAGGGGTGCCATTCAACTCTTTGACAGAGATTGTCTGGAAATCTCTGAGAAGGTCGTGAAGTTTCCAAAGCTTTGAGCTAATCGTGGATGACAGCAACTCCCTTGAATCAAGACCCTCTATCATCATTAAGCAGAGAGATGCCAATCTGGCATATAGGCTGGGTATTGGCTCGACGTAACCCTTCACCAGCTCTGGCATACTTGTAAGCTCCCAAGTGTAGGATTGCTTCGCATAGAGAATCGTGTCATGCCGAAGTTCGGTCCATGAACCAAGAGCTGTGTTTAGCTGCTTGTCAACCCACGCCTCACTCTGCATAAAGTATGGATATCCCTCACCAGGGTCAGACAAGAGCGGCAGGAGAGAGTAGAGCCAGAGGTAGTATAGATTGTGGGTCCATTCGCTCTCAGTCATGCTTCCCATCTTTTCCCAGAGCATCTCCATTTGCGACTCATAGTTCAGATAGGCTCTCTCTGCATCCAGCAGTTGCCACGCCCTCTCTGACCCGAGAGCGGCCATGACATCAAGCCCCATTGGCATCAGTCGAGGATTCATCAGAGTACCAACGTGTTTGTATACGAGCTGACCAAGGATGTAGCTGTCGGGGATGTACCGTTGACCCATGAATCTCAGGCCTTTTGTTTGATCCATCTCTTCAGTGTCAGGGACAGGATGTCCAAGAATCAGCGGGTCCTTCATGTCGAGCGCAACCTCTATGAAGTCGCCCAGCAACGCATCATCATCAAGGTCAGCAAGGTCGGGACTCGTGCCATAGATGCTTTCCACAAGTGTGAGATACTCGCCAGGCATAAGATCATCAGCGGAACCCACGAAGAAAGCGGTTGGCTCGTAGATGGCATCCCAGACGTCAAATCCCGTTATGTTGCCTGGTAAGGACAGAACCTCATTCCGGAGAGCAAGTGAGATGAGTATTGCTTGAGCAGTATTGTTCATACCCTTCTCATTGGGACCCGGCGGCGAGTCGGGCTGCAATCGAAATGAAACTCTACCGAACCACATCATGGCTTGGAAGTAGCGTTGAAGAAGCGGGCTTCTGGTATAGTGACCACGAGGCACGAATTGGGTGAAGTCCTCCCTGTAGCCTTGGAACCAATCGTCAGTCATCTCATCGTGAGCATCAATTAACTGCAGAACGTGCTCGACTTCAGCTTCAACTTCTGGTGGAAATGTCGGCGGTATGGCAGTTTCATTGTCTATCAGCACCAACGCCACTTCAAAGAACATCATGTTTCGCAGAGCTGCTTCTTTCCATCGTCCCTCGGGAGCCGACTGATACTGCTCGTATGATGAGTCTAGCATCGTAAGGGTTAGATTGCCCAATAGATCCCAAAACGAGTACACCTCGACCTCTCTCAAGGCCAGGTCATAAAGAACGTGAAATGCATGAAGGACAGCGTCCGATGACACAAAGCTTGGGACTCGTTCGTCATCATTCAATTCCAATATCTCATGGATCTGCTTGTATTGATTTTGTGGTAGAACAGCAAACCCATTCTGTTCGATCATCCGCAATGTGTCTGACGAGAGATAAGAGAAGGTTCCCAGATTCGCAACGTTGGACAACCCAGGAGACAGTTCGTATGAAGGTGCATCTGGTTCAAATGCTTCATCGTAGGGTACATAGTCCGCAAAGTCATTGGACACGGTCCCCTGTATGGTGAAGAGGGGGGCATTGGGGTGTTGAACAATAGGGGAAGGCCTCCAAAAGGCACCACCAAAGAAACCCAAAGTAATCACAAGACTTGCCGCCAATAGGGCTGATACCACTCCACCAGCCGTTAACTTGCGTTTTACGTCGTTGTCAAGAGCTCTAGTAAAGATGCGAAACATATCCATGCATAGGTGTGAAACTTACTTAGTACCATGGATTAGAACACAGTGTTCAGGGACTAGAACATCCCATTAAGGAGGCCAAGTTGTCCCTTGCTGCGCCTGTGACAACAGATTAATCGGAATGGCTCTGTTTCAGACTGGGTGGAGAAACGAATGGAGAATCCCACGGACGAGAAACTGATTGATCCAGAGTTGCGAGGGAATACCTTGCGAGTCTACTGGTATATGCTTACACAGAACAGACCTGTTGGCGTCAGGGAGGTTCAGAGATCAATTGGGATGTCCAGCCCCTCAGTGGCAAGTCACCATCTGTCCAAGCTTGAGTCCTTGGATCTTGTAGAGAAGTTGTCAGACAATTCCTATGAGGTAGGCCGTGTTGTCAAAGTAGGCGTTCTCCGCAACTTCATGGCATTTAGAGGAAGATTCCTGCCAAGATACATGTTTGTTGCCATCTTCTTCACAACATACACTCTTGTCTATCTTGCTCTTTGCACAGTGGCTTCACCGGGCCTCTATGACCGTTTCATTGCTTTGGCTGTAGGTGCTGTTGGGGCTTTGTTTGCCTGGTGGGAAAGCATTCGTCTTTGGAGACTCAAGCTCCAATAGCATTCCATAAGAAACCTCAGCCCAAAAGACAAGAACTCTCATGCAAGAGAGCCTACTTTCATCTAGTCTTGCTGTTGACTTCTGAAGGAAGTTGGAGAGTTTATATCGCCGACGTACTACCAACGAGATGAGGGAAACTGGATGGAAATGATAGTCGGAAAATGCGGGAACATGTGTAGTGGCTGTCCATGGGGACGTCATCTTCGCGCTGAGATGACTCCCGAGAAGTGGGGCATCTATGTGGAAGAGGTGAAGAAGTATGTGGGCTATTACCCGGCAAAGAATCCCTGCCACGGTTGTCAGACACCCGACGACGACTTGTCCAAAGAGGTTGGAGTTCACAACTTCCTTCGTGGATGTTCAGTCCGAAAGTGTGCACTGGAGAATGACCTTGAGAACTGCGCCTACTGCTCAAGGTATCCGTGCGACCATCTTGTCGTGCTGGATCAGGAACATACTAGAGAAACCGTTTCGAAGAGACTGGGAGAACCAGTTCCAGACGACATTTATGAGAAGCATGTCAAGATTTATGAGGGGATGAAGCAGCTTGATGTGATTCACGTTGGGTTATCTGATGACAGAATAGTTGCCGTACAGACTATTGAACCAAAGAAAGCGAAGCTCACAGAGTTCCCTCCGAGCCTCACAGAATCCAAGAAGCATGCTGGTCTTAGGAAGCTTCACGAGACCTTAAGCAGCTTGGCGCACTCCTCGTTCGGCCTTAAAGACGCCGACACTCTAGCAACACAAGAGATGGTCACGGCTCGAAGGGCAGTAATCTTCCGACTCCTCTGGATACTTGCCGTGCACGGAGTGTTAGACGACAAGGGCACAATGATGTTGGACCCTCTTTCTATATCCGCTCACAAGAAGGGAACCACCGGCTTTCCGAATACCGAGGGTGCCTGGTTGCGGCTCATAGCCCTGATGAAGAATTCAGGGGTGCGGGCTGAGATTGTACCGCAGACCGACGACCTGTACAGCGGCCTGGGATGGCTTAGAGATAGGATTCCCAAGACTGACAATCCTGCATGGTTTCTCAAAGTTGACTTTGATGCGGAAATCGGAGGCCGTGATGGACTGAGATGGCTGCACAAGTACGGAAGAAGACTAGAGAAGGAACATGGGAAAAGGGCATTCGGTCGATTCAAGAAAGCCGACATGAGAGTACTTGAGGCGTGATAGAAGGAGAGAGGCAATAGTGAGCATTGAGATGCCTGAGGCAAGAATCCTTGCCACTCAAATGCAAAAGGAACTTGTGGGAAAGACAATCCATTGCTGGAGAATAGATGAAGGCGAGAAGCTACAGAAATCCAAAATGGTGAATGAGAATCT
>CP070658.1:26489-31127 GCA_020355105.1 Candidatus Thorarchaeota archaeon | reverse complement strand
GGACAGCCACAATGGTAGACCTTGTCAACGTCAAGGGAGGTATCCCAACAAAGAACTGGCAAACAGGTGTCTTTGAGAACGCAGAGAAGATCAATGGAACCGCAATCAACGAGAACATCCTCGTGAAACGGAAGCCCTGTTTTGCGTGCCCCATTCATTGTGGTAGGATTGCCGAGATAAAATCAGGCCCGTTCAAAAGCAAGGGGGAGGGACCTGAGTATGAGAGCATAGCCTCATTGGGGACGATGTGTGGTGTCGACAATCTAGAGGCGATAACGCTAGCACACTTCCTCTGCAACGAATATGGAATAGACGTGATCTCTGCTGGTAACACTGTTGGTTTTGCAATGGAGTGCTACCAGAGGGGTATTCTGACCGACAAGGACGTTGACGGGATGGACTTCTCCTGGGGCAATGGCCAGCTGATCGTCGATATCATCCACAAGATTGGCAAGCGTGAGGGAGTAGGTGATCTGCTTGCAGAGGGTACAAAGAGGATGGCAGAGAAGCTTGGCCAAGGGTCTGAGCGGTTTGCTATGCATGTGAAGGGTCTCGAACTCCCTGGCTATGATAGCAGGGCGGCGAAAGTTACGGGCTTGGCTTACGCAACCGCCAATCGCGGTGGAGACCACATAACGGCATACATCGAAGGACCGGCCTTTCTTGCTATGCCATTCATGATTGTCGACGACGCAGACGTGGGTGACCCCTTGCAGGAAATCCCAGAAACAGCTCTGATAGTCAAGAACTTCGAAGATGCACTGGGTAATTTTGATTCGATTGGCGGCTGCAAGTTCATGGGAATGGTGCTCACGGCCGAAGATTGGGCCAAGCTGATGTCCACTCTAATGGGGATTGAAATGACTGCGGACGAGTTCCGCAAGACTGGCGATAGGATCTACAATCTCGAACGTGCCTACATATTGAGAGAGGGGTTCACAAGAGCGGACGACACATTGCCACCAAGGCTTCTAGAAGACCCGCTCCCCGAAGGGCCAGCAGAGGGGCATGTTGTGAACCTGGATGTCCTACTCGATCCATACTACAATTATCGAGGATGGGATGAGCAAGGTAGACCTACAAAAGAGAAGCTTCGTGAGCTTGAGTTGGACTGGTTGATTGACGTTGTGCATGCGGATGTAGACGATGTAGCAGTAGTAACGAGGCCCAAGGCACGGCCCGTACTAACACCCGTCAGAAAGGAAACATTGCCCACAGAGTTCCGGGAAGTGAGTGGAGAGAAACCTTGGCTAGACAACTATCAGATTGGGCCCTTCAAGCTTGAACACTCCATGGCCCCGTACCCTGAGATGAATGTGTACCAGTATCTTGAAGACAGCGCCAGGGAATTCCCTGATAATGTGGCCTGCGAGTATGTGGATGAGGAGATGACATATCCTGAATTGAAGGATAAGGTAGATAGACTGGCGGCGGCGCTTGTTGCACTTGGAGTGAAGAAAGGCGACGCTGTTGCAACAGTTCTCCCATCCTGCCCAGAGTTCATAATCACTGATTATGCTGCCATGAAGATTGGCGCAATTCATGTCCCCTTGAGCATTATGCACAAGGAAGATGCACTTCAATACGAGCTCAATGAAAGCAACGCAGCGATTGTTGTTTGCTCATACAGGCGCGTTGAACGTGTCAACAAAGTGAAACATGACACAAAGGTTAAAACTGTAATCTATGCGCCAACCAAGATATTCCCCGACTATGAGTATCCTGACATGAAGGAGATTCAAGATGATGACTACTACCTTCTATGGGACTTGATTGAAACGCATGAACCACACACAGAAACAGTCGAGATTGACCCCAAGGAAGACATTGCCGTCTTGCCATTCACCGGGGGTACAACTGGAGAACCAAAGGGGACAATGCTGACTCACTACAATCTGACAACTGCCACCAGACAATCCGTCCATTGGATGATGGAGCCATTGAAAGAAGGGATTGTTGGCAAGAGCGCCGGAGTAATCTGTGTACCAGTCTTCCACACCTACGGTCACTGGGCGATTCACGCCTGCATATCATGGGGGATGAAGATGTACCTGATGGACCCCCGGGACATTCCAAAGATTGTGGATGTGATAAACAAGCATCGTCCTTTCGTCGTGTTTGCTGTTCCAGCACACTATACCTTGTTCACCAAGATGGATTTGCACAAGGCTCAGATATTCTACTACTCAGGCGCGGCAGCCCTGCCTGCTGACCTCGCAGAAGAGTTTGAGACGATTTCGGGTGTACCAATGGGCGAGGGATATGGTGCGACGGAAACCGCTGGGATTGTCACAATCAATGTGTCAGCACTCTCCAAGGTAACGGGGTTCATGGCTGAAACGAAGCGGGGCGTAGGCATGCCTGTCCCTGACACCGAAATCAAGATTGTAGATCCCGACACTGGCAAGGAGCTTCCTGTGGGTGAACGCGGAGAGATTTGGGTTCGCGGCCCGCAGATTATGAAGGGTTATTGGCCTACTCCAGGCAGCGGGATAATAGAGGGCGGTTGGTTGCCCATGGGCGACATCGTTGAGATGGACAGTGATGGCTACTTCAAAGTCGTTGACAGAATCAAGGACATGATCAACGTTTCTGGCAACAAGGTGTACAGCAGGGTCATTGATGATTTGCTCTACGAGCACGAGGCAGTCGACGTTGCAGGTGTGATAGGGGTTCCTGACCCCGAGAGGCCTGGGGGTGAGAGGGTGAAGGCATTCATCCAGTTGAAGCCTGAGTACAGGGGGAAGGTTTCGGAGGAGGACATCATCGATTTCCTGAAGGACAAAGTGAAACCATACGCAGTGCCGAAGTGGGTGGAGTTCAGGGATGAACTACCCTTGACCATGGTTATGAAGCTGTTCAAGAAGAAGCTCAGGGAAGAAGAGCTTGTCAAATCATATAGTTGATCTGCCTAGATCCATTTGCTTTGATGTCCTCAGGAATGTCATGTACTCTGATAGCCAACTAAGACCGCGCTCTATTGCAGCAGCTCACTAATACAGTTGCTGAGCACTTCATTGAACCTTTTAGGATCTTCAGCGAACAACAGATGTCCGAGATCCTCGAGATATACTGCATCGAAGGTGCTATTGTATCCCCCCCTCATGTTCTTGGGGAAATCCTTGCCTGCGACAATGCACTTGATTGGTTTCGTTATTCTTGGCAACACGCTGTTCAAGTCCCACTTGTAGAGCTCCACCCACGCACTCAGCATCGACCGCCTGTCTAGAGTAGGGGGGGTCTTTCTGACCTCTTCAACATCCTGAGGTTCGAATTTGTCGCTGAGGTAGTACTCAAATAGGGCTGTCGTTGCTCCTATGAAATCCTCAGTATATGGTTTCATTCTCTCTTCGATTACATCGTCTTCTAGACCCATAAATCCTACTTCAGGAATCACGGACAACGAGTCCAACGGAATCAAACCAATTACTCTGTCTGAGAGGAGCCTTTCAGCCTCCAAGATAACCGGTCCACCCATTGAATGACCGATTAGAATGATGTTCTTCAAGTCTAGTTTCTCGACTACAGCTCTTACATCTTGAGCGAATAGCTCCATTGTGTAGTGCTTTCTGTTCTTGCCAGATTTCCCATGACCCGCCAAGTCGAGCAGAACCAATCTATGGACGGACGAGAAGGATAGCTGGTGTCTCCAAACCTTCCGTGCTGTGGGGACGCCCCAACCTCCAACAAAGATCAGCGTGACATCCCCATCTCCTAGGACCTCATAGTGAATCTTAACGCTGTCAGAAGAAGAAACAAACGGCATGAATACTGTGTGAAGACTCCTTTGGTCAAAAACCCTTCTACTTCGATGATGATGAAGCTCTTCAAGAAGAAACTGAGAGATGAGGAAGCTTTGCAGAGAGACCAATATCTATTATTGATTGCTCTCATGAACACAGATGCCCTCTTCATGACCGGCTTTGAAGAGGTCCATCTTTCTTCCGTCAGCGTACATTTCATGTTCAAGGCTATGAAGTTCGCAAGAGGGGAGCAAAGAAGAATCGACTAAGTCTGGGTCAATCATCTCCTTCTAGTCTTATGAAAAAGGTATAGTGCTAGAACAAAGAAAGTAGCTCCAGTTGCTACCACTAGTGTAGTGCGGAAGGGATCGAACCGTGAAACTGAACTTGTATCATCTTGAATTGATGCTAATATCCAGAATTTAAGGAGACTTTCATGAGGATAACCAAAATACTGTTGAATACTAGATGAGAAAACTACTACCAAATCCTGTTTCGGTACAACGAAAATGTATTGACCATATAGCCCTAGAGCATAGTAGTATTCTTGTGTGGGGTTGGTCCACCATAGATAGCCATATCCGCTTTCTGCGTTGAATTGAATGAAAGTACTCGTGGATTTCTCAACCCAATCATGTGAAACGATCTGCTCACCATCCCAGGTTCCGTTATTGAGATAGAGGTACCCAAACTTCGCGGCATCCCGAGAGCTGATAGAAAGGTTGAAGCCGCCAATTGTCACACCTATTGCATCACTAGACCAGAAGACATCCGTTATGCCCAGTGAGCCAAATAGATGCTCATGAGCGAATTCTAGAGCGGTTAGACCCGTTGCAGCGATGGTAGCAGGATGGCCATCAACATCGCGATAATGCCGATCACTACCAGCAGCTCT
>CP070658.1:22591-26389 GCA_020355105.1 Candidatus Thorarchaeota archaeon | reverse complement strand
TGAGTCATCTATTCGGAGACGGTCAGGGTCTGGAGGTGCGGCACCAGGGTAGGTCTCCTTTGAGGGCTCCTCCAGCTCCTCCGCGATATCCTTGTCAACTTCGTCCCGCTCTACTGGCTTCTCCTCCTCGCGAATCCTCTCAGCGACTCGCTCTCTTCGCTCAAAGAGAACGTAGTACAGAGACGTGAAGGTTGCGACAAGCGGGAAGGCAAGAAGCTTCGCGATATCCCTGAACAGGAAGTTCTGGTAGATCTGCTCAGGAGTTGCTGCCCAGTTGAACCAGTTTGAAAGAATCGAACCTGGTGAGCTGGTAACAGCGATGACAGAGTCTACGAAGAAGAAACCGCTGGCTAAGAAGAAAGTCAGGAGAGGACCAAAATCGCGCGTTGCGATTCGGGACTCTTCAACACCTTCTGTCAGTGTAGTTCCGATCCCACTCAGTGCATACGCCAGGAAGAAGAACGACATCGCGATATCAACAATCGTCATGGTCGGAGCGCCACTTCGACGCATCACATTGACCATGAAGTATCCTGAGTATATTGCGATAAAGACGGTCATGAGAGCGATGTTTAGAGCAGCTCCTCTGGCAGCATACCTGAAGAATGCCAACAGGGATACCAAAGCGAATAGGCCGAGTAGCCCAGCTGCCACCCACAGTAGGGTTCCGTGCGCAGCGAGATTGCTGACAGCCAGAGGGAATATGGACGTTATCATCGTGCCGATTCCCATGAAGTCTTGAGGAATGAGCCAGAGCACTGCCAGTATCTCCGCGCCTAAGATACCCAGACCAAAGATGAGCACAATGAAGCTGCCTATCCCGATGGCAATCCCACCCTTCTTGGGCTCAGCTAGAGTAGCGAGCCGAAGACTGGTTCTAGATGATAGGTATGCCTGGAATGCAATCCAACCGATCCAGCAGAATATGCTGAAGAACAGTAGGGCCTCTCTGCCAAACGCATAGGACAGAACGACCGTCAAGGCAAAAGAGATTGCAAGCCATACTACTCCCTTCAGCTCAGTTACTCTTCCGCGTCCACGTCTTGTGATCCACAGGCTGTCTGCTCCCACTCCCATGATTAGGGCGCCGAGAGCAAAGTAGATTGTGCCTGTTGCTCCTATGTAGACAAAGAATGTCACTAGCGTGAGCTCTAGGGGATCACCGACGTAGGTTGACATCAGTCCTGAGAACATGAAGGACAGAAAGATCGTAAACAGGAAGATGATCAGATACGAAATGTACCGACGGGTCTTGAAGAAGACACGTAGACCTTCAACCATATTTGATAGAATTGGTATCTCCAAATGCGAATCCTCCCTTTTGATGCAACACGTTGGAACGAGGATTTAAGCTTTGCATAGACCTCCCAGAATAGCGCGAGAGGGCGCTTGAGAGTCAGAAAACCTGTAGTCATGTAGAAGTCCTTAATAGGAAGCAGGACGTTACACAGTACGTGGTCAGGTAGTCAGTAGGGCCTAGTTTTGTAACATGCCCTCATAACATAACTCCCCCCCTCCTACCACATTGTGTCCTGCTGACGCTGGCCACACCTCCTTACGACGAGGGCAGAAGTCCATTCTTCAGATACAAACGAGATCACTGGAATCCTAATGGAGCCTCGTTTATGAAACGTCTTCTTGAACTGAACGTCCTTTTCCAAAGCAATTTGGTCAGGTAGAACTATGCGAAACGCCGGTCACAGTATTAAAATAGCGCGGTGGCTATAGTCGAGAGTTAAGCAACGCGTTGATAGAGATGTTTTGGTGCGTAGCCGAGATATGTCGCTACGCGGAGAACATGTCTGTAAATTAGGAATTGGAGAGAATATCAAATGGAAACTAGACAGATTGCCGCCATCGTTCTCATCGTTATAGTGGTTGCAGGTGTGGGCGTAGGAATCTGGTGGTTCTTGCCTCAAGCCCCAGAACCGCCATACGGTGAGTTGGTGATCGGACAGGTAGTCACACCCGGTGCTCCGGCTGGAGTCTCGGACGACTACATCATAAAAGTGGGGATTTTAGGCCCTATGACAGCGATACAAGGTGAAGGTCATTGGAGAGGAGCCTATATGGCCTGCGATGAGCTAAACACTGCAGGCGGTGTAACAATAGACAGTGAAACGTACTATTTTGGGATCGTAGCCGAAGACACGAATGAGGCTTCAGCCAGTTTTGACCCATCCCAGGGAGTGGCCGCAGCACAGAGAGTCCTTACTGACGACGGCGCCCAATTCACACTTGGGGGATTCAGAACTGAGTCTGTAGATACCTATCTGGGGACGGTAATGGCCGCGAAGAAGCTCTTCTTGAGCTGTGGAGCTGCAACAGACCTATTTACTG
Source organism: Candidatus Thorarchaeota archaeon (assembly GCA_020355105.1). Taxonomy (GTDB): domain Archaea; phylum Asgardarchaeota; class Thorarchaeia; order Thorarchaeales; family Thorarchaeaceae; genus SMTZ1-83. Next base: position 24,049 of record CP070658.1, on the reverse strand, counting down.
AGTATGTGAATGACACGTATGATACATACAAGTATTTCTTCAAGGTCACCCCAATAAACTCCACATCACTAGGAGGCGAGATAATTGGATTCCTAGCCGCACTCAAACCAATCATGCAGGGTTACCTCGGAAAGAACGTGTCCAAAGTCGCAATCATTCGCGAGGATCTTGCATGGACAATACCACTTACTAATGCCATTAACTACTACTTGCCCTTTTTCGGGTACAATAAGACAATAGAGATAGCGTACCCGCTTACACAAGGAACGTCCACGGACTTCGCCACATATTGGTCGCAGATTGAAGCCACTGGAGCACAGATCACGATTCCAGTGATTTCTGGAGAAGGCGGAATCTCAATGACAACCCAATACGCAGCCCTACAACCGGGGTGCCTCATTGCAGGCATTGATGTCCAGGCACAGCTGGCTAATTACTGGAATGAAACTGGTGGTGCCTGTGAGCACGAGGTCCTTATCCAGACAATGCATCGCACCAATAAGACAACGAGGTCAATAGATATGTGGGATAGTTTCCTTGACCACTTCGACGGGGACGAACCACTCTATACGGCCGTCGGTGCCTATGATGCGATGTATCTTTTGCACAAAGGAATCAATGATGCACAGTCTCTGAACTCCACAACCATCATACCATATCTTGAGGCCATAACGACAGCCAATCCGTTCGAGGGAGTAGGGGCCAACTTTGCGTACACTTCCACTCATGACGTCTTTGAAGGCTACATAGGCAACACAATCTATAGCGTGGGACTGTTCGTCCAATGGCAGGCGGGAGGAGCCAAGGAGGTCGTTACAACCGGAGGCGCTGTGTATCCGAATTGGCTCGCGACAGCAGGCATCACATTTCCATCTTGGGGCATCAATGACGAATAGGTGACCAAACAGATTCAAGATGTGAATATGGAGTATTGATGGGAGTTTGAGTGTCATTTGCTCAAACTCCCTTCTTCTTTTGCCGACCAACTTTTCAGTACGTTTGTAGATGAGATTGTTGGACATTCAGACACAAGAGGCAGACCATCTTGATAGTGGAAATACTAATCTTCGGCACAGTGCAAGGTGCTCTTCTGGCACTATTTGCACTGGGTTTCTCTCTAGTCTATGGTGTAGGTGGAGTGCTAAACCTGTCTCATGGAGCCTTCTATGTAATCGCAGCCTACGTGTTCTACTGGACAATTCCTTTGTACGGAATAACGATAAGTGCAGTTCTCGCCCTGGTTGCAGTAGTGGCTGTCGGGGCAGCTACGTTTCTAGCCCTCATCAAGCCCTTGCAGGAAAGTCACATAGGTGTAGTCTTGGTTACATTCGCGCTGGCATTCTTCTTTGAGCAATTTGTGAAGGTCGTTGGGGACGACTTATTCCACTATATACCACCTTACATCCCGGGCCCAGTCGAATTCTTGGGTGTCAGATTCCAAGCCCAATTGGTAATTCT
>CP070658.1:16912-22491 GCA_020355105.1 Candidatus Thorarchaeota archaeon | reverse complement strand
CGTAGTGATGGCGAATGGCTTGGCAAGAACATCTAGGGGATTTGTTGGAGTCTAGAAACGAAAGCCAAAGACGTCCCGCAGCGATCTTTTTGCAGTTTCGCCTTTTGTCGATGAGATTCGAGCATGGAATACACAAGTTCCCAGTATAACCTTCGGCTGCTAATGCTGAAGATCAATAGAGGTCCGAAGGGGCGCTTTGCACCCCGTCTTCGGATACTAGGTGGTGCCGAAAAGTGCGTCTGCAATCATGTAGAATCCTATGAATCCAATTAGTAGACCAGGTACACCCCAGCTTATCAGCAATCCAACATTCAGTGCAGGAACATTTCCTAGCACCGCTATCCCAATTGGCAACGAAGCCATCAGGACTAACAATCCACCAAATGAGAACCTGATTTCTCGGGAAACCAACGTAATCCCCTCTAAGAATCGTGAGCATGATTGGATTTGAACTCTGTGGAAGAATCGGGTTCAAGAATGATTCAAGTAATCTGATGATTCTGCATGTGTGAATAAAGAGAGTTTGAAGTAGGGCTTTGAGGCCTTGCCTTCAGAAACTGTTGGTCTAAATAGACCTGTCATGACTTCAGGTCCTGCGTTTTCCCTACATCACTATTCGAGTTGATTCAGAACTAGGCGTAAGGATAGTGCCCTAGCTGCATGCTATCCGTCTTCAACGGTCATCGTCATACAGGGAATGATCTCAACAGATAAAGGAGCGTACGCAAAACTGCAGGAGTTTCTGATCCTGCTGGTTCATAATGTTTAGAACCAATCAGTGGCCAACCTATGGAGGAGTCCAGTCGAGAGGGATGTTTGCAGCGATGGTTCTTAGCAGTTCCTTTGTCTTCTTATCGTCAAATCTGCAGCTCTCCCACACCTTTTGTTCGAACAAAAGATGGTCATTATCTCTAATCGAAAACGTGAGCACCGCAGCATTAGGGAGTGCTCTTTCTGAACAATTCTCCAAGTCCCATATCTTCGTCTTAACTAACTCTTGTATGAAGACAGATAGCTTGTCATTAGAAAACGCAATATCTCTCTTTTTAGCGGCCTTGGTTTCTTTCTTGATATCGACTGGTGTTCCTTTTGGTATCTTCCAATGTACAATCTTGTCGGAAGTCACAGTGATTCTGAGGCGTGAATAATATGCAGTGTGTCCAGATTGATACTCGAAGGAGAAGTCTGCTAGTTCGGCTTTTCCTTTTAGCAGATCCTTGAGGTAGTTCCTCAATTCCTTCTTAGTATACGTCACATACCTCTACCTCAACTTCGTTGGGTTCACTGATGTGCGTCTAAGAAGATATGTGCATAATAAGATATGTAGCAGAGGTAGAGAAACAAAACGAGGAGAATTCCAATCTGATTCAAGCTTAGCGTTTCCGAGAGAAATAGAAGTTTGAAGGAGGGCTTTGCAGCCCACCTTCGGAAACTGGGGGTCTAGATACACCTGTGGATGACTTCGGGTCCTGCTTCCTCGAACTCCTTCCTGCTGACCCACATCTTCTGGAAGGTCTTCAGTGAGGCGAGGATGCTTCCACCAATCCAGACAGAGTACTGTCTCTCGGGTGGAGCAATGATACGGACCTCGATGTTCTCAGGAACTAGCTCGGTGATTTCCTTGTGGAGTCTCTCCTTCAGTCCGGGGAACATTGTCGAACCACCTGACAACACAACGTTGGCGTACAGGTCACGTCGCAGGTCGACGTCACATGCCTTGATTGACTCAACGATGTGGTCGTCTAGTGGTTGGGTGTCAAGACCGATTGCGCTCGGATTGAAGAACAGCTCAGGAGCCTGGAACCTCTCCGCGCCGACAGTGATTACCTCACCGTCTGGCAGCATGTAAGGCTTGTCAACACCAGCCTTGTCTGCTACTGTCCTCTCCCTCTCAGGATCAAGGGCAACATAGCAGAGCTTCTCCTTAACATCTCGGACAATCTCTTTCTCTGCACCGCTCACGAAGGAGTAGCCTCTCTGCCTGAGCAGTCGACGCAGGTACTCAGTGATGTCACGACCTGCAAGATCGATTCTCTTGATGGCGTGAGTGATAGCAAAGCCCTCATAGATAGGGACTATGTGTGTCACACCGTCACCAGAGTCAATAACAAGCCCCGTCGTTCTTCCGGACGCGTATAGCGACAACACTGCCTGTGTGGCAACGTACACTGCGGGAACACCGAAGTTATCAAACATCACCGAGGCCATTCTCTCCCGGTTCTCACGCGGGTTGAATGGAGCCTCTGTAAGGAGTACAGGATTCTCACTTGGGTCAACCTTCAAGTCGTTATAGAATGTGTAACTCCATATCTTCTCGATGGCGTCCCAGTCGTCAATGACGCCGTGTGTGATTGGGTATACCAATCGCAGCACACCACGCAGGTTGATGGCTTCTTCACCGATGTAGTAGTCTCGTGTATAGTGGTCAACATCAGTCATGATTGACTCGTATCTTGGGTATCCAATCAGTGTAGGCCAAACACTTCGTGGCTGATCTTCGCCGGCGTATCCGTTCTTACTCAGTCCAGTGCCGTTGTCAATGACAATGGGCTTCGCGCCAAGGAACTCGTCTTCAGCCATTTTATTTCGGTCCTCTTTTTGTTTTCGTAGCAGATCTCAGAACCTAGAATCTCAACTCGGAGTTCTGGAACTCTTCGTTGATGTACGTGCTGAATATACCATATTTAAGACTTCGTCGCATAAGTCTCGATTTTTGGCACTTCATACGGGATATACATAGGTCGTGTATTTCTTACGGTTTTACTACATTCGTAGACCGTCATTAGACAGCATGTCGGGGCGAAATCCGTAATTGGCTATTTCGATATTTCTTTAAGAAAAGGACACATATACACAGTATATATATATCTTATAGAAAGAAGCGTGTTCAGAGGTTTGCCAATGTTCTGGGAAACGGCGGACCAAGTGATTCAGCGAGAGGTAGAAAGTGTCAGGGTCCGCAGAGTCATTCTGGACCAGCTTGAGGGTGGTCATAAGAGTGGTAAGGAGCTGAGGGAAGCCATCAGAAAGGACATGGCCGCTCAGGCTCTAGAGGCGGGAGCTGAGAAAGTTAACCTGGCCGACTTCAATGTGACAGACCCGAAGCTATACTTTAACACTAAGCGGCTCGAGGAGCTCGGAATCATTACGAGCAGAAAGGACTCTCAACTCAGGAAGTTTGCCTTGACCCCATGGGCTGTGCACTCAGTGAGAAGAGTGTTGGGGGTGACTCGACCGATTGTCTTGCTCACATCAATGTCACGACCTGAAGATCAGCGACCGTTTGTCACTTGGTTGAATGACCAGAAGGAGTTTGATGTGGCAAAAGTACATGTCATCGTTGAAGACAGGACGTTCACAAGAGGGTCCTCCCGTGACCTAGACCGATACCTTCCCGATGGCGCCAAAGCCAAGTGGGAAATAGAATGGAATGACTTGCCTGTGGACTCGGCCGGAAACTTCGACACCAACATCCCAGGAGACCTGATGGCGACTCAAAGGGAAATAGACAAGATCATAGTGGACAACATAACTCAAAACGACCTCGTCATTGATCTCTCTGCCGGGCCGCCACTCATCGTCCTGGCCCTTTCACTCTTGGCGATGCACTACTCCATAACTGCCTTCTTCGTTCGCCACAAGGAGGGCGAAACGGCCCTCACGCGCGTTCTTCCGAGGGAGTGAGAGGTTAGATGACTCAGGGAGAGAAGGGCCTCTCTTGGGAGCCAATTGAACTGCAGGAGAAACTGCAGGTGCTCCTTGATGCGGTGACTAGAACTGAAAGCGAAACACCCAAGCAGAATACGCGGACCCTCCGGAAGACCAAGAGGTGGCGAGAGCAGCTTGATGAAATCATTCTATCCCTCGATCGAATACAAGACAGACTCTCCGTCCGCCTTGAATCTGAGCTTGGCATATCATTGAAGACCAATGAGCTGCTCCAAGTGGCAATGTTTCAGCCAAGCACCAAGAACCTGTTCAGTGAGCTTGAGATTCATTATGCCTCTGGCGAGCAGAGCCCTCTAGATGATGAGGTCTTTCATGTATTGGTTTCGTTGAGCGAGATGGCGAAGGCGCTGGCACTCGTCGGTGACGCGGCCATTTCGATGGCTGTGTTGCATCATATATGGCAACCAAAGGCCACGGATGTCGGAACACTCACTCAGCGACGAGCAGACTTGGTGAGTAACGAACATCTTGCAAAGGTGTGCGACGAGTGGGGGTTGTATGAACATCGCATCCACTTTGACCCTGTGGAACCTAGCATGTCGGAGATAGACCATGACAAGGGCACGCTCACTGAGGCCATCTACGGAATCGTTTACATCGAACACGGCTTCCAGAAGGTCAAGGACCTAGTTCCCAAATTGACTCGATAGTACTCGCGAGCTGTCAGGCCTCAGTCATGTCATAGTCATTGAGATACATGTCGGTGTCTTCATCTACCGGAAAGAGCTGATTGAATCTCTTTCGGATTCCTTTCGCGTCCTCGGCATCGGAATACACTCTGACGGACGGAAGGGTCATCTTCTGTTGCTTGAGAATCTTCATTAGCGGCTTCCCCTCGTTCACTTCTTCCAGTGCAACGATTCCAATGCCAGTGTTCTCCCCTCCAACTAGTAGAGGTATAGCTCCGAGGGTCTTCTCACCAAGTTCCGGATCGACCACGTCAATGATGACCTTCCCCGGATCCTCGGCGACCTCAATTTCGAGGTCAATCAGCTTCTTGATATCCCCAAGGGTTGCCACTAGTTCACCCCTCAATTCAGGGTCGAAGACAGCCAGAGAACGAGAGAGTACGACCTTGAACAGGCGTCGATAGCGGATTCTAGAAGCATACTCTCTGACAAAGGCAGTGTCTGATTCACTGAGCCATCGGTACAGGTCTGCGTCTGTCATTCTTGTGAAGAACCCATAGCACTCATTTCTTGAGAGATTTTCCTCCTGCATTCGGAAGTAGGTTGCTTTTGATATCAACGCCTCAGCGAGCTTGACCGCATGGTGGAGGTAGAGGTCACTGAACATCCAATTCCTGCTGAGAATCAAGGACTCCAATGAATGCAAGGCCTTGAGCATGAATGCACGAATGTAGTTCCCATCCCTATCACGCACAACTCTGTTGGTCATCATGACTCGTTCCGCCGGAAAGATTCCGAGCTCAACGCCGCTGAAGTGTGCATCTCTAATGAGATAGTCAGTCTTGTCGATATCCAGAGGATGATCTACGAATTCGGAAAGCAGACAGATCACAGGGTCTTTTGACCTACGTCTGAGGACCTCCACTATGAGCTTGGGCTCAATGTCATTCTGAGAGAGTATATCCGACAGACCACTGTTCATTATCAGGAATGTGCCGAGATCGAGATGGTCTATGCCAGCCCAGCTACGGAGAGCGTATTCGATTGAATGTGACGTTGGCGGATGGCCCACGTCGTGCAATAGAGCTGTTGCCCTAAACAACTTCTGCTGATGAGCATCAAGCAGATTTGAGAGAGGGATGAAACAGGGGTCATCCAGGTCCTCGCAGTAATTCACTACTCGAATGCACTTCTGAGCCAGGAAGTTGGTTCCGATGCAAT
>CP070658.1:8661-16812 GCA_020355105.1 Candidatus Thorarchaeota archaeon | reverse complement strand
GGCGTTCGTCCTATCGAATCATTGGGGAAAGAATTCGACCCCTACTACCAAAATGCTGTTGGTACAATGAACAATGAAGATGAGCCGGATGGAGTGATCGTTGAGGTATACCAGAAGGGTTACATGATTCGCGAGAAGGTCCTACGACCAGCGATGGTGGTCGTCAACAGACATGAAGTCCCAGAGATGGCTGAGGATAGATTAGAAGAAGAAGACAAAGGTGAGGAATGATGGCAAAAGTTGTTGGCATTGATTTGGGCACCACAAACAGTGGTGTCGCATACATGGTTGGAGGCAAACCTACACTCATCACGAACGCAGAAGGCGGGAGACTTACGCCCTCTGTTGTCGGGATTACGCCAAAGGGCGAGATAGTGGTGGGAGAGCTAGCCAAGCGACAGGCAGTTTCCATGCCCAATCGAACAGTGAGGTCAATAAAGCGAAAGATGGGCCAGGATTACAGGGTGAAGATTGGCGACAAGGAGTACACTCCTCAGGAAATCTCTGCAATGATCCTTACGAAACTTAAGAAGGACGCTGAGGCATTTATGGGAGAGGAGATACTGCAGGCAGTGATTACTGTTCCGGCTTACTTCAACGATAGTCAGAGGCAGGCAACCAGAGACGCAGGTCAGATTGCTGGACTTGAGGTGCTCAGAATCGTCAATGAACCCACTGCCTCGGCTCTGGCTTACAACCTCGAGAAGGGGGAGGACCTCAAGATCCTTGTTTATGACCTTGGCGGAGGAACCTTTGACGTGTCCATACTCGATATTGGCGAGGACGTCTACAAGGTAATCTCTACCAGTGGCAATACACAGCTTGGTGGAGATGATTGGGACAACAGGATCATCAAGTGGGTCGTGGACGAGTTCAACAAGGAAACAGGGATGAAGATAGATGAAGACCCCTCTGCAATGCAAAGGATTCGAGACGCCGCTGAGCAGGCTAAGATTGAACTCTCGACCGTGAAACAGACAACAATCAACCTTCCGTACATCACAGCAGACCAGAGTGGGCCAAAGCATCTCAATATGGAAATCACCAGGTCACAATTCGAGAAGATGACAGACGATTTGGTACAGGCAACTCTTGGTCCTATCCGGCAGGCGCTCTCAGATGCGAAGATGGAGCCCGAGCAAATCGATAGGATATTGCTTGTCGGTGGCGCAACTCGAATGCCAGTGATTCAGGAAACTGTCAGAGCCATGTTCGGAAAGGAAGGTGACAAGAGCATCAATCCAGACGAAGTCGTTGCACTTGGTGCTGCAGCCCAGGCGGGCGTTATTGCAGGGGAAACAGACATCCTTCTTCTTGACGTCACTCCTTTGACCCTGGGTATTGAAACACTCGGAGGCGTCGCAACTCCGTTGATTGAAAGGAACACAACAATACCCACGCGAAAGAGCAAGATATTCTCCACGGCGGCTGACCATCAGACTGCCGTTGAGATACACGTGACTCAGGGTGAGAGACCCATGTCAAAGGACAACATGACATTGGGGAGATTTCAGCTAGTGGGCATTCCACCTGCACCGAGGGGAGTCCCCCAGATTGAGGTGTCATTTGACATTGATGCCAACGGAATCGTGAATGTGACAGCAAAGGACTTGGCCACAGGCAATGAGCAAAGCATCACGATCACGGCGAGCACGAATCTGTCGGACGCTGACATCGAGCGCATGGTCGAGGAAGCCGAGCAGTATGCCGAGGAAGATGCCAAGCGGAAGGCAGAGGTTGACACAAAGAACATCGCCGACCAGATGATTTGGCAAGGTGAGAAGCTTGTCAAAGACCTCGGAAACAAGGTTCCAGAGGACCTCAAGAAGGAGCTTGAAACCAAATCTGAAGAGCTCCGAAAGGCAATTGAAGCGGAGGACTACGAGAAGATGAAGACTGGCACTGAGGAAGTCCAGCAGGTCATCTACAAGATATCGGAGAAGGTCTATGGCGCACAGGGACCCGGTGCGGCGGGCTTCGACCCCAGTCAGATGGGTTTCGATCCTAGTCAGATGGGCACTGCTCCAGGGTCCGCTCCTAGTGGAGAGTCAGAGAAGCCGGATGACGAGGACGTCGTCGATGTCGACTTCGAGGATCTTGAGTAGAGTCCGAGTATCACTGGGTGAACATTATTGGCGTCGGATGACTACTATGAACGACTCGGAGTGGGAAGAAATGCCACACCTGAGGAGATCAAGAAGGCGTATCGAGCGCTTGCCAAGAAGTATCACCCTGACAGGAATCCTGGTAACAAACAGGCCGAGGACACTCTGAAAGGAATAAACGAGGCATACGAGGTTCTCAGTGACCCCGAGAAGAGAACCAACTATGATAGGTGGGGAACGGCAGACTTTCAGGGAATCAATATGGATGGGTTCGGCGACATCTTCTCTGAGATATTCCGTGGCTTCCCAGGTTTTGGCGATTTTGGCTTTGGTAGAAGGGGACGTGCGGGCCCACCTCCCGGACAGACATTGAGAGTGACCATTCCGCTGTCTTTTGAGGATGCATTCTTCGGTGCAGAAAAGGAGATTGCCTTCAACAGACATATCCATTGCGAGTCCTGCAGGGGGACAGGAGCAAGTGCCGGAAGCTCTCCACGAACATGTCCCACTTGTAGGGGTCGCGGACAGGTCATGCGTTCTATGGGAGGATTCATGTCTGTTTCACAGACATGCCCCTCTTGTGGCGGGGCAGGAGAGGTAATTGACACCCCATGCAAAGAGTGTCGTGGCAAAGGGCTTCAAAAAGAAAGAAGAGAAATCAAAGTGCCGATTCCTCCCGGAGTTGAGGATGGGCAAGCCCTAAGGATACGCGGGGGAGGTAGTGCCGGGTCACGAGGCGGTCCTCACGGCGACCTTATTCTAGTGTTTGCAGTCGAACCGCATGAAACATTCATCCGGAAAGGACTGCACGTCTATATGGAGATGGAGATACCATTCTCAATAGCAGTCTTTGGTGGAGAGATCGAAGTCCCAACCATGCGAGGATTGAGCAAGATGAAGGTGGGGAAGACTACTCAGGGAGGGACCATCTTTCGAATGAAGGGCAAGGGAGTTCATTCTGATGACGGCAGAAAAGGAGACCAGCTAGTCCGTGTCGCCATTCAGATTCCGAAGAAGCTTACCAAGGAACAGAAGAAGTACCTTGAGGAATTTGATTCTGTCTTTGGCTAGAAATCGAGTGGCTTGCAAAGGCACGCTCTCATTCTCAGTTTCGGAAAGCTACTAGTATTTGCAGGAAGGACAACCCAGGCTGTATCAGCCCCGAAGCCAGTGCCTCCGATGCAAACAACATCACGGTCTACGTTGACGAGGCCAGCGTCAGCAGCCATCATCGCGATCTCGGCGCAGACCTTGGTCCCCTGCCCGAAGGTGCGAAACGCTATCGCCATGAGCTCTGCCGGAGTCCATGTACCTAGCTCCTTCCTGAAACTCCTGGCTACTCCTGCGAAAGCGTGGGTCGTGGTCAGAATCTTACCACCTGCTTCAAGAATGGCCTTTCTATTCTCTTCATCAAGTTCGTTCACGTTCGGCATTGAGAATCCTGTATGATGGGTGACGACCACGACCTTATGCTTGGAGAACTTCTCAGCGGTCGCCAGACCTGTAGCACCAGTTGTTGTGGCGACTACGATGTGTCTAGTTTCTGGGTTCTCCTTTAGAAAGGACTCCACAACAGAGAGGACTTTCTCAGTGTGGTCAGGAGAAGCCTCCTCCAAGTAGACTGTTTCGATTTTCATAATCGACTAGGGAGACTATTCCGCGCTTTAGGATTACCTATTTCACTCAGTCGAAGTCAGCGTCAATCTTTCTTCGCTGAATTAGACTCCTCAACTCCATTCGCATGTTGGAGGAATACTCACGTGGCTCACGAAGCATCAGGTAGAACGAGGATGATATGAGCCTCAGAACTGCGCTCATCACCATCATGGAGAAGACTGCGAAATGTGCTCCGACTGCGAGAGCTAGTGAATCCCCGAGAAGCCCAGATGTCAGGGAACCAAAGAAGTAGATGATGCCAGTGAACGTATTGAACACTGCCAAATGAGCTCCTCTCTCCTTCTGGGGGGCGACATCATAGATGTAGGCAGTGATCGAGTTGAAGCTTGTTGCCACACTGAAACCAGCTAGGGCGTTGGCCACGTATATCACGATGGCGTGTGTGGCAAATGCGTACATGAGCGGAACAATGAACAGGGAACCTCTTCCAACAAGAATCAATGGTTTCCGACCTACTCGGTCACTCAGATTACCCATTGGGATTGTGAAAAGGATTATTGTGACAGTCATGACAGCCGACGCGATCGCAATCTCCAAGTTTGTGAAGCCGAGCCAATCCTTCTGGATCACTATGAAGTACGGCCAAGCCATTGACATTGCAAACGAGAAGAAGACCGATATGAGAGCAAACCTTCTGAAGTCACCTGCCCGAGAGAGTAGCGTCAGTACGGGAGGGAACTCTCTCTTCTTAGTCGGGTCTCTCTTCCCTTCCCTGATTGTCAGGGAGAGTATTGAGGTCACAATACCAAAGATAGCAGTGAAGTAGAATGCTAGGTAGTACATCTCTCTCCATGCTTCAACACTGGGCAAGAGAATCAGTCCGAAATCTCCCAGAGCTGCTCGAAGGAAAGGAATCAACGCTGGAAATCCTGCGATGAAACCGGAAGCTAGCGTGGCCACCAGGGATGCAACATTGGTTGCCAGACCAAGCCTTCCTAACTCGGTCCCTCTGTGCTCCTCGTCCATGAGGCCGCCCAACAAAGACTGCCAAGTGGGTATCTGAATACTGAACAGAATCGACTGGATTCCGTAGAGCAGAATCATCTCGATGGGAGTCGCCGCCCATAGGAAGAAGAATACCATAGCCAGCCCAGTAAACGTTCCGAAGGCCACGAACCTCTTCGCATGGCCCAGCCGATCTGACCACGCGCCCCATGCAGGTTGGAGGATGGAGGGTGCAGCATTGCCTACACTTCTAAATGCACCAAGTTCAGCATAGCTTGCTCCCATGTCAATCATATAGGCTTGGAGAAATGGTTGATGGAGACCCATAGCAAACTGGGTCAAAGCTCCAACTGCATACACCTTTGGCGGAAGCTTCTGCTGCTGAACCTCTTCCGCCGAATCGGTCATCTTCATCCAACCTTAGTGACGTGCTGCGAAGCGACTACCATTTAACTCTAGTTCTGACGACATCCGCATTCTGCGGTTCCGGCGAATACCGTCACCGTTAATACAATGGTCTTCGTGAATGATTTGGTTGTGAGAGCTACATCATGCTCGGTGACAACATATATCGAAAACGAATGAAGCACCTCTCAGACTTCTTGGGACAGGAGAGGATCGACTTTGCGCTCCTTACTCCCTCTCCCGCGTTCCATTACGTAACGGGCATTCGTGGAGGAATGATGGAACGCCTTGTTGCTCTTCTGATGACACCTGACCAGGACCCCAGGATTGTGGCCCCCTCATTCGAGGTTTCCAATATTTCAACGCATACTTGGGTGGACGAGTTCCTTCCCTGGGCTGAAGATGAAGATCCCTACAAGATTGTTGTCGGCGAGGCGGGAGCTGAGAACGGAGGCCATGTTGTCGCGTTTGACGAGCAGTTGCCGTTGGGAGTCTACTGGAAGATTGAGAAGGCGTTGGGGGGATTCCAACGTACCGCCTCCTTAACACCCATCATCAACGAGATGCGACTCATCAAGAGCGATGAGGAAGTTGATCTCATGAAGAAGGCAGGACGGATCATTGATTCAGCAGTGACCAAGGCATACAAGGAAGCCAGCCTCGGTATGACTGAGATAGAGATCCGTCAGATCGTGCATGCTGAAGTCACCCGTCAAGGAGCGGAACCCACATTCGCCGCCGTTCAGTTCGGCGAGAACAGTGCTGTGGCTCACGCGACCCCTGGTCAGCGCGAGCTGAAGAAGGGCGATACTGTTCTTCTTGATTGTGGTTGTGTCGTCGGAGGCTACAACACAGACATGACACGCATGGGAGTTGCAGGTCCTCCCTCTGATGAACAGAGGCACATTCACTCAGTTGTGCTAGAGGCACAAGAGAACGCAATCGAAGGAATTGCTCCTGGACTGGCATGCGGAGCAGCAGATGGGATTGCTCGCAAGGTGATTGAAGAGGCAGGATACGGAGAATACTTCACTCATAGACTTGGTCATGGCATCGGGATTCAAGTACACGAACCTCCCTATCTGGTAAGAGGTAATGCCTTAGAGCTCCAACCTGGCATGACACATAGTGTGGAGCCAGGAATCTACCAGGAAGCCAAGTTTGGCATGAGAATCGAGGATGTGATTTGCGTACGAGAAGATGGTGCAGAAGTTCTGACCTACACTCCAAAGGACCTCGTCATACTTGACCTTTGACCTCATTCACTCACTTTCTTCGGCCTTGTCCTGGGCCTTGGAGAGAATGTCCTCCATTCGCTTCCTATCTTCTTCAGAAAGACGTTCCATAGCTTCTGCCGACTGCCGCAGCATCGGTGCCATGACAAGTGAGTAGACCGCAGGTAGAGCAGCCATAGTTTCAATTCTCTCGATGTAGTCCTTCTCTGCGAGATCGCGGGATTCCTTGAGAGCCTTTTTGGAAACCTCTCCTTGACCTACACCGGGGCAGTTCTTGTTGCTCAAGAAATACTTCTCTCCATCGTGCTGCAACGGGAATGTCCTACAAGAAATGGGCCGGGAGTATCTGATGGTGCACCCATTGGCATCCTCATCGAAGAACACGCATGCAGTTCCATCCGGGTCGTCCTTGAGGGGCTTTCGAATGGTTTCGATGACAAATGGTTCCTTCTCGGACTCAGGTGGCACAATTCCCAAACCTACGATGATGTGGCCAATGTATCCTTGTGTGGTCCATCTGCTAAGGTCTCCAATTGTCACGTTTATATTGGGGCGAATGTGGCACTCGCGAGTTGTGCATTTCTGCTCAAGACACCTGAAACTGTACTTCGCCTTCTCTGAGTCTTCGGCCACTTGAGTTCACCAAACCTCTGGTCGCACCGTGCTGATATCGTCAATCTCTTAATGTTTTCGAAACCGATATCTAGCTAGCTACTTTGTACATGCCGAAAGGTATTTCTCCAAACTGAATGTGGCGAAGTCAACTGAAAGGGAGAGTCTTGACCCGGGGTACGCTGTGGAGTCCACAAAATGGTTGAAACTCAATGGTACAGCAACGATTTGGAGCACGTCTTTGGAGAACTTGAAACATCAGAACATGGCCTGAGTGAGAAAGAGGCTGCCGCACGCCTCGAAACCTATGGTTACAACGAGCTGATTGAAACTGGGAAGACAAGCCCCATCGTGATGTTTCTGAGGCAGTTCACAGATCCAATGGTTCTGATCCTTCTCGTGGCCATCGTTATTTCATTGGTAACTTCAGTATTCTCTCAAGAGAACGGAGGAGAGCATGGATTCATCGATGCCATAGTGATCTCCGCCATCGTAATCTTCAATGCAGTCTTTGGATTCATTCAGGAGTATCGATCTGAGAAAGCATTGGAAGCGCTGAAGGAGATGGCTGCACCCAAGGCCAAAGTGATTCGTGGAGGATCTTGGAGAGAGATTGACTCCCGTTATGTGGTGCCTGGCGACGTAATTGGATTGGAGCCAGGAGACAGAGTGCCCACAGACGCTAGAGTGGGATATGCGGTTGGACTTGGTGCAGACGAGTCTGTGCTTACAGGTGAATCAATAGCAGTAAGGAAGATTGTGGAACCAATATACCTGGAAACGGTGACAGTTGGTGACATGAAGAACATGGTATTCCAGGGTACTACGATTGTGTCCGGAAAGGGCCAGGCAGTTGTCACGGCTACAGGAATGAGAACTAGGTTCGGACAGATAGCGGAAATGGTTCAAGAGAGTGAGAAGGATATGACTCCTCTCCAGCTCGACCTTGCTGACCTTGGGAAGAAGCTTGGAATCCTAGTGATTGCGCTATGCGTCATTGTCTTTGTAGCAGAGATCATCGAAGGAGTCACCGCAAATCCAATCGAAGCACTGTTGGCCGCCATTGCTCTAGCAGTGTCAGCGATACCTGAAGGGCTGCCAGCCGTCGTGACCATCACACTGGCCATAGGTGTTCAGATGATGGTCGACAAGAATGCCATTGTACGGCGACT
>CP070658.1:4363-8561 GCA_020355105.1 Candidatus Thorarchaeota archaeon | reverse complement strand
GAAGACTTCACAAATACCATAGCAATAGTTCCAACTAGTGCGAAGACTGGAGATGGGGTGTCCGAGCTCTTGATGGTTCTGTCGGGTCTGACTCAGCAGTATATGAAAGACCGTCTGCGAATAGTCGAAGGACCAGCGAGGGGCGCTATTCTGGAAGTTCGCGAAGAAACGGGGCTTGGTATCACTCTGGACACCATCATCTACGAGGGCACCCTCAAGAGGACCGATACAATCGTGGTTGGGGGGCTTGATGATGTCATTGTGGCAAAGATTAGGACCCTCTTGCAGCCGAAGGAATTGGATGAGATTAGAGACCCGAAGGAGAAGTTCACGCCTGTTTCGGAGGTGCATGCTGCAGCAGGTGTCAAAATCGTGGCGCCAGACATAGAAGGGGCAGTGGCGGGTGCGCCGGTCTATGCGGTAACCAGGGCCGAGGATCTTGAGGATATGAAGCAGAGAGTAAGAAACGAGGTCAGTTCCATCCGAATCCAGAGGGATTCTTCGGGAATCGTGCTGAAGACAGACACTCTTGGTTCCCTAGAAGCGGTGACACAGTTCTTACAGGACCGCAATGTCCCAGTAAGGATAGCAGATGTTGGAACTATAGTCAAACGTGACGTTGTGGAGGCCAAGGCGGCAGGAGACACAAATCCCCTCAACGCAGTCATACTTGGATTCAATGTGAAGTTCGCAGCTGACATTGAAGACTTGGCAGCTGAATACGGGGTTGAAACATTCCTTAACGAAGTAATCTATCGGCTATACGACGACTACAATGCTTGGCTGATTGTGAAGAGGGAACAGGCAAAGGCGGAGTCACTGAGTTCGATAATTCGGCCTAGTAAACTAGAGTTGATGCCTGACTATGTGTTCCGGAACAAAGACCCAGCCATTGTTGGGGTTCGAGTTCATGGTGTCCTAAAACCCAGAACCGGGCTGATTAACGCAGAAGGGAGGCGTATTGGCACCGTTCTTCAGATTCAGGATAGAAGTGTCACCATAGATGAGGCTACCAATGGGATGGAAGTGGCGGTGTCCATCAGAGGCCCTACTATTGGCAGGCAGGTCAAGAATGACGAGATTCTCTATTCAGATGTTCCTGACAAGCATATTCTCGCCATGAGAAAGAAGTTTTTGGATGATCTCACATCTTCTGAGGTCGAGGTTCTACAGGAGATTACTGAGATTAAGAGGGCAGCAGGTGCCTTCATCTAGGCACTAGGCAATCACTTCGCAACGTTTTTACGAGTAATAATTCCTGATTTTACTGCAGCGGGTAGGGTCGGGTCGTTTGCCGCGACCTGTTACCGGTATGGCAATAGCCGGGACTAGTAACCAACGCTGAGGACGAACCCAGACGCTCATGTGTCCTGTCATTGGACGTTGACGAGCAGTCTCTGGAGTCTGTCACAGCCACAGCAGCAGTCGTAGGACTGTTGTGAGTGTGCTCAAAATGTCGAAATGGGTCAGGCCCTGGCGGGAACAGCCCTAAGACTAGGTGGTGGAGCCCCAGAGGGCGCTGCTTTGAGAAAGATGATAGATAGCACTGAGAAAAAGGACGATCGACGCTAAGGGGCCGCTGCACCTCTTTCTGGATTGTAGTCGCTACATGTGACACACTTACGAAGAGGGAATGTTTAAGAGATGATTGAAATCATCAGAAACTTCAAGGCTGTTTCGATCCCGCCGGACCGGGTTCTGTATTGGCAGCCGCAACTACTATTCATTTGTTTTCAGTGTTGAGCAGAAGGTGACCTGATATTTGCTAGAAAGTGGAATCATGAGGCAACAGGTACGAATCTATAGCCTTGGGGCAGTTGTTGGCGTGGTTTCGGGATTGGTTGCAGTTGGGTTTAGATGGCTGATATTTGGAACTAGCACATTGTTCGTGTTGGTTCCACAACAAGTCGGAATCTGGGGCTGGTTTGTAATACCGGCACTGGGCGGATTGTTGGTTGGGTTCATTGTACAGAACTATGCGCCGGAGGCAAAGGGACACGGCGTACCAGAAATAATGGATGCCTACTCATTTCGAGGAGGAAGGATACGCATGAGAGTTCCCCTTCTAAAGAGTCTGGCTTCTGCGATATGCATTGGTTCCGGTGGGTCTTGCGGCCGTGAAGGTCCTATCGCTCAAATTGGGAGTGGTGTAGGTTCAACTATTGCAGGCGCCTTGAAGCTTGACAAGCGAATGACCAAGACTCTGGTTGTTTGTGGAGTGGCGTCAGGCATTGCGGCCACCTTCAATGCACCTCTTGGGGGAACTCTCTTTGGCATTGAGGTGATTGCAGGAGGGATAGTGGGATTCTCTATCATACCCGTAATACTCTCCTCTGTTGTCGCAACTGCACTCGCGAACGCACTCCTAGGATCGCAACCATCGTTTCAAGCTCCAATTCTGTTCTTGAATAACTACTTTGAACTCATACTATACCTTATGCTGGGCGTTCTGCTTGGCATCGCCAGTGTGATTTGGACCAGAGGTTTCTATGCCATTGAGGACTTGTACGAACGACTCAAAGTTCCAAAGCACATTCTTCCAGTGATTGGTGGTCTGATGATTGGATTGCTTGCAGTGATCGTCGTATTGATGGAGGGGTCCTTCTCTTATGCCGGCATTTTCAACGGCAACCCATACTTCCCCGCTATCATTGGGGTAGGTTATGCCTTCATGGACGCTGCCCTAATTGGGAGTGTATCCTTAGCAGCATTGATTGTATTTGGACTGTTAAAAGCGCTAGCTACGTCCATGACCCTTGGCTCTGGTGGATCTGGCGGTGTCTTCGCTCCCACCCTTTTCATTGGCACAGCACTTGGAGGTGCCTTCGGAGCGGCTTTCTCAATTCTTCTTCCAGGAATAGTCCCTCAACCGGTGGGTTTTGCAGTGGTTGGCATGGCGGCATTGTTTGCGGGCACGGGGAGAGCTCCCATTACATGTATTGTAATCATAATGGAGATGACAACCGACTATTCGATGATTCTTCCGCTGATGATTGCAGTATCAACTTCATTCCTAGTTGCCTCTTCAATTGAGGAGGAGAGCATCTATACTCTCAAACTGTCAAGAAGAGGAGTACGATTACGAAGAGGATTCTACATTGGGGCACTGAAAGAAGCCAAGGTTGCTGAAGTGATGACAGAGAACCCAACTGCACTCAATCCGGAAATGACAAGGGACCAAGTCCTGCGAATTGTCGATGAAACGCAACACACCAAATTCCCGGTGGTTGACGTTGATGGTCTAGTAGTCGGGACTCTGATTACTGAAGACCTGTTCTGCGAAAGGGATGATGACTGTGAATTACTGGTGAAGGATGTGATGAGTACAGACTTCTTACATATCAGCCCGGACAGCTCAATGGACAGTGTGCTGCATGTCATGTTGGAACGAAACGAGGGGCATGCAGTTGTAGTAGACCCAAGAATACCCAATGTAATGGTTGGCTTCATTACAAAGGCAGACGTTCTGAAAGCATACGAACTGGCAATTGTCAGGTTGAGAGAGGAGGGTGAAACCATAGAAGCAATAGACCCTCTTGATGTGATAGATGTGACATGATTGGCTCTGTTCTTCATATGCATGACACAGTGTCTATGTGAGTAGAGATGATAGATAGAACTGAGAAAAAGGACTATCGACGCTACGGGGCCGCTGCACCTTCTGGTTCTATCATCAATTGTTACGACAACGTTTAAGAGAAAATTGAGGTCCGCAGGAACCCAAGCTGGGGTAGCCAAGCCTGGTATGGCGCTGGATTGCTAATCCAGTGTGCTATGCACTCGCGAGTTCAAATCTCGCCCCCAGCGCCACTTCTCCTGCGTTCACTCACTTTTGCATCCGAATACGTAAAAAGATGAAACAAACCTGTAAGGTAGATACGGAGATGAAGCAGTTGCTAGAAGGAAAGATCGCACTTGTGACAGGTGCTAGTAGGGGCGCAGGAAGAGGAATTGCTATTGAGTTGGCTCTGGCAGGATGCAAAGTTTACATCACAGGTAGGAGTAGAAAGGGGAGATCAAAGACGCAATATGATGATCTTACACTTGATAGCACAAAAGAGTTGATTGAGAAAGTGGGAGGGGAATGCACCATAATAGAATGTGATCATTCAAACGAGAATGAAATTAGATCCATTTTTGAAACAATTTCTCAACGTGAAGGCAAACTCGATATTTTGGTCAACAACGTGTGGGCAGG
>CP070658.1:0-4263 GCA_020355105.1 Candidatus Thorarchaeota archaeon | reverse complement strand
TTTGAACCTGAGAAACACACGCAGTGGGACCGAATCCTGAGTGAATGGTATCAGGTAGCCTAGGCTCCGTAATACATTGTGTCCTACAACCCAAGAGCTAGTCTGTGCTCCATTGCGTCGTAGGCCATTCTTGTATTAGACATCCATTGCGGACACATAGGGCATCCAAAAGAACACGGGCTCTAGCATTGGCCTGCAACATACTGGCCAAGAGAGAACGAGAAAGACAAGCCTGATGTGCACCCCAGAGTATGGAGCATATGCCAAGTGTTAGTATGGGTGGGGTCAAGCCCGATTGTGTTGTACTGATTCTTCTGGTCATGATGTTCCTATTAGGTACTGCATGGGCTTACCAAGGGGCACCACTGGTGACTATGGTCTTATGACAGTAGGGCTTATCATGGCTACGATTGCTGTTGTGATAGCTGGTAGAGGGTGGGTGAAGTTCGACCTCTAGTAACCAGCTTCGTCGCTGGTTTCTATTGAAGTTCTATGAAGACCTCTAAAACTCCGCTCTGTCTGAACCCGTCCAGCACCAGCGGGTTGGGGGTAGGTTCTAGCCACTTGTTCACTATCTCATCATGATTTTCGACATACAGTAGTCCTAGGATTTCGAACCTTCATTTCACGAGGATAGATGTGGATTCACGGGCTCTTTCTCGCTAAACATGTGCAGAAGGAAGTGGTGGAGTTTCACGCTCTGGTTTCTCTTTCCGTCAATGCAATCTTAATTATCTTGAGCAGCAGTTTCTATTCTACCGTTTCAACCCAAACATCGAGAGCATTAGGGTGCTTCCTACGTGCCTCGTTCACAGCTTGCTGGCTGTCCGGTGCCTCAATCTTGTCACGGACATGAACCGAGTCAAAACCCACTCGAAGTCTGCTCACGACTGTAAAGAGAGGTGGGGAGCCCTTCGGCCTCTTTGGTTTCTTGGAAGAACGCTTCTCGTAGTAGTACCACACCCAAGCGATTACAATGATTATCACCCAGGAGAACATCACAAACAGCCAAATGAGCAACCCAAAGAACTCAGCTATCTGCAGTAGCGTGTGCATAATGTTCACCCATCTCCCCAGACTGGGTGGTCAGACCGGCACATCTCTATTCACCATCTGAGCTCATAAGGATTTGCGAAGACTAACTGCGACTCTGGACAGAATGCCGGCTGTTAGTTGATAGAACAAGTTGTGACCATCGCGATATTGACATGTGCCCAAGGCCCTTGAGAGGGCTATGGCTGTCGTGTCCTCCATGAACCTCACAGGGCTCTCCACCGGGGGGTCATCGTGGGAGGCCGGGTTGGTGACGAAGGAGGACACTGTTGTTGACTCGATAGTCGACTCTATCTATGGGCTGCTTGAGAGGCCGGATTCTGAGGCGCAGTGAGCACCAGAGAAAGCTATGAGGTCTGTGATGCCGAAACCCGAGCAACCGATTCTGCCATTTGGTTCAGGTCTGAGTCTGCGTATTTGAGTTCTTGAACGTGTTCCTCAATCGCCTGTACAAGCTTGTTGGCCTTGACAACTTGCACTCTGCAGTCCTTTAGTTCTACTCGCAGAAACCGGCTCGTGAACACCAAGAGGGGGTTCACAAAGTAGCCACCGGAGAATCTCGTTTCAAGAAAACCGTGGAGCTGTCTGGCGTTGTTCTTGACCTGCACACTCGGGCTCTTGATCTCGACACCTCTGGAGTCCTCCTTCGCCTGATACCATGTGTCTCCATAGCACTTCACAAGACCAGAGTAGTTCTTGGTCTCAATGACGAAGATGCCATTCGGTCCGAACACGATGTGGTCAATATTGCCCGAGGCTGGCTCCAACTTGACATCGTGGACCACATAGTACTCATCACTAAGCCTTCGCAGGGTTCCAGCAACTATCTTCTCCCCTATGATGCCCTTGTGATATGATAGGCAGGTGCGCCCCAATGCAAAGGCCATGCCAAGAAACACTAGCGACACGAGGAAGCCCCACACTGGCACAACCGCAACGGATAGCACTGCCAAGGTGAGGAATACAAGGCTCCACTTGAGGTTCGCCGACCTCCTACTGCGTAGGTAGGTGTAGTCGGTTTCTCCTAACACCTTGACCACATACGCCACTCTCTATCGTAACTCTTCCAGTAGCAATGTCTTGCTATGGCTCTCATTACTGATAAGCGATTTGAGATACCCAACGTGGAGTGGGCAGACAACGTATGGAGGCCGAGATTTGCCAGAGGAACCAAAGATTCCCCCATTTGTAGCAACGAAGAAATACAAGCAACAGATATGGTAGACGGCCACGATGGTAGCCAGCAGGTGGAAAACAGCTCGGAGAATCCTCATTGTCTACGTACTAGTTGGATTCGTCTTCCTCGTCCTCTATCACTTCATACTACGTCCGGCAGACCCTGACAACCCTCTTGTACACGCCCTATTCTATGTCTTCCTGCCAGCAATATTGATTCTAGCGGGCGGTCTGTTGGAGATAGTCTATGAAGGCCTTCGGTGGATACTAGATCGGTTCCGGGAGAAGGATGAAGAAATCCAGGATGAATATGCTGACCAGACAACGTAAGGCGCTGAGGAAGGTCCGAAGATCCATTGAGAGGACCATAGACGGAGAGAGCTACAGCTGGAACGTGGCTCGTGTTCTGGATGATGGTACTGTCAACTGCACAGAGAAGTAGTTCACCCGGGACTATTTCACCGGCGCAATTTGCTGTACGCATGCGTTTCAAGAGGGAACACAGACAGAATTTCCAAAAACCGGTTAACTTATATACTTGATAGAACATTTGTTTCCATAAACAGGTTGACACTTGTACTTCAGGAGGAACGTTCTACGTTCACCAGTCTTCGATATCCAACACCGCAACAAGGACTGATCTGGTTAAAACGACGACAGAAATTGAGGCCATCTGACATTGCCAGGGAACTGGATGTTTCGCGTCAGTTTGTGAGCAAAGCACAGCGGATGGCTGAGAAACGTATTGAGAATCTGCTGAAACATGCGGCCTCTGTGAACCGAGTCAGGGTGAAACACCTGAGCGGCAAGTACGGCATCGCAGTAGGCTATTGCCCAACGTATCAGACAGACACCTACGTCATCTACTCGCCCGCAATTGGTGTTCAGGCGTGGTTCACTCACAAGGGGGATTGTGGTGACTGCAGCGATCGACCACAATGCGAAAAGACGCTTAGACAACTTGCCATTGAGTGGGAGATCTCTTTTCCAGAGGACATGCCGCCCACGGAACTCGGAACCCACCTGTTTGACACCGTAATGAGGCGACTCGGATGGATGGAAGAATCGGAACCAGGCTGAATCCTCGCACTGCTGTGTGTCCACATCTGCCAAGGAAATCAAGAGGGAAACTGCAGGGTGGAGGGGAAATGAAATTCGGACCAGAGGAGAGCTTTCCCGTGAAAGCTACGGTCGGCTTCATCGCTGTACTCCTCGTAGTTTCTTTGATAGTGGGCGGTTATGGACAAGCTGTGAAATATGAATTAGAGCGCGAATGGGATTCCAGGCGTGAACTGGTAGCACTCTATGGAAATGCGCTCAGCAATAACGTGAATCTTTCTATAGATATACTTGAAGGCCGGCTCGATATCAACTTCGTCGACGACACCGACTTGGTCTTCTGGCAGAGCATGTACGAGTGGAGTCCGCACCCCGGTGGAGTTAACCAAAGCGGCAATTTGCTGGATGGCTATTGCCTATACTTCGGAGCTGCATACGCCAATGTCGTACTGGGAAGTGGTTACAACTACACAATCTCCGTCTACGGCTCCGGCGATGTTGCCGTCAATATGATTGTGGATGCCAACGCCCACATCGGCAACGTGACCATAACGGTGACTCGCGGTAGCATTGATTTTCAGATGACCGATGAAGCTAACATCGCTGACAACATAACCATCACTCTTGAGGGGTACATCGTCGATGTCGACGTCACCCTACCCCCCGAAACCAGTGGAAGCTTTGGTACTGGGTATCGAATGTTTTCGTACACTAGAGGCATCACTGTTATTCCGAGTGGTAAGTGGCCGACAGAAGGCCCTATGAAGACATCTGATTATGGCACGACCTACACGAGTGTTTCAATTATAGCCGGGGGCGAAACGGGCCCTGTCTCTGCAAACCTTGCATAACTAGTAGGAGAGGAGAGAATGAAAGAGAAAAGACTGAGAGCAATTACGATTGCCGTCGGAATGTGCATCATCTTGGCCTTCCCCACACTTGTCCAGGCGGACGGTAGCTGGTCTGAGGACTTCA